>JADJVC010000038.1 GCA_016710685.1 Flavobacteriales bacterium | reverse complement strand
CCGCTGATGCTGTATTGAAAAGTTCCAGTTCCGGCATTAGCCAGAATGCTGATGGTTCCGTTTTCCGCACCACAATCAGTTGGATTGGTTAGCGTTACGCTGTAATCTCCGGCAGCGGAGGATCGCTCAAGTTTATAGTAGATGCCCATTCGGCCGGACAAGTTGCCGTCGCGTTTCGCACCCAAAACCTCGTAGTTGCCTGGTGCTAATCCAGTGAACGAAGCTGAAGTTTGCCATGGTCCAGCCGCGCCGCTGATGCTGTATTGAAAAAGCACCAGTTCCGGCATTTGCCAGAATGCTGATGGTGCCATCTTCCGCACCACAATCAGTTGGATTAGTTGGTGTTACGCTGCTGATCACCGACAGCGGAGGATCGCTCAAGTTTATAGTAGATGCCCATTCGACCGGACAAGTTGCCGTCGCGTTTCGCACCCAAACCTCGTAACTACCTGGCGCTAATCCTGTAAATGACGAACTACTCTGCCAAGGGCCCGCCGCGCCGCTGATGCTGTATTGGAAAGTTCCCGTTCCTGCACTAGCAATAATGACAATGGTTCCGTTTTCTGCGCCACAATCGGTTGGATTGTTTGGCGTTACGCTGCTAATCACCGGTATCGGTGGGTCGCTTAATTGGATGGCAGATGCCCATTCCACCGGGCAAGTTGCCGTCGCATTCCGCACCCAAACCTCGTAGCTACCCGGCGCTAAACCTGTAAATGCCGAACTACTCTGCCACGGCCCACTTGAACCGCTGATGCTGTATTGGAATGTGCCTGTTCCGGCATTAGCAAGAATGTTGATGGTTCCGTCTTCTGCACCACAATCGGTTGGATTGGTTGACGTTACGCTGCTGATCACCGGCAGCGGTGGATCGCTTTTACACTGCTAATAACCGGCAGCGGCGGGTCGCTTAATTGGATGGCAGATGCCCATTCGACCGGACAAGTTGCCGTCGCATTGCGCACCCAAACCTCGTAGCTACCCGGCGCTAAACCTGTAAATGACGAACTACTTTGCCACGGCCCACTTGAACCGCTGATGCTGTATTGGAATGTGCCTGTTCCGGCGCTGGCAAGAATACTGATGGTTCCGTCTTCTGCACCACAATCGGTTGGATTGGTTGGCGTTACGCTGCTGATCACCGGCAGTGGTGGATCGCTTAGTTGAACTACCGAAGCCCACTCTACCGGGCAAGTTGCCGTCGCGTTGCGCACCCAAACCTCGTAGTTACCCGGCGCTAAACCTGTGAACGAAGCTGAAGTTTGCCATGGGCCAGCCGCGCCGCTGATGCTGTATTGAAAAGTTCCCGTTCCGGCATTAGCCAGAATGCTGATGCTGCCGTTTTCCGCACCACAATCGGTTGGATTACTGGGCGTTACACTGCTAATAACCGGCAGCGGCGGGTCGCTTAATTGGATGGCAGATGCCCATTCGACCGGACAAGTTGCCGTCGCGTTGCGCACCCAAACCTCGTAACTACCCGGCGCTAATCCCGTAAATGACGAACTACTTTGCCACGGCCCCCAGAACCGCTGATGCTGTATTGGAATGTGCCTGTTCCGGCATTGCAAGAATGTTGATGGTTCCGTTTTCTGCACCACAATCGGTTGGATTGGTTGACGTTACGCTGCTGATCACCGGCAGCGGTGGATCGCTTAGTTGAACTACCGAAGCCCACTCTACCGGGCAAGTTGCCGTCGCATTGCGCACCCAAACCTCGTAGTTACCTGGCGCTAATCCAGTGAATGAAGATGTAGTTTGCCATGGTCCAGCCGCGCCGCTAATACTGTATTGAAAAGTACCAGTTCCGGCACTAGCAAAAATGCTGATGGTTCCGTTTTGTACACCACAATCGGTTGGATGGGTTGGCGTTACGCTGTTGATCACTGGTAGCGGTGGGTCGCTTAATTGGATGGCAGAAGCCCATTCTACCGGGCAAGTTGCCGTCGCATTCCGCACCCAAACCTCGTAGCTACCCGACGCTAAACCCGTAAAAGACGGGCTGCTCTGCCATGGTCCCGCCGCGCCGGTGATGCTGTATTGAAAAGTTCCCGTTCCGGCATTAGCAAGAATGCTGATGCTGCCGTTTTCCGCACCACAATCGGTTGGATTACTGGGCGTTACACTGCTAATAACCGGCAGCGGCGGGTCGCTTAATTGGATGGCAGATGCCCATTCGACCGGGCAAGTTGCCGTCGCATTCCGCACCCAAACCTCGTAGCTACCCGGCGCTAAACCCGTAAAAGACGGGCTGCTCTGCCATGGTCCCGCCGCGCCGGTGATGCTGTATTGAAAAGTTCCCGTTCCGGCATTAGCCAGAATGCTGATGGTTCCGTTTTCTGCGCCACAATCGGTTGGATTGTTTGGCGTTACGCTGCTAATCACCGGTATCGGTGGGTCGCTTAATTGGATGGCAGATGCCCATTCGGCCGGACAAGTTGCCGTCGCGTTGCGCACCCAAACCTCGTAACTACCCGGCGCTAAACCTGTGAACGAAGCTGAAGTTTGCCAAGGGCCCCGCCACGCCGGTGATGCTGTATTGAAAAGTCCAGTTCCGGCATTAGCCAGAATGCTGATGGTTCCGTTTTCCGCACCACAATCAGTTGGATTGGTTGGTGTTACCTACCAATCACCGGCATCGGCGGGCGCTCAATGGATGGCGAAGCCCATTCTACCGGGCAAGGTGCCCGTCGCATTGCGCACCCAAACCTCGTAACTACCTGGCGCTAATCCTGTAAACGACGAACTACTCTGCCAAGGGCCGCGCCGCCGCTGTGATGCTGTATTGGAAAGTGCCCGTTCCGGCATTAGCAAAAATGCTGATGGTTCCGTTTTGTACACCACAATCGGTTGGATGGGTTGGCGTTACGCTGTTGATCACTGGTAGCGGTGGGTCGCTTAATTGGATGGCAGATGCCCATTCCACCGGACAAGTTGCCGTCGCATTGCGCACCCAAACCTCGTAGCTACCCGGCGCTAAACCTGTAAATGACGAACTACTCTGCCAAGGGCCTGCCGCACCGCTGATGCTGTATTGGAAATTGCCCGTTCCTGCACTAGCAAGAATGCTGATGGTTCCGTTTTGTACACCACAATCGGTTGGATTGGTTGGCGTTACGCTGTTGATCACTGGTAGCGGTGGGTCGCTAATTGGATGGCAGAAGCCCATTCTACCGGACAAGTTGCCGTCGCATTCCGCAGCCAAACCTCGTAGCTACCCGACGCTAATCCCGTAAAAGACGGACTGCTTTGCCACGGCCCGCCCGCGCCGCTGATGCTGTATTGAAAAGCGCCCGTTCCGGTGGATCGCTTAGTTGGATGGCAGATGCCCATTCGACCGGACAAGTTGGCGTCGCGTTGCGCACCCAAACCTCGTAACTACCCGGCGCTAAACCCGTAAAGACGGCCTGCTCTGCCATGGTCCGGCCGCGCCGGTGATGCTGTATTGAAAAGCACCGGTTCCGGCATTAGCCAGAATGCTGATGGTTCCGTTTTCTGCACCACAATCAGTTGGATTACTTGGTGTTACACTGGTAATCACCGGTAGCGGCGGGTCGCTTAGTTGAACTACCGAAGCCCATTCTACCGGGCAAGTTGCCGTCGCATTGCGCACCCAAACCTCGTAGTTACCCGGCGCTAAACCTGTGAACGAAGCTGAAGTTTGCCATGGGCCAGCCGCGCCGCTAATACTGTATTGAAAAGTACCAGTTCCGGCACTAGCAATAATGACAATGGTTCCGTTTTCTGCGCCACAATCGGTTGGATTACTGGGCGTTACACTGATAATTACCGGCAGCGGTGGATCGCTTAGTTGAACTACCGAAGCCCACTCTATCGGGCAAGTTGCCGTCGCGTTTCGCACCCAAACCTCGTAAATACCCGGCGCTAAACCTGTGAACGAAGCTGAAGTTTGCCACGGCCCAGCCGCACCACTGATGCTGTATTGAAAAGTGCCATTTCCGGCATTAGCAAGAATACTAATAGTTCCGTCTTCTGCACCACAATCAGTTGGATTGTTTGGTGTTACGCTGCTAATCACCGGCATCGGCGGGTCGCTTAATTGGATGGCAGATGCCCATTCGACCGGACAAGTTGCCGTCGCGTTGCGCACCCAAACCTCGTAACTACCCGGCGCTAAACCTGTGAACGAAGCTGAAGTTTGCCACGGCTCAGCCGCACCACTGATGCTGTATTGAAAAGTTCCAGTTCCGGCATTAGCCAGAATGCTGATGGTTCCGTTTTCCGCACCACAATCAGTTGGATTGTTTGGTGTTACGCTGCTAATCACCGGCATCGGCGGGTCGCTTAATTGGATGACAGAAGCCCATTCTACCGGACAAGTTGCCGTCGCATTCCGCAGCCAAACCTCGTAGCTACCGACGCTAATCCCCGTAAAAGACGGACTGCTTTGCCACGGCCCGCCCGCGCCGCTGATGCTGTATTGAAAAGCGCCCGTTCCGGCATTAGCCAAAATGCTGATGGTTCCGTTTTCCGCACCACAATCAGTTGGATTGGTTGGCGTTACACTGCTAATCACCGGCAGCGGTGGATCGCTTAATTGGATGGCAGATGCCCAATCGACCGGACAAGTTGGCGTCGCGTTGCGCACCCAAACCTCGTAACTACCCGGCGCTAAACCCGTAAAAGACGGGCTGCTCTGCCATGGTCCGGCCGCGCCGGTGATGCTGTATTGAAAAGCACCGGTTCCGGCATTAGCCAGAATGCTGATGGTTCCGTTTTCTGCACCACAATCAGTTGGATTACTTGGTGTTACACTGGTAATCACCGGTAGCGGCGGGTCGCTTA
>JADJVC010000037.1 GCA_016710685.1 Flavobacteriales bacterium | reverse complement strand
CGGAACTATCCATACGTTTGGCGGCTACTCGTGGCACAATTGAGAGTATGGCGAGCAAGGAACCAGCGATCACACGGAGCCAACCAAGTGGGCGATCGATCAGACAGCCATGAACCCGCAATATGGGAGGTGATCGAGCGGTACCATATCAGGCCATTGCTAACGCACTTCCACGCAACAGGGATCGCATTGGTGCCGAGTCGGGGCTCGTGTTACAGGCCGGTGGAATGGGAGAGGATAAAGGGGCGTTCGGGGATGTCTTTACATACGTTCCGAGCGGGAACACGTGGGGCGGTAGATCTAGTACGGTTCGATGGAATTGACGTGGCTACTGAGCTGGACTGGCTGATCGAGGAGGGACAATGGCGGCGTAGATGTTGGTACCCATTGGAAAGGTTTATACATGCGGACTACGGCGTCGCTGATGGGCAGCTTTGCCGATCGGAGGCAATTGTACGGGGCACCTAACAGGCGAGGAGACTGGAAATTCAGGTCATGGCTACCGGAGACGAGGCTCTGAGGTCGTAACAGAAGCGGCTATATTTGGCGATCAACCAACACACACATCAGCGATGGAAACCAACAACAACAAGGCAGACGGCAGGCCGGGGATCTTTGGGCCGGGAAGGACGGTGATCGGTAAGCTTTGGCGCGGTGTTCTGAGGGGTGCTATTGACGGGATCCGCTTTCGTAGGTCCATCGGTGAACGCGGCGATACAAGCGAAGCCCGGTGAAGTAGTGCAACCAGCGGCGCGAGCATTGAGCAGTGCGGCAACGGTGATCCTGATGATAGGGCTAGCGGCTGCGAGGTTATGGGGTGATGCCACGTGGGACGATGTTGTGTGGATACTTTCACGCATACTGTTCAGTGCGTAAGGGTTTTTCGCGCCGAACAATGCAACAGGACCAAGGCCCCCGTTGTTTCGTTCGAACAAGGAATGTAACATGATTAAGACACCCCCGCCCCCGCCGGACGCACAGGCCCATGCGCTCAATCCCCGGTCCCATTTGTTCCGGCACCTAAGAAGGTGCCGCGTGTTTTCTCCCCTTTTGTTAAATGCACAAAAAGGGCCCCCATTCCTCCATTCGGCATTCGGTCACTTGTCTTGCCTGCGGCGCACTGGGGCGCGGCGAGAAGATCGCCGCGCGAACCAGTGCGCCGACTAGGCAAGCCAAGCGCCCTCATCCGGTACCCGCGCGGGTTTATGCCCCGTGCGGGGCGTCATAAAGGTCGCGCGGGTACTTTCACTCCTTTACCCACCCGTCACTGGGGTGGCTGCCCAACAGCCCCGCCACTCCAGCACCCCTACCGGGGTGGGTGGGCTTGCGCTCCGCTTCGCTCTACTTGCTTCTAGGTACTCCTTGGTGGTACTCCTTGGTGGTAGGCGGACCGGTAGGCGGATCGGTGCCGCACATTGCGCAATTCAAATGCCGGTCATCTGCGGAGCTGGCGGTCGGGTTGATCAGTGCCTTTCCGCCATCGCAGTCCGCCAGCGGGCTACAGCGCCGTGTTGAATGCACGGCGCGCTGAGGGGCTCTGTATTTCAAGCCCATGGACTACCCGGAAGGTGGACGGTCGATAATGCGCCAGAGCCCCGGCAAAGTTGGTCTAAAGGCACCGTCGGGTGGACTGGAACCCAGTCACCAACGCCTAGTCATGTCTACCGCTCGAAACAGGCAAATCGGTCAGGCCGGCAATTGGACACTCGAGATCGATGCCCTGCGGTACCTCCCAGGTCTGGCCAGCACCCCAAACAGGACAACGTGTCAGGAACCGGCGATCTTGTCATACCTTCGTGGCCTAACCAACACACCCCCCTACAATGGCAAGAGTACAGAACCCCATCATCGGTCAGGCGATCAATCAGGCCGGAGGCATGATCTTCAGCGTATGGAAGCAAGTAAAGGTGATGCGCAGCAAGCCCCTTTCGGTGGCGAACCCCAACTCCCCAGCTCAGCAAGCGATCCGCCGTCGCATGGCCTTGATCGCCTCCCTCATGCGTGAAGTGCTCCAGGGAATCCGTCTTGGCTTCGTTCGATATCAGAACGGCACCACCCAATGGGCGCAGTTCCTGAAGGAGAACTTGCCACAGCCACCACGGACAACGGCACAATCCCGGCGGTCGCCGTAAACGCCCTGAAGTTCGCCAAAGGCACCCTTTTGGGTGTTTCGAGCTTCGTGTGAATCAGCGTCAGGCCAGCTCGTCGATACCACCTGGGACGACAACGAGCGGGCAGCCGGGAGCAGCAGCCTCCGACGTATTGCAGACGTCATGCTAGTAAACGCAGATGGCTCTGCCGTTGCGTACATCGCCACCACCACGCAAGGTCTGCCGCCTCGTACACGTCGCATGCCCCGCCGATATCGTAGCTTCCACGGCCAAGGTATACGCCTTCTTCGTGAACACCGCAGGCGACGATGTGAGCGATAGCCAGCTAGCCGCCTTCAACTGATCCACGGCCAAGTAAGGCCACCAAGGCCCCCGAATCGCTGAGCTTGTCCCTCGGCGATCGGGGGCTTTCCTTTGCAGGGTTACGCCGTACCCAGGTCCCGGCGATCAGTACCAACGAACCAACACTCCGGCGATGGCACAACTATCGAACGAGAGATATGAAAGCATGCGAAGCGTGGTGGCGATCGCCAAACAATACCAACAACTGCAGTGGATCGCGTTCAAGACCGTGTTGGTAACCGGATGTCGAGAAGGTGAGATCGTGCAACTCCACAGGTGGTACTTGAACCCGCTGAGTTACTACGAAATGCAGGCAGAGAAGGGTAACGCCATCCGCACATTTGAAGCGGTCAACTTACCGATCGAATTTCGTAAATGGATAGCCTCCAGGTCAACGGGGATCGCTCCCACTTCTACCGATCGCCTACGCAGTGCATTCCGTCAGATGGTGGCCTATGGATCGCTTACCGTAGGCAATAAGGGCATTAGTACGCACCTGTTCAGGTACAACTACATCAGGCAGTTGAAGGCGGCAGGTAGAGACATCCCGGAAATCAAGGCTATCATGGGTCTGAGCAGTACCAAGGTCGTGAACGGCTACCTAAACAATCCAGTCGACTACAACTAACATTTGCAAGTGTCATCCGGCGATCATACGTTTGCATCATCGGGTAGGATGGAGATACGACCGTGAGACAGTCGTATCAAGGGCCGAACCCGGCGATCAAACTGCAGGAGCCTCGCGTTACGTACGCGGGCTTCTCTTTACCAAACCTGCAGGAATTCGCTGATCCTAAATGTCTCCCGGGCGAGGATCGCCCGGAACACTAAACCAAACCAACATGGACAAGATGTTAGGCCGGTTCACTCCTCTCCGCGTTCTGGAATTGTTCGCAGGATCGAGGTCCTTCGGTAAGGTTTGCGATCAGAACGGCATCCCGGTATTTTCCTGCGATCTAGAACCATTCGAGGGGATCGATCATGTGGGAGACTTTCGCGATATGGTGTTCAGTGATCTTCCGTGGTGCCTACGCTGATGCGTTGCCGGTGTGCCTTGTACGAGTTACAGTATTGCGGGGATGGTACCACGGGATAGAAGGTCGAGCGATCAGTCAAGCAGCCCACATTGGCGATCAGTTGGTGCAGAAGACGTTGGAATGGGTTGATCACTTCGGGTGCGATTACATGATCGAGAACCCGGTCGGCCTGTTACGTCATCAGCCATTCATGCGCGATCGGCCAAGGAGAACCATATGGTACTGCAGGTACGGTGATCGCAGGCCAAGCCAACAGACCTATGGTCGAATATGTTCCGCGTCTTATGCGGCCAAATGGATGGGAGCCACGTCCACAGTGTTACAACGGAAACCGGCATTGCCACCACGACAAGCAAGCACGATCCTACGCCAAGCGCAAAGCGCTAGGCCAGCATCAAGGCGGCACCCAAGGTGCTCGCGATCCTTACACCAGGTCGATCTACCCGCCAGCATTCGTGCAGTCGGTGATCGATCGTACCGTTAAACCACGTTAACCAACACCAACACCAATGGACACAACACCCAAGTATGGCCCGGAGATCGTAGCGCATGCCGAGACAGTCTGGAAGGGCGATCGTATTATACTTCAAGCGGAGATCCTAACCGTGGAGTCAGTCGAGATCGTGAACGGATACGTATACATCGAATGTGACAGCCCGGAGAATCCATCCCGCAGGTGGAACCCTGCCGACTTACTTACGATCGAACGCCTACAAACCACATGATCACCAATTCACAACACACAATGTCCAAAGAACCAACAACACCAAGCAGCACGATCGACCCTTTCGACCAGTGTACCACACTTCAGATCAGCGGTACCGGTGGTAACTTGGAGGATCGGGTACAGATGACAATGTCGATCCGGGAAATGTGGTACTTCCTTGAAGTGATGAATAGAGCGCGTCTAAGCCCCTCGATCGGTGGCACTGGGGATCCGGACCCGGTAGCGATCGTAAACGCCTTACATGCCCAAATGGAGGGCTACTGGATAGCGCTTCGGGGTACCCACTGTGCGCCCATAGGCGCGCGCGCGCTTGTCACACAGTCCATTATTCATACGCACGATCCCCAATGCAACCCAGTTTCCCCGATCAGAACGTCCAAGGTTTGACGATCAGTCCATCGAGAGCAGTAGCGTACCAAGTACCAGCTCACTGGATCATATCAGGCCGGAGATCGAAGAGCAACAAACCAAGGATCAATCCGCCCACAACGGAGGAGCGAGAGCGCAGGAACAGGGCAAGAGTGATCGGTAGGTATTGGCAGGGTGTAGGATGGCTATGGATCAGATCGCGCAACGTGAAAGTGAAGTACGGTGAAGGCAAGAGCATGAAGTTTCGGCAAGGCTTCCTAACGTTGACGCTCCCCGGTGTGGCAACCGCGGATCATAAGGCGATCAAGAACAAGGTTCTGGATCCGTTCTTTACATACTGCAGGAATCGAATGGGCTTGAAGGACTACGTATGGACGGCGGAGTTACAGGAACGCGGGGAGATCCATTTCCACGCGATCGTCAACACCTTCATGGATAAGCAGCGCGTGAGGGATGCGTGGATCAGGGCTTGTGAGAATTCGGGGATCGTAGACATGACAACCAAAGGGAACAGGCCAGCCACCGAGATCGAGAAATGCAAGAGTTACAACGGTTCCAAGGCATACGCAGCGAAGTACCTGGGCAAAGCATTGAAGAGCGGGACGATCAGTGGGCGGTTATGGTCCGGTAGTAGAAGTGTAACAGGGCCCAGGTCGATCAGCACCAACGAAATAGAAGCGGACTACGACTTGCACAAAGCGATCAGCGAACTAAACAACAACGGCCACAAATGGGAATCACTCGATCATGAAGTACGTGTGACGAGGCTGCAGACACAAGCGATCACTAAGCGGAACTATCCATACGTTTGGCGGCTACTCATGGCACAATTGAGAGACTATGACGAGCAAGGAACCAGCGATCTACACGGAGCCAACCAAGTGGGCAATCGATCAGACACGGCCAGAACCCGCAATATGGGAGGTGATCGAGCGGTACCATATCAGGCCATTGCTAACGCACTTCCACGCAACAGGGATCGCATTGGTGCCGAGTCGGGGCTCGTGTTACAGGCCGGTGGAATGGGAGAGGATAAAGGCGTTCGGGGATGTCTTTACATACGTTCCGAGCGGGAACACGTGGGGCGGTAGATCTAGTACGGTTCGATGGAATTGACGTGGCTACTGAGCTGGACTGGCTGATCGAGGAGGGACAATGGCGGCGTATATGTTGGTACCCATTGGAAAGGTTTATACATGCGGACTACGGCGATCATGATGGGCAGCTTTGCGATCGGAGGCAATTGTACGAGGCACCTAACAGGCGAGGAGACTGGAAATTCAGGTCATGGCTACCGGAGACAAGGCTGTGAGGCGTAACGGAAGGAGCGGCTATATTTGGCGATCAACCAACACACACATCAGCGATGGAAACCAACAACAACAAGGCAGACGGCAGGCCGGGGATCTTTGGGCCGGGAAGGACGGTGATCGGTAAGCTTTGGCGCGGTGTTCTGAGGGGTGCTATTGACGGGATCCCTTTCGTAGGTCCATCGGTGAACGCGGCGATACAAGCGAAGCCCGGTGAAGTAGTGCAACCAGCGGCGCGAGCATTGAGCAGTGCGGCAACGGTGATCCTGATGATAGGGCTAGCGGCTGCGAGGTTATGGGGTGATGCCACGTGGGACGATGTTGTGTGGATACTTTCACGCATACTGTTCGGTGCGTAAGGGTTTCGCGCCGAACATGCAACAAAGGGCCAAGGCCCCCGTTGTTCATTTCGGATAAGGAATGTAACACGATTAAGACACCCCCCCGCCCCGCCGAACCCGCTGGGCCCATGCGCTGGTCCCCGGTCCATTTAGATGCGGCACCTAAGAAGGTGACGCGTGTTTCCCCTTGTTAAATGCACAAAAAAAGGGCCCCATTCCTCCATTCGGCATTCGGTCACTTGTCTTGCCTGCGGCGCACTGGGGCGCGGCGAGAAGATCGCCGCGCGAACCAGTGCGCCGACTAGGCAAGCCAAGCGCCCTCATCCGGTACCCGCGCGGGTTTATGCCGGGGCGTCATAAGGTCGCGCGGGTACCTATCATACACCCACCCGTCACTGGGGTGGCTGCCCCGGCAGCCCCGCCACCCCAGCACCCCTACCGGGGTGGGTGGGCTTGCGCGCTCCGCTTCGCTCTACTTGCTTCTAGGTACTCCTTGGTGGTACTCCTTGGTGGTAGGCGGACCGGTAGGCGGATCGGTGCCGCACATTGCGCAATTCAAATGCCGGTCATCTGCGGAGCTGGCGGTCGGGTTGATCAGTGCCTTTCCATAGATCGCAGTCCGCCAGCAGGCCCACAGCGCGCCGTGTTGAATGCACACGGCGCGCTGAGGGCTCGTAATTTCAAGCCCATGGACTACCCGGAAGGTGGACGGTCGATAATGCGCCAGAGCCCCGGCAAAGTTGGTCTAAGGCACCGTCGGGTGGACTGGACCCAGTCCCACCCAACGCCTAGTCATGTCCTACCGCTCGAAACAGGCAAATCGGTCAGGCCGGCTTAGTGGACACTCGAGATCAATGCCCCTGCGGTACCTCCCCAGGTCATGGCCAGCACCCCAAACAGGACAACGTGTCAGGAACCCGCGATCTTGTCATACCTTCGTGGCCTAACCAACACACCCCCCTACAATGGCAAGAGTACAGAACCCCATCATCGGTCAGGCGATCAATCAGGCCGGAGGCATGATCTTCAGCGTATGGAAGCAAGTAAAGGTGATGCGCAGCAAGCCCCTTTCGGTGGCGAACCCCAACTCCCCGCCAGCAAGCGATCCGCCGTCGCATGGCCTCGAACCCTCCTCATGCGTGAAGTGCTCCAGGAATCCGTCTTGGCTTCGTTCGATATCAAACGGCACCACCAATGGGCGCGTTCCTGAAGGAGAACTTTGCCACGGCCACCACGGACAACGGCACAATCGCGGCGATCACCGTAAACGCCCTGAAGTTCGCCAGGCACCCTTTTGGGTGTTTCGAGCTTCGTGCGTGAATCAGCGTCAGGCCAGCTCGTCGATACCACCTGGGACGACAACAGCGGGCAGCCGGGAGCAGCAGCCTCCGACGTATTGCACGTCATGCTAGTAAACGCAGATGGCTCTGCCGTTGCGTACATCGCCACCACCACGCAAAGGTCTGCCGCCTCGTACACGATCACATGCCCCGCCGATATCGTAGCTTCCACGGCCAAGGTATACGCCTTCTTCGTGAACACCGCAGGCGACGATGTGAGCGATAGCCAGCTAGCCGCCTTCAACTGATCCACGGCCAAGTAAGGCCACCAAGGCCCCCGAATCGCTGAGCTTGTCCCTCGGCGATCGGGGGCTTTCCTTTGCAGGGTTACGCCGTACCCAGGTCCCGGCGATCAGTACCAACGAACCAACACTCCGGCGATCATGGCACAACTATCGAACGAGAAGATCACGGAAGCATGCGAAGCAGTGGTGGCGATCGCCAAACAATACCAACAACTGCAGGATCGCGTTCAAGACCATGTTGGTAACCGGATGTCGAGAAGGTGAGATCGTGCAACTCCACAGGTGGTACTTGAACCCGCTGGGTTACTACGAAATGCGGGCAGAGAAGGGTAACGCCATCCGCACATTTGAAGCGGTCAACTTACCGATCGAATTTCGTAAATGGATAGCCTCGGTCAACAGGATCGCTCCCACTTCTACCGATCGCCTACGCAGTGCACTCCGTCAGATGGTGGCCTATGGATCGCTTACCGTAGGCAATAAGGGCATTAGTACGCACCTGTTCAGGTACAACTACATCAGGCAGTTGAAGGCGGCAGGTAGAGACATCCCGGAAATCAAGGGCTATCATGGGTCTGAGCAATACCAAGGTCGTGAACGGCTACCTAAACAATCCAGTCGACTACAACTAACATTTGCAAGTGTCATCCGGCGATCATACGTTTGCATCATCGGGTAGGATGGAGATACGACCGTGGGGCAGTCGTATCAAGGGCCGAACCGGCGATCAAGCTGCAGGAGCCTCGCGTTACGTACGCGGGGCTTCTCTTTACCAAACCTGCAGGAATTCATTGATCCTAATGTCTCCCGGAAGAGATCGCCTGAACACTAAACCAAACCAACATGGACAAGATGTTAGGCCGGTTCACTCCTCTCCGCGTTCTGGAATTGTTCGCAGGATCGAGGTCCTTCG
>JADJVC010000036.1 GCA_016710685.1 Flavobacteriales bacterium | reverse complement strand
CAGCCATACGCGCGCTTCCAGTCTTTATCTTTACCGCCGCCGACAAGCGTTTTTACTTGCTTTCTAGCCGCATGATATTGTAGCACATCCGAATAAGAACGTCTAACGCGCGGTCCATGGCGAACATACACTCACGCTCCCAACGGTCCAGCACAACATATGTATGCCGCTGCCATTCCTCGATCACTGACATAGTAAGCGGATTGTCAATTACGCCCACAAAACTGCGGGCGCTGTTGGCAATATTGAATCAGACCCACGCAATTAGCAGGCGGTCGCGTATCTGGAACCCTGTCACCCTTGCGCATGAACGCAGGTATTCCGCGCGGCTAAGGTTATCCTCGCCGCCCGGGTGTTCCACATTACGTCTTTTTCGATCCACGCCGCGCAGTCTTCTGCGACGGATGCGAAAAATTTTGCAAGGTTAGCGGTTCCCGCCGCAATCTGATCCTTGAACCACTTGGAGTTAGGATGGTCAATCAGAAACTCACGATCAACCAATGACGCCGGGCCACTACCAGACACATGCGCCCAGCTATGTTCGCCCCAATCCCACGAGTCAATGCAATGGACTAGCGTAATCCGCTCAATATCCGGCATAGGCACGTCACTTTCACCCTGCGCCAGTTTAGCCCAATAATCGCCCTGCGCCTTACGCAACGCCTCAACTACGCGCTTGGCATCCTTGCTAACCACGTTAACCGTGATGCCATTAGGAGTGCCGTCAATACCCTTAAGCACAACCGGATAAACGCGATCATATTCAATCGCAGTCGAAAAGTCCATTCAATCACCCTCCTGAATTAGTTGCGCGGTATAAAGCCCCGCGCGGCTATTTATCAGACCGCTTCCGGCTTGACAGTAACAGGCCCTTGGATAACAGAACCCATAACCATTTGCGTCTGCACATCGTCAATCCCGATACCCGAATCCGTGTAACCCGAGAAGATCACGCGCGCATAAACGTAAGTCGGAGTCGTCACGCCAGCAACAGCGTCCGCGTAGACCTTGCGCACCGCATAGCCAGTGCTCGCCTTAGCAAGACCAAAACCACGCAAAGCATCCTGCCCGGCGCAGTCTTCGTCATAGAACCAAGTCACTTCAAAGTCGGAATCCTCATCCGCACCGACACCACGAATACGCTCACCGGAAATACAGTTTTCCGAAATGATGTTCGCAGCACTGGACAGTTCCGGCGTTTCCTGCAAGCAGCAAACCGGAGTGTAAGTCAGCGCCTCAAATTCAGCCGAGTCTAGGTCATCAGTTTGCGCAGTGGTGCAGACTTCAAATGCCTGTCCGCGCCCGAAAGTTTTGTCAGCCATTTTTCAGCCCTTTGTGATAGTTGACGTTAATATAACCCACTCGCACACTCATGACAAATCAGCCCCAGCACCTGTATTCCGCTTGCACCTCGCAACGGTTCCAAGACTGATCTAGCCTAGCAGCACCAATTACCTTTGCGCGCGTTTGGAACTTTACCCGCGCGTCCTGATACTCCTAGAACCCCGCTGGCACTAAGGAAGTCTGCAACCCGACCAGCCAATCCCTTGTGTTGCGCCCATGTCCATCCAAGTGGTGCCATCACAGAGACATTAAGCAAGCCGGAGAATACTTCGCCGCAATCCTGATTGATCGGTCGAATATCCGATTCAAGCCCAACGTCTTGCACGATCAAATAAGATTCATCGGCTTCCGGCTGAAAAACAACGTCAGGTAGCATAACCCGCGTTTCAGTCCAAGCGGCAAGGCGATTGGACAGCGCAACCCATATTTTACCATCAGCGTTTGTGATTTGCGTCATTTCATATTCATCCTTAGCCGAGTTGCAGCCGCGCGCATGATTGAACGGTATCTAGCGCCGACTGTTTGGACCCAGAATCGCCCGGCCTGCGAGTAGAACCTACCTATCGAGTCAAACCCGGTGAATCCGCACTTCAGCCTGCGGAATTAAGTTGCGCTATACATATAGCTGATCCTATCACCAACCTTGGCATTCATGATATTAGCGATGGACTGCTCCGCCCCGCCGCGATATGCACTATCAGATGGGTTACGACCCGGCCCCGTTACTGTCGTAGTCGATCCGCCAACCGTTGCGACAAGTGAGTTGCGCAGGTTTCCGGTTAGGACTGGTGTTGCATCGGAAAGAGCATCGTAGAAATCAAGCGCCCCCTGTGAGAAAGGCTTCGTTGCTGCGTTCTTCGGTGGCTCTTGTCCACGCAGAAACGCTAGCTAGAAACCCGCGCGTTGTGCCTCTGCTAGTCATCACGCCACCGCCTGTTTATGCTATACTTGCAAGTGCATCCGCAATTCACAACTTCCCCCGCAGGCAACATCACATCATGCGGATGCAAGCACATAAACCCGCCAATATTGAACGGCGTATTCAACCCTTGCACGGTTAGCTTTTCGCGCCCGGCCTGAATGTGGAACGGTCTAGGGTCCATCTTTCTAGCCGAGTGCACCCACGTCTTGCGGATGGCTTGATATGGTAATCCCGCCTTATCCGCAGCTTGCCTCCACGCCTCTTGCCTGCCGTTGTTCGTAGCAGCCCCGCGTTCGGTCCTAGCGATGGTCAGCGCCCGCGACCTAAGCAACTTATCCGCATAGGCTTGCGTTATCCTGTCAATCTGTGCAGCGGTAAGTTTTTTGCTGCCCGTGAGTAGCTTGTCGAACCGCTTATCCCGCAACCCGTAACTCAAAGCGGATTCAGGCTTCAACTCCAACTTAGCCCGCATGTTAGCGACCCAACGTGCCTGAACAGCGTTTAGTCCAATAACTCCCCCGACACGGCCAGACCCGGAGCGCCCGCCCAGAATATCCAGCGCAATCCGATTGGTTGAACGTCCAAACGCAATCCCGTCCGCAACAGTCTCGCGAACGGCAGCGCGTGTATCCTCTGCAATCCTAGTGATGTGCGCGCCGATTACATCCCTAGCATATCGCTCGACCTGTCCAGTCGCGCTATTCCACCTTGGCCTATCACGGTAAGGCATCCCGTCGATTTCAGAAATAGCCCCTTCTGCGTAAGACTGAGTCAGCAATACGCGAAACTCATCCCAAGCCGAATCCGTAATGTCAACAGCCGCTAACACAGCCTGATAATCATTCCTAGCAATAGCATCACGCAATTGGTTTAGCCGCGCTTGATTGGTAATCAGCGCGGCTCCATTACGAAATGCTTTGGCTAGTTGTGATTCTGTGGTCAATTCATTACGCCGTTACTGCCACATTCGCTGAATATGTGAGCCATGAGATGCCATCTCTATAAACCGGAACGCCCGTTCCTGTGCCCGCACCCTCGCCGCTCTTTCGTCCGTTTGTAGCAAACGCAACATGCCCCTCTCGCACGGGTATTCCCGTGCCGGGCAATTCGGCTACGGTTGAGCGATAGCCGCCAGCAGGGGCGAAGCTGAAAATACCGCCGCTTTCCCACGTCACGCCCGCGAACAGCGCCGAGAGATAGACGACCAGCCGTGCTTTGCCCCATCCTGTCATAGCCTCACCCCTTCCTAAGGATTGCCGCCAGAGCGCGCAGGATCGCCGCCCAGAGGCCGGATTGCGGTTTTGCGGTGGTAGGCTCCACGTCAGGCCGCATGGAGACCGCAGGCATCAGCAGCCAGCATCCAAAGAAAAACGTCATGCCCGCGATGAATATCTCAAGGCGTCGGACCGCCAGAAGCCTGTGAATCGCGGTCATTGCAGAATCACCCCGCGCCGTGCCTGTGTTGTCGTAGCCATGCCAATTGTCCTATCGTCGGTTGGTTAGCCGCGCGGTTATGGGTGATAGCCCTGCCGCGTGGCGATTGCGCTCACATGCCGGTCATGCACCAGCCAAAGTCGCTGGCGCGGTATATGCGTCTCCTGCAAACTTGCCGCCAGAACCCATCGCCACCTGATAGGCTGCATAGTCAGCCGCGCTGGCCTGAGCATAGGTGCGGCCTGAAACCGTCAAATCCTCAATGCAATAGCTGTATAGAACCCATGACGGAATGTGCGTCGGGTTGGCTACAAGCGTGCCCGCCCAAGAGCCAAGCGCTCCCCACATCATCAGCTCGACACTAAGGTCGGTGCAGGTGCCGACCTGACCGATCTGGCCTTGGTTTTGGTAGCCCGCTCCTAGCGCGTTATTATAAGCCCCGTCGCCACTGGTCACGCCATTGTGCGGGTATCGAAGCGCGCCAAGTTCTGTCGTGCGATCCTGCGAGCCAAAATGGTTGTAGAAGTGTGCAGTCGATGCTGAGGTATTCGCCAGCGACACCAGGGGAAATCCAGAACCCGTCAGCGGGCCAACGCCCTTGCGTGTGATCTCATACCACAAGGAATAGAAATACTGGTGCCCGGTATTTGCCATGAGATAGGTCTCAATCAACGCGGGGAGGGTCAATGTATAGCCATAACCCGCGCCGATGGCCCCCGTCTGCCGTGCGGCAATGTGCAGCCCGCCCTTGGTCGTAAGTTCCTTGCCTAAACCAACCCCGGCGCCAGCCAAAGCCAGCGTTGGGGAAAGCGTCGTTTCAGTGCCGGAGCCGATCATTTCTGCGGCTACGTCCCATGCAACATTTTGCTGGACACCGCCGACAGTGTCCGACAAACCGCCCAGGCTGTGGCCCCCGTCCAACAACATCAACGTGCCGGCAGTTATCCGGGCGTCGTTGTAAAGCTTCGGAAAGGATGCCCCGGCCCCGATGAAACTGTTGGGGAGAATGTTTTTATAGCCCATCTTACCAGCCCTTGCTGTGATCTGTCGGGCCAGATACAGGCCCAGTTGGTTGTAAAAATCCGCCGTCCCGTGAACGTTGTCGGCCAGCAGTTGGCGCGGAACGCAGTCCAGCGCGATGTCCGAAAGATCGTCAGCAGTTGGGGTCAGCCCGCGTCATGGATGGCGAAGCGCACCATGTAATCGCGGGCATCGCTCAAAAAATTGCTGCCGAACGTCCTGGACAGTTCATCATTGACGGCGAGGATATTGATGTAGGCTGCCGACCCAGACGGCTCAAACGCGGTAACGCCATCGGCTATATCTTTTGCCCGACCATTGAAGACAGGCAGCACCATAAACCGCTTCACCTCGGGGGTCAGATGGTCGGCCATCGCGAGAATATTATCGCGAGTGGAAATCACGTTTGCACGTGTGGTGCGCACATCATTGCGCCCAGACCAAAACGACAAGCACGTCAGCCCGGTCAGCAATGTCATAATCGAAGATGAACGGGGTGGCGGCGGGGCAAGCGGTGATTGATCCCGCATCTGTCCGCGTGAAGGTGTAAGTATATGTCGCGCCGCCATCACCCGTCGATGCCGACAAGGTTCCAGCCACGCCTGCAAGGGTGCCAGTGTAGGAAGCCGACCCCTGATTGGTGATCGGCGTTTGGCTTCGCGCGGTAAGGGTGACGGGGCCAGAGGCAGGGATCTGGTCAGAGGTCACAGTGCATTGCATCGGCAACCCGCCTTGTCGAGTTGCGATTGCCGCGCTGTTCTGCCCGCCCGTGCCCCTGTTATTCGTCGCACGATCTGGAAGCGCCGCTGCGATGGCTGTGGCAATGGTGGTCCCGCCGCCCCCAGCGCCTGCCGTCATGCTGTCGCCGTAACATGTAACGGTTGAAGTTGGCAGGGTCACAGCACCAACGATCACGGCATGCAGCTTGGCGATATACACGCTGCCGTCATCTTTTACGCCAATGCTCAGGCGGTCGTTTTCATCGACGATTGACCAGAGGTATCCGCTTTCTGGCGTAACAGTTTCGACGTTATCCATCGCGGAAACGGGAACATTTGCATCGGCGCGCAGCCTCGCCAGCAGGCCGCCCTCAAGGTCCATGGCAACACCGGGACGCCCGCCATCATCTGTTACCGCCCAGACAAAGCCGCTTTCGGGCGCTAGCGGGCGCGCCAGAAACTCGGGCGGCACCCTGTCTTGCAAATCCTGAACCACCGCCGCGCTTGGGTAGGTTTCAACCTCAACAGCCGTTCCCGCAGAGTTCAAATACAAGATCAGGTATTCATCACTGTCGCCGCTAGGCGTCGAAAAATAGCCACCACTCACGGTTGCGGCCAGCCCTGCCGTGGTATCGGCATAAATCCCGGATGAAAGTTGAGCGGCGTCTCGCGCGGCCTCTGCCTCATCGCGCGCCACCTCTGCCGCCGCCTTGTCCGCACTCGTTTGAATGCGGTCAAGTTCGACCTGCGCCGCCGTAGCGTCATCAACCCTTACAGCATCCCCAGAGAAAACAATCGCCCCAGCCTGACCTTCAGCGAATACAACAGCGCTCATGCGATAACCTTCATCGTTCCAATTTGCGTTTTTGTAATCCCGGCGTTTACCACTGTGATGCGAACTTTGTATTCTCCAACTGCAAACGCAGCGGTGTCATCCTCAATCACGAATTTACCATCAGCAGCGGCAGTGTCATCAATCATTGCAGTCTCAATCGTTCCATTTGAATGAATAAATCTGCAAGTGATCGTCGCAGCGCTAAGATCAACCGGGAAACCAATATCGTCAACCCAAACAGCCTGCCAATAAATTGAGTCACCCTTGATCACAGTTACCGTATTTGAGTTGCCGTAATCAGGAACTGGCAACATATCCTGAATGTCACCACCAGCATCAGGAACACGAATACGACCAAAGGAGTAACC
Source organism: Flavobacteriales bacterium (assembly GCA_016710685.1). Classification (GTDB taxonomy): domain Bacteria; phylum Bacteroidota; class Bacteroidia; order Flavobacteriales_F; family PHOS-HE28; genus PHOS-HE28. The sequence continues at coordinate 3,265 of JADJVC010000036.1, read as the reverse complement.
CTTGCGCGTTGTTTGAGTCACATCGTCGTATTCGTACCCGGTTACGTCATAGCTGGTTGGGTATTCGTAAGCGGCGTTTGGCAAAAGATCGACAGTAAATGAACCATCCACGCCAGTCTCGACCGTTACAGGCTGTGAGTTAATAATGTAGTTATCCGAAGCCGCAACCCCAGACAGCGTGAACACAATCACCCCATTTGACAAGACAGAACCATCCGGCTTGGTCATGAACCCATCAACAGTTGCAACAGTTAGCGGCATATGTCACCTCAAGAAAAACCGATAAGCCGCAGGATCACCAGCGGCAGGAATTGCATCAACCCTCACAACGGCGCGCACCGATCCGTTAATCTCAATCTGCCCCCCGACTATAGGCTGGAAGTCAATCGCAGCGCAAATCGCCTGCAAGTCACTCGCAACTAGGTTAGGATCGGCGGTTAGAATCGAAGACGAGACACCGCGCACGGAACAGTTGAACGGCGTGGCAGTCGGAGAACTGGAAGGCGGATCAAGTGGACCAGCGCCGGGCAAATACACATTTGCAATCGCTTGAACGCCATCATTGGAAAATCGCGCCAGCAAACGAGGCGCAATGTCATTGCGAAACCGTTGGACTAGCGCGCTAGGCATTACACCACCAGAGCGGAAGGATAGAACCCGCCTTTGTGCTTCATAAACGGCAACAGCAACGCATACGCAGCGGGCAGGATGAACATATTGGATTCCCAATAGCCCCATCCATCTTGCGGCGCGGCGTAGGTAACTTTCAGCGTGTCAACCGCCTCGCTAGTGACCTGCCCACCAGCAGTGCCGCCACCGCCGAAGATAACCACACCGCTAGCCCAAGCATAACCAGCCTCGTATGCAGCATGCTCTACATTAAGCGGAACTGTAGTCCACAGATCACGCGGGAACGAAGCGTCGAACTGCAACGCCGTGCCCCTATAGCACTGCTCGAATTGGTCTACATACAGACTGCCCCAGAACCTTGCTATCTCAGCCGTGGTTGTGCCGGGCAACGTGCGCCCGGTTGCTGTCAGATACGCGGTAAGGCCAAGGTCCGAACCGTAGGCCATTAGACCGCAGCCAGAATCGCCACTAGACCAGTGCCGCCCGTGATCGCAATGTCGCCCTTGAGATAGGACCGGATCGAATCAAGGTTGATCGTCTTGACCACGCCCGCCGCAATCGATCCGACAGCGTAACCCGAAGCCGTGGCGACACTGCCAACGCAGGGCAGAAACTCGCTCACAGCCCCGTTTCCGTCAATAATAGGCGACAGCGCGCCTGCCGTAGCGTTGCGCAGGATAAGATACTTGGTAACGCCTTGAGTGTAAACGAAACTATCGGTGCCATTAAGCGTGGTTTCGGTAACGGTTTTGTTGCCGTTGTCGCTAAAGACGGAGGCTGTAATTGCAGGCATGTGAGTGTCCTTTTGGGTTGATTTTGGGTAGTTTAGCACATGGGGTATTGACAGGCAAAGCGGCGTGGTTTAGGTAGGGTGGCAGGACATAATCTAGGAGGACTAAATGCGTGACTTCATCCGACAACTAATGCAGGCAACCCCATACGAGTTGCTAGTGTGCCTGCTGATTTTCGGCATTGCGTTTGCCGTGCTGGGGGTGTAATATGCCACACAATCCGAAAGAACAACGACAGCCTCACGGTTCCGGCCTAGTGATCGGATTCCTTATGGGGCTTTCGTTCTGGCTTGGCTTGATTTTGGGAGTGATGATATGACCAACAACTACACCCCAACCCGCGTAATCCTACTGCGCAACGGGGAACATGTTGCTAGCTGGCCTCGGTGGAGTGAGTGGTAGGAGAACACGCGGCGGGGTGGCAAATCACGATGGGCGGGCGCGTCAGTTCGGCGGGCTGGGCGCGGCTGCAGCATGTGTTTATGGCGCAATCCATGCAGGAGGCGTTCTTTGCCCGCTATCCGCAGAAATCTGCCGCACTTCTGCTTCCCAATGCGATCTTTGTGCCGACCCGGCGAAAATGGAGAACGCCTCTGGCGCCATGAACAGGTTTTTCTTGGGGACGAAGCGCGCCACAATCGTAAAATCGCGGTCCGAAAATGGAATTCCGGCCGGTGCGGGTGCGGTGCCTGCCAACGAAATGATGCGATCGATCGACAATGTGTTGTATTCCCCGCGAACTTTTCCCGCGGCGATACCCTGGAATTCGAGATAGGCCTTCGAGCGGTATCCGGACCCGATCGCGCCGCAATAGGGCTTCATCCACCAGGACTTGAAGTATTCTCGATATGCGCGACGCGGAAGGTCATCGAACTTCGAGCATCCCATCGTGAAAACACGCTGCCCGAAAAGTCGCAGGGCCATTGCAAAGAAGATTTCAGGCCGCTCGTAGTGGCACAGAAACCAGTCTGCCTTGCCGATCTTGCGGCGAGCGCAGCATTGCTCGCAAGATCGCAAGTCGCTGCCCGCGCCGGTTGCCCGGCATCAGGGTAAGTCGTTCGAAGGCATCGGCCTCATTCGAGACCCAATCATAGGTGTCGCTCGACTGGTACATTTCAATCCGATGACCCGCCTCTTGGTGAAGCATGCGACAGCCTCGCATCTGTCGTTGTGCATCGGGCCGAAATTGTCCCAGACAAAGACGATCAGGTTTCGATGGGGTGACCAGTTGGCATTTCTTGATTATGTCTTGGACGGTTGTCCGAACATAAGGGGCGGACAACCGGAATGCCAGATCAGTATTCTCCGGTCAGGCGACCTGCATGCTGCGCAGCCATGGCCGCGACATGGCCGGCCACCATCCGGGTGTGATGGCCTGCCCCGTCAGTGTCTGCACCGACAGATCATCATAAATCAGCGTCACGTCATGGGTGCCGGTCAGGCCCCTGTACACCCGGCATCTGCGGCGCGGAGTGACGGCGCTGGCGCCGGTGGTGATCGTGCTGGTTTCAATGTCGCGATCTCGACCTGCGGGGCGGTGACGATGATCGTCGCACCGTCGCCGACACGGCGCTGTAGTCGAACTTCGGCTGGATCAAGGTGCATCCGGCGGGAACCGTGAAGGCAAAGCTGCAACGCCGCCCGCCCGGCTCCAGTGTGATCGTCGTGTCGGAAGCACATGCCCGAGATCAGGTGCCCGCCGTGGAGTTGAAGACGGCGGGTCTGATCTGCGCGGCGTTCGGTGATGCCGCCCAGAAGGAAAACACCATGGCTTGTCCCGGCGTGACCGCGACGGCATTCGGGGTGTCCGGGTTGCAGAAGGTATTGTTCGTCCGCGTGTAGGA
>JADJVC010000035.1 GCA_016710685.1 Flavobacteriales bacterium | reverse complement strand
GCTGGTCGGAAATAGAATGGAGCAACGAACAGTGGTAAAAATCCGTAACCCGTCATTTGCACCGCTTGCCGCGGAGACGTCGCGTACGATTGCAGTGATCCTGGTTTCAATCGCTCAGGATTCTGCGTGAGGACACAATAAATTAAAATTCGTCACCACGCATCGTAACGGAAAAGCTTTGCTGCACGATTACAGAGCCAGCATCCCGACCGGGAATTGCGCTGAGGCTGAGATCTACACTGGGAGTGGCGTGGTGTATGGGATTGCAGCCCGTGCCTTCATGACCGAGCGGCGCAGGCGTCGGTATTTGTGGAATCACACCAACACCGCCAGGGCGTCACTGGTATCGGTGAATACGTTATTGGCGATGATGATAGCGGTCAAAGACTCAGCTGGTTGCTGGCACAGCTGTGCCGGCTGATCCGACATGGCACATAAAGACGGGGAGCCGAGCGGTTCGGCGAGTGGATCAAGCAGCATACGATTTGGCGCGTGATATTGGGCATGGCACAGAATCACATCGGGGAGCGCGTCGAGGAGCGGAGCTGTTGGTAAGCGAAATGGTCCTAAGAGACGCTACTCATTCGGACGGGGAATGTCGCGCCCTAATCGGCTTTTCAGTTGCGACCCGATTTAGTGCAATGAACGTTCCGATCTCGGATCCTGATCGGGGCTTAGGCCAGAGCGGTCTTTTTGGAAGACGAGAAAATTGTTGTTGCGGAGGCGACCTCGGCTGCTGGTCCCGAGCGATGCTGCGTGAAGAAAGGCAGCGCGCTTTCAAAACCGTTTTGACTCTACCGCCGGAGTTGGTCTCGCGACTTTTACCGAAGAGTGTTATGGCTTCCAACTGCGTGGTTTTGTGCCCACCATCGTCCGATCATATCTCGACGATGGTTGTCACAGACTAAGACATGCCCCGGACCCGCTTTGAGAGATCGGGGGCATCAGTAGTGTGGAGCCCTATTCGGGGCCGTGGAGTTTGACTGGGCAGATATATCACGGTGCATTGCTTATAAAAAACTTCTAAAAATCTGACAATTTTTGTTTTCATCCATCAGTTGATTGTGCGCCTGCCGCTTTCTTTTCTTTTCAAACTACTGACGTTGCGCGCAGTTCGTTGAATCCGATTTTGGCAGAGCGGCAGTGAGGAACAACCGCATTTCCAGCGTATCTCGCACTATCGAAAAATATAAAAACGAGGACGGTTACATGGTGCCCGTTATCGTCAGCCACCTACCGTTTAGTCTTCCACGCCGTCGGAGGTACGAGTAATGTAGCGACGCAGCACAAACCCCGCAAATCTGGGTCGATGAAAATCGTTTTATGAACGCCGTCTGGCCTGGTGGCAAAAGGGGCGACGCGCGATCGCGCCAGCGTCACCCGCGTTGACAACCCGCAAGCGGTTCGGCAGCTCTAGAACTCACGATCATATTCCAGCTGCGCGGCATCAGAGACGTCTGAGCCACAAAATAACGTGCAATCACAAAGCCCAGCGCTCGAAGTCGCTCGACTACAACGAGACGCATGACCGGCAAAAAATTATCAGAATACCCATGCGGAACTCAAAGATCCTGCAGACGATCTGTGATCAGCATTACGTCGAAAGCCCCGCCAAGCGGGTCGATAAAGTTGCATCGACTGCTCCGGCGAATCATCCAAACCTGTTCAAAAACCGGAGTCCGCACATAGTTCTGTGTGGACCTACTGGAGCGGTAAGCAGAGGGCGATGAGGATCCGATGGTCTGTACGATCGGTAGATACTTTTCAAGTAACACCAACCTCCGTCATTGTGGGTGATTGCCCACCGTGGTTCACGGGTCACGCTTCCGGAGTGCCCGCGAGTTAATCATCTGGAGACAGCACGGACTATGATGCAACGATCGGCGACCTGATCCGAAGGGGAAGATGCAAACGGCGTTCTGTCGCCTGAGATCGCGTTTTGAATTCGTGGGGGAATATGGATGATAGTCACTTGCAAGCGGAAACCAGCCCCTCGCAGATTTGTTACGTCAGGAACGCAGTGGCACTTCGCAGAGACAGTGGATGGCAGCGGACGAAAACGGCGACAATGCAGGCACTTACCACCGGGCCCGGTCGCAAAGAAATGATTTACGCCACACACTTGCCGCACGTTTTCGAGAAAAGAAAACTCGCTGCGATTCCCGCGGTATCTATCTCGGCAATTGGTACTTTTCGGAAAATCTTTACGGAAATCAGGAGCCAATCCAACCAGCATGGTTTCGTTCTTCCGCCGGAACGAAAACCGCCGATCTGCGGTTGCAATCGAACGATCTGCAAAAGTGGAATGATCCTAATGGGTCTGCCAACGGGGCATGGTGTACAGCGTTGGTATATTTACTACGCCCAGCGACCGCGCGAACCCATCCAGTGTTGACACCGACATTGGCTCCGCCCCGCACACCAGCCGCCGTTGCTGACGTGGTAATACCTTTCAGCGAAGCGTGACGAGCGTTTCTAGCGGTTCTGCTCTCCATTGATACTCAGCGATTCGCACCGACGGATCATCCAGCTTGCTGCGGACGCATGTAATTTCGCATCGCTTTCCTGGAGTTCACGCGTGCGATTTTGAGTTGCGACCATACCGCACACCACGGCACAATGTGGGGGTACCGATCTGCAATTCGGATCGTCGCCAGTGGGCACCGCCTCAACCTGGCTTTCATATCCGCGATGCCGGACGACAACGCCAGTCGTCCCGACTCGATTCCCGGCGTGGCGGGCAGATGATGATTGACTCGGCAATGCGGGACATGATTTTGAGCCGATGAAAAACCAGCTGCTGACGCCGGGCTTAGGTGACACAAATCCTGGCAAAGAGATCGCACGGAACCGTCCCGCCATCAATCCCGGTGTTATCTACAATGGCGTCCTCAGGCTGGTGTATCGATTCCACTCGCAAAATGCGGTGAGGAATTTTTAGCGGGCTGAATCCGTGGGTTCCCGGCGTGGGTCAGTTCGATGGATTATGCGTTTGAGCCAATACGGCTCCGATACACGGGTGCAGACGTGACTGACGATCGGACAACTTCTTGGAAATCGCAGGCCGCACCGGTCGCTCACCGGCGGAGAATAAGGGTACGACACAGGAAACGGAAATCCATGAACGCTATTCGGTTGGCACAACCTCGCGCCTGAAAAAGACCCCGACATTGTGCCAGCTCGCGACTTCGAAAGTGCTCGATCGTGTTGATCGACTGGAAACACGAACAACAGTATTTTGCAGCGACATTGACAGCCGATGAGTTTGGATGCAGTATTTTAAATCAGTCAAAAAATAGCAGCGGTTGAGTAGTCCGCGACCTGCGGATTGTTGATCCGCTGCCCGCTTTGTGTTTTGGAAATCCGATGTCTGATCAAGTCATACAATCAGTCGTAAACATTGACCGGCGGCAATACGATCGGTTTCTGCCTGCCGGGTTGGTCAACCAGTGGCTGGCGTAGACAGCGGCACAGGTTAAGACTCGATTGGATTTACAACGGGCACAAACCCGGCGGATCGGGATCTGTCAGGCTATGCGACATCGGTGTGTTGCCGCTGCTGCGTACAGCCATTTGACTCTGACCTGACAGCGATCGCAGTGTTATCGACGACCGCGCCGTTATTCGGCAGGGGCGTTGCTTGCGTTGGCCGATGCGGCGGCGGCAAGGACTGCAATCGGGGCTGGTAGCAAGTAGTTTGGGACGGTATCATTGAGCAGCAAGCCTACAAACGCTTTCAGGCTACGGCATTACGGATGCTCAGCTCATTGACAGCGATCTGACGGCGATTGCAGTATTGACGACAACGAGTTTTGGCGTGGTCTGCTGGCTCTCGCAGATGCTGCTGCGTTGCGGTCATCGGCTGGCGTCGGAACGATGTCTGTTAAATCGACCTACGATTCAGGTGGCGTTGTCCGGCAACGGTCAAGCCGGATAGCCGCTGGAACTAAAAGGGCGTGTGTCGTGTTCCGTCCGCGGAACAATCACGGGGTTTCGATCGTCTGCGATCCTGCAAATGAGCCATCGGCAGCAGCGGTACAGGTTGACTTGAATACCGTGAATCTTTCAACGGAGCATTGACTTCGGTTTTGTCATCCGTGGCGTCAATCGCAACGGGTGCAAATGTAGCACAGGTGGAGCAATCAGCGGTTCTCCATCGGTGTAAGGGGGACTTGTTCGCAATGGATATCGATCAAGGAAGCGACGGCAAGGAATTGGTAGCGACAATCACAATCACGGCAACTTAACTTAGAGAAAGCGAAGTCATGACCCTGAACGTAGTAACTGAATCGATCAGGCAGTAGACCGATTCGTAATCAAATTGGCGTCAACGTCTGCAATCATCAATTTCAACGCGGCACGGCCGCGTGTTGATGGCGGTACAATCGTCGGCGGAAACCGGATCATAAATACTACAAGGGTTGGGAATGATCCACCACCTATCGACCATCGTTATGAATTACAGTCGGTCGATGAGTTTGCAGACATCACGCCAGTGCCAGCGGAAGTGCTTGCCAGTCGGCACATTTGGTACGACTTAACACCCGGTCAAACTGGAACTGAACACACTGCTTGCTCAGAGCGAAACCGCATATCAGCAGCAGGTTCGGTTGCAGTTCCCCGAGACAGAAAAAACCCGTCAACGATTATCCAAGTCGGCGGCATTCTGATTAAGCAGCAGGCAGGGGCTGTACTCACGTTGCTGAGACCGCATTGATCGCGGCATTCGTGGCGACGAAAGACAAGATCACGCTACCAGCAGCACGTCGCCAAGAACTCATGGACGCTGCTGAAGCGGACGAAGACTACGATCTGACAGTGTGGCCGAAGCACGTGATGACGCCCGATTTGCAAAGCCACGGAATGAGCTTCCGTGGCTACCTTATGGAGTATGTGACCGAGTGATTATCAACGCCCACAATTTTCCGTCATCGGCATGGACTCCAGCGGTTAACGGAAAATCTCCGGTCGCAGCCTGGGTTCCATCACGATACATCTGGCGATGGCACCACAACGCTGCATGACTTGGCTGGCAGCAACAATGGTACGCTGACTAATTTTGCAATGACTGGCGGGTCGAGTAATTGGGTTGTCGACACGAACAATGGTGGTGTCAGAGCATTGGATTTGATGGACCCAACGATTGGGTGCAAATGGGGGCGGTGTCTTCGCTCGCAAGTTGGTCAATTTCAGCGTGGATTAAGCCAACATCTACCACTGGGTATCGAGCGATCTTTGGTACTCCAGCAACAGGTCCAGCAGCACTTTACATCAACGCCGGAAAAGCAGGCGTATACACGACGGTCGATAGGTTTGCGCAATCACGTCACGACAAACGTCTGAATCACATTGTTGTAACTGGTGGCAGTACAATCCGCATTTACGTGAACAAGGTTGCTGACAGCACGTATGCAAGCACTGCAGCGTTCGGGGGTACAGGCAACGGAAGATTAGCGCAAACGCTACCGTTAGGTGCTAGTGAACGTGTTGCTGGTCGGCTGGATGACATTCGACTGTTTAATCAGGTGCTGGACACTACTGACATTGCATCTCTGTCCGCATCCGGAAACGGTCGAGGAGTTCGCACGACGACGCAAACCGCAGTATTTTCAGGATTGCCCACCGACTGACGCTTACAAAAAAGTGTTTACGGTTGCTGATCCTGACACTGAAGCGACAGGAATTACTGGGGCCGTCACGGAACGAACGAACGCGAAAACCTCAGTACATAGTTTCTGTGACAAAGTCTGCAGTATCACTGGAGACCATACGATTATTCTGTTCCTCGGTTCGACCCGTTGGCATTGGAAAACGCACGTTTGCTGGTACTGATGGCGAAGTTGCGACTGTCACGCCGGAAGTAGCGGAACTGAACACCGCTGCCCTTCTGCTGGCGATGGTTTCCAATGACACCGGCCGAACCGCAGCCGCTGCTGGTAGCGTCGCAAAACTAGCTCAAGGCGCTTCCACTGGAGGATCTGGAGACGCCGAACAGGCCACACTGTTGGCCGTCCAAACAACCGTCAACGCGACCGCAATCGCTTGGCTGGAACGCGCATCACCGTGCAGAGTCGCATTGTGGGTGGCACCATCTACGCCACGCTTGGCGACGATTACAAGGTACGGTCTGCAACGCAGATCGCAATCCTCGTCGATGATGCCACAGAGGCTGTACGAAAAACTCACTGTCATCGGAGTTGACTACCTGGACTTCGGAGCGCGCCCAAATCCGCAGCCCAGCGAAATTTCCGGAACCATCGCGTCGATTTCAAAATCTGGAGGAACGACAACCATCGTCGTTGAAATCACGGCCTGCGGATCTGGCTTGCGTCCAGACGAATACACGTATCAAATCCAAAGCTCCCAGACGCAAGCGCTGATATTGACGACTTCGTGAGCTATCCGGTACGCTGGTCCTCGAACAACGAACTGTTGTCGCGCGGGGCTAACGTTCAAATCAATGTCTGCACGGGCTGACAGGTTGCCGCTACGCTTGCAACTTGCACATGCAGATAAATTTCCGTCGTGCGGATATCTGTGTGTCCCATCAGTTCCTGAATGGTTTTCAGGTCCGTTCCTGCCTGCAGCAAATGCGTCGCAAAACTGTGGCGAAATGTATGCGGCGTGACTCGCTTTGTGATGCCGGCTCTGGCAGCAGCTCGCTTAATCTCGCGCCCGATGTTGGATTCGTCCTGATGATATCTGCTGAGTCGTCCAGTCTCTGGGCATGTGCTGAGCGTCGCGATGCAAACAGAAAATACCAGCTAAATTCTTTCTGCCTGTTTGGATTTTCTAGCGAAGGCGTTCGGAAGCGGTACCCGAGCAACGCCGTTTCGCGTCGGAGACGTAGCCGTCGAACACAGGCAATTTGATTCTGTAGCGGCTCAATCAGCACGTTCGGAAGTGGAACAAGCCTTGCCTTGCTTCCCTTCGTTGTCCACAAATGAATTCTTCCCATTGCAAAGTCGATGTCCTTAATTCGTAGCGACATGCACTCATCCAGCCTTAAAACCGCAACCGTACATTAGTTGCGCCTGCGGCAGATACACGCCACGAAGATTATTCAGAACGGTTCGAACTTCATCACGCGACATCACGACAGGTAGTGCTTTGGCTTTTTGCTCTGACCGCATCGACATTATGAAGCGGACGTTTAACGATGAATTTGTGCAGAAACAACAATGCAGCCAGTGCCTGATTTTGAGTCGAGGCTGCAACGTTTCTCTTGACCGCAAGCATCGTCAGAAACGCCGTCATTCAGGATCTCCGAGTTCTTCCGGCCTGCGCCACACGTCGCCGCGTTTGCAAAACCGGAGAAAGTCAACAACATGCGGCCAATACGCTTCGAACGTCTTTGGAATAGTTTTTGCTCGAATTGCACGTTTGTAATCATCAACTAGCATCTGATTTCCTTGAAAACCAGCATCCACGCAGCGTTGATATCCTGCGCTCAGACTAATAATTGTTCTACGCATCCACGAAAATTGATTTCATGCAGTTCGATTCAATCTTGTTCGGCATGCGAAACTTGAACTCAGTCCACGATCGGCCAGCCCCCTCGATGTCCAATTGCTCTTGAAGTCTTCCCACGGCACCACTTCAGCCCGCCGTATCCAATCCACGGTTCGCTACAGACCTCAATGGGCATGCCTTGTCTTCGAGTTTGTTCAGCCTGCAATACTCCTGCAGTTGGTCCCACCACTTGCGGTATGACGCCGAACATCATCCGCAAGCCATCCGGCCACGTTGCTCTGATCGTCGCATCGCCACGCCGTCTGGTGACGGAGCGTAGAACAACGGCTTCAACCTGAGGCGTCAACGTCTCAGGGTTCGCGATTGAATCGTTAGTCATATCAATACCTTTCGTCGCCCAGTCGATCTGACTTTCCACAAGCCTCAGCACTGCCGCTGCAAACCATGAATGCGATCCTGTCGCCGTCGCTAGATTCAAAATCGCATCCATCCAGCTTGTATTACTCACCATCCTGGATGATGACGATTCCGTCTTCCACGTGTTCCAAGATCGCACGATTCAAATGTGCCATAAGCCACCTATCAAGTTGTTGAAAACGACGGCGAATCAGCCGTCAGAAAATGCAATACTGAACGCGCCGCGTTTTAACGGCAGCGTTCTCAGGACAAAGATCAGCCGCGCCATTGAGCGACAATGTGGTTCCGTATTGGCGGGACACCCACCGAGACAACGCGGCTGATTCATCACATCAATCCCCAACGTACTCGCGCGGGTTCACCAACTCCACGCCGCCCACGAATTCATCAAAATCTAATCGCCGCGTTTGCAACAGGATCATGCTCATCAAACAGTGCCACAAATCCAGAAGCGTGTCACGCAGATTCACTGCCAACTGGATCAGCGCCGATCTTCAGTCGCAACCATATCACTTGTCACCGATGGATACTTGGCCCCGCGTTTCGGCACACTCGGCCACCATTCACGTCTTCTGGTAAACAATTATCAGCCATATTTTCACCACGCCCTTAGAACAATGTGCTGTACCGGAGGCAGGGCACAGCCTTTGAAATTGATAGCCTACCGCCGCCCCGAAGTACAGGCGTTCAAACGACGGCTTCAGCTTTCTTCTGGTACTCGCTGAGAAGCACAGCCAATTCACCGTCACATGGAATGCAGTACACTCGCCACTTGGGCCAGCGGTACGATCTGGCTTTCGCGTAGCGTTCGCCCTCTTCTCGCGTCAGAAAAACTGACTCTGTTCGCCATTCCGTATAGATCATCGGCCAGCCATGATCGTTAGTCATGCCCTCTGCGACTTCAAACATCTCCTCAGACATTTGCAGCCACCCCGGCCGCTCTTGATTCTCCACAAGATCCGGGGCATCTGTTCCCACTCAATGAATGGCATAACCCAATCATCAAGCATTGATTCATCATCTACGTGCCATGATTCACCATCACTGGCCAGCCCACTCTCGGTATTTGCGTCCATTGCCTGTTGGCTATTTGCAGCAGAAAGATCGGATCTCTCGTTGCCTCATTGTTCTTCGGATCTCTATCCACGCTGTACCTTTCGGCGTTTGAACAACGGCATGTTGCTGAAGCGGTAGCAACGCCGTTTGAAATTGATAATTGAATGCCGCTCAGCAATGCCGAGCGTACGCGGACTAAGAATCCGCGTACCATTTGTGCTAAGCAATTTTCAATTCAAGTGCTGGCGATCTTTGCCAGCATCTTGTCACCGATCTTCATCGAATCAGATCGGCCTTCAACGTTTTCACGTCGCCTCCGCAATGCTTCACAACGCAGCGTAATCTTGCCGAGATCGGGGAACGGATCTTCGGATAATCCGATTTCGCACGACACGACTGACGATGTCAGTATCGAAACAGGACAGAACTGCCACCCATGTCTCCAGTTGATGCGGAGTCAGGTTGACCTGATTTTTCATAGAACACAGCCGCATCAGCGGTTCGCTCAATTCTTTAAGACTCTTCGCCACCGATTGAAGCGTACAACACTTCAAAGGCGTTTGCGTTTGATTCTTCGCGAGTGTGCGAGGTTGGCTTGTATCCACGTTTTCCAGATCCTTTCTGTTTTGGTTCTTCGACTGGCCTCAGATTCACCCAGCCACGCGCGAACAATGCTCGACACGCCGGATAAATTCATCCGGCCCGCTTCGCGAGCATCATTCCAAAACGCCTGCAGCTGCGGACTGTTGGCTATCGGTACTTTCTCCGGAGCCACAACGTCCAGGTGTTGAAACCAGAACGCAGCAGCTTTCAAAACGGCAGGGCTCTGCATCGATTCCGGAATGACAACGTCATCGCCTGAAGCGGATATAGAGTTGCGTTTACTCTTCTCTTCTCTTCTCTTCTCTGGTAACATGTTGCGTTACATTCTGTCGCGGTACGAGTCTTTCCTACACGGTCTTTTTGTCAGTGCCCTTGTTTTTGCGGGCTGTCCGTTGTGTCGGTCGAAGTGGGGAATCGAAAGGCGGCTATCGCGGCCATCCAACCAGCCCACATGACGGAGCGCCAAGGAGAACCCGGGGCAGTAAGTCAGGCGGTCTAAGAACGAGTCTGTAACGTTTAGTGCGTTACCATCGACACTTTGCTGATTTGCCCAGATCCACAGTCTTAGGCACTTACCAACAACGGCGTCCTGGTCGATTTTCAGAAACGCCGCCATAGCCACAACTTCAGGTTTGTCTGGAGTTGTGCATTCCAGTTTGATCCAATCGCCAGCCACTTGTGAATCCCTTCGTTTGTCGACTGTGCGAAGCTAAATATCTGTTGTGAAAATTCGTTTTTCGCTTTCCGCGAGGCGAATGTCTCGCAGGGTATTTGGTTTGAGTTCAAGAATTTCGCATTCGCAAACCGGAATTCGCACACGAACTCCGGTGTCTGAGTCCACAAAATTTCGACCGTCAATTCCGCACTCGCAGTCATGGTCGCCAGCGAGGATAAATCCTCGCTCAAATGGATGCGAGTTGTGAATTGCACTGTCAAGCCGGATACGGCATGGTACCCATTCGGAAGTGCCGCAATGTCGTTTCGCTCATATCGCCCGCTCGACTGCCGCAGGCGAGCGTAGAGATAGTTTGCGATTTTTGCGGCGGAGGTGGTGTCTTCTGTTGTTTGATCGCTGCCAAGTATGGCGGAGAGCTTTGTGTGATCAATGCTCATTGCGTGATGGCCTTTCGTCCTTCGCCTCTGATCGCGTGTCTAATCTCAATCGTCTTGCCGCGCTCGTACGCCGCATGGTCAGCGGTGACTTTCGGCTGCTTGATCATTCCAAACGATCCGCTGAACGCTGCAAATTCCGATTCCAATCGGACAACGATCATGGCCAGCTTGTCAGCGTCGTCGATTTTTCCTGCAAGTTGGTCGAGTCTTTTGCAAACTCCAGCGGCAAGCGAAATAAAGAAGCTCGGCAGATTGATTTTCTTATGTCGACGTTTCAAATCGCGATGGGCTCGCAAAATTCAAGCCGCAGATACGTCCAGACATAGACCGCGATTTGTCTCGATGGAGCGCAGCCGAAACAATACCAACTGACGTCTCTGCCACCGCGCGGCGATGGCGTGCGACTCACAAAACACCGCACGTTAAAATGATTTGCCAAAACAATCGTCACGGCGAGGCACCACGATGGGGATCGCTGGCCGAAGTCGGCCAGTTTTGTAGATCCGAAATCACTGGCTTCCCCGCCGAGTGCGTCGAGATCGATGGCATGTTTTTGCGATAGCCGAGACGCTTGATACAGCGCGGCGGATTTCTCCGCTTCGCTGGCTGAGTCGCATTCGACAACACGCAGCAGCTTGCGGATTTTGTCGCGGATGGTTTCGGTTGTCGAATTCATGCGCGTGACTCCTGTTTACGGGTTCTTGATTTCGAACAATTGACGAACGGCCTGCACAATCTGTAATCCTGAAATCGCTGGCGGCTTTCCGGCCTTGCGACCGAACCAAATCGAAAACTTCGATTCAATGCGTTCGACGAACACCCCGCCATAGCATGTCTCGACATACGACGGCAGCGTCTGTAGAGACTCCGATACCAGTTCGGACAATGCTGTCTCCGTGAACGTTTCGCCGCCCAGATTCCGCCAGAAATAAAATCGAGCCGTTGAACTCAGCAGCATGACCGAGAAGGCTTTGGCGTCGTTCATGCTGCGATCGGGAAACGATTGAGCCGCAGCTGGTGGCAGCAACAGCAGTTGCCAGAGACATATCGGAATTGACCGAGGATTGCCGATCGATGCCTTTGGCTTGCTCAAATGATAAACGATCGATCTGAGCAAATCTTTTTCCGCTGTCTGCAGGGCATTGATTCCGCGACGTCCATGCACGTCGCACATCCAACCGAATGGACTGACCAAATCGTTAATTGATTTGACCAATTTTGTTTGTTCTTTTTGAGCTGTGGCCACGCTGAATCCTTAGTGTGGAGTGTGAGTGTGTAGCGTTCGCATTCTGTGGCCGTTGCGATGGCCTCAGACTTGCCGCAGAAAGTGCGGACGATTGCCGCAATGATCTCTTGCCGTTTTTCTGCGGGCATGTTTCGCAGCCGCGAAAGAATTCCTGCGTGTTTGCGTTCTTCAGGTCTCAGAAATTCTTCATTGGTGCCTATCAGTTCGGCACGATAAATTTTCATTTCAAAATGGGGCTTGAATCCCTATCCGAACCGTGTCGCGACCGATCCGCGTGGGCGTCACGACGACTTCGCCGATGAGCAGTGATTGCCCAACTTTCCGTGATAAAACTAGCATCCTCTTCACTCCTTTGGTTGGGTTACTTTGCCGCCTCACGGCAAACGATTGCGATGAGACACAACACGATTCCACAAATCATGTTCATGCGGAGTTACCTCCGACTGGACTTACCAGATTGGCAAGGTTTCGATTGCCGGAACGATCGATTTCAGAACGGCAAGTTTCTGTATGTAGTGCTTGCGAGTGGTCTCTGAAACACCATCCTGCGCTGCCACGGAGTGTTTCAGCATGTATGTTGCAGCGGATGCTGAAACGTGTTCTTCCCAGATGTTTGCTGCTGTCTTTCGCAAGTTGCAGAACGCAACTTCTTCGAGCGTTGTGCGTCCGTCGTCGTGGAGAATTTTTATCTTGTCCAGAGTCTTGCCTTCGCTCAGCCTGATCAATGGCTTGCCAGCAAAATAACGAGATCGATCGTCGTAACCGCATTCGGCTTTGATCGCGTCGAAGGTGTTTGCAAAACATCGTTTTGCACTTTTCGGGGCGGCACCGCGACAGATCAATTCCCACGGTATTATTTTTGCCGCATGAAGTCCCCGCAATCGTTCGATCTGCGCCGCAGCTGCGTGGACAGCGGTATCAGCACGCTCGGATTGCGATTGTGAGACACGTCGTGGTGTTGAGTCTTGTGAACCATCATCCATAGCCATCCAGCGCAGCAATGCAGATCTGGCAGCAATGGACATGCAGTTTCCGTGAGTAGTTTTTCCCAGAGCAGGCCTGGCCGCGTCTGTATTTTGTCGAACGGAAACGCATCGTTCGTTCGCGCTCCAGCGTACGCTGAAAAATCCAAAACCAACGGCATCACGTCGCATGGTCGCAGCTTGGACACTGACGTGAATGAGCCTTTGAAGTTCAAAGAGACGCTGCGGAGCTGCTTGTATTCTTCGAGCGAAACGAACAGCCCTTGAACTTCGTCGCTGAATCGCGTTGGCGGAGTGCCCTCGGAACGAATAGCTTCGCGGCGTATTTTGTCCGGAATAGTCGTGACGAGATTGCGTTCGCGAGCCAATGACATCAGCGAGTGAATCATGTCGAGTGCTCGGCCGACTCGCTGGACAGATCCGCCGCGAGTTTTGTTCCGCAGAAAGACCATGTATTCCGTGAGTATTTCCGGAGAATTGCTGACGGCCTGAATTTGGGCGCGCGGATCTATACTCCGCGCGCCCAAATACTCCTGAAAGTTCCGAATCGCTGCCAACATTTCGCGCCGATGCGGCGCGGAGCTCTTCAGAAACGCCTTCGAACAAAACTCTTCGTAGAACGACAAAAACGTTTGCGGCTGTACTGTGATAGTGGGTTCTTGTGTCGTGCGCGGAAGTGGCTTTACTGCAGGCGGACGCGGTGCCGTCGTTGAGCTTGATTCCGGATACGGAAGCGAATGCGGATTGAGTGTGGCCAGAAATTGCATGACGCCATCCACAAGTCTGTCGGGCAGATTGATCACGACGGAGGTTGTTGGTTGACTGCTCATGCGGGAGTCCAGTTTGGACGGGCGTGTGGCAGCGATCATTGTCAGAGGCTCCGCTTACGGGTGGGGATGGTAAGTTCACCATACCTTGCCACGCGCAGAGCTGACTGATGTTTCCTGACTGATTTTTTCGCACGTTCGCTGCTGAATTGTTGCTGAGCGAATAGTGCGGTCAGGACTCAGAATGCGGAAGATGCACGCGACAGGAATGGGGGAAAACGTGATTTCTCCTAATCCGTGACAAATTCCGTTTGCGTTTGATTCGTTCACAACGCGGACTCCTTTTAGCCGTCGATTCCACCGAAAAGCGATCTGTGTGTTTTCACTGATCAGTACCTCAGACCTTGGCACTGGTCGGCTCGTTATGGCGGGCTGGTTGCTCTCGTCCAATTATCTTCAGGCCGCGTTGCCAGTGCGGAATTTGCTTCGGGCGGAAACGAGTTTGACCCTTAGCGATAAACCTCCAGAGCCAGCCCTAGGGGTATAGAAATGATTCAAAAGCCCTGCAGTGAACTGAGACACCGCAGGGCTGAGACACTGCAGGGGCTGAAGCGTTGACCGACGCAGCCAACGCGATATCAGAGCCAGGGGCCGGATCGAACCGACCGAATGCCACCCGCTATCGCACGATTTGGCACCCTCCAACCTGGCATTGAATCAGCGGGCTTCCGTCTCCGGTACTATGCTTCCGTTCGTTGGAGACTCTCAAAACACCAACGAAAAAAGCCCACTGATCCTGTCACGAATCAGTGGGCTTACGCAGGTAACATTCACCCCCAGTCATCGCGACGGGAGGGAGACTATAAAATTTTCTAACGCTGTGCAATACCAGCGATATAAAATTTTCTAAATTTCACGAGGCGGCTTGCAATCGTCGTCGTTCGCTTCGCTTCCTGAGTTCTGGCGGAGTGAAGTCATTGAGTTCGCACTCGAGTATTTCAGCCAGTTCAATGCAATAGGCTACAGACGGAGTGTGAAGACCTTGGCACACTTTTCCGATTTTGAATCATGCTCGCCTAACGCTCTGGCGACCCCGGCCTTCGTTAGACCAAGCTCGTCGATTCTCGACGGTACAAATTCGGAAAGATGCTTTCGCGTTAGTACATCAATGTCGTTGGTCATGTCCATGCTCCCATCTTACACGAACCGCAAGTGGTTAGTACACTTTGCTTTGATAGCCGTTGAAAACTTCGCTCAAAAATTCAGGACTGTGAGCTATGACAGACGCTTCTCAATACGTTCAAAGCAAGCAGCGAGTTGAGCAACGTCTGCGTGAACCTTTTCAATTGCAACCTGAAGCACGGACAACTTCAGAGCCAGATAACGAGCTATGCGAATCGATTCGTCATCGTGCATTTCAAGCAGCGGCTCAAGATACTCATCAAGCACCGCGTCGATCTGTGCGTCAGTTTGTCTCCGCTGTTTTTTCACGGCTGCCTCGATTCTGGTAACATTGTTTCCAAATCATCAGGTGTCACTGTCACAGCGTATTTCCAGAAGTCCTGGACATCTTTATCTGGGTGAGCTTCCAGCCAACGTTGACACAGCTCACTGCCTCTCTCAGTGGAGATGCCGTGCCGCTTCTTCCAGTCGATCTGCTTCTGAATCTGGCCCACCATCTTCGCGGCCCCGGGCATGATCTTCTGCATCTCTGCCTTCATCTCGGCATTGATTCGCTCTGCCTTTTCTTCACGCGATTCCCCACAACCAGACAGCAGGGCGAACGCAACGGCAACACATCCGAACCATTGAATGCAACGCATTTACTTATCCCCCGACATCACATCTATACAAAACACCAGTAGCGGCGGAGGGACTTGAACCCCCGACCCGCGGATTATGATTCCGCATCCGCGCGCCATCGAATTGCACGCTTTAGGCCTGCGTCGCCGCGCCATATGTCGCGCGAGGGGGTGGGGGTTCGGGTCCTTCCCAGCGCATCGCAGCGTCCCAGGAGCATTGGGAACAACCGATAACTCTGACACACTTTCTTTCGTGCGGAGCGCGGCGCAAAAAGAAAGCCGGGCATGGTTCGACGCATGACCGGCTTTCCGGGGGAGTAACTTTGGATTGTCGTGGCTTCCTTGCGGTGACAGTCCAGCGCGGGAGGATGCTCCGCACATCGATCGATTGCGGGGAGTCTATCGCGTGGCAATCATTGCTGGCAAGTCTATTCGCTCGCGATGCGGTCTGCTTCAGCAATCTTTGCCGCGAGCTTCTTCAGGTCCAGGCATTGGCGTACCTGCTGACTTCGAGATCCGTTGCGGTTGCCAAGTCGCTTGAGGGCCAGAGCCTCGCGGCGGGTGAAACTCACGCTGATTGACACACGCAATGGGTCCGCTGTTTTTTTTGCCATGAGTTCCTCTTGCCACGCGATCAGTCATGACTGCATCACTCGCTTTGATGCTCAAGCTGACAAACACACAGTTGATCAATCGGCTGAAAAAGACGGAGGAATGCACGTTCATTTCGTTGCGGGCCGTCGTCGAACCAGAAATGAGGAAGACATGTAACCCGTTTCACGGTCGAGTCCTGAAGGTTGTCACGGCTGCAGGTTCGATTAATTTCCGATACTCGCGAGTGGTGAACAGTCAGCGAATCCGTGAAGGCAAGCCTGCAGACTTCAAAGCGAAGATGCGGCAGTGGGGCGAAAAACTGGACGACTGTCCGCTGATTAAGCATGTCAATGCTTGGGGGCGAGTCAGTTACTACCTGGACATCAAAATTCAATCGCGCGTCGATCAGTATCGCGACATCGAAACCGGACGACTGATCACAAAAGACCAACTGTTGCAGTGGCTTCCACCGCATCAGAAGACACGACAGGGGCTCAATCGCGTTGTCTCTCTTCGAGACTTCCGCATTGACCGCATCGCAGAAATCAAGATCAATGGCGAAGTCTGGCAAGTGCGTTCTGGCTTCGCAAAACTCGAACGACTTTTGAAAGGCACAGCATGAGCTGGATCACGGAAAACTGGGTCAACATTCTTGCCGCCGCAACATCGCTGGTGACAACTGCATCTGTGCTGGTCAAATTTACGCCCGATACACACGACGATGAGATCGTGGCAGCGGCGTTGAAGTTTCTGCAGTGGCTGTCGATCAACGGCAAGCCGAAAGCGTAATTTGCAGGCCTTCTTTTCAATTCATTCACACGGAAGCTATCAATGGGAATTCAGGTCACGCCGCAAGGCATCATGGTTGTACTGACGATCGTTTCCGCGCTGGTCATGCTGTGGATCAATCGCAGCTCAATCACGGCGGTTGTTGGTGCAGTCGTCGCCAAAGTTACACCACCCGAAGTCGGAACTTTTCCGGGCGGCATCCTCCCGACACAATGGGAGACCACTGAACCGCACATTCTGGACGTGATGAAAATTCTGAGCGAACTCAACCAGCATGACGAGCTGGGCATCAGTCACCAGCTTACGGAGATATACACGATTCTGACGGAAGGCGAGCAGCGCCGCGAAGTCGCAGAACCACCTGACGTGTTCGACCTCATGAAGCAGATCACGCGGACGATGGAATCCGATGGCATCGATTGCCAGTCCGAACTGCAGGCCATCTATGCCAAGATCGTGACACGTAAGCCAGAGGTGACGGCATGAAGTTGCTCGCCAATCTGCTGTGCATCACTTGCATGATTTGCGGCTGCATCATGCTCGGCAATCCAAAGCCGCCCGATGATACGCCGTCCGTCGCCAGCATCGGAGACACAGCCGCCGCAGTGCCGCGAGTCATCGCAGCACTGCAGGCCGACAACTACGCGGACGTTGCCGCACAGATCCGCGATAAAAAACTCGTGGGAGAAATCGCAGCCGGCGAAGCACTTGCCGCCCGCAACAAAGCGGCCATTGATGCAGCATACAAGCCACTCGATGAAGCTCTGCAGGCAACGCTTGGCGACGGCAAGTACACAGACGAACTCGCCGCCGCGACGTACGCGGCGATAGGCGACGCATTGAAGAAAGCAGGTTCCAAGTGATTCCGCAGAACATCAAATGGGGCTGGCGGCACGACGTCGAAAACACAGACCGCCTGATGAACGGCTGCAGTCCGGAGAATCACGTTCGGGCGATGCGTGGCAACTACGATGGTGATGACCACCAGAAGTTGGCTGATATTCTGCGCGCCGATTTGCGAGTTCAGAATCAGGGGTCACAAGGTTCCTGCCGAGGCAACTCTGGCAGTTCTGCGCTTGAGGCTTCGCTGATTATCTCTGGCGGCGATACCGCATTGCAGTTGAGCGCGCAGTTTTTCTATATTGAATGTCAGAAAATTGACGGCATTCGTGGCGACCACGGCGCAACGGTCGAAGGCGGAATTCAGTTGATGGAGGACGTTGGCTGTCCTCCTGAAGAATTGTGGCTCTATCCGAATCCAGTGAAGTACGAAACATCGCCGCCGCAGCATTCGCTCGCCGAATGCAAAGAAGCTGCCACGCGATACCGTACCCGAAAACACTATGACTGCCGATCATACGAAACCGCTCGCACGTTCCTCGAATCCAATCAAGGCCCGATCGACAGCGGAATTCTGTGGACCGAGTCAATGGCCGGTCCAGGTGAAACGATCGAAAGCTATTCGGGCGGCATCATCGGAGCCCATGCCACATTACTGGCCTGTCTTTCGACCCGCAAGGATAAGGACGGCAGACCGTATATCGATCTCCTTAACAGTTGGGGAAAAGAATTCGGCCGCAAGGGCTGGAAGTCCGTCAGCCCGACGGCATGGAATCAATTCAGCCGCAACCCGCAGAACATTCTGATCGGTGTTTCCGACATGGAAAACCCGACGCCGCGTCCGTGGGATTTCGTGAAACGTCCTGTGACGCACTGATTTTGATCTTTACCAGACTGGTAAACTTTGGAGACATCCATGACGACGAAACGAATCAATCAAATCCTGCTCATTGGTGCCTTGCTGGTGTTCGGTCTGCTGCCGTTGCTGGCCTGTGGCTGCAGTGTCCGAGTCCAGGTAGACCCGCCTGACGAAGTGTCCATTGCGAAGGAAGCCATGCGGCAGATGCTCGAAGAACAATGCAAGCCGGTGCCAGATCCTGCATTCAGCGAAGATCCTGCAGCGACTCCAGAAACGGAGCTTCCGGCCGATCCCCTGACACCGCTGGAACCACTGAAGCCAGCACTGCCACCGCACTGGCCTGAAGGTGTGATGCTGCAGAAATTCACGGCAGACAGTTGCGGCCCGTGCAAAGTGTGGGACCGCGAAGAACGCCCGCAGCTGGCGGGCGTGATGCTGAATGATATCACGGCCTGGAACTCCAGCGGCAAGCTATCGCCGGAAGCCATTGCGGCTGGTGTCTCAGTATGCCCGTTTTTCCAGTTGAAGCGCGGTGACCAGATTTTGTGGCAAGGAAACGGCTACTTCAACGCCAAGCTGTTGGTTGAGCGGGCCGCGAAATTCGGCGGGAACTGATTCGATGGCACTCGCACACATCACGATCGACATCAATGATGATATAAAAAATATGATTCTGCAACTGTGGTCAACCCGCAAGTTGCAGTTGCCTGGCATTACGCTGGAGTTGTCTGGAAAAAAAACAGTCATCACGTTGGATGCTCAACGACTCACAATTGAGCCACCGGCCAGCGTATCCGGTGAACTACTGAAGCTGCCATTGATTGGACCTGTGCGAGCTGGCACGACCGTCTCAGCACTCTCATGCGACGTTAGTGCCGGCACGATCACAGTTGAGCTAAATCACTGCCCGATCGGGGTAAATATCACATGACCAACGCCGCAAAACTTCCCGACAACTTTCGAGCCAAGACGCAGCCATTGCGGTTTTGTGCGGACGATCACGTCAACGGGCTAACGTGGGAAGACTATGAGCAGCGATGCAGCATCATTACCAAAGTCTGCAATCGTGGGCAGCAGCTCAGCGACGACGGCCGACTCACAGGGGCCACGCCGGAAGCAATTCAGCAACAGCTTTACGGTTCGGTGTTCGTGTGGGGCTGGCTGTTGTGGCAATACGGTGGATTGATCTGGAACGTGATCAAATTGCTTGCCGCGTTGGCTCATGCGAATCGTCAACAGTCCAGCGAGTCCCGCCTGATCTGCAAATAAAGCTGGCATCCAATGGCAGCGAAAAAAAAGACCACCGCAAAACCCGCCCCGGACGTGAATGCGCAGTATGACGCGCACAAAAAACGTCAAGCCGAATATCAGCGGGCGATTTCGGCAGCAGGCCGTGAGATCGGCGAGATTCCGAAAATCGTGAGTCCCGATCGCCGCGCGGAAGCGAAGGAAGATCTGAAGTTCCATCTGATGACCTATCATCCGCGAGCGTTCCGGCTGGGGTTTTCGAAGGATCACGAAGAACTTATCGAAGCTCTGCAGCATGTCATGCTGACAGGCGGCAAGCTGGTTGTTGCCATGCCGCGAGGAACCGGAAAAACAACGATCGTCACCCGCTCCGAGGGCTGGGCGATTCTGCACGGGCATCTGCGGTACGGAATCTATCTTGCGGCCACAGATCAGAAATCCCAAAAGGGAATGATTCAACTTCGCCGCGAAATTGAAAACGGCGAAGTGCTGATTGAGGATTTCCCGGAAGTGTGTTACCCCGTGCGATGTCTGCAGGGATTGCAAATCGACAGGCCGGGCAAACCTGTGCAGGCAAGCCGACACGGATGGAATGGGGAGCGCTCAAACTGGTTTTCCCCACCGTCGCAGGCAGTGCGTCCAGTGGATCGATTATGGAATGCGGCGGCATCACAGGTGCCATCGCACGAGGCCCGCAGCATGTGCTGCATGACGGAGAAGTCATCCGGCCGGATCACTGTCTAATTGATGACTTTCAGACCCGCGAGTCCGCACGGTCTCCGATGCAGGTGCAGAACAGGCTAGAAATCATCGAAGGCGACGTGGCTGGAATGGCCGGGCCGGACAAAGGTCTGTCGTGTCTGGCGACTGTCACAGTCATCGAACCAAACGACGGTGCTGACCAGCTCCTGAACCACGATCTTTATCCGCACTGGAACGGCATCCGGAAAAAGTTCCTGCTGGCGTTCCCGAACGACAAGGCAATGAAGCTCTGGGAACAGTACGCGGAGATTCGACGGCAGTCGTTTCAGACGTACCGAGACATCCGAATGGCGACGGTATTTTATAAAAAAATCGCAAGGCAATGGACGCCGGGGCGGTTGTTGCGTGGGATGCAAAATTCATCAAAGAAGCTCACGAAATTTCGGCCATCCAGCACGCAATGGAATGGTTCATCGGCAAGCCTCGGCAGTTTCAGAGCGAATTGCAGAACGCTCCCGAAGAAGCGGCCAACGGATCGAAGCAATGGCTGAAGGCAACTGAAATTGCAACAAAGCTGCATCACGTTGGCGGCGAAATTGTGCCGCTCGGTTGTCGCAATCTGGTGGCCCACGTCGATGTGCATGATGACATATTGTATTGGACCGTGATCGCGTACACGCCCAACGGAACCGGCTTCATCGTCGATTACAACACGTACCCGGATCAGGATCGCCGCTACTTTTTGAAGTCGCAAGCCAAGAAAACGATGCGGCTGGCTCATCCGAAAATCGGGCTGGATGGTGCTGTTGCGGCGGCGCTCGAGCTAACTCTGCGAACGTTACTGGATCGATTGTTCGACACGGAGACAAGTAACCAGCTGGACATTTCATTGATCGGAATCGACAGCGGGCACAATTTGAAAGTCTGCAAACGCGTCGTTGAGCTGCTGCAGAAGGATCGCCGATACACGAATCGACTGACACTGATCAAGGGCTTTGGCGTTGGACCGTCCGACATCCCGTTCGCCGAGCGCAAGGTCAAGCCGGGCGAGATTCTTGGCAACAACTGGAAGCAGATCCCCGTGCCGAAGGGCGCAGCTCCGCAACTTCACGCTGACACAAATTCCTGGAAGACAACGACGAATGATCGCTGGGCCACTGGGCTTGGTGAGACTGGTTCATTGAGTCTGTATCACGCCAAAGATCACCAGCTGTTTTCGGAGCATCAGTACAGCGAGCACGCGACCGAGACGCATGGACGCGGTCGGCAGGTGTTTCTTTTCAAGCTGCTTCCCGGTCGCGACAACCACTGGTACGACAACGTTGTGGCCTGCGGCGTGCTCGCCAGCGTGCTGCAATGTGACACGCCTGCGTCAATGATGGAAGACGTGCGGCCTGTTGTACCAGCAGACAAGCCCAAGAAAAAACCGAAGCGGGCAAAGTTTGCCCCGCTGAAGATGTGACAGATTTTTCAAAAATCGCTCTTGCAGCCAAATCAGTCAGGACTGCATGACTCCCAGCATGAGCAGCGTACGCCGAACACGAATAGCGGAAATTGAGGCGATGTTGGCCAGTGGGGTCACCTCCACAACGGTCGATGGTCAATCGGCTTCGTTCGATTTGGAGTCACTCCGGCGTGAGTTACGGCGGCTGAAAGAGCTGGAAGGCATCCAGCGGCCACGGCAAAAAGTCACCAACATTTTTTGGGCTGAACCATGCGATTTCGACACGGGCTCACAGCCCTGCTTTGCGTTGTGCTTTGCACAGCCTCCACACTTGCGAGCGATAACATGAGCTGGCTGGATTCCGCGAAAGATACCGTCAGCAAATTGTTTTCCGGAACGTCAAGCACTTATTCCGCTGTCGTGAATGATGGCCGACGGAAGTCTGTCAGTTCGCACATCCGCTCAGAAGATCTCGTTCTCAATCAGCAGCGACGCAAGCAGCTCTCCGCCAGTGCGATGGATCTGCAACGCAATGTTGGCCTTGCCGCATGGGCAATTCGTCAGCATCTGAACTATGTGGCCCTGTTCGATTTCTACGCATCATCGAAAGACAGAGGATTGAATGCGGAGCTTCATGCGTTGATGGAACGCGATGGGAAAAAAGATAATCTGGACATTGGTGGGCGGCATCCGTGGACGCGATTTCGCAGACTCTGCGAGGTTCGGAGAACTCTCGATGGCGATGTGTTA
This sequence comes from Flavobacteriales bacterium, assembly GCA_016710685.1. Lineage (GTDB taxonomy): Bacteria > Bacteroidota > Bacteroidia > Flavobacteriales_F > PHOS-HE28 > PHOS-HE28. Next base: position 1,688 of record JADJVC010000035.1, on the reverse strand, counting down.
CCGATCAAGCTCCGCAGTGGTTATCTGCAGGGAATCGAATCACATCAGATCGTTGACCCCGGTACCCAGTTTCCAAACGCGAAATGGAAGAACGGCGTTTTGCTGGGCACTGGCAACAGGGCTATAGCGTACAACGTGCGCGATGCCGACGGAAAAGACCGCATGGTGTCTTCAGAAAACGGTTTCCTGTTCGGCTGCTTTGAGGGCCGCTTCGATCAGGTTCGCGGAATCAGCAGCTTCCCGCGTGCATGAATGGCTTTCGCGATGTGGAAGAAACGTTTGACTATGCGCGGGCAAAAATCAAAGTTGAACAATTATTTGCGTTGGCCATTACTCGCGATCGCGAAGAAGTCACCACAAACGGGTCGGCATTAGGCCGTCGTGTTGATGGATCTGATGATGACGATGCAGAAGACACAATCGATGATACGGTGACGCCGCAAGTTGATTTTGGCAATGGGCCTGTGCAGTTGAGTCTTGATCCCGGCGAAGACGCCAAATTTTTGACAGGCACCAATCCATCGAACGAAACACAGGCGTTCTTGCAGCTCTCGATTCAGATGTCTCTGCTGTGTCTCGACATCCCAATGAACTTCTTCGATCCAAAATATGTGAACTATTCGGGTGGTCGAACGAGTTGGAATCAATATGAGCGATCCTGCATTCAACGCCGCGAAGAACAAATTGAACTGCACGAATGGTACACGCGCTGGCGAATGGCTCGCTATCTGCTGCCGAAGGCTGCTGGCGGATCTGGCGAAATTGTGTTGCCGCGTTCGATGTCTATTAGCGACCTCAAATGGGAGTGGGTTCCGCGCGGGGTGCCGTGGTGGAAGCCGACCGAAGAATTAGACGCCGAACTAAAAGCCTGCGCGGCCGGATTGGACACGCCGCAGAAGATTACCAGACGCCACGGCAATGGTGACTTCTACGCCAATCTGGACGAGCTGGCTGAAGCGCAAAAAGCCGCAGAAGAACGCGGCCTGAAACTTCAATTCGGTTCACCTGGGCAACCCGTTCACGATTATCACGCAGCCGTCCGACGGCTGACAGTTTCTCGATGTTCGCTCTTTCCTGACACGCTTTTCTGGGACCGCTCAATGACAACTCTTTACGACATTCATCAGGCAATCGTCAACATCGTGCCAGTGCAGGCCGCTGTCGTTACGGCGATCACTGATAACTCTGGCGGTGCAGCTGCTATTGCGGCAGCAATCACGGCATTGATGGCAGCGGTTAAAGAGCTGTCAACCAAACAGGCGGAAGTTTTGACATCGCTCAAGAATGCCAATCTGATGGCGAGCGCGTAACGAACTGAACGCGGCAACGCGAAAATTGGCGGACGAAATCATGGCGAAGCGACGACAGCAGCCAGCAGCGACGGACACCGAGGGCTTACGCCCAACGGCCCGACGTGATACGGCTGGATCTGTTGTCGTTGCCAGAAATTCGACGCGTACGCCGGGGATTTGTATTTGCGGCAACGTTGAGTCCATGGAAAAGCTGGTGAGCTACTTGCCGATGACGAAACCAGCCGACGGGTTTACTCACATCAAGCTGACGACTTGTTGTTGCACGAAGTGCAGTCAGCATCGCGTTGACAGACAGTACACAGATCACGCCCCGCCAGATCCAGAAGACGATCCCGATTTTGATTTGGATACCTGATGACAACTGCACAACAAATC
>JADJVC010000034.1 GCA_016710685.1 Flavobacteriales bacterium | reverse complement strand
CCTGTAACCAAGTGCTGGACGGACTGGCGCAGGAAGCCGGTGTACCTTACGATGCGAATGGCGAGATGGCCCGCAGTGGAACGGTGGACACGGCGTTGCTCGCTCGCTTGGACGCATTGCCGTTCTATGCTGCGCCACCGCCCCGTTCCTTGGGCCGTGAATGGTTTGAGGTAAACGTAAAACCATTGCTTGGCGCAAGCATTCCGCTCGCGGACCGCATGCGCACCGCCGTGGAGCACATCGCCGGGCAAGTTGCCCGTGAATTGGGCCGGTCCGGCGCGGAAACCGTGCTGGTGACCGGCGGCGGTGCGCACAACGGATTCCTTGTGGAACGCACCACGGCCTTGGGAACAGTGCGGCCGGAACTACCTTCCAAGGAATTGATCGACTACAAAGAGGCGGTGATCTTCGCGTTGCTGGGCCTGTTGCGGCTGCGCGGTGAACACAACACCTTGGCCAGCGTTACCGGTGCGGCGCGCGGTTCAATCGGCGGGGCGTTGCACCTGCCCTATTAACAGCCCCACACGGATAACCCCGTGCGGAACATCCGGGGCACGGTGCAGCGCCCCGTTACTTTTGCCCCTTATTGCAAAGGATCTATGAGAAAGGCGTTGAAGGATTTCGAAGAGCGGGAGCCGGAGATCGTATTTGAATGGCACGACGCACCCACCGGCGCCCGCGGTTGGACGGTGATCAATAGCCTGCGCGGCGGCGCTGCAGGCGGAGGAACCCGCATGCGTAAAGGGCTGGACCGGCGCGAAGTGACCAGCTTGGCCAAGACCATGGAAGTGAAGTTCACCGTAAGCGGCCCGCCGATCGGTGGTGCCAAGAGCGGCATCGACTTCGACCCGGCCGACCCCCGGAAACGAGAGGTGTTGGAGCGTTGGTATAAAGTTGTTACGCCGATCCTGAAAGCCTACTATGGCACAGGCGGTGATATGAACGTGGACGAAATGAACGAGGTAGTGCCCATTACGGAGCACTACGGCTTGTGGCACCCGCAGGAAGGCGTTGTGAACGGGCACCAAGGCAGCGACCAAGGCGCCAAGGTGCGCATCCTCGGCCAACTGCGCACAGGCGTTAGCAAGCGCGTGGAGAACCCCGCCTACACCCCCGCACCCGGACGCTTTGCCGTTGCAGACCTGATAACCGGCTGGGGCGTTGCGCAAAGCGTGATCCACCAGTACCGCATCAAAGGCGGAAGTGTGGAAGGCAAGCGCGTGATCGTGCAGGGCTGGGGCAATGTGGCCGCTGCGGCCGGCTATTACCTCAGCCGGGCAGGCGCGCGTATCGTGGGCATCATTGACCGGCACGGCGGCACCTTGGCCCCGGACGGGCTGAGTGAAGCGGCGGTGGAAAAACTGTTTCTGGAGAAAAAGGGCAACGCCCTGCACATGCACGACATGTTGCCATTCGACACGGTGAACGAGCGCATTTGGGACAGTGGCGCGGAGGTATTCCTCCCCTGCGCCGCTTCCCGTTTGGTAACAGGCGCCCAAGTGGACCGCCTTTGCGCCGCCGGGTTGGAGGTGATCGCCAGCGGTGCCAACGTGCCCTTCGCCGACCTCGAGATCTTTTACGGCCCCATCGCCGAACATGCAGACCAAAAAGTGAGCGTGATCCCCGACTTTATTGCCAATTGTGGCATGGCGCGCGTTTTCGCTTATTGCATGCAGGACGGTGCCGAACTAACGGACCAGGCCATATTCAATGACGTGAGCGACGTGATCGGAAAAGCTTTGGAAAGCGTTCACGCCAAACACGCAGGAAAGACTTTGGTCACCAGCACCGCCTTTGAAATCGCCTTAGCACAACTTACCCGGTAAAATTTCCAACGCATTCCCGCGTTCAACCCCAACCAAGCACAACACATGCCCTTCGAGCTTCTCGCCCAAGTACAGGACAACGCCGAGGCCGCCCGGCAACTGCTGGAGCAGGCCGCAACCGCGCCCGATGCACCGCCAGTAATGGAAACCATCTCCGTTTGGGAACTGATCCAGAACGGAGGCTGGTACATCATGGGGCCACTTGCACTGATGTCGTTGATCGCGGTGTACATCATCATCGAGCGCAGCATGGCCATCCGCCGTGCGCTGCGTGAGGAGAAGGACTTCATGGAGAAGATCCGGGATTACATCCACGATGGCAAGATCGATTCCGCCAAAAACCTCTGCGCCCAAAACCCCGCCCCCGTGGCGCGCATGCTGGACAAAGGCATCAGCCGCATCGGTCGTCCGCTGAAAGACATTGAAGTGAGCATCGAAAACGCCGGCAAGTTGGAGATCTACAAGCTGGAAAAAGGGCTCAGCATTTTGGCCACCATCGCGGGCGCCGCGCCCATGCTGGGTTTCCTCGGAACGGTTATCGGGATGATCGTCACCTTCCACACCATGAAGATCAGCGGTGCGGGCGTGGAGATCGGCCAGCTTTCGGGCGGCATCATGCAGGCCATGGTCACTACCGTTGCCGGCCTCATCATCGGCATCATCGGCTACATCGCCTACAACACCTTGGTAGCTCGCGTGAACAAAGTGGTGCAGAACATGGAAGCCTCCACCGTGGCCTTCATGGACGTGCTGGATTCACCCGCCAAATAACGCATGGGACTACGCAGCTCACATAAGGTGGATGCCGGGTTCAACATGAGCTCGATGACCGATCTGGTCTTCCTGCTCCTGATCTTCTTCGTGATCCTCAGCACCATGGTAAGCCCCTACGCGCTGCCCGTGGACCTGCCCACCAGCGCCAACAAGACGAAGGAGAAGGCCAAGGTGGCCGTACGCATCGATGTCGACAAGCATTACAGCGTGAACAACCAGCTGATCGAACCTGACCAGCTCGAAGGTGTACTGACCAGCGAAATGGCGAAAACAGCCGGCGACCAGGCCATCATTCTGCACGTGGACCAAAGCGTGCCCACCGGCATTACGGTGAGCGTGCTGGACATCTGCAAGCGGAACAAGTGGAAGATCATTTTGGCTACTAAACCGGATTGAGGGGGGAGAAGGATTTTGGACGCAGAGGCGCGGAGAAGAATTAAGGGTATTCGGGTTGTCGGAGTGCGGCACAGCCGCGAATAAAGTGCACCTGTAGCGTCGACCCATTGGGTCGATTACTGGTGCGAGATAAAGCGGTAATCGGAGATCAGCGAGGAGAAAAAAGAATGAGCAGCTTCACGATCCATCAGGAGCGGAACGACAAGCGCACGGGGGTGATCTTCACCATCGTGTTCCACATTCTGCTGCTGATCCTTTTCCTGTACATCGGCCTGCAACAGCCCGATCCGCTGCCGCAAGAAGAAGGCATTGAACTGGCCTTCGAAGATGCCGGAGGCCTTACCGGCGGCGGCTCACCTGCACAAGCGCAAACCACCCCGCCACCGCCGGTTGAAGCCGTAACGCCGGTAACGCCTGAACCCGTGGCCACGCAGGAAGAAAGTGATGTGGCCGTGCCTAAGGCCGAAACACCAAAGCCCAAGCCGCAGCCAAAGCCGCCCGAGCCACGCAAGCCGGACCCGCGCGCTTTGTTCAACCCTACCACAAGCGGTGCACCTGGTACTCAGCCAAGCAACACGCCCGGAAATGGCCCGCCCAGCAACACGCCCGGTGATGGTGGATTCGGCAGCTTGAACGGGAAAAGGTTTCGAGGGCCGCTTGGCCGGAAGGGGATTGATGCGCGGGCCGAACATTTCCGAAAAGCCGACCGAAGGCGGCAAGGTGGCGCTGGATATTTTCGTGGACCGCACTGGCAAAGTGACGCACGTTGCCTTCAATTTGGACCGCAGCACAACCACCAGCCAAGTGCTGTTCAATCTGGCCAAAAAAGCCGCGCTGCAATGCACCTTCAGCCCCAAGCCGGACGGGCCTGCGGAGCAAAAAGGCGACATGACCTTCATCTTCATCCTTGAGTAATTTCATTTCGAATTACAAGAACCTCCGAAGAGGTCGACATTTTCGCCGGCACCATGAATCCGCAAATTCCTGATTCCTAATTTCCGATAGGCCACTTCGGCAGCCGGAATTAGGAATCAGTGAATCAGGAATCTGTGAGGCTCCCAATCTTCGCAGTTTCAGCGGTAAATGAATAACGAGTTGCTATAAGGTGAATTACAACGAAACGCTGGCGTACCTGTACGAACGGCTCCCCATGTTCCAACGCATTGGCAAGGCCGCTTACAAAGCGGACCTCTCCAACACCCACGCCCTGATGGACGTGCTGGGGCATCCCGAACGCGGCTTGACGTGCATCCACCTAGCTGGCACCAACGGCAAGGGCAGTACCGCCAACATGCTCGCCAGTGTGCTTCAAGAGGCCGGCTACCGCACCGGCCTGCACACTTCGCCGCATTTGAAGGACTTCCGCGAGCGCTTCCGCATCAACGGCGAAATGGTGCCCGAGGAAACCGTGACGCAGTTCGTGGAACAACACCGTACTGCTTTTGAGCCAATTGCCGCTTCGTTTTTTGAATGGGGCGTGGCCTTGGCGCTGCATTGGTTCCGCGAGAAAAAAACGGATATCGCCTTGATCGAATGCGGGCTGGGCGGCCGGTTGGACAGCACGAACGTAGTGACGCCATTGGTAAGCATCATCACGAACATCGGCTGGGACCATGCGGAATTACTGGGCGATTCGCTCGAGAAGATCGCCGTGGAAAAAGCGGGCATCATAAAGCCGGGAATTCCTGTGGTGGTGGGTGAAGCAGAAGGTGTGGTTGCGGAAGTTTTCCGCCGCAAGGCTGAAGATAACGGCGCGCCGATAACGTTCCCCGACCAAACAAAGCCAATGCCCTTCACTCTGGATTTGCCAGGCGAGCACCAACAACGCAATGCACGCACCGCGCTCGCCGCGTTGCACGAATTGCGCCGCCAAGGCTGGAAGATCTCCGACGCGCACATCGCCGCAGGGCTGGCGAACGTTCAACGCAATACCGGCTTCGCAGGCCGCTGGCAAACCATCGCCGAAAAGCCCCGCACCATCGTGGACATTGGTCACAATGCGGATGGATTACGTATTGTGCGCGAAATGCTGGCGCGCACGCCGCACGAGCAACTGCACGTGGTACTCGGCACGGTGAACGATAAGGACATCGACGCTATGTTGGCGCTATTGCCGCAACAGGCGACGTACTATTTCTGCAAGGCCGAAATTCCACGCGGGCTTGAAGCAAGCGAACTGCAAAAACGCGCCCGAGCCATCGGATTGCACGGAAGCGTATTTCCTTCGGTGAAGGCTGCATTGGCTGTGGCGCAGGAGGCAGCATCCGGGAAAGATCTGGTGCTGGTAACGGGTAGTGCGTTTGTTGTGGCGGAGGTGGTGTGATCGTTTAAACGGAAACGCAATTCGGAAAAACCGAAACAACGACGTCTGATTTGGAACGAAAGTTTATATTCGCAGCCCCAATTCGGGGTTTTGCAATAAAACCGAAGTGGATTTTGGGAGCATAGCTCAGCTGGTTTAGAGCATCTGCCTTACAAGCAGAGGGTCGCTGGTTCGAATCCGGCTGCTCCCACGGAAGTTTGACATGTTGGGATGTTAGCTCAGCTGGTTTAGAGCGCATGCTTCACACGCATGAGGTCACTGGTTCGAATCCAGTACGTCCCACATCCTACGGTACCAGGCCCTCCAGCGCAAGTTGGGGGGCTTTGTTTTTTGGCTCGCACACTGCCTGCCTCGTTTCGGAGTCCGGTCGCACCTTTGCACCCGATGTTCCGCCCGCTCCGCCCCTTCTACATCTTCGCCGCGGTGCTTGTGTTGGCGGCGTTGGTACTTGAGCAGGTCAACGGCCGTTTTTGGCTGAACGACTTCCGGGTTTACTACATGGCCGCCACCAACTTGCGGGATGGCCTGCCCATCTACGGGGTGGTGTTCGGCGAGGACACCGGACTGTACAAATACCTGCCGTTCGCCCTCTACTTCTTCGTTCCGCTCACCTACTTCGATTTCGAAACAGCGGCCACGGTGCATTGGCTGTTGATGGGCGCCATGCTGATGGCCTGCTTCGCGGTGATGGAACGTGCCATGGTGCGTATCGTGGGTCCCGTGCGCAGGCCTGCCCTCCGCGCAACGCTGGGCCTGCTTTGCATCGTTGTGCTGCTGGTGCGTGAACTGCATTTGGGCAACATCAACTTGGGTCTGATCTTCTTGGTGCTGTGGGGCGTGGAGCGCCACCTGGCCGGAAAGCCTTGTTCAGCGGGCATCGCGTTGGGCATCGCTTGGCTGATCAAACCCTATTTGCTGCTGATGATAGTGCCTTTGGTGGTACGGCGCGCTTGGAAAACGCTGGGTATCGCGTTCGCCGCGATGGGTGCCGGGCTGCTCTTGCCCATGCTGAACGAAGGCCCTGCTGGCTGGTTGGAGCAGCTCCGTGAATGGGGACAGGCCGTGGCCCGCCACAACCTCACCATCGAAAGCCCGGACCGGCTGGGGTCCATTCTGGCCAACACCTTCCACACCGCACATTCAACTGCGCTGGACTTGGCGTTGATCGCTTTGGCCGGTGCCCTGCTCGCAGCCGTGACCTGGACGAACATGCGCCGCGAAAACCCTAAAGATCCCATCGCCGACCGCGCCTTGGAACTATGGACCGCCTGCGCCCTCGTGCCCAATTTGGTCATTACCGACCAACAGCACTTCATGTTCTCACTGCCCTTGATACTCTACATCTTGGCACGGCTTTTCACCCGCAAGGACACGTTGGTGCTGGTGCTTTTCCTGCTCGCTCTGGTGCCCTACGCCACGCGTAGCAGTGACTTGTGGGGCACTGCGTTGGAGGATGCGTTGATGGGGCACGGGGTGCTCGGAATGGGGAATTTGTTCCTTGTCGCCGTGGCTTGGACGGCCCATGCCCGCCGCCATGCCGAAATCCGGATTTCCGCGCAACTACCCAATTGACGCGGCTTAAGGACCATTGGTAAGCAGTGTCACGCAGTGCACCTTGTGCAGCGGACCACTGTTTGCATCGAGGGTTTGAAAACAAGCACTTCATGTCCACCTATGATTTTCAGCAACAATTGGTCGGCCTCCGCCATCAACTCTACTATTTCGCCCTTAGCCTCACCCATGACCGCGAGACCGCGGACGACCTCTTACAGGAGAGCATGTTGCGCGCCCTCACCTACAGCGACAAATTCCGGGACAACACCAACTTCAAGGCGTGGGTGTACACCATCATGAAAAACACCTTCATCAACGCACATCGCCGCAACAAGCGCACCGACCGCGTAATGGACCATGTTGAACGTGTGCGCGAACGCAGCAGCTTGGTGGAAACTCCCGCCACTGCGGAATCCAGCGTGCGGATGAGCGAGATACAAGGGGCGTTAGGGAAATTGGACAATATTTTCCGTACGCCGTTCCAGTTGCACCACGAAGGATACAAGTACCACGAGATCGCCGACCAACTGGCTATTCCCGTGGGCACCGTGAAAAGCCGCATCCACCAGGCACGCCACCGCCTGATGGGCATGTTGAGCGACGCCTCCATGGGGCCAAATTGATCCATCAGGGACACGGGGAAAGAAGTTGCCCCCTCACCGGGGTCAAGAATATTTTGCATCATTCATTCTGTTGTTCAACTTTTTCGTATATTTGTTGAACAATGTCGAATCATCCAGTTGCCCAAAAGCGAACCTGCATAGTGGTAGGTGCCGGAATTTCCGGTTTGGCAGCTGCTGCCATATTGGCCCAGAAAGGTCTGAACGTCACTGTGTTGGAGAAGAATGAAACGGTGGGGGGTCGGGCTAGGACTTGGGTTAAAGATGGGTTCACCTTCGACATGGGGCCCAGTTTTTATTGGATGCCCGATGTGTTTGACCGGTTTTTTGCACGCTTCGGCACCTCTGCGGCAGCGCATTACGAATTGCACCGCTTGGACCCGTCCTATAAGGTGATCTTCGGCGTAGAAGACAGTTGGGAGGTGCCCGCCGGACGTGAGGCCGTTGCGGCATTGTTCGAGCGAGAAGAACCGGGCGCGGCCAAGAAATTGAATGCCTTTTTGGACGAAGCCGCCGTGAAATACGCGATCGGCATGCAGGACATCGTGTACACGCCATCACTCAGCTGGGGCGAATACCTGCGCCCGAAGATCCTTACCGGCCTGATGCGCACAACGGTAATGACTTCACTGCGCAAGCATGTCCGGAAGCATTTCAAAAGCGATCGCATCCGGCAGGTCATGGAATTCCCGGTACTCTTCCTTGGAGCCACACCGCAAACCACTCCAGCGTTGTACAGCTTGATGAACCATGCGGACATCGACCTGGGCACATGGTATCCCATGGGCGGCATGGGGAAGGTGATGGATGCGATGCGCGCAGTGGCCGAACAGCAAGGAGCCACCGTGAAGACCGGGACGCCGGTGAAGCGCATTATTGTGGAGAATGGAAAAGCCACCGGCGTGGAGACTGAAGATGGCATTTTGATGGCCGACGTTGTGTTGGCCACAGCGGACTACCACCATGTGGAACAGGACCTGCTCGAGCCGGCGCAACGCGCCTACTCCACAGCTTTCTGGGACAACCGCACCATGGCCCCGAGCACGTTGCTTTTCTATATCGGCTTGGACCGGAGGCTGCCAGGTGCGGCGCACCATACACTGTTCTTCGATGCGTCACTGGACGATCATGGCGAGGATATTTACCGGCACAAACGATGGCCGCGCAAACCGTTGTTCTACCTGAGCTGCACCTCGGTGACCGACCCTTCCGCAGCTCCTTCCGGCTGCGAAAACCTGGTGGTGTTGATCCCAATTGCCAGCGGCTCCGTAGATACTTCCGCCATGCGGAAGGAATACTTCAAGATCGTCGCGGAGCGGATGCTGCTCCATTTTGGGTTGGACATACGGCCGCACATTACGGTGAAACGCTCGTACTGCGTGAATGACCTGATGGCCGATCACAATGCTTACCGTGGGAATGCTTACGGGTTGGCCAGCACCATAGCGCAAACCGGCCCGCTACGCCCCAAGGTGAAAAGTGGCAAGGTGAACAACCTCTACTTCGCCGGACAATTGAGCGTGCCGGGGCCGGGCATGCCGCCCGCATTGATCAGTGGACAGATCGCAGCGGACCTCATCTTGAACGAATTGCAAAACGCATGAACACCTTAGCCCTATACGATTCCGTTTGCAACGACCTCAGTGGCCGCGTAGTGAGCCGGTACAGCACGTCGTTCTCCATCGGCATACGCGCATTGCATCCGCGATTCCGCAGGCCGATCAAGGCCATTTACGCATACGTGCGTTTCGCCGACGAGATCGTTGACACCTTCCATGCGCACGATAAACGCGACCTGTTGGAGCGCTTCCGCGCAGAGACGTCCCGGGCTATGGATGAACGAATCAGTCTGAACCCCGTGCTGCACAGTTTCCAGCAAACCGCGCGCAGCTATGGAATTGGCCAAGAGTTGATCGGCCCATTCCTGGACAGCATGGCCATGGACCTGGAGCAGGAAACCCACGACACGGCCAGCTTCAACAACTACATCTTCGGCTCCGCCGAAGTGGTGGGCCTGATGTGCCTGCGCGTGTTTTGCGAAGGCGCTGATGTCAGGTACAATGCGTTGCAACCGGCCGCCCAACGGTTGGGCGCGGCCTTTCAGAAGGTGAATTTTCTGCGCGACATCCAGGACGACCATGCCGCGCTTGGGCGCACCTATTTCCCGGATATCGACGTTCAGCATTTGGACGAAAAAGCGAAATGCAAAGCAGAGGCCAGCATCATCGCCGACTTCCAAGCAGCGCTTGCGGGCATAAAGAACTTGCCCAAGGGTTCCCGGTTCGGTGTTTATGTGGCTTACGCCTACTACCTCGCACTTTTCCGCAAGATCCAAGGGCTATCCGCCGGTCGCATTATGCAGGAGCGCATCCGCATAGGCAAACGGGCGAAAATGCGCCTGCTCACGACCAGCTTTTTACGCCACAGTTTCAACACCCTCTGAGCAAACTGGAAGATCCGAAAAATAGCCGCTTCGTGGTGCTAATAGACGAGCAAGACATTGAGACCGGCACCATTGAAAAAATGGAAGCCCACCGCTTGGGCTTGCTGCATCGTGCATTCAGCATATTCATTTTTGACACCCAAGGGCGTATGCTCCTGCAACAGCGCGCCACGGGAAAATACCACAGTCCCGGCCTTTGGACCAATGCCTGCTGCAGCCATCCGGCCCCCGGTGAAACCGTTGGGGACGCTGCACAAAGGCGCGTACAGGAAGAACTCGGCATCGCACCCTTTCTTCAGCCACGCTTCACCTTTACCTACCGCGCCGAACTGGAGAACGACCTGGTTGAACATGAGTTCGATCACGTCTTCTTCGGCCATTGGGACGGGCCGCTGATGCCCGACCCGCAGGAGGTGATGGACACGCGCTGGGTCACGCTCGCCGAAATGGATTTGGAGATCGCGGACGCCCCGGAACGTTTCACCGCGTGGCTGAAGATCTGCTGGCCTCAAGTACGCTCCAATTGGGCGGAAAGCATTCGTCCATGAGCCACGCTGCGCGGCCTGCGATCGCTGTGCATTGGCTGCGCCGCGACTTGCGCTTGGAGGATAATCATGGCCTTTTCCGCGCCCTGCATGAGCACGGCGATGTACTGCCCGTTTTCATTTTTGATACACACATTTTGGACCGCTTGGAGCACAAGGCGGACCGCCGTGTGGACCACCTACACCGCACGCTTGCCTCGCTGAAAGCCGCATTGGAAGCGCAAGGGAGCACGTTGCTGGTGATGCACGGAAAACCGTTGGATGTTTGGACGAAGCTCACGGAACGCTACACAATTACCGCCGTTACCGCCAACCACGACCATGAACCGTATGCGTTGCAACGTGATGCCATAGTGGCGGAACTGCTGCGTGAAAAGGGTATCACATTCCGCACCTTCAAGGACATCAGCATCTTCGAACGGAGCGAAGTGATGAAGGATGACGGCATGCCGTACACCGTATTCACGCCGTACGCCCGGAAGTGGAAAGCGCTATTCACATCCGCAATGGCGGATCCATTCCCCAGCGAAAAGGAACTCCACCGGCTATGGCAGACTTCGCCAGTGCCCATGGCTTCATTGGAGCAACTCGGCTGCGAGGCGACGGACGTGGATGTTCCACCGGCACAAGTGGATGACGAGATCCTCCTGCATTACAAGGAAACGCGAAACCTGCCTGGTATTGCCGGAACCTCGCGCATGAGCACCCACCTGCGGTTCGGCACGATAAGCCCGCGCGCCTTGGTGCGTAAGGCACTGGGCACTAGTGAATCTTACCTCAACGAACTGATCTGGCGCGAATTCTTCATGCAGGTGCTTTACCACTTCCCACAAGTGGTGCAGCATGCATTCAAACCGGCATACGACCATATTGAGTGGCGCAACAACGAGGACGAATTCGCCGCTTGGTGTGCAGGCCGCACGGGCTACCCACTGGTGGACGCGGGCATGCGCGAGCTGGCGGTCACCGGACAGATGCACAACCGCGTGCGCATGGTAACCGCGAGCTTCCTCACCAAGCACCTGTTGATCGACTGGCGCTGGGGTGAAGCCTGGTTCGCGCAGCACCTTTTGGACTACGAGTTAAGCAGCAACAACGGCAACTGGCAATGGGCCGCCGGTTCCGGTTGCGATGCCGCTCCTTGGTTCCGCATCTTCAATCCCTCCCTTCAACAAGAACGTTTTGACCCCCGGTTAACGTATGTTAAACAGTGGGTTCCTGAATACCAAAGTGCAAACTATGCAGCTCCAATCGTCGTTCATAAGACAGCGCGCGAAAGGGCCATCTTGGCCTACAAAGCCGGACTCGCGGAAAAGATCGCGCCTTAACAACCCAACACAACACTCAAATGCCACGCAAGAAACGCCAGCTCATCCTTACCCAACCGGTCCGCGAGGGTTTGAAGACCTTCAAAGTACGCCTCGACGCCCGCACGGTGATCACACTCGCCAGCAAAAAGGCGCTCGAATTCTGGAAGGAAAAATACCCGAACGCCGTAGTCATCGGATGAGGCATGTGCTGGAGCGGCGGCAGACGTTGCCGATACCGCTTCGGCAAGCCTGGGATTTTTTCAGCGATCCCAACAATTTGGCGCGCATTACGCCGCCGGAAATGGGCTTCGCGATCCGCGGACCCAAGCCGGAACAGCCCACTTATGCAGGGCAGCGCATTTCGTACACGGTGCGCCCCGTACTGGGCATCCCACTGAAGTGGGTCACCTTGATCGCAGTGGTCGATGCGCCACACCGCTTTGTGGATACGCAGGAAAAAGGACCTTATGCGCTGTGGCACCACACGCACACCTTCGCGGAATGCGCTGAAGGCACCGTGATGCACGACCGTGTCGAATACGCGCTGCCTTTCGGAATACTGGGCGAGTTGGCGCACCGTACCTTCGTGAAAAGGCAGTTGGCCGGCATCTTCAGCTATCGCGAAAAAGTGTTGAAGGAACTTTTCCCCGAGAAGAAATGAGCGTTTGGACGATCATCGGCATTGTGGCAGCAAGCTTCGCTGGCATGGAATTCACAGCTTGGGCCACCCATAAGTTCGTGATGCACGGCTTCCTCTGGAAATTGCACCGGGACCACCACCAGCGCGACCATCAGCATGTGCTGGAGCGCAACGATTCGTTCTTTCTGCTCTTCGCCGTGCCTTCCATGTTCCTGTTCCTCATCGGCTCCATCCGCGGATTGGACACACCGTGGTTGTGGATCGGCTTAGGTATTTTGATTTACGGCATCGCATACTTTTTGGTGCATGAAGTGTTCATCCACCAACGCATCAAGTGGCTCCGCACTTCCAACAACGCCTACTTCATTGCGCTGCGCCGGGCACACAAGATCCACCACAAACACCTCGGTAAAGAAGAGGGTGAATGCTTCGGCATGTTGATCGTGCCGCTGAAATACTTTCGGGATGCGATGCGAACGCGGAAGTTGAAGGACCACAAAGGACACGAAGTACACAAGGCAATGCGTGTGGAATAACCAGTGGCAGTCGGCAGTAGCAATGGGATTCATCTTCGTGTTCTTCGCGTACTTCGTGGTATAAAAAACTTGCATGTCCACCTACCTCTGGATCGATCTCGGTGCGTTCCTTGTTCCGTTCATATTCAGTTTCCATCCAAGGCTTCGCTTCGACCGCACATGGTATGCGCTGTGGCCCGCCATCGGTTGCATGATGCTGCTTTTTATCCCGTGGGATGCTTGGTTCACACATCTCGGCATCTGGGGTTTTAACGAAGCGCACCTCTCCGGTTTTGCGTTGCTGGGACTTCCGTTGGAAGAGTGGCTTTTCTTCATTTGCATACCGTATGCATGCGTGTTCACCTACCACTGTTTTCGCGTACTGGGAGTTAAGGACTACTTCGCGAAGCGGACCGAACTCATCACCTGGGTGCTCATCTTCGCGCCGCTGATCATCATTGTCTTCTTCCCCGGAAAAGCCTATACCGCCAGTGCTTTCGGTGGTTTGGCCATGTGGCTTTTGATTTTGCGCTTATGGGTAAAGCCAGCATGGCTCGGCCGCGCTTACTTCGCGTATTTGGTGCTGCTCATCCCGTTCTTGGTGGTGAACGGCATCCTCACCGGCAGCTTTTGGAAGAGGCAGTGGTGTGGTACAATGATGGACAAAATCTCGGTGTCCGCATCGGAACCATACCCGTAGAGGACGTGTTCTACGGGTTGTTCATGTTCCTGATGACGGTGACGGTTTATGAGGCGCTACTGAAACGGAGAGCTGTGAAGGGATTGGCCGCAGAGCATGCCTTCGGCAGCCAGGGGCGCGGACCGTGCTCCGCCGAAGCGGCTACGCCCAGACGAGGGCGCTGAGAAATGCAAAAGGTGTTTGGGAGTGCCGGTCTACATTCTAAATTTTACATTCCAAATTCTACATTTTTTATTCTCTTCGCACCGCAAATGCCGCTTCTCACCCACCCCGTACGCGCATACCTGCGGCACCTGCGCCATGCCAGCAACCGGCATGATGTGCATTCGCCGTTCGTGTTTGCGCTGGTGGAGAACGTGCTGCGGAAGCACACACCGCGTGCGGAATTCGCCGATATTGAAGCCTTGCGGTCCGCGTTGCGGAATGACAAGCGCGTGATCTCCGTTACCGACTTCGGAGCCGGATCGCGACTTGGAAACGGGTTGCAACGATCGGTGGCCTCGATCGCACGCAACGCTTTGAAGCCAAGGCTGCAAGCGGAAATGCTTGCGCGACTTGTGGTGTACTTCAAGCCAGCAACAGTGCTGGAGCTGGGCACGAGCCTCGGCATCACCACGCTCTATCTGGCCCGCGCGGCTGCCACTTCGCGTATCCACACCGTTGAAGGCTGTCCCGCGATCGCGGCGATCGCAAAGGAGAATTTCAACGCGATCGGAATACGCAACATTACCTCGCATGTCGGTCCGTTCGCGGAGCAGCTGCCGCGCGTGTTGGCCACCTTGGAACGATTGGATTTCACTTTCATCGACGGACACCACGCGAAGGCACCCACGTTGGACTACTTCGATCAATGCCTCGCGAAAGCGCACAATGACACGGTCTTCATCTTCGACGACATCCATTGGAGCGAAGGCATGGAAGAAGCATGGGCTGCGATCAAAGCACATCCGAAGGTTACCGTGACGATCGATCTCTTTCACTTCGGAATCGTCTTTTTGCGGAAGGAGCAGCAGCGGGAGCACTTTGTGCTGAGGTACTGAGGTGATGAAGATTTTTCACCACAGAGGCACGGAGAGCACAGAGGAATGCAAGTCTTGAGTCTTGAGTCTGGAGTCCGGAGTCAGGAGTCCGGAGTCCGGAGTTGGAGGTTGAGAATGCCATCGCCAGCAAGTACGAACGCAAGAATTGTTTTCAACATCTTCTCCGTGTCCTCTGTGCCTCTGTAGTGAAATCGTCAGCAGCCGTCGAATCTCCGCTTCCAAAAACTTACCTTCGCGGAAATGAAGATCTATACCCGCACCGGCGACAAAGGCCAAACGTCGTTGCTCAACGGCAAGCGCGTGGCAAAAGACAGCCTGCGGATCGAGACGTACGGCACCATCGATGAGCTGAACAGCCACATCGGCATGCTCCGCGACCTGTTGGAAGGCAACAACACGGAGCTGCTCACGGACATCCAAGTACGGCTGTTCGATATCGGCTCCACACTTGCCGCCGGCGATGCTGCCACCGTGGAAAAATTCAAAGTGCCGGTGATCCATGACACGGACGTGGAAGCATTGGAAAAAGCCATGGACGGCTTCGACGCAGACCTGCCTGCCATGCGCAACTTCATCCTGCCCGGTGGGCACCCAGCCGTATCGCAGGCGCATATCTGCCGCACGGTATGCCGCAGAGCAGAGCGCATCGCCATCCGATTAGCTTCGGAAGAAGACGTGCCCGAGATCACCATCCGCTATTTGAACCGCCTCAGCGACCTGCTCTTCATGCTCGCCCGCTGGACCGGAAAGCGGCTCAATGTTCCGGAAATTCCGTGGAATTCTCGCGGGTGATGCTTGTAAAACCTTGGCCCATAGCGGGTTTCAGCCATTCCGTCGGCTTGTCGGAAAAGATCGTCGCAGCCTATGCCTATCCGGTTATATTTGCGGCCAATTTGAAAAAAACCGCCTGAGCGGGATTACATGTACTGGACACTCGAACTCGCCTCTTATTTGGAAGACGCCCCTTGGCCCGCGACCAAGGACGAACTCATTGATTTTGCCATGCGCACCGGCGCTCCACTGGAAGTAGTGGAGAACCTGCAAGGCATTGAGGACGACGAGGAAGTCTTCGAAACCATCGAGGATATTTGGCCGGATTACCCCAGCAAAGAAGACTTCTTCTTCAACGAAGACGAATACTGACCCACACGGACAGAACCGTTGAAAGCCCTGCCTTTGGTGGGGCTTTTGCGTTGAAAGAGAACGCAAGTAAGGCGAAGATTGCCGCAGAGACGCTGCGAAACGCGGTCTACCACGAAGTACTCGAAGGACACGAAGACGAGTAAAATCAAGACTCAAGCCTTGTAGAGATTAAGGAACACAGGCATCCGTTGCGGTATTTAGGAGAATTCCTTTGTGTTCTTTGTGTCCTTCGTGGTCCTTCAACCCTGCCAATCCGGCATACCCTGCATTCCGGCACGTGTGTTGAGGCCCGCCACTGGTTAACTTTGCAACCCTTTTTACCCTTGCGGAAACCGGCGTAGAACCCGTGTATCCGCCCCACCACACGCCCCTCTCTATCCATGATCGGTTCCATCATCAAGAAAGTATTCGGCGACAAGGCCTCGCGCGACCTTAAGGAAATGCAGCCTTACGCCGACCAGGTGAAAGCGGTATACCCGCAGTTGCAAAGCCTAAGCAACGACGAGCTACGCGCCAAGTCCGTTGAATTCAAGCAGCGTATCGCGGCCAAGATCGCCGATGAACAAGGCCGTATCGACACGCTGCGCCAAGAGACAGAGGACGATCCCAAAATGGCCATTGCCGAGCGCGAAGGCCGCTACCAGGAAATCGACAAGTTGGAGGAAAAGATCTTGGTCTTGATCGAAGAAGTGCTGATGGAACTATTGCCGGAAGCGTTCGCCGTGATGAAGGAGACCGCTCGGAGATTCAACGATAACAAAGAGCTTACCGTAACCGCACAAGAGCTGGACCGCGAAATTGCCGCCAAGCGCGACAACGTGCGCATTGAAGGCGACAAAGCCATCTGGAAGAATTCCTGGGACGCTGCGGGAACGCCCATCACCTGGGACATGGTGCATTACGATGTGCAGTTGATCGGCGGAGCCGCCTTGCACAAAGGCAAGATCGCCGAGATGAGCACCGGTGAGGGAAAAACACTCGTGGCCACGCTGCCCATGTACCTCAACGCCCTTACCGGACGCGGTGTCCACCTTGTAACGGTAAACGACTATCTCGCCAAGCGCGACAGCGAATGGATGGGGCCCTTGTACGAATTCCACGGCCTGCGCGTGGACTGCATCGACAAGCACGAACCCAACAGCCCGGCGCGCCGCCAAGCTTACCTCGCCGACATCACCTTCGGCACCAACAACGAATTCGGCTTTGACTACCTGCGCGACAACATGGCGCATGCGCCCACCGCACTGGTGCAGCGCAAGCACCACTACGCCATTATCGACGAAGTGGACAGCGTGCTGGTGGACGATGCTCGGACGCCGCTCATCATAAGCGGGCCAACACCGAAGGGAGAGATCCATCAGTTCGACGAGTACAAGCCACGCGTGGAAAAACTCTATAACGCACAGCGCTCTTTGGTGAACAAGTTGATCGCTGAAGCCAAGGAATTGTTGAAAGACGGAGGCAAAAAGGACCAGGCTGAAAAGGCCGGCCTTGCGCTGCTCCGCGCCCACCGTGGCCTTCCGAAATACGGCGCGTTGATCAAATTCCTCAGCGAACCCGGCGTGCGTTCGCTGCTGCAAAAAACAGAGAGCCGCTACTTGCAGGACCAGCAAAAGGAAATGCCCTTCGTCGATCAAGAGATCTACTTCACCATCGACGAGAAGCAGCACAGCATCGAGATGACCGAGAAGGGTCTCGACCTCATCAGCGGCGATGTGGACGATCCGCAATTCTTCATCCTCACCGATGTGGGCGGCGCTGTGGCGGAGATCGAAAAAGGTGGCGGCACGGTAGAGGAAAAGGCGAAACGCAAGGACGAAGTGCTGCGCGATTTCGGCGTGAAAAGCGAGCGTGTACACACGGTGAACCAGCTGATCCGCGCTTATGCGCTTTACGACAAAGACGTGGAGTACGTGGTGATGAACAGCAAGGTGATGATAGTGGACGAGCAGACCGGTCGCATCATGGAAGGCCGCCGCTACAGCGATGGACTACACCAAGCGATCCAGAGCAAGGAAAAAGTGAAAGTGGAAGCGGCCACGCAGACCTATGCCACGGTGACGTTGCAGAATTACTTCCGCATGTACCACAAGCTCGCGGGCATGACCGGTACGGCGGAAACGGAAGCGCAGGAACTGTGGGACATCTACAAGTTGGACGTAATGTCCATTCCCACCAACCGGCCCATCGCGCGCAAGGACAATGAGGACATGGTCTTCAAAACCAAGCGCGAGAAGTACACCGCGGTCATCGACGAGATCGTGAAACTGCAGGAAGCTGGCAGGCCCGTTCTTGTTGGTACGACCAATGTGGAGGTGAGCGAGCTGATGGCCAAGATGTTGAACATGCGCGGCATCAAGCACGACGTATTGAACGCGAAACAGCACGCCCGTGAGGCTGACATCGTTGCACATGCCGGTTCGTCCGGCACGGTGACCATTGCCACCAACATGGCGGGTCGTGGTACGGACATCAAGTTGGGCGCTGGCGTGAAGGAAGCCGGCGGACTCGCCATCGTTGGCACAGAGAAACACGAGAGCCGCCGCGTAGACCGCCAGTTGCGCGGACGTGCCGGCCGCCAAGGCGATTCCGGTTCGTCGCAGTTCTACATCTCTTTGGAGGACGACCTGATGCGCATGTTCGGCAGCGAACGCATCGCCAAATTGATGGACCGGCTTGGCCTGAAGGAAGGCGAAGTGATCCAGCACAGCATGGTGACCGCCAGCATTGAGCGCGCACAGAAAAAGTGGAAGAAAATAACTTCGGCATCCGCAAACGCTTGCTGGAGTACGACGATGTGATGAACAAGCAGCGGCAGGTGATCTACAAGCGTCGCCGCAATGCGCTCTTCGGGGAACGGCTGAAGCTGGACGTGCTCAACATGTTCCACGATGTGGCCACTACCATCACTGAGGAATACCAGCCCGAAGGCGACTTCGAGGGCTTCCGCATGGAGCTCTTCCGCAAGCTCTCGATCGAATCACCGGTGGACGAAGCGAAATTCAAAGGCGGCAAAACCGCAGACATCGCCGATACCGTGTTCGAAAGCGCGCTGGAAGGCTACCGCCGTCGCGGGCAACAGACCGCCGCGCAAGCGCTTCCCGTTATCAGTGATGTCTTCCTGAACCAAGGCAAACAGTACGAGAATATTGTGGTGCCCATCACCAACGGCAGCAAAACCATGCAGGTGGTTACCAACCTGCAGAAGGCGTACAAGAGCGAAGGCCGCGACATCATCGACAGCATTGAGAAGTACATCACGCTGGCCATCATCGACAACGAGTGGAAGGAACACCTGCGCGAAATGGACGACCTGCGCCGCGACGTGCAGAACGCCAGCATCGAGCAGAAAGATCCACTACTGATTTACAAGCTGGAATCCTTCAAACTGTTCGATGCCATGATCGACCGCATCAGCAATGAAGTGGTGGAATTCTTGGTTCGTGCCGGATTACCTGCCGCTGAGCCTGCCGTGCAACAAGCCCCGGAGCACAAGCCCAGCCGTGAGGAGCAGCGCATGCAGACCAGCCGTACCGAAGTACCTGCTTTTGCCGGTGGCTCCGATGGCGCTCCGCAACGCGCACAGCAACCTGCGGGCACTGGCACGCAACGCATGCCGCCACCGCAAGGCCCGCGCCAACAGCCGCAACAACCCGTACATGCGGAGAAGAAAGTGGGACGGAATGACCCATGCCCTTGCGGAAGCGGGAAGAAGTTCAAGCAATGCCACGGAGCGGGGTGAACTGATTAGCTGATTTGAAGAAGATTAGCTGATTAGCTGATGGGCACGCTGAGTGCGTGCATCATACAAAAAGCCAGCCTTAACACCGAACGCCCCGGTTTCCCGGAGCGTCCATGCATTGGTGTATGTCGGTTGGTTCTAGTTAAGGGGCACGCGCATTTTTACGCGCACCGGTTGTCCGTCCTGCACACCGGCTTTCCAGCGGGGGTCGGAAGCGATGGAGTTGGTGATCTTCTCCTTCATCGAGGGATCTTCCACACCAACGATCTCCACATCACCTATGTGGCCGTCTTTTTCCACCACGAAGGTGGCCAAGGCGTTCTTCGGAGCCTTGCCCACTTCGTCCTTTATGTAACGCACCATGGCCTTTTCGCCGCCGGGATATTCCGGCATGGTCTGCGCCATCGTGTATACAAGGTTCGCGAGGTGGCTGATGTCGTAGACCTTTTCGGCCAATTCACTGCCCCACTTGTCGTAGCGTTTCCATACGCCGTCCTTCTTGCCGTTGAGGAATTTGCCGGAACTTTCCACTTTGCCGTTGGGCCAGTAATAGGTGAAGCTGCCGTCGGGGATGCGGTATTCGGAATCGTTGAATGTCCCTTCACCTTTCACCGTACCGTCAAGGTTGAAGATTTTTGCTTTGTGGTGCGCACCTTCCATGCCGTTGCCTTCTAAATAAAAAGCCGCTTTGGATTGTGAACAAGGCTCCAGCGCATTGTCTAACCACGTACGTTGGGCTGAGGCCGCAGCACTAATGCTGATGCACAGTACAAGGCTGGCAAATATGCGTACGGGGTTGACACTTAGCATGGACAGGGCCTGTTACGCTCTGCCGGTGCGAAAGTTTCAATGCCCTTATTCCATTTGGTAGTACTCTTCAGCTCGCCCAACCCTCCCGGTCCAAGCTGCGGTACTGGATCGCTTCCGCCAAATGCTCCGTGCGTATGTCGGTGCTTTCGGCGAGGTCGGCGATGGTACGCGCAACTTTGAGGATACGGTCGTAGGCCCGCGCGCTAAGGCCGAGGCGCTCCATGGCCTTTTGTAGCAAGGCCTGTCCGGTTTCGTCGATACGGCAGTATTTGCGCAACTGCTGCGTGGTGATCTGCGCATTGCTGTGCATGCCTTTCCCCTTGTACCGCTGCTCTTGGACGTGGCGGGCACGCACCACACGCTCGCGCACTGAAGCACTTTTTTCCGTTTCGCGTTCGCTGGAAAGCTCCGAAAAAGCCACCGGCGTCACCTCGATGTGGATGTCGATGCGGTCCAACAGCGGCCCGCTGATCTTGTTGATGTATTTATGCACTACGCCCGGCGCACACACACAATCACGTTCAGGATGGTTGTAAAAGCCGCAGGGACACGGGTTCATCGCCGCTACCAGCATGAAGCTCGCGGGATATTCCACGGTGAATTTCGCGCGACTGATGGTGACCACGCGATCTTCCAACGGCTGGCGCATCACTTCCAACACGGTGCGTTTGAATTCCGGAAGTTCGTCCAAAAACAGCACGCCGTTGTGCGCCATGCTGATCTCGCCCGGCTGTGGGAATGAGCCGCCCCCCACCAGCGCCACATCGCTGATGGTGTGGTGCGGCGAGCGGAACGGCCGAGTGCTAAGCAGTGAATCATCGGTGCGCAGTTTGCCGGCCACACTGTGGATCTTGGTGGTCTCCAACGCCTCGTCGATGTTGAGCGGTGGCATGATGGTGGGCAGCCGCTTGGCGATCATCGTTTTGCCAGCACCCGGTGGCCCGATCAAGATCACATTATGCCCGCCTGCCGCAGCGATCTCGAAAGCGCGCTTGATGTTCTCCTGGCCTTTCACATCGCTGAGGTCCACTGCATAATTACTGCTGTGCGCGGCGAATTCCGCCACGATGTCCATCTGTGTCGGCTCAATGGTGATGCGGCCTTCCAACAGGTCCACCACTTGGCCGAGGTGCTCCACGCCGATCACGTCGATGCCCTGCACTATGGCGGCTTCGCGCGCGTTGGCCACCGGCACCACCACGCCTTTAAATCCTTTCTTTTTCGCCTCCAATGCAATGGGCAACGCGCCTTTGATCGGCCGTACTTCGCCATCGAGCGATAGTTCCCCCATCACCACCAAGTCCGCGAATCGACTCGTTTCCAATTGACCGCTGGCCGCTAAAATGCCCAACGCAATGGGCAGGTCGTAAGCTGTTCCTTCCTTGCGAATGTCCGCTGGCGCCAGGTTTACAGTGATCTCCCGGCCGCGCGGCATGTGGAAGCCGATGTTACTGATGGCCGCACTGACCCGCTGGTGGCTCTCCTTTACCGCATTGTCCGGTAGGCCCACCATGAAGAACTTCAGGCCCGATGCAATGTTCGTTTCCACGGTAATGATGGTGGCGTCCACCCCAAAGACCGCACAACCGAAGTTTTTGACAATCATGAGGTGGAGAGGAAGAGGGCCGCAGAGGCGCGGAGGCGCGGAGGAATGCAGAAAGGGTTTAACCGCGGAGGGCGCGGGAAGCGCAAAGAATGCCGAGTGTATCGCGAGGCTATTAGAGGGCCAGCGGCTATAGGCATCGCAGTTCCTCTTTCCCCGTGGCCTTTTGTGCCTCTGTGCCTCTGTGGTTTGCCTTGCATTACTCCGTCCCTCGCTCGATGTGATCGATCAACGCATGGATCACCTTGATGTGGACTTCCTGCACGCGATCGGCATAGCCGTTGTGGGGCACACGGACCTCCACGTCGCAAAGTGGGGCCAATTTGCCGCCATCTTTTCCGGTGAGGCCCACCACTTTTACGCCTTGCTTTATGGCAGCTTCCGCAGCGCGCAGCACGTTGGGACTGTTGCCGCTGGTGCTGATGGCCAGCAGCACATCGCCGCGCTTGCCATGGGCCTGCACGAACCGCGCGAAGACCTGTTCAAAGCCGTGGTCGTTGCCAACGCACGTCAAATGGCTCGGGTCGCTAATGCTGATGGCGGCGATGGCCGGCCTGTCATCGCGGAACTTGCCCGTGAGTTCTTCGGCGAAGTGCATCGCATCGCACATGCTACCGCCGTTGCCGCAACTGATCAACTTGCCGTCTGCCTTCAACGAGGCCACCATCAAGTCGCCCGCGCGCTCAACAGCTTCGATGTTTGAAGGATCGGAACGGAACCGTTCCAGTATGTCGGCCGCTTCAGTGAAATGGCCCGTGATGTGCGCGTTTGCCATGCGTGCCGCGAAGATGGGAAGGATTTCCTTAAAAGTCGGGAGTCGGGAGTCTTAAGTCGCGCGTATGGCCGGACTCGAGACTCACGACTTAAAGACTCACGACTACTTACTTGCACTCTTATTCAGTTCCTTCATCGCGTTAACGCCGCGTTGCAGGAAGTCGCCGTAGTCCTGTGCATCGGGCGTGTAGCCTACTGGATCGGTCAACAGCACACCGTCCGGACTGATGAGCGCGTAGTACGGTTGGCTGTTGTTGATGAAGGTTTCCGTTTGTAACGTACTCCACTTGTTGCCTTTGGTAACCAAGCGCTTTTGCTGGCCGGTGCAGGTGGTATAGTCACGTTGCTCGGCCGCAGGGAGTTCCGTTTTATCATCCACGTAAAGCGACACGAGCACGTATTCCTTTTCAATTTTCGATTGCACCACGGGCACGGGCCACACGTGCTCTTCCATCTTGCGGCAGTTCACGCAGGCATAACCGGTAAAGTCAAGCAGGATGGGCTTTCCAGTGGCTTTGGCCTGCGCCAGTCCGGCTTCCAGGTCGTGGTAGCAGTCCAAACCGTTGGGGCAATCCTTGGGCAAGAACCAGCTGTAGCCCACGGGGGGCGCCAAGCCGCTCATCAGCTTCATGGTGGTGAAGGTGCCCGCACTCTTATCCACACGGAAACCGAGCAACAGGTACACGGCCATTGCGGTAAAGAACACAGCGAAGATTCCGCGGATCGGCGACAGGCCTTTCATCGGGCTATCATGTGGGAAACGGATCTTACCAAACAAATAGAGCGCTGCGCCGATGGCACAGAGCACCCACACGGCCATGAACAATTCGTAGCGAACAAGTCCCCAATGCTTCACGAGATCCGCATTGCTGAGGAATTTGAAGGCAAGTGCAACTTCTGCAAAACCAAGAATAACTTTTACGCTGTTCAGCCAACTGCCGGAACGTGGCAAGGAATTCAACCAACCGGGGAACAACGCGAAGAGCGCAAAAGGCAATGCCAGCGCCAGTCCGAACGCGCCCATGCCCACGGTGAGCTGCCATGCGCCGCCATCCGCAGTGAGCGCGCCCGCGAGCAAGGAACCAAGGATGGGACCGGTGCAGCTGAACGACACCAGCGCCAGTGTGAGCGCCATGAAGAAAATGCCGATGGACCCGCCGAAGCGACTGGCGTTGCTGTCCATCTTGTTCACCCAACTGCTGGGCAGGGTGATTTCGAAGTAGCCGAAGAACGAAACGGCGAACACCAGGAAAATCACGAAGAAGAACACGTTGAGCCACGGGTTGGTGCTGATCTCGTTGAAGATCTCCGGGTTCACTGAACCAAGCAGGTGGAACGGAACGCTGAAAAGCAGGTAGATGCCGAGGATGAACGCGCCGTAAGTGAGTGCGTTCCGCAGGCCTTTCGCCTTGTCATCGCTGCCTTTGGTGAAGAAGCTCACTGTGAGCGGGATCATGGGGAATACGCACGGGGTGAGCAGCGCCAACAGCCCGCCAATGAAGCCGAGGAAGAAGATGTTCCACAACGAGCCGCTGCTGCGCACTTGGTTGTCCACCGTTTCCGCATCGCCGCGCAGCACCGGATTGTTCAAGTCCACCTTGGCTAATTTCAGGTCGCAACCCGCGCCGCCGGTGCCTGCTTGTACAGGTTTACCGCCGAGCACCACAATGCCCGTGGCCGGCACAATACTGAACTTGAGCGGATCTGGAAAGATGCACTTACTGTCGTCGCAGGTCATGAAATGGACGGTGCCGAGCACGGCCTGCGCGGGATCTTTTACATCCACTACCTGGCTGAAAATTGCCGTGCCTTTGTACTTCCGCACTTTGATGCCGAACATGTCGTCCATGCCCTCGTGCATGTCGGGTCCCGTCTCCGTAGCCTTGCCTACTGCGGTGCCGTTGCCAGCACTATCGAGTTCAATTGTCGTCGGGATCGGCCCATCCCCGAAGGATTCCTGCGAGTAAATGGCCCAACCATCATCCACTTTCGCGGTGAAATCCAAGCGCCATTTTCCGTCGTCCAGCGCGGCAGTGCTCAAGTTCCATCTCACAGTTTCCAGCAGCGCAGGGGCCACCGGTACACCGGCTTTGGGGAAGGGCAAGCCGGCCATGCTGGCCGCATTTGTGGCGGGCACTATGCTGAAGTAAACCGGGTCTGGAAAAATGCAGGCCTCGTCGTTGCAGGTCATAAAGTCGAAGCGGCCGGTGACGGGCTGGTCCGGCGAGGTGGTGGTGATGCGCTGCGTGAAAAGCGCCCAACCGTTGAAGGCCTTCACCTTCATGTTGAAGATGGGGTCGATGCCTTCGTGCGTGCTTTCGCCGCTTTCAGTTGCTAAACCAGTCAGGTTGAAGCTGGGCACCGTATCGAAACCGAACTTGGTGGGCATGGGTCCTTCGTCGCCGAAGTTCTGCTGCGAATACACGTGCCAGCCGCTTTCTGCCGTGGCCTTGAATGCAATGTCGTACGCGCCTTCACCATGCGGCGTAGCGGTGATGGTCCACTTCACGGGATCCAGGGGGGCTGGCGTGCCGGGCTGTTGCGCGATGGCGCTAAAACCCCAAAGCCCGAACAATACGGCGAGGAACGATCTGCTCATTTTTCTTTGGCTGGCACTTCAACGGTGAACGGCTCGGTGCGAGGTGGCAGGCATGTCTTGTCGTTGCAGCACATGTACTCCACTTCCCCCGAGATCTTGAACGCGGCTTTGCCCTGCCGATGCAGCACAGAAGTGAAGATGACGGTATCCGAATACGTGCCTAATTCCATGGCGAAGTTGGGATCGTACGCGACATCCGGGGCTGGCGCCTTCAGGCTGTCCACAACGTAAAACTGTCGGTCCGGAGTAATGCGGATGCTCGTCGGAATGGGACCGTCCTCACGCTCCAGGTGCAGCGCGTAGATGTGCCAACCGCTTTCGCAAGCTGCGGTGATCTCCACCACCACATCGCCATTGGAGGCGGGCACGGCCTTGGCGGTCCAGGATACCGGGCCACCTGCCAGCACGGGCATTGCTGCCATGAAAAACGCGAAATTCAGTACGACTTTCTGCAAGGAAGTGGCCATTCCGCCAAAAATAGGCAGCAAGTCTCGCGTAATGGCGCGAAAAGCCGGCGATCCTCGTATTCCTGTGCCGCTTCTACAGCACTTGCACGTCGATAACACGCTGGAATGGCACGGTAACCCCGGCTTTCAGCACGATGTGCTCCCCGTCGTAGGACCACACGGTGGTTTCCACGAACTTCAGACCTTCTTCATCCTTGAAGAGGATGCGGCACTTGCTGTGTTCGTTGTTGCCCAAGGACAAGGCCTTGCGCATCTTGCGGTCCAGTGCCATGCGGTGCTCCACGTCCAATAGCACAGGGCTGTTGGGAAAATGGAGCTGCGGCACTTGTTCTTTTTGGACTTCCACGGCTTGGCTTGGCAACATGACTTGGGGTTCTGTGGGGGCGAAATGTATTGATGCAGCTCCGGATGGTTCAACCGGCCTCGACGCGGAACACGCTCTTTGGGGACTCGCCTGCCTGAAAACCCTCGCCGATGCGGTAGCCAACTAGCCAAGCGATCTCTTCGCCGCTGAGCAGCACGTGCACCGCAGCCCGATAATGGTTGGGCACTTTCGCGTCGGTAAGGATGTCGCTGATGAGCTTGCTGCCGGGCGCGCCGACGGTCCGCATGCGATCGCCTTTTTGCCACGCGCGCAGCGTTAGCGGGAACTGCAGCTTGTCAGCATCCAACCACGCGGTACGCATTCCGGTGCCGAGGTCAACTTCCGCTGGTGGCACTGTGCCCCAGGAATAACTCCTCTCGCTTCCTGCGGATACGGAAATGCTGATCGGCTTGGCTTCTTCGGCCCAACCGGCCTTCAACACCAGCACATGGTCGCGTTCCACGATCACTTCCCTTCCCCCGAAAAAAAACTTTGCGCCTACTGAACGCGCATGGACAGCTTCAAGCAATTGCGCCAACTCGTCGGGATGATGTGCTTCATCTGAAAAAATCGCACCCAATAAGAGCAGCGGGGCTTTCCCGTCTACCAGATCCGTAAACGGGATGTACAAGTTGCCGTCCCCATCGACAGTGAGCCGGGCGATCTTCTCGCCCGTTGCGGTCCTTTCCAGATCAACCATTTCGCGCAGTACAGCCAGCGAACGACCCATGGTGCGAATTGCGCCGGGGCGAAGTTCTTCCACCAACGGCAGCACTTCATGACGCATGCGGTTCCGCATGTATTTCGGGTCGCTGTTGCTGCTGTCCTCGCGGAAGGGGATGTTGTTTTCCGCAGCGTACGCGGCGATTTCCGCGCGACCAATTCCCAGCAACGGTCGAATGATCTTCCCCGCGCCCAGTGGCGTTTCCTGCGGGATGCCCGTCAAGCCCGAAGGGCCTGTTCCACGCATCAAATTCAGCAGTAACGTTTCCACGGCATCGTCGCGGTGGTGCGCTAAAGCCAGCACGCCGCCGTTGGCCAACACGTCGCGGAAAGCAGTATAACGCAACTCGCGTGCGGCCATTTGCATGGACGTACCGCCTTCCGCATGCCGCCCGCGTACATCAGCCTCCACGGCGGCGAAGGGAATTCCAGCATCACGCGCGAATGCTTCCACAAAGGCCCGGTCGCCGTCGCTTTCCGCGCCGCGCAATCCGTGGTCCACATGCAGGATGGAGAGTTTGTGACCGAGCTCCCGCAGCACATGCACGAGCAACATGCTGTCCATGCCACCGCTCACGCCCACGTGCACCGATCCGCCGGGCGGCGGCCCGTGTTTGCGCATGTATGCCCGAACTGCGTTACGCATGGCCAAAGGCGTTCAGCACGGAACGTGCCTTCAGTTCGCATTCCTCCCATTCCTGTACCGGCACGCTGGCCGCAGTGATGGCGCCACCGGTGATGAGCGAGGCCTCGGCCGTTGCGGCGTTGAAGGTGAGCGTGCGGATCACCACGTTGAGGTCCGCAGTGCCGTCGGGCAGGAAAAAACCGAAGCTGCCGCTGAAGATGCCGCGTGCCATGTCTTCCACTTCGTTGATGAGCTGCATGGCCCGCACCTTGGGCGCACCGGTCATGCTGGCCATTGGGAAAGTGGCCCTAAGCAAGTCTTCCGGCGAAACATCCGGACGCAGTTGGGCGGCTACGGTGCTCACCATTTGGTGTACGGTGGCATAGCTTTTCACGGCGCGAAGTTCCTCCACTTTCACGCTGCTTTGCACGGCTATGCGGCCAAGGTCGTTCCGCGCCACGTCCACTGCCATTACGTGCTCGCTGTTTTCCTTCACGTCGACCGCAAGTTCTTCCGCCAAGGCACGATCTATGGAGGGGTCCACATGCCTTGGCCGCGTGCCTTTGATCGGTTGAGTAATGACGCGGCGACCCTCCAAGTTCAGGAATCGCTCCGGGCTGGCGCACAAGGCGTAGTGGTCACCGTGACGTAAGAATCCCGCGAAGGGCGCATCCGTGTGGGCCAGCAAAGCGGCAAATCCGGCATACGGATCGAAGTTCGGCAGCTTTGCCGTGCGCCGCGTGCAATAGTTCACTTCGTAGATATCGCCCTTATGGATGTGGCCCAGCAAGCTGAGCAATTGTGCGAGATAGCGGTCGCGCCGGGTTTCACGCTTCCATTCAGCAAAAGCGAATGACTTTGGCGGTTTGGGCTCATTCAGTAGGCCGTTCAATAGCTCCTCCCCTTCTTCTGCATGTTTTTTTGACGTGCTCAATACAGCTGTTTTTCCACGGAAAATGATGGAATGCCGGGCGGGCCACCAATGGCTTTCTGGAAAACCGTCCAACGGCTGGTGCCGGGACGTGAGCGCCTCGTACTTGTTCTTCGCTTCATAACAAATATGACCGAAAACGCCCGTGTCGCCAACCTGCGGAAAGGGGCCGGGCACCGTGAACGGTGAAACGCCCATTAACCATTCGTCCCGGTCGCCCACACGCCGCGCCACTGCTTGCGGGAACGAACCCAGGGCAGCCCAATTCAAGGTGCCTGGCCATGACCGTTCAATCTTCACAAGGGTGCTTTTCATGGTTGTGGCCCGGCAGAAACCGGCCACAAAGCAACCAAATGCTTTGTGAAGCGTCAATAATCTAGGGTCCGGGTCAAATCCAGCGGTCTTTTTTCGCCAAGGCACCCAATTCGTGCACACCGCCGGTGCATATCACTATATTTGATTGAACAAGCCATACATGAAAAGAGCTTTCCTCTTCTTGGCCATTGGCATTTCGGCGATTTTTTGTAGTGCTCAAGCCCGGTTGGTGTTCAATTCCACGGGCACGGCGCTCGGCCAACATCCTTGCGTGGTGTTCGACAATAACCCGTTAACGATCACTGCTCCTTGCTATTTGGTCATCGAAAACCCCGCAACAAACGCGATCACCCTGACTGGTGTAACTTCAGGCGTGCCGATCATCAAGAGTGAGGCGGAACATCGCCAGATCCGCTGGGCAACGGGCACGAATACCGGGGTTTACAATGTGCCATTCTCAACTGCTACCAACGTCGCCATCACGCTTACCGTAAATATCTCAACAGCGGGATCCGGGGGCGCGAACCCTTCCTTGGTTTTTGCCACTTACAACTATTCCGCTAAATATCCCGCCATCATTCCCGGCGACTATTGGAACAACTTCCTATACATGCCCGAGGATGTGACGCACATGAACGATGAGCCCACCGGATTGTCCAATAATTCCGTAAACGCGATCGACCGGTTCTGGATCGTCGACGCAGCCGCACCGATCTACTTCTACGGCACCAAACCGGCTGTAACCATAAGCCTTGGCTTCGACCCTGCGGATGCCTTGGCGAACGGCGTACCCGGCAATTCGGCCGGCCTCGCCGCAGTGCTGCGCGCCCAACGTTTCAACTCCACCATCAACCATTGGTTCGACATCGGCCAATTGGGCGCATTAAGCGGCAACGCGGTTTCAGGCATCGCGGTCAGCCCGGCGGATTTCTACCGGAGCTGGACCTTGGCAAGCAGCATCACCCCACTTCCCATTGAACTGCTCGATTGGCGCGGTGCATGCAACGGAAACGACGTGCAACTCAGCTGGACCACCGCTTCGGAGAAGGACAACGACCATTTCACCATTGAGAAAAGCATGGACGCGGTGGAGTGGATAACGATCGGCACCCTGCCCGGCGCTGGCAACAGCAATTCCATGCTTGCTTACGCTTTTATCGATCAGGATGCTTCCACTCTGGCTTACTACCGCTTGCGCCAAACGGACTTCAATGGTACCAGCGTGCTCAGCCATGTGATCACTGCGGGCTGCAGCGCAACGGGCGGTACAGCTATCGTTAACGCGTGGAACCGCGACGGTGCGCTCTACCTCGATGTTGTCTCAGGTGTGGACGGCGTTGACGACCTTACACTATTGGACGTGGAAGGCGGCGTGTTAGCCACGAGGGCCGCCCAGGCAATTTCTTCCGGAAACACCGAACTCCAGGTGGACACACGCGGCATCGCCACAGG
Source organism: Flavobacteriales bacterium (assembly GCA_016710685.1). GTDB lineage: Bacteria > Bacteroidota > Bacteroidia > Flavobacteriales_F > PHOS-HE28 > PHOS-HE28. The sequence continues at coordinate 356,153 of JADJVC010000034.1, read as the reverse complement.
CATCTACGTGGTGCACTTGGCCAATGGCACGGGCAGCATGGCGCGCAGGGTGCATCTGGATTGAAGCCTTGATTTACTCACCAGCGAGCCACGGAGAAGAGTAATCCGTAGTTGGTGATCGGTTGATGGTGCCCCGATAGGTATCGGGGGGGGATCAGACGGTTGCCGCCCGGCTGCTGTCCTTGATATTCGCGACCGTGTGCGCATTTTTGTCGCAGTTCCGTATGGCTGAATTCCCCAACTCACCCTTATCGCAATCACGTTTGCGAGCCATACTTGCCGTGGATCTTACGTGGTGGATCATGGCCGCGCATGCCTTGTTGCTGCTGAGCATCTGGTGGCAGCACGGCGTCCTCATGGACAAAGAGGCGCTGAAGTACACCGGAAGTGCTGAGCAAATTCTTCAAGGCGATTTTTCCGGGCTGGTGCATTACCGGCTCTACTCCGCCTTCGTGCTTTTCCTTGTACCTTTCTTGGCGCTCGGTTCACCAGGGGCTGCCGTAGCCGCGCAGGTCGCGCTGGGATTAGCTGCCGCATTCGCATTGCGCCGTATCGTTCTTGCATTGAACGGGTCAACTTGGCAAGCCGACATCGCTTTTGCCGCTTTCTTGCTGCTATACCCTATTCAAACTTGGACGTTGGCGTTGTACAGCGAATCGTTTTTTGTGAGCATTTCGGTATTGTTCCTCGCGGAAGCCTTGCGCCCAAAGATCTTTTGGTGGCGCTTCATCGCTTTGGCCATCGTGGTGCTTTTCGCCCGGCCGGTGGGCGTGTTTTTCGTAGCGCCTTTGCTTGCTTGGGCTGTTTCCGCGCAGCTTGGTCTGAAGAGTGGACCGTTGATCTGGGCCGTTGGTTTCGGCGTGCTGCTCTGCGTTCTTTTTCTGCCGGTGCTGGATCCCGTATTGCTCGGCGTGGTAGTGGAAGGCCATGCCATTGGCGGCTTTCCGAAATATCCTGGCGCGGGGGAAAGCTTCGGTCGTTTTTCGCTCGCAAGTGCCGAATTACAGCTCATCGCCGACCATGGACTTGGAGCTTGGTGCGTGCTGGTGTTCAAGCGCATAGGCTGGTTGCTTTTCGCTGGGAGGCCCTACTTCTCTGTTTTGCACAACGCGCTGATGGCCCCGGTGGCGCTGATTTATCCGTTCGCAATGGCGGCCCTGTACCGTCGGTGGAGAAATCCTGCGATACAAGCAATGGCCACAATGCTGCTGTTGAACATCGCCATTGTTGCGTTCACTTTCGCGGAGTGGAACGGCCGGTTCCTCGTGCCGATGTTGCCGGTGTTGATCGTGCTGGCGGCGCTGGGATTACCGGCGCGATTGCGCAACATGGAAGTGCCGCACTGAATACTTCACACAAAAATGCCAGCCGCCGAACGTCAAACGTTCTTCGCGCCTCTTTTCCGTAGCGCCATTCCGCCTGCCAGCAACAGCAGCAACGCCGACACGCCATACGAGCCGATGCCGATGTAGTCGCCGTTGCGTGCGTAGAACGTGAGGTCGCTGCGCAGATGCACCGTGCCGCGCAGCGTTGCCTTTACCCACCAGCCGGAGCGTTGCAGCACATCGCCGCGCTGGTTGAAGAAAGCGGAGATCCCCGTATTCGCGCAGCGGGCTACGTCGCGACGCGTTTCCACTGCGCGCAAACGGCCGTAGTCGAAGTGCTGCTTGTACCCCGGACTGTCACCCCACCAGCCGTCGTTGGTCATGATCACGATGAGGTTCGCACCGTTGCGCACATGCGCCGCTACATGGTCGCCGTAGATGCTTTCGTAGCAGATGGTGGGTGCCATGCCGATGCGCTTGTCCGCAGTCCATAAAACACTGCGCTCTTCCTGGGTGCCCAAGCTGCCCGTCGTGCCGCCGAGGTCCAAGGCCAGGCCGGCCAGCGGGCCCAGCACGTTCTCGAAGGGCATCAACTCCACGCCGGGCACCAACTTGCTTTTGTTGTAGCTCTCGTGACTTCCATCAGCGCGGACAAGCACTGCCGCATTGTAGGCATCGAAGGCGCGGTCCATGCCATCGAGGATCCGCGCAGATACCGGGAATTCCGCACCGCGCGGATACAGCTTCGCGGCGGACATGCCCGAAACAACGGCGGCGTTGGAATGCCCTTGAAGGAATGTAGTGATGCGCTTCACACTTTCAGAACGCGCCATGTCATTCTCCCAAAGTCCGTGGAAAACCAATCGGCCATCCACGTTTTCCAACGTCGGTGGCTCCTGCAAAGCGGTCTCCGGCATTACCACCAGTGCAGTGGAATCGTTCATCATTGCACCTGCTTGCGCCAACATGCCGTCCAATTGGCCCAGCGGGTCCACGGCACCGAATTTTTCCGTGTACGGGTCGATGTCCGGCTGCACCATCACTACGCCTGCGGGTTCGCCCTCTTCCTGAAAATTAAAGTAGCGCACATATGATCCGGCCAACGGCAACGCGATCACCAAAGCCGCGGCCAGCGCCCGTTTCGTTACTAATCCCTGCGACTTTCCGGCCCGGTCCAACGCCACGAACAGTAACGCCAAATTCGCGGCCCACACCCAAATGGTGCCACCCAAATGCCCGGTGACTTCATACCACTGCACCCATTCCGGGTGCTGCGCGAAAACGTTGCCCAGCGTAAGCCACGGCCAACTGAGGTCCCAGTGCATGTGGAAGCGTTCGAACGCCAACCAGAATACGGGCAACGCCAGCCGTGCACCCCAGCCGCCCAAGCCGCGCCGCGCGATGCGAAACGCCAACCATGGCACAGACATCACGAGCACGTTCCCAACGTTCGGGCCGATCAACGTGAACAGGCGCGTACCTGCGGATTCGCTTACGAAGCCGAGCCACCAAGTGGTGAGCAGATTCCAAATGAGCAATGCCAACATCACGTACGGCATGAAGTTGCGTGGGCGTTCAGCCTTGTCACTTCGTGCGTAACGTTCTTCTGCCCATAGCAAGGGCACCCAAGCGATGAACGCCAACGGGGTTATTCCGCCGATGGCAGGCCATGCCAATGCCCACAATAGGCCAGTGAGCAAGGCGGTAAGCAGATAAAACGACCTGTTTCGCATGGCCGCCGAAAGTAACGATCACTCCGTGGAACTGATGAGACCGTGCAAGGCTTTGGCCCTATCGCCCGTTACCGAAGCAAGTACATCTTGCCGTAGCCTTTCTTGAACCATTGGTCCCCACCGCTTTCGCGCATCTCAATGTCTTCGCCGTGGAGCTGGGCACGCACGCGGTACAGGTATACGCCGCGTGCCAAGCGGTCGCCGAACTGGTCGGTTCCGTCCCAAGCGAAATCGGTGATGTTGCGGCCAATGTGCAACGGACCGAGCTCCGCCAACGAAACTTCACGCACCACGCGCCCGCTGATGGTCATGATCTGCACCTGCATGGCTGTGGGCACTTCATGGCCGGTCAGTGTGAACACGAAGCGCGTACTGGTGGTGAACGGGTTGGGATAGTTGAGCACGGAAGTGATGGTGGACTTGTTCAACACCTCGAAGCTGATGCTGTTGTCCCGGTCACCGCTGTTGTTGTGGCTCTTGTCGCTCGCCCGTACGCTCAGCATGTACTTGCCATCCTGCGCGAACACGGGCCGCCAGAACAATTTGCTCACGTTCGAAGGGCCGTTGGCTGGAACGAACTGCAGCACGTCCTGCCCACCTTCGCGGAAGTAGATGCGTTTCAACGTCCCCGACGGATCGGTAAGAAACACCCTGAACAGCGCGGTATCCGTGGGCTGGTCCACGAGCAAGGTGGTGTTCTCGTCGTCCAGCGTTACCTGGATCTCCGGTTGTGCGGACACGATGTCCCCATCCAAAATGTGAAGTCCGTCAAACGTCACGTCCAACACGGGGTTCTCTAAATCCTGCTGCGTGAGGAACCGCAGCTCGGCGATGTTGTTGAAGTGATACTGTTCCGGCTGATCGTAAACCTGGGTTAGCGTGTCCACGGGATTGGCCTCGATCAGGATGGAGTTGGGGCCGGGGAACAATTGGGTATCGAAGCGGATGGTGTCCAAGAGCGTTACTCCCACGGGCAACGGGGCATTGCGCTTGTAATGCACCAGGTGCCGCTGGTTGTTGTGGTCCGTGATCCAGGCGGCCATCAACAAACTGTCCATGGGCACTTGGCCGATGTTGCGCACGGCCAACATCACCTCGCCCTGCTGCCCTTGGAACAGGCTGTCGAAATGCGCGTAGTAGCCCGCCGGAGGGTCCAACGCGCATTCCGGCGCGGGCACGCCCAACAGTTGCCAGCGTTCCAATTGCGCGGGCCGCGGCAGTGCCGCTGAATCGTTCCACAACAAGCCTTTGAGCCGCAGCCGCGGATACTGCGCCGCCGTGATCACCGACTGCAGGTCGATGTCGCCGGCATAACTGGATTGTTGCAGCACGGGTTGCTCGTTGTTCTGCGGCGTAACGCCGGAAAGCTCTACCCGCAGGCTGTCGAAAGGGTCTTGGTGCCCGGCTTTCCAACTCAGCCCTTCCCACGTGAGCGCCGAGCTGCTACGCGGTGCCAGGATGGAGCCACTGCGACCACTCGATGCCAGATTCGCTGACATACTGATCATTGATGTCTTGGTCTGGCCCCAAATCTCCTGCACTGAAGCGGGATCACCTTTCCGACAGAAGAAAATGTACGGCACCGTGTCCGGCACCGTGTGATTCAACAGGTTTGCCGCACCCAAGGCACCCAATGCACCCAAGGCGTTGCTCGCATCCAAAATGGGCCGGTTCAGGAGCATATACGTGTACACCAGGATGTAGTGGCCGTCGGGAACGCCATTGGTAAGCATGTTCGCCATGCTGTCCATCATCGCCGGGTTGTTGCCATAGAACAAGAACATGCTTTCGGCAAACGTGTGACAGACCCCATCCGCATTTTTTGCCCGAAATAGTACCCCACGCCGTTGTAGCGCGACATCCAAGTGGAGAAATCCAAAGGGTCCACCACCGCCACGTTCATGGACGGGAAAGGGCCACAGCCTTGGCCGGATTGCACATCCAGGTCCTTGCTCCACTGGCAAAGGAAAAGGTTGTTGCCGGTCACTTCGCATCCAATGGTGTGCGAACCTCCTGAAAATTCAAACTCCCGATCCGGGCGGTCGTAATCGACCTGGTTGAAACCATCATCCTTGAACTGGAAAAAATGCGATTGCCCCCAACCCTGCTTCCCGTTCAGGTGCTGAAAGGAAGAGTTGTGCCAGTTGTAACCGCCCTGGCCCGTGCTGTCCAAGCTGCATCGCCAGAAGAAAACGGTGCTGTCCTGTAACGTGTTGATCGCATAAATTGGACCGGGTTGCCATTCCACCACACCACCTGGAGCCGTTACCATGTGCTGTTCCAGAAGCGGGCTGTTGAAGGTGTCCGTGGTGTCGATCTGGAAGATGTAGGACTTCGGCGCGGCGAACGGGTCCCCCGTGCTGGCTTTCAACGCTGGCGCGGCCTGCGGTGTAATGGCGAAATCGTAAGGCTCCACAGGCAGCAGGTCGCCCGCGGTGATGTTGATCCGCAACGTGGTGCTGTTGTTGATCTGGTCTTCCGACTCGGCGATCTGGTCCGGGTCCAGGTCCAAGCGGACTTCCAGGTCGTTCAGGCCGGTACCTCCTGCCGTCACATGTGTGGGAACGTTGAAATAAACGGTGTCCTGATAGCTTCCCATGCTCACCGTTTGCGATTGGAGCGGCAGCACCACGCCTTCTGAAATTAATGTGCGCTGCAAGGCCACTTGGAAGGACTGATTGGTGCCACGCCCGTTGTTGCGGAAGATCACACGCACCTGGAACGTGTCAACGTCGGCATTGACCTGTGCAGGTATCAGGCTCACGTCCGGTTGATGGACGTCCAAGTCCGGCAGTTCCGGCGAGTTCATTACGATGGTCGGATCACCGTGCAGCGTCATTTCTTCCGCCGTGGTTAGGTCGTAGATCACTCCTGTGGCGAGCGAGCTGTTCTCCGCATAGCGCATATGCTCGCCAATGCCCAATCCATAGTTCACTTGGCTGAAGCTGGTGTAGAAAGCACTTGTGAACGGTCGTAAGAATTCCGAGAGACCAAGATCCACCGATGAAATGAACGCGATGGCACCTGCGTTGTGGTTCAATACGAACTGCTCGCTTGAACTGCTGGCATCATACTGGTGGATGTTGCCCGTATAGCACGAATTGCCGATGATGGTAGGGAACTTGCCATGCCAATCGTAGTTGGAAGGCGCATCGATGGTGATGTCGAAACCCGCCCCGTAGGCATGGCCGAAAAACGTCATCAAGGTGACGCCTTCATTGATCAGGTCGTTCACACTGTCCGATGCCGCCGGCTCAATGATCGACCCGTCGCTCTTTACGAATTTGGTGACATTGCCGAAGAACGAAGTGTCCTCGGCGATGGCTTGGTATTCCGACAACGCCGAATCGAACGTTATATAGTCGTTGGCAGTGAAACCGCCGCGGAAGTGCACAATGTTCTTCATCCATGCCGCCGGGGGCTGGCTTTCCACGGAATCCACCTTCGCCAAATAATCCAGCACCTCCGTACCATTTTTCGCTGCCAACCGCCCTACCGGCACGTGGATGAAGTCGTTGCCGCCGCCGGACACCAAGTTCAGGCCGTAAAGCATGTCGCTGCCGGGAAAACCGATGGTTGGCACTAAGCACGCAGCGCTGGCCAATGGGTCTTTCCGGTATCCCCGCAAATAATCCGCAAAGGTGCTCCCCGGGGCCTTTACACTTTTTCCCAGCAGGAACATCGTACGGGGGCGTGACGGTGCCTGCTCATACACATACCGTAGGAAATTGCGGATGGCCATGGGGTGCTGGCGCACGCCGCCGCCGAACTGTGCGTAGAGCTCTTCCACGTCCACCAACATGGTATTGTGCCGGTTGTAGAGGTTGGTCTCACGGTAAGCCGCGTATTGTGCGGCTTCCGGCATCAGGCGCGTTTGGGACACGATCACCATGGCGGAATCAACGAGCAATTGCTCCAACTCCATGAAGTAGCCCGTGCCGTTTACCATGGCAACGGAACCGGCTGCTAATACGGATCCCGGCGCCGTTATCAACAGTCGCATATCCACGGGTGCCGGAGGAAGCACGGCTTGGTGGATGTTGCCCGATGAAATAATGTCCTGCACGCGGTGCAGGCCGTCCGAAGCCCATGCATAAACCACGGGGCCGGGCACGCTGGTGAAGGTTACCAGAACACTGTCGGTGCCTGCTTGGCCCGGCACTTCAACGTCCGCAACGGGAGTAGATGCAAAGACGAAGGTCCGTGGATAACGGACATCCTGCCAGGCCAATGCGGTTGCGTCCTGATAGTCCGCCGGCAAGCTGCCGCACAGCGCAGCGAGATCATGGACCACGGTGATGTTCACAGTGGCGTTCGGCAAAACCAAAGACGCGTTCGGTAGTGTGAACTCTTCCTTCAGTAATTGGTAGCCGGCAAACATCGTGTCCAACAAAAGACTGGATCCTTGCGTGAAGCGCAAATGGTGGTCGTTACATCCGCCGAGGCCGGGATTGATCAAGCCCGCAAGCGAGATCCGGTAACGCGCCGCCGGAGCCCCGCTACCTTGGTAAAGACCCGGGATCGCCAGGTTCTGAGGCTGCGTAAAATCCGCGCCAGTGGTCGATATGTTGGCCGCGTTGAAGAAACCCTCACCTTCCCCGATCACTGATGTGGAGATCCCGGATGGTTCGCGTGTGCCGGTCTGGTAGGTGCCCGTGTACTGCAACCGCGTGGTGCCCCAAGCCCATGGCAGCGGTGTGTAGGCGGCCCAGTTCGAACTGCCGCTCTCCATGGGATGCAGCGCTTCCGAAGACGGGCCCCACGTGATGTAGTACCGGATGGTGTCGTTGTACAACGAATAGAACGGGTTGTTGATGTGCGCGGGATCGTCCCATAACGTGCTGTCCAACCAGCCGTCGTTCTTGGCCCCGTAAAACTCGATGTAGTCCGCCGTGTTCATCACGCCGTCCGCACCGCCTTTCACGTACGTCGGCACTTGCTTGCCTCGGGCAAAAAGTTGAATGTTGTTCGGGTCCACGGAGCCTACCGGAAAACCAGCGGTTGCCAAGGCCAATGAATCGATCTTCTTCACCCCGTCCGCCCACACTTTCACTGCCCAGTACTGCCGGTCGTAATGGATCCACTCATTGCCGTATGGGGCTTGCGCGAAAGCCTGAAACGCGAAAAGGGCCGACACGACAAGGAGTAGGAGTTTCCGCATGCTCAACCGCCTTTTTTGAACAGGTCGAACTTCAAGGAGAAGACGTTCGAATACAGCCCGATGTCACTGCCGATGTTGGTCAACGCATAGTCCAACGCGAAGCTCTTGATCTTCAGCCCCACACCAATGCCGGGCTGAACAGAGAGGGTTTCCTTACCGTTGATGTCCGTTACATATTGGAACTTGCTGACGCCGGCCCGCACGAATACCACACTGGCGTAGCCCACTTCCAAACCCAGCCGCGGGTCGCCGCTCCAGGTGCCGGTGGCGATCAAGCTGTTGCGCTTGCCGTCGAAGGTGTTCTCCAAGTCCGCCTCGGCGATCAACTGGACTTTCTCACCGAACTTGATCTGGCGTGCCACGCCCAGCACCAGCCGGGGCAACGTCACCTCCACGCCGTTCACCGGCAACTCATTGTCGGTAAGTGCGAAAACGTCCTGTGTGCGCTGGTCCAGTGAATAGCTCCATGCGTTGAACGTTCCGGTGATGTCGCGCCCCATGGCCGCGAATCGCCACTGCCCACGATCGTATTGCAAGCCGGCATCCAAACCGAAGCCCCAAGCTTTCGCGAACGGACCCACGCTGCGATAAACAACTTTGGCGTTGGCGCCGATGCGCAGGCCGGGCACTTTGAGCTTGCGCGCGTAGCTGATGATGAACGCATTGTCCGCGGCGGAAAAGCTGGTGATGCGGTCGTAGTCGATGTTGCCGTTGTTGTCGATAAGCTCCGTGGTGTTGGGGATGTCGTCCACCCCGAAACGGATGTAGCTGAAGCCGATGACGCTGGTGGAATCGATGGGCTTGGCCACCGCGAGGTAGTCGTATTTGGCAATGCCCGCAAAGTATTCGCTGTGCATGGCCCCCACTTGGATGTCGCCCTGCACGCCCAACAGCCCGGCGGGATTCCAATAACCGCTGGTCACGTCGTTCACCGCGGCCACGTTGGCGTAGCCCATGCCCAATGCACGCGCGCCCACGCCAATGGCGAGAAATTCATTGCTGTACTTGTGAGCGTCCTGTGCATGCGCTGAAGCGATGAACAGAACGGCAGCAATGGAAGCCGCGGAAATGCGCAGGAATGAACGGGTAGATGGCATACGGTCTGGGGTTATGACGCAACAACTAACAAAAGGTGGCCTGATTTATTGCGTGAATTTAACCAACTTCGGCCCGTGCCATGCGCTTACCACGATTTCCCGACCTGTTGACCACCGCGAACCTATGCTGCGGCACGGCATCCATATTACTGGCCTCCCAAGGACAATTGACAATTGCCTGTTGGTTGGTGTTCGCTGCGGCGATCTTTGACGTGTTCGACGGATTGGCGGCCCGGGCTATGGGCGGCGGCACACCGTTGGGCGCGCAACTGGACAGTTTGGCGGACATGGTGAGCTTTGGAGTGGCACCGGCGTTTGCATTGTGGACCATTTTCCCTTGGACCGATGGACATGGACCAATAGCCGTTGCCTTGGCCGCAATTTTGCTTTGTGCTGCTTCGGCATGGCGCTTGGCGAAATTTAATGTGGATACCCGCCAGGCCCATGGCTTCTTGGGGTTGCCCACGCCAGCGAACGGACTTTTTTGGGTGAGCGCACTTTTAGCATCCAGTGCTGAAGCAATTCCACATTCAAATTTCGCGCACGATGCCCGGAATACTTTCGCCTCCGTATTCATGCATCCAAATGTCGTGTTGGCCGTTGCTGTATTGCTCAGTGTACTCATGCTTTCCGAACTCCCCCTACCCGGCCTCAAATTCAAACACGGCGGCTGGAAAGGCAACGAAGTGATCTTCCTGTTGATCGGCATTGGCGTAGTCCTGGTGCTGCTGTATGGCATCCTCGCCGTTCCTTTGTTGCTGGTCCTTTACATCCTCAGCCCTATCTGGGGAAAGCTTTTTCCCAAGACAACATGAAAACCTTCCGCGCCTCCATCGACGTTATGCCGCAAGACAACCTGCTGGACCCGCAGGGCAAAGCCGTTAGCGGCACCATGGCCAACCTCGGCCTGCCAAGCATTTCCGGCGTGCGCATCGGCAAGCACATCACCCTGCAAGTGGAAGCCAAAGACAAGGCTGCCGCCGAAGCCCAAGTGGACGAGGCCTGCAAGAAACTGCTGGCCAACTTGGTGATGGAGCAGTACACCTTTACGGTGAAGGAAGGATAACGGACAGCAGTGTTTTGCTTGTCCTTTAAACGCTGTCTTATGTCCTATGTCCTATGCTGGCCACAGGGTCAACGCATAGGACATAAGACATGAGACAGCATGAAACCCTTTCGCCCTCGTTCACTCCCCGCAATTACAGGGCTGCGAGAAGTAGATCTTCACGCTGGGCAGTAGCGATGAGATGCGGTCCATTTCGCCTTGCGAGAATTGGATAACGCGCAGGTCCATAAAGCGCAGGGCCTTCATGCCGCTGATCTCGTCCGGGAAGTCACCCAGGTCGTTGCTCCAAAGGTCCAAAGAGAAGAGCTCTTTCAAATTGCCCATGCACGCCGACAGGCCCTCGATCTCGTTCTGGTGCAGGTCCAATCGCTTCAGGTTTTTCCACTGGCAAATTGAGTTCGGCACGGCGGTGAATTTGTTCCGCCCGGCACTGAATTCCTGCATGTAGCGCAGTTCGTTCATCCAACCCGGCAGGTCCTTCAGCTTGTTGCGGCCCAAGTCCAGGGCATTGAGGTTTTTCAGTTGGCGCACTTCTTCGGGCACTTCTTTCAACTTTTGGTGCGAAAGATCCAAGCGGTACACGTTGTCCGGATCTTTCAGGGCACTTTCCAAACTACGGAAGGTGCGAATGGTGTCCAGCGTGGTCTGCGACAACAGTTGGGCGCTGGCCGCCGTGGCGAGCACGACCGTTACGAGGAGCAGCAATTTCCGCAGGTTCATTTTTTGCGCAGGCTTAGTAAAGCGGCTTCTTTGTCCTTGCCCAATTGGTTCTTCAGTTCCTCCAGGCCGGCGAACCGCTGTTCATCGCGCAGCCGTTGCAACAACCGCACCGTTATGGGTTCACCATAGATCTCGCGGTCCAGGCCGAAAAGGTTTGCTTCCACGGTGCGCATGCCGTGGACTTCAACGGTGGGGCGCACGCCGATGTTCAGCATGCCTTGATATTCCGTTCCGGCCACGTTAGCGATCACTGCATAGACGCCATTGGCGGGAATGAGCTTGTGCGGATCGATGGCACCCACGTTGGCGGTGGGCCAGCCGATGATACGGCCGCGCTGGTCCCCTTTTACCACCACGCCGTCCAAGCGGTACGGATAGCCCAGCCATTCATGGGCGCGTTCCACGGCACCGTTGAGCAGGGCTTCGCGCACTTTGGTGCTACTTACTTGTACGTGTTCCACTTCCTGCGCCGGAATTTCTTCCACACGGAACCCGAATTTTCCGCCCTGCTCGCGCAGCATGTCGATGCCGCCTTCGCGATTACGCCCGAAGCGGTGGTCGTGTCCCACCACCATGGCATGCACGTGCAATTTTTCAACCAGCACGTTCCGCACGAATTCCGTGGCATGCAGCCTGCTGAAATCGCGCGAGAAAGGCACTACGAGCAGGTGGTCCAAGCCCGCTTTTTCAAGCAGTTCCTGCTTTTCCTCGGGCGTGTTGAGCAAGCGCAGCGATTTGTCCTCCGGGTTCAGCACCAAGCGCGGGTGCGGATGGAAGGTGAAGAGGACGGATTCGCCTTTTTCACGCTTCGCGATCTCGTTGAGGCGCTTGAGGATGACCTGGTGGCCATGATGCACGCCATCGAAGGTGCCGGTGGTGAGCACCGGGCGCGTTACGCCGGAAAAACTGTTGAGATCGGTGTGGATCACCATGGAGGGCGGAAATTTAGGCTGCGCAGTTGGTTTGTTCGTGGAACGCTGATGCATGCCTTCGGCAGCCAAGTTCGCTCATCGATATGATTTTTGATGATATGAGGTGAATGTGTTGAAAGCTCTCGGATTCTGCATGTAAATTTTACATTTTGTGCTCATTTTCAACAAGTTGCATGTTTTCTCCGTCATACAATCATCAACACCCCTTCCTTCTTCTGTATGCACCGCTTACCTTCGCGGCCCTAAAACCGGGGTTTCAACCCCATCAATCGCATTCCATGGCCAAGCATACCGGTAAAGTCGTGCAAGTGATCGGTCCCGTAGTGGACGTCCGCTTTGAAGGCGGCGACGACCTGCCCAACATCTATGACGCACTGCACGTAACCCGCGCGGATGGCTCCATCCTCGTGTTGGAAGTACAGCAACTTACTGGCGAAGACACCGTGCGCACGGTGAGCATGGAAAGCACGGACGGCTTAGCACGCGGCGTGGAAGCCGTTGGCCAAGGCAAGCCCATCAGCATGCCCACCGGCGACGGTGTAAAAGGCCGCTTGTTCAACGTAGTTGGCGCTCCTATTGATGGCATGCCGGCCGTTACCGGCACCAAGGGCGCTTCCATCCACCGCGAAGCACCGAAATTCGAGGAACTCACCACCAGCGCGGAGATCCTGTTCACCGGTATCAAAGTGATCGACCTGATCGAGCCTTATTCCAAGGGCGGTAAAATCGGCCTGTTCGGCGGTGCCGGCGTTGGCAAAACGGTGTTGATCCAAGAGCTGATCAACAACATCGCCAAAGGCCACAGCGGCTATAGCGTGTTCGCCGGTGTAGGCGAGCGCACCCGCGAAGGGAACGACCTGCTCCGCGAGATGATCGAGAGCGGTATCGTGAAGTACGGTAAGGCCTTCACCGAGAGCATGGAGAAGGGCAACTGGGAACTGGACAAAGTTGACCACGAGGCACTGAAAACCTCACAGGCCACATTCGTGTTCGGTCAAATGAACGAGCCTCCTGGAGCCCGCGCCCGCGTTGCGTTGAGCGGTCTTACTCTGGCGGAATATTTCCGTGACGGCGATGAGGAGAGCGGCGGTCGTGACATCCTCTTCTTCGTGGACAACATCTTCCGTTTCACCCAAGCCGGTTCCGAGGTGAGCGCATTGCTCGGCCGTATGCCGAGCGCCGTGGGTTACCAGCCTACTCTGGCTACTGAAATGGGTGCCATGCAGGAGCGCATTACCTCCACCAAGCGTGGTTCAATCACCTCCGTACAAGCGGTGTACGTGCCTGCGGATGACTTGACCGATCCTGCACCCGCAACAACCTTCGCCCACTTGGACGCCACCACGGTATTGAGCCGTAAGATCGCCGAGCTCGGCATCTACCCTTCCGTGGATCCATTGGATTCCACCAGCCGTATCCTTACCCCGGCAATCGTTGGCGACGAGCATTATAACTGCGCCCAACGGGTGAAGGAGATCCTTCAGCGCTACAAGGAATTGCAGGACATCATCGCCATTCTCGGCATGGACGAATTGAGCGAGGAGGACAAGCAGGCCGTAAGCCGCGCACGCCGCGTTATGCGCTTCCTGAGCCAACCGTTCTTTGTTGCTGAGCAGTTCACCGGCCTGCCCGGTGTAATGGTTTCCATCCAGGACAGCATCAAAGGCTTCAACATGATCATGGACGGCGAGATGGACCAGTACCCTGAGGCAGCCTTCAACCTGAAGGGCGGCATTGAGGACGTGATCACCGCTGGTAAGAAAATGTTGGCTGAAGTAGCTTAAGACGGGTCGTGAGTCTTTAAGTCGTGAGTCTTGAAGGATTCACCACAAAGGCACAGAGGACACGGAGAAAAGTCTTGAGTCTGCTAATCACCAATCACTATTCGCCAATCACTAAACATGCACGTACACATCATCACCCCGGACAAGGAGCTCTTCAAGGGCGAGGCCAAGCGTGTTACTGTGCCCGGCGTTGACGGCAGCATGGGCTTTTTGGACAACCATGCCCCGTTGATCACCGTGCTGCGTGCCGGCGATGTAAAACTCACCATGACCGATAACAAGACCAAGTTATTTCCACTGAAGGGTGGTGTTGTGGAGGTGAGCAACAATACGGTGATCGTGCTGGCGGAGTAAGAAAGCAAGCACTCGAGATATGCGAGCGCCTTCCTTCGCTTGGAAAGGCGCGCAACTGTGGGCGGGCGCCGTTTTCTGTTTCCAGCACCTGGTCTGGTAGCAGGCTCAGAGACTAACCCTTGTTGTTACTTTTACAGGAGTCCCTAGTCGAGGAGTAGCGCCCGAAAGCGGATCCCTGTACATTTCCGCTGGAATGCACTTTGGGGCCACATTATGCGGCGGTTGTTTTTGGGCCCTTTCAGCCTGGGGCCAAGGCCTACCCATGCCCTTTGAGCAGATCTCCACCTTGCAAGGGCTCTCCGACAACGCGATCACCAAGCTCTTTCAAGACCAAGACGGCTTCCTCTGGATCGGGACTGAATATGGGCTGGACCGTTATGACGGCCACCACATGCGGATCTGGCACAAACGTGACGGGCTTGCCGGTGAGCACATCGTGGACATCCTTCAAACCCATGATGGAACGATCTGGGCCGCCGCTCGCGAAGGAGGCCTTACCTGCTTCGACGCGCAAGGAACTTTACTCCGGTTTTTCAAACCCGATGCCAATGACCCGCATGCCATCGCGGACGCGCGCATCACCTGCCTTTTCGACCTCGACGACACTACTTTGCTCATCGGTGCTGAACGCACCCCCTTGATCTTCCTGGACAAACGCTCCGGCATTTGCCGCTATTGGAAAGGTGAAGGACCGATCCGTGCTTCTGAGGGCCTTTCGAACCCCGCATGGGGAACCGATTGGTGCCAATACATCACCGACCTTGGCGATGGGCGGTTGGCGATCGGTTTTTTGCTGGGCTTTAAGCAAATGCTGGTGCAGCGGAAAACCGGTTCAATCTTGGGGCCTGCATTCAATTTGGACCTGCCTGAAGATCAAACGATCACCAATGCCGTACGTATCGGCAACCGCCTTTTCGGCGGTGGATGGCAGCACTACTTGCACGTGCGGGACCTGACTTCAGGGCAAGAGACGGTATGGCCTTTGCCCGATGAATGCACGGCGCTCCTTGCAGTGGACAGTGTGCAGATCATTGCGGGCACGGCTTCCAGCGGCATGCTGCAGATCGACCTGCGCACCGGAAAGCAGGAAGTGCTGCGGCATCGCACTGGTGACCCCAATTCGTTATGCGATGACCGCGTAACAGCCTTGCTGGTGGACCGTGATGGCCGGCTGTGGGTGGGTACGCGAAACGGACTAAGCGTGCATGCTCCTGCACGGTGGTGGACCAACAGCATCCCGCTGGGCACAGGTGAACAGGAAGGCCGCAACATCAACGCTTTCAGCATTGCGGAAATAGGGTCCGGTGAACTCTTGGTGGGCACCACCGAGGGATTGTTCCGCCAGTTGCCGGGCGGACCCATCCGGTTTTTCCCGTTGAAACACGGCTCCTCCAAGTTGCGGCCTACCGGTGTGATACAAGTGGGAAACCGTTTCATCCTTGGGGCCGAAGAAGGACTCTTTAACTGGGACCCCACCGACAATAGCATCTCTCCTTGGGCCATCGCATCAAGCGGGTCTTGGGATGCCAAAATGTATGGGGTCAAAACCGGCACTACGCCACCGGCATTGTTCCAAGTGCGCGGGATGTTCGTTGACACGCTACGCAGCAGGCCTGCACTGGTGATGGGCGTCCGGGGATACGGGGTCGCCACGCTGGATCTGAAAAAGAACGAGATGGATTGGTTTGTGAACAACACCGGCGGAAAGGGCGGCATAGGCAACAACCTTACCAACGCGCTGGTAAAAGACCGGAACGGCGTTTACTGGGCGGGGACCGCATATGGGCTTTACCGCTGGGACTTGGAGCGGACAACACCCCGGAACGCATTCACCACCTTCCTCGCAGGTATCGGGCGGAACTCATTGCCTGCGAATGAGGTCATTGCACTGCTCGCTGATGCACGTGGCCCGTTGTGGATCGGCATGCGCAACGGCGGCTTGGCCAGTTGGGACGGTCAATCCATGCACGCATTCACCTTGCCGGAGCCCGCTGGCAACAGCGTTTACGGAATGGCCTTGGACCGCGCCGGAAGGCTTTGGTGCGCCGCCCGCGGCTGCTTTGCCGTGCTGGACACGGCTACCGCCGAGTGGACGTTGGTCCCGCTGCAGGGCGCGTCCGGCATCCCCGGAACGCCTGCATGCACCCGCGCGCTGCACGACGGTCGCATCGCATTCACCGCAAACGGCGCTTTGCAGCTCTTCGACCCCCAAGAGGTGCATAGACCGTCACCGCCGCCCCTGCCCTACCTCACCGCCTTGAACCTCGCTGACTCCAGCGTTGTTCCCGACATAAAGGACGGTGTGCTGCATCTTGGGGTGCAGGCCGGCATGCTTCAAGTGTCGGTCAGCGCATTGGACCTGTTACCCTTGTCGCCATTGCGCTATACCTTGGAACTCGAAGGCGTGGACGTCGAACCCCGGTTCACCGATGAAAGCGGCAGTATCGTGTTTGCCAGCTTGCCTTCCGGGCGGCATCGGATCCTGGCCCGCGCCATCTCCGCCAATGGCCTTGTGAGCCAACCGGTGGAAGTGGCCATTTTGACAAGGCGTCGCCGCTGTGGCAACGATGGTGGTTTTATTGGGCGCTTGCCGCGCTTGCAGGTGCGATCGCGTACGCGGCATCACGCTACAACTACCGTCAAAAGTTGAAACTACAGCTGGTGCGCAACCGCATCGCAAGCGACCTGCACGACGAAGTGGGATCTTCCCTCAGCGCCATTACCATCGGCTCACAGCTCGCAAAACAACTTGGCAACTGCGAAGACCAGCGCATGCAGGTGCTGTTGTCACGCATTGGCTCAACAAGCAGCGAGAGCCTGCGCAGCATGAGCGACATCGTGTGGGCCATCGATCCGAAGAACGATCAGGGCGAAGCTTTAGTGAAGCGCATGCGACGGATCGCGAACGAGCTGCTGGAAAGCAAAGGTGTGGAGGTGTCGTTCATCGTTACCGGCGGCGTCGAAGAATTGAAGCTTCCGATGAACGCGCGTAAAGACCTGTTGTTGATCTACAAGGAAGCGGTACACAACGCCAGCAAATATGCGGAAGCGCGGAACGTTTCGATCCATCTTTCACGTGCGCACGGAACGCTCTCATTAAGCGTGAAGGACGATGGAAAAGGCTTTGATCATGCGTTACATCCCGACGGGCATGGGTTGGGAAGTATGCAACGAAGAGGCACGACATTGGGATCCATGGTCCTGATTGAAAGCATGATGGGAGAAGGCACTCGGATCTCCATACAAGTGCACCTCACGCGTATTCGTGATTGACACCCTCTTCCAACCGACTTTGCTTTGTGGAAGAATCAACCCACATGCGCCCTTCACATTACGCGTTCGCCATCCTCGGCCTTCTTCCCTGTGCGCTGCAAGCACAGACCGAAGTGGAGCCGAACGACAATATCACCCAAGCCAACTTCTGGCCTGAAAATACGCCGGTGTCGGGGACCAGCTGCTACACCTTGGGCGGCACGCTCGACCAGGATTGGTACATGCTGGTGCCCTCGGAAGAAGGCAAGATCACCGTTACCGCCACCGCATCGAACAATACCACGGGCTTCTATGGCGTCGCCATGCAGTTCTATCAGCCCGATGGCACGACATTGATGTGGAACACCGGCGTGACCTCCAACCCAACGCCGGTCACCTCGGAGATCAGCACCTACTGTTTCCCGAACGACACGATCTACCTGAACGTGTACGTGGGGCTGGACCATTGCGAGTATTACACGATGTCCTACATCATGACACCACCTGCTTTCGCCGATGATGCGGAGGACAATGATGACCTGTCAAGTGCCATTCCCCTGACCCAGAACACCTGGACCGAAGGCCGGTTGTATTTCGCTTTCGATGATGGCGACGACTATTACAGCGTGGTCCTACCACAAAGTGGCCGGTACGTTCAAACGGTCGAAGCTACTTATCAGAGCGACGGGGGGATGAACGGAGGAATTAACGCCCAGCTGCTGGACATTAATGGCAACCTCGCCGCCAACCTTGGCGCTCAATTGGGAGCGGACACCATCCTGACTACTGTGAACGAGGTGGTTTGCGCTGGCCCTGGCACCTACTACGTACACATGGCTTGGAGCGGCAACGGATGCGGGATCGCTTATCGACTGAAGTGGGAGTTGCAGCCCACGATCTTCGGGAACGATCCGGAACCCAATAATACCGCATCAGTTGCGATCCCCTTGTTGCCCGACGTTCCGCAAGAAGGCTTTCTCGGTGATCCGGACTGGTACAAGTTGTTCAAACCCTATTCCGGAGATCTGCAACTCACAGTTCGCGGCGCTTTCATGGCTACGAGCACAGGGAACATGGTGGTGCAGGTCTTCAACAACGCGCAACAGCTGATCTACAATGGCAGTGCAACGCCCGGCCAGAACAACGTGCCGAGCACGACGTTGATCACCGTGCCCGCTTCGATCCCCGACTCGTTTTATGTGCAGGTCTTCAACAACAGCCTCGATTGTGCCTCGTACGAACTGAGCTATGCGAGCGAATATGTCGGAATCGAAGAGCAGACCGGCATGCACGCCATGACCATCGTGCCCAACCCATCACCTGACAGGTTTATCTTCCAGTCCCAAGTACAAGGCCTGTCCCGGATCCAAATAACCGATGTGGAAGGCCGCCTGTTGATGGATCAGAAACTCAACGGAGATTCCTATTTCACATGGGACGCCAGCGATCTGCATGCGGGAACCTACATCGCGCGGATCCTCACGTTGAATGGAACGACCTCTAGCAGCCGCTTGGTCAGAATACCTTGATACGCAGCATGTGTCACTTGATCCCCCATTCCAACTGAAGGTCCAAAGGGCGTGAGCCTCCTCTTATGCATGAGGTGTACCTCACGAGAATTCGGGATTGAACCGCATTGCCGGAAGCCGTCTCTTTGCCATACAAATGGAAACCATGCTTTCACGCTACGCCATAAGCCTCCTCACCTTACTTCCATGCGCGGTCTTCGCGCAAACGGAGTCAGAACCCAACAACTCCACAGCGACCGCCAACGCCTTGACCATGGGTACGCCCATGGCGGGGGTATGGTGCAGCGGTGAAGCAGCCGACGTGTTTTCGTTCACCACCACGGTTGATGGCTATCTGGACATCGTCTTCGATGTGTCGCACAACTCGCCCCAATTGAACGTGTACGTGGATGTACACCTGCTGGATGCCAGCGGGCAGGAAGTGGATGGAGGCCCGGCGTACTCTGGAACGGACAATGTGTTCAACCCGGTGCCGTTTAAATTCTATTGCGTGTCTGCAGGCTCCTACTACCTGAACATCGACGGCCCTGCAAGCAACGAGTGCAATGACTACGTGCTGCACGTGGCACTGGTGCAACCCGTTTTCGGGAACGATATGGAACCCAACAACAACAGCGCACAGGCGCAATTGGTGCCGGAGAACACCTTTATAGAGGGCCACGAGAACTACAGCTATGGCGACGACAACGCCGATTGGTTCCGGATCGTGACCACGGCGGACGGACTTATGACCTTGGACCTGGACGCCTACAACCAGAACGCCGGTTACTACAATAGCACCTGCGAGCTTTACGATAGCGCGCTCAATAACATCAGCACATTCACCTATTACATCGGCGGCCTTTTCGAGCCGGACACGAGCTTCAACACCTTTACCCGCACTTGCCTGGGCGACGGCACCTATTACCTGCGCGTTGCGAGCAACACCATGTGTGGCCTCTCGTACCGCCTGCGCTGGAGCCTGGCGCCGGCCGCTTTGACCGAGGATCCCGCCGACAACGACGTGATCGCATATGCCACCCCCGCATACAACGCCATAGAGCAACAGGGACACTTGAATTTCGATGTGGGTGACGACAACTCCGATTGGTTCGTATTTGATGTGCTGGCAGAGGGGCCTGTGCAACTGAACGCAGCAGCCACCTTCATGACATCCGGAAACGCGAACATCAACGTGGCGTGGTTCGATGACCAAGGCGCGCCACTGGGCTCCACCTCCGGCTACATGGACGGGAACGACACCTTCACACCATTCACAGTGCAAATGGGCACGTTCGCTCCAAGCACCTACTACCTGCAATGGACAAGCCCCTCGTTGTGCGGTCTCAGCTACCGGTTCACCCTCTCCGGTATCGGGCAGGTGGGTGTTGCCGAGCTTCAAGCACTGGATCATGTTGCGCTTTTCCCAAATCCTGCCCACGACCGATTGGATATCTGCTTTGACGCAACCAAAATTGTGGACCTTGGTTTTGATGTGATCGACCTCAATGGCCGCACCGTTCATGGGAGTGAACGTGTGCAGTCATCCGGAACCACCACCCGGACCATCGACCTTTCCAACTTCGCCATAGGCTCTTACTTCTTGCGCGTGACCGGAGCGGAAAGAACCACGTGCTTTCCGTTCCAGAAGTACTGATGTCGTAGTTTCAGGCCATGCAACCCATCCGCGTAATCGCCTTCGACGACAACAAAGACCTGCGGGACATGTTCCGCATGCTCATTGACGCGCAGGAAGGCATGGTTTGCGTGGCCGTACACCCGGACCTGAGCCAAGTGATGCGCGACATCTCCTCCGCACAGCCCGATGTGATAGTGATGGACATCCAGATGCCCGGCATGGACGGCATCGATGGCGTGCGCCTTATTAAGTCTCGGTACCCTGCTGCGCGGATCCTGATGCAAACCGTGTTCGATGATGAAACCAAGGTCTTCGATGCCATCCGCGCAGGAGCTAGCGGATACATTCTGAAGACTGCTGCAACGGACGACATGGTGAAGGCCATCCGCGACGTGCATGCCGGCGGCTCCGCCATGACGCCCGCCATCGCCGCCAAAGTGCTGGACCACTTCCGCAGCCCGGGCAAACGCACCCACGCATCTGATGATCCGGGCCTTAGCGACCGCGAAAAAGATGTTTTGACATTGCTCGTGAAAGGCCGTAGCTACAAAATGATCGCGGACGACCTGCAGATCAGCCACCACACCGTGGGAAGTCACATCCGCCACATTTACGAAAAACTGCATGTTGCCAGCAACACGGAAGCCGTAAGCCGCGCCATCAGGGA
Source organism: Flavobacteriales bacterium (assembly GCA_016710685.1). GTDB lineage: Bacteria > Bacteroidota > Bacteroidia > Flavobacteriales_F > PHOS-HE28 > PHOS-HE28. Next base: position 334,915 of record JADJVC010000034.1, on the reverse strand, counting down.
TGGCCTTGTGTAAGCGCTGAGGAAGCTCTTTCCGTTGCTCCCTTTGTCGCGCGCATGACCAAGCCACCAATTTCCCGCATTCCGCTTTTCGGGATCCTTCCTCTGCCCTTTGCTGTATTCGCCCAGCAGAATACGAATGCACTAATGACGTTACCGACACGCCGATCGCCAGCGCGGACCGTTCGATGTGCAGCCGGACCTACGCATCCGCGGAGGCCACTTTGTCCAGGCTTTGGTGTTGGTGGACGGAACGCCTATGGCCGATCCGCAATGCGTTCAACTTCCGTTCACTTTACGTGTTGGACCATTTGACGCATAATGCTGTTGCTTGGTGGCAACAACGGCTTTCAAAAAGCTTGCGTGCTCAAGTGAACCTCGTTTGGCGCAAGCGTTTGGGCACCTGCATCCAAGCGAAAACTGGCTTGGCAACAGCTAACCCGGACCCGATGCGGGTAGATCTGCGCGTGGACTATTCGCTGGGCCGGGTATCGTTTTTCGCCAGCGCATACAACCTGCTAAATGCCGACCAAGTGTACTGTGGAAACATGCAATTGCCCGGCCGCTGAGAGAACGGGGACTTGCAGGTGCAGTGGGGAGCTTAGTGAGGAGCAGTAGGCCCTCGCGACACGCGAGCGCCTGCTTTGGGGAAGTGGGGTAAGGTTTATTACTTGATGAAATCGATCAGCTCATTAGCTGATGGCGGCCGATCACACATAGTTTCTGATCGAACCTTCTCGGCACATATGTGTACAGCCACATCAACACCCGCACTAAGCGGTTAAATTCGCGCAATTTCCTACCCATGAAAACCAGTCGCCTCATCGTACTTCCGTTGATCGCCTTACTCGCTTCCTCCGTCTTTGCCGAAGGTGAAAAGCCCGTTGCCAGCACCATTTCCGCAGCCAAGGTCTTCCTTAATGGAGCACAGGTAGAGCGCAACGCGAAGGCATCCGTGGCCGCTGGTAACAGCACGCTGGTGTTTACCGGGCTTTCCCAAAGCTTGGACCCGCAGAGCATCCAGGTTTCCGGGAAAGGAGCTTTCAGCATTCTTTCCGTGGCGCACCGCATCAACTACCTCAGTGAAAGCCCGGACAAGGCCGAAGTGGAGGATCTGCAAACGCGCATCAAAGCGATGGAGCACGACTACAACTCGGAGAACAACGCGAAGGCCGTTTGGGACCAAGAAGAAGCGTTGCTGCTGAAAAACACCGCCATTGCCGGGCAGCAGAGCGGCGTGGCCGCTGCCCAGCTTCAAGCCGTGAACGACTATGTGCGTGAACGCCTGAAAGCCGTGAAGGCCGGGCAGTTGGCACAAACCGAAAAGCTAAATGCCTTGAACGAGGACCTCACGAAACTGCGGCAGCAATTGCAGCAGAAGCAAAGCCTTGCACCGCGCCCAACCAGCGAAGTGGTGCTTGAAGTGGAAGCAGACGCAGCAACAGCTGCCACATTCACCATCGGCTATTTCGTTGGCAATGCTTCTTGGATTCCTGCATATGACCTAAGAGCAACCGGCACAGGAAAGCCCATCGAGCTGGCCATGAAAGCGCAAGTGGTGAACAACACCGGTGAGGACTGGAACAAGGTGGACCTCTCCCTCAGCAGCGGCAACCCAACGCTGGGCGGGGTTATGCCGCAACTTTATCCATGGACATTGGCGCAGCCTTACCGCACAGAAAATTACGGCGGCCAACGTGACAGAGCGGCCATGGCACCGGCACCTGCCATGAATAAGGCGGCGGATATGAGCGAAATCTCAATGGAAGCTATTTCAATGGTGCCCAACACCGTGCTGCAGCGCGCCACCACAATGGAATTCAGCATCGACGCGCCCTTCAGCATTCCCGCCGATGGTGTTGCACACAGCGTGAGCGTAAACAACCACACCATAGCCGCTACTTACAAGCACTACTGCACGCCCAAATTGGACCGCGACGCGTTCCTGTATGCCCGCACCACCGGCTGGGAAGACCTGAACCTGCTGCCAGGCGAGGCCAACGTGTTCTTCGAAGGCACGTATGTAGGCAAGAGCTACTTGGACCTGGACCAGCCACACGACACGCTGGATATTTCCCTCGGCCGCGATAAAGGCGTTACCGTGGAACGCGTGAAGCGCAAGACCACGAACGAAAAGGCCGTGATCGGCAGCAAACGTACTGTTTCAGTAGGCTGGGACATCACCGTGCGGAACACGAAAAGCGTGTCCGTGGAATTGGAGCTGCGCGACCAGTACCCGTTGAGCCCGCGTAGCGAGGTGGAAGTGAAGCTGGAGGACAAAGGCGGCGCGGACGTCAACGACCAGACCGGGATGCTAACGTGGAAGCTCACCTTAGCCCCGAAGGAAACCAAAAAGCTCGGCTTTGCTTATTCGGTGAAGTTCCCAAAGGACATGCCGGTGGTGGTGGAGTAATTCAAGTGGCTGGCAAGGAGGATATTCGGAGAATTCCGGCACCCGCGCGCGCTTCGGTCTACTTTGTTTGCAGTCAAGCGAGAGAGGTCCACTTGCCATGGGATATGCAAGCGGCTACCTTTGCGGCACCCATCTCAATGCTGTTTTCTCATCGTGGCTTGCGCCTTGTCACCCTGGTCGGTCTTTGTCTTGTCGGATCCGTATCGGCGCAGACTTACAACGGCACCGGCGCGGTAATTCCGGATAATGGCGAACCGCTGGAAATACCGTTGGATGTTACGGGACTTGCGGAACCGCTCAACAGCACCGACTTCGGGTTGGAACAGGTTTGCTTCACTATTTTCCATGAATGGATCGGCGAATTGAAGATCTCCCTTGTGGCACCTGACGGTACAACGGTGCTACTTGCAGCCGCACAAGGTGGACCGAACCAACAGTATTCCAACACGTGCTTCCGGCAGGATTCGCCGCAGCTCATTACCCAAGGCATTCCGCCTTTTTCCGGAACGTACAAGCCGCAAGAGGAACTGGGCATAATCAACGATGGACAGGACGGCAACGGGCAATGGCTCCTGCAGGTGGTGGACAGCGTTCCCGGCGTTAACAGTGGATCGGTGATCGCTTGGGCAATCACTTTCGGAGACGAACCCGCGATCCCGTTCAGCTTCACGTCCTCCAACCTTCCCATCGTGGTGATCAATACCAACGGCGAAATCATCCCGGAGGACCAGAAGATCACTGCGGCCTTGGGCATCGTTGACAACGGCGTGGGAAACCTGAACCATCCTGACGACCCGTTCAACGATTTCAACGGAACCATCGGCATCCGCATTCGTGGCAACACTTCCAACTACCTCTCACCTAAAAAATCGTTCAGCGTGGAACTGCGGGATGCCTTTGGCGAAGACCTCGACGCACCCATCCTCGGCATGCCTGAGGAAAGTGACTGGGTCCTTTTGGCCAATTACTTTGACAAGTCGTTAATGAACAATACGCTCACCTTTCACCTGGCCCGCGCAATGGGCAACTACGCTCCACGCCAGCGCAATGTGGAAGTTGTGGTGAACGGTGAATACATGGGTGTATACGCGCTGGTAGAGGAGATCAAACGTGATGGCGACCGCGTGAACATCGCTAAGCTGGACCCCGACGAGATCGTCGGTGATGACCTTACCGGCGGATACATCCTGCGCGTGGATTGGTTCGATGGACTCGACAACGGCTTCGTGTCCCCGTATGCGCCGGTGGTGAGCTCCGATGGGCAGCAGACCTATCTCGAATACCGCTACCCCAAACCCGAAGACTTGGTGCCGGAGCAGAAAGCCTACATCCAGGCTTACGTGGACAGCTTCGAGACAGCCTTGGCCGGACCCGGCTTCACGGACCCTAATTCCGGATGGCGCGCTTATGCTGACGAGGCCTCATTCGTGGACATGTTCCTGATCAATGAACTAAGCCGCAACGTGGACGGCTACCGGCTCAGCAGCTACCTCTACAAAGACAAGTACAGCAATGGCGGAAAGTTGCACGACGGCCCCGCATGGGATTACGACATCGCCTGGGGCAACGCCAGTTTTTGCTACGCCGACAGCACCTTCGGCTGGGCCTATGCTTTCGGCGACGTGTGCCCTGAGCAAAGCGCACAGATCCCTTTTTGGTGGCCCCGCTTGTTGCAGGACAGCTTGTTCACCGAGGCGGTGCGTTGCCGGTGGAACGAACTGCGGGACAACGTACTTTCACCCGCCTATGTCGCCGCATATTGCGATTCCGTCGCCAACATTTTGGACGGGGCACAGCAACGGAACTTCACCGTGTGGCCCATTTTGGGCGTACCCGTTTGGGCCAACCCGGTGCCCGTACCAGCCACATACGCTGGCGAGGTGCAGGAGTTGAAAGATTTCATGGACGCTCGCTGGGCCTGGATGGATGCAAACCTGCCCGGTTCCGGCTCATGCTTGCCCATGGCAGTGTCAGAACCGGTCACCGGCGCCATCGAAGCCCCTTTTCCCAACCCTTTTACTAACGGGGTGGCGTTCCACACTCTTTCGGGCAGCCCCGTGATGGTCAAAGTGATAGACCCATTGGGCAGGACACTCCTCAAAGTCGGGCCGTTCCAAGGAACAGGGACTTTGCACCGCGTCCAACTGCCCGCCGAACTGGCACCGGGCACTTACGTGCTGGTCGCCACCATGGCATCAGGCGAATTTTCAGCCTTCAGGTTGGAACATTAAAGCTTGCCCCCTGCCCACGGAGAGGCGCTCACGCTACGCCAACCTGCCGCAGGTACATCAAGTGCGACCACAGCGCGCTGCGCAATGTGGGAAATTCGCGGTACTTGATGTTGAACTCGGCACAGACCTGCTTCAGCCGCTTGTTCAATTCCGGGTAATGCACATGGCTGATCTTGGGAAAGAGGTGGTGCTCCACTTGGAAATTCAATCCACCGAAGAGCCAGTTCCACATTTTGTTGCGCGTAGCGAAGTTGGCCGTGGTGGCCACTTGGTGGATGGCCCATTCGCTCTCGATGTTGTTGCCGTCCACCTCGGGGTTCACAAACTCAGCATGCTCCACCACGTGCGCCAACTGGAACACCACCGCAATGAACACGCCCGTTACGAACACCATCACTCCGTAGCCCACTAAAGTTGGAACCACCCCGGCGAAAATCATCGGCACCACCAGAAATGCCGAGACATAGAACACCTTGGTGACCCAGAAGATAATGTGCTCCTTCAGGTCCATCGGCTTCATGTAAGTGTTGTCCGCGATCTTTCCGGTGAAGTACTTCTTCAGGTCGTTGTATGAGATCCAGAACAAATAAGTCAACCCATAGAGCAATAGCCCGTAGATGTGTTGGAAGCGGTGGAACCAGTACTTGGGCTGGCCCTCATGCACACGCACCCAAGGCTTAATGTCAATGTCGTCGTCCATGCCTTCCACGTTGGTGAAGGTGTGGTGGTTCACATTGTGCTTCAGCTTCCAGAAATGGACGCTGCCGCCCAACAGGTTCAGGGAATGGCCCATCATTTCATTTACCCACTTGCGGCGGCTGTAACTGCCATGGGCGCCATCGTGCATCACGTTGAAACCCACGCTGGCCACCACCAAGCCCAGTACCGCACACAGCGCCAGCGACACCCAGATGGAAGCCGGCGTGAAGAAGACCAGCAGCACATACAGTCCCACCAGCGTGGTGAGCAGGATGGCGGTCTTCCAGTACAAACGACCGTCGCCGGTCTTGCGCAGGTTGTTCTCGTTGAAGTAAGCCTCAGTAACCTCGCGTAAACGTTGAAAAAACACGGGCGGGGTCTTGGCGAAGGTGGTAGGGGTCATATAAGGGCTGCCGGAAAAAGGCGTGCAAAGGTACGATGGGTGGAAAAGCGCAGTTCCTGACGAATGCCGTGCCTTCCAGAAAATTTTTGGAAATGCTTGACAGATCGTGGTTTCCTGCTAATTTCGCCCCGCTTTGGCCCGAAGGGTTCTTTGGCGAGAACTTCAGGACGCAAGGCAATAACCTCAAAACACTCACTCAGTAGTAGACCTCATGAACATTTACGTCGCCAACATTGCGTACTCCGTACAAGACCAGGACCTCCAAGAGCTTTTTGCAGCTTTCGGCGAAGTGACCTCGGCCAAGATCATTATGGACAAGGCCACCAACCGTAGCCGCGGCTTCGGTTTCGTGGAAATGGCCGACGACGAAGGCGGACGTGCCGGCATCGAAGGCACCAACGGCAAGTCGTTCCATGGCCGTGACCTCGTTGTGAACGAGGCTCGTCCCCGCACCGAAGGCGGTGCTGGCGACCGTGGCGGATACCGCGGCGGAAACGGCGGCGGCGGCGGTGGATACCGTGGCGGCAGCGGCGGTGGTGACCGTGGTGGATACCGCGGTGGCAACGATCGTGGTGGTGACCGTGGCGGCGATCGCGGCGGAGACCGTGGAGATCGTGGCGGATACCGTCGCGACGAGTACTAAGAACAGAACCTTCTTCGTTTGAAAGCCCCCTGAGCGATCGGGGGGCTTTTCTTTTTGCTGCAAACGAGTATCGACGCTCGCGTGAGCGTGGGGCATTTCGGTCGTTCTACGATCTGAATTCTACATTCTCCATTTTTCATTTCTTCTGATTCCACCCCCTCCCATCCCGGTACCTTTGCACCCTTCCATGGCGACACGACTTTTCTTCTTGATCTTCCTCTTGATTCCTGCTTTGTCCTTCGCACAACGGGGTCCCGGCGGAATGGCCGCGGGTCGTGCGTATGGCCGCGTGCTTGATGCCGATAAAAAACCAGTTGCCTTCGCCACGGCCAGCGTAATGCTCGGCGATAGCGTGGTAGGTGGCGCATTGGTGCAGGAAAACGGAGAGTTCGACATTCCCAAGCTACCGCTGCGCACGCTGCACCTGAAGATCGCGGGCATGGGCTACACCACGTTGGAAAAGGACTTTACACTTAGCCGTGACATGCCGGAGCTTGACCTCGGAAACCTGCGTATTGAGACTGATGCCGTGGTGCTTAAGGCCGCGGAGATCTCCAAGGAACGCGCCACGCAAGTTTTGCAAGTGGACCGCCGGGTGTACAACGTGGAAAAGGACATCAGCGTAGCCGGGGGCGATGCCACGGACGTGATGAAGAACATCCCCGGCCTGAGCGTGGATGCGGACGGCAACGTGGAGATGCGCGGGAAAAGCCCCAAGGTGTTCATTGACGGCAGGCCCACCACCATGAGCCTGGACCAGATCCCTGCCGGCGACATTGAACGCGTGGAGGTGATCACCAATCCCGGAGTGACCTTTGATGCAAGTTCCACTGGCGGCATTGTCAACGTAGTGCTGAAGAAGAATACCAAGCCCGGCTACAGCGGCCAGATCCAGGCCGGCATTGGATCCAACGAGCGCTACAACGCCAACGGCAACTTGATGGTGCGCCAAGGAAAGAGCGCCTTCAACCTCAGCCTCGGCTTCGGGCACGGCGCACCGCCCGCCAAGAGCTACAACTACCGCACCGACCTCGCTGACGGGCTACCCACGGGCTATTTTCGCCAAGACGAAACCGGCAGCCGCGACCATTTGCGGCAGAACGCGCGCTTAGGCTGGGATTACCAGTTGAGCAACCGCAATACCCTGAGTCTTTCGCAAAGCGTCAACATCGGCACGCGCGCCAGCGATGAGTACCAGACCTATGTCAGCACCGACGCTGCAAACAATGTGACCGGCAGCGGCACACAGCACAACACGAATGACGGGCGCTATACCAACCTCACCTCACGGGCTGGATTCAAACGCACCACCACCAAACCCGGCAAGGAGTGGACCACCGACCTCACCTTCAACTTGGGAGACCGCACCAGCCCCGCCCGCACCGAGCAGTTCAACCAAGGCGGAGACGGCATTTTGCCGGGCAACAGTTTCCAAAACCGCGATTCCAAAGGCGACGACCAAGAATGGACTTGGCAGCTGGATGTTACCGACCCGTACGCCGACAACCGCAAACTGGAATGGGGGTTCAAGGCCGACTACGAGCAGAGCAACTCGAACATGGACGTCACCTTCGGCAACGACACGCTGGCTGGTGCCGTTCGCGATACCGCGCTGAGCAATGCCTTCAACATCGGCACCTGGGTGAACGCGGCCTACGTGAACTGGGGCATGAAGCTTAACGCACGCTGGAGCATGCAGAGCGGCCTTCGCGTGGAACAGAACAGGATGGACGCGAAGCGTACCGACAAAAACATCGACTTGGGCTACAGCTACCCGGACGGACTGAAGGACATCGGACGCATCCTGTTCCCTGCCGTTTACCTGAGCCGGAAGTGGGACGCGCCCGAAGGCGACCTGCAACGCGAATTGCAGGTGAACGTTTCGCGCAAGGTGAACCGGCCGAACTTCTACCAGATCATGCCCTTCATCATGAGCACCGATGCGCGGAGTTACCGCATCGGCAACCCGGCGTTGCGGCCCGAGCTCAGCACCATCCTGGAAGTGAACCACCTGCTGCCGCTGGGCGATGAAGGCAATTGGCTTTCCTCCGTGTACGGACGCTTCACCACGGACGTGATCACCAGCTACACCGCACCGTTGGTAAGCGACCCCAATGTGCTCGTGACCACCTACGTGAATGGCAAACAGAACCAAGGCTTTGGCTGGGAGAACACGATAAAACTCACCTTGTGGAAGGGATCCGAAGCCACCCTGAACGGCAACGTGCAGTGGGTGCAGATCGGGCTTTCGCAAGACGGTACGGACTACACCAACACAGGCATGAATTTCGATGGGAAGGTGAATATCTCCCAGAAATTTCCGAAGGACTTCACGCTGCAGGTGAATTCAGATTACGACGGTCCACGCATCATTCCGCAAGGCCACACCCTCGAGCGGTACTCAATGGACATCTCGCTGCGCAAGCAGTTCAGCAAACGCTTTACCCTTACCGCAAGTGCGAACAACATTTTCGATTCGCGCGGTTGGGGATCCTACTATCAAACACCATCTTTCGAGCAAGAAGGTTTCAGCAACCGTGGCGGACGCGAGTTCCGCATCAATGCCTCATGGAAGTTCGGGAAGCAGGACACACAATTATTCCGCAAGAAAAGTACCGGCCCTACGGAAAGGACCACACCAGGGACCAGTGGCGGGGATGATGGCGGGGAGTAGGGAAAGGTTTAACCGCAGAGGGCGCAGAGGGCGCGGAGAACGCGGAGAAGATTTTTAACCGCAGCGCAAGTAAGCAAGTGGGCTGATCGCGAAACTCTGCAATCTCTTCAACCTTTTTCTCTTTGCGCAAATTCAAGACTACTCTTCTTTGCGCTCTCTGCGGCCTCTGCGGTTAAAAATCTTCTTCGCGTTCTCCGCTTTTCTCTACAACGGCACCACCTCGAACTTCGGTGAACCGCGCTGCCCCTGCTCGTCGTAGTAATCGATGAAGTGGAGCTTGTAGAAGTAGCCTTCGCGATCCTCTACGATGTAGATCTGGTTGCTGTAAACTAAGTAAGTGCCCGTGTCGAAGGAGTAGTCCTTCCAGTCGTAGCCGATAATGTCCTCATCGGTACTGAAGGGGTTGTTGATGGTATCCGCCAAGGTGACGCTCGCAAAATCGCCGTTGAGCTGGGCCACGCGCGCACCACTGTACCCGTTCACCGTGCCGGTAACGATGTATGACAGATACGGGTCGGGGGCATAGAACTGCTCGGTGAACTGCGTGAACACCAAGTCGTACGTACCTAGCGGCGGTGCGATCATTACTGTGCTTCCGCTGGTGAAGCTGAAGTGTACGTAAGCTCGTGTGGGATCTTTCTGCACAATGAAATCTTGAATGTTGGAACCATCAAGGTCGGAAAGCTGAAAGTCGAAAGAGCTGCCAGTAACACCGGTGATCTGCACTTTTCGCAAGCCCATCGGCAGACCCGAAACATTGTAGCCCATGTCCAAAACGAAGACGGGATGTTCCGCACGCCAATCACCGAAGGCCATGCTGTCCGGCCTTCCATTCGGCAAGTCGATCTTCCATGTGTTGCCGTAGCCCGTGGTGTCGGTGGATTGTGTGATCGTGCTCTCCAATGTGCGGTGTGCGCGCATGAGCCGGGAATAGTTCAGTCGCACTTGCCAGCCGTCCGGAGCGCATTCAAATGCGAGGTCCCAATCCATCTTGCTGTTCTCCGCCACTACGCTGTGTGTGCCCAGATCGAACCACAGTTGGTTGGCGTAATCCGTGCCCACATGCGCCACACATTCCTCTGCGCCGCCGCGTGGTTGCATAGGCACCGGCAGTTCGTCCTTCATGCATCCGCTGAAGGCGATCACAGCCAACAAACCACCGATTCCAACCGTGTTCTTCATGGTGTGGTCTGCTTTATTTTTCCTTTCAGATCAAGTGCCAGCCGCAGGAAAAACGTGCGGCCTGTTGCCAGCGGGACACTGCCTGCACTTGGCCCGCTGTGCGCGCCACCATTTCCCAGCGTAGCATTAAGGTCAGTAATGTTGCCAATGTTTTTGCAGCCCACGGAAACGGTGAGGTGCTCGTTGCAAAGTTGCTTGGCCACGGAAGCATCGGCCATCACGTAGCTCGAAATGCGCCCGCGCGAAAGACTACCGTCGTCGAGGAAAATGTAGTTCTGCTGTTCGCCTTGGTACTTGGCAAAAGCGGTGATGCTCCACCCCTGCTTGCGCCAGGTGCGCGTGGCGTTGACGTTCACTTCCGGCGCGAATTCGTAAGTGGTACCGCCGGTGCGCACGCCCACGGTGTCGTAACGCCCGGTAAGTGCAGTGCCCGCGCCCACGGACCAGTGGCCACTTTCCCAACCTAAGCTGAAGCTGCCGCCGAGCGTGCGGTATTCACCCACGTTGATGTAGCCGTACAGGGTCGCATTTTCCTCTGCCAAAGTGATCAGGTCATGGATGCGGTCGTGGAAACCGGCGATCTCTCCGCGCAACACGCCCTTCTCCATCGCCTTCCTGTAGCTCAGCGAAAGCGAATAGTTGTTCGACGTTTCGGCGGTGAGATCTGGATTGCCGTGGATGTCGTGGTTTACATCCACGAAGTAGAGGTAGAGTTCTTTCAACGACGGGGCGCGGAAACCTTCGGCATACGAAGCACGAAGTGTGAACGCGGTGTCGAGTTGCAACCGCACATCGATGGAAGGAACCACCGGAGCTTGGTACTGCGTGTTGTAAGCATAGCGCAATCCGGGGCGGATGATGAGCCGCTGCACCGGCCGCCACTGCGCACTGGCGAAGGCTGCATAGTCGCCGATCTGTTGTTCGCTGCCATCTGCGATGCGCTCGCCGGCCGCGGTCTCCAAGTTGAGGTCGGAGCCCAATTCGAAGCCGATCTTGGCGCTGTCGTTCGCGTTGGCATACGTGGCGCGGATGTTCGTTAAGCTGAAGCGTGAATCATCGGCTTCGCCCGGCACCGGCTGTGTTTCCAATGTGGTGAGGTCGCGGATCCACATCCTGCGCGTACGCTGGTAACGGTCGTGCGCGATGAGCGCATCGATGTGTCGGCCTTTGTTCAACTTGCCCGTGGCGAACAACGCGTTGTCGAACCGCTGCGTGAGGAAGTCGGAGTCGAAGGCGCTCTCTTCATACGGCGCACGCGGCATGCCGCGGTCGGTGATGCGGTCCTGCATGGCTTCGCCCTTGTAGTTCAGCGTCCATTTGTCATTCAGCGCATAGCGGTAGTTCAGCCTGCCGAAGTATTGCTCGCGCGGCTTCCACGGTTTGTAGCGCGTGGAATCTGCCAGATGCTCATTGAAGTCGAACACGCCGGATTGACCGGGTGCCCAGCCACCGAAAAAATTCCGGCCTACGGAAAGCAGCACGTCGCTTTTACCGAAGTGCTGGCCCGCCGCCACGGAAAGGTTCAATCGGCCCATGGGTTCCACGTATGCAATTGCTTTAAGCGAAGAGCTGTTACCGGTATTTTTCTGGGTGATCAGGTTGATGGTGCCTGCCAACGCGTTCGTTCCGTAGTTAACGCTGAGCGGACCTTCCAGAATTTCCACGCGTTCAATGCCCGTGAGGTCGATCTGCGCCAGGTCGAGGTTGCCGTCCTGCCTGCCGATCACCGGCACACCGTCCACCAGGATTTTTACGTTCTCGCCGCCCATGCCGCGCATGCTGAGCGAGGTGCCCAGCACGTTGTCCTGCGTTAAGCGCATGTTGAGCTCCTGCCCGAGAACGTCGCCGAGGTTTTGTGCGGCCATGCGCTGGATCTGCTCGGCGCCGATGACGTGCATGCGCTGCACCGCCTTGTCCGCCGTGGTGGGCCGGTATTGGCCGGTCACGACCACTGGGTCAAGATCGAAAAGCTGGGCGTGCTTCAAGCTGAAGCTGCACGGCGCAAGCGTGTAGAGCGTGTCCAACAGCGCACGGTAGCCGATGAAGTCGATGCGAACCGCAACTCCGTTCTGCACAGTGGCTTGGTCAAGGGGCAAAGTGAGCTTGCCGTCCGGTCCGGCTACTTCCACGCCTCTCGCCGTGGAGTTCATCGCCTTCCACGAGACGTGTGCGTAGGGCACACTTTCCTTCGATCCTTCATCATGCACCAATACCGGCACTTGTGCAGCAACGATGCAGGAAATGGAAACCCCAAGAAGCGCGGCGACGTGTCGGGTCATTTCATCTGAAAAGCGCTGCGCTTGGTCACGTTCAAGCCAGTTTCAATTTCGTTTCCAAGTCCGCCAAGAGTGCCGCCCATTCGGGAAGTTCAGGGATGCCGGGCTTGCGCTTTCCGAAGAACTGCACCACCAGCGTGCCCTTCGCATCAAAGCATTCCAACGCCGTTACCATTCCGTCCTCGCTGGGCTTGCGCACCACCCAACTTTCAGTAATGGCGCCTTCGCGCACGTGCATGTTGAAATCGGGGTCGATCACGTTGAACCATTCGGGCACGTCCAGGAGGTTCTTCACCGGGCCGGTGTGGATCTGGATCATGCCCTTGTTGCCGATGAAGACCATGATGGGCAGGCCGCTCTTCGAAGCCGCAGTGGCCATTTCGCGCATGGCGTTGTTCTTCAACTTCGTGGTGAAGCCTTCGGGTGCAAGGCGCAACGACTGCGTGCGGGACACGCCGTACTTGCGCGTCATGCCGTAAAAATCGTGCGTGTCCTTCATGGCTTTCCACTCGGCCTGAAAGCCATTCGCATCAATCTCGGCATCGGGCTTTTCGGAAGGCTCGGCGGGCCAAGGCTTCACGGCTTGTGTCTTGCTTTGGTCGTCGTTCTTGTACTCCGCGATCAAGCCCTCAAAAGCGGTGACGTTGCTTTCCGGAAGCAGGTAGACCTTGTGGACGGCCTCTCCGTCCTTGGCAAAAAACTGGATGCTGCGGCGCGGACCGTCCTTTCCTTCTTCGATCACCGCAAAGGCGGAATTCCACGGACCCCAGAAGATCCGCAGGTCGATGTCGGCACCCACGAAGAGGCCAACGTGCTGGCCGGTGAGCGAGGGGTTGAGGTATTCACCCTTGCGCTCATGCACCGCATCGTCGTTGCGTGAAAGTGCCATTACCCGGCCCATCTTGGGTATCTCCGCCATCAAGGCGCGAAATTCCGGACGCAGCCGCGTAACTCCGTCACCGATGCGTAATACCAGCAGTTCCACTTCGCTTACGCCAAGCTCCATGGCGGCGTTGCGGATGCGGGTTTTCGGCTTGGTGGCCATCAACTCATTGAAGCGTGCTTCCAAGGGTGCGGTGTTTGTTGCGGTTTCCATGGTTTTTGGTTGTTTACATTATGGGTGAGAGCGCTCTCGCCTTCGCGTTGTGGTTTTGATCTTGCACACCAGCCGTGTTAGTCTGCTTCGGCGATCCATCAAAGAAGACCAGTGGACAAGCGTGGCAAGGATGGGGCATTACTCGAGCGGCGAGGCCATAAGCCTCGCTGAGGATCGGCGCTGTGAGCACATCATCCGGCACGCCGGAAGCCGTAATGCGCCCGGCATTCATCAGCAGGATGCGGTCGGCGTATTGCGCGGCCATGTTCACGTCGTGAAGCACGGCCAACACACAATGGCCTTCTTTGGCGAAGCTTTTCGCAGCATCCATCAACGCGTGCTGGTGGCGGATGTCGAGGTCGTTCAGCGGTTCGTCGAGCAGCAACAGGCGCGGGCCGGGTGCGTTGTTGTCCACTTGCGTGAAGGTGCGCGCGATTTGCGTGCGTTGCTGTTCGCCACCGCTGGTAGTGTCCAGTACACGCATCCGCAAGGCATCGAGTTGAGCAGTGTGCATGGCGCGGTCCACGGCTTCGGTATCGCTGCGCGAAGGTGTGTTGCCGTAGTACGGATAGCGGCCCATGCGCACCACTTCCTCCACGGTGAAAGCAAGGCCCACGGCATTCTGCTGGCCGAGCACGGCACGGCTTCGCGCCAGGTCCTTCGGTGCATGATCCTTCATCGCTGCCTCCTTCCAACGCACCTCTCCCTGTTGCAAGGGGAGATCGCCCGCGAGCAACCGCAAAAGCGTGCTCTTTCCTGCGCCGTTAGGACCTAAAACCACCACCAGTTCGCCCGGGTGCCACATCGAACGAAACGTCGTTCAACAACCGCTTGCGGTCGCGCTGCACGTGCCAGGTAAGGTGTTGGGCGCTCAGCATTTCAGGCAAATTGCAAACTGCTTTTGCGGCGTACCAACAAGTAGAGGAATACGGGTGCACCGCACAGCGCGGTGATCACGCCGATGGGCACTTCGGCGGGCGCGGCAACGGTGCGGGCAAGCGTATCGGCGAGGCAGAGCAGTACGGCGCCGCCCAATGCGGACGCAGGCAGAAGGAAGCGGTTGTCCGCTCCGCCAGCGAGGCGCAGCATGTGCGGAACCACGAGGCCCACGAAGCCGATCACGCCGCAGAGCGCCACCGTTGCGCCGACCATCAAGGCCGTGCAGAGCACTACGATGCGCTTCATCCGTTCAGCGTCCACGCCGATGTGGCGCGCCTGATCTTCGCCGAGCGCGAGCGCGTTTAGCGGCTTATGCATGCGCAGCAGAATGATCAACGGAACAGGAACAGCCACCAACAACACCCACACGGCGTTGAGGTCTGCGCCGCCTAAGCTGCCGAGCATCCAGAAAACGATGCTGCGCAGTTGCGCGTCGTTGGCGGTGAAGGTGAGCAGGCCCGTGAGCGCACCCGTGAGGGCCGCGATAGCGACGCCCGCCAACAGCATGGCCGCCACGTTGGTACGGCGGCCTTCACGCGCAATGCCGAAAACGAGGAACGTGGTGCCCACCGCTCCGATGAACGCGGCGATCGGTAACGCGAACGTGCCGGCCCAACCACCGAAGAACGCGCTGGCCCAATGCGTCATCACGATGGCGACGGCCGCCATCAGCGCAGCGCCGGACGAAATGCCGATGATGGATGGATCCGCGAGCGGATTGCGGAACAGCGCCTGCATTGCCGTGCCGCCCGTGGCCAAGGCCGCGCCCGCAAGCAGCGATACGAGTACGCGCGGCAGTCGCACCACGGTGAGCACGGCGTGTTGCATATCCGAATGTGCGCCCATTGAAAATCCGAGGCTGGCCGCAAGCGACGAGAAGAACGCGCCTGGCGGAATGTTAACAGCGCCAGCTTGCATGGCAACCAAAACGGCGAGCACCAACGCGGCCCCGAGGACGAAAAGGATGATGCGTTGGCGTGTGCTCATGGTTTTACGTAGCGCGCCAGATCCGCATTCAGCAGCGCAACGGCCTTTCCGGCCCGGGGGCCGAAACCGGCCATCACCACGGGATCCAAGCGGATGAACGCGCCGTTGCGGCCCGCGCCGGTACTGGCCATGCCGGGCACGCGCAACAAGCCTTCATTGCCTTGCAGATCGTCCGCGCCGGTGTTGAAGTAGAGCACTACATCGGGGTTTGCGGCCACCAGCGCTTCGGGCGTTAGCGGCTTGAAATCGGCGAAACCCGTAACGGCGTTGGTGCCGCCCGCGAGCGTGATCAAGCTCTGGACCGGCGTGCCTTCACCGGCCACCAACAACGTGCCTGCGCCGCGCGCATAGATGAAGAGCACTTTCGGGCTGGGCGACAACGGGACCACTGCTGCACGATCACTGTCGATGTGCGCTGCGAGCGCCGCGGCTTCCGCGCTGCGCCCGGTGGAATCCGCGATCTGCGCGATCAATTGCTTGGTGCCGTCGATGCTGTTTTGCGGCGTGAAAAGCAACAGTCGCACACCAGCCTGCCGCAATTGGCCTTCAACGGCGGGATCCAACTGGTCCGCGTTCGCAAGCACCAGGTCCGGGGAAAGTGAGATCACGCCCTCGGCACGGATCGCTTTATCGTGGCCCAGTTTGGGCAGTGCATTCACGGCCTCGGGGTACTTGCTGGTAACATCCGTGCCAACGATGTTGCTGCCGAGCCCAAGTGCGGAAACGATCTCTGTGAGCGTGCCGTTCAACGTTACGATGCGCTGCGGCTCAACAGCGGTGATGGCCGCTTGTCCCGCCTCATTTGGAGGTGCGGAACAAGCGGCCATGGTGGCAGCGAGGCAGAATGCAAGGAAAGCGCGCATCCAGCCTACTCGATCACGAGCTTGCCGGTGAAAGTGGTGTTGGTAGTGTCGAAGCGCAGGATGTACAACCCTTTGGCCAATCCGCTCACATCGAGCGTGCGGGTGCTCAAGCCGTTCAAACCGCTCCACTGTTCTTGCATCATCTGTTGGCCAGCCATGTTCAACACGCGCAACATGCCATTCTGAGCGGGCACGTCCACGATCAACTGCGCTTGTCCGTTCGTTACAGGATTCGGCGAAGCGATCAAGGTTCCTTGTTGGGCATTTTGCTCACCGATCCCCACTGCGCTCACCAGCTCTTGGTTGAAGCTCATATCGCCGGTGGCACTTCCGCCGTAACCGGTAAAGACGAGTTTCCAGATGTTGCCGGGTACATCCTTCACGAAGTAAGTGCGGTCCGCCGTGATCGTGTATTGGTTAAGGTCGAAATCGTAAGCTTTCCAATCGGAACCGATGATGTTCATCTCCGTGCTGTATAGGCCGTCCAACCAATTGGCATCCGTTGGAGGCACACCGTCCACTTGCAGCGCTGTAACGGCCTTGTTCTGCAGCACGCCGCTCACCGGATAGGCGGTGGGCACAAAACCGGTGTACTTCGTGAAGAGCAAGTCCCAGTCCGTTGTCAATGGCTCGCGGTCCAGTGTGCCGTTGGTGCTGAAGGACCAGTAGCCGAAATTCTTGCCGGTGAATTCGGTTTTAATCAGCTCAGAATCGTGGGCTTCGCTTCCGTCAATGTTGGCGTAAGTGAAGGAGTAGATACCGTTCGCCAAGGAGTTGATGCGCAACTTTTTCCAGCCAGCCCCGGCCATGTCGATCACGTAGATCTTCGAGCCAACGATCACATGCGTTGCGATGTTGTAATCGCCCCAACCCACGTTAAAGCCTTCCGGGTCCAGCAGGTTGTTGCCGTTGTTCAACGCGCTCACGGACCAGCTGGTATCGGAATTCTCCACGCGTATCCAGTTCGCGGAGTCCACACTGTTCACTGCGTCCCATGCGGAGATGGCCGCAGGCGTTTCATACACAACCAGCCCTTTGGCCGTGTTTACGCGGATGGAGCTGGAAAAGCCCGTCATCTCGAAGGCGAGGTCCCATTCGGCCTGTGGCGCGCTGGCCACTTCCCCGTTCTGCAAGCTGTACCATACCTGCTGTGCATTGCCGGCCTGGGTGGAAACGGTAACAGGTGTTTGGGCGGAAAGCAAGCCGGAGGCCACCATCGCCAACGCGAGAAATATCGTATTTTTCATCAGGCTGCAAAGGACTTCTTCACTGCCGGTTTCCACCATACCACGATCAGGGTATTCCGCCCCTGAATTGTCACGGGATCGTATCCTGCCGGTGCACCGCTCTTCATCCGCAGGTATTCAACAACTGTGAAAACCGCGGTGCCGTCCACTTCCACCGCCTTAACATTGCGCATTCATGCGTAGACGCACCCTTGGCACCCTGGTCCTGCTGGCCACCATTTGCATGGTGGGCGTGGTGCTGATCCAATTAAGCTGGCTTCGGCATGCCCAGCAGGTGCAGCGCGAACAGGTGGCCCTGCAAGCCGAACAACAAGCGCAGCTCGACAAGCAGTTCAACGACCGCGTCACCATTGCGCTCACGGACGTTACCGAGCGCATCCTTTCCATCACCAAAGACCCCAGCGACCTGTTCGACGCCGTGAAACAGGAACGGCCCAACTACTTCGCCGTCACCATCAACGACACCATACATCCTTATCTTCTGGAGGCCTTGCTGAAACAGGAATTCAAGCGACGCAACATCAATGACGACTTCGAGTATGGCATCTACGACTGCTTCACGGACAGCATTGTTTATGGCAACTACGTGAGCCTCAACGACAGCGCCGTTGCCGACACCGCGCGCCATTCCAAATTGCTCAAACTCAATAAAGACGGGCACTATTTCGGCGTCTACTTCCCCCGGCGCACCAGCAGCACCTGGGCTGCAGAGCAGGAAAACACCATCACATGGGCCTACCCCGCCATCGTGAGCCTCATCATGTTCGCCTTTTTCGCGTACAGCCTCTGGGTGATCATCCGGCAGAAAAGGCTCGATGAAATGAAGAACGATTTTATCGGAAATATGACGCATGAGCTGAAAACTCCCATCAGCACCATCGCGCTCAGCAGTGAGGTTTTATCCGACCCGGACATCATAAACGAGCCGGAACGCCTGCGCAATTACGCCCGCATCATCCACACGGAGAACGAACGCTTGCGCCAGCAAGTGGAACGCGTGCTCCAGCTCGCCACCTTGGATAATTCCACTACTGACCTACGCCGTGAATCCGTGGACATGCACGCGGTGATCCGTGAAGTAGTGAAATCCTTCGACCTGCTGATGGCCGAACGCAAAGGTTCTTTCCAATTGGCGCTGGATGCGACCATTTATTCCGTGACCGGCGACCGCGTCCACTTGGCTAATGCCCTCTACAACTTAGTGGACAACGCCGTGAAGTACACCAAAGGCCCGCCCATCGTGCGCATTTCAACAACCCTCCATGGTGACAGTCTCCGCATCGCCGTGGCGGATAACGGCATTGGCA
The DNA here is from genome assembly GCA_016710685.1 of Flavobacteriales bacterium. Taxonomy (GTDB): domain Bacteria; phylum Bacteroidota; class Bacteroidia; order Flavobacteriales_F; family PHOS-HE28; genus PHOS-HE28. The sequence continues at coordinate 315,958 of JADJVC010000034.1, read as the reverse complement.
TCAAACCCGAAGACCTCAAACATATTTTCGAACGCTTCTTCCGCGTACACACTGGCAACGTGCATGACGTGAAGGGCTTCGGCCTGGGGCTGCACTATGTGGCCGCCATCGCCCGCGCACACGGCGGCAAAACAACCGTTAACAGCAAACCCGGTTCGGGAAGCACCTTTACCTTAGACCTTCCTGCCGCAATAAACACCTCCACAACATGAGCGCCAAACTCCCAGTGATCACAGATGACCTTGCCAAGATCCTTCTGGTAGAAGACGATGAAAGCCTTGGTTTCGTGGTGCAGGATGCCTTGAAGCGCAAGGGGTACGGCGTTCACCTGAGCCGCGACGGAAAAGACGGCCTGCTCCATTTCAACCGGAACAAATACGACTTGTGCCTGTTGGATGTGATGCTTCCGCAGAAAGACGGCATCAGCCTGGCGCAGGACATCCGCTTGGCAGATCCTTCCGTGCCCATCATATTCCTCACCGCCAAAAGCACCACCGAGGACCGCATCGCGGGCCTCAAGGCGGGCGGCGACGATTACATCACCAAGCCGTTCAGCAATGAGGAGCTCTTCCTCCGCATCGAAGCTATCCTGCGCCGCACTCAAAAGCGCGACGCAGCCATGCATGCCGACACCTTCGAGATCGGTGAATTCGTTTTCGACGACCGTAACAAGCTGCTGAAACACCCCAAGGAGGAACGCAAGCTCACCAAAAAAGAAGCCGCCGTGCTCAAGCTCCTCTGCGCACACTTGGAACAGACCCTCCCACGCGAGCTCGTGCTCAACATGGTATGGGGCGACGACAGCTATTTCCTCGGCCGAAGCTTGGACGTTTTCATCAGCCGCCTTCGGAAATACCTGAGCCACGACCCCGCCGTACGCATCCTTAATGTGCATGGGGTCGGGTTTAAGTTGCAAGTGGAGTAATACCCCTAAAAAAACAGCGGCGACGCACATCTCTCAACGCGCGCCGCTACCGTTCCCTACCCAACTTCGTTGCTCAACCTCCTCCGCTGAGCGCTGCTTTCACCGCGGCGGCCACGGCGCTGCCGTCGGCCTTGCCTGCCAATTTTTCGTTCACGGCCTTCATGGCTTTGCCCATGTCCGCCATGGACGTGGCACCGATGCCGGCCAATGTCTCTTTCACGATGGCTTTCATCTCTGCATCGCCCATGCGTGCGGGCAGGTAGGCATCGATGATCTTCGCTTGCGCATCGTCCTCTGCTGCGAGGTCGGCGCGACCTTGTTGGTGGTAGATGGCGGCGGCCTCCGTGCGTTGCTTGTGCAACTTCTGCAGGATCTTCATGCCCACCTCATCGCTTACCGCGTGGACACCGCCTTCTTTGGTCAGCTCCAGCAACAGTGCGCTTTTTATGGCGCGCAACACGTTCAGCTTGTCCTTCTCACGCGCCAGCATGGCCGCCTTGATGTCGGCATCGATGCGGGCTTGGAGTTCCATGATCGATCGGTATCTCGGCTTCGCTCGATATCCTATCAATCCACGTTATCGTGGAGGAAAGGGTTGTTGCGGCGTAGTTCCACTTGGCGCTGTCCGTTTTCGTCGCTGCCTTCGTTCAGCGTGTAGCGGCTCACATTGCTATCGGTGCTGTGCGGACCTTCCTCCAGCATCACGTTGCGGCGCTTGTAGGCGGGCTCGCGCTCCATGTCGGCCAGGCCGTTCGGGGTGCGGAGGCGCATGCTCATTTCACGCATCATGCTGAGGCGGTGCTCTACGCGGGCTTGGTGCTCGGCGGGGGATGCATGCGGGGTGCTGTGGTCCACTAACTGCGCAGGCGACGCGTCCATCCGGTCCGAAATTGTTTCCGGCCCCATGTTATCGGAGGCTTCGTGCAGGTCATGCACCACCTTCTCTTCTGGTTGTTGCTTTGGCGTTTCTGCAGGCCGTGGGCGCTCCATGCGCGTTGCATCCACCTCGAACTGCAGGCGGGGCTGCGGCTGCTCCTTAACCGCCACTTCAACAGTCTTGATGTAAGGCTCCTCGGCCACTGGCATCGAAGGCGCTTCGGCCTTGGGCAAGCTGGCCTTCACCGGATTGGTGAGGGGCATGGTGATCATGGTGGGCAGCTCGGCGTTGAGGTCGGTGACCACACGCTCCGGCTGGCGCTGCTCCAGGGTGGTGGTGATGTCGTTCTTGTTGAAACCGGTGGCGATCACGGTCACGCGGATCTTTTCGCCCAAGGATTCGTCGGTGCAATAGCCCCAGATCACGTCGGCGGTGCTGCCGGCGGCATCTTGGATGTGGTCCGTCACCTCGTTCATCTCATCCATGGAGATGGCGCGATCGCCCAAGGCCATGTTGAGCAGCACGTATTTCGCGCCCTTGATGTCGTTATCGTTCAGCAACGGGGAAGCCAATGCTTCCTGCGCTGCGCGGATGGCGCGGTCGTCGCCTTCTGCTTCGGCCATGCCCATGATGGCCACGCCGCTGCCTGTCATTACGGTGCGCACATCTTCGAAATCCACGTTCACTTTGCCGCTCTTGGTGATGATCTCCGCGATGCCACGCGCAGCCGTGCTCAGTACATTGTCCGCATGGGCGAAGGCTTCGTCCATATCGAGGTTGCCGTAGAGGTCGCGTAGGCGGTCGTTGTTGATCACCAACAGGGTGTCCACGCTTTGGCGCATCTCTTCGATGCCTTCCGCAGCTTGGTTTTTCCGCTTGCGCCCTTCCCACTGGAACGGCATGGTGACGATACCGACGGTGAGGATGCCCATGTCCCGTGCGATGCGCGCGATAACCGGCGCAGCGCCCGTGCCCGTGCCACCGCCCATTCCGGCGGTTACGAACAGCATTTTGGTGCGTGTGCCCAGCAGTTCGCGGATCTCTTCGATGTTTTCCTGCGCGGCCTCGCTGCCTTTGGCCGGAATGCTGCCTGCGCCAAGGCCTTCGGTCAAGGTGGTGCCGAGCTGCAATTTCACCGGCACGGAACTCATGTCCAGCGCCTGTTTGTCGGTGTTGCAAATAAGAAAGTCCACGCCCTGGATGCCCTGGGTGTGCATGTGGTTCACGGCGTTTCCGCCGCCTCCGCCTACGCCGATCACTTTAATGATGGAGGATAGCTCGGAAGGCATGTCAAATTTCATGGGCTCGGGTAATTTCGGTTGGGTTCGGTCGGGGGGGCAAATGTCGTGATTAGGCTTCGTCGTCCTTAAAGATTTCCGTGGCGCCTTGCACCACCTTGTCAAAAAAGCTGCCTACCTTGAATTTCTGGCTGTGGGCCTTCACTTTTGGAAGCTCGAGGACTTGAGTGCTGCGGCGACGCTCGAGGAAATCGAAGCCGCGCAGCACCAAGCCTACGCCCGTGGCGAACAAGGGGCTGGTAACAGCCTCTACCTTGCTGTTGGCAAGGTGTTCGTTGGGGTAGCCGATGCGCGTGCTCATGCCGGTAACGTATTCCGTAAGCTGGCGCAGGTGCTTCAGCTGGGCGCCACCGCCGGTGAGCACGATGCCGCCGCTGAGCTGCTTTTCCAGGCCACTGTTTTTGATCTCGAAATATACGTGATCGAGGATCTCCTCCATCCGGCTTTGGATGATGTTGGCCAAGTTCTTCAGGCTGATCTCCTTCGGCTCCCGACCACGCAGGCCTGGGATGCAAACAACCTCGTTTTCCTTGTTTTCGGCCGCCAAAGCGCTGCCGAAGCGGCTTTTCAGCAATTCTGCTTGATCACGAAGGATCGCGCAGCCCATCTTGATGTCGTCGGTGATGACGTTGCCACCGAAGGGGATCACTGCGGTGTGCCGAATGATGTGGTCGCTGAAGATGGCGATGTCCGTGGTGCCGCCGCCGATGTCCACCAGCACTACGCCGGCTTCTTTCTCTTCGAGGCTCAGCACGGCGTCCGCGCTGGCCAAGGGCTCCAGGATCAATTCAGTGACGTCCAAGTTGGCGCGCGCAACACACTTGTTGATGTTCCGCGCTGGGGTGACCTGCGCGGTAATGATGTGGAAGTTGGCCTCCAAACGCACCCCGCTCATGCCGATGGGGTCCTTGATGCCCTGCTCGTTGTCCACCATGTATTCCTGCGGCAGCACATGGATGATCTCCTCGCCCGGCACCATGGCCAGCTTGTACATGTCGTCGATCAACTGGTCGATGTCGCTCTGGCGGATCTCCTCTTCCAGGCTCTGGCGCGTGATCATGCCGCGGTGGTGCATGCTGCGGATGTGCTGCCCGGCGATGCCCACGTTCACCGTGGTGATCTCCACACCGGCGCTGTCTTCAGCCTCTTGGATCGCTGCCTTGATGCTGTCCACGGTGCGCTGGATGTTGGTGACCACGCCACGGCTCACACCGTCGCTGCGGCTCTTGCCCATGCCCATGATCTCCAACTTGCCTTGCTCGTTCTTTTTGCCGACGATGCAAGCGATCTTGGTGGTTCCGATGTCCAGGCCGGCGACTATTTCCTCGTTGTGCTCCATGTGAAATTGCGCGGCGGTGCGCGCATTGGGGGTTGTTATAGCGATGTTCGTTTAGTGCAGACCACTTGGTCCTTGAAGCGCAGGTCGATGGCAGAATAACGCCTCCAATCCGCCTGGGGAATACCTTGAGCGTAGTATTCACGGAGTTTCTCCAAGCGCTCTTTCGCCTGTTCGCCGTTGCCGATCCGCACGCGCACCATGCCCACGCTGGGAATCAGTTCGAAGCCGCCGTCGGCGTCCACTACCACTTGCTGGAAAAGCGCACTCCACAACGGGTCTTTGCCCAGCACTTGTGACAAACGGTACATGGCCTTGCTGCGGTCCACTGTGCCGGAACTGTCGCGCAGGGTCTTCACGTCCACAGGGGCGCTGTTGAAGTAGGGTTCGTTCAACTGGCCGGTGAACACCGGTACCCGTGCGGTGAACTCGGTGCTCAGCGGCATGGTGAAGCCGTTCTTGTCGATGTAGAATCCGCTGCCGTCCGCATTGATAACCCGCAACACCGGCTCGCGCTGGGTGGCGTTGACGTGTACAATGCCGTCCAAGCCGTGGTATACCTCAACGTCGGCAATGCACGGAATGGCCCGCAACCTGTGCTCGATACCGGCCTCGTCCAACTGCGCAATGGGCGTGCCGATCACAGGGCCGGTACCGCCAACAACCTGCTTCAGCAGCATGTCCTTGTCCAAAAATGCACGCCGCTGGCGCCTTTACCTCCACGGCGATGTCGCGCACGGGGTTTTTCCGCCGCCGCGCTCCACAAAGCCAAGGCCCGCCAGCACGCCAAAGGCCACCAGGACCACGGCCGCAATGCGTAGGAAAGCCTTGTATTTGCTCATTTTTCGTTCCGTTCCACCAATGCCGCGATACCTGGTACAAGCCGGTCAATATCTCCCGCACCAACGGTGAGCAAGATTTCCATTTTTCGGCCTTCCAAAAGCCCCATCAGTGCTTCCTTTGTACACACCTCCTTGTTCATCATGGGTACTTGCGCCAGTAGCCATTCCGCGGTGATGCCCGGTATTGGTTCTTCCCGTGCCGGATAGATCTCCAACAGGATCAGCTCATCGAGTTTCGACAGGCTCTTCGCAAAATCTTCCGCCAAATCGCGCGTGCGGCTGAAAAGGTGCGGTTGGAAAATTCCCGTGATGCGCCGCCCGGGATACAACTCGCGCACACTGGCAATGCAAGCGTCCAGCTCCGCAGGATGGTGCGCGTAGTCATCGATGTAAACGCTTTGCGCAGTCTTCTTGCGAACCTCGAAACGGCGGTGGACACCTTGGAAACTGGCCAACGCTTTCCGCAAATTTTCCGGGGAAACACCAAGGTGGAGCGCCATCGCCGATGCCGCAACGGCGTTTTCCACGTTGTGCCGCCCGGGCATGCCGAGCCGCAATCCGCGCAATTCTTTCCCTTCGGCGATCAAGTCGAAAACGTAGGCTCCGTCTTCCACGGAAACGTTTTCAGCATGCGGCCCTTGCACGTTGTGAAGTGCATACGGAACCGCGTCCAGCGCGCCTTTGGCGTGCTTTTTCAACTGGCCCAGCACACGCTCCTGCACCAGGATCTGTCCTTTCACAAGCGCTGCTAAATCCGCATACGCCGCGTACATGTCCGCTGCGGTTCCGTAGATGTCCAAATGATCCGGATCCATGGCGGTAATGATGGCCTCCTGCGGACTGAGCGCCAAGAAACTCCGGTCGTATTCATCGGCTTCCACCACGTTGACTTCCGCATCGCGGTGCAGCAAAATGTTGGTGCCGTAGTTGCCGCTGATGCCGCCCATAAAGGCGTTGCACGGCACACCGCCCGCCGTGAGCAAGTGCGCCACCATAGTGGTCACGGTGGTCTTTCCGTGCGTGCCCGCCACCGCGATGGTGCGGCGGTCGCGCGTTACCAAACCCAATACTTCACTGCGTTTTTTGATCACTGCGCCCCGGCTTTCCCAGTACGCCAGCAGCGGATTACCGGTTGGCACGGCGGGCGTGCGCACCACCAGCACATCGGCCGTGGGCGCTTCGCGGAAGGCTTTCGGGATTTCGCGCGGGTCGGTGCCGTGCATTACGTCGATGCCTTCAATGGATAGCTGGCCAGTGATCTCGCCGGGCGTTTTGTCGTAGCCCGCCACCTGCGCGCCTTGGCGGCGGAAATAGCGCGCCAAGCCGCTCATGCCGATGCCGCCGATGCCGATGAAGAAGAGAAGTTTCGGGCGTTCCATCAGTTTTTCACGCTGTTGTTATTCAACGCATGTTCGCGCCCCAACCGTATCACTTCCGCTGCGATGGTTTTGGCCGCATCGGTTTTGGCCATGGCCAAAATGCTTGCACTGAGCCGTTGGCGCAGGTCGCCGTTGTCCACCAAGTGCAAGATGGCGTCACCGAGTTTTTCGCGGGCTTCGGCATCCGCGACCAACACGGCGGCATCGCGTTCTACCAGTGCCTTCGCGTTCTGCGTCTGATGATCTTCCGCAGCCGTAGGCAACGGCACCAGAATGCTCGGCATGCCCAACAGGCTAAGTTCGCTCACGCTGATCGCACCCGCGCGCGCCACCACCATGTCGGCCACGGCATACGCCAAGTCCATGCGGGCAATGAAGGGCATCACTTTGCACGCTGCGTAGTCGTTGGCTTTTACGGCTTCTTCGGCCTGTTGCTGAAACGGAATTCCTGTTTGCCAGATCACTTGTACGCCTTTCGCTTTCAATGCCGGCAAGGCTTGCGCAATGCCCTGGTTAATTCCGCGCGCACCCAAGCTGCCACCGGTGATGAATACCACCGGCCTTCCGGCGCGCAGACCGAAGAACGACAGTGCTTCCCCGCGTTTTCCGGCCACGTTCAACACTTCGCTGCGCACCGGATTGCCCGTGAGCAGCACGTTGCCTGCCGGGAAGTAGCGCTCCATGCCGGCATACGCCGTACACACGCGGCTGGCCCGTTTGCCCAACATGCGGTTGGTGGCACCGGCCAAGCTGTTCTGCTCCTGCAACACCGTGGGGACACCCGCGCGTTGCGCCGCCGCCAGCACAGGGCCGCTGGCGTAACCGCCCGTGCCCACCGCCACGTCCGGACGAAATTCGCGCACGATCCTTCGCGCACCTACCAAGCTCTTCAACAAGCGCCATGGCAAGCCGATGTTTTTCAGTAATGAGCCGCGCTGGAAACCGCGGATCGGCAAGCCGGTGATGGCGAAGCCCGCCGCCGGCACTTTTTCCATTTCCATCTTGCCTTCCGCGCCCACGAAGAGGAAGCGCGCGTCCGGCACTTCGGCCTTTACCGCTTGCGCAATAGCCACGGCCGGAAAGATGTGGCCGCCTGTGCCACCGCCGGAAAGCAACACGCTAAGCGGCGGCATGGGCGGGGCTGGTTGTGGTGCGTTTCTCGTCTGCGTCTTCCGTAGCCGGGTCCAAACTTTTGCTTACGCTAAGGATGATGCCGAGCGACAAACAAGTGAACCACATGCTGGTTCCGCCCATGCTTACCAACGGCAGCGGTTGGCCGGTAACGGGTACTAAATTCACGGCCACGGCCATGTTCACCAGCGCCTGCAAAACCAAGCTGAGCGCTAGTCCAACGGCCACCAGCGACCCAAAACGTTTGTCGCACCGGTTGGCGATGCGCATGGAACGGAAAAGCAGGATGAGGTAGAGCAGCAGCAGGCCTACGCCTCCTATGATGCTGCCGTATTCTTCGATGATGAAGGCGTAGATCATGTCGCTTTCGGGGTGCGGCATGAAGTTGCGCGAAGTGCCGCTGCCCGGTCCGTTGGGCAGAAAGCCGCCATGCACGATGGCGATCTTCGCGTTGTTCACTTGGTAGTTGGCATCACGGTCGTCGCCACCGTGGTTGGTGAGGCGGCTTTCCCAGGTCTTCAAACGTGGCAACAATTCCGGGCTGGCTTTTGAAAGCACCAGCAGCAAGCCGAACGCCGCTATGGCGATACCGACCAGGGAGAACAAGTGCTTCAACGGCACTTCGCCGATGAACATCAGGATCATGCAAGTGCCGAAAAGCAATGCAGCAGTGCTGAAGTTGGCGGGCAGGATCAAGCCGCACACCAAGCCGACCGGCAACACCAACTTCATCAAAAATTCCTTGAAGGTCCACTCTTCTTCGCGTTGCCGGCCTAACACGCGCGCCACGAAAACCATGATCACAACACGGGCCAAGTCACTTGTTTGAAAGGTGATGCCAACGCCGGGAATGGCTAACCAACGTGACGCTCCGTTCACATTGGAACCGACGAGCAAAGTGAGCAGCAGCAGGGCCACCACCGCGCCCAACATGACCTGCGATAATTTGGAGTAGACCGTGAAGCGCAGTTTGCTCGCCGCGTACATGATGCCGCCGCCGGCGATCAACATCATGCCGTGCTTCATCAGGATCCGGAAGGTGCCGCCATCGCTGCGCCAGCCCATCCAGCTGCTGGCGCTGTACACGGCCAGCAGGCTTACCACGCCCAGCACCAGCGCCACCATCCAAACGGTGCGGTCGCCCTTGAGGTGGCTGTTGAAGAGGTGGTCCATGCCTTTCATGTCCTGCTATGCTTAAAGATCCGCCACTGCTTCGTGATACTCCGCACTTTTTCCCTCACCGGTTTCGCCGGCCACAGCGAGCAATACGCGATCACCGTTGTGCGCGAGTTCGCGGGCATAAAACACCGCCGTGCGCAAGTCCCCGGTGTCGTGCAGGTTGCGTCCGTTGGCTTGCATCTCCAGCATCCGCGCACGGTCCACCGCACCGAATACGACCGTCTCACACACCGTAGCACCGGGACCCTCGCAGCCCCGATCCCCCACCACCTCCATGGTGGCCGCATCGGTGAGCCAGATCAACGGCCCGCCGATCACCGTGCAGGCTGCGAGCACATCCTCTGCGCTGTGCGGCCCGATCAGTTCCATGTATTCCACGCCATCGCGTACGCCCGCTGTGCGCAGGCCACCCGCATGGGCGCGGATGCCCTGGAGCGACAACTCGCGCATGGCCGCGAGGCGCTTTGCAAGGTCTGTTGCTGTTGTGCGTTCCATGGCGCTGCTTACAATCCGCGTACGGCCTGCTTGAAGCGGCGGCCACGGTCTTCGTAGTTTTCAAACAGGTCGAAGCTGCTGCATGCGGGGCTCAACAGCACCACGTCGCCCGGCTCGCTGGCCTCATAGCTGCGCGCCACGGCTTCTTCCGCGCTGGATGTTTCCACCAAGTGCGGCACCAGATCGCCAAAGGCTTCCTTGATCTTCGCGTTGTCCGTGCCGAGGCACACGATTGCTTTCACCTTCTGACGCACCAGCTCGCGCAGCTCTTTGTAGTCGTTGCCCTTGTCCACGCCGCCCATCACCAGAATCACGGGCTTCACCATGCTTTCCAAAGCGAACCAAACGCTGTTCACGTTGGTGGCCTTGCTGTCATTGATAAACTCCACGCCGTTCACCATGCCCACTCGCTCCAAGCGGTGCTCCACGTTCTGGAAATCGCTCAACGCTTCGCGAAGCGGTTCTTTCCGCACGTCCAGTACGCGCGCCACGATGCCCGCGGCCAATGAGTTGTACGTGTTGTGCTTGCCGTGTAATGCGAGGTCGAGGATGCTCATGTCGAAGGTGGTTTGGTTGATGGTGATGTGGAGGTTGTCGTTGAGGATGCACCCGCCCTGCTCAATGGGCACGCGGATGGAAAAGGGCCATTGGCGGGCCTTGATGGTGTGGCGCAACAGGCCCAAGCGGGTCTGCGGATCGTCCACGTTGTGGATGAAATGGTCTTCCGGACCTTGGTTCATGGCGATGCGGAACTTGGCGTCCGCGTAGTTCTCCATGCGGTGGTTATACCGCTCCAAATGGTCCGGCGTGATGTTGGTGAGCACCGCGATGTGCGGCTTCAGTTCCTTCACGCCGTCCAGCTGAAAACTGCTGAGCTCAAGCACGTACCAGTCGTGTCCGCCAGCGGCAACAAGCCCCGCGAAGGAGGTGCCGACGTTGCCCGCCAAACCCGCGTCGATCCCGGCTTTTTGCAGGATGTGGTGGACGAGCAGCGTGGTGGTGGTCTTGCCGTTGCTGCCGGTGATGCCGATGATCTTGCCCTTGGTGTGCCGCGCTGCGAATTCAACTTCCGCGATCACTGGAACGCCCTTGTCGCGCAATGCACGTACGATGGAAGCCGTGTCGGGAATGCCCGGACTTTTTACCACTTCATCGGCTTGTAAAACTTTGGACACGCTGTGCCCGCCCTGTTCGTAGGCAATGCCCGCTGCATCCAGCACCTTGCGGAATTTTTCCGGCACTTGGCCCGCGTCGCTAACGAACACGGGCATGCCGAGCTTCTTCGCCAGCAGGGCCGCCCCTACTCCACTTTCCTGCGCGCCCAGCACCACCATTCCGCTCATCGCAGTTTCAGTGTTACAAGGGTGATCACCGCCAACATCACGCCCACGATCCAGAACCGTGTGACGATCTTGCTTTCGTGGTAGCCGAGCTTTTGGTAGTGGTGGTGCAACGGTGCCATCTTGAAGATCCGTCGCCCTTCACCGTATCGTTTGCGCGTGTATTTGAACCACGACACCTGCATCATCACGCTCACATTTTCCACGAGGAATACGCCGCACAACACGGGGATCAAAAGCTCCTTGCGTACCAGTATGGCAAGCGCGGCGATGATGCCGCCCAGCGCCAAGCTGCCGGTGTCGCCCATGAAGACCTGCGCGGGGAATGCGTTGTACCACAGGAAGCCGATGCACGCACCCAGCAATGCGCCGATGAACACCACCAGCTCACCGATGCCGGGGATGTACATCACGTCCAAGTATTGCGAGAACACGATGTTGCCGCCGATGTACGTAAGCACGCCCAGCGCCAGCACAATGATGGCGCTGCTGCCCGCGGCCAGCCCGTCAATGCCGTCGGTGATGTTCGCGCCGTTGCTCACCGCGGTGATGATGAACACCACCGCGAGCACGTACAGGATCCACGTGTAATTCCGAGCTTGTCGGCCGAAAAGGCCCATCACGCTGGAGTAGTTGAATTCATTGCCCTTCACGAAGGGGATGGTGGTGTTCGGCTGCCGACGGTCCAGCAGGTAGTGCTCGCTACCGTCTTCTCCCGTGTAAGTGCTCACTTCTTCCGGCTGGAACTGTTCTGCAATTACTTGCGGTACTTCCACCTTGGTGCGCACTGAAGGATGGAAGTACACGGTGAGCCCGATCACCAAGCCAATGCCCACTTGCCCGATCACCTTGAAGGAACCTGCCAAACCACGCTTGTCCTTCTTGAACACCTTGATGTAGTCGTCGATGAAGCCGATGGTGCCTAACCAGACCGTGGCCACGAGCATCAGAATGATGTAAACGTTATCGAGCCGCGCGAACAGCAACGTGGGAATGATGGTGGCCGCCAGAATGATGAGACCGCCCATGGTAGGTGTGCCTTGCTTCTGGATCTGACCCTCCAGCCCGAGGTCGCGCACGGTTTCGCCCACCTGCATGCGTTGCAGCAATTTCACAATGCCTTTGCCGAACCACAGCGAGATCACCAGCGAGATGAACAATGCCATGCCCGCTCGGAAGCTGATGTAGTTGAATACGCCGCTGCCCGTCACATCGGGTCCGAGCCATTGGAAGAGGTGGTACAGCATTACTTCTTCAGCAGTTCAAGGGTTTCGCGCAGTACTTCCGCATCGTCGAAATGCACGCGTTCGCCGCGTGCTTCCTGGTAGGTCTCGTGGCCTTTGCCCGCCACCAGCACCACATCGCCCGGAGCGGCCATGCTTACCGCTTGGCGAATGGCCTCGCGCCGGTCGGCATTCACGAACACGCGCGACATATCAGTGGGCAACAAGCCCTGCCGCATCTCGTCGATGATGGCCATGGGTTCTTCGCCGCGCGGATTGTCGCTGGTGAGCACCGCTACGCGGCTCAAGCTGGTCGCTATGGCGGCCATCAACGGGCGCTTGGTGCGGTCGCGATCACCGCCACAACCCACTACGGTGATCACACGATCTCGGTCGCCGCAGACATCGGCGATGGTGGTGAGCACGTTGCGTAGTGCATCTGGCGTGTGCGCATAGTCCACGATGCCCAACACGCCGCCCGTGCCGCGCAAGACTTGGAAGCGCCCGCGCGGCGGACCGAGATCGCTAAGCGCGGTGAGCACATCGATCACCGGAGTGCCCAACAGCACAGATGCCGTGTACGTGGCCAACAAATTGCTGGCGTTGAATTCGCCCACGAGACGCGAGTACACTTCGTGCCCGTCAATGTCCAAGTGCAGACCCGTGAGCTGGTTCTCGATGACGCGCGCCCGATGGTCGGCGAGGTTGCGCACCGCGAAGGAACTCTTGGTGGCCTTGGTGTTCTGCACCATCACCGCACTGTGCGCATCGTCCGCGTTCACCGCCGCGAAGGCATCAGCGGGCAGCATGTCGAAGAAGCCTTTCTTCGCTTTGATGTAGGCGTCGAACGTGCCGTGATAGTCCAAGTGGTCGTGCGTGATGTTGGTGAACACGCCACCCGCAAAACGCAGCCCGGCAATGCGCTGCTGCACCACCGCGTGGCTGCTTACTTCCATGAAGCAATGCGTAACGCCCGCCTCGACCATTTGCGCCAGCAATGCGTGCAGGCTCAACGGATCGGGCGTGGTGTGCGTGGCGGGCACAACTGTGTTGCCGATGCGAACTTCAACGGTGCTGAGCAGTCCGCTTTTGTGGCCCAACGTGCGGTGCAAGCGGTGCAACAGTGTGGCCACGCTGGTCTTGCCGTTGGTGCCGGTAATGCCGACCAACTTCAATTTCCGGTCAGGGTGCCCGTGGAAGTTGCCGGCCATGATCGCAAGCGCCAACCGGCTGTCCGCCACACGTACGTAGGTGACACCTTCGCGCAATTCTTTCGGCAGTTCTTCGCAAACCACGGCGTTCGCGCCCTTTTCCACCGCCATGTCGATGAAGCCGTGCCCGTCGCCCGCCGCGCCGCGCACTGCCACGAACGCCGTGAAAGCCGTTACTGCGCGGCTATCGAATGCCACGTGCTCGATGGCGGCGTTGGTGTCGCCGACCACCTCTTCCAGATTGGCCTTGTAGATGAGGTCTTTCAGCAAGATCATGTGGCCAGCTCGATCGTTATAGTGGTGCCTTTCACAGCGCGCGTGCCCGGCGCGGGCCATTGCTTGCGCACCATGCCGCTGCCCACGGGGCGCACACGCAGTCCGCGGTTTTCCAGGATGTAAAGCGCATCACGCAGGCCCATGCCTTCCACGTTGGGGATCAACCCGCTATTCTCCGCGGGCAGGTTCCGCGTTGTTACTTGCACTGTAGTGTCGGTCGCGGTGGTGGCGGCCCAATCGCCTTCACCCTGCGCCACTACGGGAATGCGTAGCGCCGCCATGGCAGTTAACAGGTCTTTGCGGTCACCACCGAAAGTGACGGGCGTGCGTTTGAGCGTGTCGGCCAATGCCAACGTGGTCTGCATTTCCAAGCGATTGCCATAGATCTTTTCCGCGATCTCCTTGAACACGGGGCCCGCCACAACGTTGCCGTAAATGCCTCGCATGCTGGGCGAACTCACCACCACGATGCAGCTATACTTCGGTGCCTGCGCGGGGAAGTAGCCCACGAACGATGCCTGGTAGCTCACGCCGTTCACTTTGTAGCCCGCCTTGTCGGAGGCGATCTGCGCAGTGCCTGTCTTGCCCGCGATCTGGAAATGCGCGCTGCGGAGGTTCGTTGCCGTGCCCGAATCCACAACACCCTCCAGCATTTTCCGCAGCTTCAAAAGCGTGGAGCCGGAGCAAATGCGTGGGTTCAACACCACCGGCGGAAAGCTTTCCAACTGCTTGCCGTTGCGCGTAACAGAGCTTACGAACTGCGGCTGCACCATGCTGCCGTTGTTGGCAATGGCGTTGTAGAAAGTGAGCATCCGCAGCGGCGTTTCGCCCACTTCATAGCCGATGCTCATCCAAGGCAAACTGGTGCCGCTCCACAATTTTTTGTCCTCCGGGCCGCGCAAAACCGGGACACCTTCACCGGGGATCCGTAAGCCCAACGTGCTGCCGAAGCCCAATTTCCGCAAGCCCTCAACGAATTTTGCCGGCTGCTTTTTGTACGCCTTGTCGATGACCTGTGAAATGCCCGTATTGCTGCTCACTTCCAGCGCTCGCCCCAAGGTGATCAGACCATAACCGCCATCATGCGAGTCTTTCATGGTGCGGTCGTAGAACTTGAGCTTGCCACCGCGCGTGTCCACCATGTCGCCCGGTTCCGCCAGCCCGTCCTCAAAGGCCACCATCAGCGCGGCAGTCTTGAACACACTGCCCGGCTCCGTAACCGCACCCACCGCGTAGTTGAACTCTTCGTTGTACGTGCTGTCCTTGCCGAGCGTGAGGTTGCTGATGGCCTTGATGTAGCCGGTGGCAGTCTCCATCACCACCACGCAACCGTGGTGTGCGCCGTTCAGGCGGAGCTGCGTTTCCAACGCGGCATCGGCCACGTCCTGCAGGTTCATGTCGATGGTGGTATGCACGTCGCTGCCGGGCACGGGGTCGAGGCCGTCGCCGTTGTCGATCGGCATCCAAACGCCGCCCGTTAACCGACGCTCCAGCCGCTTCCCCTTAACGCCGCCGAGCCATTTCGCAAAGCCGCCTTCGAGGCCAACGGCCAAACTGTCGTTCAGCTCGTATCCCAAGGTGCGGCTGGCCAAACGGCCGAACGGACGGATGCGCACCATGCGCTTCACAGGAATGAGACCGCTCTTGTTCACGCCCATGCGGAAGAGCGGGAACTCGCGCATCTGGCGCAGTTGCTCATGGTCGCATTTCCGCTTGATCAAGTAATAGCGTTCGCCGTTGATGAAAGCGCTTTTCAGATCCGCTCGGTACTCGCCCGCAGTGCGGTCGCCGAACAAATTCGACAAGCAAAGCGAAAGTGAATCGATGTTCTCCGCGAACGTTCCCGCCTTCAGCCCGTCCGCACGCATGTCCATGCGCACCTCGTACTCGGGCACGCTTGTGGCGAGCAGGCGGCCATCGTCGCTAAGCAATGCGCCGCGATCACTGGGAACGGTGCGCATGGCCGTTGCCACGTTCACGGCCTTGGCGCGCCACTTGTCGCCTTCCACCAGTTGGATGGTGAAGAGCTTCACGGCGATCGCGGTGCTGAACAACAGCAGCGCACCGTACACCACGGTGGTTCGCAGACGAAGGCCTTTTTCCTCGTTCATTGGCCCACTTCTTTTGACTCGAGTTGGTCCTTGTCCACCGTGATCCGCATGGGCGGCTGCTTGTTCTCCTTCAGGCCCAGACCACCGATGCCGTCGGCCACCTGGCTCTGCCGCTCCGCCTTTTCCAAATGGCTACGCACGGTGACGTACTCACTGCGCATTTCCTTCAGCTCGCCGCTCACACGGTCCAGGTCGCGCACGGTGCGTTCGGTCCAGTAGCCGTAGCCGATGTTGAACAGCATCAGCCCCGCCAAAAACAGCAGGAACGGCATGTTCGACAGCACTTTTTCCCGTGTGAGGAAGGTGCCGTTCAACACGTTCACCAGACCGCGCTTGAAGGAGCGTCCGCCAGCGGACTTCACCTTCTTCTTCTTCGGCTCCTCGAGCACTTCTTCTGCCTTTCGCTTGTTCATAGGCGTTCGGCGATTCTTAGGCGGGCGCTGCGTGCCCGCGGGTTTTTGGCTTGTTCCACGGGGGATGACTTAACCGCCTTTCCCACCGGCTTGAAGGGGCGTTCGCTGCGGCCGAAGAGGTCCTTCTTCTCCTCTCCGTGCAGGTCGCCACTGCGCATCCAATCCTTCACCAAGCGGTCTTCCAAAGAGTGGTAGCTCATCACCACCAAGCGCCCGCCCGGCTTGATGACCCGCGCACTTTCCAACAGCAAGCGTTCCAGCGAACACAGCTCGTCGTTCACCGCGATGCGCAACGCCTGGAATACCTGCGCCAAATAGCTGTGCTCTTCGCCCCGGCGCGACAACGGACGCAGAATGTCCGCCAGTTCCTTGGTGGTTTCAATGGCCTTGCGACCGCGAGCATCCACTAAGGCCCGCGCGGCTTTGTGCGCGTTTTCCACCTCTCCGTACGTGCGCAGGAGTTCGGTGAGCGCACGTTCGTCCAAGCTGTTCAACAGGTCCGCGGCGGTGCGCTGGGCGCGCTGGTCCATGCGCATGTCCAGCGGCGCATCAAAGCGGAAACTGAAGCCGCGGTCTGCTGTATCGAATTGGTGACTGCTTACGCCGAGATCGGCCAACAGCCCGTCCACCGGCAGTTTCCCGAGGTAGCGCAAGTGGTTGGCGATCCAACGGAAATCCGATTGCACCAAGGTGAAGCGGGCATCATCGGGCGCGTTGTTCCGTGCATCGGCATCGCGGTCGAAGGCTACCAATGCCCCTTCCGGTCCCAGCTTTTCCAAGATCGCGGCACTGTGGCCACCACCACCGAAGGTCACGTCAACATACACGCCGTCCGGCCGGATGGCCAGGGCGTCAATGCACTCTTGAAGAAGAACAGGCGCGTGATATGTCTCATGGGGCTGTGTCATTGCCCAGACTTCCCATTACATCCTCGGCCAGCGCGGAGAGATCCACTTTCTGCTTGCGCATTTGCGCGTAACCCGCCTTGCTCCACACTTCCACGCGATCGCCAAGACCCACCAACTTGAGCTCCTTGCCCAGCTTGGGTTCGTCCATCAGCGCTTTCGGCAGGAGCAAACGCCCACTGCTGTCCAGTTCCAAATGCGTGGCCCCGGCGGTGAAGCGCCGAATGAAATCCATGTTCTTCTCCACGAAGCGGTTCAACCGGCTCAACATGCGATTGGTGCCGTCCCACACGCTCTGCGGATACAGCACCAAGCACGGCTTGAACACGTCGCGATTGATCACAAAGCCCTGCGAAAGCTGGTCCGCCAACTGCTTCTTCAGCCCGCTGGGCAGCACCAAACGCCCCTTGGCGTCCAGTCGCACATCGTATTCCCCGAGCAGGTTGAGCATTGGTTTTCATCAGCGGGCTTGCTGGCCGCGAAAGTAGGGCGACTGCCCCACTTTGCTCTACTCTAACCCACTTTGTTCAAAACTATTGTCCGACAAAGCTAATGGATACCTCCAACTAAGCAAGGAATACCTTGATTTTCCTCTGAAATGAGCAGGTGGGAGATTGTGGGAGCAATTGAACACATTGTGGAAAACATGCTCCGCCGAAAAAGGCTTCTCCACAGATGACACAGATTACACAGATGCTGCCGACAAGGGTTTCTCCACAGATTATCGGAGGCCGGTATTCATCTGTGTGATCTGTGGACCAAGCATCTGAGGCCGCTATTCATCTGTGTCCATTCCGCTATGGTGGAACAGGTCATGTGTCATTTGCGGACCAATCGTCGGAGGCCGGTGTTCAATCTGCGAAATCTGCGGCTCCCCATATCGGAGGCCGGTATTCCCGTTACGTCCGATACGTATCCGACCGCAGGTCGCTTGGCGCTGTCCTTTGCGCATTCAACTGCCGTAGACATGTCTTAGCGGTAACCCTTCGCCAGTCGGCATTCCGACCGCAGGTCGCTTGGCGCTGTCCTTTGCGCATTGAACTGCCGTAGGCATGTCTTAGCGCCAAAGCGGTAATCCATCGGCAGTCTGCATTCTCTCCGCGACCTCTGCGCGCTCCGCGGTTCCTCACCGAAGACATTCTCCCTCCCAAAACCTCAGCGGTTTCCCAATTCAGTGGGCGATTTTCACGCGCTCACTTTCCCATACCCTACATTTGGGCATCCACGAGCAAGCATGGCGCAAGAGCTGAAGGAGGCGGGTGAATTCAAGTACATCGATGTGGGCGAAGGCCCGCCGCTGCTCTTTCTGCACGGCCTTTTCGGCGCGCTCAGCAACTTCGAGGAAACCATCGCGCACTTCTCCCCGAACTACCGGGTGATCATGCCGATCCTCCCGCTGTACTCCCTGCCGATGCTCAATACCAACGTAAAAGCATTGGCTTCCTTCCTCAACCGGTTCGTGAAAACACTCGACTTGAAGGACATCAACCTCCTGGGGAATTCCTTAGGCGGACATGTAGCCCTGGTGTACTCCAGCAAGCATCCGGAAATGGTGCGCACGCTCATCCTCACCGGCAGCAGCGGTTTATACGAGAACGCATTCGGGGGCGGTTTCCCGCGCCGTGAGGACAAGGAGTTCATCCGCCAAAAAGTGGCCGTTACCTTCTATAACCCCAAGTTCGCTACCGAAGCACTGGTGGACGAATGCTATGTAACGGTGAACGACCGCGCGAAGCTGATCCGCATCCTCTCCCTCGCCAAGAGCGCCATCCGCCACAACATGGCCGCCGAGCTGCCCAAACTGAAGATGCCCGTATGCCTCATTTGGGGCAAACAGGACACCATTACCCCGCCGGAGGTGGCCGAGGAATTCCACACGCTCATTCCCCAAAGCGAACTCTTCTGGATCGACCACTGCGGACATGCCGCCATGATGGAACAGCCTGCGGAGTTCAATGGGATTTTGGAGGGGTGGTTGAAGGAGAAGCTGAAGGGTTAGGGTTAGTTGTCAGGCTGCCGCTCAGCAAAGTATTCTCTCCCACACGTTTATCTGGCCATCTCAACTTGGAGTTCCCACCAGCTTAGCCGGGGCGACTTGTGGCACCTGTCTCATTGCGAGGTTCAACTACTTCAAATCTTCAGACTTCTTCCAGATCTTAAAAAGGGCTCCAATTCAGTCCGAAGACTTTCTGTATTACCAGTCCGAAATCTAACGCAAAGTAAAGTGACCACAAGTCGATCCGGCCTGTCTAAACGAACGCACAACTTTTTGGGCCCGGATAGGCTTACGAAAGTGTTGGGTTACAGAAAACAAAAAGGCCGCCCCGCAATTGCGGAACGGCCTTTCAATTCTTTGTTCAAGCTGGCTTAGCGTGCAACTTGCACCGCAATGCTGTTGACCAACTTGTTGCTACGCAGTGTAAGGCGGTACATGCCCGTGGCGATGTCGGCTACGTTGAGCATACCACGCTCGCCAGCGAACACACCGCTTTGCAGCGTGCGGCCTTGGAGGTCGGTGAAGGTGTAGCTCACGTTGGTGTTGGCCGCTTGGCCCAAGTTTACTGTGAGCTGCTCCGTTGCCGGGTTGGGGCCTACTTGCACGGTAGCGAGTACGCCTGCTTCGGCGATGCCGCTTGCAATTTCCACATCGGAAGCCATGCGCGGCTGGATGTTGTATTCAGAGAACGAGTAGTAGTTGACACCTGTTACGTTGTAGGTGGTTCCCAACAACGGGTCCGGAACAGTCGTGTAGATCACTTTGCCAATAACGGCATCACCCGATCCATCGTTCACCTTGTACTTGCCGAAGTTGGCACCACCGGGGATCTCCGTGCAGGCGGCGTTCATTACCTTCACCAGTACGCTTTCCAATGGCTCCAAGGAAACATCACCGGTTGCTACCACGTAAGGCGCTATGGCATTCCCCGTGGAAACAGTGGTGTAGTTGGTGATCCCCGTTAGTTCCGTGATCCCGAAATACTCAGTGACACTTGCACTGAAGGTTACACTGTCCCCGATGGCTGGTGAATGGTCCGCATCGAACACATATACCCCGGTCCATGGGCCGGTGCCCGCCTGAATGAAATATCCAGCGTTCGCAGCAGGCAGATCAGCTGTTACGATGCCTCCGGTCAACACGGTCTGTCCATTCAGGGGCGAATCACCATTGGGATCAACGGTGAACTGGATGTCATAAATGCTGGAAGGCTGCAATGCACCAGCCTCCGAGATGTTCACGTCGTCGATCACCAGATGGTCAGGTGCCGCGGTGGATTGAACGGACAAAATGAACTCAGCACCCGTTGTGTCGTTCGCAGCGGCAACAGTCTGTGTCACCATCGTCCAAGTGCTGGTAGCAGCGTAGTAACTTCCGTATGGCGCATAGCCCGCGCTCGTGCCGGGTCGACCATCAAACAGGCCCGTGCGCACATTGCCACTGCCACGTACCCAAAAGGTAATGGTGTAGTTGATACCGTTGGTCACCGTGAGCGTTTGCGTGGTGAAGCGTTTGTGACCGCTGTCTGCGTTTTCAAGGCGCACTGCGGAAGCGCCGCCATGGACGTTTTCCGTTACCTGCGTAATGTTCGCGGCATCCAGGTTCGTTTTGGAGCCCACCCAACCATCCGGGGTGGCGCCGGTCCAATCTTCTAATCCGCTTTGGAAAACTTGCGCTCCGGCGAGGCCGGCGATCGCGAATGCTGAAAGGAGTACTGCTGTTCTCATGATCTGGGGGGTTTCAATGGAAAGTGGAGCTTCGTTAGTTTACCGCAACGTTGTCCACGCGGTAGGTTGTGGAGTTGGCCGCGGTTCCTTCGTATTTGAAAGCGACCACGAAGTTACCGGAATAGCCTGAAGGCAAAAATGATGCCAGTGAAATGTTGCCGGATGGCACCCATTCATCATTGGCGTTGGTCTGGCCCGCGATGGTGGCGCCGGTCACCGGTGTCCAAGTCGCAGTGTTCACATCGCCGGTGAAGTTGGTGCTCACCATTGCCGTGAGGCTGTTATCCACCCAGTTCGCCATGGCGGAGCTGAACGACAAGTTCTGTGTTCCGCTGAAGATGATCTGCGGCGTAACCAACCACATCGTGCTGGGTTGACCTAAGGAAATGCGCGCTTCCGCGGAGAAATCCGAGCCGGAAACCCTTCCGCGCCAAGCCACGCTGCCCGCTGTGAACGTGTTCGTCCAGCAATCCAGCGCAATAGCGGAGTTGCTCACCACGGATGAAAAATCTTCCGAAACCGAGACTAACGGATCGCAAGCGCCGATCACTCCGCAACGCGGCCCGTCCAATTGCACTTCGTTGATGTCGCGCACATAGAGCTGTGCCGCACTGCCGAACCAGCTTGCAATGCCCGTGAAGGTGCCTTTGCCCGTGGGCAAGTGCGTGCCTGCGAAATTGCCGTAGCCGCTGCTGCGCACAACGGCGGTACCACCGCTGCAATTTTCCAACGTGCGGTTCAATGTGAGCTGGTTTACGGGGTCCGCATAAGTAAGACCGGTGTCCCCGGGAATGAATTCAACGCCGCTGAGGGTGATCAATTTGCTTTGCAAGCTGCCACCGAGGCCCGCTTGTGTGGCCAGTTCCGTCATGGTGGTTGGCGTGGGCGCTACATAAACACCGGTGGCCTGCTTCACAATGTTGTTGTCCACGTTCACGCTGTCGATCTGCATCAGGCCGTTGTAAGGGCTGAGCACGGTGCCAGGCAGGTAGATGCGGATGGAATCGCCTTGGTACAGCCCGCCGGAGAAGAGCAGGCGCACTGCGATGGCGCCAGTGTTGTCCTGCACGTAGACGTTCTTGTAGAGGTTGCCGTTCTGCTCATCGGCGGTAACAACGGCGTACACGGTGTTCACCGCGTTGGCGCTGTCGCTGAAGTGGACGGGCGAGCCTTGGTACATCGCTTTCAATTGGGCGATGGTCACCACGTTGCCGGAGCCAAGGGTGCGCACGGGCGGCGTGTCGTACTCCTTTTTACAGCCGATGGCCGTGGCTACGAGCAGGGGCAATGCCAGCAACAACGTGCGGCTAACGGGGGAAAGGGATCTCATGGGTGTGGGGATCAAAAGCTGAAGGTGACCATGCCGAAGAAGGTGCGGCCGTACATGTAGCTGAGCTTGGGCGGGAATTTGCCGATCTGTGTAGGGTCGTACCGGAGCTGCTCATACCCGCCGGTAACGAGGTCCGTATTGTCCAACAAGTTGCTTACGGAAAGGTTGAAGCCGATGCGGTACTTTTTCTTCAAGCGCCAGCTCTTGGTGAAGTAGATGTCCACGGTGACACCGTCGTCCAATTTAGTCTGCTCCAGCAGTTGGTCCCACTGCGGGTCTTCGCTTACGAAATTGCCGAGCGCTTCCGCCGTGCGGCGGTCCGGGTTGGGGTCCAAGTAGATGTTGCCGAAGTAATTGGCGTTGGCACCGATGCTCCAGTACTTAGGATTACTGTAGCGGAAGCCGATGCTGGCTGCGCGCTGGGGCATGCCGCCCACGCGGTAGCCTTTCCAATACACGGTACGGTCCACGGCGATGGCGGTATCGCTGTTGTCGCGGGTCACCGTGGCGTTTGGCCGGCTGTTGTAAGTGAAGAGGCCGTCCGCATACACGGCGGTGAGCTGCCAGGTCGGGCTGAGCTTCACTTCGGCGGCCAGTTCAATACCGGCGTTCTCAATGCTCACACCGGTCATGGAATAGTTCACGAAGGTCTGGTACACGTCGTGGTAGAAACTGCGGCTCCAAACCCCGTCGGTGGTGCTGATGTAGTACAGCGTGGCGCGGCCTTTTACGCGGGACATGCGCACTTCGTAACCGATGTCTCCGCCGAGGGATTTTTCCGTGGTGAGGCCCGGAAGTAAGGCATCGCGGGTGCGTGGGCTCAGGTAGGCACTGCGTGCGGTAGGCGCGTCACTGAGAAAGGCCGCGTTGGCGGTGATGTAATGGCGGCCGCTGATCTTGTAAACCGCCCCGGCCTTGATGCCGCCGTGGATGAAGGACTGCACATCGCTCTTGCCCAAGGAATTATCAGGGAACAACGCCTTTTGGTAGTTGCCCTCGCGGAAGAAGCTGGTGCTGGAAACGCTGACCCCTGCATAGCCTTCCACTTTCCGCCAGCGCTTTTCAACTTGCCCGAAGGCGTTGATCACGTTGGTCTTGATGTCATAGTCGTAGCCGAACTCGTCACCCACTTTCACCACGTGGTTGGGCGTGGCCAAGTTGTTCTGCGCGGCGTTGGGGTCGTCGCTGTCGCGGGCGGCGAACTGGTCCAGATCCACCCAGAAATCGCCACCGAGCAAGTCTTCGATCACTTTGAAGTAGTGCGTTTTCTGGCTGTTGTAACTGGCACCGACGGTGAGGTCGGTGTTGTCGTTCAATTTCCGTTCCAAGACACTGTTCACCGCGATGCGCGTGGGGTCCTGTCGGCGGTCTTCCACAATGTACTTGCTGCGGTTCCCGGTGATGTCATTCCCGCTGATGCCTTCCGCATCCTTCACCGTGTAAAGGTTTTTGCCGTTTGCGAAATAAAGCTGCGCCCAATCGAGCTGACTGGTGTTGGTGCTGTTTTGCCATGCACTGGTGAGGTCGCCAGCGATGCTCGGGTCCGTATCACTGTAGTAGCTGGGCAGGTAGCGGTAGTAGTCCGGGCGCGGGTCGGGCGCATCGTACCAGTTCAGCGCTGTGTAACCGTCGCGGCCGAAGCTGTAGAGCAAGCTGGTGTTCACTTTCGTGCGCTCGTCGGGCTTCCAATAGTCGCTGAGGATGAAGAGCGGCTTGTGGTCGTTGCTCACGTTGGCGTTGCGCTTCTCTCCGTCCTGGTAACCCCAGTTCGGATTGTAATAGTGGTCGTCGGTGAGGGTTTGTGCTTCTTCCACGGCCAAACCTTGGCGACCGCTGATGATGGGTGCGCCCAAGCCGACGAAGCCGATGCTGTGCTGTGCGTTTATCTTTTTCTCCACTGAAAGAAAGTAGGCACCGGCATCATAGAAGGTGCCCGGTACATAACCTTCGTCGCTCCATCGGCGCGAGCCGCTCGCGCTGAACGCCCAGCCATTGGCCTGCATGCCCGTGTTGTAGGTGGCCATCGCCCGGTTGCGGTAGGTGCGGTTGGTAAGCGCGTAAGAAACCCGGGAGCCCCTTACGCAGTTGCGAAGCCCGTAAGTCGATGTTGCTCCAGCCGCCCAGGCCGCCGAAGCCAAATCGAGAGCTGCTTACACCGGTGCGGCTTTCACTCCAACGCGTCACATCGTTCAAACCGCCCCAATTGCTCCAGCTGGCGTAACCATTCTCCAAATCGTTCACCACGATGCCGTTCAAACTCACCGGACTGTTTTCGCCCCCGAGGCCACGGATGCGGAATCGCGCTGCGCCGAAGGTGTAGCCCGCCGTTGAGTTGAACACATCACGTGAGGAGCGCAGGATCCCGGAGACGTCCTGACCTGCGATCTCCGCATCCAAGTCGCTGCTGCTAACGGTGAAGCCTGCCGCTTGTATGTCCTGGTGAAGGGTGGAGGTATCAGGCCGGGAGATCAAGAATGAGCTGTCCGCAGGGGCGAGGGTGCTGTCCTGTTGGGCAAAGGCTGCAAGGGTGCAAAGTGAAGCCGACAGCAGCACTGCGGACAAGCGTAGGGTCACAAAGGGCTTGGGTAAGGGTCTGCTCATCGGCCGGTGCCCACCACGGCTTGTTCCGGGTGAAGGGGGCCAAATGTAGGGCGGCGGCGGGAACTTGGGACGTTATCGCTTTTTTACCCGTGAGATACCCTTTGCCCCGGTACCTATCCGGGTAGTTCCGAGTAAAATGAAGAATACCCCGCGGTTCCGATATTCACCGGAGGCAACGATGGGGAAGAAGACACTTCCTGAGGCTGCTAAGGCATCCTAGGAGCAATTGACGATCGGGAATGCGGACGCTTACCATGGACCGGGCTCCGCCCAACCAGGAAATTACCGGACTGTGACGGTGCTGGTGCCGCCGGAGCGGTGTGTAGGTGCCAATCCGGCGCCCCGGGCAGCTGGGTCTACAAGCCTTGTCCGGCAACCATCCGGGGAAATCGTCCGTCTTATGTGGATGGATTTACATATTTTTGAAGATTAGGTGCGCCTAGCCGATCCATTTTTCACCATGACCATCTACCACCGGATGTTGAAACCACTGTTGCGCTTTGTCGCGGCAGCATTGGTTTTCGCTTCGGTGACGGAGACACGTGCTTCGCACTATTTGGGCGGCAATATCACTTGGGAATGTCAAGGCGGCAACGATTATCTCGTTACCATGGACCTGTTTTTCGATTGCACTTCGGGGGCCGTGGCATTTCCGCAAACGCTGCATATTTCCAGCGCCTGCGCCAGTTTTGACACGATAATCCAACCGCCGCCTTTGATAGAGGTAAGCCAAGTATGCGCCGCCCAAATGGCCAATACCGTCTGTAATGGCGGATCGATCATGGGCGTGTGGCAGGGCAGTTACCAGGTGGTCCTTAACCTGCCACCATGCCCCGGCGGTTATCGCATGTGGTGGGCCCTTTGCTGCAGACCCGGTACCGTGGACCTGACCGGAGCGCCTGGCATTTACGTGGAGGGCTTGTTGCGCAACGACCTCACGCCTTGCAACGACTCACCGGTATTTGGGCAGAACCAAGTGCCCACCGTTTGCATCGGGCAGCCGGTGAACTACAACTTCGGCGTAACGGACCCGGAAGGCGATTCATTGGCCTACTCCCTGATCGGTGCGCGCGGTTTTGCCAATTCATCCGCCCCGATCGGCTACATCGCGGGCCACACTGCGATCGAACCCGTTTCGGGCACCATATTCAATCCTGTTACGGGCCAGCTGCAGTTTACGCCCACGGCGATCGGCACGGTGGTTTTCGTGGTGGCCGTACAGCAGTTCGATGCAGCCGGAAACTACATCGGCACGGTGATGCGCGACATCGCCTTCATCTGCATTCCTTGCACCGGCACCCCGCCACAGCCCAATGATGCCACGCTGAACGGACCCGGCGGCCCCGGATCACCCGCCCCGCCCGGCTCATTGATCACCGCTCCCAATACCATCGAGGTATGTAACGGCCTGCCTGTCTGCTTCAGCTTGGTGTTTAATGATCCAGACCCGGCCACAACGCTGGCCGTGCAAACCCAAGCCGCTACCCTGCTGCCCGGATCCATCGTGAACGTTACGGGCACCAACCCGCTCATCATCACCGTGTGCTGGACCGGCAACGTGGCAAACAGCCCGGTGAACGTGGTTTTCCAAGTGAACGACGGTGCCTGCCCCATCCCGAACAATTCAAGCGCGGCGTTGAACATCACCTCGGTGATCCCACCCACGACCGTTGACGCCGGGACGAATGCCGTTTTATCCGTATGTACCGGAAGTGCCGTGTTCAACTTGATCGATCAGCTCGGCGGCACGCCGCAGACGAACGGCAATTGGAAAGCACCCGACGGCACGAACCACGGTGATCAGTTCGACCCCGCCACGGACCCGGCCGGCGTGTACACATACCGTGTGGGGAACGCTTGCGTGAACGCTACGTCAACGGTTACGATCTCCTTCATCCCACAGCCCGTGGCCGGAACAAGCGGCACCTTGAACGTGTGCTCCAACAGTGCTCCGGTAGCCTTGGCTACCGGCCTAGGAGGCACACCGGATGCTGGTGGAACATGGACCTTATTGGGCAGCGGCGTGGCAGCCATGTATGATCCGGCCACGCAGGCTTCAGGCGTTTATGTGTACACCGTCACTGGAGGTGTGGGCTGCACTACCGCAACGGCCAATGTCACCGTTACCGAGAATGCAGCACCCAACGCCGGCGTTGATGCTTCAACTTCGA
The DNA here is from genome assembly GCA_016710685.1 of Flavobacteriales bacterium. Taxonomy (GTDB): domain Bacteria; phylum Bacteroidota; class Bacteroidia; order Flavobacteriales_F; family PHOS-HE28; genus PHOS-HE28. Next base: position 289,192 of record JADJVC010000034.1, on the reverse strand, counting down.
TCTGTGCCAACGGTACGCCCGTAAACCTCTTCGGAATTCTCGGCGGAACACCTGCGGCTGGCGGAACGTGGAGCGGTGGGATCGTAGGCGGGATGTACGACCCCGCCGTGAACGCGCCCGGAAGCTTCATCTACACCGTGAACGGAACAGCGCCTTGCGCAAATGCAACGGCCACGATCACCGTGACAGAACCTGCGCCGCCAAATGCCGGTACCGATGCTTCAACTTCGATCTGCGCCAACGGTGCGGCTGTGAACCTTTTCGGAATTCTCGGTGGAACGCCAACGGTTGGCGGAACGTGGAGCGGTGGATTGATCGGCGGGATGTACGACCCCGCCGTGATCGCGCCCGGAAGCTTCGTTTACACCGTGAACGGAACAGCCCCTTGCGCGAATGCAACGGCAACGATCACTGTGACAGAACCAGCGCCGCCAAATGCCGGAACTGATGCCTCTGTCGCGATTTGCGCCAACGGTGCGCCAGTGAACCTCTTCGGCATCCTCGGTGGAACGCCCGCAGCCGGTGGAACGTGGAGCGGTGGGATCGTAGGCGGTATGTACGACCCAGCCGTGAACGCGCCCGGTAGCTTCATGTACACCGTGAATGGAACGGCGCCTTGCGCGAATGCAACGGCAACGATTACTGTGACGGAACCTGCGCCGCCAAATGCCGGGACTGATGCCTCTGTCGCGATCTGCGCCAACGGTGCGCCAGTGAACCTCTTCGGCATCCTCGGCGGAACGCCAACTGCCGGCGGAACTTGGAGCGGCGGAATTGCAGGCGGGATGTATGACCCCGCCGTGAACGCGCCCGGAAGTTTCGTCTACACCGTGAACGGAACGGCGCCTTGCGCGAATGCGACCGCAACGATCACCGTAACGGAACCTGCGCCGCCAAATGCCGGGACTGATGCCTCTGTCGCGATTTGCGCAAACGGTGCTGCGGTGAACCTTTTCGGAATTCTCGGCGGAACGCCGACAGCTGGCGGAACGTGCAGCGGTGGATTGATCGGCGGGATGTATGACCCCGCCGTGAACGCGCCCGGAAGCTTCGTTTACACCGTGAATGGAATTGCGCCCTGCGCAAATGCAACGGCCACGATCACCGTAACAGAACCGGCGCCGCCAAATGCCGGGACTGATGCTTCTGTTGCGATTTGCGCCAACGGTGCGGCTGTGAACCTTTTCGGAATTCTCGGTGGAACACCCACTGCCGGCGGAACGTGGAGCGGCGGACTCGTAGGCGGGATGTACGACCCAGCCGCGAACGCGCCCGGTAGCTTCATCTACACCGTGAACGGAACAGCCCCTTGCGGGAATGCAACTGCGACGATCACCGTAACGGAACCGGCACCACCAAATGCGGGAACTGATGCCTCAATCTCGATTTGCGCAAACGGTGCGCCGGTGAACCTTTTCGGCGTCCTCGGTGGAACGCCAACAGCCGGTGGAACTTGGAGCGGTGGAATTGTGGGCGGTATGTACAACCCCGCAGTGAACGCGCCCGGAAGCTTCATCTACACCGTGAACGGAACAGCGCCTTGCGCAAATGCAACGGCCACGATCACTGTGACGGAACCTGCGCCGCCAAATGCCGGGACTGATGCCTCTGTCGCGATTTGCGCAAACGGTGCTGCGGTGAACCTTTTCGGAATTCTCGGCGGAACACCTGCGGCTGGCGGAACGTGGAGCGGTGGGATCGTAGGCGGGATGTATGACCCCGCCGTCAATGTGCCCGGAAGCATCGTTTACACCGTGAACGGAACAGCCCCTTGCGCGAATGCAACGGCGACGATCACCGTGACGGAACCTGCGCCGCCGAATGCCGGAACTGATGCCTCTGTCGCGATCTGCGCAAACGGTGCTGCGGTGAACCTTTTCGGAATTCTCGGTGGAACACCCACTGCCGGCGGAACGTGGAGCGGTGGATTGATCGGCGGGATGTATGACCCCGCCGTGAACGCGCCCGGAAGTTTCGTCTACACCGTGAACGGAACGGCGCCTTGCGCGAATGCGACCGCAACGATCACCGTAACGGAACCTGCGCCGCCAAATGCCGGGACTGATGCCTCTGTCGCGATTTGCGCAAACGGTGCTGCGGTGAACCTTTTCGGAATTCTCGGCGGAACACCTGCGGCTGGCGGAACGTGGAGCGGTGGGATCGTAGGCGGGATGTATGACCCCGCCGTCAATGCGCCCGGGAAGCTTCGTTTACACCGTGAACGGAACAGCGCCTTGCGCGAATGCAACGGCGACGATCACCGTGACGGAACCTGCGCCGCCGAATGCCGGAACTGATGCCTCTGTCGCGATCTGCGCAAACGGGGCTGCGGTGAACCTCTTCGGAATTCTCGGCGGAACACCTGCGGCTGGCGGAACGTGGAGCGGTGGATTGATCGGCGGTATGTACGACCCCGCCGTGAACGCGCCCGGAAGCTTCGTTTACACCGTGAACGGAACAGCCCCTTGCGCGAATGCGACCGCAACGATCACTGTGACGGAACCTGCGCCGCCAAATGCCGGGACTGATGCCTCTGTCGCGATTTGCGCAAACGGTGCTGCGGTGAACCTTTTCGGAATTCTCGGTGGAACACCCACTGCCGGCGGAACGTGGAGCGGTGGATTGATCGGCGGGATGTATGACCCAGCCGTGAACGCGCCCGGAAGCTTCGTTTACACCGTGAACGGAACGGCGCCTTGCGCGAATGCAACGGCAACGATCACCGTGACGGAACCTTCGCCGCCAAATGCCGGGACTGATGCCTCTGTCGCGATCTGCGCGAACGGTGCTGCGGTGAACCTCTTCGGAATTCTCGGCGGAACACCCACTGCCGGCGGAACTTGGAGCGGCGGAATTGCAGGCGGGATGTATGACCCAGCAGTGAACGCGCCCGGAAGTTTCGTCTACACCGTGAATGGAACAGCGCCTTGCGCAAATGCAACGGCGACAATCACCGTGACAGAAACAACTCCGCCGGATGCCGGCATTGATGGCGTGTTGAACACGTGCGCCAACGGTGCACCGGTCGCCTTGTTCCCTGTGCTGGGTGGATCACCGGATGCCGGCGGAACATGGAGCGGACCCAATGGCCCAATCGCAGGTCAATACGATCCGGCCACTATGGACCCAGGCATTTACAACTACACCATCGCGGCTGCGGGATCATGTGCTGCCGTGCAATCCAACGTTACCGTAAATGAATCCGCCGCACCGAATGCGGGTGCGGATGCACTGCTTTCCATCTGCTCCGCGAACAGCACCACGAACTTGTACTTTTTACTGACAGGTGCAGAATTCGGCGGCAGCTGGACAGGGCCACTCGGCTTTTTCGACGGAACCTACGAGCCGGGAACCGACCCGGCGGGAACTTACATCTACACCGTGAACGGTGTGGCACCTTGCTTGAACGACCAAGCAACTGTAGTGGTAACAGAGACTGCTGCACCGGTAGCCGGTCGCGATACTACGGTGACGCTTTGTGCGAACGGTGCTCCGGAAAACCTATTTGGACTAATGCCGAATGCGCAGGGTGGTGGTTCGTGGTTCGGCGGGTTCAGCGGAACGTACACGCCGGGAACCACAACGCCCGGCACCTTCACATACAGCGTGCCCGGCACCATGCCCTGCCTTGCCGATCAGGCCGACATCACCATCGTCGAATCCGCACCGCCGAGCGCAGGGACTAATGCAAGCATCACCGTATGCGACCAAGGCGCAGCCGTGAACATGCTCACCGCGCTCGGCACTGCGGATCCCGGCGGTGCGTGGAGCGGACCGAGCACCGTGGTCGGCAACATGTACGATCCCGCAACGATGAACGGCGGTGCATACGTGTACACCGTGACCGGAACAGCGCCTTGCGCGAACGCGAGTGCGACCGTCACCGTTACGGAAACGGGAAGCCCCAACGCAGGCACTGATGGTGCGATCACGCTCTGCAGCAACGGTGCGTTTACGGACCTTTTCGCGCAACTCGGCGGAAGTCCTGATGGTGGTGGATCTTGGAGCGGTGGAATCGTTGGTGGGATTTTGGATCCTTCAACGCTCACTGCTGGACCGCACACCTTCACTTACACGCTTACAGCAACAGCACCTTGCACCGGCGATAATGCCGACGTTGTCGTCAACATCGCTGCGCCGCCCGTTGCCGGAACGGATGCCAGCATCACCGTGTGCGACCAAGGTGCAGCCGTGAACATGCTCACCGCGCTCGGCACCGCGGATCCCGGCGGAGCGTGGAGCGGACCCAGTTCTGTAGTTGGCAACATGTACGATCCCGCAACGATGAACGGCGGCGCGTACGTCTACACCGTGACAGGCACAGCGCCATGCGCGAACGCGAGTGCGACCGTCACCGTTACGGAAACAGGAAGTCCGAACGCGGGCACCGACGGTGCGATCACGCTCTGCAGCAGCGGTGCGCTTACGGACCTTTTCGCGCAGCTCGGCGGAAGCCCTGATGGCGGTGGAACATGGAGCGGTGGGATCGTTGGCGGGATCCTCGATCCTTCAACGCTTGCCGCTGGACCGCACACTTTCACCTACACACTTACTGCAACAGCGCCTTGCACCGGCGATGATGCCGACGTGGTCGTCACCATCGCTGCGCCGCCCGTTGCCGGAACGGATGCAAGCATCACCGTCTGCGACCAAGGCGCGGCGGTGAACATGCTCACCGCGCTCGGCACCGCGGATCCCGGCGGAGCGTGGGCCGGACCGAGCACCGTGGTCGGCAACATGTACGATCCTGCCACGATGAACGGCGGCGTATACGTCTACACCGTGACAGGACGCCCGCAACGCGGGTGCCCCACCGTTACGGAGACGGGAAGCCGAACGCGGGCACCGACGGCGCGATTACGCTCTGCAGCAACGGCGCGTTAACGGACCTCGTGGGAGCCCGCGGAACGTGGGCGGGATGGTGGGACCACGCTGCTGGACCGCACACCTTACTTACCGCTTTCCCAACAGCGCCTGCCCGGCGATAATGCCGACGTGTCGTCACTATCGCTGCGCCGCCCTGCCGAATGATGCCGCATCCCCTGGGACCAAGGCGCAGCCGTGAACATGCTCACCGCGCTCGGCACCGCGGGCGGTGCGCCGGACCCACGGTCGGCAACATGTACGCGTGCACACGATACACCGTGACCGGCACAGCGCCCTGCGCGAACGCGAGTGCGACCGTGACCGTTAACGGAAACGGAAGCCCGAACGCGGGAACTGACGGAGCGATCACGCTCTGCAGCAACGGTCCGCTTACGGACCTCTTCGCACAGCTCGGCGGAAGCCCTGATGGTGGTGGATCTTGGAGCGGCGGAATCCTTGGCGGAATTTTGGATCCGTCAACGCTTGCCGCAGGACCGCACACCTTCACTTACACGCTTACAGCAACGGCGCCATGCACCGGCGATAATGCCGACGTAGTCGTCAACATCGCTGCGCCGCCCGTTGCCGGAACGGCTGCGAGCATCACCGTGTGCGACCAAGGTGCTGCAGTAAATATGCTCACTGCGCTCGGCACCGCGGATCCCGGCGGAGCGTGGGCCGGACCGAGCACCGTGGTCGGCAACATGTACGATCCCACAACGATGAACGGTGGCGCTTACGTGTACACCGTGACAGGCACAGCGCCATGCGCGAACGCGAGTGCGACCGTCACCGTTACGGAAACGGGAAGCCCCAACGCAGGCACTGATGGTGCGATCACGCTCTGCAGCAACGGCGCGTTACGGACCTTTTCGCGCAGCTCGGCGGAAGCCCTGATGGCGGCGGAACATGGAGCGGTGGAATTGTTGGCGGGATCCTCGATCCTTCAACGCTCACTGCTGGACCGCACACCTTTACTTACACGCTTTCTGCAACAGCGCCTTGCACCGGCGATAATGCCGACGTTGTCGTCACCATCGCTGCGCCGCCCGTTGCCGGAACGGATGCAAGCATAACCGTATGCGACCAAGGCGCTGCAGTAAATATGCTCACTGCGCTCGGCACCGCGGATCCCGGCGGTGCGTGGGCCGGACCGAGCACCGTGGTCGGCAACATGTACGATCCCGCGACGATGAACGGCGGCGCGTACGTCTACACCGTGAACGGCACAGCGCCTTGCGCGAACGCGAGTGCGACAGTCACCGTTACGGAAACGGGAAGCCCCAACGCAGGCACTGATGGTGCGATCACGCTCTGCAGCAACGGCGCGCTTACGGACCTTTTCGCGCAGCTCGGCGGAAGTCCTGATGGCGGTGGAACATGGAGCGGACCGAGTATGATCACCGGCGGAATTTTCGATCCTTCTTCCAACTTGGACGGCACATACACCTACACGATCAGCGGCACAGCACCTTGCATGAGTGCGTCATCCAATGTGGTTGTTTCCGTGGAAGAAATGCCGAACGCCGGAACCAACGGCATCGATTCTGTTTGCACCGGCGATGCGCCATTCGACCTTTCCACGGTGTTGCAAGGCGCGCCACAACCCGGCGGAACTTGGATGTTTAGCAATGCCAACGTTGCTGCTCTGTTCGACCCAGCCGTTTCACCCGCTGGCGTTTACGCCTACACTGTGCAGGGATCAGATTGCCCGACCGCAACGGCAACGGCCACGATCACCGTGACAGCAGGCCCAAATGCCGGACAGGACAATGCGATCGCACTTTGTTCCACCGGCCCCGTGGTGAACTTGTTGGGCCTGCTTTCCGGAATGCCCGATGCCGGTGGCAGTTGGAATGGCCCAAGCGGTCCTATGGCCAACGGAAGTCTTGACCCTGCCGTCGCAACTGCGGGCGCATACACTTACACAGTGGCGGGTAATGCGAGCTGCCCTGCCGCCAGCGCGACGATCATGGTCTCCATCAGCGAAGCAGGTAATGCGGGCAGCAACGGCGCACTCAGTCTTTGCAGCAGTCAGGCTCCCGTGGTGCTCTTCAGTGCATTGACCGGTTCGCCCAATGGCGGTGGAACTTGGACGGGACCCTCGCCAGTGGATGCCAACGGCACGCTCGATCCCGGCAGTTCCATTTCAGGAAACTACACCTACACGGTAACACCGGTTCTCCCCTGCCCCGCTGTTTCCGCGCTGGTGGACGTCGCGATCACACAAGCACCCAGCGCCGGCATGGATGCCGATGCAGCCCTGTGCAGCTCTGCACCCGCCGCGGAACTCATTGACCTTCTGGCCGGATCGCCGGATCCAAACGGCGTTTGGACGGACCCGAACGGCAATGCTTCCAATGGCACTTTCACACCAGGCCTGTCCACACCGGGCCTGTACGCCTACGAAGTACCGGCCATCGCCAATTGCCCGCTGGACAGTTCTTCCGTGATCATTTCCGTTTCGACGGCCGTGTTCGCAGGGAACGACGGAGACACTATCGTCTGTGCGAACGGGGCTGACTTCCCGATGACCCCGCTCCTGCAAGGCCCTTACGACACGGGCGGTCAATGGTCGGGCCCGCAAGGGGTGATGCCGAATGATGTTTTCCATCCGGGCTTGGACGTGGCGGGCACTTACCTCTACACCGTTATCGCTCCGGCGCCCTGTGTGCATGACGTGGCACAAGTGGTGGTGCAAATTCTCACCGTGCCCACCGCAGATCCGACATTCACCATGCAACCCGGATGCTTGCCAACGGTCGTCACCTTCAACAGCGGATACAACGGTGAGGGCAGCTGTGCATGGGATCTCGGTAATGGCATCACATCGGATTCCTGCGGAACAACAACCGTGACCTACACCATGCCAGGCAATTATAATGTGACCTTCACGGCCGACCCCGGCAACGGCTGCATTGTGGAACAACCGTTGGGCGCCGCGGTGGTGGTTGCAAACGAGCCCACCGCCGCGTTCAACATGGTAAGCGATCATATCGGAACATTGGACCCCGTAGCCGCATTCAGCAACCAAAGCACCGGCGCAACCGCATACCACTGGGATTTTGACGGATTGGGCACTTCCCGGCTTTTCAGTCCGCAATTCTCGTTCCCGTTCGGCGTGGAGGACATCTACACCGTGTGCCTCACCGCCTTCGCCACGCCCACCTGCTATGACACGCTGTGCGCGGACCTCCTGGTGCCCGCCAATGCTTCCGCATTCGTGCCCAATGCTTTCAGCCCCGACGGTGACGGGCATAACGAGCTCTTTACGCCGATAACCACCGCCGTGGACCGCAACGATTACAGCTTTATCGTGGTGGACCGCTGGGGGCAATTGGTCTTCAGCACCGATGACCCATTCGCCGCTTGGGACGGGCATTTGCCCAACGGCAGCGCGGCCCCAATTGGTGTTTATGTGTGGAAACTCTCCGCGATGGACGCTATTTCAGCCACTAAGTTCGAGCGCATTGGACATGTGACGCTGGTGCGGTAGTGGCTGCCTTGATCGGCAACTCAGAGAAAGGCCCTACCCTTCGTTTTTCTACCCTTTCCGTGATTTCGCCGATCTTTGCCGCCCGCATGGCCGAACGGCTCGTCATAATTCCCACGTACAACGAAAAGGAGAACATCCGCGACATCGTTGCGCACGTGCTCCGCCTAAAGCCTGAATTCCATGTGCTGGTGGTGGACGACGGATCGCCCGATGGCACCGCCGCGATCGTGCGCGAACTGATGGCGGGATCGCCGGGGCGCGTCCATCTGCTGGAACGCAAAGGCAAGCTTGGCCTCGGCACCGCCTACATCGCCGGTTTCAAATGGGCCTTGGAACGCGACTACGGTTTCGTCTTTGAGATGGATGCCGATTTCAGCCATGCACCCGATGACCTCATTCGTCTTTACGCCGCTTGCGCCGAAGGTGGCGCGGACATGAGCGTGGGCTCGCGCTATGTCAAGGGCGGCAAAGTGAGCGATTGGGCCTGGAACCGGGTAATGTTGAGCTGGTGCGCCAGCCAATACGTGCGCGCCGTGCTCTGGCTCGGCGTGCGCGACACCACCGCAGGCTTCGTGTGTTACAAGGCCGCAACCCTGCGCGCGTTGCCGCTGAATGAAATTAAATTCATCGGCTATGCGTTCCAGATCGAAATGAAATACCGCGTGAAGCTCGCCGGATTGCGCATCGCCGAAGTGCCCATTACCTTTATCGACCGGGTGAAAGGCAAAAGCAAAATGAGCGCGAATATTTTCCATGAAGCAGTGCTTGGTGTGCTGAAAATGCGCTTCAACATCAAGGCCCCGGAACGCACGGCATGAACAACTGGCTGCTCCGCGATGTCCGCGTGGTGAACGAAGGCACCACCACGGCAGCGGACGTGCTGGTGCGTGGCGGTTTTATTGAACGGGTCGCCACGGAAGGTATCGGCAACGCGAAAAGTGCGCAGGAAGTAGATGCGAAAGGCAAGCATCTCCTGTCCGGCGCCATCGACGACCAAGTGCATTTCCGCGAGCCTGGACTCACGTACAAGGACGACATCGCACATGGCTCCGCAGCCGCAGTTGCGGGCGGCATCACCACATTCATGGAGATGCCCAACACGGTGCCGCAAACATTGACGCAGGAGCTGCTCACGCTGAAGTACGCAATGGGCGCGGCCTCCAGCGTTGCCAACTACTCGTTCTACATGGGCGCGAGCAACAACAACATGGACGAAGTGTTGCGCACAGACCCGAAAACAGTTTGCGGCCTGAAGGCCTTTCTTGGCAGCAGCACCGGCGACATGCTGGTGGATAATCCCGAGACGTTGGACCGGCTGTTCAAGGAAGCGCACATGCTGCTCGCCGTGCATGCCGAGGACGAGCCGACCATCCGCCGCAACATGGCCGAGGCGAAGGCGCGATTTGGCGATAACATCCCCATTGAACAGCACCCGCTCATCCGAAGCGAAGAAGCCTGCTGGCTTTCCTCCAGCAACGCCGTGGAACTTGCGAAACAACACGGCACAAGACTGCACGTACTGCACATCAGTACTGCACGTGAGCTGGAGCTTTTTGAGCCAGGGCCGCTGGAAGGAAAACGCATTACCGCGGAAGCCTGCGTACACCACCTCTGGTTCACCGATGCCGACTATGCGGCAAAAGGCACGCTGATCAAATGGAATCCCGCCGTGAAACGCGCGGAAGACCGTGACGCGATCCGCCAAGCCGTGAAAGACGGCCGCATTGACGTGGTGGCCACCGATCACGCACCGCACACCGCAGCGGAAAAAGCAAATCCGTACACCAGCTGTCCGAGCGGCGGACCGTTGGTGCAACATGCACTGCCGGCCATGCTGGAACTGATGCATCAAGGCGCTTTCTCGTTGGAAGAAGTGGTGGAGAAAATGTGCCACGCCCCGGCACGGATGTTCCAAGTGAAGGACCGCGGCTTCATCCGCGAAGGACACCACGCGGACCTCGTGCTTGTGGACCTCGATGCACCTTGGACGGTGACCAAGCAAAACCTGCTCTACAAGTGCGGCTGGTCACCGTTCGAAGGCCAAAAATTCCGGTCGCGGATTTTGCGCACTTGGGTGAACGGACAACTCGTCTACTTGGACGGCAAAGTGGACAGTACCGTGCGCGGAATGCGTGCAACTTTCGACCGATGAGGAATGGCCTTGCAACTGTTTTATTGCTGCTCTTTGTTGCATGCGGCGGAAAAGAAGCGCCTCCGAAAGCTCCATTGAACAAGGAGAAATTCGAGCAAGTGCTCCTGCGCTCATTGCTGATCGAAGCCCGCACCGGACAACGCATCGCGGGCGATTCCGCCATGTACGACGTGCAGGCTGAGTATGATGCGATGTTCGCAAAAGAAGGCGTTTCGCGCGCTGATTTCGACAGCACTTACAACGCTTACCTGAGACAGCCCGATGCCCTGAAGGCTGTGTATGAAAAGGTGCTCAACGACTTGCAGCAGCCCGATAGTACGGTGCACTGAAACCGTTTTTTGCAAGCTCCTTCCGAGGCCGGACACGAACGCTTTTTTCAACGTATACGAGGCATCATCCCCGACCAAGGAACACCGCCACATTCGTAACGGCTTCTTCCGCGGAACGGAACTTTATGCCCAACAGCCGTTCTGCTTTTGATCCGTCGTAGAGCCGTATGCGCGATGCCGTACGCGCCGTATTGCGCGTGATCAATGGCCTTCCGCCGAATACTGTTCGCATTACTTCAACACGCCAGCCCAACTCCAAAGCCCACGCGGGCAGTGGCATTGCGGGGGCAGGCTTTCCGGCACTTTGGGCGATCAACGTGAACAACTTCCGGTAGCTGATGCCTTCCCCGATCAGCAAATAACGCTCACCACTGGCGCCTTCTGTGATCAAACGTGTCATCGCCGTGGCCACATCGCGGGCATCCACAACGGCATTGGAGCCGCCGGGGAAAAACCGCGAGCCTTTGCGCACACGTTCCACCATCGTCATGCTGCTGCGCCCGGCAATTCCCGGACCCAGCACCACGCACGGGTTCACCATCACCGCGTCCAAGCCTTCCGCAATTCCGCGGTAGACTTCCAACTCCGCCTTCGCTTTGCTGATCGCATATGCGGAGGAGCTGCCATTCTGTACGAAGGGTTTCGTCTCATCACCTGTGCTGCCGTCCATGCCGCCGCCAATGGTGGCCGTGGAACTAACATGGCACATGCGGCGCACGCCTGTTTCCAGCGCGGCATCAACCACATTCGCCGTGCCTTCCGCGTTCACCGACATCATCGCAGGCCGATCGCGTGGATCGAACGAAACCAGCGCCGCGCAGTGGTAGAGGTGCTCCACACCATGCATGGCATCGCGCAAGGCGTCCACCTCGAACAGGTCGCCTTCCACCCATTGGATCCGCTGAAACCGCTCAGCACCGTCCGTATGATAATGCTTCAAAATCCTTTGGACGATGGACGGATCGCTGCCTTTCCGCAGCAATGCGCGCACGCTTCGCCCCTGCGCCAGCAGCGCGTCAAGCACGTGTGCGCCTACAATTCCCGTTCCTCCAGTTACCAGATCCATTTGAGCCCAAATTGGCGCGGGTGCAAGTTATTCCGCATGAGCCACCTAATGATTGAACGCAGTTTGCACGGAACTTGGTTTTCTTTGCGCCACCCAAGACCCAGTTCTTTGCGCTCTTAGTGTCTTGGCGGTGAAATATCATGGCAGTGATCAACTTCGTAGAGGAACTCCGCTGGCGCGGATTATTGCAAGACAGCACCCCCGGTGCCGAAGCGCATTTGATGAAAGGCCCGGCAAGCGGCTACATCGGCTTCGACCCCACGGCGGATTCCTTACACGTCGGCAACTTGGTGCAGATCATGATCCTGGTCCACTTCCAGCGCTGCGGTCACAAGCCGGTCGCATTAGTTGGCGGCGCCACGGGCATGGTGGGCGATCCCAGCGGAAAAAAGAGCGAGCGTAACCTGCTCGACGAGGATGCACTGCGCCACAATCAGGCTTGCGTGCAAAAGCAGCTTGAGCGCTTCCTGGATTTCAACAGTGGCCCCAATCCGGCGCAGTTGGTGAACAACTACGATTGGTTCAAGGACATGGGCTTCCTGCGCTTCATCCGCGATGTGGGCAAGCACATCACGGTGAACTACATGATGGCCAAAGACAGCGTGAAGAGCCGGTTGGAAACGGGATTGTCCTTCACGGAGTTCAGCTATCAACTGGTGCAGGGCTACGACTATTGGTGGCTGAACCAGCACGAGAATTGCACCGTGCAAATGGGAGGCAGCGACCAGTGGGGCAACATCACCACCGGCACGGAACTGATCCGGCGCATGGGCGGCAACGAGGCTTACGCCATCACCACGCCGCTGCTCACCAAGGCCGACGGCAGCAAGTTCGGCAAGAGCGAAAGCGGCAACGTGTGGCTGGATGCAGAACGCACTTCACCCTACAAATTCTATCAGTTCTGGCTCAACGCGAGCGATGCCGACGCGGCCAAATTCGCGGCCATCTTCACGCCGTGGACACAAGCGGAAGTAGATGCCCTGAAAGCCGAACATGCCAATGCGCCGCACGAGCGGAAACTGCAAAAAGCTGTCGCCGGGCACATCACAACACTCGTGCATGGTTCGGCGGAATTAGAAGCTGCGACCCAAGCGAGCACCATTCTTTTCGGCAATGCGGCGGAAGGCTTGGTCACGTTAAGCGAGAAGCAATGGCTCGATGTTTTCGATGGTGTGCCGCAGGCGGAAGTGCCGCGTTCGTCAATCGCTTCGGGCATCGGCATCATCGATCTGTTGAGCGACAGCACGGGCTTTCTGGCATCCAAAGGCGAGGCCAAACGCGCGCTGAAAGAAGGCAGCATCAGCGTGAACAAAATGAAGGTGGGTGAAGACCGCACGGTCAACGCGGACGACCTCATCGCTGGTAAGTTCATCCTGCTGCAACGCGGCAAGAAGAACTACTTTTTGGTGAAAGCGGCGTGATGATTATTGCGCGGCCGGGGCCACGCAAATAGATGTGAGCACGGCTAGGGCCGTGCTCAAGCTGCGCTCGCGCAGCTACCGCGCGGCCCCAGCCGCGTGGATATTATTCGGTCGCCCCCAGGCGACCCATACCACCAGCTACAGCGCGGCCCCAGCCGCGTGGCAGTTATTCGGTCGCCCCATGGCGACCAAGGCAGATTGAATCCTACCTTGGCCACATGTCCGAGACACGAAAAGCCAACGTGGAAAGTGGACTCTATTTCATCACCATCACAGTAGTAGGTTGAATTGATGTGTTCACGCGCAAGGAGCTGGCCGCGGAGATGGTGAAGCATTTTGAATGGAATCAGCGGAACAAGGGATTAAAACTCTTCGCATACGTTATCATGCCCAGTCATGTACATTTCGTTGCCTTGCGGGAAGGCGGGTTAATGTCGGACTTGCTGCGCGACATGAAATCCTATTCTGCCAAACGCTTGCTGAAACTGGTTGAGGAAATACCGAATGAAAGCCGCCGTGACTGGTTGCTGCACATGTTCCAGTTCCACGCGAAATACCAGCCACAGAAAGAGAAATACATGTTCTGGCAGAAGACGAGTCATCCTACTTTGCTTTGGTCCAATGATGTGATCGACCAGAAAATAAACTACATCCACATGAACCCCGTGGTTGGGGCAATCGTTACTGAGCCCGAGCATTATTGGCTGAGCAGTGCGCATCCGCAAGGGCCGTTAAAGTTGAATGGCTTCGATTAGGTTTTACAGCGCGCGGCGGGGCCGCGCAAATACAACGAGCACGGCTGGGGCCGTGCTCGAGCTGCGCCTTGAGCTGCGCCGCTGCGCAGCTACCGCGCGGCCCCAGCCGCGTGGATATTATTCGGTCGCCCCAAGGCGACCAACACACCTCACTCCACCAACAAATTACATCCCCGCAGATCGCTGTTGTCAAACCGCCCCAGCACCTCGAAAGATCCGTCGGCATTGACACGCCCCAGATCCTGCGTGGAAATAAATGGGCAGCTGGCGATGTTGCACAGGTCGATCACGTCGATGCCGCCGGTGCGACCATCCTTGACACGCGCGAACGGATCGTTCACATCCCGCGCCAGCACCCGCATCCACGGCGGGCAGCGGTAAACGCCTTCACCCTGCGACCAAGCTTGCGAAAGCAGTTCCGTCATGCCGTATTCGCTATGGATGCGGTCCACGGAAAATGCTTCTTTCAAGAGCCGATGCAATTCCCCGCGCACCATTTCCGGCCTTCTCCCCTTCATGCCACCGGTCTCCATGATCACGGTGTGCTTCAACGGCATCGCATGCTTTTCCGCCAAGTCCAGCAGCGCGAACGGAACGCCCAAGAGCAACGTTTGCACACCGTCGTCCTCCCCTTCGCCCAGTAGCTCCGCCAGGCCGTCCAAATCGTGCAGCCATGTGCCGCTTTGCTCATCGCCGCTACGCACGATCAGCTTTTCCGCCATGTAGACCAACGAACTGCCGGGTCGCTCCAAATACGCGGGCAACAAAGCCAACACCCGCCAGCGCGACGGCAGTCCATATTCAGCGCTGAAGGAAGACAGGAACGAACGCTCGTAAAGTTCAGGCCACGGCACATGATGCGTACTCGTGATGCTTCCGGTGGTGCCACTGCTGGTGAATTGTAACGATGCCTCCAAGCCATCCAACAACACTTGCCGGTTGCGGAAAAGACCGATGGGCAGAAACGGAATACGGTCCACCGATCGAACAGCTGCAACGTCCACCCCCAACGCCTGCAGGTATTCTTTGTAAACGGGATTTGAAATGGCGTGCAATTGGAACAACTGCAAGGCCAAGGAATTGAAGTCTTTGTCGCTCTGAATGCGAAAAGGTTCCTCCAGCAACATCGATGGGACAATGGACGCGGGCATGTTCCGTTCTTACCTTTGTGTTTCCATGCAAAACGCGTTCATCTCAACGGCAAAAGTATCCGGGGCAGCCTTGGCATTGACAATGCTCTTGGGCGGCTGCCTGAAAACGGAGCAATTTCCAGTGGAACCGAGCATCGCATTCAAATCCTACGACCAAGCCACGGAGCCTGCGCGCCTCACCATCACCTTTACCGATGGCGACGGCGACATCGGCTTAAACCAAGGCGATACATTGGCCCCGTTTAACCCCGGCAGCACGTGGTACCACAACTTTTTCGTGGACTATTACAAAATGCAGAATGGTGCATGGGAGCTTCAAAACTTTACGTTACCGCTTTACTACCGCATCCCGGTGATCACGCCCACGGGGCAGAACAAAGCATTGCAAGGCGACATCGCGGTGGACATCGCGAACCAAGTGCTGCCCCAGATCCCGGGTGATACCGTGCGTTTCAGCGTGCGCATCGCGGACCGGGCGTTGCACGAGAGCAATACCGTGTTTACGGATGCGATCGTGGTGCAGTAGCGGTGCAGTTGTCAGTTGTTCGTTGTCAGTTGTCAGGCGGGTGAAGCCTTTACCAGTCTGCGAGGAGGAACGGTAGTTACCGATCACCATCCTCTTTCACCACATCCTCCCAAAACGTGATCTCGTCCTCGTTGTTGATGCTGATGCGTGCAATGTCGTTGAACACTGAGACCATGCCGGTGACGCACACTTTCCGCCCTTGTAAGTAGGTCTCCGGGTCGTATGAGAAGTTGGGGCTATTGCTGTCCCAAACTGTTGCGTAAAAATCTTGATTAGGGTACATGCGGTCGAAGTTGAGGTAGAGCGCGTTGGCCTTCTTGGTGCGGCGCGTACTCACGATGGTGCCGCAAATGGTGGCCTTGTTCCCGATGTGGTATTTGGCCTGCGTGGTAGTGAAACGCCCACCCGGCAAAGGCGGCACCAGTGGGGCTACTTCGCCCATGGCACGGTCACCTTCGCCGTACCAGTCCTGCGTGTTGTGCATGGCCTCGATGCGGTTTTCCAACGTGTCGTCCAAAGCAGGGTAAAGGTCCAGCCCGGAAAGTTTTTCCACGCTGTCGATGGAGCAGGCGTATGTGAGCAGCCCGTGGTCGTTCAGGGCGTTGCTCATCACAAAGGCGATGCCCTTCTTCACCGGAGCGTCGATATCCACCATGGCTTTGAAGAAGTAAGGCGGCGCGCTAACATCGGCTTCTGATTTGGGCTTGTTCAGCAGTGGCATGTCCGGTCCGAGAATAGGTGCTGTGACCACATAAACACGATGCCCTGAATAGTGGACATAGCGGCGCATCCAGTCCTCCAGATCCGCCCACGATCCGCGATTCAGCTCGGGCTTTTGCGGTGAGATATTGCTGTAGAGATAGGTGGCTTTCAAGGCTTCCATGCTCCAGCGCATGTCGGCGCTTGGCACCATGTGGCCACGGTCGTAACCGCTATACCAATAACTGGTGATCAACGCGGTATTCGTCTTCACCAACGGGTCCGGCAGGAAGGTGTCGATGCGTGCAAGGTTGCCTTCCATAATGTCCGGCATAATGATGTGCGCGGTCCACTTCGGCACTTTGTATCTGTCATCCCAGACCAACGCGTGGCCGGGGTGTACGATCACCGTATCACCGGTGTCCAGAGCGGGGTAACCCCATGCTGCGAGGTCGTGCCCCATTACGTCCAGCTTGGCCTTTTCCATGTCCACGCGCACTTGGTCCAATTGCGTTTGCAGCTCGGCGTACTGCGCTTGCACGGCGCGCAGTTTTTCGTCCTGCTTGGTTTGTGCGTAAGCGGTGGTGAATGCGAAGAGCGCGATCAAAGGCGCGAGGCTGCGGTAATTCATGCTGAGGTGGGAATGGTGTTGCGCCGAAGCGCGATCAAGCGTGCAAGTTCGTACAAAGCCGGGAGAAATGCAGAGGAATTTTGCTTTGGGGGGAATGAAGGTGGTGGATCGGCAAGCTCTGCGGAAATATCAAGCCGGTGCTGTTCCTGTATGCGATGGACGCCTGCGGCGTGGTGCAAGCGGCCGAGATATTCCTGTTCAGCTTGCCCTGGCGTGGGTACAAGAAGTGCGCCACGGCCGATCGCATCCAGGTCCATCAGCGTGGAAAAGCCCGTGCGGCCGATGATGAGCACGGCGTTCTTCATCGCTGAATAAAGCTTATCAGCATTCAAGTGGCCCATTGTACGGATGTCCCCTTCTCGAACCTCATCGGATCCCAGTTTCCCGGAAATGATCAGATGCGATCCTTCTATTTTCTTCAGTTGAAAACGAACAGCACTTTCGAGCAGGCTGCGTTGCGGCTCCGGCCCGCTGATCACGGCCACCACGCGGTACTTCGGGCCGTCCGCCGCTGACCGTTCACCCGCGAACCGGCTTAATGGCCCAATGAACCGGGCGTTTGCAGGCATGTTCACCTCGTGGGAAAGCGCCCCCGAAAGGCCGGGCGCTTCTTCATGATCCGGCACCCAGCAAAGATCGAAGCGGTCGATGTGCCGCCGGTTGATGCGTCGCGCAAATCCTTGGGCGAAAGGCGCGAACGGGAAGAGTTGATGGGTGACCAACACGCTGGGAAGCCCCGCCGAACGCATGCCAAAACGCTGGTCGCTGATCACGACATCGAGACGGAATTCATGCCGAATTTTTTCGAACAATACGTGCTCTTTGCGCACCTGCCGCAACATCGCCGGGAACTGCTTCGCCATGGCCCATGCTTGCGAGCGGCCTTTCGCATAGCGCACTTCCATGCCGGGAATGCGCACGTGGTCCAATTGCGGAAACTCTTCGCGGAGCAATGCCAACGGCCCTTTGTCCGCGCCGATCACAGGCATCGCACCATGCTCCAGCAAGGCGCGGATGATCGGCACGCAGCGCGAAGCATGCCCCAAGCCCCAATCGAGCGGGGCCACCAAGATGCGTGCGCCGTTGAACATGGGGCGAAGTTCGGTCCACCAACCTTAAATGGCACAATCGCGTCAAGTCGATCAAAAGGTGTTCAAAGCGACCATCAACAGATCAGCTGATCTCTCAAATCAGCTAGTCATATCCCCAACTCTTCGTTCTTTCGCGGACTTTTTCACGAACTCCCGATCTTCGCCGCCATTCCATGGGCAAAAACAAACTCTCCCGTTTCGCCGAAAACGCCACATATGCACATGTGGTGCAGCCCATGTTCACAGAGCTGCAGGCGGCCGACCTTGCACAGAAAGGCAAATGGAACAGCGACTTTTTCAAGCGTGAAGCCCCGCTGGTACTGGAGCTCGGTTGCGGCGGCGGTGAATACACAGTGGGGCTGGCGCAGCTGCGACCAGAGAAAAACTACATCGGCGTAGACATCAAAGGTGCAAGGATCTGGCGCGGTGCGAAAACGGCGCATGAAAAAGGCCTGACCAACGTCGGATTCCTGCGCACACATGTGGACCACATTCTGCGGTGCTTCGGGAAACAAGAAGTGGACGAGATCTGGCTCACCTTCAGCGACCCGCAGATCGGGAAAGCACGCAAGCGCCTCACCAGCCCGCTTTTCTTGGCGCGCTACAAGGAGATCCTGAAACCCGGCGGCATCATTCATTTAAAGACCGACAGCCCACTGCTCTACGAATACACTCTGGAACAAATCGACGAGCACAAACTGCGCACTGAAGAAAGCAGCGCGAACGTCTATGCCGAACTCGTGCCGCGCGTTTCTCCGGAGGAACAAGCCGTGCTGAACATCCGCACCCACTACGAAAGAATGTGGTTGGAAGAAGGACGGACGATCCATTACGTGCGCTTTGGGTGGTGAAGACCACGACGGGTTTTTTACCACGAAGGGCGTGAAGGAATGCGATCGTGGTGTTTTACCGCAACGCTCGCAACGAACGCAACGTAAATGCAGTTCATTGATACTGTGTGCGGGCTGATATGAAACTCTTGTCATTGGCTTTCTGTTTCTGACTGATCTTGAAATTCGTTGCGCCCGTTGCGTGCGCCGCGGTCAGACTTTGACAATCTCAGCGACCTTTGCGCCTTCTGCGGTTAAACCTTTCCATGCCTAAAAGCACAACCCCAAACAACCCCGTCCCAGAGCGTGATTTCTTCGCCGACGTCATGGACGTGGTGCGGCAGGTCCCGCGCGGTCGCGTAACCAGCTATGGCGCCATCGCCAAATACCTCGGCGCCGCCCGCAGCTCGCGCATGGTGGGCTGGTGCATGAACCGGGCGCACGGCGTAAAACCCAAAGTGCCCGCGCACCGCGTAGTAAATCGCAACGGGCTGCTCACCGGCAAACACCATTTCGCAACGCCCGCACAAATGGAGGATCTGCTGAAAAAGGAAGGCGTGACGGTCAAAAAAGACCAAGTGCAGGATTTTCAAAAGAAGTTCTGGGACCCCGCGCAAGGGCTGCGTTTGTGAGCGTTGTGTTACCTACCCATTAATAGTGATTTTTCGGGTCTTTGCGAACAATGTCAGTTTGTCGGTGTACTTTCATCGTGCCGAAAGGTCAAATCCCATGTTGATCAACACCGAACATAAGTGCGAAAACCTGCTGCTGGAAGTGCAGCCGGTGCAGCGCTTTGTGCGGTCCACATGGAACGGTGTCTTCATGGGCGAGCGCTACCGTTCGCTGTTGCAGCGCATAATGAACGTGGTGGAACGCGACGCACTCCGCTATTGGCTCACCGATGCACGCAAAGCCGGCGCGATCTCACCGGAGGACCAAGCGTGGACCATGCGCGAGTTCACCCCGCAAGTGATGCAGGCGGGCATTGAACGCATTGCCATTGTTGGCAGCGAAGATCCGGGCAACGCAAGGGCCGTGGAACGCTTTGTGGCCGCAACGCCGGATGATGCGCCTTACGCCGTCCGCTTTTTCGAAGACCCCTCCATCGCCATGCTCTGGCTGTTGGAACGCAAGCCCATGCGCGACGAGGCGCAAGCGAGCAGTGCCGAGGGACGGCAGTAGAGCCGCCGCAAAGCGGCCCCGATCCTGTTGATCCTGTATTCCTGTCAAAAAAAACCTTGTCTTGTCCTTCCCAAGCGCGCCACCTGTTTAAGCGGTAATTTCGCGCCGCCATGCCCATTACCGAAGAAGCACTGCAAGCCGCGCTAAGCCGCGTGATCGAACCCGACCTCAAGAAGGACATCGTGGAATTGGACCTCGTGCAGGAGGTCGTTATCGACGAGAACAACATCAGCATCATCGTGGAAGTGAGCAACTCGGCCATGCACAGCCGCAAGCGCATGGAAGAGGCGGTGAGCTTCCAGCTGAAACAAGCATTCGGCGACGAGGTGAAGGTGAGCGTGAGCGTGCGCCCCATCAGCGGTGCGCGCGGTGGCTTGCGCAAAGTGCTGCCCCATGTAAAGCACATCATTGCGGTGGCCAGCGGCAAAGGCGGCGTGGGCAAAAGCACCATCACCGCCAACCTCGCTGCGGGCCTCGCCCAACGTGGATTGAAAGTGGGCTTGGTGGATGCCGACATCTACGGCCCCAGCATGCCGCTGATGTTCGACGTGCTGAAGGAGCGGCCCCGCGTGAAGGAAGTGGATGGCAAAAACCTGATCGTGCCCGTTGAGAGCTACGGCGTGCAACTGCTGAGCATCGGCTTTTTCGCCGACCCCGGACAGGCCATCGCGTGGCGCGGGCCCATGGCCAGCAAAGCACTGGACCAGCTCTTCAAGGACGCCGACTGGGGCGAACTGGACGTGATGCTCGTGGACCTTCCGCCCGGCACCGGCGACATCCACCTCTCCCTCGTGCAAGCCGTGCCGCTCAGCGGCGCCATCATCGTGAGCACCCCGCAGGCCGTGGCCCTGGTGGATGCGCGCAAAGGCGTGGGCCTCTTCAACATGCCCAGTGTGAACGTGCCCGTGCTCGGCATCGTGGAGAACATGGCTTGGTTCATTCCTGCGGAAAACGTGGCGGGAAGAACCCTCTCCGACATCCCCGAAAAAGAGCGGATGCACATCTTCGGCAAGGGCGGCGCACAAGCCTTGGCCGAAGAATTGAAGGTGCCCTTCATGGCCGAAGTGCCGCTTGTACAAAGCATCCGCGAAGCCGCCGACGTGGGCCGGCCCGCAGTGCTACAAGGCGATACGCCCGCCGCACAGGCGTTCACGCCGCTGCTGGACGCCATGCAGCGTATCTTGGCGGAACTGGAAACCGCACAACAGCAAAAGAGCGCGCATCCTGCGGAACATCTTGCTGCAAAGCCATGAGCACCACGGCCCTTATTGATCCGCAAGAAATGGAACGCCTTACCCGGCGCGTGAAGGATGCGCTCACGGAACTGCGCCCCTTCCTCGAAGCCGACGGTGGCGACATCACCTTGGACAACATCAGCGACAAAGGCGTGGTGCAAGTGCGGCTCCACGGGGCCTGCAGCAACTGCTCCATGAGCGCCATGACCATGAAGGCCGGCGTGGAAGAAGCCATCAAGCGCGTGGCCCCGGAAGTGGTGAAGGTGGAGGCGTTGGTGTGAACGTGATGTTCATGGTTTAAACCGCTGATGTACGCTGATGAACGCTGATAGTGAGTTATGGCGAATAAGATCATAGGTTGGAAACGCTGATGGACGCTGATCGGGCGTTGTAGCCGATACCATTCAAAATTCAACAGCGTGCATCCGTGTTAATCAGCGGTTCGATCTCCCACAACCCACTGCGGTTGACAATCCTCATATAAACCCCATCCCCCGCCCCCGTACCTTTGCACGCCAATATGGACACCATACCCAAAACCCGTCCGAAGACCGTTGAGGCCCGCGAGAAAGTGGTGATCCTCTTCGCCGGGGACAGCGGCGACGGCATTCAGCTTACCGGATCCCAGTTCACTGAATCCAACGCGCTCTTCGGAAACGATGTGAGCACTTTCCCGAATTATCCGGCGGAGATCCGTGCGCCGCAAGGCACACTTGCCGGCGTTAGCGGCTACCAATTGCACTTCGGCAGCGTGGATGTTTTTACGCCAGGCGACGTGTGCGATGTGCTGGTGGTGATGAACGCGGCGGCACTGAAGGCCAACCTCGCAAAGTTGAAGAACGGCGGCACCATCATCGCCAACAGCGACGGATTCGACACGAAGAACCTGCGGCTTTCCGGCTACCCCGACGAGGAGAACCCGCTGAGTGACCATTCGCTGGACAACTACGTGCTGCATACCGTGGACGTCACCAAACTCACGCGCAACGCGCTGGAGGGCACCACGCTCGGCATGAAGGAGAAGGACCGCAGCAAGAACATGTTCGTGCTCGGTTTCATCAACTGGATGTACAGCCGTTCGCTGGAGCGCACGCAAGCTTTTCTGGAAGGCAAGTTCAAGAGTAAACCGGACCTGCTGGACGCGAACCTGAAAGTGCTGCAAGCGGGCTACAACTACGGCGATACCAGCGAGACGTTCACCACACGTTACGAGGTGAAGCCCGCGCCGATGCCGAAGGGCAACTACCGCAACATCACCGGCAACCAAGGCATCGCCATCGGCCTTATCGCAGCCGCGCAAAAAGCGGGGCTGGAGCTGTTCTATGGCAGCTATCCCATCACGCCCGCCAGCGACATTTTGCACGAGCTCTCGCGGAATAAGCATTTCGGCGTGAAGACCTTCCAAGCGGAAGATGAGATCGCGGCAATTTGCTCCGCCATCGGTGCCAGTTATGGCGGCGCGCTTGGCGTTACCGCCAGCAGCGGGCCGGGCATCGCATTGAAAGGTGAAGCACTGGGACTGGCGTTCATGCTGGAGATCCCGCTCGTTGTGGTGAACGTGCAGCGCGGCGGCCCCAGCACCGGGCTACCGACAAAAACCGAACAAGCCGATCTCTGGCAAGCCCTTTTCGGGCGCAATGGCGAGGCACCGATCCCGGTGATCGCCGCGAGCAGCCCAACGGATTGCTTCGAGATGGCGTTCGAAGCGGTGAAGCTTGCCGTGGAACACATGACGCCCGTGATCCTGCTCAGCGACGGATACATCGCCAACGGCGCCGAGCCGTGGCGTTTCCCGGAGGCAAAGGACCTGCGACCGATCACGCCGCCGTACGCCAAGCCGCGCGAAAGCGCGGAAGCGGAGGGTAGGACTTCGAGCGAAGCCGAGAAGTTCTTGCCCTACGCCCGTGACGAAAACGGCGTGCGCCCTTGGGCAATTCCCGGCATGAAGGGTTTGCAACACCGCATCGGCGGCATTGAGAAAGAAGACAAGACCGGCAACATCAGCTACGATCCGCAGAACCACGAACTGATGGTGAAACTGCGCGCGGAAAAAGTGCAGCGCATCGCCGACACCTACCGTCCCATCCGTTTGGACAGCGGCCCGGAAAACGGCGACCTGCTGATCGTGGGCTGGGGATCCACGTATGGCGCCATCCGTACGGCAGCGGTGGAGTTGCAGAAGGAAGGCCTCAGCGTGGCGCACGTGCATCTGCGGCACATGTTCCCCTTCAACAAGGGACTGCGCGGCATGCTGAAACGTTACGCCAAAGTGCTGGTGCCCGAAATGAACAGCGGCCAGTTGCGCCAACTGATGCGCGCCGAATACCTGGTGGACGCGCAAGGGCTGAATAAAATACAGGGCATGCCGTTCACTTCCGAAGAGATCCGTGTGGCCGCATTGAATCTGTTGAAGTCATGAGCACTTTGCAACCAGCGGCCCCAGCGCCTAAAAAATTAGATTACAGCAGTGACCAGCAAGTGCGCTGGTGCCCCGGCTGCGGCGACTATTCCATTCTGAAACAAGTGGAGAGCGTACTCGCTCAGCACGGTCGCCCGAAAGAGGAGATCGTCTTTATCAGCGGCATCGGCTGCTCGTCGCGCTTCCCGTACTACTTGGACACGTACGGCATGCACAGCATACATGGCCGCGCACCCGCGATCGCAAGCGGCATGCGCAGCGTGCAGCCCGACCTCAGCGTATGGCTCATCACCGGCGACGGTGATTCGCTCAGCATCGGCGGCAACCACCTCATCCACATGCTGCGCCGCAATGTGGACCTTAACGTGCTGCTCTTCAACAACGAGATCTACGGGTTAACGAAAGGCCAGTATTCGCCCACTTCACCGGAAGGCGCGATATCGAAGAGCACCCCCATGGGCAGCACGGACCATCCGTTCAATCCGCTCGCTTTGTGCAAAGGCGCCGATGCCAGCTTTATCGCCCGCGGCATGGACCGCGATCCCAAGCACCTGCGCGAAATGCTTCAGCGCGCCGATGCCCATCGCGGCACCAGCCTGTTGGAGATCTACCAGAACTGCAACGTCTTCAACGACGGCGCTTTCGAGGTCTTTACCGAAAAAGCCAGCAAGGCCGAGCACACCGTATTCGTGGAACACGGCAAACCCCTGCTCTTCGGCAACGGCACAAAAGGCATCAAGCTCGATGGCATGACCCCCGTGATCGTGGACATCGCCGCAGGGGAAGCTACCGTGGACGACCTCTGGGTCCACGACGAACGTGACGGCTTCAAGGCCAGCATCCTCGTTCGCCTGTTTGACGACCCACGGGAAAAGGATGCATTGCCAAGGCCCTTCGGCGTGTTTTACGTGAGCGACCGCCCAACGCACGAAACGAAGATGAACGCGCAAGTGGCCTTGGCCAAGCAGAAGAAAGGTCCCGGCGATCTCGATGCGCTGCTGCGCGGGGAGAATGTTTGGACGATCGGGTGAGGGGCTAACGGCCAAGCGCCATCAACGTTAATTCTTCGGAAGCCAAGAACGCTTTGATGGCTTCGATATGACTTCCGAGCAATTACATCACCTCTTTGTTGGAGGTGTTACCGATGCGCAACCACACCACTTTCGGCGGCGCACCACGCAAAAGGCTGTACTTCTCAAAGTCGGTGTCCTTGGTCAGAATGGAAAAACCATGATCTGCGGCGTATGTCCACAAGTCCTTGTCAGGTGTGCGTTCGAAATGCAGTTCCATGGTATGCACGGAACCGGTAAACCAAGGCTCAAGAAACGCGGTGAGCTTGGGTGAAAGGTTGTGGTCGACCAAGAACTTCACGCCGCTGGCGGAATCATGTGCAACCTGCGCTCACGGTCCGAGGCGAAAGCCAGCGAGGCCCGGATATCTTCCTCTGTCAAATCAGGAAAGTCCTCAAGGATCTCCGGAATGGACATGCCGCCGGCGAGGTATTCAAGGATGTCCCCAACGGTGATGCGCATGCCCCTGATGCAGGGCTTTCCGCTCCGAATTGCGGGGTCCACAGTGATGATCTTTGAATAGTTCATGTTGGTTCGACCAAAGATAGTCAAAGACCAAGAATCCGCTGGATGCCGAAAAACTAACCCCGCAACTCCCCCGGTATCAAACAAACCGGAATTGCCCGCCACTTGTGCGCATTCGCATTGTGCAACCGGTCGTAGATCTTCAGCACTTCACGCTGCCGTTCGGTGAGCGCATCCGCGTTCACGGAAGTCTTCGCATCGCGCAATGCCATCGCCCATTCCAGCTCCGGATAGCTAGCGCCTAACTGGTCCTCGTCGCTGCGATCGTCGCCGAAGAGGCCGTCGGTGGGCTTGGCCTGTTGGATGCTTTCTATGATGCCGAGTGCTTTTGCCAAGGCGAAAACTTCCGTCTTCGTAAGGTCCGCGATCGGCGAAAGATCCACGCCGCCGTCGCCGTACTTGGTGTAGAAGCCCACGCCGAAATCTTCCACTTTGTTACCCGTGCCCGCCACGAGGAACCGCTTGATGCCGGCGAGGTAATACAGCGTGGTCATGCGCAAACGGGCGCGCGTGTTGGCGAGTGCGAGGGCGCGGGTGGCATCATCCCCGTGTGCGGGAAGTTCCTTCACCAGCGCATCGAACACGGGGGTGAGCTCCACGCGTTCCGTGGAAACACCTGCATACTTTTCGCGCAGCCACGCGATGTGCT
This sequence comes from Flavobacteriales bacterium, assembly GCA_016710685.1. GTDB lineage: Bacteria > Bacteroidota > Bacteroidia > Flavobacteriales_F > PHOS-HE28 > PHOS-HE28. The sequence continues at coordinate 263,099 of JADJVC010000034.1, read as the reverse complement.
CTTGCCCGCGCTGCACTTGGCTTTCCGCCTGATGGATCGGCATTTCCACGCAGAGCAATGGCAAGCCCGTGCGCGCGCAAAGCGTGCTGGTTACCGCGCTGTCAATGCCGCCACTGATGCCGATGACGAAGCCGCGCTGCTTGTTGGCCGTGCAGTATGCGCGCAGCCAGTCCGTGATGTGCTCAATTGTGCGTTCCGTGTTCAGCATGTCTACAAAGGAAAGCCCCGCTCCGCATATAGTTGCAGCAGCGGGGCTTTTGGAAATTCTTTAGCCTAGAAGAACACGCCAAGGGAAAGCTCCAGGTAATTCTGTTTCGCTTTCAGTTCCTTTTCTTGGCCGTCCACGGTGGTTTTTTGGTCCTTGAGGATGTTGGTGAAACCGTTGTTCCACGTAATGCCCAACATCGCCGAGGTGTTGCCGCTGAAGTTGTACTCCAAGCCGCCACCCACGATCAAGGATGCTTTGAAAAGAGCCGTGTTGGACAGGATGTCCTCATCGGTGTAGCGCACGATCTTCCCCGTGGAGTCAAACCCGTCATAATCCGACTTGGCTGCAATGTTGAACGCAGTACCAAATCCGATCTGCCCGAAGTAGGTCATGTAGCCGATCTCGTTGGTCATCAGCTTCATGGTAATGGGCACCTCAATGTATTGGTATCGCGTTTCGGTGCTCAGGTTCTGGCCCGATGCCGGATAGGTGGTCTTGCCGCCCACGTTGTTCAAGAACAGCCCGGTGCTGAATGCATAGTTACGATTGTCGCCCAGCACGAAATCGCCCATTAAACCGAAGGTGAAGCCCAGTTTGGCACCGTCGCTCTTCAGTTCCTTGGTATCCGGCTTGATGAAGCCGAAGTTCGGTGCCACCTTGATGCCGAAGCGGAAGGACTTTTGGTCCTGCGCTTGCAGGCTGGTGACAGCCAGTACGAGAATAGCGAGAATTGCGGAGACCTTCTTCATAGGTTTGCAGCTTGTTAGGTGCCAAAGGTATGTCCATCCGCCACTTCATCGTCTCCTTGTCCGCAGCCGCTGCATTTTTTCTTTCCGGTTGCGGGGATCAGGCAAAACGGGAAACCCATGGAACCTTGCCGGACGTGGGCCTGAAGATCGAACGCCTGGATCTGGACCTCTTCCGCAGCGTGGATGACACTTCCGGCAATTTCAACCTGCGGCTCTATGCCAAGTACGGCGAATTCTACCGGCTCTACGTGGAGCGCGTGCTGCAGGCCGCTCCGTTCGACGACCCGCGCTTGCCCTTGGCGCTCGGGCGCTTCGTACACGATCCCGACTGGGCACACGTGCAGCAAACCGCGGACAGCGTGCTGGGCGAAATGGCCGCGCAGGAAGCCGATTTCAATACGGCATTTTCACGGCTGAAGGCGGCTTTCCCCGACAGCCTAACGCCGCGCGTCATCGCCTTCAATTCAGGCTTCAACTACGGCGTGCTGCCCACGGACAGCGTGCTGGGCTTCGGCGTGGAATGGTTCGTGGGCAAGGACAGCCCCGTGGTGCAATACCTCTCCCCTGACGTTTTTCCGCAGTACCGCAAGGACCGTATGCGCCCCGAAATGCTCGCGCCCAGCGTGGTGAAGGGCTGGCTGCAAGTACACTACACCCGTGATGTGCGTGGCGAGGACCTGCTCACCAACTTCATCGTGATCGGCAAAGTGATGGCACTGCTGGACTACCTGCTTCCCCAGACCGACGCCACCCTGAAATTCGCGTTCAGCCCGCAGCAACTCAAGTGGTGTGAGGACCATGAATTCAACATTTGGAAGGAGGTGGTGGCGAAGGAACTGGTGTATACGAAGGACCCCAAGGAGATCGACCGTTTCATGAACGACGGACCCTTTACGCCGGGCTTGCCGCGCGAAAGCCCCGGCCACCTCGGCGAATGGATCGGGTACCGCTTGGTGCAGAGCTACATGAAGGCAAATCCCGATGTCTCCTTTGCACAACTCTTCGCCATGCGCGACCCGCAGGCGATCTTGAAAACTTACAAGCCTAGGTAAATCGTGACCGGTCCGGATCAGCGTTCAACAATAACGATCTGCGCCACCTGCGCTCCACAACCCAATTCGCATGAACGAATCAGCCATCACCATCAACCTTCAACTGGACGAGAACCACGTGCCCGAAAACATTGCATGGAACGCCGAAGGCGGAGCCGGTAATGGCGTGGGCAAGGCCATGTTGCTGAGCTTTTGGGATGCCGAAGAGCTCAATACCATGCGCATCGACCTGTGGACGAAGGAGATGACCACCGAAGAAATGAAGGCCTTCTTCCACCAGAACATCCTCACCTTGGCGGACACGTTCGAGCGCGCTACGAACGAGGATAAAATGGCCGCGCAAATGCGCGATTTCGCTGCCTATTTCGCCGAGCACATGTTGCCGGATCTGAAGAAAAAGTAGTTGTCAACACTGCCGACTGCAGCTGCCAACTGCCTTCTGGCATTTACGAGCCCCACCGCGAATTCACGTCCGTGATGAACGCGAGCACTTCATCGCGGCCCTTGCCGTTTTCCGAGGAGGTGATGATGAGGTGCGGCAACGTTTCCCAGTTCTTCTTCAGCGCCCGCTTGAACTGCGCGATGTTGCTTACGATGGACGGCTGTTTCAGCTTGTCGCTTTTGGTGAAGACGATCACGAAAGGGATGCTTTCCCCACCGAGCCATTGGATCATGTCCAAGTCGCTTTGCTGAGGGGCGATGCGTACATCCACCAGCACGAAAACGCATTGCAGGCTTTCACGTTCGCGCAAATAGGTGCGGATCATCACTTCCCACAAGGCGCGTTCGTCCTTGCTTGCCTTGGCGAAACCGTAGCCCGGCAGGTCGGCCAGCATCCAAGCTTGTCCTTTGCCTTTGTACGCTTCCACGCGGAAGTGCTCCACGTTGCGCGTGCGGCCGGGCGTGTTGCTTACCCGCGCCAGCCGGTGGATGCCCACCAGCATGTTGATCAACGAGCTCTTGCCCACATTGCTGCGCCCAATGAAGGCGTACTCCGGCAACGTGGCCTTGGGCCAATGCTTGGCTTCGCGGCCGCTGCCCAGATGTTCCGCCTTCAAATTTTCCATGGATCGGATAGGCCACGTAATGCTTGGCCCGTTCGCTTGCCGCGCAAAGGTGCAACCATATCAAGCGTTTGCACGCATCGGCAAGCCTGTGCCTCTTGCGGAACTTTCCGGAACGGTTCTTGTGCGAAAGCTGAAAACCCCTAAAAACACACTTCATGAGCAATACCGAGATGATCATAGCCCGCGGCAAAGAAATCCTGCTCACTTATGGCCCCCGCTTCTTGGGTGCTGTCGTTGCGCTCGTCATCGGCCTTTGGGTGATCCGCATGATCCTCTCGACCATGGGCCGCGTGATGCAGAAGCGCCACGTGGACCCCGACCTCGTGCCTTTCCTGCGCGGCATCATCGGCGCAGTGCTCCGTGTGGGCCTCGTCATCAGCGTGATCCAGATGATCGGCATCGAAACCACCAGCTTCATCGCCGTGCTCGGCGCGGCGGGACTGGCCATCGGCATGGCACTGAGCGGCACGCTGCAAAATTTCGCCGGTGGGGTGATGCTACTTCTCTTCAAGCCTTTCAAGGTCGGTGACCTGGTGGAAATGCAAGGGCATTTGGGCACCGTTCATAGCATCCAGATCTTCAATACCGTGCTGAAAACACCCGACAACAAAACCGTGATCCTCCCCAATTCCCCGGTGAGTACCGGCCCCATCGTGAACTTCAGCACCGAAGCCAACCGCCGCGTGGACATGAGCTTCGGCATTGGTTATGGGGATGACATCGATGCCGCAAAGCTCGCCTTGCACGAGATCCTCCAAAAAGACGATCGCATCCTGAAAGAACCCGCACCGCTGATCGTGGTGGGCGAACTGGCAGACAGCTCCGTAAACCTCACGATGCGCGTTTGGACCAAATCCGAGGACTACTGGGGCGTGTTCTTCAACATGCATGAGCAAGTGAAGAAGCTCTTTGATGCCAAGGGGATCAGCATTCCGTTCCCACAGGTGCAGATGCACACGAAGTAGCAGGCTGCAATCCGCAGATCAGCCTTGGGGCTGATCTGCGGATGCGCCTATGCCGTCCCGATCAACGGATCAACGTAACGTGGCCGGTGCGTTCCTGCACTTCGCCGATCACGCTCATGTTCGCGTCCTGGTAGAAGCGGTAGAGCAACTTCCACGCATAGACGCCCATTGGGGCCGGCGCGCCGCCAATGGTGCCGTCCCAACGCGCAGCTGTTCCCACGCCGTGCTGGATCACCTCGCCCCAACGGTCGAAGATGTATAGCTCCATGCCCGTCAAATTCCAGCCATCGGGGGCGAAGACGTCGTTGCTCAGGTCGTTGTTCGGCGTGAAACTGTTCGGCATGAACAGCTGGTTGGGGCAATACTCGTTCACGAGAATCGACTCAGTGATGGTGCAATTCTCCGGCGTGGTGATGTCCACCGTGTAGAGCCCGTAATCTTTCACCGTGATGTAGCGCGTGGTTTCACCGCTCGGGTGCCACAGGTAGCTGTCGCCCGCATTTTCCGCGTCCAGCATCAGCTCGTGCGGCGGGTCTGCAAAACACGCTGACAGTTCATGCTCGGCCAGTTCGTTGGGCAACGGGTTGAAGATGACATCCACGCTGTCATACGAGGTGCAATAGCCGTTGTACACTTCAACGCCCATCATGGCACCTGCGTAGAGTGTGATGTGCTGCGTGGTCGCACCTGTTCGCCAAAGAATGCCCAGCCCGGGATTTCCGGCATCCAGCTCCAGGCTCTGGCCATCGCATAAGGCGGTGTCAGGACCCAGATCCACCACCGGGAAGTCGATGAAATTGATCTGCGCTTGCGCACTGTCCACGCAGATGGTGGCCGTGGTGACCACCACCGAGTAAACGCCGGTGGCGGCATTCACCGCAATGGTCTGCGTGGTTTCCCCAGTGGGCGACCAGAGGTAACGGGAACCCGGATTTTCGGCGTCCAGCACCATCGTTTCACTTACGCATACCGAGGTGTCCGACAGGATCACCACCGGTAAGGGATCGAAGGTCACGAGTATCGAGTCAACACCGGTGCAGACGTTCCCGTCCAGGACGGACGCCTGGTACCAGCCGGCCGTGGTGAACGTGATGGTATGGTCCGTGGAACCCGTGTTCCATACCACGGAACTTCCGGGGTTGCCGGCATCCAACGTCCAAGATTCACCGATGCAGAGTGAAGTGTCCGGGCCGAGCTGCACAATGGGCAACGCGTCCACGGTTACGTTGTAAACCACGTCAGCGGAGCAGGCCGCAAGCACGTCCGAAAGCGTGCAGGTATAGGTGCCCGCACTGCCCACCGTGATGCTTTGCGTGGTGGCGCCCGTGCTCCACACGCGCGGCGCACCGGGGAATCCGGGGTCCATCACCATGGTCTGCCCTTGGCACAACGAACTGTCCGACTGGAAGGGGAGCTGCGGGAAGGAGACCGTTACCACGATGGTGTCGAACGCGGCACAGTTCACGCCGTCGCCCACGGACACCACGTAGGTGGCCGTGCTGTCGAATTGAATGGTTGGACTTGCCGTGTTGGCACCGATGAGGTTACCCGCCGGTTGCCATTGGTAAACGGGCGTAGCGACGTTGTGCGCCACATTGAGCTGAAGCCCGATCGCCGTGCATACCGTGGTGTCGTTGCCCGCAAATACGCCGCCCGTGTTGGTAACGGAAATGAAGACGCTGTCCCGCAGGAAGCAGCCGCTGGCCGTGTCGTTCGCCAGCACGGAATACCACGTGTCCTGCAACGGTTGCGCGCTCGGCGATTGCAACGTGGCATCGTCCAGGCTTGCGGAAGGTTCCCAAGTGAACACCATGTTCGTATTGCTCGTCACGACGGCATCGAGGTCCACCGCTTCGCCCGCGCAGATGTCGTTGTCCGTTATGGTGGCGTTGATGCTGAGCGCGGCCGCAACGGTGATCACCACGTCGCCCGTGGCCTCGCACCCTTCGGCGCTGGTGGCCAACACGGTATAAGTCGTGGTGCCGGTCGGGGTTACCGTTGGCGTGGCTGAATAAATGCTGCTGATCGCCGTGTTGGGTGACCACAGGAAGCCCACGCTGGTGCCGCTGCTGGGAACGGCTTCCAACTGGATGCCCGCGATGTCACAAATGGAAGTGTCCGGCGTCATGGCCAAGGTGAATTCCTGGCCCACGGTGATCAACACGCTGTCCGCATAGGAACAACCCGTGCCCAAGTCCGTGCTGAACACTTGGTACCAGCCCGTTTGCTGGGGCCACGCCAACGTGCTGTCCGCCGTAGGGTCGGCCATGCTCGTAGCAGGTGCCCACGAAAAGTCAACGCCGGCGGTGTTCTCCACGGCGATGGCCACATTGTCCAGCGACCAATTGTCTTCCCCCGCCCCGCTGAAAGTAGGCTGTGCCCAACGGAAGCGCGTGGCCGCCGTTTGCGCGGCTGCAGGAATTACCAGTTCCACCTGGCTCCATGTGGCGTACTGGTATTCGTAGCAGGTCAGGAAGGTGGTCCAAGCGCCGCCGCCATTGGTGCTGAACTGCACCAGAATGTTCTCGCCCGGATCGATGTTATCGCACGGCGCTGCCCCGTCCGCCAGCTTGATGCTGAACCGCACCAAGCCGCCGGCTGATACGTCAAGGTCCACGGTTTGCGCTTGCCGCAGCGGTGCCGCGCCATTGAAGTACAGCGCATTGCCGCCCACCGATCCGCAAGCGGTCCCGATGACACCACCTGTCACCGTGCTCCACATTGCGGCATCAGGGGTCTGGTCCAGCGCATCGGCCACCAGGTTCTGGTACACTTCCACATGCAGCTGTACTGTGTCACCCACGCACACTTGAGCGTCGTTCACCAGAGCATCATAGCGCAATACATCGCCGGGAGTCACGGCCACAAAAATGCTGTCGAACCCCACGGAACATGCGCTCAAGGAGCTCACGCTCACATGGTACCAGCCGCTTTGTGCAGGCGAGGCCACTGGGTTAGGCAATGAGCCGTCGCTAAGCTCAGCATCGGGCCACCAGTTGTACAAGTATATGCCAGCCGGGTCCGGCACCACGTTCAATTGCACTTCTTCATAGGCACAGACCGATGTGGAACTTGCGCTCAGCGTAAGTGCCGGTGGATTCGATGCTTCCACGCTGTAAAGGTGCTCTTGTGGGCAGCCGCTCAGTTGCTCCGAGCCGTGTACTACGAATACATTGCTGCCCTGAGGGGTGAACGTGTACGCAGCGCCAACGTGCAAGGTGTCGTCGGGGAAAGTGTACAACGCCCACCAAGGGGAATAAACGTCGATCGGCGCGTCCAAGGTCAACATGCCCGTGCTGTCCACCCCGCAGAAAACGGAATCCACCGGCAATACCGGCTCAAAGGAGAACGAACCTGCGCTGTAGGCATAGGTCTCATAGTTGGATCCCACGCCATACACGTAGCCGGAAAGGCCCGTGGGGCAACTGATGCTGTGGCTGCCTTGTGTAAGCGGAAAAGTGGCATAGCTGTAACTGGGATACGCTGTGTATGCGGTGAATGCGGAGGCCGGCATAACAGCGCCGTCCAGCACCACCTGCCCCGAGCTTGACGTGCCCACCACCACCGCAACGTACTGCGAGGTGATGTTGGTCGATACCACCGTGGCAAAGCTTACATTGGAAATGCGTTGCTCTTCCGCATTCAGGATGAGCAGGGCCGGGTCGCCCACGCCGCCGGAACAGTCCTGGCCTTGGATGTATTGTGCCACGCTGATCGGCGAGGCGCTCTCGATCACCTTGGCACCGGTAGCGCTGTTGAACTCGTCGTATTGCCCCGCGTTCAGCGTAGGCTGTACCACGCCATCAATGGAATACACGGTACCGGAGGTGTTGGCCATTACGCGGTAGGTGTAACTGGTAGGCCCCGTCCAAGGCACGGTGAAATAGCGCTTGCCCCAGCCCGGCACGGGTAAATTCTGCTCGTAGATGTGGTCGCACGCGGAACAACCCACGGGGATGTTGGTACACTGCGATCCCGAAAACACCGCGAACGGACGGCAGGTACCACTTACGCCGGTGCCCCGGATCGTACTGCCGGAAAGGTCTCCCGCCCGGTGCCCGCCTTCACTTGGTACGTTTCACCGGCCTCCAAGCTCACCAAGAACGGCACACCCGCCGCTTGCCCGCCTTGTGTGCCGGTGGTCGGGGTGATCTCCACCTCGGTGCCATCTTCCGTGGCCACGATCAGCATTTCCGATGGCAACGTATTGCCGCTGAGGCCCTTTTAACAATGCACCCGGTAGTCCGTGCCTAAGGTTTTCGTAGGGAAGATCGCCGCAGCGTCCGCTGTGGCAACGTCGAAATTCAACGCATACACGGCCACGGTGTCGTCGGTCTGCACTAGGAACGATTTCGTGCCCACCGTTTCCGAGCCCGTATTGATCCCCGTTAGCGGTAAGGTTACTGTAGTGACGGTGTTCGCCGTGACCGTAAAACTCTGGCTGTAGCCTTGAAGTGGCATGGTGACCGTGCCGGAAGTGTTCTGGTAACTTGAAATGAACAAGTCGATATGCGGAGAAGATTGGCTGTCGTAGTTCTCCATGAAGCCCACCCAGAATTCGGTGCCCATGGTGGGGATCACACCTTGCGACAGGACCGGTTTGGCACAGGTCAATGCAAGAATGGCGAGCAGGACGGAAAGGGACTTCATGTGGTGGCGAAGAGTAGAAAATATGTCAATGCGCAAGTGAGGTGACCATTCCATGACGTAGCAAAGTTCGACGAAGTTGCCGCAGCCTTCCACGAATAGCCGAAATTACTCCATCGGCCCATGCAAGGATAGGACAAGAACAGGTCACCGCACAAGCAGGGCCACCCGCACACAGGCAAAACCAGATCCTGATGTATCCAGCGGGAAAAACCCGCACTCAATGCTTGCGGGCATAGCGGTTGACCCGACTTTATTATCCGGGACATGCTACTTTTCCGCCATGGCCCTCTTCCAATCCGCTGTGCTCAAACCATTTCTTCGGCAGCAGGCCAAGGCCCACGCGCTGCAAGCGGCCGATCGGATGCGCCATGATGTGGTGTACCAGCTTTATGGGTTGACGGAGGCGGAGGTGAAAGTTGTGGAGGGGAAGTAAACCCGTTATTGTATGCCAGAACAACGTTACTGGGTTATTTTTGATTCCAACATTTATCGTGGTCGAACGCGCAATTGCACCTTTGACCAGATGGAATCTTTGGCCTCGCGAATCAGAGGGCTTGAGCGCAGCCGAGGAATTCAGGCCACTGCAAGCCCCGTGGTCGTTCTTGAATTAGTAGCGCACCTTTTGGATGACGGCGACGAATCAAAGCGATGTCGAAACGCCATTGCCTTTTTGGCTAATCACGTAAGGGAGGATGCTGAGAAAGGTCATTTGCACATGGTTCGTAGCGACTCAGAGCTTGTGTGCCATGCACTGTTTAACGTCCGCATTGAAAAGGCCGAAGAGATTAGGTCGGGCTTAGGCCGACTTGCTAACGAAATTAGCCGCACGAGCGATGGGCACGTGGACCCCAACTGGCACGAATTCATAGTGAGTGCCAGGGTAGCTAAAGAGGCAACGGAACAGTCTTGGCTTGAGGAATTCAAAGCGGCACGACTTATCGTCGATCCTTGGGCACCAGACTTCTTATTTGATGGCGCTAAGGCTTCCGTACATCGGATAGCGAAGAGTGCAGGAATAGACCTGAAAGAGCATCAACTCGCGAAGGTCTCCGCAAAGTTTGTTGAACTGTTCACCGTTACCGCTGAATTGGGCAGAAACCTGTACCTGAGTTTCCCACCCGGCAACACAATAAATGAAGCGAAATTCGTCAACTCACTTTGGGATCTTTATTTGTCGTACGCATTCGGGCCATCGCATACGATAAAATGGTTGCCAATTCTGTTCGTAACTGAGGACAAAATCTTCGAACGTGCCTTGCACGCTGCACGAGCGAGCGAGACTGTGCAAATCTTCGACTGGAATGGTTACAAGAAGTTCATTGGCTTGTAATTGGAACTGGCGCAACCATCCTCGCTCGTGCCGGTTGTCACACGCGAAGGGTCTGCGTATCATTAGTCTTCTGAAGTGAGTGATTGACTCTAATAACCCCTGTTTGCCTCATCTGGCGCGAGCGTCCGCGCTCGTGCCGGTTCCACATTGCCCGCCGATATCAGCTTACATGTGGAGCAGTTCCAACCTACATTTGGGAATTGAATGCAATCGGGCGTATGTGAAGATAGGCGCACGAGCGTGGACGCTCGCGCGAGATGTGGAGGGGAAACCATGAGGATACACCAGCACATAGCACCACTGCTTCTTTGCACCATCGCCCTGCCCGCATTGGCACAGGATGCGGGCGTGCGCGCATTCGCACAAGCAAGCGGCGCCGTGGCGTGGGTGGAGACCTATAGCGCGGACAGCATGCACCACCTGCGCAGCAGCGGCGTGGTGCTGAAGGAACAGGGCTGGTTGCTCACCTGCTTCCACGGCTACAAAAACGGCGGCAGCATTTCCGCGCGTTTGGGCGACGTGCCCTTGCGCTTGGGTGCGGTGGTTACTGCCGATGAAGCACGCGACCTGGTGGTGGTGCAAGTGCTGGGCACCGAGCCTGCTTCGGCGTGGAAGTCCGTGCCGACGCTTGCCACGGTAACCAGCGATGCCATACCCACGGGAGCGGATGCCTATGCGATAGGCAACCCGAACGGCGCGGAACTGGTGATCAGCTACGGGCTGGTAAGCGGGCTGCGACCTTACGGCAGAACAGCGCGCAAACTGTTGCAATTCTCCGCACCCATCAGCGAAGGCAACAGCGGCGGCGCCTTGGGGACAGCAAAGCAAGGTTGCTTGGCCTGCCCATGGCCTGGCATGCCGATGGCGGCGGACAGGCGCTCAACTTCGCCCTGCCCATGGAGGAGGTTTTCGCCGCAGTGGCCAGCCCGCGCAACGACCTGCCGGTTGCCGATACGGTATGGCTGAATGCCACGCAGTTCTACCGGAAAGGTGATTGCTTAGAGGCGCAAAAATTGTTTCTCGGCTTTCTCCAAAACGGTAACCCACACGCACGCGATGCTACCTACTTCAGCGCGCGGTGCATGCAGCGCACGGGCGATAACAAACGAGCGCGAGATGTGTATGAACAGATGGTGGTACTGGACCCCTTGGACGCGAAAAGTCTCTACCGATTGGGAGAAGTATTGCTGGAACTCGGCGAAACGCAACGCGCCTTCGAACTGCGCCAACGTGTCGGTCGCTTGAATCCGGACCTGCTCATCAACGACCTTTGGGATTGACGCCCCGGCGATAAAGACCCCGTCTTTTGCGCGATTAAGGAGGACGAACGCGCCCGACCGTGCCTGCTATCGCGCACTAACCGCTCCGGCCACGGCACCGGACATCAACCGGGCGATGACCTTGGTGTTGGGGAATTGCTCCAGGATGATCTTCAGCAATACCGTGATGGGTATGGCCATGATAAGGCCGGGAACACCCCAGATGTAGCTCCAGAGCATGAGCATCACCAGCACCGTGATCACATTGATGGAGAACGTTTTGCCGAGGAAGATCGGTTCCAGGATGGAACCCATGAGCACCTGAACGCCAATGATGACAAGGATAAAGGCCAGCAGTGTGCCCGAGCTATCGATCTCCACCATGGCAAAGAGGCTCAGCAGGACAACGGAAACAATGGAGCCCACCATCTGCACGAAGTTGATCAGGAAGGCGAACAGCCCCCAGAGGATCGGAAAACTCACATCGAAGAACAAGCATGCCAAGGTGAACCCGAGACCGGTGAAAAAGCTAATGACGAACTTGACCCGGATGAACTTGATGATGTCCTTTTCGATCCGCCGGAACACCTTGATGGAAGCGTATTTATGCGGAAAGATCACGGTCTGGAGCACGTCTTGCAGGTTGATGGAACCGGCCAAAAGAAGCACGACATAGAACACGGTCATCAAGGTCATGGTCAGGGTATCGCCCACCATTCCGAACAGCGGGCCCAGGTTGTCCACCAGGTCGAAGTCCTTGAGGTAATGATCCAGCACCTCCACGCCCACCACGCGTTCCATGCCGAAGAACGATTCGATCGAAACCACGATGCCGAGCAGTTTGGCCCCGGCCACTTCAACAATGGAGTTGTCCGCGGAAAGCACCTCGCGAACCGCAATTCTTACCAAGCGACCAGCAAGAATTAATGCGGAAATGAGGATGCCGACAACCGCCGATACCCCGAGCGCAGTCGGTACTTTCTTCTTCTTGAACCACCGCATCAGCGGCAGGAACAGCAAGGCCAGGAACATGGCGAAGAATAGCGGCACGAAGATGAACGCCAACTCCTTCAACAAGTAGAAGATGAAGGGAACAACAATGATCAATAAGAGCCTGTTCGTAGTGCCTATGTCCTTCATCACCGCTATCGGATGCGCCCCAGTTCCCTTTTTATACCATTTAGTCATTCAATTCCGGCCAACCTACTCGCTCTTTTTGTCCAATCCATCTCCAGAAAAATAGTTCCATAGCTCACTTCGGCTACGCTCAGCGCACAGCCTATGCAACGATTTTTCCAGAGCGTCTTGGTCAAAAATATCTTCGCATTTTCGGCCGACCTCGAATGACTATCTGGTATTGGTCCTGAACGACTGCAAGGTCGGGAAATAATTCACGCTGCGCACAAGCCAACCCAACTCGTGCGCGATGCGGCACCACGCTCCATCGTAAAACAGGAGCGCCCCGGCAACGTGCCGAGGCGCATCCTTCCCCCTACCCAAACTCTATTTCGACAATACCTTGAACTCCGTGCGCCGGTTGGCTTGGTGCTCGGCATCGGTGCATTTGGTGCATTCGCAGGTTTCCACCGGTTTGGTCTCGCCGTAGCCTTTGTGCGTTAACCGCTCTTTCGCTATGCCTTGCGAGATCAAGTATTCAACCGCGCTCTTGGCCCGCTTTTCCGACAGGCCCATGTTGTACGCGTCCTTACCGCGGCAATCCGTGTGGGAGCTCAGCTCAATGGTAACCGTGGGGTTGTCGTTGAGCGTTTGCACCAGTTTGTCCAGCTCCTTGGCCGCGTCCGGACGGATGTTCCACTTGGCCACATCGTAGTAGATGTTGTCCAAGCGCACCACTTGGTCCACTTCCAGCGGGAACAGGTTGAAGTCCGTATGGATCACCGTGTTGTTGTTCTTGCCTTTGGTGGTGATGCGGGCGCTTTGCTTGAAGAAACCTTCCTTCTCCACTTTGATCTTGTGATCCGTGTTGTTGCGCAAGCCGAAGTTGTAGGTCCCGTCGGGGCCGGTGACAACATCCTGCAATACCGCCCCATCCGCATCGCACAGGTGTACCGTAACACCGCCCAGGGGTTTGTTGTCCGCGCCATTGTAAACAATACCCTCAGCGCCGAAGTCGTTCTTCTCCAATTGGATCACGGCCTTGCTCAGGTCGTCCGTCTCGGTGTTCAGCTCCACTTGACCCGGCCGGTAGCCGTCCTTCGCGGCCTTCACGGTGTACTTCTCGCTGTAAGGCACGTTGATGGTGAAGGTGCCGTCGTCGTTGGTCTCCACTTGCATGTCCTCGATCTCATGCCCTTTCGCGTCCAGCACCACCAGCTCATACGCATTCACCGGGGTCTGGTCCATCTTGTCCACCACCACGCCTGTGATGGTGGTGCGCGGTGGATGTACCGTGCAGCCGTAGATATCGTCGCTGCCCTGGCCGCCGGGCCGGTTGCTTACGAAATAACCGGTGCTGTCATCCGCGGAAAGCACCAGCCCAATGTCGTTGTACGACGTGTTCATGGGGTAGCCCAGGTTGAACACTTTGCCCGGCCCTGCGGCGGTGAGCTTGGTGGTGAACAGATCGTAGCCGCCAAGGCCGGGATGCCCGCTGCTGCTGAAATAGAAGGTGCTGTCCGCAGTGATGAACGGATACATTTCTCCACCGGGGGTGTTCACCTTGGTGCCCATGTTCTTCGGCTCGGCCCATTCGCCGTTCACCAGGTCGCAATACCAGATGTCCGTGCCGCCGCTGCCGCCGGGCTTGTCACTTACGAAATAGATGCGCTTGCCGTCGGGTGAAATGCAAGGATGGCCAAGGTTGTTGTCCGGATCGTTGTAATCGAACGGCGTCAACGGGCCCCATTCCGGCGCACCGCTCTCGCCCGCGCGGATGTCCGCGTAGTAAATGCCCAGCTTCAGTTCACCGTCCAGTGACTTGGTGGCTTTGCCGTAGTAGTAGTTATCCCGGGTGAAATACAGGCGCTGTTTGGTGGAATCGAAGGTGGCCATGCCATCGTGGTACCGGCTGTTCAGGTCGTGGCGCATCACCAAGGGATCGGCGGCGCTATTGCCTTTGACCTCCGCGGAATACAGATTGAGGAAGGGCTGCTCGTCCCACTTGTAAGGGGTGGTTCCGCCAACGCCTTCGCCTCTTGCACTGCTGAAGATCAGCAGGTTTTTCATGAACGCCGGGCCCACGTCCGCCTGGGGTGAATTGATCGGCACGGTGCGCACTTGGTTGCGCATGCTGTCCTGCCGCAGTTGCGTGAAGAAATCCGCGTTCTTCAAATAGCCCTGCACCATGGGGTCGTCCGGATCTTCCTCGGCGAATTTTCCGTACCAGGCCATGGCCTCGTCGTAACGGCCTTGTGCGCGGAGCAGGTCGGCATACGCCAACATGTCGTCCGGTGCGGGGGAGCCTAAGTCCATCAACCGCTTGTAGGTGGTGACCGCCGCGGGAATGTTGCCGGCCTTTTTATAGGCGAATGCCAACTTGCGGTAATCGGCCGGCTTTACGCTCGGCTTGGCCACGATGTCCTCATACACCTTGGCCATGTTGAGGTAATCGAACTGCGCGGCGAACTTGTCGGCCATTTTGTGCAGCAGCGCCTGACCTTGGACCGCGGGGGCCACGAACATGCAAGCCGCCAATGCGATCAAGAAGGTCCAAGACCGTTTGTGTTGATGAAGCTCCATGGCTTAGAAGTATCGGGGTGAACGGATGCCCGCGGGCGGTTTGCCGAACTCATAGCCCAGCATGAACTCATGGGAACCGCCGCTGTAGTTATTCAAGGCTGAAAGTGGATAGTCGTAAGAGTATCCTACGGTGAACGCGTCCGTAATGTTATACTGCACCAAAGCGCCCACGGCATCGGTGTAGCGGTAGAATGCGCCCAGCCAGAGTTTTTCGTACAACAGGAAGTTGGCTCCCACGTCGATGCTCAACGGCGCTCCGTCCACGGCCTTTACCATGAACGTGGGCTTCAGCTTGGTGTAAGTGCTGAGGTTGAACACGTAACCGCCACTGAGGTAAAGGTGCATGCGCTGCCCCTTGTCGCTTACGAACTGCAGACTGTCTGTCTGGAAAAATTCAGTGCGCAGCAGCTTGGGCGAACTAAGGCCCAAGTAGAACCGGTCGCCGTAATACATCACCCCGAAGCCGAACTGCGGATCGGTCTTGGAGGAAACGCTTTGTTGGAAGACCTGGTCGTTGGCCTCGAACTGGTGCAGCGAGGCGAAGTCACCTTGGAACAGGTTCATGCCGCCCTTCAAGCCGAACGCCAGCTTTTTGTCCTTCCCCAGGAACATCCGGTAGGCCACGTCCACAATGAAGCCGTACTGTGTTACCGGGCCGTGCTCGTCGCGCATCAACGTGCCGCCCAAGCCGATGGCCTGCCGGAACACCGGTGCGTGCGCAGTGAGCGTCTGCGTGGTCGGCGCGCCTTCAAAGCCCACCCACTGGTGGCGGCTCAGCGCTTTCAAGCTCAAGCGTTCCGCACTGCCCGCATAAGCCGGGTTCAACGCCAGCAAATTGAACATGTACTGGCTGAACTGCGGGTCTTGCTGTGCAGCGGCCTCCCGCGGGGCCAAGGTGGTGGCCGCCAGCAGCAATGCCACCGCAGCTCCTTTCCAACGGAACGTGGTCCGCAGTGAATCGTGGTTCTTCATGGTTTCCATGTTCAACGGCGCAAGTAGATGTAACCCGTGATGACCTCTTTGTCCTTGCCCGGGTCGAGAATGAAGTAGTAGGTGCTCTCAGGCAGTTCCGTGCCCCAGTTCAATTTGCCCTCGCTCTTGCCGTCCCAAGTATTGTTGTACGGGCTGCGCTCGTACACCACGGAACCCCAGCGGTTGAATACTTTGAAGGTGTTCTCCGGATAGTATTCGATGCCGCCGATCACGTAGGTGTCGTTCACCCCGTCGCCGTTCGGCGAGTAAGAGTCCGGCACGACCAGCGTGCTGCAGTCGTGCAGGTTCACCACCACGGTGTCCATCGTGGTTCCGCAAGCGCCGTTTTCCAACACCCACACAAAGACGTTGTCCCCTGGCAGCAGGTCCGTTACCTGTGCGTCCGCCAACGTGGCGTCGTTGAGCACACCGCTGCCCTGGATGAGTTCCCAATGCCCGGTGGCCGTGCTCGTGGCTGGAACCGCGGCGAACTGCGTATAGGTGGTGTCCTCGCAGATGCGCTGGTCCGGCCCGCCGTCCGCCGAGGGTACGTTGATGTCGTAGAGGCTGATGGCCACTTCATCCGAGGTGGTGCCGCACACGCCATTGTCGATGGTCCAAGTGAAGGTGCTGGTGCCAAAGTCGATACCGGTGATGGTGGTGTTCCGGTTGCTTGGATCGGTAATGACACCCGTGCCCGCTCCTGCGGTCCAGGTCCCGATGGCCGGCAGCATGGCCTCATTGGCGAACATGTCCGCATCAACCGGTCCCGCATCACAGAATTGCTGGTCCGGACCGGCGTCCGCGGCTTGTGCAACACCATCGTAGATCGTTACCACGACCGTATCGCTGAGCGGCTCGCCGACGCATGGTCCGTTGTCGATGCCCCAGGCCAACACGGTAACACCGCTGCTGAGCCCGCTGAGCACCGCTAGCGGATCGTTCACATCGCTGATCACACCCGGACCGCTCACGATGGTCCATACGCCGATAGCAGGCGCAGTAACCGCGGTGGCCGCCATGGTCACTTGTTGCAATGGACCGCAGAGTTCTTGGTCAGGACCGGCGGAGGCGCTGGTAAGACCGCCGTCGAAGAGCGTGATGCTCACGGTATCGGTCAACACGCCACAAGGGCCATTGTCGATGGTCCACAGCAGTTGGTTCAACCCGTTACCGAGGCCGCTGATGGTGGCATCCGATGCGTTGGCATCGCTGAAGGTGCCGCTACCGCTGAGGATGCTCCAAGTACCCGTGGCTGGCACAACCGGTGCTGTGGCCGCAAGCTGGGCGCTGTCCTCAGGCGTGCAGAGCTCTTGGTCAAGCCCTGCGTCGGTGCTGGTGATGGTGCCGTCGAACACGTTCACCGTCATGGTGTCCGTACTGGTTCCGCAGGGACCGTTGAAGATGGTCCATACGAAGGGGTTTATGCCCACGGGAAGATCGGAAACTTCGGTCAATGGATCGTTGGCATCCGCGATGGTGCCCGTGCCGTCAAGCGAGGTCCATGTACCCACGCCCGGATGCGTGGCTGCGTTGCCGGCCATGGTAACGCTCGTGCTTGAGGTGCTGCAAAGCGCTTGGTCCGCACCTGCATCAGCCAGTGGTGCGGTCTCGTCATAGAGCAGTACCTGCACGGTATCGATCGTGGGCGGTGCGAAACCGCAGTCACCGTTGTAAACCGTCCAGGTGAACACGTTGATGCCGATGGTGAGGCCGGTGATCGCCGTGGCGTGGTAGTTGGTATCGGCGATCACGCCGGTTCCGCTCACGAGGTGCCAAGTGCCGTAGGCCGGGAACAACGGCAGATTGCCCGCCATGATGGTGCTGTCCTCCGGCGTACACAAGGAGATGTCCGGACCGGCATTGGCCGTGGGGCCGAACGGATCGTACACGGTGACCACCAAGGTGTCCACCAGGATACCGTTGTTGGGGCAAGGCCCGTTGTCCAAGGTCCATAGCAAGGTGGTGATGCCCACTTCCAGGCTGTCCAACACGGTGGCTGGATCGTTGGGATCCACTAAGTAGCCAGCGCCGCTGAGGATGCTCCACATGCCAGTGGCCGGTGGCTGCGGCGTATCGGCGCCGAGCTGCACGGTGGTTAAGGGCAGGCAGGTCTCAAAGTCCTCTCCGGCATACGCTGCCGCAGTGCTATCACTGAAGATCGTGATGTTCACCGTGTCCATGGTGATGGCATCCGGGCAGGGGCCGTTGTCGGTGGTCCAAACGAAGGTGTTCACGCCGATGGACAGGCCTACCACTTTGGAGCCGGGATCGGTGGGGTCCGCGAAGAGACCTGCGCCGTTGACCAAGGTCCATTCACCCGTGGCCGGGAAGGTGGGCGTGTTGCCCTCCATGTAGGTGCTGTCCTGCGGGGTGCAGTATTCCTGGTCAAGACCGGCGTTCGCGTCTAAATTATTTGGATCAAACACCCGGATGGAGGCGATGTCCGAGGTGATGCCGCAAACCCCGTTGTTGATGGTCCAAGTGAGGTCCGTTTCTCCGATGATGAAGCCCGTTACCGTGGTGTTGGGGTTGTTCACATCCGCGAATACCACGCCCGGCGCGCTTGAACTCCACACGCCGATGGCCGGAACCGTCGGTGTGTTACCGGCCAATTGAACGGTACCTGCGGGGTCGCAGAAATCCTGATCGAGTCCCGCTGCTGCCGGTGGCGCATTGAGGTTGAAGAGGAAGATGCTCACCTGATCGGTGGTCACACCGGGCACGCATGGCGTGTTGTCCACGCGCCACTCGAAGATGTTCTCCCCGAAGCCCAAGTTGGTCACCGTGCTGTTCGGAGCCGTTGGATTGGTGATGGTGCCCTGACCGCTGACCAAGGACCAGATCCCGGTGGCCGGGAAGATCACGTTGCTGCCCGCCAACGTGGTGCCGGTGGCCGGGGTGCAGATCTGTTGGTCCGCACCGGCATTGGCGATCGGGTTGCCGGAATCATGCGTGTAGATGCTCACCACGTCCTGCGTTACCGGGCCGCAAGGACCGTTTGAGACTTCCCACTGGAAGATGTTCTCCCCTACTCCCAAACCGGTGATGGTGGTGGTAGGCGATGCGGCATTCGTGATCACTCCCGTGCCGAAGACCAAGGTCCAGGTGCCGGTGGCGGGGCCGATCAAATTGCTGCCCGCCATGGTGGCCGTGCTGTTCGCGCCGCAGACATGCTGGTCGGGACCGGCATTGGCCACGGGGTTGTTGATGTCGAACAGGGTGATGCTGATCTCGTCGAAGCTGATGCCGCTTTCGCAAGGCCCGTTGTTCACCGTCCACCGCAGGATGTTCAACCCCACGCTGAGGCCTGTTACCACTGCATTGGGGGCATTGATGTCGCTGAATACCGCAGTGCCTTGCGTTACCGTCCAAGTGCCGACCGCTGGTGCCGTAACCAAACTACCTGCCATGGTGATCGGTCCTGCAGGTGTACACAATTGCACGTCAGGTCCTGCCGCCGCAACCGGGTTCAAGCGGTCGTATACGCGCACCACCATGGTGTCCGTGGTGATGCCGTTCGCGCAGGGACCGTTGCTTACCGTCCACACCAGTACCGTGGTCCCCACTTCGAGGTCCACCACGGCGGTGTTAGGCAAGCTCGGGTTGCTGATCACACCGCTGCCGCTGATGATGGTCCAGGTGCCGGTGGCCGGCACGATCACGTTGCTGCCCGCCATGGTCACCGTGCTGTCCGGAGTGCAGATGTCCTGGTCCGGGCCGGCATTGGCCACGGGGTTCAGGTTGCTGAACACGCGGATGGTCACCTCATCAAAGTTGTTACTGCACACTCCGTTCGCTACCGTCCAGCGGTAGGTGTTCACCCCTACCGGAATGTTGGAAACGCTGGTGGAAGGCGAATGGATGTCCACGAAGGTCCCACCGCCCGTCACGATCGTCCAAGTGCCAACTGCAGGGGAAGTGGCTGCGCTACCGGCAAGCGTTACTGCCGTGCTCGGCAAGCAGAGGTCCTGATCCGGACCCGCATCCGGGTTCGGCAAATTGTTGTCGTACACGGTAATGGTGACTGCATCATTGGTCACGCCGGTAGCGCATGGTCCGTTGTTCACCGACCAAATGAAGATGTTGACGCCGATGGCCAATCCCGTCACCGTGGTGGTCGGGTTGTGCAGGTCGGTGATGACACCGGTGCCTTGCGCCTGAACCCAGGTGCCTACTGCCGGAGCGATCGGTGCGTTACCCGCCAAGGTGGTATTCAACTGCGGGGTGCAAATGCTTTGGTCGGGGCCTGCATTGGCATCCGGGCTGAACTGGTCGAATACGAACACGCTCACCTCATCCTGCGTCAACGGATTGGTGCAAGGGCCGTTGTTCACCGTCCAGCGGAATTTATTCTCGCCCAGCATCAAGCCGGAGACTGCCGTGGTAGGGGAGTTGGCATTCAGGAACACGCCGCCCCCGCTCACTAACGTCCAGGTGCCCGTCGCCGGGAAGATCACATTACTGCCCGCCAAGGTGGTGGACAGGTTCGGCGTGCAAAGCGATTGGTCGGGGCCTGCGTTCGCCACCGGATTGTTCGAGTCGTAAACTAAGATGGTTACCTGATCGTTCGGCGGGTTCACCGGGCAAGCACCGTTGCTTACCGACCACTGGAACACGTTTGCACCAACAGGAATGCCGGTGATCGCCGTGTTGGGATCATGGATGTTGCCGATCGTGCCGCCACCGCTGATCACCGTCCACGTGCCTTGTGCAGGGGCCGGAGCCGCGCTGGCCGCCATGGTGGTGAAATTCTGCGGGGTGCAAAGTTCCTGGTCGGGTCCCGCATTGGAGCCGCTCACGTTGTGGTCATACACGGTGATCACCACATCATCCATGGTGAGGCTGTTGGCGCAAGGGCCGTTGCTTACCGTCCAGCGGAATACGTTCGGTCCCACCGCCATGGCCGTGATGGTGGTGTTTGGCATAGCGGGATTCGTGATCGTGCCCGTGCCGCTCACCAAGGTCCATGTGCCGGTGGCGGGGTAGATCACGTTGCTGCCCGCCATGGTGGCGCTGACCTGTGGCGTGCAGAGGTCTTGGTCCGGACCTGCGTTGGCCACCGGGTTCGCCGCACTGAACACGCGGATGTTCACTTGGTCCGTGGACGTGCCACAGGAGCCG
Source organism: Flavobacteriales bacterium (assembly GCA_016710685.1). Taxonomy (GTDB): domain Bacteria; phylum Bacteroidota; class Bacteroidia; order Flavobacteriales_F; family PHOS-HE28; genus PHOS-HE28. The sequence goes on along the minus strand of JADJVC010000034.1, from coordinate 242,024 downwards.
TTGTTGATGCTCCACGTAAGGATGTTGTCCCCCACTTGCAGGCCGCTCACGGTGGTGTTCGGTCCATGAATGTTGCCGAAGGTGACACCGGCCGGGCCGGTCCATGTGCCTTGGGCCGGCGCCTGTGCGCTGTTAGCCGACAATGGAGTGCTGCTCGCAGGAGTACACAGATCCAGGTCCGGTCCAGCGTTCGCCGTTTGTGCGTTGCCGCTGAATACGCTGATGGTGACCTCATCGAAGCCGTTGCCGTTCAGGCATGGGCCGTTGAATACCGTCCAACGGAACACGTTGTTTCCGGTGCCCAAGCTGTTCACCTGCGTGGTGGAACTGGTCGGGGTAACGATGTTACCGCTGCCGCTGATCAAGGTCCATTGACCGGTGGCGGGGCTAAGCAGGTTGCTGCCGGTGAGCGTGGTGCTGGTAACGGGCGTGCAGAGCTGCTGGTCGGGGCCGGCATTCGCGGCCGGGTTCGCATTGTCGTAAACGGTGATGGCCACTTGGTCCGAACTGGTACCGCAAGCGCCGTTGTTCAGCGACCATACCAAAATATTCACGCCAACGGCCAAGTTGCTTACGCTGGTAGTGGCTGAGGTGGCATTGCCGAAAATGGCCGTGCCCTGCTGCACGCTCCAGCTGCCCGTGGCGGGAGCTATGGCCGCATTGGCCGCCAAGGTGGTGGTGGCATTCGTGTTGCACAACTGCTGATCAGGACCGGCATTGGCCTGTTGGGCGCTGCCATTGAAGACGAAGATGGTTACCAGGTCATTCGTGTTCGCGGAGCAAGGGCCGTTGGCAACCGTCCAGCGGAATACGTTCGCGCCAAGTGCCAAGCCGGTAACGCCACTGGTAGGGCTGCCCGGTGTAGTAATGGTGCCGGAACCGCTCACTAACGTCCACGCACCGCTGCCCGGCGGGATCAGCGCGCTGCCTTGCAAATTGGTACTGGTGATCGGCGTGCACAGGCTTTGGTCCGGACCCGCATTGGCCGGCAACTGCGCCGCATCAAACACCAGGATCGTTACCTGCGCGCTGTTGTTCGGGAAAGTACAAGGCCCGTTGGTCACGGTCCACTGGAACACGTTCGTTCCAACCGACATGCCGGTTATGGTGGTGATGGGCGTGTTCGGTGAGGTGATGGTGCCACTGCCGCTCACCAAGGTCCACACCCCGCTCGCAGGGGATACCGGAGTACTGCCGGTAACGGTCACCAAGTTCGGTGAGGTAGGTACGCAGATGCTCGCATTGCCCGTGGCTGTCACCGGCGGATGCGTGTTCTGGAATACCGTGATCGAAACTTGATCGTTGGTGAGGCTGTTGTTGCAGGGGCCGTTGCTAACGGTCCATTGGAAGGTGTTCACACCCACGCCCATGCCGGTGATCGTGGTTGTGGGGCTGCCCGGCGTGGTGATGAGGCCGCTGCCGTTCACCAACGTCCATGTGCCAGTGGCCGGATAGATCAAGCTGCTGCCCGCCATCGTGGTGGTGTTGCTGCCCGAACACAGTTCCTTATCAGGGCCGGCGTTGGCCACCGGGTTGTTCTGGTCGAACACGCGAATGCGCACCTGGTCCTGCGTATTGCTGTTGGCGCAGGGGCCGTTGCTCACCGACCAACGGAAAATGTTGTCGCCCACGGCAAGTCCAGTGATCTGGGTAGTTGGTGAATTCGGCGAAACAATGGTGCCGCTGCCACTGATCAATGTCCATGTGCCGGTGGCCGGAACGATCAAGCTGCTGCCGCTGAGAGTAGCTGTCAACGTGGGTGTACACAGGTCCTGGTCCGGGCCGGCGTTGGCCACCGGGTTGGCAGCGTTGAATACGATGATCGATACCTCGTCCTGCGTCAACGGGTTAGCGCAAGGGCCATTGTTCAAGCTCCAGCGGAAGGTGTTCACCCCCACCGATAGTCCACTTACGGAAGTGCCGGGGTTGGTGGCGTTGACGAACGTGCCTGTGCCTGCCACAACGGACCATTGACCCGTGCCGGGGAATACCGCGTTGTTGCCCGCCAGCGTGGTGCTGGTAGCTGGTGTGCAGAGTTGCTGGTCCGGACCGGCATTCGCTCCCGGAGCACCGGCATCGTAAATAAAGATGGACACCTCATCGCTCGGCGGGTTCACCGGGCAAGGTCCGTTGTTGATCGTCCAGCGGAACTTGTTCTCGCCTACGGTAAGCCCCGACACCGTGCTGTTCGCACTGTGTATGGAAGCGATGCTGCCCGTGCCGCTCACCAGCGTCCAAGTGCCTTGGGCGGGTGTGGGCGGAGCATTGGCGGCCAACGTGGTGCTCGTGTTCGGCGTGCAGTAGGATTGGTCAGGGCCGGCGTTGGCGCCGCTCACCGTGGGATCGAAAGTGACAACAACGACTTGGTCGTTGGTAACGCCGTTCGCGCATGGGCCGTTGTTCACGGTCCACTGGAACGTGCTGGTCCCGATGCTCAAGCTGGTAATGGTGGTGGTGGGCGAAGTGGGCGAGGTAATGGTGCCGTTGCCGTTCACCAAGGTCCATTGGCCCGTGGCCGGGAACACGGGCACGCTGCCGGTGAGCGTTGCCGTGCCCGGGCTGCAAACCTGCTGGTCGGCCCCCGCGTTGGCGCTGGGGCTGTTCGCATCGTACACATAAATGGAAACTTCATCCAGCGTGGTCCCCGGCGTGCAAGGTCCGTTGCTGATGGTCCAACGGAAAACGTGAACACCCACGGTGAGGCCCGTGATGGTGGTGTTGCGGCTGGCCGGATTGGTGATCACGCCACCTCCACTGACCAGGGTCCAAGCACCGCTGGCCGGCGTCACCGCCGCATTGGCGTTCATCGTTACGCTGCTCGCCGGAGTGCAAATGCTGATGTCAGGACCCGCACTGGCCGCCGCCTGGTTATTGTTGTACACGGTGATCACCACCTCGTCTTGGGTGGGTGTGCCGCAAGGCCCGTTGTTGATCGTCCATCGGAATCTGTTCTGCCCGATGCCCAGCCCGTTCACGTTCGTCGTGGGCGAGTTCGGGTTGGCGAACGTGCCCGTACCCGTGATCACGGACCATACGCCCGTTGCCGGTGACACGGCCGTGTTGCCGGCCAAGGTGGCCGTGTTGGTGGGCAGGCACAATTGCTGATCGGGCCCGGCGGCGGCCGCCGGTTGCGCCGGATTGAAGCTCGTAACCTGCACCTGGTCCGTCTGGGTGCCGCATGTCAAGTAGTTCACGCTCCACTGGAACGTGTTCACACCCTGCGACAGTCCCGATACAGTAGTGGTGGGCGAATGGTTGTTCGCGAACGTGCCGGTGCCGTTGACCACGGTCCATGTGCCTTGTACCTGCGGGAACGGCAGCACGCCCGCCAACGTGGCAACTGTGCCGCAAACGGAAAGATCCGCGCCCGCGTTCGCCGGCGTGGAAGGTGGTGTTACTTGTATGGTATAGCCGTAGTCGTTTGAAGCGATGATCGGGCAACCGTTGTCCTGCACGTGTACGGTAAAGGTGTTGTTCCCGATGTCCGCCACCGTGGGTGTCCACGTAAAGGTGCCGGTAGGGAACGGACTTCCGGAGGTGGTGAAGTTCGCTCCCGGTATGCCCCCGTTCCAGTTCATCGAAACCGCTTGGCCCGCATTGGGGTCACTGCTGTTCACGGTGAAGGACACCGGCGCGCCTGCACATACTTGTAAGGTGTAGGCGTTGGTGCCGTTCACGCCGGTGGCTACAGGAGGTGAGTTGCCGGTGCAGGGCCGAATGACGAACTGCACATCACGCGTGATCTCGCCCACCAGCACCCCGTTGCGGTATTCCTTTACTTGATAGGTCACCACGGATACTTGCAGCACGTTCGGCGTTACCGTTACCGTGCCCGTCTGCGGGTTCAACGTCACGGCATTCGCACCGCCCGCATTGCGGATGGGCTGCGCGAAGGAATAATTGGGCTGATATGGGATCGGTGTGCCATTGGTGGTACGCGCCTGGATCAATGCATAAGCCAGGGAATCGCCATCGGCATCCACGGCTCCGGGGTTGTAGTTGATCTGCTCACCCAAGCAGTAATAAGCAGCAGGGGAGTTGGTGAAGGTGGGCGAACTGTTGCACAGGCCGGCCGTGTTGTTCAGCTTCGCGTCCAGGTACAGCTCGCGGTTACCCGGATCGTTCAAGGATGTGATCGCGTTGTTACGGCAACAGATGGACCAGTAGAAGATCCAATCCGTACCCCCGCATCCGGCGTAGGGCAACAGATCCACGATGGCCGTGTACGTATACTTCTCAACGCCGTACGTACCGTTTGCACTTATGCACCGGTCGGTCTCCGAAGGACAGATCGGCGTAATGATCTCTATCGTCGGGTTCGGGCTGAAGCACATGTCGAAGTTCCCCACGCATTGGGTGGAACGCACATGGAACAGCAAGCCGTTGTTGCAGTTGGTCGGAGCGGCCACACCATTGCAATCACGGTAAAAATTCAACGTTACCCGGTATTGGCTGTTCCCTAAGCATTCATAGCTCAGCTCCCCGCCAAGTGCGTGCGTTGCGTGCGCCTCCCCCTGCCAAAGCAGTAACGGGGCGATCACGAGTACGGCTTTGCGGAAAAGGGAAAGGACCGACCCTAAAATGGTGCGTCCCTGCTTCCCTGATATGATGCCTGCGGGTATGTGTTCAGCCATGTGGCAGCTATAAGTGGGTGGCCGATCAGTGTGTTCCGGAAGCGCTTCACTGCGGTTTTCCCGCTGCTTTCCGGGCATCCTGAATGTGTCGTACCAACACCCTCGATCCGCCCGAAGCCTTCCATGAACGTAGGCCACCGCGTCAAACATACCCGGCTACCGTGCCTGAATTCTGTCGCAGGTTGGCACTTTTGTCAACACGCCAATGTTGGACTGACACAATAAAACTACACTGGTCCTAAAAAAAACACACTGTCCCAACAGGAAGGTCGGGCCCGATATTTCACTCCCACCCGATCCGCTCCACATAAGCGCCTTGCTGCACATGCTCGCCGATGTAGTTCTCGAATTTCGTCAACGCGCGTTCGTGCCGCACCAAGTGGTCGAAACTCTCGGTCTTCCAGAACGCGCTGGTCTTTCCCAATAGTTTATTGATGGACTTGGCCGTGAAGGATTTCCAAGAATGCGTGATCTCCGAAAGATCATGCCCTGCGAACGGCACCACAAGCACATGCACATGGTTGCCCGCAACGGCGAAGGTCCCAAGCTGGTAGCGCGTTCCGTCGAAATGGTGCAAGGCGTTCACGACTTCCTGCCTCGGACCGGCTTGGCGTAAGGCACAAGAGCCTGCGCCTGCATCCAACCAATGGTGAACCCGTGCATCAAAAAGTTTGTAGTACGCGCGTTGAGTGGCAAAATCCAACGTACGGATATCCGTGCTGCCGTACTTCAAACGCCAAAGCCTACGACCGGTCTCCAGCTCCCTTAACTGCACTTGCGAAAGGCTGTCCCCCATCCTCCATGTAACGAAGTGGATCGTACCGGCCTGCTTCCAATGTGGTCGATCCCGGCGCGTGATCTCTAGTCCCTTGAACGGATCATAGAAGAGATCGCTGAGATCCATTTTGGGGGGATTGTCCCACAAGCGTCCCGCTTGTAAGGGCTATTGGGGGGGAAGATAAAATCGTCCCGCGTATAAGCGCTGAATTGAAAAACATCCCGTGTGTAAAGCGGGATAAACCTCAAACAAACATAAGCAGGCTCAGCACAATTTTCAAAAAAGCTAAAGCACGAAGGCAATCAAGCTAATCCAACAAACACCTTGCTCAGAACACAAAACCCACTCGCCGGTCTTTATCCAACCAAGCAAGATGCTTGGTTGACTAAAGCCCTGCCAACACAGCCCCCGGATCTTTACCGCCAAGCACCAGCTTCGCGGGATCTTCCAGCATCTCCTTCACCTTGAACAGGAAGCTCACGCTTTCCTTGCCGTCGATGATGCGGTGATCGTAGCTCAGCGCCACGTACATCACCGGGCGGATCACCACTTGTCCGTTCACGGCAACGGGGCGCTCCACGATGTTGTGCATGCCGAGGATCGCGCTCTGCGGCGGATTGATGATCGGCGTGCTGAGCATGCTGCCGAACACACCGCCATTGGTGATGGTGAACGTGCCTCCGGTCATTTCAGCAAGGCTCAACTTTCCGTCGCGCGCTTTGATCGCCAATCCTTTGATGGCACCTTCGATCTCGGCCAAGCTCATCTGCTCGGCATTGCGCACTACGGGAACCATCAAGCCTTTCGGTGAGCTCACCGCAATGCCGATATCCGCATAATCGAAGTTCACAATTTCCTCACCGTCCAATTGCGCGTTCACGTTAGGGAACAAGCGCAATGCTTCGGTAACGGCCTTCGTGAAAAACGACATGAAGCCGAGGTTCACGCCGTGCTTTTCTTTGAATTTGTCTTTGTACTTATCGCGCACCGCCATCACGGCGCTCATGTCCACCTCGTTGAAGGTGGTGAGCATTGCGGTCTCGTTCTTCACGCTCACCAGTCGCTCCCCTACTTTCTTCCGCAGGGTGCTCATTTTGCTGCGGCTGCTGTTGCGACTTCCGCCCCAACCGTTCATCAACGTATCTACCGACATGCCACCGGCGATGTAGGCTTCAACATCACCGCGCGTGATGCGGCCGTTCGGACCTGTGCCTTTCACCTTGTCACTGGCGATGCCTTTCTCCGCCATTACGGCCTTGGCTACGGGTGTAGCGTGGGCTGCGGATTCCGCCGGGGCAACGCTACCTGTGGCTCTTTCAGCCTCTGCAGGTTTGCCTGCGTCTTTCGCACCTTTCTCCTCCTTTACCTCCTTCACTTCCTTTTCCTCCTTCACTTCCTTCTTCTCCTCCTTCGCAGGTTTCACGCTCGTATCGATCTTGGCCACAACGTCGCCCACGTTCACTGTTTCATCCGCTTTGGCCAGCAGGCTGATCTTGCCGCCTTCCTCAGCGCTCAGCTCCAAGGTCGCCTTGTCGCTGTCGATCTCGGCGATCACTTGGTCTTTCTTCACCACGTCGCCATCGGCCACGAGCCATTGCGCAATGCGCACTTCGCTGATGCTTTCACCGGGACTGGGGACTTTTACTTCAATGTTGGCCATGGGGGTCGAGAGGATGAATGGGTTTGGGCCGCAGGGACGAAGAGGCGCGGAGAATGCTATTGGTGAATGAAGACTGGTGATCGATGAGAGGGTGCCGGAAAACGAAAACCTGACAACTCACAACTATGCGCCACCAAATTAAGATCAGGCATTGAGAGCAGCGGTTTTGTAGTCCGTTCTAATGATGGCATCAATTCCTTCCTGATAAGTGGTCGGCTTGAACTTGAACTCCTTTTCAAACTTACCGCTTTCAAAAACATAATCACGGTCGTACTGGTAAAGCATTTCAACACTTTCCTTCATTACCGGCATGAACAGTCCCAGCATGCGCACCATGCCCTTGGAAGCAACACGGTATTTGGGCTTTACGTTCAAACTTCCGGCGATCTTTTCTATCCATTGTTTGCCTGTCATCGGATTTGATGCCGTTGGCAAATGCCATACCTGCCCATATGCGGTGTCCGTATTCCCTAAAATAGCGGTGGCCTTTCCGGCATCAACGGTGTAGGTGAAGGAGTGCTTGAATCCATCGCCGCCAAGCCAATTTGCCGTGCCGCCCTTGCTTAATGGCTTAAACACGGTTTCCACCAGCACACTATTGTTCTTAACCGATGGTCCATAAAAATCCGCTGACCGGGCGATCAAGGCTTTCAACTTACCGGATCGGGCTTCGTCCATGATCATTTTAGCGATGCGTTCCCTTATCGCACCTTTCTTGCTCGGCGCGTTCACAGCGGTGTTTTCGGTCATCGCGCCCAACTGATCTTTGTCGTACATGTACATGTTGTCGAAGAAGACCAATTTGCATCCTTCATTTTCACATGTAGCAATGAGGTCCTTGATGAATTTGGGCCACTTTTCCTCCCATACTTTTACGCTGTATGGAAATCCGACGGTCACAAAAACAATTTCTGAACCCTTCACCGCCTTTTCCAATTGCCCTCGGTCTGTGATGTCCGCCGGAAATAATTGGTCGGACGCGTTCACCTTTTTCGGCTTTCGGCTTACCAGCCGGATGTCCGTGGTATGATCCACCAGAGCCTTGGCCAACTCTATGCCGATCGCTCCGCCTGAACCTATGATCGTCTGCATTCCTCTTCTCTATTGCAATGGGGAAAAGCTCACGATCAAGCACGCACTTTGGTCTTCGCTTTTTTAGCCACCGGTGCGGATGGCCGGTCGGCGAAGGCTTCTTCAATGATCCGTTGTTGCTGCAAGGCACTGCGCACGCCGCTGCCGGTGGCGGGTGCCCCGCTTGCTCTGCGCGAAACAGATCTCAATGCTTCAACGGATGGCGCACCTTTCACTTTATGCAAGTGCTTGAACATATAAGGCCACGCGCCCATGTTCTCCGGCTCCTCCTGCGCCCAACGCACTTCCTCCGCATTGGAATAGCGCGCGAAGATCTTTTCGAGCTGCGGCTCCGGTAACGGATGCAATTGTTCGATGCGCACCAAGGCCACATCGTCCGCGCCCGTTTCCTCTTTGCGCTCCAGCAGTTCGTAGTAGATCTTGCCTTGGCAAAGGATCAAGGTCTTTACGCTTTTCGGATCCGCCTTCGGATCATCGATCACCTCTTGGAAGCTGCCCTTCGCCAGATCATCCATCGTGCTTACGCACTTGGGGTGGCGCAACAAACTCTTCGGCGTGAAGACCACCAACGGCTTGCGGAATTTCCATGCGAGCTGGCGGCGCAGCAGGTGGAAGAAGTTCGCCGGCGTGGTGGGGTTCGCCATGATCATGTTGGCGTCCGCGCACTGTTGTAAAAAACGTTCCATGCGCGCACTGCTGTGTTCCGCACCTTGGCCTTCGTAGCCGTGCGGAAGCAGCATCACCAGTCCGTTCATGGCGTTCCACTTTTCTTCCGCAGCGCTCAAATACTGATCAATGATGATCTGCGCGCCGTTCACGAAGTCGCCGAACTGCGCTTCCCACAACGTGAGACTGGCGGGCGTGGCGAAGGCGTAGCCGTACTCGTAGCCCAGCACCGCGTATTCATTCAGCGGCGAGTTGTACACCTGCATCAGGGCCTGCCCTTCCTGCAAGTGTTTCAGGTGGATGTATTCCTCTTCGCTGTCTTCTACTTTCACAACAGCGTGGCGGTGGCTGAAGGTGCCGCGCTCCACGTCCTGCCCGGTGAGGCGCACGGAATGACCTTCGCAGAGCAATGAGCCGTACGCTAACAATTCGCCCATGCTCCAGTCAAGCCGGTCTTCTTTCACCATGTTGGCGCGCTCGTGCAGAATGCGCTCCAGCTTGTTGAAGAACTTTTTCCCGGCGGGCACTTCAGCGAGCTTGGCCGCGATGTCCAGCAGCAGCTTCTTCTTCACGCCGGTCTCCGGCGAGCTTTCCATGTCGGCATCATCAGCACGCTCGTAGCCCATCCAGCGGTCCGCGAGGAAAGACGTGATAACGGCCTTGGGCAGCTCTTTGGATTCCGCGAGGCGCTCCTGCAACATGTTGTTGAAGCTCTCCTTCATTTCCTCCGCCAGTCCGGCCTCGATGGTGCCGCTGGCTTGGAGTTTTTCGCTGTAGATCTCACGCGGGTCTTTGTGCGTGGCGATGGCCTTGTAGAGGATCGGCTGCGTGAATTTCGGCTCGTCGCCCTCGTTGTGCCCGTGCCGGCGATAGCCCAACAGGTCAATGAAGACGTCGCTTTGGAAGTGCTGCCGGAAATCCAGCGCAAGCTTCATGACATGGCACACGGCTTCGGCATCGTCGCCGTTCACGTGGAACACCGGACACTGCGTCACTTTCGCAACGTCCGTGCAGTAGGTGCTGGTGCGCCCGTCGGCATAGTTGGTGGTGAAGCCCACTTGGTTGTTCACCACCACGTGCATCGTGCCGCCCGTGCTGTAAGGCTTCAAGCCCGCCATTTGCGCCAGTTCGTAAACCACGCCCTGACCAGCGATCGCCGCGTCACCGTGGATGATCACCGGGCATAGTTTTTCCGGCATGAAGGCGTGATCTTTTTCAATGAGCGCGCGCGAAATGCCCTGCATCACCGGCCCCACGCTTTCCAAGTGGCTGGGGTTGGGACATAAGATCAAATTCACGCCCTTGCCTTTGTTGGTCACCACGCAGCTGTTGAAGCCCATGTGGTATTTCACGTCGCCTTCCACGAAGGTGTCCGCAAAGTCGCGGCCCTCGAAGTCGGCGAAAATGGAATCATAGGTCTTGTTGAAGGTGTTTGCCAGCACGTTCAAGCGGCCGCGGTGGGCCATGCCGATCACCACATCGTTGATGCCGTGCGCAGCGGCACCGTGCTCAATGATCGTGTCCAGCGCGGGGATCAGCGTTTCGCCACCCTCAAGACTGAAGCGCTTTTGCCCGATGAATTTCTTCCCGAGGAAGCGCTCGAAAACCACGGCCTGGTCCAATTTGCGCAGGATCTCCTTCTTCTCATCCAAGGTGAAGGCCGGTTTGTTGCGGTCCTTCTCCATGCGCTGCTGCAGCCATTCCACGCGGTCTACCCGGCGGATGTGCTTGTATTCCACGCCAATGCTTTGGCAATACGTCGTCTTCAAATGCTCCAGGATCGTTGCCAACGTGGCTTTGCCGATGCCCAGTTCCGAGCCCGCCTCGAAAACTGTGCCCAAGTCCGCATCCGAAAGCCCAAAATTGGCAAGGTCCAAGGTGGGCATGTAGGTACGCCGCTCACGTACGGGATTGGTGTGCGTAAAGAGGTGCCCGCGCTCGCGATAGCCGTTGATCAAGGCGATCACCTTGAATTCCTTGGCCACATTCTCATGGCTGCTTTCTCCGGCCATTCCATTGGCGGAAGGAGATTGGCCGGGAAGCTCGGGATATTGGGTACGAGCCAGATCAAATCCCTCGAAGAACCGCGCCCAATCGGGCGATACGGAACCGGGGTCCGTTTTGTACTGCTGATACACCGCATCGATGGCGGCGGGGTCGATATTGCTGAGGAACGCGTTTTTGTCCATGGATGGGCAGAAAATACCGGGCCGCAAAGGTAGCCACGGTTTCGCGCACTGGTACGCGGGAACAGGCACGGTTGTTCGCTGTGGAAGAAGAAGCACAGGCTGAGCGTGGGTTTCGCGGATCGATGCTTGACAAGGCTTTTCAGTAGGATAGCACGATGGACACCGCCTTCCGGCGTTTGCGCCGGGCAGGTTTATGGTCAGGATTACAGGATTAACAGAATAAAACCGCTTTGCAGTGCTCACCCCAAGCCGGCATATCGCATCCGGCTCAGCACCTTCTGCAAACAACGCAGCACAACAGCACCGGCCAGGCCTCGCAAGCCGCCCGCCGCCAGGGCCGCGCGCATCTGGTGTTCCGTGAGGTCCACGCGGTTCACCACCAGCCCGAAGGCATGCGCGCCTTCCCGCTCTCGGTCTTGTATTACCTTAAGCACTTGGGTACGCAATTCTTCGAAGGCGCCCTCGCCCACTTCGGGCAACTCCAGCGCTTCTTCCCGCAGGTCTTTGCGCAGCTGGGCCACCGTGGCTTGCAGCACCACGGCCTCGTCCAAGCGCTTGCGCAGTGCGCCCGGGCCATCTCCTTCAGCACCTGTTTTCGACAGTCCTTCCTGCATAGCAGTTTTCAACACTGCAAAGGTGCGGAAAGGCTTGGCACTATTTTCGCCGATGTCGGTCGACCATCTTGATCAACCCGACTGAAGCTCCGCAAACACCCAACTGCAAAAACCCGCATGCGCAATTCCATTTTTCTCGCGGCCATCGCCGTTTCCATTACCACCAACGCCCAGTACGGCACCTTCGACAAAAAGGCCGTGGACGCCGCAAAAAGCACCACCACGATCGTGCTGCGCGATGCTTCGGACTCACCCTTCAACCATGACATTTTGAATGCGGTGAAGGCCAACTGGAAATTCAACGCCGGTATAGACTTCGGTACCATTTCCGATCTTGAAACCACACCGGTGGATCCCACGAAAACCTACCTGATGAAGATCCGCAAAGCGGATGCGGAGAAACACGATGCCACCTTCCTCGCGTTGGTGCAAGGCTGGAAAATGAAGAAGGGCGAAACGCTGAAGGTGGAGAACAACGCCGTAACGAACGTGCCCTCCGCACAGGAGATCGCATCCATCATGATCGATGCGGAGCTGATGGACAAAGGCGGCAGCGCCATGCTGAACGTGTACGTGAAAAACATCCAGGATTACCTCAAGCAGGTTGAAACGGGCAAGATCACCGACAAGGCCACCGCCGACCGCCTCTACGCAAACCGCAACCGTTTCGTGAAAGACATGGAGCTGTGGGTGGCGAAGGAGCAATTGGACAAAAGCCTGCCGGATCTCGCCTTGATCAAAGAGACCTACACGCACGAGGTGAAGCTGATGGACTACGCGCAACTGATGTCCGCCGCTACGCAAGGCACGCCCAACGTGACCGTGGCGGATGTGGTGATCACCGGCGAGTACAAAACGAAGTGGTGCTTCCGGCGCGTCTTCAACGCCAGCACTGGCGAGCTGATGTACCAGCGCGATGAAGCCGCGCTTTTCGACAAGAAGATGGGCTTCATCAAGGAAGATTTCCGGATCTTGGAGCAGTCGCGGTGAGTCCAAATTCTTTTACCGCAACGGCGCAACGACGCAACGGTTACGCCACAAGAGTCAAACTTTTGGACCGTACATGTTGCAACATGATCCAAAATTGATGCCTTCTATCCTCATCACGGGTGGAACCGGCCTCATCGGCGGCCATCTGACCAAGCTTTTGTTGAAGGAAGGTTTTGCCGTGCGGCACCTCAGCCGCAGCCCGAAGACGGATGCGCCAGTGCCCACTTTTCAATGGGATATAAAGAAGCAAACCGTGGACCCGCGTGCCTTGGAAAACGTGGACCACATCATCCACCTCAGCGGCGCCGGCATTGCGGACGAACGCTGGACGGACGAGCGCATGCATGTGCTATACACCAGCCGCGTGGACAGTGCGGCCTTGCTCCATCGCGAAGTGGAAAAGTCCGGCACGTGGCCGAAAAGTTTCATCAGCGCGAGCGGCATCAACTATTATGGCGCCGTTACCTCGGAACATGTTTTTACAGAACAAGATCCGCCTACGGATGATGCCGTTGGAAAGCTCACACAGGCTTGGGAAGAAGCCGCAGATGCATGGGCCGCAAACTGCCGCGTGGTGAAGTTGCGGACTGCGGTGGTGTTGGCCCGCGATGGCGGCGCACTGCCCAAGCTCGCAACGCCCGCGCGCTGGGGGCTTTCGGCGCCGTTGGGTTCCGGCAAGCAATGGATGCCGTGGATCCACATCGATGATCTGATGCAGGCCTATTTGCACGCCATACAACACGCGGAAGTGCAAGGCGCCTACAACGTAGTCGCCCCGGAACATGTGCAGAACCAAGGCTTCATGCGCGCACTTGCACAAGCGTTCCATAAGCCGTTCTTCGTTCCAAATGTGCCGGGCTTCGCCATCCGCGCCATTCTGGGGGAACCGGCCAACTTGATCTTGGAAGGTTCGCGAGCTTCCAATGCGAAACTGGTTGCGAGCGGTTTTGCGTTCCGGTTTCCGGAATTGAGGAAGGCTTTGGGGGAGTTGCTTCAATAGTTGAAGTGCGGCCCACTCTTACTGTTTCAGCCAAGTGCCATTCGCAACCGTACCCTTTGCTGTATTCACCAAGCGATATGCGTAGAAACCCGGTGGCAAGATCGAAACATCCACTAGCGTTCTTTCGCGGGCTATGCGGACCACGAGAACCTTTTTGCCCCAGGCGTCATACAGTTCCATTTGATCCGCAAAAGCGAATGCTGGAAATTCAACCGTTATTTGGTCATTGCCGGGATTGGGAAATATAACAGGTGCTCGCCGCAAGGCGCGTTCAGTTACCCTAAGAGGTAAGTCGCAGGTTTGGACGGAAGGGCTTTGATAGCTGATATCATTGTCGGTATAGCAGCGGAAGAAGCCGCCCTCTTGTCCATCAAAAAATCCATTGGGGAAATCGTAGGGAAGCATGTAGAATTGGTTGGATCCAATCCGCTGTATCAATGTGTCGAGGTAAGGAGGGTTGTTACCTGTTGCACCCTGGAAATGATATTCAACGGATAGCCAACGAAGCTGATGACCATCCACGCTGACATGGCCGGTATCCAGTACGGATAGAAAATCGGAACCCAAAGAGTTTTCAGGCAGATGAATCAATTGCCATGAATCGCCTATGGTCGCGTTGAAATCATAAAGCGTATCAAAGGCATTCATTTGTGGATCGAACATCCATACAATGCCGGCTGTGGAATACGTATATAGGTTACTCAAGGTATCGACGTAAATAGTGGGATCGAAATAAGAGGTATAGGTTCGTATCCGCTCTATTTTGGTGCAGGGTTGATTCTGAACTATAGTGTCTCCTGAGCTGAACATCCGCACATAACCATTGCAAGCACCCGTGCAGAAATTGGCCGAATAATGCCATTCCGCACCGGGCGGGCACCAGCTTTGGGCCTCAAGTACGGCCGGCCACATCGCGATGATGAACAGGAATGGAATTAATAATCTCTTCATGTTTGGAGTGGTTTGCATCGATAGACAGGATTGTCCACGGAATTATTGGCTCAAAGCATGGCTCAAAATAATGATTTTGTTTGAGAGCCAATGATACAACGAAACCCCATTAGAATCAAGACACTGGTCTCTCATGAAACGCTGCTTGCCGGCTCTTCTGTAAGTCGGCCGTGTGGTAAATCACTCAATAATTCCGCGCCATCAACTGCGCGGTTAGCGCACGCAGCGGCTCCTTCCGTTCTTCCGGAACTGCGATCGCATCCAGCGCTTCAGCCGCCTTCCGATCTTCGGCTTGTATGGCGCGTTCGGCCTCGTTGCGCACTCCCAATTCTTCCAGTGCTTGCAACATGCGCGGCACATCGCGTTGTTCGGCGGGTTTGGCTAATTCTTCACGCAGTTCGTTGCGTCCGTTCGCAGCGCTTAGCTCCAATCCGCGGATCAACAGGAACGTCTTCTTTCCTGCACGCAAGTCGCCGCCTTTTTGCTTGCCGGTTTTGGCGGAATCTCCGAAAGCATCCAACAAGTCGTCGCGCAATTGGAAGGCGAGGCCAGTGTGCTCGCCAAACGCACCGATGCGATTGCTGTCCTCTTCGTTCGCACCCGAGATCGCAGCGCCTACGCACAATGCGCAGGCCAACAGCACCGCCGTCTTCTGGCGGATCATCGCTGTGTATTCAGCCGTAGTGACATCATCGCGGCGCTCAAACTCCATATCGAGTTGTTGCCCCTCGCACACTTCCAACGCGTACTTGCTGAAGATCGCGGACACGTCCGGGCGCTTCGCCATGAGCTGGTAGGCTTTCACCAAGAGTGCGTCGCCGCTGAGGATGGCCGTGTTGACGTTCCATTTTTCATGCACGGTGGGTTGGCCGCGACGCAAGGGTGCAGCGTCCATGATGTCGTCGTGCATCAGGGTGAAGTTGTGGAAGAGTTCGATGCCCAATGCTTCATCCAGCGCATCTTCCGCACGGCCACCGAAAAGCTCGCAGGCCATCAGCACCAACGCAGGACGCACGCGCTTGGCGGGCAGGCCCATGAGGTAGGCCATTGGAGCGTAGAGGCCGCCTTGGGGCAGGGCTTTCACCCATGTGGTGATGTGCTCTTCGATCAACTTATTGTGCTGGTTCATGAATCGAGTTGGTGCGCTTGACAACTAAGCATTCGCTGATGAAAAGATTAAATCAAAAATCGCTTCAGGCACGGCCCTTCGCGAAATGGTTAAGAAATCAAATTCAGCAAGTACTCACCATATCCGCTCTTCACCAAAGGTGTGGCCACAGCCTTCAACTGATCAGCACTGATCCAGCCTTTCTTGTAAGCTACTTCTTCAATGCAACCGATGCGCAAGCCTTGGCGTTCTTCGATTACTTGCACGAATTGGCCGGCCTGCATCAGCGATGCGAACGTGCCCGTATCCAACCACGCGGTGCCGCGATCGAGGATCTCCACTTTTAATTTTCCGCGCTTCAGGTATTCCTTGTTCACGTCGGTGATCTCGTATTCGCCACGCGCGCTGGGCTTCAATGCTGCTGCCACTTCCACCACGCTGTTGTCGTAGAAGTAAAGGCCCGGCACGGCGAAGTTGCTGCGCGGTTTCGCAGGCTTTTCCTCAATGCTGATCGCCACGTTGTCCTTGTCGAATTCCACTACGCCGTAGCGCTCCGGATCGCTTACGTGGTACGCGAAGACGAGGCCGCCATCGAGCACCGTGTTCGCGCCCAGTTTGCGCCCCAGGCCCGCTCCGTAGAAGATGTTGTCACCGAGGATCAAGGCCACGGAATCCTTTCCGATGAAGTCGCGTCCAATGACGAACGCCTGCGCCAGGCCGTTCGGAACGGCTTGTTCAGCATAGGAAAATTCGCAACCGAGATTTTTTCCGTCGCCGAGCAATTTCCGGAAATGCGGTAGGTCGTGGGGCGTGCTGATGATGAGGATCTCACGGATCCCCGCAGCGAGCAACGTGCTCAACGGATAGTAGATCATCGGCTTGTCGTACACCGGCATGAGCTGTTTGCTCACCGCGAGCGTAAGCGGATGCAAGCGCGTGCCGGAACCGCCGGCGAGAATAATTCCTTTCATACTTATTCGGTCGTTTCGTTCTTAGGACGTTCCACGGTTAGCGCGCCCAGTTCAATGTCATCTTCTTCGTCCAAGATCTCCAGCAACGGTTCGCTGAAGGCTTTGGACATGATGCGTTTGTTCAGCGAAAGCACCAGCGAAGGCAGCACCAGCAGGTTGGTGAGCATCGCGGTGAGCAACGTCATGGTGGTGAGCATGCCCAGCGCTTGAATGCCGCCGAAACGCGAGAAAGCGAACATGCTGAAGCCCGCGAACAGGATGATGCTTGTGTAGATGATGCCGACGCTGACTTCGCGCACCGCATTGTCCACGGCTTTCGCCAGGTCGCCGCCGGTAAGCTTTACTTCCAAGCGATAGCGCGCTAAAAAGTGGATGGCATTATCCACCGCGATGCCCAATGCGATGCCGAACACGAGCATGGTACTGGGTTTGATCGGGATGTGCAAAAGCCCATGAGCCCGGCGGTAACAATGAGCGGGATCATGTTGGGGATCAACGCAACGATGAGGATCCGCAGCGAGTTGAAGAGCAGCGCCATCAGCACCACGATGATCACGATGGCCCAGAACAAGCTAGTGATGAGGTTGCTGATGAGGTAGCTGCTGCCTTTGAGGAACACCACGCTTGTGCCGGTGAAGACCACCTTGTATTTGTCAACGGGAAAAATGCTGTCGGTCTGCGCGCGCAGCTTGGTGAGGATCTTGTCCATGCGCGAAGTACCCACGTCGGCCATCTGCACGGTGAGGCGCGTGGTGCTGCGCGTGCTGTCGATGAACGCTTTGCCCATGGCGGCGTTGCCTTTGCTGCTGCCTGCACCAATGTGTTCGAGGTAGGGCAGCATGAAGCGCTTGTCGGTGCTGGAGAGCAATCCGTAGCGTTCAGGATCGCCGCCGTAGAATGCTTGGCGCGTGAATTTCACGGCATCGATAACACTTACCGGACGGCTGAATTCAGGATAAGTGGCCAACGTGTCCGTTAGCTTGTCGATCCGCTTCAACGTAGCGTCCTTCAACACGCCGCCTTTCTTTTCGGTGTCGATCACGATCTCCAAAGGCATCACACCATTGAAGTTTTTCTCGAAGAAGTGCAGGTCGGTGATCACCGGATTATCAGCCGGCAGATCGTCCACGATGCG
Organism: Flavobacteriales bacterium; assembly: GCA_016710685.1. Classification (GTDB taxonomy): domain Bacteria; phylum Bacteroidota; class Bacteroidia; order Flavobacteriales_F; family PHOS-HE28; genus PHOS-HE28. The sequence goes on along the minus strand of JADJVC010000034.1, from coordinate 224,236 downwards.
GCTTTCATCCTTCAGCTTCGTCATGCCGAAAACAGCCAGCATGGTGACGCAGAACGTGGTGATGTAAATGGCCGTGCGGTGTTGTTTCGACAACATCACAATGGTCTCCACGGCGCGGTCCAGCCAACGGCGCTCCAAGTGGCTCAAGTGGCGCGATTTCGGCGCGGGCATCCAACTGAAGATGATCGGAACCAGCAAAAGGCCGAAAACCCACAGCACCATGATGCCGATGGTGGCGATGAGGCCGAACTGCTTCAGCACGTCGCTATACGTAACGCAGAACGTCGCGAAGCCCGCGGCCGTTGTGGCATTGGTCATAAAGCTCGCCGCGCCCACCCGGCTTATCATGCGCTGCAACGCCTTCGCCTTGTTTCCGTGATGCGCATATTCATGGTGGTATGCGTTCACTAAAAACACACAATTCGGCACACCCACCACGATCAACAACGGCGCGATCACCGACATCAAAACCGTTACGCCAAAACCGAACAAGCCCATGCAGCCGAAGGCCCACACCACGCTCATCAGCACCACGGCGAGGCAGATGAGCATAACGCGGAAAGACTTGAAGAAAAGCAGCAACAGCAACGCACAGATCGCGAGGCTCAGGATCATAAAGCGCGGCATGTCACCTTTGATGAGCTGCGTATTCTTCACACGCACCCATGGCAGGCCGCTCTCATGCACCGGCAGGCCAGTGGTGGCCGCAAATTCGTTGACGCGCTTCTCCAGGGCATCGATCACTTGCACGCGGGCATCGGTGTCGAAGAGCTTCGCGTTCACGAACAGCATCATCAAGCTGGCCTTGGTGCTGTCATTGTAAAGCAAGCCCTTGTAAAACGGCAGGTTGTCTATCTGCAGCTTCAGCGAATCCATTTGCGCCTGCGTGGTGGGCAGGGCGGTCATCAATTGCTTCACATCGAATTTCTGCAGGCTGTCGTTGCGCACCAAAGTGAAGAGGTTCGCCTCGCTGAACACGCTGTCGATGCCGGGGATCGTTTTCAAATCGTTCCCCAGCTCGTACCACTGCTTGAAATTGGCGGGCGTGTAAAGTTCCTTGCCCTGTGTGGCCACAACGATCACGTTGCCGTCCGCGCTGAAGGTGTTCAGGAAGTCCTCGTACTCCGCATACGCCGGGTCGCTCTTTGGGAGCAGCCCGCCGTGCTTGTAGTTCATCTGCACCTTGGTGGCCTCGTAGCCCATAAAGGCCGTGAGGAGCCCGACGACGATCAGGATCCCGCCCCTATTGCGCAATACGCGTCCTGCCAGCCAAGCCCACATTCAGTTTTTCCCTGCTGGCGAAGTTGTGCCGCGCCGGGGCGCGCAAAGGTGGTGAAAAGAGGGGCTTCTTCGGTTTTTTTACCGCCACGACGCTACGGCGCAACGGTAACGCCACGAAATGCAGGTTGGGTTTTACCGCAACGGCGCGACGGCGCAACGAAAACGCCACGCCCCCGGCTATAACGTCGCGACGTGGTGGAAACTTTCAGAAAACGTTGCGCATCCGTTGCGCCGTCGCGTCGTTGCGGTGGAAACTCTCAAACATGCCGGTCTCCCCTAAAACGCATACCCCGCCGTAACCTTCACCGCGATGTTGTCGCCGGGATCGGGCAAGGCATACGGACCATAGCGGTAGTAAGCACCCACGCCGAAGCTGGAGAACCCGAATTTCAGCAGGTTGTCTACTTGCAGGCCGCTCTCAAAATAGCCGTCGCGCAGGGGTTTGAAGTCGAGGCCTTGATGATGCTCGGGATGTGAAAGATCGCCGAAGGCCACGCTGCTCACGATGGCCGGGCGCGGGCGGAAGTGCTTGGTGCGCACCAACAACGCGCCAAAGCTGTGCTTCAAATGGAAGCTCACGTAGCGGTCCGCAAGGAATTCGTCGGGGCGCATGGTTTCGAAGACGTTGCTGCCCGCCACGGGAAAATGCGGATCGTTGATGCCGCGCAGGTTGTAGAGGAAGGGCATCGGTGCTTCCGCATCGGCCACGCCGCCCATGAGTTGCAACGACAATTCACCCAGCAAACGGATCTTGAAGGTTTTCTCCACCATCGCGTCCACGCGCCAGGTGTCCCACTCCCCTTCCCACAAGCCCTTCACGGCGCGCATGGCATGCACGTACACCACAGGAAATTTTGTGCCCAGCGAAAGTTCGCGGTCCGGTAGGCGCGCGAGCCGCTCGTGAAAGGCCCAACGCATGTCGAAGGTGACCGCGCCGGTGAGGAAGTCGTTGCGTTGCAATTCCACCGCGTCATTTACCGGCACTACATAACGGTAACCGATGTCGTTTACGCGCAAGGCCCGCTCCGTGCCGAACCAAAGTTTCAGTGAACTGCCTGCGCGCAACATCACTTGCCCAGCGTAACGTTCAATCCGGTCCATGCGGTCCACGAAGAACATGCGGTAGCTGTCCGTGCCGAAGGTTTTGCTCGCACCCTCGAACCCTACACCACCCGTTTCGCTCACATCATTCTCATAGCTCAACTTCAATAGCAGGTCGCGGCCATAGAGCGGTTTGATGTTGAGGTCGCCGCCGTATTTCCAGTTCTGATCTTTGAAGCCGTACGCGAAATAGCCGCCAAGCGATGCGTATTTCGTTACCCGGTCGTTGGTGGAGAGCCCGGCGCCCAAGCGTAAACCTTCATAGTCGTTGTAGTTGATGAGGCGCGCCAACAGCAGGTCCACCGGACCGATCGGCAGTTTGCCGGTGGTCAATGCGGAAACGAATTTCAGCTTCCGGTCGAAGTGTTCCTTTTCGCCCAAGCTGTCCAGCATTTCGTAGGTCCGCAGGTCTTTCGAGCCGAGTGAATCTTCACGCAGTCCGGCCCAGAACGCATCGTCTTTGCGCATGCTCAACTTGTCCATCACCAACTCGGGACCGCGCACTTCCTTCCGCGCGATGTCCACGTCCATCTCGATGTTCTTCAGATAAGTGCGCCCCTCGCCCACTACCAACATGCCGCCAATGCGCAGGCTGTTCATGTAGATGAAACTGTTGAGCTGAACAGGGAACCAGGCTGAATCGCCGTCCGCCGTGGGCAGCCGTTCGTGTTGTTGTTGAAAGCGGATGCTTACGCCGGTTTTCTTCATCGGCTCCGCAGTGACATTCTGCACGGCATAGCCATCCGTATTGATGTACAGCAAGCCCTTCAGCCCATCGAATTTGGTGCCGGTGCGCGGCCGGTAGCTGATCACGAACACGCTGTCTTTCCCTTGGTACAACGTGTCTTCCAAATGGTAGTAGTACTTCGCCGTGCTGCCCGGACCGATGGGGCCGAGGTAGCTTTTGTCGCTTATGTCGATCTGCGGCGAATAGATGCTGAACGTCTTCGTTTGCGCCACCAACGCCAGGAACGACGGATCTTTCAGGCCGCTCACGCGCATGGCGACCACTTCCTCTTTTTCCGCAGCGGGCGGAATGAAGCTCTTTTTCGTGGCACTTTCAATGAGGAACAAATGTTGCTGCGTCAACATCTGCATGAAGTCCTGATCGGCGGTATCGGTGGTTAACGTGTCCGTTGCGAACGCGGCCGTGGTGTCCGGCTCCGCAACGCTGATGCTGTCGGCGGCCACGGCTTTGGTGGTGTCCTTCTGCGCATCGAAAACCGTTTTGCTGTAACTGGTGTAGCGATAGCTGCGGTAGCGCATGCCATCATTCTCCTTGCGGTTGGCATACACGCGCCGGATGATGCGGTGCGCGGGGTTTTCGGTCGGCGCGATCTCCACCGCATGCAGTTCGGTATTGCTGGCAGTGAGCTGCACGGTCTGCGGTGTTGCATCGTTGAAGATGACCATCGCCGTTTCATAGCCCACGTAGCTGGCGCGAAGCGTTACCGGCAACTGCGGAACAGCGAGGCTGAACTTGCCATCGATATCCGACGTGGTACCGGAGTGCGTGCCCTCGATCACGAAGGGAACGAAGGCGAGTGGCGCCTTGGTGGTCGCATCCAGCACGCGGCCGGTGATGAGCTGTTGCGCTTGCGCAAAGGACGAGACCAGGATAAAAAGGCAGAGTAGGGTTTGCCGCATGAGGGGAATTTATGGTGAGACGGAGAAGTGGGGGAAAAGTAACAGCCGCCTTCTTCCCCCGGCCCCTTCTTCGAAAGAGAAGGGGTGACTCCATCTTCTCGTCCCGTTCGGCATTAGGTTTTTATGATTTCTGCGGGATGGCCTTATTACGGGCATCTCCAGCAATATTCTCTACATTCAACCTGTTAATTCTCCAACATGAACAGCAAGATTCCCACAACGTTCCGTGCTGTATCGGCGGCACTTTTCACGCTGGCCATAGCGTACAAGGCTCCCGCGCAAAACGTGGAGAACGCCATGCACACTACCATCGGTTATATTACCGCTGAAGGCCAAGTTGAAAACAGTTCCCATACCACGATGGGCTATTACACAACCAACGGCTCCGGCTGGATTATTGAGAGCTCAAACCGGAGTTTCGTTGGTTACATCAACGCATGGGAAAAGGGTGAATACTCCGTCGAGTCCGATTCCCATGCCACCATGGGCTACGTGAAGCGCGGCGGTGATACCTGGACGGTGAAGGACAAAACACGCAAGATCATTGGATACATTGATAAGGATGGTAAAGTGGAAGACGGCTCCCGCAGAACAATGGGCTATGCGCGGGACATACAGCCCCTTTGGATGGCCGTGTATTTCTTCTTTATCACGTTGCAGTGAAGAGGTTGTTTTTTCCGGCTCTCGTTCTCAAAGGTCTGTAGGCGGCTTGCAGCCGGACACCTAACAACGGACAACTGATCATTGTGCCAGTACCTTGCGGCCCATGCTACCCCAGCTCCGCGATGCCCGCCTGTGGTCCCGTGCGTTAACCACGCAGCGAGCGCGGAATGCCTACAACATCTGGAGCAGTTTCCGCGAGGCGAAACGCACCAAGGTGCCGCGGATACAGGGCTTGCCGATCAGTATAAGCATTGAGCCGACCACTGCATGCAACCTGCGTTGCCCCGAATGTCCCAGCGGTTTGCGCGCCTTCACCCGGCCTACTGGCAACCTGAAGAACGGCCTTTTTGAAAAGGTGATCGACGAGCTCAGCCAAGACCTTTGGGCGTTGACGTTTTATTTCCAAGGCGAGCCGTTCATCAACCCCGGCTTCTTGGACATGGTGAAATATGCCAGCGCGAAGGGCCTCTACACCAGCACCAGCACCAACGCGCATTTTCTGGATGACGCCAAGGCCGAGGCCACCGTGCGCAGCGGGCTTTCACGTCTCATCATCTCGCTTGATGGCACCGACCAAGAAACGTATTCCGCATACCGGAAAGAAGGCACGCTGAGCAAGGTGATCGAAGGTGCCGAGCGGATCGTGAAGTGGAAGAAAATGCTGAAGAGCAGCACGCCGCACGTAGTGTTCCAGTTTTTGGTTGTGAAGCCGAACGAGCACCAGATCCCGGAAGCGCGCAAACTCGCCAAGCGCATCGGTGTGGATGACCTTTGGCTGAAGACCGCGCAGATCTACGAACCGAAGGACGACCATCCGTTGATCCCATTACAGGACAAGTATTCACGCTACAAACGCAACGCGAGCGGCGTTTGGGAAGTGAAGAACGCATTGGACGACCACTGTTGGAAAATGTGGAACAGCTGCGTGATCACTTGGGACGGCCGCGTGGTGCCTTGCTGTTTCGACAAGGACGCGCATTACGTGTTGGGCGATCTGAGCAAGCAGAGTTTCCGCGAAGTGTGGAACGGTGATGCGTACAACGCGTTCCGCGCCACGCTGTTGAAAAGCCGGAGCGATATTGAGATGTGCAGGAATTGCAGCGAGGGGACTCCGGTGTGGGCTTGACGTATCTTGAGTTTCTGGTACCGGGTATCGGGTATTGAATACCGCGAACCTCCGACGCGCGCTTCCCTTTTCGCGAGGAGGAACGGTCCCGACCCCCGAGCCGGAAGCGATCCTTGATTCAAGCTTCAATCAATGCCTTCGTAGTTCCTCGCAGACAGGATAAACTGCGGCTTTTCGCCGTATGGCTGAGACCTTGAGCATTCGGTTGCCCAAGAATTTCCTTCCCCAGCGATCCAATTGCCCGGTCGGCCGCGTAAGTGGTTGCAAGTCGTGGAATTCTTCCCGGCGTTAACCAAACCCAATTGCAGATGAATTACCGTACCCTCTTGGTCGGTGCGTGCTTTGTGGCGGGTGCTTTTTCCGGGCCGAAAGCTTGGGCAAGCAGCCACCGCGAAGCACCATTGATCGCCAACGACCCGTTGGCCGATAACACGGACCTGTACTGCTTCCGCAGTCCGGACGATCCGACGATGATCACCATCATCGCTAACTACATCCCTGCGCAATTGGCGTACGGCGGACCGAACTATGCCAGCTTCGGCGAGGGCATCCGGTATGAGATCCACGTGGACAACAACACGGACACGCCGGGCGACGACGTTACCTACCGCTTCACCTTCACCAAGAGCAACGAGGACCCTACCACGTTCTTCAACATCCGTTTGGGCCTGCAGAATTTGCTCACGGCCTACACCATGGAGAAGAGCACCGACGGCGGCGCTACTTGGACCACGGTGATCACGAACGGTATCGTGCCCCCGCCGAACATCGGGCCACGCAGCATTGAAGACCCTACCGTGGGCCTCGGCACTACGTACGATGCGTTGATCAACTCCGCGTTGATGACCGCTTCCACGGGCGAACAGGTCTACTGCGGTCCTGCAGACGATCCGTTCTTCGTTGACCTCGGCGGCATATTCGACCTCGGTGATGCGCCCCGCCAGAACAGCACCTCGCGTGATGGACTTGCGCGCACTAACGTTCACAGCATCTGCATCAAAGTGCCGATCGCCATGTTGCAGAAAGACGGACATCCCGTTTCCATGGCAGCGAACATCCTTGACCCCGATTTCGTGATCGGTGTTTGGGCGAGCGCGAGCCGCAAAGCCATGCGCACGCTGGACCCCATGAACGGTACGTACACCGAAAGTGGTGCTTGGGTGCAAGTGAGCCGTCTCGGAATGCCTTTGACCAACGAGGCCGTTATCGCCCGTGGCAATAAAGACCTCTGGAACAGTTTGACGCCTTACGAGGACTTGGCCAACATCGCCACCTTCGGCAACTACTTCTACAACCCCGAGCTCGCCCTTTACATGGATGACGAGCAATTCGGTGGCGCTGTTCCCGCGTTCAGCGCACTTCGCGTGCAGCGCAACAGCCTGCAAGGCTTCGACTTCGGCAACGGCCACGATGGCCTGTTCGGCTTGAAAGGATCTGCTGCTGTGGCCGGTACCGCACTGGACGATGCCGTCTTCGGTACACTCCTGTTGCCCGCCGCCGCCAGCCCACGTTCAGTGGACCTGTGGCCGATCTTCCATACCGGCGTGCCGAACATGCGCCCGTACCAATTGGCCACCGGCAAAGGCGGTGATCCACTCGCCGCAGGAAAGCCCTTCATCAACAACTTCCTGCCGAACGGTGGTGACATGCTGCGCCTGAACATGGCCGTGCCTGTAACGCAACGCAACGACCCCGCTTTCAGCAGCGAAGGCATCATTGCCGCTGCCGTTTCCGGTCTTACCGACCCTGCTTACAACACGGATGCTTCACTGCAATTCATCCCCAACATGGACGGTTTCCCCAACGGACGCCGCTTGGAAGATGACGTTACGCGCATTGAGCTGCAAGCCGTGGGCGGCGTGGCATTGGCCGCGATCGGTCTGTGGTTCGACGACTACAACGCCAGCAACCCTGCGCAAAGTCCGGTGACCAACTTCCTGCTGAACAACCTGAATTACAGCACCGGTGTGGAGGCCAACGACGCCACCTTCAAGACCACGTTCCCTTACGTGGCCGCTCCTTGGAGGGGTACCAGCATTTAAACAACGACCACGACCATGAAAACACTCAACCTCACAAGCCTGGCCGCCGGTGCGTTGCTATTCGCCACAACCGCCACCGCCAGCAGTCACCGTGAAGCACCGTTGATCAGCAACGACCCGCTCGCGGACAACACGGACGTCTACGCATTCCGGTGCCCGGACGACCCCAACTCGGTGATGCTCATCGCCAACTACGTCCCCATGCAATTTGCGCAAGGCGGGCCGAACTACTACTCCTTCGGGCAGGATATCCGCTACGAGATCCACATCGACAACAACATCGATACCCCGGGCGATGACATCATTTACCGCGTAACGTTTAGCCGCGTGGACCAAGACCCCACAACGTTCTTCGACATACGTCTGGGACTTGAAAACGGGAAGACCACCTACACGCTGGAACGCAGTATCGACGGTGGAGAGACCTTTCAGAACATCAAGACCGAAGGCATTGTGCCGCCACCGAACATCGGGCCGCGCAGCATTTCGGATCCCGTAGTGGGCCTGAACAGCACCTATGCCACCTTGATGAGCAACGCGTTCCACTCCACTTCAACCGGTGAAACCGTATTCTGCGGAACGGTGGAAGATCCGTTCTTCGTGGACCTCGCCGGCGTGTTCGACCTGGGCGATCTGCCCCGCCAGAGCGGCATGCCCAAAGATGGCCTTGCTTGCTTGAACGTGAGCACCATCGCCATTAAAGTGCCCATCAGCACTTTGCAGAAAGACGGCATGGGCGTGAACATGGCAGCCGACATCCTGGACGCGAATTACGTGATCGGTGTGTGGGCCAGTGCCAGCCGCAAGAAGATCCGCACCTTGAACACCGACGGAACCACGGACTACTCGGGTGCATGGGTGCAAGTGAGCCGTCTCGGAATGCCCCTCACCAACGAGGCCGTTGTGCCCATCGGCAGCAAGGACCTGTGGAACAGCCTTACGCCTTACGAGGACTTGGCCAACATCGCCACGTTCGGCAACTACTTCTACAACCCCGAGCTCGCCCTCTACATGGACGATTCGCAGTTTGGTGGAGCGGTTCCGAGCTTTAGCGCGTTGCGCATTCAGCGTAACAGTTTGCAGAGCTTCGACTTCGGTAACGGCCAGGACGGACTCTACGGGTTGAAAGGTTCCGCCGCCGTGGCCGGTACCGCATTGGATGATGCCGTCTTTGGCACCTTGCTCCTTCCTGCTGCGGGTAGCCCGCGTTCAGTAGACATTTGGCCCATCTTCCATACGGGCGTGCCCAACATGCGTCCGTACCAACTTGCCACCGGCAAGAACGGTGATCCGCTTGCCGCCGGTAAGCCCTTCATCAACAACTTCCTGCCCAATGGCGGGGACATGTTGCGCCTGAACATGGCCACTCCCGTGACCCAGCGCGATGATCCCGCATTCAGCAGCGATGGTCTTATCGCCGCAGCGGTTGCCGGCCTCACCGATCCGATGTACAATGCAACGGCATCCTTGCAATCCATCCCCAACATGGACGGTTTCCCCAACGGACGCCGCCTCGAAGATGATGTGACCCGCATTGAGCTGCAAGCCGTAAGCGGCGTGGCATTGGCCGCTATTGGCCTGTGGTACGACGACTACATCGCCGGCAGCCCCGACCCTGTTACTCCAGGTCTGGTGGGTGTGCTTTCCTACAGCACCGGCGTTAACGCAAACGACGTTCCTTTCAGTGCTTCGTTCCCCTACATGGCCGCGCCCCGCAGTGGTGCCGGTCCTTGCGGCGGTTTGGCTGTGGACTACACGCAACCTGCCGTGCTCGGTCCCAGCGATATGTCGGTGGGCGTATCGGAAGTGGAAGCCCTCAAGGCCAACATCACCGCGTTCCCGAACCCGATCGATACCCGCACAACGCTGCGCTTGAACATGCCTGAAGCAGGGCACCTGCGCGTTGAGATCCGCGGTGTGGACGGTAAAGTTGTTGCGGTTCCTTTCGATGGCGAAAGACCGGCTGGACAGCTCTCGTTGACCGTTGAACTCACGAACCTTGCCAAAGGCATCTACTTCGCCAAGGCCATCGGAGCCGAAGGCAAGACCATCGGCGCATTGAAGCTGGTGAAGAACTGATAACAAAACGGAAAACCCCGCGCATCGCTGAGTCGACGGTGCGCGGGGAAACCCGGAAAAGCGATTAGCCAAAGACAGTTGCAGTTGGCAGTGGCAGTAAGCAGTTGCAGTCGGCAGTCGGTCGGCAGCCGCCTGATCACCTATCACCAACTACCATTCACCCAACTCAGTTCTTGAAATCGTCGACGAACTTTTCTTATCAGCGAAAATCATAAAAATCATCGAGACCAGCGTTCCAAAACCGTGTCCCTATTCACCCTCACCAAAAACCCAAAACCATGAGAACGACAGCCACCCTCTCGCTCTTCGTCATTTGCCTTTCCTGGGCCGCATGTTCAAGCCCACAGGACCAACCCGCTAACAGCAAAGCCACCGCAGCCCTCGTAATTCCCGAGCTTCCCCGCAGGACAGCCGAGTTCGGCGACCCGGCGGAATACGACCGGTTGCTGGACGCATACGACCAGGCCAAGATCCGCCTGAAGAAAAAACCCGATGATGAAAATGCACTGCTCCGCATGGCGGAAGTGTTCATCACCGATGCCCGCATCACCGGCCACTACACCACCGACCATGATGCCGCCATCGCCATACTCGACAAGGTGATCAACGGAACCGCGAAGACCGCCACCAAGGCGCAGGCCTATGCGCTGCAAGCCGTGATCAGCCTTAACCAACACAACTTCGCCGACGGATTGAAACTCGGTACGGAAGCCGTAAAGCTCGATCCCGGCAACGCTTTCAACCACGGCATTCTGGTGGACGCGAATACGGAATTGGGCAACTACGCCGAAGCCGTGAAGCAATGCGACATCATGGTCTCCATGCGCCCGGACCTGCGCAGCTACAGCCGCGTGAGCTACCAGCGTGAGATCCATGGCGACATCCCCGGCGCGATCGAAGCAATGGGCATGGCCGTGAAAGCCGGCGTACCGGGCACGGAAGAAACGTGCTGGTGCCTGCTTGAACTCGGCGGCATACACGAGCGGAACGGCGACCTGAAAAGTGCTGAAGCCTGCTACCGCGAATCCTTGGCACAACGCGCCAACTATGCCTACGCCTACGATGCACTGGGCCGTGTATTGGGCAAACAAGGCAAATACGACGTTGCAGAGGCAATGCTGAAGAAAGCCACAGCGATCATGGGCCAAGCCGGATTCCATCAAGACCTGGCCCGCGTCTACAAAGCTCAAGGCATGACCAAGCAATACGAGGCCGCCGTGGACAGCGCGGAAATGGCGCTCTTGGGCATGGCGAAAGGAACCGAGGGCCACAACCACCAGATCGGCATGGAGATGGCGAAATTCCAATTCGAGTTCCGCAATCAATTGGACTTGGCCATCGCAAACGGTGAACATGAAATTACGCACCGCCCCACCAACATCGACGTGAACCGTTTGATGGCCGAACTGTATTACGCCAAAGGCGACATGGCCAAGGCTGAAGCGAGCGCCAAGATCGCAGCCAGCACCGGCTCGAAAAGCGCGGAACTGCATATGATCCAAGGATTGATCGCCATGAAAATGGGCGATGCGACGGGCAAGAACCTTGTGGCACAGGCCCTGCAGGACGACCCCTACCAGACCGGACCCACTGCGGACATAGCGCGCAAAGCCATTTGACCGATGCGCCCAGCCGCAACACGGACCGCATGCGTTGCGCGGGCCATAGCCTGCGTGATCGCCACTGCTGTGATCGCCGGAAATACCGGCGCACACGTCATCGTGAACGAGTTCGATGTGATGAGCAAGGGCGAGGCCGCATGGCACTTCCTGTGGCTCGGCTTCACGCACATCCTGCCTTATGGATTCGACCACATCCTGTTCATCCTGAGCCTCTACCTGCTAAGCCCGAAACTGAAGGACATCATTTGGCAGGCTTCGGCGTTCACCGTGGCGCATTCCATAACCTTGGGGTTGGCCATGTACGGCGTGGTGCATCCGCCGCCACGCATCGTGGAACCATTGATCGCATTGAGCATCGCCGCAGTGGCCATTGAGAACATCGTAAGGCCGAAGCTCAAGCCTTCTCGTATAGCTATCGTGTTCTTCTTCGGATTAGTACACGGACTTGGTTTCGCCGGGGCGCTTGCGGAATTGGGCCTTCCTGAAAAGCATTTCTTAACGACGCTCGTCACGTTCAACGCGGGTGTGGAGTTGGGCCAGATCACCGTGATCCTTATCGCCTATTTCCTCTTTGGGCGCTGGTTCAGCGAACGGGTATGGTATCGCAAGCGGATCGTCATCCCCATTTCCGTCTGCATCGCGTTGGTCGCAGGCTTCTGGACGGTACAGCGCATCTTTTTCTTTCAGCCTTGAAGAAAACGACACATGAAAAAAATTCTCCTCTTCCGTACCGCTTCCCTCTTCATCGCTTCCTGCATTTCACTGTTGGCACTTGCGCAGAATTTCACTTTGCGCGGGTCGATCACTGAAAAAGGAAATAGCCCGGTACCCGATGCCAGCATCATTCTTGTGGGCACCAATAAGGCCACTACGAGCGATGCCGATGGCAATTTCCGGTTCTCCGGAATAGCATCAGGTGATTACACGTTGCGCGTTGCGGCGTTGGGCTTCGGTCCGAAGGAACAACGCCTCACTGTGAGCGGGGATACGCGGGCAGACTTGCAGATGGACGCTGGCGCGATCGACTTGAAAGAAGTGCGGGTGAGCTCCGGGAACGACCGTACGACAACCAGTATGATCAGCGCCATCGACCGCGACCTGCGCCCCGTGCAAACCGCACAGGACCTGCTGAAAATGGTACCAGGTCTTTTCATTGCACAGCATGCTGGCGGCGGTAAGGCCGAGCAGATCTTCATCCGCGGTTTCGACTGTGACCACGGCACCGATCTCTACGTAACCGTGGACGGCATGCCCGTGAACATGGTGAGCCACGCGCATGGCCAAGGCTACGCGGACCTCCACTTCGTAATTCCGGAAACGGTGGAACGCATACACGTTTTCAAAGGGCCGTACACCACGCGCTTCGGCGATTTCAGTACAGCGGGTACGGTGGAAATGGACACGCGTGATCAATTGGAACACAGCGAAGTGAAAGTGGAAGGTGGCATGTTCAACACCTTTCGCGGCTTGGCCATGATCGACCTGTTGGGCAAGGACAAGCACATCTTCAGTAAGCGTCCAGAAAACCTCTACGTCGCGGGCGAGTTCGTGCACACGGATGCTTACTTCGATGCCAAGCAGGATTTCAACCGCAGCAACATCTTTCTGAAGTACAGCGGGCTGCTCAGCGACCGGACGCACTTGGCCGTGTCCGCCAGCACCTTCGGAGCAAACTGGAATGCCAGCGGCCAAGTACCGCAGCGCGCCGTGGCAGAAGGCATCATCGACCGTTTTGGTGCCATCGATTCCGATGAAGGCGGCAACACCTCACGCACGAACGTGAATGCCACATTGGTAACACGCCTGCGCAATGAAGCCTCATGGAAGAACGAGCTTTACTACGTGAAGTACGACTTCAGTCTCTTCAGCAACTTCACCTTCTTTCTGGAAGATCCCGTGCATGGCGACATGATCAATCAACGCGATCACCGCGACATTGTAGGCTACAACGGGAGCTACACGCAACATGCGTTGATCGGGGACAAACCGTTGCGCTGGACAGCCGGTGCGGCCGTCCGGGCCGACCAGAGCTACATCCAATTGTTGCATGCGCAAGAGCGCGTCATCACCGACACGGTGCGCAGCGGACACTTGGACCAGATCAACCCCAGCGCATACATGGATGCCACGCTGGACCTCAGCAAGCGCTGGTCCATTAACGCGGGCTTGCGGTACGATGTTTACGACTTCAACTACACCGAGGACCGCTACGATTCCCTGAGCGGCAACAAGGTGGATTCCCGCACCAGTCCCAAGCTGAACCTATATTACCAAGCGAAGGAAAACGTGCAGCTCTATCTGCGCACCGGCATCGGTTTCCATAGCAATGACGCACGTTCCGTGGTGATCAGTGGATCGGAGAACAACCTGCCCGCCGCCTACGGCGTGGACCTCGGTTCAACCTTTAAGGTGGCACCTCGTGTGCTTGTGAATGCCGCTTTGTGGGGTCTTTATCTGGAAAGCGAGATCGTCTACGTGGGCGATGGTGGCACCACGGAGATCAACACCCCGACACAGCGACTTGGCGCGGACCTCGGCGTGCGTTATCAGATCAGCGATAAGCTCTTCGCCGACCTCGACGTGAACTACGCGCACGGCCGCGTGCTGGATGTGCCGAGCAGTGAAAACCGGATCCCGCTGGCACCGGAGATCACAACCATTGGTGGCATTTCCTACAAGCAGGACAAAGGTTGGAACGGCACTTTGCGCTACCGTTACATCGGCGACCGGCCCGCGAACGCGGACAACAGCGTGGTGGCACAAGGCTACTTCTTGGTGGATGCCGGTGCCAGTTACCGGTTCACAAAACTTGAAGTGGGCATCAGCGTGGAAAACCTGTTGAACACCGAATGGAACCAAGCGCAGTTCGATACCGAGAGCCGGCTTTTCAATGAAGCAGCGCCTGTGAGCGAACTTCACTTCACGCCGGGCACGCCGTTCTTCTTAAAGGGCGTTGTGAGCTATCGGTTCTAATTCCTAACGGAGCGCTCCACAACGAAGAATGAATCATTGAACTTTCCACCATGTGGAGAATCCGCTGATTCCTAATTGCTAATTTCTGATTCCGCCGTCGATGGACATGGTCGGAATTAGCAATCAGCAATTTGCGGAACCAAGTAGAAGAGCAAAATGCGAAAAACCGCAGGAAATCGGTAATCGTGATAAAAAAATCACACCTTCAAAATATCCTTCTCCTTCGCCTCGATCAAAGCTTCCACCTTCTTGTTCCAGATGCCTGTGACCTTATCAACTTCGGCTTCAGCGCCTTTAGCAGCATCTTCAGGCAAGCCGTCCTTCTGCAATTTCTTGATGCCTTCCATCGCTTTTTGGCGCGCACCGCGGATGCTCACCTTGGCATGCTCGCCTTCGGCCTTTGCAGCGCGTACCAAGTCCTTGCGGCGCTCTTCGGTAAGCATGGGCACCAGAATAATGATGTTGTCGCCGTTGTTGCTGGGGTTGAAACCGAGGTTCGCTGCTTGGATCGCCTTTTCGATGGGGTCGATCATCTTCTTCTCCCAAGGTTGAATTAAAATTGTGCGCGCGTCCGGCGTGTTGATGTTGCTCACTTGGCTCAACGGAACTTCGCTGCCGTAGTAGTCCACGCGGATGCCTTCCAGCATGGCCGGGTTAGCGCGGCCGGCACGGATCTTCACCAGTTCATTGTCCAAATGGTCCACGGCCTTGCGGTCCAGGTCTTCGCATTGGGTTATCAGGGATGCTGTATCGCTCATGTTCTTTCAGGAAAAGAGGCGCAAAAGTAACCGGTGTTGCTTGATTTTACCGCAGAGGCGCGTAGACGCTGAGAAAATGTAACGACAACCGCAACGGCGCTACGACGCAAAGGGAACGCCACGAAATGCAACGGCCCTCTGAGACGTTGGTTGTCTATTGCGTCGTCGCGGTGGAAACTATCAGGCGTTGCGCATCCGTTGCGTCTTAGCGTCGTTGCGGTAAAAACCTTCAGAACTCAACGATAGTCCCCAGCGCCTCGCCGTTGATCAACTTGCCGAGGTTGCCCTTTTTGTTCATGTCGAACACGATAATGGGCAGCTTGTTTTCGCGGCACAAGGTGAAGGCCGTCATGTCCATCACGGTAAGGCCCTTGGCATAAACTTCTTCAAAGGAAATGCGGTCGTAACGCGTGGCCGTGGGGTCTTTTTCCGGATCGGCGGTGTAGATGCCGTCCACCCGGGTGCCCTTGAGGATCACGTCGGCCTCGATCTCGATAGCGCGCAAGCTGGCGGCGCTGTCCGTGGTGAAGTAAGGATTGCCTGTGCCTGCACCGAAGATCACAATACGCCCTTTTTCCAGGTGGCGAACGGCCCGGCGACGGATGAACGGCTCCGCGATCTGCTCCATTTTGATCGCGCTGAGCAACCGTGTCTTCTGTCCGGCGGCTTCCAACGCACTCTGCAGCGCTAAGCTGTTGATCATGGTGGCGAGCATGCCCATGTGGTCGCCCTGCACGCGGTCGATGCCGTTAGCCGCGGCCTGAATGCCTCTGTAGATGTTCCCGCCGCCGATCACGATGGCCACTTCCACGCCGCTGCGCGATACGGCAACTATTTCCTCCGCATAAATTTTCAAGCGCTCACTGCTGATGCCATAGGGTTGGTCGCCCATTAGGCTTTCGCCGGAGAGCTTTAATAGGATGCGTTTGAACTTGCGGGCGGGATTGGCGTTGCTCATTGGGGCGCGAAAATAGGGCCAAGGACGAACATGGGGTTAGAAAGCCGTGCGGGCTTGGTCTCGCAAGAATTGCTTGACCTCCGCAAAGTCCAGCCTGCCCGCTTCGGTATAAAGGATCGGCTCTTGCGCTATGTCGTCGAAGAAGACCAAGGACTTCAAGATCAAGGCCCGGTCCAACCGAGGCAATTTGCGCGCACACAGCTCAAGAAGTTCGGGTAATGAAATGCGTTGTAGAATGAAGTACAGGTCCACATAGTCCTTCATGGCAGCACGCCCGGTGATGGCCGAAAGCTTCATGCATCCGATGTCGGCAGCATCAGCCATGTCGAAAGGACCGGCATCAACCAAGGGGCGCAGCATCGGATAAGGATAGGACATGAAACTGAGCTTGATCGCTGCATCCACCATCACCGTCAACGTATCGCGTTCGTCCTGGACCTTCACCACTTCCTGCCCCGAAAAGGACCGCTGCAAAAGATCGAGGAACTGCTTCGTATCAAAAAGGCGCAGGCTTGAAAAAGTCGAAGTCCACGCTGTCCCGATGTCCGAACTGAAGTGCCAATGCTGTTCCGCCTGCGAGGTAAAATCCGTGCTCCCTGCAAAAGCGCAGCTTGGGCAGGGCTTCCTGGCGGGCGGTGTCCAAGATCGACCAGTGGATCATGAAAAACGATCGGATAAGTGTGGTTCCAACCCAAAGACCAGCGCCCAGTAGTTCAACGACTTCCGGTTCCACTCGCCGGGCCGCGGGTGCGCTACCACTGCAGCGATCTGCTCGCGCGGATAGGTAGCGAACAGCCAGACCAAAGCCTCATGTGTGCCGAGGTTGAGCACATTGGTAATGATGCGCTCCTTTTGGGCCTCTATGTCGATCTTGGTTATGTCGTAGGACCAAAGGACGGCTTTCACGGGGTCCGGAATTCGGGGTTTCATCTGCACCGAAAGGTACGGATTATGGCATTCATGCTGAGCCAAAGAAGGTCTGTCTTCAGGCAACACAAAAAAAGGGAGACCGTAGCCTCCCTCTTTCCGTGATCCAGTAAAATGATCAAGCTCCCAGCGCGTGGCGCTTGAAGCCGGTTACCTTCAGGTCTTTGTCGGCCTTTTGCACGTACTGCTCTACGCTCATCTTGTTGTCTTTGATGAACTCTTGAGCGAGCAAGGTGCTTTCCTTGAAGAATTTGTTCAGGCGGCCTTGGGCGATCTTCTCGGCCATTTCCGGGGCCTTGCCCTCTTGGATGGCGAGGTCCTTGCCGATCTCCAGCTCCTTATCGATTACGCTCTGGGGAGTGCTGCTCTTGTCCAATGCGATCGGGCCCATGGCAGCCACTTGCATCGCCACGTCCTTAGCCACGCCTTCATGGCCTGGCTTATTCAGGCCCACTAAGCTCGCCACGCGGTTGCCCGGGTGGTTGTAGGCGTATACGTACTCCGCCTCCAATGGCTGGCAGTAGTTCACGTCGATCTTTTCGCCGATAACGCCGGTTTGCTCGGTGAGCTTTTCGGCGATGGTGAGGCCGTTACCGAAAGGCAGTGCCTTCAGTGTGGCGGCATCCGGGGTCATGTGCTTCAAGGCCACGGCGGCGATGGCCTCGGCCATGGCTGCGAAGTCGGAGTTCTTGGCCACGAAATCTGTTTCGCAGTTCACGCTTACCAGCACACCTTTCTTCGCGTCGGCGGTGATGCTGGCGAGTACCAGACCTTCAGCGGCGTCGCGGTCGGCGCGGTTGGCGGCCACTTTCTGGCCCTTCTTGCGCAATAGGTCGATGGCCGTATCAAAGTCGCCATTGGCCTCGATTAGGGCCTTTTTGCAATCCATCATTCCTGCGCCCGTCATTTGGCGCAGCTTGTTCACTTCAGCGGCGGTAATGGCCATGGTCGTGCTCATGCTTTTTGTAGTGTTGAAAATGTTTCCCTGTGAAGCGGCTCAAGGCCGTTCCTCAGGCTTCCGTGGCGGCGTCGCCCTCGGCTTTTGGCTCTTCAGCCTCGGCGGGTGCTTCGGCTTCTTCCTCCGCTCCTGCTGCCACTGCGGCTTTGCGGGGCTTGCGGGCAGGCTTGGCAGCGGCGGCGGCTTCTTCGCTGCCTTCTTCGGTGTCCTCGTCCGGCGTGGCGGTGCCTTTGTCTTTGTCCTGCTTGCGCTCTTCCATACCCTCGTTCAGGGCGGCGATCATGGCGTCCACCACCAGCTCAATGCTCTTGGTGGCATCGTCGTTGGCGGGAATAGGAAAGTCTACGAGGCTGGGATCGCTGTTCGTGTCCACCATGGCGAAGGTGGGGATGCCGAGCTTGCGGGCTTCTGCAAGAGCGATGTGCTCCTTCACGATGTCCACGATGAACAATGCGCTGGGCAAACGGGTGAGGTCGGCGATGCTGCCCAAGTTCTTCTCCAGTTTTTCGCGCTGGCGGCTCACCTGCAGGCGCTCGCGCTTGCTCATGTTCTCGAAGGTGCCATCGGTCTTCATGCGATCGATGTTGCTCATCTTCTTCACCGCCCGACGGATGGTGCCGAAGTTGGTGAGCATGCCGCCGCTCCAACGCTCGGTAACGTAAGGCATGCCGGTAACTTTCACCTTTTCGCTCACGATGTCCTTCGCCTGCTTTTTGGTGGCCACGAAGAGCACTTTTTTGCCGCTGCGCGCTACTTGGCGCATGGCGTTGGTGGCCTCTTCCAGCTTGGCGGCCGTTTTGTTGAGGTCGATGATGTGGATGCCCTTCTTCTCCGCGAAGATGTAGGGGGCCATGTTGGGGTTCCACTTGCGGCGCAAGTGGCCAAAGTGTACTCCTGCTTGCAGGAGGGTATCAAAATCAATGCGTGCCATTCGTTTTCCTTGTTATTGGGTTCACTTTCCTTTTTCCCGTTTTGCAGGCATTCAATGCGGTAGCCGGTTTCCCGAGTCCGCTCGAATTGGATGCTGAACCCCGCATGGCAGGGTCCTCCGCAAGCGTGGGATATTAACGCTTGCTGAACTGGTAACGCTTGCGCGCCTTCTTGCGTCCGAACTTCTTACGCTCCACTTCGCAGGGGTTACGCGTCATCAGTTCTTCCGCTTTCAATGCGGGCTTGAGTGTTTCGTCTACGGCGACCAGCGCGCGGGCAATGCCTAAACGCACTGCTTCCACTTGGCCGGTGATGCCGCCACCGCGAACGTTCACGGTAATGTCGTACTTGCCTTCGGTGCCGGTGAGCATGAAGGCCTGTTTCAATTTGAATTGCTGGGTGGTGATGGGGAAGTACTCCTTTCCTTCCACGCCATTTACGGTTACTGCGCCGTTGCCCTCACTGAGGACTACGCGTGCAACGGAAGTTTTGCGGCGGCCGAGGCTGTTGATGGGTTCCATGCTCACTTGATGGTGTTGAGGTCGATCTTGCGGGGCTTTTGCGCTTCGTGCTTGTGCTCGGCGCCTACCACTACGTGAAGGTTATTGAACTGTGCGCGACCCAGGCGAGTCTTGGGCAACATGCCGCGAACGGCGTGCTCCAACAGCGCGAAAGGCTTGCGGGCCATCAGCTTTTCAGCCGGCTCGCGCACCTGCCCACCGGGATGCAGGCTGTAGCGCTGGTATTCCTTATCGGCCATCTTGTTGCCGGTAAGGCGCACCTTTTCGGCGTTGATCACCACTACATGATCGCCCGTGTCAACGTGGGCGGTAAAGGTGGGCTTGTGTTTGCCGCGAACGAGCATGGCGATCTTGCTGGCCACGCGGCCGATCACTTCGTTCTCAGCGTCCACCAGAAGCCATTCCTTCTGCGTGGTGGCCGCGTTGGCCATGGATGTGGTGTGAGTCGTGGATGCCACGTTATGGGGGGTATTATGGGGTCAAGACCCGGCTTAGGGGCGCGAAGATAAGGGCTTCTTTCGGAAAACCAACAATGGGTTGTGGATAGTGGAGAAATGCAGCGGTTCACCACAGAGGCACAGAGAAGAGTCTTTGAGTCGTGAGTCGTGAGTCCGAATGTCGGCAGTCGTGAGTCCGGGCGTCCAACCGCCCCCCGATACCTATCGGGGCACCATCAACCAATCACCGACTGCATTCCTCTGTGTTCTCCGCGCCTCTGTGGTGAAAAACGACCAACCAACTCCTCTACCCACACTTTTCGCAGGCCGTTACCTTCGCCGTCCTTTTTTGGCGTTCTTTCCTCTTTCTTCAGGGACGGCATTCATTTTTCAACCACCACCATGCGTCCCTACATCCGGCTTTTCGACTTTCAGCAACAAGTGAACTACGGCACGGAGCTGCTTTCGGGCCTTACCGTGGCACTGGCCTTGGTGCCCGAGGCGGTTGCGTTTGCGCTGATCGCCGGGCTTTCGCCGCTTACAGGCTTGTACGCCGCTTTCGTAATGGGCCTGGTTACAAGCATCCTCGGCGGCAGACCCGGCATGATCTCCGGCGCAACTGGCGCGGTGGCGGTGGTGATCGTGGCGCTGGCGTCGCGGTATGGCGTGGAATATGTGCTTGCCGCCGTGGTTTTGGCCGGGCTGCTGCAGGTGCTCGCCGGCGTGTTCCGCCTTGGCAAATTTATCCGCTTGGTGCCGCAGCCGGTGATGTACGGCTTTGTGAACGGCTTGGCGATCGTGATCTTCATGGCCCAACTGGCGCAATTCAAAACCTTCGATGGCGCTTGGCTCGGCGGCTCCGCATTGTGGACGATGCTCGGGCTTACCGCGCTCACCATGGCGATCATCTGGGGCTTCCCGAAACTCACAAGAAAGGTGCCTGCTTCCTTGGTGGCCATCTTAGTGGTGGCCGCGCTGGTGATCGGCCTTGGCATGAACACCCGCTCGGTGGGCGACATCTCCCCCATCAGCGGCGCGTTCCCGCCATTCCACATTCCGTTGGTGCCGTTCACTTGGGAATCACTGATGATCATCCTGCCCTATGCCGCGATCGTTGCGGCAGTGGGCTTGATCGAGAGCTTGCTTACGCTGAACCTGATCGACGAGATCACCGGAACGCGGGGCCGTGGGAATAAGGAATGTGTAGCGCAGGGCACCGCGAACATGCTCAGCGGACTGTTCAGCGGCATGGGCGGCTGCGCGATGATCGGCCAAAGCCTCATCAACATCAGCAGCGGCGCGCGGGCGCGGCTCAGCGGCATCACGGCATCGGTGATGCTCTTGGTGTTCGTAATGTTCGGTGCGCCGTTGATCGAACGCCTGCCCATGGCGGCCTTGGTGGGCGTAATGTTCATGGTGGCCATCGGCACCTTTGAGTGGACCAGTTTGCGCACCTTCGGCCGCATGCCGCGCCACGATGTTTTTGTGATGCTGGCGGTAATGGCGATCACGGTCTTCTTCCACAATCTCGCGGTGGCGGTGCTCGTCGGCGTTGTGATCTCCGCGTTGGTGTTTGCCTGGGAGAATGCGAAACGCATCCGTGCACGCAAGCATGTGGATGAGGCCGGCGTGAAGCATTACGCCATCTTCGGACCGCTCTTCTTCGGAAGCGTGCAAGCGTTCAACGAAAAATTCGACATCCCGAACGACCCCGACGAAGTGGTGATCGACTTCGCCGAGAGCCGCGTGGCGGACATGAGCGCGATCGAGGCGCTGAACCGCATCACCGAACGCTACCGTGCCGCTGGAAAGAAGGTACACCTGCGCCACTTGAGCAACGATTGCAAAGCGCTGCTGCGGAATGCCGGCGACGTGATCGACGTGAACATTGTGGAAGATCCGAAGTATATGGTGGCTGTGGATCAGCTTGGGTGAATTGAAGTAAGGAGAAGAGTCGTGAGTCGTGAGTCTTGAGTCTTGGGTCTTGAGTCGCGAGTCGCGAGTCAAATCAATCACCAGCAACTAATCACCAGTTGTGAGTCTGGAACGTTAACTAAAGAGAAACACTGTGGTACTTGTTGGCCAAATCCGTAATCATACGTACACTTGACATGTCTATGCGTACGCTGCTATGAAAACCAAGCTCACCCTTTCCGTGGAAGAAGAAGTGAAACGCTCAGCACATGCGCTCAGCCGCCTGCGGAAGCGTAGCATTTCTTCCATGGTATCGGAGTTCATTGAGCGTGAACTTGCTCGCAAGAATGAACCTCTCTCTGAATTCTGGGGCATTTGGATCGATCGCGACATGACATTGGAACAAATCCGCGAAAAGAACTGGAACCGGTCCTGATTATTCCTTTTCGCGAGGAGGAACGACGAAGCGATCTTTGATTGAGATGGTATGATTCGATGTGAATCAAAGATCGCTTCGTCGCAAAGCCTCCTCGCGAACCGGGAAGAAACCTACCCCGACCACCCTCAGCAGCACGAACTACCAATTCCGCAGCCGCAGTCCTCGCCGGTGGCGATCACTACCTTTTCAGTGTTTGTGGCATTCGGTTCGCAGCATTTGGTCTCCGTGGTTTTCTCGCCGTAAACGGTGATGCTTTCCACACCCAAACCTTCCTTCTTCACATTCGCAACAGCTTCGTCGGAAAGGTAGCGCGAGAGAATATCGCCGGGAATGGTGATGGCTTTGCGCTTCAGTACTTTCACGTTGGTGAAACCGGCTTCGGCGATGATGCGCATGTAGTCCGCTTCCTGCGATGCACCCGTTACGCAACCCGCATAAAGCTCGGCGGCTTGGCGCAGTTCATTGGGAAGCTCACGCGTCAATACGATGTCCGACACGCTGAAATGGCCGCCCTTGCGCAATACGCGGTGCATCTCCGCGAACGCTTTTTTCTTGTCCGGCACCAGGTTCAGCACGCAGTTGCTCACCACCACGTCCACCATGTCGGCGGAAAGCGGAAGCGCTTCAATGTCGCCTTGGCGGAATTCCACGTTTGCAAAACCGAGCTTCACGGCATTTGCCTTCGCCTTGGCGATCATCTCCGGGGTGAAGTCCACGCCGATCACGCGGCCGTCGGCGCCGGTGGCCGCGCGGGCTACGAAGGCGTCGTTGCCCGCACCACTGCCGAGGTCCAGCACGGTGTTGCCGGGCTTGATGCCGGCGGTTTCCGTTGGCAGGCCGCAGCCCAAGCCGAGGTCCGCATCCGACGTGTAGCCCTTCAGCCCGGCGTATTCTTCGCTCATGATGTTGTACACCTCGGTGCTGCATCCGCCCGCGCCGCAGCAGCTCGCGGCGTTGGCCTCTTTGCTTTGCGATGCGATTTCGGCATAGGTGTTCCGGACGTTCTCCTTCAGTTGTTCGGCGGTTTTCACGGTGTCCATTTTGTTGGGGATTTGTTTAGTTCGGTTCGGATCAAGAGCAGCAGGGATCTTCAGTGGAGCAACAACCGGGGTCCAATTCACGGAAGCTTTGCATCAGTTCCATTACGGTCTGTTGCGCCAAGGCCCATTCCTTCGGGTCGATGCAATAGCACACGCTGGTGCCGCTGATGGTGCCCTGGATCAGCCCTGCAGCTTTCAGCTCCTTCAGGTGCTGGCTAACGGTGCTTTGCGCCAGTGGAAGTTCATCCACGATATCGCCGCAGACGCAACTGCGTTTCCCGGCCAACAGCCGCAGGATGCTCACCCGCGCCGGATGCGCCAATGCCTTCGCATAGCGGGCCACCCGCTTGTCGCGTTGCGTGAATGCCGCTGTCTTGGAGAGTCCCATTGGTGCTATTAGATCGCAATATTACGATGAATCGACCAACGGTGCAACTTTTTCTTCGGGTTGCCTGATTTTTCCGTGTCCGCCCCTATGCTTCCACCTGCACCGCCATGTTGAAAATGGCATCACCCTGGTAAACCATCGGCGCCCGGCTGATGTTGATGACGTAGCCCGCGCGGGCCGCCGTCATGGGATCGCTTTTGGAGCCGTACGGGTCGCTGATGGTGCAGAGTACTTCGCCTGCTTCCACGTACTGGTGCATCGCAACTTTGACGTGCAGGAAGCCCGACCGTTCTGCACGCACCCACTTGTTGTCCGCCACCAAAACGTTTTTGTGGCTTGGCACTGGCACGCGGATCCCCGGTGCCAGCATGCCGAGGTGGTGCAGCACGCGGATCGCGCCGTCCACCGCCTCGCGCGCCATTTCCTTGTCCAAGCGCAGGCTCATGCCGCTTTCGTTCAGCAGAATGGGGATGCCCATTTTTTGGCACGTGCTGCGGTACGAACCTTCGATCTGCGGCTCGATCAACGTGAATGGTGCCTGGAAAACATCCGCGATCGCTTTCAGCTGCGCATCATCCGCTGCGATGCGCACTTGGGCCGCATTGTTCCGCTCCGCGCCACCGGTGTGGAAATCCATGCAGAAGTCCGCCGCCGGCAGCACTTCGGTGGTGAAGCGGTGCGCCACGCGGCTCGCCAAGGAACCGTTCTTCAGGCCCGGAAACGCGCGGTTGAGGTCGCGGCCATCAGGGAAATAGCGCGACCGCCCAATGAAGCCGAACACGTTGACCACCGGAATGCAAATGATGCTGCCCTTCGCCGGTTTGTTCACCCCGTGCGAAATGATCTGCCGCACCACTTCCACACCGTTCACCTCATCACCATGGATCCCGGCGGTGATCAACACCGTGGGACCGGGAATTGCCGACCGCTCAATGATGATGGGCACCTCCACCGGCGTATCGGTGAAGAGGCTGGCGATGCCGAGGTCCATCCGGCGGCTGGTGCCCAACGGAATGGCTTCGCCCAGGATCGTCATGGCATCGGGGTGGGAGATTTGGGTGAGGTCCATGGTTGCGGTTTCTGGCCGCAAAGCTGGGGATGAACTTTTATTTAGATTTACTCCAAACCTCTATCCGTCGCCGGGTCCCCGTTTCTGAACCCCGTAGTCCCGAACTTGCTCTATCTTTACCACAGCATCACTGAAAAATGACCGCAAACGCCCGCCCATCCACTGGTCAAACCGATTTCTGCCACATCGTTACATAACATCAGACGCAGGGTCTCGAAGCGAAGACCCTGCGGAAGGAAAAATTATCTATAACCAAGGTAATTCGACTGTGATTTGTATTTATATGAGATGCGTATTGGCCTCGATTCTCTTGTTGAGCCTGCCTTTTTCAAGCCTGAGCCAAGTGAGGCACTCAGCCTATCCCGATTGGACTATCCATGGTAATTTTTGCTTAATATCAAATGTCTTTATCGGTGATAGGTATGTTGCATATAATCCAAATATTCCAAACCTGCCCTTAAGAGATTTGGATTTCACCAGAGTGAGGAGCTTTGTCCATAATTCGTTTTCGCCCGCAGCGGGTTTCCTTTTTGAAAAACGTGTCTGGAAATCCTACTACGTATCAGTGGGTATGGAGTACGTCGATCGTACCGAAAAATTTGTTTTCTCAGATGACACATTACAGGTTTATCCTCCAATCTTTCCAGCCCCTAATGGATTGAGGTATAAGAAGATAATTGACCATGTTTTTGAGCTCAATCTACCAATTATGGCAGATTATCGCTTCAAAAATTGGTCGTTTATGGTTGGAGTTAATTTTGCAAAAGAAGTAGGTTCAAAGGGTAAAGCTATAGCAATAGACGGTACTGACAATTTGCTTTATCGATTTTCTTCAAGACACAGCGGTTTCTTTAAGACGGCAATACCGCGGATACTAATTCAGTATTACGGCATTGGTCGGCATGAGCGTTTCCCATTGTTATTTGGTACAGAATTACGCCGAAACGCTGGATTCGGCCGATGGTTAGATTTTCGAATTGGGATAGGTTTGCAATTCGGCGAGTAACACTATCCTCTTACATTTCCCAAAGTAAATATTCGCCACCGTGCCTAAGGAAGGTAGGCTGACACGCGAGCGCTTGCTTTGTGAAGACTTTTGAGAACTCAAAACTTTTCCTCCTGCGGTACCGCTGTTTCCTGCGGTGCCTTAGCCACGTCGCGATCAAACTCATACAAGTTGGCATTGCCTTCCTTCTTCGTGGTGGCCAGCACGTACTTGTCCAGCAGGTTGCCGAATAGCGTCTCCTCCTCCACTTGCTCCTTCACGAACCATTGCGCGAAGTTCAGCGCGGCCCAGTCCTTCTCCTTGTGGGCGAGGTCGGTTAGCTGGTCGATCAGCTTGGAATTGTCCACTTCATGGCCCAAGAGTTTCTTTAGGCAATCACCGAGATCCTTGGGGTCGGCAGGCGCGGCCTTGATGGCGTCCACCTTCACCTTTCCACCACGGTTAATGATGAACTTGAGGATCTTGAACATGTGCTCACGTTCCTCGTGCGCATGCTTGTAGAGGAAATCGGAGATACCCGCGTAGTGGTTTTCTTCCGCCCAAGCGGCGTAACTCAGGTATACTTGGGCCTGCCATGCTTCCTGCGTCATTTGCGTGTTGAGGGCTTTTTCCATCGCTGCGCTGATCCTTTTCGTTGCCATTGGTTTTGTTCGAATTTGATGAATGATGCGAACGTGGAATTCGCTTTGCGTGGAAGGAACACGTGAAGGCGGGTTGTGGTTCGCAACTCAGCATATCGGCTGGTACTTCAGGCAAGCTCACGCCTGCCGATGCGAGAGTTGATCGACGAAGGATGAATCGAGGGTATTCTGTACTACGATGTTGGGTTGTCTGCTTGAGTCTCTGTTCAACTGAAAAAGGATGGGTCGGCACGTTTAGTCCGCTGCGGAAATCCGGGCCAACATGGCTTCCATTTGTGCGATTTCCCGCTTTTGGGCGACAACAATGCTGTCGGCCAGTGCACGAACTTCCGGGTCCTTAAGGGATGCGTTGCTGCTTGTCATTATCGCGGAGGAATGATGGGGAATCATAGCACGCATGTACTGCACGTCGCTAATGGCTACCTGTGCACGAAGTGCGAAAAGAGAGCAGGAGAAGGCAATAACGGCGAGGGCGCCGGCGATCCGGTTGCGCCGCTTATCCGGATACATGCTTGGCATGCCCAAAAGCATGAGGACCGCCATGGGTGAAACCATTGTTACGGCCATGTAAGCGCGGGTAAGACTAAGATGGATGTGCGCGCTATCCGCCACGTTCAAGAACATGGCGGCATACATGATAACGAACGAGACACAGAGCAGCGCGAGGAGTTTGGTGTAAGGGTTTGTTTTCATGGGTGAACGAGTTCCTTATTCCAAGAACATGCGAAGTGTGGTCACGGTTCACACGGACATACCCCTAGAATTTCAATGATAACCCCACCCCGCCACCGAAGCGGTTGTCATACCCGGCTTTGACAGAGAAGCTGCGCGACAGCAAGTACTCCGCTCCCGCGTTCCATTTCCATTCTTGGGCATAGCCGCGTTCCAAGGCATCCGGTCCCAGCAACTCGAGGTTGTTCACAACGCCTGGATCGATCTGATATTCCACTTTCCCTGAGAGGATCAGGCCGCGCAACACCATCACCTCCCTTTCCAGTGATATCCGTGGCCTCAACTGGTTGTCCACCCGGAAGTCCAAGTTGAACATGTAAGGCGTGAAGAAGCGTATGCCCGCCATGCCGGTCAATTTGGCGTCCTCCAGCGTTTCGCCCTCTTCGTTCTCCGCGTTGGCCCCCACGAACACGCTGAGATAGTCATAGAGGTAGCGCTCGTAGGTGAGCTCGCCTTCCATGCGCTGGTTCCAGCCGTATTCGCCGACCAACATCAACTTGTTGCGGATGTTGGTGGACACCAATTGCAGCGTGGCATGGTCGCTCATGGCATCGAGCATGCCCCATTGGATGGGATGTTCCCCTTCCTTGATCAGCTTGGAACGTGGGAAGCCGGCCATGCGCGGATCCCGTTCCTCTTCTTGGCTGAAGACGCGCGCCATGCCGCTCATCATGTGGTACAACACATGGCAGTGGAAGAACCAATCGCCTTCCACATCTGCGGCAAACTCTACGGTGACCTGTTGCATGGGCGCCACGTTCACCGTGTGCTTCAACGGGGAATAGTCGCCATTGGCATTGAGCACCCGGAAGAAGTGACCGTGCAGGTGCATGGGGTGGTGCATCATGGTGAGGTTGTTCAGCGTGAGCCGCACCACCTCGCCTTTCTTGATGGGGATGAGGTCCGCTTCCGAGAGCGGTACGCCGTTCATGCTCCAGATGTAGCGCCACATGTTGCCGGTGAGGTTCAAAAGGATGTCCCGACGGGGAAGGTCCGCAGGAAATGCCGTGGACGTAGGCGACCGCAAATAGTCATAGGTGTAGGCAGCGTTCATATCCATACCGGCCATGTCGCCCTTGTTCATATCCATGTCCATGCCAGTGCCGGTGCTGTCGTGCATGGCGTGATCCATGCCGGACATATCCATCGTGCTGCTGTCCATGGGCATCACCATGCCGGGCATCGCATGTGTTTGGGAACTGTCTACCGGCGTTGTTGATGGCTTCATGTCCATGCCGTGATGCATATTCATGGAACCATGGTCCATGCCGTGATCCATAGCCCCCATGCCGTCCATCTTCATGCCCCACGCGTCCTTCATCCGTTGGGCATCCTCGTTCCCGGGATGGAACTTCATGGCCGGTGCGCCCATGCGCATCTTCATGCCCGCCATCTGTTCCATCAGCTTAACCTGGTCCGGCTTGGGTACTGCGGCTGCTGCCAGCACCGGACCATTGCCCAGCAATGCGGATACCGATCCGGAGCCGTCCTGTACGGAAGCCTTCAATTCGATCTGGCCGCTTTGCGGTATGGTAACGATGAAGTCATAGGTCTCCGCGATCGCGATGAAGGTTTTGGCGTGCGGCACCGGCACTAC
The DNA here is from genome assembly GCA_016710685.1 of Flavobacteriales bacterium. Classification (GTDB taxonomy): domain Bacteria; phylum Bacteroidota; class Bacteroidia; order Flavobacteriales_F; family PHOS-HE28; genus PHOS-HE28. The sequence continues at coordinate 195,387 of JADJVC010000034.1, read as the reverse complement.
GTCCGGCCCATCGGCGGCGATGAGCATCGGCGGTGGCCCACCGAATGTGAGCCAATACTGGGAGGAAGCGGACGCATTGATCACTCGGAGCCGCACCCGTTCGCCGGGTTTTAGTTCAGGGTAGCGGGGCGATTGCTCACCGTTGATCAGGAATGCATTGTAGTAGACATCGGCGAGGTCCGCTCCTTCCATCCGTTGCCGCCAAAAATTGAGCTGCGCTCCGAAAGCGCCTTCACCGATCACCTTAGCCAAGGGTGTCGAAGTGCCCTTCTTCACGCCATACCATTCGTTGCCGCGACGCAAGTTCCTCAGCACGCTCATCGGTTTCTCGTTCGTCCAGTCACTGATCACCAGCACCAAGTCGGTGTCGTAGTCCGGCGAGGGTTTCTTGGGTTCGATCACGATGGAACCATACACGCCGCTCTGCTCCTGTAGCATGGTGTGCGAATGATACCAGTACGTGCCAGCCTGGATCAAAGGGAAGTGGTAGGTGAACGTTTCACCGGGTTTGATCGGCGGTGTAGTGAGGTAGGGCACGCCGTCCTGGAAATTCGGCAACAGCAGTCCATGCCAATGCACGGAGGTTTCCATGTCCATGGCGTTGGTAACGTGGATCACGGCGGAGTCGCCTTCGGTGAAGCGCAACGTGGGGCCGGGGATGCTGCCGTTGACGGTCATGCCCATTACATCCTTGCCCGCAGGATGGACGATTTCCATGCGGATGGTAAGGCTGTATTCTTTGACGGGACGTGTTTCGGACCGGAAAGGGGCACTTCAATCACGCTGGCCCGGAGAATAATAACGTCATGCAGCGCGACCGGTGCTACGACTTTATCGAAGGTGAAGGTTGGGATCACAGACTGCACACTGGTGAACTCGCAACAGTTGGCTGAGAGTTGCGAAGCGGACTTATCCGAAGCCGGGCAGCAATCCTTGGCATCTCCCAAACTGACCGAAGTGCGGCCACTGAAAGTGCAGGTCATCCGCGATAGCTTCGGCGCAAAGGCTGTGAACAACAGCAGTGCCGCAAGCGGCAACACAGTCAACTTGCTCTTTCGGATGAAGGACAACTTCCACATGTTTTACGCTTACAAGATACGGTTCCAGCGAACTGTACGGAGTTGCAAATTCCTTGATCCTTGTAGGCCCAGGCTTAGAAGTGCATCGTTCAAGCCGAAAGCCAGTGGTATCCGAAAGCACCTGACCTTGGTAAATATCCGTCATTCCAAGAATACGCAATATTAAGAACGGCCACTTGGAGCGGTTCAGCGATATTTGTCTTGGATGAAGCACACACGCACCCTTGTCTTATCAGCGCTTTGTGCCAGCATGATCGGCCTGTATTCCTGCCAGCGCGACAATGATCTGGCAGAACCCGCCGGGCAGGCTTGGAACGGCCCGACTCCTTACCAGCTTGTGTTCCCATCATGGGCAACTGCCCCCATGCACGTTTTGGCGATCCCCGAGGACAACCCATTGACCGTGGAAGGGATCGCTTTGGGCCGGAAGCTTTTTTACGAGAAAGCGTTGTCGAATGACTACTCCATGTCGTGTGCCACCTGCCACCAGCAGGAATTTGCATTTACCGACCCACGCACGGTTTCGCTCGGCACGGACGGCTCGCCGGGCAGGCGGAATTCCATGGCCGTGATCAACCCGGCTTGGGACCAGCAGTTCTTTTGGGACGGTAGAGCTGCCAGCCTTGAAGCTCAAGCGCTGGGCCCCGTGGCGAACATGATCGAGATGCGAAACACCTGGCCGGAAGTGGAAAGCCGCTTGGCCGCGCATCCGGACTATCCATTGCTGTTCGAACATGCTTTTGGATCTCCAGGAGTTGACAGCATGCGCGTGGTGAAGGCCATCGCCCAGTTCGAGCGCACGTTCATATCGTTCAATTCGCGGTTCGACCGCTACGAATACGGCGGCGATAACACGGCACTATCGCCGCAAGAAATAATTGGCAGGGACCTCTTCTTCGGTGAATCCCATTGCAACGATTGCCATGCCGCCCCGTTTTTTTCGGACAACACGATGACCAGCATCGGTACGGACGGCGGCAGCGCGAACGATCATGGAATGGAAGAAGTGACTGGCCTTCATCCGGACGCGTTCAAATTCAAGACCAACACATTGCGCAACATCGGCGTAACCGCGCCCTACATGCACGATGGTCGCCATGAAACATTGGAGCAGGTGGTAGCCTTCTATTTGGATTCCGTGGAAGCCGATGCGCCGAACATCTCGCAGCACATGGCGCCATACTTCAACGGCGGAGTGGCTTTGGATGCGGATCAACGGGCCGCGTTGGTGGCGTTCATGCTCGCCCTTACCGACACGGAGTTCCTCAACAACCCGGCGTTGTCGGATCCGAATTGAAACGGCAGGCCATCGCGACTGTGCCTTCGGTAGGCGGGCACGCGAGCGCCTACATTGGTTCTGACCTTCTTGCGCTGCAAGCGCGCACTTCGCCGGATCCGCGCTGCAAGCGCGGACCGAAACCTAAGTGGAACGCAGCCTCAAACTGTTCGCGATCACGCTAACGCTGCTGAAGCTCATGGCCGCAGCCGCAATGACCGGCGAGAGCAACCACCCGAACACCGGATACAGTACGCCCGCCGCGATGGGGATGCCCAGCGCGTTGTAGGCGAAGGCGAAGACGAGGTTCTGCTTGATGTTGCGCATCACGTCCTGCGAAAGTTTGCGGGCCCGCAGGATGCCATTGAGGTCGCCTTTCACCAGGGTGATGCCGGCGCTTTCCATGGCCACGTCGGTGCCGTGGCCCATTGCGATGCCTACATCGGCGCTGGCCAGTGCGGGCGCGTCGTTCACACCGTCGCCGGCCATGGCCACGGTGCCGCCTTCCTTTTGAAGGCGTTGCACCACGGCGCTTTTTCGTTCCGGTAACACGCCAGCTTCCACTTCACTGATGCCGAGTTCTTGCGCGACGGCCTCGGCGGTGGCTTGCGCGTCACCGGTAAGCATCACAATGCGAATGCCTTCCTTCCGCAGTGCTTCGAGCGCTGCTTTGGTGGTGGGCTTTACCGCATCGGCGATGGCCAACAGGCCCACCACGCGCCCGCCGATGCCTACGAAGATCGCGGATGCTCCTTTGCGTCGTTCGGCATCCGCCTGCTGCGCGAAACCGGCGAGGCCGATGCCATTTTCCTGCTCCATTAGAAAGTCCGAGTTACCCAACACGACCTTCTTGCCTTCCACTGTTCCGACCACGCCTTTGCCAGTGGGCGAATCGAAATCGGAGACTTCCGCGAGCTTCAAATTCTTCTCTTTCGCCGCGTTGACAATGGCTTTTGCCAACGGATGTTCCGACGCGCGTTCCACGGAAGCTGCGATGCGCAACAGTTCATCTTCCGTCATTCCGCTCGCGGGAAAAACTCCGGTGACGCTCGGCTTGCCCTCCGTGAGAGTGCCTGTCTTGTCCACCACCAAGGTGTCCACTTTCCCCATGCGCTCCAATGCTTCCGCATCGCGAACGAGCACGCCCATTTGCGCGCCTTTGCCCACGCCCACCATGATGCTCATCGGCGTGGCCAAACCCAACGCACACGGGCAGGCGATGATGAGCACGCTCACAGCCGCCACCAATGCGTAGGTGAATCGTGGTTCCGGCCCAACGAACATCCAAACGATGAAGGTGAGCGCCGCTATGCCGATCACCACCGGAACGAACCAACCGGCCACTTTATCCGCCAGCCGTTGGATGGGCGCGCGGCTGCGCTGCGCACTACCCACCAATTGCACAATGCGCGCCAGCACGGTATCGCTGCCCACTTTCGCGGCGCGCACCACCAACGCCCCGGAGCTGTTCAACGTGCCGCCGATCACGGGGTCGCCCACCGTACGCGTCACCGGCATGGATTCGCCGGTGATCATGCTCTCGTCGACGGCGGAACGGCCTTCAAGCACTTCGCCGTCCACGGGCATTTTTTCACCGGGCCGCACGCGCATGCGGTCGCCCACGCCAATGTGTTCCAACGCTACTTCTTCGTCGGTGCCATCGGCGTTGATGCGCATTGCACTGGTTGGGGCCAGTTCCAGCAACGCCTTGATGGCGCCCGAAGTGCTTTCACGCGCCCGCAGTTCCAGTACTTGGCCCAACAGCACCAGCACGGTGATCATGGCGGCCGCTTCGAAGTACACGCCCACCACGCCGTGGGCCACATGGAACGCTTCCGGGAAAAGTCCCGGCGCGAAGAGCGCGATCACGCTGTACACCCACGCCACGCCCACGCCCATGGCGATCAACGTGAACATGTTCAGATTGCCGGTGCGCATGGATGCCCAGCCGCGCTGGAGCAACGGCCAACCGGCCCAAAGCACCACCGGAGTGGCCAGCACGAACTGGATCCACGCGGAAACTTGCGGCGATATGATGTTATGCAACGCAGGGAAAATGTGCGATCCCATTTCCAACAGGAACACCGGAATGGTGAGCGCCACGCCGATCCAGAAGCGCCGCGTCATGTCGTTCAGCTCTTCGTTGGGACCGGTGTCCGCGCTGTACACTTCCGGTTCCAGCGCCATGCCGCAGATGGGGCAACTGCCAGGCCCCACCTGACGGATCTCCGGGTGCATGGGACAGGTGTAGATGACGTTGGCGTTGGCACGAGCGTGGACGCTCGCGCCAGAGGCGGGAATAGTTTTCTTCAAGTATTTCGCGGGATCGGCATCGAACTTTGTCTTGCATCCTGCGGAACAGAAGTGGAATTCCGTGCCTTTATGTTCGCTGTGATGCTTGGCGGTCGCGGGGTCTACATCCATGCCGCATACCGGGTCCTTCACTTGCTGCGCAGCGACGTATTTCGCGGGATCGGCATCGAACTTCGTTTTACATCCACCGCAACAGAAATAGAACGTCTTGCCGTTGTGGTCGCTGCTGTGCTTGGCCGTTGCGGGGTCCACGGCCATGCCGCATACGGGATCCTTGACGGAGGATGGACTTGGTGGAAGATGACCAGTGTTTGAATGTTGATGTTCCATATTCTCTCTTTCGGACAACAAAGCAACAGGCCATTGGGCTCGTTCGCATTACATCATTCCGGCAAATGCTTACAGCGGCAGGATCCGCGATCAACCCACTTGGTCCAATGATGTCCGAGGGCCACCGAGTTTGCGGAAGGCCGTTGGCGACATGCCCGTGAGTTTTTTGAACTGCCCGGACAGGTGTGCCGCGCTGCTGAAGCCAACGGCAAAGGCGATCTCGCTGATGGTGAGCTCGCCATAGCGCACCAGCTCCTTTACCCGCTCAATGCGCTGCAACAGAAAGTAGTGTTCAATGGTAACGCCCTCCACTTCACTGAACAGGGCGGAAAGGCCTGAAAAGTCCATTTGCAATGCCCCACTGAGGTGTTCGCTCATTTTCACTTTCGTAGCGGGGTCTCCTTCATGGTGTACCAGTTGGACAATGGCCGCCTTGATCCGTGCAATAGTCACCGCTTCGCGGCCTTGCACCAGTTCAAAACCTTGGGACCGCAACGCTTCCCCAAGAGCAATGAGCTCAGCTTCGGTTGCTGGTCGCATCAGTTCAACCTCTCCCAATTCCAATCCGCGTATGGGCAGCGAAACGTCCTCCAAGATCGCGCGTACCGCCGCCTTGCAGCGGTCGCAGACCATGTTACGGATAATGATCGACGACAGGCCTTTGCCCTGATCAACGGGCGAAGAGGACATAGCCTTCATTGCGGGAAACTACTACGGGAAACCACTTTTCACGCAAGGGCAGCTTCGCTTCTTCCGCTGTGGTGACCAGCAAGTGCGTCACTTCGTACTTGTCCAACAGGGCTTCTTCATCTGGGCGTTCCACCTGTAGGCCCGCCATCATGGAATCGCGGTCCGCGGTGCGCGGTGTCAGGTCCACGTAAGGGTTGGCCATGGTGCATACGGTGGCTACGGCTTTGCGCGCGCTGGGCATTAGCGGGAATACGCTGAGGTCGTCGTTGCACAGCACCACATCGTCCCAAACGAGCTTTTCCCGGAGGGCATTGAACATGTAGACCAGCCCTTGGTTCTCACTGATGGCCACGCTTGCCGTTCGCATGCCGTAAATGCCCATGCGGCCTGAATAGCCGGGATATACCACGGCGATGGGCAGCACCCAGAACAACATGGCCACCGCGCGGCCATGGGTCGGGCGCACGGGAAGGCGGCCCGCAATGCGCGCCACCACCGCGCCAGCGAGCAGCACCATGGCGGCCTTCATGTAGTAGAAGTAATGGAACGAAGGTGCCGTTCCCGGTAGCTGCACACCGAACTTGGTGTCCATCACACTTACGAAATAGGCGTAGCCGAACAGCACCAACGCGATCATGAACCACCAAAATTCGATCTTCCGACGCAACCCGCCACGGTCCAACACTTCACGTACCAAAAGCAGCAGCCCCACCACCCCGGCAATGGTGACCCACGTGATGTTGTAGAAAAGAAATAAGCGCAGGTGCACCAACGTGAGCAGTTCATAGGTGAACAGGAACGGTGCGCGGTTGGCCATGCGCATGCCGTAAACGCCGATGATGTACCACAACAACGGCATCGCGAAAAGGATGAACATGATGCCCGATGCCGCACTGAGGCCGAACCGCTTCCAGGCCAGGGCCGGTTTTCCGGATCGGAATGCGGCAAGCATGCGAACCCCTGTAAACAGAGCGATCATGGCTACCAGGATCAAGGCGGGTGCCGCATGGCTAAGGAAAATGATGCCTGCCAAAGCACCGATGCCCAATGCCGGTAAGAGCTTGCCGGACCGAAAGGATCGGTGGAGCACGATGACCCCCAGGTAAAAAAATGCCTGAACGAACGAGATCGGGATGAGCCACGGCGTGTAGGTAGGCACGGCCCAAGCGGGCTCGTCGCCAATGAGGAAGAAGAGGTAGATCGCCGTGGCCGCCACCGCCGCCACGGGTCCGCGGAAATACCAGGCCATGATGAAGAAGCAGATCGGTGCCAACAAATTCAACCACGGCCCAGCTTGCACCAGCAACATTTCCACCGGCATGCCCGTGATCTTCACCAACAACGCTTCCAGCCCGAAGATGAGCGGCGTGTACCACAAATGCTCGCCCTTGAACTGCGGGTCCTGCCCGAAGCGGCCGTCCAAAATGCTGTGTACGAATGATCCATCGCGGTAAAAATCCATGGCCGGGCCGAACTGCAATCCACGAACAGCTTGCAGTGCGGGCAACAGCGCCAACACCAGCATGAACAGCAGCATCAGCACGGCGATGGCACCTTCGGTGGTCCACCGCGCGCGCATCCGTTCCCATAATGTGGCTTTTGCGTTGCTCATTCCAAGGGCTTGAACGTTACCGTTTGGAAGAGGTCCTTCCCCTCCGGTGATGCAACTTTCAACACGGGCCCGCCCCAACCGGGCACCCACAATACACGCCGGTCCCAAGCGGGATCATCGAGCCGAAGGGATGTTTCCGTTTCAACCCATTGCCAGGGACCTTCATAGCGCACGGTGCCGTCGGAATCCTCCAGCTTCACGCGGTGCCCCGGTAAAAAGCGAATGTCGTCCGGCCAGTCCCCGTGACGTGGAAAGGCTTCCCGCACCCGCGTGAATTCCCCTTTTGCAACGGCTTCGGTGATGGGTTTGAAGGCTTGATGAACGAGCAAGGCACCCACTGCCGCCAATGCCAACGCCAACCCGGCAAATGCTTTGAAACCCCATGCCGGCAAGGGTTGCGCGCTGTTCGCACCATCAACGTCCCGGTCTTCATCAGCATCGCTCAGCTGTACGTTGAACGGCTTGTAGTACGGGTCCGTGGCCAAGGCCAACATGGGCCGGTCGCTTGGCGTATCGCCATACGCATGGATGCTCGCATATTCGCGCAGGTCGAACGTTTCCTTCAAGCGGTGCACTTTCTCTTCGCCTTTGCAGTTGGGCGTTGAAAGTTCGCCGGTGTAAATGCCCGCCTTTTCCTCCATGCCGGTGGCGATGAGCTCCAGCCCTTGCGCCGCGCACCAATGTCGCACCCACGGCCCGCAGGATGCCGTTACGATGCACGTCTGATGGCCTTCCGCCATGTGCCATTTCACGCGCTCCACCGCACCTGCGCGGAACATGCTGGGCAATTTTTCCTGCGTAAATTTTTCGGCTTCGCGACTTACTTCAGCAACGGAAGCACCTGCGAACGCCATGCGCACCAACCGCCTTTTCCCCGCGCCTTTCGGCAACAGGCCGATGCGGCCCAAGACATGCAAGAAGCCGGACTGGAGCATGATCCACGCATATTTCAACGACCCTGCCCGGTAACGGATGAAAGCGAGCATGGTGTCGCCATGCGTCAACGTGCCGTCCAGGTCGAAGAGGGCGAGGGTCCTCACAACTTGCTGCGTTTAAAAATGAACTCGGGCAGGTTGCGCACCACGAACATCACCAGACGCCAACGGCCCAGCACGTAAACAGTGTTCTGCTTTTTCTTCATGGCCTTGATGATCGCCGCGGCCGCCTGGTCCGCCGTGGCGGTGAGCGGTGCGGGCAACGGCAACCCTTCCGTCATGCGGGTGCGGACGAAGCCGGGCTTCACCGTGAGCACGGAAACGCCGGACTTGAACAGCCGGTGGCGCAGCCCGCTGAGGTAGGCCGTGAAGCCCGCCTTCGCGCTGCCGTACACGTAGTTGCTGGCCCGGCCACGGTCGCCAGCAACGGATGAAATACCGATGATGTGCCCCGCGTTCCGCGCTTCCAGATCGGCGGCGGCGTATTCCAAAATGCTCACCGCACCAGTGTAGTTCACTTGAATGGATTGCAACGCTAACGCCGGGTCTTCCTGCGCTTTGAACTGATCCGGCAGGTCGCCGAACGCACACACCACAATGCCCGGCCGTGGGTCCAGACTTTCGTAGAACACGCGATGGCTTTCCGGTTTCGACGCATCGAATACTTGCGGAACGCATGCGGTGCCGTGCGCGCGTCCCAGCCTTTCCGCCATTTCGCGCAGCTTGTTCATATCGCGACCGGCGAGGATCAACCCATTGCCTTCGCTTGCGAACTGTTCCGCCATGGCGGCGGCAATGTCCGAGGTGGCGCCCAAGATCAACACGGTCTTGGGATCGAATCGGGGATTGTCCATGCGGTGGTTTCGTAGACTGATGCGCTCGGCCAGCGCGGATGTGAAGCGTTCGCGGCCTTCGTGCGCCACGGTGCGTTGGAATGCCGTTAAACCGGGATACGTGGCGCGTAGTGTTTCAGCAGACATACGAGCATCCTTGGCCAAATAGATGCGTCCGCCCGCTTCCACCACCATGGCATCGATGCGGTCCAGCACGGCGAATACGGCATCACTCCGGGGAATGTCCAGCGCCAACGTGAATCCTTCCATGGGAAAGCTCATCAGCGACTTCTCATTTCCGGGACCGAAACGCTTCAGCACCGCCAGAAAACTCGCTACGCCCGCATTGGAAAGTTCCTCCACGATGATGCGCATCCGGGCTTCGCCGCCTTCCAGCGGAACCACCACTTGGTATTGCAGAAAACCGCGACGTCCATAAATTTTGTTCCAATCGCGCACGGCATCCAGCGGATGGAAGTACGGCCCGTAATGCGCCACACTTTCACTCACTTTGCTGAATTGCTTGCCGTAAAAAAGCATGTTGAAGATGCGCACGGTAAGGTTGCTCAACGCGAATTCGGGGAAAAAGAACGGAACGAACAACTTGGCTTTAGCATGCAGGCGCAACGGGGCTTTCCGGTATTTCGCGGGCAGACTTTCGATGGGTTCATGTTCGCCGAGCAACAGCAAACTGCGGCCAAGCGCGTCGCCGGTTGCCAACAGATCGATCCACGCTACGCTGTAGGTGGCATCGGCATTTTCCTCAAACCGCTGGAAGAGCTCCGACAGGTTTTTGCACTTGATGCTTTGCTGCCGGATGTACGCCGTGGTGATGCGCTTCAACGCGATGGTGGCCTGCGTGATCATGCCCGTAAGGCCCATACCGCCCACGGTGTTCCAAAAAAGCTCGGCGTGTACTTCCGGCGAACAAACCACCTCTTCACCGTTGCCGGTTACGATGTGCATTTCCAGTATATGCGCGGAGATGCTGCCGTCCACGTGGTGGTTCTTTCCGTGGATGTCCGCAGCGATGGCGCCGCCCACGGTAATGAGCCGCGTGCCGGGCGAAACGGGCAGGAAAAAACCTTCGGGGACGATGCGCAACAACAGTTCGTCCAGCATCATGCCAGCGCCACAGGTCAAGGTGCCTTTTTCAGCGTTCAACGTGAATACCTCGGGCAACGAGCGTCCGTCCAGCATGCGCCCGCCGAGGGAGGCATCGCCGTAGCTGCGGCCGTTTCCGCGCGGGGTCAACGCTGCCCCTTCAGCCACTACAGCCTGCACATCGACCACGCTTTCCGGAGAAATTGAGGTGCCCGTGCGGACGGGATAATTGCCCCAGTTGCTGAAGCGGCCTTGCTCAACGCGCATAGAGAATGAGGGCGAACGTGATGAGCCAGCCGACGATGATCGCTTGCAACGGCCAATCCTCATAGACGAGCCGCGTGGGCGAGCCGGTGCGATTCTTCACCAGGGCCAACTGCAGGTAGCGCAGCATGCCCATCAGCACAAAGAAGGCGGTGTAGTATACGTGCGTGTTGCCGATGCGGTCCATCACTTCGGGGCTTACCGTGTACATGAGGTAGGCAACCAGCGTAACCGATGCGATCAACGCCATGCTGGTGTTCACCATTTCCAAGTTGTAGCCTTGAATGCTGCGCCGCGCGTCGTTGCCGGAGCTATTGGAAACAAGCACCTCGTCGCGGCGCTTGCCGAAGGCGATGAACAGCGCGAGCAAAAAGGTGAGGATCTCCAGCCACATGCTGATGGGCACCTCCGCCAAGGCACCGCCGCCATGGATGCGCAGGATGAAGCCCAAGGCGATGATCATGACGTCAAGAATGGCCCAGCGCTTCAAGTAAAGGCTGTAGGCCAGGTTCATTAAGCCGTAGCCCAAGGCGATCAGGCCGAATTCCGTATTCAGCAAAAAAGCGCTGCCCAGACCGATCGCGGCAAGCACGCAGGCCACGGCAATAGCGAATGAAGGCTTCACTAAACCCGCTGCGATGGGCCGCTTGCATTTGCGCGGGTGCAGCCGGTCGGCAGGGGCATCGCGCAGGTCGTTCACGATGTAGATGGAAGAGGCCACCAAGGAAAATGCCACCATGCCCAGCAAAACCTGTGGTAACACGCCTGGCGCTAAAATGTTTCCCGCGAAGAAGGCAGGTAGTACCAGAAAGCCGTTTTTTACCCACTGCTCAGCACGCAGTAGGTCGCGTAATGTGCCCAATTTCATGGCTTGCACATGGTGTTTGAACGGTGGATCAAACAAGGTATTGAGCACACCAGCACCGCTGGCGGCGGGCAAGGTAGGGGAAATGGAAACCTAGAAGCAAGTGCATTCGGACCTACTTCGGTGCGGGGCGCACAAGAACACCAGCGGTCCCGCGATTCTTGAAGATCCCTCTTATCTGGATTTCATCTCGAGGAAGGAAAACTCAAGGGGTGGGACCCCGTCTTTGAAGTTGATATGCGGGAAATCCCAACATCAACCATCCGAAACGACATCGGCCCCGTATCTAGGATAGATAATTACTGAACCTATCATAAAACCCGGACACATGAGAATAGCAACGACTCTTAAAAAATCACTGATCGCTGCGACCCTTGCTTTGGGTTCAATGAGCTCCTCTGGGGCCACGATCACGGTGACAAACGCTAATGATACCGGACCGGGTTCCCTACGCGACGCGGTGTCCGCCGCAGGAACTGGCGACGTGATCATTTTCGCCTCCAACACTGACGGAATACCCATCGTTCTCCAAACAGGTCCGATAATGATCGATCTTTCATTGACGATCAACGGGAACGACACCACCCATACGATCATCAGCGGTGCAAATGGCAGCCGGATATTCACCGTCTCCAATGCGGGAGAGGTGGAGATCAACGGTGTGAAAATGACCCTGGGACAGGCCGATGATGGAGGCGCGATCCATTCGTCAGGTTCGCATCTCAGGTTGGTCGACTGCGCCATTGCGAATAACACGGCGTTGCAAAGTGGCGGAGGTGTTTACACCACGGGTGGGTCCCTAGAGGTCATGTCATCCTTAATTGCTGGAAATACCGCGAACGGTGCCTTGGCTACCAATGGTGGGGGGGGGGTCTACAATGAAGCAGGCATGTTGACCATCAATTATGGAACCGTCATTTCCGGCAATGCTGCAACTGGAGCGGCAGGCAGTGGAGGTGGAATTCTCAATTCCACGGATGGATTGATGACCGTATCGAACAGCCTGATCTCTGGGAACGTTGCCCTGCGCGCTGGTGGTGGTATCGAACAGAACGGCACGGGTTCGAACGCGACCCTTTTCAACCTATTGTTGGACATGAACATGGCGGGACCCAACCCCGGTAATGGTGGGGGCATGCACATTACGGGCGCTAGCGGCGCTTCCATCACCGGTGGTACTGTAAGTGGTAATACAGCAGACCAAGAAGGCGGCGGTCTTTGGAACAGCACCGGCACGATGAACATTGACGGCACGCTGATCAATGGGAATAGCGCGAATGCCGCGAACAACCTCGGCAATGACCAAGGCGGCGGAGGGGTGTTCGATAACGGTGGTACCACGAACATAATGGACGCCACTATCACCAACAACATGGCTGTGACCAATCTAGGGAATGGAGGAGCCGTAATGACCGTGGGTGGAACGGTTGCCATCACAGGGACCCGGGTGGAAGGGAACTTGTGCGCTCGCGCAGGTGGTGGCATGGAGAACAACAACGGAACGGTCACGGTGAACAACTGTGATGTCTCCGGTAATACGGCCGACATTAACGGCGGGGGGCTGCACGTGAGCGGCACGGGCACCACGGTCATTAATGGTGGATCATTCCGCATGAATACGGCTCTGCAAGAAGGTGGTGGCCTTTGGAACAACATCGGTACCATGACCATCGAAGGAACGATCATCAAAGACAACGTTGCGATCGCAGGCAACAACCTCGGCAACGACCAAGGCGGCGGTGGCGTGTTCGACAACGGTGGTATCACGAACATCCTGAACGCTACGATAGCCAACAATACGGCAGCTAACAACCTCGGCAATGGAGGGGGCGTAATGACGGTGGGTGGAACGGTAACGCTCACCGGCACTAAGGTGAAAGTCAACCAGTGTGCTCGCGCAGGTGGTGGCATCGAGAACAATAATGGCACCGTAACGATCACCAATTGCCTTATTTCCAAGAATGCGGCCAACATCAATGGTGGTGGATTGCACGTGAGCGGTGCGGGCACCACGAATGTCATCGGCGGCTTTTTCCGCACAAATACCGCGCTGCAAGAAGGTGGTGGTCTTTGGAACAACACCGGCACTATGACCATTGATGGAACGACCATCAACGGCAATTCCGCGAACGCAGAGAACAACCCGAACAATGACCAAGGAGGTGGTGGCGTGTTCGACAACGGCGGGACTACGAACATCCTGAACACCACGATCGCCGACAACATCGCTGCGACCAACCTCGGGAACGGGGGTGGCGTAATGACGGTGGGTGGAACGGTGACAATAACCGGGACCAAGGTCCAAGGGAACATGTGTGCACGTGCGGGTGGTGGCATAGAGAACAACAATGGCATCGTGAACATGGACGATTGTCTCGTCTCCAACAATACGGCCAACATTAATGGCGGTGGATTGCATGTGAGCGGCACGGGCACCACGAATGTCATTGGCGCCTTCTTCCGCTTGAACACGGCATTGCAAGAAGGTGGGGGGCTATGGAACGGTTCCGGAACGATGACGTTGGACTCCACGTTTGTCAGCCTGAACAAGGCCAGTGGTGCCGCGGCGGATCAAGGTGGCGGAGGACTGTTCAACAATGGTGGCACCCTCTTCGTAGGGAACCATTCCTTGGTGAAGGACAATGTGGCCGATGGAGCTGCCGGAAGCGGTGGCGGTATCCTCAATGATATCGGCGGAACCCTGATCGTGGATAATTCCCGGATCAGCGGTAATAGTTCGGTGCGCGCCGGTGGCGGGATTGAACAGAACGCGGTGGGGTCCACCACGGAACTGACAGGTGTGGTGCTGGACCAGAACACCACGGGCGGATCTCCCGGCAACGGTGGTGGTATGCACATTACGGGGAATGGTAACGCCCTGATAACCGGCGGATCAGTAAGCGGCAACGTGGCCGCGCTGGAAGGCGGTGGTTTGTGGAACGGTGCCGGTACGATGATCGTGGACGGAACTACGATCGATGGGAACACTGCTGCCGGGGCCTTGGCCGATCAAGGCGGTGGTGGGATCTTCTGCTTCTCCGGAACGGTCATCGTACAGAACAATGCAGCGATCATCAACAACACGGCGACCGGTGCTGCAGGTAGTGGCGGGGGATCCTGGTCGATACCACCGCAACGCTCAATATGCTCAATAGCGTGGTCAGTGGCAACACGGCCATGCGCGCCGGTGGTGGTATTGAGGTCAACTCCAACGCTGGATCACTCACTTCGTTGAGCGGTACGGACCTTGTTAACAACAGTGCCGGTAGCGCACCCGGAAACGGTGGTGGCCTGCACATAAGTGGTGCGGGTGACGTTGCCATAAATGGCGGCACCGTTAGCGGCAATAATGCAGCCCGTGAAGGCGGTGGCCTTTGGAACAATACCGGGACAATGACCATCGACGGGACGCTCATCGATGGTAACACCGCAAGCGGACCCGCCGCGGATGATGGCGGCGGTGGCATCTTCAACAATGGAGGAATACTTCTGGTGCAGAATGGCGTAGTAGTTCGCAATAACTTGGCCAACGGCGATGCCGGAAGTGGTGGCGGCCTCTTCAACAACGGAGGCACGGTCACCATCGATAGCGTTTCATTCGAACAGAATGAATGCATTCGTGCCGGCGGTGCCATCGAAACGTTGGCCGGCTCCGTTGCGGTATCCAATTCCATGTTCATTGGGAACGATGCATCCGCTGCCGGGATCCTGACAGCTGTGGCCCCAGGCAGTGGCGGTGCAGTGCATGTCACCGGAGCTGGAAGCTTCTCGTTGGCAATTTCCACCGTTGATGGAAATGCCGCTGCCAATGAAGGAGGCGGTCTTTGGGCAGCAAGTACCGGTGCAATGACAGTAACACGAAGCACGGTGAGCAATAATACCGCGACCGACGGCGGTGGCCTTTTCCTTCAAGGAGGCGGTGCGGGAACGTTGGATCTGCGTTACAGCACCATTTCCGGGAACTCCGCCACCAACGGTGGTGGTCTGCAAACGGAAGGTGGAGCGCTCACGTTGCTTTCAAGTACCATAGCCAACAACACGGCCACGACCGGTGGTGGTGTGAACGGATCAGGGGGGACGATCAGCAGTAACAGCATGATCATCGCGGACAACACAGCGACGGCCGGACCTGACCTCAACGGCAGCTTCGACACGGCCACCTTCACCATTCTGGAGAATGGGAACGGTGCAATGGGCATCGAGGACGGCACGAATAACAACATCGTGGGTTTTGATCCCGGCTTGCAGCCTTTGACCAACAACGGCGGCAGCACGGCAACGATAGCGCTGGTTTGCGGAAGCATCGCCCTAGATTCCGGGGACCCTTCCTTGCTCGCGAATGATCAACGGGACCTTGCTGTCTTCAATTTGGTACGCGACCGTGGTGCCTACGAGAATCAAGTTTCCTGCACGCCACTTGCCATCTCAGTGCAACAAGGAGTCGCAACTTCTTGGAGCGTTTTCCCGAACCCTTCCAATGGGGACCTCACCATTCAGTACGGCGGTGAAGCCACCCGCGTCGATATCAAGGTAATTGATATGGCCGGGCGGAATTTATACGCTGAAAGCCAACAGATCGGCGATGGTCAACAAGTGCGTTTGCTCTTGTCGAATCTCTTGGATGCAGGCACCTATTTCCTGCAATTCACTGCGGAGAACGTGCGCAGTGAACAACGCATCATCGTGCGCTAAGCAATTCACTTAAAACAGCAGGGCCGTTCCAAATCTTGGGGCGGCCTTGTTCGTTCAGTCCCTTATCCAAGCGAACCCGCACACCAGCCCTAACATCCTAAATGCTGCAACCGCTGGTATTTCGGCACGCATAATTCAGGTAGTGTTTTGTGAAGGAGTGAAGACGATGAAGGTGCGAGATCAATGAAATTGCCCAATTGTGCCTCGCAAAGGGATCCCTTCCCTCAGATCACTCCCATCTCCTTCCCCACCTTCGCAAATGCCGCCAAGGCCTTGTCGATGTGGGCCTCGGTATGAGCAGCGCTCAGCTGCACGCGGATGCGGGCGGTGTCTTTCGGCACCACGGGGAAGAAGAAGCCGATGGCGTAGATGCCTTCGGCCAGTAGTTTGTCCGCCATTACTTGGCTGACCTTGGCATCGCCCAGCATTACCGGGACGATGGCCGCGCCGGAGCCGCGCGTTTTGAAGCCGAGCTTTTCTATGCCGGTGCGGAAACGGTCCACGTTCTTTTCCAGTTTGTCGCGCAAGGTTGTGGAGGCGCTCAGCAGGTCGATCACTTTGATGCTGGCACCCACGATGGCCGGTGCCAGCGAATTGCTGAAGAGGTAAGGACGCGAGCGCTGGCGCAGGATGTCGATGATCTCCTTGCGGCCTGTTGTGTAGCCGCCCATGGCCCCGCCAAGCGCCTTGCCCAGCGTGCCGGTTATGATGTCCACCCGGCCGGTTACGCCGCAATGCTCCACGCTGCCACGCCCGGTTTTGCCGATGAAGCCGGCCGCGTGGCACTCGTCCACCATCACCAGCGCTTCGTATTTATCCGCGAGATCGCATACGCCTTTGAGGTCGGCGATGATACCGTCCATGCTGAACACGCCGTCCGTTACGATGATGATGTTTTTGGCACCATCGGCCCTGGCCATTTTCAGCTGCACCTCCAGATCGGCCATGTCGTTGTTGGCGTAGCGGTACCGCATGGCCTTGCACAGGCGCACACCGTCGATGATGCTGGCGTGGTTGAGGGAGTCGCTGATGATGGCATCTTCTTGCCCGAGCAACGGCTCGAACACGCCGCCGTTGGCATCGAAGCATGCTGCGTACAAAATGGTGTCGTCGGTGGAATGGAACTTGGATAATTTTTCCTCCAACTCCTTGTGGATGTCCTGCGTGCCGCAGATGAAGCGCACGCTGCTCATGCCGTAGCCGTGTGAATCCAGCGTGTCGTGGGCGGCCTTTAACACTGCCGGGTCCGAGCTGAGGCCAAGGTAGTTGTTGGCACAGAAATTCAGCACCCGCTTGCCATTTACCGTGATCTCCGCGCCTTGCTCGCTAGTGATGATGCGCTCACGCTTGTAAAGCCCGGCTTCTTCAATGGCGGCGAGTTCGGTTTGCAGGTGTGCTTTGAGTTTTCCGTACATATCGGCTTTTGTTTTCGTGGGTCAAACCCGCGACGAAGGTAATTGGCCCAGTGCCGCAAGTCCACAGCACATCAACAGGCGTATTGACGGGCACCCTGTTTTACCATTAACATTGCGCCACTTCCTACGGCCCATGCGCGCTTTTGTCACCCGATTCCCTGTGCTCACGTTCACCGTATTGACGTTGGGTTACCAGTTCCTAGTGGTGGCCTTCATGTCCTACCGGCTCAGAGGCGGCTTGCATATGGAAGATGATGCGCTGGCACACATGGTGTTCCGTTTCCGGGTGTTCGGTCCGCTGGGATTCGCCATCCTCATTTCCTTCTACTTGGAGGGCATGGGCGGGCTGCGGACGCTGTTCGGTTCTTACTTCAAATGGAAAGCGCCCGTGCAGTTTTATGCGCTTGCATTCTCGTGGAAATTTCTCTATTTCTACGCAGGAATCATCGTGATCACTTTGCTGGGCCTTGCGCCTTGGCCCGGATGGGTCATTGAGGATTTCTTCGGCGGAACGAACCAGGCCGCGATCAACCTCATGCACAATTTCGCATTTATCGTGGGAATTGCCTTCGTGGAGGAGACCGCTTGGATGAAATTCTCCGTTACGCGCCTGCAAGGCCGCTTTTCCGCCTTGGCTTCTTGTGCTTTAGTCGGCGTTTCATGGGGCCTTTGGTACTTGCCCATGCTGTTGTTGGGCGAGGGCGTTCCGGACGGATTCCCCATCCCCGTATTCATGGCCAGCATGTTCTCGCTCACCATTTTGCTGGGCTGGATCTTCAACATGACCCGCAGCGGCACCATCCTGATGATCGCACAGATCGTGAGCAACTGCGCCTTCTTCATCGTGCCGGTGTTCCCGGCGGACGGAGGCCTGAACCCGATCTACATCAATGGTTTCGTTTTAGCCAACTGCATCGGCTCAGCGCTGTTGATCCTGTTCTACGGCTGGCGCGAACTTGGCACACGGAAGCGCGCCGTTTGGGGTGAGGATGCACTACCGGAACTCGAACCGGTGCTTCAACCCTTGCCCACTACGCGCGGTACTTTGAAGTAATCGCTGTCCGCCGTGGGGGCGTTCTTCAGCACTTCCTCGCGCGGCAGGCCGGGCTGGGCAACGTCTTCACGCAGCACGTCGCGCTCCTCGCCCATGAAAATGAGCGGTTCCACGCCCTTGGTGTCCACGCCGTTCAGTGCTTCCACAAAATCAAGCACACGCTGCATGTCAGTGAGCAGAACGGCACGCTCCTCGGCGGTGCCGGGGTCCAAACGCGCGAGTTCGGCGATGCGGTCCAAGGTGGCAGCGTCCAACTTCATTTCAATTTTTCCGTGTCAGCGCGCAGCGGTGCCTCTATGGTGTCGAACACGCGGCGGCACAAGGTATCAACTTCCGCCGAGCCCATGCCCGTGGTGGGAATGGCGGCGTGTACCACGGCCCGCGCAATGCCGGGCCTGCCGCGGCTCAGCAGCTTTTCCGGGTCGCCGAACAAGCGCCAATTGTCCACGAAGGTGATCGGCACCACGGGCACCTGCTTATCGATCGCCAGCTTGAAAGCTCCGTCCTTGAATAGCTTCATGCGCGGCGCCGTGGCAGGTATGGTCCCCTCCGGGAACAGGCTTACACTGATGCCGCGGTCGATGGCGTTGGCCGCTTTCATCAACGCCCGCGCGGCCTCCGTGCGGCTGCCCCGGTTTACCGCGATGTGCATGTCCTTGAAGAAAATGCGGAACAACGGCCATTTCAACAGCTCGTATTTCCCCATGAAAAGGAAGTAGTCCGGCACGAGGTTGAACGTGTGGATGATGTCCAGGTAACTGCTGTGGTTCACGCAGATCACATAAGGGGGCGGCGGCAGTTCGCCGTGCCGCTCCACCTTCAGCGGAACCAGCAGCGCATAATTGAGGAAGGAGCCCCAACGCCGCATCAGCCGGAACGCGGAGGGATAACCCGAAGGCCGTCGCAGCATGAACTTGAACGGGATGTACAGCAACACCATGGAGAAGAAAAACACGCTCACGAACCATAATTTGAACACGATGCGCAACGGTGCGAACAGCCACTTCGCAACAGCATTGCGCCGCTCCGCGTCCGAAGCGACCGTAGGCCGGGAATGATGAAAATGGGGCTGCGTGGAGCGCACGTTCGGCTGGGATAAGAAGGCGCGAAGCTACCGTCTCTATCTTCGCCCGCCACCGGCGCTTGGAACCCGCGCCAACACTGAACATGCGCATCCTCACCGGCATCCAAAGCACTGGCACGCCCCACTTGGGCAACCTGCTCGGCGCCATCCTGCCTGCGATCGACATGGGCGCGAAGCCCGGCAACGACGCTTTTCTTTTCATCGCGGACCTCCATTCCTTCACCGCCGTGCGTGACCCGCAAACACTGCGCGACAACACCTATGCGGTCGCGGCCGCCTGGTTGGCCTGCGGCTTGGACGTTGACCACGTGACCTTCTACCGCCAAAGCGACGTGCCGGAAGTGGCCGAACTCACTTGGTTCCTCGGTTGCCTCACGCCCTACCCCATGCTCGCCAATGCGCACTCCTTCAAGGACAAGAGCGACAACGTGAGCCAGGTGAACGCGGGCCTCTTCTACTACCCGGTGCTGATGGCCGCCGACATCCTGCTTTACGATACCGACATCGTGCCCGTGGGCAAGGACCAGAAGCAGCATTTGGAGATCACGCGCGACATCGCAAGCGCATTCAACCGGGCCTACGGCGAAGACACATTCGTGATGCCCACTGCGCGCATCGACCCCGAGCTGATGACCGTACCCGGCACGGACGGGCGGAAGATGAGCAAGAGCTATGGCAACACCATCAACATCTTCCTGCCGGAAAAGGAACTGAAAAAACAAGTGATGGCCATCGTGACGGACAGCAAGGCGCTGGAAGAGCCGAAGGACCCCGGAACAGACAACGTTTTCCAACTGTTCAAGCTGTTGGCCTCCCCTGCCGATGCGGACACCATGCACGCGAATTACCTGCGCGGCGGCTACGGATACGGCCATGCCAAGAAAGAATTGCTGGAACTTTTATTGAGCCGTTTCCAACAGGAACGCGAAAAATTCCAAGCATTCATGACCGATGTTTCGGAATTGGACCGGCAGCTTGCCATCGGCGCGGAAAAGGCCCGTACCGTGGCCCACGCAACGCTTCGCCGCGTGCGGGAACGGAGCGGGTACACCGCCCGATATTGAACCCGCACGTTGCTGTTCGACCGAATATTGCCGCCCTGCTGTTGAAAACCTTTTGTTAGTGAGAACTGCCTGTAAAGTCCGGTTGGCACTACATTGCCCCTTGCTCGGACCTGTTGTCCGGGCATTTAACCCCCCAAAAGGATGGCAGCAGTAGTTGAAGCATATTGCGTAAAGTGTAAGGCAAAGCGCAACATGAAGGAAGCCGGCGAGGTGACAATGGCAAACGGCCGGAAGGCCATGAAAGGCAAGTGCCCCGAGTGTGGCACGGGCATGTTCAAGATCATGGGGAAGGCCTGATCATTCCGGCGCCGCCCTGAAGTAGGGCGGCGCCATTCTTCCCGGCACATGCTCCAAGGCCGCCTGCCGATTTCCATGCATGGAATAACCCTTGAGCCCAAGCGCACCACGCGGATCCTGTTCGCGGTGCTGGCCATTTTAGTGGCCCTTAGCGTACTTACTTCTTTATGCCACCTTGTGCTGCATTGGCGCGTGGAAGCCCTCACGCAATTGGCGGACCTCGATACCGAGGCCAATTTGCCGACACTTTACAACGTCTTACTTTTCTTCTTCGGCGCGGCGCTGTTCCTTTTACACAGCCGGGAGTTTTCCGGAAAGCCAGTTCGGGCATGGCAGACCATGGCCGCCGTTTTCCTCTTCCTCGGCATTGACGAAGGTTCGCAGATCCATGAAAAATTCCTGCAGTTCACTAAGCGCTTGGTGGAAGGTACCGGTGGTGGAGAACTTGGCGGTTGGCTCTACTATGCCTGGGTGATACCCTACGGGCTGGCCGCCATCACCTTGGCATTTGTGCTTTCGCGTTGGTTCTTTGGTCTTTCACCCGCACTGCGGAAACGGCTCGTGATCAGCGGAATCATCTACGTGTTCGGGGCGGTGTTCATGGAAATGGCCGGCGGTAAGGTGATTGAAAGCCTTACCCCTGTGGATGCCGCCAATTACCCATGGATGCCCTGCCGCGTCTTCGGCGACACAGCCGATTGCTGGCTCTTCATGGAGCCGAAGTACATCGCCATGTACACCTTGGAGGAGACTTTTGAAATGACCGGCTTGATCCTGTGCATCCGGGCGTTGCTGCTTGAATTAGCCGACCGCAGTAAGCAACTTTCACTGGCCATTGTGCCGGTGGAAAAAGGGACCTGAACGGAACCCGTTCATAATTGCCGTATCAACTTTCCGGAGGCCGTGCGACGGAACTGCTTGGTGGCCAGGATGCGGCGTGGCCATTCATGCTTCTCGAGCACGCGCGTCAGGCTTTCCAAAATGTCCGGCACGAGTTCTTCCGGCGGAATGTCCGTTTCCAAAGCCAAAGCCACGGCCTCGCCAAGCTGATCATCCGGCATGGCCAGAAAGAAATGCGGCACACCGATCAAGCCTCCGGAACGCGCCTCCAACTGCTCCGGATAGATCTTCTTTCCACCGCTGAGGATCACATTATCGATGCGGCCCAACCAGCGGAAGTGCGTTCCGTCGATCACGTCCACGAGATCGTTGGTAACATGCTCTTTGGTTTTCAAATGTGGCGTACGCACTACTAAACAGCCGCGTTCATCGGTTGCGAACGTCACGCGGCCAAGTGCTGTGTAACGATCGCTCCGTTCCTTACCGTTCAACTTCCGCAGTGCCACGTGCGTGACTGTTTCCGTGCTGCCATAGCCTTGGAATACCGCGGTTTTCAAATGTTGCAGGTCTTCTTCCAATGCGGCGCTCACGGGACCTCCGCCGAGGAGGATGGTGTCGAACTGCCGTTCCACGCGCGCATGGTCCTCTTGTATGGCACGATGTAATTGCAAGGGCACCATGGCCGTGAAACGGTAGCGGTCGTTGTTCGACTTCAGGTTGTCCAGCACGCTGC
This sequence comes from Flavobacteriales bacterium, assembly GCA_016710685.1. Lineage (GTDB taxonomy): Bacteria > Bacteroidota > Bacteroidia > Flavobacteriales_F > PHOS-HE28 > PHOS-HE28. The sequence goes on along the minus strand of JADJVC010000034.1, from coordinate 172,907 downwards.
CGCGCGGATCGATCACGTGCAGGTCCAAGCCCAAGGCCATGGCGCGCACCACCATCATTTTGCCCGCGATGTATTCACATGGCAGGCATAACAGCACGCGATCTCCCTCACGCAGGTCGAAGGTATCCGCGGTGAGGCGTGCGCTGTTCACCAGATCGCGCCGCGGAATAGTGATCCGCTTGGGCGGACCGGTGGTGCCGCTGGTGAGGGCCGCTATGGATTTGCCGTGCTCGATGGTGAGATGGAAAACAAGCCAGAACAGGTCTCTTTTCCAACCTTCGTCCGGCTTGCGCTTTTGAGAGAGCTTATCGAAATGTGCATAGGCTTGAACGTAGTCCAGCCGCTTGCCGTCCAGTGTCAACGACTCGAACGCTGCATCGATGGTCCGCGCGTATTTTTTGTGGGCGGTCATGCGGTCAAGCGTTCAAGTTGCCAAGGCACTTCCGGGCGATAGCGAAGCGCGCCGTCCTCCACGGTGAGCGGCGAAGGAATGTTGTTGGAATAAACGCTGCCGGTGCCCAATCCTTGCGGTATCGAAACGCCCAAGGTGGCCGCCCATTGCGCGATGGCGTTCAGGCCGATGCTGCTTTCCAACGCCGAGGTGATCCACCACTTGATGTTGCGTTCTTGCGCAAGGTCGATCCATTCCCGTGCCGCTTTCCAACCGCCCACCATGCTCGGTTTGATAACGATGTACTGCGGCTTCACGTGGTTCAGCAGGTCCGTCTTTGCTTCGGCCGAATTGATGCCGATGAGGTCCTCGTCCAACGCGATCGGCAGCGGTGTTTTTGCGCAGAGCTCGGCCATTGCTTCATACAAGCCCGGTGGCACCGGTTGCTCGATGCTCTCCACTTCCAATTCCGCGAGGCGCTCCAGCACGGGCATTACATTTCCGCTGGTGAAAGCGCCATTCGCATCCACGCGAAGCGTCAACTCCTGCGCACTGTATTCGCGGCGCACATCGGTGAGCAATTGCAGTTCATCCGCAATGCCGATACCACCGATCTTCATTTTCACGCAGCGGTTGCCGCCGTCGATCTGTGCCTTGATGCGTTCGCGCATGGTGGCCTTGTCGCCCATCCACACCAAACCGTTGATCGGGATGCTCTTTCGCCCAAGGGTGAAATCCGAAGGGAATAATATTTTGCTGCCGCTCACGCTCAGATCGCGCAGGCATTGTTCCACAGCGAAGCGCACGCCGGGCACATGCACGAGGTCGTTGTTCAAGCGTTGCACCCAATCGGAAGTGTCCGCGCAGAGCTCCACCAGTTTGGTGCGCACGTCCGCCGGGAATTCCTTGCTGTGGCCGGGGAAGAGCGCTGCCTCGCCGATGCCGCGTATTTGCGGTCGGTCCGCATCCCATGCGATGAGGTACCACACGGTGCGGGCGTTGATCATGCCCTTGCTGGTGCCGAGCGGGAAGCGCGGTGTGAGCGTGAGTTCCTTCCAGGTGGCTTGGATCATGGGAATTGGCCACTGAAACGATGAGGAATGCTGAAAAGAAAGGTCGAACCGCCGATTGCGCAGATTGCGCAGATTAAATGCCGTTGCCGCGACGCTTTGATATGATGTGCCTGGCGGCACGGTTGATGTTCGGAGATTGAAAATTCCATCGCTTTGCGCGGCTCACTGATTGATCAAACAGCCAAGACCAACCCCAAAGAAAAGAGCAATGCGGTTACGAGCGTTGTTAATGACAAGAACTTCATGTGCGGATCCAATTCACGCGGCTCTTTGTTCTTCTGAACGAAACGCAAATGACGGTCGATGGCGATGAATGTGATGACGAACAAGTATTGCCACCACGTGCGGAATTGTGTTGCGCTGAAAAGGACGAAGCAGGCATACCCGACCAAGACCAGCGCAGTGTGATAGGCCTTCGCGCGCTTCGCGCCCATGCGCACCACCATGGTGCGCTTGCCGTTGGCGGCATCTCCGTGTATGTCGCGCATGTTGTTGAGGTTGAGCATGGCGGTGGACAGCAACCCGATGCCGAATGCTGGCAAAAGTATCGACGGCGTAAAGGTTCCCGTATGCAAAAAGAATGTGCCGATGACGCTTACAATGCCGAAGAAGACCAACACGCTGATATCGCCGAAGCCAGCGTAGCCGTATGGATTGCTGCCGAAGGTGTATTTCACTGCCGCGCCGATGGCCAGTAAGCCGATCAACAGAAAAACAAGCGTAGTGACCGAAAGTCCCAATGCGATTACGATCAAAGCAATGCCGGAAACGAAGGCCAGCAACCCACAGATCCACATGGCACGTTTCATCGCGGAAGTGGAGATCGCGCCGCTCTGCACCGCACGCTGTGGACCCACGCGCACATCGTTATCCGTGCCGTGCAAGTGATCGCCGAGGTCGTTGGCCAGGTTGCTCAACACTTGCAACAGGATCGCCGTGACCAGCGCAAGAGCGAACACCGGCCAGCGAAAGACGTGATGGAATGCAGCCAACGCACTGCCCGTGGTGATACTGCTCATCGCCAAGGGCAACGTGCGCAGGCGGAAGGCGTGGAGCCAGTGTTTCATTTTTACCTTAACTCGTTCCGCATGTGCTTGAACGGCCGAAAGCTACATGGCAGCATTTTCTCGATATGCTCGGACTCGACTAGCATTACGTATCTTTACGTTTCAATACGTGAAGCCATGACCGTCAAACTCACACTTTCCATCCCGCCGGATTTCAAGAAGACCGCGACTTTGCTTAGCCTTAGGCGCAAAAAGAGTATTTCCGCCCTTTTTGTCGAGTTGCTCGCACGCGAGGCCGAAAAAGACATTGACCAATATGGCGAAATCAGGGGCATTTGGAAGGACCGCGACATCACTGCAGAGGAAATACGTGAGCGCGCATGGAAACGGTCCTGATCGACACAAGCATTCTTGTCGGTCTCGCTCGGAATGAAGCGGCGGCAGATGCCGCCCTTGCGCGTGTGACCGATGCAATCCAAGTAATCTGCGATGTGGTGCTTTCTGAAATGTTGGATGGCGCACGGAACGAAGCCGAGCATGACCGCATTTTTGCCTATTGCAATAAGAAATTCGAGATACTTCCTCTTACAATGGAAGTATCCGTGCGCCTGCGGGAGATTTTACGTTCAGCGGGAAAAGACCGTGGTAAAAATTTGGCTGACTACCTTATTGCGGCCACCGCAATCGCACATGATATGCCACTCCTCACCTTGAACACGAAACACTTCAAGGGTATCAAGGGCCTTCAATTGGCTTAAGCCTCAATAGCGGACTCAGAAGTAATCACCGACCAACGAAAGGCGTGATGGAAAACCGCCAACGCACTACCGGTAATGATGCTGCTCATCGCCAAAGGCAACGTGCGCAGGCGGAAGGAGTGGAGCCAGTGTTTCATCGAAGTTGTCTTCCCCGCCATTTTCGTGGTGTCGTCCTTTCTATCACTTGACCCTTCTTGTTGAACAAAACCATCGAATCCTTGTCATAATTCACGGTCGCCTTCAAGGAACCATCATTGTAATAGGCGCGATGTTCGCCGTAGGGCACAGCAAGAGTAGTGTCTGAGGAACGATTCAAATACCCGTGATATAGTGGCTGGCCTGACAGATATTTTACATTAACCTCAACGGAGTCCTTGTCGGCATGCCACCCTTTGACGGGGACAATGTAGAATGCAAGACCCCATGGAAAAACGAGGTAAACAATCGTATCATTTTCATACCAGCTTTGGAACATCGCTGTGGTGGAATCTGGATCGTACTGCGAGCAGAGTCCGTTACGAAGCCCATTCGCGTAAGTGACCTGATATACATCTCCGTTTGCGAAATACTCCTTGCAAACACTGTCCCGAAGGCCATCCTGGAAATATTCATCCTTCCAAGGTTTGTTGTTGAGCAGTGTAATCCAATGGCCCTGCTTCCTGCCTTTGACATCGGTAAAATTCAATTGGCCATTGCCTTGAACTAATGGCTCTATCAATGATGAAGTATCGTGATTTACAGATTGCACCTTCGCTAAATTCTCATTGAGACTTGGTTCCAATTCATTCGGGGTCGCACCGCACGCGTGTAAAACCAATACCGCACTGCCCACAAGAATGCTGCTCACGGCCAAAGGAAACGTGCGCAGGCGGAAGGCGAGGATCCAGTGTTTCATCTATTGCGCAGAAAGCATTGCGACAAGAACTATTGAATCACCACGCTGCATTCCTCTGTGCTCTCTATGCCTCTGTGGTGAACCTTTCACGGAAACTTCGGAAACTTCTTAAAGTCCGGTGCCCTTTTTCCAAGAACGCATTCCGCCCTTCCTGCGCTTCATCCATCAGGTAGAACATCAGCGTGGCGTCGCCGGCGAATTCCATCAGGCCGCGCTGGCCGTCTAGTTCGGCATTGAGGCCGCGCTTGATCATGCGCAAGGCCATGGGGCTTCGCTGCATCATGATCTGGCACCATTCCACCGTGGTGTTTTCCAACTCGGCAAGCGGCACTACTTTGTTAACCATGCCCATGTCCTCGGCCTCTTTGGCGGTGTATTGGTTGCAGAGGAACCAGATCTCGCGGGCTTTCTTTTGGCCGACGTGGCGCGCGAGGTAGCTGCTTCCGAAACCCGCATCGAAGCTGCCCACCTTGGGGCCGGTCTGCCCGAAACGCGCATTGTCCGAAGCGATGGTGAGGTCGCACACTACGTGCAGCACGTGCCCGCCGCCGATTGCGTAGCCGTTCACCATGGCGACAACGGGCTTGGGGATCTCGCGGATGCGGCGGTGCAGGTCGAGGATGTTGAGGCGCGGCACGCCGTCCTCACCGATGTAGCCGCCGCGCCCTTTGAAGTTCTGGTCGCCGCCGCTGCAGAAAGCTTTGTCGCCTTCACCGGTGAAAACCACTACGCCCACCTCGTTCATTTCGCGGCACATGTCGATGGCCTCGAGCATCTGCATGGGGGTTTCCGGTCGGAATGCGTTGAGTACTTCGGGCCGGTTGATGGTGATCTTGGCGATGCCTTCGAAGAACTCGAAGCGGATATCGGAGTATTGTTTTATGGGGGACCAGGTGCGCATGGAGTGAAGTTTTTAACGCAACGACGCTACGACTCAACGGGCGCGCAACGTTTTTGAGGAAGAGGTTTTCGTACCGCAATGAACACGAAGGGCACGAAGGCTTTGGGAAATGCGAAATTCCGATGGTTGGCCGCATCCGTCGTTGCAACGACAGACAACTGAGAACGGACAACCCGCCGCCGCGAAAGGGCTTCGGCGTGGGAACCTGACAACTTTTTCATTCAGAACGCAGTTGTTCAAAATAAACACGCAGCACCTTCGGCGAAACAAGCGCATCGGTGGTGATGTGCAAAACGGCCGGTGTGTCGTGCGGTTTGTAAAGCTGATCCAGCGCGGACTTCAGGGATGCTTCGTCGTTGGCGGAATAGCATGGAAGGCCGAAGCTCTTCACCATGGCGGGGATGTCGCGCTTGTGCGGGGATTCCAACCACGGGAGCACTTCTGGATCACGGTCGGGGCCATCGATGTAACGGAAGATGTTGCCGCCGCCGTTGTCGATCACTATCACCTTCAGTTCCGGGGAAAGGTGGTTGTTCCAGAAGGCATTGCTGTCATAGCAAAAGGCCACGTCGCCGGTGATGAGCGTGGTGGGTTTGCCCGTTGCGAATGCTGCACCCACGGCAGTGCTGGTGCAGCCGTCGATGCCGCTCGTGCCGCGGTTGCTGAAGAAGCGTTGGCCTTTTGTGCGGTCGAAGAGTTGGGCGTAGCGTGCCGCCGTGCTGTTCGCTAAGTGGATGTCGCTGCCTTCGGGAATGCGTTCCAACAGTGTTTCGAAAACCGTGAGATCGCAGAACGGTGTTGCTTTCAGGATGCGTTGATGCACTTCGAGCATCCGCTTATCCACCATGCGCCATGCTTCGCCGTAGAGGCTTTCGTTGCCTTTCACTTGACCTTCGAACTGTGCAAGAAAAATGTGCGGCTCAACAGCGATGTCGTGCGTTAGGCTTTGGTAGGTGTCGTGATAGCGCTCGCCTGCATCCACGTGCCAATGCTGCGCGGGCTTCCATTTCCGTAGCAGCCCTTTGATGCGTTTGCTTACGATGGCACCGCCGAAGGTGATGAGCACATCGGGCTTCAGGTCGTTCTCGTTTTTCGCGTTCACGCCTTCGATCGCGCGGTCGATGCAGGTGATGAACTCCGGAACATCCAAGTTGGAAGTGGCTTCGGTAAACACCGTGCATTGCGGCAATGCGGCGAGCTGTTGCAGCTGCTTCTTCATGCCTTCGCTCCACACGCCTTGGCCCACGAGCACCATCACTTTCAAACTGGTCGAAAGCTGATGTGCGCGCCAACCCTTGTCCGGCAGCAGGAACGATGCCACCGGCATGGGCGCGATCACGCGAGGATCCTCTTTCACTTCCGTCGTGCCGTAGAGCGGCTCATTGAAGGGCACGTTCACCTGCACGGGACCGGGCACGGGGAGCAGCGTGGCATCGATCGCTTTGTTGATCAAACGTCCGCAATCCCAGCGCGAAAGTCCATCGGAGTGGCGTGGCAGCTGCACACTTTCTTTCACATGTGGAGCGAGCACATTGCGCTGCCGGATCGTTTGTCCTTCGCCTTGATCGATCCATTCTTCGGGCCGGTCGGCGGAGATCACCAGCAAGGGAATGCGTTGGTAAAATGCTTCCGCGATGGCAGGGCCGTAATTCAACACGGCACTGCCGCTGGTGCAGATCAACGCGACGGGTTGGTAGCTCTGTTGTGCAAGGCCCAAGGCGAAGAAACCCGCGCTGCGTTCATCGATCACCTGCAGGCATTGGATCTCCGGATGTTTACTGAAGGCGATCACCAGCGGTGCATTGCGCGATCCGGGGCTGATCACCGCATGCCGCACGCCTTTCGCGGCGCAGAGCCGGGCGAGTTCAGCGGCGGCAAAATGATCGGAAGTGACCATGCTTCAGCTTACGCTTTCCTTCTTCACCATCAACCGCAACAACGTCTCCGCTTTGTGCTCCGTCTCCGTCCATTCCATTTCCGCATCGCTTCCCGCCGTAATGCCCGCACCCACGTGGAGCTGCGCATTTCCCGACCGGTAACGTAAGCAGCGCAGGTTCACGAAAAGCTCGGTTGGGCCTTCCGCGTTCCAAGGTCCCCAAAACCCGGCATAGAGCGCGCGTTCATGACGTTCATGGGCTTTTATGAAGGCGCGCGCCGCATCAACGGGCGCACCGCATACGGCCGGCGTGGGATGCAATTCGAGGATGAGGTCGCCAAGCAAAGTCTCGCCCAGGTCAGCTTCCAGCACCGTGCGCAAATGCGCCACCGGCCCGGCCTGCATCACTTCCGGCCCGCGCACCACGATGTTGCGCATGTCCCCGCGGACGAAGGTGGAATGCACATGGCAAGCCACTTGTCCCTGCTCGTCCAGTTCCTTCGCACCCCAGTTCGACATGCGGTCCGGAATGGCCTCAATGGGCCTTGTCGCAGCGATAGCATCCACCCGCACATGGTCCAAGTGTTCATGCACCAAACGCTCCGGCGATGCACCCATCCACAACCCATGCTCCGGCGTGTGTGCCATGGCAACGAACGTTTCCTCGCTGGCATTGATGCCCCGAACGAATAGCTCCGGTAGCTGGTCTGCGCCTAGAGTCACGTCCATCACACGGGATATGACCGCCTTGCTAATTGTGCGCGACTTACAGGCTTGCTTGGCAGCGTTCACGGAGTCTATGAATTCCGCCTTTGGCGTGGCCATGCCGATACCCTGCTCCTTTTCGGGAGCGCCTTCGCATTCCTCCAAGGAAGAGATGTCGGGATCGATCTCGGGGAACATCAATTCGATGTCCGCCCGGATGAACGGTACTTTTTCGCGATCGAGATCAAAGGGCGCGACTAAAAAGACCTGATTGAGCTCCAAGAGCAGCGTTCCGTCAACGGTCTCCAGATCCGGTGTGCGCTGTGCCCATAGTTGCACGGGTTGCCCCGGCGTGCGGAAAGCGGCGAACGTGAGCCTGTTGTCGATACAATGGGCCAATGCCTTGTGTAGAACCGATTTTTCACTCATGGCTTTTTCGTGATCACCACATTGGTGAGCCTGCAAACGGCGGTAAGTTCACCGGCATCATTGTGTACGCGGATGTCCCACACGTGCGTGGTGCGGCCCTTGTGCAGCAGGATGCCAGTGGCGGTGACATGGCCGGAGCGGACGCTTTTTAAATGGTTGGCATTGAGTTCGATGCCCACTACCGCGAATTTTTCTCTGTCAACCAGCATCGCCGAGCACATGCTTCCAAGCGTTTCCGCCAAGGCCGCCGTTGCCCCACCGTGCAGCAGGCCCATGGGTTGCAAAGTGCGATGGTCAACCGGCATGGTGGCCTTTACCGTGCCCGGCGCGCTGGGAATTAGCTGAATGCCGAGGCCTTCCGTCATGGTGTTCTTCCCCATGGCGTTGGCGAGCGCTATCTCTTCCACTGTGAACATCTCTTCTTCGCCCGGGCATATTGGTCCCGGCGGTGCCGCGAAAGTAGCCAGTGCCGATCTTTGGGCCCGCATGGAAATGGAAACCAAGAAGCGCTTACTGCTGGTGGAAGACGAGGAAACGCTCCGTTCAACACTGCGAATGAACTTTGAATTGGAGGGCTACGACGTCACCACGGCCGTGCGCGGCAGCGAGGCGTTGGAGCGGATCCGGGGCGCGCGTTTCGATGGCATTGTGCTGGACGTAATGCTGCCGGACGTGGACGGATTCACCATCTGTGAAACGATCCGGCTCGAAGGCGACCGCACGCCGGTGCTCTTCCTCACCGCCCGCTCCACCCCTGCGGACCGGGTACGCGGACTTCGCGCCGGCGACGATTACCTCGGCAAGCCGTTCGACCTGCAGGAATTGTTGCTCCGGGTTGAAAAATTGACCTCGCGGAATAACGGCGAAGCACCGTCTCCAGCAACCGCTTTTTGCCGGTTCGGAACCAACACGGTGGATTTTGTGACGTACGAATTCACAGGACAGCGTGGGCAGACCAAGCGGCTTACCCAGCGCGAAATGCTGTTGCTGCGCCTGTTGACGGAACGCCCGAACGAGGTGGTTTCCAGGGAGGAGATCTTGCAAAAAGTATGGGGCTATGACGTGTTCCCCACCACACGCACCATTGACAATTTCATCGTTGCCTTCCGGAAGTATTTTGAACCTGACCCCCAGAACCCCAGGCACTTCCAGTCCGTCCGAGGCGTGGGTTACACCTTTATCCCCTGAATTTTAACATCCGTTGAGGCAACCCTTTCCGGTTTCACCCGTCTTTCTATCAAATCGAGGGTCTTCCTTGATCTGGTTTCCTAATCCTTGCAGGTTTGCCGCACAGGGGTCCCAATCGGGATCCCTGTTCGGCTTTTAAGGGTCGCTAGGTGGAACTACGGCGGATCACCCTGCCCCCAAGCAGAATTTGCAATACTTGCTCTTCGGGTCGTGCTCGATCGGCGTAGTTGGGTCCATCATCCGCAGCACTGCTTCGGTGAGCAATTCCTCAATTTTCGGCAAGGATGCCCTGGAAACGGTCTCCCCTTCGGGCCATTTCATCAGCAACGGTTCGCTGCTGGCCGCCCGCTGAAGCGGTAATATGCCTGTTAGAACTTCATTTTCTTCCGGATGCGCTTTCAAATACAGCCACGCGTATACCAGTAATTGCGCGGCGTAGCGTTTGTCGCCCATCAGCGCATCCAACGTCATTTCACGGATGTTCAAGTGCGCTGTGTCCACCTTGCCCGTCTTCAGGTCCAAGATCCGCAATGCGCCATCGCGTCGGTCCACGCGGTCCAAGCGCCCTTTGAAACCCACCGGCGAGCCGATCGCTTTTGCGGCGAGATCCAACGGGCTTGCCAAGGGCACCTCCAATTCCAATGGTGTTATTACGGCACCGCTCTTCACCACGTCCGCTTCATTCTGTAAAAAGCGTTGCGCCGCATGCACCGCCATTCGCACTTGCAAAAGCGGTTGGCCCTGTTGCAACTGCTCTGCGGAAATCTGCTCCGCCAGTTGAGCGATCACGTCGGCTTCGATCCCTTTCGCCGCATCCAACAGTTGCGCAGACATCAATGGCTTGCCGACCCACGGCTTGTAAACCGCTTCCACCGCGGCATGCAGCGCTTCGCCCAACGTGTTGGCCGCGATGCGCGTTTCCACTTCCTCGGTCTCCTTCAACTTCAGCACATGCTTGAAATGAAAATCCAACGGACAGCGCAACCAGTCGCCCATCGCGGATGGTGAAAGCCCGGCTTCCAATTTCTTTCGCAGCGCGTTCAGCACCGCTTCGTCCTTCGTGATGCGAACTGCGGCAACTTGTGTTACCGGCATGCGGATGCGCGCGTCGAATGCTTTCAACCGTTCCGGCTTCCCTTTGAAAAGCTCATGCTCGAGTTGCAGGATGAAGCGGCTGGGGCCGGTGGGTTCCGCGCCTTCGGGCCACACCAGCACGGCTTCTTCGGCGCGTTGCAACATCCGCAGGAAGTTGTAGGCCTGCACGGCGTCGTTGCCGTCGCGCAACGGCATGCCGTGTGCACGCCGCAGTTCGAAAGGGATGAAAGAGCGTTCCGCCCCGCCCGCCGGCAACGACCCTTCCTGCGCACCCAAAACGATCACGCGCGCAGGATCCAAGGCGCGCGCCTCCAGCATGCCCATGACCTGCACGCCGGCCAACGGCTCGCCGAACAGGCCGATGCGCGCGGAACTGAGCAAGCGATGGAAAACGGCAGCGTACGCTTTCAGGTCCAGCGCGTGCGCATACCGCGCCAACAACAAATGGACCCGGCGCAGCACCAACGCGGCCTGGTAGATCTGCTCCGTGGCGAAGGCATCGCCTTCCATGGCGTGCATGGCCCAAGAGAGCGCGTGCGTAGTGACCTCCGGCATTTCCACGCGAACGTCCGCCACCTCGGTGAATACGATTTCAGCTTTTGGAAACAGACCTGAACGCTGGCATGCATCGCGCAGGAAGAGCGCGGGAATGAACGCGTGACCCGCTTTGCGAAGGACTTTCAAAACCTGCTCCGCCGCAGCGGCCATGGGCCCGTGACGCAGGAAAGGATGCCCCAGGAACCGCTCCACGTCCGCATGGAAAAAGCCCGCACCGGGCCGCATGCCAGCGTGCAGCCGGTGCAAGGCGTCGAGGTAGGAACCGATCGCGAGTTGCGCGACCGGCAGGCCCATGGTGATGTTCAGCGGACCGAGATCGGGCGGCAGTGCTTCCAACAGAGGTTGCAATAGGCTTTCATCGGCGAGCACCACGGCGGTGCGGGCGCGTTCTTCTGCGCTGGCGTTCTTCAGCAGTTCGGCGGCGCACCAAGCTTGGCTGGCATCGTTGGGGGCGCGCACGGTGCGCAGGTGCAACCGGCCATCCGCAAGGTGGTTGCCCATGGGGATAATTCCCGGCCCGAAAGCGCCAACTGCCTTTCGCAAATGCTCACCGGCTTCTTGCACCGGATCGTCAAAATAGTAACTGTCGGCATCCCATGCGATACGGGCAATTCCCGCATCAGCGAAGCGGCGTAACACGGCTTCCTGCGCAGGCGTGAGCGCATTGAGGCCCACCGACCACACGGCTTTCCATGGGCAGCCTTCGCCCACGTGCCGCATGGCCGCCGTACGCTCGATCAAGCCCGTGGTGCCCGCGCCCTGCGCCACCAAGCGCGTGTTGAGCGCGGTGTGCAACTGCCCCACCATCGCCCAAAAACGCACCATCCGCTGCTGCCCTTGGCTCAACGGGTTGTCGTTGAACGTCCACTCGATCTCCTCCCACGAACGCAGGTCGCGGTAATAGCTTTCCAGCGGCACCAGGTGTGCATCCGCCTCGCTGATGTCCGCCAAGGTGGTTCCCGCCCACTGCAGGAATTCGCCGAATGGCTGGGCGTTCGCGCCTTCCACGGAACGGTAGGCTTCATAGCCCTCAAACAGCAGCTCTTCCGAAGGCAATGCCCGCAGCCCGGACCACGCTTCCATGAAGCTGCCAATGGTAAAAACCTGAGGGCTCCACAGTGGCGCCCCGGCCTCTTCGGCGAGCCATTTCCGCAGGTACAGCCCCGCACGCTGGCTGGGCAGCACCACCGCCACATCGCCCAAGGCGGTGCCGTGCTCCGCGATGAGCTTGCGGGCTACTTGCTGGAGGAATGATGTCATGGAATGGAACGCTGATGAAGGATGATTATGAAACCCTACGGCTGCAGGGTCCCGAAGCGGAGACCCTGCGACGGGGTATAGACCCTGCGACAGGATTATTACCGTCAACGACCTTTGTGCCCTTCGTGTCCTTAGCGGTGTAAACGTCCATGTCCTTCATCATCGATCTTTGCGCAAAGTAGCGCGCCATGCCCGATCCTCAATTCCCGCTTTACCGATGCTCGGCGAATGGCCTGAACTGGTACCGCATCGATGCGCTAACGGAATTCACCGAGGTGCAGCGCGTTGGCAGCAAGTATGTGCTACACCGGGTAATGGCGGAGACCTTTCCGGAAAAGGTGCGTGTTTTGGAGCTGATCGGGCTTGAACACGGATCTGTGGATTGCGGGGCTACGGAATTTGAAAAAGCACTGGAGTTGACGGTCTAAATTTGCAATAGGGACGCAGGCCGTAAAGGCCGAGCTCGTGCTTTAAGCCAAATACCGTAGACGTGCATTTGAGTTGTGAAGGCAACCCAAATGCCTATATTCGGGTCATCCATCCACATGAGGGCGCTCGCCATCCTCTTTTCCTTCGCATTCACCTTGCAAGGGTTTGCCACGCACATCCTCGGTGGCGAAATGTCGTATACCTACTTGGGCAACGACGATTATTTCGTGACCCTTACGCTCTATCGCGATTGCGGGCCGGACAATGTCAACAACACGGCATTGGACTTTCAGGCCGCGATCGGCATCTTCAACAGCAGCGGGAGTTTGGTGAATACCGTGCATTTCGACTTGCCGGGGGAATTGAACGTGCCCGTGGTGGTGATCAATCCCTGCTTGGCCGCGCCGCCCAGCATCTGCGCCAAAATGGGCATCTATTCCGGCACCATCCACCTGCCTTCAGGAACAGGTGGCTATACGCTTACCTACCAGCGCTGTTGCCGCTCACCCGTGGTCACCAACATCACCAATACGCCCGCACAGGGAATGACCGTAACGGTGCAAGTGCCGGACCCGGACATCACCGGGGCCAACAACTCGCCTGCTTTCCAGTACGACCCGCCCACGGTGCTTTGTTTGGACCAGACCTTCGTGTTGGACCAACTCGCGGTGGACCCCGACGGTGATTCTTTGGCCTACTCCATGTGCTCACCTTTACAAGGGGGCGATGACCTGTTCAATGCAATGCCCGACCCGCCGTTGGCACCGCCATACAACCCGATCGTGTGGGCACCGGGATTTTCCACTTCCAACCAGCTCAATTCCACACCACCTGCGGTCTTTGCCAACAACGACGGGTTCCTCACGGTTCACCCGACCACCATCGGCAGCTTTGCGGTGAGCCTGTGCGTGAGCGAATTCCGTAACGGCGTGCTACTGAACACGCTGGTCCGCGATTTCCGTTTTTTGGTGGTGCCCTGCGCCCAAGCCATCGTGTCCGACTTCATGGAACAACAGGCCACGTGCGATGGCCTGCAAGTGCAGTTCCATAATGAAAGCACCGGCACGAGTGAATACTTGTGGGACTTTGGCGTAACCGGGTCCACGGCGGACACATCCAGCGCCACGGACCCGAACTTTACTTTCCCTGCTCCAGGCAGCTATACCGTTACGTTAATAACCGGGGCCAGCCTCGCCTGCTCTGATACCTCCACGCATGTTTTCACCGTTCACGACCCCGTCTCCGTGGCCTTCACTCCACCGCCGATCCTTTGTGCCGATGACCTGCCCTACCCCATGGTGGCCTTCGGGAATTTCGGACCTTCCGCCACGGTGACGTGGAACTTTGGTGACGGAATTTCGCCTTTCCCCGACAGCGCGAACACTACCGTGGACTTCCCCGAAATGGGCAGCCATGCTGTTTCGATCTCGGTGACCGAAGATGGGTGTACGGCATCTTTCGCGGATTCCGTGCGCGTGTTTCCCTTGCCCACCGCGGAATTCACACTGGACACCACCGCGGGCTGCATCCCGTTCACACCCGTGTTCACCAACACTTCAACCGCTTGGACACCCATGGAATACCTGTGGTATTTCGGTGACGGCACCTCCAGCACCGATTCCATTCCGGAGAAAACTTACGGAGCTCCCGGGATCTTCGATGTCTCACTCACCACTACCACCAGTGCAGGTTGCATTGCGAGCGTAACACAACTTCAGCCCGGTCTGGTGCAAATTTGGCCGCAACCCGAAGCCAGTGCCATCGCCAGTCCGGTTGTCACCACGGTGCTCTTTCCCGATGTGCAGTTCACGGACAATTCCATCGATGCCACCACTTGGGATTACTTCTTGGAAGGCATACACTACGACACGCCCAATTTTATGCACACCTTCACCGCAGCGGGTTGGCAAACGGCATACCTCACCGTTACCAGCGGCCACGGTTGCTTCGACACCACCAGTGTACGTGTGTTCATCGGCGACCACCTCTTCTTTGCGCCCTCGGCATTTTCGCCCAACGGCGACGACTTCAACGAAACGTGGAAGCCCAGTGTGCTTGGCGCACGCGAATACCAGCTGGATGTTTTCGATCGTTGGGGCCGTGAAGTGTTCAGCACCACCGACCCGAATGCCGGTTGGGACGGAAAGAACGCAATGCCGGGCATGTACTCCTACAAAGCGTGGCTCACGGAATATGGGCCGCTGGAAAAGGAATACAACGGGAGCTTTGTGTTGATCCGGTGAAGAGTGGAGGAGAAGAGAAGTGGGACGCGGAGGCGCGGCGACGCTGAGAAATGCGGCGGCTGGTTGGTGTTTTATACCACGGAGACACAGAGGCACGGAGAAAAGCGAAGCGGAGTTCCGCGTACAGTGACGAGTGGGATGGAGCGCTTATGGTCGCAATGGCCCTTACCGGTGCAACACCATGTCCACATGCGGAATGCCGTCCAGCATATACTCCGCACCGGTGGTGACGTAGCCTAATTCCGCGTAGAACTTTTGGAGGTGTGCCTGCGCCGCGAGCGCGGAACGTTTGCTTCCGTATTGCTGCTCCAACGCATCCAATGTTACTTCCATTAAACGCTTGCCTACATGGTTGCGGCGTTGTTCCATGGCCACCACTACTCTACCGATGTGCGGGACACCATCAGCTTGCGGTGGGAGGATCCGGGCATAGGCCGCCACTGCTCCGTTCGCGTCGCGACCAACTATGTGCAGCGCATCCAAGTCCAGGCCGTCCAATTCGGGATAGGGGCAGTTCTGTTCCACTACGAACACGTCCACGCGGAGCCGCAGCACATCATGAAAAAGCCGTGTGTCCAATTCTGAAAAACGGAGCACCGACCATTGGAATTGTTGTGCGCCGGTCATGCTTCCACCGGCACAAGCGCACCGTCGCGTATATAGAGCAAGTAGCCTTCCACGGGCTTTCCTTCCACGGCGTGCAGGAGTTCGGCGTAGCCTTTCACTTGCTCTTTATGCTTTTCCGAAGGCGCACCGGTCTTTATGTCCAGCACGCGGAACACATCGCCATCGCGCACTACGCGGTCCGGGCGAATGGAATGGCCCTGCGCATTGAGCAAGGTGGATTCCGTATGCACTTCCAAGCCTTCACGGAAGAAAGGCGCGAGATCCGGCTTGGCCAACAAAATCTCCAATTGCTTCGCGATGGCGGCGGTGATGTCCGCGCTCAAGCCCCAGCCCGTGCTTTCCATGGCCACGGCTTGCGGCAGGTCGGCGGGCGTGCGCACACGGGCGAGCATCGCATGCACGGCGCGGCCGTGGCTTCGGTACGGATCGGGATCCGCGGGATCCCAGTCTTCGGGTGCTTCACGGCGGATCGCCAGTTCGCGTTCGCCTTGCGGCGCTGCGGATGAAAGTTCGAACGTGGCGGGACTTTCGGCCGTTTCGCTTTTTTGTTCCTTCACCAGTTTAGGACCACGTATGCCTGCGCTCCAAATGGCACCCGCTTCCAACCCTAAGTGATCGCGGAGCGCTTTCACCAAAAAATCGTTCCCTGTAGCGGCCACACTTGCGTACAACCTTTGCTCCGGACGGGTCAATGCCACATAAAGCACATCGAGCTCATCGAGTTTCGCGAGCTGGTCTTCCTTTTCGAGCTCCGGCACGCCACGTCCAGTTAGTGCTTTCACTTTCTTCACCAAGGCGCTGGGCGGGCCTTCCAGCGCGGGATCCGGCGTGATCCAGATCCGCTCGTTCTTTCCACCTTGCGATGGCTTTCCCGCTTCGGGAATGATCACCACGGGGAATTGCAAGCCCTTCGCTTTGTGGACGGTCATCACTTGAACGGCATCGTTTCCGGGTGTCCCACCGATGGAACGGTTCTTCGCTGCGCGCTCCCAATGTTCCAGGAAGCCGGGCAGGTCATCGCCGCCCGTTTTTGAAAATGCGTGCGTCTCATTCACCAAGCCCATGATGAATACGTCGGTTGCGGGATCACGCCCAAGTGCTTCGGCAATGCGGCAGACCAGCGTGACCAACTGCAGGCGTGCGCTGATGCGTGGATGCGCGGAACGCCAGTGGCGCAGGTATTCTTGGGGCTTCAATCCTTCGGGAAAGGGATCTACCTCTTCCTCCGTTGCAAGCAATGCAGCGACGGACTGCGCCGCAATTGCGGCATTGTCATCCACGGGCCTCTGCAGCCACGCGAGCATGTGCACCACCGCGCAGACTGTGGGGTTTGCGCCCAAGGTGAGACCGTCCGGCGATACTACGTTCCAACCTTGTGCGGTGAGCAGGTCACTGGCTGCGGCGCCTTGCTTTTTGGTGCGCACCAACACGGCGATGTCACCTAAACGGAAGCCGTCCGCAAGGCTGTCCTTCACGGACTGAACCATCAATTCCCACGGCCCGGCTTCTTCCGTTTCTTTGTCCGTTGTGTAGCAGCTCACTTCCACGTAGCCTTCGTCGCGGCGAACCATTTCTTGCTCGTGATGGTCGTACACTTTGCGTTCCTCTTCGTCCAGTTCCAACTTCAGTTTGTCGGCCAGCTCGTTGTTGAAGGTGATGATGCTTCTTGCCGAACGGTGGTTCGATGCCAACGGTTCCACAGGCACGTGCGCACGTTGCAATGCCGCCTCGAAATCTTCGCCTCGCGCAAGCATTTCTTTCCTGAAAATTTCCGGGAACGCGACGAACTGCCGCGCCTCGCCGTTGCGCCAGCGGTAAATGGCCTGCTTCGCGTCGCCGACCAGCAGCACGGAACCGCCGGTGGAGATAGCGTTCTCCACTAACGGCAACAGTGCGTGCCATTGCATCAAACTGGTGTCCTGAAATTCGTCGATGAGGAAATGCTGATACTTCTCGCCCAGCCGTTCGTAGAGAAAAGGCGCGGGTTCTTTCTGTACGATCTCCATCACCTTACGGGTGAGGTCGCTGAAAAAGGAAACACCTTCTTCGCGTTTCAATTCCTCCAAGCGTTGATCGATGGAATTGAGGCTGGCGGTCGCAAGTAGGTCGTGCGTGATGGCTTCAGTGATCTCGTAGTTGCGCATTTCCGTATCGCGCAGCGCCTCCACTGTTTCAATGGTGGTGCGGAACAGCGGCACCAAATTTTCGATCGCACTGATCGCGGACGGCTCTGCAGATCCCGAGTGCCATTTCCCGCTTTCCAATGCCTTGGTCACATTCTTGCCGAGATCGAACCAGCCCTCGAAATCGCGCAGTTTCCGGAAATAACTGATGAACCCTTTACTCCCGCTGGCGAGATCTTGTTCAGTGAGCCCGGCACGATCTAAAGCATCGCAAGTTTCACTTCCAAGTTTCCGCATGCGGTCACGGAAATCCACATTCCGCTTGCGCAAGCTTTTATACAGTTCCAGGAATTGCGCACTGTCCATTTCGCGCAGCGCGGCCAAATGCTCCAAGGCGTTTTCCTTGGTGAGCTGTACGCTGAGGTCCAACAAGGGCTTGTCCGGCCGCCACGAACGTTCGTCTTCCAGTAACTGCTCGCAAGTAGCCACGAGCACTTCGGTGAGCGCGGGTTCGCCGCCAGCTTCTTCCAGCAACAGGTCCACGGCCTTGGCGCGATAGTATTCCTCCTCGGTGGTCATACGCAACTCGTGGTCCAGTTGCAGATCACGGGAGAAGGGCATCACCACACGTCGCGTAAATGCATCGATGGTGCTGATGGCCACCTGCGACCAATGGTGCAGCATGTGCGTGAGCATGGCTTTGGCCCGGCGGTGCAGCTCTTCTTCAGTGATGCCCGCTTCGACCATCACGCTGTTCCGCACGTCGGCTTTCGCACCGTCGAGCGGGGCTTCCGCAGCCAACGCTTCGAGGTACACCAGCACGCGCTCGCGCATTTCGGCAGCGGCTTTGTTGGTGAAGGTGAGCGCGAGGATATGCGCGTATGCCGATGGATCAGGGCCGTGCAGGGAAAGCAGCAAGTAATGCTTCACCAAGGCATGCGTTTTACCGGCACCGGCGGAGCTATGAAGGACCTTGAACATGGTTGGCCGAAGATAGCGGAGCTGCCACTGATGGGACCGATCCCGGCGTGCCTAGCCCGAGGGACCATGAGCGGAACGCGCTACAGCTTTTCGAAGTCGAGGGCCAGATACAATTCCACCTCTTTGGGCAGCACGTCTTTGAACAGGGTGGGCACCGTAATGCCATAGTCGTCCATAACCACTTTGATGCGACATTCCGTATGCAGTACGCCGTCCTCGCCCACCACCCAGCTAGTGTGTTCCAGGACTTTGCGCGTGGTGCCATGGATCGTCAGGTTGCCCACCACCAGGAAAGAAAGCTTACGGGGATTGCTGAACACGCCATCCGAAATACCCAGCAACCTGCCCGTGAACACCGCCTTGGGCCAGGCATCGCTTTCCATCAGTTCGTTATTGAACTGGTCTTGCATGGCGGCCTTTTCGAACTCGAACGCTTTCATCAGCATGGAAAGCTCGATCGAGCCGTCATTGGGATCGAACATGCTCGTGGCCGTGTGATTCGCGGCCTGTACTTCCCCCATTTTCGTTGTGAAGCTGAAGGATGCTTCACCCATTCGCGTGAAGTACCGTTCCTGCCCGTGCGTAAACAAGGGCAGCAACAACAAAAATGGAACGTGAACGAATTGCGGCAGCCTCATTCCACAAGAGCACAGCGTTGCAGGACAACGTCCAAGTTGTAACCCGCACAATACCCTTTCACAGTTACCATTGAGCCGGGGACCAAGCCGGACATCGATTGATCAAACTCGCAGACCACGGCGGCTAATGGGTTTCCGGTTTCCAACAGCACGGACACTTTTCCACCCTGTGGCGCGGAAACACCACGAACGGTGCCATTCACCTCGATCACCTCGTCCGTGTACCGTTTCCCTGCAGCAACTTCATCGTCCATGAATTCCTGCAGCAGGTCCGTGGCTTCCAACGTAGCACTGGGCCATTTGCCAGCCGCAACCTCCGGAGCCCGGTCATACTGGCGCTGTGCCATCCACGCACCGCCCAACAGCACGCAAAGTGCTCCGAGGATGGCGAGGTTCCGAAGGTTCATGGCTAGGGCGGGCCAGGTTACGGACGACGAAAAACGGATTGAGCGCTGCAAACTTATGTTTTTCACGAAGGGCAACACCCAGATCAGGACCGAAAGCGGTTTTACACGGACGAAACGTCCATTCCTGCCGCCGGGCGTTGACGAGTGTCAGATTTCCGTGGCGCAATTGACCTGTAAATTTGTACGGCGGCGAGTGAAAAACGCCCAGCATACAAAAGCCCGATGAAGTACACACCCGCAATTCTGATAGTAGCAGCCTTGTTGCTCATCACCTCCTGTAAAAAGGACCCGGCAGAACCGGAACCCGTTCCCCTGCCGGGAACTGCTTCGGTGGTAAAGCTCACCGTGAAACCGATGTGGGCTGATGCCCCTTTCGATAAGAACGCCATCTATGAATCCGCCGGAGGGCAACGGGTGCAGACCACACTGCTGAAGTTCTACATCTCGCCTTTGGAGCTTGTTTCCAGCGGCACTTCGCACCGGTTGTTCGACGCGGACCTGTTCGACGTGACCAATGGCCCCCTGCAGCGCGTGTTTTCCGTGGCGCCCGGAAACTTCCAAAGCCTCCAACTGGGTCTTGGCCTGCCGCCGGAGATCAACGAGTTGCCCCTGAACTCCATTCCCGTGGACGCGCCCACAGGTAGTAATAGCGGAATGTACTGGTCATGGGCATCCATGTACCGGTTCGTGATCTTTGAGGGGCATTTTGATAACGACTTAGCAGCCACCGGGCCACCGCCGTTCAACTTCGCCCTGCACACCGGGCGCGACACCTGCTACCGAACGCGGAGCTTTCCTTTCGCATTTAGCGCTTCGGAAGATGATACCGTGCGCATCACCATCTCCGTGGACCTCTCCCGTTTCTTTACGGACGGCAACCAAGTGCTGGATCTTTCGCAAGGTGCCGTTTGGCATGGTGAACCGGACGGCCTTGCCTTGGGCATGAAGGTGGCCGACCTTGAAATTGGCGCCTTGAGCGTTGAAGTGGAATAACCATGAACCGCCGGGCCTCCTTCGCCCTGCTGCTTGCCGTTACCGCGCTGGCAGCCTGCACCAAGGACGCACACGAATTGCCCGAGCCGGATGCGGTCTTGTTCGCGTTGGACTTGCCACCCGGCTGGCCGCAGCCGCCAGTACCGGCGGACAACCCGCTGACGGATGCCTCCGTGCGGTTGGGCAAGGCGTTGTTTTTTGATGAACGCCTTTCACTGGGCCGGGGCGTTTCCTGCGCTTCGTGCCACCACCCGGATCTGGCCTTCAGCGATTCCGTGCCGCTTAGCGTTGGCGTACACGGCGAAACCGGTTTCCGCAATGCTCCTTCACTGGCGAACACCGCCTACCATCCGCTGCTTTTCCGCGATGGCGGCGTGCCCACGTTGGAGCAACAAATTCTGGTGCCACTGCTCGATGAAAAGGAAATGGATTCCAACCCGCAACAAGTGATCGATGTGTTGCAGGCCGATGACCAGCTCAACACTTTGAGCATGCGCGCCTACGGAAAACCATTGGACCAGTTGGTACTAACGCAGGCCATTGCGAACTACGAACGCACGTTGATCAGCGGGCATTCCCGCTACGACCGCTACCTGCAAGGCGATGCCACCGCGTTGAACGAGGCCGAAACGCGCGGTCTGCAGTTGTTCACCGGCAACGCACAATGTTCCACTTGCCATTCAGGCTTCGATCTCAGCGACCATGATTTCCACGACGTGGGCACCGCGGGAGACGGTTCCGCGGACCCCGGTCGGGAACGCATCACCTTTCTGGCGGAAGACCGCGGCAAGTTCAAGACACCCACGTTGCGCAACATTTCGCGTACTGCACCGTACATGCACAATGGCGGCATGGCCACGCTGGAAGAGGTGGTTCATCATTTCAATGCCCCGCCTTCCGACAGTCCCATGCAACCGCTCGCCCTTACCGCCAACGAAGAACAAGACCTTGTGGCCTTTTTGCGCGCGCTGGACAATGAACGACCTTTGGACCAAGTACGATGAGAACAGCCCACTTCGCCCTGATGAGCATTGTGGCCATGGCCGGTTGCAAGCCGGATACGGACACGCCTGACCCCCCAGCGGGCATCGGCACGCCGTACACCTTGCAACTGCCGAGCAATATGCCGCCGATGTCCATTCCGGCTAACAATCCGTTGACGGTTGAAGGTATAAACTTGGGCCGGTTCCTTTTTTACGACGAGCGGCTCAGCGGTGATAACGGCATGAGCTGCGCCACATGCCACTCTCCTTCCCTTGCTTTTACCGACGGAAAGGCCGTGAGCAAGGGCATTGATAGCATTGCCGGCACGCGCAGCTCCATGCCCTTGATCAACCTCGGTTATTCGAATTTTTTCTTCTGGGACGGACGAGCATCCAGTTTGGAACAACAGATCCTGGAGCCGGTGAAAAATGTGATCGAGATGCACGAGACGTGGCCGAGCGCCATGTCCAAATTGCAAGCGGATGCTGCTTATCCCACGCTCTTCAATGAAGCTTTCGGGACCGACCAGATCGATTCGCTCCTGGTGGCGAAGGCCGTGGCGCAATTCATCCGCACCATGGTGAGCGGAAATAGCCCCTATGACAAATGGCGCCGTTTCGAAGGGCTGATACCGCCCGAGGCGATGGCTGGCTACGACCTCTTCAACAAGGAGGGAGGGGCGTTGAACCAGTCGATCCCCGTGGCGGGCAGCACGCCGGTGATCGGCCAAGGCGGTGCGGATTGTTTCCATTGCCATACCGAAGCGGCCGGGCTCTTTACCGATGAGCAGTTCCATAACAATGCGCTGGACACCGTGTTCAATGATCCGGGCCGCGCCGGCGTTACCAACGACCCTTGGGACATGGCCAAGTTCAAGACGCCCACCTTGCGGAACATCATGATGACCGCGCCGTACATGCACGACGGCCGCTTCGCCACCATTGACGACGTACTGGACCATTACAATTCCGGTGGGCACGCTTCACCCACGGTGGACCCGTTCATGAAATTCACCGACCCGGAGATGACCTTGGCACTTTCTCCGGAAAAACGGATGCAGGTGAAGGCATTTCTGGAGGCGCTTACGGATGTGGAGTTCCTGAACGATCCGGCGTTTTCGGATCCAGGGCCGCCGCATTTGTAGTGGTGCTTCGCTGAAGACCGGCCTGTTTTTTTTTGACAGAAGCGATACCGTTGGGACTACAGATTCCGGTATTCGCGAACGATAAATCCGGCCCGGTGCATAAAGCGCGGACACGTCTTGAACGGCGCACGCTGGCGATGAGCTACAAGCGCTGGTCGGATCGTAAAGTTCGCTGTTGGACTAGAGCCCTCCGACCCTTGGCCGATCAAGCAGCTTGTGTCGCTTTTGATGCTTGCTGGGATGGTTGCCAACTGCCACAGCGCATGCGGTCGCCGAATACTTCGGGCTTGAAGATGCTGGTGCCCATGAGCATGCGGGCGCATTCCTGCAAGCCTTCCGTGATGCTGGGGTGTGGGTGCATCAGTTCCGCTAAGACACGTACGCCGAGGCCGTGCTCCATCATCAACGCAACGGCTTGCATGGCGCTGCTGGCATGCTCGCCCACGGCGCGCAGGCCTAGCACCTGCATCTCTTCATCATCGGTGACCACCAACTTGAAGAAGCCTTTTGTGCGGCGCATGGCGATGGCACGTGCGAGGCAAGAGTAATCGATGCGCGCGGTGCGGTGCGCGATGCCGCGCTTGCGGCACTCCTGTTCGCTGAGCCCGATGCCCGCCACTTCCGGATCAAGGAACATGATCGTGCCTGCGTTGCTGTGATTCAACGCCGTCTTGTTGCCGCCCCAAATGCTTTCCACCGCGTGCCGACCTTCCAATTCGCCGATGTTCACCAGCATGTTGCTGCCCATGGCGTCGCCCACGGCATGGATGTGCGGCTGCGACATACTCGTGCCGTCCAGCACGATGCCGCCGCGCTCGTCCACGGCCACGCCCGCATGCTGCAGGCCCAAGCGGTCCACGTTCGCCACGCGGCCTACGGAAAGCAGCGCTTTTTCGACGGCCACCTCTTCGGTGGTGCCGTCATCGTAGCGCAACATGTAACGCACGGCATCGGGTTCGGCGGTGATGCGCTCAAGTTGCGCGCGGTGATGGATCACCACGCCTTTGCGCTGCAGGTTCTGGGCGATGAGCTCGGACACATCCTCGTCCTCGAACGGAAGGATCCGCTCGGCACGGTCGATCAAATGAACGCGTGTGTTACCGAAGTTAAAGATGGTGGCGAACTCGCAACCAATGACCCCCGCCCCGATTATGACGATGCTTTCAGGGAAATCCTTCAACTGGAAAATGCCGTCGCTGGAAAAGATCCGCTTCTCGTCCACCGGTACCGTGGGCAATCCACGCGGCCTGCTTCCGGTAGCGATGATGAAATGGTCCGCAGTGATGGACGAGGTGCGCCCTTCCCGCGTGATACAAACTTGATGCGGCCCCTGGAACAGGGCTTCGCCCCGCAGGTGGCGCAAGCGTTCGCCACCGTTGGCAGGCGAACCCAACAACTGCATGTGGCAGGCATAGAGGTACTTCCTTTCAAAGACGGCCTCATCGAGTGTACGGGCCACTTCGTCCCACGTAACACGGAAAGGTTCGCGACCACGTGTGCGTATCGTCTCGTTCGCGCTCGCCACACGCTGGCTCAGCTCCCACAAGGTCTTGGAGGCCAAGGCGCCGTTGTAGATACCGGTGCCGCCTACCTTGTCCTTCTCTATCAGTGCCACGCGCTTGCCCATGTCAATGGCACGCATGGCGGCAGCGTGGCCCGCAGGCCCGGCACCGATCACGCAAAGGTCGAAATGCTCCATGTGGATCAACTTGAGGTCAATAGCTATTGATACGCGATCACGGCGCGATTGTTCCCGGCACTTTCTGACCGGCGAGGTCTTGCAAGCAACTCCCCGCCCATTTCCTGCCGATCGTATCCAAAAAGCCATTGGATGCGTAAACCGCCCCCTATGGTATCGCCCCGCTGGAACATGCGACGTATTGCGGCATCCGCCCTCATCCTGTTATCGGGCATTGCGAACGCGCAATGTCCCCAGCTTTTTGATGGCACCGGCACACCCAGCGATACACCCGTCTGGGTGAGCTGCTCAGGTAACAACTTCACCCTTGTGCTGGGCTCGCCCACCGCCATCGGCCCATTTACCGTGGACTGGGGTGACGGCTCCCCGATCTACAACGGTGCCGGACTGATCCCGCCTCAGACCGTAAGCTATCCCTATGCGGCAGCAGTGGCAACCTACACGGTTACGCTCACGGAACCCGGAACAGGTTGCGTGGTGACCGGCACGTTGACCATGGAGAAGAGCACCAGTGCCTCGATCCAGATCCCCTTGGGCGGCCTTACCCAGGCCTGCGCGCCACAAGCGCTGGACTTCATAAACAGCAGCACCAACACATCGCCCAATACCGTGTTCCAATGGAACTTTGGTGATGGCACCGGCTGGATCACCTACGACTACACCAACCTTGGGCAGGTGCTTTCGCACACCTACATGCCTGGTACCGTGGGCTGCGAAACCCAAGTGCGACTTCGAGCGCAAAACACCTGTAACACCTTGCAAGGTGGCCCAAGTCTTGCCAGTTTCAACCCCATCCGCGTGTGGGACACCGACACGGCGAACATCGCGCCCAGTGCCACGCTGCTCTGTTGGCCCGACAATGAAGTGACCTACCTCAACACCACCGACAGGAACTGCTTGAGCCAAGGCAATATCTACCAGCGTTTCGAATACTGGAACTACGGCGACTACTGGGGCACCGGGCACGACTCCATCGTGGACTGGACGCCTTGGCCACCCACCTTCCCGCATACCATTGCCTATCCCGGCATCGGCAGCTACGATGTGATGATGCTGGACAGCAATTACTGCGGCGTGGACACCGCCTTCATCACCATCAACATCGTGCCACCGCCTTCCGTGACCCTGAACGCGAACCCCACCACGATCTGCCCCGGATACCCTGTGCAATTCACCCAGACGAATACGGGAGGCGCGAATTATTTCGAATGGGATTTCGCCGAGGGAAACGGATTTGAAAACACATCTTCCGGCGACCAAACACACACCTTTAATACCGCCGGCACCTACAATGTCAATTTTGCCGCCAGCATACAAGGCTCCACGGCCGGCTGTGCGGATACCGCAATGGCCACGGTGACCGTGCTGCCCAGCCCCACGGCCCAGTTCACGCTGGACCACGATGCCGCGTGCAGCAGCATCACGGTGGATGTAACGAACAACACGCTCAATTCCGTGAACCAAAATTGGGATTTCGGCGATGGCAACACCGATACGCAATTCGCCCCACCGCCGCATACGTACAGTACGCCCGGTACCTACGTGATCTCGTTGACGGCTTACAACAACATGACCTGCGACAACACGGTCATCGACACCGTACATGTGTACACGCCACCGCAACCGGTGATCGGAGCGCAGAACGTGTGCGAAGGATCGCCCGCGCAATTCGCCGACCTCACCATCACCGAGCCAGGCAATGCGATCGTTCAATGGGCTTGGGATTTCGGGGACGGGGCAACCAGCACCGATCAGGCACCCACGCACATGTACACTGCGGGCGGTGACTTCACAGTGACCTTGACAGTGACCACACCATACTGTTCCGGAACTTCAAGCACCACTTTCCATGTGGAGCCCAAGCCGGCGGCATCGTTCAATACCGACACGCTTTCAGGCTGCTCCCCGCTCCAGGTGCAATTCAGTAACACAAGTACCGGAGCCGCCAATAGCATTTGGCATTTCGGCGATGGCGGATCGGACAACAACACCTCACCCACGCATTCTTATTCCAATTTCGGGAACGTGGACAGCGTGTACACGGCGATGCTGATCGCGGGAACGGTTTCCGGATGCAGCGACACAGCCGTCACCACGATCACCGTTTCGCCTACCGTGCTGGCCCTGTTCACGCACAACGCGTTAGCCGGATGCGCACCCTTGTCCGTCACTTTCACGAACAACAGCACCGGAGCGACCAGCTATCTCTGGGATTTCGGCGACGGCATCACCAGCGCGGCTCAGAATCCCAGCCACACGTATGTGAACCATACCGGCATTTTGCAGACCATCAACGTTACGCTCACCGCAACCAATTGGGCTGGTTGCAGCAGTACCACGCAAGCCTCGTTCATAGTTTACCCCGCGCCCCACTTCACCTTCAGCGCTGTGCCGGACAGCGGTTGCGCCCCCTTGACCGTGACCTTCCCGGCCGTGATCGGCGCCATAACCTATCAATGGAACTTCGGCGACGGCTCCACCGGTAGTGGGCCAAATCCGGTGCATACCTACTTGAACAACTCCGACAGCACGGTCCATTTTCCAGTGACGTTAGTGGCGAGTAACGCTTTCGGATGCACGGACAGCACGGCTGGCGTAATCCCCGTATACCCCGCGCCCATCGCCCAGTTCAACCTTTCCGGAACCACCGGGTGCCATCCATTGGCCACGACGTTGACCAATGCATCCAGCGGTGCCGTGAGCTACCATTGGAACTATGGTGACGGCTTACAATCCGACACTACGGCAATTTTGCACGGCCACACATGGACCAACTTCCAAGGTCCCGGGGCCGCTTCTTTCCCCGTTTCACTTACGGCCACCTCGGACCGCGGCTGCACCAGTTCCGCCGCTGCAACCGTGCAGGTATTCCCGCAGGTAACCGCGGCCTTCGTTTCCGATAGCGCCGGTTGCTCCCCTATGGACCCGGGCTTCATCAACCTGAGCACTGGCGCCACAACTTACATGTGGACCTTCGGCGACGGATCGGGAAGTTTGCTGCAACATCCCGTGCATGCCTTTGCCAACCAAGGCGTGAACGACGTAGTGTTCCATCCTTTCCTGATCGCCTCTTCAAGCTTCGGCTGCAGTGACACGGCCACGGCCGATGTACTCGTTCATCCCGCGCCCATCGCCCAGTTCACAGCATCACCCACCACGGGTTGCTCGCCGGCGGTAACCGCGTTCAACGACATGACCATCGGTGCTTCCAGCATGAACTGGATGTTCGGCGACGGCACATTCCAGAACGCCGCACCGGGCAACATCACGCATACCTACGTCAACACCGGGAACGACCCGGCCACGTTCATGGCCCACCTCACGGCCACGTCACCATTCGGATGCACGGACACGCTTTCGGCACCTGTGCAGGTGTATCCATCGCTTACGGCCCAATTCCAGTTGCCCCAGGAAGCTTGTTCCCCGGCGGCGATCACCTTGGAAGACCAAGGCCAAGGCGGCGTTCAATGGATCTGGGCCATGGGCGACGGCACCACCTTGGTGGGACAGCAAGTGAGCCATACCTACGTGAACACGGGCACCACCGACCTGGTCTTCACCGTGACCTTGACGGCCACATCCGCTTATGGCTGCCCGATCACGGCGCAACACAGCATCACCATACACCCTTTGCCGACAGCATCCTTCTTGGCAACACCTTTCGGGCAGACCTATCCTGATGCAACGGTCAGCATCAACAACACCACGGCCACGGGGCAATGGAACTACGCCTGGAGCTTCGGCGACGGAAGTTCCACATCCGGCATCAGCCCCGCACCTCACACGTATGCCAATTGGGGAACTTATGTGATCGCATTGACCGTCCAGGCAGGCGCTTGCACGGACACCGCCACGCAGACCATCATTATCGACCCGCCTTTGCCCACGGCCTCCTTCATCGGCAGCGGCGAGGGTTGCGCGCCATTGACCATTTCGTTCATCAACACCTCCTTGCTGGGCAACGGCTATCAATGGCAGTTCGGAGACGGCGGATCCGGCATCGCAACGGACCCTGTGTACGTATACAATACTCCGGGTACGTATACCATCACGCTCACGGCATTCGGCCCCGGCGGCGGCACCAGCACAGCGGTCAAGGTGGACTCCGTGATCGTCCATCCGAGGGCCACGGCTTATTTCACCGTGCAGCCCAACGAAGTGAACGTGCCCGGCCAACCGCTCTTCACCTACAACTTGAGCAACTCCGCCACGGCCTATACCTGGGATTTCGGCGACGGCACATTCAGCAATGAAACGAACCCGGTCCACTTTTACCAATCACCCGGCAGCTACGGGATCCAATTGGTCGCGAACAACGGCTGGAATTGCCCGGACACGTTCGCCATACCCGGCGCGGTAACAGCCATCCAAAGCGGGGAACTCACCTTCCCCAACGCCTTCAGCCCCGGCAGTAACGGACCAGGTGATGGCATCTACGACCCGAACAGTTTAGACAACGACATTTTCCATCCGCTCAGCACGGGCGTGGAGAAATACAAGCTGCAAGTATTCAACCGCTGGGGTGAAATGATCTTCGAAACTGAGGACATCAACCAAGGTTGGGACGGATACTACCGCGGCAAGCCGGCCAAACAGGACGTTTATGTGTGGAAAGCATTCGCCCGCTTTGTTACCGGCGATGAAAAGAAAATGACCGGTGACCTAACGCTCTTACGATGAAAGCAAACCCTATGAACTACGCAGCATTGGCGTTGGCCCTCACGATCGGGTCGGCCGCTCAAGCGCAACGCGGCTACACCCGGGCGCAGGACCGCATGCTGGAAGAGGCGCGCAGCTTCGCATATGGCGAACAATGGGCCGACGCCTACATGCTCTACAAAGGCCTGTTGCCCATCGACACAACATTCGCCGACGTCTATCAGGAAGCCGCCATGTGCGAGCTGCGCCTGCCCGGCATGCGCGATCTGGCCGACGGTCATTTCGAGATCGCGGCCCGGTTGGGGAACACCGAAGCGGTGTACCACATGGCTCTGGCACGCCATCGGCAGCAACGCTTCGATGAAGAGATCGCCCTGCTCGAGCAATATGGCAAAATGCGCGACCGTGAAATCGACCCCGCAGACGTGGACCGTCAAATGCAGATCGCCAAGTATGCCAAACTGATGACGGCCCGACCCGTTGACCTGCGCATCCGCAACCTCGG
The DNA here is from genome assembly GCA_016710685.1 of Flavobacteriales bacterium. Taxonomy (GTDB): domain Bacteria; phylum Bacteroidota; class Bacteroidia; order Flavobacteriales_F; family PHOS-HE28; genus PHOS-HE28. The sequence goes on along the minus strand of JADJVC010000034.1, from coordinate 143,339 downwards.
CACCAACATCAACTCACCCGCTCACGACTACTGCCCCATCATCACCGCGGAAGGCAACACGATGTACTTCACCAGCCGCCGCAAAGGCACCATGGGGAGCTTGAAGGATGCCAGCGGCCAAGAATTCGAGGACATCTATACCGCCACCTCCACCAATGGTGAATGGGCAACGGCTGCCAATGTGGGCGCGCCCTTGAACACCGAAGCGCAGGATGCCACAGTAGGCTTGGGCAAGGATGGCAATGAAATGATCATCTACCGCGCCGACGCCACCATGCTCGATGGCGACCTGTTCATCGCCTCCAAAGTGCAAGGGCGTTGGCAAGAACCCGTGCGCATGACCGACGCCATCAATAGCGACGCACATGAACCCAGCGCGACCATCAGCCCCGATGGAGCGGAGATCTACTTCAGCAGTGACCGGGCCGGCGGTTTCGGCGGTCGCGACCTCTACCGCATACGCCGCCTGCCCAACGGGGAATGGAGCCTGCCGCTCAACCTGGGGCCGAAGATCAATACGCAGTTCGACGAGGATGCACCTTTCATGCATAGCGACGGAACCACGCTCTTCTTCAGCAGCAACGGCCACAACACCATGGGCGGCTTCGACATCTTCAAGGCCTCACTTACCGACCCCGACCTCAATACTTGGGCCACGCCGGAGAACATGGGCTACCCGTTGAACACGGTGAACGACGACATTTATTTCTGTCTCAGCGCCGACGGCCGCACCGGCTACTTCAGCTCTGAAAGGCCCAATGGGCTCGGCGGGCAGGATATCTACCAAGCTATTTTCCCGGTGAACCAGATCGAATACCAATTGGTACGCGGCGTGGTGGTGAACGGTAACGATGTCCCGTTGAAGGCGAGCATCGTCCTCTCCCGCCTCGGAAACGACGAGCCGGAAGGCACTTACCTCACCAACGGGCGCACCGGACGTTACCTGATGGCCGTGCGTCCGGGAGCGGACTACCACGTGCAGGTGACAGCACCGGGCTATGATGCGCTGGAACAGGACCTTCACGCCGACGACAACTTCCAGGACCACATCATGTCCCTGGACTTCACCTTGGTGAGCAGCGAGCGCACCGCAGGCGCAACGCCGAAAAAATAAATGATGAACCAGCGGAAGTACCTGATCGGCTTCGGCCTGCTTCTGGCGGGCAGCGCCGCCGTGGCCCAGGACCCGCACTTCACGCAATTCTATGCCGCGCCCACGCACCTCAGTCCCGCCTTCGCCGGCACTACGGTGCAAAGTCGTTTCGCACTCCAATTCCGCGACCAATGGCCTTCCATACCAGGGGCATTCGTTAGTTACAACCTTGCAGCAGACCAGTACTTGAGCAACCTCAACAGCGGCATCGGCCTGTTGGCGACGTACGACCGTGCTGGCACAGGCGGCTTGAGCTCCACCTCCATCGCCTTGCAATATGCCTACGAGATAAAGCTGAAGCATAAGGTCTTTCTGCGGCCCGCGTTGCAATTCGGTTATGCGAGCCGATCTGTGGACTATTCAAAGCTCGTATTCAACGATCAACTTGCGCGTGGCGGTGATGTTTCGTCCTATGAACTTTACGATGGTCGCAAAAAAGGATACGCGGACATCGGTTCCGGCCTGCTGCTCTTCACCCCGAAACTGTGGTTCGGCTTTGCCATCCAGCACATGAACCACCCGAACGAATCCTTGCTGGACAATGAAAGTGCAATGCCATCGCAGTTCAACATGCACGGTGGCTACCGCTACAAAATGCGCACACCGGGCATGGTGCGGAAGGATGCACAATCGCTCGTATTTGCATTCAACTACCGCGCACAAGGCAAATTCGACCAACTGGACATCGGTGCAAACTTCGAACGCAAGCCCATTTTTGCCGGGCTGTGGTACCGCGGTATTCCTATTAAATCCTATGCACCCGGTTACGCCAACAACGATGCCATTGCCGCAGTGGTGGGCTTCATGGTGGGCGACTGGCGCTTCGGCTACAGTTACGACATCACCATTTCGAAGCTCGCTTTGAACAGCGGCGGAGCGCACGAGATCACCGCGATCTTTGAACTTGCGGATAGCAGGAAGAAGCGTTCCATGGCCCGCCGCCGCGTGGTGCCCTGCGCCAAATTCTAGGCCGCGTTACCTTGGCATGCACCAAAGCATGCCAGCCGCAAAACCCCGAGCAAACCTGCGTAAGGATCCGCGCTGGGTTGAAGCACGATTCGATCGTATCGCTCCGTGGTACAGTGTGGTCGAACCGCTCTTCTTTGTGCCAAGTATTACGCGTCGTGAGGCGTTGCGGTCCCTTCACTGCGCTTCCGGCGATCGCGTGTTAAGCGTAGGCTGCGGAAGTGGCAGGAGTTTGGTGCAGTTGGCCGGCGCTGTCGCTCCTGAAGGCATTGTACACGGCATCGATCTTTCCAAACGGATGTTGCAACGCGCGCATGCCCGTTTGAAAAGGAATCACATCGCGAACGTGAAATTGGAGCATCTCAACTTGTTCGATGTTGATCCGGAAACGCGGTACGACCGGATCTACTTCGAGTTCTCACTGAGCAGCTTCGGTGATCCACAAGCTGCGATCCAAAAGGCACGCGAACTCTTGGAGCCGGAGGGAGTTTTAGTGGTACTGGACGGGCGCTTGCCACCACGTTTCCGTTGGCTCACCAAGCCCGCCATGCCCGCGATCCGCTGGCTGCTGGAAAATACCGTACTCGGCGACCCGGACATGGACGCCGCATGGGAACTGGAACGTTCGGGAATGCCCTGCCGGGTGAAGTGGTTCCGCGGAAAGACGTACTTCGTTGCTTGCTCAACGGAACCATGACCGCGCGGTTGAGACACCTCACCCACCCTTCAGCCGCACGGCATACTCCGCGTTCAGCACATCATGCTTTGCCCAGAATGCCGGTGCAATGCGTCCGTTCAAATGCTCCACGAGGATGTCGAGGTGCGAATGCCAACCACCGGAAACTCCGAGCAGGTCCTTGTGATCCGGCAAGCGGTGGTGCGTGAGGACAAGCAGCACGTCCTTCCCCTTTTCTGAAAGTTCGAAGACCACTTCGGAAAGTGCTTCAGCACGCATTCCCCAGGAGAAACCGAGCACATGGGGTGGCTCGCAGCGCGTGATTTTGGCCTTCATCGTGTGGCCACAGGCATACTTCTCCGGTGTTTCACTTGGTGCGGCATCCAACGTGCTGTGCAACCAAAACAAATCTACTTCCCCGCCGACGCGCAGGTCCATATTCCCGCTGGCCAACCATTTGGCACGCTTCTCCGATTCAGTCAGATAGGCCCACACGCGTTCGATAGGGCCGGGCAGCAGCCGTTCGAAGCGGATGGTGTTCGGTGCGATGATCTTTCCGTAGTTGTCCATGTGTTTGAGTGTAGTTTGGTCGTTGATCATTTCGTGTTCTCGTCTTCTTCGCGGAGCAAGTGCTCCAAGGCGTCCAATCGCGACCCCCAGAAGGTGCGTGTATCGTCCATCCATTTCGCGGCCGCGTCCAAGGGTTGCGCCCGGTAGCTGAGGAAGTGTTCGCGCCCCACTTTGCGCCGCTTCACCAGTTTGGCGCGCTCCAGTACAAGAATGTGCTTGCTCACCGCGTTGAGCGACATTTTGAACGGCTGCGCCACTTCCGTAACACGCGCTTCCCCTCTGGAAAGGCGTTGCAGGATGGCACGGCGCGTGGGGTCGGCCAATGCAAGAAGTGTCTGGTCAAGTGTTTGAGGTGCCGCCATCATTTCTGTGTACTTGTCTTGCTCTTCGATGCATCCGGCTGGCCTTTCCCTGTGGAGATGAACTTCCTAAGGCTAGAACCAATGTAGAAGTCCCAACCCTTCGAGCAGCCATCCATGCACTCCAATCCGGCGAGGCCCACGTGCGTCATGGTCATTCGGGTGCCTGCCTTGGCAGGTTCGATCTCGAAGACGATATCCGTTCCCTCCCATTCCGCGTTGTTTTTCACAAAGTTCAAATAGCATTTGGTAACGTGCCAGACGACCCGCTTCCCTGGTTTCGCTTCCGCAATGCGTTGCGTGGTCCTGTGGATGTCCCCGAAGGTGACTGTGAAAACATCACCAGCCGCCGTCGACTTCCCTTCGGTGTTCCCTGTCCACCATTCCGTTACACGTGTTATCGCGTCGTAGACCTCTAGCGGAGTGGCCTTCACCGTAAAGCTGCTGATGTAGTCCTTCTGGCCCATTCGTTGATCGTTCAGGGGGCAAATATATTCAACCTTTTGGTTGAATGTCAAGGGCAGACAAAAAACTGAACCGAATTCCCTCACCAACCGATCTGAGCCAACAATTTGAACACGTAGCCACCGGTGGCGAACTGTGTCAAAGCCCAGGTGGCCGACACCAACAGCAGCAGCCCTTGTAGAAACAACCGGCTGTCCGCTGACCAAAACGGCAGCAGCAACAGTAACCCGACCAAGACCACCACGTATGGGAATGGCCTGTATCTATCGTTCTCCCTTTCAACTTCCATCCAACTTTGCACGGAACCATGTTTCCGGTAGCTCAACACCGAACCCATGATCGGTGTTACGTGCAGATCGAAACTGTCCAAGGGATCGAAACGGTCGGTCGTGCGCTGCGTCCAGATGTAGCTGCCATCCTCCATGATCACAACGGACCAGGAACGCTCGGCGCCTCCTTGCCGGGTGTACCCATACTCCTTCACAACGCGGACCGGGCTGATGACGTCGCGAGCGGGCAGTCGTGCTTCTGCGATAGCGAACAAGCCTGCTGCGATCAACAACAGGTTGATCTTGAAAAAGAGGTTTTGCTTCGTTGAATGCTTGACCGTACTCATCCCAGATTGAACAACGCTAATTCGTGAACAATTCGCATGAACAACCTGAATGGAACAGTTGATCGTTCAACAAACACATCCGCCATGGCACTCCTTGATTGCCATGGCACCGGCAATCAGCCTCAACACCCGCCACCACCACCTTGCCCGCGCTCGATCGGGTGCCAGCTGGTCTTCACTTCCTGCGTATATTCCCAAGACAAAACCACAAACTCATTTTGCATTTGACTTTCCTGTTGGCCTCATCGTCGACAAACCCTTGGTACGAGCTGGCGGCCGCGATGCCCCTGCTTGTCGTATCCCCTTACGGACGGATCCCCGTTTGGATGACGCCGACCGATTACCAAGCGAATCAACTCCGAGGTCCCCGGCATAAAGGGCGGCAAAAGGAAAGCACATTTCCCAATCGCCCCAAATGATATCTGAACGGTTTTCGACTTTGAATTTCTTAAACCGGATCACATCCAGAAACTGCGATGCCATTGGGTTCTGCCCGGGCGCGGCGAGGAAATTATGAAAGTCGACCTCAGTGGAATGTCCGTCGGTGAACAGAAACGCGATGCGGTAGTCCGCAATGTACTTGGCGTGCTTGATGAAGATGTTTTCAGGAAGGTTCATCATTTGATCCGCTTTGTGATCCGTTCAGGTGCGACGCTTTTGTTTAGCACAAAATAGTCATTCCATTTGGTCATGATGTCCTTCGCTTTCGCGTGGACGAAATGTTCCGCCTCCTTACGCTTCGCAGGTGGCAATGCCCGTGTGTTGCTCAGTTTTCGAAAAACGACTTCCTGCAAAACACCGTCCTGTATGATGAGCTCCAGCACCGACTCGTACTTGCCATATCGTACGTGTACGTGTATCGGGCTGTGTTCATTGCTGAACATCAGAAAGACCAAGCCGAAGTATTCCTAGAGCTTGGGCATGATTCTTCAATACCCACCACCCCCACCTTGCCCGCGCTCGATCGGGTGCCACGTGGTCTTCACCTCCTGCGTGTCGAGGATCATGTATGGCGTACGGCTTTCTTCCTGCATCCAATCCTTCACTTTCGGAACCACGATGCGCTTCATGTTGGTTGCACCTTCCGTATCCAGCATCACCTTTTCTTCCTTGGAAGGTTTGTCGCAAACGATCGCGTTGATGTCCATGTGCGTTACGAGCGGCTTCAGCAATTCGCTGCGCAAGCCGGTGATGAGGTTTACCACGCCGCCGGGCAGGTCGCTGGTGGCAAGCACTTCCGCGAAAGTGACAGCAGGCAACGGGTGCCCCTCGCTGGCCACTACCACGGCTGCGTTGCCGCCGGCGATGATCGGTGCCACGGTGCTCACCAAGCCGATGAGACCGGAGGTTCCGGGCGCCATCAGGCCCACCACGCCGGTGGGCTCGTACACGCTGAAGTTGAAGTGCGAGCTGTTGGTGGGGTTCACGCTGCTGAAGATCGCTTGGTACTTATCGCACCAGCCGGCGTAGTAGATCCAGCAATCGATGGCGGCGCTCACTTCGGCTTCGGCCTGCTTCTTCGTGGCACCGTGCAGCATCAGTTCATGCACGAACTGCGCGCTGCGGCCTTCGAGCATTTCGCCGATGCGGTAGAGGATCTGCCCGCGGTTGAACGCACTCCGGTTGGCCCAATCACCTACCGCTTTCCGCGCAGCGATAACGCTTTCACGGATGTCCTTTCGGCTGCCCCGGCAGATGTTCGCCAGCGGCTTGCCGTCCGCGCCTTTGGGCTGGTAGTAGCGACCGCTCTCAGTGCGTGGGAACTTGCCACCGATGAAGATCTTGTAGGTCTTCATAACGGGCAAGCGCTCCGTTTTGGTCGCGCTGCCATTGGTGGCGTGGCCGTTGAGTGCAGGCTTTTCAGCCTTGGCTGAAGTGGAGGAAGGCTTGGTCGCTGTCTTGGCCATGGAAATGGGATTCGTAGGCGAAGTTACGGCAGTGGAGGGAAGTGCTTAATTGTGGCAGATTCGCCAAAATTGAGAATGGAATCTTTCGAACCCTGCCGGACGCCGTTGGAAGTGGCATTGTCTTCCAATCCCGTCGAATTCGATGAGGTTAATTTTTCAACGTCACGGTTACGGATGGATCTGTTCCTTTAACAGCAACCATTCAAAAACGTCCTCTCACTTCAACTGTTCAAGGTTCCGGATCAAAATGCTTCCGCGCTCCATGTGTACCAGGTCCTGTTTTTGCAGGTCACTGAGCACGGTGGTCACCGTTTGACGCGACGTGGCCGTGAGGTCCGCGATGTCTTGGTGGGTAAGCGAATGGTCGAGTTGCACCTCATGGCCGACCTTGCGGCCGTGCGCCATTGCCATGTTGCGCAACAAGGCGATGATGCGCGAGCGTGAATCTTTGAAGACCAGGTTCTCCAACCGTCTTTCCAGACCGATCATGCGTTGGCCGATGAGGCGGGTGAAGGCCATGTGAAGGCGTGGGTCGCGGCCCAGCATCAACTGCGCATCGGCCAGGTCCATGGAGCAAATGATCACATCATCGTCCAACGCAACGGCGCGGTCATGGCGCATTTCCTCGCCGGCGATCGCCAACTCGCCGAAGACCTCACCGGGGAACAGCACCGCCTTCACGATCTCCTTTCCTTCCTCGCTGGTGGTGGCAATTTTTACGCGGCCCTTTTTCAGGAAATAGATCGCGTTGCTGGGCTGATCGGCGAAGAAGATCTGTTGGTCCTTCACGGCACCGGACATCCGCGTCCGTTCCATCACGCGTTGCATTTCCTCCATGGACATGCCCTGAAGGATGTTCATCTGTTCCAGGTACCAGAGCTTGGTTTCAGCGGCCGCCATGTGTGTGTGTTGATCGGTGAAGTTCGTCAAAACAGAAAGAGTCCTTATCGGACCCTTCCTGTTCATGGAGATCATCACTGGTCACTCTTTCATTTCCATGGACCCTTTGCACGTGGCATCGCAGACATGGCCTTGCTCGCCGTGCGCGTAAACGTGTTCACCATTCTTGCAGGCGGCGGTGCAAACATGTTCTTTCAGCATGGCGTCGCCCTCATGCATTTTCATGCATTCGGCGGAACAAGCGTGGCCCTTCTCGCCATGGGCATACACGTGGTTCCCGTCCTTGCACGCATCGGTACACACATGGGCTTTCAGCGGGGCTTGCTCCGTGGCAGGCTTCATTTCCGTTGTGGATGTGTTCTGGGCAGTGGCGTTGCCGAGGCAGAGCGCAGTGATCGAGATCATTAGCAGGGTTCTCATGTTCTGTGTTGTTGTGTTCAGTTCCTCAATTGAAGGAATGTTGAAGGACCGGCTTTACCAGCAGGGCCACCACGATGCCGAACACCACGTGGCCAATAATGCTGCCCACCATCATCATCACCATGCTGCCTTCCATTGGTGGCATTCCGCCCATCATTGCACCCATCACCGCCATCATGATCTGGGCAAAAACGAAGACGGCCATACCGAACACAGCACCGCGCAATACCGGGCTGGCGATGCCTTTCACCAGGTTCTGGAAGAACAGGGCATAGGCCATAGCGAAGACGATCCCGATCATAAAGTGAATCATCCAGCCTGCGACAATGGGCACGCCCATCATCATGGAAAGCATGGCGGGCGGGCTCATTTTCGGGAAGCCCATCATCGGGGCCACCATGGTTACGAGTGTCATTGCTCCAGTACCGGCGAGGCCGGCGAGAAGCGCTTGTTGGATCTTGGCTTTCATTTTTTGTTTGTGTTGGTTTTCGATACAAAGCACCGGCGATCCAAGAAGCGCGTGTGTCCGTTGCCGGACATGGATGCAGATTTGCGGGCGGATGATTGCACATGGGTACGCGCGCGGGGCCAATGCTTATCGGAACGATGGACAACGGGCTCGAGCATCAGCGCGGTGGGTAATACCATTTGGAAATTTCTTGAGGGTGATCTTCCGATCACGCTAACGCCATTAGGAGTTCACAGTAAGCCCGTCCACCGCCAGTTCCTTTGGAGCGCGGTTCACGAATTATGCAGACAGTAGCGACGAAGTGATCGCTATCCGCTTATCTTGGCGTGATCGAACGAGAACCCATGTCACGACACGTTACCGGAATAGGCGGATTCTTCTTCCGCGCAGACGACCACAAGGCACTCGCCAGCTGGTACAACAAACACTTCGGCATCAACGACGAAGCGAACGGCTGGATCTGGCAACAGGATGCCGGACCCACGGTGTTCTCGCCCTTCAAGCGGGATACCGATTACTTCGGAAACGACAAGCAGCAGTTCATGCTGAACCTGCGCGTGCAGGACATGGATGGCCTCCTCAAGAAACTCGAGGCCGACGGCGTGCGCGTCGACCCCAAGCGCATGGACGAGGACTACGGCCGCTTCGCGTGGGTGTATGATCCGGAAGGGAACAAGATCGAGTTGTGGGAGCCGAAGGGTTAGGCGGAGACCGGTCGGCGGTCCGCAGCAGGTTGTAGCACGGGTCGCACAGGACGTGCTACGCTCAGGCGAAGGCGTCCTCGATATTGCTTTGGCCACGTCTACCGAACACCCTCCATGGATGCGCGGACTCCACTGCGTTGGTTAATTTCGAGCCATGCCTTCCCGACCCAACAAGACCCACGCAACCACCGCTAGCGTCAATGCCTTCATCAACGAGCTGCCGAAAGAGGAGATGCGCGACGATTGCCGCGCACTGATGAAGATGATGCACGAGCTCACGGGCGATGAGCCCTACATGTACGGGCCCACGATCGTGGGTTTCGGCAACTACCATTACACATACGCCAGTGGCCATGAGGGCGATGCGCCATTGGCCGGTTTCAGCCCGCGTAAACCGGCGCTGGTGATCTACCTTTCTGCGGAGGTGATGGAACCTGCGCTGCTCACCAAACTCGGCAAGCACAAAGCCACCAAAGGCTGCCTGTACGTAAAGCGCCTCGCCGATATCGACGTGGGTATCCTCAAGTCGATGATCAAGAAGTCAATTGCGCACACGAAGAAGATGTATCCGTAGAATCTGCCTCCGATCGAACGGATCTACTTCCTCAAGATCGACTCCATCTTCTTGCCCCTTGCCAGCTCATCCACCAGTTTGTCGAGGTAGCGGATCTGTTGCATCAGCGGGTCCTCGATATCTTCCACGCGGTAGCCGCAGATCAAGCCGGTGATCTTGGAGACGTTGGGGTTCATCTTCGGTGCCTTGGCGAAGAAGGTCTCGAAATCGATCTTCGTATCGAGCACTTGCTTCAGCCCCTTTTCATCGTAGCCCGTTAGCCAGTGGATTACGGTATGCAGCTCGGCTTTCGTGTGGCCCTTCTTTTCCACCTTGGTTACGTAGTGCGGGTAGACGCTGGCGAAGGGCATTTTGAAAATGCGGGTGTTATCCATGGTAGTGGCTATTGAATGCCGAATTAGAGCACATGCATGCAATCGAGTGCTTCCCTGGGCAGTAGCGTGGACGCTCTCGTCAGCGTAGAGGGGTGGCCTTGGTCTCGTTCTGAATAGCTGAAAATCACGGCGCGGATTCCAGATCTTTCAGCGTCCGACCTTTTGCGTTCTTCCAAGAGGTCAACCCGTTGGCTTGGCCGCCGTGAATGACAGCTGCTGCTGCACTTGGACTTGTGAATTCAATGTCTCTTGCAAACTGGAGATGGTCCCCTGCATCAACAAGAGCCCCGTCCGCTTTGAGCCTCTGGCGCATTTCAAGGGACCAAGGATACTTCTGCGTCGAAGGCCGCACAGTCAATACCGCTTCGGAGCCGGCCATTACGACCATCCCATTGGGCGTCAAGCGGCCGGTGGCTTTCAATCCCTTGATCTCACATGTGAGAATGCCAACGTCATCCGTGGCCATCATCACTGTCGCAACAGGCACAAATACCTCAACACCCAACACCGGTAGCAACTGGTGGATCTTCTCCAGGAAGATCTCCATGTCCTCCCGGTCCGATTCCGGTAGTCTGGATCCACTCCCTTGAGCGTTCTTCATGTCAGCTCGACCAACCGCTTTTGCTTGTTCTATGAGACGACCTTCCAAGTATCGAACATGGGCCTTTGTCAGATTTTCATTCCCCACCACAAAGACCACATGGTTCCAGAAGTCTTTGGCCAAATGACTTTTGATCCGATCACGAATGGATTCTGCCTCGCCGACGTACACGGCGCCACGACCGGATTCCGGATCAACCCCGGTCAGGAAATAGACACCGGAACGTTCCGACTCATCGCGTGCCAATAAACTGTCGAACTCGCTTCTCGGTCCGGCAATGGCTTTTCCGTTCCAATTGGACAACTCGGCCGTGCGGAGTCGTTTCGGATCTCCGTGCACTAAGAATAATTTGATCGTTGCTGATGCCATGCTCGGGCCAAGGTATTAAATCAGCTATTGAGCGTTTCTAGCGGCACTGGGTCCGCGTGAGGGATAAAAGCGGAAAGCCCAACTAGGCACGAGCGGGAACGTTCGCCAGAGTGCGGCCTACTGCGTGACCAATGTGCCAGCAAGAGGTTCTGGAAGCTCGCTCATCTTCGCCTTTGCTTCCTGGAAGCGCCGTTGCCTCTCCGCAGACGGAGCCCGACCGCAACATTGCCTAAAGTTGGACAGGTCAGCTTTCTCCACCTCCTCCTCGACGCCCTTTCGATGCTTATTGAACTCGTCTTGAATAGCTATGATCTGATTCGCCAAGTCTTGAGATGATTCATAAACGCAGGCAACGGCTAATTCATACTGCTCTTGATCCTTGAGGTTCTTGAGATCGACCATAACTTGACCAAGTACCTGATAGAAGCGGTACAACAAGTTCGTTACCGTGGAGGACAGAAAGAGTTGATTGTCAGCAATGGCCTCTTGATACTTGGCAAAAGAGGTTCGAAACCTCTCCATAGCATCGTCTACGCACTTGTAATCCACGCAAGAGCCTGAAAGTGCAATGTGCAAAGTTTGCACTTCAAAAAGAATCTTGACCAAAGAGGAATATACCAGCCTCTCGTGATCCGCCTTCTTCACTCCTTCAGCTGAAGTGCCTTCGAGATTCCTTAAAAACTCCGCGCGCTTCAACTCATTCTCATGATCACGTTCGATGAGTTTCGCATTCTGGCGATTCGTCATCCAGAGGATGGCAATTGGAAGAACCACTGCCGTAAGTGCAACCGTGCCGATGCCAGGATTCGTCTTTAGCAATTCGAGGATAAGCTCCTTCATTGCCGCAAGTTATTATGAGGTTCACGTTCCGAGATATCTCGACTTTAGTTCATTACTCCATTCAGTTCCGAAATAATCGGCAATCGTGTCTATGAATTCTTCCAAGTATCTCGGAGAAAAGCGATTGCACATAGTATCAGGGCTTGCCAAGTGCTGGGCATATGCATCCACACCATTCTGACATTGCCGATTCTGAGAGGGGAAGAGAAACACGAATAAACCCTCTTCATAGGTCCGACTCTCATGCTCCATCAAAGCTATGGCTAGTAAATGATCCCGCCAAATCTGTGAAAGTGGAGGTCGTCGAAGTCGTTCAATGCTATCTGATTTAAAAACGCCGAGTTCCGGGCGCGATAATTCTTCATAGCGCCCACGGTGCTTTCGGAATGATGCTTCGGCATTTTTAGCACTCTCCTCACGGAGAGCTTCCGCATACTTCACTTCGATTCCAATGAACCCTTTTATGCCATCCCGCTCATACTCGACAAACACGTCAAAGGCTGAGCGATCTCCAGTGTATTTGGGATTTTCTCGACCCGGGGAATACTCAAATCGAACTGCGTTCACATGTTGAATGCGGTCCGGAAATAGTTGACGAAAACAAGCTGTCGCCGCTTTCATGTCATGGGACAGTTCGCCAAATAAATTGAAGCATAGCGGTTGCGACGAAAGTAGATTCGACCACATGCGCCCTTCGTCATAAAGTGCCTTCGATGACTTGGCATTGATCATCTCATCCGTTGCTAAGGCCTGAATTCGTTTGGTCAAGAAATTTACCTTGGCTGTCTTGGCAAATGCGCCTTCCAAGTAGTTCCCATACTTGCCCATTGGATAGCCTTTTGCATGACGCCACTTGCTTTGGAGAAGTCGTGCGTGTGCGGAGTATTCCGTGTCTTGGGAATAGTCCACATTGTATTCCATTCTTTCGGCTTGGTCAGGTCTCATGTTAGTAGTGCATGGTTTCGCGTGAGGGATAGAAGCGGAAAGCCCACAGCGACCCCGGCTCGTAGGCCGGGGGTGCGCGGACTTGCAGCGGATAGCCCGACCCCTTGCCGCATTTGGGCAAGGGGGCACGCCCACATCTCGACTCCGCTCGATGTGACAGCGTTCCGCATTGCTCAGTTCAAGTTGAGGTACGCGCTCAATCCATGCACGCCGCCTTCCCGTCCGTAGCCGCTTTCCTTGTACCCGCCGAAGGGTGAGGTGGGATCGAACTTGTTGAAGGTGTTGGCCCAGATGACGCCGGCGCGGAGCTTGGTGGTCATGTTGAAGATCTTGCTGCCTTTGTCCGTCCACACGCCGGCGCTGAGGCCGTAGGGGGTGTTGTTGGCTTTTTGCAGCACTTCGTCCATGGTGCGGAAGGTTTGCACGGCGAGGACGGGGCCGAAGATCTCTTCTTGTGCGATGCGCGCGCTTTGGGCCACGTTGGTGAAGAGCGTGGGGCGGCACCAGAAGCCTTTGCCGGGCAGGTCGCAGGTGGGCTGGTACATGTCGCTGCCTTCTTCTTGGCCGATCTTGATGTACTTGTTGATGGTGCCGAGCTGCTCTTTGCTGTTGATGGCGCCGATGTCGGTGTTCTTGTCCAGCGGGTCGCCCACGACGAGGCTCTTCATGCGGTGCTTGAGCTTGCGCACCACTTCGTCGTACACGGCTTCTTCCACGTAGAGGCGGCTGCCGGCGCAGCACACGTGGCCTTGGTTGAAGTAGATGCCGTTGACGATGCCTTCCACGGCCTGGTCGATGGTGGCGTCGGCGAAGATGATGTTGGCCGCTTTTCCGCCGAGCTCGAGGGTGAGCTTTTTGCCGCTGCCGGCCGTGCTGCGCTGGATGAGCTTGCCCACGTTGGTGCTGCCGGTGAAGGCGACCTTGTTGACATCGGGATGGTTGACCACCGCGGCGCCCGTGGCCCCCGCGCCGGTTACGATGTTGACGACGCCTTCGGGCAGGTCGGCTTCCTGGATGATCTCGGCGAGCGTGAGCGCGGTGAGCGGTGTGGTCTCGGCGGGCTTCAGCACCACGGTGTTGCCGCAGGCCAGCGCGGGAGCGAGTTTCCACGAGGCCATGAGAAGCGGGAAGTTCCACGGGATCACTTGGCCGGCCACGCCGAGCGGACTGGTCTGCTTACCGGGGAAGGCGTAAGGAATTTTGTCGGCCCAGCCGGCGTAGTAGAAGAAGTGCGCAGCGGCGAGCGGGATGTCGATGTCGCGGCTTTCGCGGATGGCCTTGCCGCCGTCCATGGTCTCGATGACGGCGAGCTCGCGAGCTTTTTCCTGCATCAGGCGCGCGATGCGGAAGATGTACTTGGCGCGTTCGCTGGCGGGCATTTTGCCCCACGGCCCTTCGAAGGCTTTGCGGGCGGCCTTCACGGCGGCGTCCACATCGGCGGCATTGGCCTCGGCGATGCGCGCGAGCTTCTGCTCGTTGGCCGGGTTGATGGTGTCGAAGTATTTGCCGCTTTTCGGCTTCACCCACTTGCCGCCGATGAAGAGCTCGTACTGCTCCTTCAGTTTGAAGTGGTCCTTGCTTTCAGGAGCGGGGGCGAGTTGCCAGTCGGTGGTTTTTTGCTTTGCCATGGGTTGTAAAGATAGATGCCCATGGTTCAGTCCTGCCAACTGCCATGGCACCTTGTAGCCAAGATCGACCAAAGCCGTAACTTTGAAGAACCATGACACGGCTCATCATCCATATCAACGACCCACGGAGTGAGAAGAAGGTAGAAGCTCTTCTCGAAAGCGTGGAAGGCATCGAGGTGGAGCGCGACCCGAAGAAGGTCGTGCGCAAAGCCGCTGCCAAGCGCAACCCCAAACCGAAGCCAAAAGCGCCGTTGACGGCTGCTGAAAAACGCTTCATGAAGGATCTAACGGAAGCTTTCAAATCCGTTGAGGACCACTTTTCCGGGAAGAAAAAACTGCCGACCTTAAGGGAAGTTTTGGATGACCTATAAGGTCATTCCTTCACCGGTTTTCGTTCGGGAACTGAAGCGGCTTTCGAAGAAGTACCGGTCCTTGAAGGATGACGTGGAGCAGCTCGGTGAACAACTTGCAAGTGACGCACCGATCGGTACTCCTATCGGTAAGGGATGTTACAAAGTACGCTTGGCGATCACCTCAAAAGGTGAAGGCAAGTCGGGCGGAGCAAGGGTGATCACGTATGTGCGCATTGTGAAGAAGGTTGTTGTGCTGTTGACCATGTATGACAAATCCGAAAAAGAAAACATCAGCGAAAGCGAGCGAGACCATTTGATCGCACTTGCGGAGATGCTGTGATCTTTGCCACATGCCGATCCGCCCCAACGCATACGCCCAAGTCACTTGGCTCACCACCGCAGGTGCTTCTAAAACGGTGGCTGGTGATGACGACTTCATGGCAAAAACCGAGGACGGCTACATGCTACGCGTGGAGCAAATGGAACGCAATTCATGGTGGTGGCAAGTGTATGGACCGGGTGAGGCCTTGGTGGAAGAGAGCCACTTCATGTTCAAGAAACGGGATGCTTTTGCTGCTGCGGAAATCCTGTACATGGTCCATCGCCAAGCACGCATGGTGAAGGCTTGATCGGGCTACGATGGATTTCCATCCGCCAATCTCCGAACGGAGCACGCAGGAGTTACTGAAGATGACTTCGGATGCCGCGTCTTGGCAGCCCGAAGCACGTGCCTTGGCCCGGATGGAATTGGCAAAACGAGGCGTGGGACCGGAAGCGATAAAGGTGCAGGAAAAGTCCTTCTCGAAGGCATCGCTCGCTCATGAGGAACTGCGTGAACGGCATGCAAAAGAGAGCTATCCGTTCTGGAAACTGCTGCTCGTCTTTTTGGGTGCTCCGTTCATGATCGCGATTAAATACATCAGTGGAATCCGGAACGAATTGAACTACAAACTCGGACTTTCGGATCTTGACCGAAGGAACTACAAGAAAAAGTACCGGCAACGATTGGCCGCTTTGATACTGGGAACATTGTTCTGGATCCTTCTGTTCAGTTGGCTCAGGGGGGTGTGACCGGCAAATGCAGTTCCGGAAAGCGGATTCCTACAACGCCCCAACATCGATCTTGAACAACTCCGCCGCATTCTTCCACAAGATCATCTCCTTGCGGTCTTCCGGCAAATCCAGTTGCTTGCTGAAGTTAAGGTAAGAACCCATGTTGGAGATGGGCCAGTCCGTGCCCTGAAAATCTTGGCGTAGGCCGCCGTCATACTTCATCATCCGTCAAATTCGGAAAGTCGTTCTCCGAAGCTGGTCGCATGCCCATGGCGCTTGAAAATCATGTCTTTCACCCGTTTCAGGCACCCGGAAATGCCCATGCCGTTTGGATCCCACTTCCTTCCGAACTTTCGGGGCATGTTCCGCCCGTACTTGCTCTTCATCCTGCTGATCGCCTTCGTGCCGAAGCCCTGCAACGCGCAGCCCGCCTTCCGGTCGGCACAGCTCGATGCCCTTACGCAGCAATTGCAGGTGAACGGGTCTCCGGGGAATCTGCAGTTGATCGATGCCGCCCTGCGAAAAACAGGGCCGGAAAGCGATCCACGCGTGATCTACTTCATGCGGCGATACCGTAGCGAACAACTTTATTATCAAGGTCTGCTGGATGAAAGCATGGTGGAAGCTGAAACCGCGCGCCGAATTGCCATCGACCTGAACGACAGCGCGCTCATCTCCAGTTCGCTGAACCAAGTGGCCGTCCTTTTGGAAGAGCACCATGACAATGTTCAAGGGGTCGGTTTATTGCAAGAAGCATTGCGATGGCACCCTGCACGCACTGGTCATGTGTATCCGTTGGCCACGCCGTACCGCATTTACGGCAATCTGGGGTTATGCTGGGCCAACCTCGGCGAGATCGACAGCGCGCTTTTCTGCCAGGAGCGTTCGCTCGCATTGGCCCAAAGCGCCGGTGTTCCACGGGGGGAAGCATTGGCGCTATTGCAACTCGGTCGCTTGGAAAAGATCCGTACGAACCTGGACAGTGCATTGGTCCTTTTCGATCGAAGCATCGCCGTTGCCACGTCTCATGGTGCCCGAGATGTATTGCTGGATGCGTTGGCGGCCAAGGCCGAAGCCTATGCCGATGCCGGGAGGACGGAAGACATGCAGGGAAGCTTGAACGCGGGCCATGCCGTTATGAATGCGCATGACGACATCGCAGCGCGGAGCGTATTGGCTTTTTTGGGGTCGGAAGTACGGTCGCTGGCAAAAACCGGTCGCTACAAAGCCGCACTTGCTACCGCACGGTCTTGGGGAGAGCTTGATCGCACTATGCAGGTCGCAAGGGCGAATACCGCCGAAAATATTCTGCGGGAAATGCACATCACGGACGCAGGCTTGGCGGAAGAACGCGATCGCGCGCTGATCACAGTGGCGGAAGTAAAGGCCGAGGAACGGACCCGTTTGGTCTTATTGACCGGTGCCGGTTTCTTGCTGATCCTGCTCGCTACGTTGGTGCTCTTCTTCATAGCCCGAAGCAGGCAGAAAGGAGGCCTCGCACGGCTCGCGGTGATCCAAGCCGAACAGGAACGCCAGATCGCCGATCTGCAGATCAGGCAGCAAGTGGCCGAGGACCTGCACGATGATCTGGGGGCCGGCCTTTCCGCCCTCAAGCTGAACAGCGAGCTGGCAGCGGACCTCTGCAGCGACCATGCCGAACAAATGCGCACGCGGAACTTGGCAGCCATCGCAGGCAACCTCATGGCCAGTATGCGGCACATCCTCTGGTCGTTGGGCCCGTACGATCGATCGATCGAGGAGCTGGTTACCTACGTTACCGATCGCGCCCGCATCTTTTGTGCGCAGCACGACCGTTCCATCATCATTAAAAATGCAGGAGGCTGGCCTAAGCTTTCCGCGGATGCCGAGTTACGCCACTTGGCTTGGCCCGTGGTGCGGGATGCGTTGAACGCTCTTAACAAAAGTGATGAGGATGATGGCTTGAAACTGGAATTGCGATGGGACCAAGGACTCCTGCTTTCCATCAGCTGCAACACGGAGGTGATCGCCGTACAACGATCCCTCCTCGTCGAACACATCGCGGACCACCACTTGCAGGTATCACGTATCGGAGGCTGGCTCCGAACACCCACTGAAGGACCACCGCGTTTGGAAGTATTCCTGCCTTGTGCAGGTCCGGAACAGCCTGCGAAACCGGACCCTGAACGGTCGCGCCGCATCGTGACCGGGTCATTGGTGATCGCCTGTTTCTGCTTCGCTACAGCGGTGACCGGTCAAGGGAAAATCCCATATCAGAACCCGGTCCTCGACCAGCTTTTCTCAAAAGTACCATTGGGTGATCCACCGACGAAGCGGATCAACACCATCAACGCGGCCATTGCGATCGCCGAACCACACCACGACGACCACCTCATGTACCACCTCCTGATGGCCCGGGCCAAGGAGATGTATTACCAAGGTCTTTACGATATGGGCATCGCCGATGTGAACCGATCACTCGAATTGGCGAAGGTGATGAATGACAGTCTCCTCATAGCAACGACCTTCAACATGATCGGATTGTTGAACGAGAACCTGAATAACGATGCGATCACTTTGCCGTGGTTCCGGACAGCTGCACAATGGCTGCCGCCCAACTCCGAAAGCGCCTACCCCGTGGTGAAGGACTACCACATCGATGCGAACATTGCCCAGTGCTTGTTGAACCTGGGCAAGATCGACAGCGCACAGTTCCATTTCACGCGGTCGCTTGAAAGAGCGATACGGGATGGCGATGAGCGGGCCATGGCATTGGCGAACCTTGGCCTGGCTCGCGCTGCCTTGGTCAAGGGACCCGCACCCTTCATATTGCCAATGCTCGACTCCGCCCGGGCGCAATCCCTCCGCAGCGGTTCATCCGATGTTTACCTCGATGCCCAACCGGTCAGAGCGCTGTACATGCTGCGTACAGAAGGAGGTGAAGCCGCAATACACGCCTTGGATGAAGGCCTTACGTTCCTGCGTTCGGACAGCACCCTCAACCGGTCGAGCATGCGCAAGTTCTTTGAGCAGGCCAGTTTTCTTCGAGAAACACTTGGTCAATATGAAATGGCCTACGGTTCCTGGCAGCAATGGCAACACTTGGACAGTGCAATGCGGACCATTGATGACCGTGCAGCACTGGCGACGCTCCGGGTGATGTTGGACAATGGCCAGCACTTGCAAACGCAGCGCACGGACCGTGAACGCAGCGAATCACAATTGGCGATCGACCGATCACTGCGCAGAACGACCCTCTCGACCACGGGAATTGCGGCGCTGCTGTTGATCGGCATATTTGCCTTGCTCGTGAACAGGCAAAAAAACAAGCGGAACTTGGAGGCCTTGGAGTTGGAACGAATCAAAGGTCGAAGGGAATTGGCGCAATTGCGCATGCGTCAACGTTTGAGCGAGGACATGCTCGCCGAACTTGGGACCGGCCTCGAAGCGTTGCGCATCCGCAGCCAACTTTCTGCCGCAACGCATCAAGTTCCGGAAGATCGTGAGCGCATGGCGCTGATCGCGTCGCAAGCTACCGAGCTGGCCGCTGGGCTTAAGCAGATCGTGTGGGCATTGGATACCGGCCGAAGCACGTTGACCGATACGGTGCGGTTCACTTCGCACTACGCCAACACCTACTGCGCCCAGCAAAATTTGAAACTTCGGCTGAGCGTTCAGTCCGAAATACCAGCTCAACAACTTACCTCGGACCAGCGGCGGAATATTTTCCTGGTCGTGAAGGAAGCCTTGCACAATGTAGTGAAGCACGCGCATGCCAACGAAGTTGAATTAAGCATGACTTTCGCTGATGAACTGGTGGTCCGTATATCCGATAACGGCCGTGGCCCTTCGGCATCGGTCGGTCGCACCGAAGGCAACGGAATGCGGAACATGCAAAAGCGTATCGAAGCCCTTGGCGGAGAGTTCCACACCTCAACTGAAAAGGGAATGACGGTCCATTTCATTGTGCCGCTTTCGGATAA
This sequence comes from Flavobacteriales bacterium, assembly GCA_016710685.1. GTDB lineage: Bacteria > Bacteroidota > Bacteroidia > Flavobacteriales_F > PHOS-HE28 > PHOS-HE28. The sequence continues at coordinate 123,435 of JADJVC010000034.1, read as the reverse complement.
CAATGGTTCCAAAAAGAGCGCCCGGACTTAAACCCGGGGTAAGTTGCGGCATGCTGCGGACCGGTACATCACTGCAAAGCTTCTTCTTGCTGGCGATCTTTTTGACCGGTTGGCTGCCCTCGAGCGCCCAACTGAAGGAAGGCAATAGGGACTCGCTCCGCCAACTGCTCGCGAATACGACGGATGCCCGTGAGCGACTCGCTCCATTGGGGGAATTGGCATGGTCCTACCTCTTTTCGGAGGAGGCATTCCCCTACCTGCACGAATTGGATTCGTTGACACGCGTTCTGCAAATTGACCCGGACCTCGCCGTTCGGACAAGTGTATTGAGCACGCGATCACGGATGTTCCATCAACGCGGATATCAGGCCAAGTTCCGGAGGCGCATCGCAATGGCACAGCAGGATTTTCGTGAAGCGATGCGGTATGCCGATCTCGCGAAGGACACCCTCGCACTGGCCAATGCCATGAACGCGATGGGCGTGAGCTATGCCGCACTTCGCATGCCTTCACAAGCGTTGTACTGGTACGAAAAGGAACTTGAGCTGGTCCTTTCCACAGCCGAAAAGCCGGCCATGTACACAACGCACATTCGCCAACACATGGCCGATGCACTCATGCAACTCGGTCGCTTCCAATTCGCTGAAGCAGCGTTGGCTGCGTGCGACACGATGGAAGCCTGCAGGCATGCGCTCACCTTGATGGGGCGCGGACAATTGGCCGCGTACCGCGGGGACACCGCGGATGCCCTCGCGCTTATGTCGCGTGCCGAGCAGGTCGTGGAACGCTCTCCAGAATCCTGGAACAGCATCACCGTATGGGAGCCGTACGCCCGTTTCCTGCTCCAAGCCGGGGCTGCAGAACAAGCACTCCACACAGCGAACAAGGCCATCGATCTTGCGGATCGTATCGGTGATCACGCCGCCAAAGCCGGTTGTCTGGTGATCGCTGGACAAGCGGAAATGCAAATCCGTGATCTTCGTAGTGCCGAGCGGATGTTCAAGGAGGCGCTCACCATCGCGAACGTGCACGGCTACATCGGACTTTCCCGCGAGACCGGTGATGACGGCAGCATGGTGCGCGCCGCCGAACTGCTCCGTAACCTGTACAAAGCACAAGGGCGCACGCAGGACGCACTGGCGATCACGGATCTTTGGGTAGCATGGAAAGACACGCTACATAGCATTGAAGGTCGCGAGGAATTGTTGCGCTTTGACCTTGAACAGGCAGCGCTCACGGACAGTATCTTGGATGCCCAGCGACTGGACGATGCCACGGCTCCGTTGCGGACGCAGGTCGCAGAAGAAAGGCAACGCCGCCAACGGATACTGATCTGGGGCGGGGTAATAATCGCATCCACGCTATTCCTGCTCGTATTCTTCATGGGTCGGCGCAAACGCGAAAAATTGGTGTTGGAGCATACCCTGCAACGCTCCAAGGACGAGCACCTGATACATGGCCTGAAGATGCGCGAACGCATGAGCGAGGACCTGCACGAAGAACTCGGAGCTGGGTTGAGCGCCCTCAAGTTGTGGACCGAGATGGACCTCGCAGAAGAATCCGACCCGCGCAAGAAAAAACTCCTTCAAGACCGGGCCGCACTTGCCGATGAACTGGTCGCAAGCCTGCGCCAGATCATTTGGGCCATGAACAGCCCGGCAAGCTCGTTGAAAAATCTGGTTGATTACCTCAATGACACGGCCCATCTTTTTTGCGCGCAGCATGGGATCCGTTTGCATGTGGAAGTGGATGGCCAGTGGCCGCCGACGATCCTTAGCGCGGATCAACGTCGCGATCCTTATCTGTTGCTGAAGGAAGCTTTGACGAACGTGGTAAAGCACAGTGGTGCGAACTCCGTGGAGCTTCGGTTGCAGTGGCGCAACGGCCTGTACGTGGAGTTGCATGACAATGGAAAAGGGGTGCAAGGTGACCTTGAAAGCCTTCCCGGTAATGGCCTGCGCACCATGCAACGGCGCATTACCGCGCTCGGCGGCCGTGTCGATCTCGATGGTTCCCAAGGCATGCTTATTACGGTGTTTATCCCCCTTCAAGGAACCTCCTAACTTTCGTTATCCTGCAATTCTTCCCAAGAGTGTTGAACTTTGCCGTATGGATCAGGCCCAAAAACCACGGATCGGGATCGTAGAGGACGATGCACGCGTTCGTGAGGCCCTGCGCAAAATCCTCGAGACGGCGAAGGACATGGCTTTTGAAAAGGACTGGTCCAACGCAGAGGATGCCCTTGCGGGTTGGAAGGAAAGTTGCCCTGCTGTGGTGATCATGGACATCAATTTACCAGGTGTCGACGGCATTGAATGTGTCCGACAACTTGCCATGCGTTTCCCGGCCTCCCAGTTCCTAATGTACACCATGCACGATGATGATCAACGCGTTTTCGACGCGTTGAAGGCCGGTGCGAACGGCTATCTGTTGAAGAGCGCAAAGCCCTTGGAGATACTCACCGCCCTCCGTGATCTAATGAATGGCGGAAGCCCGATGAGCGCGACCATCGCACGTCGTGTGGTGGCTCAATTGCGCCCCTCAAAACCAACGGAAGGATTGGCCGAGGCTAAGCTCACCGATCGCGAACAGGAGATCCTGCAATTGCTTGCTGAAGGATTGCTCTACAAGGAGATCAGCATGCGCATCGGCATTAGCGAAGCCGCGATCAAACAGCACATACACCGCATGTATGGCAAGCTGCATGTGCAGAACCGCACCGAGGCGGTGAACAAGTTCTTCGGGCGCTGAGCGGATTTGGAACTTTTGTTCCACCCTTCTGAAACGCTTGGTGCACGTGGCTGGAACGAAGGTTACGTTGCACATGCACCATGGTTGGATGATTTTTGCCACTTCAAACGAACCATGTCATGAAAGCATTCTCCACTGGTCTTCTACTCTGCGTAGCAACGCTTTCGCAAGCCCAATCCGTTTCACTCGCGCCGACCTTTGGGAATAACGGTGTGCGCACCATCAGCTTTCCTCAGGGCGGTGACGCCTATGCACACGCCTTGCGGCCCGATGGCAAGTTGCTTTTGGCAGGCCACGGATACAACATCAACCTGAACAATTATACGGTCTGCCTCGCCGTGATCGATACGTTCTGCGGGGCGGCGGACATGACCTTCGGTGTTGATGGAGTTGCGAATGCCGTACACGAGCAACGCACACTGTGTCACAATATCGCCTTGGAACCAGACGGCAAGATCGTGGGCTGCGGTATGGTCGCGCCGGACAATTCGGGCAGCCAACAATGGCCAGGGATTTTCCGGTTCAACGCGGATGGCTCTGTGGACAGCACATTCAATTTACAAGGCTACAGTCGCTTTCCCTTCAATGGCACTGGCAGTTCCAATGGAAGCGCGGGGAATCTTACCGCTGTTTTCGTTAATGCTGACAGCACGATCCTTTGCACCGGTGCCGCTTTCGATGGACTGATCGGAGCATTTCGTTTCAACTACGATGGCTCACCTGACACAAGCTACGGAACAGCTGGAGCCGCCCGCATGCAACTGCCGAATTTCACCTACAGCGAACGCGGCACGGGTTACTTGCAGGCGGACAGTACAGCACTGGTGGTAACACCCATGTTCAACGGATCCGCCATAGTGATCGCCATGGCCAAGTTCGATGCGTTCGGTGAACCGGACACCACCTTCGGCAACATGGGGCTTGCCGTGAGCAATGTTACCGCGCAGGGCAACCTGCTGGGCATATCTGTACAGACAGATGGTCGCATCCTTGTGAGCAGCGCCGGCCAAGACAATGTGGGCTTTATCATGGCCCGCTTCATGCCCAATGGCGACCTCGACCCGAGCTATGGCTCCAACGGGGTAAGCTCGGTCGCAGATCCTATTGGCGGTGCGAACCCCCAAGGACGCAAGATGGCCCTTCTCCCCGATGGTACTACACTTCAATTCGGCTGGGTCGATAGCCAATATGGCACCTGCCTGAAACGCGATGTAGACGGCAATGTGGTAACCGGTTTCGGCGCGAACGGATACGCCCACGCCAACACGGGTGCAGGTAACGAACGATTCTGGGGAGGACTTCAATTGCCCAGCGGGGACTTCTTCGGCTATGGCGGCAAGTTCCCGAATGATCCCTTCCTGGTGGTCAAATTCACTACTGACCCTGCGTTGAACGCGCTGCCCGTCATCAGCATTGCCGGTACTGATCTGGTCTGCACCGGCACAGGTGATCTGCAATGGTTCCTCGATGGCGTTCTGATAAACGGTGCAACGACCAACACATTCACACCAACACAGAATGGCGATTACACCGTTACGATGACGGTAAGTGCTGATTGCGAATTCACATCGGATGCGTACACCTTGCTCAATGTTGGCGTAAGCGAATTGGCTTTATCGGCGATCCACATCGCGAACAATCCTGTAACGGACTTGCTCGTGGTGTTGTACAACGGTGGTGTTGTGCGCTACGAGCTGCTCAGCATCGAAGGCCAACGTATTTCAACCGGCCAACTGCACGGCGGTCGCAACGAGATCGATATGAATGGAACAGCCAGCGGTGTTTACTTGCTACGCACTGAATTGAAAGGTAGCATCGCCACGCAGCGGATCGTTAAGCAGTGATCGAACTTTAAGCAAAGCCGCGGATCGGGAATGGTTCGCGGCTTTGTCGTTCCTGGAACTTTTGTTCCAGCCTTCTGAAACCCTGCGTGGGCTTGCATGGAACGAAGGTTACGTTGCAACAACGATCAGAGCAGCGGAAGTTTGTTCCATCAAAACAAAACACATCATGAAAGCACATTCCACCGCGCTTCTTCTTCTAATACCTGCTTTCGCCCACACGCAGGATCTTACAGTTTCCCAAACGTTCGGCACCGGCGGTGATATACTCCTGAACCTTACACCGGGCTACTTCGAATCCGGTTCGGAACATGCGCTCACTCCCGACGGCAAAGTGCTGATCGGTGGGTTCTGCTACATCGGTGGCGGGCCGAATACGTTCCATACCACATTTGTTCGCTTTGACCCTACGTGTGGTAATCTGGACACCAGCCTTGCGGGTGTGGGATACGTGCAACGCACCTTTGAAGGACGAACGATCCTACGTGGCCTTGCCGTACAACAGGACAACAAGATCGTAGGTTGCGGTATGATCGCACCCGACAACGGCGGCAGCGGTCAATGGCCAGGCGTTTTCCGATTGAAGCCGGACGGCGATGTGGACTCCACCTTCAATGGTACAGGATACCACCGGCTGACTTTCGCTGGCAGCGGAGGGATGTTCTACGGTGTGTTCGTTGCACCGGACAGCACAATTACTTGTGTTGGCGCTGGGGGTAACAAGATCGGTGCGTATCGCTTCCTGCACGACGGCACGCTTGACACTACGTTCAGTGCTGACGGTGCCGCTTGGCTGGATCTTCCGAGCTACGACACCGGGGTGGGTTGTGGTCTGGTGTTGCCTGATAGTTCGATCATTTCCATGGATCTCATGTACAGCGGCGGCGGGAATTCCCGCGTGATCACTATGGCCAAATTCCATTACAACGGCGATATCGACAGCACATTTGGTGTAAATGGACTTGCTACGACCAGTATCTACGGAAGCCCTACAACTGGATTGCCCGGTACGCGCTTGCATGCCGTATTGCAGCCCGATGGAAAGATCCTTGTGAGTTCCATTGGCGACGGCAATGTCAACTTTTCAATGGCCCGCTTTTTACCAAACGGTGGAATAGATATTACGTACGGGAGCAATGGGCTCAGTTTGGTCAGCGACCCAAGTGTCAGGGGTGAAGGCATAGTGCTTTTGGCGGACGGCTCCACCTATCAATTCGGTAACAACGGTACCAACGGCCTTATTCTCAAGCGCGATATGAACGGTCAAGTCGATACCGGGTTCGGCACCAACGGCTTTTTTACGACCCCGACAGGAGACCCCAATGGCCGCACTCTGCACAGCGGTGTGCTGCTGCCCGATGGTCGTTTGATCGGCCACGGCGGGTCCCATCAATCCTTGTACGTCACAAGTTTGAACACCGATGCTGCCGCTGATGCGCTACCCGTGATCAGCATCAACGGGAACGAACTGAGCTCGACGGGGACGGGAACCTTTCAATGGTTCCTGAACGGTCAGATCATCACCGGCGCAACGGGCAGCACGTTCACGCCAACACAGAACGGCGAGTACACCGTTACGATGACGGTAAGTGCTGATTGCGAATTCACATCGGATCCGTACAACTTACTCAATGTTGGCGTTAGCGAATTAGCTGGATCCGCGATCCACATCGCGAACAATCCTGTAACGGACTTGCTCGTGGTGTTGAACAACGGTGGTGCTCTCCGTTACGAGTTGCTCAGCATTGACGGCAAACGTATTTCAACCGGCCAACTACACGGCGGTCGCAACGAGATCGACATGGACGGAACGGCCAGCGGCATCTACCTACTGCGCACCGAACTGCATGGCAGCATCGCCACGCAGCGGATCGTTAAGCAGTGATCGAAACTTTAAGCAAAGCCGCGGATCTGGAATGGTTCGCGGCTTTTGCTATTTACTGGAGTGGCGCATCCATAGTTGCGGTGGAAGACCTTAGTACGCGCACCTACAGCGCCCCCACGTCGATCTTGAACAACTCCGCCGCATTCTTCCACAAGATCATCTCCTTGCGGTCTTCGGGCAAATCCAGTTGCTTGATGAAGTTGAGGTAAGAACCCATGTTGGAGATCGGCCAGTCCGTGCCGTAGAGCAGGTAGCGCGGGTTGCCGGCGTAGGTGATCATGTTCTCCAATTCAGCCTTCATGAATTTCTCGAACTTGTCGCTGAAGTCGCCCAACACGAGGCCTGAGAAATCCGCGTAGACGTTTTCGTTCTTGTACACCACTTCCATGCAGTCCTTGATCCAGGGGTTGCCCACGTGGCAGATCACGATCTTCATCTTCGGGAAATCCACCGCGACGTCGTCGATGTGGATGGGGTGTGAATACTTGATGCGGCCGGTGGGTGCGTAGGTGTCGCCGCTGTGGAACATTACCGGCACGTCGAACTCAGTGGCCATGTCGTACACCACTTGCAGCCGCGTGTCGTTGGGGTAGAACGGCTCGTAGCCGGGGTAGAGCTTCAGGCCCTTGATGAGGCCCGCGCGGAGGTAGTCGCCGATCTCGCGCAGGTCATTGTGATTGTAATGCAGGAAGCTGATGCCCGCTACAACTCCGAGGTTCTTCCGGCCTTGGATCGCCTCCACGACCTTCTTCGTGCTGGGGCGGTGCTCGTTCACTTTGTATGAGGTAAGTACCAACGAATAGTCCACCTTGTTCTCGGCCATCGCCGCGACAAGGCGGTCCAGGCATTCTTCCAAGGAGGCCACGCGGTCCTCGTGGTAGTTGTTGATGTGGGTGTGTACGTCGATTATCATGGGTTGCTCTGCGGACATCGGCCTTGGTGCTGCACGGGATGTCTTCCGGGCAAAGGAACGCAGGAGGAAATTAGTTAGCTCCATCAAGGTCTCACGCAGTGGACCTTGCATGCCCCCCTGTCCTCAGGATCCCCTGCGGGAGATCGCTGAGGGAACTCTGAGGGAACTAACCCCCGCACCCCGTTACTTTGCAGCATGGCCAACGTGCAAGACCATCCTTTCCATATTTCCAACACGCTTTCGCGAAAGAAGGAAGCCTTTATCCCGCTTGATGCGCCTCACGTGGGCCTTTACGTCTGCGGCCCTACCGTGTACAGCGACGTACACCTCGGCAACGTGCGCACCTTCCTCACCTTCGACATCCTCTTCCGCTGGCTCACCTACTTGGGCTACAAGGTGCGCTACGTGCGCAACATCACGGATGTGGGCCACTTGGTGGACGACATTGACGAGGGCGAGGACAAGATCGCGAAGCGCGCCCGCATGGAACGCTTGGAGCCGATGGAGATCGTACAGAAGTACACCAACGGTTTCCACGACGTGATGCGGCAGTTCAACATCCTGCCGCCCAGCATTGAGCCCACGGCCACCGCGCACCTCATTGAGCAGATCGGCATGATCGAGCGCATCATCGCCAACGGCTATGCGTATGCGGTGAACGGCTCGGTGTATTTCGATGTGCCGAAGTATGCGGAAACTCACGACTACGGCAAGCTGAGCGGCCGCAAGACCGAGGACCAAATGTCCAACACGCGCGGCACCGAAGGTCAGGAGGAAAAGCGCAGTCCGCTGGATTTTGCGCTGTGGAAGAAGGCCGAAAAGGGCCACCTGATGCACTGGCCTTCCCCGTGGGGTGAAGGCTTCCCCGGCTGGCATTTGGAGTGCAGCGTGATGAGCACGAAGTACCTCGGCCACACCTTCGACATCCACGGCGGCGGCATGGACCTGAAGTTCCCGCACCACGAATGCGAGATCGCGCAGAGCGTAGCGGCCGACGGCGAAGCGCCGGTCCGCTATTGGATGCACGGCAACATGCTCACGGTGGAAGGCCGGAAGATGGCCAAGAGCGAGGGCAACGGTTTTACGCCGGAAGAGCTGGTGACGGGCAACCACAAGCTGTTGGAGCGCGGCTACTCGCCCATGACCGTGCGCTTCTTCATGCTGCAATGCCACTATGCCAGTACGTTGGATTTCAGCAACGCCGCATTGCAAGCAGCCGAAAAAGGCTTGCAACGCCTGATGGCCGCAAACGATATTTTAGCGAAACTGAAGCCGAGTGCGGAAGGCACGTCGTTCGATGTGGGCGCACTTGTAAAAGCCTGCTACGCGGCCATGAACGACGACCTGAACTCGCCGGTGATGATCGCGCATTTGTTCGATGGCGCTCGCGCGATCAACGGTGCGAACGATGGCAATGTGGCTCTTTCGCAACAAGAAATTGACCAACTGCGGAAGCTCTTCAACGAAATGCTTTTCGCTGTGCTGGGCTTGATGCCGGAAGCCGAAGCAAAAGCCGGTGACGACCTCAGCGCAGGGCTGATGAGCCTACTGCTAACCATGCGTGCCGATGCGAAAAACCGCAAGGATTTCGCCGCCAGCGACCTCATCCGCGACAAGCTCACCGAGCTGGGCGTTACGGTAAAGGACACGAAGGACGGACCGGTTTGGGAGAGAGCGTGAATTTTCCACCGCAACGGCGCTACGACGCAACGGTTACGCAACGGAATCCTTACTGATGTTAGGAAAAAAACGTTGCGTGTATTTCGTTGCGTCGTCGCGCCGTTGCGGTTGATTTATCCTGCCCGACCTTTGCCCCCATGCATTGCCTTTCCCACCGCGTTCTCGGTCTCAGCTTAATCGCGCTTTCCCTCGCTGCCTGCCAACCGGAAACCGCACCAACGACCACAACAACCGTTGAGCCGAACCTGCCCGCGCTTCCGCCCGTGCCACTTTTTAATGGCGACAGTGCTTACGCGTATGTCGCAAAGCAGGTGGCCTTCGGGCCGCGCGTACCGGGCAGCGCCGCGCATAAAGCCTGCGGCGATTGGATGGTGGAAAAGCTGAAAAGCCACGGTGCCACGGTGATCGAGCAGCACGCGATGGTCACGATCTACAGCGGGCAGAAGGTGCCCATGCGCAACATCATCGCCAGTTGGCAGCCCGAGAAAACAGACCGCGTGCTGCTCTTCACGCATTGGGATTCACGCCCTTTTGCAGACCAGGATACCGTGCGCCGTAACGAGCCGATAGACGGTGCGAACGATGCCGGCAGCGGCACCGGTGTGCTGTTGGAGATCGCACGGCAACTCGCGGAAAACCCCACCCAGCCCGGCATTGACATTTTCTTCACCGACGTGGAGGACATGGGTGCCCCGCACGAGGCCATGGGCGGCGACAAACGCGACTCCGAGGAAACGTGGTGCCTCGGCACGCAGTACTGGACCAAGAACCCCCACGTGCCGAACTACAAAGCGCGTTACGGAATTCTGTTGGACATGGTAGGCTCGAAGGATGCCGTCTTCCCAAAGGAAGGTTACAGCATGCGCTATGCTTCCGGCATCGTGAGCAAGGTGTGGAAAGCGGCGGCGGCCGCGGGCCACGGCCACCGCTTCCTCAGCGACACGCGCAACTTCGTGGGCATGGATGATCACGTTTACGTGAACGAGAACATGAACATCCCCAGCATCGACATCATCGCTTATAACGCGGCCACCGGCGGTTTCCCGGCAACGTGGCACACGCATGCGGACAACATGGCCAACATCGACAAGGAAAGCCTGCAAGCCGTGGGCGCCACCGTAGCGCAGACGATCTGGACGGAACGGTGATCGGATCAGCTGATCTTCATCAGTGGTCCCAACCGAAGCCCAAAAAGCTCAAGCCCACTCCGAAAAACAACGGGCTGCTCTTCACCTGCTTCCCATTGGAAACATAGAAATCGCCGCTGCCGATGGCGTAGCCCGCTTGCACGAACAGCTCGCCGAAGTAACCGTCCAGTCCACCGCGCAATCCGGCACGCAAACCCACAGGCACCTGCAATTTCTTCACCTCAACGTAGTTGTAATCCGTGTAACCGTTGCCCAGTGGAATAATTTCCGAGTATGAGTCCTTCAACGACTGCACACCGATGAACGAGCCGATATAAGGCGCTGTGGAGCTGTTGTCCGTGAAGAAGTACTTCGCGCTGTAAATTCCTTCAAACGATTGTGCCCCTTCCGAGTCGCCTCCCCAAAAGAAATCCAAGCCCGCACCAAAACGGTTGCTGAAATCTTGTTGGTATGCGAGTCCGAGCCCAACGGCACTGGTGAATCGCGATGGTGGGTCACGGTCAACCAAGCGGTGGCCGTATTCCAACGTGAAATTGAATCCGCTGGCTTGGCTGAACGCGCTGCTGGCCAACACCAACAGAGCAATCACCATGGCCGACCTGAACTTAAAGATCATCTGTTGCTCCTTTTCCATCACCAGCCGATGCCATAAGCCAAGCCCACCGAAAAAGCCAGGGAGGAAGTTTGCGTGTACTCCGCTTTCGCCAACACCGGATATCGGGGATAGAGGCTTTCTCCACCGCCGATTTGATAACCCAGTTGTGCGTACAGATCCAGAAAGCCTTCATCCACCGCACCGCGAATGCCCATGCGCAAGCCCAGCGGTATCAGCCATTTCGAAGCCGATACTGTTCTCGGAAACGGGGATGGACCATTGTACGGATCGTAGTACGCATCGTCCAACCAGTCTTGTGTAATGCGCCGCAGCCCAATGAACGTACCGATGTATGCGTGCGTGCCGTCATTGTCGGCCAAGGCATATTCCGTATGGTAGTTCAAGGTCAAGAGGTGCCTTTTCACGAAGTACGAAGAAGTGCTACTGCCACTTGTGATATTCACCGCCTTACCATTTTCCCCGACCAGCGCACTTCCAACGTCGTAAGCAACATCGAAGCCCACCGTGAGCCGGCTGTTGAACGAGCGATCAATGCCCAAGCCCATGCAGTAGTTGCCGAAAACAGGCTTGTCATAAACCTTATGAATTTCGCCCACGATGTAGCGGAATGCCGTGTGCTGGGCCGAAGCGGGAACGTAGCCCGCTACCACCAACAATGAAACGATGAACAACTTCCGCATCACTTCGTGAATTCGATGTTCAACATCTCGAGCGCGGTACTGATGGGCACACCGAATCCGATGCCTTCCACGCCGGTGGCCTTCACTTTCAACGTGGCGATGCCCACTACATGCCCATCGCTGTCGATCAACGGGCCGCCGCTGTTGCCCGGGTTGATGCTTACATCCGTCTGCAGGTATTTCCGTCCTTCGATCTCGCGCCGGCCGCTCATGATGCCGCGCGTTACCGACTGGCCAAGTTGCTCGTCCAACGGTGTGCCGATGGCGAAGAGTTCCTCACCGAGCTGCACTGCCGCATCAACGCCAATGGTCAAAGCGGGCAAGTCGTTCCCGGCCACTTTCACCAAGGCCACGTCGAAGTCTTTGTTCACTTTCACCACTTGGCCGTCCAGCGTGAAGCCTTGCTCGAAACGCACTTTCACAAGCGCGTCGTTGCCTACCACGTGCGCGTTGGTGAGGATGTATCCGTCCTGCGTGATCAAGAAGCCGCTACCGTGCCCGTCTTTCACCTCCACCGTTACTACGCCCTTTACCAATGAGGGGATCATGTTCCGGCGTTCCGCAAAAACGATGGGTGCGGGTGTCGCCAGTTTCAGGTTTTCACCCTTGGAGCGCACCAAGCCTGCGGAATAGGTACTGCTGATGCGGTCGTAAAGATCTGCTTCATCCACCAATTGGCGTGCGGCATCTTGCACGGCATCGGAGAACACATCGCGGGTACGCGCACCATAAACCGGCCAATTCGTGGCCTTGGAAATGGTGAACAAAAGGCTGTCCTTATCGATGCCGCTGTAGAAACGCCAATCAAATTCCAAGTGAACATTACCATAAGCGTTACCGTCGTTTTCCGAAAGTTGCATGTCCACTTTTTTCAGCAAGGGACGCAAAACCAACTTGGCGCTGCGTGCGTCCTCATCGCCTTTCTGCGTGCCCAAGCGCACGCTGTGCCCCACTAAATACGTGTTGTTCATGCCGCGCAGAATGGCGCTGGTGGCGCTTTCCGGATAGCGCAGGTCGCCGAGTTCCTTGCTGTCCACAGTAAGCTGATGGGCACCCAGCTTACCTACGTTCGCCTTGCTGCCCAGGCTGTTTTCCAGCACCGTTATGGGCAAGTCCAACTGTTGCCGGTCTTTCGGCACGGCCTTGTACAAGTTCTTGCTCATGGTAGGCACAGGGAAGGTGTACAGCTTGTTGCTGCTGCCGTCCACTATGTAAGGAATGCCCAGCAACAACGCATCCACCAGTATCACGGAGTTCTTCACCGTGGGCTTCACCTCGAAGGCTACCGGGTCCATGCCGTCCTTGCGCAACTCCAGCGAAATCTTGTCGCCACTGCCTTTGTCGTACGTGTAGGCGTACGGCGTTAGGCCCACTTCAGCACCGTTCTCGTAAACCGTGGCACCGCTTGGTGTGCTTTCCACTTGCAGACTTTGCTTGCCGCTGTTGAGCATGGATGCGCAGCCGCTCAGCAGCACTCCTGCGATCATTGGAAGTGCGAAAGGGAAATGGATCGAGCGCATGACGAAGTTTAAGGGGCGGCGAATGTAGGTTTTCTTGGGAAGGCACTCCAAGAAAATCCTTTAGGGAAAATACCAACCGCGAAACAACTAACAAGCCCTTTGTCAATAACTTGATAGCGATGGCTATACATCAAGACAGTTTCAATTCGACCTTTGTTTTGAGGATACATACTTTAACCAACAAACGCCGGAATCACATTTTCCCATTATCATGAAGGTACAGATGATCAATTACCAAACATCGATAAAAATTTTACTTGCATCAAGTTCGTTTGCAATATTTGTTCTTGCCAATGCCCAATCGTCACAAAACTTACCCAATGACAATTCATTTTTCTCTCCGCCTGGCACAGAGCCGACTATCACAATACAGATACCTAATATTGCAAATGCGAAATTGCTAAACTCAGAAATGAATGGATTTCAAACAGTGGATTTTTTCAGCGGCTGCGCGTTTGGTACAGCGATAACAAATACTAACGAACGACCAGACTGTTTGACCCAATTTATGGACTTAAAACCAAAATTATTAAGGTTTCCAGGAGGTACAATAAGTCAATTCTCACATCCACTATGTAATTTACCGGGACAACAGCAGGGATACGGATTCAAGCCGAGCGAAATCCTTCAATTTTTCAACGGATATTATGTCAATGACAGCGAGCCATACAATCAGAATGACTATAATGAGAAGATTTCCAAATGGCAGGGACTCACCACCAAAAATAGTTTCGCTACCACCCGATACATCGACGACTTTATAAATCTGGTACATGCGATGGAAAATGAGAACCCCGACGTTCCAGTGAAGGTAATCTACGTGGCCAATATTTTGACAGGAACAACGCAAGAGTTAATCGATATTCTTCAATTGTTTAAAACAAACAATATTACGATTGCAGGAATTGAACTAGGAAATGAAATGACGAGTTATCCCCGAATTTTCGAATCCGGTACTCAGTACTATAACTTCGTTATCAATGGGATACCAGATCCGAATGATAACTGGTTTAACAATTCCTTTTCCGGTGGTGCAATTACACATGATTATTGTCGCGCACTACGCATAAATTCTGATGTTTGGATACGTAATATACCATTTGGCATAAGTGCTTCACCCATGGCATTTCAATATACACCATTTTCTGGAGCATCAATATATACAGCCTCTGGAACAAACGACAACAATCAAAATAAATATACATCGTACAATTCTTGGAACCAAGAAATTGCGCTGTTTCGCAACGTAAATAGACTTTTCATTATTGGTTCAACCTATGTCTATAAGCCAGCATTTGATAGTTATATTTTCCACCCATACTATAAATCCAGCCTTTGGTCAAATTCGCTTAGTCATGCACCTTCAGCCTATTTTCAAACCGGTCAATTGAACTTCACCTCACCTAACCAGCCTGGCCTGCATGATCCTATTGCCTTCAATGATTTTGAAAATGTGAAAAATGAAATTCTCCACTTCACATCCAATCAGTATACGGTTCTACCTCATGGTGGCGCTGTTCAGATTTTTGACTATTATGCAGATGTATTTCACCTCTTTCTGAATGGAGACGGTAGTAGGAAATTATGGATGACGGAATGGAATGTTTTAGGAGATTCAGACGACCCTATTCAGAACATTTGGACCAATACCTATTTACAATCCTTATATTCATTCAATTGGATACTAACAAGTTATAAAATGAGTGTTGATAGTCGGTATAAGCAAAACTGGTTAGAATTTGGCCTATTTCATAATACAATAGGAGGTTCTGTGTCATCATTTGATAATTTATTTTCTCCTTTGGATTCTAAATTAGATGAGAACGCACCCGAATTTATTAGTGATAACGTCTCACGGCGGAGATCCTCCTATTTTGGATTTTATCAGCTCCAAAAAATCGGCAAAGGATCATATTACCTCAATACATTCACCAATGATTCATCCGTAATTTCAAATTTTGTATTAAACTATTCAGGAAACTCAACCAAAAAAATATTAAGTTACTTTAATCAAAGTAAATTTAGCTGGTATGTAAATAACAATAATACTTCAATACATCAAAGTGAAAGATATAAATTTCCACAAACAATAAATTATGGAATTTCAAATACAATGTATGCGGAAGCACAACTACCCTACTACCAATTGTCTCCAATTGGCTCTAATGTCTCGTATATCGGAAACGGGGCTAACACATTAACTCAACAAAATTTATATTATAACGTGGATGATGGTATTTACGCACCATACGCCTTCCAAGTCATATCGGCCGGCCTTAACGCTTACCCTCAACTTCCTCTTGTATACGGGTACAATCTTGGTCTATTGAATCAAGATTATTCATATTTACCAATGATTAGTAATTCGAATTCGGATTATGAAAATGCAAAGCAAACAGGAATTCTCGAAAATGACCTAGCAAAAGGCCAAGCTTATCCCGTGCCTGCGGATGACGTAATGAACATTCCTGTAACCATCTTGAATGAGGATGCCATACTGGAAGTATTCGACGCCATGGGCCGCTTGGTGATGGAGCAATCCGCTGCGCCAAACGCAATCCTGAAATTGGACACCCGCAACTTGGACAGCGGCATGTACAGCTACCGCCTGCGCACCGCTACTTCCGCAGGCACTGCCCGTGCGTTCAGCGTAGCGCACTGAGCTTCAGATCTGCTAATGTTAAAGGGCCTTCCGCAAGGAAGGCCTTTTTCTTGGATGACCCTTCCCATCTTCGCTCTCCCTTTCCCCCTTCCAAATGAAGAACCTTTTCGACACCGCCGACCACCTCATTACCGATGGGCTGAACTTCTCATTGCAGAAGCATGGCACACTGCTGAAGAATGACAACGACATTGACAAAGACGACCTGAAAAAGTCCGTGGAGGAAGATGCCGAACGCACCGGGAAGCTGCAGGAAAAACTCTATGCGGAGAACAATCGTTCCCTGCTGTTGATCTTCCAAGCCATGGACGCGGCCGGAAAGGACAGCTGCATCGAGCGTGTGATCAAAGGGGTGAACCCCCAGGGCTGCACCGTGACCGGGTTCAAAGCACCGAGCCTCGTTGAGCAGGCGCACGACTTCCTGTGGCGCCATGCGAAAGCGGCACCCGCAAAGGGCATGATCGGCGTTCACAACCGGAGTCATTACGAAGAAGTGCTGGTGGTGAAGGTGCATCCGGAATTCCTGCTGGGCCAGCATTTGCCGGGCATCCAAACGGTGAAGGATGCCGATGCGGCATTCTGGGATGCACGCTACGCCAGCATCCGCAACTTTGAGGAACACTTGGTGCGGCAGGGCACCACCATCCTGAAATTCCACTTGCACATGGGCAGGGCTGCGCAGAAAGAACGTTTGCTCGAACGCATCGACGACGCCGAAAAAAACTGGAAGTTCAGTATGGGCGACGTGAAGGAACGCGGGCACTGGGATGCTTATATGAACGCCTACGAAGCAGCGATCAAGGCTACCGCAACGCCCCATGCCCCTTGGTACGTGGTGCCAGCGGACGATCAATGGGAAACGCGCGCGATCGTGAGCCGCGTGGTGCGCGAGGCGTTGGAAGCAATGGACCCACGGATACCGAAATTGAGCGAAAAGGCAGCCGCGGAATTGCCGGAGGCGAGGAAGAGTTTGAACTCGGAAAAGGATTAACGCAACGACGCGACGGACGCTAAGGTTTCGCAACGTTAGTTTCTGATGGCGTAGTGTCCTTTCAAAAAGACGTTGCGGCAATGAGGTCGTCTTTTGAATTGCACTGCTGTACAAATCCTCACCGCACAAGCAAGGCGAGTCACCCCTTCTCCTTGGGAGAAGGGGCTGGGAGATGAGGGCATTGCGTTCCCTTTGCGCCCGTTGCGTCCCTGGCTGCCGAAGGCATGCTTAGCGGTGAAAATCGCATTTCGTGGCGTTCCCTTTGCGCCCGTTGCGTCGTTGCGGTAAAATCGCATTCGTTGCGTTTCCGTTGCGCCGTAGCGCCGTTGCGGTAAAAGCCATATGCGCCCCTACCTTGCACCCATGCAAAAGCGCTGGACCCTGAAGCCCGCACCAGACCCGAAGGCGGTGGAGGCGTTGACGCATGCGCGCAGCACGCCCGCGCTCGCTACGCTGCTCGCCCAACGCAGCATTTCTTCTCCGGAACAAGCCAAAGCGTTCTACCACCCGGAGATGCAACAATTGCACGATCCTTTCCTGATGCAGGACATGGACCGTGCCGTGGAACGGATCGAACTGGCGCTGCGCGAAAAGCAGCCGATCATGATCTACGGTGACTATGATGTGGACGGCACAACGTCGGTAGCGTTGGTGTACAGCGTGCTGTCGCGTTGCACCGGTGCCATTTCGCACTACATCCCGGATCGCTATGCGGAGGGCTACGGCATCTCCACGCAGGGTATCGACCGTGCGGCAGAGCTGGGCGTCAAGCTCATCATCGCACTGGATTGCGGCATCAAGTCCAGCGACAAAGTAGAATACGCCACGGGACTCGGCATCGACTTCATCATTTGCGATCACCACTTGCCCAGTGAAAAAATCCCGGCTGCGGTAGCCGTGTTGGACCCCAAGCGCCCGGATTGCGCGTATCCGTTCAAAGAGCTCAGCGGCTGCGGCATCGGTTTCAAATTGATGCAGGGCTTCGCGCAGCACAACGACATGCCGTTCGCAGAGATCGCGGAACTGCTGGACCTTGTAGCGGTGAGCATCGGCTGCGACATCGTGCCGGTGGACGGCGAAAACCGCGTGCTGGCGCATTTCGGATTGAAGCGTTTGAACGAAGAAGAACCACGACCCGGCATCAAGGCGTTGTTGGGCATGAGCAACTTTTCGCGGAAGCTCACCATCACCGACCTGGTGTTCGTGTTGGGGCCGCGCATCAACGCTGCCGGGCGCATTGAGCATGGGCAGCAAGCTGTGGAATTGCTGCTCGCAAAAAGCGCGAACGAAGCAGAGAACATCGGTAAACGCATCGACGGCAACAACTCCGCGCGACAAGACCTGGACAAAGCGATCACGGAAGAAGCGCTCGATCTTTTTGCAACAGACCCGTTCTTGCAAGACTCCTGGAGCACGGTCGTTTTCAATCCCAACTGGCACAAAGGCGTTGTGGGCATCGTGGCTTCGCGGCTCATTGAGCGGCACTACCGGCCCACCATCGTGCTTACGGAAAGCAACGGCAAAGTGAGCGGCAGTGCGCGTAGCGTGAAAGGCTTCAACGTGCATGATGCCATCGGTGCTTGCAGTGACCTGCTGGAACAGTTCGGCGGCCACATGTATGCCGCGGGCCTTACCATGAAACCGGAAAACGTCCCCGCTTTCCGCGACCGGTTCGAGGCCGTGGTGCGCGAGCGCATGCTTCCTTCACAGCGTATTCCGGAGGAAGACGTGGACCTGGAGATCGCCCTTGCGGACATCAAAACGTTGGAACGCGGCGTGGAAGGCATGGAACCGTTCGGCCCGGCGAACATGAAACCCGTGTTCCTGTTGCGCGGCATGGCGGCGAAGGACGTACGCCTACTGGGCAATAGCGGCGACCACCTGAAGTTCCAACTTTGCGATCCGCGCGACCCCAAGCTTTTGCTCGATGCCATCGCATTCCGGCAAGGCGAACACTTCGACCTGTTGCGTTCCGGAGAACCGTTCAGCGTGCTGTGTACCGTGGAGAAGAACACATGGCGCGGCAACACGACCATACAGTTGAACATCAAAGACATCAAAGCGGGCGTGGTTGATGTGTTGGAAACAGCCGGACACAACCTTGAAAAAGCAAGCGCCTGATGCCTGATCTCTTGCTGAAACCGCACGACGATGAGCACTGGATGCGCCATGCGTTGCGCGAAGCGGAACAAGCTTTCGCAGCGGATGAAGTGCCTATCGGCGCGGTGATCGTCGCACAGGACCGCATCATTGCGCGCGGCCACAACCTCACCGAACGACTGAACGACGTTACGGCCCATGCGGAAATGCAGGCCATCACGGCAGCTGCTGAATTTATCGGCGGCAAGTACCTGCACGACTGCACGCTCTACGTTACCGTTGAGCCTTGTGTGATGTGCGCGGGTGCACTCAATTGGGGCCACATCGGACGAATCGTCTTCGGTGCGTTCGATGAAAAAGCTGGTTATCGCCGCGTGGGCAACATGCTGCTTCACCCCAAGACACAAGTGACCGGCGGCGTTTTGGAGCCCGCCTGCGCGGATCTGATGAAGGCGTTCTTCAAGAAGAAGAGGTCGTTGAAATAGGCAGAAAAACTAACCGCCACGACGCAACGGCGCAACGGTTTCGCAACGCCTGAAAAAGCTGTGGGCTTCAGACAGAATTCCAAAACTTCCTAAGTGCGTTAAGGCGGCGAAAGCTGCACTATGTGGCGTTCCCGTTGCGCCGTTGTGTCGTGGCGGTGGAAAACACACTTACCCTCCCGCCAAATACCGCCGGCTCAAGCTTCGCAATGGCACCCACGCCGCCAAGCTCCCAATGGTCATCATCGCTACGAAGATCATCAATAGGTCGCTCCACATCACTTCCACCGGATAGCTCTCCACCACGGAATCTTGAAGGGACACAATTCCCGTCCATTGCTGTAGGCCGCACAAGCCAAGGCCAACGAGCAAACCCGCAATGGTGCCCGTAACCACGATCAGCAGACCTTCAGTAAAGAAAACGCGGCGAATAAAACTCTCGGTGACGCCCATGCCGCTTAGGGTGCGCATGTCCTGCCGCTTCTCGATCATCATCAACGTAAGCGATGCGATGATGTTGAACGCGCCGATGAGGCCGATAAACGCGAGCACCAAAAATGTGAACCACTTTTCCGTTTCGTTGGTGCGGTACATCAATGCGTTCTTCTGGTAGCGCGTCTTTACCGTGTAGTGCGGACCGGCAATTTTCCGCACCGCGTCGGCCAGTTTGTCCAAGTCTGTTCCGGGCTTTGTTTGGATCTCCACTGCGTTCACTTCGTTGCCGTAGTGTAGCAGTTCAGCTGCCAAGGGCAAGGGGGCCAACATGTATTTCGAATCGAATTCCAAGTTGATGGTGAACGCACCCGCCACCACAACGTCGCGCTGTTCGAATGAAGAGCGGCCCAGTGCGCCTTGCTTTCCGCCGCGGATCAATGCAGCTACTTCCAGCGGCCGCATGAAGCGCTCATCCGCCGTGGCTTGTAACTCGTCCTTCAGTGCAGCGCCCAAGAGCACCACCGGGCCATTCTTGCTTTCCAATACCGGCTCGCCGGTGTACATGCGTTGGTCCAATCCGCTCATGCCGATGTATTGCGGCTCCACACCTTTCATGGTGGCAACGGCCTGCCGATCGCCGGAGCGCAACAGCACGTTTTCCTCGATCACCCAGCTGGTCTGCTCCACCGCTGGCAAAGCTTTGATCGCTGCAAGGCCCAAGCTATCACGGAAGAACGTCTTGCCTTCCACAGCGTTGATGGTGATATCCTGATCGAACGGGCTGTAGAGCGAATCCACCAAATGCGAAATGCCGTTCAGCGTGCTGAGCACCACCACCATGGCCGCCGTTACCACCGCCACCACCACAATGCTGATGATGGTGATGATGTTCACCGCATTGCGGCCTCGTTTGGCGAGCAAGTAGCGGCGAGCGAAAAGGAGAGGCAGGTTCACGCCGTAAAGTAAAGGCCGAGGCGCGGAGTGTGATTTTGTTTTTCACCACAGAGACACAGAGGGCACGGAGAATTTTTCGGAGATCACGGATTGGTACAGGGTTGGTACAGGGTATAGGGTAAAGGGTACTGGGTACAATGCCGCACTCGGTGCCATGTACCATGTAACCGGTACTCGGTACCCAATACCCGGTACTCAATACCGAAACTTCAACTCCGATAAACACCTCTGTGCCTCTGTGGTGAAAAATCTTACTTGCACAACTCAAGGCATCACAGCCTGCACCACCACTACGCGCTCACTTTCGTCGTAGACATGTTGCGCCAACTTCTCGCCCAAGCCTTTTGCCGTTATGGCATCCACGGGCACTCCCGCCTCTACCAGCACGCGCTTCACGGCATCGGCACGTTGTTGCGACAACTTTTGGTTCAAGGCTGCATTCCCGGACTTGTCCGTTTGCCCGGTAACGAGCACGCGCTCAACCTTGGCCGCCGCAAGGCGCTTACCGGTTTTCATCAGTTGCAGGCGGGCTTTATTCCCAACACTGCTGCTTCCGCTGGCGAAGGCGACTGTGTCGAGTAACGTCTCCTTCATTCCGGGTATGGCAGGGCTTATGGCAGTGTCCTTCGAAGCCGTACGCGATGCCCTGAGCGCCTGCATCTCCTTATCCATCTCGGCAATGCGTTGTTTCAACGAATCCGTTTCCCCGGCATTTGCAGCGTTGTCCATCACCTCGATGTAGCGCTCCAACGTGGCGATGCGATCGGCCTGTAGGCCGGTGAGTATCCCGGCATAGTCTCCGGCACGGATCCCCGGCGGCAATGCGTTAGGCGAACCTGGCTTGCGGCTCTGTAAACTGTCGGCCACGTTGCGCAGCCGGTCATTCTCCACTTGCATTTTGCGAAGGCTGTCTTGCAGCGCGGGATCCTGCACAACTTCCCTCACGGTCTCTTTGTTCGTCACGACCACCGGTACAGGAACCGGCACCGTGCGGTCACTTGTTTGCACTTGCTGCTGCGGTGCAGCCGGTTGTTGCACGATCATCGTTGGCTGTTGTTCAGACCTTGTGCTTGTGCCGGGGCGATCGATGTAGACCGTGTCCACACGTCCTGGTACGACTTGCTTTTCCGTTACGCGCACTGTGTCGTGAACGATTACTGGAGCAGGTGCGGCGACGGTAGTGGTCATCTGCGTGGCCGCCGGAGCAAGCTTCATTCCGCCTTCACGCAAACTGTCCGGAACTGTGCGGTACACGGTATCGACCCGTACGCTGTCCTTTCCGGGCATGGGCACGGCCTGCAAGTCGTTTGTGATCACTGTAGGCTTCGGCACTTTTACCAAACTGTCCTTGTCCGCGTGCTGCGGATCGTGCTCTATGTCACCCAGCTTCACGGTATCCGTTTCGATCTGTTTCAACTTGTCCAAAGGATTTACGGTGTCGTTCCGCAGGCTGTCAACAGGAATCCGCACCACCGTATCACGCGTTGTCAAGACAGCCGCCTTCGGCAGCGCCGAGCGCATGCTGTCCGGCATGATCGTGCGCATGCTGTCCGGTTCAAAAGCCTGCATGCTATCGCGCACTGTGCTTTTCAAAAGAACGGGACGCAGCGTATCCGCAGCCATGATGCTGTCCAACTTCGCCTTCCGGATGGAGTATTCCGCGGTGGAATCGCTAGATGATCTGCCACGCTGCACCAGTGTTCCCACGACAAGCGTGTCAACAGTAAGTGAACCCACGGTGATGTGTTCCACATTGATCGACACGGTCTTCGCAGATGCCGGCGGGACCGCCTTGGGCGCGGGTTTCGGAGCCGCTACCGGTTTGGGCGGTGGCGGCGGAAGCGAACGGTCGTCAACATAGACCGGACGCATGCGGTAGCTTGTTGAGCGCCTTCCGAAGTAATACGCCAAGTTGATGCCGATGCTCTGGTATTTGTCGTCCGTGGCCATGTCACCGCGTTGGCCAGTGCGCCCGGTGGGGTTGCTGATGTAGGCCAGTTCTCCTTCCGCTCCGGCGGGGTAAGCATCATGCACATCATCGATCCAGTCGGTAAACGTCCAGTTGAAACCGTAGTAAAGCTCCGCCGCCATGCGGTCGCAAATGCGCCACTTCAAGCCGATGCGCGCAGGGATGAACACGAAGTTCTGGTCTTTCGGTTTGTTGTTCTCAGTGGCCAGATCGGTCAAGCGGGTTTCGAAATCACCGTCGGTACTGATCACGTTGGCCGCGCCAGCATTGCTTCCGCCCTCGGCTTGATCGCGGATGGTGCCATCATCCCAGTAGTAATAACGCAATCCGCTTGCGGAATAAAGATCGCCGAACACATCGTACGTGCCCATGCCTACACCCAGGGTGATGAACGGCGCGAAGCGCGCATCGTACTTCAGCAATTTGCCGTTGTCCATGCGAAATGCCAGCTCCAATTGCGCGGTGTTCAACTCCGACTTGAAATTCAACGCACGGTCCTGCCTGCCAGTAAGCACATCGTAGCCTGAAAGCTGGGCGCGTTCAACACCCAAGCCAAGGGAAACGCCATAGCCCAGCGACTTCGACAGTTCCAGCCCAAGGGTGCGCGAACGCTCCCAATTCACATCGGAATATGAGCTTTCAATGTCGCTCAAGGAGCGATCAATGCCGGCATGCGCCGCAATGCGCCACTGGAACTGGTCTTGCTGCGCGATCGCAGAAAGCGCTAACGCGAGCAGGGAGGCTGTTACGAAAACCCTCATTTGCCAAGTCCGAGCCAAAGGTTGATCTCAATGCTCACGCCTAAGAACGGCCGCACGTCCAGCTTGCTCGAAGTGCCTCCGTCCGCGTTCAGCATGTCCTTCTGCACCAACGTGCCGCCCGCGTTCAGCCGCACCATGCGAAACACGCGGTAGCCGTAACCGAGGTAGATGGGCCGGTTGATCAACGGTCCGGTAAGCATGGTGCCATCATCATCCTCCGTATTCTCCAAGAATGCGCCAACGGAAATGGAGCTGTTCGACCAGAAACGCGATGAGAATGCACGCCGCCCAAGCGGGAACGAAATACCGACGTAAGGCGCTTGCCCGTAGGACAAATCGTTCGCATCACCGCTGTTGTAAATGCCGCCATAACCCACGTTGATCGAAACCGTGTTCGGGGTGTTTTCCGTGGCTTGGTCGGTAAGAACCGTACGATTACGCAACACCATCATCTCGCGATCCAAGTACGAGTGTAACTCCGCATCCAGCATTGCCTTCACCGAAGCAATTTCATGTTGCGCCATGTCGATGCGTTGGCTCCGCTGGCCTTCATCCTCTTTCTTTTTGAACATGTACTTCGCATCCGAAAGGCGCGTGTCGTTCAGCCGCTCCAACTTGTCTTCCACCAATTGTGAAAAGCCCGTGAACGGTATGTTCAAACGGCTTCGATAATTGTCGGCACCGCGCCGCACAATGATGTTCAGCTCGTCCATCACCTGACCTACCGGCTTGGTGAGGCGCGTGCGGTTGCTGCTCACGTCTACACTTTGGTCAACATAGGCACCGAGGTAGGCGCTGAGCCTGGAGGCCAACGTGTCCGATGCTTCGCGGCCAATGGGGCCGTAGAAACCAAGCACTACCGTGTATTCGTCGTTGCCGCGCAGCTTTTGGTCCAAGTTGATGTTGAACGAAGGGTCGTTGCTCTGGTCCGTGCGTTCCCAACGGCCCGTGGTGGCCAAGTGCTTCATGGCCGCATCCTCATAAATGCGCGCCTCCACAATGTTAATGTCTTCTGCCACCGGCCCGGTAATGCTCCATTGCTTTTCAGCAGGCAAGGGTTGCCCGTTGCCGAGCAAGTTGGACGCAGGGTCGAAAACGACAGGCTGATATTGGGCCGAGCCAGCCAAACTCAAGGAAAGCAGCGCCAAGGTGGCGCAAAGCGTACGTAGTGTTGTCATGTAGGGGGTATGTCTGTGAATGCCAAGAAGGTACGGAAAAAAATCCACACCTGCAACAAACAGACTGATCCGATTGTTCGGAAACGCCCTTCACACGCTCACTTCCACGCCTTAACGATCAACCCCGTACCCGTAGCGTGTTTCGTATGCACATCGAACCAGTTAAGCACAAAGGCGATCGGATACGCTATGAGGTAATAGAACGGCAACACAATGAAGAAAAGCTTGCTGGCTTGCAGCATCAGTAAAGGCCATTTCATGCTGAGCTTCCAACTGATCTTGCCCGGTGCGCCATAGCTGTAACGCGCTTCCACTTTGCTGAAGCCGTTGCGCAAAGCCTTCGCCTCGATGTCCTGCATGTTGTAACCATCGCGCACATGTTCTTCAATGAAGGAACCTTCCTCTTCGCCGTGTACATCGCTTCCGCCTTGGTCGCTGGGCGTGCTGATGATGAGCATGCCCCCTGTTTTCAATGAAGTGGAATAACAGCGCAACGCTGCTTCGTCTTCCAGAATGTGTTCCATCACATCCACGCACACCACCAGTTCAAAAGTTTCCGGCTGTTGGAATTTCGTTACGTCGCCTACTTCGAATTTCACTTGCGGCCTTCCGATAGCCTGGAAAAAAGCATTGCAATCCGCCACTTGCTCTTCCTTCACGTCAATTGCGGTGATGCTCCACTTCCGGGAAAGCCCACTGAGCCAATAGCTGTACTGGCCAAAGCCCGCGCCGGCATCATAGATCACCAGCTCGCGGTCGCGCTTGTCCTTGGCCCACACGCGTAATTCCTTTTGGATGTGCCAAGCACGCAAAAGCAGCAGATCGAGCAGCCGATAAAACACTTTCCGCAAGAACGGTGTGCTGTTGAAAACCGCGCCGAGGCGGCGCTTTACCGGATCATACTGCATGGATAGAGAGAAAAGTTTGAAGATTGACGCGGAGCATGCCTTCGGAAGCCAGGGTACGCAGAGGCGCAGAGAAATGCGAGTTGGTTATGCGAGTTTTTGGTACTGGGTATTGGGTACAGGGTAACGAGACTGCCGACTGCTGTTGCCAACTGCCACTGCTTACTGCCACTGCCCTCTGCCATTGCAGCCTGACAACCCGCCGTCGCCAGAGCGCTTTGTCGTGGGAACCTAACAACTGACAACTGACAACCAATCCCCACCATCACTTCTTCAGCAAATTATCGATCTCCTCGATCCGGTCCAGGGAATCATCGATGTAAAAAAGCAGCTCCGGCACAATGCGCAGTTGCTTCCCTACGCGGTGGCCCAGCTCGCCACGGAGTTTACTGCCCATGTTGCGCACATTCTCGAGCACGGCCTGCTTGTCCTTCACGGGGAAAAGACTGAGGTAAACCTTGGCGACACCGAGGTCGGGGCTTACGCGCACGGTGGTTACGGTAATGAGGCCGCCGGGCAGCAACACACGGTTGTGGCCCTGCATCACTTCCGCCATTTCATGCTGAAGCAGGCTGTTCACCTTATTCTGCCTTACGCTGTCCATGGCGCGAAGATAGATGGGGATAAATGCTTTGAACCGCAACGGCGCAACGACGCAACGGTTTCGCAACGAAAACGGAATACCGACTTCCCTAAAGCGTTGCGTGTATTTCGTTGCGTCGTAGCGCCGTTGCGGTTGAACAACCGAATACCTTTGCCGCTTTCCATGAAGAATTTCCTCCGCATCATGCGCTTCGGCCGGCCTTACCGCCGGTATGCGGTGATGAACGGCGTGTTCAACCTGTTGGCCACGGTGTTCCACTTGGCGAGCATGTTGCTGTTCATCCCCTTTCTGCGCCTGTTGCTGGGGCAAACAAAGGCCGTTCACGAAAAACCTGTGCTTAGCTGGAATAAAGACGCGTTGGAGCAAGGCTTCAACTGGGCGCTTACCCGATTGATCGAACTGCACGGCCAGATCGGCGCGCTGGGCATCATCTGCGGTACGGTGGTGGCGATGTTCCTGCTGAAGAACCTGTTCCGTTACATGGCCGTGCGCTCCATCTGCACCTTCCGTAACCGCATCATCCGCGATGTGCGCTCCAAGATCTTCGACAAAATGCTGGAGCTGCCGCTGCGCTATCACAACGACGAGCGCAAGGGAAACTTGCTGTCCCTCATCACCAACGACATGCAGGTGCTGGAATACTCGGTGATGTATTCCATCGAAATGGTTTTCCGCGAACCGATCGCCGTCATCATGTTCCTCGGCACCATGGTGACGCTTTCACCAGAGCTCACGTTGTGGTCGCTGTTGTTGCTGCCCATCAGCGGGCTCATCATTTCGCGCATCAGCAAAAGTTTGAAACGCCGCAGTACACGTGTGCAGGAAAAAAGTGCCGACCTGCTGGGGCGTGTGGAAGAAACGCTTACCGGCATGCGCGTTGTGAAAGCCTTCAATGGTGAAGATGCCATGCGCCGCCGCTTCGAGCAAGAGAACGATCAGCTCATGCGTTCCAGCATCAGCATGTTGAACCGGCAGGATGTGGCTTCGCCCTTGAGCGAAACGTTGGGCACTGCGGTGATGGCAGCTATCGCGTTCCTCGGAGGCACGCTGGTCCTCGGTCCCGATGCCAGCCTCAGCGGCGACAGCTTCCTCGGCTTCATCATCATCTTCTCGCAATTGCTCACGCCGATCAAAGGCTTTTCCCAAGGCTATTCCGGCATTGTGCGCGGCTCCTCCAGCGCCCAGCGCGTCTTCGATCTGCTGGAAACACCGAATACCGTTACGGAGAAGCCGAACGCTAGATCCGTCACCGCTTTCACCACGAACATTGAATTTAAAAACGTTGGCTTCGCTTATGATGACAAGCCCGTGTTGAGCAACATCAACCTAACTGTACCAAAAGGAAAAAGCGTTGCTTTAGTGGGCACCAGCGGCGGCGGGAAAACTACGCTCGCCGGGCTGCTCCCCCGCTTCTTCGATGTCACCGAAGGATCCGTAACCATCGACGGAAACGACCTGCGCGACCTGCGCATCAAGGACCTGCGCGCACTAATGGGAACCGTAACGCAGGACAGCCTGTTGTTCAACGACAGCGTGGCGTCCAACATCGCATTCGGCAGAACCGGCATCGGCGAAGCGGAAATCCAGCGCGCCGCCGAGATCGCCAATGCGCACGAGTTCATTTCACGCATGCCGAACGGCTACCAAACAACCATCGGCGATGCCGGAAACCGTTTGAGCGGTGGACAAAAACAGCGCATCGCAATAGCCCGCGCCGTGTTGGGCGATCCGGCGATACTCATACTGGACGAAGCCACTTCGGCCTTGGACACAGAAAGCGAAAAGCTGGTGCAGGACGCCCTTTTCAAACTGATGAAGGACCGCACTTCCTTGGTGATCGCGCACCGCCTCAGCACCATCCAACATTGCGATGAGATCATCGTGTTGGACCGCGGCCAGATCATCGAACGCGGCACACATGCGCAGTTGTACGCGGCAGAAGGACAGTACCGGAAACTCTGCGACCTGCAGGCGTTCGCGTAAGCCATGAGCGGCCAGCGCGCAGGTGGACGGATCTTCGGGCTCGATGTGATGCGTGCAGCGGGCGGCATCCTGGTGGTGCTTGCGCATACCGGTTGGTTGGTCTCTACCCATTGGCCGCGTTTCCCCATGGTGCCACATGTGGATTGGGTGGATCTCTTCTTCGTGCTCAGCGGTTTCCTCATCGGGGGCATGCTTTTGGATGCCACGGAATCCAAGGGCACACCGGGGTTCCGGCTCATCGATTTCCTGCAGCGGCGATGGCTGCGCAGCATCCCCAACTATTGGCTCTTTGTCTTGGTTAACGTCCTTTTGCTCATGGCCGGACTGGCCCCCGGGCTGCTCAATGACCGTGCATGGGCATACATGGTCTTCATGCAGAATTTGCACGAACCGCTCGACCTTTTCTTCTGGGAATCCTGGTCACTCGCCGTGGAGGAATGGTTCTACTTGCTTTTCCCCATCATCGTCTTCGGTTCCATGGCGCTGTTCAGCTGGCGCGGAAAACAGTCGTTCCTGTTGGGCTGCATCATCTTCATCACGTTCCCCATTGCGGCGCGTTTCGTCGTGGCGCACCATGTGGTGGACCCGCTCACTTGGGGCCTCTGGGTGAAGAAGCTCGTGATCACCCGCCTGGACGCGCCCGGCCTCGGGATGCTGGCCGCATACATCAGCCGCGGTTGGCCAAAACGCTGGCATGCCTTGCGTTGGCTTGCCTTCCTCCTTGGCGCTGCGATACTCTTCACCGTGGGCACGACGACTTACGAGGAAGCACCAGTCTTCGTTACCTACGGGCTTGAAAGCGTTGCCCCATTTTCCGTGGCTTTGCTGTTGCCCTTGCTTTCGGCATGGCGCTCCGGTGGCATGCTCAGCAACCCGATACGCCGGCTCAGCCTCATCACGTATGCGCTCTACCTCATCCACATGCCGATGGTTTACCTCTTCGGGAAATACGTGGAACATCCGGTGGCGTGGGTGTGCGCCTTCCGTTACGCACTGCTGTTGGCGGCTATGCTGAGCCTCTCCGCTTTGGTGTTCCTTTTCTGGGAACGGCCTTTCATGAAATTGCGCGATCCCATTGGCCGGTGGCTGCGGAAACGCATTGCTTAAGGCTCCAGTCTCAGCCTTCACTCCTTCTTCGGAAACCAACGCCGGAAAAATCCTTCGGGCTTTTCCTCATCCTTCTTTCCGCGTTCCTTCCCTTCTTCCTTCGGCTTGAATATCCCTTCGATCAACCGTTCCAACAGATCGCCGCTGCGACGCGGCGCGCAGTCCATGGCCACACTGTCCGCCGGAAAGGAGGCCAAGTATTGCTTGCGCATCACGCCTGAACGTTCTACCTCGGCGAGTGTGCCGCCGATGATCGGCAGCGCCAATTGCGCACCCGTGCCAAGGCCGCTGCTGAAATGGACTTCGGGATCACGGGCGCCTACCCAGGTGCCTGCCACAAGGCTTGGCGTATACGCGAGGAACCACGCATCGCCATAGTCCTGTGAAGTGCCCGTTTTGCCCGCAAGCGCGCTGCGCACCCCGAAACGCGACCGCATGGAAGCCCCCGTGCCTTGGTCCACGGCGCGCCGCAACATGGCCGTTATCGTTCCGGCGACATTTTCATCCAGCACCCGTTTCGCCGGTGCTGATCTGCTTTGGAAGATCAGCTTGCCGCTTGCGTCGGTGATCTTCTCGATCATTTGCGGGCTGCGCACCAAACCCCTGTTCGCAAAAGCTGAATAAGCGCTCACGATCTCGCGCAGTGAAATATCCGCCGCACCCAAGGCCAACGATGGATTGTCCACACCTTCGGTTGGCAGGCCAAGTGATTTGAACGTGTCGCGGATCGTATCAACGCCGGTGCGGAAATAGACATCCACCGTGGGAATATTCATCGAGTGCGCCAACGCATACCACAGCGCAACTTGCCCGCCTATGGTGTCCTTGTCGAAATTCTCCGGCGACCAACCGTCGTATTCATCGTAGGTTTTCCGCGCGTTGTTCAAGTAGGTGCACGGCTCCAATCCCTTGCGCAGACCGGCGGCGTAGATCACTGGTTTGATCGTGGACGCGATCGGCCGGTGACTTTCCACTTGATCGAACGGAAGTGTGCGGAAGTCGTTGCCCCCGCTGTATGCCCGCACCTTTCCGGTACCCGGGTCCACCATCAGGAATGCCGCCTGCAACATGCTGCGATAGTGCCACAAGCTGTCGCGGTAGCTCATGGTGTCCGGTGGTGCATCGTCCCAGGTGAACACGTCGCGCACGGAAATTTCGTTCTTCTTCCACGCCGAACTTGCCCGCTTCTCCTGTTGCTTTTCCCAGCTCTTGCGTGCATTCCGTCCACGCAATTCGCGATCGAGTTTCGGCTGCATGGCGGAAAGTTGTTTCTGCACCGCGCGTAATGCTGCTTGCTGCAAACCCGTGTCCAGCGTGGTGTAAATACGCAGGCCATCTTTTTCGATGTCGTACGCTTTGCCGTTTTTCTTCCCCAGGTCCGCGAGGATTATGCGGGCTTGCTTCACCACTTGCGCATCGAAATAGCCGTAAGCGTCCAGCGCATCGAGGCCCGCGTAGTGGATCGTCAACGGCAACGCCTGCAGACTGTCACGCGCTTTTTCAGTAAGCTTATCGTTGCTCGCCATCAGCGCCAACACTTGGTCGCGCCTGCCTTGGGCTGCCTTGGGATGCAGCCGCGGATTGTAGCCCGTGTTCGCCTTCAGCATGCCGATGAGCACCGCGCCCTCCTCCACTTTCAACTTCGTCGCAGGCTTGCTGAAGTAGCGTTCCGAAGCCGACTCGATGCCGTAGATGTTCTCGCCGAAGGGAACAGAATTGAGATAGAGCGTAATGACATCCTCCTTGGTGTACACCTTCTCCAAGCGCTGCGCCACCAAGGCTTCCTTGATCTTGTTCACCGGCACGGTGAGCAAGCCGTGCTGATCGCGGCCGTAGAGGTTTTTGATGAGCTGTTGCGAGATTGTGCTTCCTCCGCCACCACTGCGGTCCCGCGCGATTACCGTGCGGAACAGCACGCGCACGTAGCTGAACGCATCCACACCCTCGTGCTCGAAAAACCGCTGGTCTTCCGTGGAAACAAGCGCGTCCACCACATGCGGCGGAATGTCCTTCCAGTGAATGTTGGTGCGGTCCTGCGCGAAGACTTTGCCGATCACGGCGCCGTTCGAGGAGAGGATCAGCGTGGCCTCTTCATTGCGCAATGCAGCAAGCTCCTCTTCGGTCGGCAATTTGCCGAAAACGTCCTTACGCACCAAGGTCACCAACGTAAACAGCACGATGATGCCGATAGCGATTATGGCGAACAGCGCTTTCCACAGGAACGCAGCACCCTTGGACGTGGACTTCTTTTTCTTTTTCGCCATAGCGGCTTAGCCCGTAAACGATCGCAAGTGGAACTTGAAGCGTTCTTGTATTCTTCACTCCTCCTCCACCGACCAATCCCGAAAAAGCAGATCCTTCTCGTAAGGATACCGCGCCACATGGATTGCCTTCACCCGCTCGTACATCAACTTCCGCAGCGCATCAATGTTGTCCTTCCGTGTAGCGGAAATGAAGATCGCTTCGTCGTTGTCCGCGTCCTTATGCGTAATGCGAGACATCCACGTGTGCTCCAGTTCTTCCAGCGTGAACTGGTCTTCCCGCTTCGGCGCGAGGTCGTGCGGGTCGTGCGGTGCGGGCTTGTAGGCGTCGATCTTGTTGAAGACGACGATCACCGGTTTCCCGCCGGCACCGATCTCCTCCAGCGTTTGCCGCACCGTGTTGTATTGGCTCTCGAACTGCGGATGGCTAATGTCCACGATGTGCAGCAACAGATCCGCTTCGCGCGTTTCATCCAAGGTACTCTTGAAGCTCTCGATCAATTGGTGGGGCAGCTTGCGGATAAAGCCCACCGTGTCGCTGAGCAGGAAAGGAAGGTTGCCCAAGACCACCTTGCGCACCGTGGTATCCAGCGTGGCGAAGAGCTTGTTCTCCGCGAAAACGTCGCTCTTGCTCAGCACGTTCATCAGCGTGCTTTTGCCCACGTTGGTGTAGCCGACCAGCGCCACGCGCACCATCTTGCCGCGGTTGCCGCGCTGCGTCTGCTTCTGCCGGTCGATGTCCTTGAGCTGGTTCTTCAGCAGGCTGATGCGGTCGCGCACCAAGCGGCGGTCGGTCTCGATCTCTTTCTCACCCGCACCACCGCGTGTGCCGGTGCCGCCGCGTTGTCGCTCCAAGTGTGTCCACAATTTGGTGAGGCGCGGCAGCATGTACTCGTACTGCGCGAGTTCCACTTGCGTTTTGGCATGCGCCGTGCGCGCCCGGCTGGCGAAGATGTCCAGGATAAGGCGCGGGCGATCGAGGACGGGGCGCGACAGCTCCTTTTCAATGTTGCGCTGTTGCGCGGGCGTTAGCTCGTCATCGAAGATCACGCAGGCATCCGGCGCCTTTTCCTCGATCCAAGCCTTTATCTCCGCGAGCTTGCCGGAACCGATGTGGAACTTGCCGTCCGGCCTGTGCAACCGCTGCGTAAAGCGTTTTACGGTTACAATACCGGCGGTGTTGGCCAAGAAGTCCAGTTCAGCCAAGTATTCCTCAACCTGCTCCGGCGATTGCTTGTCGGTAGCAAGGCCGATGAGCACGGCATTCTCAGCGGTGATGCGGGTTTCCTGCGGGTCGATCATGTTGGCTTGGGGAACGCGGATGGCGCGGATCAATTGCTTTGGCTGCTCGGAAATAGAACCGCTGTTGAACCCGGATCAACGCCGATCATGCCTTGAGTGTTCAGAATGAAGACTTAATTCATCAGTGTTGGCCGTCGGAAGGAAGCAGTTCAACTTCTGATCCACTTCCCACATGCAGCGACCGCACATGTTCCACTACCTGTTCCACTTGCTCCTTCGAAAGCGTTTTCCCGAAGCCGACCATTCCTCCTCTTCCATTGGTGACGATCGCGATCATCTCCTCTTCGGTCAATGTGCTTTTCGTTAGGTCTTTCGCGCCGCTGATCTGCAGGTTGCCGTTGCGCCCGTGGCACATCACGCATTGGCTTTTGAAAATGACTTCGCCCGGCGTGGCCGGTTCTTTTTTTTCAGGGGAAGTACCGCCCGCCGCGGAACACGCGAGCAAAAGCAACATGGCGCTTGCCGGGAAGATCAGTCCGATCCTCATATCCAACCGCGTCCTTCGCCCATGGCGGTGAACGGCCAAGGGATCATTGCCAACATCAACAACAACGCAAGCAAGTAGAAGATCGCCACGCGCAACTGCTTGCCCTTGTCCGTCTTCGCCTTTTTGCTCGCCAAACGCCCGATGGTGACCAGCGCGATCGCGATCAACATCATGCCCATGTGCTCAAATTTCCAATAGCGCATCTGGTCCGGTGGCCGCATGGCGAAACTGTCCCAACGCATGAAGTAGAGCGCGAAACCGATAACGAGCTGCACATGGCACAGCACCATGCCCCAAATGGCCATGCTCCGGTGCCACATCAGCACCGGGCCGTTACGCAGCATGCCCATCAAGGCCGTGATGCCTGCGGCGGCCACCGTTATCAAAATGCCCCAGCGCAACAGGCTGTGGAAAAACAGGAAGAGCGGTGTCATGTCGCTGGCGGCGGCTGCATCTTGCATGGCTGGCGGGTTTTGGAGCGCGTCAAAAGTAGCCTGTGGAGAAGATCCAGCCGAAAACGCCAAGTACCTGCGCCACTCCGCTATCTTGCGCCTACAATTTCCACCGTGCGGTTTCCACTTCCCCATTTCCTTTTGCCGTGCTTGTTCGCCGTGGCCACCTCGCTGGCCGCGCAGCAAAACGCACCGGTGAACGGCCCGCACAACCGCGCCGAAACGCCTGTGGCTTTCACGCATGCCATTGTACACGTGTCGCCCACGGAAACACTTTCCGATGCCACCGTGTTGATCCAGGGCGAACGCATACTCGACGTGGGAAGGCGTGTTCGCATTCCCGCCAACGCCGAAGTGCACGACCTTACCGGCATGCACATTTGGCCCGGCCTCATTGAGCCGTTCAGCGAACTCGGCGTTGCGCAACGTGACAGCGAAAAGCTGAAGGAACCCGCCGGAGCGCATTACTGGAACCGCGCCATCGCTGCTAGCTCCAACGCCGCCGAGCTCTACTTCCCCGATGAAAAACGCGCCGATTCGTTGCGCGCCCAAGGCTTTACAACCGTGGTGGCACAACGCATGGACGGCATCGCACGCGGCACCGGTTGCGCCGTTTCGCTTGCCGGCAGAAACGCTGCTCAAGATGTTTTCATGCCGCAAGCTTCGGCCAATTTTTCGTTCAACAAAGGCCGCTCGCCGGACGATTACCCGCAGTCGCGCATGGGCGAGGTCGCCCTGTTGCGCCAAGCACTTTACGACGCGCAGTGGTATGCCGCCGGCGGAAAGAAAAAACAGAGCGATGCCGACCTCGAAGCGCTGAACGACCAGCTGAGTTTGCCGCTGGTGTTCGATGCCGGCAACGCACAGGATGTGATGCGCGCGGCCCGCATCGCGGAGGAATTCGGGCTGCGTTTCATCCTGAAGAACAACGGCGACGCATACACGCGCCTGGCTGACATTCTCGCCACAGGTTTCCCGCTGATCGTGCCGCTTGATCTGCCAGAAGCCTACGATGTGGAAGATCCGTTCGATGCACTCGAAGTGACACTTGGCGAGCTGAAGGATTGGGAACTTGCGCCCAGCAATCCGGCGCGCATCGCGGAGGCCAAAGGCGTGTTCGCTTTTACCACCCAAGGTTTGAAAAATGCCAACGACATGTGGCCGAACCTGCGCCGCATGGTGCGCAACGGTCTGGACACTGCCACCG
Organism: Flavobacteriales bacterium; assembly: GCA_016710685.1. Classification (GTDB taxonomy): domain Bacteria; phylum Bacteroidota; class Bacteroidia; order Flavobacteriales_F; family PHOS-HE28; genus PHOS-HE28. The sequence goes on along the minus strand of JADJVC010000034.1, from coordinate 88,561 downwards.
CCGTTGCCGCGCTCACCACCGTGCCCGCGTCGCTATTCCGCATTGGCGACCAAGTGGGAACGCTGGAGTCCGGCAAGCGCGCCGATCTCATCATCTCTTCCAAGCACCTGCTCGATCCCGAAAATGCGATCTACGAAACATGGGCTTCGGGAAAACACTTCGTTGAAAAACCGCTGGACAACGAAGACCCGCGCGGTACATTCGACATCAACCTGCGCAACACCATTCTGAAATTGCGCGTGAAAGGCGCACCGGAAAAATTGGAGGCCGAAGTGCGCAAACCGGGTGCGGACACGGCTTGGACACCCGCAGTGCTGAAGATCGACGGACCGGTGGTGTCGCTTTGGTTCAACGGCGTGAAGCTCGGCATCAACGGGTCGGTGCGCCTCAACGGCGTGATCCACGACCGTGGCGCGATCTGGGACGGACAGGCGCAAGGACCAGCCGGCGAATGGTTCCCGTGGAGCGCGATCCGGCAGAAGGAAGACCTGCGCGGTAGCAAGGCCGAAAAGCGCGCAATCGCAACGCTCGACAGTATATGGTCGCTGCCTGTCGGTACAGTTTGGTACCCTATGGACGCATTTGGCTCAACCCAAATTCCCGACACCGAAGCGGTAGTTTTCCGCAACGCAACAGTTTGGACAAACGGACCCGAAGGAATTTTACCAAACACGGATGTCTGCATCAGCAAAGGCCGCATCCTCGCGATGGGCACGAATTTGAACATCGCCACACTGTTCCCGAAAAGCAAGATCGCTGTGCCCGAAATCGACGCCACGGGCATGCACCTCACCAGCGGCATCATCGACGAACATTCGCACATCGGCATTGCCAACGGCGTGAACGAAGGCACCCAGGCCGTAACGGCGGAAGTGCGCATCAGCGACGTGATCGACCCGGACGACGTGAACATCTACCGCGCGCTCAGCGGCGGCGTTACCGCGGTGCAGCAGTTGCATGGTTCCGCGAACCCCATCGGCGGGCAAAGCTCCTTGATCAAACTGCGCTGGGGGCGTGATGCAGAAGACCTGCCGATCGCCAACGCACCGGGCTTCATCAAGTTCGCGCTGGGTGAAAACGTAAAGCGCAGCAACTGGGGCGAAAGCGACCGCTTCCCGAACACGCGCATGGGCGTGGAGCAGGTGTTTTACGACGCTTTCCATCGCGCCAAAGATTACGCAGCCGAGCAAACGGATTACGCGGCGACGAACCCAAAAGAACAGGCTAAAACCACGCCGCCACGCCGCGACCTGGAGCTCGAAACGATGGCACAGATCCTCGCCGGCACACGCAACATCACCTGCCACAGTTACGTGCAAAGCGAGATCCTCATGCTGTTACACGTGGCCGACAGCATGGGCTTCCGCGTGAACACGTTCACCCATATCCTTGAAGGCTACAAGGTGGCCCGTGAACTGAAGCAGCACGGAGCAAACGCGAGCACCTTCAGTGACTGGTGGGCCTACAAATTCGAGGTGAGGGATGCGATCCCATACAACGCCGCCATACTTAACGAACAGGGCGTGAACGTGTGCATCAACAGCGACGACGCGGAGATGGGACGTCGTCTGAACCAGGAAGCAGCGAAAACCATCAAGTATGGTGGCGTTTCTCCGGAAGATGCGTGGAAAATGGTGACGCTCAACCCTGCGAAAACGCTGCATCTCGATGCCCGCATGGGCAGCGTAGAACCCGGCAAAGACGCAGACCTCGTGCTGTGGAGCGACAACCCGCTCAGCATCCGCGCCAAGGCACTGATGACCTTCGTCGACGGTGTGCGCTACTACGACCGTAGCCGCGAAACGCAACAGCATGCGACGGCGGAAGCGGAACGCTCGCGCATTATCGCGAAGATGCTCGCCGCCAAACAGGCTGGTGCTGCCGTGCGCAAAGCAAAGCGGCAAGAACCTGGGCAATGGCACTGCGAATCCATCGGACAACATCCATGAGAGCGCTTATATCCATCATCGCCTGGTGTGCTTTCGCGATCGCCTTCGCGCAACGCCCTTCGCCCGCACCCGCGCAAACAAGATCGGTGCTGGTGAAGGGCGGTACTATACACGTGGGCGACGGCCGCACATTCGATGACGGCGCTGTTGGTTTCCGCAATGGCACCATTGATTTCGTCGGCTACGAATACGCCGTGAAAGCCGCCTACGACACGGTGATCGATGCGAAGGGCAAGCAGGTTTACCCCGGCTTTATTCTGCCGGATGCCACACTGGGCCTGGTGGAGATCGATGCCGTGCATGCTTCGGAAGATGAGGCGGAACTGGGCGACATGGAACCCGAAGTGCGCGCACTTTCAGCCTACAACACGGACTCGCAGATCATCCCTACCGTGCGCGACAATGGCGTGTTGCTCGCGCAGATCACACCGCGCGGCAACACCATCAGCGGTACCAGCGGCATTGTGCAATTGGATGCGTGGAACAACAACGATGCACCCGTGCGAAAAGATGATGGCGTTCACCTCAATTGGCCCGTGGCTTTTGAAACAACAGGCTGGTGGGCCGAACAGGGCAGCACCGAAAAAGAGGACAGTGAAAAGCGCACCAAAACTCTGGCGCAACTGAATGAATTTTTCCAACGAGCGAAAGCATATTCCGGAACTTCTTCTCCGGAAAAAACAGACCTGCGCCTCGATGCCATGCGCGGATTATTCAACGGCGACAAGGCGTTGTACGTGCATGCCAACGGCGCACGCGAGATCCAAGAAGCCGTGTTGTTCGCCCGCGACATGGGCGTGAAGCGCATGGTGCTCGTGGGCGGACATGATGCGTGGCGTGTGGCCGACCTGCTGCGGGACCGCAAGGTGGACGTGGTGCTGCAACGCTTGCACACCCTGCCACAGCGTGAGGACGAGGACGTGGACCTGCCCTACCGCTTGCCCGCCCTGCTGAAAGAACGCGGCATCCGCTTCTGCCTAAGCTACACCGGCGACATGGAGCGCATGGGCGCCCGCAACCTCGGTTTCCTAGCGGGAACAGCCAGCGCATACGGGCTTTCCCCGGAAGATGCATTGCGCTCCATCACGTTGGACGCCGCCACGATACTCGGCATCGATAGGCGCTACGGCAGCCTTGAAGCCGGCAAGTCCGCCACGCTCTTCATTTCCCAAGGCGATGCGTTGGACATGGCCACCAACCAAGTGGACGCGGCCTTTATTGACGGCCGCCGCATTTCGCTGGACAATAGGCAGAAGGCGCTTTGGAAGCAGTACGAGGAGAAGTACAAGTAGTTGTCCGTTGTAAGTTGTCAGGCTATGAAGACTTGCTGGATGCCAACATCCAAAGGTTTCTGGCACAAGTCTTCCATCCTCCGTAAAAACCGCGCTCCAACAAGCAGGTGATCCGTGCCGACCGCATTCGTTTCCAACAGAACAGAAGGTACATTCATGCCGCGATCACGCCCGTTCCACGAAGTACATCTCCAGAGCTCCCTTCCCTTTTACTTGTACTTGGCCTCGTGAGATGAAACGGAGGCCCGCAATGTCTTTTACGTGTCGATAGGTGGTGTCGCTGATGTTCACAAGACCGGGATCGCCGGTGCTTTCCATGCGGCTGGCGATGTTCACGGTGTCGCCCCAGATGTCGTATTGGAATTTCTTCAGGCCGACGATACCTGCGACCACGGGGCCCGTATGGATTCCTACGCGCATCTCGAACGCGGGCTTTCCCTCGGCATTCCTGGATGCGGAATATTCAGCCATGAAGGCCTGCATGTCGAGACCGGCCTGCACCACGTCAGCCGGTGAGCCCGAGGCCGGGTCCGGAAGGCCGCCTACGCACATGTATGCGTCGCCGATGGTCTTGATCTTTTCGATACCGTGCGCGGTAATGATCTCGTCAAATGCCTTGAAACACGTATTGAGCACTTGTACCAACTCATGTGGCGTCATCCGTTCACTTAGCTGCGTAAAGTCCTTGAAATCCGAGAACAAGATGCTGGCGTTCTCGAATTGCCGGGCATCGGCGTGCCCTTTGGCTTTCAGCTCGGTGGCCACTTCCTCCGGTAGGATGTTCTGCAGAAGCGCATCGGACCGCTGCTTGCTTTTCCGCACCGCAAGTCCCGAGAACATCAAAAGCAGCCCCAAGGCGATTGAGCCGTACAATTTCAGGTTGCCGATACGGATCCGCTGCAGCTGTTCTCCGTTCTGCGTCCGCAGGATCACGTTGTCCTTCTCCTTGCGCTCGGTGTCGAAAGCCGTACGCAGCCGAGCCAATTCGAGTTGTGCATCCGCGCTTTGCAAACTGTCCCTGAGCAAAATATAGTTCTCGTAATGATCCCGCGTCGCCTCGCCGTCCCCTTGTTTGGCGGCCAGTTCTCCCAACGTGCGCTCATAATCCATCACCAAGCGCTTCGCTCCCACTTCCACAGCCAGCAAACGGCCTGTTTCCAGCATCTGGCGTGCTTGCCGCAAATCCTCGAGATCGACTTGGAGCTTTCCGATATTCCCCATTACATAGGCCTGGTCCTCTTTACTGCCGATCTTGTTGTATTCCGCCAAGGCCAGCATGTAATGGGTCATTGCACGTTCCGGAGCGCTCTTTTCGAATAGTGTCCCGATGTTTTCCTCCACCAACCCTAATTGCCGATGGTTGCCGATAGCAGTAAGCACCTCGGTCGCTTGGCCATAATAGCCCATAGCCTTGGCGGTATCGCCTTGTTGATTGTATACGTTTGCCAGAGAAGTCAAGCAGTTGGCTTCCTTGTTCGGTCGTTTCAACGCCCGTTCCATGTCCAACGCTTCATTCAGGAAGGAAAGCGCTTGGTCGTCATCCCCCATTTTGCGGTAGCTAACCCCTATGGAATAGTGCAGGCCCGCCATGCTGCTGCTGTCATGGGCGTGCTCCGCCAGCTTCAGCGCTTCTATGAAATACTTCAATGCACCGGCATCGTCACCCCGCTTTTCCGCAAGTGACCCCAGGTTGCCCAATGCCGGGGCTGTAAGCACGGGATTCCCGATCTGTTGGAAAAGAGCCAATGCCTTTTGCATATGCGCCTCCGCACTGTCCAGATCACCGCGGGTGGCTGCCAGCCAGCCCAAACTGTGATGCGCATCACCAAGCGATTTCGGATCGTGGATCCGTGAGGCGATCAACAAGGCCTGTTCACCTGTCAGTTTCGCACTATCGGGATCGCTCAAGATCAAGTTAAAACTGATCTTCGCAAGCAAACTTGAACGGGCTGTATCGGCTTTGGCAGCCCGGTATTCCCGAAGTAGACCAGAAACAATGGATTCCTCTTGGCACTGACCGCTGATCCAGCAAGTCGTCAATAACAATATGTTGAACAACAAGCGCATGATGCAGCATCTGTATGAGGCTAAGGTCATCATTTCCTCCGGAATGGACATGGCCATTACCCACCCCCAGCACCGGCACGAGATTTCCGCCCACCGGAAAGCCGCATTCCAACGGTTGGGTGTCGCATCCCACCCGTAATTATTTCCGCTATTTCCAGAGGCTTCGCCTCCTTTATGCGATCTATCCATTGCCGGGTCTTCCCTTCATCCTTTATCTTAAATATCAGCGTTATCAGCGTTCCATCGCATAAACCTTCAAGCCAATTACCTTCGCCGCCATGACCGACCTAAAACCCTTGATGGACCGCGCCATCGATGCCGCATTTGCCGCTGGAAAAGAGATCCTCGATGTCTATTCACGCCCCATCAACGTGGAATTGAAGGACGATCGCAGCCCCCTTACCGAAGCCGATAAGCGCGCGCATACCGCAATTGCAGCGGAACTGGCCAAAACCGGACTGCCCGTTTTGAGCGAAGAAGGCAAGCACCTGTCAGCCGCCGATCGGCAAGCCTGGGGCATGTATTGGTTGGTAGATCCCGTGGACGGAACCAAGGAATTTATTAAGCGAAACGGCGAATTCACCGTGAACATCGCCCTGATGGCCCGCGACAGTGAACCTGCCGGACCGTTGGGCTCGCATCGCCCCGTGGGCGGCGTGCTGTACGTGCCCGTGAAGGACGTGCTTTACTTCGCTTGGAAAGATGGTGGTTCCTACCGGCTGGAAAAGGCCACAACCTTCGCCGGTAAAACCGCGTATGAAGCCGCTGCCAGCGCCAAGCGCCTGCCTATGCCACACCAACGCGAAGCCTTCACTATCGTAGCCAGCCGATCGCACGCCAGCCCCGATACCGATGCTTACATCCAAAAGATGGAGAAGAAGCACGGAAAAGTTGCAACCGTAAGCATGGGCAGTGCGTTGAAGATCTGCTTGGTGGCCGAAGGTGCTGCTGATGCTTATCCACGCTACGCACCCACCATGGAATGGGATACCGCCGCAGGGCACGCCATTGCGGACGAAGCCGGGAAAAGCCTGGTAGATGTTAGCACCGGACAGCCGATGCGCTACAATAGACATGATCTGTTGAACCAGTGGTTCATCGTTGAATAAACAAGAGAAGGAAGAGAGACATGGCAAAGAAGAAAACGGCCGATAAGGCCACTGCCCGCAAGGCAACAGCTAAAAAGGCAACACTTACTGTGGTAAGGAAGGCTCCCGCCAAAACCGCCGCAGCAAAAAAGGTGACGGCCAAGTCCGCCCCGAAAAAAGCTGCATCAGTTAAAGGAAAACGCAAGGTCGCCCTCATTACCGGCATTACCGGGCAGGATGGCGCCTACCTCAGCGAGCTGCTGTTGAACAAAGGCTACGAAGTGCATGGCGTAAAGCGCCGCTCTTCGCTGTTCAATACGGACCGCATTGACCACCTCTACCACGACAAGCACGAGCGGGGACTCCCCTTCTTCCTGCACTACGGCGACCTCACCGACAGTGTTAACTGCGTTCGCCTGGTAAAGCGGATCCAGCCGGACGAAATTTACAACCTCGCTGCCATGAGCCACGTGGCCGTGAGCTTTGAGCTGCCGGAATACACCGCGAACGCGGACGGGATCGGTACGCTGCGTTTCCTCGAAGCCATCCGCATTCTCGGCATGGAAAAGAAGACGCGCTTCTACCAGGCCAGCACCAGCGAATTGTACGGTGGCGTAATTCCCAGCGCGCAAAACGAAGAAACACCTTTTTACCCGAAGAGCCCTTACGGCGTGGCCAAACTCTACGGATTTTGGATCACCAAAAACTACCGCGAGAGCTACAACATGTTCGCGTGCAACGGCATCCTCTTCAACCACGAAAGCCCGCTGCGTGGCGAAACCTTCGTGACCCGCAAGATCACCCGCGCTGCGGCCAAGATCAAGCTGGGCCTGCAGGACACGCTGTACCTCGGTAACATGGACAGCAAGCGCGATTGGGGCCATGCGAAAGACTACGTGGAAGGCATGTGGCGCATGCTGCAAGCCAAAAAGCCCGATGATTTCGTACTGGCAACCGGAAAGACCTACACCGTGCGCCACTTTGTGGAACTCGCCTTCGCTGAGGCCGGCATTAAGCTGGAATGGAAAGGCAAGGGCGTGAAGGAAAGAGGCATCAACAAAAAGACCGGCAAGACCGTGGTTGCCATCGATCCGCGCTACTACCGCCCGGCTGAAGTGGACCACTTGGAAGGCGACCCCAGCAAGGCCCGCAGGGTGCTCGGCTGGAAACACACCTACGAGCTGAAGGACCTCGTAAAAGAAATGGTGCAAGCCGACGTGAAACTCTTCGAGCGCGACGTGTACCTGAAGAAAGGCGGACACAAAATCCTCAACGAGGAAGAGTAGTCCTTGGATGAGTTACGGGTTAGTGGGTTACGGGTTACGTGTTCGGGTGTTCAATCCCGCCAACACGTAACCCGCAACCCGTAACTCGACAACCCGCAACAGTTGAACGCGTAACCGTTAAACCCGTAACCCGTCAACGCGTAACCTCTTTAACTTTTTGGCTATGGAAAAGCAAGACAAGATCTACATCGCAGGCCACCGCGGCATGGTGGGAAGCGCCATCACGCGCCGCCTCCAAAAGGACGGCTTCAACAACATCGTGGCCCGCACCAGCAGCGAGCTGGACCTGAAGGACCAAGCCGCCGTGCGCGACTTTTTCCGCAAGGAAAAGCCCGATCATGTCGTGCTCGCAGCGGCGAAAGTGGGCGGCATCCAAGCCAACAACACCTACCGCGCGCAGTTCATCTACGAGAACCTGATGATCCAGAACAACGTGATCCATCAGGCTTATGAGAACGGCGTGAAGCGCCTGCTTTTCCTCGGATCATCGTGCATCTATCCCAAGCTCGCGCCGCAGCCATTGAAGGAGGAAAGCTTGCTTACCGGTTTGCTCGAAGAGACGAATGAGCCGTATGCCATCGCGAAGATCGCGGGCATCAAAATGGTGGAGAGCTACCGCCGCCAGTACGGCTGCGACTACATCAGCGCCATGCCCACCAACCTCTACGGGCCGAACGACAATTACGACTTGAAGAACAGCCACGTGATGCCTGCGCTCATCCGCAAGTTCCACACGGCGAAGCAAGAAGGTGCGGCCCATGTTGAAGTCTGGGGCACTGGTTCGCCCATGCGCGAATTCCTGCACGTGAACGATCTCGCCGACGCTTGCTTCTACTTGCTCCAGAACTACCACGACGAACTCTTCGTGAACATCGGCACCGGCACAGACCTCACCATCAAAGCCCTAGCGGAATTGATCCAGGACATCGTGGGCTTCAAAGGCGAACTGCAATGGGACACCACAAAGCCCGATGGCACGCCACGTAAACTGATGGACGTTTCACGCCTGCACAACTTCGGCTGGAAACACAAGATCGAACTCCGCGAAGGCATTACGGAAGTGTACGAAGCGTTTAAGAAGTACGAGGGGGCGAAGGTGTAAGCCGCAAGCCTCTCGCAAACTTCATCTCTGGTGCGAGACTTCCGCCCTCCGATCAGTGGAGCTCCAACAAGCGGAGGTCTCGTGCCAAACAGAACCGTCGAAGTTCAATTTGGAGACTTCGGCTCCCACTCGATTTTACACTTCATCTGCTCCGGGTCCCGAAACGGAGACCACGGAGCGTGAGCTCACGTTCAAGATTCACGCCTTGCGCTTCCGCGCCAGCAGATAGCCCGCCGCGCCCCCCAAAAGGAACGTGATCCCAATGAGCAGGATCCTGCTCATCGGGAAATTCCAAACCAAGAACTTCAAGTCCACCATGTCTGCGTTTTGAATGCAAACGATGGTGACCAATATGGCCAGCAGCAATACAACTACGGACTTGAAGCTCATGCGTGGGTTGTTTCGACAGGGATAAATGTAGTACTCTGTATTTCCGGCGCGAGACTTCCGCCTCCGATCAGTGGAGCTCCAACAAGCGGAGGTCTCGTGCCAAACAGAATCGTCGAAGCTCAATATGGAGACTTCGTCTCCCACGTGAAAACGCCATTCACATGCTCCGGGTCCGAAACAGAGACCCCGAGCGTGATCAAGCGGCCACCAAATTCGCAGTGTCCCGCTTTGCCGAGACAATGCGCACAAGGCAACCCTTTCACCGCATCTGCGTCCGGTGAGTATCCGATTACCTTCGGCCACGCTCTCCAAGACCGGCATGCCTCTTCGTTACCCTCGCTCCATCACCGCGTTGATCTGTTGCCTCGCGGCGACCTTCGCAAGCGCGCAGCAGAACGATGTGCCGCTGAACCGCGACATCTACCAGGATATCGACCGCAATGGCACCCGGCCCGGTAGCACCATGCACACCGGCCTGCGACCCATCATCGAATCCCGCGCGGACCTCACCAACGTGATGGGCTATCGCCGCGATTCCGTTCCGCAGTACTACTGGATCACCGAAAAGCTCTTCAAGGAACACCTCGTGAAGATCACTGAAGGCGATTTCAAGCTCACCGTGGATGCCGCGTTCCAATTTGAGGTGGGCAAGGAATTCCGGGAGAACACCTACTTCTCCGATGCATTCTTGATGGGCCACAACGGTCGCGGCTTCCACCTCATGGCGGACCTCGGCCCAACCGTTTCCTTTCAGAGCGATTTCTACGAAAACCAAGCATCGCTCACCGGCTACCTCTACGATTTTGCACAGAAGCACGGCGTAGTGCCGGGACAAGGCCGCATCAAGAACTTCAACGACCGCGGGCTGGATTTTGCTTGGGCCACCGGCAACGTGAGCTGGTCGCCGAAGCCGTGGATCAACGCACAGATCGGCCAAGGACGCCACTTCGTTGGCAACGGATACCGCTCCGTGCTGCTCAGCGATAATGCCCGCCCTTATCCGTTCATCAAGCTCAGCGCGCTCACCAACAACAAGCGCTTTCAATACTCCGTGATCTTCGCGAAGCTCGGCATGGTGGGCGAGCAGAACCGCCTGCCCACGGGCGAAGCCGGCGAGTCGCTCTTCTACTGGAAACGCGCCACGTTCACCCACCTCAGCCTCAACCTGGGACCGGTGCAACTCGGCTTTTTTGAAGGCACCATCTGGAAAACCGTCGATACTTCCGGGGTGCTGCCGTTCAATGCTCTACAGCTGAATCCCGTGATCGGGGTGAACACCGCCGTGAACGGTTTCAACGGTGACAACACCACGCTGCCCGGCGTGGACATCAAGGTGCGCATTGCGGACAAGGCCATGGTGTACGGCCAATTTGCCGTCGCTGATCCGGCGAAAAACCGCTTCGCATGGCAACTCGGCATGCAGTGGTTCGACCTAATTATTCCGGGCCTCCATGCGCTGGTGGAATACGACCAAGCATCGCCCTTCGCGTATGCACGACCGGATGCCGCGATGGGCTGGACACACGACAACCAACCGCTTGCTTCACCACTGGGCACGGGCTATTCCGAAGCACTCGCCATCGTGGATTGGCCCGTGGCACGGCAGTTCCATGCCCGCACCGAAGTGAGCTTCGCCAATTGGGCTTGGGACAGCACCGGCGGTGATAACACCGGCCTCAACTACCTCTGGCCATCCGATCCGCGCACAGCGCCAGATGACAAAGTGCAACGCCTCTTCTGGGACATTTCCGCATCTTGGCGCATGAACCAGATGAGCAACATGCAACTCACCGCAGGATATAGCAACCGCGACTTGCAACCGGCACCGGACCTGCTGAACTCCGGCATGTTCTACGTGTCATTTCACACCGGCCTGTTCAACCGCTACTACGATCTTTGACGCATTGCTTTGAAGGAACACAGCTACATATTGCTCTCCGGACTGCTCACCGCTTTTTTCGTGGTGCTCTTCACCATGCCCGTGCTCATCAAAGTGGCCCGCATGAAGCACTTGGTGGACGAACCCGGTGACGACCGCAAGCTGCACAGCCGCAGCATTCCCACCATCGGCGGCATCATCATTTTCGCCGCGATCCTATTCAGCTACAGCCTGTGGTTCCCCACTGCGGCGAACGGCGCGGACATCGCGACGGATGCGTTCCGCTCACTCTACCGCGAAATGGGCGCGGCTTATGCCGATTTCAAGATCGTGATCGCCGTAATGGTCCTGCTCTTCTTCATCGGCGTGAAGGATGATATCATCGGTTTCTCCCCGGCGAAAAAGCTCGTAGGCCACTTGATCGTCGCGTACATTTTGGTGATCGTGGGCGATGTGCGCATCCGCGACATGCACGGCATCCTTGGTCTGTACGAGCTCGCGCCGGCTGTGAGCATCGGCTTTTCATTCTTCACCTACATCTCGCTGGTGAACGCATTCAACCTCATCGATGGCGTGGACGGGCTCGCCGGTGGTATCGGGCTTATCAGCGCATTGGCATACGGCACTTGGCTTTACATGGCCGGTGATGTGGCTTTAGCATTGCTCGCCTTCACCCTCGCGGGTGCCCTCATCGGCTTTCTCGTCTTTAATGCGCACCCCGCCCGCATCTTCATGGGCGACAGCGGGTCCCTCATCATCGGTGCCATCCTCAGCGTGCTCGCCATGCGCGTGGTGGACCATGATCCAACGCGCCTGCCCAGCTACCTCCGCACGGTGCCCACGCCCCTTTTCGCCATGGCCGTGGTGGCCTATCCGCTGGTGGATACGTTCCGCGTGTTCTTTGTGCGCATGGTCCAAGGCCGTTCACCCTTTCAAGCCGATAAAAACCACATTCACCACCGCTTGCTCGCGCACGGACTGGGCCATCGTGGCACGGTGGCCGTGCTCTACCTCTATGCCATCGCCATCATCGTGCTCAGTCTGCTCACGCGCGACATCCAGCCCAACTGGGGCCTGGTGATCCTCGGCGTCCCTGCTTTTGCGTTGGCCATTTTGCCTTTTGCCATACCCCTGCGGAAAAAGGCATGAGGATCTTGCCCGCGCTGCTCGTCCTGCTGCCCGTTGCCGTTTTCGCACAGCAAGGCTTTCTGCCCCTGAGCACGGTGGTGGACGGACCCGCTACCAAGCAACTGCGCAGCCCGTTCGCCTATACGCATAGCGACCTGCGCCCCTACCTGCGCGAAGATGTCCGCCTGCTGCCTGAAGACAGCCTGCGGAAAGCAGCCGCTATCCCATTTCTGGGTCGCTGGGCCGATCCCGACCACACCCTGCACGGCGGTCCATTGGTGGACGCGCTCGGTGGTTTTTCGGCCGGTGAAACCGATGCCGTGAAATACCGCGTTGGCCTGGGTGCATGGCTGGAATGGAATGCTTCCAAACGCTTCACCCTGCAGGCCGATGTACAGGCCTGGAACGAGGTGCTGCCGAATTACGTGGACAGTTTCGCCCGCGCCTCTGACGTACTACCCGCCGAAGGCTTGGCGCATCGGGAAGGAAACGCCGTTCAGCATTTGGACTGGAACGGCTCCATCGATTACAAGGCCGGCAAATACTTCCACCTCACGCTGGGCAAAGGCCGGAATTTTATCGGCGAAGGCTACCGCTCGCTTTTCCTGAGCGATGAAGCCTACGGATACCCTTACTTCAAGATCACTACTACAGCGTGGCACATCCGCTACCAAAACCTCTTCGCCTTGATGGACGACATCCAAGGTGCGGCTGGCGACCCCGCGCACTTCGCGAAAAAATTCACCAGCATGCACTACCTGAGCTGGGCGGTGAGCAAGCGCGTGAACATCGGCGTGTTCGAGGCCATCGTGTGGCAGGACAATGACCCCAAGTACCCGCGCGGCTTCGACCTCGCCTACGTGAACCCCGTGATCTTCTACCGGCCTGTGGAATTCGGCCTCGGATCGCCGGACAATGCCCTGCTTGGGCTGGCGCTGAACGTGAAGGTGGGCAAGAGCAGCACCATGCTCTATTCCCAATTGATCTTGGACGAATTTCTGCTGGCCAACGTGCGCGTCGGGAACGGCTGGTACGGCAACAAACAGGGCTTGCAACTTGGCGTAGTAGCACACGATGCGTTCTGCAAAAAGGGTCTCATGCTGCGCGGCGAAGTGGACTACGTGCGCCCATTCCTGTACAGCCACATCGACCCGCGCCAGAACTATGCGCACTATGGCCAAGCCTTGGCACACCCTTATGGCAGCGGCTTTCTGGAGGGCATTGCACAAGGTGAATGGCGCAGTGGCCGTTGGCTGCTCAGCAATACCTTCAGCTACGCGGTGATGGGCCGCGACAGTACCACCGGACCCAACAGCAGCTTCGGCAACAATATTTTCCTCTCAGAACGCGACCGCGTATTGGGAAATCCCGGAAAGCCGAGCGACTTTGGCTACTACATCGGCCAACCGCTCCGCGAAACCGTGGTACAAAACGAACTAAGCGCCGGTTGGCTGCTGGAACCACAAAGCGGCCTGATGCTGGAATTGGCATGGACCTTCCGCACGGACCATACCGATGGAATGCCGCAGTTGAATACGAACTACATCCGCGCCGGGATCTCGAGCAATTTGCACGGGCGGCATGCTATGCAGGTTGTGCGGGAGTGAAGGTACCGCCATCAGCTAATCGCCCTCATGAGCTAATCCGCTACTCAAGCACATCCGCTAATCCCCGCCCCGCATTACCTTCGCCGCCGATTTGGAACAGGAGCAAGCATACACCACCCGCACTGGTGCCGTGGCTAAGCTGAAGGACGTCGCCGCCCTCTTTAAGTTGCGCTTGTCTTCGTTGGTGGTGGTTAGCGCCGTGTTGGGTTATGCGATGGGCGTGCCTGCCGGGGCTTTCAGCGTGAATGCCGCCTTGCTGCTCACCTTGGGCGGTTTGCTGGTAACAGGCGCCTCCAACGCGCTGAACCAAGTATTGGAAATTGAGCAGGACAGCCTGATGGACCGCACGCAGGCCCGGCCTTTGGTGCGCCGGTCCATGAGCGTGCCCATGGCCATCGGCATCGCATTGGCGGCTGGGGCATCGGGCACCGCACTGCTGTGGCTGGTATTCGGCCCGCTTACTGGCATTTTAGCCCTGCTTTCGCTCTTCATGTACGTGGCGCTTTACACGCCCATGAAGCGCTTTACCTCGTGGTCCGTTTTTGTGGGTGCTTTCCCCGGCGCATTCCCGCCCATGTTGGGCTATGTGGCTGCAACGGGCCATTTCGGTCTTGGAGCGGGCTTGCTGTTCGCCATGCAGTTCATGTGGCAGTTCCCGCATTTCTGGAGCATCGCCTGGGTGCTGAACGATGATTACGCCAAGGCCGGCTACCACCTGTTGCCTTCGCGCGGGGGCCGCGACAAATACAGCGCCTCGCTTACCGTACTCTACGCCTTCTTCGCCCTGCTCACCGGCCTGCTGCCTTGGACCTTCGGGCTTACCGGGCCTTGGGCCGCCGCAGTGGCCTTCGCATTGGGCGCTTGGATGCTCCACAAATCAATCCGCTTGCGCCGCACGCTGGACAAGGCCGGATGCCCGCAAACTGATGTTCGCCAGCTTCCTTTACCTGCCCGTGGTGCAATTAGCCTACGTGCTCTTCAAATTATGACCGCAGTTTCCCTTCCCGCAGAAGACGGTGGCCGCACCATCAAGGCCAAGAAGTCGCTCACTTGGCTCATGATGTTCTCCATCGTGATGTTCTTTGCCGGCCTTACCAGTGCCTATTTGGTAAGCAAAGGCGGCGCTTTGTATTGGGCGGAGTTCAAGCTGCCTACAGCCTTTTGGGTCAGTACCGGCTTGATCCTGTTGAGCAGCGCAACGATCCAAATGGCCTTGGTGCAAGCACGCAAAGGCAAGTCACCGGCTATTTGGGCGGTGATCACACTTTTGTTGGGCATTGGCTTCAGCTACTCCCAATTCCAAGGCTGGGGCCAGCTTTCGCGCAATGGTTTTGCCGTTACCGGCCAATTGAACAGCGTGCGCGCCACCTACGGCACCGACTACACCATAACCCGCAAGGGCGTTACCCTCGTAAAAGAAGGCGACCAGCTTTTTTTGCCCGGTGATATTGCCCAAGAACACCCGATGAATGCTGAGATGAGCGAGACCAAGAATGCCGCCAGCTCCTACTTCTTCGTGCTTACCGGCGCACACTATGCCCACATCTTCGGTGGCCTCATCGCCCTGCTGGTCATTTCAATCAAGTCATTCTTGGGCCGTTATGGCCGCGAAGACCACCAAGGTTTGTGGGCAGGAACGGTGTATTGGCACTTTCTGGCCGGTCTTTGGGTCTATCTTCTTTTGTTCTTGGCCTACGTTCACTAACATTGCGCACGAATTACCACCTACATGGCAGGCGAAGCTTCCAAAACATTGAGCAACGAGGTCCTCTGGGGCGGCGGCCGGCTCCCCCTTCAGTGTTAGCTACGGCAAACTGATGATCTGGTTCTTCCTGGTCTCGGATGCGCTCACCTTCAGCGGCCTGCTGGTCTCCTACGGTTTTGCACGCCACTCGCTCATGCCCGGCATGGAGTGGCCAGTAGGTGAATTGGTATTCAACAAGTTCCCCGGCATCAGTGGTTCAGCGCCGCTGATGTACGTGGCGTTGATGACCTTCATCCTCATCATCAGTTCCGTTACCATGGTGCTTGCCGTGGAAGCCGGCCACCGCATGGATAAAAAGGGCGTGGTGAAGTGGCTTTTCCTTACCGTGATCGGCGGCTTGTTCTTCGTGGGCTCACAGGCCTATGAGTGGGCACACTTCATCCATGGCAGCCATGCCCGCGTAACGCTGGCCGACGGACGTACGGCGTTCCTGGAAGAAAACCCGCACGAAGAAGGCCACATGGACCCGGCCACGTTTGCCATGACCCTCGGCAGTACGCACGGGGAGAAGATGGAAGGTCCGGAAGCCTACAAACTCTTCGAGAACGCTACACACGTTACCTACGGTGCCAACATGGTGGAGAACGAATACGGCCCGCCCAGCTACGCCAACTTCTTCTTCTTCATCACCGGCTTCCACGGTTTCCACGTGTTCAGCGGTGTGGTCATCAACTTCATCGTGCTCATTATGGTGATCAAAGGCGTATTCCACCGCCGGGGACACTACGAAATGGTCGAAAAAGCTGGACTTTACTGGCACTTCGTGGATCTGGTATGGGTGTTCGTATTCACCTTCTTCTACCTCGTTTGATCAAACGCCTTCGCCCTACCTGAAATTCAAACGCCTTCGCCTGGCTACGGCGGTTTACAAACGCCTTCGCCCTACTCACTTTACAAACGCCTCCGCCGGGCTTCGGCGATTCACATGGAACGCGACGACATCATTGAATACAGCCTGGACGCCGGGCACAGCGAAGAAGCAGGCCGCGTGATCCGCAAGAAGATCCTCTTCGTCACCATCCTGCTTTCCGTCATTACCTCCGTGGAGGTGATGCTGGGCGTGTACTGGCGCAATTGGATGCCCGATTCCTGGCACTGGGTGAAGTGGACTTTCATTGTGCTCACCTTGGTGAAGGCCACCTATATCGTGATGAGCTTTATGCACCTTGGCGATGAACGCCGGAACATCCGCAGCGTGATCCTGCTGCCCTACGCGCTGTTCCTGCTTTACCTCACCTTCATCGCCATTTGGGAATCGACCTACATCCACGAGACCCTGAACCAGTTCTTGTGAGCGCAAGTGCCGCTAAGGCAAACAAGGTGAAGAAGTGGGTGATCCTGCTGTTCATGCTGGCGGCTGTGCCTTCAGCCATCTTTCTCTTTTGGGGCAGCGTTGGCAATTACACCTACCTTCCTTACATCGGTGAACGGGAGGCCATAGCGCCCGGCGATACGTCCTACTTCACCGTGCCTCCGTTCAATTTTACGGACGAGGACGGCCAGCCCTTTACCGACAAGGAAGTGCAAGGCAAGGTGCTCATCGTTGACTTCTTCTTTACCCGCTGCACCAGCATTTGCCCTAAAATGAGCATCCAAATGCAGCAACTGCAGCTGCAATTGGATGGTGACGAATACGATGATGTGCTCTTCCTAAGCCACACCGTGGACCCCGAGCACGACACGCCTGCGGTGCTGAAGGCTTACGCCACGCGCCTTGAAGCCGACCCGAAACGCTGGAAATTCCTCACCGGCAACGCACCGGACATATACCGCCAAGGCAACTTGGGCTACTTGCTTAGCGCCAGTGCGGACAGCAGTGCGGCGGAAAATTTCGTGCATTCGCCCCAGTTCGTGCTGGTGGACAAGCGCCACCACATCCGCGGCATGTACGACGGCACCAACACCGATGCCATGCGCGACCTGATGACCGACCTGAAGATGCTGCTGCACGAGGAGCACGACCGCGCGTTTGAGAAGAACCCATGAGCCGGTCGGCCCTATCAGAAAAAAGCGCGAAGGTGGCCATTTGGACCTTGAGCGCCTTGTTGCTTTCCGTGATCGCATTCCTGTACCTCGGCCCCAACTTCATCCACGTGGGTGACCTTTCCCCTGGTGCATTGCCAAAAGTGAACGCTTACCTCAACGGGAGCTGTGCCCTGGTGCTGTTCGCCGCTTGGCGCGCCATATTGCGCAAAGACGTGCTGCTGCACCGCCGGCTGATGGGCATGGCCGTTGGCCTCAGTACGATTTTTCTGGTGAGCTACGTGATGCAGCACGGTGCTTTCCCTTCGGTGAAATACCAAGGCGCTTTTGGTTGGGTTTATTACCCGCTCCTGATCTCACACATTATTCTGGCTGCCGCAATCGTACCGCTGGTGCTTATCACACTATTTCGTGCGCTCAGCGGCCAGTTTGAAAAGCACCGCCGGATCGCCCGGTGGACCTTGCCGATCTGGTTTTACGTAAGCGTTACCGGGGTGGCCGTCTACCTCTTCTGCGCACCTTACTATTGAAGCCTAACTTTGTACCATGAAACTCCGGTTGTTCACCTTGCCCTTGCTGGTGTTGCTCATACTTGCCTGCGGCCCTGAGCTTTTCGCGCAAGGTTGCTCCATGTGCAAAGCCGTGGCCGAAACCCAGCCCGGCGGCAACGTGTACGGCGGCAGCCAAGCCGTAGGTGCCGGATTGAACAAAGGCATCCTCTTCATGATGGCCGTGCCTTACGTGCTGCTGTTCATCTTCTTCCGAAAGCACATCGCGGGATTCGTGAAGGAGTTCCGTGAGGCGAAGGGTTGAGCGTTTTTTCTGGTACAGTGTATTGGGTACTGAGTACCTGGTACTGCCGCTGCTACTGCCTACTGCTGCTGCCAACTGCCACTGCCTACTGCCCCTGCATTCCCCCTTCTTTCCATGGTAAGTATCTTTGCACCCTCAAACTAAAAGCAGATGTACCCAGCAGAATTGACCGCCCCCATGGTTGCCGACCTCACCACCGTGGGCTTTACTGAATTGAAGACCCCCGCACAAGTGGATGCCGCATTCAAACAGAGCGGCACCGTGCTTTGCGTTGTGAACAGCGTGTGCGGATGTGCGGCCGGAGCCTGCCGCCCAGGCGTGAAGGCTTCCCTGAAAGGCGACAAGCGTCCCGACCACCTCACCACCGTCTTCGCCGGTGTGGACAACGACGCGGTGATGCAGGCCCGCCAGCATTTCCTCCCCTACCCGCCCAGCAGCCCGGCCATCGGTCTTTTCAAAGATGGCAAGCTGGTGCATTTCGTGGAGCGCCACCACATTGAAGGCCGCAGCGCGGAGATGATCGCCGAGCACCTGAAAATGGTGTACAGCGAGTTCTGCTGAGCTTGTTATTCTTGAACGCAAAAAAGCCCCGGCATTTCCGGGGCTTTTTGCGTTCAAATAATTCTGTGATCACACCACGCCCTGCTCCAGCATGGCATCGGCCACCTTCACAAAGCCAGCTACGTTGGCGCCTTTCACGTAGTTCACGCTCTTGCCTTCGGTACCGTATTTCACGCAAGCCTCATGGATGTCCTTCATGATCTGGTGCAATTTGGAATCAACCTCCTCTTTGGACCAGCTTAGGCGAATGCTGTTCTGGGACATTTCCAGGCCGCTGGTGGCCACACCACCGGCGTTGCTGGCCTTGCCCGGAGCAAATACAACACCAGCTCCGAGGAACAGGTTCGTCGCTTCAAGGTCGCAGGGCATGTTGGCACCTTCGGCCACGTACTTCACACCTTTCTTGATGAGGTCCTTGGCGTTTTTGCCGTTCAACTCGTTCTGCGTTGCGCATGGCATGGCCACGTCCAACTTGCCCACCACGTCCCACACGCGGGCACCTTTGGTGAACTTGGAACCTTTGAATTTCTTCGCGTACTCCTCAATGCGACCGCGCTTTACGTTCTTCAGGTCCATGATGAAGGCCAGCTTCTCTTTGGTGATGCCAGCAGGATCGAAAATGCTGCCGCTGCTGTCGGAGCAGGTCACAACTTTTCCGCCGAGGGCCGTGGCTTTTTCGATGGCGTACTGGGCCACGTTGCCGCTGCCGCTCACGGCCACCGTCTTGCCTTTGTAGCTGGTCTTGTTGCGCTTCATCATCTCCTCCGCGAAGTACACCGCGCCGTAGCCGGTAGCTTCCGGGCGCATGATGGAACCGCCCCAAGTGCGGCCTTTGCCGGTAAGTACGCCGGTGAATTCATTGGCCAAGCGCTTGTATTGGCCGAACATGGCACCGATCTCACGACCGCCCACGCCGATGTCGCCCGCAGGCACGTCGGTATTGGGGCCGATGTGGCGGAACAGCTCGGTCATCAGGCTTTGGCAGAAACGCATCACTTCCGCATCGCTCTTGCCTTTCGGGTCAAAGTCGCTGCCGCCTTTTCCGCCGCCCATGGGCAACGTGGTAAGGCTGTTCTTGAAGGTCTGCTCGAAACCGAGGAACTTCAGGATGCTCAAGTTCACGCTGGGGTGAAAACGCATGCCGCCCTTGTAGGGTCCGATGGCGCTGTTGAATTGTATCCGGTAACCACGGTTTACCTGCACATTTCCTTTGTCATCCACCCAGGGAATCCGGAAAATGACGGTGCGCTCGGGCTCCACCATCCGCTCAAGGAGCATTTTGCCCTTGTATTTGGGGTTGGCCTCGATGAACGGAATGACCATTTCGGCCACTTCATGCACAGCTTGTAAGAATTCAGGCTCGTTGGGGTTCTTGGCTTTCACATAGGCCACGAACGATTCGACTGCCTTGTTGGAAGCACTTGTCGACTTTGCCATTCAAATAGGTTGTTTTGAGTTGTTGAGCGCCTTGTTCCCGAATGTTATCAGGGCCTAAAGACGGGCGCAAATGTAGTGGACGCGGGTTGCTGACGGTGGTTCCGATGAAGTATGGTCGCGGATGCTACTACCGGTTACTTGTCGTCGTCGGTAAGTTGCGCTTTGCCGGCATATCGCCCATTGACGTAAACTTCCACACCAGTAAGGATGCCGTTCTTGTCGTACCGGTAAACTTTGCCCTGCCACAGCCTGCCGCCACGGTATTCGCCTTGTTGCGCTAGGCGGTGCTGCATGTCGTACAGCGTATTCCAGCCCTCGGCCTTAAAGAGTGTGCCATTGGGTGCTTCCTGCGCCGTTTTTGCCGGTGCAGGCACAGCTTCCTTCGGCGCGGGCAGCTCTACCACCTTGCGTTTTGGCGCGTAGCTCTTAAAGGACCCGGCGTCCGCCACGCCATCATTAAACTCAGCGGTCTCTGCCAAGTCGCCGTTGGCATGATACCGTTTCAGCTCACCTTCTTCTTTGCCCTGTTGAATGGCGACCTCCACTTCCAAGTTGCCGTTTTCACGATAGTATTTCTGGTCGCCGTTGCGTAAGCCGTTGGAGTCGAACACGAAGTCCTGCGCAAGTTGCCCGTTGGGATGCCAACGTTTGAACACACCGGTGTTCCGGTTCAGGTCCCAGGCCCCTTCCTCTTCCGGGGTCCCGTCCTCATACCACATTTTGTAAGCTCCTTTGGGGCGACCGAGGACGTAGTTGATCTCGCTTAATGCCTTTCCGTTGGGCCAGTAGCGCTTCCATGTGCCCACGCGCTTGTTGTCCATGTAGCTCCCTTCTTCCACAAGTTGCCCAGCCCGATATTCCGGCTTGTTCGCCACGGGGGCCTGCACCTGCCACCAGCCTTGTTTGCGGCCCGTGTCGTCGGTGCGGTTCAGTGTGTCGGCTACCGTGCCGGCCTGGGCCAATGCACAATGCGCGGACAGCACCAACACAAGGGCAAAGGTGGCTGAGCGTGGCTTTCCTAAGGTCATTTCCGGGTATGGCCCCGCGCGGAGCCTTCCCACTGTTTACGCGGCCCTGCCTGGCAAGGTTTCACGCATTGCTTTTCAGCTCAGCTTTTTCCGCAGGTGCAGCACCATGTCGTCCACCATCGCCTTCAGGTCGAATTCGGGCCTCCAGCCCCAGTCTTTCCGGGCGGCGCTGTCGTCAATACTGCGCGGCCAACTGTCCGCGTAGGCTTGCCGCTCGTCGGGTGCGTATCCCATTTTGAAGTCGGGATAGTGCTTCCGCAGCTCGACAGCGATCTCCTCCGGGCTGAAGCTGAGGCCGGCCAGGTTGTAACTGCCACGCTCCTTGACCTGTTCCGAAGGCGCTTCCATCAGGTCGATCGTGGCTCGGATAGCATCCGGCATGTACATCATCGGCAGGGTGCTCTTCGGTCCCAAAAAGCTGGTGTAGGCCCCGCTCTTCATCACTTCGTGGAAGATGTGTACGGCGTAATCCGTGGTGCCACCGCCGGGCGCGCTCTTCCAACCAATGAGGCCCGGGTAGCGGATGCTGCGCACGTCCACGCCGTAGCGCTTGTTGTAGTAGCGGCACCAGCCTTCGCCGGCCAGCTTGCTGATGCCGTACACCGTGCTCGGCTCTGTTACCGTTTGTTGCGGCGTATTGTCCTTCGGTGTAGTGGGGCCGAACACTGCGATGCTGCTGGGCCAATAGACTTTTTTCAGTTTGCCCTCGCGCGCCAGCTCCAGAATGATGAGCAGGCTTTCCATGTTCAATTTCCATGCGAAGGCCGGATCTTTTTCAGCCGTAGCACTGAGCAATGCCGCAAGTAGATAAACCTCCGTTATGCCGTGCTTTTCTATGACGCGCTCGATGCCCCGCTGGTCCATGGCGTTCACCATGGCGAACGGGCCATCCTGCTTCACCTGCGGCTCTTTAATGTCGCTGGCCACTACGTTTTCCGAACCGAAACGGGCCCGTAGACCTTCAACGAGTTCGGTGCCAATTTGGCCGCTGGAGCCGATTACGAGGATCTTTTTGGACATTCCGTGTTCATTTTCCTTGGTCAGGGGGGAGCCAAAGCTACCAGACAGCCGGACACCGGGAACGGATCCGTAAATTCGCACCAATGGAAACGCACCGCCTGCGCAACCTGCTGCACCCCGACTTGCTCCGCGAACGGCTGGAGCAAGAAGAGTTGCCGCGCACAACGCTTAGCTTTTACCGGTATGTGCGGCTGAAGGAAACGGAGGACCTGCGGCATGCACTTTACACGGAATGGGAGCAGCTCGGCGTGCTGGGCCGCATCTACATTTCGCAGGAAGGCGTAAACGCGCAGATCAGCTTGCCTACTTCGAATTTGGATGCCTTCCGCAGTGCCTTGGATGCGCAGGAAGCCTTCCGCGCCATGCCATGGAAGATCGCCGTGGAAGACGATGGCAAGAGCTTTTTGAAACTAAAGATCAAAGTGCGGAACAAGATCGTGGCCGACGGCTTGGCCGATGATGCCTTCGATGTGACGAACGTGGGCGAACATCTGGACGCGGAAAGTTTCAATCGGAAAATTGAGGAGGGCGCGCTGGTGATCGACATGCGCAACAATTACGAGTGCCTTATCGGGCATTTCGAAGGTGCATACTTGCCGAAAGCGGACACGTTCCGCGGGGCGATCGAAGAGGTGCAGGAAATGCTGGATCGCAAAGCTGAAGAGGCTTCTGGTCCGGGCAATTTTAGCACCGACCAAGGTGGTCGGCGGACAGAGATCCTGCTCTACTGCACTGGCGGCATCCGCTGCGAAAAGGCCAGCGCTTACTTGAAGCATCACGGATTTGAAAACGTGAACCAATTGCACGGTGGCATCATTGACTATGCGCGGCAGATCAAAGCCCAAGGTCTTGAAAGCCGCTTCAAAGGGCAGAACTTCGTGTTCGATGAACGCCTCGCCGAGCGCATCACCGACGATGTGGTGAGCACCTGCATGCAGTGCGGCACGAAGAGCGACCGCATTAGCAATTGTCAAGAAGCCACGTGCAACATGTTGCTTGTGCAATGCGAAAACTGCGCGAACAAATATGCGGACTGCTGCTCACTGAGCTGCCGCGAGATCTACCAACTACCGATGAATTCTTGCTCGAAATGGAACGCTGCATCCGGAACTGAGGAATATCACATCGGATCAAAAGGAGGTACGCGAAGTTTGACGTTCTTTCGATTAGACGAAATCACTCTTGGCAAGCTTTGGCTTGCTGTTAATATTGACAGGCGTTGCCTGACTGACATTCACCCTCAAAACGCAACAGGCAAGATGCCTGTCTGACATCATGCCATTTTACCACGCCCTCGGAAAAATTCCGCACAAGCGGCACACCATCTTTAAGAACGGCAAAGACCGCTTTTTCTACGAGCAACTATTCGGCACCGTTGGCTTTGATGGTATGAGCACCTTGCTCTACCATACGCACCGCCCCACGCAAGTAAAAGAAATCATCCGCTCAACGGACGTTACCCCGAAAGTTGCGATCGAGAAAAACCTGCGTTGCATGCGGCTCACCGGCTTTAAGGTGAAACCTGAGAACGACCACCTGAAAGCGCGAAAGACGCTCTTGTTCAACAGCGACGTCTCCATGGCGCTCGCAGCGCCCAAGGCCAAGAAAGTGGATTACTTCTACAAGAACGCCGACTGCGATGAGCTGATCTTCATCCACAAAGGCAGCGGGAAATTGCGCAGCTTGGTGGGCACGCTCGATTTCAAGTACGGCGATTACCTGGTGATCCCCCGCGGTATGATCTACACCTTGGAATTCGACACGACCGACAACCGACATTTAGTGATTGAAAGCCACCACCCGCTGTACACGCCGAAGCGCTACCGCAACTGGTTCGGCCAAATGCTGGAGAGCAGCCCGTTCTGCGAACGCGACATCCGCCGCCCGCAGAACTTGGAGACGCACGATGAAAAAGGCGACTTCCGCGTGCTGGTGAAAAAGCAGAACGTGATCCACGAATTCGTTTACGCCACGCATCCCTTCGATGTGGTGGGATGGGACGGCTACAACTATCCCTACGCGCTCAGCATCCACGATTTCGAGCCGATCACTGGCCGCGTTCACCAGCCACCGCCCGTCCACCAGACCTTCGAGACGAGCGCTTTTGTGATCTGCAGCTTCTGCCCACGGCTGTACGATTATCATCCGCAATCCATTCCCGCGCCGTACAACCACAGCAACATCGACAGCGACGAGATCCTCTACTACGTGGACGGCGACTTCATGAGCCGGAACGACATCGATGCCGGCGACATTACGTTGCACGTCGCGGGCATTCCGCACGGCCCGCAGCCCGGTGCCATGGAGCGCAGCATCGGCAAGACGAAAACGGATGAACTCGCCGTTATGCTGGACACCTTCAAGCCGCTGATGGTGACGGAGGAGGCGATGAAGATCGATGACGGGAAGTACTGGAAGAGTTGGCTGGAATAATCAGACGATCAGACGATCAGAAAATGAAATGCCGTTGCCGCGACAAAACGACTTGGGCAGGATGACTGAGCTGAAACACATGGACCTTAAGGAATGGCAGAATGCCATTTTGGAGGATGAACTCCTTGGCTCTTCGATCGTCGCAGATGCTCCAGCATCGTACAATGCGCGTTACAAAGACAATGCGATCGTGACCATGACCTTTCGCTTCGCTCTTTCCATTTGGGATCTTGCCGAGGAATTGCAGGAGAAGAAGAAATTTGTAGTGTCGAACCAGCTTTTTCGCTCCGGCACAGCCATTGGGGCGTTGGTGGGCGAAGCACAAAACGGCGAAAGCCTGAGGGACTTTATTCACAAGATGAAGATCGCATTGAAGGAGGCAGATGAAACTGAGTATTGGCTGCTCCTCTGCATAGAACGCAACTTGGCCGCTGCCAAATCCTGCCTCGATAACTTAGTGCCCATCGTTCGGGTCCTGAACAAGATCATTTCAACCAGTAACGCAAAACTACAAACCACGATCAAAAAATCGGGCAAGTAGAGGATCAGAAACCGAGTGCCGTCGTCGCGGCCAATTTTCTGATCTTCCTGATCAACACATTCGCAACCATGGCTATCCAGACCGCAACCCCCGAACTCGAGAAGATCAACCCCGCAGCGGCTGACTTCTTGCCACTGCTCGGCACCGACTACATCGAATTCTACGTCGGCAACGCCAAGCAGGCCGCACACTACTACAAGACCGCCTTCGGTTTCCAGAGCCTTGCTTACGCAGGTTTGGAGACCGGCGTGAAGGACCGCACCAGCTACGTGATCGTGCAGGACAAGATCCGTTTGGTGCTTACAACACCGCTCACAAAGGACAGTCCGATCAACGACCACTTGCGCCAGCACGGCGATGGCGTGAAGGTTATCGCGCTGTGGGTGGATGATTCCCGCAAGGCCTACGAAGAAACCATAAAGCGCGGCGCGATCAGCTTTATGGAACCTACTGTGGAGAAAGATGCCGATGGCGAAGTGGTGAAGAGCGGCATCAAGCTGTACGGCGACACGGTACACATTTTCGTGGAACGCAAGAACTACAACGGCACCTTCCTGCCCGGCTACAAGCCTTGGAAAAGCGCCTACAATCCGCCGCCAGCCGGCCTGAAATACGTGGACCACATGGTGGCGAACGTGGGCTGGAACCAGATGAACAAGTGGGTGGAGTTCTACGAGAAAGTGATGGGGTTCGCGAACCTGCTGAGCTTCGACGACAAGGACATCAGCACCGAGTACAGCGCGCTGATGAGCAAGGTGATGAGCAACGGCAACGGCCGCATCAAGTTCCCCATCAACGAGCCGGCCAAGGGCAAAAAACGCAGCCAGGTAGAGGAATACCTCGACTTCTACAACGGTGAAGGCGTGCAGCACATCGCCGTGGCCACGGACGATATTGTGAAAACCGTGCGCGACTTGATGAGCCGTGGCGTGGAATTCCTGAAAGTACCTTCGAGTTACTACGAAGGTCTACTGGAGCGCACGGGTCCGATCGACGAGGACCTCGGCCCGCTTTGCGAGCTCGGCATCCTCGTGGATGTGGACGACGAAGGATACCTGCTGCAACTCTTCAGCAAGCCCGTGGAAGACCGCCCCACGCTGTTCTATGAGATCATTCAACGCAAGGGCGCGAAGAGCTTCGGTAAGGGGAATTTCAAGGCGCTGTTCGAGGCGATAGAACGGGAGCAGGAGAGCCGGGGGACGCTGTGAGCTAAGGCTTCAAGAACATGGAACGGAAGCGCAGCCGGTGTCTATCTTGCCGCTATGTCCATGGTCCTAAGTTCAGAGAGCCTCACGGCTGAGTTCGAGCGATGCAGTGCTGCGCTCAAGTCCTACATCCTGCGCATCACCGCAAACAAGCAGGATGCGGAGGACATCGTACAAGAGACCTGGATCCGGGCGCAGCGCAGTCTAGAGCAGTTCAAGGCAGACAGCTCCGTGAAGACTTGGCTCTTCGCCATTGCACAGAACATTGCGCGCGACCACTTGCGTTCGCTGAAGCGTTGGCCGGAAAACGTGGGCGACATCTGCAAGGAGGCCGCTATGGGCGATCAAGAATTCTTCCGCGAGGCCATGACCATCCGCCAAACCTCGCCTCAAGGTGCATTTGAGATCCGCGAGCACATCGCTTTCTGCTTCACCTGTGTGAGCCGCTCGCTACCGCTGGAGCAGCAGATCGCACTCATGCTGAAGGAGGTTTACGAATTCAGTGTGAAGGAGATCTCGGAGATCATGGACAGCAACGAGGCCATGATCAAATATTACCTGCACACCGGTCGCGGCAAAATGATCGAGGTCTTCGACAAGCGGTGCGCGTTGATCAACAAGGAAGGCGTATGCCACCAATGTACGGAGCTCAACGGCATCTTCAACCCCAAACAGAACGCGCAGGAAGAAGCCGTGAAGATCCAAATGGTGCGCGATGCGGCGAAGAAGGACAAGGAGCATCTTTTCGACCTGCGCATGAAAGTGATGCAAGAGTTGGACCCGTTCACCTCGCCGGCAGCTACGCTGCAACTGCATCATTTGGAGTTTGACAGAAAGGTGATGGAGCAGCGACCGGAGCAGGAATTGACGGGGAGTTGAAAGTATTTTTCCAAGAATCCTATCGTTTCGGATCACCGGTCCGTCAAAGAAGGGAACACAACGATGAACTTACTTTTCACCACCCTCGCGATCATGGCAACCACCGCGTCTTTCGCACAGATGAAAGCCACCACGAACAAGACCACCTTCCACCGGGAGACCACCGTGGTCACGGTCATTCAAGCGGATGAGGCGATCATCTGGGCACTGCTCACCAACGCGGCGGATTATCCGCGTTGGAACAGCACCGTCACTTCCATTGAAGGCCAGATCGCGCTGGGCGAAAAGATCGTGCTGAAGAGCACCCTTGATGCTAAACGCAGCTTCAAATTGAAAGTGAAGGAATTCCAGCCCGGCAAGAAGCTTGTGTGGGGAGATGGTAAAGGCCAACGCACATACACCCTCGCCAACAATAGCGATGGTACAGTGACCTTTTCCATGAGCGAGCGCATAGGCGGCTTGATGTTCCCGATGTATGCCAAGTACATCCCTTCGTTCGATGAAAATTTCGACACCTTCGCAGCAGACCTGAAGAAGGAAGCTGAACTGATCCAAAGCAAAGCCAATTGAATGCACCGTCGATCGGTATCGACTCCTGTACGGGCGGGAAATTTCCCGGCCTAACTAACAACTCAAGAAAATGGAAAAGCGCAACAAGGACAACCCCTGGAAATTGAAGACCCCACCGAACACATCGGAGTACACCATGCACGTTGATGAGAAGGACGGTAAAGAAGTCCTTGTATGCACGGTGGGCAAGACGGTCCTGCT
This sequence comes from Flavobacteriales bacterium, assembly GCA_016710685.1. Classification (GTDB taxonomy): domain Bacteria; phylum Bacteroidota; class Bacteroidia; order Flavobacteriales_F; family PHOS-HE28; genus PHOS-HE28. The sequence continues at coordinate 60,337 of JADJVC010000034.1, read as the reverse complement.
CTACGATATGCGTTGCATCAACGACCTGCATGCCATGCTGAAGAAGCACGGCGATTGGATGGACCTGGGCGGTGCCGACGAACAAAAGCCTACGAAAGAGGGCACTGTGGAGGCTTGGGGCCGCAGCGAAAAGAACCCGGTAAAAGGTTGGTACGGTTTGAAAAAGGGATTGCGTGGACGCTTCGGGGTGTACTTGCCACCGTTGATGGAAGCCCTTGGCTTGGCCGAAGTGACGCATGAGGCGCGAGGGAACCGCATGCGGTCCTGCTGACCGAAGGTGAGCCTGCTGACCGGAGGAAGCACGTTGTTGGGCGCGGTGTGAAATAGCGGGATCGAACGCTCACCAAGTTCCCCCGGTCTAACTTTGCCGAATGCGAAACTTCGCGTTTTACTTGGTGCCAGTAGTCCTCATCTGCGCAAGCACCGCCTGCACTAAGGACCAGACCGATGGCGACCATGCTGCCGACATCACTTTCCGCATGGACAGTGGCTACACGTTTCTGAACGATACCGTCCTGATATCGGACACGTTACACATCGGCATCACTGTTTCAAAAGGCTCGGACGACTTGCGGTCCTTCTTCGTGGACGTGGCCTACGACAACGGCCCACGCATCCGGCAGGACAGCTTGCATGTAAACAGCGACCCGTTCACCTTCGAGAAAACGGTGATCACACGCGACCAGGCCGGCACTGAAAAATGGTGGTTCTCCGTGGATGAAAACGACGGCGACATTACGCAACAGGCGTTGACGCTGACGGTGCAGTAGCAGTGATCACGGGCCGGTTCGGTACATTCGCCGCAGCTTTCAACCCCATGTACCGTACCCATACCTGTGGCGAACTCCGCCTCTCCCACGCTGGAAATACCGTGACCCTAGCCGGTTGGGTCCAACGCACCCGCGACCTCGGTGGAATGACCTTCGTGGACCTGCGCGACCGCTACGGCATCACGCAGCTCACCTTCAACACCGACAGCGATGCCACGCTGCGCGAAACCGCCCGTAGCCTTGGCCGCGAGTTTGTCGTGCAAGTGACCGGAACGGTGATGGAGCGCCAGAGCAAGAACGTCAACATCCCCACTGGCGAGATAGAGATCTTTGCCACGGAACTGAAGGTGATGAACGGCGCGAAGACACCGCCTTTCACCATTGAAGAAGAGACCGACGGCGGCGATGAGCTGCGCATGAAGTACCGCTATCTGGACTTGCGTCGGGCCAGCGTCCGGAAGAACTTCGAGCTGCGCCACCGCATGGCGATCGAGGTGCGCAACTACCTCAGCGCACAGGAATTTCTGGAAGTGGAAACGCCGGTATTGATCAAAAGCACGCCGGAAGGAGCCCGCGATTTCGTGGTGCCAAGCCGCATGAACCAAGGCGAGTTCTACGCGCTGCCGCAAAGCCCGCAGACCTTCAAGCAACTGCTGATGGTAGCCGGCATGGACCGTTATTTCCAGATCGTGTTCTCCGAGGGAGAGGGAGCTGATCTCGTTCGCGGCAAGGACTTCAAGGTTTTTGATGATGCGGAACTTGTTGTTGGCATCAAGGCCGAAGGCTGCGCGGCATGGAGCCGCAAGCAGACCGATGCGCTCATTGAATTCGTGAAACGTCCACAGGTAGGTGCTACCGGGATCATCTTCGTGCGCTGGGGTGCTGAAGGATTGAAAAGCACGGTGGACAAGTTCTACGGACCCGAAGATCTGCAGCGCTGGGCGGAACGCTTCGGCATGCAGGAAGGCGACTTGCTCTGCATTATGGCCGGCCCTGCGGAAAAGACACGCAAAGCATTGAACGAACTGCGCCTGCACCTCGGCGAACTGCTTAACCTGCGCGACCCAAATGTCTTCAAACCCTTGTGGGTGGTGGACTTCCCGCTGTTGGAGAAGGACGAGGAAAGCGGCCGTTGGCACGCCATGCACCATCCGTTCACGGCGCCGGTTCCGGCGGATGCGCATAAGCTGGAAAGCGATCCCGGCAACGTGAAGGCCAATGCCTACGACCTCGTGATCAACGGCACAGAGATCGGCGGCGGTAGTATTCGTATCCACGATCGCAGCATGCAGGAGGCGATGTTCCGCGTGCTTGGTTTTACCGATGAAGAGGCCCGCTTCAAGTTCGGCTTTTTGCTGGATGCCTTCGAGTACGGTGCCCCACCCCACGGCGGCGCGGCATTCGGCTTCGACCGCTGGGTGGCGCTTTTCGGCGGCCGAAGTGATATCCGCGAGTTCATCGCATTTCCGAAGAATAACGCCGGGCGTGATGTAATGATCGATGCGCCTTCGACAATTGATGCAGTGCAGTTGAAGGAACTTGGGCTGGAGGTTAAGGGTTAGGGTTCATCACAGAGGCAGAGCGTGCACAGAGAATTCTGGGCGTGTTTTAACCGCAGAGAGCGCAGAGACGTGCCTACGGCAGTTAAAAGCGCGGTGAAGTGCTCGGTGCCGACGTTGAAATACCTGTCTTGCGACAGGGTGTTCGCGGAGCGTGCTAATTCAACCTGTGCAGAGCGCTACTGGCATGTATATGCTTGATCGCGGAGCTTCGATCATTCGGCAACGCATTATCTTTCCGGCGATGAACGAGCAGGACGAAACGTATTTGCGCATGGCCATTGAAGCCTCGCGAGCTGGCATGGAACGTGGCGATGGCGGCCCCTTTGGCTGTGTGGTGGTGAAGGACGGAAAGGTCGTGGGCACCGGCAACAACCGCGTTACCAGCACCAATGATCCAACGGCACATGCGGAAGTTGTTGCGATCCGTGATGCTTGTAAGAATCTCATCGATTTCCAGCTCACTGGCTGCGTGCTCTACACCAGCTGCGAGCCTTGCCCCATGTGTCTTGGCGCGATTTATTGGGCACGTCCGGACCGCATCGTTTTCGCCGCCACCCGCACGGATGCCGCCGAAGTGGGCTTTGATGACCAACTGATCTACGACGAACTGCCGTTGCCCATTTCCGAGCGACGCATCCCCACCCAGCAAGCCTTGCGGAATGAAGGCGTAGACGTTTTCAAGGCCTGGGCGAAACTGGCGGACAAGGTGCGGTATTGAGCTAATCGCTGCAATTCAGCCGCGTTCTGAACTGATGAATTATGTGGCTGTCGCGATTTTAGGATTGGCGGCACTTAACCTCTCCTTACGGCTCTACTCCCGCTTTCACCGGCGAAAATTGACTGCTGCACAACGGCAGGTTATGACCACCTATGCCACGTATTACCAGCAGCTGGATCCCGCATCACAGCTCCGCTTTGAGCGGACCGTGGCGGACTTCGTGAACCGCAAGGAGTGGCGAGGTTCAGGCATTGCCGTTGTGGACGGGATGAAGGTGATGATCGGCTCCTGCGCGGCGCAGCTGCTCCATGGGTTTCCGGAAGTGCGGTTGCGCCATTTCAAGCGAATTGTCGTGACTTCAGGTCCATACCGCGCCACATTGGACGGTAAACTGCACTTGGGCGAAGTGCGCCCCGGACAAGGCGTGATCATCATTTCTTGGAGCGACTTCGTGAAAGGCTACGCGGACCCGCGGAATGCTTACAACGTAGGGTTGCACGAATTCGCGCACGCGCTTTGGTTCGAAAACACCATCCAGAACGGCGAGGAACATTTCCTGGATGAGGCGTTGCTGCGGCAATGGAATGTATTGGCGCTGGCTGAGATTTCGCGGATCAATACCGGGTCGGGGCATTTTTTCCGGAAGTACGCTGGGGCCAATACGGCTGAGTTCTTAGCTGTGGCGGTGGAGTACTTTTTTGAGCAGCCGGAGGAGTTTAAGGCGGCTTTTCCGGAGCTGTTTGGTGTGCTCGGAGGGTTGTTGCGGCAGGGGCGGTAGCCGCCCGGCTGCGTCGAGCGGGACGCTCGACGGACAACCCCCCGCCAAGAAAAAACCCCGCTTTCGCGGGGCTTTTCGTTGTTGGCCGACCAGGGCTCGAACCTGGACTCTTCTGAACCAAAATCAGACGTGTTGCCAGTTACACCATCGGCCAATACTGCTCCCAAAACCGACATCCGGCACCTTGAAAGCGCGGCAAATTTAGAAAGTTCCTCAATACCACGGCACAAAAAGTATCCGGACCTGCTACTTTGGGTACATTCGCCGCCTATTGAAGACTGCCAAGTCCATGAATTTCAAGAAGCTCAACATCATTACCGGCTGGGTCGTTTTTTTGGTGGCCGCCTTTACGTACATCTCCACCATAGAGCCCACAGCGAGCTTTTGGGACTGTGGGGAATTCATCGCTACGGCCTTTAAACTGGAAGTAGGCCACCCCCCCGGTGCACCCTTGTTCATGCTGCTGGCCCGCGTGGCCGGTGCTTTCGTTTCCACTGAAAACGTGCCCGTGGCCGTGAACAGCCTCAGCGCATTGGCCAGTGCCTTCACCATTCTTTTCCTGTTCTGGAGCATCACCCACATGGCCTTCCGCCTCGCTACCCGCAAAGGCGACGAGGAACTCACCACCGGCAAGATCATCGCCGTTCTCGGTAGCGGTATCGTGGGCGCATTGGCCTACACGTGGAGCGATTCGTTCTGGTTCAGTGCCGTGGAGGGAGAGGTGTATGCCATGTCCTCATTTTTCACCGCCATCGTTTTCTGGGGCATATTGAAATGGGAGAGCGAAGCCGATAAGCCGCATGCCACCCGATGGCTTGTCCTCATTGCCTACCTCATGGGCCTCAGCATCGGCGTCCACTTGCTGAACCTGCTCTGTATCCCCGCCATCGCCTTCGTTTACTACTTCAAGAAATACGAGGTCACGCGGAAGGGCATCATCTATACGTCCATCATTTCCATGGTGATCCTCGGTGCGATCCAAGCCGTGATCATTCCCGGCATCGTTCAATTGGCGGGCAAATTCGAGCTGCTCTTCGTGAACGACTTCAACATGCCGTTCAACACCGGCAACTTCGTGTATGCCGCCATCATCATCGGGCTTATCGTGTGGGGTCTGCGCTGGACACAGCGTCGCGGTAAAGCACTGCTCAACACCGTGATCCTCGGCGTTAGCGTGATCCTGGTGGGCTACAGCACGTTCGCCATGATCGTGGTGCGCAGTAATGCCAATCCACCGATCGACGAGAACAACCCGGAGAACGTGTTCAACCTGCTTAGCTACCTGAACCGCGAACAGTACGGCGACCGGCCCTTGCTGATCGGCCAATTCTGGGACAGCCCCATGACCAACGAGCGCGGCGACGGAAACCCGGTCTATACCGCGACCTACAAGGTGATGAAGGGCACGCGCACCGAAAAAATATTCTATGACGGCTGGATGGCCGACCATTACGTGGCCGACAAGCCCGGCCTCACCATCGACAATGAATACGTGATCACCGATGCGCGCATCGGCACGGAGCCGGAGTACGATCCGGCAACCACCATGATGTTCCCGCGCATGTACAGCTCGCAGGCCAACCACGTTCCCGCGTACAAGCAATGGAGTGACTTTACCGGCCGACCTGTGCGCGTAACCGACCGCGAGAACAAAAGCAGTGTGGTACAAGTGCCCACGCAGGGTGAAAACATGCGCTTCTTCGTGAATTATCAGATCAACTGGATGTACTGGCGCTACTTCCTCTGGAATTTCGCCGGACGGCAGAACGATATCCAAGGCGACGGCAACATCACCGACGGAAACTGGTACACGGGCATCAAAGCCATTGATGCGCAACGCCTCGGCGAGCAGGACAACTTGCCGAGCAGCATGACGAACAATAAGGGCATGAACAAAATGTTCTTGTTGCCTTTGATCCTGGGCTTGATCGGCCTGATCTACCAGCTTACCCGCGACGTGCGCAATTGGAGCATCGTGATGCTGCTGTTCCTCTTCACCGGCATGGCGATCGTGGTGTACCTTAACCAAACGCCCTATCAGCCGCGCGAACGCGACTATGCCTACGTGGGCTCGTTCTATGCCTTCGCATTCTGGATAGGGCTTGGCGTGTATGCGCTCTTCGATGCGGCGCGGTCCATCACCACCAAGGAATTGCTGTACGGCGTGGGCGGTGCCTTGGCCATCGGCGGGCTGAAGTTCATGGTGGAAAGCATCACCGGCGATGATCATGCCATCTCCTACTGCTTCTTCGCCATCGGCATAATTTCCGGCATCGCCCTTGGCGTGATGCACCTGCTGCGCACCCTGCGCAACGACCGCGCTTCCGCCGTGGTGGCTACCCTGATCGGACTGGTGGTTCCCGTGGTGATGGTGCGTGCCGAATGGGACGACCACGACCGCAGCCGCCGCTACCCCGCCCGCGACCTGGCCGCCGATTACCTCAACAGCTGTGCACCCAACGCCATCCTCTTCACCAACGGCGATAACGACACTTTCCCCTTGTGGTACGCACAGGAAGTGGAGGGCATCCGCACCGACATCCGCGTGGTGAACCTCAGCCTGCTGAGCACCGATTGGTACATCGACCAAATGCGCCGCAAGGCATACGACAGCGAGCCCGTGCCTTTCAACATGGATCCGAGCAAGTACCGCCAAGGCACCCGCGACGTGGTGGCCCTGATCCCCAACGAAAAGGTGAAAGGCTACCTGGACCTGAAGCGCGCCATTGAGTTCGCCACCAACGACCGCAACCTGCAGCAGATCTTCCAGCTCGGCAAGAAGGATGCCTACATCCCCAGCCAGGACTTCCGCATTCCTGCGGACAGTGCGTTCGTTTTCGGGCCGCAAGGCATGTTGAGCGCGAAGGACACCACCAATTTCACCGGCGATGTGCGCTGGAGCATCAAGCGGCAATACCTGGTGAAGAACCATTTCCTGCTGCTGGACCTGCTGGCCAACAACGATTGGAAACGACCCATCTACTTCGCCGTTACCACAGGGCCGGACAGCTACATCAACTTGCAGGATTACTTCCGCTTGGAGGGCCTTACTTACCGATTGGTGCCCGTATCCAACAAGAGCAAGAACCCGAACACTTACGGCAGTGTGGCCACCGACTTGATGCTGGACAACGTGGTGAACAAGTTCAAATGGGGAGGCATGGACGATGCACGCGGCGTTTACCTGGACGAGAACGTGCTGCGCATGACCACCAACCTGCGCCTGCAGATCGCCACCTTGGCCAGCGAGCTTGCCACCGAAGGGCGCAAGGAGGAAGCCAAACAAGTGCTGGACCTCGCCATGAACAAGATGCCGGAGAAAAACGTGCCCTACGACCGCATCATGCTGCCCATGATCGAGGCCTATTACCAAGCCGGTGACACCGCTTCGGCGAACAACCTCAACGAGCGCCTCTTCAACATCATGGACGAGAACATGAACTGGTACTTGGACCTTTCGCCGAAGTTCGCCGATAAGGTGAGCGACGACATGGGCCTTGCCAAGTTGGTGATGGAACGCTTGGCAGCATCCGCACGCAGCCAAGGCCAGACCGGCTTGGCCGGTCGCCTCGGTGCCCGTGTAGCCGAAGTGGACACGCTGTACGAGGAGAAGATGGAAGACATCGCCACGCAAGGCATGCGCACTTCCAGAGCCCGATTCTGATGTTGCATGCAGCAGCCATGCGTGTGGCGGCTGCATTGTTGCCCGGTGCCATAGCGCGCTTGCCGGTTGCAGGCCGTGAGGTGTTCCTCACCTTCGATGACGGGCCGCACCCGGAGGCCACGCCGTGGGTGCTGGACGAACTGAAGCAACACGGCGCCAAGGCTACGTTCTTTTGCCTGGGAAAAAACGCAGCCGAAAATCCGGAATTGCTTACCCGCATCCGGCGCGAAGGGCATGCTGTTGGCCACCACACTTGGGACCATCCCAACGGCTGGAAAACCACCAACAGCGCCTACCTCGCCAATGTGGTCCGAGGTCAGCAGGCTGTGGGAGGCAACTTGTTCCGCCCACCTTATGGCCGCATAGGGCCATTACAAGCGCGTTCCGTTGGCAAGCTCTTCCCTATCGTGCTGTGGGATGTGCTCGCGGGAGATTTTCGGCCCGGCGCTGATGGCCTATTGGTGGCCCGACTTCGTGCTGCGGAATACGCGTCCCGGAAGCATTATCGTGTTCCACGACAACCCAAAAAGCTTTGACTGCCTGCGGGTCGCATTGCCTACCGTGTTGCAGGGGCTTACTGATAAGAAGTTCGAGTGCCCGGCGTTGCCTGCGGACTTTACGACCCCGTGATCGCCATAACCGTGTATTCCACCCGCTCGTTCTCAGCGTGCTGTCGGTCGGTGCATTCCATGCCGGGACCGCAGCCGTTCAACGGCTTGGTAGTGCCATAGCCTTTGCCTGTGACCTTGCCCTTGTTCACACCTTTGGAACGCAGGTAATCCACGGCCATGTCAGCGCGTTTCTGGGTGAGCTTCAGCGCTTGGGTAGCGTCCAAAGCGGAATTGGCATGCACGCCCACCTCCATGGCCATGTCCGGATTTACCTGCATGCGCTCGGCCAGTTGGTCCAATTGTGCACGTGCCGTGGGCGAAAGGGTCACCTCGTTGCCTGCCCACAACACATATTTCAACGGCAGCGGCTTGCCTACCACCACGAGTTCCAACAACAAGTCCCGCACTTCGCCCAGATCGATCACCCCCTGCTTTACGCCCAAAGTGCTCACCGGCACGCTGATGTTGAAATAGCCCGGCTTTTCCAGTAGCACCTCGAAATCCTCATTGGGCTGCATGCGGAAGATGAAGTCGCCACCGGCATCACTTTGGTGCACTTCGCTGAAGAAGCTCGTGAGGTTTACCACGCTCACTTTCACATCTTGTGCGTACGAGCTGTCCGCTTCGTAGGCTACCACGCCGCGTAGCCAAATACCCGCGTCCGGGACCAGATGGATGTCCCGCGCCAAGATCTGCTTCTGCCCGATGTCAGCTGTGCTCAAGTGCGCAATACCGTCGTAATGGCCCGGTGCCCTTGCCCGCACTGCGTATCGCCGGTCTTCCTTTACCGGGAAGGAGTAGCGGCCCTGGGCATCCGTCCGGGCCGTTTCCAGCACTGCGCCGTCGCCGTCCAGCAAATGGACTTCCGCATCCGCCATGGGCAGCGCGTTCTCATCGTCAACCACATTACCCGTGCAGAGGTACCGCTGCTCAAGGGGCTTGTGCATAATGAAGCTGTAGATGTCGTCCCCGCCCAATCCCCCGGGCCGGTTGCTGCTGAAATAGCCGGTCTTGCCCGCCTTGTCGATGATGAAGGCGAAGTCGTCCTTGGGGCCGTTCACTGGAGCACCCACGTTCACCGCATACTCAAACTCGCCGTTAACGCCGGGCTTCGCTGCGAAAACATCGAAGCCGCCCAAGCCGGGGAGGCCGTTGCTGCTGAAATACAGGGTGCCATCAGCAGCCACAAAAGGGAAGGCTTCATTCCGTGCCGTGTTCACACCCTGCCCCAGGTTCTTGGGTTCGCCCCAGCGCCCGCCCCGGTCCTGGCACACGTAAAGGTCCGTGCCGCCAAAACCGCCCGGCATGTCGCTCATGAAATAAAGCAGCTTGCCGTCCGGGGAGATTGCCGGGTGGCCTACGGAACATTCCGGGTTGTTGTAGAGGAACGGTTCGCTGCCTGCCCAGCCCTTCCCTTCCGCAAGGGCGCGATAAATGCCTAGGCGTTGCACACCGTTCGTACCGCGCGCACTGTTGGTGCGCGTGTACCACAAACTGCCGTCGCTCGCCACTGAAACAGGACCTTCATGCAGGCGGGAGTTCACGTTGCCTTCGACTTTGCGCGCATTGATCAGATCATTACCGGAGCGTTCGGCCGTGTAGAGGTCCAAAAAAGGTGCGTCGTTCCAGGCGGAACGCCACTTCATGCCCACAGTGGTGTCGCGCGAGCTGGAGAACACCACCCGGTCGTCGCCTGCCCAGGCTGCGAACATGTCGGCCTGCTCCGTGTTGATGCTCACACTGCGCACGGTGAAGCGGTCCATGCTGGAAGTGAATTTACGCACGAAGTCTTGGAGGTTGCTGGTCTTGGGCCCGTTGCCGGGGACCAATGCGAGGTACTTGTCCATCCACTCTTCAGCCTGCGCATATTTGCCATTGCCCTTCAGGGCTTGGGCGTACATGAACAGGTCGTCCGGCTCGCGGTTCAGGAATTTCACGACTTGGGCATACCAGATCTCACCGGCATCCGTATCACCCAGTTTCATGGAACACTCCGCCAATCGCATAACCACGTGCTCGTTCAGCGCCCCGAGGTCCGCTGCGATCCTGTATTCGTCCATGGCCTGCGCATAGGCCATGCGCTGGTAGTAGCGGTCCGCTATGCGGGTGTGCGCCTCCGGGCTGTCCTGTGCCCATGCGGCACCGCCCAAGCCGAGCAACCCAAAGGCGATTAAAAGTGCAGTGAGTGGCGCGCGCATCAGAAATACCGGGGTGAGCTGGTGCGGCCTTTGGTGAAGTTGAAGTCGTAACCGATCATGAGCTCATGGGTGCCCGCGTTGTAAGCACCCATGCGCGTGGTGGTCATGTCGAACGCGTAGCCCACTTTCAATTGCTCATTCACTTGGTATTGGGCCATTAGGCCGAAGGCATTGCCGTAACGGTACATCGCACCGAGCCAGATGCGGTCGCGCAGCAGGAAGTTGGCGTTGATGTCCAAAGAGAGCGGCGCGCCCGCAACGGCCCGCAGCATAATGGAGGGCTTGAACTTGAAGTCTTCCGAAATGTCCATCACGTAGCCGCCCATAAGGAACCAATGGCGCAATTCTCGCGCAGTGACCACCGCGCCGTCATCGCCCACATTGTGCTCCAGCATTTTCGGTGCACTGAAGCCGGCGTAATAGCGGTCCGAATGCCAGAAAATGCCGAACCCCACGTTGGGCAACGGCTTACCTTCCATGTTCCCGTTGTGCGGTTCCGCATCCACCGTGGTCAGCGAGGCGATGTCGGCTTGTAGAAAATCAACCCCTGCGCTCAGGCCGAAGGAGAGCCTTGTGTCCGACGAAATGCGGATCCGGTAGGCTACATCCACGAAGGCGCTGTTCTGTATCAATGGGCCCGCTTTGTCGTGGATGAGGATGCCGCCCAAGCTCAACTTGTCCCCGGGAAGCGGGCTATGCGCGCTCAATGTCTGTGTGGCAGGCGCTCCTTCAAAGCCCACCCACTGATGGCGGCTCAAGGCCATGGCCGTGAACACGTCCGCGCTGCCTGCATAGGCCGGGTTGAAGGCCAAGGTGTTGAACATGTACTGGCTGTACATCGGGTCCTGCTGCGCCTGCACGGGCATCAGCGTCAACGAAGAGCAGGCCAGCAAGACCAAGCGTACCGTGTGCTTCATCATCATCGGTTCAAGTAGATGAAGCCTTTGAACGCGTCGCTTCCATTGCCCAGCTCAAGCACGTAGTAGTAGGTTCCCGATGGTGCGTCGCCGGGGATCAATGCCTTGGGCGAGCTGCCGTCCCAAACGGTGCCCAAGTTGTCGTAGCCGGTGGCCGAATACACCTCGCCCCCCCAACGGTTGAAAATGGCGATGCTGTTTCCCGGATAGCCTTGGATGCCCGGTATCTCAAACACGTCGTTGATGCCGTCCCCGTTAGGTGTGAAGGATTCCGGGATCAACACCGCCTCGTCGAAAGTGCAAGGACTTACACCTTCCACCGCCTGCGGTGAGCAATGGTTCAGGTCGTCAACGGCGTAGCTGAAAGGCAGGTTGGTGGTGATGGGTGCGCTCGTGAACACGTATGGGGCCTGTGCGCTGATGCTGCCCGAGCCTGTTACCGTATAAGTGGATGGCACGCCGCCGGTAATGGTGAAGGACACCGTGTACGTGCGCGCCTCTTCGTTGCACGTGCGCTGTAGGTCGGCCACCTGTACGCCGTCCACGATGTGTACGGTGAGTATGGTGCTGTCCTCGGTGCATCCTGGCACGTTGATGCCGTATTGGAACATGTAAGTTCCCACAGCCAATTGCGCGGTGTACAACGTATCACCCAGTAAGGCACCCGTTCCATCAAGGTCGTTCCAAACGCCCCCCGGCTGCGGAGCGCCGCCCAAGTATGCGAACAGGCCCAAGGGCCCGCTGTTGCAGGCTTGGGTGGTGCCGTCATCACCGGTGTTGGCCGGTTGGCTCACAGTAATGGTGAGCGTCGCCGTGGTGTCCGAGCAATACCCGCTTCCCGGTAAAAAGTACACATACGCTCCGGAAGGATCCGTAGCCGGGTTGAACAGCCCGTCCGCAACGGGACCGCCGGGACCTGTCCAAGTACCGCCGGGGTCAGGTGTTCCGGAAAGACCGGCAATTAGGGGGAACACCGTTTCGGTGTAGCAGACCGACAAGGTAGAATCGCCGCCGGGGTCCGGGTAGGGTGCCAGATATAGGTCCACGGTGCTTTGAACGACGCCGCAACCGGGGTCCACCAAAGTGTAAACCAACGGGTATGCTGTTCCCGGCGGCAAGAGACCGGCGTTAAGTAAATTCCCGGTGATGGCATCACCCCCGAACACCAAGGACCAAACGCCACCGGGGTCCGGTGTTCCGCCCAATGAGTTGAAGAGGTCATACGCCTGCTGGCCACCGCAAATGGTGTCCGCGCCGCCGATGCCCACGTTCAGTGCCGCTCCCACTTCCACGGTTACAACCGCACTGTCCGCCAAGCAAGGACCGCTTCCGGCCACCGCATAGGTAAAGGCGTAGGAACCCAAGGTGACCAAGCTGGGATCGAACATGCTTGGGGCGGGAAGCCCGTTCGGCCCGGTCCATGTGCCGGTGGTGTCCGCCGTGGCACCCAAGGCCGCGAACAAGTCCACCGCCGTGTCGGAAGGACAGGCTGACACCGTAACCGTGTTGCCGGCTTGGGGCGCCCGCACCTCATTCACCACCAGTACCGCCGTGTCGCTTACACACGGCCCGTTACCGCCCACGATGTACAGGAACACGCCACTGCTGTCCACTGCCGGATTGTAAACTTGGCCGTGCGGCGTGTTGGGCGGACCAACGCGCTGCCAACTCCCGCCGCTTTGGGGACTTCCCGCCAGTTGCGTCTGCATGTTGAAATTGCCTGCTGCGGAACAGAAGGTGTAACTGTTGTTGAGGCCGGCGAACGGCTCAGGCGTTTCGGTTACTACCACGGTGGCCATGGCGTTGGCACAAGGCGATTGGCCAAGAACGGTATAGACATAGTTGCCCGGAGCGTCAACGGTCGGGTTGTACACAGCGGGGTGCGAAGGGCCGCCGTTGCCGATGGTCCAAGACCCACCGGCGGCCGGGGAGCCGCCCAATGCCGTGGCCAAGTTTTGTGATGCTCCATTTGAGCAGAATGCCAACGTGCCGTCCGTGCCCGCGTTCGGGGCCGGTGTGATGGCCACAGTGACGAAGGCCGTGTCCGCCGGGCACGCACCCACTGCTTGTACGATGTAACGGTAGATGCCCGCAACACCCGTGGCAGGGTTTACCGTGGAGCCGCCCAATGCACCGCCGGGCGCTGGCAGATACCACGTCCCGGTGAGGTCGTGCGGGCCGTTGAGCTGGGAGAACAGGTCAATGGTGGCGCCGTTGGAGCAAACCGAGGTACCGCCATCAACTCCTGCCTGTGGACCCGCCATGACCATTACTGTAAGAATGGCGGTATCCGGTGCACAGTTGGTCCCCGAGGACAAGACATAGCGGTAGTGGTGCGTGCCTACCCCGGCAGCGCCGGCGTTCAACACCCCGTTCACCAACCCGGTGGGACTTTCAACCCCGGTCCAAACCCCGCCGGGTTGCGGCGTTCCGCCTAAGAGCGGCGTAAGGAACACCACTTGGCTGGCGCATAGCGATACGGTGGCATCATTGCCCGCGTTCAATGCCGGCACTACCGTGATTGAGATCGAAGCCGTGTCGTTGCCGCAGGCCGCACTGCCCGTTACCGTGTATAGGAAATTGTAGATCCCCGGCAGAAGGCCTGTGGGATTGAACACACCATTGGTGAGGTGCCCTGTGCTGTTGGTGGCGGTCCAGGTGCCGCCGGTCTGTGGCGTTCCGAGCAATAGTGGTAGTAGGGGCACGGAGGTTTCCGTGGCACACGCGCTGCCCGCATTATGCAAACCCGCATTGGGTGCCGGGCTTAACGTGATCTGCACCGTGGCCGTAGCATTGGTGCAAGGCGCGGTGGCCGCCACGGTGTAGATATAAGCCCCTGCCACGTCCACTGCGGGATTGAATACCGGGCCATGCGGCACAGCCGAACCACCAGCAGGTTGGAAGGTCCAGCTGCCATTGTTGTCCGGCAGGCCGCCCAGGAGGCCCAACAATGAAGTGGAGCTTGCATCCGAGCAGATCACCGGCGCTGTACTGATGCCCGCTTGTGGCTTCCGGTTCAAGGTGATGGTGACCTTCGCAGTATCGTTCACACAAGGGGAGGTGCTGGTAACAATGTAGCGGAACACATACACGCCCGGTGGGTTGGCGGCGGGATTGAAGGTGCCCGGCGCGAAGCCGTTGGCCGCATTGATCCACGAACCCGTGTTGTCCGGCGTGCCACCCAACTGCGTGAACATGTTCAATGGCGGGCCGTTGGTGCAAAGTGCGGTTGATCCATCGAGCCCCGCATCCGACTGGGCGTATTGAATGATGGTGGCTTGTGCCGTGGAATTGGCGCAAGGTGATTGGCCCGTTACCGTGTACGTGAACGTATGGCTGCCCGGCGTGTTATTGCTGGGTAAATAGATCTCCGAAACGGAGCTGCCGTTCAACGTCCATGAGCCGCCCGTCTGCGGAGTGCCGTTCAGCACATCGCGCAGCACGATCGGAGTGCCATCACTGTCACAGATGGTGAGCACCCCGTTGCTGCCCGCGTTCGGGGCGGCATTCAACGTTACCGACACCGTGGCCGTGGCATTGGCGCATGGGGCAAGGCCGCTCACCGTGTACACGTAATTCCCGCTGATGTCCACGAGCGGATTAAAGCTGCTGCCGTGGGCCACGTTGTTGAAGGTCCATGTGCCGCCCGTCTGCGGGGTACCGCCCAAGGAAGGGAACAGCTGTGTACTTCCGCTGGTGCTGCATAAGGCCAACGTTCCGTTGGTTCCTGCATTCGCCGCGGGGTTCACTGAAATGGTCAACGTGGCTTGAGCCGGTCCGCAAGCACCTGCACCCGGCACGGTGTAGCGGTAGGTAAACGTGCCCGGCGTGTTGGGCGTGAAGATGCCGTTACTGGTGGTGTTGCCCGGCTGTATGGTCCATGTGCCGTTGGGTGCCGGGGTGCCGCCCAGGCTGTCGAACAACACAATGGGGAACGCGGATTGGCAAACGCTGAAGCTTCGGCTGGTACCGGCGTTGGAAACGGCAGAGATCGACACCGTAACAGTGGCGCTTGCATTGGCGCAAGGAGGTGCTCCGTTCACCAGATAGGTGTACACACCCGGTGTGGAAGTGCCGGGTATGAACGTGCCGCTGAAATACGCCGTGCTTGGCGCAGGCCCCGTCCAAGTCCCGGTGAGCGCCGGAGTACCGCCCAAATAATTCACCAATTGCACGTTCGCGCCGCCAGCGCACAAAGCCGTGCTACCTGATGTGCCCGCGTTGGCGCTGTTGGTCTGGAACACCGTTACGGTGGCCTCGTCCATTCCACAGGGAGCTAAACCGGTTACGCGGTAGGTGTACACGCCGGCCACGCTTGTTCCCGGTTGGTAGAAACCGCTGGGGTAGGATGCATTCACCGGATCAAACCAGCTGCCACCGGTCTGTGCACCGCTGGCTGCCAACAAGCTGAAGAGCTGGAATCCCGCGCCATTGCTGCACACCGTGGTACTGGCATCAGCACCGGCATAGGGTGCGGGACTTACCGTGATCGTGAGCGAACTGGTCTTGTCAACGCAAGGGAATACTCCCGTTACCTTGTAGGTGTAAACTCCCGACAGGTCCAATTGCGGATTGAAGGTGCTCGTGTGGGGCGTGTTGCCGGGGCCGGTCCATGTGCCGTTGGGCGCAGGGGTGCCGCCGAGTTTGCCCAACATGTCGAAAGGTGCCGCATTGCTGCACGTGGCGTAAACGGCCGGCAGCCCGGCATTCGGTGCGGTGGTCTCCGAAACTTGGAGCGTGGCCACGGAATTGGCGCAAGGCGGTGTGCCGTTCACCGTGTAGGTGTAGGCGCCCGGCGCGAATGTCGAAGGCTCGTAGGTGCCGCCGAAGATCTCATTCCCCGGAGGAGGTTTCCGCCAAGTTCCGCCATTTTGCGCCGTAGTGCCCAAGTAGAGGAACAAGCCCACTGCAGGGCCGTCCGAGCAAAAGGTGACCGAGCCGCTAAGCCCCGCGTTCGGTGCAGGGGTAATGGTAACGGTGACCACCGCCGAATCCGAGGAACAACCGAGGGCACCCGTGAGCTTGTACCGGAAATGGTAAGGGCCGGTGCCCGTGGCGCTGTTCGCATTGAAGTATTGACCGCTGAGCAGCCCCGTACCGTCCAGGTCGTTCCAAGCACCGCCGCTCTGTGGCGTGCCAGCAAGGCCGCTGAACAAATTAACCGCCGTGTTGCTGCTGCACGCACTGATCAGGCCGTCCGTGCCCGCATTCAGCAAGGGCACGATGGTAACCTGCACATTGGAGACCGCAGCCGGGCAAAGCCCCACCGCCGGCACCGTGTAAGTGAACTGGTAGTTCCCCGGAGGAAGTTGCGTTGGCGTGGCGGGATTGAAAAAATTCCCGCTGACACGCCCCGTCGTGGTCAGCTCTTGCCAAGTTCCGTTCTGGTCCGGAAGGCCGGTGAGCCCCTCGAATAAATTCAAGCTGGCCTGACCCGTGCAGATGGTAACGGTGCCCGAATTGCCCGCGTATGGCGCCTGAGACACCGATATCGTTACCGTGGCACTGTCCGGCAAACACGGTGCTGTGCCCGTCACTTTGTACTTGTAAATGAACGTACCGGGTGAAACAGGAGTGAAAAACCCACCGCTCAATACCCCGCCGGGGCCGGTCCATGTGCCGCCCGCATCCGGCGTGCCGCCCAAGCTGGGGAACAAGTTCGTGGCTCCCGTGGTGCTGCACAATGACAGCGTGCCGTTCGTGCCCGCCACGGGCCTGCGGTTCTGCGTTACCGTAACCACCGCCGAGGCGTTCGCACAGGGGCTGATGCCCGCCACGGTATAGGTGTAAGCGCCGGGCAATGCGGACGCACCGGGAACGTATGTTCCGCCGAAAACGGGGTTATCGGGATCGGTACAAGTGCCGCTGCCCGGTGTTCCGCCCAACAGCGGAAGCAGCGGGAATGCGGCGGCATCACTGCACACGGTGATTGCACCGTTCAAACCCGCGACCGGAGCCGTCACCACGTTCACCGTGGCAAAACCGGTATCGTTCACGCAGGGGGAAGAACCCGTGAGCACGTAGCGATAAACACCCGCCAAGGTGGTGCCAGGCGTAAATGTGGGCGGGACCGTCGTATTGGCCCCGTTGAGCCAAACTCCCCCAGCACCGGGGCCACCGCCAAGCACCGTGCCCATGTCAAAGGCCGATCCCGTGCTGCACACGGTGGTGCTGCCGTTGGTCCCCGCGTTCGGTTGCTGGTTTTCCACCACTTGCACCGTGCTGGAAACGTTGGGGCAAGGCGCCGTGCCCAGCACCGTATACGTGTAGGTCCCCGCAGGATGGGCCGGGTTCGCGGGATCGTACAGCCCGCTGGTAAGCACGCCGCCGGGAGCGGGCTTTTCCCAACTGCCGCCGGAGGCCGGTGATCCGCCCAAAGCCGTGAACAGGTTGGTGACCGGACTAGTGCTGCAAAGCGTTACCGCACCGTTGCTGCCCGCGTTCGCCGCAGGCACCACCGTTACCGTTACCGTGGCCGTGGCGTTGGCACAGGGCGTCGTGCCCGTTACCGTGTAGGTATATACCCCGTTGCCGTTCACGCCCGGCGTGAAGAGACCGCCCGGCACCACGCTCGGACCGGTCCACGCACCTCCCGCGACCGGGGTGCCGCCCAGTCGGTCATACAGTTGAAATGCTCCGCCACTGCTGCAGACTGAATACGTACTGCTGGTGCCTGCATTGGCTGCCTGTACCACGGAAACGTTCACCGTGGCCGTGGCCGGAACACAAGGTGCCGTGCCGGTTACGGTGTAGGTGTAGAGCCCCGGCAGCGAGGTCCCCGGCGTAAAGGTGCCCGAAGGATAAGCCACGCCATTGGGGTCTTTCCAAGTACCGCCGGAAGCGGGCGAACCGCCCAATTGGGAGATCAATGAGAAGGCCGCTGCATTGGAGCATTTAACAACGCTGGTGCTGGTGCCTGCCACCGGCGCGGGACTCACCGTAACGTTGATGGTGGCCGTGGCAGCTACGCAAGGGGCCAGTCCGGAAACCGTGTACACATAGGCCCCGGCTGGGTTCGTGCCCGGCTGGAACTGCCCGGTATGCGCGCCACCCGGGCCGGACCAAGTGCCGCCACTGGAAGGCGAACCCGTCAATTGCAGGAAGAGGTCCACGATGGGGCCGTTGCTGCACACTGCCAGCGGACCGCCTACGCCGGCAACTGGCGCGGTGTTCACCGCGATGGTGAGCGTGGCCGTGGCATTTGTGCAAGGGGCCGTTCCCGTAACGGTGTAGGTGTAAATACCGGCCAAACTGGTGCCCGGCGTAAAAGTGTCGCTTCCGCCCGGCGACCAAGTGCCGCCGACCGATGGCGTGCCCGTGAGCTGGCCCCGCATGCTGAACGGAGCCGAATTGCTGCACACCGTGATGCTCGCCGGGCCTCCCGCATTGGGTGCCGTAGTCTGCGTTACCGTTACCGTAGCGAACACGTTGGGGCAAGGCGGAGTGCCCGAAACCGTGTAGGTGTAAACTCCGGCCGATGATGTGCCGGGCGTGTACGTGTTGCTTACAGGCGCACCCCCGAAGGTCCATGCCCCGCCACTGGCAGGTGTTCCCGTCAACTTGGTGAAGAGGTCCACCGCAACACCGTTGGAGCAGGTGGAGTAAGTGCCGTTGCCACCCGCATTGGCCGGTGCAACCACCGATACCGTAACAGTAGCGCTGGCAACAGGCGGACCTGTTACCGTGTAGGTAAAAACGCCCGGCGCATCCGTGGTTGGATCAAACGTGCCGGGATGGGCCGCAGGGCCGCTCCATGTGCCTCCGGGGTCGGGGCTTCCGCCCAAATAAGTCACCAATTGTACCGCTGCGCCAGTGCCACACAACGTGGCCGTGCCGTTGGTGCCCGGGCCCGACGCCAATGCCGCCCCCCACAAGGCAATACCCAAGAGGGACAAGGCGGAGCGATAGTTGCGCATGGGCGTGGAACGGTGTGAACTTCAGGTATAAGCTTCTTCCATGTCCACCTTTTCCGGAGGGGGCGCAATTTAAGGCATAGACCAAGATTCATGCCAATGAAGGAACCGGGAAACCTTAGCGTTGACCGGTTTGCACCCCTAAATTCGCCGAATGTGTACACGTTTTCTACATGCCCTTAACTTCAGTCCGTGTAACCGCTAAGATTCAATTTGCTATGAAGAAAATCATGCTCTTCGTGCTGCTATTAACTTCCTTGAACGGCTTCGCACAGCCGGTAAACCCCTTCGCAGAAGGCAACGCCTGGTGGAATGTGGCCGATACCTATCCCCACGGTAGCCCGCTAAACCCCGGCTTTACGGAAACAACTTCGCGTGCGTTTTCATTCGCAGGCGACTCCGTGATCGGTGCGGATACGTGGAACATAATGGTCTCCAATTCCGCGCCCGACACCGGCGCCGCACCGCAATTCGAGGGTCTGGTGCAGCAAATAGGCGATGTGGTGCTTTTGCATGTGGATGGCGACACTCCATTTGAGCTGTATGACTTTTCCCTCGGCATAGGCGACTCAGCGTTGTTCCACATCAGTGATTTTGATGACTGGCTTCATGTCTCCGGAATTGATAGCGTCCTTGTCGGTAGCACATACAGCAAACGGATCCAGTTCCAGGAATACCTCGGGAATTTGCCCTTGCAGCTCCACGAACAATGGATCGACGGTGTGGGCAGCATCCATGGCCCGTTGTTCCCAGCGCAAGCGCGGAGCTTTTCCTTGGAAGTGCCCGGCGACTCCCTGATGTTGACCTGCTACGGCAACGGCGATGACTTGCTGTGGAGCAACCCGGCCTATCCGGATTGTGAAGTGAACATCGTGCTGGGCGTTCCGGAAGTAGAACCTGCTCCGATCCTCTCCTTGTATCCGCAGCCGACGATCGATCGCGTAACGATCACTTCAGCCCACGGGCCGATCGTGCGCTTCGCACTCTTCGATGCGTTCGGCCGGCTTGTATTGGAATCAACACCCGGTGCGGTCATGGTGGAGTTGGACCTTTCGGGGCTTGCAAGTGGGGCGTATGTGTACCGGGCCGAGTGCGGGGGGCGCAGTTTGCGGGGTACGCTGGTGAAGATTAAATAGGATTGCCCAGCGGGGCATCTCCCCCATACTCCGGCCGCAGTTTATACCCCGCATCCGGGCGCTCCATGTAATCCGCCATGTAAGCATCGAAACTGGGCGTGGCCGGCATCAGCAGGTAGACCGAAATGTAGCATTGCTCCCACGGGTCCAGCTCCGGCGCGGTGTAGGCCACCTCGGCTTCCAGCAACAGACCATGGTCCAGCATGGTGGCCAAACTCACGTTTTCGCCCATGGGCAGGTAGCCCAGCTTCTGCCCTTCCCAGTACACGGCCACGGCATTGGTGTCGTGCTCGTTGTCGTGTTCGCGCACCAGATCTAACGTGTCCTCCGCCTGCATGCGGTGGATCAGCTTCGGGCCATCGTGGTACTGGAAACCACGAACAAAGTTGCTGAATACAAAGACCCCGTGGCAGTTCTGCGTCCATGCCAAGCGGTCTTGCTCAGGCTTGGGCAACATGGCCCACGGCGGCAGGGTGAGCAGGGCGGCTTTGCCCAACATGTTGCGGAGAAAGGTGGTGCGGTCCATGGCGGGAAAGTAGGGAATGGCGGTGGAGAATGCACGAGCGTCATCCCTGATGCAGAAGGACTTTCCTTTATCCGTGGAAGTCTGAGGACTTCTTGGTTAGACCAAGAAGGAAAGTTGCACTTGGTGCCACAAGTGACCCAACCTATAAAAAAACACAGACTTAGAAGGCTGGAACACTTGCGGGAGTGTGGGGGTCTTCGCCCGGCATGACAGCCGCACGTGCAATCCCCCCTACTCCACCGGAGCAGCACCTTCCGCAACCGGCACCGCCGGCGCAGCCTTCCCAAACGTGATCCCCAACATGATCTCGTGCGTGCCGCTGGTGTAGCGCTGCAGGTTGGTTGTGGTGAGGTCGTAGCTGTAGCCGAACTGGAAGGTCTTCTTCATCCAGTAGCCCACCATGAAGCTCAGTGCGTCGTCCGTGCGGTAGGTGGCGCCTAACCAGACCTGGTCCTTGTAGCGGATGGTGGCGGTGAGGTCTACTTTCGGGGGAACGGGATCTACGTATTTCACTAAGAACGACGGCTCTATTTTCAGGTCCGAGCCGATGGGGATGCGGTAGCCGCCCATGGCGTAGTAGTGCGCGGCGAGGGTGCTGAGACTTTGGTCGTTCTGGTCGAAAAACCAGATCCTGTTCCGCAACAATTGTGGTGCCGTTGCGCCGAACCACCATCTTTCGTGGTAGAGGTATGCGCCGAAGGTGGCGTCGGGCATCAGTGAGCCGCGCAGTTGATCGTCCAGTAGTGGATCGTCGGCTTCGTGGAATTGGATCTTACTACCGTCGATCAGGAATTGCAACATGCCGAAGGACACGCCGAGGCCGAGCTTGATGTCGCTGGTGATCTTGAGGTGGTAGGCGTAGCTCAGTTGGAAGCCGGTGCGCCGCGTTGGCCCCACGTTATCCGTGAAGATGTAGCCGCCCACGCCCATGTTTTGGCCGATGGGCGTGGTGGCGCTTAGCGTGAAGGTGCGCGGCGCGTCCTGAATGCCGACCCACTGGTTGCGGTGCGCGCTGCGCACCTCGAACCACGGACGGCTGCCCGCCACCGCTGGATTATAGAGGTAGTCTTGGCTCACGTACTGGCTCAGCTGCGGGAGCTGCTGGGCGTGTAAGGTGCTTGCGCAAGCGATGGCCGCGAGCGGAAGGAGCAGGTGTCGCAGGGTGTTCCTCATTATCGGATCACGGTTAGCGGCCCGGTGAGCGCATCGGGGAAGCGCGGGTCGTTGAGTTCAATGGCGTAGTAGTACGTTCCCACCGGCACTACCGTTCCGTCCACTTTGCCATCCCACGGGGTGGCGTAGCCTACGCTGCGGAAGAGCGGTTCGCCCCAGCGGCTGAAGATCTGTACTTCGATGCCTGGGAACAGCGGCGCGAAGTCAAGTATCCACGTGTCGTTGTGGCCGTCGCCGTTGGGCGTGAAGCCGCTTGGCACTTTGATCTCCGGCACCACGGTGATCAACACGCTGTCCGTTCCGATGCAGCCTTCGGGGCTGGTTACGGTGAGGATGAACAGCGTTGTAGCGTCAACTGTGGCCAACGGGTTCGCGCTGTCGAAGTGGTCCAACAAACTGTCCGGTTGCCATACGAAACTGCTGCCCGGAGGACCGCTCGGCGCGCCGCCCAAGGTGACGGTGCCTTGCAGGAAGACTTCCTGGTCCGGACCGGCATCAACGGATGGCGATGCCAAGATCTGCACCTGCACGGTATCTGTTGCCGTACATACGCCATCGGAGACTGTAAGTACGTAGCTGTGTGGTCCGACTGAAATGCCTGTGAGTTGCACGATCGCAGTAATGCCCACAACATTTCCGCCGAGTTCATTCCATACGTGATCCGTAGCGCCTTGGCTTGCAGATCCGTCCAGCGTCAACGTTCCGCCGGCGCAAACCGTTTGGTCAACACCCGCAACAGCAACTACGCTGCTGAGCGCGCCCACCGTGACTTGTAGCGTTGCCATGCAACCGTGTTGGTCCGTTACGGTGAGGTCGTAAATACCGCTCATCACGGCGGGCAGATCTTCCAAGTTGGAAGTGAAGCCGCCGGGGCCGGTCCATGCGTAGCTGTAATCCGTTGTGCCGCCGCTCGCAGTGATGGTGATGGAACCATCCGTAGCCGTGGGACAGCTGGAAGGCAGCACTTCATCCACCGCTACCACCAAGGGTTCCGGTTCGGAAATGGTGAAGCTCAACGTGGTGTCACAACCCGCACCGTCCGCGATGGTGACTTCCCAAACTTGCGGACAAAGTCCGGATGCTTCCGCAGTGCCTTGGCCAACTGGCGGCTCCGGCGACCACACGTAGGTAATGGTGCCCGTGCCTCCGGAAACGTTGAGGCTGATAACGCCATCGCACGAGCCGTTGCATGATACATCTTGCACATTTGCATTCGGCAGAAGCGGTGTGAACGGATCCACGGTGAAGGCGAATACACTGTCGCAACCCAGCCCGTCGGTGATGGTGACGGTGTAGTTTCCAGGGCATAGATCAGTAGCGGTTTCGGTGCCTTGCCCGTTCACATCGGGTACCCAGAGGTAGCCGTAGCCCGATCCCGATCCGCCGGTAGGCGAAACAGTTGCGGTGCCGTCGCAAGGACCGTTGCAGGTTTCACCCTGCACCACCAAGCCCGCGTCGATGGGCACGCCGGTGGCAACAGTGAACGCGGACGCGATGGAGCATCCGCTGCTGTCCGTTACGGTGAACACGTAGTCGCCGCCGCACAGGCCGAATACGTCCAAGGTGTTCACGTCGATCACGGTGCCGCTGGTATCGGTCCAAACCGTGATGTATGGCGCGGTGCCGCCGGAAATTTCAGCATGCGCAGTGGCCACGCAATCGTTGAAGCAACCGTTGTCGGTGTGCGTTACGATCACGTTCATGCCCGGTGGATCCACCAAAGTGATGGAAATGGTGGTGTCGCAGCCGTTCACATCGCCCAGCGTTACGTTCCACGTGCCTTCGGTGAGGCCCGTGGCGGTG
Source organism: Flavobacteriales bacterium (assembly GCA_016710685.1). Classification (GTDB taxonomy): domain Bacteria; phylum Bacteroidota; class Bacteroidia; order Flavobacteriales_F; family PHOS-HE28; genus PHOS-HE28. Next base: position 36,568 of record JADJVC010000034.1, on the reverse strand, counting down.
CCTGTCCCTTGGCCGCCACCGGGTTCCGGAGACCACGTGTAGCTGATGAGCCCCGTGCCGCCTTGGCCCACTACCGTGATGGACCCATCATCCGCGCCTTTGCAGTTGTTCTGCACCACGGTGAATGTGCCCGTTAAAGGTTGCGGCGATAGGATGTTCACGCCTTGGTTTATGAAGCAGCCCACACTGTCCGTGATCGTTACCGTGTAAGGGCCGGCACACATGAACACCGCTTGCGGACCGCCTTGGCCCACTACCGTCGGATCCCAGAGGTAGGTGTACGTGCTGCCGGTCCCGCCGGTGGGTGCTACCAGCGCCGTGCCGTTGCAACTGCCTGCGCAGAGCTCGGGCGTGGTGGTGAGGTTGGCTTGAATGGTCGGCGGCGGAATTACGTGCGCCGTGTCGATCGAAATGCAGCCCGCGCCGTTGGTCACTTGCACGAAATAGGTGCCGAAGCACAGGTTGTTAATGGTGTCGCCGGACTGGTTCAGGTCGGTGCCCATGCCGTTGTACCACGCCACGGTGCAAGCCGGAGTGCCGCAGTTGTAATTCACTACCAATTGACCGTTGCAATCCGTGGGGCAGGTGAGCAAGGTGGATGGCGTTTGCAGGACTTCCCCGCCGATGTCGCCAATGGCCACGGGTTTGTGTGCGAGGCAACCGTTTGCATCCTGCACCACCGCGCTATATAGCCCGGCGCACAGGCCGGTGATGGCGGTGTCCGTGCCTACGATGGCCCCGCCCAGCAACCAAGCCGATGCATAAGGCGCGGTGCCGCCGTTGATCTCGATTTCGGCCGTTCCGTTGCACACACCGCAATCACTCATGGTGGCACTCGCGGTGATCATGATCGGCGCGGGTTCCGCGATGATGATGCTCAACGTGGTGTCGCAGCCGTGCGTGTCAGCGATCGTTACCATCCACGTGCCGGGGCACAGGTCGAACGCGCCGTTGCTGCCCAACCCGCTGGGGGGCGAAGGCGACCACACGTAGGTGAACGATCCGCTTCCGCCGGAAGGACTGACAACGATGCTGCCATCGCATGTTCCGTTGCACGAAACATCTTCGCTTTGCACGGCCACCGTGATGGGCTGCGGCGCGGTGATCAACACGTTCACAAGCGTGTCGCAACCGCTGGCATCGCTGATGGTAACGCCATACGTGCCGGCGCATAGGCCGGTGACTTGTGCCGTGGTATCACCGTTGTCCCACAAGAATGTGTAAGGCGCTATTCCGCCCATTGGGCCTACCGTGGCGATGCCGTCGCACGCGCCGTTGCACGTCACTGGCATGGTGCTCAAATTCGGCGTGATCGTTTGCGAAGGCGTTACCAATGCAGTGTCGATGGCCGTGCAGCCATCGCCGTTGCCTACCACCACAAAGTACATTCCTGCGCACAGGTCGCTTAGGGTGTCCTGGCCCTGCGCCAGTTGCCCGCCGGATGCATCAAGCCAAGTGGTGATGCAAGGCGGCACGCTACAGTTGTAGCTCACGCTCACTTCACCGTCGCACGTATTCGCACACAACGTTTGTCCGTTCGTTACGGTGAGTAGTTCCGCCGTTGCATCCGGAACCACCAGCGTTTGCATGGCCATGCATCCTTGCGCGTCCGTGGCCGTGGCCGTGTAAACACCTGCGCACAATCCCGTGAGCGCGCTGTCCGTGCCTACGATATTTCCGCCGCTGGTCCATTCAATGCCCAATGCGCCGGTGCCACCGGTTGCGGTTACTTCTGCCGTGCCATCGCACACCGCGCAATGGCTCAGCGTTGCCGTTCCGGAAAGCACAACAGGCGCGGGATCCGCCAAGGTGAAGGTGATGGTGGTGTCGCAATTGTGGCCGTCAAACACGAGCACGGAATACGAGCCGGGGCAAAGTCCGCTCACGGAACCGGTACCCTGCCCCATCGGCGGTGCCGGGCTCCACACGTAGGTGAGCGTTCCCGTTCCGCCTTGCGCGTTCAAGTTGATCGCACCATCGCAAAGACCGGCACAGGTCACTTCAGAAACGTCCGGCGAAACCGCAACAGCTGTCGGCGCAGTGATCAACACGTTGAAGTCCGCATCGCATCCGCCGAGGTCGTCCACATGGATCACGTAAGGCCCTGCGCAAAGCCCCGTGGCATGCGGCGCGCCTTGTCCCGTGCCGCCCGGTGCCGGGCTCCAGGTGAAGGTGAACGGACCCGTTCCACCGGTGATCCCGATGGTGGCCGTGCCGTCGCAAGCACCGATGCAACTTACGGGCGAACTGCTGATGTTACCCACCAACGGCGCAGGTTCCGTAACGAATGCCGTGTCGATGGAGATGCAGCCGTTGCCGTTGGTCACCGCTACGAGATAGCCGCCAACGCACAGGTTGGAAAGCGTGTCACTGGGTTGCCCCAACGGGTTGCCGATGAGGTCCGACCAAGCCACCGTGCAAGGCGCTACGGAACAGTTGTACGCCACGGAAACTTCGCCGTCGCACACGCCCGGACAAGACGTTTGGCCGTTGTTCATGGTGAGCACTTCACCGTCCGCATCCGTAATGGCGATGGCCAATTGCACGGAGCAACCGGCCGCATCCGTTACCGTAACGGAGTACACGCCAGCGCATAAACCGGTGAGCAAACTGTCCGTTGTGGAGAGGTTCAACGGTGGCCCGAAGGTGAAGCTGTACGGAGCAGTACCGCCCGTGGGATGCAGTTGCACGGAACCGTCGCACACGCCGCAATGGCTGGGAGCACGTCCATGGTGGCGGCCACTGGCAACGGCTCATCCAGGGTGAAGGTGATGCTGGTATCGCAGCCTGCGATGTCCGCGATCATCACCGTCCAATCCCCTGCGCAAAGTCCGCTCACGTTAGCCGTGCCATCGCCGATGGGCGCGGGTGGCGTCCACGTGTACGTGAAGCTGCCGCTGCCGCCTTGCGTGTTGAGGTCAATGGCACCGTTGCATTGCCCGCCGCACGCAATGGGCGTTACAGTGGCAATGGGATCAATGGGCAACGGAGCTGTGATGGTGAATGAAACCGTGGTGTCGCAGCCGTTGGCATCCGCAACGGTGAGCAGGTAGGTGCCCGCGCACAAGCCCGTTGCAACGGTGTCGCCTTGGCCATTCGGCGGAACTGGGTCCCAGATGTACACGTATGGCCCCGAGCCACCCGTAGCTGAAACAGAAGCGCTGCCATCGCAAACATCCGAGCAGGTCGCGGCATTCACCGTTACCACCGGAACGATCGGATCGAACGGTGCCACGGTGAATGCGATCGTGGTGTCGCAACCCAGTGCGTCAACGATGGTGACGGTGTAAGCCGTTCCCGCGCACAAGCCCACGACGGCGCTGGTGCCTTGGCCACTTACCAAGGGCGCAGGCTGCCAATCATACATGAAAGGCCCTACCCCGCCCACCGGGAAACGCCCGCCTCACCGGTGCAGGGACCTGTGCAATTTTCCGGATAAACGGTAAGGTTGGGTTGGATGGGCTGGTTCTTGAAGATCTCGAAGATCACCGTGGTGTCGCAGCCGCCTGCGTCCGTAACCACTACAAAGCCCGGCCCCGCGCAGAAGCCCGTGGCGTGGTCCGTGCCTTGGCCCGCTTGCGGTTCCGGTGTCCACGCATAGCTGAAACCGCCCGCGCCACCGGTGGCCGTTACCGTGGCTTCGCCGTTGCAATCGTTGTGGCAGAAACCATCAATGGTGGCCACAGCGGCCTGTATAGGAGAAGTGGGTTCAACGGTGAAGCTCCACGTGCTGTCGCAACCGTTGCTGTCCGTGATGGTGGAACTGTAGTCGCCAGCGCAAAGGCCACCCACGAAGTTGCCGTTGCCCAAGCCGGCCGGGGTCCACGAAAAGCTGAAGGAACCGCTACCGCCCGTGGGCGCTACTGTGGCAGAACCATCGCAGGGACCAGCGCAGCTTTCATTGGTGAAGGTGCCGTGGGGATCGATGGGCGCTGGAGATCCCACAACAAATGCGATCGTTGTGTCGCAACCCGCTTGGTCGCCGATGGTGACGTTGTACGTTCCGGGGCACAACTGGCTCACGGAAGATGTACCCTGCCCAAGTCCGGGCTCCGGAACCCAGTTCCACGTGTAAGGCGGCACGCCTCCCGATGCCGTTACCGTGATCGTGCCATCACAAATATTGGAGCAGCTCGCCGGGCTTACTACGCCCGTGGCCATAATGCCGCCGGGCCGTGAAATGGTGAACTGTAACGTGGTGTCGCAGCCTGCGGTATCCGTTACGGTCACGATGTAATTGTCCGGACAAAGCGCTCCGACCGAAGCCGTGCCTTGGCCCGTGCCGGGTTCCGGCGTCCATACGTAGGTGTAGCCCGGCGTACCACCGGCCATGGTGATCGTGGCCGCGCCATCGCATGCCGTTCCGCAACTCGCGTTGATCACGTTCAGCACCGGTGCTAATGGCGTTGGCGCATCAATGGTGAAGTTGATCACCGTGTCGCAGCCCGCGGCATCGGCTATCGTCAACGTGTGCGGTCCGGGACAAAGATCCGTGGCGGTCAACGTGCCTTGGCCCGTTACCGGTGTTGGAGCCCAAGTGAGCGTCAAACCCGCAATGCCGCCGGGAATATCCGCAGTGGCCGTGCCGTCGCAACTGTTCGCGCAGCTCGCCGCGGTTACTGCCGACAAGCTGGCATTGAACGGCGGAACAGGCAAAATGGTGAAGCTCCAAGTGCTGTCGCAACCCGCGTTGTCCGATACCGTTACGCTGTAATCCCCGGCGCAAAGACCGCTCACCGAAGCCGCCGTGCCCAAGCTGGCCGGTACCCACGCGTAAGTGAATATGCCGCTGCCGCCGGTGGGCGCTACGCTCGCCGTGCCATCGCATGGACCGGCGCAAGTTTCGTTAGTGAAGGTGCCGTGCGGATCGATCGGCGCAGGGGATCCAACAACAAAAGCAAAGGTGGTGTCGCAGCCCGCTTGATCGCTAATGGTGACGTTGTAAGTCCCGGGACACAAGCCGCCAACGGAAGACGTGCCTTGGCCCGTGCCGGGATCAGGAACCCAGTTCCAAGTGTATGGCTCAACGCCGCCGATGGCAGTTACGTTGATCGTGCCGTCGCAAATGTTCGCGCAGCTGGCCGGAGTGATCGTTGCCGTGGCCATGATGCTCGCTGGCCGAGCAATGGTGAACTGCAACGTGGTATCACAACCCGCCGCATCCGTGATCGTCACGGTGTAGTTATCCGGGCAAAGTCCGCCCACCGAAGAAGTACCTTGGCCAGAACCCGGCGCAGGTGTCCACACGTAAGTGTAGCCGGGCGTGCCACCGGTCGTGGTAATGTCCGCCGCGCCGTCGCCTGCAGTTCCGCAGGAAGCATCCGTCACGTTCAGCACCGGTGCCAACGGTGTAGGCGCATCAATGGTGAAGTTGATCACCGTGTCGCAGCCCGCGGCATCGGCTATCGTCAACGTGTGCGGTCCGGGGCAAAGGTCGGTGGCGGTCAACGTGCCTTGGCCCGTAACCGGTGCCGGTGCCCACGTGAGCGTCAGGCCCGCAATGCCACCGGGAATGTCCGCCGTGGCCGTGCCGTCGCAACTGTTCGCGCAGCTAACTGCGGTTACTGCCGACACGCTGGCATTAAATGGCGGGACCGGCAGAATGGTGAAATTCCAAGTGGTGTCGCAGCCGTTGCTGTCCGTGATAATGGAGGTGTAATCGCCCGCGCAAAGGTTCCCTACGAAGTTGCCCGAACCCAAGCTGGAAGGTATCCACGCAAAGCTGTACGAACCGCTGCCACCGGTGGGTGCAACGGTTACGGAACCATCGCATGGACCCGCGCAAGTCTCGTTGTTCACGGTGGCATGCGGGTCTATCGGTGCGGGCGATCCAACTACAAATGCTATGGTGGTATCGCAGCTCGCTTGATCGCTAATGGTGACGTTGTACGTCCCGGGGCAAAGACCACCAGCGGAAGAAGTGCCTTGACCGGTGCCGGGCTCCGGCACCCAGTTCCATGTGTAAGGCAACACGCCGCCTGTGGCCGTTACCGTAATGGTGCCATCGCAGGTATTGGAGCACGTCGAAGGTGTGATAACCGCCGTGGCCATTATACCCGCCGGACGGGAAATGGTGAATTGCAACGTGGTATCGCATCCGTTACTGTCCGTGACGGTAACCATGTAATCACCCGGGCAAAGCCCGCCAGCCGTGGAAGTGCCTTGGCCCGAGCCCGGTGGCGGCGACCAGAAGTACATGTACGGACCAACGCCACCCGAAGTGGGGCAAACTACAAGGCCATCGCAAGCCGTGCCGCAGGAAGCATCGGTCACTTGCAGGTCCGGCACCAACGGCGGCGGAGCATCTATGCTGAAGGTGATCACCGTGTCGCAGCCTGCTGCGTTCGTCACGGTTACGGTATAGTTGTCCGGGCAAAGCGCTGTGGCGTTCGCCGTGCCTTGGCCAGCACCGGGCTGCGGCGACCATGCGAAGACAAGGCCCGCCAAGTTGCCCGTGAGCGAAGCCGTGCCCGTGCAGGTATTCGCGCAGTTGGAAGGTGTCGTGTTCAGTGTTAGGGACGAACGGTGGTGGTGCATTCAAAATGAAACTGATGGTGGTGTCTCAAATGCCGCTGGAAACGACAACTTGGTATGGACCAGCGCACAAATTGCTCACCGAAGCCCCGGTGCCTGCTGAAGCCGGTGTCCACGTATACGTGTACGTGCCCGTTCCGCCGGTGGCGACCAATGCAATAGAACCGTCGCATACGCCGAAGCAGCTCGGATCCGTTGGCGTAGAGGTGACCAAGATCGGGAGCGGTGCATCAATGGTGAAGGTGATGGTGGTATCGCAGCCAGCCGCATCAGTTACAGTGAACGTGCCGGGACCGGCGCAAAGGCCTGTCGCGTTCAATGTGCCTTGGCCAGTGCCAGGAGCAGGCGACCATAAGAAGGTGTAAGGTGGAATGCCACCGCTCACCGTGCCCGTCGCCGTTCCGTCGCAAATACCCGCGCAGCTAACGGGCGTGGTGGCCAACGTAACGTTGATCGGCACCGCAGGAAGGATGGTAAAACTTTGCACCAGCTCGCATCCATGGTCATCGGTAACAGTAACGGTCCATGTGCCCGAGCAGAGTTGCGAAGCCGATGCCGTGCCCTGCCCCACCGGAGGTGCTGGGCTCCACAGGTATGTGTAATCCGGCGTGCCGCCGGAAACGACCACTGTGGCGGTTCCGTTGCACAAGTTGCCGCAAGTTTCATTGGTCTGGCTGGCTGCAATGGCCAACGGCAGAGGCTCGGTAATGAGGTATTGCACCGTGGTGTCGCAACCGTGCGCATCGGTGATGGTGACACCCCAAGTGCCCGCGCACAACTGCGATGCTGTTTCCGTTCCTTGGCCCACCGGCGGTGCGGGTGCCCACGTGTAGGTGTAAGGCGCGGTGCCGCCCGTTGCAGGCCCGCCCGCCGTGCCGTCGCACGCACCGGCGCAGCTCACGTCGGTCTGTGCGGTGGATGGCGCGATGAGGTCAGGCTCCGTCAAGTTGAAGTTGATCACGGTGTCGCAAACGCCGCTGGAAACCGTGACCGAATAAGGCCCTGCACAGAGATTCGATATGGAAGCTCCCGTACCCGCCGAGGCCGGTGTCCATACGTACGTGAAGCCGCCCGTTCCGCCCGTGGTGGCAAGCACGATCGAGCCGTTGCAATCGCCGTGGCAATTGGGCTCCGTTACCGTGGGCACCACCGCGATCGGCGGCGGCGCAGTGATGATGATGGCCACCGCGGTGTCGCAGCCGTTGGCATTGTCCGTGATCGTTACCGTGTACGTGCCCGCACACAGCCCGGTGGCCGTTGCGCTCGTGCCGCCACCACCCGGCGGAGGTGCCCAGCTGTAGCCGTAGTTGCCGCTTCCGCCGGTAGGCGCTACCGTGGCCGATCCATCGCACACGCCCGCGCAGGTCGCGTTCACATGCGTGGCATGCGGCACGATGGGTTGCGGCTGCGTGATGGTGAAGGTGACCGTGGTGTCGCAGCCGTTGACATCCGTGATCGTTACCGCATAGTTGCCCGCGCACAAGCCCGTTACCGCGTTGGTGCCGTCACCCGGGGGATTGCCGGGCTGCCAGTTGTAGGTGTACGGGATATGGCCGCCCGTGGGGGTCACCTGCGCCGTGCCGTTGCAGTCGCCGTGGCACAGCACATTGGTCTTCGTCAAATTCGGAACGATCGGCTGTATGGGGAAATTGAAGATCGTGTCGAACGCGCAATTGTTGACGTCCGTAACATGCAACGTATTGATCCCCGCACAGAGCTGGTTGTACACTTGCGAGGTGCCGTTGCCATTGTTCCAATTGTAGCTGTAGTTGGGCACGCCGCCTACGGCCAAGGCAATGGAAGTTCCGTCGCAAACGTCGGAACAAGTGGGCGGCACGTTGCCGGTGAAGATCACGCTCAGCCGTGCCGGGTCCGTTACCTGCACGGTGGTGGCGCAGCTTACGCCCTGCCCCAGGTCGGTCACGATCACGATCTGGTTGCCGGGGCACACGTTATTCCACTGCGCGGTGCCCGGACCACCGATCCAGCTGTACAAAAAATTCGGGCCGACGCCACCCGTCACGGTAACTTTCACAATTCCGTCGCACACCGAGTGGCAGCTAACACCAAAGCCATTGTAATTGCTCAGCAGCGCGGCGTTGATGGTGAACAACGTTTGCCCAGCCCCCACACCGCAGGTGCTCACACCGCGCGCATCATCCACTACCGGACCGTGGTCCGGATCCCACGCAGTGGGCACGCCGCCCACGAGCAGTTGCGATGTTCCCGCGTCCACCGCATCGCGCACTGCTCCGGCGTCCGGCGTTTGCGCCAACAGCACCACGGAGGTGCCAGCCATCAACTTCTTCGTTTTGTTTCCCGGAAAGTCCACGGCATCGGCTTTCAGCATCGCGCCGTTCAGCACCAGCGTGCCTTCGCGCAATTCCAATCCGCGCCCCTCCCGCAACACCAGGTCGTTCGCCATGTTGAACGCGCCACCGCCGAGCAGATACAAGTCACTTCCCAGCGGAATGCCGCGCGTATCCAGCTGCACCACGGAATGTTTGTCTGCCGATACTTCCAACGCACCGGTGTAATCCCAGTCCACGTTGCCGCGCAAAACCAAATCGCCTTTCAACGCCAAGCGCCCACTGTTGCCGCGAAGGGAAACCTGCGACCCGCTTCCATCAACCGCCAACGAAGCCGCCGCCTGGTTGCCGTTCAACGCTATGGAAACATCGCCGGTAAACGGACCTGCCTGCACGGGATCTTTCGCCGAAGGAACGCCCGCTCCCCCAGTGCCGCCGGGGCTTAGCGACCAATGCGCCGCATCGCTCCACGCGCCGCTGCCGCCCACCCAGTAGTGCGTTTGCTGCGCTTGGGCCACGCATGCAAAGGCCATGGCCGCCAAGAGCAGCACAATGGCAAGGACTCCGCCCGCCGGTGACCGGGCTATTCGAAGATGGGACATCGCACTATGGCTTTGGCAGGGTCCATGGCGCTGCATGGATAGATCCCCAGAATGATCTCGTGCGTATTGGCGCCACCAACACGGAGCTTGCTGGTGGTAACATCGTAGCTGTAACCGAGGGTAAAGTATTTCAGGAAGGGTACCTTCAGCATGAAAGCCACCGCGTCCTGATTCCGATAGGAGGCACCCAGGCCTACCTTTTTCTTGTACTCCAACATCACGTTGAGGTCCATGCTCATCGGCACGCCGGGCGCTAGGCGCAACAGCCCGCTAGGCACTACGCTCAAGCTTTTGTCGATGCGGTAACGGTGCCCCAAACTGGCAATGAACACGCGCGACAGTTTGGTGTCCGTGCCGATGTCCTTTACCCGGTTCCCCAGAAATTGCTGGATGGAAAGGCCCGCCCACGTGGTCTTCCCGTATACCCAGATCCCCGGGGTTACGTCGGGCACTACCAGCACGCTGCCGTTGTTCGCCAACGCAGGGTCCGTATTGTCGTCCGCGTTCACATCGCCCAACGACAGTTTTTCCTGACGCACACCGGCGAAGAAGCCCAGCGACATGAAGACGTCGCGCCGCATCTGGATGTGGTACGCATACGCACCTTGCACGCTGGTGTAGCCGATCGGCCCCGCGTTGTCGGCTTCAATAAAGGCACCGATGCCATGCCGGTTCGCCTTGTAGGGCCGGCCTTTGGGGCGGATCGTACCGGCGATCGTCGCCCAGCCGGTGGTCGGCGCACCGGAGAAGCCCACCCACTGCTGCCGGTAGCCCAGCCGCACGTCGATGCAGTCCTTGCTGCCCGCCACCGCCGGATTGATGGCGAACATGTTGAACGTGTTCTGCGTGTACTGCGCGGTCTGCTGCGCCAGTGCCGCTAGGCCGGTGGCAAAAGCCAAGGTGAGGGCTGCGGTGCGCATCAGCGGACGATCGTTACGTAACCCGTGTAAGGGTCGGATTTCCCGGAGACATCATTCAAGCTGATGTACCAGTAGTAGGTGGCCGTAGGCAGCCCGGCGCCATCGAACGGCTCCTTGTAGCCGATGCTGTGGTACACGCGCTGGCCCCAACGGTCGTAAACGCTCACTTCCGCCTGCGGCCGCTCCAGCAGCCCGGTTACCAGCCACGTGTCGTTGATGCCGTCGCCGTTGGGCGTGAAGGTGTTCGCGGGATTGACCAACCGCTCTACCGTAACGTTCACGAAGTCCGTGAACGTGCAGCCGTCCACGGTGGTCTCCACGGTGTAGGTGGTGCTCTCATTGGGCCGCGCAACGGGGTCCGGCACAGTGTTGCCGCTAAGGCCCGAAGTGGGCGTCCAGAAATACGTGGTGCCACCAACTGCGTTCAATTGCGTGCTGCCGCCCAAGGGAATTGTAACGTCAGCACCTGCGTCAAAATCCACGTTCACCACGTCGATGCCCGGCCCGGAAACGGTGACGTTGAAGCCGCACTGCGCATCGATCAAAGCACCATTGTTCGCCACACCTGCCACCAGCAACCAGTAGATGGTTGCGGGTTGCAGTCCGCTCACCGGCACGGCGAAATCAACGGAATCGCGCACACAGCCGGACACGATGCTGAACTGCGCCAAGGAACAACTGCCGTCGCCCGAAAGCACCGCCACGTTCAGCTCATTGTCCATGCCCGCAATGGCCGGACAATTAAGCCCTGCGATCGTTACCGTGCCGTCGCCGCCCACGCTGTTGGTGGTGAAGGTGTACCAAAGCACATGGCCTGTGCCGGGGCACGCGCCGGGATCGGTGGACGCCCCGGTGTTGTTGCCCGCCATGGGCTGGCCCGCGCACAACGCACTTGCATTGGCGCAATCGCTGTTCACCGGCTGCGCGCAGAGCACGGCTGGCACCAGCAACAGCAGGGCCAAGGCGATGAAGGGGGAATGCGGCATGGACACTTTCCGGGTGGTGCCGAAGGTAGCCGCACGCATATGCAGTTAACCCGGATCAGCGCGCAGTTCTGCACAGCGCGGTGTCAATCCAAGTCCACCGAAGCCGGTGAATGCGTCCACGGATTACACAGATGAACACGGCAGGAAAAACGAAAACGCAACGCCACCGTTCCCGCCATGCGGGCCTTTCCGTGTTCATCTGTGGAAAAATCCCACCTGTGGAAAATCCTCAAACTCCCCGCTCCGCGTTGTACTTCGCGGTGCCGCCGCGCGGGATCGAAAGCGACTTCCAATTTCCTCCGGCAAAATACCGCGACAGATAAACGATCTGCCCTACGTGATAACCGTAATGCCCTAACTGCCGGTGCAACGCATCCAGCACCGTGTGCGGCTCATTGCGGATCAACACCGTGCGCCCCATGTCGCCTTCGCCCAACGGTCCGACTTCCTTGAAGAATACCGCCCAAGCTCCCTCCCACTCCTCCATCAGTGCGGCACGCGTTGGTTGCGTTTCAGTGAATTCCCCTTCTCTGTCGCGTGAAGGCTTTTTCGCCATCGGAAGTAAGAAAGTCCGTGAAGCGCGAGCGCAAATTGCCGGCGATGTGGCGCATCACCACCGCTATGCTGTTGCCGTCCGCGCCAAGCACCGTGTGCAGGTACTCGTCTTTCACTTGGGCAACGGCCTTTTCCGCCAGTTCCTTGTAGTACGCGAAGAGCTTGGTGATGCCGTGCGTGGATGCGTGCTTTTCCATGGACTCGAACAGCTGAATATCTTGTAGCCCCACCAGGAATCGAACCTGGATCTAAAGTTTAGGAAACTTCTATTCTATCCATTGAACTATGGGGCCAATGGGGCCGCGAATTTAGGGGTGGGCGTTCAAGGTCGCCGCATTCTCCTTGGATCACACTTGGGCAACCGCACACTACCCGAAATCCATTCCCCATTATCTTTCCCCCATGGACAACTACATCAAGATCTTCGAGAACAACCGCCGTTGGATAACCTCCAAGACCAAGACGAATGCCGACTTCTTCAAGAAACTCGCCGTCGACCAGAACCCTGAATACCTCTACATCGGTTGCAGCGATAGCCGCGTTACCGCTGAAGAGTTGATGGGCGCGGGGCCGGGGGACGTATTCGTTCACCGGAACATTGCGAACATGGTTCCCAACACCGACTTGAATGTCATGAGCGTGATCGACTACGCCGTGCGGATCCTCAAGGTGAAGCACATCGTGGTATGCGGGCACTACGGCTGCGGGGGCATCAAGGCCGCCATGACGCCCCAGGACCTCGGCATCCTCAACCCGTGGCTCCGGAACATCCGCGACGTGTACCGCCTGCACCATACCGAAATGGAGGCCATTAAAGATGAAAAGCTCCGCTACGACCGCTTGGTGGAACTGAACGTGCAGGAGCAATGCGTGAACGTGATCAAGCACGCGATCGTGCAGCAGCGCTATGTGGCCGAAGGCTTCCCCGTGGTACACGGCTGGGTGTTCGACATGCGCACCGGCCAACTCAAGGACTTGGAGATCGACTTCCCCAAATTGCTGCACGAGATCCAAGAGGTGTACAACCTCACGGACCAGCGCCTGTTCAAGAACACCGCCAAGGCGTAGGCCGTTACTGGCAGTTCCACGTAGGGTAGTGCCGGGCAGTGTATAGAACCTGTGCCGCACCGGCCGCGCTGTTATCAACACCACGTCCGGGGTATGTTCCATTCCATTAACTTTGACCGCTTGCGCCTGAGGCGCGACCTTTACCCGGATATTTCCCCCAACCCCTTCCTCCATGAAGAAGTTCTTTACGCTGAATACCGCTGGATTCCGACTCTCCTTGAAGACTCTTGCTCTTGTTCTCTTGGGCTTAGGTGGAACTATGAGCGTAAGCGGCCAACTGTTGCAACAGGATTTCAGTTCCTCTACAACTGTTGGGACTTATGCTAACGCCACACCGAGCAATGGTCAATGGGATGCGATTAGTACATCCGGGGGCGGAACCGTGTTGTCGATAAATACAACGGGAAGTAACAAGATGCGGTTCGTTCGGACCGGAAACGCTGGTGCAATGTCCCGGCCAACGAACTTCTCGCCTACACCCGGTACCATGATGTACCGCTTCGATATGGCCTTATCTGGAAACTCGGCAGCTACAACATCGGCTGCGGTTTGGCAGGTGGGTTCCGGTTTCGGCACAGCCAATTCTTCCGAATCCAATGCGAACACGTACGCAAGGATTGCGATCAATATCACCGCGACTGCCGGTCAGTTCGTAATTCGGGATATTTCTAATAGCACGAATGGAGGAACCTATGCCGGTGCTCAAACCATCCTCTGGGTGATGAACAATTCCGGTGCTGCAACCACTTATCGCGCACCCGATGGAACAAATGAGTCTTTAGCAAATGATCGTGCCGACGTCTGGATTGGTACCACAAGAGAATTCAATGATGTTGCCATTCAAACAACATCGCAAACCATGACTGACCTCAAATTTTCTTGGGCGAACGGTAATGGCACCATTGATCAGGATAATTTTCTGATAGACCCTATTCCCACAATTCCCACTTCCGGAGCAGCTACGATCGTAACAGCGACAAGTTTCCAGGCGAATTGGAGCACGGTTGCAGGAGTTACAGGCTACAGCCTCGATGTGAGCACCAGTCCTACCTTTTCCAGTTTCGTATCAGGTTACAATAACTTGTATGTGGCCGGGCAAGCGACGAGTTCACTTTCTGTTACTGGTCTAAGTGCGTCTACCCAATATTACTACCGAGTGCGTGGTACTAGTGAATATTCGGTTGGTTCTTTCAGTAGTGGTAACTCCTCGGACCAAACGCTCACTACTCCGGGTGCTGGGACACCAAACTTGACCTCCACGGCATTGACTGCATTCGGTGCCCTGTGCATTGGTGGCGGTCCTTACGGCCCGAACACCTTCACGATAAGTGGCACCACCTTGACCACAGCAGATGTGACGGTGGCAGCGTTGAGCGGCTTTGAGTACAGCGCCACGGGCGGTGCTCCCTACTTCTCCTCCTTATCCCTTACCCAAGGTGGCGGCACCTACGGTCCGGTCACGATCAGTGTGCGTTTCAACCCAACACTTGTTCAGGATTATAGCGGCAACATCGTTATCGGTGGAGGTGGTGCGAGCAATATCAACCGGGCGGCCAGTGGCAGTGGCGTGAACACGCCACCATCGGTCACTACGGGTTCCGCATTCGCCATCACCGCGACCACCGATTCGGTGGCCGGCACCATCGATATGACCGGTGCCTGCGGATCGTTGACCGCTTATGGCATTGAGTACAATACCAGCTCGGGCAGCCCGGGATCGGGCACGCAGGTGGCCAGTACGAATCTTACAGGGACCTCGTTCAGCAGCGCATTGACCGGGCTCACCCCATGTACCGTGTACTACACGCACGCATATGCAACCCGTGCTGCGGTCACCACCTACGGTGCGGAAGGAACCTTTACCACCGGCACGGTTGATGCTCCTGTTGCTACAGCCGGGACTTCCATTTCCACCTCTGGTTTTACCGCAAACTGGGGCGCAGTAACCGGCGCGACCGGATACAGCTTGGACGTGAGCACCTCGGCAACGTTCGGTACCAGTGCACCACTGACAACACTGGAAGAATTCGATAATGGAACCACCGCGCCTGCTGGCTGGACTATTACGGCATCCTCCACCTATACTTCTGCGGGCAATTACGGTGCGAACTCCCCTTCCTTGAAATTACAGAACGATGGTGAGGACGTTACCACGGTTACGCTTGGAGCCCCTGCATCGGACCTGAGCTTCTGGATAAAAGGAAATGGCACAGGTGCTTCCAGTTCCCTATTGGTGGAGGGTTATAATGGTACCACATGGTCCACGGTCGATAATATCGGCCCCATACCGACCTCCGGCACGACCAAGAGCTACACAAGCCTTACCGGCAATGGATTCGTTCAGTTCCGTTTCACCTATTCCAAGACTGCCGGTAACCTTGCCTTGGATGACGTAAGCTTTACTTGCTTGTGCGATGTAACACCATCGTTCGTGACAGGTTACGAAGACCTCGCCGTTGCTGGCACCTCCCAAGTGACGCCGGCTTGGACCCCGCCACCACCTACTACTACCGCGTGCGCTCCGAGGGAGCCAGCTGCACCTCCGTGAATAGCAACGAGATCAGCGTTACCACCAACGCCGTGCCCACCTATTACAGCCAAGCCAGCGGCAATGTTACTGACAACATCTGGAGCAACACCACTGTCGGTACAGCAGGCCCTGCCGTGTGGACCAGCGGCTCCAGCATGGTGGTGCAGGCCGGCAACACGGTGACCAACACTGCCGATGTGGACCTCAACGCCGTGACCGTGGATGCGACCGGCACGTTGGTGCTCAATGGCAGCACCAATTTCAAAGTCCATAACGATGCCGACTTCAGCGGCACGTTGACCGCTGACGACCTCAGCACGCTCAGCTTCATCGGTTCAGCCATTGTTACCAGCGCCGATACCTTGAAGCTCTACAACCTTACGGCCAACGTGCCGGGAGACCTGCTTACGGATGCCGACTTCGCCATCCGCGGTTCGTTGCGCTTGGTGGACGGCGATTTCGATGTGAGCACCGGCAGCCTGACCCTCACCAGTGATGCCGTGCGCACCGGTCGTTTGGGCAAGGTGGGCACGGGGGCAACCTTCACGGGCAGCCTCACCATGCAGCGCTACATTCCCGGCGGTTCCACCAACTGGCGTTTCCTGGGCAGCCCTGTGGCAGGCCAGACCATCGCCAACTGGCAGGACGACTTCTTCACTGCGGGTTACCCCGGTTCAGCCTATCCCAACTTCTACGATCCCCCCGGAAGCGGCATTTTCTGGCCCAGCATCCGCTACTACGATGAAACGAATAATTATGCCCTTGCGGACACCGGGATAGTCGGTGTTACCAGCAACACACAAGCCCTTGCAGCGGGCCAAGGTTTCTTGGCATGGAGCGGTGACAATTTCACCTCTACCACGGCCTTCACAGTGGACGTGACCGGAACGCCGAACATCGCCAGTACGCCCATCACCCTGCCCATGAGCTACACCAGCTCCGGCACCAATACGGAGGACGGTTGGAACCTGGTGAGCAACCCGCTCCCAAGCGCCATCGCCTTCGATTCCATCAGCCGTGGTGCCGATGTGCCGGACCAGTACTGGATCTTCAACCCCGTAACAGGCAGCCACCAGACGTATTCCGCCGGTGTGGGCGCTGGCCAAGTGAATGGCAAAGATCCAAAGCAGCCAGGCCTTCTGGTTGAAGGCGAACGGCACCAGCGTTACCACCAGCGTAAGCGAGGACGACAAGATCAATGACCTCGCCGGCGGTGTGTTCGGCGGCGACCAAGAGGCTACGCGCCCTATTCTCCGGCTCACCGTTGCCAGTGCTTTGAACGAATTTAGCGACGAGGCGGTATTCGTGTTCGATCAAGGCACGCCCGACCTTGATTCCGAAGACGCACCGAAATTCAACTTCCACACCTTCGGTGCGCCGCAAGTGGCCTCCAAGGCAAGCAATGGTGATCCACTTGCGATCAACTTCTTCGGTGCATACATCACGGACATGAGCATCCCGGTCACGGTGGATGTGGATGTTACCGGAACCTACACCATCAGTGCTGCCATGGCGGGCATGCAGGGTCTTAGCTGCATCAGCTTGGAGGACCTCAGCACCGGCTCCAACACCCCGTTGACCGAAGGTGCCAGCTACAGCTTCGACATCAATGCGGACGATGATGCGGCCACGCCACGGTTCATCTTGCACGGCACGGCTCCCCTGCCCTTCTTCACGGACAATGCCACTTGCGCCAATACACCCAATGGCCAAGCCTCCGTGATGGTGTCCAAGTGATCGCCAGCCAAGTGACCACTTGCCCGAACAGTGAAGATGGCAGCCTGACCATTGAAGCCTACGGCGGCACCGGCGAACTGAGCTACCTCTGGAACGATGGAACCACCGGATCCACTTTCACCGGAACTGCAGGACAGCAACTGGTAAACATCACCGATGAGACCGGTTGCAGCCACAGCACGTCGTTCGTCGTTCCCGCAGGGGAAGGCGCGATCGCGGGCTTCACCACAGGTGCGGCCATTGCAACGGAGCCAGTAAGCTTCGCCAACACCAGCAGTATGAGCAATGCTTGGACCTGGGATTTCGGTGACGGTACCACCAGCACCGACATGGATCCCGTGCATACCTACGCCACTGCCGGGGACTATACGGTGACCCTCACCGCCACGGACGGCACCTGCACCGACGTTTCAACACAAGTGATCACTGTGGATGTGGCCACCGCCGTTACCCCGGTGAATGCTGCGAACATCTTCAACGTGTATGCTACGCAACAGCAATTGGTGATCGACCACGCCTTCGGGAATGCCCCGGTGAATGTGGCTGTTTACGATGCCACGGGCCGCTTGGCGATGAGCCGCACGTCCATCGTGAAGCCGAATACGATCACGATCTCGGACCGCGAATTGGGCACCGGCGTTTGGTTCGTGCGCGTGACGAGCGGGGATGTAGAGCGTACGTTCCGCGTGCCATTGGTGCGTTGATCAAGACTTTTTCCCGCGGAAAGGGCTGCCTTCGGGCGGCCCTTTTTGTTTGCGGTTGAGATCTGTTTTTCAAGCGCCAAGACGCAAAGACAACGCACTAGCCGTCCAGGCCGTGTTCCCGTTGTCAGTTCGAGCGCAGTCGAGAACGACAACGGACAACTGACAATCGGATCCTACCGTACCTCCGCGCCGGAAGGCACTGCCCTACCCGGCTGCACGAAGACGAGCTTCCCCTCGGCGTCTTCCGCCATGAGGACCATGCCTTGGCTTTCCACGCCGCGCATTTTGCGGGGCTCGAGGTTGCAGAGCACGAGCACTTGCTTGCCGGGCAGCTCTTCGGGCGTGAAGTGTTGCGCGATGCCGCTTACGATGGTGCGCGGCTCCGCTTCACCGACGTCGATGGAGAGCTTGAGGAGCTTGTCGGCCTTGGGGACTTTTTCCGCTGCGGTGATGGTGCCTGCACGCAGATCGAGCTTGGTAAAGTCGTCGAAGCTGATGGCGGCTTTGGCCTCCTTGGGCTGGGCTTCGGCTTGGGGTTCTTCCGGCTTTTGGTCCATCGGCTCGTTGGCTTTCAGGCGTTCCACCTCGGCGGCGATCTCCGCGTCGGTGATGGGTTTGAACAAGTGCTCCGCCTTGCCCAATTGCGCGCCGGGAACGATGAGGCCATCGCGAAGCGCGTCGGCCCATTTCAGGCCGCCGAGGCCGAGCATGGTGCGCAGCTTTTGTGCGGTGAAGGGCATGAAGGGTTCCAGCACCACGCTGAGCGCCGCTGTGATCCTCAAGCCATTGAAGAGAACGGTGCGCACGCGGTCGGGATCCGTCTTTTCAAGCTTCCACGGTTCGGTGTCCGTGAGGTATTTGTTGCCGAGGCGGCCCGCGTTCATGGCCGTTGCGAGCGCATCACGGAACCGGAACTTGTCGATGTCCGCCGCTACTTTTCCGGGGATGCCCGATAGCTCCGCCCACAGCACGGTGTCCTGTTCACCTTGTGCCGCATTGCTGGCCGCGGGCTCCGGCACCTTGCCATCGTAATACTTGTGGCACAGCACGAAAATGCGTTGCACGAAGTTGCCGATGATGGCCACCAGCTCGTTGTTGTTCTTGTCCTGAAAGTCCTTCCACGTGAACTCGCTGTCGCGGAACTCGGGGATGATGGTGGCCAGTGCGTAGCGCAGCTCGTCCTGGCGATCAGGCCAGCGCTCGATGTATTCGTGCAACCACACGGCCCAGTTGCGGCTGGTGCTGAGCTTGCGCCCTTCGAGGTTCAGGAATTCGTTGGCAGGCACGTTCTGCGGCAGGATGAAACCGCCGTGCTCCTTCAGCAGGATCGGGAAGATGATGCAGTGGAAAACGATGTTGTCCTTACCGATGAAATGCAGCAGGCGCGTGTCGTCGGCTTTCCACCATTTCTCCCACTCCGTGTCGTGGTCCTTGGCCCATTGCTTGGTGGCGCTGATGTAGCCGATCGGCGCATCGAGCCAGACGTAGAGCGCCTTTCCTTCCGCGCCGGGCAACGGCACGGGCACGCCCCAATCAAGGTCGCGCGTCATGGCCCTAGGGCGTAATCCTTCCTTCAGCCAGCTGTTGCATTGGCCCAGCACTTGCGGTTTCCACTCTGCGGGATCGTGCTGCATCGCACCGTCCAGCATGCCGGTGTTGATCCACCTTGTCATCCATTGCTGACTGCGTTCCATGGGCAGGTACCAGTGCTTGGTGGGCCGCAATTCCGGTGTGCTGCCGCTGGAGCGTACTGCGCGGGTTGATGAGGTCCTTCGGGCTGAGCGCGCTGCCGCATTTCTCGCACTGGTCGCCGTAGGCATCCGGATTGCCGCAGTTGGGGCAGGTACCGATGATGTAGCGGTCCGCAAGGAATTGCCTGGCTTCGGCATCGTAGTACTGCTCCTCAGTATTCTCCGTGAAGGCGCCGTTCTTGTTGAGTTGCAGAAAGAAATCCTGCGAGGTCTTCTTGTGGAGCTCGCTGCTGGTGCGGTGGTAGATGTCGAACGCGATGCCGAAATCGGCGAAGGCGCTGCCCATCAGCGCGTGGTACTTGTCCACGATGGCTTGCGGCGTGGTGCCTTCCTTCAGTGCGCGCAACGTGATGGCCGCGCCGTGCTCATCACTTCCGCAGACAAAAAGCACCTCCTTTCCCCTGGACTTCAGGTTGCGCACGTAGATGTCGGCGGGCAGGTAGGCCCCGGCGATGTGGCCGATGTGGAGCGGGCCGTTGGCATAGGGCAACGCGGCAGTGACGGTGGTGCGGGCAGGGGTCTTCATGCGGAGGCCGCGAAAGTACGGGGTGCGCCCGGAGGTACGGTTTGGTTTTTACCGCCAAGACGCAAAGAGCGCTAAGAAGCTTCCGGGCGTACGACTTCGGGTTGGACCGCATCGGTCGCAACGAAAAATCGCCGACCTTCAGCCTACTTGACCGAATTTCTTACCAACCGCACGGTGGAAGTAGATGCGGCACCGGTAGCCCGCACGGTGTAGATACTCTTCCGGCAGATCGCGCAGGTCCAATTCCATTTGCGTGGAAGCTGCGATTGGCGTTTGCGCCAATACAAGTGCGCCATTCATAGCGAACACCTCAATGCGCGATGGCTGTTGACCAGCTGGCCAGTTGATCGTCGCACGGTCCATGGCGGGGTTCGGCTGCACGGAAAGCGTGGTAGCCGAAGCTGCTCCATGAATCCCGGTGGCTACGTCCAACACCTTTATGTACACCGTGTATGTTGCGGTTACGGGCACGACATCATTGGTGGTTGCGGTGTAGGTAATAGCGTGGATCCCCACTTCACTTGCGGTGGGTGTAATGTTGGACATGATCTGCACTACGTTCCCGAAATTGGTGACGGTCTCCGAGTAGTTCGAGAGTGTTTGACATTGCGAAGTTGCAGTTACCTCTTGGCCGGGGCCACCTACCATAATAATCATGGGATATTCCGATGAGGTGCCTGCATCTATGTCGATGGTATCGCAACCGATGCTTGTGAAGATCGGCGGGATGGTCTCGTCCGAAGTGTTGAAGGAATAATGCCGGTCGGTTAACCACGCCACGCCGTCGGTTAAGCCGAATGGGCCGTCCCAATCGGTGCTATCGTGGTAGACTTGTCCAAGTTGCATGTAGTTGATACCCTCGCCCCGGTTTGCACCGACGGTGGCCGGAAAGCCGCCATAACTACCAACGCCGCCGGATGCAGACCCTGTGGTCCATTGCATATCCCCGTAGCAGAACGACACGTTGTTCCCGCCAGGAATTGCAGGGTCTGTGCCATCGCTAATGATGAGTTGGAAAGTGTTCAACTTGTCCGTCATCGAAGGAAAATATCCCACAGCGGACCAATTCACAAATAAAGCATGTGGAGTTAACTTATAATTGACCGTACCGGTGACATTTGAAGTATCCGGCGACGTGTCTACATCGCCCCAAAATGGAGCCACCATTACAAAAGTGGAGTTCGGGAAGGGTGTCGAAGAAAACGTACCGTATGGCCCATCGAATGATACGTTCCCGTTATTGTTGATGTAACAGGTCGTGTACTGCTCCCCGTAGAGGCTGAACGTAAATGGCAGCGTGATCAATTCCGAAGATCCATCATCATTCGGAGGCATGGCAATCGTGTATGTGCTGTCCGGTTCAATCCAACACGCACAAGGTTCGTCATCGCGCTGGGCATCGCCCTGCACATGCACCGCCGGTGGATGCACGCCGGGTTGCGGGTGTTGTATCTGCGTAAGTTTCCATGCCTGATAAGCAGCGGTACCGGGCGTGAACTGTGCGGAACAGAAAGCTGCCGTTGCAAATTGCAAGTGCAGAAACAAGGTAGCGAGTGGCCATGGTGGTGGGTTTGGTGCAACGAATATACAATTTGTCAACTATCAGCATTCTCTGCGTCTCTGCGCCTCCGCGTCCAAAACCATTCAAACTCCCCTCCCAGTTACCTTCGCGCCCCGAAAAGCTATCGGGGCTTTTCGGCCCGGCCCTCCATGAAGAATACCCGCAATTTCTGCATCATCGCGCACATCGACCACGGCAAAAGCACGCTGGCCGACCGTTTGTTACGCAGATCACCGGCACCATTGCCGACCGCGACATGCAGGCGCAGAACCTGGATGACATGGACCTGGAGCGCGAGCGCGGCATCACCATCAAGAGCAAGGCCATCCAGATGGACTACGCCCTCAATGGTGAGAAGTACATTCTGAACTTGATCGACACGCCGGGCCACGTGGACTTCAGCTACGAGGTAAGCCGCAGCATTGCCGCATGCGAGGGTGCCTTGTTGATCGTGGATGCTACCCAAGGCATTCAGGCGCAGACCATCAGCAACCTCTACCTCGCTTTGGAGCACGACTTGGAGATTATCCCCGTGCTGAACAAGATGGACCTGCCCAGCGCCAACCCGGAGGAGGTGAAGGACCAGATCGTGGACCTCATCGGCTGCAAGTTGGAGGATATCCTCAGTGCCAGTGGCAAAACCGGCTTGGGCGTGGACAAGCTGTTGGAAGCCATTGTTGAGCGCGTACCCGCCCCGAAAGGCGATCCCACAGCACCGTTGCAAGCGCTCATTTTCGACAGCGTATTCAATTCCTTCCGTGGCATCATCGCGTATTTCCGCGTAATGAACGGCACCATCCGCAAGGGTGATAAAGTGAAGTTCTTCAACACCGGCGTGGTGTACGATGCGGACGAGAT
Organism: Flavobacteriales bacterium; assembly: GCA_016710685.1. Classification (GTDB taxonomy): domain Bacteria; phylum Bacteroidota; class Bacteroidia; order Flavobacteriales_F; family PHOS-HE28; genus PHOS-HE28. The sequence goes on along the minus strand of JADJVC010000034.1, from coordinate 13,927 downwards.
CGGCGTTTTGAAGATGGACCTGAAGCCCAAGCCGCAACCGAGCGCAGGCGACGTTGGTTACATCATCAGCGGCATCAAGACCGCCAGCGAAGTGAAGGTGGGCGACACCATCACGCACTTTGCACGGCCATCCGAAGATGCCATTCACGGCTTCGAGGATGCGAAGCCGATGGTGTGGGCGGGCATTTTCCGGTGGAAACCGACGAGTACGAAGAGCTGCGCGACGCCATGGAAAAGCTGAAGCTGAACGATGCCAGCCTATCGTGGACACCCGAAAGCAGCGCCGCACTGGGCTTCGGTTTCCGCTGCGGTTTCCTCGGCCTGCTGCACATGGAAATTATCCAGGAGCGGCTGGAGCGCGAGTTCAACATGACGGGCGATCCACTGTTCCGAACGTGGGCTACATCGTTACCAAAAGCGATGGTGAATGGTTCGATGTGCATAACCCGAGTGAGCTGCCGGACGTTAGCCGGATCGAAAAATCGAGGAGCCATACATCAAGGCCCAGGTCATCACCCCAAGAGGGAATACACCGGTGCGATCATGACGTTGCATCATCGAAAAGCGCGGCCTGCTCACCAATCAGCACTACCTCACCACGGACCGCGTGAGCTCACCTTGGAGCTGCCCTTGGGCGAGGTGGTATTCGACTCTTCGACAAGTTGAAAGAGCATCAGCCGCGGCTATGCGAGCTTCGACTACCACCCCATCGGTTTCCGGGCGAAAGTGACCTCATCAAGCTGGACATTCTGCTGAACAGCGAAAGGGTGGATGCGCTCAGCGCGTTGATCCATCGCGACCATGCGCACGAGCTGGGCAAAAGATGTGCAGCAAGCTGAAAAGAGCTCCTTCCCCGCCAGCAGTTCGACATCCCCATCCAAAGCGGCCATCGGCGCGGAAGATCGTATCCCGCGAAACGGTGAAAGCCCTGCGGAAAGACGTTACCGCGAAATGCTACGGTGGCGATATTTCGCGCAAGCGCAAACTGCTGGAAAAGCAGAAGGAAGGCAAGAAGCGCATGCGCTCCGTGGGTTCAGTGGAAATTCCGCAGGAAGCTTTCTTGGCGGTGTTGAAGCTGGATTGATGTGAAATTCAATGCAGTTCGGCTGCATTGCCCATTCCAAAGCTCAGCATGGATCACTCCCAGAAGACATCCTCTTCTCGAGCGCCCTTGGCGGATGGTTCAGAGCAAGGCCGAATGCGCTTTTCAATGTCCGCAAGCTGCTCCGGCGTTGCTGCTTCCTGGATCAGTTGAACAACTGCCTTTCCTCGAAACGGATATGGGCTTCCAGTTCCTCTTCCACCAAGGAGATCGCCAAGGCAGCATCCGTGTGACCGTTGATCAAGCGCTGAAGCCGTCTGTGCTCCGCCATGGCCTTGCGCACGCCGGGATGGTCGAAGCCGAGCACCGGGAAGAGAACGCTTTCCTCGATGTCGAAATGCGGCTTGAGCCGCTCTTTAAGGAATTTGCGGCAATAGCGCCGGATGCGGGCTGGTGCCACGCCTTTCGTGGTGCCCGCCCCATCTTCCAGCACAGCAGCAGCCCGTCGTGGTGCTCGCGACTGATGACTCCGCAGTTCAGCAAACCGCTTAATTGGCGACATGCGCCAAGCGCTTCTCCATTTCGATGGCGCGGGGAACATGATGTTGTTCTCCAGGTGAATGGCGGTGCAGGTCCGTTTCGAAATCCTTCAACATTTGGAATGCCGCGGAATACGTGGCACAACCGTCCGCAGGTGTGGTGAAACCGTCGCTCACTGCTCCCATACGCTCGAAGCGTTCGCCTTCCGCGACGTGGTCTTCCATCATCATGTGTACGGGGTTTCCACCGTGCCAAAATTGACTTTTGAACGGCTCACCGGAGCGCTCGCTCTTGGCAAGGTTGCGTACGAAGGAACAGTACGAGCTCTTCCTTCTTCATGTGTACGGCCATGGCACCTACGCACGCGTTGAACTCGTCGATGATGGTGAACAGCTCCGGATGGCGGTCGCCATGCACATTACAGAGCTTGGCGAGGTACTGCTGAAGGATGGGGCCGCGCTCTTCCACATAGCGGTGGTGAACAGTCTCGACGTGATCCGCCAGCTGGTCCAAAGGCCAGTTCATGGCATCTTCGCCCTCCTTCGCGTCACGCGCGAGCAAGGTGGTGATGTCCTCCGCCAGCTTGCCCTGGTCGATGTTTTTCTTTTCGCAGACCTCCTGCACGGAGCGCCCGCCTTTGCAACAGAAATCAATGCCGTACTTAGTGAGCACGGCGGCCGCGCGATAGTCTTCGGCGACGATGGACCCAACGGTCCGTTCGGGTGTGATCTTCATGATAGTTTGTTTGGTTGTGGTGCCGAATGCCCGGCACGGGGAATTGCGTTTTTGAATTGAAGGATTCCCAGCATTATGAGCGTGGCGACTTTCAGGGCTTCCAAGCCGGTCTGTGCGTTGCGCAGGGTGGCGCCGGTGTCGCCGTGGCCATGGAAAATTTGCAGCGCAGAAGCGTTTAGTCCGGGTTGCAGGTAGATGGTTTGTATAAGCAGCAGGACCACGGAACGGCAGCAAGCGCCATCATCGGCAGGGCTTTTCCGAAAAACAGGTCGATCGCAACGACGAGTGCCAGCACCCATTCCACGCGCATTAAAGCGGGCAACAGTTTCATGTCGATGCTGGCACCAACGGGAAGCGTAACGCCGAAGGCGCGGTACTTCAACCATGAGACCATGAAGGCGATCCCACAACAAAGCCCCGTCCAGATGAACACCGCGACCGTTGTGACCGGATGTTTCACGTAACTCATTACCCTATTGGCGTAGTACCGTCATTGCGGATGGACGCCAGTTTGTATTGGAACATTTGCGCCATCAGGCCCGCGCGCTGTTTCGCCTCATCGGCTTTCGGCCCAACGAACAAGTCGTCTATTGTGCCATGGAAAAGCTGGATCCAGCGTTCGAAATGCGGCTTATCCACCGGCAACTTGGCGTGCGCCATAAACGGGCTGCCACTGTAGGATTGCACATTCAGCAAAACGGTTTGCCAAAAGTTATAGAGCTTGGCCAAATGCTCCGGCCATCGGTCTTGTATGGTGTCGTTGAAGATCGGGCCGACCAGATCGTCCAATCGCGCACGGCCATAAAACGTGTCCACAAGAAGCCGGATGTCTTCGATGGTTGAGATATCGCCCTTCACGCGGTTTCCTTCAGCGGACTTGTCAATCATACGGTCGTCCATCTTCGCCTAACGTTCTTTTGAGGGAATGCAAAGGTACCGGTCCACGGAACGGACGAACTGATGATCATCAGGTTTCCTAACCAACAGGCTCTCCGCCGTCGGCATACACGTTGTAACGCTCCCGCGCAGAAAGCCGATGAGCGTTAATCCGCCTTCCTTGGCTAATTGAACTGCCAGCGATGAAGGCGCGCCCACAGCGGCCATCAGCGGAATGCCGGCCATGAGGCATTTTTGTACGAGTTCGAAACCTGCGCGGCCGCTTACGAGCAGAATGCAGTTGGTGATCGGTGGTTGGTGATTGGAATTGCTGGTACCGGGTATTGGGTACAGGGTATCGGGTACTGCCGATGCCGACTGCCAACTGCCAACTGCCTCTACCGACTGAACCCCGAGCATGGCTCCGAACACCTTGTCCACGGCGTTATGGCGGCCTACGTCTTCGCGCAGGATGAGCAGGTTTCCTTCACGGTCGAAGAGCGCGGCGGCATGTATGCCGCCCGTGTGCTTGAAGACTGTTTGCGCTTCACGCATGCGGTCCGGCAGTGCGGTGATGACTTTGGGATCTAGTTCGCCGAACGGCGCGGGCCTTGTGTTGCATTGCGTGCGCACCGCTTCGATGCTGGTTTTTCCGCACACGCCACAGCTGCTGCTGGTGTAAAAATTACGCTGCCATTTTGCGGGATCGGGTTCCACTTCCGGATGCAGTTCCGCGCGAATTACGTTGCCGCGTTCTTCCTCTTTCACGTTTTCGCAAGGCACCACGCGCAACACTTCCGCAGGCGAATTGATGATGCCTTCAGTAAAGAGAAAGCCCATTGCGAGCTCTTCGTCATTCCCCGGCGTGCGCATGGTTACGCTGAGGCGCACTTCTTTCCGGTCTTCTTCTGCCCCGTGGCCGAGGCGGATCTCCAGCGGCTCTTCGGTTACGAGGATGTCGACACGCTTTGTGGATACGCCTCCTTGGACTTGCAAAACAGGGTGAGTCACGACCGGGCCTTTCATCGCCTTTACCTCTATCACGGAAAAATCTCGATAAATACTCTTCCGGTCCAGCAGGCGAACGAATGTGACTGTTCCACCTTGCAAAAGAAAGCCCAGACGGAAATCTCAATCCTTACCCGGTAGGCCTCTTTGAACCCTCGTAGTTTTTCACTTGGGAAACTTCCCGAATGGACGATACTGTCTCAATTTGCGTCACCAAATCCACAACCTTGTGTCTTATTGCTGGAGAAACCTTGTAAAGGTCCTTCTCAAACGAACTCAAGAAGCGGACCGTCATGTTCAGCTACGCAGCTTTCACATCACACGGTCATAGTCCGCCACTTTGGTCTTGTCTGCTTTGGACATGGCGAATGCCAATCCAGCATCCTCAAGCTCCTCTGCGCTGAGCTTCCTACCCTTTAATCTCATCCGCTTCACCAAGGCCTCAATGAGCTTTTCCTCCTCTTGATCCTTTGGTGTTATGAGTATTGCGCTACGTGACATGATAGGCAAATGTACCTAAATGCGCTCGAATCCGGTCCCACGACGCCAGCAAGTCACCATGTGGTCGTCCACCATGCCACAGGCTTGCATAAAAGCATAGACGATCGTGGTGCCCACGAATTTGAATCCGTGCTTTCAAGTCCTTGCTCATGGCATCACTCTCCGGCGTGGACGTTGGCACTTCCCCCATTTTTTGGAAACGGTTCACTTTGGTTTTGCCGCCAACGTGTTTCCATAGGAATTGGTCGAATGCACCTGGACCGTTTTCCATGATCTTCAAGTAAGCCTGTGCGTTGCCGATGGATGCCAAAACCTTGGAGCGGTTTCGGATGATGCCCGCGTCGTTCATCAAACGCTTCGACATCCTTCGCCGTAGCGCGCGATTTTTTTCGCATCCCAATCGTGGTAGGCCTTCGCATAACTCTCCGTGCGGATCAAAATGGTATACCAGCTCAATCCTGCTTGCGCGCCATCCAGTATCAGCTTCGCGAAAAGCTTGCGGTCGTCATGTTCCGGCACGCCCCAAACTTCGTCGTGGTAGCGCTTGTAGATGTCATCTTTCAGGCACCAGGGGCAGCGTTCTTTTTCTTTCGTCATAGTTTCAGTTGCATGAACACCAGTTGGTCTTTCAGGTCATCCGGGACCGGATGATAGGCTGATGTGTATGCAAATCCAAGCTTGCGATAGAGTGCTTGCGATTCCGTCATAAAGAAGCCGGTGTCCAAGCGCATCACCTTGTAGCCCTTGCTACGTGCGGATTTCAGGAGCGCTACGCACAGTGCTTGCGCAATGCCTTTGCGGCGGTGCGCCACGGGTACGAAGAGCCGTTTCATCTCGCAAGCTTCTTCATCCAACTGACGCAAACAGACCACACCGGCTGGTTGTTCGCCTTCAAGAGCCAGCAACACGCAACCGCGTGGATGGCCGTATACCGCGTTCAGGTCGGCTACTTCATGCTCGTACGCCACAGGGTCGAAATAACGTAAAACGGTTTCGAGGTTCGCGATGTAATGCTCGCGTTGGTGTTTCGGAAATGCGCGTAGCAATGCCCGGGCATGTTGCAATTCCTTTCCTAACGTTGCCTCCACAATTCGCATTGTGGCGAAAGTTAGAAGCCCTTTCCCACACTAAACCGTTCAAGGCCTAACGAGCATGAACCGTACCTGATGTTCCGCCTTCGCCGTGCTGATGCGTAATGCGTAAGCCCCACCCGGCATTGATGTCGGCAAGGCCACACCGTAGCCGTTCAGTTCACGAACACCAACGACTTGCCGCAGCACCATTCGGCCAGTGGCATCTATGACCTCAACGCGCGCTTCACCTTCCATCTCGGTTTGCACCGGCATGAAGATCCACAACATGTCTTGCGCAGGGTTGGGATACACGTGGAATTCCGGTTGCGTCACCTTGGTGGATTTAGACACACCCGGGCCAGTTGTGATCTTGCACCTTGCCCCAAGGGCGCAAGACTGCCCTCCGTTCATGCTGCAACGCACACGCACATCATAGAGGTGCAACGGTAGCAAAGGCTCATCGGTCCAGGTACCGATCACCACAGAAGGTGTTCCACTCTGTTCCGAGTGTTCATAGTCCGTTTGCACATCGGTGAACTCGAATTCGTACAGATCCACACCGTTACGTGGAATAGCCCACAGCGTTTGCGTGCCGTCCAACGGGAACTGCTTCCCGCAGCTGAAGTGTGGTTTCTCCGGCCTGTCCTCCACGCGCGTAATGGGGCAGCGTGTTTCCGGAAGCACCGTGAGCGTGCAGGCCGGGCCGAAGGGCTCCTCGAAGCCTTGCACAACCGCGCGCACGCGGATGTTCAATTGCACGCCCAAGGGCAACGGGTTGTTGCCGAATGCCGATAACCGCAACCGGCTGGCCCGGGTTTCCATCGCCCCTCCCGCACTTCCGGGGAAAGCATTGCTCTGGAACACCCGCCGTGAATACCCGCCGTGCGGATCGAACACCCAGAACTCGTAACCGGTGGTCGGCTCATTCAAAGAGTAGCGGAACGAAACTGCATCATTCGGCTTCGCCTGCACCACGCTGTTAGGCCCAAGATCTTCGCGACCACAGGAATTGTTCTTCATCTTGGTGGTGCCATGGGGACGTCGAAAAAAATCCGCGACCGTATCGGTTCTGCTGGTCTGATAATACTTGCCGTCGGCAATGATCACCGGTTTTCCGTCCACGCTCAACGTATAGCCCCCCCCGGGAATGCCGTCCGCATGTTCATCGAAAAAAGTCAATTGGTAACGCTGGTCAGTTACGGGCGGCACCAGAACCGAACTGGTTATCGGCACGCCCGGTTGGGCGTTGGGGTAAGGTCCGCCGGACATGATCAGGTTGTGTGTGACCACCTCGCGCACCTCCCACGTTATGTCCCCAGGGAAATCGTCAGGCAACAACCAGAGTTCCATAGGCCGCAATAGAGCTGGATCGATGGTGAAGGGTATGCAAGCACAACCTTCGTTGATGAACGCCAACGTGTATATGTCCATATCGCTGCACGTGGCACCGAGGTAAACGTTGGATACGTTGGGCACGGCGTCATCACAGTCCAGGTCATTCTCCGCATAGCCCAGCGGTTGCTCACATACGTCAACGGCCGCCACACCATGCAGCCTGAAACCGTCGCCATCGCCATCCGGGTACCAATGGCCGGGCACACCGGGCTCCTGGCACACCACCAAACATCCGTATTTCCAAAACTGTAACTGCGGTGATCCGCGGATGAGGACGAGTTGGATGTGCTGATGATTGCATAGCCAGTGGGTGTGCGAACGATGTTACACCCTTTGTCCTCCCCGCTCCGCCCCATCGTTTATCCCAGACTTTGCCGCCAGGCATCTGTTCGGACCACCCATAAATCCGCAAAGCCCCGCGAAGCCTCTGTAACATCATTTGTCGGCCCCGGTTCCGGTCGGTCTTCTACCCTGCCGGCGATCAAAAACCCACCATCCGGTTTAGGTAGGATGGAAACCGCATAATCGTTGCCTTCATTCCCGAATGCCTTGTCCCACATGATGTTTCCTGAAAGGTCCAAACGGACCACCCACCAATCGGACAAACCATGCACGGGTGCTGTTCTTTCAAATGCCACGCTGCCATTGTAACTATCAACCACGATCAAGTAACCGTCGGCTACGGCGGCCAATTGTGAGGTGAACGCAATGCTCGTCGTCTTGAGCCGGTTTCCGCAATTGATGGTGCCGTCCGCATTCACGTTCAACACGCCGCTTTCATCGATGGAGTTCCCGCCCTCTCCTTCGCTCAAAAAAGGGGCGACAGGTCCATCGTGCTAATATTCCGCTGCACCAAGTAGGAACCGTCTGCACCAAGTACGATGCGCTCTCCTCTGAAGTTTTCACTCGTAGCAAGAACGTTCCCGTTGAAGTCGATGGATACCCGGGATCAGGTCGTGGCTAAAACGGCATCCGTCGCGCTCACGGCCAAGTCATTTACGCCACTCCACCCGCCTGCAACTCCGACCCGCTTGCTCCATACGAGGCTGCCGTCCGGATGCAGACGCGCATACCATCCGTCGGTCCTCGATGAATTGGAAGGCCCGGCCAGATCGCCGTCCAAGCTGTTGGTTTTCCCGACCACCAGTAAGTCGCCACCGGGGATCTCCGCCACGTTGAAGAGATCGTCCGTTCCGCTGCCGCCCAGCACAGTGGACCAAAGCAGGTTGCCCTCATCATCAGTCGCCATCACTAAGCCATCCATCCCACCATGGCGAATGGAACCCAGCATGCTTCCGGCGCCAGCGGATTCCGTGGACCCAACGACCACAATAACGCCGGACGTTGTTGTGATCGCCCCGGACACCGCTTCATTGCCGGACCTTCCGAAGGAAAAATCACGCTGATAATGCGTGCATTCAGGCACCTGTGCCATGGAAGCGGCCGACAGTGTCAGGGTACCAAAGCGGGGAGCAGCAGGGCTTTCATGGCATCCGTGTTCTAAGGGTTCTTGGAAAACAAAACTACCCAAAACCCGCATCGGCATCAATAGGCTGTTCGGCCTATTCGCTTCCTTGACCGGACGATGTGTTCCATGCCGTTCCCGGTCCCCATGCCGTGCTTCATAGCTTTGGCGTGTGGAACTCACTGACCGCCATTCCCGCACCCACCGCAGCCTGCGCATCAGCATAGTGGACAAGTGCGACCTGCGCTGCACCTACTGCATGCCGGAAGACCAGCACTTTCTGCGGCGTGAAGAACTGATGACGCGCGAAGAGATCGCAACGCTGGCGCGGCTCTTTACGGAGCGTTACGGCATCACCAAGATCCGGCTTACCGGCGGGGAACCCTTGATGCGGCCCGACGTGGTGGACATCGTGCGCGACATGGCCCAATTGCCGGGTGAAGCTCGGATTGACGACAGATACCATGCGCCTGCACCTCTTTTTGGACGAACTGATGGCCGCAGGATTGAAAAGCCTCAACATCGGTTTGGACACCTTCGATGCCGAACGCTTCCGCACATTAAGCCGCCGCGATGGCCACGAGCGCGTGCTGGCGAACATCGAACAGGCGATGCGACCGCGGATTGCATGAAGCTGAACATGGTGGTGATGCGCGGCGTGAACGACGATGAACTGTTGCGCTTCGTGGAACTCACCCGCGACCGTCCGGTGCATGTGCGCTTCATCGAATTCATGCCCTTCGCTGGCAACAAAGTGGGGCCGAGATGGTGTTTACATACAGCGAAATGCTGGGCCGTATCGGCAGTACGCACGCCATCGAAAAGCTCAATGACGATCGCACAGCACGGCGAAATCCTACCGCGTGAAAGGCTGGCTGGGCACCTTCGCGGTGAGTCGGTGCAGGTGACAGAACCTTTCTGCGGAAATTGCGACAGGCTTAGGCTAACGGCGGAAGGCAAAATGCGCAATTGCCTCTTCGCACGCGAGAAACAGCCTGCTTTCCGCCTTGCGGCGCGGCGAAGATGTTTCGCCCTTGGTCGAAGCGAACGTGTTGGCGAAGCACGCGATGCTCGGCGGTTGCCGCAATTCAACCCGGACAAACAGGAAGAGGTTTTGCACGACTTGAGCAACCGGCCGATGGTGAGCATCGGCGGGTGAGCCGCCCGTTAGCGATCTACTGCACAACGCACGGCACCGTTTCCGTTTTCGTTCCGTTCGTAGCGCGCAGGATGTAGATGCCAGTAGGCCATTCGCCGGTCGTGATGCTTGCATTCGCGTTGGGCATCGCGTGTTGCATAAACCGTGCGGCCCTGCGTATCGAAAACTTGCACCGATCCGATCACTTGGCCCATCCGCGCGTTGCAACCGGGCTGGCCTTCGGACTGCGTTACTGTCAGTCCATTTGCCGAGGGGTGGTGATGCCCTGCGCAATATCAATGCACGGGCCGAAGAATGTGAACAGCATTGGCTGGTGTGTCATAGTCCACTTGCACGTTGGGGCCTTGGGGCCAACTATCGCCGCCTACACCGAAAAACGCTTGGCCACCCGTGGATGGTTGTTCCGCCGTGAGTTCAATTTCATAGTTGCCGGGTGGCAGGCAAACCGTGTCACTGGCAAACTGTTCTTCCGCGGTCAAGGTGAGCATTCCGCTTGCCACGGACATACCGTCTGAACGAATGTCGTATTGGAAATCGCCTAGCGAAAACCCGCTCCCCCGTAATTTTGGATGAACGGCACGTCCTTTTCTCAGCTCATCCGGGCAAGGGTAACTTCAGCGATTCCCAGCTGCCAGGCGAGGTCTCATAAAAACCGGTCCATAACTCAAGGTGCCGGTGAAAGTGCCGGTTGGCAGCTCCGCTTCAGGACTTACCGACAAGCTGTTCCAATTCTCAAGCCTAGGCGGAAATAATTCACCACTTCCTGCGCCAAAGGTGTCTCCATTGCCATCAGGTAAAATGAAGCTGGGTAATCAACAAAGTGCTCGTGGAGTTGAACACATGAACGGTGAGCAACGAATCGCTGAACGGCGACCATTGAACATTAGCGGGATTAACGGATCGCATGCCGTGGCCCCACTGCCCATTACCGTGAAGGCGTGTTTGCGAAGCGAAGTAGCCGGTCAAGCATCCCGCACTGCCGCCAATGGTGATGGTGTACGTTCCTGCCGGAAGCGGACCGGTGAATACCGATTCCAAATGCGGCACCAACACGGCAGCTAGGCCACCGTTGCTCTAAGCCTCCGGCGTTATCGACATCGAAGCCCGAAAACATCCGCAGTGACCGATGTGACATAGGACCCCCGTGTTGGACAAGTTGCCGGACAACTGCACTTCCACCACTTGCTGGTTGGTGGGAGTGCCGGGATAAACGCCGCTGATGTCGTCAACGTAGAAATAGGTCTGCGCTTGCGTTGTTGCTGAAAAAGCAAACTCAAGAGCACGGGTGCAAGTCGGTAAATACGGGGCATTGCGGGTTTTTATGTAAGACGTTCAAACAGGCGGACATGCTGCCTGTGCATGCGAACTAACAATTTCGAAACTTACGGACGCTCGGTCGACTTCACCGGAAAAACCCATTGGCACCTTGCTGTAGCTTTCGCTTCATGGCCGTCATACCCGTAAAAACACATTTCCCCGTGAACCTCACCGACTACAACAGCGCCGTGGACCAGCATGCACGGACGGCATTTACCGTTCGCGGTGAAGCATCTCCGCGACACGGACTTGGCCAAGGACGTGGTGCAGGGAAAGCTTTGCACGGCTGTGGCAGAAGGTGGGAAAGTCAGATGGCTTAAAAGCGAAAAGCTACCTCACCTACAGCGCACCACATCATGGTGGATGGGGTGCGGGATCGCACGCAGCACGCGCATGGAGGCCAAACACACCAACATGCAATGGAGCGGCCAAAGCCAGCCCGACCTGAAGGAAGTGCTGAATGCCGCCCTGGCAACGCTGCCCGAAGTGCAGCGCAGCGTGGTGCTGCTGCGCGACTTGGAAGGATACAGTTATGAGGAGATCGCTGAATTGACACAACTGAACACTACGCAGGTGAAGGTGTACATCTATCGTGGCCGCACCGCGTTGAAGGACTACATCGGCAGCTTGGAGAACGTGCTATGAAACTGGACAAGGACACATACGAAGCTTGGTTGCTGGACCGCTTGGAGGGTCGGCTTTCCGCTGCGCAGGAAGCGTTGCTGGATGCTTTCCTCGCGGAGCATCCCGGGTTACCGGTCGACCAGACCCAACTGCCCAACATTGACGGCGATGAACTTCATTTCCCGTTGAAGGACATGCTGCGGAAAGCCTATCCGCCCACCGGTGAACCGGATGCCGCACGCTTGGATGATTTCTTGGTGGCGCGTTTGGAAAAAGACTTGGACGCCGAGCAGCTTAAGCAACTTGAGCGCTTCCTCTACGAACATCCGGAAACCGAGCACCAAGCGGCATTGATGGCATTGGCGAAGTTGCCGGCCGTTCCTGTTCCTTCGATGAAAACGGTCAGGCGCTATTTCCCGCCAAGGGAATGCCCGATGCACAACGCTTGACGGACTTTTTGTTCGCTGAACTTGAAGGTAATCCCCAGCGCAGAACAACAAAGCATGCGTTGAACGGCTTCGTGGACGTCCGTGCGCAATGCGCGTCGCGAAAAATGTTGGTTGCCGCCACGCGCCCTACGGCCTCTCCGATGGTATTCTTCTTCGGAAAGGAGCAATTGAAAAAGCGCGAAGGCCGCGTTGTGGTGTTGTAATGGCCCCCGGCTCGCAGCAGCCGCGAGTATTGCGCTGTTGCTGGGCATGGGCTGGTGGATGCTGCGCGAAAAACCGGAACACCGGAGAGTAGCCCGTGTGGAAAAGCCCTTTCCAACGGAAACGGTGAAGGAAAATCCCGATACTCGTTACCGCCGGGTCCTCTTCGAGTGACCCTGCGGAAACCGGGAACGCCGTTCAACCGGGAGCGCCTACGCCCTTGAAGCCGAGCAGTGCCGAGTACCCGACCTGAGCCGAAGCCGGAACTGAAGCCATTGCCTAAAACTCCGCAACTGGAAAGACCCACGCTCGCCCAAAGCCTGGAAGCCCCTAAAGCGCAGCCAGCACCCAAGCCGATGCCGGAAATACTGCCGCATGCCCTGTAGAAGAACCTGAGTCTCGCCCAAAAGCCTGCTGCCCCAAATCCGGAAACACCTGCACCGCAAACGCGCTGCAACGCCTGAAGAAAAATGAGCCAATGGCCTTTGCCGACACGCGCAGCACCGACCAAACACTCGGCGCATTCACGGCCAACACCGTGCGCGGCGATGTGCTGGAAACCCCACAACGCAAGTCCGTACTGGACGGCAACGACGCGGTGGCATTTGCAGACAAGGCCGTGGGCGCATTGACCCGGCGGAGGACAAGGTGGCGTGAAGGTGGAGCGCAACAGCCGGCAGTGAACGATTCCAAGTGCGCGAAGGCCGGAACTGATCGATCGGTGCAGGCCGCGGCCGGTGAGTTTTACCGCCTAGAAAGGCTAACCGCGGACGTGTGCCTTCGGCAGTCAGGCGGGGAGAATGTCTACCGCAACGCTCGCAAAGAGGCGCAACGACTTTGGAGCAACTGAATTCTCCAGCGTTGCACGTATTCCGTTCCGTCCGTTACTTTACCGCGTTGCGGTCCGATCGGACATATTCTTCATTGCGCTTTAGCATCCTCGTCTGGGCTTAGCCGCTTCGGCGGAACATGGTTAGTGGTAGCCCTCTTCTCCGCCCAACAAGCCCATTTACCGTTCGTCCATTTTCAAGCCGCGGTCTGTAACATTTATGCGGTGCATGCTGTCCCATTACAAACAACCAACGGCCACCTGCCTAAAACCACACACCGCCATGAAAACCATGATCGTTTGGTCCGCTTTCGCCTTCTGTCTTCTGCTCGCCGCTGACGGCATGCGTGCCGCATCCGAAGGCGAACCCAAATTCATCTTTCCCGCCGCCAGCAACATTGAAATGGAGCGCGCCGTGAAACACCGGATCGACCGCTTTGTGATCTTCCCGCTTTCCGGTGATGAAGACCATATTACGGCACGGTGGACATCGCTTATGTGGTAAACACCGAGGGCCGCGTGGTGGTGGTATCCTCGGATCGGAGAACGACGAACTGCGCAATTACGTGATACGCAAACTGGCCCGCATCCCGGTGGGTGCGAACCCTTCCGGGCTTTGGAAAACTTCCCACGTACGGTTCAACTTCCGGCCTGAATGAAGTTGGTACCCGGTATCCCCACTGAAACCCTTTGACCTTTCGGCCAAAGGGTTT
>JADJVC010000033.1 GCA_016710685.1 Flavobacteriales bacterium | reverse complement strand
TTTCAGTTGCATGAACACCAGCTTGTCTTTCAGGTCATCCGGGACCGGATGATAAACAGATGTGCAGGCAAATCCAAGTCAGTGATAGAGTGCTTGCGACTCCGTCATGAAGAAGCCGGTGTCCAAGCGCATCACCTTTGTAGCCCTTGGTTACGTGCGGATTTCAGGAGCGCTACGCACAGTGCTTGCGCAATGCCTTTGCGGCGGTGCGCCACGGGTACGAAGAGCTGTTTTATCTCGCAAGCCATCCAACCGACGCAAACAGACCACACCGGCTGGTTGTCTGCCTTCAAGAGCCAGCAACACGCAACCGCGTGGATGGCCATACCGCGTTCAGGTCGGCTACCATGCCTCGTACGCCAGGGTCGAAAGTAACGTAAAACGGTTTCGAGGTTCGCGATGTAATGCTCGCGCTAATGTTTCGGAAATGCGCGTAACAATACTTGGGCATGTTGTACCCTTTCCTAACGTTGCCTCCACAATCTGCATTGTGGCGAAAGTTAGGAAGCCCTTCCACACTAAACCGTTCAAGGCCTAAACGAGCATGAACTGTACCTGATGTTCCGCCTTCGCCGTGCTGATGGCGTAATGCGGTAAGCCCCACCCGGCATTGATGTCGGCAAGTCCACCCAGAACAGCAGTCCACGAATGACCACGGGGTTCCCCACAGGGTTCAGCCAAAGGTGTCCGCGGACCTCAACGCGCTTCACCTTCCATCTCGGATTGCACCTGGCATGGAGATCCAAGCAACATGTCTTGCGCAGGGTTGACACACGGGGAATCCCATTGCGTCACCTTGGCGGATTTAGACACGCCCTGGCCAGCGGCGATCTTGCACCCTGGCCCCAAGGGCACCAAGACTGCCCTCCGTTCATGCTGCAACGCACACGCACATCATAGAGGTGCAACGGTAGCAAAGGCTCATCGGTCCAGGTACCGATCACCACAGAAGGTGTTCCACTCTGTTCCGAGTGTTCATAGTCCGTTTGCACATCGGTGAACTCGAATTCGTACAGATCCACACCGTGACGTGGAACAGCCCACAGCGTTTGGTGCGTGCCGTCCAACGGAACTACCGCAGCTCAGGCGTGCTCTCTTCGGTCTGTCCTCCATGCGCGTAATGGGCAGCGTGTTTCGGAAGCACCGGGAGCGTGCAGGCCGGGCCGAAGGGCTCCCGAAGCCTGCGGCCCAACCGCGCGCACGCGGATGTTCAATTGGTACGCCCGCGGTAACGGGTTGTTGCCGAATGCCGATAACCGCAACTGGCTGGCCCGGTTTCCATCGCCCTCCTGCACCTGGGAAAGCATTGCTCTGGAATCATATTCAGTGAATACCCGCCGTGCATCGAACACCCAGAACTCGTAACCGGTGCTCGGCTCATTCAAAGAGTAGCGGAACGAAACTGCATCATTCGGCTTCGCCTGCACCACGCCGTTAGCCCAAGATCTTCGCGACCACAGGAATTGTTCTTCATCTTGGTGGTGCCCATGGGGACGTCGAAAAATCCGCGACCGTATCGGTTCTGCTGAATTGATAACATTTGCCGTCGGCAATGAACACCGGCTTTCCGTCCACGCTCAACGTATAGCCCCCGGGAATGCCATCCGCATGTTCATCGAAAAAGCCAATTGGTAACGCTGGTCAGGTTACGGGCGGCACCAGAACCGAACTGGCATCGCACGCCCGGTTGGGCGTTGGGGTAGCGTCCGCCGGATACGACCAGGCCAGTGCATTCACCTCGCGCACCTCCCACGTTATGGTCCCCAGGGAAACTTCGTCAGCAACAACCAGAGTTCCATAGGCCGCAATAGAGCCGGATCGATGGTGAAGGGCGCAAGACAACCTTCGTTGATGAACGCCAACGTGTATATGTCCATATCGCTGCACGTGGCACCGAGGTAAACGTTGGATACGTTGGGCACGGCGTCATCACAGTCCAGGTCATTCTCCGCATAGCCCAGCGGTTGCTCACATACGTCAACCCCCGCCACACATGCAGCCCGAAACCGTCGCCATCGCCATCCGGGTACCAATGGCCGGAGCACACCGGTCCATGGCACACCACCAAACATCCGTATTTCCAAAACTGTAACTACGGTGATCCGCGGATGAGGACGAGTTGGATGCAACATCGATTGCATAGCCAGTGGGTGTGCGAACGATGTTACACCGTTTGTCCTCCCCGCTCCGCCCCATCGTTTATCCCAGACTTTGCCGCCCAAGGCATCTGTTCCGGACCACCCGCGGTCCGCAAAGCCCCGCGAAGCCTCTGTAACATCATTTGTCGGCCCCGGTTCCGGTCGGTCTTCTACCCTGCCTTCGATGTTCAAAACCCACCATCCGGTTTAGGTAGGATGGAAACCGCATAATCGTTGCCTTCATTCCCGAATGCCTTGTCCCACATGATGTTTCTGAAAGGTCCAACGGGCCACCCACCAATCGGACAAACCATGCACGGGTGCTGTTCTTTCAAATGCCACGCTGCCATTGTAACTATCAACCACGATCAAATAACCGTCGGCTACGGCGGCCAATGGTGTGAGGTGAACGCAATGCTCGTCGTCTTGAGCCGGTTCACCCAATTGATGGTGCCGTCCGCATTCACGTTCAACACGCCGCTTTCATCGATGGAGTTCCTGCTCTCCGTCGCTCAAAAAAGGGGCGACAGGTCCCATCGCCTGCTAATATTCCTTTGCACCGGAAGTAGGAACCGTCTGCACCCAAGTACGATGCGCTCTCCTCTGAAATTTTCACTCGTAGCAAGAACGTTCCCGTTGAAGTCGACCGGATACCCGGGATCCAGGTCGTGGCTAAAACGGCATCCGTCGCGCTTACGGCCAAGTCATTTACGCCACTCCACCCGCCTGCAACTCCGACCCGCTTGCTCCATACAGGCTGCGTCCGGATGAAGACGCGCATACCCATCCGTCGGTCCTCGATGAATGGCGGCCCGGCCAGATCGCCGTCTAGCTGTTGGTTTCCCGACCACCAGTAAGTCGCCACCGGGATCTCCGCCACGTTGAAGAGATCCGTCCGTTCCGCTGCCGCCCAGCACACAGTGGACCAAGCAGGTTGCCCTCATCATCAGTCGCCATCACTTCAGCCATCCGTCCCACCATGGCGAATGGAACCCAGCATGCTTCGGCGCCAGCGGATTCAGTGGACCCAACGACCACAATAACGCCGGCGTTGTTGTGATGTCCCGGACACCGCTTCATTGCCGGACCTTCCAGAAGGAAATCACGCTGATAATGCGTGCATTCAGGCACCTGTGCCATGGAAGCGGCCGACAGTGGTCAGGAGTGCCAATAACGGGAGCAGCAGGGCTTTCATGGCATCCGTGTTCTAAGGGTTCTTGGAAAACGTAACTACCCAAAACCCGCATCGGCATCAACAAACGTTGTCTGGCCTATTCGCTTCCTTGACCGGACGATGTGTTCCATGCCGTTCCCGGTCCCCATGCCGTGCTTCATAGCTTGGCGTGGAACTCACTGACCGCCATTCCCGCACCCACCGCAGCCTGCGCATCAGCATAGTGGACAATGCGACCTGCGCTGCACCTACTGCATGCCGGAAGACCAACTTTCTATAAGGCGTGAAGAACTGATGACGCGCGAAGAGATCGCATAACGCTGGCGCGGCTCTTCACGGAGCGTACGGCATGTCTTCAAGATCCGGCTTACCGGCGGGGAACCCTTGATGCGGCCGACGTGGTGGACATCGTCGCGACATGGCCCAACTGCCGGTGAAGCTCGGATTGACGACGAATGCCATGCGCCTGCACCTCTTTTGGACGAACTGATGGCCGCAGGATTGAAAAGCCTCAACATCAGTTTGGACACTTCGATGCCGAACGCTTCCGCACACTAAGTCGCCGCGGTGATGGCCACGAGCGCGTGCGGCGAACATCGAACAGGCGCATCGACCGCGGCTGCATGTGAAGCTGAACATGGTGGTATGCGCGGCGTGAACGACGATGAACTGTTGCGCTTCGTGGAACTCACCCGCGACCGGCCGGTGCATGTGCGCTTCATCGAATTCATGCCCTTCGCTGGCAACAAGTGGGGCCGTGATCGCGTGTATACGTACAGCGAAATGTTGGGCCGTATCGGCAGTACGCACGCCATCGAAAAACTCAACGATGATCCGCACAGCACGGCGAAATCCTACCGCGTGAAAGGCTGGCTGGGCACCTTCGCGGGATCAGTACGGTGACAGAACCTTTCTACGGCACTTGTACAGGCTTAGCCTTACGGCGGGAAGCAAAATGCGCAATGCCTCTTCGCACGCGAGGAAAAAGACCTGCTTTCCGCCTTGCGGCGCGGTGAGGACGTTTCGCCTTTGATCGAAGCGAACGTGTTAGCGAAGCACGCGATGCTCGGCGGTTTGCCGCAATTCAACCCGGACAAACAGGAAGAGGTTTTGCACGACTTGAGCAGCCGACCGATGGTGAGCATCACCAGGTGAGCCGCCCGTTTAGCGATCTGCACGTACACACGGCACCGTTTCCGTTTTCGTTCCGTTCGTAGCGCGCAGGATGAGATGCCAGCCACGGCCATTCGCCGGTCGTGATCTTGCATTCGCGTTGGGCATCGCGTGTTGCATGAACCGTGCGGCCCTGCGTATCGAAACTTGCACCAACCCGATCGCTAGGCCATCCGCGCGTTGCAACCGGAGCTGGCCTTCGGACTGCGTTCTGTCAGTCCATTTTCCGAGGGGAGTGGTGATGCCCTGCGCAATATCAATGCACGGGCCGAAGAATGTGAACGGCATTGTGGCCGGTGTGTCATAGTCCACTTGCACGTTGGGGCCTTGGGGCCAATTCATCGCTGCCTACCCCGAAAAACGCTTGGCCACCCGTGGATGGTTGTTCCGCCGTGAGTTCAATTTCATAGTTGCGGTGTGGCAGGCGAACCGTGTCACTGGCAAAACCGTTCTTCCGCGGGTCAAGGTGAGCATTCCGCTTGCCACGGACATACCGTTGGAACGAATGTCGTCTTGGAAATCGCCTAGCGAAAAGTCCGCTCCGTAATTTTGGTGAACGGCACGACGCACCGCTAAGCTCATCCGGGCAAAGGGTAACTGGCAACTCCCAGCTGCAGCGAGGTCCCCCTAAAACCGGTCCATAACTCCAAGGTGCCGTTGAAAGTTCCGGTTGGCAACCCGGTTCCAGGACTTACTTTCGACAGCTGCGCCAGGTCTCAAAGCCAGTGCCGAAATAATTCACACCTCCTGCGCCAAGGTGTCCCATCTCCATCCAGCAAATGAAGCCCGGATAATCGAACAAAGTGCTCGTGGAGTTGAACACATGAACGGTGAGCAACGAATCGCTGAACGGCGTCCATTGAACATTGGCAAGGATTAACGAATCGCATGCCTGGCCCCACTGCCCGTTACCGTGAAGGCGTGTTGCGAACCGGGCGCCGAGTCAAGCACCCCAGGTGCCGCCGATAGTGATGGTGCATGTTCCTGCCGGAAGCGGACCGGTGAAGACCGATTCCAAATGCGGCACCAACACGCTGAGGCCACCCGTTGCTGCCGCTCCACCGTTATCGACACATCGAAGCCCGTAACATCCGCAGTGACCGATGTGACATAGGACCCCGTGTTGGACAAGTTGCCGGAATAACTGCACTTCCACCACTCCGCTGGTCCGTGGGAGTGCCGGGATAAACGCTGATGTCGCCAACGTAGAAATAGGTCTGCGCTTTGCGTTGTTACTGAAAAAAGCAAACTCAAGAGCACGGTGCAAGTCGGTAAATACGGGGCATTGCGCGGTTTTTATGTAAGACGTTCAAACAGGTGGACATGCTGCCTGTGAAAGCGAAAGCTACCAATTTCCGAAACCTACGGACGCTCGGTCAACTTCCCCGGAAAAACCCGAACTCGATTGCTGTAACTTTCGCTTCACTTGGCCGTCCTACCCGTAAGAAACACGCTTCCCCCGTGAACCTCACCGACTACAACAGCGCAGTGGACCAGCATGCGGACGGCATTTACCGTTTCGCGGTGAAGCACCTCCGCGACACGGACCTGGCCAAGGACGTGGTTCAGGAAAGCTTTGCGCGGCTGGGCAGAAGGTGGACGACGTGAGGCGCAAAGGCCAAAGCTCTCTTCACCACGGCGCACCACATCGCGGTGATGAGGTGCGAAAAGGATCGCGCAGCACGCGCATGGAGGCCAAACACACCAACATGCAATGGAGCAGCCAAACCCAGCCCGACTTGAAGGAAGTGCTGAACGCCGCCTTGGCAACGCTGCCCGAAGTGCAACGCAGCGTGGTGCTGCGCGACCCTGGAAGGATACAGTTGGAGATCGCTGAATTGACACAACTGAACGTAACGCAGGTGAAGGTGTACATCTACCGCGGCCGCACTGCATTGAAGGACTACATCGGCAGCTTGGAACGTGCTATGAAACTGGACAAGGACACTACGAAGCTTGGTTGCTGGACCGCATGAGGGTCGGCTTTCCGCTGCGCAGGAAGCGTTTGCTGGATGCTTTCTTCCTCGCGGAGCATCCGGAGTTGCCGGTCGACTTGGGCCAACTGCCCAACATTGACGGCGACGAGCTTCATTTCCCGGTGAAGGACATGCTGCGGAAAGCCTATCCGCCCACCGGCGAACCGGATGCTACGCTTGGATGATTTCTTGGGGCGCGTTTGAAAAGGACTTGGACGCCGAGCAGCTTAAGCAACCGGAGCGCGCTGAACATCCGAAACCGAGCGCCAAGCGGCATTGATGGCATTGGCGGTTGCCGGCAGATGCTATTTTCGTTGAAAAGGAACGATTGAACGCTATTTCCCGCCGAAAGGGAATGCCTGTACGCGCACCGCTTGACGGACTTTCTGATCGCGGAGCTGGAAAGCGACCTGAGCGCGGAACAACAGCCGCGCTGAACGGTACGCAGGCGGGAACATGCCAAGGCGCGCCGCGAAAATTGCTCGTTGCCGCCACACGCACCACGGCCTCCGATCGTATTCTCCGGAAAGGAGCAGTTGAAAAAACGCGAAGGCCGCGTTGTGGTGTTGTGGCCCCGGCTCGCAGCAGCCGCGAGCATTGCGCTGTTGCTGGGCATGGGCTGGTGGATGCTGCGTGAAAAACCGGAAACACGGCAGGAGGTAGCCCGTGTGGAAAAGCCCTTTCCAACGGAAACGGTGAAGGAAAATCCCGATCTCGTAACCGCCGGGTCCTCTTCGAGTGACCCTGCGGAGACGGGGAACGCCGTTCAACCGGGAGCGCTTACGCCCGCCCAGAAGCCGAACGTGCCGAATACCCGTCCTGAGCCGAAGCCGGAATTAAAACCATTGCCCAATGCGCCGCAGCAGGAAGAGCCCACGCTCGCCCAAAAGCCTGAAGCCCCTAAAGCGCAGCCAGCACCTGCCGATGCCGGAAATACCGCCGCATGCCCTGCAGCCCGAAGAACCTAGTCTCGCCCAAAAGCCTGCTGCCCCAAATCCGGAAACACCTGCCGCAAACGCTGCAACGCCTGAAGAAAATGAGCCAATGGCCTTTGCCGACACGCGCGGCACCGACCAAACACTCGGCGCATTCCTGGCCAACACCGTGCGCGGCGATGTGCTGGAAACCCCACAACGCAAGTCCGTACTGGACGGCCACGACGCACTGGCATTTGCAGACAAGGCCGTGGGCGCATTGACCGGAGGACAAGGTGGCGTGAAGGTGGAGCGCAACGCCGGCAGTGAACGCTTCCAAGTGCGCTTGGGCCGGAACTTGTCGATTAGCGCTAGCCGCGGCCGGTGAGCTATTACCGCCAAGAAAAAAGCTAAGCTCAGAGAGCGTGGAGGTTCGATACGAATCGCACGCAGAGCATTTCTACCGCAACGCTCGCAAAGAGCGCAACGACTTTGGAGCAACTGAATTCTCCCGCGTTGCACGTATTCCGTTGCGTCCGTTGCGCGCGTTGCGGTCCAATCAGACATATTCTTCTTTGCGCTTTAGCGTCCTCGTCTGGGCGTAGCCGCTTCGGCGGAGCATGGTTGGCGATAGCCCTCTTCTCCGCCCAACAACCCCATTTTACCGTTCGTCCATTTTGAAGCCGCGGTCTGTAACATTTATGCGGTGCATGCTGTCCCATTACAAACAACCAACGGCCACCTGCCTAAAACCACCGCCATGAAAACCATGATCACCCGTTCCGCTTTCGCCTTCTGTCTTCTGCTCGCCGCTTCAGGCATGCGTGCCGCATCCGAAGGCGAACCCAAATTCATCTTTCCCGCCGCCAGCAACATTGAAATGGAGCGCGCCGTGAAACACCAGATCGACCGCTTTGTGATCTTCCCGCTTTCCGGTGATGCTGAGGCCATGTACGGTACGGTGGACATCGCTTACGTGGTGAACACCGAGGGCCGCGTGGTGGTGGTGTCCTCGGATCGGAGAACGACGAACTGCGCAATTACGTGATACGCAAGCTGGCCCGCATCCAGGTGGGTGCGAACCCTTCCGGGCTTTGGAAAACTTCCACGTACGGTTCAACTTCCGGCCTGAATGAAGTTGGTACCCGGTATCCCCACTGAAACCCTTTGACCTTTCGGCCAAAGGGTTTTCAGCTTTTTTCCGGCCTACGGCCCGGTAGCTGTAACAAACCGGCAAGCCCGCCGTCCTACTCTCAAACCAACCAAAGATGAAAGCCCCGATCTTCTTTTCCCTGCTGCTGCTCCCCTTCGCAGGCATGGCCCAGCAGGACAGCATTCCGCAGAACAACTCGGATATTCAGCCCGACCGGCACTCCCTGACGCTTAGCGCCGGCTCCAACGGCATGAAGGTGCAAGTGCAGAGCACGGACACGAACGCGGTCCAAAAAGGCGACACCATCCGCATCACCTCCAAGCGCAGGCTCGTCCGCATCATCACCACGCCGCGCAACGGCTACGATACCACCAAAACGTTCGAGGAAAAGTTGGCCGCGTTGAAGAACAAACGCAGGAACCTCTTCTGTTACTGGACCGGTCTGGAACTCGGTATGAACAGCTTCGTGACCACCGATGGCCGAATCGGTGACGGTCCGGAGAGCGGACCCTTGCAGCTTAACAATGCGCGCAGCCGCTTTTTCGCCATTAACTTCATGGAGCGCAAATTCGAGTTCGGAACCAACCACATCGGCCTCTTCACAGGCCTGGGCCTCGAGTTCCTCAATTACAAGCTCAGCGAGAACAATACACTGCAGTTCAACAGTGACAGCACCTACGCGGTGGCCATGGACAGCCCGGACCTGCGGAAGAACAAGCTGCGCCAGCTCGGAATTCGTGTGCCGCTGATGCTGGAGTTCAACAGCAACCGCGCCAAGTTGCCCTCGAACGCGGGGGAACTGGAAGGAAAACCCGACTGGTCCTTCAGCCGGAAGAACAACTTCCATCTTGCCGCTGGTGTGGTGGGCAGCTGGTACTTCGACACCATGTACAAGCAGAAGTACAGCGAGGGTGGCCACAACGTGAAGCAGCGCAGCAAGGATGACTACAATCTGCTGAACTATCGCTTGGCGGCCCGCGCCCAGATCGGCATCAACGGCCTCAACCTCTTCGCCGAATATGCGCTCACGCCCATGTTCGAGGAAGGCACCGCGCCAACACTGAACGCGCTGAACGTCGGCATCACGTTGATCGGGTTCAATTGAAGATCGGGACGCTCAGGGTCCCCGCCTTTGGCGGGAGACAATAAGAGGATGATGGCTGAGAGGAACGAGGGGAAATTGTTCGCTCATGCCTTGCAGGGTCGTCGCTTGCGGCGACCCTGCCTATTTTAGCGGCGCGTAATGCATTAGGTTTACGGAACTAATTCACTGCACTAAATCAACTGCTCAGTGTCTTCGCCTTTGGCGAAAGACAATGAGTGAACCAACAACATGGGCCGAGTATTTGAAAAACGCAAGCACCGCATCTTCGCACGTAACGCTAAGCTCAGCAAGCTTTTTTCCCGCATTGGCAAGGAGATCGCCATGGCCGTTAAGGCCGGTGGACCAAGCCCGGATTCCAACCATAGGTTGAAGATGGCGATCCAGAACGCCAAGGGCATGAACATGCCGAAGGACATCATTGATCGCGCGATCAAAAAAGCCGCTGGTGGCAACGAGGCCGACTTTGCCGAAATGAACTACGAAGGCTACGCGCCGGGCGGCGTGGCCATCTTCGTGGAGACCGCAACGAACAATACCACGCGCACCGTGGCCAACGTCCGGAGCTTCTTCAACAAGTGCGATGGAACGCTCGGCACCTTGGGCTCGCTCGCGCATGTGTTCGATCGCAAGGCGGAGTTCATCATCGAGGAGGCCGCACTGAAAGGAATGGACACGGATGAGTTCGGAAATGGCCTGCATCGATGCCGGTGCCGAGGACGTGATCCACGACGAAGAAGGCTTCATCATTTTAGCGCCTTACACCGAATTCGGTGCGCTGCAACACAAGCTGGACGAGCTGCACATCGAAACCAAGCTGGCCGAGCTGAAGCGCTTTCCGCTCAGCACGCATCCCGTGGACCTGGACACGGCACGCAATGTGATGAAGCTGATCGACCTGCTGGACGAGGACGAGGACGTGAACACGGTGTACCACAACATGGAGATGAGCGAAGAGGTGGAAGCCGCGCTCGCCGAGGGATAACCCCTACTCCACTTCAATATCCGCCAGTGATCTGAGGATGATCTCGGCCTTGCCGTTGTGCTCTTTCACGGTGCCTTTTACGCGCACTTTTTTGCCGGTGAACTGCTTCAATAACGCATCGCGATCCGTTCCGGCCACGTCGCTGAAGATCACCACGGAAAAAACATTGTCGGGATAGTTGCCACCGAAGTTCAAGTAGACCGGGCCGCTGCCATCCTTGCCGGAAGCCCGCACCTGCGATGGCGTTCCACAGAACACAACGGTTTCGCCCACCTGCTGCTCCACGCTTTCAATAGTGGAGGTGCAGGTTTGGCCTTGTGCGTAGGAGCCGATGGCAAAAGCAAAGAGGAACGCGAGGGAGGTGATGCGGAGCATGGAGGGTCTTGGTAGGTGGGTGAAAATTAGGGAGGAATGCCATGAGCCTGAGATAATGTCTCCTAAGTTTGACCGCCAAGACGCAAAGCTCGCCAAGTCAAAAAGCTCCTAAGGCTGCGATATCGGGGACCAAATTTCTTGGCCGTATTGCAAATTTCTTGGCGTTCTCAGCGTCTTGGCGGTTAATAGCCCCCTCAGTTGGACCAAACTGCGTAACCTTTCCCGCGCAACTCCAGGGTTAGTCCTTTCTCCACCGCCAACGCTTCTTCCCGGCTCATGGGCCCGATGTCCTGGTACAAGCTCGGCCGCAAATACAGCCCGTACTTTTTTACGATGGCAGCGGAAAGATCGTGCCCCTTCGCATTGCGATAGCCCGTCTTGTGCTGCTTGAAACGCTCCTGCGGCGTCTTGCTCGTCATGCCCACGTACAAGCATTGCTGCACGCCGTTGAACTGCGGGTTCGCCTCGCGGAATTTGCGGTCCTCGGTGAAGACCTTCCGGCTTAGCTCGATGACGTAGACGCGGTAGGCGGTGGGCATGGTGTACAGCGGAAATATATTCAACGACGCTATACGGACGGGAGTGCCGAGGTTAGAATATACAATAGGCCGGTGCACATGCCGCGTCGTTCGCATCCGCCATCCGTCCTACCCAACATGGGCATCGGATTCCACGGTGGTGATACACGCAGGTGGAGCGGATCTCCACGCCTGACGGGCGTTTCCGGTCTTCACTCCCAGTGGCACGCCCTTCGCGGTGCGCTAAGAAAACCAGCACCATGAAGAAGTCCATCCAAAAACCGGTGAAGAAAGGGGCCGCTCGTAGCAGCGCCGTCGCCAAGAAGACCGTGGCCAAAAAGGCACCTTCGAAAAAAGCAGCGCCGAAAAAGAACGCCGTTGCCAAAGCGGCACCCAAGAAAGCCGCTTCCGCAAAAAAAGCGGTGACCCGCGGCACAGCAAAAAAGGCAGCGCCGAAAAAGGGCATCGCGAAGAAGGGCACCCCGCAGCTATAAAAGCAGCGCCCAAGAAGACCGTTGCGAAGAAGGGCACCGCAGTTAAAGCCGCGCCTAAAAAGAAGGCGACGAAGCGCGTGGCCGCTCCCAAGGCCCGCTCCGAAAAAAACGACCGGCGGCAAGACGTCACCAAAAGCCTGCTGCCAAAACAAAGGCCAGCTCGCAAGTCGCTGCCATTAAAGCCCCCGCCGCCCCATCCGCTTCGGAAGGCCGTACAAAGCCCTTGTCCGAACGCCCGGATGCGCGCTTCGACCCCACGCCGGATACCAAGGTGCCCTTGCCCGGCCATACCTCTTTCGATAACGGAGCGCAGACCGAACGCGTGGCCGCGAACAAGGGAAAGCGCGCCCGCACGGTGAACCGAGTGAAGCACTGAACGCTGCGGCCCGAACGGCTTACAGGGGCCGCTGTTGCATAGTCGCATAACGGTGAGGCTCTTTCAGCGGCTGGCTGGTCAGGCCAACGTAGAGGCATTGTTGTACGCCGTTGAACTGCGGGTCCGCCTGAGGTAACAACCACCAAGTAAGTATACCATTTTCACCCCTCTTTCGCCTTCCTGCTGCGTTGGGATCTTTCGGCGTAAACACAGCTATGCCGCGCAGATCCCGCCTTACAGCAAGACGAAATAGCGGCAAAATCTAGTTTACCAGCAATTGTTGCCACACTCACGGAATTTGCGATCTTCAGTGAAGTCCTTCCTGCTTAGCTCGATGATGTGGACGCGTTAGGCGGTGGACATTTGTGCGTCGGAAAGATATCCAACGACGCTATACGGACGGAGGTCCCGGTTTAGAATGAAGGGCACCTCGAAGATCCTCACTCCGGCGTCAGCGGCGGACCCACCACCTCCATGCCGTGTGCAGCGAAAACGCGGGCCACTTCATCTTTCGCAGGAGGCGCCGTCCACGTTGCGGTCTCGCGGAAGAAGCCCTCCATATCACCGGCGGGCTGGTACACCACCAACATCCGTGCTGGTTCGCTGAGCTGGATGAAGGCATGCGGCACACCGCGCGGCAAGAAGATCAAGTCGCCGGTGCTGCCCATGAAGCGTTGGTCGCCGACCTGGAAGCGGTACTCCCCTTCCAGCACGTGGAAGAACTCGTCCTGCTGCGGATGGATGTGCAACGGCGGACCTCCATAGCGGCTCTCCCCGATCTGCTCGAACACCGCCATGCCGCCATCGGTATCGGCGCTGCCCACTTTCATATCGAGCGTGTTCGCCGTTACGCCCCTCATCTTAAAATGCTCGCCGGTGCGCGTTTCCCCGGAGGCCACTTTGTAGCCCTTGGTCAACGGAACCACCGTGCGCGCGCCCTTGGCGATAAAGGCCAACGCACCGGTGGCCAAGGAGGTGAGAAGGAATCGTTTGCGGTCCATGGGAACGGGTTTGGTAAGGGAAAGATAATGTGCTGTAAGGTGGATATGGAAGTCCGCTATTCAATTGCTTGGATGCGACACAGTGTTGTCATGTCGAGCAAGAGGGTGTTCAAAAAAGTGTGTCAGTTGGAAAAATGGACAACCAACT
>JADJVC010000032.1 GCA_016710685.1 Flavobacteriales bacterium | reverse complement strand
CCGTTCGTTCTCGGCGATGTGCTCACGTTCCATTCTGAAGTGCTCGACCAAGAGCGCGTGCTGAACGTGTACCTGCCGGACGGCTATGCCGATAGCACGTTAAGCTACCCCGTGATCTATGTGCTGGACGGCACGGCCAACGAGGACTTCCCGCACATCGCAGGCTTGGCGCAGTTCATGAACATGTACGACCTGCTTCCAAAGAGCATCGTGGTGGGTATCGCCAACAACGGCAAGTCGCGCTACCACGATTTCACCGGGGCAACTCAAAGCGACAGCGACAAGGTATCTTTACGCCTGCGGCGGTTCCACGCAGCGTTCATCAGCTACTTGGAAAAGGAAGTTGAGCCGATGGTGCAAGCACTACCGCACATCAGGCCATCGCACGCTGATCGGCCAATCGTTGGGTGGGCTGTTAGCGGCGGAAGTGCTCTTAACGAAGCCGGAACTCTTCGATGACTACATGCTGATCGGCCCCAGTCTATGGTGGAATGATGGTGCCATTGCTGCGGGTGCTGAAGCATGGGTGAAGGCAAACAAAAATCTGCACAAGCGCGTCTTCATCGCTTCCGCCGGCAACGAAGGCATGATGAAAAAGCAGGTGGGCCAGAAGTGGTGAGCGCGTTCAAAGAAATACGGAAAGCCATCGTTGGAATGTTGGTACGAATACTTCCGGAGGAGACCGCGCCACCTTGCTGCACGGGCGGTGTACAAGGCTTTGAGGTGCTTTATCCGCCTGCGGGAAAGTGAGGGCGATCAGGAGCGCATCATCGCCAAGCGAGGGCCTAACCATGCCATCGGCAAGTAGGCAACTACAAGGTCCAATGCGCTGAACCACACGGGGCGTTGGGGACCATGGTTACCGCCATGATGCCGCCGAGCAAAAAGACGGCACCGATGACCATGGCCATGGCCAAGTGCCGGGTGGCTGCCAGCTTCGCCGTGAGGAAGGCTCCCACAAGCACGCCCGCAGCATGAGCGATGAAGGGCGCTAAGAGCTGCAACACCGAGTATTCCCGGATGTGCGCATTGATGCTGGCGATGTCGTTCACGTCCGCCGGCCGGTGGTGGAAGAATTTTCCGCCGAGGATGAACCGTTATATTTACGATGCCGCCGACGACGATGCCGACGATCGCAGCGAGGATGTTGCGGAGAATGGGATTCATGGTGGTGAATGTGTTTGGTTTCACCAAGTTCCCGCGTAATCCAAAGGAACCTTGGTGTTTGCTGCAAGGTAGGCATAGCGCAAATTCACCAGCTGCCGGATGTGGTGGAGGTCGTGTGCCACCCAGTTTGTCAGCAGCAGGTCGCAGCTTACCGGGCCCACCTTCGGATGCATGTATGCGTTTCTCCACGGCGGATCCGTCAATCCCCGGAGCCATGCCACGGAGCGCGAGCGTTCCTTCAGGAATTGGTCGAGTACCGTGTTAAAGTCCTGTTCCACGTACTTGCGCTCTGTTACCCATGCTGCCGGATCGATCTTCGGCCATGGCACCTCCGGCGATCCCAGCACAAGCATCAAGCGCGCACGGAAATCCTCGCGTTCTTCATCGTGCAGGTGGCAGATGACCTCCAGCGCGCACCATTTTTCAGGCGAAGGCTTCCAGCGAAATTCGGCAGGGGAGAGGCCGGAAAGTAACGAACGGAACACATCACCGTGGCAGGCCAATTGGTCAGTAAGGGCAAGGCGTTCCATCAATTCTGCGCCTCGGCGTAAGCCTTGAACCGGTCCAAGATCGGCTTGCCATCCGCCGCGCTGCATCTCCTCCGGATTTTCCTTCTCCGGGTCGAAGGTCTGCTTTACGGTGGTTCCATTGCCATCGGGGATGAAGAGCACCTCCACGTTGCGGCCATCTTCCAAGGTGTAGGCGATGCGCTTAAGTCAGTTCGACAGCCGTGTACACCCCCCGGAAGTCGAAGCTGAAACTGCCGTCGCGCGCCGCCATCGTGGAGGAGAAGGCACCTCCCACGCGCAGGTCGTTCTCCGCCTGCGGGCAATGCCAGTCGTCGCTTGCCGCGTTCCATTTCATGATGTGTTCGGGCTTGGTCCAGCAGTTCCAAACCAATTGTACCGGTTTCGCAATGCGCGTGTTGATGGTAATGGGCGGCATGAGCGTTCAATTGTGGATGTCCACAAATATGCAGCGCAACGGCGGAAGGCGCAAAGACTTGGTGCAAGACGAACGGAAAGGATAGCTTCGTCGCATTATTCCGTTCCTACCATGAGCACCACAGCCCCTTGTCCCGTTTGCAAATCCGCCTTCGCTATCCCACCGGCCAAAGCCTGATGTGTCCCGAATGCGGCCACGAATGGAACCCGGAAGAAGTAGCTGCTGAGGAAACCGGCCTTGTAGTGAAGGACGCCAACGGCAATATCCTGCACGACGGCGACGATGTGGTAATGGCCAAGGACCTTTCGGTAAAAGGCGCGCCCAAGGCGCTGAAGGCCGGTACCAAGGTGAAGAACATCAGGCTGGTGGATGGTGACCACAACATCGATTGCAGGATCGAAGGTTTTGGCGCAATGGCGTTGAAGAGCGAATTTGTGAAGAAAGCGTAGGCGACCGTTCACCTTCCTGTGCGCTGAAGATCCAAAAGTTGCTCAGCTCGCTTTCTTTGGCATCTTGGACCAGAACAAGATCGAAAAGCCAGCCCCGCGAAAAATACGGAAGCAGCACGGGCCGTGTTTCCAGACTGGAGGCCCAGATAAGCCGAAGCTGTGCAGGAGATCGTGATGCCGGCGATCAGTAGCATGACTTTGCGAAGTAGCGCTGGGTTTTTCATGTAATCCAAATTTTGGGGACGTGGACATGATTTACTGGTATTCGCTCCGATTATCCAGATCCGTGTCGCCTCCTCAATCATCCAACCCCATCCCTTCCAAAATCCTGTCTACGTTCTTCTCCACGCGTGCCATGCGCGTCTTCGCCTGCTTGGCGGAGGAAAAGTGCAGCAGGTATCCCCGCTGTCGTCCCGGCGTAAGCGCGTGAACGCTTTCTTCAACTCCGGCATTTCCTTCAGTGCTTGGCGAATTCCTCGGGCATGTCGAAGGCCGCAGTTTTCTTCATCGGCACCTTCGTTCCGGCTTTTCCACCGCGATAGCGTTGTGGATGTAAGCCTTCAACACCGGCGCCAGCTTCTTGATCTCCTTCAAACTTGTAAAGCGGATCTGTCGCGCACCTTGCACGTTTTCCGTCTGTTGCACGAGAATGTTCGCATCATCCTTCAGCAAGGCGCCTTTGTGGAACAGCAGCGCGCAGTATTCCTTGAAGCCATGCATCAGCACTATGTTCTTTCCATTCAAAGTGTAGCAGGGTGGCCCCACTTCAGTTCCTCATCAAGGCCGCTCAACGCGATCTTGCGTAACGCGTTGAATTCCTCCTGCCATTGCGAGTCTTTTTCGAAATACCAATCCACCTTTGGGTTCATCTTCGTCTTGCTTCAGTTAACTGGAATGAGCCTTCGCTCCGCGGGTCTAAAATACCACGACACCACGGTGAGGACCAACAAAAGCAACCCCGGAATTAATTCAACGAGCGGGTCATTCATGGCGATGTGAGAGAAGACCGCCCCGCTCATCAGAAAGAAAAATCCGGCATACGCCCATTCCTTCAGCAATGGAAACCTCGGGACCAACAGGGCCAAAGCGCCTAACAGCTTCCAGATGCCCAAGAGCGTAAGCAAGTAAACTGGGAAGCCCAGGTGCTTGATGCCGAAAACGCCCGGAGGTGCTAAAGCGCCTTCGGCTTCGGCATGCAACAGTTGCAGCATGCCCGTGGCGATCATGCCCAATGCCGCCATCCTGTGGCGAAGTAGATGATTTTGTTTCGCTTCGTCATTTTTATTGTGTTGTTGAAGTGTGAAATGCGACAAGGAATTTCACCGGCCTTTCTTTGGTTCGAATTCCGACAGGCTGAACGAGAGTTGCCACTATCGTCTTTGAAAACGGCGAGCATTCCGAATGGCTGTTGTGTGGGCGGCATGGCGAACTCCACGCCCTTGGCGTGCAGCTCTTCGTAGGTCGCGCGCACGTCCTTGCACTTCATGGCCGCGAAGCCGAACAGGCCTTGCTTTACCAGGTCGCGCATGGTGGCGGCGTTCGCAGCGTTCCATATCCCGAAGGGGGCGGCGGGCATCAATGCGATCTCCAATTCCGGTTGTTCTGGCGGCGTTACCGTTAGCCAACGCGCGCCCCGTGCATGGGCATGTCCGTGTGCTTTTTGAAGCCGAGCTTTTTCACATAGAATTCCAGCGCGCTGTCTTGATCCAGCACGAATACGGTGATGTGGGTGATGCGTACGTCCATGGTCACAAAGGAACATGGCGTGCGGCGTTGGCACTTATCCCGGATTGCTCAATTCCGTCCAGCCCGACCAGAGCGCGTAACACGGTGGGATGAACGCCATGGGCTGCGCCACCATGCTGCGGGTGCGTTGTGCGCGGGTTTCCCGGTAACTCGAAGGCGACGAACCCATGCGCCGCTTGAACGAACGGCTGAAAGTGGAGAGGCTCTGAAAACCGGCGGCATTGCACGCATCGGAGACCGGCGTGCCCTCATCCAACAACAGTTTTGCGCGGTCGAGCCGAAGTTTGGAGAGGTAGGCCCGTGGTGTTGCACCATAGACCTGCTTGAACAAACGGATGAAGTGGAATTTGGAGAACGCGGCCTTGTTGCTGATCGCGTCCACGTCGATCGGCTCCGCGAAGTGCGCATCGATGAAGAGCTTGGCCTTCACGATACGGCGATAGAGATAAGCTTTGGGGTAGGCGTTCACGGTGTAAAGGTCTTAATCTCCGCAAATGTTGCGGAGATTAAGAAGGCTATTCTCCGCAAGGGTCGAAATCCGGAATGTCCGGACACGCGCCCGTATCAACGCAACACCGTAATGGAACCGCTCAATTCCTTGTCGATCACCGTCCCGCATTCCGACCGGAAGGCCACCTTGTAGAAGTAGGTTCCTTCAGCCACGTCCTGTGCGCGCCAAGAACGCTGCCCGCCGTTGCCGGTTTCATACGAGCTGTCCCCAGCGATCAAATATGTTCAAGTCGAACGTGTCGAAAAGTGAGGTGATGTCCCTGGAGGGATCGGTAGGCAGGTACGGACGCCAAACGTCGTTATGGCCGTCACCGTTTGGGGAAACCACATTGGGCAGTAGTAACGTGCCCAGGTCCACGTTGGTTATCGAGGTGGTGAGGATCACCACCGAAGCTTCATCCGAGCAGCCGGTAGCCTCATCGGTAATCAGCATTGTGTAGATGCCCGGCTGGGCGATCTCGGGGCTAGACTGCTGCTGAAATTGGTGTCGGTTCCGCCCGCTGTCACGGCGGTCCATTGGATCTGTACGGGCTGTTCAGGCAACACTTGCGCACCTTCAATGGTGATCGAGGTATGCGAACAGGAGAGGCTGTCTTGATCTTCCGGTATAACCGCTTCGATGGTATGGTCCGGGATGTCCAACAACTCGAATATGTGGCAACCGGTGGCGTCGTCTACCTGCAAGCCGTATTCACCGGGCACGAGCCCTGTTGCGCTGCCGCCTGCGATCGTCGCGCCGTTCAGGTAATAAATGAACGGGCCGGTTCCCCCGGACATGTAGTTGACCTGTACACTGCCGCCCGTGCCGTTGCAGGCGGTTGCGATGTCCACCGCATAAAGGAATGGTGCGGTAATGGACACTTGGAATGTGGTGTCGACCACGATGTTGCCGCACAGGTCCTCCACGTTCCCCGCCGCGGATGTGATGGTAAGTGTGTACATGCCACCTTCCGTGGGGGTAGTGCCCAGAACGAAGCTATAGCCTGTTTGGGCTTGGGCGGTGGCATTTCCGGGGACCACCGAACTAAAGGATAAGACAGTTCCGGAAGGGGAGGTGAGGGTCGCATCCTCCGGGGTTACCGTGCTGGTGACGACCGGCTCGCTGAACACCAATTCGAAGTTCTGGTTGGAACAATCCGGGGTTACCGACACCAGTGATGGCGGGAGCACATCGTAGGTGGACGCCGTGCTCTGGGTGAAATCGATGTTGTACCCGTCCGGGCTGCCGGTCCAGTTCATTACCACCAAGGCGTAGGTCTGTCCCACTATCACAGGAAGGTCCGCGTTGAAGGGAGGTCCGTTAATGTCGCCGGGACCGTTCGAAGTGCCCGTTCCCCGTTGGCGGTGGAGATGCCGGTCTGTCCGTTGCCGAAGAACGTTCCGTATGAGTTGCAGTTTACCTCCGGCGAAGTGCCGTCTTGTGCGTTGATGCCTGCGCAGCCTCTTCAGTGATGTTGAACAATCCCCAGTCATAGTCGTCGAAATCGTTTGCGGGATCAAGCACGAAGCTGAGGTTGCCGGGATCTTGCACGGTGAAGGTGTACCACAGACTTGCGCTCTCCAGGTTCTGGTTGCAGGTCCCGGTGAACTCGAAAACGTTTCCCGTTCCCAAGGGCGCTGATGATTCCGTGTACACCCCGCCGCAGAGCTGGATAGCGCCGTCGCAGTCGCTGGTGGTTGTGGGCGGCTGCGCCAAAAGCGGACGCGCGAAGGCGAATGCTAGAATTGCGAAGGATAGGAGGTGTTTCATCGCAACGAATATAGGTAGGTGGGACGTGCGAGGGCAAGCCAAGTGGGTTTGTCCGCATGTGACGCTCTTTCGAGCGTCTATTCCCCCACTTCAATGGGGATTTCACCCATGGGGTGCGTCACCACGGCCCATTGGTAGTCCGCTACCATCTTCCGCAGCTCGGTGAGGCGTTCCTGCTGTTCGGCATCCAGTTCCTTTCCATCCTTCAGCAGCAGCTCCAGGTCCGCCAATTCCTCATCCTGCGTGTCCACACTGGGGCTGTGGTAGGAACGTGATTCCTCCTTGACAAGGAAGAAGTTGTCCTTCACTTCGGAAAATTGGTAGTAGCGCCGCGATTGCCATGGCCACGCGCTGCCCCCGAAGAGCCCCACGATCAACGTATCGCCGCTGATGAAGATGCCGCTGCAGCACTCCTCGCCGAGCGGATCGAAGAAACCACCGGCGGACCGGCCGGGGAAGAAGTCGGGGAGGTAGAGTTTCTGTTGAAAGCCGCTGTACGTGGTGAACACGATCTGCAGGTCGCGGAGGTTATTCTCGGGATCCGCGATGCTGTCATCTTCCAAGGCGAAGACATAGTCGTTCACCTGGTCGCCGTTCAGGTCACCAATGGCCGTGCGGAAAGCATGCTTGTGCGCAGGCTTTGCGGAACGAAGTGAAAAGCGTTGCACCTTGCGGTTCTTGCGTCGGGAACTTCGTCATCCAATGCCGGGTGAGGTCCAGTGGCGCGCGTTCAAGTTCGTATCGTTCAATCGGCTCGCCGCCCTCGTCCGGGATGTACATGATGCCCTCCAGTCGTTTTTCGTAGAGAGCAAGGTGTCATCGGTAAGCCCGTATCGTTCCCCGTCGCGATAGGTTTCGTGCGTGGTTTTCGCAAGGGTGTGAAACTGCCCGAAGGTTCCCAGTAAGCATATTCCTGCGTGGTGAACTGGCCATCGCCATAGCTGGAAACCAGCGTATCGATCCCGTTCAACCGGTTATCTTGGTCATAGCTTAGCCACAGCACATCGTTGTCATCGTTGTGCGTGCAGAGGATGGTGATCTCGTGCATGTGCGGCTGAGCGCGCAGCTCGGCGAAGAAGAAGAGTTCGGCACCGCTGAAACGTCCGGCATAGCGTTGCAAATAAGATGCGCGGTCCTCTTCGGTGAGCTTCACCAGCCCAGCGGTACGGCCACCGCTGTAGCGTGCGGGGAACAAGGTGTCGGGGCGAACGACGTGGAATTGTGTTGGGTCGAAAGGGCTGTTCGTCGATCCGTTTTCGAAAGTGTTTATTGCGTCAATGACAACTTCGGTTTGCTGCACTTGTGCGTTGGCGGAGTTCCAGTTTCCCAACCAAAGGGCGGTGAAGGAGGCCAGAACGTAGCGATATGGAATTGGCCAGTTGGTCTTAAGTAAAACCATTGCGCATTACAATAAAAGCCATGGTGCGGAAAGAGGAGGTGCTGTGGGACACATGCAACGCGTGCGGTAGTAGGGGCATTGGAACTGCCGGTCACCCGTTCGCGCCTGGAGAAATACGCCGGCATCGGATCCGTCCGCTTCTTGGTGGCCAGGTCAATGTGGTCGAAGCGTTTGTAGGAGCAATACGAGCCCATCGCGATCGCCATTGATGAACACCGCGCCGATCTGGAACAGGTGCTTGCAGGGGTATGCGGTCTTGGAGATCAGCAGGTCGACCTGGGCGTCAATTGGCTTCGCAGATCACCTCGTGGCTTCGATCGATCCGCTCCTCGGCGTTCATGATCCGCTCTTTCTTGGCCAGAAGGATCTGTTCCAAGGTATTCATCTGGTGATCGATCACGCTTTCAGTTCCCGGATTGATCCCGCCGGCGACGAGCTTGGCCAGACCAGCTTTCGCGGCACCGCAGCAGGACGAGTTCGCGCTTTGTCCATAGCGGTTGATCTCGCCGATGGTGCCCGCTTTGGTCACCCCGATATGCGGTGCGTAGAAGATCACGATGGCACCATCCTCTGGCACGTGGTGGGCGAAAGCACCCATGCCGGTTAGGCCGGCAAATGGGTATCCGTCCAACCCGCCGAGTTTGAAGGGGCCGAGCATTTCGTATGCCCGTGGCGGGTACTGATGGCGTTCACATCATCGCAGCACAAGCTGTCCGCGTCATCAGTTGGTGCGGTTTCAACCCGTACTGGCTTTCCGATTACGTCCAGCAAGCGGTTCACGGTGTTGTCCGTGGTTTTGGCGTTCGGAGAATTGGCGTACAGTTTTCAAGTAGTTGTCCATGGGTTTGGTCACATTAAAATGTCGTTCACTGCTACCACCGGGCGGGGTAGTTCGGTTTCGCCCAGCATTTCGCGCATCTATTTCGATCGTGCGGCCCAGGTTCTGGCCATTGGTATGTCGTTTGCGCCGCCTCGAATGGATTTTCCGTGGCTACTCCTATCTTTTCCATGGTATGGAACACCCACGCCACGATCATGGTGACGTATCGTCATCCATAATGAAAGGCTCGCCCAACTGGCGTCAACCTCTTTGCAGCATGCCCAATGGCACAAGGACGATGAACAACCAGATGAAATATACGTTGAACGGCAAACTGGCGCGGGTAGGGGAAATTCCTCGATCCGTTCGCACTTGCCCTGCTGGTCATACGGGTTCCGTGCACCAAGCTCCATCATCTCCACGTAGGGAGGATCCAGCAATCCGCGCTTTCGCAGTTCGCGGAGGTCTTGATTGCAGGCTGAGCAGTTGCGTGGCGCGTTCGCCGCCACGAACGCCATGTCCGCTTCGGTACGAAAGGAAGCGATCACCTCGCTCATGTCCACTTCCCATTCCGGGACACTGTAGAGTTTCCGGTATTCCTGGGTGCGGTTGCTCCAAACTTTCCCATGCCTTGGTACGTGGAGTTGATAGCGTAGCGTCTCGGCCATGCCACCCGCCGATACATCGAGCGTTGGTGGATGGTACGCAGTTCCATGGCCTGACGGGCTCATGGGCTGTTAGGTTGCACACGTAGTCCTTCGCCATGATGCCCCAGGTGGGCTGGAATTCCCGATGGAACCCCATGCCATGCGCGCTTCCCACATGCGACCGTAGGAGGCGTTGTTCTTGAAGCCGACCAGAAAGGCCACCGCTGTGCCCACCAGTGCAATGGGCAACCAGGGTGGCGCATCCAGTGCCAGCCTCACACTTGGTACAGCACCGCAGTATGGTGCCGATGAGTGGCGAAGGTGAGATTTCCGGCGCGTCCAGAACAGCACTTGACGAATGGTGAATTTTCTACCGGCGTTCATGTTTTAGCCCTTGCGCTTGTGAATTTACTGATAAGGATGCCCACCAAAACCACTTAATAAAACTGCTCAATGATGCCGAAAAAGGAGGCAATAAGCTTGGTGGGAACGGATTTGGGTGTGATATCACCGAAGCCCATGGTATTCAGGTAACAGTGGAGAAATAGACCAGGTTCATACGTGGCCGCAGGATCGTTGCTTGCCACGTTGTTGAAGGCATCAAGTTGCCGGTAGTAAAGGGCTTGAAACAAAAGGTGGCCGTTTCCGATCGGTCAGCAAAAGTTCGCAAGCCGAAGCCGATATAATGTCAGACATCGATATAACTGGTCTGACCAGGAAGCGCAGGATTTCAGCAAAGATCAGCGCGAAGAACACAGCGTGTATCAGCGATAGCACCACCGCGAAGCGAATGCCGACATCGGCGAAGTTGAAAGTGCGAGCGGGCAGGCCGAGTGGGTCAAGCAGAAAGAAGACGGCACGCAGCATGTTCCAAGCCCGGCCGTACTGAGCGGGCACGCCGATGCAGGCAATGCCCAGCACCACCATGTCGGGAGCGTATTGGGGGGACAACCCGCGTATAGAGATAAGTCGAGGTCCGTAAGGAAAACTCCGATAAACAGGTGCTGGACCAGCGCCACCAGCAAAAACCTCGTATTTGCGCCGTTGAAGGAATTCGGATCAAAGCGATGCTGTTCAATGTACCTGCCCAATATCCAGCCCATCAAACTGGCCCGCGCTGTTCTTTGTGGAATTTGAAGAACACAACGAAGTCGCCCCATTGGTCGGTGTGGAACGCCCCGGTGATGTCCTTCCTGCCGTTCTCCACCTTGTCGATGCTGGTAAAACGGTCGGCCGCAGGCATCCTTCACGAATTTCCTGAAGTCCCGCGCATTGCTGAAATCGTCGAGGAATTTTGCGTCGGCGGTGAAATGGCTGAGCCAAGCGGCGGCATCTCCGGCCTGCCATGCTTCAAAGCGCAGCCTTTACTGTTGGGTCGGTCACGGTATTCAGGTCCATGTATTGTTCGGATTTGATTTT
>JADJVC010000031.1 GCA_016710685.1 Flavobacteriales bacterium | reverse complement strand
GCCGGAACTGTCTCTTCGCTTGCTCTGGCTTTATGGCCGGCGCGGCTTAACATGGCGTTAGCCTTTGTTTTGTGGCTCAGCTTTGCTTTGTGGTTTTTGCGTCGGTTTCTGGTTTGGGCGGGCTGAAAGAGCAAAAGCGATCGGGTCATTGGTATTTGTGTTTTGAAGTGCAAAAGCCAATGAAGAGCAGTTGGTGTGGGAAGAGCTGAGTAGGTTGGCTTGTCGCCGAGTTGCGTTTGGCTTGATGTAGGCTTCTTGGAAGAGCGGTGAAAGTAGTGTTGTGCTGATGTGGTGGAGAGCTATTGGAGAGCACTGGGTTTGAAGAGCAAGAGCCAGGAGCAACAGTCGGTGAATGTGCAAACCATTGAAAGCAAAAGCATTTGCGAGGCTTTTCGTGCGTCGTTCCCCGGCAAATCATGCTTGTCAGAGCAAAGGCTAACTATATGTTCAAGCCGACGCCGGAACTGTCTCTTCGCTTGCTCTGGCCGTATGGCCGGCGCGGCTTAACATGGCGTTAGCTTTCGTTCCGAGCCTTTGGTCGGCTTTGCTGGCAATCGGTTGGTGCCGTTTCGAGATGGTCGGTGTTGCGGAAGCTCAATGCGGGTGGTTTGTTGAAGAGCAGAGCAAAGCTCGTGAAGAGAGCAAGGTATTGAAAAGCCCTAGAATTTTGGTCTCTTGAAATGGCTGGATTGTAGAAGAGCCGAGGTGTATTGCTGGTGGTAAAGCCGATAGGTGTGGAGCGTTGTGCTCGTCGGGTGCTTTTGAAGGTCAGTCTGGGTTTGCTTTTCGGGGATGAAGGGTTAGTAGAGTAGCTGCATCGGTTGGCTCAAAGATCAAGAGCAGCCTCACGAAATGCTGGCAAGGCATTGAAAGCAGGTGTATTTGTAGGTGCGTTCTGTTTTGGTCTTCGGGTTCTTCTGTGATCAGGAGCGAAAGCTAACTATATGTTCAAGCCGACGCCGGAACTGTCTCTTCGCTTGCTCTGGCCCTATGGCCGGCGCGGCTTAACATGGCGTTAGCCATCCTTGGATGAGTATGCATTCACATACGTTCGTTGATTGGCCGTTTGGTGAGGCCGTAAATACTGCAGTAATTACTACTAAGCCTGTTGTTTCTGGCGGATTTCCCGTGCTTCTGGTCAGTCACGATCACGATGGAGACTGGCAGTTTTTATGCGGCACTACGGCAAGGGCGGAGGACTGCATGCTTGTTTGTATGGGCTGCGCGTACCAACGCGATTTGAGCGTTGGTCTCTTGCATGCGATGCCTCCGGGTTTCCAAGCCACGAGAGACTCTGTTGACAGTCCCTGGCTGGTCGAGAAATTTGAGTTGGAGGATGACGAAGATGAAGGTGAAGGTGAAGGTGAAGGTGAAGGTGAAGCGTAGTCATTTGAATTCGTGCGTGTAGAGCTTTGGCATCAGGCGAGTATGGCTAACTATATGTTCAAGCCGACGCCGGAACTGACTCTTCGCTTGCTCTGGCTTGTCGGCCGGCGCGGCTTAACATGGCGTTAGCCTTCTTAGCTAGAGCAGGAAGCCCGACCAAATGACTTGGCTACGAAGTTTTCTTCCGGTCTATGCACTAGCCCTAGCGGCATGTGCATCGGCCCCAGGTGAAACACATCAGGCATTGATGACGCCGGACCAAGCGTTAGCCGTTGCGAACGCTCACGCCAAAGAAATCGGAGTCGACCTTTCTGAATACTCGGTTAAGGTCGAGTTCGAGTTCGTTGAGAAGAACCGGACTTGGTCTGTACTGTATGACGGGAATAACGACGTCGTCGGAAATCATTTCTTGATCATCGTAAATGATAAAACGGGGAATACGCGGCTCTTTGGCGGGTCGTAGCTCAAAGACGCATATACATTTTCCCAACGTACACGCGGCAGGGCGTTCGCGCTCATTTTCTGGTCATTTGAGCTGCTTCTTTATGGTGTGGTATCGTTTGTCGCTTCATGAGTAGAAGGCTAACTAAATGTTCAAGCGGACCGCCGTCCCACCAGCTGGCCCATCCGAACCTCAAGCGCGGCGGCCGCTTAACATGGCGTTAGGCCTCATCGGCAAAGGAGGAGGTGATGGGAGTGACATATGTGTATGTTATCGGCCCGAGTGGTGGGCCCATGAAAATTGGGCTGACTGACGATCTTAAATCGCGTCGCAGTATTTTGAACGTCGGGAATCACAAATATCTGAGATTGTGGCTGGTAGTGGAGGCCGTAGATGCAGCTCAAGCGGCCTTGATTGAGCGGGTTGCCCACAGCCAATTCGAAGCCTCCCACATCCGTGGCGAATGGTTCGATCTTTCAGAGAGGGATTTGCCGACTATTAAGCGTGCGCTTGAACTTGCAGAGCTTGCTGACTTCGAATTGGGGGATTGGTCGTTAGAACGGAAGAGCTGTCAAGAGTTTACGCCTCTCGTTTGTAA
This sequence comes from Flavobacteriales bacterium, assembly GCA_016710685.1. Classification (GTDB taxonomy): domain Bacteria; phylum Bacteroidota; class Bacteroidia; order Flavobacteriales_F; family PHOS-HE28; genus PHOS-HE28. The sequence goes on along the minus strand of JADJVC010000031.1, from coordinate 11,769 downwards.
ACGGGCGAGGCAGGCGCTCGGTTTAACAGTGGCTGAATTGGCTGAGAAAGCTGATCTATCATTAACTACAGTTAATTCTTTTGAGGACTCTTCAAGGTGCCCGCATCTTGAGACGATTGAAGCGCTGCGCTGTGCATTGGAATTAGAAGGTGTTGAATTTGTTCCGCAACAGCCCGGAAAGCCGTTCAAAGTCCTGATCTAGTTGAGGCCTAACTATATGTTCAAGCCGACGCCGGAACTGTCTCTTCGCTTGCTATGGCCGTGTGGCCGGCGCGGCTTAATGCGGCGTTATGCATCAGGTGGATGACTTGCGCAAATTCGTTTGTTTTCTAATCGGAATATTCCCCATGAGCATTGGGTACGCCAACGACTTCGAGGCAGAGCTTCATGCTGAACTTGAGCGGAGAGGCGTTGACTACGTTGCAATTGAAGGGGATCGCTACATAATTGGAAAAGGCGACGCCTCGCGCACAATTTTTCTCGAAAATGTCCGAAGAACCTTTGTCAGAGATAGTGACGCAAGCGCGATCGTTAAATTCTTGGACAATGTGATTACCCCGGTTGGTGCATTACCATCTAAGTGGGAAGACGCTGCGCCCCATCTTTTCCCAATGCTTGAGTCGTCTCAAGTCGAGCGTAGCCTGGACACAGTTGCAAGGGAAAAGTCGCCTCAAACGGTTGTTACGCTTGCCTACCATGTTGAAGGGTCTGGATCTGTGCGTTTTATTCGGTACTCAGACCTGAAGTCATGGGGCATTTCGTCAGCTCAGGCTTGGGACCGCGCGCAAGAATCGCTTGATGCTAGGGCCAAGGTAGTTGATGTGAGAATTCTAGAAGCCGGAGACCTACGCCTCGGTGCGCTGGAGGCTCATGAGCCATACAAGGCGTCAATTCTGCTTTCTGGCGCGCTGAGGTCACAAGTTGAGCCGAAATTGGGCTGGCCCGTGTATGCGGTAGCACCTGCCCGTGGCTTCGTTTATTTGATCGGCAGTGACAACTTCGATGAAATTGGAAGGCTTGGCGGAGTCGTCGCACGGGAGTTCAACGAATCTGGGCATCCGCTCTCTACGGAAGTATGGGAGCTCTCAGATGACGGGATGGAGCATGTAGGCAACTTCCCATCGCGCTGATGCATAACTATGCATTCAAGCCGACCGCGGATCGGGCTCTTCGCTCAAACCAGCTTCCGCGCCGCGGCGGCTTAATGCGGCGTTAGGCCTCTCTTCGTGGTGCAGGATATTTAGGAGGTTGAACGTCGCATGAATGAAATCTCCGACATTACTCTGAAGGTTGATGTCAAAGCTTTAATCCGCGAACACTTAGTTCCGAAGCTTAGGTCGCGAGCGTTCGTCGGTTCCTATCCGCACTTTCGCCGAGTACGAGATAGCATTGTTGAACTGCTAACGTTTCCGCTAGATAAGTGGGGAACGGGTAACTTCGTGGTAGAAATAGCTCGCGCGCCTAATGAGCCGTTTTTCGTAGGGTGGGGAGATCCCATTGACCCAAAGAAGCTGACCGCGCACCACATAATGCGTAGTGTGCGCTTGGGTGCTTCTGGTTACGGAGATTGTTGGTTCGACGCGAGAGTTCTAAAAGCCGATCCCACCGGGTTTTCAGAGACATTTGCAGCTTTGGTAGATTCTCAAGGAGACGGTTGGGCCGTAATTAAAGATTCAGATTCTCCGGATTAGAGGCCTAACTATATGTTCAAGCCGACGCCGGAACTGTCTCTTCGCTTGCCCTGGCCGTATGGCCGGCGCGGCTTAACATGGCGTTAGGCCCCATTCGCATGTCCAGCGCCCGATTGTTGGTGTTGTTGGCCTTGGCCACGTGCTCCTTCGGTTGTGTGGTGCTTCCGATTCCTCACACGACTCAGTTGGTGCCATCAATTTCCGGGCGCGTGTTGGAGGGTGGGGTACCTGCGGAAGGCGCAGTTGTGTACTTTCTTCCATACTTGGATGGTCAGGCCTGCGAGAAGTCCGAATTTCGAGGGAGAGTAGGAGCGGATGGGGCTTTTCGTATAAGCTCCAAGAAGAATTTGGAGTTCCTCCTTGTAATTGGGGATCGCTTCCAACCTTGGGCGCTGTGTATTGATTACAACCAAACTTGGGTGCTCGGTTGGAAGGAAAGCAAAATTGGCTATCCGCCCCCGTCGTTTGAGGTGCACTGCGAGATAGTGCAGGAAATGAGGGCAAGTTCTTATCTGGCGTGTACTGGAGATGGGGCCTAACTATATGTTCAAGCCGACGCCGGAACTGTCTCTTCGCTTGCTCTGGCCGTATGGCCGGCGCGGCTTAACATGGCGTTAGGCATCTAAACATGACTGGAGATATCCCATGAAAAACTGCATCTTTTGCTCAACAGTTAGGGCGCTTTGTGCGTTGCTGTTGATCACCACGCTCTTTAGTGCGTGCAGTTCCACCGTGTCAGAGCCGGCGGTCGTTGACGTACAACGCTCTATCACCGGCACTCATAGTTCCGGCCGAACCTACAAGTTTGGTCCACTCAAAGGAGGCACGGCTGTGTTGGTAGATGACATGGCAGCGTACTGGGTAAGCAAAGGCACAGTGTACGCGGCCAATGGACACGCAAAGGCTTGGTCACCCACTGTGCCCTATTCGACCGACCCGAACATTTCGCTTTTTGAGATCGAGAAAGTCGTTAAATAAGGGCAAAATATCGCTGAACTGCGATTCCGCGAATTCGGAGTAATGCCAAAATGCTGTCGAGATTCTTGACGAAACAAAGCGGAAGCTCTGTGATGGTGGGAACAATACCCCCATATCGTCGAAGTCTATTGTTTATATCACATCAAATGCCTCGGGGGCATGCGGCCGGTCTGCAGATTTCAATCGGAGTATCGGATCAGGGAAACGTTGAAATAAATAGGGGGAATCCAGATGACCCGAGTACAATCTATTCTTTGTTGCCCGCTTCGGACCCCAAGTACGCCGAAGATGTGGCGAAATTACTACTTTCCATCCTACAGCGCAATGCTTCCGGAGCAGCGTGGGAAATATCTGAGGTGGCTTTTCGATGTTAGAGTAGAGATTGAGATCGGCTATGTTTTCGTGTACTACTATGGTCTCGAAAGACAATTGATATACGGAGATTTTGATGGGGCCTTTGATGAGATTCAACTACTGAGGCAGCACCACGATAATGGTTCATTTCAGGGCTACAGCGCCTCAGCGCTTGTCCATGCATGCCTGATTAGAAAGCGCGTAGATAAACTCCAGCAGCTCTATTCGTCGGGCTTCGACTATTTTGGAAACTCTAATCTCCTTATGTTGCACTACGGTGACATGGGTATTGATCCAGATATGTTGTGTCGGCTGGCGTTGATTCTTTCTGGAGTGAATAAAAGATACATCAAAGCAAAACCTGAAACGTATAAAGAGATGGCTACCAACCTTTTGATAGAGAAATTTGGATCTCCGTCATATCCAATAACGTCAAGATTTCCATTGGCGGAGATAGATGGGATACCATATCCTATTTTCGCAAACATTTCTTTTGCACCAGAGGTTCGCACTCCGCACCTCCCAAATATTCTTCACCACCCGCAATTTCGTGGAGAGCTGCGCTCGTTTTTTGAGAGTGTGCATGAGGCAGTTAAAAAGGCGCCAAAGGCAAACGTTCTGAGAGATGCCTAACTATGCATTCAAGCCGATTGCGGGCGAGTCTCTTCGCACAAACCAAACTATCGTGCCGCAACGGCTTAATGCGGCGTTAGGCGTCTTTTGGGAGACATCCGAGTGATCTATTCGCGATATCGCCAGATTGCATTTGAAACGGCAAGCCCTCCTCCGTCAGTCGAGGAGTTGACTGCAATTTCGTCGGAAATTCGCGCGGAGCTACCTCTCAGTTTCGTGGATTTTATTCGAGTTGCGAACGGTGCTCAAATCAATGACTACGTAATTGAAGTGGAAATGCATGACGGGAGCACAGAGGAAATGTCCTTTTGTAGCTTCTTTTCAAGTGCGGCTAGCAGCAAGCCAGGATGTTTTCTAGGCGAAATTCGGATGGCCCGAGAGAATCAAGGGTTGCCGTTTGGAGTTCTTCCTTTTGCGCGGGACGGTGGCGGTTCAATGGCGTTTTTAGATCTTTCGGCAACTGGTGCTGGTCGTGTCGTCGCCTATATTCACGGTCTTCCACTTTGGGCTGGCTTACGCACGGACTCACAATTTGTTGAGTTAGCTGCATCTTTCGACGAATATTTATCAAGACTTCGGCTTGACATTGATGGAGTACTGGATTCTCTTGCGTTCGATACATCAGCTATAGATCACGTTCTGGCGACAGAGGAGCTGCTCGACATCGGGCTCCCGTTGTGGCGCAGTAATGGCCTACTTGTCTCGGCAGTATTCGAAGCTCGGCGCAAAATAGGTGAGCCGCCTAACTAAATGTTCAAGCCGACGCCGGAACTGTATCCTCGCTCATCCTGGCCGTATGGCCGGCGCGGCTTAACATGTCGTTAGCCTTTGTTTTGTGGCTCAGCTTTGCTTTGTGGTTTGGGCGTCGGTTTCTGGTTTGGGCGGGCTGAAAGAGCAAAAGCGATCAAGTCATTGGTATTTGTGTTTTGAAGTGCAAAAGCCAATGAAGAGCAGTTGGTGTGGGAAGAGCCGAGTAGGTTGGCTTGTCGCCGAGTTGCGTTTGGCTTGATGTAGGCTTCTTGGAAGAGCGGTGAAAGTAGTGTTGTGCTGATGTGGTGGAGAGCTATTGAGAGCACTGGGTTTGAAGAGCAAGAGCCAGGAGCAACAGTCGGTGAATGTGCAAACCATTGAAAGCAAAAGCATTTGTGAGCTTTTCGTGCGTCGTTCCCCGGCAAATCATGCTTGTCAGAGCAAAGGCTAACTATATGTTCAAGCCGACGCCGGAACTGTCTCTTCGCTTGCTCTGGCCGTATGGCCGGCGCGGCTTAACATGGCGTTAGCTTTCGTTCCGAGCCCTTTGTCGGCCTTGCTGCCAATCGGTTGCTGCTGCTTTGTGTTGGTCGATGTTGCGGAAGCTCAATGCGGGTAGTTTGTTGAAGAGCAGAGCAAAGCTCGTGAAGTGCGCAAGGTATTGAAAAGCCATAGAATTCTGGTCTATTGAAATGGCTGTGTTGTTGAAGAGCCGAGTTGTATTGGTGGTGGTAAATCCGATGGGTGTTGAACGTTGTGCTTGTCGGGTGCTTTTGAAGGGCAGTCTGGTTTCGCTTTTCGGGGATGAAGGGCGGGTAGAGTAGCTGCATCGGTTGGCTCAAAGATCAAGAGCAGCCTCACGAAATGCTGGCAAGGCATTGAAAGCAGGTGTATTTGTAGGTGCGTTCGGTTTTGGTCTTCGGGTTCTTCTTTGATCAGGAGCGAAAGCTAACTATATGTTCAAGCCGACGCCGGAACTGTCTCTTCGCTTGCTCTGGCTTTATGGCCGGCGCGGCTTAACATGGCGTTAGATTTCATGAAAGCGCTTATGGCTGGGTTGTCGGATAGGTTTGCCTTTTCCAGTCTGGCCGCGTGTCAGCGCGCGGCTGGTATGGTGGGTTGTGGTTGTGAGCCGCGCGCTGGTTGATGGGCGGTTGCGGTTTGGTCGCTACCAGATGGCTGCAGAGAGTAGGTCGCAGGCGTTTCATTGGTGGAAATGTGCTTTGGCGGCTGTTGTGGTTCGTGTTGTTGTGTTTTGGGCTTCGTTGGCCGCGTTGTCGCGCGGTTTCGGTGCGGGTTGGATCTGCGGAGCCATCCGCGCGGTATGCGGGCGGTCGAACCTTCGAGTTCTGGTTGTGGTCTGTTGCGTAAGCTCCTGTTTTTGTTCAGATCGGGCGGACTAACATGAAATCTAACTATGCATTCAAGCCGACGCCGGAACTGTCTCTTCGCTTGTTCTGGCCGTATGGCCGGCGCGGCTTAATGCGGCGTTAGGCTTCATGTCACCACCAGTCGCGTTACGTTCGGGAACTTTTCCACCTTCCTCTCGCTCAGATGCTTGCAGTTCACAATTGAGAGTAAACGATGCGGAAGATCTTGGTATTGCTTTCACCTCTTGCAATGGTGGTTTCCAGCAGCGTCCTGTGCGCTGAGCCTGCGCCGGAGCCTTTGCCGATCGCGGCCTTAGTGGCAGCACTTGTTCGCGCAAATACAAACGGCCAAGTCGATGGTTTGTACTTCAGCAAGGGCGCGGTGATGATGGTTGGAACCGCATCAGACCCAGAATTGGTCCTTAATGCTCTTGAGTCTTCCATTGTCATCTCTGACGGAACAGTGGTAGCAAACGGCGTTGCTGCGGACTCGTTCATATTGAAAGCACAAGTGCAAGATGCCGTTCAATGGGAACGGGTCCTCAGACCCTTGATGGACGGTGATCGCTCGGTATTTATGTCGGTCGTCGAACGGGAGGTCGAAGGGAAGGGCTGTTCTTTTGTTGGTCACAGCGACAAGGCTGTAGCCGCAACATTTCGCGTAAGGTGTGACGGGGATATTCCGAATGTGGCAGACCTTTTGAGGGGAATTGAGTCGGCGGCGGTTGAAGGGCAGCTTGATCGGGTCGCAATCTATCGGAAGGCAGGAACTGCGAGCCGGCCTGCCCACGTCGATTTGAGGTTTTCTGTAGTTTCACGCAATCGCGCTGAAGGCTAACTATATGTTCAAGCCGACGCCGGAACTGTCTCTTCGCCTGCTCTGGCCGTATGGCCGGCGCGGCTTAACATGGCGTTAGATTTCATGTGTTGTTGTTGGGCTAGAAATTTTCAGGCTGGGTCCGTCGTGATCGGGCCGCATTGCAGGGGTTGATCGGCGGTCGGACCTTGGTCGCCACCAGATGGCTGCAGAAAGTTGGTCGCAGGCGTTTCATTGGTGAGTGCGCGCTTTGCTTGCTGTTGTAGCCGGTGTGATTGGGTCGTAGGCTTCGTTGGCCGCATTGTTCGCGCGGTCAACTGGGTGAGTGGGTCTGCCGGGGTTGTACGCGCGGGTTGGCGGGCGGTCGGACCATCAAGTCCTGGTTGCGGTCCGTTGCGTAAGCTCCTGTTTTAGCTCACATCGCCAGAGAAAAGGATGAAATCTAACTATATGTTCAAGCCGACGCCGGAACTGTCTCTTCGCTTGCTCTGGCCGTACGGCCGGCGCGGCTTAACATGGCGTTAGCCTTTGTTTTGTGGCTCAGCTTTGCTTTGTGGTTTGGGCGTCGGTTTCTGGTTTGGGCGGGCTGAAAGAGCAAAAGCGATCGGGTCGTTGGTATTTGTGTTTTGAAGTGCAAAAGCCAATGAAGAACAGTTCGTGTGGGAAGAGCCGAGTAGGTTGGCTTGTCGCGGAATTGCGTCTGGCTTGATGTAGGCTTCTTGGAAGAGCGGTGAAAGTGTTGTGCTGACGTGGTGGAGAGCCATTGAGAGCACTGGGTTTGAAGGGCAAGAGCCAGGAGCAACAGCCGGTGAATGTGCAAAGCCTTGAAAGCAAAAGCATTTGTGAGCTTTTCGTGCGTCGTTCCCTGCAAATCAGGCACTCAGAGCAAAGGCTAACTATATGTTCAAGCCGACGCCGGAACTGTCTCTTCGCTTGCTCTGGCCGTATGGCCGGCGCGGCTTAACATGGCGTTAGCCTTTGTTTTGTGGCTCAGCTTTGCTTTGTGGTTTGGGCGCCGGTTTGTGGTTTGCGCGGGCTGAAGGAGCAAAAGCGATCTGGTCATTGGTATTTGTGTTTTGAAGTGCAAAAGCCAATGAAGAGCAGTTCGTGTGGGAAGAGCCGAGTAGGTTGGCTTGTCGCCGAAATTGCGTCTGGCTTGATGTAGGCTTCTTGGAAGAGCGGTGAAAGTGTTGTGCTGATGTGGTGGAGAGCCATTTAGAGCACTGGGTTTGAAGAGCAAGAGCCAGGAGCAACAGCCGGTGTATGTGCAAAGCCTTGAAAGCAAGAGCATTTGTGAGCTTTTCGTGCGTCATTCCCCGGCAAATCATGCTTGTCAGAGCAAAGGCTAACTATATGTTCAAGCCGACGCCGGAACTGTCTCTTCGCTTGCCCTGGCCGTATGGCCGGCGCGGCTTATTAACCCGGCAATCAAATACATTACTCACTGAGCATATCGAACTGACGGATGAGTGAAATAGGCGCGAACACGCTCGGGCGTACGCTGCAGGAATTCCATGAAATTGCGTGCGGCGCTCCAGAGGTCGTGCGTGGTGCGTTTGGGTTCCTGGCTGCGCAGTGCCGTCTTGAAATCCCGGTTCAGATACTCATCGGGATTGGCTTCCGGCGTGTACGACGGCAGATAGAAGGCCTCAATCAAGTCAATACGCTCGGCAAGCCACGCCTTGACCTGTCGGGCGTGGTGCACGCGCAGGTTGTCAAGAATCAGAAAGACCTTGCGGCCCTCGGCTTCCTGGATCAATCGATCCATGAAGTCGATGAATCGATCGGTGTTGATGGCACCTTGGTGGAAGGCGAAGCGCACCAACCCCTGGTTGGTGACCGCCGAAATCATGGTGACGTGCGACCAGCGAGCCGCATGCGGCAGAATCGGGGTCTTGCCGGCCGGCGCGTAACCGCGCACCCACGCCGTGTCTTGCTTCACCGCAGTCTCGTCCGCCCAGTAGATTTCAGCGTTCTCGGCCTTCGCGCGCGCCTGAATGTGCGGGTACTTCGTTGCCAGCCAGTGCTCGACATCCGCTGGCCGTTGTTCCAGCGCCCGCTTGATCGGACGTTGTGGCGTCATACCCCAGCGCTGAAGGTACAAACCGACCGTGCGAATCGGCATATCGACCTTGGTGACCTGTTGAATCAAGGCCTGAACCGCGCGACGACTCCACAGCGCGAAGGGCAACTGCAACTGGTCAGGGTTCTTCCCAACCACTTGATCACGCACGAACATCTCGTCGACTCCGGAGATCGAGCGCCCCTCGCCAAAACGACGGCCACGCTTTCCAGAATCAGGCGCCGCCGATCCGTCTGCCGAGCCGACGTTGAATCGGCGCGCCCAACTGATTACCGTTCCAATATGCACGCCGACGATTTCCGCAATCTCGCGCCATGTTTTTCCGTGCTCCCGCCGCAAGCGATCAGCCTGCATGCGAAGAAGCCGGAGAGAATCATCAGAAAGCCTGCGAGCGTCGGGTTTATTCATGCCAGGATACTAGCATATATTTGATTGCCGGGTTAATAACGCCGCATTAAGCCGCGCCGGCCATACGGCCAGAGCAGGCGAAGAGACAGTTCCGGCGTCGGCTTGAATGCATAGTTAGATTTTGATGCCGAGAACAGAAGCTGGCGGGAACACGAGCACAAAGTTCTGGCATTTGCTCTGCTTTCAATGCTTTGCACGTTCACGAGGCTCTGCTCCTGATCTTTGCTCTGGCACAAATACGACAGCTGTTGCTTTCCTTCCCACTACCCGGAGCCTACACCGCTTCTCAAGCAACTACGCGAAAGGCCACCCGAATCTTTTCGGGATTCTACGAATATCTAGCCCATTCGGCTTCAACTACAACGAGCAGACCTCAATCGCTTTGCTTTTCTGCACCAACCAGACGACACCCGACGCAGCTCTTGGCCCGGAACAAAATCTAACGCCATGTTAAGCCGCGCCGGCCATACGGCCAGAGCAAGCGAAGAGACAGTTCCGGCGTCGGCTTGAACATATAGTTAGACCCGTGCGCCAAAATTCAGTACCAACAATTGGATGCCGCGTCCCCCAGCCCCTCCTTGATTCACTTTCAAGTTGGAGGCGTTGCAATGTTGCCAATACCAGCGAACACCAAAGCGATTGAAATAATGGCTGCAAATTTGAAGAAACTATGTAGGTTCCGATACTTCTTCCACCCAAGGCATACACCCGCGAAAAAATATGGGGACAACGCATAAGCCAGCGACGCCGACAGCGCGTTTTGAGGAGTGGCACCCTCTTTCCATCCGGCCATGTCAACACCGAAATTGATGACTGAAGCGGAAACTGCCAATAGCGCCCAGATAACGACCCAAATTGGCTTCACGGGGCTCGATGCATCCCCCTCTCGGACTTCGGCAGACGTAGGTGCGAGCCGCTTTCCTTTTTCTTCACAATTTACGGAACAATACGGAACACCGGCAAAATTCCGCCCACCAAACAGAATCGGCGTTTTGCAGCTCGCACATCGTGCCATTCATTTCTCCTTGGGTCTAACGCCGCATTAAGCCGCGCCGGCCATACGGCCAGAGCAGGCGAAGAGACAGTTCCGGCGTCGGCTTGAATGCATAGTTAGATTTCATGTTAGTCCGCCCGATCTGAACAAAAACAGGAGCTTACGAAACAGACCACAACCAGGAGCCAAAGATCCGACCGCCCGCACACCGCGCGGATGGCTCCGCAGATCCAACCCACGCCGAAACCGCGCGACAACGCGGCCAACGAAGCCCAAAACACAACAACACGAACTGCAACAGCCGCCAAAGCACAAACCCACCAATGAAACACCCGCGATACATTCTCTGCAGACATCTGGTGGCGACCAAACCGCAACCGCCCATCAACCAGCGCGCGGCTCACAACCCCAATTCCTCCGTACCTGCCGCGCGCTGACACGCGGCCAGATTGGAAACCAACTCACCTACCCCACAATCCAGCCATAAGCGGTTTCATGAAATCTAACGCCATGTTAAGCCGCGCCGGCCATAAAGCCAGAGCAAGCGAAGAGACAGTTCCGGCGTCGGCTTGAACATATAGTTATTAACCCGGCAATCAAATATATGCTAGTATCCTGGCATGAATAAACCCGACGCTCGCAGGCTTTCTGATGATTCTCTCCGGCTTCTTCGCATGCAGGCTGATCGCTTGCGGCGGGAGCACGGAAAAACATGGCGCGAGATTGCGGAAATCGTCGGCGTGCATATTGGAACGGTAATCAGTTGGGCGCGCCGATTCAACGTCGGCTCGGCAGACGGATCGGCGGCGCCTGATTCTGGAAAGCGTGGCCGTCGTTTTGGCGAGGGGCGCTCGATCTCCGGAGTCGACGAGATGTTCGTGCGTGATCAAGTGGTTGGGAAGAACCCTGACCAGTTGCAGTTGCCCTTCGCGCTGTGGAGTCGTCGCGCGGTTCAGGCCTTGATTCAACAGGTCACCAAAGGTCGATATGCCGATTCGCACGGTCGGTTTGTACCTTCAGCGCTGGGGTATGACGCCACAACGTCCGATCAAGCGGGCGCTGGAACAACGGCCAGCGGATGTCGAGCACTGGCTGGCAACGAAGTACCCGCACATTCAGGCGCGCGCGAAGGCCGAGAACGCTGAAATCTACTGGGCGGACGAGACTGCGGTGAAGCAAGACACGGCGTGGGTGCGCGGTTACGCGCCGGCCGGCAAGACCCCGATTCTGCCGCATGCGGCTCGCTGGTCGCACGTCACCATGATTTCGGCGGTCACCAACCAGGGGTTGGTGCGCTTCGCCTTCCACCAAGGTGCCATCAACACCGATCGATTCATCGACTTCATGGATCGATTGATCCAGGAAGCCGAGGGCCGCAAGGTCTTTCTGATTCTTGACAACCTGCGCGTGCACCACGCCCGACAGGTCAAGGCGTGGCTTGCCGAGCGTATTGACTTGATTGAGGCCTTCTATCTGCCGTCGTACACGCCGGAAGCCAATCCCGATGAGTATCTGAACCGGGATTTCAAGACGGCACTGCGCAGCCAGGAACCCAAACGCACCACGCACGACCTCTGGAGCGCCGCACGCAATTTCATGGAATTCCTGCAGCGTACGCCCGAGCGTGTTCGCGCCTATTTCACTCATCCGTCAGTTCGATATGCTCAGTGAGTAATGTATTTGATTGCCGG
>JADJVC010000030.1 GCA_016710685.1 Flavobacteriales bacterium | reverse complement strand
GGGAAACGCGAGGTGCTGGGGCATTGGTGGGTGATGTACAAGAACGAAGCCGGGCAATGGCTCATTCTTGAGCCGACCCATGCCGATGTCATCCTCGGGCGATCACTTCGCGCCGATGCACCAAAGCCGGTTTACGCGGAATACCATCCGGTCTACCTGTTCAATGATGTACACCTATGGGCCGTTGGCGACGCTGCCAAGCCTAATGCGGACAAGCCGAACTTGAAGCGCGACTGGTCGCGCGTGCATCCGGAATTCGCGGGTCATGTGCATAAGAGCATACTCAACGATGCATTGAAAACAGTTCAGTGCCCGCAGTGGGTAATTGACAAACTCAACCGCAATTTCACAACCATACTAGGCAACCCGAAATTGACCGTTGATGCTGTTGATCTTAATCCGTTCAGCTATGACCCTAGGGACCATTTCGACAATGCTTACATCGATGATTCTTGGGGCCGTTTGCAGCAGAATTTGGATAAGTTCAAGAAGGATCCCCTTGCCAATTTGGATGAGTTTTTCCATGCGGCACATGCCATAGCAGACTTTTACGCGCATTCGAGCTATGCGCACTTTGCTGCGACAAAAGGAACCACCCAAATACCACTTTATGATCCTAAGAACCCAACGCCCAACAAACCCGCGGACTATGGTGCCGGAAGCGACTTCGACCTAACGCTAACTAAGTTCACACAAAATTCGGCGCTATGGACAGGTACTCCAGTACAAGCCGCCGCGCAATGGAAAGATCAGATCATTAGCGGTCGTTATGCGCAACACAAGGATACCCACAGCATACCCGAAGGCCTTGCATCCATACCGCATGCATTGAAGATCCGTTCAGATTTCAAAAAGCGCGGGTCATTACCGCACCACAATGAGATAGCTGTGGACGAAGAAAAGATGGGTAGAAAGCATGTACTCTACGAAAAGGAGCAATACCAGAACAATATGCGATACGCCTTGATGCTGCCGCACGCCAAATTGCGCAAGAATTCAAAGCAAGGTGTTGATCTGCAAAATGTGCAAAGGTATGTACCCCCCTCACGCCAACACCCCGCCCTTCAAATACCCATCGTTGAAATACTTCCGCAGGAATTCGCGACCGTTCTCCCACAACAATTTGTCGATCCAATAGCCGGGAGTTTTGCCGTAGAGGTGATCCGTGTACAGCTTCGCGATCGCAGCGTCGTTGTGCGAAGCGCTGCTTTTCTAAAAGTCGATCAGGTCCTTTTTGAGGGAAATCATATCACTGCTTTGCCGGTAGATGTCGATCGGGTTGATCGCCGTCGTAATCGGTTCCTGGACGATATGGTCCCAGCCTTTTGCGGAGCTTCCGCGGTTGGAACAAGATCAGGACGTGGAAGATCTGGCGGAAGATCGCACTGAGGTAGGCGGGACGTAATGTGGTCCAGGAGCGGTGCCATGACTTGAAGGCATTGTTTCATGTCGGTATCGAAAGAAGCAGCATCGAGTTCGCCCCAGACATGGCGTTGTTTCATCATGGTCCAATCATGCATCAACTTCCTATTGACCTTTCCCACTTTCTTGAAATTCGTAGCGCTGATCCCTGCTTCCGGAGGAATGTCCTTGCCCATGATCCGCCGTTCATCGATCATCAGGCCGATGATCCCATCGCTCGCCACTACGCGTTGGATCTCATCATCGAAAAGGTTGATCACACCATCGAAGAAAAAACGCGAGGGTTGTTCTTCATCGGCGTACAATTCCAGGTCGTTGGCAATGGTGCGTGCAATTTCCTTTCTGCCCGAAACCGCACTGTGGCTTACCACGATCGGGATGGGATCGTTGTAATACTGTTTGCGTTGGTCCACGATGGCATAGTAGTCCAACCGCGCCTGTGGGCTCATGTGCTTGGCCCGTCAGTATGCGCCGCACCGGTTCGCCCCGTGAATTCTCGCGTTTCAGTAGGTGCGCAACGACTTCCATGGTCCACGGCCGCAGTCCGAGGGGAAGTAATTCGTGTCATAGCCTTGGGCGTTCGGTGCCCCGCCCGTTTGCGGATTGGTGAATTTCACCAACGAAGCAAGGCTCGGCGAATGGCCACAGAGGTGGTTGTAGTAATGATGTGACATGGTCACGAAGAACGGGGTGTGCTCCCAAGTGCTTTTAACGCGATCGATGTTGGTGATGATCGACTCGATGAACAGTTCGAACCAACTGTCCGCACCGCGCGGCCCCACACGCCGGAGGAACTTCTTCTCCGCATCGAAAATGCTCACCGGCAACCCTCGACGATCGTACAGGTTATCGCCGAACGCATGGCAGCCTTCCACACTGTTGATGATGCAGATCGTATCGGGGTCCTTCTCCAAGGTGCGCTCGATCTCCGCGAATGAATCCACCACGCGGTAGCTGTTGCCCAAAGCGCTGAACCGGCTGTTGCGTTGCCCCGCGATCAGGTTCAGGTACTCGCGTTGCAGGTGTTGGAAATACGATTGCTTGCGCGTGTAGATGTCCTCCACCACTTCAGGCGAAAACCCGGTAAGCGTGGCCAGCGGCTTGTTCAACAACTTTGAAGTAAACCCTTGCTCCAACGGATACAGCGCGTTCACAATGATCCGGAACCCTCCTTCGGCAGCCGCATTGCCGTGCAGCTGGCTGCTCTTCACCACCATGCTATCGAAGTCCACGATCCAAAAGCTCAGATCCGCTTTGCGCCGGAACCGCTCGCTCCAATGGTCCGGGTCGGGCAAGGTGTTATCAACGAAGCCACGCGAGTTGGCGGGCTTGAAACTGAAATGGCTGTGGAGGTCCAGGATGGGCATCGTGGTGGTGTTAAGTGACCTTTGGAGTGTCGGAATTTAGATCCGGCAACGGGCATTCCCTATCGCATTTGTACGCTATGTTGGGTGTGAAAAAGACAGTGGTGCGGTGAACTGGAATTGAGCACGATATTTACCCCATGGCCCTCAAAAAATCCGACCTCTATTCTTCCCTCTGGAAAAGCTGCGACGAGCTGCGCGGCGGCATGGACGCCAGCCAGTACAAGGACTATGTGCTCACGCTGCTCTTTGTGAAGTATGTGAGCGACAAGTATGCCGGGCGCACCGACAGCATCGTCACCGTGCCTGTGGGTGGCGGCTTTGCGGACATGGTCGCCGCGAAGAACAAGACGGACATCGGCGATCGCATCAACAAGATCATCGCGAAGCTCGCCGAGGAGAACGAGCTGAAGGGCGTGATCGACCTCACCGACTTCAACGACGAGGAGAAGCTCGGCAAGGGCAAGGACATGGTGGACCGCCTCACCAAGCTCGTCGGCATCTTTGAGAACCCGGACCTCAACTTCGGAAAGAACCGCAGCGATGACGATGACATCCTCGGCGATGCCTACGAGTACCTCATGCGGCACTTCGCCACGGAGAGCGGCAAGAGCAAGGGACAGTTCTACACGCCGGCCGAGGTGAGCCGCATCTTGGCGAATGTGATCGGCGTGGAGCATTCCACCGCGCGTTCGCAAAGCGTGTATGATCCCACCTGCGGCTCGGGCTCCCTGCTGCTGAAGGTGGTGGATGCCGCCCCGGTGGGCCTCACCATCTACGGGCAGGAGAATGACAACGCCACCAAGGCCCTCGCGGTGATGAACATGTGGCTGCACGGCCACCCCGGCTCCGAGATCTGGAAGGGCAACACCCTTTCGGAACCGCACTTCCTGGACCATGGCAAGCTGAAGCAGTTCGACTACGTGGTGGCCAATCCACCCTTCTCGCAGAAGAATTGGAAGACCGGCTTCTCGGCGGAGAACGACCCCTACGAGCGCTTCACCGGCTATGGCCTGCCGCCGGAGAAGAACGGCGACTACGCTTTCCTGCTCCACATCCTGAAGAGCATGAAGAGTACCGCCACGGCCGCTTGCATCCTGCCGCACGGCGTACTGTTCCGCGGGAACGCCGAGGCCGTGATCCGCCAGAACCTCGTGGAGCGCAAGGTGATCAAAGGCATCATCGGCCTGCCTGCCAACCTCTTCTATGGCACTGGCATACCCGCCTGCATCATCGTGTTGGACAAGGCCGGTGCGGACAAGCGCAAGGGCATCTTCATCATCGACGCCAGCAAGGGCTACCTGAAGGACGGCAACAAGAACCGCCTGCGCGAGCAGGACATCCACCGCATCAGCGATGTGTTCAAGGCTGAGTTGCAGCTGCCCGGTTTCAGCAGGTTGGTGCCCTTCTCGGAGATCGAGGGCAACGCGTACAACTTGAACATACCGCGCTACATCGACAGCACCGAGGCCGAGGACATCCAAGACCTGAGCGCCCACCTGCAAGGCGGCATCCCGGACCGCGACGTCGATGCGCTGGCCCCTATTGGACCGTGTACCCCGGCTTGCGCAAGGAGCTGTTCAAGGCACATGACCGCAGGGGATACAGCGACCTGAAGGTGCCCGCCGACCAGGTGCGCGACAGCATCTTCGGGCACGGCGAGTTCACCCTACGCCAAGGAGTTGGAAAGCGTTCGTCGGCAATGGCGGAAAGCACATGAACCGGGTTTGCGGGCCATCGGCAAGAACGGGCGAAGCCGCGCGTCTTCATTCGCAACCGAGCGAATTCCTGCTGACCGCTTACCAAGGCAACCGAGCTCATAGACCCCTACACCATGTACCAGCACCTGATGGACTACTGGAACAGCACCCCCGAAGGACGATGTTGCATGCTGGGTGGAGGACGGCTGGCGGGCGGTACCCGAACCGGTAACGGACAAGAAGACCGGCAAGGTGAAGAAGGCGAATATCACCTGCGACCTCGTGCCGCAGCCCTGGTGATCGCCCGCTACTTCGCAAAAGAACAGGCGAAGCTGGAGGAACTGCAACGCGCCCATGAAGCCTTGAGCCAACAACTGGAAGAACTCTTGGAAGAGCACAGTGGCGATGAAGGCATTTTTAGCCGAGGCCACGAACGACAAGGGCAGGTGACCAAGGCCGCACTAACGGCCCGGTTATGCAGATCGCCGATGACCCTGAGTATGCCGAGGATGGAAGTGGTTCAAGCAAATGGACAAGCTGATGGATGCCGAAGCAAGGCTGAGAGGCCGCCAAGCAAGCCGCTGAAGCCTTGGATGCCGCTGCGTGGAACCACTACGACAAACTCACCGAGGCCGAGTGCAGGAGTTGGTGGTGAATGACAAGTGGCTGGCCGACCTCTATGCTGCCCTAACCGGCGAACAGGACCGCATCAGCCAGCGTCTCGCGGGCCGCATTGCCGAACTGGCCGAACGCTACACCCAGCACCCTGCCTGAGCTGGCCCGTGAAGTGGCGGCGCTCACCGCGAAAGTGGAAGCCCACTTGAAACAGATGGAGCTGCAATGGAACTGAGCGAGGCGCCCGTGATGGAAGAGGTGAAGCGCGGTTTCAAGAAGACCGAGGTGGGCGTGTTCCCGGAGGATTGGTCCGTCGTGCCGCTTGGCACCTTGGGCAAATTC
>JADJVC010000029.1 GCA_016710685.1 Flavobacteriales bacterium | reverse complement strand
TCGATCAAAGAAGATCTAACCATCGCCCTAGAACGCCACACGGTTATCAAGCCCTAGGGTAAAAGGAGATGCCATGCAGCGCCCTGATGAGGAAACGGGAAGGCTGCTAAGAGAAGTTTCCTTTGCACGCAAAGAAGCCAAGGATGCCCGCACCGAAGCCTACGGCGCTAGAATGGCAGCGCAGCACACGGTCGCTGACATCGTGGTTTGCGCAAAAGAAACGATTGATATCCAGCTCGAGCTGCGGGAAATCTCACACTCAAGCGCCTTGCCTGGGGCGTGATATCGCTTTTGATGGGCGGCGCGGGTTGGCTTATCTACACGACCATCACATCCCAAGCCCAGGTGGAAAACATGCAGCAAGAGATCCGGGGCCATGTCTCAGCGGCCGGGCATCCCGAATCCATGGAAGCGGTCTCAGACATGCGCTCAGAGATTCGGGAAATCAATGCGACGCTCAAGGAATGGCGCATTCAAAAGGACAAGGAAATCCAACGTTTGGAGGACGAGACCCGGCACGTCAGACGTCGTCGTTTTTGATGTGCGATGTTGTGGTGTATTGTGCCTGTGGGCGCAAAGGGGGGCATCGATGGACACACTAACTCAATGGGCCCGCCATCGCGTGGCAACACCGCGACGAGGCTTTAGAGGTCATTGGGGCGGTGGTGCTGGCCGCCACGGCGCTCACGCATGCTTTACGGGCCCCGTTGGCTGGATCGGCAAGATCGCGCTAAGAACGGCGACCAAGGCGGACGATGCGGCGATCAGCTTCGCCGGATCGCGTGCTTAGCGCCGTCGCGATTGGTCTTGATAAGGTGTACCGATTGCTGCGCCCGATGGCCATCCGAGGCACAGGCGACAAGGTTAAAGAGCGTGTGGAGCCAGACGGTGAATGGCAGGTGGTCAAAAAGCTCAGCACAAGGCCGCCGCCCTCCGCCGCCCGCGAACAACGACATGAAGATGGCCCTTGCTTTTAGCGAGCGCGTTGTCGCTCTGCCGCTATCGCGGTGTCTGGCTGCGGTGTAAGTGCTCTTGAGGCTCACACCGAAAGCGCGCTTATCGTCAGAGAGGCCCTGAATACCTCGGGAAACATGATCCACGATGACATGCACAAAAGGGCCATCAAGGCCGCTTCGGACGAGACGGTCGATACCGCGACGGCGGAGCTGAACGCGCACAACGTCATTCGCGCCTACAATCCCGTCATCAAGTTGCATGGCGATGCCATCACCGTCTGGCAGCTATGGGTAACCTCGCTCTTGTCCGCCTACAAAGACGACGTGGAAGATACGGATGTGTGGCGACGGTTGGCCGCCAATGCGTTTGCGGCTTACAAAGATCTTGCGGTCCAAGCGCTCAGGCACGACTTGAAAATCCCATCGATTTTGGTCCCGATGAAAACAGCACTCAAGACGGCGGAGTAACCCATGGAGCTAGCGGACATCTTACAGGGCATCTCAAGGGGCGGACTTTATGGCACGCACGCAGCGCGGATGGATTGGGCAACTGGCCACCATCTTGGCAGGCGCGACATCGAGCGCAGCAAGGTTATTATCCATGGGCAAAGATCCGGAAGAAATCAGGGCGGTGCTTGAGAACTTGGTCAACGAGCCCCCCAAGCGCATTGCAACCCATGAGACGGTCAAGGCCGTGGATCAGATCATCGAGGAGCGAAAGCGTAAAGAGGGCCATCCACCGAAGGCGCCGTAATGTCACTTATCATCCGAGACAAATGCGTAGCGTGTGCGGTCCGTGATCGATTGGCACGAGCACGGCATGCAGTTTGTGCCAGGCAAGGGCGCCCGTAGGCGCACAAGAGAGCCAGATTTGTTTGTTGGGCATTGGACAGGCGCAGAAAACCCCGCAGCGACTCTGTACAACACGCTCATCAACCACAAAACCAAAGACAAGACCACTGGCAAGCTGCGACCAGCACCGCTTGGCGTGGAGTTTTACATTGACCCCGAGGCAACCATTTACCAGTTTGCAGACCCCGCGCATGTAGACACTTTTGATGCGGGGGATTACAATGCGCGCTCCATCGGCTGTGAGATTGCAAGCTTCGGACACAAGGTTCCCAAAGGCAAAAAGCGCCAAACCACGAGCCAAGACATCAACGGCAAAAAGTACGATGTGGCCGTATTCACCCCCGAGCAGATGCACGCGTTTGTGTTTTTGTTAGCCGCCATAGTGCGGTGGTTTCCCACCATCCCCATGCGCTTGCCAAGGGATGCCACAGGCACCGTGATCCGCCGCACCCTCACCAAAGAAGAACTCGCCACCTATAGCGGCATTGTGGGCCATTTCCACCTAACGACACGCAAGGTGGACCCTGGGCTTGAGCCCTTTGAAGTTTTGTCAGAATGTGGCTACATCTAGGCACCATGTGGAGCAACCTATGCTAAAAGGTGACTATGCCAATCAAACGAACCGTTATTTTGTGCCTATGGCTTTTAGCCCCAGCGGCCCAGGCGCAGCTGGCGTTACATGAGAAACTCACCCAAGCGATCACCGTTTGGACCACACCGAGTGGACAGCGCGTTACTGTGGCTCATTGTCGTGTTGCTCGCATGGGCTGCGCTAAGCGCATCAAGTTATTGGCTCAGTGGATAGAAGACGCAGCCGCTAAGCACGGGGTAGATCCCTTGGTGTTATCCGCCATCGCGCTGCATGAGTCGGGGCTAAACCCCTTTGCCCAGGGCCAGGTGGGGGAAGCTGGGATCATGCAGCTGCACCCTAGGGGCGTGGGCCGTCAGGTGCGTTTCGTCAAAGACGAGCGCTACCGGGAATCCTGCAAAAAGGAGACAGGCGCCTGCCAGAAGGAAGTCATCGACAGGGCGGCGACTCTATTGGCCACCGCGACCAAAACATGCGGATCGGTCGAGCGAGCCCTGGGGTATTACAACACGGGCCGCTGTCAGAAAAACGGCTATGCGGGGCGCGTGATGCACAGATACGCCACGCTCTCAGGTCTTGTCCCATAGGATTTTGACTTCATCCTCGACGGTGGCTTCCTCGGTGCCAGACGGGAAGCGCTCACGTACCAGCGCATCGACGGCGTTATGCATCGCCTCGCGCAACGCATCGCGCCTTGTCGTGGCGAAGCCTGATCCGTAGCTGATCCCGTCTAAGAACACGT
This sequence comes from Flavobacteriales bacterium, assembly GCA_016710685.1. Classification (GTDB taxonomy): domain Bacteria; phylum Bacteroidota; class Bacteroidia; order Flavobacteriales_F; family PHOS-HE28; genus PHOS-HE28. The sequence goes on along the minus strand of JADJVC010000029.1, from coordinate 3,586 downwards.
CGCAATAGTGAATCGCATGCGATTGCGACGACTGGAACGTGGCATGCATGGTGGAGCAGAGCATTTGCTTGCTCAAGATTTGGTGCGGGATCACCTAACGAAGTATACCAGCCCACACCGGACGATTTCTATTTTGCGTCCCTTTGTTCCACGTGAAACTATTGTCTGTGCGTGACTTCAAGCAAGGCCGTTTGGAAGCGGTAACGGTAGAAGTCAAAGTCGCTACCAATCAAACCAAAATACTCTTGGCCACAGGCGACCCTGAGCCCGTCGTTCTTCATCTCATGCGTGCTCCACACGCAGCCGGGGTGTTCGGGATCTTCGTCTCGGTCGCAATTCCAGTGCGGCGGGCAGCGGCCGTTATTTTGCGGGTGCGGATCACACATCAAGACTTTGACCACCTGTTGAATGGGACCGTCCAAATCCGATAGCGGAAACGTTGCAAACCAGCTTGTGTAATACGGCCAAGCGCCCTGCCCGCTCAGATCCACGTACACCGAAACGTCGCAATCCGCCTCGTAAACCGTGGTCGGCACGGGCGGCGGGACGTCCAGCTGGGCAGCATCGGGCAACTCGTCTGCATCGCTTTGTGCATCCGCTTCGTCGAGCCCAGCATCAGGGATGGCCGCATCGGGTTCGGTCGGCGGTTCCTCATCGGCGCAAGCCATGAGCAAGAGTGTTACCAAAAACATGTGCTTTCGTTTCATTGTCGATCCCTTCATTGCATCTGCATGATTTCTTCAAACGTGGCTTGGTCTTCTATCTCTTGTTGCTCGCGTGCTTTTTCGATGTGGCTCCACATCTCGGCACATCGACGGATACGCTCGGTGATCATCGCTTCGTTGCGCACGATGTAATGAGCGACGAATGTTTTTCCGCCGATGAGCGCGACAAGCCATGCGGCCTCAAACCCCGTGACGGCAAGCTGGTGCTGCACTTGGGTCATATACATTTTGGGCGGCTCGTCCTTGAGGCGCACAAACACATGATAGCTCAGCATGTCGTCTCCAACTTTCTTGTGCTCGAGGCGGACGTGACCCCATCTATGTAAGCTGAAGATGTCGGGAACTTTGACTTCAAGGACCGCAAGGCGTCTGTCCGCCAAGATACTGGCCACGCGCTCTGAGCCCATCTGCATCTCAGTCTCCAAGAAGTATTGCAGGCCCTTGGATTTCTTCGGCGTCATGCACAGGCCGTCCAAGGTGGCATGCATGAAGGGGTATTGCTTGGACCTGACCATCACGCCAGAGGGGCGAGTGCGTAGCCCTGACCAGGTTTGGAAACCGTCGATAGCGGCCCTTTCCAAGATAGATCCCATCCGCATTTTACGGTTGCCCAAGAACGGCTCGGATTCCCCGAGTTTGTCTTTGATGAGCGACGGGGTGAGCTTGTCCGATGCGCCGATGGATTCTTGACGCTCATAAAGCCAGCGCGCTTTATCGGCGCTATGGCACACGATGCGGTACGGCTTAGCCTTCACGCGGGGCCATGGCTTCTAGCGCATGCTGCAGCTTATCTTTGCCGTCAAGCAGCGCTTGGTGATCAAGGTCCTTGATCTTGGTCCAAAGGGGCGAGCCGAACGCTTGGGTCAAGACATCCTTGCGAATCGCTTGGATCTCCTCCGAGGAGCCATTGAGCTGGTATTGTTTCAAAAGCAAGATCACGCCTGCTAAGGCTTCGGACATGGCGTCTTCTTCTTCTGTGCCTTGGTCGATCTCGATGGTTTTGCTTCCGGCCTGGGCCATCTCGTCGTGTGTGTAGATCCCAGATAGGCTCTTGGGGAACGCACGGCGCAAGGCCAGGGCCTCCGCGACCTTTGCGGTCATAAGGTCCGGCATCTTGGCCCACATGGCCGCGGGCTTGCCATCTTTTCTTTTTTGCACGTACTCGTCGAACTTGGCCACGGCATACAGTGCTGTGCGAAACCCCTTGCGGTAGACGCCCACCTTGGCCGCGACGGGCGGCTCTTGCTTGAGCCACACATCGGCCCATTGGCCATCGTGGCCGCACCAAAAGGGCCCATCCTGACCCTCGTATTCGCCCGTCCTTTCGGCTACCAGCCGTAGCCCGTCAATGGTCGGCTCGACAGACAGAACCCATTCGCCCCCGTCTGGGGCGGATGCCCAGCGCTTTGAGGCGTAGATTTGACGGGATAGCGGGTCAAGCTCAAGCCGCTCGGCGGTGATGATGAACTGGTCAAACTCCGAAGGGGAAAGCCGTTTTCTGTCGTCCTTGGAGTAGCAGAGCTGCTCCTTCAGCACCGTCAGTTGACGCTCGGTAAAAAAGCTCATGCGTGCTCCTTTTGCTCAGCACAAGGTAGCACCAGATCGGCATCGTGCAACCCGGACTCGGCGCTGCAATAGTCACACCGGCCGTATTCGTGGCCCTGGGTTCCTGGCTCGTGGTAGCCCTTGGGGGCCAAGGCGCGTTGGTTATCGCACGCCTTGCAATCCCAGCCGTAGTACGCAATCTCCCCTGAGCCAAAGCACAGGTAGCACTCGCTGAAAAACGAGCCCGAGTACGGGTCCATGGGGTGTCCAATCGCGTACTCAATCTTGCCGCCCTCGCAAGCGGGGCATGGGCTTGTGTGTAGCTCAGCCATGGTTGCCCCCTTTGTCTAGCCGGGCGTGCTCCAGCATGTCCATGGCGACTCTGCAGAGCCACTCCTTGGCAAAGCCATCGGTGGCGCAAATCTGCGACCATGGCTTTTTCGCGATGCCGTACACGTCCTGGCCCGTGGTGATTTCCACGCCCTCGTAGCGCTTGAGATAGAACGCAAGGGAGTTATGCAGGGCCTCGGCGGCCTCAAGTACCTCCTTGTCATCCACGCGATACGCCCTGCCGCTGATCAGCGACAGCTCCTTTTTTGGCTCGTTATCTAGCCCTAGTTGTTTTCCTACTCGACAGAATGCATTGTTTTGGTCCATACTGAGATGTTAGCATCGCCATACGGCATGTCGAGTAGGCTAGGCAAAATAGTTGCATTTTGGTAGGCAAGGAGCATACATGCAGGGGGAGATAATGACATTTGGCGCGTGGTTACGGGGCCGCCGTGCCGAGCGTGGGCAGCGTCAAGAGGTCGCGGCCAAGGCGTGCCAGGTCGGCAGACACACCTGGCAAAGTTGGGAAGCGGACAGGACCCACCCTAAGCGCATCAAACATCTTGTCGCTATCGCGGCTTGGGCTCACACCGACAGCCAAGAGGTCCTTCGGTTACTACCGAAGTGATCCCAGCGTGCCCGCAAAGACGCCTTGGCCGTACAGGGCGTAGATGAACCAGATCAAAAACAGGATCGACAGCACGGCAAAGATGGGCTTTTTCAGCGCCCCGTCCATCGGCAGGTACGTATAGACCACGTACAAAATCAGTACGCATAATAGTGCGATGACGAAGATGTGAATCATAACTACCCCCAAGGTTGGTAGAGGCACGTTACAAGCCTTGGGCCCCAAGCACAACCGACGAACCCAACCGAGCATGCCCATTGCTCAAGCGACGTTGGCCCCAGTTGCGTTCCTTGGTCCCGAGGCGAGCTTCTATGGATCGGGGTGGCCAGACGTCTCCTGAAGGGCCCTGGGGTTATTT
>JADJVC010000028.1 GCA_016710685.1 Flavobacteriales bacterium | reverse complement strand
ATCCCGCCACCAAAGAGCACAACCGCTCTACCCACATCCAACCGAAAGCCACCCTATTCCGCTCTTGTCCGACGATGAGCCAGCCCAAACTCGGCTTTGAAGCTCTTCAACAAGCAGACCCAACCGCTTTTCAAACAAAACCGCGTCCAAACACAAACCACGACACACCATCATGACCAATCAGGGCTCGAAACGATGCCTAACGCCGCATTAAGCCGCGCCGGCCATACGGCCAGAGCAGGCGAAGAGACAGTTCCGGCGTCGGCTTGAATGCATAGTTAGGCATCGCTCTTCACCCTGGACGTTGCGAGAAGCACAAGACACAAACGCGACGCTTTGCTTTGCTTTGCTTTGCTTTGCTGTTCAATACCTTACAGGAACGAAGCAGAAAATACCAAGCTCTTGATCTAGAACGAGAACACGACCAAAACAACCGCCCGAAAACCCAACCAGAAGCTCAACTACCGTTCACTCGCGCCACCAGAAAACCCCGATCGCTCTTACCCACTCCAAAAACACCACCCTATTCTGCTCTGGTCCCGCGAGGAGCCAACCCCAGCTCGGCTTTGAAGCTCTTCAACAAGCAGACCCAACCGCTTTTCAAACAAAACCGCGTTCAAACACAAACCACGACACACCAACATGACCAATCAGGGCTCGGAACGATGCCTAACGCCGCATTAAGCCGCGCCGGCCATACGGCCAGAGCAAGCGAAGAGACAGTTCCGGCGTCGGCTTGAATGCATAGTTAGGCATCGCTCTTCACCCTGGACGTTGCGAGAAGCACAAAAACACCAACCCACGCTTTGCTTTGCTTTGCTGTTCAATACCTTACAGGAACGAAGCGGCCAATGCCAAGCTCTTGATCTAGAACGAGAACACGACCAAAACACCCGCCCAAACACCCAGCCAGAAGCTCAACTACCGTTCACGTGCGCCACCAGAAAACCCCGACCGCTCTTGCCCACTCCAAAAACACCACCCTATTCGGCTTTTGTCCGACGAAGAGCCAACCCAAACTCGGCTTTGAAGCTCTTAAACAAGCAGACCCAACCGCTTTTCAAACAAAACCGCGTCCAAACACAAACCACGACACACCGACATGACCAATCAAGGCTGGGAACGATGCCTAACGCCATGTTAAGCCGCGCCGGCCATATGGCCAGGGCAAGCGAAGAGACAGTTCCGGCGTCGGCTTGAACATATAGTTAGCCCTCAACTCGCCTAAAATATTCTCTGTAGTGTGAGTCCGGCAACGCCTTATCTGACCCGCCCGTGTATACCCAAAATGTATTCTGATCCACAAAACTGTAAATGGTTACTGTTGCTTTATTAGTCACTGGCTCAACCGCAGACACAGCAACTACGTTTTCCGACGAATACACGACCGTATACGGACTGGAACTCATAAAACCTTCCATACGGTGGGTCTTACCTTCTATCACGACATCAAAGTCTGACAGCAGGGAAATGAGTTTTGTTTTCGTAAATGTCAACGTCAAGCGACCCATAATGTCTTCAATGAACTTCTCCGTCTTCGGCTGCAGCTTGACGTGGTCATGAATGAAAGCGATTGACAGTTCTCTATCGGACTTCCACTTCCCGACAAGTTCGGGGGCGGCAGCCGATCCAAAGCTCAGGAATGAAAGCATGCAGAACACGACTGGCCTTTTCATGAGGGCTAACGCCATGTTAAGCCGCGCCGGCCATACGGCCAGAGCAAGCGAAGAGACAGTTCCGGCGTCGGCTTGAACATATAGTTAGCTGACACTTTCCTGAGATCTCCACCACTGATCTCCTTGCGCCATCAATAGAGCGGCTACGGAACGGGCGATCTTCTCGTAACTCGGGCTGCGCGAAAGCCAGCCAGACGTCTCAAAGCTAAACCAATGATCATTTTCGGGCAGAGCTGAGCCGAGACGAAGCCTCTTGCTCGCTTGGACCACACGAAGCTTCGAGGCAGATACCGTCTTGTCGAAGTAAATGTTACTTCGCTCCTGATCAGCGAACGACAGCTCCGCTACGAACGATCCGCCAGAAAGCCGAAACTGGAACGAAAGGAGATCGACGTGCCCCCTACGTTCACGATAGAAGTGCGGATATGTACCCTTGAAGCCGAGCTCGCGCAAGACCGGAATTACGACGCGCTTGAGCTCAGCGTCCATCAAAGCGCGGGAATCGCTCATGTCAGCTAACGCCGCATTAAGCCGCGCCGGCCATATGGCCAGACCAGGCGAAGAGACAGTTCCGGCGTCGGCTTGAATGCATAGTTAGGCATCGCTCTTCACCATTGACGTTGCGAGAAGCACAAGAACACCAACCCGACGCTTTTCTTTTCCTTTTCAGTTGCTTACGAAACAAAGACAGCCCAAACCCAGATCTTGCTCCGGCTCTTGACCAATCTTACCTCAGACCAAGCTCTCAGCAACTTCCAGAAAACACGACAGCGTTGACATCACGCCACCAGAGAGCACAACCGCTCTGCCCGCACCCAAACCAAAAGCCACCCTATTTTGCTTTGGGCAGACGACAAGCCAACCCGATCTCGGCTCTAAAGCTCTTCAACCCCTACGCGCCTACAATCGATGAGACAGTGACGCTGTAAGTTATCTCTCATTTTAGGGCGGCTTTGATTGGAGAACGATATGCCAAAGCCGTTGAAAGTTAGCCCGCCTGATGTGTCCGTCAGCCTTGAGGTGCAGGCACCGCGAACGCTTGGCCGGCGCAGGTTTGGTTTGGCGGAGAAGCGGCGGATTTTGGCAACGGCGGATGCCTGTGGCCATGGCGAGTTGGCGCCGTTCTTGCGCAAGGAAGGCATCTACCATTCCCAGCTTTCGGTCTGGCGGCGCCAGCTGACGCAATCGGGTAGCGCTGGATTGGCGCCGCAGCGACCGGGGCCGGCGCCGAAGCTGGACCCGAAGGATCGCGAGATTCTGGCTCTGAACAGCAAGGTCAGGAAGCTGGAGAAGGAGCTTGGCATTGCCAATGGCTTGGTCGAACTCCAAAAAAAAGTACAGGCCTTGATCGCAGCGATGCGTCAGGACGATCCGCCGTGCACGCGCTGATCAGGGACAGCGCAATACCGCGGACAACCGCCTGTGCCACGCTTGGCGTGTCGCGTGCAACCGGCTATCGGCAACAACGGCCGGCAGCTGCGCGCAGCAGTGTTCGTCAGGCTTCGCATCGACGCCTGAGCGAAGCGCAACGAACACGGATTATGGAGGCGCTTCACAGCCCTCGTTTTTGTGACCAGACACCAGCGCACACCTACCACGCGCTGTTGGCAGAGGGCGTCTTCCTGGGATCCATCCGCACCATGCAACGCCTGCTCAAGGACGCCGGAGAGGCACGTGAGCGCCGTCCGATACGTCCGCCGCAGGCCCATGCTGTGCCGCGCCTGAGCGCTTGCGCACCCAATCAGGTGTGGACCTGGGACATCACCAAACTGGCGCTGCGCGAACGCGGCACCTGGCTGTATCTGTACGTGCTGATCGACCTCTACAGTCGCTACGTAGTCGGCTGGATGATCGCTCACACCGAGAACGGCGCGCTCGCCTGCCGCTTCGTCGGCAGCTGCGCCGCCAGCCATCAGATCGGGCCCAATCAGCTGACCGTTCACCAGGATCGCGGCTCGCCGATGACCGCGACCAGCTTCATCCATCTGCTCGCCGAACTGAAGATCGATGCCAGTCACTCGAGGCCGCGCGTCAGCAACGACAACGCCTTCTCTGAGGCGCATTTCAAGACCCTGAAAACCCAACCCGACTATCCGGCACGCTTCACCGACATCACCCACGCGCGCCAGTGGTGCGGCGGATTCTTCGATTGGTACAACGACGAGCACCAGCACAGCGGCCTCAACGGCCACCTCCCCAGCGACGTCTTTCATGGTCGCGCGCAAGCCATCACCGCCATCAAACAAGCCGCCCTGGATCGCGCCTACAGCTGTCACCCCGAGCGCTTCGTCAACGGCACCCCAAAGGCCAAATCACCCCCGGAAACCGTGTCCATCAACCCGCTTCCGGCAGCCGTCGCCCAACTTCCCGTCAAGTCCCACCGACAGGAAGTCAGCGCTTCAGAGCAAACTGAAAACTACAGTTATTAACCCGGCAATCAAATACATTACTCACTGAGCATATCGAACTGACGGATGAGTGAAATAGGCGCGAACACGCTCGGGCGTACGCTGCAGGAATTCCATGAAATTGCGTGCGGCGCTCCAGAGGTCGTGCGTGGTGCGTTTGGGTTCCTGGCTGCGCAGTGCCGTCTTGGAAACCCGGTTCAGATACTCATCGGGATTGGCTTCCGGCGTGTACGACGGCAGATAGAAGGCCTCAATCAGAATCAGCCGCTCGGCAAGCCACGCCTTGACCTGTCGGGCGTGGTGCACGCGCAGGTAGTCAAGAATCAGAAAGACCTTGCGGCCCTCGGCTTCCTGGGATCAATCGATCCATGAAGTCGATGAATCGATCGGTGTTGATGGCACCTTGGTGGAAGGCGAAGCGCACCAACCCCTGGTTGGTGACCGCCGAAATCAGTGGTGACGTGCGACCAGCGAGCCGCATGCGGCAGAATCGGGGTCTTGCCGGCCGGCGCGTAACCGCGCACCCACGCCGTGTCTTGCTTCACCGCAGTCTCGTCCGCCCAGTGATTTCAGCGTTCTCGGCCTTCGCGCGCGCCTGAATGTGCGGGTACTTCGTTGCCAGCCAGTGCTCGACATCCGCTGGCCGTTGTTCCAGCGCCCGCTTGATCGGACGTTGTGGCGTCATACCCCAGCGCTGAAGGTACAAACCGACCGTGCGAATCGGCATATCGACCTTGGCGACCTGTTGAAACAAGGCCTGGACCGCGCGCCGACTCCACAGCGCGAAGGGCAACTGCAACTGGTCAGGTTCTTCCCAACCACTTGATCACGCACGAACATCTCATCGACCCCGGAGATCGAGCGCCCCTCGCCAAAACGACGGCCACGCTTTCCAGAATCAGGCGCCGCCGATCCGTCTGCCGAGCCGACGTTGAATCGGCGCGCCCAACTGATTACCGTTCCAATATGCACACCAACGATTTCCGCAATCTCGCGCCATGTTTTCCCGTGCTCCCGCCGCAAGCGATCAGCCTGCATGCGAAGAAGCCGGAGAGAAATCATCAGAAAGCCTGCGAGCGTCGGGTTTATTCATGCCAGGATACTAGCATATATTTGATTGCCGGGTTAATAACTATTGAACTGACTGTCTCAAAACGATTGACGCGTTCCGAACAAGGCAGACCCAACAGCTTTTGAAACCGGACCACGACCTAACCACCTTCTGCGACAAACCAACCTAGCCGATCAAAGCTGGCAACGATGCCTAACGCCATGTTAAGCCGCGCCGGCCATACGGCCAGAGCAAGCGAAGAGACAGTTCCGGCGTCGGCTTGAACATATAGTTAGCTTTCGCTCCTGATCACAGAAGAACCCGAAGACCAAAACAAAACGCGCCTACAAATACACCTGCTTTCAATGCCTTGCCAGCATTTCGTGACGCTGCTCTTGATCTTTGAGCCAACCGATGCAGCTACTCTACTAACCCTTCATCCGCGAAAAGCAAACCAAGACTGCCCTTCAAAAGCACCCGACAAGCACAACCTACAACACCCATCGGATTCACAGCTAGCAACACACCTCGGCTCTTCAACAACCTGGCCATTTCAATGGACCATAATTCCATTGCTTTTCAATATCTTACTCACTTCACCAGCCTTGCTCTGCTCTTCAACAACCCACCTGCATTGAGCTTCCGCAACACCGACCACGTCGAAACGCCACCAACCGATTGCCAGCATGGCCGACCAAAGGCTCGGAACGAAAGCTAACGCCGCATTAAGCCGCGCCGGCCATACGGCCAGAGCAAGCGAAGAGACAGTTCCGGCGTCGGCTTGAATGCATAGTTAGGCATCGCTCTTCACCCTGGACGTTGCGAGAAGCACAAGACACAAACCCGACGCTTTGCTTTGCTGTTCAATACCTTACAGGAACGAAGCAGTCAGTGCCAAGCTCTTGATCTAGAACGAGAACACGACCAAAACAACCGCCCGAAAACCCAACCAGAAGCTCAACTACCGTTCACTCGCGCCACCAGAAAACCCCGACCGCTCTTACCCACTCCAAAAACACCACCCTATTCTGCTCTTGTCCCGCGAGGAGCCAACCCCAGCTCGGCTTTGAAGCTCTTCAACAAGCAGACCCAACCGCTTTTCAAACAAAACCGCGTCCAAACACAAACCACGACACACCAACACGACCAATCAAGGCTGGGAACGATGCCTAACGCCGCATTAAGCCGCGCCGGCCATACGGCCAGAGCAAGCGAAGAGACAGTTCCGGCGTCGGCTTGAACATATAGTTAGGCGTCGTCAGGAG
>JADJVC010000027.1 GCA_016710685.1 Flavobacteriales bacterium | reverse complement strand
TAGCAATATCGATGCGTTACAGGCCACGATCATGAACCAAGCGCAGTTCCGCAAATTTCCCGGGCACAATTCCGCGGTCTTCAACTTTGTGGTCGATGCGGATGCGACATCGGGGAGTTGGCCGCCATACGCTGGTACGAGCTGCGCCAACCCGCCGACAATACGCCTTGGGCCATAGAGCAGGAAGGGACTTACACCGCTGAAAATGGGAAGCACGCTTGGGCTGCCAGCATGGCGATGGACCAGTTCGGCAACATCGGCATGGGGTATACGGCCATGGCCGGTCCCACTACGCCGACGCCTACCAACTTCCGCGTGAGTGCCTACTATACCGGCCGTTTTGCGGGAGATCCCGCGGGTACCATGACCGTTGCTGAAGAGTTGATCTCCCGCGGGCACGGGCAACATCAGCGGCAACCGCTATGGGGATTACAGCAAGATCGACGTGGATCCGGTGAACGGAAAGGAATTCTGGTTCACCACGGAATACAACCACAACGGTGGTGCCGATGTGGTCGGCGTTTTCCAGATCGCTTCGGACTTCAACAACGATATCGGTGTGGTCTCCATTGATACCCCGACGGACGGTGCATTGAGCAATGCGGAGCCGGTAACGGTAACGGTATTCAATTACGGCCAAGACCCGGCAACGGGTTTCAATGTATCGTATCAGGTCGATGGTGGCGCGGTGGTAACAGAGCCATACGTTGGCACCTTGGCCTCAGCCGTATCCGCGCAGTTCACCTTCGCTGCAACGAGCGATCTCTCCAATGTAGGTCAGACATACGCGTTGCAAGCGTACACCGGCTATGCTGCGGATGAATTCAACGGGAACGACACCGCCACAACGGACGTGACGCACCTCTATGGAATTGATCTCGGCGTTACCGCGATCACTAGCCCGTCCACCGGGTCCGGGTTATCGGCCACTGCGAACGTTGTTGTTGCGATCACCAATTTCGGAAGTGTAACGCAAACAACGGTCCCTGTCTTTTACACGCTGAACGGAGGGACGCCGGTGCAGGAAACCTATAACGGCTCCATTGCCGCGGGTGCATCCGCCAATTTCACGTTCTCGGCATCCGCGGACCTCTCTGCGCTCGGAACCTATGCCCTTGTCGCCGGAACAGAGGCTGTAAACGACGGGGACGCGGGCAACGATGACTTCACGAAGTCCGTGACGAATACCATCTGCCAACCGGAATCGGATTGTGCCGGTTTCGATGATGGCGTAACCCAGCTCCAATTGGCGGATCAAAACCTCCAGGTCGCTTGTGGCAGCGCGCCGGCGGGTTACAGCTATGAACCCGACATCGTGTTCAACTTCGTGATGTCCAACAACCCGTTCGTGTCTTCCTTGGAAATGGGATACGACAATTCCGACTACGCGATCTGGATCGACTTCAATGACAATTTCACGTTCGAGACCAGTGAAAGGATCGCAAACGGTACCGCTGCCATTGCGGGGAACCCTCATACCCGTTCACCGTCAATTTTGCATCCTATCGGGCGTGACGCAGGGCATGCACATCATGCGTGTCCGGGGTACCGATGGGAGTAACGTGCTGATACCCTGTGGTGACATGAACTACGGCCGCACGAACGATTACACCGCGAACATATCGGGGGCGGTTGGTATCGGTACCGATTTGCCCAACGAAGAGAATTTGAGCATTAACCCCTTACCCGGCGCGCAGTTCCTGCTTACCTACACCACAACGCCATCCAGCGATAAGCTGCCGGTCTCCGTGTATGATGCGAAGGGCCAGCTGTTGGCGTACTACACGTTGACCAACCACGCTGGTGTTTACACGTACACGTTGGACATGTCGAACACGAGCGCAGGTGTGTACATGGTAAAAGTGGGTACGCCTTCGCTGAACGTGGTGAAACGCATTGTGGTGCAATAGGCGGGCGTTCGCAAATGAGCCAGGCACCGCCTGCCTGCTCACCACCGCACCTGCTTAGGGTTGTTCTTGGAACAACCCTAAGGCAACAAAAGCACGTCCAACTTCCGTTGAACGGCGTTTGTTTCCACCAACTTTGCGCCATGTATACCCGCACCGACATCGTCAATGCCCTGATCCCATTTTGGAAGAGGAATACACGCGGGACAATGCCTTGGCGGCGCGGGAACTGGACCCGGCCAGGACGACGTGCGTTAGGCCGCTTTACTACGGCAACGGCGAACGGGTGATCGGTGCCGTCGATCCGGTACGCCCGGAGGGAAGCAATCCGCACTTCGATAAAGCCGGGTTCCACCGCGACCATTTCGCGGGGCGCGAATACGTGGTTTCGCTGGCGTCCAACTTGCCGGACATGGACCACGAACGCGTATTCGGCACCATCGGCAGCGACCGCCGGTTGGGGTTCCAGCACAGCGAAGGGTTGCCGGACGGCATCCGCCTGGCGTGCCGCATTTGGGGTGCCTTGGGCTTGGAGCGCGGCACCAACAACCTGGGGCACAATTCGTATTTCGCTTTGCCGACGCTTTGCGCGGAAGGCACGTATATCCGTCCGCCCGCCGAACTCGGTTGGTTGCCGCGCCAGTTCCAGAGCGAACAGCGCTTGGACAAACTCGCGCGTTTCTGCCCGAAGGCCGCAGCTTATTTGCGCCGCCTGTTGTTAAGCACCAAGGATCCGTTCCTTGGGCATGAAGACGTGTTGGCGAAAGTGAGCCGCAACGAAGACCTCACCGATGCGGAGTTCGCGGTATTCATCCGCGCAGCTTCGGACAGCATTAAAAAGCGCCCTTGGAAAATTCCCTTGGAAGACGGCCCCAATATGACGCAGGATGCGTGGGATGCCGCCGTGGCCGAAATGGACGAAGCCTTGAAAGAGATGCAGGCCATGGCACAACGCGGTGCCGATGAACCCGGCGCCAGTGCTGCGGAATACGCGAAGTGGACCTTGTTCAACGGGCTGCGCGTAAACCATTGGGCCTTCCTCACCGGCAACTTGGACGACACGTTGTTGTGCAACATCATCGACGGCGAAAAGTGGGCGCGCGCCGGTCGCGTGGACGGCGCGGACGAATCTGCTCACCAGTTTCCGCGATCGCAAACAGGCATAGAGCTCGGCGGACTTTTCCAAGCGGGCATCGCAGCGCCGGTGACCTACGAAATTTTCACCGCGCCGAAAGGGCGGAGCAATTACCACGTCAGATCGAAGGGCCCTTCGTGGAATACATCGAGCGTGTGCTGGTGCAAAGAGCGGTGAATGGAAAGGAGATCGGTAAAGCTTCTGCCCGCCAATGCGAAAGTGTTCAAGAGCACCATGCCCAACACGCGCGAAAGCGGCACGTGGGCCGATAAGATGACGGCGCAATTGAACGAGGATCCGCTGGCACTTTTCCACGTTTGCTTGGAACGGGGCTGGATGCTTTCCGCCGCGCGACTGCTGGACAAACACCGCGTAACGTTGAGCCTGAACGACGTGGAAGCTGTGCGCGCGAAGTACCACGGCACGCAGCGCACCGATGTGGACGAGCTGATGGCGAAGCACCTCGGCCACGCACAGAGCATGCCGATGCGCGCCTGATGAACGCGTACGCAACACTTTCAGAAGTACACCTCACGCAGCTAATTGCTTGCGTAGGCGGCTCGTTGCGCAACGCTGGCGCGGCGCAGGAAGCTCCGGAGTTTCTCTACGATCCGGCACCGGTAGCGGGCAGCGCGCAGTACGAAAATCACCTGCGGAACTACCGTGCCATCGGCAATTTCGTTGCGGGCAACAGCAAGCTCACGCTCTATCCGCGCACGGCGGAACAGGTGAGCGCGGTGCTGAAGTATTGCACAGCGCACCGCATCAAAGTCTTCAGCCAAGGCGGTAACACGGGCTTGGTCGGCGCATCGGTGCCGGATGAAAGCGGTGATGGCATTGTGCTGAGCACCCGCAAAATGGAACGCGTGCTTTCGGCCATTCATGCGGGATCCAATGCTGTTCTGGTGGAAGCCGGCGTTGTGATCGATAGCCTGAACCAGCTTGCGCAAGACTACGGACTTTTCTGTTCCATAAAGCACGGCGGCACCGGCAGCGCAACGGCCGGTGGCAGCGCGGCAACCAACGCGGGCGGGGCCAACGCGGTGAAGTACGGCGTAACGCGCGACCAAGTGATCGGCCTGCAAGTGGTAACGCCAACAGGCGAGATCATGCAGCTCGGCGGCACATTAAAAGACACGTCCAGCCTCATCGACCTGAAGCACGCTTACATCGGCTCCGCCGGTTCGCTCGGTGTGATCACGCAAGTGGAATTGAAACTGCATCCCGTACCAAAGTCGCGTGAGCTGGCGATGATCGGGTTCGACACCTACGCCGAAGTGGATGCTTTGCTCGCGCGCATGCAAGCAGCGTTCAGCGGCCGTTTGGAAGCGTTTGAATTCATGGACGGCGGCATTTTTGCATTAAGCGTCGGCATTACGGAAGGTGCAGCGGCAGTGGAATCAGGTTGAAAGGGAAACGCGTGGTGGTTCTTACGGAAGTATCGTCCGGCAAAGCCGCTGACGAACAATTACAGCAAGACTTATTCGATGTGCTTGCGGAATGCGACGCGGTGTTGTTGGCCATGGATGCCGGCCAGCGCGACCTGTTCTGGCGCATCCGCGAACATTGCAATCCAGCGAGCAAACAGCACTTCGGCGATCGCGGTGTGTTCTTCGACAACTGCGTGCCCGTTCAATTAGTCGGCACTTCGAAACGAACGAACGGGATCTTTACGCGCACTTTTTCCGCAGGAAATGGAACAAGGCGTGATCGAGATCTTCAACTTCGGGCACAGCGCGGACGGCAACGTACACCACGTGGTGCAACCGCTAACGCAACAGCAAGCAAGCCGACATCCGCAAGCACGCTCACCCATAGAAGACGCGATCGTAAAAGCCACGGTGGAGTTGGGCGGCAATCAGCGGCGGAGCACAACATCGGCGTAAAAACGCAGCGGTTGCGCTATGCGGATCCCGCCGCGATGGAGCTTGTGAAGCGCATCAAAGCGGTGGTTGATCCGGCGGGGGTGATGAACCCCGGGCGGGGATTGGTGTGAGGGTCAGATCGGTATTAGAACGCCTGTCCGATGCCGAAGAAGAGCAGTTTGTCTTCCGGTGACACGCCGTAGTCCAGAAAGAGCATCGTGCTCTGGTTCCATGCGATGCGCAGGCCAGCGCCGTGGGAGGTGCGCATGTTCGCGAGGTCGAGATCCTGCCAACGGTCGCGCACGGTACCTGTATCGAAGAACGGTGCAACGCCGATACCGAACCGCTGTTTTCCGAAGGAGATTTCCGCCAAGCGGACACGTAGCTCCGCATTGGCAAACCACAGTGATCGCGCAAGAAAGCGGTTCGCCCGATAGCCCCGCAACGAATGCTTTCCACCAAGCGCGTTCACACTGCCGTCCGGGCTCCATTGATCTTGGAATTCGAAGAAGGGTGCGTCCGCGCCGAAGATGTTCCCCTGCGGCAACGCGGGCTGCAAGCACCGTACGCGGGCCAATTGGCAGTTTGCGGTGAATACGGGCCTGCACGAATAGCTTGTTGAAGCTGAACTGTGAGCCGAAGACAGGCGCGGAGTATTCGTTGGCTACTTCGAAGTAATAACCTGTTGTGGGGTCGGGCTCGAAGTCGCGCGTGTCGAACATGATCGCACCCTGGATGATCGAGACCCATCCGCCGTCCACACCGGATACGAGCCCCTGCTGAAAGTCGCGGCGAAGCAGTGAAGTTCCGTTGGGCACGACTACTTCTTCGCCAGTCTGCGTGTGAACACCGTCGGTCTCTGTGTTTTCGAAGGTAGCATAGCTGAGGTGCTGGATCTCGTAGCCACCCATCAGGCTCCATCCTTTTTCCCCTAAGGTGTATGCACCTTTCAAGTTCAACATGAATTCCGTTTCGCGGAATCGGTTCGAAAGTGCATCGGTGACATTGGCTGCTTCTCCCGGACCGCCAACGCGCACCGCGCTCCGGGCTTGGTCATAAGCCGCGTAGGTTGCAAAGCCGGGACCGCTTGGGTCCGATGGCAGCCGCAACGGACCGAGTGTTCCTTCCGTGAGGCCGAAGTAGAGGTTCGCGGGATTCTGCTGTGCCTTGAAATCGAGTTTGATGCGCCAGCGTGTGCCTTTGTAGTACGGCATGTCGAGTGAGAGCACCAGCTCGCGCGCGTTACTGGTATAGTATGAGGCGTTGGCTTTCAGCCGCGTGAGGTAGGGCGTGTAGGCGAATCGCGGGTCGTCGCGCTGGCCGTTCCAGAACACGTTGCCCCGGATGCCGAAGCCGAAACCCGTCACGGGATCGGAGGAGAGGTCGGGGATGCCAGTGAGGAACGTGCCTTCGCGTTTCTTCAGCAGGTCCGCATCGCTCATGCGGCGGGCCTGCATAAAGTCAACACTGTCGGCGGGTGCTTGGGCGAAGAGGGCTGAAGTCGTGAACGCCAACAGGCAAAGGGAAATGGATAAGCGCATGGCGCGAAGCAAGGCCATGGTCCGGAAGAAGTTCGGAAGGCTCAGGCCGCGTTTGGAATGCGCGCCTCGAAAGTGTGCATGCCGCCCAAGAAGGAATAGCGCAATTGCCAACCCTGTCTTTCGCACACCCGTTGTGCGATGGCCAACCCAAGTCCGAGGCCTTTCGCCGGGGCGGAAAAGCGCTTGAACAAACGTTCCGTGTCCAAGGCTTTATCGGCACCGGTGTTCGAGAATGAGAATTTTTCCGCAGAAAGGTCGATGCACATCGTTCCGTTCCGGACGTTGTGGCGGACGGCCTTGCTTACCAAGTTACCCAGCAGGATCTCTGCCATGGCGGGTTCCATGGGCCACCGCACGTCCGGAGCGACATGCAATTCCAGCGCGATGCCGAGGCCGGAGATGCGTTCCTTGGCCTGGTCGAGCAGTGCGCGGATGATCGCTTCGGGATCACAAACGGCATCGGCATGTAGCGGTGCATTGTCCACGTACGTCAAGGTGAGCAAGCCGTCCAACGTGAGCCGCATGCGGCGGATCCCGCTATTGGCCTCTTCCAACAATTCCGCCTGCGGGCGCGTAAGGCCCTCGCTTTGGAACAGGCGCTCCACCTTGCCTTGCAACAGCGCGATCGGCGTGCGCAATTCATGCGCGGCGTTCTCCGTGAACCGGCGCTGTTCCGCATAGATGGCCATGTTCCGCCGTGTCAATTGCTCCAGTTCACGTTCCAGTTCATCGAACTCAGTAACACCGGTTTTTGCCGCCTGAAAGTGTGCAGTACCGTCCACCTGAAAACGTTTCAGGCGCGCCAGCAGGTGTTGGAACGGTGCCCAGATCCGGCCTGCATACACGCGGTCCAGCACCAGCATGCCGCCAAAGAGAAGCACCAACGAAACGAGCGCCACGAGGGCGATGGACGTTACCAGTTCCTCCGTCTCCTCCACCACGCGGCTTACGGTGATCGCATACGGCACACCGTTCAACCGCACCGTGCTTTCGTAGATGCGGAACGGTTCGTCGTGGCCGTGCAGGGCATCGAACTTCACGAGCGTATGGAAGCGGTCGGTGCGCGCACTGTCCGCAGGGAGCAATGAAAGTTGGACACCGGCATCGATCGCGTTGATGTGATCGATCGCGTCGGAAAGTGCCGTTCCTGAAAGGTGCTGCGCATGGATGCCGCGCTCCACTTTCTGCTTCACCACTTCCAGGTCCTGGTCGATGTCCGCGAGCCACACGTTGCGCATGATGAGGTAGTACGCGGGGATGCTCAGCAGCATCACCACCGTGGCGTAGGTCCAGATGGGGCGACGGGTGCGCTGGAACAGTTTCATGGCTTACGCGGAAAAGCGGTAACCCACGCCGTGGACGGTATGGATGCGATCGCTGCAACCGGCCTCGGCCAGTTTTCGCTTGAGGTTTTTCATGTGCGCATAGGCCAGCTCCTGCACGCGGTCGTCTTCGGGATCGTCGGAGAGATGTTCAGCGATCACATGGCGCGGCAGCACGCGGTCCCGTGAAGCAGTGAGGAGGCGCAGCAAGCGAAATTCGGTAGGCGTGAGCGGCACAGTGGCACCGTTCACCTCCGCAGTATGTCCGGGCAGGTCGATCACCAGTTCATCGAATTGCAAACGGTCCTGCCCACCGAAATGCGCGCGTCGCACCGTGGCTTGTACGCGTACCGCCAGCTCGGCCAGGTGGATGGGCTTTACGATGTAATCGTCCGCGCCGATGCGCAAACCCTCGATGCGGTCGTCCATCGCATCCTTCGCTGAAACGATCACCACGCCGTCGGTCCTGCCCATCCGCTTCAATTCGCGCAGCACCTCTAGGCCGTTGCCATCGGGAAGGCCGAGGTCGAGGATCACGCAGTCGAACGGTTTGTCAACGATGTGGTCCATCGCTTCGCGCACGTTTCCGGCAATGGCACAACGTGTTCCGGGAACCTCCAAGTAAGCCTTGATGTCCTCGGCCAATGAACGCTCGTCCTCCACGATCAACAATTCCATCTTCGCGCCAAAGTTCCGTGTTCCATTGCGTTGGCGAAAGGAAATACTTCGAATCTGAATTTCTTCGGAATGGCCGCGTGGGCAGGCTTGCCGCACGTCACAACAGCACTGCCACGCGCGCTGCACATGCGCCGCCGCGGTCGGGTAACCAGCCGCTGCGAAGCCCGCTCAACGCAAGCTGCCGTCCACCACGAAGCGGGCCGTGTGCACGGTGTTGCCGGCATCGACGCGGGCCAGGTACGTGCCCGCCGCCAACGATCCACGTCGATCAGGGCCTTACCCGAGGTCGTGGTGCGCAACACCACGCGCCCCAGTGCATCCACAATGGAGATGGATGCGATACCGGCTTCAGGAAGTTCCACCACCAGCTGGCCGCTGCCATTGCCGTAGACACGGACGGGAACGCCTGCTGCTTCGGAAACCTGCAAGCCGGAAACGGTGCAGCAGTTGTCGGACCAGATCGGATCATAGGGGTCGGCATTGGGGGAGATGCCGAGTTGTCCGCTCGCTGTGCCGGTGAGGTCAGCGATCGCCTGTGTGTTATCGTTCATGGGCCAGTAGCCCACCAGGCCGGGCGTGGTCGCGGAAATGCTAATGTCCATGGTGCCCTGGATCTCCGCCTCCGTGCGCGCATGGTTCCACAGGCGCAGCTCGGAAATGTTGCCGTTGAAGGGATACGGGTCGGGTGCGTCGTTGCCGATCACGGCAGTGGCCGCAGGGCTTGCGGCGGTCGGTGTGCCTACGATGTCGCGGCGGCCGAAGCGGATGCCGTCGGCGTAGAAGAAGAGCGTGTCGGTCTGGCGGGTGATGGCCACGTGGTGGCAGTTACCGTCCAGCAGGCTGCCGTTGTACGTGCCGTTGTCGATCGCAAAATAGTTGAAGCCGTCCATCTGCACAGTGAGCATCTTGTAGTTGGCGCCGCCCCACAGGCCGTGGAAGAAGAACATGAAGCCGGTAAAGGACTCCCGGTTGGAGAACAGGCGCGCGTGTTCCAGCTGCAGTGCTTCCACACCCTTCACCCAAGCTTCCACCGTGAAGTCGCCCGTTCCGATTGCGTTCAGTTGGATGTTGGGGACCTGCAACTGATCGTCTGTGCCGTCGAACGTAAGGCATTGCGCGTGCGACAGGGTGGTGGCGAACAGCGCAGTGGCGAGTAGGGTTGGACGCATGTACGGGTGGTTTATTACAGAAGACGGTATGAAGTGTAATAAGGATGCCGACCCGTGCATGGGGCGACCGGAGGACCGGCCCCGCGGCCCCGCGTCTACCTTCGGCCCATGAGCAAGTACGTTTCCGCCGAGCAGGCCGTCTCTTTGGTAAAAAGTGGGCAGCGCGTGTTCGTGCATGGCAGCGCGGCCACGCCTTGGTGCTTATGCGCGCGCTGTTTGCGCGGGCGGCCGAACTGAGCAACGTGGAGCTGGTGAGCATCAGCACCGTCGGCGCGCTGGACCTGCAGCAGCCCGAGGTGCAGCGCGCTTTCTTCATGAACAGCCTCTTCGTGAGCGACAACGTGCGCATTGCCGTCAACGGGCCGCACGGCGATTACGTTCCGGTCTTCCTCAGCGAGATCCCCCGGTTGTTCGACGGGGTGTTGCCGCTGGACGTGGCCCTGCTGCACGTGTCGCCGCCGGATGCGCACGGCTACTGCTCGCTGGGCATTAGCGTGGACGTGGCCCGCGCCGCGGTGCGCAACGCCAAGGTGCTCATCGCCCAAGTGAACCCGCGCATGCCGCGCACCCACGGCGAGGGGATGGTACACAGCAGCCGCTTCGCTGCGCTGGTGGAGGTAGATGAAGCCCTGCCCGAAGTGGATTACGCCAGCGCGGTGGGCCCGGTTGAAGAACGAATCGGTGCGCTGTGCTCTGAGTTGATCGAGGACGGTAGCACGTTGCAGATGGGCATCGGCGCGATCCCCGATGCGATCCTGCGTGGGCTGAAAAACCACAAGGACCTCGGCGTGCATACGGAGATGCTCAGCGACGGTTTGTTGCCGTTGTTGGACAGCGGCGTGATAACCGGCAGCCACAAGCGCAAGTATCCCGGACGCGTCGTAACCAGTTTCGCCCTTGGCACCCGTGCGCTGTACGACCGCATCGATGACAACCCGCTCTTCGCCTTCCTCGATACCGCGTATGTGAACAGCGGCCACGTGATCAAGCAGAACCCCAAGGTGGTGGCGATCAACAGCGCCATCGCGATCGACCTTACCGGGCAGGTTTGCGCGGACAGCATCGGCATGCGGCAGTACAGCGGCGTTGGCGGCCAAATGGATTTTATGCGCGGTGCGGCGTTGAGCAAAGGAGGCAAGCCCATCATCGCCATGGCCAGTGCCACGCGCAACGGCGCCAGCAAGATCGTTCCGTTCCTAGCGGAAGGTTCCGGCGTGGTGACCACCCGCGCACACGTACACCACGTGGCCACCGAGCACGGCATTGTGGACCTCTACGGCAAGAGCTTGCGCCAACGTGCGGAGCTGCTCACCGGCATCGCACATCCGGACCATCGTGAAGCGTTGGACCGCGCGACCACCGAGCGCTTCGGTCCGAAGTTCCGGTGAGGACGGGGATCGCGCCAGGACCATTCCACACATCAACGGGTGATGGGACCGGCGAAGGGGTTTAGCCGCAGATTTCACAGATTGCGCAGATGCGGCGTTACGTAGCGGGTGGGCTTGCGGCCGGATGCAATGCCAAGTGTGGACACGCCGCGCCGGAGCGCCCGTCAACTTTGGCGCAGCACCAGCAAGGGGAGCTTGGTGTGCAGGGACATCCGCTTGGCGGTGCTGGTGTGGAACAGCCCGTCCAGGAAGCCGCGTTTGCGGTGTACCATGGCCACCAGTTGCATGCGTCCGCCCGCTACCAGTTCGTTCACGGTATCCACCACATCGATGCCATGCACGGTGATGAAGCGGTGGTTGATGCCCTTCAGCGCCTCGCTGACGGCGGCATGGTCCAAGCCCTGCTTAAAGCCCGGGGCGTTGGTGCGCATGGGCCACCAACACCTCGGCACCGGTGCGTTGCACCAGGTCCAGCAAGGGGCGGAAGGTGTCCGCTGTGAAGGTCCCGCTGTCCCAGGGCAACAACACGTGCTTCACCGGTTGCGGCTCCCACTGTGCCGGCACGGTGATCATGGGGAGCTGGGCGCGCTGGACCACCGTGGAAGCGTTCCGGCCGAACAGCAGCGTGCTGCTTTTGCCCTGCGTACCCATCACGATCAGGTCGCCGCCCTTGCGCGCAGCGAGCTCGTTGAGCGCTTCGGGCAAAGCCAAATAGGTGGACACCTTCGCCAAGTGCACGCCTTCCGCATACTTGCGCAAAAGGCGCTCCACCTGCCGTGCTGCTCCGCGATTCCTGCTCCGACAAGAGCGCGGAACCCGGCGGGAGCGCTTCGGGATAAACCTGCAAGTGGTAACTGTTCACCAAGGTGTAGCGCACGTCGGCTGTACCAAAAAGGTCCAAGGCGAAGTGGGCGGACTTCAGCGCGGTGTCGCTGAAGTCGGTGGCGAGGAAAATGCGTTTCATGTGCGATCGTTTTATCTGTCCTATAAAGTTCGGCAAGCTGCCGGAACAGGGCATGACGCATCGTCACCTGCCGTGGAAGGTTGGCCGCAAGAACATAACGACACGCACCGATCCGCCTAGGACTGCGGACAACGGAGGCGATGGGATGAAGGGCTTGCTCCGGCCTTTCCGAACCTCGCGCCGCCGCGCGTGTACTGAAGGCCATGCGCACCCTGATGTTCCTGCTCTTGCTCATACCCGCAGTCGTTCAAGCCCAACCCGCCCTGCCAGACATCCGTTTCACTGTGATCGACGAGCGCGGCCGTCCGCTGCGCCCGGACCGGCAACCGCGTTTCTCGTTCATCCTCACCGCCGACCATCCCTACTTGGACGACCCGGCAGGCAAGCAGGAGGGCTGGTCAATGAGCGGGGAGGTGCTCCGCGGTGGCTGGCGCAAGCGCACGGTGTACAACGTGCTGGAGTGTTGGTGTACGCACCGCACGGTGGCGCTGCAACACGACGGTGCGGTGATGCGTTTGATCTTCCCGGACGACCACACGGACAAGCATCGCTTGGTTGAGCGTGGCGCGGGCAGCGGCGCTCCGGAGGTCATTCCGTTCCGCCCCGGCACGGTGCATCTCATGGACCTGTTGGACGATCCCATGGTGCTGAAGGTTAAGCGACGGATGGTGCGGCGTGCGGGGCTGCGGAAGTGAACGCGGCCTCGTCATCCCGGCGACCGTTCAATAGCCGGAACATCCGCGTTCCGGATATCCGCCGTGGTGTAACTTCACCCGTTGATGCAGCCACCATGCAACGCCGCCGTTTCATCCTCATCGCGTTCGCGGCCACCATGTTCGCGACACTGGCAAAAGCAACGGACCGTATCATCATGTCGATCAAGAAAGGCTTCAACACCCGTCGCGGCGAAACCCGCAACGGCGAGCACTTCACCATGAAGGGCGTCACCAAGAACACGCTGGACCTGAAGATCGGCAGCGCCGATACCGATGGCGGCATGGCCGTGTTCGAGCAGATCGGTGAAAGCCCCAACGGCGGCCCGCCGCTGCACATTCACCCCGCGCAGGATGAATTCTTTCACGTCCTGGAGGGCGACTATCGTTTTCAAGTAGGGGGGGACGTTTTCGCCGCTCGCCGGTGATACGATCTCCCCTGCCGCGCAATGTGCCGCATGCCTTCATCCAACTCACCGAGCACGCGCGCATGCTGGTGTGCTACCAGCCCGCAGGTGACATGGAAGGCTTCTTCCGCGAGACCGCGCAATGGACCACACCGCCGGACCAGGTGGAGATCGCGCGGGTGTTCCGCGCGCACGGCATGGAGGTGGTGGGGCCGCCGCTGAAGCGGTAGGTGGACAGTGCAAGAAAGACCGCCCTCACTCCCGTACAAACCGCGAAACGGACCACTGCCCGTCGTTGTGCTGTGCACGCAGGAAATAGATGCCCGCCGCTTCCGGTGCGGGTATCGAACGCAAATCGCCCGTGTGCCGCGCCAGCAGTTTACCCGTGGGGGCCAGCAAGTCGATGCTGCGCAACACGTCCGTGCTGTGGATCCGGATGTCCGCGCCATCGCCCGGGTTGGGGAAGAGCGTGAGCCGTGCATCCTTGCCGAGGCTGCCTACGGACTGCGCCAAGCAAGGCCGCAGCACCTCATGCACCTGCAACGCGGCGCATCGAGCTCCGGGAACACATCGAACGAGAGCAGGATCCAACCGATCTGGCCGTTGTAGTTGTAGGCCACGTATTGGCTGTTGAGGCTCGTGGGCCCAACGGGGAGCAGGTCGCCGAAATTGCCGAGCCACGTGATGCTGTCGCTGCGCCATGAAAAATTTCCCCGTGCAGTTCAGGGAGTTGCCGAAATCGTAATACTGCGGTCGCCAGTTGTACATGGCCCCGTCCGCGCACAGCGCCATGCCCGTGTCCAGCAAATGGATGGCGCCGAAGTTCGATGCGTCGATGGCAGGCTCGCCCCGCCACAGCAGCACCATCAGCTCCGGCTGCCCGTCGCAGTCCAGATCGATAAAGGCCGAGTCCTGGGTGAACGCGCCGTACAGCTCCAGGTCGATGCCGGGTTCCAAAACGCTGTAGCCCGCGGGATGTCCCCGGCGTTGAGCTGCGCCGCTGCGGGAAGGGCGGAGAGGAGCAGGGCGGAAAAGAGGTGTGGGATTTTGCATGGTGCGGGATTTATTGGATGGCTTGCGGTACAATGGATAGACGCGGTGGGGTGGGGTTTTGCTGCCTCTGCGTATTGGTAGATGAAGGTTGTCCTTTCTTTTGGGTGTTGCGTTTGGTGGACAACGGTTGTGAAGGTTGGGCTGGCACTCGGCAAAGAGCTGAGCACCGGAATGGGGACTTGCGGGAGCAGGGGGATGATAGTTTCTTTTCCGAAACTACGACTACCTTCCAGGCACATTCCCCGTGCCATGTTTCCAACACAAGTTATCAAAACGGTCCCGGTCGAATCCTTCGACCACCTCAAAGCGTTAAGTTCTAGCAAGAACGGCGATATGGTTCAGTTTTTTATAATGTTTGGGTATGCGCGAAGTAGCAAACGAATTGTTTTTTGGCCAGAAGAGGACCACTGGTGCGTTGTACATGAAATTGACGAGTCCAACGAGGAGTTTTCCTCTGAAGTGCTCAGGTCCCAAACGAACTTCGTTGAAGCCATAGAGAAGCGGGCATTCTACTTCTGCGACTTCGAGGGTTGATAGGTTGCGACAGGCGGATGACGCAATTCTCTGTCAATCGGCAAGTGGCCGCGCCAGCGATCTTCTGGTGGAAGAGCCGGACTTATTCTAACAACCTGCACCCGGCATTCAACAGAAACTCGTAGGTCTCATCCAGTTCCGGAATGGAACGCGGAACGCATCAAGAACGCCTTCCCGACCGCGGGTCAGTAATACGCGGTAGGCGTTCAGGCGTAGACCGAGCGGATCTTCCATCTCCCCGTTTCTGATATCGCACCAGAGAATCATCCCACTTGTAACCCTTGCGGATCGAGTCGGTGCCCCAGACGAGCAGGCTATGCGTCAGCTCCAGCTTGTGCCGAGAACTCGCTGATGGCGTCGGTCAATCGGCGACATGAGCTGGGCGAACTTTCGGGATCGGCATACCATGGTCCGGCGTGGAACGAAAGGTTTTTCACCTTGTGGATATCCAGTTCATTGAGGCCTTTGTCACGCCCTCCTCGTCAGGAGTCCGTAGCGAGCGTCCGGCTGATCGCGGTACTTTTCCCACAGGAATTCCTTGGCGCGGTGCAGGTCACGCGTGAGACGGATCTGATAGCCTTGGCTCCAGAGAACGTCTGCCAGTTTTTGCAACTCTTCATGTGTGCGGGTGCCATCGATCAAACTGCTGGCCCATTCGCTGAGGCTGCTCGCGAATTGGAAGCGCACCGATTTAGCCAGATGCACCGGCTCGATCGTCTGGTAAGGAATATTCCGCTCTTCGAAGATCTGCGCGAAGTGGGCAGGACCGCATACATCCCATTCCGCGCCGCCCCTGTTTTACCGCATCGCCCAAAGCTCCATACCGCCCTCTTCACCCGTGTAAGATCTGTTGGCCTTCGCCGGTCGATCCGATTACAACAGACCAAGACGGGATGCGCCTAGCGAACTGGATGAACGCCGCTGGTTCGGAAAGTG
>JADJVC010000026.1 GCA_016710685.1 Flavobacteriales bacterium | reverse complement strand
CAGAGTTCGCGGGCGCGCGGGGTATACCCAAGCGTGCAACAGTTTCTTTCAAGGCTTGGCCGCAGACGGCCTGAAGGAAGCCCTTTGGCTGATCGCTGAAGAAATGTATAGCCCTGAATCCAAGAGCGCCCTGGCAGGCAGTTTCATGGTCGTGGAAGCGCACGACGAAATCATTATGGAATCGCCGCGCCAAACCGCCCACGAGGCCGCAACGCGCCTGCAAGAGTTGATGGTGCAAGGCATGAAGAAGTTTTGCCCGGACGTGCCCATCAACGCACAGCCCGTGTTGATGGAGCGTTGGTACAAGGGCGCGAAGCCTGTCTACAACGCGGAGAAACGGTTGATCCCGTGGCGTCCGAAGGAGAAGTAAATGGGCAGGGCGCGACGAAACCACAACAAGAGACGCAGGGAATCTTTCCCTAAAAAGATTCCTGCGTCTGCCCTTGCGCTGGATAAACTCTTTGACTACAATCCGATTCTGGAAGATTTCAAGGCAACACCAACAAGCCTTTACGGCTGGTTTTGGGGAAAGGTTCCAAGCGTCAACAAGCTAACGTTAGACATCCACAAGACGCACCGCAGGGCCTCAACCGCAGAGGTGCGCAGGTTCAAGAGGGGCCTGAAGGAGATACTGGCAGGCAAGCAAGACAGCGTGCCGGCGTCCAGGTTCTACAAGCTGGTGATATGGGTAGCCAAACCCTGCTACACCGCGGGCGGGCAGGTTGAGAAGTGGGACGTATCCAACTACCTCAAGGTTGCGGAGGACGGGCTTACCGAAGCCTTGGGGTTTGACGACAGCAGAATAGCCCGGATCGAAGGTGTAAAGGTTCAAACCACAGGCCGTGCGGCTTGGGCGTTTGAGCTAACCGTTACGGAGAATCCACAATGAAGCCCGATGAAACGCAGGCAGTAAGTGCAGAAATCCCGGCCCCTGTGCCGGAGGCAAAACCGGCCCCGAAAAAGACAAAGACGCGGGGCAAGGTCAAAAAGACCGTCAAGAAAGCCGCCAAGAAAGCAACCCAGAAAAAGGTCAAGCAAGCAAAGCCGACCAAGAAGAGCAATAAAGTAAAGCCGGTCAAGAAAACAAAGCAGGCCAAGTCGGGGAAGCGCCGCGTTGGTCGACCCAAGAAGGGCCAGGAGATCAAGCGCGATCCGTCAGACATCGTGAAGGTCAGCCTGTACGTTCGTGCAGGCACGGTGAAGCTGTTTGATCGTCTGGCGCACAAGGGCGGTATCGACCGCAACGCCGGCATGGTGCAGTTGATGGTGGAGCGCGTGAAGAGTGGCCGCGCTTTCAAAGCCCCCAAGAAGTAGTTGACGCAGTTTAGGGGCATGACCCAAAACAATCCGGCCTCCCTTTCGGGAGGCCGTCTTGTTGAAGAACCATTATGCGTCTCTTCGTTACGGGTAGCCCACCTCTACCTAGTGCTACCAGCAGTTACAAGGGCTTTGTTCTTTTTCCCGCGTCCTGCCAGGAAGCCGCCCCCGCCGCCCGTCAGAAACCCGAAGGCCAGGCCAAGGACAGTCTCAAGGTACATGTCCGTTTTCTTCGCGGCCTCTAACTTTTCTTGCGCTTCCTGCAAGTATTTCTTTGTGGCCTCAAAATCAAGGCCCTTTGCCTTGCGATCTTCTTCCGCAGCTTTCAGCGCGGCCAGAGTCGCATCAATCTTGCTGGTGTCACCCGACTTCATGGCATCGGAGTAGGTTGTACGGGCGACCTCAAGGGCCGCTTCCGCCTTGGCAAGCTCTTCGCCGGCTGCCTTGGCCGACGCCTGGCTTTCCTCCGCCACGCGAAGAGCCTCTTGAAGAGAGGCACAACCCGTGACGAAACCGGAAACAAACAGTAGGCAACAAAACAACACCAGGACACCAAACGTTTTCTTCACCTTCTTCATGCGTTTCTCCTTTGTGGTCGTGAGGGTTTAGATTTTGCCCGTGCGCTTGCGTATTTCGCGCAACTCGTCAAGCATACGATCTTGACCCAACTTCAGGTAGTCTAGTTGCGCCTCAATCTTTCCCTGCATACGAGCATCTTCCTCGTTGTGCTTGCTTTGCTCGTCCTTGATCTTGTTGATTGCGCCCCACAGGCTCTCCTCCCCTACTTGCCTGTCCTTGGCGTCGTCACGGTTTTTGAAGTAGCCGATAAGTTTCCCGAAGCCCATAGAGATCGCTCCCCCGATAGCGCCGGATACAGACCCAACTAACGCAATAAGCCCCTCTTCCGCCATTACCTCATCCCCCTACTAAGCTGTGGCAAAGTGCGTCGTTAGATTCTGCCGCAGGGTGTTTAGGCCCTACCCATTTCTGGTAGTTTGAACCGCGCAGTCGCGTTGATGCTCGTGCAGGCCAGGCACCAGTTTGCGCCCAGGCTTGTCGGCGGTGTTGCGTCCGTGGTTGAACCAGCCGACACGCCGTTCTTGAACACCTCGATGGTGACTGACGTTCCGCCCGTGTTGGTACACACGATCTTCACCACGTCATCTGTATCCAGTGAACAAGCAAATGATGTGACGGTTGAAGCCGCACCGCCGTTGCGTTCGCGGATGGTGCAGGTGCCGTTGTAGAACGTGACGACGTAGCCGTGCGGAACGCCATCCGCTTCAGGGTCTTGCGGTGTGTTGATGTCGAACAAGAACCCGAACTTGAGCACAGTGTTCGTACCGCTCTTGAAGTTGGTGGCCGCCGTGCATTGGATATAAAACGCAGTGCCGGCTGAAGGGTGCGCCGTGCCGTTGTAAATGCTTGCCGCGTATATTCCAGAACTTGACGGGACGCCGTAGGCCCCCGCCGACAGTCCGGCAGCGTCCAGACTATCGCGTTCTGTCCATGCGGTCAGGTCGGCCAGGGCGTCGGGGCCAAACAGCGGCAGAACCGGGGCCGCCTGTAATTGAGGCTGCCCGTCTCTGTCCCGATCTCTGTCCCTGTCTCTGCCCATTGTAGACTTTCTTTGGATTAGGCAGGTTCGACAATGCCAAGGGCCGCAAGCGTTGCTGGGAGTTCGTCACCTTCAAGCACAAAAGTTACTGTGCCAATGTTTGTCGTGCCGTCGTCGTGCTCAAAGACAAAGATTTCTCCCGGCTTTACGGGACGGCTGACCATTGACCCGTCTGCGGCAACCGTCGCGGCAGAGGCATCCACCATCGCGGGCGGTGTGGTAAGTGCGGCCTGGTATGCCGCCATCTGCACTTTCGTTGCCGTGGAGATTTTGACAATGCCCACAGTGCAGCATTTTTCAGGGATGCGGAAAGCTGCCAAAGGTTTCGATCCCGTGAAGGTGTAATAACGGTGCTTCACGCCCATACCTACCGCGCCTGGATCGCCCTGCTTCATTCCGCCTTGTGCCGGCATGTTTTCTCCTTAGTGTGCTGGTTTCAGTCTAGCGCAAAGACGTGCTTTTTGTAAGTGATTATTTTACGTCGCCTTAGACCGTCTGCCCCTTCACTACTTCCGCCCGCGTCCTCGTGAATGTTTGCGTTGCTGTGTTTGTGCTTGAGACCAGTCCTATTCCAACCGTCTTGCTGCCCGTTTCATTGTTCGTGCTGGTGCGTACAATGCTTCGATCTTGAGCCAGCACATCATTCTGGATTGTGGCTACTGCTGCCGCTACGCCGGTACGCACGTTGATGGTGCAGGCGATCAAACTCGTTGAAATCACAGCCACTTCCGCGAACACACGAACGTATGACACGTTCGATGCGTTCGCCGCCGTCGCCGCGTTGAACGCCAGGTCGAACGTGGTCGCGCCGATGGTCACGCGCACCTTGTAGGTCGCGTTCGCGCCAGAGTTGTTTAGGACATATCCCGACAAGTAAAAGCTGAACGTGTCACCAGCAGCAACTGTGTTGGTCGCGCTCGCCATCTGCACAACCGATGTTGAGTTGACGGCCACAGCAGCGCCGGAACCCTGCGCAATCGTCGCGCCAAGGTTGAGCGTCGTCTTAAGATCACTTACAGCAATGCGCTTGGCTACGTTACTCGCGGCGCTGTCGATCATTGCCAGTTCGTCGGCATCAACCAAGGTCGTCTTGGCAGCGGTGCTGTGGATCAAGTCAAGCAGCTTTTGCGGCGTCACGGCCTTGGCGACGTTGCTTCCGTTGGTCGCAGCAAGGACATCCGACAGGCCCGGAGTGGCTGCGCCAAGACCGCTGATCGCATCCAATAGTGTCTGAATCGTCGCGTAGACTGCCGTGCTGCCTTCTATCACCCCAAGCTTGGTTGACGCCGAAAAAGGCAGGCTGAGCGGTGCGCCAAGGCCGTTGAGAAGATTGTAAAGACTAGTGGCCTTGTTGCTTACGTCCGACAGATTGCTTGCGGCTACAAGCAGTCCGCTGATACTTGGCAGGTCGCTTATGAACGCTACTTGTTCGGCATCAAAGTAAAGGTCGTTTCCCGTTCTAACCCACAGTGTAGAGGCGGCTAACGCGCCGCCAGGATTCGAGCCTACGGGAGTAAGCGCAAGCCCCGTAGGGTCAAGCAGACCAGGCATCGTCACTTTGCCGTCTGCATCCACAGACAGCACAGCTACTCCACCCACCACCAAAGCCACGAAACCGGCACCTACGGCTATGCCCGTGTCTGACGCGGCTTCAGTGTAAATGTTTGGAACCGTGCCCAACAGCGAAGCAACAAGCGATAGGTTGCCGCTATCGCAGAGCAACGCCAGCCTGTCGCATAATGGTTGATAGTTAGCTACCAGATACAACAACAAATCGTCCCAATGCCTGCCGTCCCAAAGATCGGCGTTGAAGTTCACTACCTTATTTTGCGGGTTGTGCATCTGCTGCAAGTGCAACAATATACGGTACATGGCCTTCCACTTTTCCGCATCGTCATTGAACGCGCGGATCGCGGCCATACCTAGAGGGAACATCAAATCTTTCCCCTCTGTGGCGTCGTCCCCAATCAAGGATCGGGAAGCCCATTTTACGCGGCTGTCTTTCATTACTTCTTCTCTACCTTTTGTTGAGAGTCCATGTAGTAACCCACCAGTTCCCACGGCAAGTAACCGTTTTCCTCAACGATCACCTGGACTAACCGCGCATCTTCTCCCATCACAGGAACGCGCGCATATCCTCCGGCATTACTACTTCCGCTGCGTCCGCCTGTCTTGACTACATGCCCCGGCTGCCATTGCACGGTACTAACCTTTTCGTCTATGCTGCTTGTTTTGCCGGCAACAAAAGCCCCCTTACGGTCGTGCAGGGTAGTCACCTTCACTTCAGCGCCTTCGTAAGGCATGGCCTTGAACAGCATGTTTACGCGATCATGCCGCTTTATCTGCTGCGGCCCACCGGAATCAATCTGCCCCGACGCCCAAAGTGTTTTGATGCTACCGATTTTATAGGGTGTACCCAAAGGCAGGTCAAACGCCAAGGCTGCCGCAAGTGTAAATGTCGTGGCGTCGGACGACTGAATCAACAAAGGTTCGGGAGTCAAAACGTTATCGAAAAGAACGTACAACCCCGCAAAATCGTTGACGCCTAGTGCACAAGGGCCGCCGCCTGTTGGCCCAAACGTTTGATCGTCCGCCAACAGAGTAGTATCCTCAAATGCAAGCAGGGGGTGCGCACCATCGGACAATGCGCGGGGGTCGATTACATGCTCGTACCCCTCCTCTGTAATGATGCTTGCAAAACGCCGGCCCGCGTGCCCGAACGCCTTGGCCTTGGTAGAGTTACCTTGCACAAAACTTGTGCAGTCGCGCGCGGCCATGGGCAGGTGATACAACCACCAACGAAGTCCCAAACCGTTTTGGACGCTGCGCCGATCCAGGACAAGTGCGTACCGACACTCCGTATCTGCGTCCAAAGGCAGGAACCAATAAATCCTCTCCTCGTCGTAGGTGCCAGAAATCTGCGCGCGCTCTGACCAGTTCACACGGTCAAAGACCCCTTGCACGGCCTCTGAAATGGCCGTTACCTGCTGCCCGCCTTTGTAGTTGTAAATGCCCTTGCGATCCATGCAGTAGGGATCGCCGTCCACAGGCACTACGGACTTGAACGTTACAGCACCCCTACCAACGTCCATAGGCTCTAAGCGCCCGTTACCTATCAACTGGTCTGGATCATCGATGTAGGCCCAAATCCAAATATCGTCATCCTCAAACACCGCAATGAAATCCCCCATGCCTGCGGCGGAGCGTAAACGTTTACGCCGCAGAAAATCGTTGAAGTTCTTGAGGGGCCATGCGTTGGGAAAGGGCCCATCTTCAGGGTCTACCTCTGACCACCTGGCGCAGCCCACGTTGGCGTTCGTATCGTCGTGGTAGTCGGGCGCATCGAACGCAAAGATTCGCGTACCATGCGCAATGCAGAAGCCGTGGGAATCCTGGGGATAAACGTCGTAAGCCAACAGCCCCACAGGCAGCGTGCGGTTCGTGGAGATGGAGGCGTCGGAGTTGTTGTCGTCGTAGCTGGCCGTAGTGTTGGCGACTTCGTCCACCAGAAAGGCGACGGTGCCTCCCGCCAACGTGCGCCAAATCTGAAAGGTGTCAACAAGGCTGTGTGCCGCCTCGTTTGTTATTGTCGTCAAGTCCAGCAAAACCTTTTTGGCTGTAACTGTTCTTGAAGCGATGGCGGACGCCTTGCCGAACTCTCCCGTAACAGAGTTTTTCAGCGTAATCACCCACTGAAAGTCCCCCGTAAGATTTCCGGCGCCGTTCTCCGAAGTGCCTGGCGCGGCGTCAGGTTGAGGTATCCCCAAAGGGTTTACGTCGCCTGTGCTGCGGTCGATGGATAGCCCTTCAGGCACTAAGGCTGCACACTCCCCAATCACAGCAACGGAAGTTTTGCGGGAATAGCTGGTTGTGCCTATATCTATGAACGCAGGTATCGTCAAGCGACCTCCACGCTGTAAAACGCACCCAATGAAACTTCACGCTTATTGACGGCCCATACGGAGTAAAACCACACGTCGCCGGCATCTAGGCCGGAATCCACTATGCTGACCGTGTTTCCGTCCCATGACGTATAATCTTTGACGTGTCGAACCCCCTCAAGTTTATCCAACAAATCCCTGTCCAGACAGAACCCGTTTTTGGACGCTACGACAACCAGTTGATCTACAGATGCTACTATGCCCTCGTCGTTGCCTGTCTCTTTTCTATACGCTTGCGGCATCGTTGCTCTAAACGTTACAACGCCTGAAGCGTTAGATACCGGCGCAATCACAGGCTTCACGCGAGCAATATTCCGTTGGGCATTGTAAGTGGTGTCAACGGCCTGCGCCCGCAACTCTGTAGTCCCTGCTGACGCTATACCTCCGCCCAAATCGCTGCTGTTATCGTATCCAAGCACCAAAGTTGCACGTCCAGCGTTTCGGAACCCTTCAGGCAAGGCATTGATGCTTCTGCCTTTTCTGCTTGAGGACACTCCACTCCAGCCTCCTGCAAAATCTGACGCCACAGACGCGGAGGCGTGCGTCATAAACTCTTCAACTACCCACGAGTTACCCCCTATGCCGGGAGTATCCACGAAAACGTTTACGTCCCCCGCCACTACCCCCGGCCCTGCCACGCAAGTTACGCCAATGACTGCCGCGTTGATCGCTGCGAACAATGCCGCAGCCACTTGCAGCGCTGTAGTTGCGCCCGAAACGTCTACTACTGTGGAGTTGGTTGCGGACACGCTGCCGGCAGGTTCGGAGTCCGCGCCTGTAGTATCGAACCAGAAGGCGTGGGTATCTGCGTTAGGTAACGTGAACAAAATGTAGTCCGTACTTGCCGTGATGTTTGCCTTGGTAGGCAATCTCAAAGTGGCCTGTGCGGCAACTTCCGTGTTTCTGTTGGGGTACAGCGGAATCAGTCCGGGGCGCTTTGACAACGCTCCGCGCGCTGAAATACCATCAACGTTTTCAGCGTAAGCCGCGTGCTGTGGCCCAATCTGCGTATCGGGGGCGAACGTACTCAAGCCCAAAAACTCCGAACGCACGTCTACACCAACGCCTTGCAAACTTGTAGCCCCACGAGGGATGTCCGCGCCGCCCTGCAACTGCATACTGCCGGCGTTACTCAACCCCAAAGGGCCTGCCGCAGCCTGGGAACCGCCCCCTTGCGCGCCGCTGGTTGCGGCCTGCTGTGCGGAGTCCCAAGCTGCCTGATTCTGCGCCCATACTGCCCACTTGCCCTGTACGAACGCCTCTTTGTTGAACGAACTGTTGCCGTCCTGGGCTACGATCAGACCAAACGCGCCAGCCTGCAAAAGTTGCATCGCATACGCAGACGCTCCGACCTCGTTACCGAAGCCGCCTTTTACCTTTCGCCACATCCAGTTGATGCTTTGCGAATGTCCAGGAGTAGGTAGACCGGGCATTATACCCCCGCTTCAGGCGTAACCGTTACTTGAGGATTTCCATTTACACGTCCAGGCATCGTCAAGCCGATGCGTAAACGGTTTTGATCTTTCACCGTTCCACGAACATGCGTGGCTTTCAGAACATTCAAGTTCTGAAGCGCCATAGCCAACTCGTTCGAGTCCGTATTTTTGCGCGCAGCCTCTACCTCAACAGCGGCCTCAAGCACAGACGCCAGGTTATCGGGCCAATCCACGACAACCGTTGTAGCAACGTAATCCCCGTCATCTTCCATCAAGCGCGTGGGCATCCGAAGATACCACACGTCGTAGGTGGGATAAGGATAGTCTTGCGGCAACGGCTGAAACGTTATGTAGTCGCGCGAATCTGTATTCTTGCTGCTGACCGCGTACCAGTCGGGCTGTCCCGTTTCCTGGGACTGCTGCGCTACACGCAACAGTTCTGAAATGTTCATCCGGGTCAGTGGATCGAAGTCCTGACCGGCCTCACTGATATGCAGCATTTCGCGGAAGTTCTCCGGCAAAAGGTACTCACGCTTTATCAGTGTGTAAGTGGCCCCGGAGGCGTTTTGTCCGTCCTCCGCGTTGTATGGAAACTCTAACGTGATGCCTGTGTCCGACCCTACAGCCGATACAGGGTATTCGATGTCCGAGTCCCCGATCAACATGACGTAAGTAGAGTCGATGAGTACGGTAGCCCATCCCGTGCCTGTGCCTGTAACTGCCGTGCCACCGTGATTTACGGCAATAGTCCCTGTGGCATAGGGGGGCTGCAAAGTAATGCGCGTGCGCTGGTGAAAGTGCGCCCATTCAGGATCAACGGACAGGTTCTTGAGAGCGTTGACTACAAACTCTTTCGCCTGTAGAATATCCGCGTTACCGTTTTTGTCGCGGTTACGCTGAATCGCAAAATCAATGTAGCTTTGAAATGTCCTGATCTTGGCTGCCATGTCCTACCCTCCCGCGCCGATCCTAACACTCTTTGTCCCCATGCCCAAGAGCCTGCGGGACAACGCCAAGGTTTCACCAGAATACCGCGCCCGCATCAAAGCCCTGTGTATGGGCCGCAAACTGCCTTCGCACACAGCTTTCCGCGTCGTTATGACCTTCTACGCCCACTGGCTGACTTCCCAAAAAACTATCCGGCGCAGAGATCACTTGAACTACGCAGCTACCCTTTGTGACATTCTGTGCGCAGAACTTGGCGTAGACGACTCCTCATTCTGGCACATAGAACTGTTGAAGCAGCACTCCGAACAAGCGGACGAAAACGTTAGGGTCAACGTGTACGCAACATCTGCTCAAGCGTAAGCTCTCCGCTGTTCTTGAACTCCGCCGACTCCTGTTCGTACCTCTCCTGCGCCATGCTGCGCAACATGTCGCGCTTGGCGTCCCTGTCCTGGATCGTTTTCACCAAGCCGGCACGGATATCCACGGTGTCGAAAAAGGCCGCTTCCTTCGGAAACTTCTGTATCGCAATGTCGCGGAGTTTCTGCTTCAACACGCCCGTCATAAGAACCTTGCCATTTTCACGGAAGGTCATGTACGGGTACACCACGGCTGCAATCTCCGGCTGTAGGGTCAAGTCCTTCATCTTCTCTTCAGTCGGATGGAATAGCGCAGAAAATACGCGGCCCTCAAGGCGGCTGTTGTTCACACGGAACCTGCCGCCTGAATCGCGGACAACCAAGTCCATGTGCCGTTGCGCGCGGGTAAGATTTTTGTCCAAGTACGTCAAGTCCTCCTTGGCGAAGTCGCGCTTCTTCACGTTCAAGCCCGTGGTGTTCTTGAGCATCGCTGACCAGAACTGGCGATCCGGCTCCGTGAAGCTGCCGGCAGTAGTCGCAAAGCGCCGCAAGGCCGGCACGAACTGGAACGCCAGGTTCCAGTAGGAATCCACCTGATAGCGGCCATTGGGCAGGCGTTCGATGCCTAGGAGCTTTTGCAGCGGCTCCGGGGCAAACGTCCACTCCTGCACCGTGCCGCCAGGCTGCACCAAAGGCTTGTCTGTAAACAAGTCTTTGTTGAACAGCACTTCTCCTGCGCCCGACAGCATGGGGTTAGCTGCCGACGCAAGTTCGCGGGCCTTGTCCCGAAGCATGTCAAAGCTGCCGGGGCGCGTAAGGTCAAGCGCACCAAACTGCTGTTGCGGCAGGAAGCCCAACGAAACCTCGTGCCCGCCGACTGTGAACGATCCCATGTCCGACAACCAATCTAGGCGCGGGTTATCCGGGTCGTCCTCAAACAACTTGGAAATCTGCTTCAACTCCTGCGGATGGGTGAACGCGCGGCCAACAATGTACCGCGCATTGTTGCGGTAAAAATCGTAAAAGAAACCCCCACGCTTCATCCATGTGGATTCAAAGTTTGTCAGGTTCTTGTAGTCGAAGAAGATGCGCTTGACTTCAGCAACAGTCTCCTCTGCGCTGTAACCTTTGCGCACACGGTCAAAGAACATTGACACACGGAACATATCTTCGTTCGCGCCGTTCAACTTCCGCGCGGTTTTGAGCACCTTGCCTTCCGTACCTAACTGCTTGCCCATGCCTCCCAAAACGTTCGATAGGCGCGTCAACTTGTCTACGCCCTTCGGGCCGTCATTCAACACTTCCCCGAACTCTGACGTAACCTTATTGTCAAGCAGGCCGTGGGCCTTGAACCAATCCAACACCTGTTCAAAGTTTTTGCCTACGCCAAGCTCCGCCATGTCCTCCAAGATGTCATTATTCATGGGGCCGGCAGTCTTGCCCACCTTGCGGATCATGGCCCCGAAAGCGTTGTCGATAAAGCCTGGCGCACCTTCCACGCCCTTGTATGCGCCAAGCAGGAAGCGCGCGGCATCTTGGAAGTTCTTGGGGTTTACGTTGCCTTCCACGAAACTCTTATAGCCGTTCTCCAAAAGGTTACGTCCAAAGAACGCAGGGAATAGCTGCGTAACAGTTGCCTTCATCCACTTGGTTGTAGAGTCGTACCACTGAATGAACTTGTGTGGATTCTTTTGCGTCTCTACCGCGCGCTTGGCTACGTTGGCGATCTCCGCAGGAACTGCCACAGACGCCAGATTCACCACTTCGTCAAACGTTTCAGGCAAGCGCATACCCAACGTGCGGTAAATATCCAGCGCAGAAACGCTGTCCGCGTCTACAGGGTTAGGCAGGCGTCCACTTTCCTGAAGCCGCTTGATCCAGTCCGCCACACCTTCCGGCCCCCAACCGCGCGGGTCGGCCTCTTCCCACTTCTGAAAGGCTTTCTGTACCTCCGCCTTGGCGGAGCGTACCTTGCCCGTGAGTTGATTGACGGCGTTCTTATCCAGAAGCTCAAGGGCCTCATTCCAGTTTTCCAGGATGTCTACGGCATCCTCTGCCTCACGCACGCCCTTGATTGCGTCCTTCTTGGGGGCGATACGCTGAAGCTGGTTGCGAAGTTCGCGCGCCAGTTTCAAGCCGTCCTGGAAGCTGTCCGCGTCACCGATGGACTTGTGTACCTTGGCTATCAGTTTTTCTGCGGCCTCAAAACGCGCACGCTGCGCGTAGGGTGCGCCGGCAGACTCGCGGTAAATGTCCGACAGGCTGTTTGAGAACTTGTCCGACAGTTGCTTGACCATGAGGCCAAGCACAAAATGCCTGTCAGAATCTATAACGTTTTTGACTTCGGACTTTTCCAGCCCCTTCATTGCTTCGGGGGATACTTTCGGCTCCATGCTCTTCTTCAAAGACTCAAGCTGCTTTAGCTTGCCCTTGATTTCAGAGCCGTACTTTTCCCCCGACAAAACCTTTTCTAGTCGCGCACGCTCTTTGCGCAACATTTCCGTGTTCTTGGTAAGGGTTTCGCCAATGCCCTGCGCCAACTCTTTATCAACTTCTCCACGAGTCGCGCGAAGTGCGTTGCTCGTGGCGTGCTTGGCGTCGGCTTCGATCAACCTGTCAATCTTTTCGATCTTCTCAATGATCTCTACGCCCTTGTCGTCCAGGGATTTCTTGGCCGCAGCGATTTCTAGTTCTACATTTTCGATACGCTTCATTACTTCCATGCCCTTGTTGACCGCGCGGGCTTTGCCGGCCTGCACAGCATTTTCCAAAGGCATTTCAAACGGAGCATCCATTGCGCGAGTAGCCTTCTGCGCGATGTCAGCACCAGCTACTCCGAACTGCGCAGATGCTTCCGCGCGTTCGGCCCCACGCTCTACTTGACGTGCGCCGCCTTTCAGCACCCCGCGCGCCTCTACAACCTGTTTGGCCGCAGCGTTGGCTTTGCTGAAGCGTTCGTATGCGCGGCCTGCGCGAATAGCCTCCCGCGTCTCGCGGTTGTCCGCAGCATCCCCCAAAGCCTTCAAGAAGGCTTCATGCTTTAGTACGTCCTGCGCGCCGAACTCCTCAAGCACGCTGGCCGCGAACTTGGCGTTGGAGATTGCCTTGTTGCTCTGGCGCACGGACTCGCGCGTAGCCGCGATGGGGTCTTTTTTGAAAAGCTCATGCCCAAACTCCGCAGTCCACTTCTCGTTGATCTCGCGCAGAGTCATACCACGGAACGTTTCCGTGCGGGCCTTGAACGTTTTGCTCTTGCTGCTGAAGTCCAGTCCGAAGTTACGAAAGAAAGCCGCAGCCTTTCCGCGTTGCTTCTCAAACTGTTCCGCCGCCTGGTCTGTAACCATGCGGTGCAGGTATTGAATCGTGTCGTCGTTCAACTCGTTCAACTTGACAGGCACCTTGCCTGCTTTGTCTACGATCTGCTGGTTGATCCACACGATACCTTTGGCGATACCCGCGACCTCTTTACGCTGCTGCGTGTTGAGGTTTTTAGCCAGCACAGAGCCAAGGTCTGCCGCGTCTGACGCCGCGCGGGTATCTCCGCCTAAACGTTTGGACAACTCTACGGTGTCCGACACAACCGCGCGCACTTCGTTCAAGTCGTTTCCAGACTCTTTTGCGATGCGCTGCAAGCGCCCCTCAAAGCGATCCAGCACTCGATTGGCGCGGGTAACGTCCTTTAGAGCGTCCACGTTCCGAGTCTCAATCAACTCATCCAACCCTTTTACGCCAGTACCCGAACGGAACTTTTCTTGAACGAACTGCATCAAACTCTTTACACCGCCCGTGGCCCACTTGACGGGACGCAGATTGAACAAGCCTTGATCCATGCCGGCCAACTGCGGATCAACGGCTTCCTTGAGTTTGGTTTGGCCGACGTGGCTCAACCAGTCGTGTAGGCCCTGCCCCTTGAACAACGGACGCCCGCCAGGCATTACCAGCGCCGCGCGCTGTCCTTCGCGCGCCTGCGCGGAAAAGTTATCGGCCAAAAACAGCGACGGCAGTCTACCATCTTCGTCGGCAGCGCTCTTGAGTATCTTAGCAAGGCGCTCTCTGCCAGCCTTCGTAGTTCCCTTGACAAGATCGTCGGTCTTGCCCAAGATTCCTAAAGCCTTTTCCAATGTGCCGGCTTCCTGCAAAGCCATGTGCAGCTTGGGGGCGACCTTACGAATCGCTGTAACAGCACGCGCAGCCTTGCCCGCTGCTGTAAAGCCCACGCTCATGTAAGTCAAAGGATCAAGCAGAATCTCAACGGCTAAGCCGCCGAAATCCTGCGCGTCGGTCGCGCGCTTGGTATCGGCAAACGTCGTGTTTAGGTCAAACTCCGGGTCGATTGCCAGGGCCTTTTGAAGTACGCCCTCAAACTCTTGGGCCACTTCGCCCTTCAAGAGCCTGTCCCCGTATACGCCGAACTTGCGCATAGCTTCGTCGCGTGACATACCCGCGCGCATGGCTACACGAATCCGGCGTTCGTCCTCCGAAGTCGTCCCGGACTTCCAACCAAGGTCGTCCAAAATCTCTGACCCTGTAGTTCCTTCCTTGCTGCGGAGATCGAACATGCCCAACGTAGCGATGTCGGGCGCAGCCAACGCAAAATCTTTTAGGCGTCGGCCCGCTGCGTCTGAATCGCCACCCAAAGCTGCTGTGCCCGCGCCCACAAGATCACGGACGGGCCGGCCCACGACATCCAGCACCTTGCCCAAGGTGGCAAGGAAGTTGAAATCCTCGTTCTCCTGCTGGATACCTGCGCCTTCAAGATTGGCCTTGGCCTCTGCGGCAAGCGTGCGCGTGTCCTGCGGAGGCATTACCTCTTCTTGCGCCGGCTGTAGTAGCTCCTCAAGCGTAGGTACAGAAAATGGCTTTAGGGGGCCAATCCTGGCCCCCTCTTTGGACAACTGCTGCTTGAGTAGTTCACTGAAATCTATGCCGGCCATTCAGTGCCTCTTAGTCGCCAATCAACTCAATGTGGTACTTTTCTTCAAACGTTGCAATCAAGTTGTTCAACTCTTTGGCCTCATCACTTGATAGCGTGGTGGTCAAAGCGTTTTCGGCTGCACGAACCGCGCCCGCTGCGGTGCCTATCGGGTTGACGAAAAACCCTCTGTTGAAACCAAAAGCCTCTCCTCCGGCCTTGGCGGAAAGCACCGCGATTCTGCGTAAACCCTTTCGCATGTCTGCCGCTTCTTCGCTCTGATTATCTCCCAGGTTTTCAATCTGGTTGTATGCCTCAATGGAAATGCCTGTTCCTGTTTTTTGAGTAAGGCCCGTGCCTACCATCTTACTGAAAAAGCTCTTGCCTTCCTCTTTCTGTTTTGCCAACTCCCGCGCGTCGTGTTCCTCGCGCGTCAAAAACGTTTTGGCTTTTGGAGGCACCTTGCCTGACTTCGCCATTTCAGGATCAAGGAAGCCTTCCTCCGCTTTGCCCGCACCTTCTGCCGCCTTCTTGGCGTCCATTTCCTCAAACGCCTTTCCTGCGCGCTCAAGCTCAAGGTCGCCCTTCTTCGTCTGCATCTTCGTGTTTTCGGTGCCGGCTTTGATGGACTCGATCTGCGCGTCCGCAACGCGGGACGAAGGATCAAGGCCATCCGCCTGCTGCTGCTTCAACCGCGCCTCTGCCTCGCGGATAACTTGCAGCACGGGCGCGGCTGTACCCATGTCCTCAAGCTCCATCGCGGCCTTGCGCAACTGAAGCTGCGCCATGCGTGTATCCATCGCACGCTGCGCCTTAGCTTCCTCCGGCGTCGGAAGGTTATTCAACTCCCGTTGCGTCTTGAGTGTCTGAAGCTCCGCCATCTGCTTGTCTATGGATAACCGTGCGTCCTCACGATTGCCGCGAGAAATATCAAGCATAAACTTGCTATCCGACTCCATCCGATCCGCAATCATGCGGGCCTCAAACTGCGACGAATCCAGTGCCAGCTTCTCTGCAAACTGCTTCTGTTGAAACTCCTGCGAATCCGCCTGCGCGCGTTGACGCTCCCGAATGTCTGCGGCCTGCCGCGCCGTGTCCGCTGCGGAAGTGAGTTCTGCCAGGTCAACGCGGCCACTCTGCTGAAGGCGCGTAAGGTACTCCTCGTGCGCCCGCTGCGCTTTTACTTCGTTGGCCTTGAAAGCAAACTCACGCTCAAACAGTTTCTCCTCGTGCGTCTGCTTGCGCTCCGCTAACGTCATACCGCGATCCTGCGCCTTCTGGCCGGCCAGGGATTCCTGAAGCGCAAGATTTATGCGCTGCTGATCCTGTCGCAGTTTTACGGGCGTGGCGTCATAGCCGCCAAGCAAAGAGAAGGTGCCGCCCAACTGTGTTCCACCAGCCATGTTTTACTCCTTAGAAGCCGCCCCGCTGTCCTGCGCCCAAGGCTCCGGGATTGGCTGCCGCGCGGGCCGCTGCCTCGCGCTTGATCTGTTCTGCCATGGTTTCCCCCGGCAGACGATTTGCAGGTAGACCGAACTGCGTAGGTAGTCCTGCTCCCGCGCCGGCTCCGCCAGATCCTACGGGAATCTGCATCCCCGCCGCGATCTGCGCCTGCTGGCCTTGCTGCCCTGCGCCCACGCCGGCAAGTCCAACGCCGGAGATCAAAGCCTGAAGCAACTGCTGCTGCTTCATCTTTTGATCCTCAACCTCAAAATCCAACTCCGCGCTACTCAAGCGCGAAGAACTTTCGCCGCGCAGTTGCTCTTGCAGGGCTGTCATAAGGCCGGCGTTCTGACCTCCCGCGACCGTACCCAATCGGGCAAGTCTACGCTTTTGATCCAGCGCCGTTCCGGCCTCGCGTTCGGCAAGACGGGTCAAAACACCCTGCCGCGTCTTGGCGTCAAAGCCTTGAGGATTACTCAAAAGTTTTGTGAGGATGTTCCCAAGCACGCCGAACTTGCCGTTGTCGGGGCCGATATTCTGTCCAAAAATCTTATCGACCTCTCCTTTGGAGAGATTGTATGCCCTCATCAAGTCTTCTACCGAAGGCATCCCCATGCCGGGGCCAAGGAAGCCTCCGCCCCCTCCTGCGCCCGGATTACTTGGGGGGCTGTAGCTGCCGCTAAAGTAATGGCCGGGGGTCGTCTTGCCCGGATTCGTGGGCAGGGGGTCTGGCCCGTAAGACGGCGCAGGGGTCGGGGGCACCCACACGGCACTGTTCCGGGCGCGGCAGGGGCCGGAGGTTCGCCAGAATGCCACTGTCCTGTACTAGGGTCGGTATATCCCATGCGGCTCTCCTAACGAAACCGGCCCCCATTGTAGCAGGGGCCGGTATGTTGGCTATTGACAATCTGCGGATTAGGTGGCGTCCGCAAAGGTGCGTCCCGCAGGGCAGTCCATGCGGACAAGTGCTGCCGCAATGGCTGAACTGGTGTCTGCGTCCAGCGCCACGCCCGCGATGACCTCTTCCGCATCGTCGGCTGCCGGCGTCCATGTGGTGTCCGCAGACCAGCAAAGCCCGTTGCCATCTGCAATGTTGCCGTCTGTCGGGTAAGACACCACAGGCACAAGCGGACGGGCGTACACGAAGTCTGCGGGGGTATCATCTCCCAAGGGCAAGCCCTTGCCGCCCGCGATGTACTCCTTAGCGCTACCTGACTTCAGAACCATTGTCCAGTAGCCGGCCAACGTTTCCGCGATGGTCAGAGCCACCATGCTTGCGCCACGAACTTTCGTGGCGTCGGACTGTGAAACGTCGGTCGTGACCTGGTAGCCGGTCGCGATGCCGTCCACGTCGCCCACAGGGCCAAGTGCCGTCACAGCTACGCCGGTCGTGGGCGTCTTGTGAAGCAAGCACTCAAACACGTTGCCGAACTCGTCAATGAACTGCGCACCACGCGCCCACGCGGGCGGACGTTCGGCGTCCGTGTCTGCGCGCTTGTCAAGCGGGTGGAAAGGAAACACTGTTGATGGCATCTTGTCTCTCCCGTTAGGGTTTTAGTTTCGGTCAGTCCAGCGGTCAAACAAACCTACAACTACAGCTAAACGTTAGCTGTAGTTGTAGATGACGGTGTGGTAGCGCGGGTTCTTGTTGATGAGTTGCGGGAAGCACTCCTTCACGATCTGGTCGCCGCGCTTGTTGCTTGGGCGCTGGATGTCCGTGATGAAGATGCCCGAAGTACGGAAGCGAAGCGCGAGCTTCTTGCCGTTCAACAGGCGGGTGACGTTGGCCTCCGCGTGCTTGTCGTAGAAAATCGGGCAACCCTGCACGACAATGGCCTCAAGGTCGGGGCCGATGGCTGCGGCCTTGGCAACATAACGCTCGTTGGCAAGGTGCTTCTCAACGAAGCGACCGTAAATCGTCGGGGTCGTGATGCCGAAGTTCGGACGGCCTGCGGCATCCCCACGGTCGGCGGAAATCAGGCCGGTACGGACACGCTCAATCAAGTCCGTGACCTGGTTGGTGCTTGGCCCGCCCGCTGCGTCCAGGCGAACGTGAGT
The DNA here is from genome assembly GCA_016710685.1 of Flavobacteriales bacterium. GTDB lineage: Bacteria > Bacteroidota > Bacteroidia > Flavobacteriales_F > PHOS-HE28 > PHOS-HE28. Next base: position 7,032 of record JADJVC010000026.1, on the reverse strand, counting down.
CCACCACGCGTTGCCTGTCTGCGCCTGGCCGTGGACAGTGCCCAAGGCTGCGGCAGGCAGGATCGTGTTCAAACCGGCGATGCGTCGGCCTGTCTTGTCGCCCACATGCAACTCCATGTGGAGTTCGTCCTTGCCGTCCTCCGCCATCGCGTCAATCTTTTCGCGGTACATGTCGTAAATCTTTTCCATGTCGCCGCGATTGACGAGCATTTCTTCGTCGTCAATAAACTCTGTCTGGATGTAGCGGCCAAAGCTCTCCGCTACCAGAACCTCCGACTTTTCCGGGGACGCGGTAACGTCCTGGAAAACGTCGTGTTCACGGAAGTTGCCCACACGGCGCGTGCGAACAGGCCACGAGAAGTTCACGCCGCCCTTGTTGAACTCCACTTGCCCATAACGCATGAGCATGGTCGTCAGTACACGCTGTTCAAGCGTGCCTGGCTCAATCTTGTTGCGCACATACTGGTTGAGTGTCGCAACCATTGCACGATTGGTAGGCATAACTTCCTTTCTCCTTGCAGACTATTATTGGCCGTCTGCCCCGCCATATTTTTTCAGGTTCGCTGCCATCGCCTCTTTGAAATAAGAGGCGTTGTCTGTCGCCGGCACCCTCCTGCGCACCGGAGTTGTGTCCCCTCCGCCCGAAGTGCGCGGAAGCCCTGCACGTTCCGCCAGGCGATCCTTTGCCTTGGCGTTCTTTCTCCGAATCAGGGCCTCTGCATACTCCTGTGGAGCAACCGCAGCCAACGCGGACTCCACGGTAATGTTGAAGTTGTTTTGCTGCATGAACTGCGAAATGCGGGCGTTGTGTTTTTGGAGTAAATCTTCACCGACGTTTTCTTTCGCCTGCTTGATCTCTTCGTTGAACTTTTCACGCATCTGCATTTCATGGATGTTGCCAACTTGATCCTTCAACTCCCGCACCGGCTTGGATCGCTCTAACTTGTAGTCAGTCACCATGTCAACCATTTCGGCAAGTGCCTCACGGTTGGCTTCGGGCAACTTCGACAAGACGGGATGCTTCGCCATCATGTCTTTCAGCGAGAGGGCTTCTTCGGGCGGCGCTTTCATCACGTCAAGCTCCGCGCGCATACGCGCGACTTCTTGCCGCAAGTCGCCCTTTTCCTGCCCGTGTCGGCCTACTTCGCTTTGGGCGTCCTTGAGTTGCTTGCGTACTTTTGCAAGCACCTCTTTGGCCGCGTCAAGATCGGCAGGCTCTTCGGGGTCGTCTGATTCGGATGTTGAAGTGTCCGCAGTCGTGTCCGAAAGATTCTCTTCGGTCGCGTCCTCTTGTGTTTCTTCAGAGGACGGCGCTGCGGTCTGATTGGCTACTTCGCTCCCCGACTTGTTTTGAGCCGCCAGGTCAAGATAGGTCGGCTCGTCGGACGAAAGATTGCCTTCGACTGTCATGGTTACACCCTTTCGATAAAACGTCAATAAGAAAAATCAAACAAAGAACGCGAAGGCTATTCCGCCCGCACGAACGCCAGAACGTCTTTGCCCTGCTGCTGACGGGCCTTGCCCTTGGTATCAGGCTCGCTGATCGGGTCGTAGTACCGGAAAGAAGCGATAGCGGTAAAGAAGTTGTCCTTGAAAGAAAGGATGCGGAACATGACGCCAGGCTCCCCGTCGTTGGCGTCACGGAACTTGGGGTTGGCGTCGGAGTTGCGCGCGGAACGTTGGCGCTTGTTGCCAAAGTTTACGCATCCGGCTTTCTGCACACCCTCAAGCTCTTCCATGCTCCACGACTCTACTGCCTCTTTCGTGGGGGGCAGGCCCGACGACACGCGCATAAGATTCAGCACAGTGTAGTAGGCCCTCTGCGCAATCGTTTGCGCGCTCGTCGCTTCTTCAGGGTCGTCAGATTCCATCTTCTGTTTCAGCATGGTTGGGTCAACGTCGTCGAACAGGTCATTGGAACGCAGGCCGAACATGCAGGGCAAGTCCCGCAGCGTGCCCGGAACGTCGTCAACAGTTTCCCACGAGTCTAAATCTTCCTGATACACGCCGCGTCCCTTCAGGCTTGGGGGTACGGGCTTGGTTGCTCCTGCCATGTGAATCTCCTTTACGAAACCTCAAACTTTAGCCGGAAGCGCGGATCGACTTCCCCTTTGGAAATCTCCTGTTGTTCCCGCTTCTCTAGCTCTCTTTGAATCTCTTTCTTCTGATCCTTCTGCGTCCGTTCCTTCAGGCGGAAATCTGACCCGTCCGCCGTGGGAATGATTGAAGTCGTGTCGCCCGCCCCGACAATGGCCCCAAGCATAATCTTACTGATTATGCGTTGCGTCTGCTTACCCCCGCACGCGGGGCATTGAAAGCCTTTCCTGCGTCTATCCTTCAAGGTTTGATGCACCTCAAAAAGATTATCGCAGGAGCAACGGTAGTCGTATCGGGGCATAACCTACTCCTTAGACTGGCGGAGCCTGCGTCCCTTCACCGGGAACGCCGCCCTGTTCAATGACTTCAACCAGAAGCGCCCGTTGCTGCGGAGTCATTTTCGCAACGCGGGTGTTTGCGACGTTTTCCTCTTCCCCCTGTGCCTGGAACCACGCGGAGATCGCTTCAGCGTTCGCGGCGTCCTTCTCTTCTGAAAGTTCGCCCGCAGCTTCCCTGCCGGCCTTCTCCCCTTCCGCCTGCGCCATCTTGGCCTGCACGCCCGCGCTCATGTCATTGCCAAGCAACGCCGGCTCAAGGTTCAAGTCCTGCGCCGTGATCTCAAACTGTTTGTAATCGTACATGCCCACGGAACGCAGGATGCGTGACAGGGCATAGTTGAGTTTGCGCGACAGCACTTCGGGAGCGATGCGGTAGCCGTTCTGCTGGTACAACATCATCAAGTCCCGAACCATTACCATCGAAGTGGACAAGTCCTGCGTTTCCTTGTCCGTGTTCACGCGCTTGGTTGATCCTGGCACGAGCATGACGTTGTTCTCGCGCCGGATTTCTTCCGGCGTCATGTCCTCGTTCCAATACCTTGCGATGGTTTGCTTTGGCGACAGCTTTCCCGCGTCCTGCCCCTGCGCCTCCGCGTCCTTGGGCATGAAACCTAACTCTTCCCTGCCGACGTACTTTGCTACTAACTCTTTCTTGGAGGTGCTGTAGGCAATCTGCATCATCTTGCGCAACACTTCCCGGATGCCGCGTTCAAAAATCTGACGGTTATCGGACGAAAGCGTCTGCGCCCTGCCCTCGCGGATACCTGCTTCAGTCGCAGAACGCGCGCCTTCCATGCCGCCGAACATTTCACGGAAACCGGAGATTTCGTCAAACAACTGGTTTGTCATGTTGAAGAGTTGGATCATGGACGTGTTCAACTGACCCAACTCAAGGGCCTTGAGCATGACGTGCCCGCCTTCGACGCCGATCACGTCACCCACGATGGGGCTGTTGATCTTCTCCATGACGCCCGCGTCATTGGCAATCTGCCCCTTGTCGCCAACGAACTTGATCTTGGACAGGGTGAAAGCCTGCGTAACCAGGAACGTGTAAACGTTATTGAGGGTCAACTGCTGATCCCTCACAGTGGTCAACGGAGATTCAGGCAACAGGCGTCCGGGGCAATCCTCAAAGGTAAGGATCGTGTAAGGCAGATGATCCTTGTCCAGAAAGAACGGCCACGGCTGGTTGCTCAAAATCTTTCCGGGGCAATCTTCCGAAATCACGACAACGCGATTGCCTTCCTCCTCAAGCAGCTTCTCCAAGGGGCTTTCGTCCCCAGAAGAACCTTTCCCGTATTTCGCTGTCAACTCTGCCGCAAAGTCCAGGCTTTCCTTCAGGAGATAGAATCTCCACAACGTAACCTTTTTGTCCTCCGGCTCAATCTCTCCGAAGTCCGTTTTGACCCCATCCCTGCCAGAGTCCGTGCCGCTGCCGTCCGAAGTACCGTCGTGCATGGCGTCGGACGATTCCGTCAACTTCTCGTAATCGTATACGCGCTTGGCTTTCTCCAAGGACATGATCTGGCGGAACGCAACCCACGTCTGTTCTTCCGGCGTCTGCGCCTGTGTGTCTACGCGCACGTCGGCCACGCGACGATGCCGCGCCGTGGGGATGTTCTCCTTTGCCGGATCAGTGCCCTCTTCGATGAAGCCCGCGCCGTAGAGGATAATGTCCTGTGCCGCCATGCGCTGCTGCCGGTCGAAGCGAGCTTCCTCCAAACAGCGATTGGCGTAGGTGCCTTCGACGTTTGCGATGTTGACGAACTCCGCGCTACGCCGCAGGGGTAGTGCCACAACTTGCGGCGCTTTGAAAGCGACGTTGCTCAAGATGCCTTGAGCTAACGGTTTCATCTTATTGACCTTGGCACGAATCCAGTTGTTACCTACGGACAAAAGATTTTCAACGTCCGGATTTCCTGTCATGTTGGCGATGAAACTTTCCAGCGCCTTGCCCCTCTCAATCCACGGACGCATTACCTTTTCGGAACGATTGAGCCGGGAGAGCAGCACGCGGTAAATGTCGGCTTCCCACTTCTCACGATCTTTGTCCTTCGCGCCTTTGGGGCTGCCTCCGCTGGTTTCGCCAGTGCCAGGTGCGGCTTTGTAGGTCGGCATCTTCGCAACGACCCTGTTCTTTTTGTCCTTCTTCCCCTTCGCCATAGTTATTCCCCTTCTCTCCACGACAGCAGTTGTGCGGGAGATTTCTTGTCAACTTCCTCAACTTCTTTGAAGCGGCGCACCGTAAGCACGTCGCCTTCCGGTTTCATCGGCGCAGGCGACCTATGATGCCTGCGCGCCTTGTTGAACCAGCGATATTTCAAGTTACCCACCAGCAGGCCGATTAGCAACGCCATGACAAGATTGTTGGACTCTCCGGGGCGCTCTTCGTCAACATACTTGCCGCGCTCCGCGTCCCATTCGCGCCGGTACGATTCCATTTCATCAAAGGTTTCAGGATCGTGCAGGACTACGCGAAGTTCCTTGATAAACCTTTTGCCGTTCGTAATCAACTCCGGGCGCGTCGTCTTGTTAGTCGGGAAGCCTGCGGACACATGCTCTGAAATCGCCTGCCCCGGTGACTTGCCGTGATAGTAAACGTTAGCGTACTTCAACTCCTTGACGATCCGCAGCACCGTACCCAAGCCGGCGTTGTTGTTCTCACACACCACAAAGGCGTTATTGAAAAACAACGCTGCGGCGACGATCACGTCCGCAAAATCGTAGGGGTCAATGGGCAGGGTGAACGCGCCTACCTGCGCAATGTTGTCAATGTCAAGTATGTGCATCGCCGCGTCGTCGGGCTTGTCTCCTTCGTTGCGCGTGGGGTCGGCGCATATCATGTACCTGCCGTCCTCACGAGGCATGGAGAAGATGCGCAGAGGCCCGGAGGCAATGTTAGGTGTGATGATTGGGTACGCGCCGCCAGGCACACCGACTTCCGACTTGGCAAGGAACACGTCGTACCTGTCAGGGTCGCGCGTCTCAAAACGTTTGCGCAACCACGCCATGCCCATTGCGTCAAACGTGGCATCGCCGGCAAAGGCAAAGGCATCCTCCGGCGTCGTCGGGTTTTCCCGGTTGAAGTGGGCTACCGCGCCTTCATAACCAAGCGTACCCATCTTTTCGGAAATCTTGCGATTGCGCCAGTAAAGCTGCGCGTCGTCGCACCGCGCCTTCAGTTGAAAGAGAACTTCGTCAGCGGACTTGACCCACGTTGCCGGGGGCGTGACCCTGTAGTCCTCGTCATCCATCCACGAAAAGAACAGCGGACGCCACAGGTCTGTACGTTCGCCGGTTTGTTGGAAACGCTCGTCGCTAGCGCTTGCCGACTCCCAAAGTTTATGAAAGGCGTTGCCACGCCCACGGGAGGTGGTTTCGATGAACACGATACTACCTACGACTTTAGGGATAGAGTCCAGGGCGGTTGCCAATGTTTGCCCCGCATCCCCGCGCCACAGCGCCATTTCAGAGAAGTGCGCGTAGGTGTGGGGCTTGGATACACCAAGGCTGCCTTCCTTGGCAACAAAGCTGCGCATTGAGGATTGGTTTTCCTCAAACTTCAGCATCGTCAGGTTGTCGGCTTCCTTCTTGGGCTTGAGGTTGTGCGGGTTGTCCGGGTCGTTCTCGTCATACGGCAGGAAGTGGTAAGCCCTTTTGTAAATCTCAAAGATCGAGTAGGCGCTGTCATCAATGTGCGCCGCGATCATGGCGTTAGTGGCTTCCTTGAGCAGCGACAGTGCCAGGATCAGCAGACCTATGGCCGTGGTGAAACCAATCTGACGGGCCTTGAGGATGATGATGTAGCAGGGCGTACCACGGGCCATTTCTTCATAGACGGCAGTAAAGAGCTTCAACTGCGCCGCCTTGGCCCGAAAGATTTTCATACCAGAGGGTTTGACGGAGATATGAAAGATCGACTGCCCCCGGAAATCTTCCGGTGCGTCGGGGTGCGGCATTTCGGTACGGTCGAGGTGGACTACGCGCTTGAGTGCGTTGTCCCACTTACAGCCCATGAGATAGAAGGCGGAGTTGAGGTAGCGAAGCTCCTCAAACGTAGCGGCTGTAGTGTCCATTCTAAATCTTTCAGGGCTTGTTGCCGCCCTACGCAGCCTGTTCCCCAAACGTTTCCGCGCATGGCGGGGCCTGGACAGGCAGAACTACCGTAGCTGTGTGGCGTGGCCGGCGCAAGTAACTAATCAAGTACCTTCTTTGGGGAGGTGGGGCGGAGCTTTCTAATAGGTATAAACATAAACATAAACATAAACAGGTGTATATGATTATGTGTATACCCGTATATTATACTTTACCCTAAATGTAAGTACTCATTGGGGGGCCGGCACCCCTAAATCTAATAGGCGTAAGCACTTGCGCACACGCGCGCCCCTGCGCCCGCGCCTGGATACGTGTGACTACGCGCACAATATGCCCGGTTGCGCAGGTCTGCGCGACCTATAACCAGCGCCCGCGCGCCCGAAACAGCCTATAATCTAGTGTTTTTAGGTAAAAACAGCGAAATATGTGGGAATCTTACACCTAAAAGGCATATCTTGCCTCGTTTCGAGGGTGAAAAACTATTATAGGCAGTATTTCGTAG
>JADJVC010000025.1 GCA_016710685.1 Flavobacteriales bacterium | reverse complement strand
GATGCCCACCGCGTGCCTGCGGCGCGGCGAACGCTGGAAATATTTTATGACACAAACCCTTTTTGACCTCACTTACCAAACGGCCAAACTTCTCGAAGAAGTGCGGCACGGCCTCGCGACGGGCGGCAACGGTTGTGTATGACACGGAAACCGACACCTACACCGTAACCCCGCTTACCGGGGCCATTGATGTGACTATTACACAAGGCGCAAAAACTGGAAGCGCCACCAATATCAGTACAGAGACGGAGATTGTGGTTACATGACCCCCGAACTCCGCGCTTTCCTCGCCCACCTCAAACGCCGCCCGCGCTTCACCTGGCGCGCCCTGGAGAATCTATGACCCGTTTCAACCCTCATCACTTAGGCCCCCTCACTTACCAAGTCGCGCTCGCCATTGGCGAAGTGCGCGAAGGACGCACGTCCGCCGCAGGCTCCACGACAACCGTTGTGGATACCGTGAACCGCACAGAAGTCGCGGACTTCTGGAACGGGGGGACTTTGTGGATGTTGACCGACACCCTGACCAACCTTGTCGGGAACTTCTCCAACATCACAGACTTTGGCGCGGGCACAATTACGCTCGGTATCGCCCTCGATGATGCGACGTGGGGGCAGGAACAGTACGCGGTCGCAGGCCCACGCTTCAACACCTGGGAATACATCGCCGCCGTAAACGAGGCCATTCGCGGGATCGGCAAAATCATTTACACCCGGACGGCGGACATCACGACCGCCGCAGGACAGACGGAATACCCGCTCGTTGAGAAAACTGTTACCGACCCGCCTCCCCTCATTACCTATGGCGCGGAGGTGCGCGAGGTGCGTATTCAGCGCAACACCAGCGATAGTAACGACAATCGGTGGGTGCCGATCAACATCCCCTGGCATGTACGCAAGGGGGTAGCGAGTGCGCCGGGCACTTCGCCAGGGATGCCGACCCTGATTTTTGCCCAACAACCCCCGGTGGGTTACGCGCTCGAACTGACGATTGCCGATGAACACCCGCCGCTTGTCCTGTACGGGCAGAGGAATTGGGTGGAACTGGACGCAGGGATACCCTACCGCTTGGTGGTAGTGAAAGCGGCCTTGCACTTGCTTCGCATGAAGGCGGGGCGGGCGTTTGTCCACCCCCGCTTGAATGACCTGACTGAAGAACTCAAACGGTTGGAAGCGGAACAAGTGGCAAACCAGGTGCGCGAATATGTGCGGGTGCGTCCGCAACTCCTGAACATCCCCAACGTAGCGATAAACACCTTGCGCCCGCGCCGAGAAGAAATTCCATGACCTACCCTCTCGATAACGTATCTGCAACCGCCGACCAGCCCACGCACCACGTCAAGCTGAGTGACGCGCTAGGGAATAAAGTTCTCATGCGCCTTGTCCGGCCTGGGCGCAGGGACAGTAAGACGGGCAAAACGGTTTACGAGGATGACCCGGAAAGTCTGACCCGTAACACGGTGCCTAATCAGGCGATCCGCATGACCGGACAGGGCGGGGAATACGTGGACTTACAACCCCCCTGGCAGGCGTATGAGCAGAAAACATGGTCAGGCGGACGGGGACGACGCTACTTCCACGAAGATAAAACGCGGTTTGACGATCAGTCAGGCGTACTCTCGCAGGTGGACAATCAACTTACCCTTGCCGGACTTCCCGCTTATACGGGCGGGCAACTCGGCGGCGATGCGCCCCATGAAGATTACGCCCTGATGCCCACCGCGTCCAGCACGCTCGTCGGCTACCTGAATATGTACGGCACGGCGCGCTATGTGGCCCGCCAATTCACCCCTACCTACACCTTTTCCTGCGACAGCATCATTCTCGCGCTGGCGCTCATTGGCACGGCCCCGGGGAATGTGCGGGTAGATTTATATTCTGATAGTGGTTCCAATACCCCTAATGCCTCGCTTGCCAACGCCACACTATCCTCGACTGACTTCGGAACAGAGGAGCGGTTCAAACAACACCGGGTCACACTCAATACCTCTGTGACCCTGACGGCAGGCACCCTCTATTGGGTGGTTGTACGGGCGGTGACAGATGGGGACGCGTCAAACTATTGGCAGGTTTTGGCAACGGCGATAGATGCCAACTCTGCCAAACAATCCGCCGATGGAACAACCTGGACATCGGCTTCTCCCTACCGCGCGCCGTGCGTGGTGCTGTGCGACGCCAATACTGACGAATACCGCTACAAATATTTTGAGTACAAACGGCAACTGTATGCGATTTCGCAACCCCAGAACGGAAGTTCATCTGGCACAATTTACATGAACGGCTGGCGTGGGGCGGCGGACAGTAACGCGGGTGCATTGGATAAACTCAAGGATAGTACGCAAACTGGATGGTCTGCGTCCATCCCAAATGGGGGAATTGTCCTGATCACAAAAGGCCCTGGCTCCGATGAGGCGCAACCCTGGCGGCAAGTGACCGGAAGCGCATCGGGAGAATTGACCGTCTCTCCTGCATGGCGCACGACCCACACCACTGAAACAGAATACGTGGTGTTAGGCACAAACCACCAGGACAGCC
>JADJVC010000024.1 GCA_016710685.1 Flavobacteriales bacterium | reverse complement strand
TCATTGAAGGCAAGAATGCCTTTCTTCCAAAAGTTGAGAAGCGTCACGACTGGCTTCAGCAGAACCTGAAAGCGGTGCTCAAACGTTATGGTGTCGAGGATTCCTTGGGCTATTCCCTTGAATACATCTTTCTAACAAGTGAAGCTATCCCGCTTCCATTCGTACGAAACAACCTCACCAACAATCGCTTTTTGACTCTTTACCAGCTTCGCCAGAATATCGACTTACTCTTCAACTCGGCTCCTTAATAGATTCTGTCGACTGTCCCAATCCCGGCGCTTTCGTGTTTCGCGAGTGCCTCGTAATTCCGGCCTCCGGTGTCGACAACATATCATACTTCGTCGCCACACCCTTCGCTTTCTCCACCGGGTACTTCTGCGCATTCTTCAGAAGCTTTCCGTGCACGGCCGCTTCCAGATCAACATCCAAATCGTGCGTGAGATAGCTCAGGAGAATAGCAATGTCCGCGATCTCCTCAACAATCGCCTCACGGCGTTCCGCAGCAATGGCCGGTAGTTCGGCATCGGTGGCCCATTGCGTGTGTTCCATCAGTTCAGCGGCTTCCAAGGCAATGCTTGTGGAGAGTGTCCGCAGGTTGTGGAACTGTTCCCAGTCGCGCTCCTTGCGGAAGGCCAGCAGGTCTTGAAGCAATTGGTCGCTCAGCATGGGCGGTGGGTTAAGTTCATCCGACAAAGCGTTCTTGAAGGTGCCACTTCAGGTATTCCGGGTCGGGGTGGTCAGTGGCGCGTTCGGGCATCACGGCAAGTGATTGGTCGTGCAAACGGTAATAGGCTTTCCCATTGAAGTACTTATCCTTGATCTGGTCGCTCACCCGCACGCGTAGCTCGGGCGTCACGGTCACCAGCCCGGCATCAAAGAGCTTGTGGAAATCGGAGCGCATCAACATCCCGTTCGATATCCGGTGCGGGCCACCCTCCGAATAGGCTTGGATGTGCGCGGCCTCCAATACAGGGAAGGTTGATTCACCTGTGATCGCGCAACGCTTTCCGTAAGCTTCACTGACCAGCACCTTGAAAGCTCCTTTGCCCAAGACGACTGCGCGTCAAGAATAGTTCACCGAAACGTGGTCCGTCACCATACTCGGCAACAGGTTCTTGCAGCAGCCCCTCGAATGCCTTCAACTGAACACGCTTTTGAACTTCGTTCCAAAGCCAAGCGCCTTCCTCGGTTTCCGTGTCGAAGGTCTTGCCTTGCACAATTGACTTCGGCCAAGCTGGCATTTCGATCCATTGATCCTTTGGAAAGAAGAATGGTTCAACCAGCACATTGCAGCCCATTTCCAGCGGACCCTTTGGCAGCTTTCTGTACGCTCTTATCTTCTTGTCAAACTCACGGAAAGTTGGCACTCCGTTCTTCTCACCAAAAGCCTCCCAAGCCATTTCCAATGGCAGGGTCGAATACTTCACGAAGTATGCACCGCCAGCGATGTGGTTATACGGGGCCTTCAACTTGAAAAGGAAGGGCGTGCCTGCTGATAGGCTGGTGAAATAAGGCCCAGGTGTCGGTCGCCAGAAGTTCACTTCATCCAGTCCACGGGCGGAGAGAAATGGGAACCACTCATTATCGGTAACGCCAACCCAGAGTTTCATGCGGCTGTGAAACTATGAAACCAGCTTCACTCCTTCGCATGTTACTTACATTCGGGACCATGAAGCATCCGCTCTTGTACGGCACCAATGCCAAGGGCAAGGTGCTTGCCGTGCAAGTCGCGATGAAAGGGATTGGATCGCGCTGTTGGAAAAGGTGTGTGCGATGCAAGAGAGCCTCAGGCCAAAGACGAAACTGGACAAGCAACTCGATAAAGAGGTGCGAAAGCGCATTGGCAACAAGAAGAAAGCCGACTTGGACGACATCGGCTTCATCGGCACAGGTCGTGCGATAACCGAGGAGGAAACGATGTTGATCTCGGCGCATATTCAAGCGAATAAGGCGAAGATGGCCATGCCGATGGGCTCGACAATCAAGCGGAAGTCAAGGACCAAGGTTTGATCGGACAGGTCCCCCCCCTTCCCCCCATTGTCAACAACTTCCCCTTCCACATGCAACCATCGCGCCGCCAAGATTAGCTTGCCATCCGTTGGTTGACGATAACCACGTCGGAGAGAAAATGACGAGTGTAGAGATGCGTACGCAGGCGCTGGCGGGCAATCGCTTGGTTTGGAGCGCGCTGGCTTCAGGCACGAGGCGTTGGTGGAGTCGATGATGCTTGCTGCGCCACGTTACGCGCCAACCGGTAGGCATGGAATGTGATGCACGGCGATGTGGCCCCTTCGATGGCCGCCCTTTTCAAGGGGTGGAGCTTTTGGCCAGTGGTGTGCCTTGTCCGCCATTTCGGTGGCCGGTAAGCGAGTGGGCGCGAATGACGAGCGGGACCTTTTCCCGGAAGCTTTGCGGCTAACAGCTGAGATCCGGCCGCGCGCGGTGATGCTGGAGAATGTGCGCGGCTTCTTGGACCCGCGGTTCGAGGGCTACCGGACGGACTTGTTCAAGTCCTTCAAAAAACTGGGGTACCAAGCGGACATCAAGTTGTTCCATGCTTCGGACCATGGCGTTCCGCAGTTGCGGCCGCGCGTGGTGATCGTGGCGTTGCGTGCTGATGCTGCGCGGCACTTTGCTTGGCCGGAAAAACGGAGCGGCCCCGCTCCCACCGTTGGGAATACGCTCTTGGACCTGATGGCCGCGAACGGTTGGCCGGGTGCAGCGCACTGGGCTGCCGGTGCCCAAACCGTCGCCCCCACCATCGTCGGTGGTTCAAAAAACACGGTGGGCCGGACCTCGGTCCCACAAGGGCCCGCAAAGCGTGGGCGGAACTTGGCGTGAATGGCGGGACCATCGCGGACACGGCCCCGGACATGGACTTCACGGGCGTTCCCAAGCTCACGGTCCGCATGGTGGCCCGCATCCAAGGCTTCCCGGACACTTGGCACTTCACCGGTCGCAAGACTGCTGCTTACCGGCAGGTGGGCAACGCATTTCCGCCGCCCGTAGCGCAGACCGTTGGGGAAAGCATCTCACGGATGTTCGAGCTGGCCGCGCGCAGAACCGTAATGGTGGCGTGATGGCGAAGCAAGGCGCATTGCTCATCGAGGCACGTGCCGCGTTCCATGCTTCGTTGATGGGGTCCGTGCTCACTATGGACAGTAACGGCGTGCCGACCAATGCCGATAAGGCGAACCGCGCAAGCGTGGCTATTGCCAAAGGGATCGTCGAACGCATCGGCAAACACACTGCCTCCGATAACTTGGCCGGGCAAAGCTCCGGCAACCAGTTCGAGGAGATCTGCCGGGAGTACGTTGAGCATACTTTTCTTAAGCTGGGTCATTTGCGTCCGGGCATTTGGACCGTTTCGAAAGGTGTTGGTGGCGGCAGGTTAGGCATTGCCCGTTTCGACCAATACACGCACCTCGAAGCGTTGGACCAACTGGCGAAACAGAACCCGGAATTGGCCGCCGCCTTGGGCGGTGACTACCTCATCAAACCGGATGTGGTGATCTATCGCGAGCCGGAGCCCGACAGTAGCCTGAACGCGACCGGAGCGATCGTGAGCCCCAATGAAGCGCGCTACACCGGGCTTCGCGCCAGCAACAGCAGCGCACCGATCGCATACGCCAGTATTAGCTGCAAATGGACATTACGCAGCGACCGCGCCCCAGAACGCCCGCTCGAGGGATTGAACTTGGTGCGCAACCGCGAGGGCGATTGCCGCACATTACCGTGATCGCGGGCGAACCGACCCCGAGCCGCATTTCGTCCATCGCGCTGGGCACGGGCGATATCGATCACGTCTATCACTTCGCGTTGCACGAACTCTTGGATACAGTGAAAGACCTGGGCATGTCCGATGCGGAGGATTCGATCAACATGATGATCGAAGGCAAGCGCCTGCGGGATATTTCCGACCTGCCGTTGGACCTTGTGGTTTGAGGGAAGTTGTCTGAACTTTTTCTTCCGCAAGGGCGTAGTCGCAGGATCCCTCTGAGAGCGATCCTACAGTAGCGAATGATAGCCGATCCAGCAATCACATCGCCGTAACCTTGCCCCATGAACGCTCAACCGCACCTCCTCCTCATCCACGGTTTCCCACTGGACCATTCCATGTGGCAACCGAATATGGAAGCCCTGGAAAGTGCTGCCCACGTGCTGGCCCCGGACCTCCTTGCCTTCGAAACCGCTGAGGAAGTGCCAGCGGTGTTGACCATGGAGCATTTGGCCGACCAACTGAAAGAGCAACTCGATGCGCAGGACATCCAACGCACCGTGCTCTGTGGCCTCTCCATGGGCGGCTACGTGGCCCTTGCCTTTTTGGAGCGCTGGCCAGAGCGCGTGGCGGGCCTTATCCTGTGCAACACGCGCAGCATCGCCGACACCGAGGAAGCCAAACAAGGGCGGGAAGCCACGGCCTTGGATGCGCTCACCAAGGGCAGCGCGGTGATCGCGCGGGCCATGACGCCCAAGCTACTTTCGGAGCACACGCGTTCCACCTTTCCCGAATTGGCGAACATCGTGGAGGCCATGATCGCCCGCCAACGGCCGGAAGCGATCGCGGCTGCCTCCCGTGGCATGGCCCTTCGCCCGGACCGTACCGCTGTTTTGCGTGGAACCGACATGCCCACGCTCATCATCACCAGCGAGAACGATGCGTTGATGCCACTTCCTACCAGCCAATCCATGGCCGATGCATCCGCGCATTCCACCTTGGTGGTGCTCCCCCCTCTTAAGCCACCTCAGCAACGTGGAAGCGGTCGAAGGCTTCAATAAGGCGGTTATCGATTTTATCCGGGCGTTGCCCGAAGGCTAAACTTAGCAGCGTCCTTTGGAGTAGTCATAGCCGCAGGCCCTCTGCGAGAGATTCTGTGGGAGTGGAACATCGTGTTCAGCAGCCAGTCGCGGTGCGTTCTTGGGGCTTTCTCCCCCAAACAACGAAATTTGCACCCGATTGATCGAACAGGGAACGTTGCGTAGAAAAAGCGATACACCCTGAAGCCGTCGACCACATCATCAAATATGGAAGAGAAGAACGTGCTGCGATCGATCAAGGAGGTACTAGCCAACATGCCAAGCGACTGGCTGAAGCTCACCACCCATCGGCTGGATATCTATGATGAAGCGCTGGCGAAGACCCAGTTCCTCGCCGAGTTCGAGCGCTTGCTGCAGGACGGTGGTGCCGCGTCGGATGCTTATGCGGCACTGCCTACCGCGTACGATTACATCCGCTTAGGCCACCCCTTGTCCTCGATCCTGGAATGGGCGATCGCCCAGTTGAACGGGATGCAAGCGGATCGTGTGATCGGTTTCTCATCGCGCATGATGCCTGTGCTGGCGGTGTTGCGGAAGAACCTGTTGGACAAGAAGCAGACCCGGATCGTGCATACGGATGAGCTGCCCGCCCATTTCGATGAAGCGCTCCTGCATGCGGTGTATGGCTATGCCTTCGAGTTGGTCCGCATGGAAGTGGGTGAAGAGATTCCGGCATTCAACGGGTCCACGATCCTCCTTTCTCAACAGCGCCTATTCGGCAAAATTAAATGGCCTGCGAACGTCGACTTTTTCGTGGGTACGCATGCCCTAGGGAGCGTAATGCTGGTACATGGCGAAGCGAACGCGGCCTACATCAAGGAGATCCAACATGTGCGGCGCAGGGAATCCATTGCCATGACACCGGCTGATTGCCTGTTGGCCTTGCAGATGATGGTGGATGGACCTTCCGTTCCACAGGCGAAATACGATCGCGGAAGGGACATGGCCGCGGTGAAGGGTTCGATCCAGCAGATCACGAACACTGGGACCAAAGCGCTCGTTGCCTCAGTGGCCTTTCCATGCAATATGCCATTATGATGGGCCTGGTGCATGATGCGCAGGAAGTACATAAGGGCAAGAACATCCGTTTCATCGTTCCACCGAATTGCTACGGCGGCACCAACGACCAAGCGCGGCGCGTAGCGAACTGCAATGAACACGTGGAGATCGTCGACCTGCTCGTGGACGGCGATAACGAATTGGTGCGGAGCCTCGAGGCGATCCTGGAGCAAGTGGCAAAGGAGGATGCCATTCCATACATCATTGCAGAGATCCCGACCAACCCCCGCGTGGAGGTGCCCGACATGGAAGCACTGCGCGAAGTGCTGAGCAAGAAGCGCAAGACCAACTCTGGATCAGTGGCGGTGGATCCGGTGTTCATACTGGACCAGACCTTCTGTCCGAACGTCCATTTCTTGGGTGATGGCGACCTGCTCTCCACGGTGCGGACCATCGCCTACGTCAGCGGATCCAAGTTCCCGAGCGGTGGGCTCTGCACAGCTGGCTATTGCGTCGGCAATGCACTGACGGACCGGCTGATCGAAAAGATCGATCTCCACCTTCGCTTGTGCGACAACGAGGCCACCGACCTGCAAGTGGAGATCTGCCAAGCAACTGCCTTCGATGAACCAACGCATTGCGGATGCCTACCGGAACACACGTGATTTCGTCAGCTTCATTCAACGCAACTTGCCCGGGGCGAAGATCGATTTCGTTTCTGAAGAGCTGGCCGACCAAGGGTTCACGCCATCGGTTTTCGCTCTGGACCTTCCTGCCCAAGGCAACACGGATGAAGAACGGGAAGCGCACAAGAGAGCACTGAACCTGAAGCTGATCCACCGGATGATCGCGCAGATCCCGCAAGAGAGCAAGTTCTGTGTGAGCTACGGGCAGCTGAAAGGATGCTACTGGACCATTCCCGCAACATCCACGCAAGGAACCACCAAGGAAGGCGATAAGGACTACATCGTCCGCGTGGCGGTTTCCCCGGACCTGGACCTTGAACTGCACAAGCAGGTTTTTGCGGGGTTCGTGGAGGAGGATGTGGTGGTGAAGAGTGGAGTCTGAATCACAGTAAGATCCTTGCTTCGGGAGCCTGGTTAATTTGTGTGTGCTGAAGGTCTCCGCCACTCCGCGCTATGGGCGGGACGCGGGAAATCTTGAGGAGGATTAAGATCGCTTTATCATTCCGTGTCCCTACCCGGCTCCGATCCACGTCGGAGGGCGCAAATGACAAGCTCGATCATGCCCCCGGGTGCCCGTGAACGCACAGTCCCGTACACCATGCTATCTTCAGCGCAACCTCATCCACCATGAACGCCACACCAACCTCCGTCCGATCCCTTGCCCTGCTCTTTTGCATCCCTTGGATCTCATGCAGTTGGTGGCGGAAGGCAAGTTGGCATTGGACGTTCCCATCGCGCAGTACCTGCCTGATTATCCCAAGGCGAACGCGGGGCGGATCACTTTGCACCACTTGCTTTCGCATAGCTCCGGCACGCCGAATTACACGGATTTCCCGAATTACAGGGAGATGATGGTGCAGCCCCACAGCACCGCGGAACTGCTGCGCATGTTCGCCGATTCCACCTTGGCATTCACGCCCGGTGAGCGCTTCGCCTACAGCAATTCAGGCTACATGGTGCTGGGCGCCATCGTGGAGCGGATCACGGGAATGTCATACGAACAGGCCTTGCAGGAGCGGATCTTCACGCCACTGGGCATGGCCAGTTCCGGGGTCGATAACGGGCGAACGGTGTTGATGAAGCGCGCGAGCGGCTACGACGTGAGCGGGTCCACCGTCACCAATGCATGTTCCTCTGGGACCAGGCCCTCTACACGGAAAAGCTGCTTCGAAGCAATACAGGGACCTGATGTTCCAACCGCACATTTCCACGGGCGGTGGCTCCTATGGATATGGCTGGGGAATCGGAGAACTGGGCGAAGGGAAGGGAAAGGAGAAGTCACGGATGGTGAGCCACAGTGGCGGCATCAACGGTTTCAATACCCTGATCACCCGCATACCGGCGGACAGCATCTTGGTCGTGCTGTTGAACAATACGTCCAATGCGCCGCTCAGCACCATGACCCTGGCGATCAACGGCATCCTGCACCATCAGCCGTATGATATGCCCAGAAAGTCGTTGGCGAAGACGATCTCCGCGACCATGGAAAAGACGGGATCGAGAAGGCCGTAGCGCAGTTCAACGCGCTGAAGAGTTCCAAAGAGCAGTACCTGGATGAAAGCGAAATGAACATGGCCGGATACGAACTGCTTTGGGCGGGCAAGAAGCAGGAGGCCGCCGCTTTGCTGAAATTGAACGTGGACGTTTTCCCGAATTCCTCCAACGCTTACGACAGCTATGGCGAAGCCCTGCTGGCGCTGGGCGATTCAGCGAACGCGATCGCGAACTACAAGCGCTCCATCCAGCTGAACCCGGACAATACCAACGGCATTCAAGTGTTGGAAGGGCCTGGCATCGCGACCGACGACTTGGCCAAAGATCCCGTTGAAACTGCAGACGCTGACCGGTGCGTACATCGCGACCAAAGAGACCTCGAACCGGGACCGGGAGTGGAAGACGCGATCGACGAAAAGGACGGGCAGCTCTACGGCAACGATGCGGACTACCGCTACAAAATGGTCCCGACCGGCGACAACTCCTTCGTGAACCCGGAGGACGGGACGACCCTGGTCTTTGATACCACCAAGAAGAAAGCGATCTCCTTTGTGATCTTCGGGAAAGTGGTTTTCAAGAAGGTGAAGTAAATGGGGCGGGTGGCGTAGCGTGCCTCGTCGCTGGGATCTCAGTGCGAGGCGTTGTCGGAGTGAAAAATCAATCCTGCGTTATGGCCACTTTCCGCACTACTACCTTTCCGTTGCTGTATTCGCTGCGGACCAAATAGACCCCGGCAGAGAGCCTTCCATCCGGTAACCGGCCATGTTCCGCAGATACGCCCCATGGCGTCCAAGACCCATTGATGGATCGGTGCTTCATCGCCACATGTGGTTGACGCCACCACGGGGGAATAGCTGAACGGACCATCGGTGTCGATCTCCTTAAACCGGTAATAGACCGTGGTATCGAAATGTTCCGGGTCCGTGAACGAATAGGCGATGGTTTGTTGTGAGTTACCTGCGCCCGTTAATGTGCCGATGACTTGCCAATCTAAAATATCCTCGCTGCGTTCAACTTCGAAGTGGTCGCTGTTGTGTTCCGAAGCGGTGGTCCAATGCAATTGCGTGGCCCCGCTCTCACATTCGGCATCAAAGGACAACAGCTCAATGGGCAATGATGTTGCCAGTTCAACACTGATGTCATCGATATAATACAGGGAACCGGAAAATCCACTGGCACCCAAGGCTTGATAGGTCATAGCTCCCCACGGCACAAAGCTCCCGGGAAACAGATGTATTGGAAAGGCTGTGCGGCCGTGAAGGTCATGGTATGATATTCCCAGGTCGTGGAGAAGATCACGCCGGGCAATTCGATCTGCGGGTATACACGATCTGATTGGCAAGGAACTGGACCAATGGCGCCATGCTAAAGGCGACTCCAATATGGTTGACTCCAAAGGGGTGTATCGTACTGAAACCATTGGTCAGCCAGAACCCCACCTTGTAGGTTTCCCCCACTACCAAAGGCGATGTAAGGGAGGTTTGTATGTACTCCCGAAAGTTTATATTGGTCCAATACCACGGTACGAAAGCTGACATGCCATTACCCGTATGAGGCATCAAATTGGCCCAATAGGTTGCCGGTGGTTGACATCCCCAGGACCCGGCCGTGTGGTAGAATTCCGGCGACCCTGCCCCGTCGAGCGGCAATGAGCAAGCTCCGCTCGGAGAAGTCCAACCTGTAGCTCGGCAGATCGTCCGTAATTATCAGGTGGAATCGTGTACGACTCGAACCCGGGATTGTTGACCAGATTCTGAGCGTGGATGCCATTTGGAAATGCCAACAGCACTACCAGGAAACAAGAGGTTGCAAGCGGCCTCAGCAAACTGCCAGTTTGTATTTCCGTAACGCGTTCAGGTACGGTTTGCCCGTTACATTCCACTACCAAGCTCTTCCGGATATCAGTGTTAAGCAACCCAGCTATGCACGTTTCTTTGGAAGTCAGACGAGGAACAACCAATAGCGTCGTGCGCGGAAATATCCGGCAAGTACAAGGAACTGATCAATAGCTGAGCCTGCCATTGTCTGATACTTGCCAATTCACCCTACCTTATGCCTGCAGAAGAATTTGAGCCGTGCCATGTCCTCATTGGAAGACGGCCTTCTTCCAAAGCCGCATTGTAGAAATACGCATTGGTCGATCGGTACCAAAGATACTAGGATTAACCCGGTACAGGCACGCATGCCGCAGTATGTTGCGAAACGAATGCGATCGTGAGGTCGACAACGTCGGTACTCTTCATCCGATGACCGGCGTTCCGGGTGATGTGCAGCTTGGAATCAGGCCATGCATGATGGATCGTTTGTGCATAGTGTACGGGTACTTCGAGGTCTCCTTCATCATGTATCACCAACCCCGGCCCGTTGAGGTGCGGCCCATACTTTTTCGAATCATAGTAGTCCACCTCGTGGCCGGTCCTTTGGTGGAAAAAGACACGCATGGCTCCTTCTGCCCTCCTGCTGATCCCCACCAGGTCCCGGAAATAGAGAAAGAAATCTTCGGCATGGCCAGGAGCTGCAATAACCGCCATGGGCGGATGGACCTCGTTCGGCCTTTCATGTAAATAATGCATGGCCGCGAACCCTCCCATGCTGTGGCCGATGATGGCGTGCACACCTCCGACATCAGCGAGTAACTGCCCGACCAGCTCTACATAAATGGGTATGTTCATGACCTTTCCTTCCGATGCGCCGTGGGCCGGTGCATCGATGGCGATCAAGGTATATTCCGCATGGTCGAACTGCTCAATAAATCGTTTCCAGTGAAACGAATTGCTCTGCCAGCCATGAAGGAAAAGAATCCTTTTTTGACCTGTTCCCCAATGGTAGGTCTTTACTGTTCTGTTCTGAAAAACGAGGTCCACTTTGCGGCTTGCGGTGTTCAGGAAATCGGCTTGGTGTTCCTTCAGGCCCGGTGCGAAGGGGTGACAAAAAATGAAGAAACCTTGTTTCCCCGCAAGTGGTTTTGAAATGAGTGCGAGCCCGTTCAGGTAGAGGCCGATCAGTTTGGCAAAGCGTTTCATGGGTGCTGGCTTAGGTTTATACCGAACGGTATTTATTCCGGCTTCATTTGGTCAACTTGTTGTTTCAAAAGGCTGATCACATCGCGCAGGTGTTTTGTGGCTCCGGTTACTTTCATCATGCCGATCGCTCCTTCAACAGAAGCCACGAGGAGCGAAGCGAACGAAGATGGGTCTACGCGCGGTGCGAGTTGTCCGTGTTCGATCCCCTTGGCTACGATATGCTGCACGGCGCCATGCAGTTTTCGTGTTACTTCGTCCACCACATCGCGTAGGCCGGAGTCGGAATCGTCCATTTCGATGGAGGCATTCGTTAACGGGCACCCCCCGTGAAACGGTGGATTGACGGTATATGCAGCGTAAAAGTCCAAGATCACCAGTAGTTTGTCCGGTGCCGTATGCTCTGCTTTTACCAAGGCGGAAACGGTGCTCATCATGTGGTCGCACATAAAGACCAATGCTTCGCGCTCCAACCCTTCCTTGGAACCGAAATGACGATAGATCGCCCCTTTGGTCAACTCGGTTGCGGTAGTGATGTCGGAGAGCGAAGTGGCTTTGTAGCCTTGCACGTTGAAGAGCTTGGAGGCTTCATTCAAGATGTGCTTTCGGGTGTGTTCCGCGTTTCCCATGGAACAAAGATACTGAACGGTATCTATTTCGGCATTTCATTCTTCCGCTGATTCCGATGAGGGTAGCGTGGCGGAGAATATGGGACAACCAGGGATCAACGGGGAGCCTCATGGGCCGGTATTCGCGGAGTTCCCTGAAAAGCAACTTTGCGGCCCGATTAGAACATGGATGATAAGCGCGGGATCCTTTTGATCTTGCACGGACCTGACCAATAGTTAACTTTCGACTTCACTTAAAAACCACCAACCCCATGCATAAGCTACTGAGCACTCTTCCGATCGCAGGCATCCTCCTGTTCGCGGCATGCGAAAATGCCGAACACGAAAAGGCCGAGCACCATGACCCCATGAATGCAATGCACGCGGAAATGATGAAGACCGATAGTATGGCGAAGGCCCAAGAGGCAATGGTGACTGCCATCAATGACCGGTTCAACAGCAACAACATGGAAGGCATCGAAACATTGATGACCGCCGACGTCGTGGACCACCAGATGGACCCTTCGATCAAAACCACTGGCATCCAGAGCATTAAGGACCTGTTGAAAATGTACCACACGGCCTTTCCCGATGTAAAGCAGGAGATCCTCGGCATGGCTACCAAGGGTGACCGCACGTATTTC
Organism: Flavobacteriales bacterium; assembly: GCA_016710685.1. Lineage (GTDB taxonomy): Bacteria > Bacteroidota > Bacteroidia > Flavobacteriales_F > PHOS-HE28 > PHOS-HE28. Next base: position 5,375 of record JADJVC010000024.1, on the reverse strand, counting down.
CAGATCCATATCACCGGCACCAATACGGGACCTTGGGGCGAGATGCCCGCCACGGGCAAGGTGATGGACGTGATGGGCTGCGACGTGATGCGCTTCGAGAACGGCAAGGCCGCAGAGCATTGGGGATACATTGAAGAGGCCAAGATGATGATGCAGCTGGGCCTGATGCCACCGCCCGCGGCTCCGGAGAAGAAGTAGGTGCATAAGCGATAACGCGACGAACGGCGGGGAGGCGACTTCCCGCCGTTCTTCTTAGCTACGGTCGCCCATGCAGGGTCCTCCGGTAGGACCATCCCCAGTGCGCAAGGACATTGGATCATGGACCAGCAGACCTTGGCAGACCAAAGCGAAATGCCTTATGTCCGCACTTGATCCACCACCTTCGCCACCCCTACTCCCGGATCAAGAGTCCCAGCCATGCGCAAAATAATCCCGTCCCTTGTTGGAACCTGCCTATCACTTTTGCTCGCCATCGATCCAGCAAGCGCGCAGACCGTAACGGACATCGACGGGAACGTGTACAACACGGTGACCATCAACGGGCAGGAATGGATGGCGGAGAACTTGGCCACCAGCCGTTACCAAGACGGCACACCGATCAACTTGGTATCTGACTACTCGACGTGGAACAACCAGATCAGCTCGGGTGCGCGCTGTTTCTACTTCAACGATTCCGCGCTTCAGGCACCGAGCTACGGCACGCTGTACAACTGGAACGTGGTGAACAACCCCTTGAATGTGTGCCCTGTCGGCTGGCACGTGCCCAGCGATACGGAGTGGAGTAATATGACCATCTTCCTCGATCCCACGGTGAGTCCCAACGCGGGCTTCAACGGGCCTGGCACCGGCACGGACATCGCCATGCAATTGAAAGAAGCGGGAGTAATGCATTGGTATTCGTCCAACGGCACGAACAGCAGTGGCTTCAGCGCACGCGGCGCAGGTTACAGGGAGCCCGATGGCACATTCGAAAGCCTTAAGAACTTCACCTATTTGTGGTCCTCCACCTATGGCCAACAAAGCAAAGCGTGGATCCGAAGCTTTGGTGATAATGACCCCACGCTCTCCCGGTTCATTCTTGACCGCGTATATGGCGCAAGCATCCGCTGCATGGCGGACATTTCCACCGGCTTACAGGAAGTCCCTGTGGACGATCAGCTCCAACTCTTCCCGAACCCGGCTTCCGGCACCGTGGAGATCGCCGGTTTGCCGGAAGGGTCTATCGAACTTGTGATCACGGATGTCTTGGGGAAGCAGGTGCGTCGGCAGCAGATCGTTGGCTCGCCCCACCGGATTGCTGTCGAGGATCTGGCTCCTGGCTTGTATGTGCTTTCGGCCACGATGGGATCCACGGAATGGCACGGTGAGTTGCGCGTGGAATAACGGAGAACCGCACTCCCGTAGGTTTCGCGGCGAGCTATCCTTCGTGCGTGTTAATCAGCACTACCGTTGAATTTATCAATCGTACTTTTGCGATGAATAGAATTCAACGAACAGCCACGCGTTCCTCATTCGCTCTTCGTAAACCTGCCAAAAGCAATACTTGCAGTTGAACCATGCGTATCCTCGTCCTTTGCACCGGCAACAGTTGCCGCAGCCAGATCGCCCACGGCTATCTCCAACACTACGCGGGAATTCGTGCGGAGATCTTCAGCGCCGGAGTTGAGACCCATGGCGTGAACCCGCGTGCCATCGCGGTGATGAAGGAGGATGGGGTCGACATCGGCCACCACACCTCGACCAACGTGGATGAATACGCGGACATCGCCTTCGACCACGTGATCACCGTTTGCGACAATGCCCGCGAGGCCTGCCCGGTCTTCCCAAGCCACGCCGCGAAGCACCACCACAACTTCACCGACCCAGCGAAAGTGACCGGCACCGAGGAGGAAGTAATGAACGCGTTCCGCAAGGTGCGCGGGGAGATCAAGGCCTATTGCCGCGGCTTCGTGGAAGAGCACGTGCTTGTACTTTGATCGGATGGACGACACCACCCCTACCATCGGCTTCTTCGAGAAGTACCTCACCGCTTGGGTGCTGCTTTGCATCGGTGTCGGAATCGCACTGGGCGAACTGGTAAGCAGTGGCATGCAGCGCATCGCCGATCGGAAGTGAACCACGTGAACATCCCCGTGGCGATCCTCATCTGGCTGATGATCATCCCATGATGGTGCAGGTGGACTTCGACAGCGTGCGGCGCATCGGTCCGCAGCTGAAGGGGCTGGGCCTACCGTGGTGGTGAACTGGTTGATCAAACCTTTCACCATGGCCTTCTTCGCGTGGCTCTTCTTCAGCAAGCTGTACGCGGCGTGGATCACACCAGAACTGGCGAACGCGTACATCGCCGGGGCCATCCTGCTGGGCGCGGCGCCCTGCACGGCCATGGTATTCGTGTGGAGCTACCTCAGCGGCGGCGACCCCAACTACGCTGGTGCAAGTGAGCGTGAACGACCTGATCCCCTCGTGCTCTTCATCCCCATCGTGCAGCTGCTACTGGGCATCACTGGCATCGTTATCCCGTGGGGCGTGCTGGTCACTTCGGTGCTCGTCTTCGTGTTGATCCGCTGTTGGCCGGTTATCTAACACACCTTGGCTTATGCGCACGAAAGGCGAAGAATGGTTCAAATCGCGCTTTCTCCCCGGCTGAAACCCGTGTCCATCACCGCGCTGCTGGCGACACTGATCTTGCTCTTCGCCTTCCAAGGGCAACGCATCCTGGAAAAGCCCTTGGACATCTTGCTCATCGCCATTCCGCTGGCACTGCAGACCTACTTTATTTTCTTCCTGAGCTGGAAAGGTGGCCGCTGGCTGAAACTCCCTTACCGTACTTGCGCACCGGCCAGCATGATCGGCGCGAGCAACTTTTGAACTGGCGGTGGCCGTTGCCATCGCGCTTTTCCTTGAACAGCGGCGCGGCCTTGGTCACCGTGGTGGGCGTGCTGATTGAAGTGCCCATCATGCTGCATTTGGTGCGGATCGCGAAGCGGTGGCGCTATGCGTGAGCAGACGTCTTCACGGTCGTTAGGAAAACTTGTGTACTGCATACGCCTGACCGGTCGTATTTTCACCGGAACCGCATTGACGCTGGCCTCCCGCTTTGAGGCGCGGTCGTTGCAGAGAATTCAATCCAGGTGGAACGAAGTGGATGAGGATATTGAAGAACGGATTTGCGACACTTTGCCTGGCGGCCATGGCGAATGTGGACGCGTTCGCCCAGCAGAAAACGACCATCACGGGCAACGTGGTGGATCGCAAGCAGCGCGCAACCCATTCCTACGCTACGGTGATGCGCAGTGAACAATGAACTGCGAAAACGCTGGTGGGTGCCACCACCGACTTCGATGGACAATTCACGCTCGCTTCCCCCTACTCCGTCAGTTTTTCTGGTGGTGAGCTTCATTGGCTTCCGCTCGGATACGATAACGCAATTCACCGCTGCGGAAGTTGGCTTGGACGCGGGTGTGATCCGTCTGCATGCGAACCACGAACAGTTGGATGAGGTGGAAGTGACCCGGGAGGCTTCGCGCACCTTCGAGCTGGACAAACGCGTGTTCACCGTGGGAACGGACCTCAGCACCACGGGTGCCAGTGCGCTGGATGTGCTGAACCACGTGCCCTCGGTTTCGGTGAACATTGAAGGAAGTGAGCCTGCGCGGATCTTCCGGTGTGCGGGATCCTGATCGACGGAAAACCCTCGATCCTGGCCGATGGGCAGGGCAATGCGCTGGGCACCATCACCGCGGACATGATCGAGAGCGTGGAGGTGATCACCAACCCTTCCGCCAAGTACGACGCGGCGGGAACGGCGGGCATCCTCAACATCGTGCTGAAGAAGGAGGAACAGAAAGGCCTGAACGGCTCCGTTTCCCTGAACACCGGCTCGCCGGATAACCACAGCGTGGGTTTCAGTTTGAACCGGCGGACGAACAAGTTCAACCTTTTTGCCAGATGGGGCTCGGCTACCGCTCCCTGCCCCGGTTTGCGGAGGCCGTCAACACGGACCGGAACAGCGGCACCACCATTGCCAGCGAGGGCTCTTCATACCGCAACGAGAATTTCTACAACATCACCCTCGGTACCGACTACCACATCGACGCCCGGAACGTGTTGACGCTATCGGGCAACTTCGCCTACGAGGTGGAAAGCAATCCTTCCAGCACCGCGTTCAGTTCGTTCACCGGCACGGATGCGATCACATCCGAATGGGTCCGCGAGGAGGAGACCGAGGCCACCAACCCGAAATGGCAATACGACCTGCAATACAAGCGGGGAATTCAAGGACAACAAGAAGCACACCCTGCTGATGAGCGCGCAGGGTTCCTACTTCGGCAAGGACCAATCCTCCCAGTTCACCACCAACACCCTGCTGGGTACAACGGTGAACAGCGACCAACGCACAGCCACCAAATTCAACCGCGCCGACCAAACGCTGAAGCTGGATTACACCGACCCACTTTCGGATAAGGTGACCCTGGAAACCGGGGCCCAATATGCCTTGAACGATGTGGGCAACAACTACGCGGTGCGCAACCTGATCGATGGAGACTATGTGCTGGACCCGGACCTCACCAACGATTTCCAGTACGACCAGAAGGTGCTCGGCGTCTACGGCACGGGGTCGTACGAAAGCGGGAAATCGGGCATCAAGCTGGGGCTGCGCATGGAACATACCGACCTGCGGACCTTGCTCACCACCACCAACGAAGGCAACGACCGGGTTTTCACGGACCTGTTCCCCAGCGCCCATGCCACGCACAAGATCTCCGAGTTCTTTTCACTGCAGTGGCTATTCGCGGAGATCGACAGGCCCCGGCTCTGGGACCTGAACCCATTCTTCAACATCACCAACAACTACAACATCCGCACCGCAACCCGGACCTGCAGCCCGAGTACACAACTCCTTCCGAGTTCTGCAGTATCCTCATTGTGAAGAAGGCCTCGTTGAACGCCAGCGTGTACCACCTCTACACCACCGACGTGGTTGAGCGCATCAGCACCTTCGCGGACAACGTGAACACCACAATTCCGCTGAACATCGGCACAAACGGCTCCACCGGCTTCGAGTTCAACGGCAAGTACGACCCGTGCAAGTGGGTCACGCTCAATGCCGACCTCAACATCGGCATGTTCGACCGGAAGGGAACCTATGCCGAACAGTCCTTCGATTTCACCGGCCAGAAACTGACATCGGCTCACCACTCAGTTCAAGCTGCCTGCGGATGTGGACCTGGAATTTACCGGCAACTACCTCTCCGGCTACCGCACGGTGCAATCCGATGTTTCCGGTTTCGCGTTCCTGGACATGGGCGTCCGGAAGAAGATCATGAAGGGCAAAGGCGTGATCAACGTCAGCGTGCGCGATGTGTTCAGCAGCC
>JADJVC010000023.1 GCA_016710685.1 Flavobacteriales bacterium | reverse complement strand
GTCATCGAAGAGAAATTCGGCTTTAACCGCATGACTTCGTGTTGTTTATCGCCGATCTTTCCTAAACAAACCGCCCTTGGCATTGCCATCGGCACGCCGGTGTTGATTGCCGTTCTATGGCTGATGGCGCAAAGGAGCAGCTTCTGGTGGCTCTATGTCTGGCTATTCTGGTGCGTCTTCAATCTGCTTATTCTGTTCATCTACCTGACCTGGATCGCACCATTGTTCAATAAGTTTACGCCACTGGATGATGCAACGCTCAAAGTACGCATCGAAGCCCTCCTCCAGCGTTGCGGCTTTGCCACTTCCGGCCTGTTTGTCATGGATGGCTCCCGGCGCTCAAACCACGGCAACGCCTACTTCACTGGCTTTGGAAAACCAAGTGCATTGTCTTCTTTGACACCCTGCTTGGCCGATCGCAACCGGTCGAAATGGAAGCCGTACTGGCGCACGAACTTGGCCATTTCAAGCATCGTCACGTAATCCAGCGTATCGTCCTGATCTTTGCCTTGTCGCTGGCCTTTCGCCGCACTCGGCCAACTGATTGACGCGGACTGGTTCTTCAACGGTCTCGGGTATCAGCGAAGAACACCGCCTTGGCGCTGATTCTCTTCTTTTATGGTAACGCCGGTCTTCACTTTCCTGCTGACACCGCTGACCCGCCTGCTCTCGCGTCGCCATGAGTTCGAAGCTGATCGCTACGCCGCCGAACACGCTTCGGCTGACGATCTGATCGAAGCTCTCGTCAAGCTTCACGAAGACAATGCCGCAACACTTACGCCCGACCCGCTACACTCTCTCTTCTACGATTCGCACCCGCCCGCATCGCTTCGAATTGCGCGCCTGAGCGGATGCTGAGCTTGGCGCGATTAGCATTTTGATGCTCGAAGGCACGATCGTCTCCGCTCATGGGCGTCATTATCTGGTTGAGCTGACAGCAGGCGAAACACTGCCTGCTTCCCGCGTGAAAAGAAGTGAATTGGCTTGCGGAGATCAGGTTCTCATTCAGCGCAGCAGTGATACCCAGGGTGTAATTGACCTGATCCCGCCACGCAGTACGCTACTTTATCGTTCGAACGATTTCAGGCAGAAGCTGATCGCTGCAAACGTGACGCAAATCATCATCGTCGTTGCTACCGAGCCCCCTTATTCTGACGAAATGATATCGCGATGCATCGTTGCCGCGGAAAGCCAGCGCATGAAAACATTGATCGTTTTCAACAAATGTGACCTGAGTGACCGTATAGCACCGACCAGCATGGCATTGGTGCCGTTCGAAAGGATAGGCTATCCCATACTCAGGCTTTCGGCTCACACCGATGCCGAGGCGCTGCGCCCATACCTATTAGGTCAGACAAGTGTTCTCGTCGGTCAGTCCGGCATGGGCAAGTCATCGCTGACCAACGCGCTTTTGCATGATGCCAATGCCCTGACACGTGAGATTTCCTCAGCGCTCAACTCCGGCAAGCACACCACGACCCACGCCACGCCTCTATCGGTTCGACGCCCACCCGCACTTATCGACTCTCCCGGATTGCAGGAGTTTGGCCTGCGCCACCTCTCAAAAACGCCATCGAGCACGGGTTTCTGAACTCCGCTTACTTCAAGGCCAATGTCGTTTCCGCAACTGCCACCATGGCAGCGAACCGGATTGTGCAGCATATCCTGCTGTCCAGCGCGGTGATTTTGACCCGCGCCGCTATGCGGCTTCCGTACCAGTTTCGCTGAAGTCGGCTGACTCCAAAGGAATCTCTTATGAGCGACATTACTTTCGAACGCAAACACGGAAAAACAGATCCGATGCCCGCCGCCGAGCTGAGAACATGGCCTTACAGCTCAAGGAAGAGTTTGATCTCGAATACGTGTGGAATGGTGAAGTCATGTATTTCAAGCGTCCCGGCGTATCGGTGAACCCCACACTCGATAAGCAAAAATGTCATCCTGACAATTCGTCCCGGCCTTCTTTCTCTCAGCGCTCAGACCCAGAATCGAACGTGAAGCGCACTGATTTCTTGACGAGAACTTCCAAGCCTGAGCCAAGCCGATAGAAATGAACTGGCTAACGTTAACGCGGCTTTCCCCCGGGCGCCTCCATCATGCCTACGCAACGCCGAAGCGTAGCGGCTTGTTCCTCGGGGGATTTGCCAACCAGTTCGCAATTATCCGCCTCCGGTTTCTTCTTTTTCAGATACGCACCCGCTGCCAATACCGTCAGCAAGATGCCGAGTGACGTGGAAAGAACGACTACAAGGGAAATATTCGATTTGGCGACTGGTGGCTCAACGGCAATTTCCGGCTCTTCACTGTGCGGTGTCACGGTATTGTCCTTGACTATCCGTTTGGCAAGCGATAATGATCCAACAAAGGATCACGCTCGCACATAACGTATCCCAAAGGAAATACTTTGGCAATCCGACCGGCGTGCCCAACCTCCCCCGGGGAATCCCATCGCGCACCCGTGCAACAAGCATGAGGAGGAGCGCCAATAGCCTTGGTTTTCCTGTCAAGCGCCACCAACGACAAACATTGGGCCGCGATATGATTCAACCTGCGCCGGAATGACTCACGCAACAGTCTTCGACGCGGCTGTCTTGGCGACGGGCTTTGATTACCGGTTTCCCTGGCGGAAGGCTTTGTCGCAGTCTTGATCGCCGGCTTGGCAACTGCCTTCGATGCGCCCTTGGCCCCCGTAAGACTCTTCACAACGGTGGTTAGATCCTCAACGCGCCAGGTTAGCTTGTCGAGATCCTTCTTGCTCGGCACGCCAAGAGTTCCGAGAGAACGCGCAACTCGATCCTCGAATGCTTGCTCTAGACGATCCCACGTACCGGCCGCCTTACCGGCAACACTCGCCAGCTTCTCATCCGTCATCTTTCGTGTCCGGAGTCCGGACGTTAGCGCCTTCCTTGACCAGCAGATCAAATACCTTGCCGCCCTCCTCCTGGGCTTTGGCAAAAGCGCCAAGACCGGCAAGCCAGATTTGCTGCGCCGAGCCCTTGACAGTGTGTGAGAACTGGTTATCGGTAAAATTTCCTGCCAATGCTTTCAGTTTCTTACCCATTTCAATCTCCTCGATGACTGCGATAGGGACGCCAAGCGCTACGCCTAGCCGCGCACTGCCATCTTAGGCTTTTGGAGACCTGACGCCGGCTACTAAACGGACCGCTTCGAGACAAATACAACACCCGTATTTCTATCACATTTTTCTGCACTCAGGTTTCAGACTTCCGAAGACGCATGACGCAGTGGTAAGCTGGCGAGGTTGAATAGACCGACGAGAACTGAACGGATCAAAATATGAACATACCCATCCCTGACGAGCACCCAGGACAGGAATCTCCGCGCGCCTTGCTCAAAACCTTTGCAGGAACGTTTTGCTGTTTTCCGTGACTTCTCACCGCTTGCCATTGGCATCGATAAACAACTCCTCATGCGGCTGCCTGATCTTGATCGACGATCCCTTCGTACCGCTCTGAGGATGCATACCAATTCACTTCGCTATCTCAAGACAATCGAGAAAGCAACGCATCGTATCGATCTTGATGGCAATTCAGCCGATGAAATAGCGGAAACTCACCGTGGTCATGCAGCAGAAGTCCTCCGCGAGCGATTCAGGAAGGACGCTGAGCGTCGCAAGATGCAACGAGAGGCAGAAGCAACGGCGCGGCGACGCTCAGAGAAGTTGGGCCAATTGCTTGATAAGTTCAGTAAGGACAGGTAGCGGCCAGCTACAGCCATTCGACGAGATCTGCCAGATCGCTATTCAATTCTCCGTGAGTCAGGCCTCATCACGGATTCAGCAACTCCTTGCACCTCAGCCGGCAATCGTAAAGGCTCATTCTTGTCGACAATCCACTCACCTGTCAAACGCCACTCGCGCTTCTCGTCTTCCAGGAAGATATGCCACCGGCCTGCAAGACCGGTGCTGAGATTGCCTGAATAGAATCCTGCACCATCGGCGCTCAAGCGAACGTTCTGATCGAACCCGGCGCGAGTTGGATGGGCAATTCGCAATGTCAGCACGCCAGGGAGAATGGTGTCAGGCTTCCCGTGCAGAAGAATTCGGATCCGGGATCCTTCAGCGTTCTGCATCAACTCGGCCTGCAAACCCAGTTTCACGGCATTACGAATTCGAGCCCTTGTCTGATTTACCGCCAAACCCTGTTTGTAATAGTCGTCATCGACCAATCCGTCGTTGCTGCTAATCGCCAGATAGGTGGTAATCACACCGGCAACGATAACGATCAGAGGGCCTGCCATGAGCATCCACGGCCAGGGGAGAGAGCGATACCATGGTTGGACTATTTCGTTTAGTTTTGTATTCATGGCATGAAGAAAGTCGTCCTCTTCGACCGCAATCTTTTCGTTGCTTGTTGAGCGAATCTCAAAATTGATCTTGTTGAAACCCTTTGTCTGGTGTTTCTTCTTTGACCGTTACTACGACCAGAATGCTCTCGGTTCGAAGCAGCCGGCACTTCATCGATCCGTCCACCCGCGTATGTCAATTCCATCGATCCCACTGGACGCTGATCAT
>JADJVC010000022.1 GCA_016710685.1 Flavobacteriales bacterium | reverse complement strand
ATAAGCCAGAGCTGCGCCAACAGGGAGGCGCCGAACCACAAGCGATGGTGGTATTGGAAAACGGGAGCAAAAACAGCCTGAGGCGCAGGATCTACGGTGACGGTGCGCGTTGCCGTGGATGGTTCTGCTGCACCCATCGGTGAACGTCCAGCTTTCAGTATAAGACCCGCCGCATTCGTCGTGGCTGCCAGTGATGGTACCTGTTGCGGAACCAGTGATTTGCAAGCACCAGTTTCACTGTTGGTGTAAGCCAAAGCTGTTCCAATAGGAGGCGCCGAACCCGCCAAGCGATGCAGGGTTGGAAGCCATTAGAACGCTGCTACCGGAGCCGGAAGGACTCGTAGTGGTTCTGGTCGCCGTGATGACCCTTGAACAGTCATCAGTGAACGTCCAGCTTTCGGTATAAGAACCACCGCAATCATCGTGGCTGCCAGTGATGGCACCCGTTGCGGAACCGCTGATCTGGCAAGCACCTAGTTCACTGTTGGTATAAGCCAGAGCCGTGCCAACCGGAGGCGCCGCACCACAGGCGATGGTAAGGTTGGAAGCTGCCGCGAAAGCTGCTACCGGAGCCGGAAGGACCGTAATGGTTCTGGTCGCCGTGATGACCCTTGAACAGTCATCGGTGAAGGTCCAGCTTTCAGTATAAGAACCGCCGCATCGTCGTGGCTGCCAGTGATGGTACCTGTTGCGGAACCGCTGATTTCACAAGCGCCGCTTGCACTGTTGGTGTAAGCCAGAGCCGTGCCAACAGGAGGCGCCGCACCACAAGCAATGGTAAGGTTGGAAGCTGCTGCGAAAGCTGCTACCGGAGCCGGAAGGACCGTAATGGTTCTGGTCGCCGTGATGACCCTTGAGCACCAGTGGTGAACGTCCAGCTGGTATAAGAACCGCCGCACTCGTCGTGGCTGCCAGTGATGGTACCCGTTGGAACCGGTGATTTCACAAGCGCCAGTTGCACTGTTGGTATAAGCCAGAGCTGTGCCAACAGGAGGCGCCGAACCACAAGCGATGGTGGTGTTGGAAACGGAGCAAAAACAGCCTGGAGCGCGGGATCTCGGTGATGGTGCGCGTTGCCGTGATGGTTCTGCTGCACTCATCGGTGAACGTCCAGCTTTCAGTATAAGAACCGCCGCATTCGTCGTGGCTGCCAGTGATGGTACCTGTTGCGGAACCAGTGATTTCACAAGCACCAGTTGCACTGTTGGTATAAGCCAGAGCTGTGCCAACAGGAGGCGCCGAACCACAAGCGATGGTGGTATTGGAAACGGGAGCAAAAACAGCCTGAGGCGCAGGATCTACGGTGATGGTGCGCGTTGCCGTGATGGTTCTGCTGCACTCATCAGTGAACGTCCAGCTTTCGGTATAAGAACCGCCGCACTCGTCGTGGCTGCCAGTAATAGTACCTGTTGCGGAACCGGTGATTTCCCAAGCGCGCAGTGCACTGTTGGTATAAGCCAGAGCCGTGCCAACAGGAGGCGCCGCACCACAAGCAATGGTAAGATTGGGAGCTGCTGCGAAAGCTGCTACCGGAGACGGAAGGACCGTAATGGTTCTGGTCGCCGTAATGACCTTGAACAGTCATCAGTGAACGTCCAGCTTTCAGTATAAGAACCGCCGCACTCGTCGTGGCTGCCAGTGATGGTACCTGTTGCGGAACCAGTGATTTCACAAGCGCCAGTTGCACTGTTGGTGTAAGCCAAAGCTGTTCCAACAGGAGGCGCCGAACCACAAGCGATGGTGGTATTGGAAACGGGAGCAAAAACAGCCTGAGGCGCAGGATCTACGGTGATGGTGCGCGTTGCCGTGATGGTTCTGCTGCACTCATCAGTGAACGTCCAGCTTTCAGTATAAGAACCGCCGCACTCGTCGTGGCTGCCAGTGATGGTACCTGTTGCGGAACCGCTGATTTCACAAGCGCCGCTTGCACTGTTGGTGTAAGCCAGAGCCGTGCCAACAGGAGGCGCCGCACCACAAGCAATGGTAAGGATGCTGGCGCTGCGAAAGCTGCTACCGGAGCCGGAAGGACCGTAATGGTTCTGGTCGCCGTGATGACCCTTGAACACTCATCGGTGAAGGTCCAGCTTTCAGTATAAGAACCGCCGCATTCGTCGTGGCTGCCGGTGATGGTACCTGTTGCGGAACCGGTGATTTCACAAGCGCCAGTTGCACTGTTGGTATAAGCCAGAGGTGTGCCAACAGGAGGCGCCGAACCACAAGCGATGGTGGTATTGGAAACGGAGCAAAAATAGCCCGAGGCGCAGGATCTACGGTGATGGGGCGTTGCCGTGATGGTTCTGCTGCACTCATCAGTGAACGTCCAGCTTTCAGAAGAACCGCCCATCGTCGGGCTGCAGTATGGTACCTGGTTGGGAACCGCTGATCCTCACAAGCACCAAGGTTGGAACTGTTGGTATAAGCCTGAGCCGCCAACAGGAGGCGCCGAACCACAAGCGATGGTGGTATTGGAAACGGGAGCAAAAACAGCCTGAGGCGCAGGATCTACGGTGATGGTGCGCGTTGCCGTGATGGTTCTGCTGCACTCATCGGTGAACGTCCAGCTTTCAGTATAAGAACCGCCGCATTCGTCGTGGCTGCCAGTGATGGTACCTGTTGCGGAACCGCTGATCTCACAAGCACCAGTTGCACTGTTGGTATAAGCCAGAGCCGTGCCAACAGGAGGCGCCGCTCCACAAGCAATGGTAAGATTGGAAGCTGCTGCGAAAGCTGCTACCGGAGCCGGAAGGACCGTAATGGTTCTGGTCGCCGTAATGACCCTTGAACAGTCATCAGTGAACGTCCAGCTTTCAGTATAAGAACCGCCGCACTCGTCGTGGCTGCCAGTGATGGTTCCAGTTGCGGAACCGGTGATTTCACAAGCGCCAGTTGCACCGTTGGTGTAAGCCAGAGCTGTTCCAACAGGAGGCGCCGCACCACAAGCGATGGTAAGGTTGCTGCGAAAGCTGCTACCGGAGCCGGAAGGACAGTAATGGTTCTGGTCGCCGTGATGACCCTTGAGCACTCATCGGTGAACGTCCAGCTTTCGGTATAAGAACCGCCGCATTCGTCGTGGCTGCCGGTGATGGTACCTGTTGCGGAACCGGTGATTTCACAAGCGCCAGTTGCACTGTTGGTATAAGCCAGAGCTGTGCCAACAGGAGGCGCCGAACCACAAGCGATGGTGGTATTGGAAACGGGAGCAAAAACAGCCTGAGGCGCAGGATCTACGGTGATGGTGCGCGTTGCCGTGATGGTTCTGCTGCACTCATCGGTGAACGTCCAGCTTTCAGTATAAGAACCGCCGCATTCGTCGTGGCTGCCAGTGATGGTACCTGTTGCGGAACCAGTGATTTCACTAAGCACCAGTTGCACTGTTGGTGTAAGCCAGAGCTGTGCCAACAGGAGGCGCCGAACCACAAGCAATGGTAAGGTTGGAAGTTGCTGCGAAAGCTGCTACCGGAGCCGGAAGGACCGTAATGGTTCTGGTCGCCGTGATGACCTTGAACAGTCATCAGTGAACGTCCAGCTTTCGGTATAAGAACCACCGCATTCGTCGTGGCCGCCAGAGATAACCCCGATGACCGGACCCTGATCTGGCAAGCGCCGGTTGACCATTGGTATAAGCCAAAGCCGTGCCACCAGGGGCGCCGCCGCAAGAAATACTGATGTTTGAGCTGCTGCAAACGCTGCAACCGGCGCCGACTTACCGTGATGGTTCTGGTCGCAGTAAATTTGGTTTCGCTGAAGCATCCTTTGGCGTCCATACGCGGTTGATCACTTTGTTCTGTGGACACGTTGGTGCAGTGGTATTGATACCGGGTCGCCGGTTGAGTCCAGATGCGGCCCGTCTCGTCGCCAGTTCCGGGTGAACTGAGGTGATCGTGCCGGTGGCCGTGACGTTGCTAACAACAGGACCCGCTGAGTCTCCCCAGTCTTGTCTGCTGCCCTGTCGCAGGCGACACGAAGTTGCCCAGGTTCACCCCGTTGACCATCTAGTTAGCTGTTCATCGATTCCACGCGTCGCATTCCCACTCATGAAAAGGAAGTGCTTGAAGCCTTGTCCGGCAAATGCGGTAGGCTGTGTAATCACTTCTCCCGTACAGAAAACGCCTTAGGTACACGCCGTTGAAACCGATGCTCAGCGTCTGGTCGCCGGTCGTGCCATTATAGGCGTATTCAAATTTATAGGCCGTGCTGATAACCCACACCGGTGTGCTGGCAGGGTTCAGGTTCGGGCCAACAGTGCCTCCACATATAAGGCTCCCTCAAAAACCGCTATTCCCCAGCGTGCCCCCCCGCCTAAGTGGCCGCGCCACCGGGAAGGTCGATGGAAGCAACTAAGGCCCGGAGGCATCCGGAATAGGTAACTTAGGAGGGCCACAATTATCGGTAGCCGTCGAAGAACCTGTGTTTGAAGGATCCGTGGGATTCACATCGCAACCAATCGTCTCCGTCAGCAGCACACGTAAGCACCTGGCGGGCCGTGTTGTCTGACGTTGATCGTCTGCTCATAGGTGCTGAACTGTTGCGCAGGCGTTGGTCACCGTGAAGGTACGGGTGACTAGGCTCTGGCAACTGCCAGCAGCGGCATCACCGCCTGGTCACAACCAGGTCGCCATCGGCGGCAGTTGTACCAAATGCTCAGGCCAAGGCTCCCTCCAGGCCGCCACCGCGGCGTAACGGGCCGCAGGCGCAGCACTGGCATCGCAGCCCGCCACCGTGCCCAGGGCAACGTCCCCCGTAATCACAGGGGCCGAATTATCACCACCGCTGTAGGTGTAGTCGGACTTGGACTTACCGTATTGTTACAGGCATCTTTGACCGTATAGGTCGTCACAAAACTCCATGAACAGTTGCTGTTGCTGCCCGCCACGGTGTTTTGCGTTACCGTTATTGCTCCGCCACATGCATCCGTATATAAGGCTGCTATGGTCGCATTGTCCGGTGCATTCGTTCCTGAAGGCATACCGGCATTCACGCCCGTCTGGTCTGCCGGCCAGGCGCCGGTCAAGAACAGGCGCCACAATATCCTGTACCGTGATCTTCTGCACGCAGAAACTCCTCGTTGCCGCAGGCATCGGTGGCCTTCCTGACCCGGTTGATCACGTAGTTCTGCGGACAGGTTGACGGTGCGGGTCCGGTTACCGGAGTCGCCGTGCGGAACCAGATGCGGCCCGTCTCGTCGCCAGTTCCGGGGTGAACCCGTAAAGGTGATCGTGCCGGTGGCCGTGACGTTGCTGAACAGACCCGCTGAGTTCTCCCAGTCCTTGTCTATGCTGCCCGTCGCAGGCGACACGGAGTTGCCCAGGTTCACCCCGTTGACCACGAAGTTGTTCAGCGTGATACCACGCGTCGCATTCCCACTCGTGAAAATGCTGAAGTGCTTGAAGCCTTGTCCGGCAAATGCGGTAGGCTGTGTAATCACTTCTCCCGCGCCATAGCTAAGGTCGCCGTTGAAATCGATGCTCAGCGTCTGGTCGCCGGTCGTGCCATTATAGGCGTATTCAAATTTATAGGCCGTGCCGATAACCCACACCGGTGTGCCGACAGGGTTCAGGTTCGGGCCAACAGTGCCCTCAATATACAAGGCTCCCTCAAAACCGCTATTCCCCCAGCGTGCCCTGCCCTGAAGGCCGTGCCACCGGGAAGGTCGATGGAAGCAACTGGCCCGCAGCATCCGAATAGGTAACCGTAGGAGTACCACAATTATCGGTAGCCGTCGAAGAACCTGTGTTTTGAAGGATCCGTGGATTCATCGCAACCAATCGTCTCGTCAGCAGCACACGTAAGCACCGGCGCCGTGTTGTCGTTGACGTTGATCGTCTGCTCATAGGTGCTGAACTTGCCGCAGGCGTCGGTCACCGTATAGGTACGGGTGATCACGATCGGGCAACTGCCAGCAGCGGCATCACTGCTCGTCACAACCAGGTCGCCATCGGCGGTGCAGTTGTCCAAAATGCTCAGGCCAAGGCCTCCAGGGCCGCCACCGTCGTAACCGCCGCAGGCTGGACTGGCATCGCAGCCCGCCACCGTGCCCGGGGCAATCGTCCCCGTAATCACAGGGCCGAATTATCACCACCGCTGTAGGTGTATGTCGGACTTGGACTTACCGTATTGTTACAGGCATCTTTGACTCGTATAGGTCGTCACAAAACTCCATGAACAGTTGCTGTTGCTGCCCGCCACGGTGTTTTGCGTTACCGTTATTGCTCCGCCATGCATCCGTATATAAGGCTGCTATGGTCGCATTGTCCGGTGCATTCGTTCCTGAAGGCATACAGGCATTCACGCCCGTCTGGTCTGCCGGCCAGGCGCCGGTCAAGACAGGCGCCACAATATCCTGTACCGTGATCTTCTGCACGCAGAAACTCTCGTTGCCGCAGGCATCGGTGGCCTTCCACACCCGGTTGACCACATAGTTCTGCGGACAGATGGGTGCAGGCGGGATGATTACCGGCGTCGCCGTGCGGAACCAGATGCGGCCCGTCTTGTCGCCAGTTCCGGGTGAACCCGTAAAGGTGATCGTGCCGGTGGCCGTGACGTTGCTGAACAGACCCGCTGAGTTCTCCCAGTCCTTGTCTATGCTGCCCGTCGCAGGCGACACGAAGTTGCCCAGGTTCACCCCGTTGACCACGAAGTTGTTCAGCGTGATACCACGCGTCGCATTCCCACTCATGAAAATGCTGAAGTGCTTGAAGCCTTGTCCGGCAAATGCGGTAGGCTGTGTAATCACTTCTCCCGCGCCATAGCTAAGGTCGCCGTTGAAATCGATGCTCAGCGTCTGGTCGCCGGTCGTGCCATTATAGGCGTATTCAAATTTATAGGCCGTGCCGATAACCCACACCGGTGTGCCGGCAGGGTTCAGGTTCGGGCCAACAGTGCCTCCAATATACAAGGCTCCCTCAAAACCGCTATTCCCCCAGCGTGCCCTGCCCTGAAGGGCCGTGCCACCCGGGAAGGTCGATGGAAGCAACTGGCCCGCAGCATCCGAATAGGTAACCGTAGGAGTACCACAATTATCGGTAGCCGTCGAAGAACCTGTGTTTGAAGGATCCGTGGATTCATCGCAACCAATCGTCTCGTCAGCAGCACACGTAAGCACCGGCGCCGTGTTGTCATTGACGTTGATCGTCTGCTCATAGGTGCTGAACTTGCCGCAGGCGTCGGTCACCGTATAGGTACGGGTGATCACGATCGGGCAACTGCCAGCAGCGGCATCACTGCTCGTCACAACCAGGTCGCCATCGGCGGTGCAGTTGTCCAAAATGCTCAGGCCAAGGCCCTCCAGGGCCGCCACCGTCGTAACCGCCGCAGGCGCAGCACTGGCATCGCAGCCCGCCACCGTGCCCGGGGCAATCGTCCCCGTAATCACAGGGGCCGAATTATCACCACCGCTGTAGGTGTATGTCGGACTTGGACTTACCGTATTGTTACAGGCATCTTTGACCGTATAGGTCGTCACAAAACTCCATGAACAGTTGCTGTTGCTGCCCGCCACGGTGTTTTGCGTTACCGTTATTGCTCCGCCACATGCATCCGTATATAAGGCTGCTATGGTCGCATTGTCCGGTGCATTCGTTCCTGAAGGCATACAGGCATTCACGCCCGTCTGGTCTGCCGGCCAGGCGCCGGTCAAGACAGGCGCCACAATATCCTGTACCGTGATCTTCTGCACGCAGAAACTCTCGTTGCCGCAGGCATCGGTGGCCTTCACACCCGGTTGACCACATAGTTCTGCGGACAGATGGGTGCAGGCGGGATGATTACCGGCGTCGCCGTGCGGAACCAGATGCGGCCCGTCTCGTCGCCAGTTCCGGGTGAACCCGTAAAGGTGATCGTGCCGGTGGCCGTGACGTTGCTGAACAGACCCGCTGAGTTCTCCCAGTCCTTGTCTATGCTGCCCGTCGCAGGCGACACGAAGTTGCCCAGGTTCACCCCGTTGACCAGGAAGTTGTGCAGCGTGATACCACGCGTCGCATTCCCACTCATGAAAATGCTGAAGTGCTTTGAAGCCTTGTCCGGCAAATGCGGTAGGCTGTGTAATCACTTCTCCGCGCCATAGCTAAGGTCGCCGTTGAAATCGATGCTCAGCGTCTGGTCGCCGGTCGTGCCATTATAGGCGTATTCAAATTTATAGGCCGTGCCGATAACCCACACCGGTGTGCCGGCAGGGTTCAGGTTCGGGCCAACAGTGCCTCAATATACAAGGCTCCCTCAAAACCGCTATTCCCCAGCGTGCCCCTGCCCTGAAGGGCCGTGCCACCCGGGAAGGTCGATGGAAGCAACTGGCCCGCAGCATCCGAATAGGTAACCGTAGGAGTACCACAATTATCGGTAGCCGTCGAAGAACCTGTGTTTGAAGGATCCGTGGATTCATCGCAACCAATCGTCTCGTCAGCAGCACACGTAAGCACCGGCGCCGTGTTGTCATTGACGTTGATCGTCTGCTCATAGGTGCTGAACTTGCCGCAGGCGTCGGTCACCGTAGGTACGGGTGATCACGATCGGGCAACTGCCAGCAGCGGCATCACTGCTCGTCACAACCAGGTCGCCATCGGCGGTGCGGTTGTCCAAAATGCTCAGGCCAAGGCCCTCCAGGGCCGCCACCGTCGTAACCGCCGCAGGCGCAGCACTGGCATCGCAGCCCGCCACCGTGCCCGGGGCAATCGTCCCCGTAATCACAGGGGCCGAATTATCACCACCGCTGTAGGTGTATGTCGGACTTGGACTTACCGTATTGTTACAGGCATCTTTGACCGTATAGGTCGTCACAAAACTCCATGAACAGTTGCTGTTGCTGCCCGCCACGGTGTTTTGCGTTACCGTTATTGCTCCGCCACAGGCATCCGTATATAAGGCTGCTATGGTCGCATTGTCCGGTGCATTCGTTCCTGAAGGCATACAGGCATTCACGCCCGTCTGGTCTGCCGGCCAGGCGCCGGTCAAGACAGGCGCCACAATATCCTGTACCGTGATCTTCTGCACGCAGAAACTCTCGTTGCCGCAGGCATCGGTGGCCTTCCACACCCGGTTGACCACATAGTTCTGCGGACAGATGGGTGCAGGCGGGATGATTACCGGCGTCGCCGTGCGGAACCAGATGCGGCCCGTCTCGTCGCCAGTTCCGGGTGAACCCGTAAAGGTGATCGTGCCGGTGGCCGTGACGTTGCTGAACAGACCCGCTGAGTTCTCCCAGTCCTTGTCTATGCTGCCCGTCGCAGGCGACACGAAGTTGCCCAGGTTCACCCCGTTGACCACGAAGTTGTTCAGCGTGATACCACGCGTCGCATTCCCACTCATGAAAATGCTGAAGTGCTTGAAGCCTTGTCCGGCAAATGCGGTAGGCTGTGTAATCACTTCTCCCGCGCCATAGCTAAGGTCGCCGTTGAAATCGATGCTCAGCGTCTGGTCGCCGGTCGTGCCGTTATAGGCGTATTCAAAGGCATAGGCCGTGCCAATCACCCATACCGGTGTGCCGGCCGGGTTCAGGTTCGGGCCAACAGTGCCTCCAATATACAAGGCTCCTCAAAACCGCTATTCCCCAGCGTGCCCTGCCCTGAAGGGCCGTGCCACCCGGGAAGGTCGATGGAAACAACTGGCCCGCAGCATCCGAATAGGTAACCGCAGGAGTACCACAATTATCGGTAGCCGTCGAAGAACCTGTGTTTGAAGGATCCGTGGATTCATCGCAACCAATCGTCTCGTCAGCAGCACACGTAAGCACCGGCGCCGTCATATCCTGTACGGTGACCGATTGACTACATGTAGCTGTATTGCCACAATCATCCGTTGCTGTCCATGTTCTTGTGCGGACATACGTACCAGCACAGCTTCCTGCTACATCTACATCGGCAAACGAAATCGGTATACTTGATCCACATGAATACGTTGCTGTAGCTGTTCCAAATACTGGTGCAGCTGGACAACTGATTGGTGAAGTTGGTGCTATAGGGCAGGTAATCACCGGAGGTGTACCCGTACCATTACAGTCAGCCGTTGGCTGGAAACCAAAAGCTGCACCGTCACCGCTACCGACTAACCACGGCGTGTAGTTGATGCCGGTTCCGCTGATCTTCGCGGCGATCAACCCCGCACTTGCCGTGCCATACCAGTTGCAGGTGGCTGTTACCGTACCAGTACCCGAATTTTGTATCGCCAAACCATCAACACCGCCGAAATGGTTGTTGTTGATTGCAAGATTAGCACCATATGTTGATGCATTCTCAATTCTAATGCCTTTGCCCCCAGATCCTGTGGTGAAAAAGTTATTCTGTACAACAATACCACCTGCAGTTACAGTAGGTGCAACACCCAAAACAGCAATCAACTCACGAGCTGACCCACCATTCGCACCATCATCTGACACAAATAGTTCATTGTTGGAGATAACAACTGTTGGAGTCGGGTGATATATCAAAATGTTTCTCTGGCCTTTCATTCCAACAAATTTATTGGAATTGATATTGAAGTTTTGAGACCATTGTTGCATGGTGATACCAGCGAAACCTTCGCCAGTTCCTGCCGCCTGGAAAATATTATGGTTGATATTACCGGAAATGAAAGGACACTTTGAAGAAACACTACTGCTTGGTCCAAGCCAACATAACGTTTTGTAGAAGTAGAAGCACTCGTCAATTCCATCAAATTATTGAGGATATTACTACTGTAGCATTTCCGCTCGCCCAAATCATACTTCCATTCACATCATTAGCATAATCCGCTGCAACAAGTTTGAATCCATCTATG
>JADJVC010000021.1 GCA_016710685.1 Flavobacteriales bacterium | reverse complement strand
GCCAGGAGATACCGAATCGACAGGCTGAGCCTGGCGCCGCACCGGCTCCGGGATGCAGGACACGCCAAACACGGCGAACACTCCCAACCAGCAGCGGAGCCAATGAGAACAACAAAAATCAGAATAACGAGACGCTTAAAGAACACGCGAAGACCCCCCAAAGAATAAGATTTCGAAACTCAGATTCCACCGGAACATGAATACGCTCCAACGGTGTGCCGCTCACCTGCTGAATCTCGCCCAGCATCGCCTTGCCGCGCCCGGTCAATGCATCCGAATCGTACAAGGGCCAGACCCATTTCGGAGAGGAAACAACGTCATTGCAGAGGTACTCCCTCTTGCCCTTGGTTGTGTCATAACAAACTCGCGACATGAGCGGAATTTTAATCGGGATCACGCCAAACAGCCGAAGATTGAAAAGATTCCGACACTGCCATTCACACCTACATTTACCACGGAATTGCTTGTCCACGTCGGCGGACTGCTGGGAAATGTAAAGAAGTTGGATATCCAGCTTTCGCATACGTATTGAAGCTAGAATCTCCTCTGAAGTCTCCGCCCAGTCTCGCGAATTGAACTCTAACCCCGCCTCGTCGACGATAACCATCACCGCCCGAGCATGCGTGCCCGAGGCACGTGCAAATGGAAATTCCAGTGTTTGCTCCGCCGTCAAAATGTTAACCCGCGCCAGGTCGAGAACCAACCGCTTACGCTCCGCCATTGCAGCACGCCACGCCTCCACGACGAAAGGGATGTTCGAATACACATAACCACCGTTGCCGCATGAGCAAACGCCCGCTCCACCGCAAAAGCGTCTTACCGCCACCGAAGAGTGCCCGTGATGAGTTCAACGAAGCCATTCATGCAATTGTCGGTATAAAAGATTTAATGACACGAATACCCGCGCAGACGATGCGGAGCCCACCATAAATCACCAAGAGCTCGCAGATGGTATCCAACGGGAAAAGATAATTGACGAGCGACAGAGGCGCAAAATTCACCGCACCACCCATCGCCGGCACAACCAACGAGTCAATCCGCGCGAAAAGTTGCGACCACAACCCTTGCCCAATACCAAGCATGGAAGCGATGCCCGCAGCAGGACCAAGCAGCCAAGGGGCTTTCTTATAGATGCCCTCAAGAACCCTATAAATCCAGATGAATACATCCGTCATGCGAAAGCCTCCTTAAGAGCCCGAAGTGAAAGGAAGAAAAAGAGCAGCACAAAACACCCACGCACAACAGTTTTGAAAATGAGAATACCGCCAGCGTACTTGCTAAAATCATACTGGAGAGGCACGGTGAAAGAACCCGACAAACGAGGAATACCAATATCAACGGTCACCGACGACACGTCCACGCCCGGGCCAACAATGCCAGGCATTGCAGGCAATTTTGCCGCCGCCCGCATCACGTCCGACTCCAGATGCCGTAATCGGAACACCGGCCCGGCGTCGTCAGTGAGCGGAGCAACCACGCCGTCCGGCGGAGATTGGCTACCTCCAAAAAGCATCGGCCGCATCGTCCTGCCGGTCCGTGACCGGAGTCAGATCGACAGACCCAGACGCGCCGCCCGTTGACGGCTTCAACGCAGCGATAATCTTGCTCACGCCCTCCTGGTAAATCCCAACCGTGAGGCCCGTAGAAGTTCCGGAGTTAGGCTCCCACGTTGGAGGCGCCGTGCCACCTCCCGCGCCCACCGGAGGCTGGTTTGATATCCGTAGGTGTTCGGCGCAACCGTCGTTTCAACCTGATCGGAACAGGCTGGTATTGATCGTCAACGACCACGCCGTTGAAAGTAGGGACAACAGGTTTACGCGTAACGGTAACATTCCCCCCACCCTGCCCGTAAACCGGCGCCGAAATGGCCTGGCCAGGTGCCAGCCAAATGTCTTGAAGCGTACCGCCGCCCGCATCCTTAACAACGTACTGAGTCGCGAAATCCGACGAATTGCGCAAGGTCACTTGGTATTCATCAATCGGGACATCCAAATAAACCCGCTTCACACTCGCAGGGAAAGAGTTGCCTGTGTTCTGAATCGAAAAAGTTGCAAACCGGCGCCCGCCCTCCGTGCCAAAAACCGTGCCAGGAGGAGTGCTAACCGTGCCTGTCTTACTATACCGATACGGGCTTGTTTTAATAATCTCTACCGGCACGCCCACATTCGCTAAGTAAATTACGTACCCGTAAGCAGCGACCGGCAAATACGCCACGTTTGGCGACTGCCCCTTCACAGCCACCTTGTAATAGAAAGTCACAACCTCCGTTACACCAGTTCCAGTGATCTCGTAGCCAGTTACCACGCACTGCATTTGCAACGTGCCATAGGTTCCTGTGTAATACGCGTTTGCCGTAACGGCAGAAACACGACAGACCAAAACGCAAAAGCAAACGAACACTGAGAAAAGCAACCTCATTGGTTGTGCCCATCCTTAAAGCCCACACGGAATGCCCAGACGACTGAGACCGCCAGAACAACGCCGAGAAGAATGTCGATTGATTCCATGAGGGGGAGAGAGGGGGGGAGGGGGCCGGCCACAAGCACCCGCGCCCCGTTGAGCCCAAAGGGCGTTCAACCAGTGAACGACTTCCAGAGCTTCACAACCCACTTACCGCCGAACTTAACGGCCATAAGGGCGATACCGCCGCCAATGACAGCCGCGCACACGCCAAGAACAGCCGTCCCGAGATCACTCAAACCGCCCGTAACCGCCGTGAGATCAATCGCACCAAGGATACCGTACATTTTAAACCTTTCGTTTGTTGTTTGTTGTATTCAAGGCTTCATGCCTAGAAAGTTAATCGCGCCAATCGTCGTATTCCTCGTCGTAATACCCGCCCCGAGAATCGTCGGTAAAATTACGCCAAAGATTTACAAGCCAACCAGTCGCAAAATACGTACCGAAGAAAATCAAGGCCCCACCAATAACAGACGCTCCCGCCGCCAACAGACCAGCGCCAGTGGCGCCAATCGCCTCCACCACAGGACTCATATCAATAGATAATTGTGCGAACATAAAATTAATCCCGTTCGTCCGGCTCAGCGAAGCTACGAAACGAACCAATGAGCCAGCCCAGTCCGTAACCGGTGCCATAAATGCCACAGAGAAGAGCGAGCGAGCTAGACACGACTGCCAGAACGTCGTCCATCAGAATGGGGCCTCCCCAAGCGCATCGCCCACCCTAATCCCCAGATCCCCGGTGATCGCCGCCCACTGGCGATCCCAAGCGTATTTCGCCGCCATCACAGCGGCGGCCCAATGGTTAGCGCCGCCATCCTTCGCATCACAATAGGCGCGCAAATAATCCTCCCCGCCTGGCGCCTCAAATGCGATATCCTTGAGCCGAACAGCGACCTTGCGACCGTACCCGAACGATGACCACATCCTGGCGCCTCCTTGCTGCCCAGAGCGCAGCGCTTTCGTCAAATACTTCCCCAGATATTGACCAAGACGCGTGCCAGCCTGGCGACCCTTGCCGGCAACTACATTGATCCGACCAAACCCCGACAATTTTGCCCAATGACGCATAAGACCGACAGGAAGCCAAGAAGCCGTAACCAGATGGATATGCCACCCGTGCCCCTCCGTGTGCGGCTCAGAAACACGAACACCACCCCACGAGCCTCTCAGGGGGTTGCGCTTGAAATACTGTGCCGCGTGCCTGGCGAAGCAACTCCACCGCGACCCAATGACCTTAGGGTCCATCACCTTATCAGCCGTCGTCAACGTCCAGAGGCGATGGCGGCCGCCGCTAACCTGGCTCGGCAACTCTTCAATTGACCATTGGACAGCTAGTGAACGCTTACGGCTCATAGGGAATTTTAAAGTTGTTTGTACAATAACAAGGTTAGACCCGCGGCGCTTCGCGCCGCGGGGGACTCCGCTGCGCTGGAGTCCCCCTCGACGCCAAATTGGCGGTCGCGTGACATGTAAGAAATTTCACGATACACGTCCGAAAGATTAAGCGACTTCACCTCAGCCTCCGTTAGCCTGGCTCCGGCCGAATGCAGCTTGATACACTCCGCCGCCCATACTGCCGCCTCATCACGGCAGAACGCCGCACGACTCAGCGCCCGCCCACGCAGGACCATCAAATCGGCCCTGGCATGCTCGGCAATCCACCGCCCAGCCTCAAGCCGCGCAGTGATCGCCCCAACCTCCGCCTGGGCATCGGTAGCCCACCGACGCATGGACGAGAGCATCGTCAACGCGTTTGGGAGCGGGGCCGCCCTCATTTCAGCCAAGCGCAAAAGTTCGTGCGGTGTCATGGCGGGAATCACTCGACAGGGAAAATATCACCCCGCGCCGTAATGTTGCCCCGGTCCACCTCCCACGAGCGAAGCGTCACCAAGATTTTCTGCCCCTTCTTCGCAGGTTTGCCGGCCAGAATCGTCGCATTGACAGCAGTCAAATCGGCATCCGGGGCAAGCCGCTCAATGACCTTGACCTGGGTACCGTCGCGCATTTCGCAGCAGTGCACGACCTGGCGCGCTTCTTCCGCTTTGCCCGATGCTTTACCAACCCACTTGATCGACTCCGCTTTGCCACCACGATACTCCAAAAGAGCACAGGGCATTCCGCTTTCGACGCACGTTCCGATTTCGCTATGTTTCATGTTGTCAACGTTGATACGATTTTGGGATTTGCCGGACCGACAAGTCCAGCTACGTTGGCAGGCCTAGGGAAACACCCCGAAACATGTCAACACCATATTTACATCGACGAATACAGCCCGCGCGCCTCCACCCCACCCTGGCCCTACGCCCAACCCACTTGCTTGAATTCCTTGTCAACGGAACGTTGACAGACGAATCCGCCGAGGCCATCACCAGAGGCATGCCCCGCACCAAAACCGAGACCCCCACTTACATCGCAATGGTTAGCCGCATGCTCCGTGGCCTAGAGCTACGCCTGGCCACTGGAGACATCGACGACCTGGCCGCCGCTTCCGCAATCGTTGACCAAGCGAACGCAGCCTTGACGAGAGCAATCCTCGCCCTCAGAGACCAAGGATACAGCCTGCAAGACATAGCCGACCGCCTAGGCACATCACGCCAGGCAGTGCACCAACGCCTAAGCAGAGCAGCCTAACACATCACCCCCAGGCACAACGCCTGGGGGTTTTTCATGCCCAGAAACGGAGAGCTTCTATGGAGATGGAGGGCAAGGGGGACCAACGCCAGAGAGCGCACGCACGACCCTCCCACGGTCGCCTTGCGACCAGCCGCCCCGCGACCCAACCGCGCCCCGGCGGGGACAAACCTACTTTGACTGCGCACCGATCACCGAGGACCGGTCCCGAAGATACCAGACACCGGTGGCCCTAGAATAGGCCCAGGTCGGATCATCATCGACCACCGAAGGCTCAACGCCCCCAGAAGGCACCACCGAGGCCCCCAGAACACCCACAGAAGCAGCACCGACCACAGAAGTGGCCGCAACATCCACTTTCCGAGGAAGCACCGGGAAACGCTCCCCAGCAATCCAAACCGCGCCACGAGTGACGCGGAGAGACTTACCAGCCAAGGCGAAATCGTCCTCACCCTCCCGGTCACCGTTCGACCAAGCAACAGTAACCCGCCCGCCGACAATCGTCACCCCAACGACGTATGGAGGAACCTCTGGAGCAGCAGCAGCAGGAGCAGCCGACAACGAGGGAACAGCAGAGGGCGCAGCCTGGCCAGGAGATACCGAATCGACAGGCTGAGCCTGGCGCCGCACCGGCTCAGGATGCAGGACACGCCAAACACGGCGAACACCCCAACCAGCAGCGGAGCCAATGAGAACAACAAAAATCAGAATAACGAGACGCTTAAAGAACACGCGAAGACCCCCCAAAGAATAAGATTTCGAAACTCAGATTCCACCGGAACATGAATACGCTCCAACGGTGTGCCGCTCACCTGCTGAATCTCGCCCAGCATCGCCTTGCCGCGCCCGGTCAATGCATCCGAATCGTACAAGGGCCAGACCCATTTCGGAGAGGAAACAACGTCATTGCAGAGGTACTCCCTCTTGCCCTTGGTTGTGTCATAACAAACTCGCGACATGAGCGGAATTTTAATCGGGATCACGCCAAACAGCCGAAGATTGAAAAGATTCCGACACTGCCATTCACACCTACATTTACCACGGAATTGCTTGTCCACGTCGGCGGACTGCTGGGAAATGTAAAGAAGTTGGATATCCAGCTTTCTCGCATACGTATTGAAAGCTAGAATCTCCTTTGAAGTCTTCGCCCAGTCTCGCGAATTGAACTCTAACCCCGCCTCGTCGACGATAACCATCACCGCCCGAGCATGCGTGCCCCGAGGCACGTGCAAATGGAATTCCAGTGTTTGCTCCGCCGTCAAAATGTTAACCCGCCCAGGGTCGAGAACCAACCGCTTACGCTCCGCCATTGCAGCACGCCACGCCTCCACGACGAAAGGGATGTTCGAATACACATAACCACCCGTTGCCGCATGAGCAAACGCCCGCTCCACCGCAAAAAGCGTCTTACCGCCACCAAGAGTGCCCGTGATGAGTTCAACGAAGCCATTCATGCAATTGTCGGTATAAAAGATTTAATGACACGAATACCCGCGCAGACGATGCGGAGCCCACCATAAATCACCAAGAGCTCGCAGATGGTATCCAACGGGAAAAGATAATTGACGAGCGACAGAGGCGCAAAATTCACCGCACCACCCATCGCCGGCACAACCAACGAGTCAATCCGCGCGAAAAGTTGCGACCACAACCCTTGCCCAATACCAAGCATGGAAGCGATGCCCGCAGCAGGACCAAGCAGCCAAGGGGCTTTCTTATAGATGCCCTCAAGAACCCTATAAATCCAGATGAATACATCCGTCATGCGAAAGCCTCCTTAAGAGCCCGAAGTGAAAGGAAGAAAAAGAGCAGCACAAAACACCCACGCACAACAGTTTTGAAAATGAGAATACCGCCAGCGTACTTGCTAAAATCATACTGGAGAGGCACGGTGAAAGAACCCGACAAACGAGGAATACCAATATCAACGGTCACCGACGACACGTCCACGCCCGGGCCAACAATGCCAGGCATTGCAGGCAATTTTGCCGCCGCCCGCATCACGTCCGACTCAGATGCCGTAATCGGAGACACCGGCCCGGCGTCGTCAATGAGCGGAGCAACCACGCCGTCCGGCGGAGATTGAAACACCTCCGCAAAAGCATCGGCCGCATCGTCCTGCCGGTCCGTGACCGGAGTCAGATCGACAGACCCAGACGCGCCGCCCGTTGACGGCTTCAACGCAGCGATAATCTTGCTCACGCCCTCCTGGTAAATCCCAACCGTGAGGCCCGTAGAAGTTCCGGAGTTAGGCTCCCACGTTGGAGGCGCCGTGCCACCTCCCGCGCCCACCGGAGGCTGGTTGATATCCGTAGGGGTGTTCGGCGCAACCGTCGTTT
The DNA here is from genome assembly GCA_016710685.1 of Flavobacteriales bacterium. Taxonomy (GTDB): domain Bacteria; phylum Bacteroidota; class Bacteroidia; order Flavobacteriales_F; family PHOS-HE28; genus PHOS-HE28. The sequence goes on along the minus strand of JADJVC010000021.1, from coordinate 993 downwards.
CAACCTGATCGGGAACAGGCTGGTATTGATCGTCAACGACCACGCCGTTGAAAGTAGGGACAACAGGTTTACGCGTAACGGTAACATTCCCCCCACCCTGCCCGTAAACCGGCGCCGAAATGGCCTGGCCAGGTGCCAGCCAAATGTCTTGAGCGTACCGCCGCCCGCATCTTAACAACGTACTGAGTCGCGAAATCCGACGAATTGCGCAAGGTCACTTGGTATTCATCAATCGGGACATCCAAATAAACCCGCTTCACACTCGCAGGGAGGAGTTGCCTGTGTTCTGAATCGAGAAAGTTGCAAACCGGCGCCCGCCCTCCGTGCCAAAAACCGTGCCGTGGAGTGCTAACCGTGCCTGTCTTACTATACCGATACGGGCTTGTTTTAATAATCTCTACCGGCACGCCCACATTCGCTAAGTAAATTACGTACCCGTAAGCAGCGACCGGCAAATACGCCACGTTTGGCGACTGCCCCTTCACAGCCACCTTGTAATGAAAGTCACAACCTCCGTTACACCAGTTCCAGTGATCTCGTAGCCAGTTACCACGCACTGCATTTGCAACGTGCCAGGTTCCTGTGTAATACGCGTTTGCCGTAACGGCAGAAACACGACAGACCAAAACGCAAAAGCAAACGAACACTGAGAAAAAGCAACCTCATTGGTTGTGCCCATCGCTTAAAACCTACACGGAATGCCCAGACGACTGAGACCGCCAGAACAACGCCGAGAAGAATGTCGATTGATTCCATGGGGGAGAGAGGGGGGAGGGGCCGGCCACAAGCACCGCGCCCCGTTGGAGCCCAAAGGGCGTTCAACCAGTGAACGACTTCCAGGCTTCACAACCCACTTACCGCCGAACTTAACGGCCATAAGGGCGATACCGCCGCCAATGACAGCCGCGCACACGCCAAGAACAGCCGTCCCGAGATCACTCAAACCGCCCGTAACCGCCGTGAGATCAATCGCACCAAGGATACCGTACATTT
>JADJVC010000020.1 GCA_016710685.1 Flavobacteriales bacterium | reverse complement strand
GCTCATTTACACCGTAGGCAACGAGCAGGACTACCACTTCAAGGTGCTCTTCCTCATCCTGAAAAAGCTGGGGTACTCTTGGGCGGACGGCCTGCACCACCTCAGTTACGGCATGGTGGACCTGCCACACGGCAAAATGAAGAGCCGTGAAGGCACCGTGGTGGATGCCGACGATCTGATGGCCGAAATGGTGCAGGAAGCGCGCAACACAGGGGAGGAGCTGAGCAAGCTCGATGACTTTTCCGCAGCGGAAAAGGATGAGCTGTTCGAGCAGATCGGCATGGCGGCGCTGAAGTATTTCCTGCTGAAGGTGGATCCCAAGAAACGCATGCTCTTTGATCCCAAAGCCAGCATTGACCTGCAGGGGCATACGGGGCCGTTTATCCAGTACACGTATGCTCGGATCCGCAGTTTACTGAGGAAAGGGAAGGAGTTGTCAGTTGTCAGTTCTCAGTTGTCAGGCGTTCATGCGGCCGGTATTTCCGGGAAACTGGCAAGTGGCGATTATGCACTGCTCCAAGAGGAACGCAACGTGATCAAGTTGCTGCACCAAATGCCAGTGGTTTTGCAGGAAGCGGCTTTGAAGCTGGATCCCGCTGCTTTGGCCAACCAGACTTACGAATTGGTGAAGGCCTACAACGGTTTCTACCAGACCGTGCCCGTGTTGAAAGAGGAAGATGCCGCCAAACGTGCCTTTCGGTTGGCTCTGAGCCAAGCTGTGGCCGATGCCGTGAAGAAGGCCATGGGCTGCTTGGGTATTGCGGTGCCGGAGCGGATGTGAGGTTTTGATTAGCTGATTAGCTGATGTGTTGGATTAGCTGATGGAGTTCCCAGTAGCGACCATCAGCTATTCCAACATTGCTTTGGAAGATACGTATACTTGTCCTTATATTTGTACGTATGAAAACCAAGCTCACCCTTTCGCTGGACGAGTCGGTCATCGATCAAGCCAAGGCGTACGCAGCTGCTCAGCAAACGAGCCTCAGTCGGCTTATTGAGGAATTTCTGCGCACCACGTCATTGAAGAAGCCCAAGGCCAAAGTGGTCGTTTCGGAATATGTGAAGAGCTTGGCCACAGATGCGAAGCTTCCGAAGTCATATGACTTGAAACGGGAATATGCCAAGCACGTGGCCAAACGCTACGGCCTATGAAAAAGGTCTATCTCGATGCGGATGTCGGGTTTGACTTTCTCTTAATGCGCAAGCCATATTTTATTGAAGCAGAGCAAATCATACAACTGGCCCACCAGCGCGACATCGAACTTTTCGTCTCTGCATTGAGCTTCTCGCATTGGTTTTATCATTTCAGGCAGAAGCACACCAGTGCTTTGGCTGTTTCTAAATTGATCGAGTTTAGGCCGCTCCTTCATGTGGCCAATACGGATGAACGTATTCTTGACCAAGCCTTGGCCTCAGAATTCAATGACTTCGAGGACGCACTTCAACATTATTGCGCGCTTGCGCAACGAGTAGATGTTTTCGTTACCAGAAATGTGAAGGACTACCGGAAGGCACGGCTCCCGGTTATGACGCCAGCTCAGTTTTTAGCGACCATCTGTAATGCCGATTAGCTCAGATGGGTTGCCAGTAGCGACCATCAGCTAATCGTTCTCATCAGCTAATCCTGTTCATCCTTCACTACTAAACCGCGAAATATCACGCCGGTCGCGCTTTGTGGGTCTGCCCGTGCCAGGGTCTCGGCTTGCGGCCTGCACTTTTCGGGCGATCTCCTGCTTCTCCAAATCTTCCCAAGGCGTATTGTCCGTTACATATTCCGCGACCAGCTTGGCACCCACGCGTGATGGCGGGATCGCCTTCACCTCAAATACGCGCCAGATGGGCGCTTGCCGTATGGAAACGCTGTCGCCGACATGTACTTCGGCGCTTGCTTTGGCTTCGTTCCCTTTGAGCCGCGCATGCCCTTTTTTGCATTCCTCGGCGGCTATGCTGCGCGTTTTGCACAAGCGCACGCACCAGAGGAATTTGTCGAGGCGCATTTTTTATAGTTGTCAGTTGTCCGTTGTCCGTTGTCAGTTCGTACTCAGCGCTTGGTGCATTTGTCCAACCTTTCCGGCTTGAACCTCTTTTGCACCGTGAATCGTCAGCCGGTCGGCAGCCTGACAACCGACAACGGACAACTGACAACTAAGTAAAGTGACCACTGCACCACAAAACGGAGCTCCAAAGGTGCCAAACCATAAAGGCTAATTCAAAGCACCAAAAAGTGACCCCGGGAGGATTCGAACCTCCAACCAACAGAACCGGAATCTGTCATTCTATCCAATTGAACTACGGGGCCAGGATGTCAAAATATGCCACTCAAGGCCTTGTGCCTTTTTGAAGCGGGCGCGAAGGTAAGGCAGTGCAGCCCGGTTTTTTGCGGTGTATGTCACAACTGGGCTTCCATCTCAATGAGTTTCAGCGGAAAAACCCTACCTTTGCACGCTTTTTCAAGACCCGGACGCACATTTCCGCCGAACTCCGGCGCATCGAAACACCTTCGCCGAGCTTCGGCGATCTGACCATGAAGGATCTACGCAACATCGCCATTATCGCCCACGTTGACCACGGCAAAACCACGCTGGTTGACAAAATTCTGCACCAATGCCAACTCTTCCGCTCGAATGAGGAGGTGAAGGACCTGTTGTTGGACAACAACGATCTGGAGCGCGAGCGTGGCATCACCATTCTCAGCAAAAACGTGAGCGTACACTACAAGGGCACGAAGATCAACATCATCGATACCCCCGGCCACAGTGACTTTGGCGGGGAGGTGGAGCGCGTGCTGAACATGGCCGATGGCGTGATCCTGCTTGTGGATGCTTTTGAAGGACCGATGCCACAGACCCGTTTCGTATTGGGCAAAGCCATTGAATTGGGCCTGAAACCCGTGGTGGTGATCAACAAGGTGGACAAGCCGAACTGTACTCCGGAAGAAGTGCATGAAGCCGTTTTCGACCTGATGTTCGCGCTGGACGCTACCGAGGACCAGCTGGATTTCCCCACCGTGTATGGCAGCAGCAAGAACGGCTGGATGGGTGCCGATTGGAAGACCCCGACGGAGGATGTGAGCTACCTGCTCGATGTGATCCTGGACAAAGTGCCCGCTCCGAAGAAGGTGGAAGGCACCGTGCAGATGCGCATCACTTCGCTTGACTACAGCTCTTTCCAAGGGCGTATCGCCGTGGGCCGCATCTCGCGTGGAAGTTTGAAGGCCGGTCAGCAGATCACCTTGGTGAAGAACATGGGTGGCACCGTGAAGGGCCAGATCAAGGAATTGATGATATTCGAGGGCCTTGGCAAGGAAAAGATCAAGTCGGAAGTGGGCTGCGGCGAGATCGTCGCGCTGATGGGCTTGGAGAACTTCGACATCGGCGATACCGTTGCCGACGCAGAGAACCCCGAGGGCCTGTCGAAGTTCAAGGTGGATGAGCCGACGATGAGCATGCTCTTCACCATCAACACCTCGCCTTTCTTCGGCAAAGAGGGCGAGTTCGTCACCAGCCGCCACCTGCGCGATCGCATCTTCAAGGAGATCGAGAAGAACTTGGCCATGCGGGTGAAGGAAACCGATTCGCCCGATAAACTGTTGGTTTTTGGCCGGGGTATCCTACACCTTAGCATTCTGGTGGAGACCATGCGCCGCGAAGGCTATGAGTTCCAGCTGGGCCAACCCCAAGTGCTCTATAAGGACATCGACGGACAGAAGCACGAGCCCATCGAATTGCTCACCGTGCAAGTGCCGGAGCAATTCAGCAGCAAAGTGATTGACAACGTGACCCGCCGCAAAGGAGAGATCGTCAACATTGAGCAGAAGAGCGATCGCACGGTACTGGAGTTCTCAATCCCCGCACGTGGCATCATCGGCCTGCGCAACACCTTGCTTACCGCTACCGAGGGCGAAGCGATCATTGCTCACCGCTTCAAGGGCTACGAGCCTTTCAAGGGTGAACTCGGGATCCGCCGCGCATCAAGCATCATCAGCCAAGAAACCGGTACCGCAATCGCTTATGCCATGGACAAGTTGCAGGACCGTGGCCGCTTCTTCGTGAACCCCAATGAGGAGGTTTATGGCGGTCAGGTGATCGGCGAGAACCCGAAGACGGACGATCTGGTGGTGAACATCAACAAGACGAAGAAGCTCACCAACATGCGTGCTTCGGGTACCGATGACAAGACCGCCTTGGCGCCTGCTACGAAGTTTTCCTTGGAAGAAGCGATGGAGTACATCAAGGATGACGAGTACTTGGAGGTGACGCCGAAGAACCTGCGCATCCGCAAGATCTTCCTGGACGAGAACGAGCGCAAGAAGCAGCGTAAGCCGCAGAACGCTTAAGAGTGTCTTATGTCCTATGTCTGATGTTTTATGCTCGAGCATAAGACATCAGACATAGGACAGGACTGTACCTTCGGTACTTCCCTCAACCCACCTCCGGCAAGGCCTTCTCGACAGGCTCTTTCACCTTCTTCCTGAACCAACGGATGCCGCGGTCCATAAAGCCGATGTGCGTATCGAAGCGCTTCACGAAGTTGAGCCGGATGTTGCCCACGCTCCAGTAGAAGCTGCTGCGGTCCTCCAGCAGGTAGCCGATGTTTTCCTGGTTGAAGGACATGCCGACGTAGTAACGTGCGCTGTTATAGCCGGCGCCGGCGCGAAACTGCCCATGCCAGCCTAAGCCTGCGCTGGTCTTCAATACCTCACTTCCATCGGTGGCGTAGGTCGCGGCACGTTGCAGACTTAATCCTCCGCCCAATACCAAAGAGCCGGTCAAGAAAACATGCTCCTTGAACACCAGGGTGTAGGCATAGCCTGCGCTGGGACCGAGGTCCAGGAAGCCACCCCGCCGCAGTTGAAGTCCGGGTCGTAGAGCGTTGCCAAGCGCACCGGTACCAAGGATGAATCCGATTGCAGGTGGAAGTAGGTGAGGTAGCCGCCTCCCAGAATGCTGCCTTGGCTCTTGCGCTGCCAAGCGTCCTGGTTGAAGGCCGCACGATAGCTGAAGCGGTCATTGTTGAAGATGTGAACGGTGCTTACGCCCAAATTGTATTGTGTGATGTCCGGCCTTGTCGCGAATTCCGTTTCCTGCACCCACCCCAATTCCGGCAACGTGTATGAACTGATGTAATATCCTTGGAAGCGCTGAAGGAACACGTTGGAGGCCCAGCGCTTCGTATAGACGTTCGCCTGCGCGTCGAAGTAGCGCGTTTCGCCCCGTATATCCTGGTCTTTGTTCAACCCCGGTATGCCAACACCGATATTCAGCGTCAACGCATGATAGCTGGCCCCTACACCGAAGTTATACTTGCTGTTGGGCCGGAAAATGAGCGCCTTGGTGCCTTTCAGCCCCCCGAGCTGCATTTTGTTGTACTTGGTGCTGCTGTAGAGCCGCCCGGTGAGGATGTGTGAATAGTCCTTCACGTACGCCGTGTCGAAGGTGTCGCCCAGCGGTTGTGACTGCGCGCACGCAGTGCCGAGCATCAGCACGCATGCGCCGGTGAGCGCGGCCGCGCGGGCTGCGAGCTTGAATGTGTGACGTGCACCGGACATGAGCGCGCAAAGGTGGTACAGAAGGCTTGCATGGCAGTCGGAGTGATATGGGGTAGTGAACGTTTTGCCGGAACAGGTGTACGGCATCACAACTTCCAACATTCACCAACCCCCAAACGCCTTCGCCGGGCCACGGCGCACCTACCATGAAGAAGCCGCTCATCATAACCCTTGCGCTGGCCGCCGCTGTTGCGGGCAGCGCTGCCTTGATCTCCTTCCGCAGCGCACCGGATGCTTGTTGCAGACTTAACCCCACTGCCGCGCCCCCGAAGGGTTGCGTGTTCAAGACCGTGTACGAAGGCGAAGGTTTGGATCCCGCTTTTGTGCTGAAAACGCCTGCGGAAGTGCTCACCTCGGAGAACCGCGCCTATGACTGGATGATCACCGCGCAGAATGCCGACGGTGGATTTGCCGCAGGCAGCCACTCCGCCCAAAGTGTAATGGACCCGCACGCCGCGCCCAGCGATCCCGCCACCACGGCGATGGTGAGCATGGCCTTGCTCCGCGCGGGTTCCACCGTGAAGGAAGGCCGCTTCGCGGATGTGCTGAAACGCGCCACGGAATTTCTGCTGAAGTCCGTGGAGAATTCACCCCAGGACGCACTCAATATCACCACGCTCACCGGTACGCAGATCCAAGTGAAGTTGGGCCAGAACATCGACGTGGCGCTCACCGCCCAATACCTCAGCAACCTCATGGGCCGCCTGCCCTGTAACGATCCCAAGCACGACCGCTGGATGAACGCGTTGAACAAATCCACCGCCATGATCCAGCGCTCGCAAACGGCTAACGGCAGTGTGCAGGGCAGCGGCTGGGCCGGCGTGCTGCAGAGCAGTTTTGCCACCAATGCACTGGAGAGCGCACAGCACGTGGGTGCCGAAGTGGACGACAAGGCACTGGAGCAGGCCCGCGATTTCCAAAAGAGCAACTTCGACGCCAACACCGGCACCGTGGCCACCGATGCCGCGGCGGGCGTTACGCTCTACGCGGTGAGCGGCAGCACGCGCAGCAGCGCCAAGGAAGCGCGCCACGCGGAAGAAACGATGGAACGCGCCAAGCGCGAAGGCAAAGTGGACAAGGCCGCACCGGTGACGCCCGCAGCGTTGCAACAGGCGGGCCTTTCCAAGGATGAAGCCGAGAAAGCCACCACGGCTTACAACGTCTACAACGCGGCCAAGGTGCGCGCGCAATCCAACGATGTCATCAGCGGATTCGGCAACAACGGTGGTGAGGAGTTCATGAGCTTTTTGCAGACCGGCGAATCGCTCATCATCAACCGCGACCACAGCTGGCGCAACTGGTATGATGCCACCACCGCGCGTTTAGTGGGCATCCAGAACAACGACGGCAGCTGGAACGGGCACCATTGCATCACCAGTCCGGTTTTCTGCACGGCAACAGCACTGCTCATCCTCAGCGTGAACAATGACATTGATGCGCTGGTTGCGCAAGGTGCAACGGGCGGGTAGGGGCACGAGGCGCACGAGCGAAGACGCTCGCGCGAGATGAGGCGCTGCCGAAAAACAGAAAGGGCGCGCACCGCGAGGTGAGCGCCCTTTCTCGTTTTACTACGTTGCTCAGCGCGCAATTGTCATGCGTTCTGCTGCCATAAGGTTGCCCTGCTCGTCGCGAACGACAATGCTGTAGTTACCCGTGTGAAGTGAGGATATGTCTACCATCCCGTCTTCTCCAAGAATCGTTTCGAGCACTACACGGCCCGTTACTTCACGCACTTGGATGCGCTGCCCGCTGGCAACGCCCGCAATGTGTACGCTGGTGTTCGCCGGGTTGGGCGAAAGCTGCAATACCGCGTTGGCTTCCTGCTCCGGAACGCCTACGCCACTTTCCACGTTGAATACGCCCTTCATGCTCATGCCTGCATGCGGAATGCACACGTAGTAGTAGGTGCCCGCGGTGTTCAGTGCGAAGGTGTGTACGCCGGAAGGATAGTTGAAGCCGCCGTTCGAGGTATTCCCGTTGGCAATCCATGTGGCCTGGCTCACTTCGGTGCAGGTGTGCGGAGCGCTAATGGCTAAGTGGATGCTGTCGCCAACTTGCATGTTAATGACATCCGGGACGAATGTGGTCCCTCCGTTTGTGAGATCGTAGGTGGTTTGGGCGCTTGCCGCGCCGGCAATGGCCATGGCGGCCAAAAGGGTGTAGGTGTGTTTCATGCGTGTTGCGCCTTGGCCTGGCGTAGGTGTTTTGTTGGGTTTGGAATTTGCGTGCAAGGTAATGACGTGTTTCCCGGACGATACGTCCACTGGCGTGGGTAAATGTTGAACGGTCGTTGTAGTTGGCAACAGGCAGCGGCAGTTGGCAGCGGCAGTTGGCAGCGGCAGTTAGCAGCGTCGGCAGTCGCGGTACTCGGTACTCGGAACCCGGTACCAGCAACTTCATCACCGACCCTTTCATACCAATGTAAATCATAAAAATCAGCGCGATCAGCGTTCCATCTCTTGTATCGACTAAATTACTGGCGAAAACAAGACGAATATTCCGTCGATCCCTTCCCCAGCCATGCAACGCACCATCCTTCACCTCGATCTCAACACCTTCTTCGTAAGCGTGGAACGTCTGCGCCAGCCCAAGCTGAACGGCAAGCCCGTGCTGATCGGCAGCGACAGCGACCGCGGCGTGGTGGCCAGTTGCAGTTACGAGGCCCGCGCATTCGGCGTGCGCAGCGCCATGCCCATGCGCACCGCCAAGCAGCTCTGCCCGGAAGCCATCATTCTGCGCGGTGATAGCGGTGCATACCTTAAGAAGAGCGACGAGGTCACCGAGATCGTCCGTGCGCACGTGCCGCTCTTCGAGAAAAGCAGCGTGGACGAATTCTACGCCGACCTTACCGGCACCGACAAATTCTTCGGCAGCTGGAAAATGGCCGGCGAGCTGCGCCAGCGCATCATCAAGGAAAGCGGCCTGCCCAACAGCTTCGGTCTTAGCGCCAACAAAACCGTGAGCAAGGTGGCCACCGGCGAGGCCAAGCAACGGCCCGATGGCCAACTGCAAGTGCCCAACGGCACCGAAAAACTCTTTCTATCACCCATGCCCATTGAACGCATTCCCGGCGTGGGCGGAAAGACCGCGCACCTGCTGCGCAGCATGGGCGTGGCCCGCATACACACCATGCAGGACCTGCCCGTGGACCTTATGCAACGCCTGCTCGGCGAGCACGGACCCGTGCTGTGGCGCAAAGCCAACGGCATCGATCCCAGCCCCGTTACCCCGTGGCACGAGCGCAAAAGCATCAGCACCGAACGCACCTTCGAACGCGACACCATCGACCTGGTGAAACTGCGCGGACTCCTTACCGCCATGGCCGAAAGCCTCGCCTTCCAACTGCGCAAGGGCGAAAAGCTCACCAGCTGCGTTACCGTGAAGATCCGCTACGCTGACATGAACACGCACGCCCGCCAAACGCGCATCGGCCACACCGCCTGCGATCACCTCATTCTGCCGTTGGTACACGAGCTTTTCACCAAGCTTTACGACCGCCGCCAACGCATCCGCTTGGTGGGCGTGCGCTTCAGTCACCTCGTGGGCGGCGGCCACCAAATGGATGCCTTTACCGACACTCAAGAGGCCATGAACCTCTACCAGGCCATGGACAACGTGCGCAAGCGCTTCGGCGACCGCATGGTGATGCGCGCTGCGGGCATGGCCGCAAAAAGCATCGGTAGAATGGATAACCCGTTTGATGGGCAGGCGCCGGTGTTGTTGGCGAACAGGCGGAGCTGAACGTGCATGGCGGACTTGCATAGGCGAAGCATGCATCGCCATAAACCAAGGCACGGTTTTTGAATTTCACCGTGGTCCAATGGCGATCGCCTTGTTCACCCCGCTTTTCACTGGCGTAACTTCACCCCCATGATCCGCATTGTTACCCTGACTCTTGTATTGTCTGTCCTTTCAGCCCAGGCCCAGATCGGCCATGGGGGAAAGCCCATGGACTGGAGTAATGCAGATCTTCATCCCGTAGACCTGCCCGCCACCGTGCTCGGTACCGTGGATCGTGCTGCTGCGGAGGCTGCTGCCGATACCATTGGCGCGGCCCGCGGCTATCGTTTCGGAACCCAGCGCTTGTTCAACGTGGACATGGCCGCGCAAGGCCAATGGAGCGATCTGCCCAACGGAGGGCGCATGTGCCGCTATGAAGTAAAAAGCACAGGTGCTGTTATGATGTCCTTGCAATTCAGTGCGTTCCACTTGCCTTGGGGCGGCCAACTGTTTGTGTACGATGCTGCACGCACGCGCTTCCTTGGTGCCTTCACCCGCGCCAATGAAAGCCCGGACGGCAAGTTCGCTACAGCTATGTTGCCGGGCGATGACCTGATCTTGGAATACCGCGAACCCGCTGGCGCGCCATCGCCGCAGCTCATGTTGGAAGGTCTTACGCACGCTTGGCAGTCCTTCTTTCCCCAACGGGGCGAACAGCGCGATTTCGATCCCGGCTATCAGGCGCTGCCCTGCCACAATAATGTGGCATGCCCCATCGCCGACCCATGGCAGGACCAGATCCACGCCACCATCTGGTTCGTGATGCCCAGCGGCCTGGGCTGCAATGGCACCATCCTCAACAACACCGCGCAGGACGGCACGCCATACGTGCTCATCGCCAACCACTGCTACCAGCCTACGGAAAGCCAGTGGCTCTACTATTTCAACTACCAAAGCCCCTCTTGCGTAGGCGATACCGGGCAGACCATGCAGACCGTACTCGGTTCTTACCGGCGCTCTATACTGTACCACGGTGATTTCTGCCTGATGGAAATGTTCGATACGCCGCCACCCGCTTTCAACGCGTACTACGCGGGCTGGGACCGCAGCGGCACGCCACCCCAAAGCGGCGCATCCGTCCTCGATCCGGCCGGCGACGTGAAGAAGATCTCCTTCTACAGCACGCCCACGACCAGCTACCTTACCCAGGACGGCGAGTTCACGCCGTGCTGGTCCGTGTATTGGAGCAACGGGATCCAAGAGGCCGGAGCCAGCGGCGCGCCGCTTTTCGATCAGAACAAACGCTTGGTGGCCCACATGGTGGACGGCGTGCAAACTTGCTCCAACTACACCACCGTCCCATCCTACGGCTCGAAATTCAGCGAAAACTGGGACGGTGGCACCGCTCCCAACTCGCGTCTGCGGGATTGGCTCGACCCCTCTAACACACACATCACCTTGGACGGCTGGGACCCCAATGCCAATTCGCCCCAGCTCAAGGTGAAGTTGAAGGCCATGCTGAAAGGTCCGTTCGTAGCGGCTAACGGCAACATGTCCACCGGTATCAACGATATGGGAGAACTCCCTTTTATGGAGCCTTACACCGCACTGGGTTATCCGCATATGGGCGGCGGTGGGGAAAGCACTACGCAGGCGGTACTCAACATCACTGGCAACAACCGCGTAGTGGATTGGGTCGTGGTGGAATTGCGCGATGCCAACGTGCCTGCCAATGTGCTTGCGACACGCTCCGCCTTGATCCTGAAAAATGGAAAGATCGTGGACGTTGACGGTGCCTCGGACGTGGCATTTACGGGAATTGTCGCCGGTTCTTATTATGTGGCACTCCATCACCGCAACCACTTGGCGGTAATGACGGCATCGGCGCAAGCCATCTCCGCCACGGCAACACTTATCGACCTTTCCTTGGCAAATGCTCCTATCTACGGTGGTGGGGCGGCGTCCGCCTTGGTCAGTGGTGTGCGTTGCCTGTGGTCCGGCGATGTAAACGGTGACAAAGAGGTGAAATACACCGGTACCGCGAACGACAGGGATTCCATCCTCGTGCGCGTGGGCAGCACCGTGCCCACGGCAATCTACACAGGCTATGCCTTGGAGGACGTGAACATGGACGGCGTGGTGAAATACACCGGCAGCAATAACGACCGCGACCCGATCGTGAACAACATAGGAGGTTTGCCAACTGCGGTGCTAACCAGCACCGTGCCTTAATTCCGATCCACGTTCTCGTGCTTTTCCATGTTGGCCTTCATGCGCAAGTTCAGCGCTTCCACCAGCACGCAGAAGCCCATGGCCGCGTACAAGTAGTTCTTGTCCACGTGCAAGCCCAGACCATCCAGCACAAGCACTACGCCCACCATGGCCAGGAACGCCAAGGCCAGCACTTTCACCGTGGCATGGCGGTTCACGAAAGAGCTGATCCATTCAGCGGCGACCAGCATGATCACCACGGCGATCACCACGGCCAATACCATGATCAACAGCTCATTGCTCATGCCCACCGCCGTGATCACGGAATCAAGGGAGAAAACGATGTCCAAGATCACGATCTGGAGCACCACCATCGCCAAAGAGGTACGCACATGTTTCGCACCTGCTTTTTCCTCCACTAGTTCCACCTTGTTGCGGATCTCCACAAAGGCCTTCCATACCAAGAACAAGCCACCAGTAAGCAACACCAAGTCTTTGCCGGTGAACTCTATGGAACCGATGGAAAACAACGGCTCCACCAAGCGCATCATCCAACTAAGTGTGAGCAGCAGCAAGATGCGGGTAATGAGCGCGAAGGCCAAGCCAAGCCTGCGCGCGCGCGCTTGCAAGTTTGACGGCAGCTCCCCACTGAGAATGCTGATCATAATGATGTTGTCGATGCCCAGTACAACCTCCAGCGCCGTAAGCGTAAGCAGTTGCATCCACCCGTGACTGGTGAGGAATACTTCGAAGTTGAGCTGGTCGAGTGGTATCATTTCCGTTTTGCGGGTGCGAAATTACCTGTCGGAAGCCTCGGGATTAACACCGATCGCATATTCTGCGATCGCCACGTTGCGGTTCACCGGGTTCAGCCAATGCAGCGTACGGTCCAACAAGCCCGGCTCTGCAGTGCCGATATACGTCAACGGTCCCAGTGCGCGCTCTACCCGTTGCACGCGGGCCTGCAGGTCTTCCGCACCGATGAAGAGCGCCACGCCCGGCTTGCGGTCCGCCGGCACACCGGCCCATGCACTCCGGATATCACCCGCTGGATCGGTGATGATCACTTGTGATACGTGCCAGTTGCCCAGGTAGTACAAGGGCATCATCGGCGGGTCTTTATCCACTGTGTCCTCGATCGATAAAGCACTCACTCCTTTTCCGCGCAGCATTAACATGGCCTCTACGCGCTCGCGTTTGCTGTAGCTCACGGAAAGTGCAACGAGCAGGACGATGTTCAAGCCCCAAGTCCACGCCATCACCCCGCGCCAGAGCCCTTTGCGCTGCGCCCACCAAGGGCTTGCGGAACGGAAACGTTCCCACTCCACATAGCCCAGCACAAAGACCAGCGGCACGATCGTCAAGATGAAACGCTCCTGTTTGTTGGGAAAGACGGAGTGGAAGAAAAGAAATGCGAAGGTGGGCAGCCACACCAACAAGGGCTTGGGCCGCTTAAAGAAGCCGAACAGCACCGCCAACGAGAACGGAGGAATGAAAATGCCAGCCAGTACCAACAGGTAGTTGTACCAAGGCTGATCGAAATACGTAGTGGAGTTCGCCATGTTGTAGCGCACGTATTCCTCCATCTCAGCGAAAGGCCTGCCCCAAATGAACAGGTCCACGCCCGCCTGCACCAGCACGATGGGCACCAATAGCGCCAAGCCGAACACCACGGCCTTCCGCCATTCGCGCAACAACAGCAATGCCAGTCCAGCACCACCGGCGAAGAACAACGTCTGGAAGCGAAGGTCCACAGCAAGCCCGGCGAACAAGCCCGCGATCACCACATGCTTCATCCGTGGTGTAGGACTTTCCTTGATCAGAAACCAACCACACAGCATCAGAGGTGGCAGGCTTACCATTTCCACCAAGTTGCGCACCGAAAGGAAGGGCATGAAGCAGAACAACGACAGGAAAAGTCCTGCCCGGAAAGCCACGGCCGGGTTTGATAATTTCAAAGCGATGCGGTAACCCGTGCGCACTGCGATCAAGCTCCACAGCGCGTGCAGCAACCGCACCAGCACCATCTTCACCGCAGGGTCTTCCCAAACCAAACCAGGCGCACAGTTTGAAGAACAAAAAATGCAGACCGGGGTAGAGCATCATGTGGCCGGTGGGAGCGGGGTTCGCCCCTTGGTTCCACGGCAGCCAATTGTTGTAGTCGAAGCCGTCCACCCAGCTCTGCGCAGCTTCGATCACCAGGAAATGGTCGTCTTGAGCGAAATAGCCGCCGGAAAAAATGGCCGCCACCATGCGCGGCACCAGCGCAATGCCCGTGAGCCACGCCAAGGGGTTGGCCTGCATTCGCGCCACAAGCCGTTTCCAACCCGCCATTTCCATGGGCGCAAAATAGGCAGAGCCAGTGCGGCATGAATATGGGCAAACAGGAGACTTCCGCGCATTGCCGCACCGCCCCGTTACTTTCGGCCCCCCTGCGCAACGCGTTGGTAACAACAGCATGCCCAAGCCTTCGCCAGATCCAGTCCCGCACAGCAGCTGGGCCAGTAGCTGGAAAACCGTGGCCTACCGCAGAAGCATACTGGGCGCCTTCCTTGCCCTTTCGGCATTGGCCAGCATGTTGCCGGATTTCTTCGATTACATAGCCGCTAAGCCGGGAGCTTTTCCGCCCGATCCGTTGATGGCGCACTTGGGTCCCACGGATCTTTCAATCGCGATCTTTTCAGTGCTCTACGCTGTGATCGTGCTCACGGTGATCTCGTTGGCAAACCATCCGCACCGCTTGCTCCGTGGGCTTTTCGCTTATGCGGTCCTGCTTGTGTTGCGCATGATCTCCATGTCGGTATTCACGCTTGAGCCACCGCCGGATGCCGTGCCTTTGATCGACCCCGTTACCGGTCCGTTCTATCCGGGTAATTCGCCGTTCCTCAAGGATCTTTTCTTCAGCGGGCATACGGCTACGTTGGCGTTAATGGCGCTGGTGACTCCCTGGAAACCGTTGCGCGTATTGGCTTGGTGCGCAACGGCGGCCGTCGGCATCATGGTGGTGGCGCAACATGTACACTGGACCGTGGACGTAGTGGCCGCGCCGTTCGCGGCATGGGCAGCGTGGGCGATCGCCGGTAAATTGACACGCTTCTTCACTCAGCCCCGCCAGCAGGCAGGCGCTTGAGGTAGATGCCGCTCGCCATGCGCTCGTTCAGCGCGTCCGGCAGAATGCCTTGTACGCCCGCAGTGATGCGGTTCAACAGGCCCGGCACCACTTCCGCCTTTCCGCTCAACATGGCCTTTACTGAACTTTTGGCCACAACTTCCGGCGAGCTGCCGAATTTCCGTGCCAGCTGGTCCATGGCCATCATACGAGCGCGTTGCGTAAAGCCCGTTATGATGCTGCCGGGGCACACGACCGTAACGGACACCGGACCTTTTTCCAGCTCGATCCGCAATGAACGCGACCACACGCGCACGAACGCTTTGCTGGCGCTGTAAGCAGCAAAAGTGGCCATGGCGGAATAGGCCGTCATGCTGCTGATGTTGAGCAAGTGGGAGCGGGGCTGCTTTTGCAGCGTGGGAAGTAAGGCGTGCGTCAGTGCGACAGGCACGTCCATGTTCAAGCGCATCATGGCCAATTGCTCCTCAGCGCTTAATGCTGTGAACATGCCCCAAAGCCCTTGGCCAGCGTTGTTCACCAAGCAGGTCAATTCCACGTTCAGCCCTAACGCCCATTGCGCGATCCGTGTCGCTGCATCCGGTGCGAAGAGGTCCTGTTCCAACACATGGCTGGGCTTGCCGCTGATCTTTTCCGCTTCCGTTGCCGTTGCACGAAGGGCTTCACCGCTGCGCGCGGTCAATAGCATGCCGTAGCCATGGCGCGCTAATTCCAACGCGATCGCTTTGCCCAAGCCTTGGCTGGCTCCGGTTACAAGGGCGTATCCACTGTTTTTGGGCATGATCCTTCCAAGTGAAAAACTGGATGCGAAAACTAAGCACCCGCCGTCACCGCTACTTCACCAAATGCTGGAAACGATGGTAGAAAGGCGTAGCGCTCTTTTCGTTCTTCGGCGTGTACTTCCCAGCGATGATGGGGATGTACATCACCCGCCTGCGGCTGGCTTCGCCCACCAAACGGCTCCGCTCCACGCGGTGCCAGCAGCGGCCATCATGCACGGTAAGGTCGCCGGCTTTGATGTTGAACGCCACTTCGCGTGCATCGGGCTCATTGTCCAAAAAGTTCTTCTTGCGGAAAAGCATGTTCCACAGATTCTGTTCGTGCGTGCCCGGCAGCAAACGCAGCCCGCCGTTGGCCGGATCTTGGTCATCCAGGTGGATGCCGACGTTCAGCATCGGCAGGATCTTCTTCCCGAGAAAAATGTCCCGCACACTGTCCGTGTGCCATCCCATCTGGGTGAATTTGCTGGCGTCCGCGTTCACGTAGTGGTTCACCACCAAACCGTCTTTTTCGTCGGTGCCCAAGCGCGCATCGGGACCCACCAGACCTAAAAGCACTTGAAAACGGGGATCTTTGAGGAATTCCGCAAGGACAGGTGAGTGCTGGTTGGCGAATGCGAAGCGCTGAACTATGCGGCTGCCATCCACGTCAGCACCGTATTTGATCGGTACGCCGTTCACTTTTTCAAGCCCTTCGCCGACCCACTTGGATTGTACGGTTTCCACCGCTTTCCATAGTGCTGCAACGGTTTCCTTGGTGATGAAACCTGGGAAATGGATCATGCCGCTTTGCTGGAAAGTACGGCGTTGCTCCAATGTGAGCTCTTGCCCCAAGGGGGTGCTGGATTCTATGATACGTGCCACGGTATGTGGGATTGGTCGGGCGAATTTAGGTGAAGGTACGTTCATTTGCGGTTAACCTTTGCAAAGGTTGTCCGCACGGGCTTGTGCGCATTTCGGCCCACTTAGCTTTGCGCCCCACTTCCCCCATGAACATCGCCGTCCTTTCCCGCGACCCACGCCTGTATTCCACGCGCAGGCTTGCAGAAGCCTGTAAAGCCCGCGGACATGACGTTCGCATCGTTGATCATGTGAAGTGCGACTTAGTGATCGCCCGCAAGGATCCACATGTGCTCCATAACGGGGAACGGCTCGAAGGTATCGATGCCATCATTCCGCGCATCGGAGCCAGCGTTACGTTCTATGGCACTTCCGTGGTGCGCCAGTTCGAGGCCATGAAGGTCTTCAGCACCGTGGACAGCCAGTCGTTGGTGCGAAGCCGAGACAAGCTCCGAAGCCTCCAGATCCTTAGCCGCGCCGGAGTGGACATGCCCCGCACGGTTTTTACCAACTACAGCAAAGACGTAGCCGGCGCGCTGGACCGCGTGGGCGGGGCGCCCTGTATCATAAAACTGCTGGAGGGCACGCAAGGGCTGGGTGTGGTGCTGGCGGAATCGCGAAAAGCCGCCGTGGCCGTGGTGGAAGCATTCAACAGCCTGAAGGCACGCGTGATCGTGCAGGAATTCATCAAAGAAGCCAAAGGCGAGGATGTCCGTGCATTCGTGGTGGACGGTGCCATTGTGGGCGCCATGAAACGTGTGGGCAAGGAAGGCGAATTCCGTAGCAACCTCCATCGCGGTGGAAAAGCTGAGTTGATCGACCTTACCGCCGAGGAGTCGCGCATGGCCTTGCATGCCGCGCGTGCGTTGGGCCTGCACGTTGCCGGGGTGGACCTGCTCCAAAGCGAACGCGGGCCGTTGGTGATCGAGGTCAACGCCTCACCGGGCTTGGAAGGCATTGAAAAAGCCACCGGTAAAGATATCGCGGGCGAGATCGTGGCCTACGTGGAGCGCAGCGTGGTGCCCGTGTAGTGCTTCAAGCGCTCTGCACCTGTTCCCGGCCAAGCCAACCGCGCGCCTCTTCCAAGGTGCGGAACCACGCCACTTCGAATGTCAATTTGCCATTGACAGCCGTGAACGAGCGGGCAACACTGGTCTGGTTGAAAAAATCGTTGCTTTCCACGATGGCCATGCGCCGCAAGCCCGTGGCAAACAACCGCGGAAACCAGTTTTCATTCGCCCAGGTTTCATCGGCACGCAGAATGGCCGTCATTTCCCGCAGGTCGGCCAGCCAGAACCGCACGTCATTTTCTTGTAATACAACCAGTGCTTTTTCCAGCCCACCTCGGTATTCGTCGCTGCGCGCATGGCCGTTCCAGGTCAACTGCACCAGCTTGCGCTCCGGAATGTGGACCAAGCGCAGGTAAGGCTGGTCAAGTACCACGGTTTCAGGTTGTAGGGAAGCGGGACGCATTGGGGAGGCAATGTTACTTCTTTCCGCAATGTACGCGATCGGTGAGGTGATGGACCGGTCGATCTCACTAACGGTCAGCCCCATTGTTTGCTGTTCAACGGTCGCGCTGTTCAATTTGAAATTCCGTCCCGCCCATGCCAATACCTTTGCGGCTCATTCCCCCGCAAGCGTGCAGCACAAAATCCTCATTCTCGACCATGGCTCGCAATACACGCAGCTGCTGGCCCGCCGCGTGCGCGAGCTGGATGTTTATTGCGAAATTCATCCCTTCAACGCTGCAGCGAAATTCGCCGACGATCCCTCCGTGCGCGGAGTGATCCTTAGCGGAAGCCCGGCTTCCGTGTTCGATAAAGGCTCCCCCGATACGGATCTCAACGGCCTGCAAGGAAAGGTGCCGGTATTGGGCGTTTGCTACGGCGCACAGTTGCTGGCGAAACGTGCCGGCGGTGAAGTGGTGCGTAGCGAAGTTCGCGAGTATGGTCGCGTTTTTCTGGACAACATATTTCAGGAGAAGCCGCTCTTTACCGACATCCACCCCGGAACCCAGGTTTGGATGAGCCACGGCGACAGCATTGTGAAAGCCAGCCCCGAAATGGAGGTGCTTGCCGGTACGCACACCGTGCCTGTGGCGGCTTTCCGCATGAAAGGGGAGGAGACCTTCGGCGTGCAATTCCATCCGGAAGTGTTCCATTCAACGGACGGGCTGAAGCTCCTGCGCAACTTCGTGATCGGCGTGTGCAATTGCCCTGCGGAACATTCACCCCGCGCCTTTGTGGACGAAAGCGTGGAAGGGCTGCGCGAACAACTTGGCGACGACCATGTCGTGCTTGCCTTGAGCGGCGGCGTGGACAGTTCCGTTGCCGCCATGCTGCTGGACCGCGCCATCGGCAAAAAACTGCACTGCATCTTCGTGGACAACGGCCTGCTGCGCAAAGGCGAATATGCGCAAGTGCTGGAAAGCTACCGGCACATGGGCCTGAACATAAAAGGTGTGGATGCCAGTGCGCGTTTCCTGTCCGCCTTGAAGGATTTGGACGATCCGGAAGCAAAACGAAAAGCCATCGGGCGCACCTTTATCGAAGTGTTCGATGCAGAAGCCAAGCGCATCAGCAACATCAAGTGGTTGGCGCAGGGCACCATTTATCCGGACGTTATCGAAAGCGTGAGCGTGAACGGCCCCAGCGTTATGATAAAGAGCCACCACAACGTGGGCGGATTACCCGCGCACATGAATCTGAAAGTGGTGGAACCGCTGCGTTCGCTCTTCAAGGACGAAGTGCGCCGCGTGGGCCGCGAACTTGGCTTGGACCCCGCGATCTTGGGCAGGCATCCCTTCCCGGGGCCTGGTCTGGCCATCCGCATCCTTGGCGACATCACGGCGGAAAAAGTGACGCTGCTACAGGAAGTGGACCACATTTTTATTTCAGAGCTCCGGACTGCCGGGTTGTACGACCAGGTATGGCAAGCTGGTGCCATCCTACTGCCCGTGCGCAGCGTAGGTGTAATGGGCGATGAGCGCACCTACGAAAATGCCGTGGCACTGCGAGCCGTAACCAGCACGGACGGCATGACCGCAGACTGGTGCCACCTGCCCTACGAGACTTTGGCACGGATCTCGAACAGCATTATCAACCAAGTAAAAGGCGTGAACCGCGTGGTGTACGACATCAGCAGCAAGCCGCCCGCTACCATTGAATGGGAATGATGCGCATAATCACCGCTTTTTTGTTCGCTATCGGCCTCTTCGCCGCAACCGCCCATGCCCAGGAAGTGCGGGTAGTGAACGGCGACAAGTACATCGTACACACGGTGGCCGCTGGCCAAACACTCTACGGCATAAGCAAACACTACGCAGTGGATCTGCCGGACCTAACCAAAGCGAACCCCGGTGCCACAACAGGGCTTAGTGTTGGCCAAGTGTTGCTGGTCCCAATGGCAGGCCGGTCACGGAAAGAGATAAAATCCGCTCCGGAATTGAGCCACGGCGAGCTGCTGCACACCGTGTCGAAAAAGGAAACGCTCTACGGGATCTCCAAGCAATACGGCGTGTCGCAGGAGGCCTTGACCACCGCCAATTCCGAACTCTCTTTCGGTCTGCGGCCCGGCATGCAGTTGCGCATCCCTGTTTCCGTGAGCACCGCCGCACCTCCCGCCGCCATTGAGCCGGCCACGGCTGACAATGCTCAATTCCACCAAGTGCTTTCCGGCGAAACATTGTATTCGCTCGGCAAACTCTTCGGTGTTTCCCCGGAAGAAGTGAAGGCCGCCAACAACGGCCTGCCGGAAGGGCTGAAGGCCGGGCTGTACATCCGTGTGCCCACAGCCACCATCGTGGAAACGGACACCGTGGTGAAACCGGATGTGGTGATCGCGCCGCCGCGCGGAACACCACGTAAGATCGCCGTTCTATTACCCTTCACCGCCACGGCCCGAGACACCTCCGAAGGTGCGCCAAGCGGCGATCAAAGCCAAGTCACCTATGCCGCCTTGGAGTTCCGCGCGGGAATGGCCATGGCATTGGATTCCTTGCAAGCCAAAGGATTGAACGCGGAGGTAAAGGTGTACGATTCGGGCACCCGCGCTTCGCAATGGGGGGCGCTCTATCAAAGCGAAGAACTGCGCGGCATGGACCTCTATATCGGACCCTTCCACCGCGCCGCACTCGAAAGCTTGGTGCGTGTGGCCGGTGATGCTCCCATCGTTTGCCCCGTGCCGCAGAGCAACAAAGTGCTGTTGGGCAATCCCACGATAAGCAAGGCGCTCGGCAGCCGTGCCGATCAGGTTAAGCAATTGGCCCGGTATGCCGTGCAGCACCGCAAAGGTGCCAAAGTGCTGATGCTCCGGCCAACCATCCCGAAAGAACGAGATCTACAAGCACTCATGCTGCGCGAATTGCGTGGTGCCGTGGCACCGGACGCCCCGCCAAGCGACTCCGTCGTGGCAGTGGATTGCGGCCGTCGCGATGTTACCGGCTTGATGGCCAAGCTGGATCCCGTGAAAACCAACTTCGTGGTGGTGCCCAGCGAGGACATCGAATTTGTGACAGCCGCCATCACTGCGATGGCGGGCATGGCCGGTAAGTACAAACTGAGCGTTTACGGAATGGACAGTTGGAAAAGCATTCCCACCCTTGATATTGCTTCCTTGATGAAGTTGGACACGCACTTGCCCGCAAGCACGGCCATCGATATCGAGGACCCGCGCGTGGCCGCGTTCATCGGAGCCTATCGGGACCTTTACCATAACGAACCGGGCGAGTATGCTTTCCTTGGCTATGATGTCACCTTGTTCTACCTCACCGCGTTGATGCAGTTCGGCAAGGGGTTCCCGGCACATTTCAATGAAGTAAAGGCGAGGCCGCTGCACATGACCTTCGATTTTTCCGGTCTGGGGCCTGAGAATGGCAGGTGCAACACCGGCGCCGTGGTGCTGCACTATGGTGCCGACGGGATCAAACCCGTGCGCTGGTCAGCTTTTTAACCGTAGCCACTTGCGCTCCAGCACGAAGGTGCCGAATGGCAGCAACGCTGCGATGGCCACGCCGTACATGCGCTCAATGGGCCACTTCAACCGGGTGAACAAGGAATGGCCAAGATGCCGTATGCGATGAACAGCACGCCGTGGGCCCAGCCCGTGTACTTCACCGCTAAAGGTTGATCGGCCATGTATTTTAATGGCATGGCGATGAACAATAGCACCAGAAAACTGATGCCTTCAAGGATCGCTACAACACGGAACCGGCTGATCACAGAGGTGTTTTCCATGCCGCAAAGGTCGCGCTTTCCCCGCAAGTCATGTTCCGCGAATTGGACCACCTCACGACGCCAAGCCTAAGTTTGGGCCATGCGAAAGGCCATTGGCGCGTTGGCATTCCTTGGCCTCCTAGTCCTGTTGTTGGCTTGCTTGGGCTTGATGGCAGGCAGTACTTCAATACCGGCTGCTTCGGTGTGGGCGGCCTTTTTCGAGCGCGGAACGCCCGATGCCATGGGTGCCGTGGTGCGTGAAGTGCGCCTACCGGAAGTGCTTACCGCGATCCTTGCCGGTAGTGGATTGGCCGTGGGCGGTTTGTTGATGCAGGCGGTGTTCCGCAATCCGCTTGCTGGCCCTGGCGTGCTGGGCATTACCAGCGGTGCTTCCTTGGGCGTGGCCGTAGTGGTGCTTGCACAACCGCTGTGGTCCTTCCTTCCAGTTTCCGCAGGAATGATGACCACGTTGGCGGCATTGATCGGCGCGCTTGCCGTTTTGTTGCTCATCGTGCTGGCGGACCGCCGCCTCGGCGATGCCGCCACCTTGCTCATTGTTGGCCTGATGGTAGGCTATTTCGTTTCTGCATTTACAAGCCTGTTGCAGGCCAGCGGTGAAGCGCGCGCACTGAAAGGCTTCGTGCTCTGGGGTATGGGGTCGTTCGCCGGCACCACGCTGGCAGACCTGCCCATGCTGGCAATTCCCGTTCTGATGGCTGCAGCTGTGGCCTTCACCTTAGGCAAACCATTGAACGCGTTGATGCTGGGCGAGCAGGAAGCCGCTGCATTGGGCGTGGCTACCGGACGCGTGCGCTTGTTGGCGATCGCATCCACAGGCGTGCTGGCTGGCAGCATTACTGCATGGTGTGGGCCTATCGCCTTTCTCGGCCTTGCCGTGCCGCATGTCGCACGGGCACTTTTTCGCACCGCCGATCACCGCCTGCTTTTGCCGGCCGTGGTATTGCTGGGAGCCGCGCTGGCACTGGCTTGTGACTTGTTGCTGCGTGCTTTCCCGGCTATGCACGGAGTGCCACTGAATGTGGTGACCAGCCTGTTGGGCGTGCCCGTGGTGCTGTGGGTTTTGATCCGTGGACGTAATTGGGGAACAAGGTCATGAGCGGTGAAATGGTGCTCACATCCGTGGATCTCGCGATAGGCCACGGAAAGGTCCGGCTGGCGGAAGGCTTGGCTGTTCAACTTCGCGCCGGTTCGCTCACGGCATTGTTGGGGCCGAACGGTGTGGGCAAAAGCACGTTACTGAACACGTTGGCCGGGCTGCAGGCCCCGTTGGACGGGCAAGCATTCGTTACTGGATCAAACATCCATGCAATGCCCGCCAAGGAACGGGCTCGGAAGATCGCGCTTGTTTCCACGCATCGGCCAAGCGTGGCATTGCTAACGGTGGAAGCTCTTGTAGGCTTGGGCAGGCACCCGTGGACTGGACCGTGGGGGCGCTTCTCAGCCGCAGACGCGGAAGCCGTGGAACGCGCCATGGAACAGGCCGGTGTGCTGCATCTGCGTACGCGAAACATGGAACATTGCAGCGACGGTGAGCGGCAAAAAGTCCATATCGCCCGCGCATTGGCCCAGGAAACTCCGCTCATGCTGTTGGACGAACCCACTGCCTTTCTAGACCTGCCGAACCGCGCAGCGATTGTTCGGCTGCTCCGCGAAAATGCGTTAAAAGCCGGGCGCGCAGTACTGTTCTCAACCCACGATCTGCAATTGGCACTCGACCTGTGCGACAGGTTGTTATTATTGCGCGGCAAGGATGGCGTATGGCAGGGAACGCCGCAGGAAGCATTGCGTTCCGGTGAGCTGCAACGCACGTTTGCCGGGGCAGGTGTACAGTTCGATGCCGAAGGAACGCACCGCTTTCTCCACTAAAAAAGAAAAGCCCCAGCAAATGCCGGGGCTTTTCGTGAATTCGTAGGAACCGCTTATCGCTTCAGCGCGTCGCGGATCTCCATCAACAACTTCTGATCGTCCGTCGGGCCAGCAGGTGGTGCCGCTTCTTCTTTCTTCTTCATGCTGTTAACTGCTTTCACCACCATGAACATCACGAAGGCAACAATAATGAAGTCCATGGTGGCCTGAAGGAATTCGCCGTATTTCACAGCTACCTCTTCGATAGCAGGCACGGTAACTGCACCCGCCGCATCCTTCACTTCGGCCACGCCGCTCTTGATCACCCACTTCAAGTTGTCGAATTTCACGTCGCCGGTCAACATGCTGATGAGTGGCGTTACAATACCGCCGGTGAAGGCCGTAACCAAGCGCGTAAAGGCTGCGCCCATTACGAAACCTACCGCGATATCAACGAGGTTGCCCTTCATCGCGAATTCCTTGAACTCCTTCATCATGCTCATGTGCCTTGTGGTTTTTGGGGTTTTAGCGGGCGAAAGATAACCGCGTATCCTTAATGGAAGATCCGCTTAAATATTGATCGCCGGTCCCGCTTTCGCGGTGGGAGCTGAGGACACCGATCCGCGCCAAATAATGCATCCACACTTTTTCAAAGTATCGGAAGTAGACCACGTTGTTCACATGTCCGAACTGGTCTTGCTCGCCCCAAGCCACCGGCAGACCCAGCCGGAGCACTTAATGCGGCGGTAGCGGGGTCATTCCTAAGCTCCATCCTCACCGCCTTCGGCGGCCACTGGTTTGGGTTCGCGCATGCCCATTGCCAATTCCTTGTGCTGGACTTGCAGTCGCTTGATCTGTTCGCGGGTCTTTTCAATGCCGCGTTCCATTTCCTTTTTCATCGCTGCGCCTGCTGCACTCTTGAAGCTGAACTTGCCCATGTTCTCTTCGGCTTGCCGCGCTTCGGTCTCCAACTCTTCGATCTTGCGTTTCACGAAGCGCGCCTCTTTCTCCATCCGTTCTTTCCCATCAGGAGCAGCCGCCAGATCTTCCATGCGGTCGTTGAACGCCATTTTCCGGCGCTCATCATCGTTCATTTTCAAACCACCATACTGCTTGTCGAGCGCGGTGCGGTAGCGTTTGCTTAATCGGTCATGGTCGCGCGGGGAGATGCGGCCACCATTGAGCCACAGCCCACTGAAAGCTTTCAATGCGGTGATGTCGGCATTACGGTCGCCGGTGAGCGCGTAATTCTCGATCTGGGTGATCAGGTCTTCGCGCTCTTTTACATGTGCTGCCTGTTCTTCGTCCTGCTTCGCGAAGTTGTCTTGCCGTGATTTGAAAAAAGCGTCGCAGGCTTCGCGGAAACGGCCCCACAATTTGTGCTCGTCGCGCTGGCCCGCGCTGCCGGACTCTTTCCACTGCTGTTGAAGCTGCTTCAACTTGTCCGCCGTTTGCTTCCACGCCGTGCTTTCCTTCAATTCCAAGGCTTGCGCTATCAATGCTTCTTTCTTCACCCGCACCGCCTTGAATTTGTCCTTGATCGCGGCATAATGCGCATTTTTTAGGTCGAAGAAAGCGTTGCACCCGCCGCGGAATTCCTTCCACACGCGCTCGTTGTCCTTCTTCGTCGCGAAGCCGATCGCTTTCCAGGCGTTCTGGAGTTCCAACACCTGATCGGTGGGCACTTTCCAGTCGCGCGGTTCTTCCTGTTCGGTCTGTTTCACCAGCTCATGCACCTTGGCTACCAGTGCTTGCTTGGCCGCGAGGTTGGTCTCATTCTCCGCACGGCGCGCTTTGTAGTGGTCGTTGATGCGGTCGTACACCACTTGCGTTGCGTTCCAAAATGCGTCGCGCACGGCTTCGCGGTCTTCTTTCACCACTGGCCCCACTTGGTGCCATTTGTCCTGGTATTCCTTCACCAGTTCTTCGGCTTCGCGCACGCTGTCTACGCGTTGCACCGCTTCCATGTCCGCTACCAGCGCCTGTTTCAACGCGGTATTTTTCCGCAGGTCATGGTCGCGGAGTTCCTTGTAGATGCGGATGTGGTAGAAAAACTCCTCGCGCAATTGGCTGTAGTCGTGCTGCAGCTCGCGGTAGCTCTGCTGCGGGATCGGCCCGATGTGCTTCCATTGTTCGCCTAACTCCGTGAAACGGTTGAAAGCGTTACCGATGTTTTCCTCGTTGGAGATCAACTCGCGCAACTCCTGCATGATGGCCTGCTTCTGCGCCAAGTGGTCCGCTTCGTCTTTCTGCCGTTTGCGGCGAATGTCGTTCACCTTCGTGTTGTAGGCGTCCAAAAGCTGCTTGAACTTCTTGTCGTTTTCGTCCGTAAGTGGAGCGGATTCGATGGGCTGTGGCGCTACTTGCGTTACCTGTGGCAGTGCGGCAGGCGGGGGATAAATGCCTTCTTCAGCAGGTGCCTCCTCCGACTCTGTTTCGGCTTCGGCTTCAGCTTGTGCGGCTGCAGCTTTCGCGGCTTCCTGTTCCGTTGCCACCAATTCCTCGAACGCTTCTTTCAGCGTGTCCACTGCTTCGCCGGAGCGCTCCACGTCGGGTTGTTGGAGCACTTCCTCCATCCGCGCGATCAGTTCACTTTTCGTTGCCATGCGTACAATGCGCGCCGGTACTTGTTTGCGGCAGCGCGACCAAATATAGAAGCCTCCGTGTTGTTAGAAGGATTGCAGTGCGATTTTACTGGGAAGAAGGGAGAAAGGGTTTAACCGCGGAGTGCGCAGAGACATGCCTACGGCAGTTAAAAGCGCGGAGAAGAGAGAGCAGAAAGCAGTTGCAGTCGACAGCGGCAGTCGGCAGTTGCGGTCGGCAGTGGCAGTCAGCAGCCGATCAGCCGTCTCGGTACTCAGTACCCGATACCCAATACCAGAAACTAAAATTCAACCAAGCAAATCAAATCATCACTGATCCAAAACCAGCGCAACTGCGCCTTCGCTAAGCTTCGGCGCAGCGCGGTCAGCGTTCCAAAACCCAACCTTCACTTCGCCTTAAACGCCGCGATCGCATTCCGGGTAAAATCCGAAAGCACAAGCCGGCCGCTGATCGCCGCGCATTCTGGAAGCAGTTTGCCCCAATCCTCCGGGCCTTTCCACATCACGCGCTTCAATTCCGCCATGGCTTCCGGACTGTAGCCAGCTAATTCCGTAGCGTGTTTTTGGATCGCGGTTTCCAAGGCTTGCTGCTCCGCGAAAACTTCCACGTAAAGCCCATTGCGCAATGCCCATTCCGCGCTGCGCCACGTCGCTGGCGTGGAGGTCATAAAGCCGAATGCGTTGGTGCCGGTTTTGCGTTCCACTGCAGGGCCTACAACGAAAGGACCGATGCCAATGGCGAGTTCGCTCAATTTTACAGAAGCGGATGCGTGCGCGTAGCAAACGTCCACCGCCGCTGCCAACCCAACGCCGCCGCCGACGGCTTTGTTCTGCACGCGCCCCAGAACGAAGCAGGGCACGGTCCGGATGGCATTGATCACATTCGCGAAGCCGTTGAAAAAAGTCAATCCCTGTGCTTCTGTTTCAATGGCGACCAGCTCGTCAAAACTGGCTCCGGCGCAAAACGCTTTTTCGCCATCGCTGCGCAAAATGATGGCGCGCACGGTTTTGTCCGCACCGGCGGTGGAGATCTGCTTGGCCATTTCGCCCAGTATGGCCGCGGGCAAGCTGTTGCTCTTGGGGTGGTGGAAGGTCACCGTGGCGATGCCGCCTTCCGTTGTCGTCCTAACGTAACCGTCGCTCATAGTCGTGTCGTTTCGCTGTGCGAATTTCAAGAATGCCGTGGGAAAAGATCAAACCGCGTAGGCCACATTTCCCGTGGGGACGGCAAAGGGAATGGGTACCACCCGGCTGCGCAAATGCGCTATTACTTCTTCGTCGCTTTTGAATACGTCACCCACGTTCACGTAGTGCGATGCCATCTTTTCGTAGTCATCTTTCATCAGCATAACGAAGATGTCCAAAAAGTTCAATCCCGCGAACACAACGGACCGGTTCTCGGCAAACTTGGCAAGGTGCTCCCGGAAATATTTCGGATGCTCGGTCCAATGCAATGTGGGGTTGATGTGGTGGCTGATGTGGTAACCGTCGTTCCAGCATTTGTGGTTGAATTTCACATTGATGCAGGTGATGCTGTTGCGGTAGTCGTTGCCGGGCTGCTCCGGGCAAATGAAGGTGTGCTGCACCCAGTTGCCCGCCATGGCCACCAAGCGGAATGCGAGGAAGGGAAGGATGAAAACCACCAACGTAGCCTGCCAGTTCACGAAACACAGCGCGGTGCAAAGGCGATGAACAGCAGTTCGCCGCGCACGGTGCGCCATGCTAATTTCTTGCTGCGCTTGTTGAAATGGTACTGCACCAGCGTATAAATGCCGGTGAAGAGGAAGGTGAAGAAGTAGCGTGTGAAGCCTTTGCCGGAGTCGCGCTGGTAGGGCATGGTGCTGCTTTCGTCGTCTTCCATGTTGTTTTCCACATGGTGCATGCCCACGTGGTGTGCGAAATACGTTTCCGGCGATTGCCCGAAGAAAGGTGCGAGAACCCACGGGATCAAGTAGTTCAACGGCGCTACTTCCTTGCGGAAAAGTGGCCGATGGCTGGAGCAATGCAGCATCAAGCCGAACGGACCTTTATAGGTGACGTTGTTGACGAAGAGGTAAACGGCAGCGATCAACAGCCAAAGCCAACCGGTGATGGCAGGCACGAACAACAATGCGGCCAGCGGCACAATGCTGAACGAGACTTTGAAGATCAAATGGATGAACGGCAGATCGCGTTTGTCGTTGATGAGCCTCAGGAAGAAGCGGTCCATCGTATTGTACTGCTCCGGGGCGATGTAAACGGGATCGGTATTGGCGGGAAGGCTGAGCATGGGGAAGGGGGATTGTGGCGCAAGCTAAACGATGAGGGATTAAAACAACCGTGGAACGTAACTATCAGTGCATCACGGACCAATGATGAAAACACACGGACGCTTGCCGAGTTGCGGTGCGGCGCTGCGCCATGCAGCGATCGTCCGTGTTCTCAAGCTGCCGCCGGGCTGTTCCAAGTCAATCGCGATGCATAAACGTGTGCCGCCTTCGCAAGTGGCGATAACGTCCGCCAGCATTGCGTCGTTCCGGTAGGGGGTTTCAATGAAAAGCTGTGCGCCACCGTTCCGTTTGGCTTCTTGTTCCAACTTCTTAATGGCCTGTTTGCGTTGTGCACTTTCCCTCGGCAAATAGCCGTGGAAGGTGAACTGTTGCCCATTCATGCCGCTGCCCGCAAGTGCGAGCAGGAGCGAAGATGGACCCGTGAGCGGCTCCACGCGGATGCCCACATCATGCGCGGCAGCCACCAAGCGCGCGCCAGGGTCCGCAATGCACGGCATGCCTGCTTCACTGATGATGGCCCCGGAACGGTTGGCCAGCATTTTTACGTAGGTGGAAATCGTGGCCGCATCGCTGTCTTTGTCCAGCACGTGCAGTTCGATCGCGTTCAGGTTGATGGTCTTGGACATGCGCCGTAACATGCGTCGCGCGGTGCGTTCGTTTTCACAGAAGAAGAGGGTGGTGTTTTCCGCGATCTCAAGATTTTGCGGCGGCATCAACTCCGTACCACCCGCATCGCCCAGCCACACGGGGAGCAAGTAAAGCACCGGCTTATCGGACGTCTCCAAGCTCATTCAGCAAAGTGTCAATTGAAGCATCCAACAGGTCATACACGGTTACGAAACCTTCGCTGCCGCCGTACCATGGGTCGGGTACGTCGCCGCCTTTGTCCGTAGGCGACCAATCCAACATCAGCTTCGCTTTTTTGGCGAGTTCCGCCGATGGGGCAAGGCGCTGCATGTCCCGCAGATTTTGGCTGTCCATCGCCAACAACAGATCGAAGCGCTCGAAATCCTTGCCGGTGAAAAGCCGCGCGCGCAAGTCACTGATGTCGATGCCGTGCTTTTTCATTTCCGCTTGGCCGCGCCGGTCCGGTGCTTGGCCCAAGTGCGAGTCGCCGGTGCCGGCGGAATCCGTGGTGATGGAGAGCCGGCGCTCCATGACCTTGGCACGCAGCAAGCCCTCGGCCATGGGGGAGCGGCAAATGTTGCCGAGACATACGAGGAGGATCTTCATGCAGCCGCGAAGATGCGAAATGAAAAAGCCCCGGAGCGGTCCGGGGCTTTTTCGCTGGTAGGAAAAGCGCTTAATGAATGCTCAACTTCTTCTCCAAGTCTTCCAAGTAACCGCGGAACTGCTTGTCGGTCTCTTGCAGGTTGTTCACCGTGCGGCAGGCGTGGAGCACGGTGGCGTGGTCCTTTCCGCCGCAGTGTGCACCGATGTTGGCCAAGGAGCTCTTGGTCATGCGCTTGGCGAAGTACATCGCGATCTGGCGCGCTTGCACCACTTCGCGCTTGCGGGTCTTGCTCTTCAACAGTTCGATCGGCAGGTCGAAGTAGTCGCACACCACTTTTTGGATGTAGTCGATCGACACTTCCCTTGCCGTGTTCTTCACGAACTTGTCGATCATCTGCTTGGCGAGATCCAAGTTCACCGCCTTCTTATTGAGGGAGCTCTGCGCGATGAGGCTGATCATGGCCCCTTCGAGTTCGCGGATGTTGGTGGTGATGCTGTAGGCCAAGTATTCCACCACGTCTTTCGGCAGATCGATGCCTTCGGCGTACATCTTCTTTTGCAGAATGGCGATGCGCGTTTCCAGCGCAGGCGATTGCAGGTCCGCGCTGAGGCCCCACTTGAAGCGGGACAGCAGGCGTTGTTCCATCCCGCTCATTTCCACCGGAGCCTTGTCGCTGGTGATCACCAATTGCTTGCCGCTCTGGTGCAGATGGTTGAAGATGTGGAAGAACACGTCCTGTGTTTTTTCCTTGCCTGCCAGGAATTGCACGTCGTCGATGATCAGCACGTCCATCATTTGATAGAACTGCTGGAAGTCGCCCATGGTGTTGTTCTTCACCGCTTCAATGAACTGCTGGGTGAATTTTTCCGCGGGTACATACAGTATGGTCTTCTCGGGGTGGTTGCGTTTGATCTCAATACCGATGGCGTGGGTGAGGTGTGTCTTACCAAGACCCACGCCGCCGTAGATCAGCAGCGGATTGAAGGCGGTGCCGCCGGGTTTTTGCGCCACGGCAAACCCCGCGCTGCGCGCTAAGCGGTTGCAATCGCCTTCGATGAAATTCTCGAAAGAGTAGTTGGCGTTGAGGTGACTTTCGATCTTGATCTTCCGCAAACCGGGAATGATGAACGGGTTCTTGATCGGGCTGTTCGCCACGTCGATCGGAAGGCTTACGGGTGCGTTCTTCACTTCACGTGCGTTGCTCGTAGGAACCTTTACCGTGTAAGGGTTCGCGCTCCGTTGGCCGTTCTCCATGATGATGGAGTATTCCAAGCGCCCTTCGGCGCCTACTTCTTTGCGGATGATCTTCTTCAGCAGCCCGATGTAATGCTCTTCGAGCCATTCGTAAAAGAACTGCGATGGTACCTGGATGGTCAAGACGTTGTCCGCCATCTTCACCGCCCGGATCGGTTCGAACCAGGTCTTGAAGCTTTGTTGACTGACGTTGTCCCGGATCACATCGAGGCACCGCTCCCAGATCTTCTCATGGTCTTTCTTCATTCTGGTGTTGCGGTGATTTGGGTGGGTGGCGGGTGGTGGGTGGTTCGGTATTCCGATTAAGGCCCTTCGACCTTCGGGGTGGCAAATATGAGCGGTGGACGGTGAAAAAAAAAGTCTTTGTGCTATTGCGTGGATCAAATGTTTTGCGATCGCTCGCGGAATTGCACGAATATACGCAGCCCGCGCCCAGTAAGGGTTTCCGAAGGTCGGCTTTCCAAGCGGTTTCGCACCTAACCCGGTGGCTTCTAAGGAGGAAGCCGAATGTTCAACGACTTGGTGGTCATCATTTCCTGCGAGCACAACACGCAACACTTTTGCGGCGCTACATGCCGGAGGATTTTTCTCATTCAGGATTTCGTTCCCACTGCTTTGTACTTTGGCAACATGTTCAGCAACGAAACGAAATTGCGCGTGCGCTATGCCGAAACAGACCGCATGGGCTATGTGTATTACGGCGTGTACGCCCAGTATTTTGAAGTAGGACGCGTGGAAGCGTTGCGCAGTTTGGGCATGTCCTATCGCCGCATGGAAGAGGACGGCATCATGCTCCCCGTGCGCGATCTCAACGCCACCTACCATAAGCCCGCGTTCTACGACGACCTGCTCACCGTGCGAACTACGATCGTTGCATTGCCTGCCGTTCGCATTCAGTTCGCATACGAAGGGCGCAACGAAAACGGGGACTTGCGAACGGAAGCGTTGACAACCTTAGTGTTCATCGATCGTGCAACCAACAAGCCGTGCCGCGCGCCGGAGGATCTGTTGAAATTGCTGGCGCCGTTTTATGGGTGAGAAGGGGAGGAGATGAAGGAGGAAAGGCGCCGCGGAGGCGCAGAGGCGCGGAGAAGAGTTGGCAGTGGCAGTCGGCAGTAGCAGTTGGCAGCAGCAGTTGGCAACAGCAGTCGGCAGTCCCGGTACCCAGTACTCGATACCCTGTACCAGAAACTCCGAATACTCCAACTGCATTTCTCAACGTCTCCGCGGCTAAACTCTTTTCACCTGGATCTCCTTTCGCGCCCAACCCGCCAACAGCCCGTTCACCGCAGCTTTCGGCACGGCTACGTGCAGCTTGCAACGGGCTTCGAATTCCGCGTGTAACACTTCGCCTTCCAACGAAAGCACCGTGCGTTTAACTTCTTCCACAAGCTCGTAACCGCATTCAACGTGGAGCTCTTCCAGAATTTTCTTTTCCACAATGGTGTTCGCTGCCAGCGCTGCTTTTGCCGCTGCCGCGAACGCATGCGACAAACCCGCTTTGCCCAAGAGCGTTCCGCCGAAATAGCGCACCACCACAATTGAGGAGAAGGTTAATGAAGAGCCCTGCAACTGCCGAAGAATTGGTTTGCCCGCGCTGCCGGAAGGTTCGCCCGCATCGAACGAACGGAACTGCTCGCCTGCCGTTCCGAGCACCCAGGCGTAGCAGATGTGCCGCGCGGTGTGATGCGCTTTTGCGATCTCGTCGAGTTTCGCTTTGAAGGTGTCCGCGTCCGCGATCGGGAAGGCATAAGCCACGAAGCGGCTGGACTTTTCGCGCACTTCTTCCATGCTATCTCCGGCAAGGGTGAAGTAGCTGTCCGTGCTCATGGCTGCGCGATAACGATGAAGGTGAGGGCCAGCACGGAGAACGCGAGCCCGGCCCATTGTAACGGTCGCAGTTTCTCTTTGAACAATACGATCGAAGCCGCGGTGCCGATCAAGATCACGCCCACGTTCATCAACGGAAAAACCGTACTGCCAGCCATGCCGCTGCGCGAAAGCGCCATCACCAAAAAGTAGATGGAGCCGTAATTCACGCAGCCCAACAACGTGCCGCCGATCCACGCTTTCGGCAGGCGCAACTGCGGGATTTCCTTTTTCAGGACCAAATGCAGCACACCGAAGACCGCCGCAAAGCCGAAGATCACCGTGGAAAATGCACCTTCCGCATCAGGTGCCACATACGCGCGTTGCGAAGCATTGATCAGCAGGTCGCTGCATGCACTGGCGATGAAAATTACCGGAAGCAACCAACGGCCTTTTGTTCGGAGGCCACTGCCTCCCCAGCTACTAAGTGTTACGCCCACGATCGCCAAAGCGATGCCTGCCCATGCCATTGGAGCGGGCCGTTCGCGATACACCAGCACCATCAACACCACAGTGAGCGCGAGGCTCATTTTACTTGCAACTGTTGTTGGCGCGATGCCTGTGCGTTGGCTTGAAATGCCCATTAACTGGAACAGCGCGATGAACAACGCGCCCTGCATGGCTGCAGGAAGCAGCAGCACCTGAAGGTCGGCCACTTGCCACGGTCGCGAAACGGCCAAGCCGAGAAGAAAGGCCACGCCATAGTTCACAACGATGGCGGGCAACAAGGGCACATTCCGCAGACCGCACGCTTTGAAGATCACGAACAGCGCCGCGCCGAACAGCGACGCAATGATCACTAGGGCCATGCCGCGTCCGGTGAATGGTGGCGAGTGGCGAAGTGCAAACGGTCCGAGCCTGAAGTTATGCTGCGTTGCGGCGGCACCGGCAACTTGGGAGCCGGCGTGCCGATGCCGAACACGGCCTCGCCGACGATCTCCCGCACTTCGTCCCACAGGCCTGCTGCCACGAAGTGTTGCAGCAGTTCGCTGCCGCCTTCCACAAGAACGGAGCGGATCTTTCGACGGTGCAATTCGGCCAACAGCGCGGGCAACGGTGAGGCACCGGCCCCGATCACCACCTGCTCAACAGGCACTTCAGCGTGTTGTTTTCCAGTGAAGAGCAACGTGGGAATGCTGCCGTCGTAAACGTTGGAGTCCGCAGGCGTGATGTCTTCCCGGTCAAGTACAACGCGCATAGGCGAACGCCCGGCGACATGCCGCACATTTAGCTTGGGGTTGTCATTCACCACCGTTCTGCTGCCCACTAGAATGGCTGCTTCTTCGCTGCGCCAGCGATGCACCAATACGTCTGTGGCATAGCACGAGATGCGCTGAACGTCGCGACCGGTGCGCGGTTGCTGGTCCAGGAAACCGTCGATGCTGCGCGCCCATTTCAGGATAACGTAAGGCCGTTGTTCTTCCACCGAAGTGAAGAAGCGCTTGTTCTGCCAACGGCATGCTTCGCGGAGCACATCTACGGTCACTTCAACCCCGGCTTCGCGAAGTTTGGCAATGCCTTTACCGGAAACGCGCGGGTCGGGATCTGTGCAGCCGACAACCACATTGGGGATGCCACGCGCGATGAGCAGGTCCGCGCAAGGCGGCGTAAGACCCGTGTGCGCGCAAGGCTCCAAGGAAACATAGAGCACGGCATCCTTCGGGATTTCGCCTTCGCCGAAGTTGCGTAGGCATTCCACTTCGGCGTGCGGTCCGCCGTAGGCTCGGTGCCAGCCTTCCGCAAGCACGGCGTCGCCTTGCACCAACACCGCGCCCACCAAGGGGTTGGGCGCTACAAGCCCCGCGCCGTTGCGGGCCAGTTGCAGGCAGCGGTGCATCCAGTGTGCGTGGTCCATGCCGCGAAGATGCGCTGATGATCCGGATGTTTGGTTTCCTGACCCGTGCCGGTGGACCACCTTCTGCGACGTGGTCTTTGCCCCCCCCCCGCGCATCACGGCGAAACAGCTCCTGGTGTTGCGTGCAGTTGGAACGAACGTTCCGCGAAAGCTTGCTGGAGCTGCACGGCGCAGACGAAGCAAGGGCGATCACGCGAGCTGCCTTCCGCGAAATCTTGGGTAAAGACCCGTTGCAGGTGGACGCGCAGGCGATGCTCACCACTATACAGTGTACGCGCGCACGCGAAGTGCTGAAACGCCTCGCTGCCGGCGAGCCGCTGCAATACATCATTGGTTCGGTGGAATTTTATGGATTGAAGTTGCGCGTTGATGCCAGCGTGCTGATCCCCCGACCGGAGACGGAAGAACTCGTGGATCTTGTGGTTCGCGCGCAAGCGGTTGCGCCGGCGCGCATCTTCGACATCTGTACCGGCAGCGGTTGCATCGCATTAGCGCTGATAAAGGCGTTTCCACAGGCGTTAGCAACGGGATGCGACATCAGCGAAGTCGCGCTGGACGTGGCGCGCAGCAACGGTGCCGCCACCGGACTTGAGGTAACGTGGAATAACTGCGATGCGCTTGGAGCGGGACTGAACGCACTTTTCACTGCGGAAAGAACGGAAGGCCGAACACTCGTGGTCAGCAATCCGCCCTACGTTCCGCAGCAGGACAAGGCCACCATGGAACCGCACGTGCTGCTGCACGAACCGCATTTGGCGTTGTTCGTGGAAAACGCCGATCCGCACCTCTTCTACCGCGCCATCGCTCAAGCTTTCGCGCCAGTTGCCGGGTTGGAAGACGAGCTTTGGTTCGAGGCACACCACCTGCATGCCCCGGCCACGGCGGAAGTGGTCCGGACTGAAGGCTTCAGCCGAATGGAATTGTTGCAAGATCTCAGCGGAAATCCGCGTTTCATTCGCGCCAGAAAGTGATCTTTGCGGAAATGGAACGTGAAGACGCCGCGAAGCGCATCGCCCAGCTCAGTGACGAGTTGGAGCGGCACAACCACCTGTACTACGTGGCCGCCAAGCCCGTGATCTCCGACCGCGATTTCGACCTGCTGATGAAGGAGCTCGAGACGCTGGAAACCCAATGGCCGCAGCTCGCATCGCCCAACAGCCCCACCCAGCGCGTGGGCGGCGACCTCACCAAAAACTTCGAGACCGTGCCGCACCGCTGGCCCATGCTCTCGCTCAGCAACAGCTACAGCCGCGAGGAAGTGGAGGAATTCGTTCAACGCATCGTGAAGGAGAACGGGAAAACCCTGTTCACCCTGGAACTGAAGTACGATGGTGTGGCCATCAGCCTTTCCTATCAGAACGGCGAGTTGGTGCGCGGCCTTACTCGCGGCGACGGTGAAAAAGGCGACGACATCACCGCCAACGTCCGCACGGTGCGCTCCATTCCGCTTCGCTTGCGCGGCAACCCGCCCGCAGAGCTGGAGGCGCGCGGCGAAATTTTGATGGGCCGCAAAGAGTTTGAAAAATTGAACAAACAGCGCGAGGAGGAAGGAGAGGAGCTCTTCGCAAACCCGCGCAACACAACCGCCGGCACGCTGAAACTGCAAGACCCGAAAACGGTGGCCAAGCGCGGGTTGCAGAACTTCATCTACACGTTGCAATCCGACGCGCTGCCCACGCGCAGTCACTACGGCAACATCCTGCAATGCCAAGCCTGGGGCTTCCGAACGCCCGATCCCGCCAAGCGTTTTATCGAACAGTCGGATTCCTTGGACGGCATCATGGCCTTCATCGCCTATTGGGACAAAGCGCGGAACGAACTGGACATCGCCATTGACGGTGTGGTGATCAAGGTGGACAACATCGACTTGCAGGAAGAACTCGGCCTGCGCGCCAAAAGC
Source organism: Flavobacteriales bacterium (assembly GCA_016710685.1). GTDB lineage: Bacteria > Bacteroidota > Bacteroidia > Flavobacteriales_F > PHOS-HE28 > PHOS-HE28. Next base: position 7,994 of record JADJVC010000020.1, on the reverse strand, counting down.
CCGCGCTGGGCCATTGCCTACAAGTTTCAGGCGGAACAGAAATTCACCCGGCTGAACGGCGTTGAATTCAACGTGGGCCGCACCGGCGCCATTACGCCCGTGGCCTTGCTGGAACCCGTGGAACTCGCCGGCACCACCGTGAAACGCGCCAGCATTCACAACGCGGACCAGATCGCGAAACTCGACCTGCACATCAGTGACTTCGTACAAGTGGAAAAAGGCGGTGAGATCATTCCCAAGATCACCGCGGTGGACTTGGACCGCCGGACCGAAGGGGCCGTACCCGTTACGTATCCGGAACATTGCCCGGCCTGCGGCACCGCGCTCGTCCGCGACGAAGGCGAAGCCCAGCATTACTGCCCCAACGAGCATGGTTGTCCGCCACAGATCACGCGCCGCATGGAGCATTTCACCAGCCGCCGCGCCATGGACATCGGCGGATTGGGCGGCGAGACCATTGAGACGCTTTTTCAAGCGGGATTGGCGAAGAACGTGGCCGACCTGTACGACATCACCAAAGACCAATTGCTCGCGCTGGGCAAGGGCTGGGGCGAACGCAGCGCTGGGCTCGTCATCGACGGCATCCAAGCCAGCAAGGCCATTCCGTTTGAACGCGTGTTGTTTGCACTCGGCATTCGGCACGTAGGCGAAACGGTGGCCAAAAAACTCGCGCGCGCCGTGGGCAGCATGGACAAATTAGCCGCCATGCCGCTGGAAGAACTCACTGCCGTGGACGAAGTGGGGGCTGTGATCGCGGAAAGCGTCCGTGAATTCTTCAGTGTGGAAGGCAATCGTGAAACGGTGGAGCGCCTGCGGAACGCCGGTTTGCAAATGGCCGTGGAGGCGGGTGAAGACAAAGTGGTCGGGACCAAGCTCACAGGCCTTTCCTTTGTAGTGTCCGGGGTATTTGTGAACTTCACCCGCGACAGCATCAAGGAAGCCATCGAAAACAACGGCGGAAAAGTGGGAAGCTCGATCAGCAAAAAAACCAGCTACGTGGTGGCGGGCGCCGACATGGGCCCGGCCAAACGCGCCAAGGCCGAAGAACTGGGCGTGCCTGTTATCGCTGAAGATGAACTTCAAGCCATGATCGACGCATGAGCTTCTTGGACGGCATAAAGGACTGGTTCGGCCGGCGGGCGCTGGTGAAGCAGGCCAAAAAGGACCGCCTTCCCGTGGCCAAAAACCTCGCCATGTCCGTGAAGGTGGGCATCATCTACTATTCCCACGAGGAAGAAGCACATTCCCAAGTGCGCAACTACGTGAAGAAGATCAAGGAGGACCTGGGCCTTACCCGCATCATGGCGCTGGGCTACTTCCCCGGAAAGGAGCTGCCTTACTACCTGCACGCCAAGCTCAATTTCGACGCCTTCTGCCAGAAGGACCTCAACTGGTACCGCGTGCCGCACGGCAATGTGGTGCAGAATTTCATCGCGGAGGAATACGACATCCTCATCGACCTCACCCTGCACGACGAGTATCCGCTGCAGTTCATCATGGCCAAGAGCCAGGCCCGCTTCAAGGTGGGCCGCCTCAACAACAAGTCCGCGCACTTTTTGGACATGATGATCGACACCGCCGGGGCCGACAGCCTCGCCCAGCTTATCAGCAACATGGACAAATACCTGCTGATGATCAACGCGCCCAAAGTGGCCGCACTTAATTAGCCCAACACCACCCGCAACATGTCTTCACCGTTCACGGGCCTAGGCGTGGCCCTCATCACGCCCTTCCGCGCCAATGGCGCCATCGACCATGCCGCACTGGCCAAGGTGATCGAACACCAGATCATTGGTGGCATCGATTACTTGGTGGTGATGGGCACCACCGGCGAAAGCGCCACCATCACCTTCGAAGAGAAGAAGCAGCTGCTCGCTCAAGTGATCGAGGTGGTACACAACCGCGTGCCCATCGTGCTCGGCATCGGCGGCAACAACACTGCCGAGGTTATTGAACAACTGGGCGCTTTCGATCTCGATGGCGTGGACGCGATCCTCAGCGTAAGTCCGTACTACAACAAGCCGACGCAGGAAGGCATTTACCAGCACTACAAGGCGCTGGCGCACGTGAGCCTGCGGCCCATCATCCTCTACAACGTGCCGGGCCGCACCATGAGCAACGTCTCCGCCGAGACCACCCTGCGCTTAGCCCGCGATTTCAAGAACATCATCGGCATCAAAGAGGCCAGCGGAAACCTCGACCAGATCGGCCTGCTGCTCAAGCATCGCCCAAAGGATTTCCTCATCATCAGTGGCGACGATGCCCTCACACTCCCCATCCTCGCCATGGGCGGCGACGGCGTGATCAGCGTAATCGGCAACGGCCTGCCGGAGGAATTCGGAAAGCTCGTCCACAGCGCACTAAAAGGCGATTTCGAAACGGCGCGCCACGAACATCTAAAGCTCATTGAGCTCATCACCCTGCTCTTCGTGGAAGGCAATCCCGGAGGCATAAAAGAAGTGCTGAAATTCATCGGCCTTTGTGAGAATAATGTGCGCTTGCCCTTGGTACCCGTGGGCAAAGCCACTGCGGACAAGTTGTACCATGCGCTCGCGGATGCGGAGGTTGTGAGGCTTTGATGAAGGGAAAGATGCCAGTTGGCAGCGGCAGACGGCAGTAGGCAGGCGTCCAAAGACCAATCAACAGCCACCAATCACCGCTTTCGATTTCTCTGCGCCTCCCGCCATGGCGGGACAGGTCTACGGCCAAAAAGACCTCTGTGGTGTAAGACTCTCTCCACGCTCAATGAACCTCATAGCCCTCGACTTCGAGACCGCCACCAACGACCCGGACAGCCCCTGCGAAATGGGCATCGCCATCGTGCGCAACGGCCAAGTCGCCGAGGTGCGCAACTGGCTGATCAAGCCGCGCCAATGGCCGTACTTCTCGCCGTTCACCATCGCGGTACACGGCATTCGCCCGGAACATGTGGCCCATGCACCAAGCTTCGCGGAAGTATGGGAAGATGCCATGCCGCTGATGCAAGGAAACGTAGTGGTGGCCCACAACGCCGCGTTCGATATGAACGTGCTGCGCAGCACGCTGATAAGTCACCGCCTGTCGCTGCCCACCTTCAGCTACTTCTGCAGCGTAAGCCTCTGCCGCCGCGTGTGGCCCGGCCACAAAGGCTATGGTCTGCGACCAATGTGCGACATGCACGGCATCCGCTTTGCGCACCACCGCGCCGGGAACGATGCCGAAGCCGCAGCGAAACTGGTGCTCTGCGCAGGCAGGGCAACCGGGGTGTACAACGTGGATGACCTGCTGAAGCAAAGCCGCTTGAAGTGCGGGGGATTGAGCCCACAGGAGCATAGGACGCCGGGAGGAAAGGTGACTTTGCTTGCTTAGTTGTCCGTTGTTCAGGTGTTGCCGCGAGCTGCCCGCGGCCGGCCGAAGCGATCCAATGCAGCACGCCGTCGCGAAGCGCTTTGGCGTTGCACGGCCTGAAAACGGACAACTGACAACTGACAACTCCGAATCTCACTTCAGATCCTCCGCGATCAACCTGAACTGCTCCAACGCAGCTTCCAAGTCGTCGACGATAGAAGCCGCCAACACCCCCGGCTCCGGCAGATTAGCACTATCCTCCAAACTATCATCCTTCAACCAGAAGATGTCGAGGCTGGCCTTGTCGCGGGCGATGATATCGGCGTAGGTGTACTTGCGCCAACGGCCTTCGGGTGATTTCTCGCTCCACGTTGCCTTCCGCTTGTGCCGGTCGGCGGGTTATAGCAGGTAATGAAATCCTTCAGGTCGTCAAAGGCCAGCGGGTTGGTCTTCAGCGTGTGCTTGATGTTGGTGCGGTAGTCGTAGATCCACACCTCCTTGGTTTGGGCGGTCTTGCTGGCGGGCCTGTTCTCGAAGAAGAGCACGTTGGCCTTCACGCCCTGCGCGTAGAAGATGCCCGTGGGCAGGCGCAGGATGGTGTGCAGCTCGGTGCTGCGCATCAATTCTTTGCGCACCGTTTCGCCGGCGCCGCCCTCAAAGAGCACGTTGTCCGGTAGCACCACGGCAGCAGTGCCACCCACCTTCAGGATGCTGCGGATGTGCTGCACGAAGTTGAGCTGCTTGTTGCTGGTGGTGGCCCAGAAGTCCTGGCGGTTGTAGGTGAGCGCCTCGCGCTTCTCTTCGCCCTTGTCGTTGGTGACGGTGGTGCTGCTCTTCTTGCCGAAGGGCGGATTGGTGAGCACGTAGTCGAAGCCTTTTTCCGGTGTGGCGCGCAAGCTGTCGTCGCGGATGATGGGGCTCTCGTGGTCCATGTCCCCCACGTTGTGCAGGAAGAGGTTCATCAGGCAGAGGCGCGCGGTGCTGGCCACGATCTCCCAACCGCGGAAGGTCTCGTACTTCAGGAACTGCAGCTGCTCCTTGTTCAGCTTGTGGTGGCTGGTGAGGTAGTCCGATGCCGCGAGGAAGAAGCCACCGGTGCCGCAGGCCGGGTCGGCGATGGTCTTCATGGGCTCGGGGCGCACGCATTCCACCATGGCCTGGATCAAGGCGCGCGGCGTGAAGTATTGGCCCGCACCGCTCTTGGTGTCCTCGGCGTTCTTCTGCAAGAGGCCCTCGTAGATGTCGCCCTTCACATCGGCGCCCAGCAGCACCCAGTTCTCGGCGTCGATCAGCTGGATCAGCTTGTGCAATTTGGCCGGGTCGGTGATCTTGTTCTGGCTCTTCACGAAGATGTCGCCCAGCATGCCGGTCTTCTTGCCCAGCTCGTCCAGCAGTTTCACATAATGGCTTTCCAGCTCGGCGCCGCTCTTGCCGCGCAGGCTTTCCCAGTTGAAGTTCTTGGGGATGTGCGTGTCGCGGTTGTACGGCGGCTTGCTGTACTCATCGGCCATCTTCAGGAACAGCAGGTAGGTGAGCTGCTCCAGGTAGTCGCCGTAGCCCACGCCGTCATCGCGCAGGGTGTGGCAGAAGTTCCAGACTTTGTTGACGATGGCGGTGGAGGTCATGGCTTATAATCCAGCAGTTAGCGTGAGCAGGTCCTCCGCCAAAATACACTTGGGAGTAACCTGTTGGTATGCATCCGATTGGCGGAAGCTGATGGCCGTGAACCTAAGGTAAAACTCTTACACCAAAGGAAATGTGAACGCAAAGTGCTGGTAACGTCGGATGCGCCAAGGAAGTGCTCTTTAACGCGGGCCCTCCTGGTCGTTTCCCTGACGCAACTTCGCGTGCCGCAAATGGCGATTCCCACTTTTGACCCGCTGGGTTAGAGGGAGTCCGCCGTTCATCGCTCAGAGGGCAGAATGAGGGGGATGCTAATCTAAGGTATAGCGCCAGCGCAGCCATCACTGCAACAGGTGGTTCCCCGTGGAAGTTGACGGCACTGTTTTGAAAGCGACTCGCCCTTCAGGCGCTATAGCTCGGGGTGGCAAAGTGGGCCCACAATGAAACGCTTGCCCGGCAGCGCATCAAACATCACATCATCAATCACCAGTAGTTCACGAACCTCCAGATCCCTGAAGCCCTCCACGCCGATCGATTTGAAGAGCAGGGAAGTGGAAACGAGTGAGAGCAACTTGAAAGGGATCATACCCAGGCAGAGAATGACCTTGGGCTGTTGCGCCTTGAGCTGTTCAATGAAGAACGCCGAACAGGCTTCCATGAACGCCGGATGGGCCAAGGCCGGGGAGGAGCCCGTATTCCACTTGCTCTTCACACGCACGCCCATAATGAAGTTGGTGAAGAAACAACCTCCATGTCGACCTTGGCTTTGCCGAAAGGTCCGTCATGTTCGTCCAAGTCTTGGAGTCGAGCTCGTTACCTTTCTTCTCACTCCTGTCGTGACCCTTTGGTTATCCTGTCCCTGACCGAGAACCATCACCCGCCTTTCTCCTAGTGCCTTAATTCCTTCGACCATTCCTGTGGAGCCAGGAAAGAAACCAGCACCCGTGATCCGTCCGCTCCGATCTTCCATCACACCACCCGGATAGTCCGAATCTTTCACAATATCATGGAGGCTTTCGGTCAGCGGTTGCTGGATGGAATGCCTTTGGATTTGCCCGATCATTTCTTGCTGGATAGCAACGCGATCAATGCCAGCAAAGCAGCGCCCCCAAGGATCCACGCCCCATTGTCATCGCTCTTGGTCTCCGGCGAACGCGCCCATGCGATCCGGTTCCGGACATGCTCAAGTGCGGAATTTGGGTTGTGGCTATCGAAAACCACCACATTCGGGTGGTCGAACACACCAGCGTTTTGTGGTACGGGGCGCTCGAAGAGCAGTAAAGAAGGTATCTGCCAGGCATCGGCTTGGTTGTATTCGTTGACCACTCGGTCATACTCATTGCTTCGTTGAGTGATAACGCCAATGAATAGGCTGCATCCCTTAGGGTCGAATGCAGTGAACTCAACCCAAAGGGTGTTCCTGTGTGCGTTATTAAGGTGTATCCCTTTTTCTCCAGTTGTCGCGCCATAATTGTGACCACGTACTCCTGAGTATCGCTCAGTGAATATGACAAGAACGCTTTCATGGGGTCGGGGGCAATTGGGTACGCTCGCGCTCCAGAGTGAACTGGTGGTAACGGGGAAAGAAGTGCTCGACAAGTGTTGGCTTTGACCGGATACGCTGAATGAATTCTTCGCCGGACCACCAACAATATGATCGACCCTGTCTGCAGGATTGGGCCATCGCCTTCATCCGGTCGGTCAAGCGGGATGATAGGCTGTGACGGCAAAATCAACAAGTAGCCGTCAGCGTTGTACTGGTGAAGCAAGTCCACACGCTTCCAGAGGCCATTTCCGGAAGCCCAACCGTATCAGTATGAAACTTGCATTGCACGATCCACTTTCTGGAAGGGCTTGATGCCATCGGACATCCGAAAAGGTCACTTCAATGTCACAACCTCCATCTGGCCCACGCCCACTTACAAGGGCTTGTACCTCCGTGACGTTCAGCGAGCCATCAGATGCGCACGTTCGGAAGAACTCCGCTACCAACTCTTGGAACTGTTCCCAGTCCCGGATCTCATCAAAGGAAAGTGGCACAGCGTCCATGGTGCAACCTCTAAACTGTCCGTCGAACACCTTCTCCGACTGCCTTATGCATGTCTTCTGGACCTATGTGCTTGCGAAGGATTCCATTCTCATGTTTCAGTTGCTGAGTATCCTGGCGCATTCGATAAAGGTCCATGCCTTGATTACTATGTTGAGTCCTTAGCTGGTCAAGTTCGATCTGCATCTTGCGGTTTTCCGCAGTAATGTCGTTCAATTCTTCTGGGGTAAACATCAATTCTGACTGCGCCTTAATCTGGTTCTTCCTCCGTGTAATCAGGTAGTCCTGATAGACTTTATCCACCCAGTTGGTCACAAGAGGGAGTATCAGAAGGAAGAACAGGGCGCTTAGTACAGGGCCCCAAGCGAGCATACGCCATGCCTTATCAACCGTATCATAGATGCTCCCTTCAATGAAAGAGATTCGCGCTGTAAGGTCCCATTTATCCAAATTCATTGGATAGAAGATGTAGAGTATCGCCTTCCAGTTCCAAAACACCCAAGCGATGAAGAAGGTCGAAGTAAATGTGTCCTCTTACGCGAATCTTCAATCCTGTCCATAGTAGCTCGATTTCGTCCTTCATGTCCTCATCGCTTTACACCAACCTCCCTCAAACGCCCGTTTCAACACCGCCTGCCGCAACCGCGTGCTTTGTTCCAGCTGCGCGCCGAGAGTGGTTGGGTTTCACATCATCTCAAATTTTGTTACGCATTCACACCAACCTTCCCAGCAACACGGGCTTCTTTACCATCCACTGTCACATGACATTGACGGCTACTATCCTTCTTAGGTGGCGGTGGTGGTGGGTCTTGATACTTTGGAATTTGGTTCTCCTGGATCTGACCGGTTCGCCAGGCCTTGGCGCTGGTGGTTGTGGCCTTGGTGCAGGTGGCTTGGGTGTTTCCTTTTTGTCGCTCATTGGGTTTTGTGTATTGAATGATTGTTTGAAAAAATGTCGCAATGTTTCTCAGCCTTGCTCACGACCTTCTTGGGTTCA
>JADJVC010000019.1 GCA_016710685.1 Flavobacteriales bacterium | reverse complement strand
CACAACTGTAAACAAAAGGGGAATGCAAATGATCAAAGGGTGCGCATACGAAATCGATGGTGTGGCGGTGAAAATCGAGCTGGTGGATGCGGGATGGTTTGTGATGGTGGTGTCGGCTGAGGCAACAAGGGCCACGACGTTCCAAACCTTTGGCCAAGCGCTTTGCAATAGCCAAGTGATGGTGGATAGTATGCGGGCGCAAAGGCGGGCCGCATGAGCAAAAGGGGGCTTCATGTGCTGGGGGTATACGAGCTACCGATTGGCATCGAGCGGCTGGGGCCAGGGAGCTACGAAGTCACGGTTGCAGGCAGCGTCTCAACCTACGGGAGCTACACCGAGGCCAAGGCAGCAGCCTTGCTCATGGCCAAGTTGGCGCTCTCTTTACGGGGTCATAGACTAAGATGGGCATTAGTTCGCCGTGAAAGCGCTGATGTTTGAAATCCCTGGCCCCCCGGTGCCCAAGGCCAGGCCAAGAGCGGGCCGGTGGGGTCGGTTTTACACGCCCCAAAAGACCGTGGCCTACGAAAGGCACGTGGGCAGCTGCGCGCTTGCGGCGGTCTTGGCGAATCGCAAATGGGTCAAAACAAGCGAGTACCAGGTACAGCTGGACATTTATTACCGTGACAAGCGTTCAGGAGATCTCGACAATCTGGAGAAATCCATCTTGGATGGGATGCAGGGGGTGGTCTACGACAACGACAAGCAGGTATGCGCCAGCATAAAGAGCAGGCATTACGACAAAGAGCACCCCAGGGTATGCGTGAAGGTGCTAGATATGGGCAAGGAGTGAAGGAGCATGGCAAAACAAGCGGCGAGGCTTAGGCTTAGGGCCTGGATTGACGAGCAAAATCTAAGCATCACCGATGCAGCCAGGCGGATGCGCATCAGCCGCTCGCTGCTCTCTCAGCTTTTGCACGGCTCAAGGATGCCAGGAAGGCAGGTAGCTTCCATCATCGAGATACATTCGAACAGTTGGGACAAAGGACCGATCAAGGTGATTGATTGGGACTTATGATGGACAGCGGGGCCCCCTCCCAAAAAAAAAGCCCCCAAAACCAGCCCCTTTCCTACAGGCGCCCCCAAGGGGCCCCCCCCCCCCCCCATTCCCAAAAAACCCCCCAAAAAAAAATCGCCGCAAAAAACAATGGGGGCCCCCGCGGGGCCGTAAAGCGCCCCCGCCGGGGAACTTGCCGCGGGGCGACCCCCCCCACAAAACAACCCGGGCCTTTCCAACACCGAGAAAGCCCGCCAAAAAAAAACCAAAAATTACAAAAAACCAAAAAAGAGACGCCCGGAAAAAAAAAAAGCGTGAACCACCGCCAATTTAATACAAAGGGGGGGGCCGGAAAAGGCCCCGGGAAACCCCCCCCCCCCCCGCCCCCCCCCCCCCGCCCCCCCCCCAACCGGACAAAAACCCCCCAAAGCGGGGCCCGCCGGCCCGCCTCTTTGTTTTTCGCCCGGCCGCCCCCACCAAAACAAACCCCCCCCGGGACGGGCCCCCCCCTTTTCTTCCCCCCCCCCCCCCCCCCCCCCCCCGACCCGGAAGAAAACAAAACAAAGGCCCCCCCCCCCCCCCTCCGCCCGGCGAAAAACCCAAACGGGACCGGGGGCCGGGCGCCTTGAAAAACGAAAACCCCCCAACCAACCAACCCCCCGGCCCCGGGGGAACCCCGAACGCCCCCCCCCCCCCCCCCCCCCCCCCCCCCACCCCAACAACCCGCCAAAAGCCCCAAAAAAACCCGCGCCCCCCCCCAAAACCCCCCCAAAACGCGGGCCCCGGGGCCCCCCCCCCGCAAACCCCCCCCCCCCCAGGGCCCCCCCGGGGGCCGTGGGGGTTTCCCCCGAGGGCCCCGAAAGATGGGACTTGGGTCCCGTACGTGAGCGAGGGCCACAAGCGGTTTCTAAAGTGGTGGCGAAAAAAGGGCTGGACCGTGGCTCGGCTCGCCCAGGCCTTGATCCTCGATGAGCTATGCACAAGGCGCATCATCCGAGGACGCATGGCCCCGTCCATGCCCACCCAATGCCGCATTCATGAGCTGACCAAAGAGGACCAGGCCGGGCCCATCTATCTCAGCTTGTGGGCCCAGGAGCCTCGGAGATACCCAAAGCGTAAGGAGACCGCGGGATGACCAACCCCAAACACTCTAGCCAGAGCCAAAACTGGTACACCCCGATGGACATCCTCGATCGGTCCAAGGCCGTCATGGGAACCATCGATCTAGACCCGGCCTCAGACCCCTTCGGCAACGAAAGGCTACAGGCGCGCAAGTATTACGCCGAGGAGGCCGATGGGCTGACAAAGCCATGGGGCAGCCCAGAGGATCCGAGCGTGGTCTTTTGTAACCCCCCCGGCGGGGGCAAAGACGGCAACAAGTCACAACCTTTGATGTTCTGGCAAAAGCTGACCGAGGAGCTGGACAAGGGCCACATCAAAGTCGCCATGTTCTTGGCGTTCTCCATCGAACAGCTCCAATCCTCGCAAAAGTGCGCCAATCCCATGACCAATCACTACCTATGCATTCCCAAGCGCCGCATCCAGTTTGAGGACGCCCAGGGGCAAAAGGCCAAAAGCCCCACCCATGCCAGCGCCATCATCCTTGTCAGGGGAAAGACGGCACCCTTAGCGTCTGCTACGCTATTCTTTGTGATGTTCCACCCGCTAGGGTCCATCTTGATGCCGCACATGCGTCTTTCGAGCGCCGCGGAGGTCTTATGAGCGCATCAAAATTGCACCCAGGGCAACGAGGCAAGCAAATCCAGCCTCTATTCGGCCCAAAGAACACAGAGGCCATCATCAAGATGGTGCGTAAGGGCGCGCCCATCTCCATGGCGTGCTGGTCAGTGGGCATCAATCCCGTCACGCACTACCGCTGGATTCACAAGGCGCAACAGGGCCGCCCCGAATACGTGGAGTACATGCACAGGGTGCGTAAAGCCCAAGCCGATTGGGCCATGTCAAAGCTCGAGGAGCTGGACGGGGCCAAAGAAAGCAAGGAGCTATGGCAGAACAAGGCCTGGCAGCTTGAGCGGCTGATGCCTCAGCACTTCGCCATGCGCAAGATGGAAGGGGCCCCGGCTGAGGAAGTCGCCATGGGCGCTATCCCGATTATCCTGCAAACCCTGGGGCATGAGGTGGTCCAAGCCCTGATTGAGGAGCAGCTAGAGTCAAAGCCTCTGGCATTGCCGAGCGGGGACAAAGACAAAAAGGATGAAGAATGAGTGACAACACAACGCTGCGAGGGTTTTTGGAAAGAACCGGCTTTGACTGGACCACGGGGCGTATCCTAATCGTTGGCACGAAGCTCGAATGGCCAGATGGGACAACAGTGGATCCAGTGGAGGTGGTGGTTGCAGCCGATCTTATTTCTTTTGATAACCCGATCTTGGATAAGGTTTTTTATTCCGGTTTTGGGGCGAACGAGTGCCCGCATTACATTGCGGAGGATGCCGAGTGTTACTATTTCCCGTCCCAATACGACGGGAGCACCGCACCTGAGAAGCTATACAAAAACATTGAGCGCTATCTGACCCTGGGGGTGACTGCTCCACCCTTTCCGGGCGGAGGCTAGGATGACGTGCAAGTATGACGAGTGGTATGACGCAGCCTGAGTGACAACCACGAGCCATCCTTTGACATCGTGGACTATGCCCCAGAGGAGCACCAAAACTTCATCCTGGATTCGTGGCTCAAGAGCTACAAGCTGACGCGGCTTGCTAAGTACTCGGCCAGGGACGATTACTACCCTATTCAGCAAGCCATCATCAAAGCCATTCTCCAAGAGGCCACCGTCAAGATGGCCCTTTCGGACGGAGCTTTCATCGGCTACATCGTGGCTGAGGACGATTGCTTGCATTATCTATACATCAAGCACGCGCTAAGGCGCTTCGGGGTGGCCACCAGGCTTTTAGGGGAGTTCCCCGAGCTGCAGTGCTATTCACCATACCTCGACACGCACTGGAAGAATCAGTGGCTGCATCACAAGCGCAAGCTTGGCTTTAGCTACTATCGATGCTTGGCCCCTTTATTCAGGGGATGCGTGGAATAACAAACAATGGAGGAGTTGATGGAACCGACAAGCAGCAAAGTCAAAGCGCTGAAAACCGAGCCCCAGATCAAGGAGATGCGCCTTACCCAGGCCATCATGATCCCAAGGGCGCAGCAAAGCCAACATCTTACCCTGCTGCGCTCAAGCGAGTTTGAGATGCGCAAGGAAGGCGACACCGTGACCGTCCAGGAAAAGGGCGGCAAGGGCGCCAGGTACGCCTTGCCCTGGAGTTCGGTGGCGTGGGTTCGGGTCTCTGACTAGGTGCTCAGATCCGATGACTGGCTAAGGGCTCTTTACGTCAATCAAGAGCGCACCCAAAGCGGCATCAAAGACGGATGGGAGCTGATCCCGCATAAGCCCCAGGACAAACAAGCGGAGTTCTTGGCGCTCACAGAGCTAGAGGCCTTGTACGGCGGAGCCGCAGGCGGCGGCAAATCCGACTGTTTGCTCATGGATGCCCTAAGGTACGCGCACGTCCCTGGATACGCCTGCATCCTATTCCGCCGTACGCACACCGACGCGATGTTGCCGCAGGCGCTCATGGAGCGATGCCGTGCATGGCTGATGAACACGGCGGCTAGGTGGGACGAGCGCAACAAGCGCTATGTCATCCCAACGGGCCAAGGTACATCCACGGTGGCCTTCGGCTACATGGATTCCAAGAACGACCGCTACCGTTACCAGTCGGCAGAGTTCCAGCGCATTTACTTCGATGAACTGACGCAGTTTGAGCAGGTCCAGTACACGTTCATGTTCTCACGGCTCAGGCGCGCAGAAGGTATCTCGGTGCCCCTTGCCATGCGAGCCGCGACAAACCCAGGCGGCGTGGGTGAAAAATGGGTGCATGACCGGTTTTTGAACCCAGAAACCAAGCTGGACGATGCCATCTTTGTACCAGCCAAGCTTGAGGATAACCGCTTCATTGACCGTGAGGAGTATGTTCGATCGCTTCAAAAGATGGATGCTCGCACGTTGCGACAGCTCTTAGACGGCCAGTGGCTTGTGCCAATCTCAGGGCGCATGTTCCCCATCGAGGCTCACCACATCATCGAAGAACTCCCCAAGGATTGGGACGAGGCCACCATAGACTACTGCCTGGGAGTGGACCTTGGCACCCGTGAAGACAAGCCCACCACCGCTTTTGTGCTCAATGCCGTGCGTGACGATGAAGACATGCTCTATACCATCGAGGCCGAAGCGTTCGCAGGCTTAGCTCCAGGGGAGATATCGGACATCGCCAAGGCGTATCAAGAAAGGTACGGCGCGATGGAAATCGTCGTGGACGCAGGTGGCCTTGGCAAAGGCTACATCATGGACATGCAGCAAAGGCACGGCATCAACGCTGAGGCTGCGCAAAAGACCGATAAGCTTGGCTATCGAAAGCTCGTGATAGGCGCGCTCGAGCAAAACCGTATCAAGATTTACGGGCCCCGTTGCGAGGGGCTCATCGAGGAAGGCGCAAGGCTCACCTGGAACGAACACGGAACGGACAACGAAAAGGGACAGGACAATCACAGGACCGATGCATGGCTTTACTCGCTCAGGAAGCTATGGCCGGAGCTTGCCGAGCGAAAAAAACAACCGTATGCTCCTGGCTCAGACGAGTATTTCCAAGAGATTGAGCGGCGGCAAATAGCGCGTGAAGAACGCGAGCTTATCGCGCAGCAAGAGGAGGACATGGAGGATGCCTTTGACTGACGGTGGTGGCTGGACTCCGTGGAGCACCTACGTTGGGGAGCTGATCTTGGTCATCCTTTTTACGTGGTGCCTACTTGGGGCATTTGTGGTGCTAAGAGCCATTGCGAAGAAAAATGGCTAGCCATGCCTAAAAGCCGGCCTTTAGGTGTCAAGGACCCACGCTGGCGCAGGTTTAGAGACTGGCTAAGGACTTACGAGGCGACGGTTAGGCGGTTTGATAAGACGGCAGACCGAGACTACTATCGCGGCATGCTTGACGCCGTCGAGGCCATTTCAGATACCGCAAGGGAAATGAACCGCGATTTACAGGACGGTGAAAATGAGTGATGTCGCATCGGACAAGGAAGCGTTTTGCGCCATCGTGGATGCGTATGGTACAAAGCTTTACAAGCTACGAGTGGGGAGTATCGACGCGGAGTTCTCGGTGGCTCAGGAGCCGGGCTTGGCGCTCGATGACACTGCAGAGTTGGACGCAGAGGGGTTGTTACAAAAGCTCAAAGAACGCGAGTATGAGCTAGACACCTTCAGCGCCGGATGATTACCAAAACATCAGATCCGTGGTGGAAAAAGCCCAAAGGGGATCTACATCGCCACATCAAAGACATGTTCACGGGGATCAGGTCCGATGATCAAACCCGCCTGCAGAACTATCATCGCTATTTGCAAATGTATGCCGGGCGCTCGACCCCTGGCTTATCCGCCGTAAGTTACTATCGCTCAGCCGCAGACCCTATCCAGGCGGTGCAAAGCGTGATGTCTCAAGATAGGGTGCGCTGGAACCTGGCCAAGGCCCTGGTGGATTCCTCCACGGCCAAGGTCGGAAAGAACCGGCCAGCACCGCATGTGCTCACCACCGATGCCGATGCGGGGATGCGACGGCGCTCTAAAAAGTTACAACAAGGCCTGTATAGTCTTTTACGCACCAATAGGATCCACCAAGATGGCACCACATTTTTCAGGGATGGCGCCTTGTACGGTGACATCTTTGCGCATCATGGCGTAAGACACGGCATCATTGTCTCTGAGCGCGTGTTTCCTTGGGAGCTATTCGTGGACCCGCGGGAATCCTACAAGGGCAACCCACGCACCATGATGCGCACCATGTTGGTGGATAGGCACGTCGCGCTTGACATGTTCAAGGGCAAAAGTGGGGCGCAAGAGGCTATCACAAGCTCCGCCCCATACATGGACCAAGAACTTTTAGACTCGAACTCCGGGCGTACAAACCCCTATTCGGACATGATTGAACTCATTGAGGCCTGGCATTTGCCATCGAGCCCCGATGCCAAAGATGGCTTGCACGTCATCCAAGCCGATGGCGGCCTCATCGATGCCCACAGGTACAACCGCGCAAAGTTTCCCTTCACTCGCTTTTCTTGGTCGCCATGCTCCACGGGCTATTGGTCGCAAGGGCTGGTGGAAGAAGCTCGGCCATTTCAGCAAGAAATCAACCGCATGCTCATGGACATCCACGTTAGGCTACGGCTTGGCTCACGGCCGGTGATTGTGGAGCACCGAGGGGCCAAGGTGCAGGCCAAGTACACCAATCGCGAGTTTGACCGAGTGCTTTATTCGGGCTCGATCGCGCCCGATATCAGGGTCTATGCCACATCCCACCCCGAGTATTACCAGCACCTTGAAAGGCAATGGCAACGCGGGTTTGAGGCCACGGGCGTTTCACAGCTCTTTTCAAGCTCACAAATCCCAGCGGGTATCTCAGGCTCGGGCAAATCCTTGCTTGTGTACAATGACCTTGGCTCCTCGCGCTTTGTGCCCGTTTCGCAACGCTGGGAAAACTTCCACATGGACACATGCGAGCAGTACATTGATTTGGCCGATGACATGCTTGAGCACGGTGTCGATCTCGAAGTCAAAACGCTTGTGCAGCGCCGCCGCGCCAAGTACGTAAAAAAACTGCACTGGTCCGACATCAACATGGAATCGGACACCTACGAAATGCAGGTGATGCCGATAAGCTCGCTTCCCAATGAGCCCGCAGGCAGGCAAGCTATTGTGCAGGGTTGGATCCAAATGGGCGTGATTGACAAAAAGTTTGCTCAGTATCTGCTCGATATCCCAGATACTGACAGTTACATCAACCTTGAACTCGCGTCGCTCGATGTCATCTTAGATTCCCTGGAACGCATCATCGAGGACCAAGAGCCCATCAAGCCGACGCCCTACGATGACCATGCTCTTGCAGCCAAGCTTGCGAACGCGAGTTTGCACCGAGCCAGGCTTGATCGGGAGCCAGAGGAAACTTTGGACTTATTGCGTGAATTCCACGATGCAGCTATAGAGTACATTCAAAGGGGACAGGCTGAAGCGTCAATGAATCAGCCTATGGGCGGAGCAGCAGGCCCAGGAGCAGGAGCCGGAGTTGACGGATCAGCAGCAGGGATCGCCGCCGCCGCATGACGGGGGCCAAGCAGGAGCACAACCCAAATCGTTCGAGCAGCCGCCTTCAGTTCTTGATGGCGATACAGGGGACATTTATGCAAAAGCAAAAGACATCATCGAGAAAGATCCACGCCTCGGGGGAGAAGTTGAGCCCGGGGACGTACAAAAAGGCTCAGGAAAACCCACCGAGCGGCCTCAGGGCCAAGCCAAGCTTCCTGGGGACGGCGACACCGCCCAAGGGGAACAAGGGAGCGCTGAGCCAGGGGCTGGTAGCGGCGAACAAAAAGAGCCTAGGCTAAGCTCGGCCTTAGCCAGGATTGCCAAGCAAGAGGCCCGGGCGCGTAAGCGCCTCGAGCAGCACGAGTCCCAGCTTAGGGAGCAGGCTGGCCTGCTGGCTAAGAAAGAAGAAGAACTCACCGCACGCTACGGCATCATCGAAGAAGGTCTTTTGGACCTTGAACGGGGGCACTTTGACGATGGGCTAAGGAAAATAGGGCAAATCAAGGGCCTGGATATCTCCTATCCGTCGCTCACCCAAGCGTATATATCCGGCAAGCTTGGCAAGGCTCAGGAGCAACCCCCCAATATCCCCGATGAACTTGTTTCTGAAATCCAATCCATCAAGCAGGAGTTGGCTCAGGAACGGGCGCTAAGGGAGCATCAAAGCCTTTCGAGCCAGGCCAATAGTTACAAATCGGAGGTCAAAGGCCTGCTTGATGGCAATAGCTACAGGCATCTGCAGGTGTTTGCCAAGACCCAAGGCAAGGCGCCATTGGACATTATCGGCGACTATGTACGGGAGCACGCCCGGCATACGGGTGAACTTATCCCGCCAAAGGAGGCCATCGAGCATATCGAGGGGCAAATCAAGCAATACCATCAGTCTTTGAAAGAGCTTGACGATGGGGACGAGCCGCCCGCCAAAAAAACCCGCCGCCCCCTGGAGGAGCCTTTGACCCTATCCGAGGAACTCGGCCAGACACGCGGCGATTATGCCCAAAGGCCCGAGTTCACCGATGAGGCCATGCTGCAGAGGGCCATGGCTGCCATCGCCGCACTGAAGCGGACCTGATTATAAACGGGCGGACCCGGGGCCGCTACGCCCCGGGATCTCTCGCTATGCGAACGTTTTCTACAAAAGCCGGCCGGCATTTGATCGCTTAAAACTATCCGCCCGTGTCCGATAGTAGCACAACTCGTTGACTTTGGCCGATCAAAGCCGGTAATCTACGGATGAGCGCACACTAAGGCTCTGAGTCAGGTTTACCGACGCCACGAGTGATTAGGCGGCAAAAGCGGATTTCTAGGGGGAATCCGCACCATAACCAATCACTCAAGAGGTAGCCCATGGCTGACTTAGGCGTTGCGATTCTAAAACAGATGTACAAACCGGGAGTTGAAACCAACTCCTACAAGACCGGTGGACCCGCATGGGCCATGGTCAAAAAGCGCACCGACTTCGGCGGTAAAAACCGCGTCGTTGTGCAGCGTTATTCAAACCCCACAGGCCGGAGCGCCACGTTTGCCAATGCGCAAACCAATCGCGGCGAAGGCGCGTTCGGGGAGTTCACAGTTACCAGAGCTTCGGATTACGCCAACATCAAGCTGGTGAACGAGGAAATTGAAGCGGCGATGGTCGATGGCGAGCAAGCCTTGGCCGAGCTGATGAAGCTCGAAGGCGATGCAGCGTTCGATCAAATCACCGACTCGCTCCATCACGGCTTATGGCAGAACGGTGGCGGCGCGGTCGGTCGCGTAGGCTCCATCTCCACCACCGCCTTGACGCTGCTCTCACGCTTCGATGTGGTGCATTTCCACGTGGGGCAAGAGCTTGTGGCATCGGACTATGACGGCACGGGCTCCGGCACCGACCGATCAGGCACCGCCACCGTAACCGCGATCAACCGCTCAACTGGCGTATTGACCACGGATTCCAACTGGACCGCGCAGATATCGGGCCTCACCGCCAACGATTATCTCTTTGTCCAGGGGGACAGGGCTTTGAAAATCAAGGGTTTCCCGGCATGGGTGCCTTACACGGCTCCCACCAGCACCGCCTTTTTCGGCCTGGACCGAACGGCGGATACCGAGCGATTGGCTGGCATCCGCGTGGACGGCTCAGCCGGCACCATCGAAGAAGCCTTGCAGCTGCTTGATGGAGAGGTCCACTTGCATGCGGGACGTATGATCAAAGGGTCTTACTTCCTGAACAGCAAGGACTATGCAGAGCTGCTAACCGAGCTTGGCAACTCAAGGCGCCGCGAAGCGTCCGTTGAGGTCGCAGGCATCGGCTTTTCTGGCGTGTACGTAGATGGCCCTGGTGGCAGCCACACGGCGTTTGCGGACTTCGAGGTACCAAGGGGCTATGCATGGCTTTTGGACATGGACACCTGGACGTGGTGGGGCCTAGGCAGAGCGCCTCGGCTTTTGACCACGGGCGATGACTTGCCAGGCCTTCGTATCTCCAATGAGGATGCGACGGAATCCCGGTTTGTGTATCGCGGCAACTTGGTCTGCGATAAGCTGATTTGCAATGGCGTTGTGAAGCTTCCGACTGCAGCGTAGTCGGTGGTCATGTGGGGCCCGGGTAGGTTTCGCCACCTGCCGGGGCATCTCCTAAGCGGAGAAAAAGGGGGATCATGCCAAAGGGAATGCTGATTAGTTTTGGGATCAAACCAAAGGCCAAGGCCGAGGGGGAAGATCCTATGGGACACGATGAAGACGAATCCGAGGATGACGGACTTAGTGCCTCAGCCAAGGAGTTCGCGGAGCTTGTCAAAGATCCGAATGCCTCAGCCGATGACATCGCCGAGGCTCTCAAGAGCACGATAGAGCTTTGCATGAATGGGTACGGCTCCAAGGAGGACTAGCCCATGGCCGTCACACGCACGCTCACGCAAATGCGCCAAGAGGTGCGGGATTTGGCCGATGAGCCAGATACGGGATTTGTCACCAATGCGATGATTGACCGCTGGCTCAACCTTGGGCTTCGCAAGGTCTACGAGATGGCCTACATGGCGGACCCTGAAGCGTATGATTTGACGCTATCCACCGCCATCACCACCGCGGCAGGGACGGCGGAATACACGCTACCCGCCTTGTTTTGGAAGCTGATCAAGATGGAGGTCCAGCATAGCGGGAGCTACACAAGGCTTGAGCGGCTGCATCTGCACTCAATGGGCAATGACCTTGGACGAGCAGGCCGCGCCGCGCCGTTACCTGCTCCGCGGACGCACCAGCATCAGGCTCTACCCAACGCCCGATGGCGTCTATCCAACGAGGATTTGGTACATCCCGGCGTTTACGGTTCTTACGGCAGATGGGGACACGTTCGATGGCATCAACGGCTGGGAGGAGTACGGCATCCTCGATGCCGCCATCAAGGTGCGCATCAAGGGCGAAAGCGATTCCAGCGAGTTGATGGCTCTAAAAAACAAGATTGAACAAGAGATCGACGAGCGGGCCACAGAGCGCGATGTCATGGGCTACACCGGCATCCAAGACGTCAAGGGCGATTACGACGAAGTGTTTGGAATGTTTGAATAGTTAGAATCGAAAGGAAAACGCACCATGGCATCGAAGAAATATTACCAAGTTGTAAGTCAAAACCCGAGCACCACGCTGGTTTGCGGAAGCTTCACGACGGATGGATCGGGAGATCCCACCTTGGTCTCGGGCTCCAAGCACGTGGCCGATCACGAAACCCGCGACGGGCGTTTACCGCGTCACGTTCTCGCAGAAGTTTCCCAGCGATTTTGTTTGCAACCGCCCAGGTGATCAAGGCGACCGATGACGTGGAAGTGATTATACAGATCAAAACGATGGGCACCACCTACGTGGAGTTCTTCGTTCTCTCAGCCGATACGCCCGCTGCGGCGGATCTTTTGTCCTGCACCGTCACATACATGATCGTCGCAAAGAACACATCCACCACATAAAGGGTTGAATGCCTATTCAACGCCACCAGCTTGACTCGTTTGCATCGCAGAAGTTTGCCGATGACACCCGCGTTCTTGCCGCTCAGGTTGACAGTAACCCGATTTTCAACGGCTCGATGCTAGAGGAACAAGTGGTGACAACCTCTGGCACCGATGTGCCGCATAAACTCGGGCGGGCGTGGCGTGGTTTTTTGGTCATCAATAAGACGGGCGCGGCTGTGATTTACAATCAGCCGTCCACCGATGAAACGAAGTTCATCAAGCTTCATTCTTCATCGGGCACACAAACCATTTCGTTGTGGGTGTTTTGATGGCTCTGCAGTGGCAGCTTGTCAACATTCCGGTGGACGGGGGGCTGAACGATAAAGCCTCGCCGGTGCTCGTGGAGGCGCCCGCCTCGACGTTGATGTTTGATGCGGTGTTTGACAAGAACGGCGAGATTGTCAAGCGCAACGGCTGGACGGCGCTTGATGATCCTGGCTCTGGTACGGTTCACACCATCGGTGCCAACCGCTATTTGCTGGCGGCTAAAACCAGCGAAGGGACCTATCTATACGAGCAGTCACAAAGCGCATGGTCTGCCTTGAACCGCGTGGTGCCTGTAACGCAGCGCCCGTATGTCACAAGGCCCGTTCCTTACGGTCAAGAGCTTACCACAGGGATGGCCAGTGCAAATCTGACACGTCCTTTTGTGCAAGCAGCGGAGCAAAGCGGCTACCTTGTCACGTTCACAAAGCAACTCACAACCAGCGGCGGAACCCAAACGATTATTGCCACCGTGATCGATACAGAAACAAACGATGTAGTGTTCAACGTAGACCTTGCAGACTATGCCACGGGGTCCGCGTCTTCATCATCAGGTATTATTTTCAAGGTCGCGAAACATAGCACGCGCTATGTTTCGCTTATCGTGTCACACCAAGGGAACGATGGGCTGAGGCATTTTGTTTATGACACAACTACCCACACCATGGATTGGAGCACCGCCGCAGTGGCCTCGCCCGCTGGGCAGCTTTTTGATGTATGTCATGGCGTGTCCGCATCGGTACCCCCGGCCGTCGTTTTGCGTAACGGAGCGGGCGGGGTTACGGTCTACACGCTCGGCACAGATGCCGAACTTAGCGCATCCTCGGCATCGTTCAGCGCTGCATCCTATGATCGCGTGGCTATCAACACATACGGCACCGGTTATGTCATCGTTGCTCGTGTCAACGCCACCAATAGGCTGCATTTCTTTGAGATCGACACATCTTTTGCAACACTAAACAGTTACACGGGCTCAGATTACAACGGGGGCACCCTCAATCAGATCAGCATCATTCAAACGCCAAATGGCTATGGAACGGTAGCCGATTCGTACATTGTTGCGCACTGCACCGTTGCCGCTGGCCTAACCTCACCTGGAACGCTGATCACAACGCGGGAATTCAAGGCCACTGGTGGCGTACTGACGCAAGCTGACTTTGCCAGCGGGCAACAGTTTGCAAGTGCGTTTTTGTACAGTGATTTATTTTTGCTCGATAACACGCTGTGCATTTACGTCGTGCCAGACATGAATGGCGATCAAAAAGCGCTCGATGGCGCCATCGGCATCACGTTTTCTCAGTCCGATAACCACGATGGCACGCAACTCAACGTTGTTTCAAAAATCTCTGCATTTGACGAAGTGTTGCAAGGCGCCGTCATGGACGCTGGCCAATATATTTTAGATCGGCCATCCACAGGAACGGCCGGATCGCAAGGCTCCAGAATCTATCTCAACGCGAGCAAGTATAACGCATCGGCGATAATACCGACCGTGTATGAGCTGACCCCGTACATCGCAACGGGTGCTGACATAGGAGCCGAGCGCTATGCAGGCGCGGCGCTATTTTCCGGTGGCTGCACGGCCGGTGTTGACCAAACGTGTGAATACGAGGTTGCGCCGGTGAGCCCGCCTTTTATCATGAGTGCGGCTGCCACGGGCGGCGGCGCTGCGGGGGCGTATTTTTACCGCGCCGTGGTTGAGTTTACCGATGCCAACGGTCTGTTGCATCGTTCGGCACCATCCAACGTTGTGGAATCCCAGCGTGGGGCCACGGGGGCGAGCATCGCTGCAAAGCTCTTTAGGGTCGCAAATTCTGGATATTACACCTACGGACTAAACCTGGCCATTTACCGCACAACCGATGGCGGGTCGGTGTTTTATCGCGTTGGTACGATGTTTGGAGCCACCTTCTCCGATGGCGCCGCCAATACCGATGCGGTGATCGCCGATAACGAGGTTCTTTACACCGACTCGGGCGAGCTTGAGACTCAGTCGATGTTTGCAACTGACGATATCCTCGTTACTTCTAAGCGCATGTGGGCCATCCCATCGGATGACAAAACATCGGTGTGGTATACCAAAGAGTTTCAGCCTGGCATTTTCCCCGAGTTTAGCTCTGCATTGCGCCTATCCATCCCCGCAGGCGGCGATAATATTGCGCTCGGGCGCTTGGATGATAAGATCGTGGTGTTCAAACGCGATTCGATCTTTGTCATTTATGGCCAGGGCCCCAATAACCTAGGCCAAGGCGGAGATTACGCCTACGAACAAGTGCAAACCAATGTGGGCTGCATTCAGCCTGCCACGGTGGTCAGTTATCCAGAAGGCTTGATGTTTGCCCATAGCTCCGGGGTACACGCCATTGGCCGCAACTTGCAGGTGCAGCCGCTGGGCATTCCGGTGGACGATACCGACCCCACCACGCTTTGCAGCGCAGTGGCCATCCCGCACAAACATCAAGTGCGCTTTGGCGTAAGAAGCTCATCGGTCACCCTGTATTATAGCTATCTTTACAATCGATGGTCACGGCTTCTTATCAATCAAAAAGCAGCCACGTTGTGGACCAATGTCGTGGACGATGAGCAAGATCAGTTGATCTACCTGACAAGCTCAGGGGATGTGCGTTACGAGGCGTCATCATCGAGCACGGATAACGCAGGGGCTACCAGCATCACTCTTTTGTATCAAACGCCATGGATCAAACTTGCGGGTATCCAAGGCACCCAACGTGTGCGCCGTGCGATGTTTTTGCTACGGAAGCTCGCCGACGATGGGAACGGTTCGATGACGGTCTACGTGTACTACGACTACGTAAACACGATAGCGCAGACCAAGACCTGGAACGCACCCGCGCTTTCAGGCGCCGTTCAAGATCAGCCCGAACTCACGCTAAGCAGGCAAAAAGTACAAAGCGTGAAGTTTCGCGTGCAGATCTTTGCCGACACCCTGGAAACCAAGGGCAGGGGCTATGCGCTCGCTGGGATTACGCTCGATGTGGGCATCAAAAAGGGTCTTTACAAGCAGCAAGCGGCTGCCTTGAGGGTTTGATATGGCACGATCAGCGGTTACAAGAGAAAAGCTAACGACACCGTACGAAACGCAGCACGCGATCCCCCAAGGGCGCACATCTGCGGCGCAATTCGTATTCAACCCCGCGAGCCCGGATGCCGCCTCGCAGATGAGGCATTATCAGATTGGCGAAAATGCCACGCCCTACACCACGCAAGACATTGCAGGTGTCACCGATGAAGTCTTTGATTTGATGGCGAATAAGGGGCTCGATACCCGAGCCTACACGGGCCAAATCCTCACTGCTCAAAGATACCGCCAACTTGCAGATACAACGCAAGACCCCAGGCTCAAAGCAGAGGCTGAGGAAAAATACCAGATGGCCATTTCCAAGGCCCAGGGGCTCACGCAAAAGATCAGCGTCACCCCCGAGGAGCTAACGCGCTTTCGTGATGAAAAGCGGATGCGGGATTTGGCGTTTGAGACCATCGAGCGCCGCCTTGGCTATGAGATAGAAGACCGAGGACGGCGCGATCAGTATCTCGCGGATACCGCGTTTGGATCTCAGGGGCTCGTGGATGCCATCGGCATGGCAAACAAGCGCGCTCAGGGCGAAGGGCTCGTATCGGACAAAGCCTATTTGCAATCCAAAGATGATGCGTTTCGGCAAGCCATGGCCATGGCGGCTTCCTCGCGCTCTGGCAGCGGGTTAGCTCAGCGCCAAGGGATGCACGCCAACGCGGGGATGCAAGCGCAGAATCTGCAGAGTCTTATGACGGCAAGAGCGGCTGAAGTTGGCGAAGCGGAGCGAAGCTTAGGGCAGATGTCCGCCACGCAGATCGGCGCAATGGGCAACCTTGCTGCGCTCACCGGTGGTCAGGGGATAAGCAACGCGCAGCTTGGGCAATCGGACATCGGCACGCAGTACAATCAGATGCAGAATCAGATCCAGAATCAGTTCAAGGGTAAAGAGCTGAAGATGGCTCAGGCTGAGCTGGATATGAAGCGTGAGCAGCAGGAGTGGAACAAATACATGGACATCGTGGGCACCGGTGCCTCTACGGGCGGCGCCGTCATGGGCGCCATGGCCTCTGATGCTCGGGTCAAGGACGCGATTCGATTTGAAGACGATGGGCAAAACGAGCTTGATAACTTCATGGCTGCATTATCCGACACGGAAAAAAGGCGGCTGGAGGACGGGGCAATGAAAGACAAATACGCATCAAACACAAGAGGCATGCGCGGCATTGGCGCATCGTCAAGAAGTCCCGAGGATGAGGAGCTTTACGACATCCTCAAGCGCGCCCTGCCTCACGAGGCCCGCCAAGAGGAGCAGGGGGTACGTCCCGTAGAGGCATTATCGGGTGAGGAAAAAGAAGACCTCAAAGACCAAGAAGACGGGGACGGGTTCTTTGCCGCCATGAAAGGATTATTCCAAAAGCGCAAGAGCGATGCAGACCAAGCCGCAGCGAGCGCTAGCGGCAAGGAGCTTAAGAAGGCCACTAAGGCGCTGGGCCAGGGCGCGGCGATGATGAACCGAGCCAATCAAGCCAACGGCTACACGCCCATGGTGGGCAGGACGCCCGCGAGATCGCAAGGCGGTTGGCAATCGTCAATGGACGCCATCAGGGCGCAGCTTGGCGGGGGTGGACCGGGGCGTTCCTCTGGCAGGGTGTCCGGTCCGATAGGTGGAGGCGTGATGCCGTTTTCATTCTCCGATCGCGAGTCAAAGATGAAAGCGCACATGCTCGATGACATGATGGCAAAGACTAAGCCCTATGGCTTTGAGTACAACGAAAAGGGCCGCCTTTTGCAGAAAGCCTTGGGCAATAATCCCGAAGGGCGGCAATACGGGGTGATGGCGCAGGACCTTGAGCGCTCGCCTGTGGGCCGCTCGATGGTGATCGATACACCAGAGGGCAAGGTAGTGGATACCAACAAAGCCGCCATGGCATCGCTTGCGGCGAACGCAAGGCTCAATGAACGGGTGGAGGGGCTTGAACGGGGCTTAGGCGACACCATGAGATCAGAGGCTAAAGACGTGATGCGAGGCGACGAGAACTCCGTGCTTAGAAGGGCCGAGGATGAGCGATTAGAGGCCCTTGGCCCCAACATCGAGCAGGGCTTACGGGATGCGTTTTTCGAGGCGATGCAGGACCTTGAGCGTAAAAAGGGCATGAAGCGATCAGCGAGATAATCGATGCGTGTTTTCAATCAATATACGGGGCAGATGGAGGAAGTGCCGGATGAGTCAGGCATGGCGCCGCCTGCACCACCGCCACCACCTGCCCCCGCTGCTCCAGAGCCAAGTTTTGGCTTTGTCCCGTTACCAGCAGATCAGCGCCTTGATGCCCGCGTGCAGCAAGCCCAAGCTCTCGCAGACGCAGAAACCAGAGGCCAAGGCGGTGGCGTATCGGTGGATTTGACGGCGCCAAGCGCTCCTGCATCCGAGCCTACCGCACTCGACGAGCAACAGCCGGGCGTCCCGCTTGCGGACTTAGTGGATATTGCCACGGCTGGCCGTGGTGGTGGCGGCGGACCTTTGCGTAAGCAAACGCTCACCCGCGAGATCCAAATGGCGCCGCAAAGCCCGGAGGATATCGAGGCCGCGAAAAAGCTCCAAGAGCAAAACCAGGCCTTACGGGCCAAAGAGCAAAAGCTCATCGATGACCAAAAGCAAACATCGATTGACCGTCAAGAACAGATGCTCAACGAGCAAGAGCTGCTCGATGCAAGGCAGCGCGACTTTGATAGAAAGCTCCAAGAGCGCAAGCAAGTCATGCAAGATAGGGCCGATGAGTACGGCAAGCTTGTGCAGGAAAAACGAGCGGAAGTTGAAAACGCCAAGATTGATCCTGATGCTTTGTGGAAAGAAACCGGAGGGGTAGGGCGCATCTTTGCGGCTATTGCCATTGGCCTTGGTCAAATCGGGGCGAGCATCAAAGGCACCCGCAACGTGGCCATGGACCTTGTGGAAAACACCATCGAGCGCAACGTCGCAGCGCAAGGCGCCAATCTGCAAAAGAACAAAGAGCTATTGGCAGAAGCCAAGGATAGCTACTCACAAAGCGTGAACGCGCTCGGGGATGAAGAAGCCGCAGGGGCGGTGTACCGAGATCAGCTTTACACCGACTTTATCCGCCGCGTGCAAGCCGCCAAAGAAGCCACCCAAGAAGAAGACAAGCGCGCAGCCCTTGATGAAATGGCTGCGCAAGCTGAGGCCAAACGGCTTGCATCCGCTCAAGCGAGCATGCAGAAGTATTTGGGAACCGCCGTGATTGAGCAGACGCAACGCTCAGGTGGTGGTGGCGGCGGCAAGAGCAGGCTCAAGGCCTACCAAGAAGCCTTGAAGACGAAAAAGTTAGAACAAGAGGTGCTCGGAACCAAGCCGCCTACGGGTGAAGAAAAGCAAGATCAAAAAGTGATTCCCGGCCTTGGCTCAGCATCATCAACGAAGGGCGCCGATCAAGTGCGGGCCACTATCGACTTTTCAGCCAAGGCAATTGCGAATCTGCACGAGCTACGGGATATGGCAGAAAATGCCGATGCAGGGGACACCGTGGCGGCTCATTTGCCCGGAGGGCGGCTTATATCCCCGAAGGTATCAGCCGCTGGTGATTTGGCGGGGGACACGGGCCTGCTTTTGGCCAAGGCCAAAGATCCCGATTCTGTCATCCGAAAAGAAGAAGAAGAACGCGAGCGCAAGAAAGTCCGTGACCCTCATAAGGTAGGCAAGGGCTCCACGGTTGCCGGATACGAGCTACAGATCAAACAAGCGCGCCAAGCCGTGCGCTCCAAGGCAGCGGCCAATGGCCTAGACCCTGATATGGCGGAAAACATTCTAAACGCCAACATTGCCCGTCTTAGGGGCTCAGGCTCCTCCAGTAGTCAAGGCGGCGGCTTTAGGTTCGGTGAATAATGACTGATCTTTGGAATCCAGCGGCGAACGATGGCAAAGGCGGCATTGAGTATGTCCCGCATACAGAAGCCAAGGACAAGCTTGCACAAGGCTACCAGTTGCCCATTGGCCGTACCCTTGCGCTTGTAAGGCCCGATGGCAGCATCGGCAAAGCTGTCATCACCAAAGAAAACGCAGAAGCCGCAGCAGCGGATTTGCGAGCAGGGGCGCGCTTCGCCTCCGATGATGAAGTCACCCACAAAGAACGAAGCGATGAGTACTCCGATCAAAACTTCAAAGCCGCCCTTGTCGGCGCTGCCAATGAAGCGACGATGGGGGCGCTCGGGCTTGTCGCCAGCGAAGTGGCGCCATCCGTTGCCAAGGACATTCGGGGTCTGCAGGAGTTCTCCCCTGTGGGGTATGGCGTTGGCTCGGTTGCCGGCGCCGTTTTGCCAGCCCTGGCCACCGGAGGCACAAGCGCAGCAGCTAGAACCGCTCAGGCGGGCGCTGAGGCAGCCCAGGCGGTGCGTGCCACCACCTTAGCCCAAAAGCTCAAGGCGGGCGCTTCCGCCGTCGTGGATGGCACAAAGAGTGTTCTTGCCGCCACGCCTCAAGGAGCCTTGGCCACCGCCGCAGAAGCCGCAGAAGCCGCCGCGCTTGGTAAAGGCTTTTCACGTGCAACAGCCGCCGCGCTTGGCTACGGCTTAGAAGGTGCAGCATACGGCGGCATTCGCACGGCCACCGAGGACGCTTTGCACAATCGCGAGCTATCCGCGGAGTCTTTTGTCATCAACGCTGCACTTGGCGGCATCTTAGGCGGCGGGGTAGGGGCAGGGGCTCGCGTGGTGCCAGGTGCTTTGAGCAAGGCGTACCAGGGCACTAAAGAGGGCCTGAAAAACCTGTGGACCAAAAAGACGGGAGCGGAGCTAGGGGATGGCGTGGCGGAGATTGCCACCTTGGAGGATGTCGCCACACGCGCAAGCAGGCCGCTTAGCGAAGCTGGCAAACGCGCAAGGCGCAATATTTTCGTCAAGTCAAAGGAAGTGGGCGAGTACGGATCGAAGCTCAGGCAGCACATCGATCAGGTCGAGGACGTGGGCGGCATCGCTCAAGACATGATGAAGGGCGCGGCCAAACGGCGCAACGTCGAGCCGCTTGTCAAAAAGGGACGACCCGTCAAAGCGCTAAATGAAACCATGGCCGTAGCCGACGACTACCTAGGCTTCATTGATGACTTGGTAGAGGACGGTCCATCCTTTGGACTACCGCGCTCGATCGGTAAGCAGCTTAGAGATCGCGCCAACGGGTACCGAGAAGCGATTATCAAGGCCGCAAGCTCCAAGTCCGACGATGTCGCAACCGATGTGTTCATGATTGCAGACGGGCTCAAGCGCGAGATTCAATCCCAGGCCAACAAGTTCAAACGATACGAAACCGTGTTTCGTCGCTTTGAAGACCAGGAGACGTCGTTGCGTGGCCTGCTTGAGAACGTGGATGAGTTTGGCGAAGCGGCCAACCTGCAAAAGAACATCAACGCCACCTGGTCACGGCTGATTGCGAACGACAACAAGTTTCAGAACATGTTCATGGAGGACTCTGGCGAGTTTTTGGCCTACGGCACCAAGCGCACCGCTTCTCCTCAAAAGATTCAGGGATTTTTGTCCGGCATCGGCAAGTTTGAAAAGGGCCTGCATGAGGAGGTGATGAACCGTCAAGTGCAGCTTCAAAGAGAGTTTATCGAAACGCTGTCTAAGTACGTGGACCTTGACCCCTCTCTTAGCGCACGGCTTGGCACGGCCAGGCAATCGGCGAGCAGTGCGGAGAAGTTTTTGGCGGAAGCCTCGGAGGTGATGCGTGATCGGAATCAATACTTGGAGCTGACATCGCGCCCTGCAGCGGCGCTTTTTGGCGGCGGGGTGGGCGGAGTGTTGGGTTACGCTGGATCGGGCGGCGAGGGCGAATGGGCGCTTGCGGGCTCTGCAGCGGGCGTGCTCATGAATCCTGCCAAGCGGATCCAGGCGCTAGCCCACTGGGATTCTATGGCGCACATGTTCACGGACAAGGCACGCAAGGCCACCCAGGGCTACGTCAAGGGCTTGCAGCGTGCAAAGACGGGCCTCGTTTCGGTCAAGCCAACCGCTAAGGATGTAGAAAAAGCGGCGCGTGGTGCCTATAAACCCCTATCCCATAGCGAATACAAAAAGGCGGTGGATGCCATCAAGGCCTACGCGGCAGATCCTAGGGGCGTAGAGGAGGAGCTGAAAAAGGCAGCCGGTGACAATGCCGATGCGGCGCCGGGAACCTTTGGCGCATCGGTGGGTGTGCAAATGCGAGCCTTGAACTACTTAGCATCCAAAATCCCCGAATCCTCGATGCACACCCCAGAAATCTTGCCGCCTAAAAAGCGGCCCCCATCGGAGTTTGAGCGGCTGAAGTTCTCTCGCATCATCCGCACGCTGCAAAAGCCCGAAAGGTTGCTTGACGATCTGAAAGAAGGACGGCTTAGCAGGGACGCGGTGGCGGTAAAGACCGTGTATCCCGCCATGCATGCCCAAATCGTGGAAACGGTGATTGACGAAGTGCAAAACGCCCCTACTGGCGCCATGACCTACCAGGACAAAATCAATCTTTCGTTTCTGCTCGATGTCCCGCTTGATAAATCGATGGAGCCAAAGCACATCGCTGCCATCCAATCCATTGTGCATGGGCCCTCTGAGGAGCAACAAGAGCCGGGTGGCGGGATGGTGAGCCCTTCAGCGGCCAAGGCACCCAATCAAGCCGCGCTTAGTCAAACAATGTCACAGGGTCTTATAGAGGAGGGTTACTAGCATGGGGAAATCAACCGTTTCGGATTCATCGGCAAGGTCCGTTGGAGATCCAGGCACATCATTTATTGATAGCACGAGCACCACCACGGCATACGTGGACCTAAACGCTTACGCCAACACTTACGTAAGGGTGGCGGTGACCACAGAAGCGCATTGGATAGCCACCGGGGCCACCAACAGCTTCACGCTCAAAAGCACCGACACCACGGGGTTTGAGGCGAACGCTGGCACGTACTTGCCGGCCAATGGGGTCATCCATTTTGTGGTGGATGAGCGCCGCCGTTACTTGGCCTATAAATCCGACACTGGCACCGGCCTAATCATCGTCACTCCGACATGAGGCGCACGCTTGGCATTATGCGGCGGGATGACGGCAACATCCGCGACGGCATTTCAGGTGGCGGAGGTGGCGCAGCCCCGCCCCTTGAGCTTTACTATATTTACAACACATCAGCGTCAAGCGCTTACCGTGCCGCCACAGGCGCGGGGTTTCGTGGCAGCAGCACATCCACTACGGCTGTAGTGGTGTATATCGAAAGTGACTTTACGGCCGCCTCTGGTGTGCTCGCGGGCTATGGCAACGCAACGGGCGCAAGCCATAGCTGGGATTTTCAAATCTATTCCGATGGCACCAAATACGCCATCCGCCCCAGGATTCGCACCACATCGGGTGCTGAAAACGGCGCGGCGTACCGCATTCAAACGTCCGATGTCGGTAAGATCTTAACGTGCGTAGCCACGTTTGACGGGACGTATTTGCGCACGTATGTCAACGGCTGCAGCGTAGGCGCCGTTGTGATTGCAGGCACGTTCACTGCCGTTGGCACCGAACGCTTTACCATCTTAAACAATAACCCACTTTCGAACCCCACGCTGCAAAGCGAGAACGTAGGCTTCATCGGGTGCTTGACGGCCAATAGCGTGCTTACGCCCGTTCAAATCAACACATGGCACAACGACTCCATCGCCTCGGTGGACGGCATGCCTGTGGTGTTCCCTGGAGGCGTCACGGTCAACCGCTGGATTGCCAACTCGGCCTATTCAGATCCTGCCGTGAACGACGCTGCGGCAAACTTCCAAGACACGGTAGGATCTGTCACGGTGGCGCAAGTGGTAGCCGATACCCAAGGTGTGGCCTCTACCCTTGCCAGTAACTACGTGACAGAAACCGCCGTCCCAGCGTTTAGGTTCACGGGATCGGATAACTTTGAGACCGTCGATCATGCCATCGGCGATAGCGCCACACCGTTCACCGTGAATCTTTTGGTGCATACGTCTTACGCTCCAAACGTGGGCACCAACGAAGGCATCCTGACCTACCGGCAAAATGGCGCGGGCCGTGGCTGGGGCATTCGCCGCATCAACTCCACGGGCGCGCTTGATTTTTTCGTACTCGATGGCGGCGCAGGGGTGCAGGCTGTGGGCACATCCTACACCACCACATCTGAAACGACACGCAACAGAACGCACCTAGTCACAGCATCGCACGATGGTTCTGATCTTCGTTTTTATGTGGATGGCTCTGCAGTGGGCGGCGCCACCGCGTGCGCGGGATATACCGTCCCTGATAACACCGATTCTCTTTGCGTAGGTGATACGCCTGGAACAAACCTGCCGTTCCTCTCTGGCGCGGTGGTGGGATTTTCGATTGTCGAGGGCAGCGCGTGGACCGAAACCGAGCACGACGCGCTTTTGACATCCGTGCTTGCTGCTAACGATATGGTGGACGATGCCACCTATCCCGCAACGGCCGTTTGGGCCGCATCCGATAACATAGCGGTCGGTGATTGGAACGATACCGCGGCGGGCAACGCCATTACAAAAGTTGGCACACCAATCCTAGTTTACGTGGCGGGGTCACGCTTTGGCACCGAGACATAGGAGCTGATATGGCAGATGAAGACATTAAGGTGGACGTGTCTGCAACCGCAGAAAAGATCGAAGTCACCCCCGAGGTCTACGATAGATTGCTGAGTGATGTAGAAACGGTGGCGCCAAGCATCAACGATCTAGTGGATTTGCCAGGCATGCAGCCCGTGTATGTGGACACGGATTATTACATCAAAAGCTCAGAGCAAAAGCCGCAAGATGCCGTTGTGTTGGCATCCTACGGTCAAGGCACGGTGAGCTATCCACCGACACCAGCCAAATACTTACCCGCGCTTGAGGCCTCGATCAAAGAAGACTTGGTGATCGCCCTAGAGCACAACACGACGAAAGTCTAGCCACGAGGGGGCCAAAACGGTGCAGCGCCCTGATGAAGAAACGGGAAGGCTGCTAAGGGAAGTCTCCTTTGCGCGTAAAGAAGCCAAGGACGCACGCACCGAGGCCTACGGCGCTAGAATGGCAGCGCAGCACACGGTCGCTGACATCGTGGATTTGCGCAAAGAAACGATCGATATCCAGCTCGAGCTGCGGGAAATCTCCACACTCAAGCGCCTTGCCTGGGGCGTGATATCGCTTTTGATGGGCGGCGCGGGTTGGCTTATCTACACGACCATCACATCCCAAGCCCAGGTGGAAAACATGCAGCAAGAGATCCGGGGCCATGTCTCAGCGGCCGGGCATCCCGAATCCATGAAGCGGTCTCAGACATGCGCTCAGAGATTCGGGAAATCAATGCGACGCTCAAGGAATGGCGCATTCAAAAGGACAAGGAAATCCAACGTTTGGAGGACGAGACCCGGCACGTCAGACGTCGTCGTTTTTGATGTGCGATGTTGTGGTGTATTGTGCCTGTGGGCGCAAAGGGGGGCATCGATGGACACACTAACTCAATGGGCCGCCATCGCGTGGCAACACCGCGACGAGGCTCTAGAGGTCATTGGGGCGGTGGTGCTGGCCGCCACGGCGCTCACGCATGCTTTACGGGCCCTTGTGGCCTGGATGGGCAAGATCGCGCTAAGAACGGCGACCAAGGCGGACGATGCGGCGATCAAGCTCGCGGATCGCGTGCTTAGCGCCGTCGCGATTGGTCTTGATAAGGTGTACCGATTGCTGCGCCCGATGGCCATCCGAGGCACAGGCGACAAGGTCAAAGAGCGTGTGGAGCCAGACGGTGAATGGCAGGTGATCAAAAAGCTCAGCACAAGGCCCCCGCCGCCCCCCGCTCCGGCCAAGGAAACGACATGAAGATGGCCCTTGCCTTGTTAGCGCTTGTTGTCATCGCCGCTATCGCGGTGTCGGGCTGCGGTGTAAGTGCTCTTGAGGCTCACACCGAAAGCGCGCTTATCGTCAGAGAGGCCCTGAATACCTCGGGAAACATGATCCACGATGACATGCACAAAAGGGCCATCAAGGCCGCTTCGGACGAGACGGTCGATACCGCGACGGCGGAGCTGAACGCGCACAACGTCATTCGCGCCTACAATCCCGTCATCAAGTTGCATGGCGATGCCATCACCGTCTGGCAGCTATGGGTAACCTCGCTCTTGTCCGCCTACAAAGACGACGTGGAGGATACGGATGTGTGGCGACGGTTGGCCGCCAATGCGTTTGCGGCTTACAAAGATCTTGCGGTCCAAGCGCTCAGGCACGACTTGAAAATCCCATCGATTTTGGTCCCGATGAAAACAGCACTCAAGACGGCGGAGCAACCCATGGAGCTACCGGACATCTTACAGGGCATCTCTCAAGGGGCGGACTTTATGGCACGCACGCAGCGCGGATGGATTGGGCAACTGGCCACCATCTTGGCAGGCGCGACATCGAGCGCAGCAAGGTTATTATCCATGGGCAAAGATCCGGAAGAAATCAGGGCGGTGCTTGAGAACTTGGTCAACGAGCCCCCCAAGCGCATTGCAACCCATGAGACGGTCAAGGCCGTGGATCAGATCATCGAGGAGCGAAAGCGTAAAGAGGGCCATCCACCAAAGGCGCCGTAATGTCACTTATCATCCGAGATAAATGCGTAGAATGTGCGGTGCCGGTGATCGATTGGCACGAGCACGGCATGCAGTTTGTGCCAGGCAAGGGAGCTAGGCAGCGCACAAGAGAGCCAGATTTGTTTGTTGGGCATTGGACAGGCGCAGAAAACCCCGCAGCGACTCTGTACAACACGCTCATCAACCACAAAACAAAAGACAAGGACACTGGCAAGCTGCGACCAGCACCGCTTGGCGTGGAGTTTTACATTGACCCCGAGGCAACCATTTACCAGTTTGCAGACCCCGCGCATGTAGACACTTTTGATGCGGGGGATTACAATGCGCGCGCTCCATCGGCTGTGAGATTGCAAGCTTCGGACACAAGGTTCCCAAAGGCAAAAAGCGCCAAACCACGAGCCAAGACATCAACGGCAATAAGTACGATGTGGCCGTATTCACCCCCGAGCAGATGCACGCGTTTGTGTTTTTGTTAGCCGCCAAGTGCGGTGGTTTCCAACCATCCCCATGCGGTTCCACGGGGATGCCACAGGCACCGTGATCCGCCGCACCTCACCAAAGGAGGAGTTAGCAACCTATAGCGGCGTGGTGGGCCATTTCCATCTGACAGAGCGCAAGGTGGACCCTGGGCTTGAGCCCTTTGAAGTTTTGTCAGAATGTGGCTACATCTAGGCACCATGTGGAGCAACCTATGCTAAAAGGTGACTATGCCAATCAAACGAACCGTTATTTTGTGCCTATGGCTTTTAGCCCCAGCGGCCCAGGCGCAGCTGGCGTTACATGAAAAACTCACCCAAGCGATCACCGTTTGGACCACACCGAGTGGACAGCGCGTTACTGTGGCTCATTGTCGTGTTGCTCGTATGGGCTGCGCTAAGCGCACTGGGTTATTGGCTCAGTGGATAGAAGACGCAGCCGATAAGCACGGGGTAGATCCCTTGGTGTTATCCGCCATCGCGCTGCATGAGTCGGGGCTAAACCCCTTTGCCCAGGGCCAGGTGGGGAAGCTGGGATCTCGCGGCCGCACCTTAGGGGCGTGGGCCGGCAGGTGCGTTTCGTCAAAGACGAGCGCTACCGCGACTCCGATGCAAAAGGAGCCAGGCGCCTGCCAGAAGGAAGTCATCGACCAGGCGGCGACTCCATTGGCCACTGCGACCAAAACATGCGGATCGGTGGAGCGAGCCCTGGGGTATTACAACACGGGCCGCTGTCAGAAAAACGGCTATGGGGCGCGTGATGCAACAGATACG
>JADJVC010000018.1 GCA_016710685.1 Flavobacteriales bacterium | reverse complement strand
CTTTCCTGCCTCATCTTCGAACCGATAGCTGAACTTCCATGGGATCTTGCGGATCAGTTCCTTGGGTTCCACTTGGTCTTCAAGCGCGAAGAGGTCCGTTTGCTTGCGAAGCTCCTTGTACATCGGGTCCCAATCCTCATGGCTGGCCTCGAACACAAAATCGATGATCCGCTTGGGCTTGTAGGCCGCGAGTGAAATGGACTTCAGTGGCTTGCTGTCGATCAGCAGTTGTGCCAGCGCTCGTGTAGACCTTCTTCAAGCAGATGGCCTTGCGCTCCGCCCAATCATTCGCAGTATCGAGACGATCCCAACACCTTCAGGTCACTGAAATCCTTGTATTTGGGCGAGTGGCTCTCAGGCCTGAAATCCTTCTTACGACGCTCTAATTCCAATTCCACCCAAGTGTATTTCCAAACTCGCCCTGAACTTCCGGGTCTTCAAGTCCATCAATAACCCCAAAGGACCGGATAGATGCGATCCATTCGCCACTTTCCAATATGCCAGCGGTACATACGAGTTCATCGTAGCTCTTCGATGGCAACGGGTAGGTTGTTACGGTGAGCAAGACCTTGCGGCGCATGCCCTAAAGATGGTGAACAGCAAGCTTCGACCCACTTATTCCAGCCAATGACCCGGCCAAATGTATCGGTGGCAGCAATTTGGATCAGCCTCAGCCTTAATATCGCCACGCGGTGTTCATGCCGCACATCGTAAAGCAGGTTTTCCTGCTCATCTATGACCTCAGGGAGATATTTCTTCGCATATTCCGCAAAGAGCTTGCGATACGCCTCCGGCCCGTTCAACTCCTGCCCTTTTCTCAGAGGCAATGCCCACGTGACGGTGCAGATATCGGATGCCCGCACTTTGACAGTAGCGGTCCAGTTGCTTTTTGCTATACCCATACTTCATACTCTGTGCATTCCGGCGCACATCGCATAGCAGGGTCACCCCAGCTCCCATCAGCTTGTTCAAGAATGCATCGATATCCAATCCTTCGTAGCCAATGGTATAGAGTCCTTGACAGAATTCTTCGGTACTGCCGCTAAAACCCTTGCATTTCGTCTCGGCTCAAAAGGTCCCTGGCCATTTCACTTCGCACTGCGGTCTGTGGCATCAGCCGGTAGCTTTGGTGCATGATATCCCGCGTACTCCAAGAGAATACTCTCGCACTGAGGCATTGATGAACGCACGGTCCTCTGCCTTCAATACCGTCAAATGATCGGTCGGATCCTTTAAGATCCAGTCGTTCTCATGCTGAGCAAGGATGCCATGAGCGACCAACGCGTGCAGGTCCTTGGTGGCTAGAAAGCTGTATGCCCCGAATTTGTATGGTATAAAGCTATAGAGTGGCTCAGACCGCTCCTTTAATGCTAATAGCAAGAGCTTCATGAGCCGCAGCCGATCCAGCGTACAGCCATGTGCGTTGAGGAGAGCAAGAATGAAGCGACGGCGGTAATACACAGGACAAATCTACCCAAGCAGATTTAGCGTATGGACCAACTAACACCCCAATACGAACCAAGTAACGTTAGCACCCGCGCCAACTTGCACCATTGACGCTCCATTGGAATACACCGCGCTTTGCTTCATGAAGCTGGCGATCTCACCTCGCTGTCCCTGATGGATGTGAAGTCCTTTGCACCCGAATTGCCTTTGGAGGGAAAGTGACTCGGCCACTATACTCGGTGTGCAGCAAAATGCGATCCGCACATTTATGGCATGCCGGATATAGTGAAACACGCGACTTCGAGCTACAACGGCTTAGCCCGATTGTTCCACCTGCCTCATTTGGGCCGACGATGGCAGTGGAGTCATTCGGATCTATTGGAATCATCAAGTGGCTGGAACCCTCCTGAACCTGCTTCAACATCATCCCATCCTTCGTCCTCCACAGCTCCCGACCATTGGCAGCCCTGCCCACCACCACGCCTGCCGCTGTGCTCGGGCTGGCGAAGGTGTAATCCTGTGAGCGTGTAGACTGAGCCAGGCGCTTGCAGCACACCTTCCTTGATCAAGGCCGCGCGCAGCTCCTTCAGGTAGCCGTGTATGGAAGGCCGCTCATCCCAAGAGACCTGTGAACCCTTCGCTACCACGAAGCCTTCCGAGCTTTCATAGCCTTCAGCGCTCAGGCCTTTGGAGCTGAGCGTATAGCGGCGCGTCTTGGACTTGGCCACCGGTGCCCGCTCAAAGAAGCTGTAGCCGAGAATGGGCATGCACAGCAAAATGTCCTCCAAGAAGCGCTCGGCATCGGCGCGGTCCGCCTCGCTAAGAGCCTCGTTTGGGATCTCTGGACGATGGACCGCGCGTCTATTTTTCGTTCAGGCGCAGCCGGAAAATCATCGCATAGCCGCGCCTACGGGATTATTTTCCGGCAAAGCATGGGCGGAAAAGAGGCCGGGGGCCGCGTTTGAAGAGATCATAAACAGGCTCTAAGGCTTGGGGTGTTGGGTGTGTTCCCGTTGTCCAACTGGCAGCGCTTGGCGCTTGCTGCCAGCCCCACCAGGCGAGCCTCCAAATGCTGGATGTGCGCCTTGTTCAAGTTCTGGTCCTTGCTGGTGAAGGCTACGGCATGGGTCCACCAATCCTTCTTGCTCTCGTGCTGTTGCAGGCGTGGCAGGATGGGGTCGCCTTCGCCGATGTAGACCATGGGTAGCTGCACACTCTCACCGGGACCGACCAAGATGTACACGCCGGTGCGTTGCAGCTCTGGCCGCTTGCGGGCCTCTGCGAAGAGCGATTGCGGGAACACCAGCCCCACGCCGGACCAGTTGGTCTTCTCCACGGTCTTGATGCCCGCCGGATCGCCATCCACCAGAAAGATGCGTACGCTGAAGGGGTGGGTCATGGGACTATGAATGGTTGTTGGATGCAGTGATTCTTGATTTCATTGACCCTAACTTCAATTTCAAATACCAAGCCTTTCGTGCTAAAGTGGGTTATACTTCTCGAACATGGACAAGCAGGCAAACTTCTCAGGCCGTGCTACGAAGTACTCCAAGATCAAATGGGTTGGTGAAGCCCATCTTCTGATACCAACTGTAGAGTTTCAACCGCGATCGCTCGAGGTCCTGATCCAGTTCATCGTAGCGCATGGCCTTCATCCATTGGTCCACTTTGCCCGGCAATCTGGCCTCGCGCTGCAAAGGGAATGCCTTCAGCACGAGAAGCCCACAACTGTTGTGGAATTTCCGGGCGATGGAGATCAATGCGGCCCTTCCGATCCCTTGACCCCGGAATGCGGGAAGGATTTCCAACTGCTCGACGAAACAGACATCCGCGTTGAAGATGGGGTCGTTCTCGAAGTGTTCATCCAGCTTTTCGAACGGGTGGACATCCTCCGCCCAACTAAACAGCGACTCCGACATGGCGAGTATGGTGGAGGATGCATCCATCACATCCCGCAGCGGAAACTCGGCGTCCATAGCCAGACCGAACTGGATCAAGCTCAGTTTGCCCTTACCCACCAATTCCTCTTTCGCTTGGTTCTTCCGGAACCGTGTATCTTGAATTCATACTCTGTGACGAAACCATTCGGGTCTTCACCAAGTTCAGCACCCAGTACATCAGAAAATTGAAGGTCACTGAGTACAGCCTCATGTTGTAATCGTCTTCCATGCTAGCGGCGGTATCCAAGACCAGTTGAATTGCGCTCCTAAGCTCGCTTCAGAACCGACTGCCGCAACCGCGTGCTTTGGGCCAGTTGAAAGGCACTATTTGCCGGAACAAGTATTCCGACCGTACATTTGCACTGGAGACTCGGCCAAGAATGGCGTCCAGCAATGGATCTTGTTTCGACGGCATTGTCTCCTTTTCTTTGGACCTGTGCGAGTACGGGTCTTTTACCAGATTGATCCTGAACACCGGGAATTCCTTTCATCGTAGGTCGTTTTGCCCCGGTATTGCAGCGCATTGAGCATGCCGCCGAACGCATCGGCGTATCTCTTGCCGTGTCTCCCCATCCCAAACACCAGGAATACGGTAGCCCCAATTGATCGCATAGATCACCACGTCCGCAGCTTGCACCGGATAGGCAAGGTCTGAAGAGACGAAAAACGGGGATGGGATGATCCGTGCGGCGCGTGTGCGACCTTTCACGGTCTTCTTGAAGAACCGCTCAAAGTTCTCCAGCATCCGCCGGTCCAATTTGGCTTCCGTTTGGTCCATCACGATCAAGCCGGTCTCGTTCTTCTCCTCCAACAAATAGTAGTAGCGTTCGAAGAGGAAGACCAGGTCCTTGCGCAATAGATCCGTGTTCGGTGCGACCGCGGCCTTGGGCGATCCGGCGAGGTATGGCGGAGGCCAGGATCAAGCATTCGTGGAACGCATCAGTTGCAAGATGCCTTGCGCCATGCGCAGGCACGCCTGGCCGTAGGCCGTAAACTCCGGTCTGTTCTGCGGCAGACCGTTGGAACCTTTATGGAAGAAGGAATTGCACAACGTGCGGCGCTGCGCATCATCGAAAGGCGCTAATTGATCCGCCCATTTGAAGCGACGTTTCTCCAGCAACTTCTCGCCTTTGATCTCGGAGCCAGGAAACTCAGCTTCACACCGAAGCAGGATTGCTCAAGGTCCACCAGGCTTTGGAATGAACGACCACAATTTGTTGGCATGGATCAAGCCCCCACGCACTTCGTAGGGCATCTGCCGATGGTCGTGCCCACTCTCATCCATAAAGAACAGGTAGCTCATTGCTGTGCTTCAGGTTTGTTCATTTTCTGATCATCTGATCCTCTCATGGTCTGATCCGCATTACACCAACCTCCCCTCAAAAGCCCGTTTCAAAACCGACTGCCGCCAAGAGCCGGCCATCTGAAGCAATGCACCTATGGTGGTAGAGCGTTTCATTTCAGGGTTAGCAAGAACCGAATGAATGTCCCTGTCAAATACAGGACAAGTTCGACCTCCTGTCCAATCACTTTGTCCCCGTGCTTCACACGATCATTCTGGAACTTACTGTACAGGTCGATCAGCTTCCAATAGCTGGCGCCGATCTCAGGTGCAACGCCACGTTGTTTCAGGTAGCTGCCAAATTCCTTTTGTTGGTTCTCCAAGCTCTTGGAATTGCCCAAGACGTGCCGCAGCGTCTCTTAAAGTGAACGCCGCAGGTTGTCGGCAACGTCGCGAACATGCCCTGACTTACCGTAAAAGTGTGAGCGCAGCGGCATATCGCTCGCGGGCGGCAGGTATTTCGTCAAGCCAAAGAAGGACCTCATCAACCAAGCCCGAATCCAGTTCCTTCGCACCTGCCGGGTGTAGCAGCGTTGCACCTCCCTTGCCCGAAATAGCTATGGGTACACCACTGATGCCAATATCCTCCTGCAATCTCGTTTTGAGGTTTTCCTTGCGGTCAGCTGGAATTTTCGACACCCAGAAGATCGCTTGGATCCGCTCGGCAAATTGTGGCATAGATGCCGTAGACAAAAGCAGATTGTAGACAGCAGAGCTTCCGATCCCGCCGGACTGACCAATCACTAAATTCTTCTGAGGTCCGTTTGCCTCTCAGATGTAACCTGACGATCCGATGTAGCTCACTTTCATTTTCATCATCGGACAAGAAAAAGGCCTACTGTGTCCGCGAAGGAGTTCATGGCGCGGTCCCGGAACTCTTGCCAACGTGCTTCCTCGTTCAAGACGATGGACCAACGGCGCCGAAAGTCCTTCAACCTGACTTCCAAGGTTACTGGTGCAGCCTTCTTTTCGTTTTTGCCATGACCGATTACCGTTACACCAACCTCCCTCAAAAGCCCGTTTCAAAACCGACTGCCGCAACCGCGTGCTGTGGGCAAGCTGCGCGTCGAGCGTGGTTTCCATTTCGTCAATTGAAGCCGTTGTTTCTTGTGTGCCCATGATCATGGCCGTTGCTCCTTCACGCCAATGACCGGCATCTCCAAGATCAGGAACCGCCCTTGGGTCAAGTTCACCACTGTCAGATATGCCAGTCTTCAATTCGTCAAGCTGATCGCTGATCTGCGGCGCGTTCAACAGCATCTCGATGTAGGCCATCAACACGTTCCTCATCAAAGCGCAGGCGATAGGCCTTATCACAATTCATCAAGCGGGGGCGCGTCACCCGCACAAGGCATGTGATGCCGACACGGCTTCGTGGCCCTGCGCGAGTCACAAGAAGGTCGCCTGCTTGCAGCTCATGTTCAGGTCTCGGCTTCAATGGACTTGGGCAGTTCCTTGTTCTCATGCTCCAAGTAGGCACCAGGCTGGATTGCAGTTGTCTTGATCACGCCCCACGTCTCATCATCTGGTGAAGGTGTGTTTAAGCACTTCGGACTCCATCCTTGTCCAATGGATGTGATAAGGTCTCCAAGTGGGAACATTTTGCCATTATCGATAGCGTCATCCACCGCCGCCTTCAACACCGCCTGCTTGTACCGTTTCAACTTGGCCTTGGCCGCGTGCAGCCGCGCCACCGCCGCATCCAAGCGGCCCAGCTGCAGCTCGATCGCTTCCACGATACGACGCTGTTCGGGGAGGGGGGCGAGGGGGAACGGAAAGTCACGAAGGACTTTCCCCGAGACTGCTTTGAAAGTGGTACCCGTCCCGAGCGCATCAATCGCATTTGCAACGCTGCGCAAATAGTAGAGGATGTACTTGCTCTGTGTTCCATTGCGAGGCCGAACCGCTGCTAGGCCACGCCCTATGCAACACTGTTGGACGGGCAGTTGGTCGGTCCCACCGGAGCACGAACGGAGAGGAGCACATCCCTGATTCAGCAAGTTTCGATGGCTCTGAACACCACTTCACAGGTACCGGGCACAGGGCACCAAACTCAGTCTTTCCCTGAAGAATGGCAACCCATCGCCTGTTTCCATTGTATGCCGATGATGGGGGTGATTGTCCCATGATCAATTCACAGGCTTCTCCTAATGAAGATAAGGTCCAGCCCTGCCTCATTTCTCAGCGGGGTCGATTTCGGTGCGAAAGAGATACTGTTGGCCAACGCCGAACACTATTCCACCCAGAAGCAATGCGGCAACCGCATAGGCCGATGGTTGAAGACCATATCGTAGGCCTATGCTATAGGCCACAATCCCAAAGCCTGACATCCACGTACCATAGTAGTACATCTGAATGCTGTCTTCGATCCTCTTCAGTCTTTGCTCAACCCACTCATACGATCGCTTGAACTCATCGAGCTCCTTGTCGTGCTTCGTGAAAACTCATTCGACCGGATAAAGGCAGTCATCCTGTGACACTCGTTCAAGGTTCCTGTGTCCTCCCAAAAGAGCTTTGCCACATGGCTCGAATAGAACCTGTAGAAAATGATACCTACTAGGATAACATAGATGGCAGCAGGGTAGTCACTGAGCTTGTAAACCGCGAAAGCAGAACCTGCGAGGGAGACCGGTAGCGCTATGAGTTGGCTTGTCAGCTTTGAGATGATTTCATTCTGCTCTTTTCAAGTACTCCTTCCGAAAGTTCCGGTAGTCCTTCTGGGATGGACTGAAGGGAGAGTTCGTGGATGTAAACACCAAAATTGAGCTTGGCCTCCTCCCAGAATTGATTCCAGATGTCTGAAGAAGTCGGCGATTCCCACCTTGGAACCAAGCGCATACAACTTGTTTATCAGCGCGCTCTTGGTCAAACCAGGAAGTACGTTCTTTTCGCTCCGGGCATTCTCCTCGAATTTGGTGAACGCGGTCCTATAGTCGAAC
Source organism: Flavobacteriales bacterium (assembly GCA_016710685.1). Taxonomy (GTDB): domain Bacteria; phylum Bacteroidota; class Bacteroidia; order Flavobacteriales_F; family PHOS-HE28; genus PHOS-HE28. Next base: position 40,907 of record JADJVC010000018.1, on the reverse strand, counting down.
CGGTCGATATGCGGTATGCCGGCCTACAGGAACTCAAGGACAACCTTCTTCTTGTCGACCGGCGCGGCGAAGGTCACTTTACCTGCGGCGCGAGAGAACTTGTCCACGAAGTCGAATGAGACGGATTCCTTCTGACTAAGCTCATCCAACAGCGCCAACAACTTGAAATAGACTTGGGCATTCCATCAGGTAGTCTTCAGCAGGGTCGGTTCCAAGTAGAGCACCCCATTCACGGTTGAGTGGTAATAGGGGCTCCATCGAACATGCGATCACTACATCCTTGTTCAGGTGCTTTTGGTGAACCGTCTGAAAGAACTCTTCTTGGTGTCGAAGAAGCTAAAAGGAGCTGACCCCTTTTCAAACTGGACTTTGCCATTCTTCACTTGGGCCGAGGGTACGACAGCTACAATGTCCAATTGCAGCGCAAGTGGCGCCCGGAGCACCTGCGATTCCAAGTCATAGGTCATGCTTTGCGCAAACCAATGCTGGACTATTTCGTGTGGTGCAGACATCAGCCCTGTTCGCCAAGCAGTTCGTTGAGCGCACCTCGGATCTTGCTGTCCTTGATGATGACCTGGTCGGGCTGATCGCCTCGCATTACTCTTCCGTTGTCCAAGTCCGATTTCGCAAAGGCAAGTTCCAGGGACTTTGACTTCACCTTGTACTTCTGTAACTGCTTAATGATATTGTCCACGGCTTGGAATTCATGGCTGATTTGGATATCCGACTGCTGAGCGAACTCAGCCAAGTAGTCCTCATTATCCCAATAGGCCGCACTAACCTCGTTTAATCGGACGGTGCCACCAACAGAGTTGATGAACCCCAAGACCTGTTTCCGGAACTTGTCACCCACATATTCGGCCCTGTTTTGGATCGATAGGCAGTTCAGGTAAATGGTCATCAATCGTTCAAGAGCTTCAGAACTCTCCTTGCTCTTGTCGAGGAGAGAGACTTCGACCCATTTGGCAAAATAATCAGACTTCTTTGGTCCGCTGAAAGTGAATTCATGGTATCGGTCGTTGCCTGCACCACGCCTCTTGAGGCTGATGCGTGCGGCCATTGCGAGCTCGCTGGTATCGATTCCTCTTTCGACATCAATTTGGAAAGTGTCATCCTCCATGTGGAATGACACCACCTGTGAGTCACGAACGAAATAGACCCCGACGAAGTCTATGGAATCCATCTCGAACTCCATGAACACGAGAAAGCCACCGGTAGCCAATGGCTCACTCGATATCAGGTCTTTCAAGCGCTTCATCGACTCGACGGACCATTTCATGAACGCCTCTGTCGGTACGGGCGCCCTTCATCTTGGTACTCCGTTCTGGAAGGCACGTGGACCGCTTTCAAATTCCGACCGGATTACCTTCTTCCTCGCTGGAAGGTCTTGTTCAGTTTCTCGCAGAGCAAGTTGGTCGCGTCGCTTTCAACAAGGTGCGCTTTTGAAGGCACAATGTGACCTTCCCTCACCTGCTTCTCCTTCTTGATGCCATGGATGATGGTCCTTATTGCCCGCATACTTCTTCTGGTGTTCGATCTGCCACGTTTCCTTGATTACGCCGCCAACTTTTCGTTCAATTCATCAATGACCCCATCCATCTCCTCCCCAAAGAGCTGGTGCATGCGCGCTAGGCCGCCCTGCTGGCCCATGGTGCCCAGTTCCAGGTCGTCGCGCTCCACATGGACGCTTTCGGCCATGAAGTCGCGCAGGCCGCGCAGCCAGGCCATCTGTTCCTCGGTGAATTTGATGTTGCCCGCCTGCTTCCGGAAGACCCACTCCTGGAAGTTCTTGCGTACGGTCTCGGCATAGGGGCGTAACGTGTCGTCCACTTTCAGCTCGTAGCGGATCAGGGACACGAGGTCGGTGAGCAGGCGTTGCTGGCTTCCCTCCGTTTTCAGGTTCATCGCCCGTTCGTAGGCGGCCCACACGCGTTCGGTGGTGAGGTTGTAGGGCGGGCGTTGCAAGGCCTCGGCCACCTCCTGCACCATGGCGAAGGTGAGTTCCTTGCGGCGGTAGGGCTGGCTGTAATAGATCTGCAGCGCGACGAAGCTGTCGCGATTCGCTTCAATGAAAGCCCGGACACCGTCCACCACGCCCTGTGCCTGGTCGGTGGCATCGGCACTGAAGCCGGCGAAGGTGACGGTGTCCGTGTTCACCGTGTCGATGATCTGCTCGTACTTCCGGCGCACGGTGTCCACGTATTCGCGGAAGGCAGCATCGTCGAAGACCACCGTCGCCTCCTGCGCCACCTGTTCGGCGGTCTTGCCACTTTCCTTCAGCTTGTCCGGATCGTGCGCTTCCAGCAGCCCGGCCACCACTTGCTGGATGCTGCGCCCGCCGCTGCGTTGTGCGAACTCTTCCTTCTCCTTCGGACTGATCTGCTTCTCCATCCGCGTAAGGCGGTTGCCCAAACTGGTGAGCGTATCGTCGTCGCGCAGGCCCATGTGCACGGCCATCATCAGGTCCTTCAGCGGCACGCCCTTCTTGCGTTCCAGCGGCTGGGTGCTGGTCTTCAGGCTGGTGCTCACGCCCACGGCATCCACGATCACGAAGTGGGTCTTGTTCGTCGCCGCGCTGGGCGTCACCTTCTTCAGGCTATCGGCATCGAAGATGCGCGTGCCGCGCCCCTTCATCTGCTCGTAGTAGTTCTTGCTCTTCACATCGCGCATGAAGAGCAGCAACTCCAGCGGACGCACATCGGTGCCGGTGGCGATCATGTCCACGGTAACGGCCACGCGCGGGTTGTAGGCATTGCGGAAGTTGGCGAGCACGGTGTCCGGATCGTCCTCACTCTTGTAGGTCACCTTCTTGCAGAAGTCGTTGCCCTCGCCGAACTCCTCGCGCACCACCTGGATGATGTCGTCCGCGTGGCTGTCGCTCTTGGCGAAGATCAGTGTCTTGGGCAGCTCGGTGCGTTCGGGATAGATCTCCTCCTCCACAGCCCGCTTGAACTCCCGGATCACGGTGCGGATCTGGTCGGGGTTCACCACATCGCGGTCCAGTTGTGTGCCGGTGTAGCTCTTGTCCTCGTCGCTCTGTTCCCAGCGTTTGGAACGCGTAAGGCGGTCGCGCGCGCCGTACTGCTCCTTCGCCTTGATGGTGGCCCCGGCTTTCGTCACTTCCGTTTCGATCACGTAGAGGTCGCAGCCCACGTTCACGCCATCGGCCACGGCGCGTTCGTGCGTGTATTCGCTCACCACGTTCTTGTTGAAGAAGGCATAGGTGCGGCTGTCCGGTGTGGCGGTGAGGCCCACGAGGAAGGCATCGAAATACTCCAGCACCTGCCGCCACAGATTGTAGATGCTGCGGTGGCACTCGTCGATGATGATGAGGTCGAAATGCTCGGGCGGTATCGTGGGATTGTAGGCCACCGGTGCAGGCGGCTTCTTGCCCAACACGCGTTCCACCTCGCTGCCGGTGAGTTCCTCCGCGCTCTCGTCCAAGGGTTCGCCTTGCAGGATGGAGTACATGCGCTGGATGGTGCTGATGCACACCTGCGCGCCGGGGTCGATGAAGTTGCTGCTGAGCCGCTGCACGGCATAGAGCTCGGTGAACTTGCGGCGGTCGTCGTTGGGCGTGAAGCTCTGGAACTCCTGCTCGGCCTGCTTGCCGAGGTTGCGCGTATCCACCAGGAAGAGCACGCGCTTGGCGCGCACCGGCGGCTTCAACGCGCGGTACACACTGGTGATGGCCGTGAAGGTCTTGCCGCTGCCGGTGGCCATTTGCACCAAGGCGCGCGGCTTGGCGTTGGCAAGGCTCTGCTCCAAATTGGTGATGGCGTTCACTTGGCAATCACGCAAACCTGTGGGGTCGAGCGCCGGGAACTTCGTGAGCTTCGTGCGCAGACTGTCCTCTTTGAGCCACTCTTGCAGCGACTCCGGCCGGTGGAAACTGAACACCTCGCGGGCGCGGGGCTTGGGGTCGCGCAGGTCCCAATGTTTAGTGATCTCGCCGGTGCTGAGGTAGCAGAAGGGTAAGTTGCTTTCACCGATCGTCCATTTCAGCTTGGCCGTTGCATAACCTTCGGCTTGCTCCTCGTGCATGGTGAACTTTTCACCTTCCTCCGCCTTCTTCGCTTCCACCACGCCCACGGGTTTGCGGTCCACGAAGAGGATGTAGTCCGCCGGACCCACATCGGTCTGGTATTCGCGAATGGCAACTCCCAGAGCGGCACCAACGTTGGTTTCCTTCACACTCTGCACCACCCAGCCGGACGCGGTAAGCTGCGCATCGATGTGCTCGCGGGCTTGTTGTTCGGGGGTAAGGGACATGGTTGTGGCCTAACGGCGGCTCAAAGTAGGGGGTTTTCCCTTTCAAACAACCCCCAACAAAAAAGGGCCACTCCCCAAGGAATGGCCCTTCAGCACCAGATAAAATCCGGAGCAATACTATTTCACTTTGTCAACAATAGCCTTGAAGCCTTCGGCGTCGCTGAAGGCGATCTCGGCGAGGGCCTTGCGGTCCAAGGTGATCTCGTTGGTCTTCAGCTTGTTCATGAACACGCTGTAGGTAAGGCCGTGCTCGCGGACTGCGGCGTTGATACGCTGGATCCACAGGGCGCGGAAGTCGCGCTTCTTGATCTTGCGGCCGCTGTAGGCGTGGTTGTAGCCTTTTTCAACGGTGTTCACCGCTACGGTGAAGAGGTTTTTCCTGCGGCCGAAGTTTCCTTTGGCCTTCTTCAGTATCTTTTTACGACGTGCGCGACTGGCTACTTTATTCTTACTGCGTGGCATTTTGCTACTTGTTTTCGGACTTAAGCGGACGTTCGGTGACGGCTCTTTGGTGCTCTAAGTCCTGGTTTACCCCGCCTGTGTACCCGGCAGGAAACGGTCTTACTTCAGGAGTGCCAAGATGCCCTTCTGGTCAACCTTGGCGACCAACGTGGTCTTCTGCAGGTTGCGTTTGCGCTTCTTGTGCTTCTTGGTAAGGATGTGGTTGTGATTGGCGTGCTTACGCTTCACTTTGCCCGTGCCTGTAAGCGAAAAACGCTTTTTGGCTCCGGACTTCGTCTTCATCTTGGGCATGGCCTCGCTGTATTGATCGATCGTTGGGGGCGCGAATTTCGTGTTTTTTCCTGAATATGCCACATCGGACCCGATTTTTATTCGCAATTGCCGTTTTTGGGGAAGCTTCCAGCCACAAGCTCCAAGCCACAAGCCACAAGCTCGCTCCGAAAAGCTTGTAGCTTGTAGCTTATGGCTTATGGCTCAAGACTCAAGACTCAAGACTCAAGACTACTTCTTCTTCTTCGGGATCAAGTACATCATCATCCGCTTGCCTTCCAGCTTGGGCATGCTCTCCACCAGGCCGATGTCCTCCAGCTCTTGGGCGAACTTCAGCAGCAGGATCTCCCCGCGCTCTTTGAAGACGATGGTGCGGCCTTTGAAGAACACGAACGCCTTCACCTTGTGGCCTTCCTCCAGGAAACGGCGGGCGTGCTTGAGCTTGAAGTTGAGATCGTGATCGTCCGTGTTGGGGCCGAAGCGGATCTCCTTCATCTCGATCACAGCTTGCTTGGCCTTGATCTCCTTCTGCTTCTTCTTGAGGTCGTACAGGAACTTCTTGTACTCGATGATCCGGCAAACGGGAGGATCCGCGCTGGCGCTGATCTCCACCAGGTCCAGCCCTTTTTCCTCGGCCATTTTGATGGCCTGTTCAATGGGGTAGATGCCTTGCTCAATATCATCGCCCACCACGCGCACTTGGGCTACGCCGGTAATGCGGGAGTTGATGCGGTGCGGATCTTCGCGGACTACACGACCGCGTGGACGGCGGCCGCCTGCGGGGCGGGGAGGGCGGGGGCCCAAGGGACGGAAGGGGGGACGTTTAGCCAATTTCGCTTGCGTTGGTTTCTATTCGGTAATGGGGCCGCTCAAGGATGCTGCGATGCGCTGGTCCACCAGTGCCTTGAAGGCTTCCGGTGTCATGGTGCCCAAGTCGCCCTGGCCATGTTCACGCACCGAAACGGTTCCCGCCTCGGCCTCTTTTTCGCCGATGACGAGCATGAACGGAAATTTCATCATTTCCGCATCACGGATCTTGCGTCCGATCTTCTCATTGCGCTCATCAACAGTGGCGCGAATATCGGAATCTTTCAGCAATTCAGCGGTTTTATTGGCCGCGTCGTTCGATTTTTCGCTGATCGGCAGAATGATGCACTGCTCCGGAGCCAGCCACAGCGGGAAGTTTCCGGCGGTATGCTCGATCACCACGGCAAGGAAACGCTCCAAGCTGCCGAAGGGAGCGCGGTGGATCATTACCGGGCGGTGCTTGGCATTGTCGCTGCCCACGTATTCCAGTTCGAAGCGCTCGGGCAGGTTATAGTCCACTTGGATGGTGCCCAACTGCCAACGACGGCCCAACGCGTCTTTCACCATAAAGTCCAGTTTCGGCCCGTAGAAAGCGGCCTCGCCGTATTCAATGAAGGTCTTCAAGCCTTTTTCAGCAGCGGCTTCGATGATGGCGTTCTCCGCCTTCTCCCAATTCTCGTCGCTGCCGATGTATTTGCTGCGGTCCACTTTGTCGCGCAGGCTGATCTGGGCTTCGTAGTCGGTGAGGCCCAAGGCGCGGAAAACGAGCAGCACGAGGTCGATCACTTTCTTGAACTCGTCTTTCACCTGGTCCGGACGGCAGAAGAGGTGGGCATCGTCCTGCGTGAAGCCGCGTACCCGCGTAAGGCCGTGCAGCTCGCCGCTTTGCTCGTAGCGGTAAACCGTGCCGAATTCCGCAAGGCGCAACGGCAGGTCTTTGTAGCTGCGTGGCCGGCTGGCGAAGATCTCGCAGTGGTGCGGGCAGTTCATCGGCTTCAGCATGAATTCCTCGCCTTCGTGCGGGGTGCTGATCGCGCGGAAACTGTCCTGCCCGTATTTCTCGTAGTGGCCGCTGGTGATGTAGAGTTGCTCCAGCGCGATGTCCGGCGTGGCCACTTGCAGGTAGCCGCTTTTCTCCTGCGCCGTCTTCATGAAGTTGATGAGCCGCTCCCGCAATGCCGCGCCTTTCGGCAGCCACAACGGCAGGCCTGCGCCCACTTTTTCGCTGAAGGTGAACAGGTCCAATTCCTTGCCGAGCTTGCGGTGGTCGCGCTTTTTGGCTTCTTCCAACAACTTCAAGTAGTCGTCGAGCTCCTTTTGCTTGGGGAAGGTGATGGCGTACAGGCGGGTGAGCTGTTTGCGCTTCTCATCGCCGCGCCAATAGGCCCCGGCAACGCTCAGCACTTTCACCGCTTTGATGCTTGAAGTGTCCGGCAAATGCGGCCCACGGCACAGGTCGGTGAAGTTGCCTTGGCTGTAAAAGCTGATGGTGCCGTCTTCCAAGCCGTCGATCAACTCGAGCTTGTATTCGTCGCCTTTTTCCTTGAAGTAGGCGATGGCCTCGGCTTTGGGGACTTCCCTGCGGGCGAAAGTCTCCTTCTTGCCGGCCAACTCTTTCATCTTGTCCTCGATGGCCTTGAAGTCACCGTCGCCGATCACCTTGTCGCCTAAGTCGATGTCGTAATAAAAGCCGTTCTCGATGGGCGGCCCTATGCCGAATTTCGTTCCGGGATACAGCGCTTCCACGGCTTCCGCCAGCAGGTGCGCGCTGCTGTGCCACATCGTGGCCTTGCCTTCGTCGTCTTTCCAGGTGAGCAGTTGCACGGTGCAATCGCCAGGCAGCGGGCGATTAGCATCCACAACTTGCGCTTCCCCTCCTCCGCCGGAGGAGGTCGGGTGGAGCGCCTTGACTTTTGCGGAAAGCACGTTGCGCGCCAGCCCTTCGCTGATGCTGAGCGCCACGTCCATGGCGGTGGCGCCTTGCTCGTATTCGCGGACAGTGCCGTCCGGTAGTGTTACGTTGATCTTCATTGTTTCGCAGTTCCCGCCATACCCCGCATCAAGTGCGGGGCAGGCTCACGGCGGGAAAGGGCGGCGAAGGTAATCAGTTCGCGGCGTGTCGCTTCGGAAGTAAAAGCTCATCGAACGCGACTTAAAAACTTCAACTACGGATGCACACGGATCCATACGGACCGTGCTGCGCCTAAGCGGCTACCCCCAGACGAGTAACCGAATTCTTGTAAAGGGGACATGGACTAACTGGGAGGTCAATTGGTTCAGTATCCGTGTAAATCCGTGTTTATCCGTGGTTCGGAAATGAAGCATCTCGGATCCGCCGCGAAGCGGCCCCCGATCCTGTCACCCCGATATGTATTGGGGCTGCAACTCGATAAGTGTGGGGCCGCAGATTTCGCCGATTTCGCCGATGCTGCATTGGGTAGCGGGGGATACACCTTATACCATCCTCTGCGGAGGAACTATCCGTGTAATCGGTAGATATGGCACACAGCCCGCCGCAAAGCGGCGTCAAATCCTGTAAATCATGCGTCCGATATGTATCGGACCTGTCAAAAAACTCTTGTCCCTACTTCTGCACGTGCCTTAAACGACAAAGCGCCCCATTTGGGGGCGCTTCGCGAAGAAGATGTCTGCAAGATTCAAAGCTTCACCGCAAGGCCGATCTGCAAGGTGGTAAGGCCATAGCCCAGTTCCGCGTATCCTCCGACCTTATCCGAGAAATAGTAGCGGGCACCCAGGAAGCCGCTGAAACCAACACCGCTGCCGGAATAGGTGTAAGTGTTCAAATAGCCGTACTGGCCGTAGTCCGTGTTGTCCTTGTAGGTTACTGAACGATAGGCCAACATCAATCCGCCATAGGTGTCCAATTTATCGTTGTTATGCCAATCGTTGTAGTGCCAGGTGCCACGGACTCCCAACACGAGATAGGTGTAATGGTAATCGTAGTTGTAGTAGATGTAGTTGGATTTGTAGCCAACGGTTTTGTATCCAACGTAGCCTCCCAAGCCCCAGGTGCCGGGCCCCAGATCGCCCATGCCATGGTCGAAGTGAAGATTGATCGCGGGCGACTGTGTAACGCCGCTGCCCGTGAATCCAACGCTATATCCGCCGAGAAGGCCAACGCCTACTCCAAGGACGTTATCGCCTTCCTGAAAGCTCTGTGCATGCGAAACGACAGGGAAGGATGCAGCGAGCAATAGAGTGCCGATCGAAGTGACGAGTTTCATTTTCATGTGGTTTGTGATGGTGCTGCAAATATTGCAATTCCGTCCGCTCGTTTCCTACTCCAAAGATCAGCTTGGTCTATCGCTCTTCACTTTCAACGTGCGGGTGTTCACATGATGTGGAGCAACGGTTGTTCGGTAAGTTGACCCACCAATAAGTTCGTGCCCGAATCCATTCCCATGCTGCTCAATTCAGACGAGATCGCGCCGGACCTCGGCACCTTGGCCTTGCGCCTTACTGCCGGTGGTACGCTGCTAATGCAGCATGGCCTGCCCAAACTCATGGAGTTCGGTAAGCTGAGCGATACGTTCCCTGATCCATTGGGCGTGGGCCATTTCCTCAGCTTGGTAATGATACTGCTCGCCGAAGTTGTCGCCGCCGCGCTGGTAACCCTGGGGCTGTGGACACGCCTCAGCACCATTCCGCCCATCATTGCCATGGCTGTGGCCACCTTTATGCAGAACGGCGACGACCCGTTCAAAAAGCAAGAACTTGGCTTCCTCTACATGATGGCCTTCATTGCCATTTTCCTGCTCGGCTCCGGCCGCTTCAGCCTGGACCGGCTGAATTTTAATTGATCTGGTTTCGTGCAAGCTGCGGTGCGACACATTCCGGGTCGGAACGCGTTGAGATGCGCGAATCTCTAATTTCCAGGTCCCTTATCAGGGTCAAATACAAAAAGGACAAGTGAAGACCATCACCAAAACCTTGTGACTAACAGTGCCAGCGTTGGCGCTAAAATCTGTTCTCCGCGTCCTCAACTGCCGAAGGCAGCCCTAGCGGAAAATTTTTCTTCCCGCGCTCTCTGCGGTTAAAACCCTTTTTAGCGGTCCTTCAACCTCAAAAGGTAGCGATCGACTCCGAAGCGTACTCCCCGGCGGTCAACTTCGCGCTTACCGTCTTGAAGCTTTTGATGGTGCGCTTCACATCCTCCATGGAATGCGTTGCCGTAGGAATTAAGCGAAGCAGGATCTCACCTTTCGGTATCACGGGGTAAACCACAATGCTGCAGAATATGCCGTGGTTCTCACGCAAGTCCACTACCACGTTGGTGGCCTCGGGCACGCCGCCTTTCATGTAAACCGGCGTTACGCAGCTGTTGGTCTTTCCGATATCGAGGCCAGCTTCCTTCAGCCCGTTCTGTAAGGCATTGGTGATCTCCCAAAGCTTTGCGCTGAGCTCCGGCATGGTACGCATCATTTCAAGGCGTTTCATGGCCCCGATCACGACGGGCATGGGCAGGCTCTTGGCGTAGACCTGGCTGCGCATGTTGTAGCGCATGTACATCATTACGTCTTCCGGCCCGCTGATGAACGCGCCGATGCTGGCCATGCTCTTGGCGAAGGTGCCGAAGTACACGTCGATCTGGTCCTGCACACCTTGGTGGTCACCGGTGCCGCGACCTTGATCGCCCATTTGGCCGAATCCGTGCGCATCATCAACAAAAAGGCGGAAGTTGTACTTGGCCTTCCGCTCTGCGATCTCCTTCAGTTTGCCTTGGTCGCCGGCCATGCCGAATACGCCTTCGGTCATCACCAGAATACCGCCGCCGGTGTGCTCAACCACTTTGCGGGCGTGCTCCAACTGCTTGTCCAAGCTGGCCATGTCATTGTGTTGGAACATGAACCGTTTGCCCGCGTGGAGGCGTGCGCCGTCCATCATGCAGGCGTGGCTTTCGCTGTCGAACACCAGCACGTCGTGCCGGGTGAGCAGCGCGTCGATGCAGCTCATGCAACCTTGGTAACCGAAGTTCAGCAGGAAGGTGTCTTCCTTTTGCATGAACTCGCTCAACTGATCTTCCAATTGCTCGTGGTACTTGGTCTGCCCGCTCATCATGCGCGCGCCCATGGGGTAGGCCATGCCCCAATCCTTGGCCGCTTGTGCGTCCACCTTCCGGACTTCCGGATGATTGGCCAGGCCGAGGTAGTTGTTCAAACTCCACACCAGCACTTCCTTGCCGCGGAAGGTCATGTGTGCGCCGAGTTCGCCTTCCAGCTTAGGGAAGGCAAAGTAGCCGTGTGCTTGCTTGGCGTGGCGGCCGATGGGGCCAGCGTCTTTGCGGATCTTGTCGAATATGTCGTTCATGGATGATGCTGTTCGAGCGGCGAAAGTAATCCGGGCCACGACATTGTGTTCAAAGCGTCCTAGCAGCTTCGGCGAAATCGGCGCAATCTGCGGCTAACAACGACGTATCGTTGCCGCGACAGGGAAAGCCGCCGATTACGCCGATCACGCCGATTTATTCACCGCAAGCTCTGCACGCGGAACCGTCCTCGCCCTGCAACGCAGCATCGGCGAAATCGGCGCAATCTGTGGCTAACAACGACGGATCGTTGCCGCGACAAGGAAAGCCGCCGATTACGCAGATCACGCCGATTTATGCACCGTAAGCACTGCATGCGGAAAGGTCCTCGCCCTGCAACGCAGCTTCGGCGAAATCGGCGCAATCTGCGGCTAACAACGACGTATCGTTGCCGCGACAGGGAAAGCCGCCGATTACGCCGATCACGCCGATTTATGCACCGCAAGCTCTGCATGCGGAACCGTCCTCGCCCTGCATTGCAGCATCGGCGCAATCGGCGCAATCTGCGGCTAACAACGACGTATCGTTGCCGCGACAGGAAGCCCCGATTACGCCGATTACGCCGATTTATTCACCGCAAGCTCTGCATGCGGAACCGGCCTCGCCCTGCATTGCAGCATCGGCGCAATCGGCGCAATCTGCGGCTAACAACGACGTATCGTTGCCGCGACAGGGAAAGCCGCCGATTACGCAGATCACGCCGATTTATTCACCGCAAGCACTGCACGCGCAACCGTCCTCGCCCTGCATTGCAGCATCGGCGCAATCGGCGCAATCTGCGGCTAACAACGACGTATCGTTGCCGCGACAAGGAAAGCCGCCGATTGCGGAGCTGAACGCCGAGGGAAATGCCATGCGCCCCTTTGATAAAAACGCCCCTGTGCGCTCTTTTTTCTTTGCGTCTTTCGTGGTATGAGTGTTTCATCGAATCAATGCATTGAAAATCTCTTCTCTGTGCTCCTTCGTGCCTCTGCCACTCTGTGGTGTACTTCCTCATCTCCCCTCCATTCCTCCACTTGTTCAAAACTTTCTCCCCAAAAAATTTGGCCGTTCCAAAACAAGGTGCTTAATTGCACGTCACAAACCTGACGAGATAATCGTCAACGGCGAAAATGACACAGCTCAAACCCGGCGACAAAGCCCCTGCCATCAACGGTGTGGACCAAGACGGTGCTCCCGTTTCTTTGGCCGACTACAAGGGACGAAAGTTGGTGTTGTACTTCTACCCGAAGGATGATACGCCGGGATGCACCGCAGAAGCCTGCAGCCTGCGCGATGAGCATGACCTGATCCGCCAGAGCGGCTATGAAGTGCTCGGCGTTAGCCCGGACAAAGCCAGCAAACACAAGAAGTTCGCCGACAAGTACAGCTTGCCGTTCCGCCTGCTGGCCGATACCGAAAAGGAGGTGGCATTGCGCTACGGTGTTTGGGGTCCCAAAAAATTCATGGGGCGTGAATACGACGGCATTTTGCGCACAACCTTTGTGATCGACGGAAAGGGCATCATCGAACAAGTGATCGACAAGGTGCGCACCAAAGATCATGCACTGCAAGTACTGGAAACCGCACATGCGTGATTTAAAAAAGCCCTGCGATTCTTTCGGCCTGATGGCCGGATCGGCAGTAGCACTTAGCCGTACCACCCATCCGTACCGTCGACCCATTGGGTCGACACTAACCGGCCCAACGGGCCGACACACCACCAACCGGTCCTAAGGCCCACCACCAAAATCTAAAACAACCAACACAATGGCAACTGAAGTAAACAAGGACAAGCTCAAGGCATTGCAGCTCACCATGGATAAGATGGAGAAATCCTTCGGCAAGGGCGCGGTGATGCGCATGGGGGACGATGCCATTGAAAAGATGGAAGTGATCCCATCCGGTTCCGTGGGCCTGGATCTCGCGCTGGGCGTGGGCGGCTACCCCAAGGGCCGTGTGGTGGAGATCTACGGGCCGGAAAGCAGTGGTAAGACCACCTTGGCCATTCACGCAATTGCGGAGTGCCAAAAGAACGGGGGCATCGCCGCCATCATCGATGCGGAACATGCTTTTGACCGCGCCTACGCCGAAGCATTGGGCGTGGACACGGAGAATCTTTTGATCAGCCAGCCTGACAATGGCGAGCAAGCGTTGGAGATCGCCGACAACCTGATCCGTTCCGGTGCCATCGACATTCTTGTGGTTGATAGCGTGGCAGCATTGACACCCCGCGCGGAGATCGAAGGTGAAATGGGTGACAGCGTGGTGGGCATGCAAGCCCGCCTGATGAGCAAGGCCTTGCGCAAACTTACCGGCACCATCAGCAAGACCGGTTGCTGCTGCATCTTCATCAACCAGCTCCGCGAAAAGATCGGTGTGATGTTCGGCAATCCCGAGACCACCACCGGCGGCAACGCGCTGAAATTCTATGCTTCCATCCGCTTGGACATCCGCCGCTCCAGCCAGATCAAGGACGGCGAGAACGTACTGGGTAACCGCACCAAGGTGAAGGTGGTGAAGAACAAGGTGGCTCCGCCATTCAAGAAGGTCGAGTTCGATATCATGTACGGAAAGGGCATCAGCAAAACCGGCGAGATCATCGACATGGGCGTGGAACTCGGCATCATCAAGAAGAGCGGTTCCTGGTTCGCTTACCAAGACACCAAGCTCGGCCAAGGCCGCGATGCCGTGCGTCAACTGTTGGAGGACAACGCCGAACTCTGTGAAGAGCTCGAAGGCAAGATCAAGGCGTCCATCATACAGGCGACGACACCTGCCGTTGCCTGATCACGCACGACCTTTCCCGGCACGGCACAAACCGCGCCGCGGAACCATCCTTTACTTTGCGGACCCCGTCGGGAACCTTGGACCACCATGGGACCGCCGGGGTCCCCGCTTTGGTAGCACCATGAATGTTTCCCACCGAACCCATGCCGGCCTCTTGGCCATGGCTGTTTTTGTCCTTGTCTCGTTCTGCGTGGCAGGTTGTTCCGGCCCAGACCAACCCGCTCCGGTACCAGCTGTAAAAGATGAAGATGCGTTCCAGCATGCGTTGGATTCCATCAACGCATTGATCGTGGAAAGTCCCAAGAAAGCCGCTCTCTACGACTACCGTTCGCAACTTTACCTCGCCGTGGACAGCCTGCCCGCCGCCACATTGGACCTCGAGCGTGCATTGCGCTTGGACAGCACCAACGTGAACCGTCAACTGCGCATGGGCGACCTCTACTACCGCAGGGAAGCCGTGGCCAAGGCCAAGTTACGCTTTGAGGCCGCCGCCAAGCTCGATCCCAAGAACACCCAGGCCAAATTGAAAATGGCCGAGATCGACCTGCTACTGCGCAACTACCGCGAGAGCATGGACCAGGTGAACGAAGCCCTCCGGATCGATCAACATGCCGCACACGGCTACTACCTCAAAGGCTGGATCCACATGGAAACCGGTGACACCGCCTTGGCATTGAGCAGCTTTGCTACTGCCGTGGAACAGGACCCGCAGGATTATCCCGTGTACATCATGCTCGGGAAACTCAGTGCCGCCAAGCACGACCCGCTCGCCGCGCAGTACTACCGGACTGCTCTAACCATTAGGCCAAAGAGCGTGGAGGCTTGGTACAACCTTGGCATGTACCATCAGGAAAACGGACAGGACAGCCTCGCGCTGGATTGCTACCACCACATCATGGAGATCGACAGCACCAATGCGCTGGCGTGGTACAACACCGGCTTTGTGCAATTGGTGCATCAGCAGGAATGGCAGACCGCCAAAACAAGCTTCAGCAAGGCCATCGCCTTGGAGCCGGGCTATTTGGACGCGTGGTACAACCGGGGCATTGCCATGGAAAAGCTGGACCAGTTGGACAGTGCAGCTGCCAACTATCAGATGGTGCTCTCCATGCGCGAGGATTATCCCATGGCCTCCGCTGCCTTGGACCGATTGGAATCAAAAGGGGTGCGCATAAAGATGCGCGAGCGCGCGAAAAACAAGTGACCCATGCTTTGCGTGAACGGCCTGTCGAAGGCCCGTTAACTTCGCAACCTTGGGCATGGCAGAACTGATCTTTCTTGGCACCGGCACCAGTCAAGGCGTCCCCGTGATCGGGTGCGGTTGCGCGGTGTGTACCAGCACGGACCCGCGCGATCAACGCACCCGTTCCTCGGTTTTGATGCGGGCTGAAGGGGTCACACTGCTGATCGATGGCGGCCCCGACATGCGCCAGCAATTGCTGCGCGAAAAAGTGGACAAGCTCGATGCCGTGCTGCTCACCCACGAGCACATGGACCACATCGCCGGGCTCGACGACCTGCGCGCGTTCACGTTCGCCCAAAATCCGCCGAAGGCCGTACCCGTATACGGAACCGAACGGACGTTGGAGGCCATGCGCCGTGTTTTCGCATACGCGTTCAGTGGCAATGGATATCCCGGCATGCCCAAATTCGACCTGCATGAAATAGGGAAGGAGCCGTTCAAGGTAAGTGGCCTGCACGTGCAACCCGTGGAAGTGCTGCACATGCGGATGCCCGTGCTCGGCTTCCGCATTGGAGGAATGGCGTACATCACCGATGCCAAGACCATTGCACCCGAAGAACGGGACAAGCTCCGAGACCTCGATGTGCTGGTGTTGAACGCGTTGCGCAAGGAACCCCACATCTCGCACTTCAACTTGGAGGAGGCGCTGGACATGATCGAAGACCTGAAGCCGCGCCGGGCTTTTCTTACGCACATCAGCCACTACATGGGCAAGCACGCCGATGTGCAATTGCCGCCGCAGGTACATCTGGCCTACGACGGACTGCGGGTAGAAGTATAGCGCATCGATCCGCTCCCTATCTTGGCACCATGCGCATCTTCATCATCGGTTTCATGTGCAGCGGAAAAAGCGTGGTGGGCCGGGAGCTGGCCAAGCTCACCGGCATGCGCTTCACCGATATCGACCGCGCCATCGAAGCACGCATCGGCCCCATCCTTCCATGGATGCGTGCGAATGGCGAAGCCGCTTTCCGCGCACAGGAGGCCGAAGTCTTAGCTGAATTATTGCTTGAGGAACACGTGCTGGTGGCCTGTGGCGGTGGAACGCCCATGGCCGCGGACAACATGGACCGCATGCTCGCAGCCGGACATGTAGCCTACTTGGACGTGGATCGGCCTTTGTTGCTGGAACGTGCCAAGCGGGTGGGAGGGGACAGGCCGCTGTTATTCGGGCTGAAGGATGATGCCTTGGCCGCGCGCATTACCGAGTTGATGGACGTGCGCGAACCTGTTTACCGCCGCGCGCCGTGGCACGTTTCCGCAGCGGGCACCCCGCGCGAGGCCGCCTTGCGCATCGCGGAACTTGCCGACCTGCAGGTTCAGGACAAGTAGACCGTGTCTTTCGCGCCCATTTCCACGCTGATGTGCTCCTCGAAAGTGGTGCTGAGCGTGAGTCCAACAATATCCGCGCGTATCGGGTAGGTGCGGTGCAACCGGTCCACCAGCACAACGGTCGTCAAGCTTTTCAGCGGGAATTTCACCAAATGCGATGCGGCATGCATCAAGGTGCGCCCGCTCATTAACACATCGTCCACCAGTACCACGGTTTTGCCGTCCATCTTGGTGTTGCCCGGATTCAGTTCCACTGGCGCGATCAATGGGCCGTCCTTCGGCAGGATCAAGTCCAAAATTTCCGTTTTCACCAATCCTGATGCGTCCAGCAGTTTTTTTAAACGCTTGGCCAGTGCCGCCCCGCGCGGCACTATGCCCACCAGAATGAGCTGCTTTTCATCAACGTTGCGCTCCAACAACTGCAAAGCCATGCGGTCCAGTTTCCGTTGGATGCGGTCATGCTCCAATACTACCGTGCGTTTCGCGGCCATGGGCCGAAAGTAATGGGAGAGATGAGAGGGGAGGAATGAAAAATGAAAAATGTAGAATGTAGAATTCAGAATGTAGAATGGGGAACCATGACGGAACTTTGTCGCTCCTCCGAGAAAAGCCATGCTCATTGTTCTTTCCCCCGCCAAGACACTCGATGAAACGCCCGTGAAGCCGGTCATTCCAACCACGGCACCGGTGCTGATGGAGGATAGCGCCCTGCTTGCCGCGAAACTGAAAACGTACACCCCGGCGCGCCTCAAAAAGCTCATGGACATTAGTCCGGAACTTGTTGCACTGAACCATGCCCGCTATCAGATCTGGGCGGATGCGGCTGCTACAAAACCGGCCGCGCTCCTGTTCCACGGCGAGGCCTACCGCGGCTTGGACGCGAAAACGCTCGATGCTCCCGATATGCAATTCGCACAGCGCCACCTGCGCATTTTGAGCGGGCTTTACGGGGTGTTGAAGCCAATGGACTTGATCGCTCCGCACCGGTTGGAAATGGGCACCAAACTTTCCATGGGCCGTGGCAAAAAGGACCTCTACGCCTTTTGGGGCGACCGTGTCACTGCGGAATTGAACGCGGCGTTGGCGAAGAACAAAGCGGACGTATTGGTCAACCTTGCTTCAGCGGAATATTTCAAAAGCGTGCGTCCCGGCAGCTTGAATGCACGCGTGATCACGCCTGTTTTCAAGGAACAAACACCGAAGGGGCTCAACATGGTGGCCGTATTCGCGAAGCACCAGCGCGGTGCAATGTGCCGGTGGGCAATTAAGCGGCGGCTGGTGGAGCCGGAGTGCCTGAAGGAGTACGATGGCGATGGATACGCGTTTCACCATGCGGAAAGCACTGTGGATGAGTGGCTGTTCGTGCGGTGACCTGTTTTGTGAAGCAATGGCACGGCTCTTGCCCATTCCGGAAATACCATTTCATATTACAGATGCGACTGAAGAAAAGTGGTATAATTTAGCCAACGTGATCCTCTTTGCTCTATCGGCTTTTGGCCTGCTGCTGCTGGTCTACCT
Organism: Flavobacteriales bacterium; assembly: GCA_016710685.1. GTDB lineage: Bacteria > Bacteroidota > Bacteroidia > Flavobacteriales_F > PHOS-HE28 > PHOS-HE28. Next base: position 22,908 of record JADJVC010000018.1, on the reverse strand, counting down.
CGGCGTATGCCTGTTCTACTGGTGGTTCCAGGAGCGGTTTCTCTTTGTGCGTTTTACCCTACCGGAGGATTTCAAGTTCTCCAACAAGCAGGACCACGAAGAATTATGGATGGACAGGCCCGATGGCGCCCGGTTGCATGCGCTCCACTTCCCGGTGAAGGGTGCGACCGGTGCGGTGCTCTACCTGCACGGTAATACCGGCAGCTTGCGCCGCTGGCAAAGCAAGGCGTCGCGCTTCACCAGCCTTGGTCTCGCCATGTTGATGCCCGACTACCGGGGCTACGGCAAAAGCAAGGGCAAGCTTTCGGAAGATGCATTGCTCGCTGATGCCCAGGCGTGGTATGATCGCCTGGCCGTGATCTACGGCGAGCAGAACATCGTGGTCTATGGCCGCTCCATGGGATCGGGCATGGCCGTGCCCGTCGCCGCACACCGCGACCCGCGCTTACTGGTGTTGGAATCGCCATACGCCGATCTGCTGGACGTGGCCCGGAATTTCCTCGCCATTTTGCCTTATAAATGGCTTCTGAAATACCGCTTTCGCAATGACGTTGCCATGAAGCGGGTGAAGTGCCCGGTTTACATTTTCCATGGTAAGCGAGACCCGTTGGTGCCCTACAGCAGCGCGCTGAAGCTCTACGCTGCCACACCAACGGACATCCACCGAGAAATGATCACGTTCGAAAAAGGATACCACAGCAACCTGCCCGGCTTCCCGCGCTTCCGTAGAAAATTGCGCGCGATCCTTACCGGGGAGACCGGCGTTAAGGATCGTGATCGTTGACCAGCACATTCCCGACAGTCCACGTACTTTCGCCGCCCCAAAAACAACAGATGAACCTGAAATTTCCCCTTTTCGCCTTGGTGGCCATGCTCGCCAGCGCATGCTCCAATACCGCCACCGGCCAAAAGGAACGCGCCATCGCGTTGACCTCCACCAATGATTCGGTGAGCTACAGCATCGGTACCGACATCGGCCGAAACATCCATACGCAGATGAAGCAGTCCGGATTGGATTCGTTGAACTACGACGCCATGTTCGCTGGTATGCGCGATGCTATTGACAGCACCGATCGTATTTCCGAGGACCGTGCGAAGGACATGGTGCAGACCTATATGATGGCGGCCCAACAAAAGGTGATGGCGAAGAAGCAGGCCGAAGGTGAGGCTCAGAAGGCGGAAGGCGAGAAGTTCCTTGCGGAAAACAGCAAGAAGCCCGGCGTGATCACCACCGCCAGCGGCCTCCAGTACGAAGTGGTCACGATGGGCAAAGGCCCCAAGCCCGCACAAAGCGATACCGTCCGTGTAAACTACGAAGGCAAACTGCTCAACGGCAATGTGTTCGACAGCTCCTACAAGAACGGCGCGCCCATCGATTATCCTGTGGCCAAGTTCGTACCCGGTTGGGTGGAAGCGCTGCAGCTAATGCCTACTGGCTCCAAGTTCAAGCTGTACGTGCCCAGCGAGCTGGCATACGGTGCACGCGGTGCCGGAGAGGACATTCCGCCGAACAGCACGCTCGTGTTCGAGTTGGAACTCCTCGACATCCTGCACAACGCGAAGCCTTGATCCGTTTACTTTTCAACCTTCCAAAAGCCCGGATTTTTCCGGGCTTTTGTTTTTTCCGGATGCTGTTGGAACCGACTTGGACGAACTGCTTCCGCCTGCACTAAAGATGCGGCCCATCCGGCAACGCCATCCAATGCGTCACCTGCTCAAAAAAGCAATTGCTTCCACCTTCGCCCAGCCAAAAGTGCCGGTGCGTCTTTCGTCCGGTCTTGCTGGGGTTCTTGATGAACCAGTCCTCCGCAAAGCGCATGAGCACCACGTTGCGTTCCTCCGAGTCGCCACCACCGGGTAGGCGTACGGTGTTACTCGGCAACCAGCAGAGCACGCGCTGGCCATCCGCAGGTAATTGTTGAGAACAGGAATTCCACAAGCGTTCGGCTTCCATCGGCCGGCCAAATTAACTGGCTTGCTCCAAGTCTTCCAACAGATCACCAGGCACGGCTGGGGCCAACACCGCTGCCGTCAGCATGTCCACGGCGTGCTTCACAATGGCGCGGTGCTCGGGCAAGCCGCGTGCGGCCACCTTTTCTCCTTCTTTGCGGATCAGGTATTTCACCACGTCGGCATGGATTTCCAAGCCGGTGTCGGTGATGTGGCATTTTTCATTCTGCGTCCAATGCCAGAGCAGCAACGTGCTCAAGCGCGCAGAGGAACGATCGTGCAACCGACCTCCTTGGATCACCAATGCTTCGCCGGTGCGTTGCGCCACCATCATGCGCAATACGGTCCGCACGGTACTCAATAGGCCCTCGGTGGTCAATGGCCCTTCGGGATGCGCAATGAGGTCGGGAACGGTGGCATGGTCCGGGCGCTGGTAGAACATTTGGTGTGCGCGCGGCATGTGCTTGTTGAACTCGGTCATGGCCGAGGTTACCAGGCCGGAAAGGGCTACAAGCGTGCCGTCGTGGCCGTCCACTGCTTCACGCTCCTTGTCTGCGATCATGCTGAGGTATTCCGGCTTAAGAACGCCTTGGTCCACCGGTGGAAGTACAAAAGCAGGCGCGCCAATGGCATGCGCTTGCCTGCGGTGGCATGTGCTGATCACGCGCAAACTCACCGTTCGCAAATATTTCGCATTGAGTCCGATGTGCTCACGATCGGGCATTATGGTCCGGTCCGGAGCGCTGAATAAAGCGATGTGATCTGCGGCATACGCCTGCGGCGCCAAGGAAAGTCCCGCTGAATGGTGCATCAGCTCGAACAGGATCTCGTCCGCTTCCAACGCTGCCGCGAGGCTGTCGATCATTACCGTGGCGCGGAACGTACCGCGTGGCATCCCCAAACGTTCCTCAAGGAACTCGAACATTTCCCGCCACAGGCGCGCTTCCAAATGACCGCTCACATTGCGCAGGTACAAGTACGCACCGCCTTGGCGCAAACGCAGTTTGGCCGAATTCCATTCCGCATGAAGCGCCAAGTCAATAAATGAGGCAGGCACGAGCCGATCGCCGATAAGGGCGGGATGCATTACGTACAGCGGTCGGGGTACCAGGATGAGCCGTGTGGTGCTGCGCGGATTGATCCGTGTGCGCTCGCCGTCTTCAGCCACATAGCTCAACCGGTTGTCGCTCGCGCGCTCCAAGTTCCGGTGTGCTTCCATGATACTCGCGGGGTCCGCCAACGTCATGTTCCACAGGTCGGCCACGTAACTCTTTGCGCCCGCGTTCATCCCTTCGATCAGGTCTTTTCGCGCGCAACCGCCGATCAACTCCACGCGGCGCTCCAGCAATTCCGCAGGTACCGGGTCCACCGTCCATTCCGAATCCCGGATATGCACGGTTTCCTCCAGTTGGGAAATTTCGACCGACATGAAACGGGCGTGACGGGCTTTGGCCAGCTCCAAAAGCTCCAAACGCCGCTGCCCGAACCGTTCATCAAGGTCCGTAATAAGCTGCACCGCGCTTGGGGTGAACAAGCGGTCTTTCATTGGGGGGGCTGCGGTGGTGGCCATTCCAGTTGGAAAGGGCGTTCTACGATAAGTCCAGCAATCGGGTTCGTCAACAAGGGGGACGTACGAAGTTGATACTTTTATTTGAATGGCAACGCGCCTAACAAAGGGCGTGCCCATTTTTTGCCGATCCGGCCCAGCGCGGTTTCCGAGTGGAAAACCTCTTCGTTTCCGGTTCACCTACTTTAGCACCCTTCGGCATTGGACCCCTGCCGGACATTCCTTCAGCTCATTCGATCCATGCCCGACACGGAAGTTTTCACAGCCGACCGCTCCATCGCTTTCACGGAATTCGACCTGCCCAACGGGCTACACGTCATACTCCACCAGGACCGCACCACGCCCATTGTGGCCGTGGGCGTGATGTACCACGTGGGCAGCAAGGACGAGGCCCGCGACCGCCGTGGATTCGCCCATTTCTTCGAGCATCTGCTCTTTGAAGGCTCGGACAACATCGCCCGCGGCGAATACGCCAAGTACGTCGAAAAGGCCGGCGGCGTGCTGAACGCCAATACCACCGGCGACCGCACCTACTACTACGAAGTACTGCCCAGCAACCAACTGGAGTTGGGCTTGTGGCTCGAAAGCGAGCGTATGCTCCACGCCCGCGTGGACGAAAAAGGCATTACCACGCAACGCGAAGTGGTGAAGGAGGAACGCCGCCAACGCTACGAGAACCAGCCCTACGGCAGCATTTTGCCGGAAGTGTTGAAGCGCGCCTACTCCCAGCACCCGTACCAGTGGCCCACGATCGGCTACATGGAAGACCTCGTTTCCGCGTCGGAAGCCGATTTCAAAACCTTCTACAAGACGTTCTATGTGCCCAACAACGCCGTGCTGGTGCTGGTGGGCGATTTTGAGCCGGATAGTGCGAAAGCCGCCATCGCCAAGTATTTCGCCGACATTCCCAAAGGCGCGGTGCCTCCACGGAATACCGTAGTGGAGCCGCCGTTGAAGGGCGAAATACGCGACACGGTTTACGACAAGATCCAGCTGCCCGCCGTGGTGCAGGCCTATCGAATTCCGGCGTTGGGCACTCCGGATTTTTACGCCGTGGACATGTTGAACCGCTTGTTGAGCAACGGCAACAGCAGCCGGTTGGTGAAGTCTGTGAAAGAGGAAGAGCAGAAAGCCGTTTACGTGGGTTCGTTCAGCTTGCCTTTTGAAGATCCCGGGCTCACCATTGCCTTCGCTGTTGCCAACATGGGCGTGGACGCGGATAGCCTGGAGCAGAGCATGGACCACCAGTTCGCGCTGGTGCGCGACGAGGTAGTGCCAGAAGCCGAACTCTGGAAGTTGAAGGTGCAGATTGAGACGGAGCAGGCCACGGAAAACAGCCGTGTGGCCGGCATTGCCAACAACTTGGCCAATGCGTACACATTCCTCGGTGGTACCGAAAAAGTGAACACGGAAGTTGAACATTACCTCGCCGTAACCGCCGCCGATCTCCAACGTGTGGCCCGGAAATACTACGTGCCCGAAAACCGTGTGGTACTGCACTACCTCCCCGTGGGCCTGAAGAAATGAACTTGCGCGCGAGCTAAAGGGCGCATCTGCGTACCGGCTTCCGCGTTGCGCGTAACCAGTTGATAATCGCATTGAATGACCCCTACAGTTGACCGCACCCAAGCCCCGCCGGCCGGGCCCGCACCACATGTTCACCTCGGTGGACACCACAGTTTTACGCTGAAGAACGGCATCCGCGTGATCGTGGTGGAAGACCACAAATTCCCGATCGTAAGTGTGCAGGTCCGCTTCGACCATGCGCCCGTGAGCCAAGGCGACAAGGCCGGCTTTCTGGAACTGATGGGCGAATTGCTAACCTCCGGCACCGCCGGGAAAACAAAGCAGCAGATCGATGAACTGGTGGACGGACTTGGTGCTAAGCTGATGGGCAGCACCGATGGCCTTTATGCTTCGTGCCTTACACGGAATTTTCCGGAGCTTTTCAAGCTGATAGGCGAAGTGGTCACCAGTGCGAATTTTCCGGAAGAGGAGTTCACGAGATCCAAAACGCGCTTGTTGTCCCAGATCGGTGCGCGTGCGGATGATCCCGACCAGATCGCCGAAGTGGTGGGCCATGCGCTCACATTCGGTAAGCAGCACCCGTATGGCGAGGTAGCTTCCGAGGAAACCTCTGCCCGCATGGGGCGCGCGGATGTTCAAGGGCACTACCATCGCTTTTTTCAGCCCGGTTCCGGCTATCTGGTGCTGGTGGGCGATATCAACGAAGAGGAGGGAAGGACGCTTGCGGAAGCAACGCTCGGTGCGTGGACAGGACATGCGTTACCTGCGGAAAACGGCACGAACGGAAATGGTGTGATGCCCGTGCCGCATGCTGGTGAAAAGCGCGTTGCTTTCGTGGACCGGACGGGAAGTGAGCAGAGCGTGATCAAGGTCGTATTCCCTGTGGACCTGAAGCCGAACGACCCCATGGCGCTGCATGCCCAAGTGCTCAATACCATCCTCGGCGGCGGCGTGTTCAATGCCCGGCTGATGCAAAACCTGCGCGAGGATAAAGGCTACACCTACGGCGCGTATTCCTCCATAGAATCCGACCGTTGGGGTGGCAATTTCAGTGCAGGATGCAGCGTGCGCAACGATGTGACCGAAGATGCCGTTTCGCAGATCATGAAAGAGATGACCGGCATTCGCGAAGCACCCGTGAAAGCCGACGAACTCGCGTTGGCGAAGAGCTACATGGCGGGCAGTTTCGCACGTTCGTTGGAAGATCCGCGCACCGTGGCCCGCTTCGCACTGAACACGTTTCTCTATGGCCTTCCCATGGACCATTACGAGACCTATTTGCAGCGCTTGCAGGCCGTTGATGTTGCAGGTGTACAACAAGCCGCGCAACGTTTTCTACATCCTGACCATGCCACCATGCTCGTGGTGAGCGACAAGGCACAAGTGATGGGCACATTGGCCGGTTTGACCAGTTCCGGCGTGGTCCACGAATTCGATATCAACGGCGATCCGGTCAAGGGCGTGTGAGGATCCCCGCTGCGTCCGGCCCGGCATTCATCACCAGGTCCAAAATGTTCAACCGGCCCGCAAATCCGTGCCGGTCAGCAAAGACCTGCGTGTAAGGTGGAACGGCTGAAACGTCCGGTGCCAGCGACTTTTTTGGATGAAGCGTGTTGCGCAGGTCAAGCATGCCGGAGGTTTCCTCCACATAGTTTTCGCGCACCTCGACAGTGACGTTCATCTTCAGCCATTTCAGCGCCATGCGCATGGTGGCCAGGTCAAGGTCGATCAGGCTTTCGTACTTTTTCAACAGCAAATCTTCCACGTCGGGCATGTAGTGGATGAACCAGGGTGTTTGTCCGTAGGCCGTGCGGATGGCCTGCACGTGCTGCGCGTTCCACGGTTCGGCGTAGGAGAGGCCCACACTGTGCATCGGTATTTTTTCACCGCTGCGCCGAGCGATCGACACCACCAAGTCCTGGCGACCGTTCGGCCCGATGATGGCCGTGCGATTGCGGTAGCTCTGACGATCGTAGTGCTCGCCCGTGTCGATGACCGCGCCACCGCTCCGTGCCAAAAGCGCGTAGTGCTCCACGGTGCCGAAATAGAACGCGGATAGGAGCGGAGTGGCCATCGCGCACAAAGATCGTTGCGCTGCGTTGTTCCTTTGCCGAACACGACCCCAAGTTCATGAAACTGATCCACACACTTCCTGCCGCGCTGTTGTTGCTCGCTTCTTGCGGAACGAATCCCCCGGAAGAGAAGGCCCAAGTTCCCGTTGAAGTTGAACAGCCCAAGCCCCCGGCTGCCTGGGCGGGCCTGTATGCCGACACGCTGGCCTGCGCCGATTGCCCCGGCATCCTCACCCAGCTCGATCTCAAAGCCGACAGCACTTTCGTATTGACCGAACAATACCTCGATCGCGACAGCGTGCCCTACGCAACCTTGGGCCAATGGCGACCCGACGGCGTGAAGCTCCTGTTGAACGGGAAAGCCGAATGGGCTATGGGACTCAAAGGATTGGAGCGCTTGGACAACCAAGGCGGGCCGATTACCACGCCGCTTCCGAACACCATCCGCCGCGTGGATAATTTCGGCTCCGGCCCCATGCACCTTACCGGGGCATACGTCTACTACGCCGATAGCCACAGTTTCAAACCGTGTGGAAGTGCGTATGCCATTCCCGTAGCGATGGACGCCGCAGGGGAAAAAGGAGCCGGCTTGGAGCTGGAGCGCACCTACATGAAAAAAGTGAAGACCCCGCCCGCACCGCTTTACGTGCAAGTAACAGCCACGATCCGTGTAGGGCCCGCCATGGAAGGCGATGGCACGGATGAATACCTGCACATCGAAAAGGTGGACAAGGTGCTGGAGGTTCAGGAGTGTCCTTGAGTTAGCCGCAGTTGGCAGTTGCAGTAGGCAGTTGTAGTCGGCAGTGGCAGTTGGCAGTCGATGTAACCGTGAATCCGCCGGAGGCGGCGAAGAACAGTACGCAGGGTAACGTCCATGGAAAATTCACGTTGCGTCCTCGTTGCGTCGTTGCGACGTTGCGGTTAAACTGTAGTCCTCAACGCAGACAAGCCCGCACCCCCATCACCACCAAGCAAGCCAAGAACATCAAAATGCTGATCCGGTGGATGCCGTGCATGAATTTCAAATTCACATCGTGGCCGCTCTTGCCGAACAGCGTGGCCGGATTGAGGTAGTAGAGGATGCGCTTGAGGAACATGGCGTGAAAGTAAGGCCTCGTGGCTGAATGTTGCCGCAAGAGCTTTGGCTTTGAGTGCCGAGACTAACCCCAATTGGTGCAGTGGATTCCTTGCGGGACTTCGCTCCAATGACAAGGGTTAAATTTGCACCCCTCCAAATGCCCTTCGAACTCATCTCCGAATTCGCGCCCACCGGCGACCAGCCCGAGGCGATCCGCCAATTGGTGGAAGGTGCCCGAGACGGTGTGCAATACCAGACCTTGTTGGGCGTAACCGGTTCCGGGAAAACGTTCACCATTGCGAACATGATCGCGCACCTGGACCGGCCCACGCTGATCCTAAGCCACAACAAAACCTTGGCTGCACAGCTCTACGGCGAGTTCAAGCACTTCTTTCCGAACGACCGCGTGGAGTACTTCGTGAGCTACTACGACTATTACCAGCCCGAAGCTTACCTACCGGTGACGAACACCTTCATCGAGAAGGACCTTTCGATCAACTCGGAGATCGAGAAGCTGCGCTTGAGCACCACCAGCGCACTGTTGAGCGGGCGGCGCAACGTGATCGTGGTGGCCAGCGTGAGCTGCATTTACGGCATCGGCAACCCGGCCGAATTCCACAAGAGTGTGGTGCATGTAAAGAAAGGCCAGAAGATCTCCCGCAACGCGCTGCTTCACCAGTTCGTCTCCGCGCTCTACAGCCGCAAGGACATTGAGCCGACGCGGGGAAATTTCCGGGTGCGTGGCGATGTGGTGGAAGTGTATTTGGCATACGCGGATGAAGGCATGCGCATCCATTTTTGGGGCGAAGAGATCGAGAAGATCGAGCGCTTCAGCATGGAGAATGGCAAGACGCTGGAGGTCCTTGACGAAGCCCCGATCTACCCCGCGAACATCTTCGTTACAAGCAAGGAAACGTTGAACGATGCCATTGCTTCGATCCAAGAGGACATGGTGAAACAAGTGGATTTCTTTAACGAAATCGGCAAGCACCTCGAAGCAAAACGACTGGAGGAGCGCGTGAATTTCGACCTGGAAATGATGCGCGAGCTGGGCTATTGCAGTGGCATCGAGAACTACAGCCGCTACTTCGACCGTCGTCAACAAGGCCAGCGCCCATTCTGCCTGCTGGACTATTTCCCGGAGGATTTCCTCATGGTGATCGACGAGAGCCACGTAACGGTGAGCCAGATCGGGGCGATGTACGGCGGCGACCGCAGCCGCAAGAAAAACCTTGTGGAGTATGGCTTCCGCCTGCCCAGTGCCATGGATAACCGGCCGCTGAAATTCGAGGAATTCGATAGCATGATCGGGCAGACCGTCTTCGTGAGCGCCACCCCGGCCAACTTCGAACTGGAGCGCAGCGAAGGCATCATTGTGGAGCAAGTGGTGCGCCCTACCGGCCTGCTGGACCCGCCCATCGAAGTGCGCCCAAGCAAGGACCAGATCGACGACCTGCTGTACGAGATCCGCGAACGCGCCCAAAAGGAGGAGCGCGTGCTGGTGACCACGCTCACGAAGCGCATGGCCGAGGAACTCACGGATTTCCTCGGGAAGAACGGCGTGAAATGCAAGTATATCCACAGCGACGTGGAGACCCTGGACCGCATCGAGATCCTGCGCCAACTGCGGCTCGGCTTGTTCGACGTACTTGTGGGGGTTAACCTGCTGCGCGAAGGCTTGGACTTGCCGGAAGTATCGCTGGTGGCCGTGTTGGACGCGGATAAAGAAGGATTCCTCCGCAGTGCCCGCTCGCTTACCCAGACCGCTGGCCGCGCCGCCCGTAACCTGAACGGCCGCGTGATCTTCTATGCGGACAAGATCACGGCCAGCATGCAACGCACCATGGAGGAGACCGACCGCCGGCGCGAAAAGCAGATGGCCTACAACGCCGAGCACGGCATTACGCCCACGCAGATCAAGCGCGATCGTGCGTCAATAATGCAGCAAACCTCCGTAATGGACGCCGGGGATGGCAGCGGGCGCAAAGCCTACATTGAACCCGATGCACTCAGCCTCGCGGCCGATCCCGTAATGCGGTTCATGCCCGTGGCCGATCTGGAGAAGCAGGCCATTGCCTTGGAAGCAAAGATGAAACGGGCCGCCAAAGACCTCGATTTCGTTGGAGCCGCGCAGCTTCGCGATGAACTTTTTGCCCTGCGGAAGCTGATCGACGAGAAGGTCGGTGCGGTGTAAGGTTTTCAGGCTTTCGCTACGCTTCCGATCGGCCATGCCTATTTTCGCTGCAACTAAATGATGCCGGGCAGCGTCATTTCCTCGGTACCTGCCCACGAATCCTTCAAAATGCTGAAAAAGTTTACGCTGTCCGCTCTCGTTCTTGCATTTGCCGTCCCTTCTTATGCCCAACTTTCATTTGGTGGGCAACCATACGGCGACAAGGCCGAGAAGCGTGGGATGCCTGCGGCCGCCGCGGTGCATTTGCCCGCTGTGGACGTGGCCACGCTGATGCAAGAGGACGCCGACCGCGCCGCACAGGGCATCAAAGGCCCGTTCCGATTCGGCTTCGAACACCTCACCGATTATACCCTCGCCAACAGCGGCAGCTGGTTCACCATGCCGAACGGCGATCGCGTTTGGCGGCTCATATTGCATTGCCCCGGCGCGCTGGGCATCAACCTGCAGATGAGCAGTTTCGTGATCCCCGAAGGAGCGCGGTTGTTCTTGTACAACGCGGATGGCAGTGTGCGCGGCGCATTCACCGCGAAGAGCAATCCCGGCCACACCGAGTTCGGCACCGCGCCGCTGAAAGGCGATGCCATCACCGTGGAATACATCGAACCCGAAGCGTTGGAAGGGCAGGGGCAGCTCACCATCAGCGGCGTGGTGCATGAATACCGCGTGCTGGGCGGGGGCATGAATGCAGACGGCTCTAACCGTGGCTACGGCGACAGCGGCTCGTGCAACGTGAATACCGTTTGCCCCGAAGGCGACCTCTGGCGCGATGAGATCCGCTCCGTAGCCCACGTGATCCTAGGCGGCGGCGTATGCACTGGAACCCTGCTGAACAATTGCGCCAACGACAGCACGCCCTACTTCCTCACTGCCAACCACTGCACTGAGGGCAATGAGACCAACGCTTCCTGGGTTTTTGTCTTCAATTGGGAAAGCCCTGTTTGCGACCCCACTGAGAATGCGCCCATGGACCACAGCATCACCGGTTGCGACAAGTTGCTGGAGAACTCCCCGACCGATGCCGCATTCCTCCTGCTCAGCAGTATTCCGCCTGTGGATTACATCCCCTACTACAGCGGCTGGGACAAGAGCGGCACCCCGCCCGATTCCGTCCATTGCATTCACCACCCCAGCGGAGACATCAAGAAGATCAGCAGCAGCCATGCTGCGCCCTTTGATCAGCAAAACCTTGACGTTGGCAACGGCCCAGCGGATTGCTGGCACATTCCGGAATGGAACAGTGGCACCACCGAACCGGGCAGTTCTGGCAGCGGCCTGTGGGACCAGAACCACCGCATCATCGGTCAGCTATATGGCGGTCAAGCTTCCTGCTCAAACAACGTCAACGACTATTTCGGCCGCTTCGACCTAACGTACCCATTGATCGAGGAATGGCTCGGTGCATGCGGTGATACGCTGAACGGCTTTGATCCCGATGCCTATATCCCCGTGCCGTTGGATGCTTCCATCACCAGCATTGCCAACGTACCGCACACCGTTTGCGATGCCGATAGCATCCTGCCGGTGGTTACCATGAAGAACAACGGTGAAGGCGATATAACCTATGCCACCATCAATTTCACCGTGGACGGGATCGCAACGGGCTCCATTCCGTGGTACGGCGTCATACAGCCATTACAAACCGTGAACATCCCGTTGCCCGTGATGCACTTGGCCGCCGGGGTCCACGAATTGAAAGTCTTCTCCTCCAGCCCGAATCTGGAGTTCGATACCAATCCGCTGAACGACGCGGACAGCTTGCTGTTCATGGTGAACAACCCGGGCATCGAGGCGATCGTACACTTGGAACTGGACCGCTTCGGGACCGAAACAACTTGGTCCATTGAAACACAGGACGGCTTCACCGCGTTCACCGGCGGTCCTTACGTAAACAGCCCCGACGGCTACACGGTGGACGAACACGTCTGCTTGACGCACGATTGCTACGTGTTCACCATCAACGATGCGGTGGGCGACGGCATTTGCTGCGATTACGGCGAAGGTGCTTTCCAAATTCAGGACACCACGGGCGCCGTTTTGTTGGACGGATATCCGGAATTTGAATTCTCACAAAGCAGCCCGTTCTGCATGAATTGGGTGGGGGTTGAAGAAGCCGTAAGCGCGGACATGCGCATTTGGCCGAACCCCAACAACGGGGTCTTCAATGTGGCCTTTGGCGATGGCGCTGCTCCTCGTTCACTCAGCGTGCGCGATGCACTTGGCCGCGTTGTCTGGACCGGCAATGCTCCGCTCGGAACCGGTCGCTTTCAAGTGGACCTGCGGAATGTTTCCAACGGTGCGTACGTGCTGATCGCTGAAGGCAATGGTCAACGTGCCGTACAACGGTTGGTGGTGCAGCGGTAGAACTTCTAATTCCTGATTGCTAATTCCTAATTCCTAATTCCGGCTGCCGAAGCGGCTTCCCGGAAATTAGGAATTAGGAATTTGCGCATTCTCAACGCGTGCTGAAGTGTTGTTTACCTCGGAAGTTCTTGCAAGACAGAATGTTTTTTAATACTTGATGTGGTAGTACGCCAGCTTAACGTACTCGTTGTTCAACATGATCAAGCCCTCTTCACTGGTCCACCAGCTGGATTCCTGAAACGTGGAGGCCGGTGCGCCATGCAACAGCACGGTGATGCCCGCCTTGTTGAAGCGCTCTTTGAACACGAAACGCACACGCCGCAAATGGAACCGGTTGGACACGATCATCACCGTGTCCGCACCGATCTGCTTGCTCCAATCCAACAGTGCTTCGGCCTCTTCCCACGTGCTGGTTCCGACGATCAACGCTGTGGTCTTTTCCACCGGAATGCCTTCCATCACCGCGATGTTGCGCGTGCATTGCGATTCCGTGCTGTCAATGCCCAAAGCTGCCAAGGCGTTCGGTACCGGTGCCCCGGTGAAAACGAAACGATCTGAAATGCCCTTGCCGTAAAGCCGTGCTGCTTCGGATCCGCGGTCCATCGCAGAGCCGCCCAAGACCAGCACCGCATCGGCATGCGCCAGTGGATCTTCGGTGATCAGGTTGTTGCCCAATGCACGAATGATCGGCATGCGCAACCAGAATAGAACCCCGAATAAGAAGGCGAGGATGAAAAGGGCCTTTGCCCATTGCGGATAGTTGGACCAACTTTTCTGAAGCGAGCCTTCGCTCTGCGCAATTTCCATGTTCAGTAAGTCCCTTTCCTTCTCCGCAATGCCCACTCTGCGGTCAACATCAACAGGATCGGCAAGAACAACCAACGCAGCCCGATCAGATCGCTGAAACTGTCATGCGCATACGAGCGCGCTTTCATTTCCGGGCGCTCGGCCATGGCTTCGGCGATCTTCGACATGCTGTCCGGCTGTACGGCGATGCCGTTGGTGCGTGCGGCGATGCTTTGCCACAGCGAATGGTCCGCCACCGTGCTGACGCGCTCGGCCACCAAGGGTTTCACGAGGAATTCACCCTTGGCGGTGAGGCGCTCCTTTTCCAATGTGGTGCCCGCAGTCCAGGTGTAGCGTCCTGCAGGTAACAAGCCCGCATCCAAATGGTAGCCGGTACCGCTGGGGCTGAAGGTGTATGCGAGTTCATGCCCGGCCTCATCCTTCAACATGATCGTGGCTTCAGCGCTGTTCACCGGCTCATAGCTGGCGTTGTAGAGTTCCGCATCGATGCCCACTTTTTCATTCTCGGCATACTCCCGCTGAGGCTTTACACGGAAGCGGCTTTTGTCCTGCTTCAACGCAAGGAATTGCACGGTCTGCCGCACCAGTTTGTCGAAATGCGCGGTGGTGTTGCTTTGCTGCATGTCCGCCAAACGCCAACGCCAAAGGCCTTCGCCGCAGGTCACTGCGGTGCGTCGTTCCGTGTTGCTTTGGAATGCGAACAGGGGATAGGTGGTGGCAACGGATCCGATGCGTTGCGCCATTAATGCGATAGCTGACCGGCCAAGTGCATACTGCCCGAACGGTACCTGCAACGGCGGAAAACGTTCGAACGCCCGGATGTCTTCGGCATCCAAGGTGAACAAGCTGAAGTTCTTATCCACCGTGGCTTGCACGTCATTGAAGCTGCCACGCCCACCTTGTATGTCAATGCCCGTGGCTGTGCCGCTGGCTTGGCGCAGGTCGCTGGCCTGACCCAAAATGGTCCACGTGGGGATGTGCCGCTCGGCGATCTGCTTCAGCAGGTCCTGCATGGCCACTTGGGCGGTGGGCAATTGGTGGAGCACCACCAGGTCGTATTCCGCCAGTTTTCCGGTGAAGGTGGCAGGCGTGCGCACTTCCAGCGAATAACCTTCAATGCCGCGCATAGCCTCTGAAATGGCCGCCACGTCGGGGTGCGGCGCGTTTTCCAGTACCAGCACTTTACGCCGATCGTCCAGCACCTCCACAAAAATGTCTTGGCTGTTGTTGGCTAATGTGGCCTCACCCTCGATCGCGCGCAGCGAGACCGTGTAGCGTTGCAAACCCGAAGCTTCAGCCTTCACCATCAAGGGAATCTCAACGAAATAGGGATCGCCGGAGATAGAAATGTCCTTCGCCGACATTTCCTTCCCGCCTTTGGTAACGACTACGCGTGTGCCGCGGCCTTTTAAGTGGTGCGCCTGCACGCGCACAAGCACCGGGAAGTCGTTGCCGAGGTAGGTGATGCGGTTGTATTCCACATCGCGCAATTGCAGATCGGGGTAGATGGTGGTGTCGCCCAATTCCACAGCGAAGACAGGCACTCCAAGGCGTTCCGCACTTTGCACCGGGTCGCGGCCCCGGTTGTAGATACCGTCGCCATCGATCACCACCGCGCCTAAGTCCGTGCCAGCGAAGCGGTCGTACACCGCGCGGAACAACTGGTCGATGTCTGTGTTGCCTTCACCCTGCTTGAAGTCGAGTCCCTCGGAAACCGCGCTGCCGTAAGTGAACGGCCGCACCTCATACTTGTCGCCCAGTTCTTCCGTGAGCCTCCGCAAGCGTTCGGCGTATTCAGCCTTGAACGCAGCGCTATCACCGGTGGCCAGGAGCGAGGACGAGCCGTCGTGCGCCACCACCACAACGGGCTTGCGCACTTCGCGCAACTGTATGCGCACCAAGGGCTCCAGCAAGAAAAAGGCGATGAGCGCAATGGCCAACGCACGCAACGTGCCCAAGGTCCACTGCATGCCCGAACCCCAGCCGTGGCGCTCCCGACTTCCCCGGTAAAGCAGCCAAGCGCAGCCAATACCGAGCAACAAGCAGAGCGGCGCGAGCCAAAGGGAATGAGCAGTAGTAAGATTCACGGGCGCAAATGTCGGGAGAACGTAGGGTTAGGTGATCAGATGATCAGAAAATCAGACGATCAGAAAATTAAGAGCCGTTGCCGCAACGTGCGTGATCACAGACAAGACTGCATTTCACCCGACCGTTAGTAAGCTTGGAGTCAATCCCAAAAGCATTCCGTTGCGTTACCGTTGCGTCGTAGCGTCGTTGCGGTTGAAAAAACCTTCCTCACGTCAACATACCGCCACACACATGCAGCGTTTGACCAGTGATGTACGTGCTGAGGTCGCTGCCGAGGAAAACGCAGGTATTCGCCACGTCCGTAGGTGTGCCCCCGCGCTTCAAGGGAATGCTATCGCGCCAGCCCTGGACTGTCTTTTCGTCCAACGCACCGGTCATTTCCGTTTCAATAAAACCCGGAGCCACTGCGTTGCTGCGGATGTTGCGACTGCCCAATTCCAGCGCGACGCTCTTGGTAAAGCCGATGACGCCCGCCTTGCTGGCCGCGTAGTTCGCTTGGCCAGCATTGCCCTTCACGCCAACCACACTGCTCATGTTGATGATGCTGCCGCTCTTCTGCTTCAGCATGGTGCGCATCACCGCCTTGGTCATGTTGAACACGCTCTTCAGGTTGGTGGCGATCACCGCGTCGAAGTCGGCCTCGCTCATGCGCATCAGCAGCTGGTCCTTCGTGATGCCCGCGTTGTTCACCAAAATATCCAGCTTGCCCCAAGCTTCCACCACTTGGTCCACAGCAGCCTGCGCCGCAGTGAAATCGCCCGCATTGCTCTGGATGGCGAGCACCTTGCGGCCGCCTTTGCCCAGTTCCGCCGCCAGCGCGTTCGCCTTCTCCGGGCTGCTCACGTAGGTGAATGCGACATCCGCGCCTTCCTCCAGAAAGCGTTCCACAATGCCCCTGCCAATGCCCCGCGTACCGCCGGTAACGAGGGCTGTCTTGCCTTGTAATAGTGCCATGGGGCGAAGATAGGGTGGGGTTTAGTTGTTAGTTGTCCGTTGTTAGTTTGCATTTTACAGTCGTGGTTTGCTCTCAATGCGATCTTTGACACGGATACGATCCAACTGGCGAAGGGCGACACCCTCCGCGCTGTCGTGGTTTGCTCTCAATGCGATCTTTGACACGGATACGATCCAACGACGGCAGGACGGCACGTTTTACTACCCCCGTCGTGGTTTGCTCTCAATGCGATCTTTGACACGGATACGATCCAACGCAGCGGCATCGCCTGCTGGAAGAAAGTGGGTCGTGGTTTGCTCTCAATGCGATCTTTGACACGGATACGATCCAACAAAGCGGCGAACGAATCTACGCCGGCGTGATGTCGTGGTTTGCTCTCAATGCGATCTTTGACACGGATACGATCCAACTGCGGTGGAACTGTGCAACCCTCTTCCGCAGTCGTGGTTTGCTCTCAATGCGATCTTTGACACGGATACGATCCAACTGTTATCGTCCCATGGCCTGAACACCCATCAGTCGTGGTTTGCTCTCAATGCGATCTTTGACACGGATACGATCCAACACCTGCAGCCCCGATCGTGGGCACTGTGACGTCGTGGTTTGCTCTCAATGCGATCTTTGACACGGATACGATCCAACGTACCGTGCTGAAGAAACTCCGTGTGGAGGTCGTGGTTTGCTCTCAATGCGATCTTTGACACGGATACGATCCAACGCACAACAAGCGGCCATTTTGCCGTTAATGTCGTGGTTTGCTCTCAATGCGATCTTTGACACGGATACGATCCAACTGCTAGCAGATTGTCAATGCGCCGTTTACGTCGTGGTTTGCTCTCAATGCGATCTTTGACACGGATACGATCCAACGTTCATTTCATCAATCCATGGCGCGGGATGTCGTGGTTTGCTCTCAATGCGATCTTTGACACGGATACGATCCAACTGCGTAACGGTCGAAGTTTTTGGGGCTGCGGTCGTGGTTTGCTCTCAATGCGATCTTTGACACGGATACGATCCAACCTCAACACAAGTCCAACGCGCTGGCGTGCAGTCGTGGTTTGCTCTCAATGCGATCTTTGACACGGATACGATCCAACCGACCGCAGGGTGGATGTTGGTGCAGGCAGGTCGTGGTTTGCTCTCAATGCGATCTTTGACACGGATACGATCCAACATGTGAAGTTCCTTCACGCTGTCGGCAGAGGTCGTGGTTTGCTCTCAATGCGATCTTTGACACGGATACGATCCAACAACGGTAATGGGATCGCTTCGCTCTGGATGTCGTGGTTTGCTCTCAATGCGATCTTTGACACGGATACGATCCAACTACCCATAACTTGTGGATATACGTAATTAAGTCGTGGTTTGCTCTCAATGCGATCTTTGACACGGATACGATCCAACCTCGGCAACGAGCACGAGCTTGAGCTTTTAGTCGTGGTTTGCTCTCAATGCGATCTTTGACACGGATACGATCCAACGGGAGCCATCCCGGGGCGGCCGGGGTAGGTCGTGGTTTGCTCTCAATGCGATCTTTGACACGGATACGATCCAACGTACACCGGGACCGGCGTTCTCCCACCGCAGTCGTGGTTTGCTCTCAATGCGATCTTTGACACGGATACGATCCAACCGCCCGTCGGGCGCAAGCTCCATTCGCACAGTCGTGGTTTGCTCTCAATGCGATCTTTGACACGGATACGATCCAACGCGGTACCACACTTTATCGCTGAGACCGTGTCGTGGTTTGCTCTCAATGCGATCTTTGACACGGATACGATCCAACGCCCTCGAACACACCCCGGATCAATGGGCTGTCGTGGTTTGCTCTCAATGCGATCTTTGACACGGATACGATCCAACACCCTGGAACGCAGTTGTTACTGGCTGATGTCGTGGTTTGCTCTCAATGCGATCTTTGACACGGATACGATCCAACACGTTCACAGGAGTGGCTTCAGGGTTCAAGTCGTGGTTTGCTCTCAATGCGATCTTTGACACGGATACGATCCAACCTTCTCCGTGTACTTGAAGGCGAAGCTATCGTCGTGGTTTGCTCTCAATGCGATCTTTGACACGGATACGATCCAACACATACACTTAAATACATAATCGTTACGATGTCGTGGTTTGCTCTCAATGCGATCTTTGACACGGATACGATCCAACTGCTTCGGCGCGGCGATGAGCAGATCCGGGGTCGTGGTTTGCTCTCAATGCGATCTTTGACACGGATACGATCCAACTTGGCAAGCGACGTAAACTACGTACGCCGAGTCGTGGTTTGCTCTCAATGCGATCTTTGACACGGATACGATCCAACCAACGCCGCATCTACATCACCATTCTTGAGGTCGTGGTTTGCTCTCAATGCGATCTTTGACACGGATACGATCCAACGCGCCAACATGCCCGGCAACATTGGCCGTGGTCGTGGTTTGCTCTCAATGCGATCTTTGACACGGATACGATCCAACAGCCATCTTCGTCCTTTGCCATCCAGTCCTGTCGTGGTTTGCTCTCAATGCGATCTTTGACACGGATACGATCCAACAGTTCTTGCTGTTGTCCGCATAGTGCGCGCGTCGTGGTTTGCTCTCAATGCGATCTTTGACACGGATACGATCCAACATCCGCTTCGGGAAGGTGAAAGTGGATGAAGTCGTGGTTTGCTCTCAATGCGATCTTTGACACGGATACGATCCAACTCGCGACGTGGTGGTGGACACGGTGCCTTGAGTCGTGGTTTGCTCTCAATGCGATCTTTGACACGGATACGATCCAACTTTGCGATCTTTGACACGGATACGATCCAACGCGGGCGGTGCACGCTTTCGATGGTGCAGCGGTCGTGGTTTGCTCTCAATGCGATCTTTGACACGGATACGATCCAACGAAGCACCCTTTTGATGCACGGTTTCCGCGTCGTGGTTTGCTCTCAATGCGATCTTTGACACGGATACGATCCAACAGGTGACAGCTGGTTTATTGGGAGGTAGCAGTCGTGGTTTGCTCTCAATGCGATCTTTGACACGGATACGATCCAACCTTTGACTATCTTTGCCATATGACCGCTTTGTCGTGGTTTGCTCTCAATGCGATCTTTGACACGGATACGATCCAACGATTTCTTGCGCCCGCTTTATTTCGTTGAGGTCGTGGTTTGCTCTCAATGCGATCTTTGACACGGATACGATCCAACCCTCTGCGTATCGCCTCCCACATTGGCTGCGTCGTGGTTTGCTCTCAATGCGATCTTTGACACGGATACGATCCAACAACTAAGAGCAACAGATGGCGAAGAAGACCTCTGCGTATCGTCGTGGTTTGCTCTCAATGCGATCTTTGACACGGATACGATCCAACACCAAGAGCCACCAGCGCAATGATCCACCAGTCGTGGTTTGCTCTCAATGCGATCTTTGACACGGATACGATCCAACCAAGTTAAAGAGGGTATGGTTACGGCGTAGTCGTGGTTTGCTCTCAATGCGATCTTTGACACGGATACGATCCAACACCGTGCAGCGTCCGATGTATAGGGCGACGTGTCGTGGTTTGCTCTCAATGCGATCTTTGACACGGATACGATCCAACAGCGTGTTCGCGATCTTCCTTATGTCGATGTCGTGGTTTGCTCTCAATGCGATCTTTGACACGGATACGATCCAACAAATAAACGCCGAACCGCTTTGCTCCGTAGGTCGTGGTTTGCTCTCAATGCGATCTTTGACACGGATACGATCCAACAAGGCTGCTGCAGACCAGCGCCGCTGAGCTGTCGTGGTTTGCTCTCAATGCGATCTTTGACACGGATACGATCCAACTGGATGGTTCGAAGGCCAATTCCATGTGACGTCGTGGTTTGCTCTCAATGCGATCTTTGACACGGATACGATCCAACCACGAGTATCGTAGGCAAGCAGCAGCGCATGTCGTGGTTTGCTCTCAATGCGATCTTTGACACGGATACGATCCAACTTTGTTGGACATATAGCAAACGCAAGACGGTCGTGGTTTGCTCTCAATGCGATCTTTGACACGGATACGATCCAACGAGTTTAAGAATCGCCGTTTGCGTGATCCGTCGTGGTTTGCTCTCAATGCGATCTTTGACACGGATACGATCCAACCACGGTCGTTCCAAATGTTGAAGTGGGTAGGTCGTGGTTTGCTCTCAATGCGATCTTTGACACGGATACGATCCAACTTCATGTGGAGCGTAGGCGGTGCATTGCGGTCGTGGTTTGCTCTCAATGCGATCTTTGACACGGATACGATCCAACAGTTCGCGTTGCTGAAGAAAGCCCAGGCAGTCGTGGTTTGCTCTCAATGCGATCTTTGACACGGATACGATCCAACCACGCGGCAACATAGTGAGCAGGCTGCCCAGTCGTGGTTTGCTCTCAATGCGATCTTTGACACGGATACGATCCAACAACTGGACGAACTGGCCTACCAGCTCCTAGTCGTGGTTTGCTCTCAATGCGATCTTTGACACGGATACGATCCAACCGGCGTGTTGTTACATCAAATCCCGCTTGCTGTCGTGGTTTGCTCTCAATGCGATCTTTGACACGGATACGATCCAACAAAAAGAGTGGGATGTAAAACCAATGCCACGTCGTGGTTTGCTCTCAATGCGATCTTTGACACGGATACGATCCAACCGCGCCAAAGCCGCTGCCGAACTCGCCTTGGTCGTGGTTTGCTCTCAATGCGATCTTTGACACGGATACGATCCAACGCGCGAACCGCCAAGAACGGCACCCCCAGGTCGTGGTTTGCTCTCAATGCGATCTTTGACACGGATACGATCCAACTCTTTTTCAAATTTGAACTCAGGTTTGTTGTCGTGGTTTGCTCTCAATGCGATCTTTGACACGGATACGATCCAACGGCAGCCATTCGAGGTTGTGCTCCATTGCGGTCGTGGTTTGCTCTCAATGCGATCTTTGACACGGATACGATCCAACGGCGGGTGCTCATTTCAATCCGCGTTCAATGTCGTGGTTTGCTCTCAATGCGATCTTTGACACGGATACGATCCAACCCTATGCGATAGGTTGTGGCATCTCTCGCAAGTCGTGGTTTGCTCTCAATGCGATCTTTGACACGGATACGATCCAACTTCCTTTGAAAGGTTCGCCCAACGCCGAAGTCGTGGTTTGCTCTCAATGCGATCTTTGACACGGATACGATCCAACAGATAGATAGGTATCTATGAACGCCGCCGAGTCGTGGTTTGCTCTCAATGCGATCTTTGACACGGATACGATCCAACAGAACTCATGAACCAAGAGCAAGCCAACGTGTCGTGGTTTGCTCTCAATGCGATCTTTGACACGGATACGATCCAACAGGCCACGACACCGGCGCAGGAGGTCGCTAGTCGTGGTTTGCTCTCAATGCGATCTTTGACACGGATACGATCCAACACTATCTGCGTAAAGGATGCAGAGTGCTGCCGGTCGTGGTTTGCTCTCAATGCGATCTTTGACACGGATACGATCCAACCGTATCCGGCAACGGTACTGCAAGGGATAGGTCGTGGTTTGCTCTCAATGCGATCTTTGACACGGATACGATCCAACGCTGATCGAGGCGGCATACACGGCGGACCCGTCGTGGTTTGCTCTCAATGCGATCTTTGACACGGATACGATCCAACATCCAACAAGTGTCATCCACCGGATCACCAGCGGGATCGGTCGTGGTTTGCTCTCAATGCGATCTTTGACACGGATACGATCCAACCAGCGTTCCCGACGATGTTCTGCGACTGGTCGTGGTTTGCTCTCACAGCGATCTTTGACACGGATACGATCCAACTCGGTGATGTGCGGATACACGCCGCTGAGTCGTGGTTTGCTCTCAATGCGATCTTTGACACGGATACGATCCAACGATCACGCTTCGGCTGAAATGTGTAACACAGTCGTGGTTTGCTCTCAATGCGATCTTTGACACGGATACGATCCAACGTTCCACCCATTGCAAGAGAATGGAGTTGAGTCGTGGTTTGCTCTCAATGCGATCTTTGACAGGGATACGATCCAACTTCTGTGCTTGTTGGTACGGCGTTCAGGTAGTCGTGGTTTGCTCTCAATGCGATCTTTGACACGGATACGATCCAACTTTGTCCTGAGATATGGCAAACAAGGGGTCGTGGTTTGCTCTCAATGCGATCTTTGACACGGATACGATCCAACGAGTTCGATGCCACGTATTATGAGGATCAGTCGTGGTTTGCTCTCAATGCGATCTTTGACACGGATACGATCCAACCCCTGACCTTATACGTTC
>JADJVC010000017.1 GCA_016710685.1 Flavobacteriales bacterium | reverse complement strand
GCCACACCGTACCAACTGGCGCAACCGCCACCCAAGAATGGGTGGACTTCGCAAATGGCGTCGCCCGTCATAGTTGGCGAGGCCTCCTTTGCGGGAACTCGGATTACATCCGCGCTCACTTGACCACTTCTCACGTCCACCCCGTAGATGGTTTCACCTTAACTCCTCTTTGTGAGTTGATCGTTACAGTGATGCCGCCGCCGGGCTGCCTGACACATATGCTGCAGCGCGTCGTGAGGATGACTGAACTTGTTTTTCGCCGGCGCTGGCGCGTACCGATCATCGCCGAAACATTCATTTTAGCGTATTGATACCCGCCCAAGAATCCTTTTGCGGGGATGAAAACGCACTTAGGAGAGAGTAGAAACCGGGCTCACTGCATCAATGCTGGTTTTCGGGAACTTGATAACGGCGTCCTGGCGTGAAATTGGGTCGTTTGTTGGCGCTGGCTCGGTCGGTATCCCCTCCTGCGCCTGGATGTCGAACATAGACAAAGTCGTTGCCGTCGCGCGCAATGCCGCTTGGGCCTCCCCAGCTCTGCAGGGCCGTCGTGCCGTTGTACTCCTGGCACTCAGCGCTGGAACCCGCGGTGTCTCTCGTAAACGTGCGAATACCCACACCTCGCCCGTTGCATCAACAACGAACTCATCTATGCAGCGAAGTTGGCCGCGGGGCAAGTCATCGGCCGACAAGCACGATGGAGTGCGACCGTAGTCCCACCCGAGAATCAGCCCGACGCCTCGTAGCGGCTCCAGTATGTCGCCTGCACAGTGATATTCGTCGCGGTACTCCGGGTATACGGCTTTGCCATCAAGCACCGTGCCGTATTGGCCAAGAATGTAGACCTTGATCCACTCTTCGCTTTTGCCCGGAAGCTGGCGCATCCAGGTATTCAGTAAGCCGAGCTTGTGATGCCTTGACGTTCCCAAAGCTGCCGGGTTCGGGATGAAACGCCCGGTCGCACCTTCAGGTAGCGCGCTGGCCAACTAAAAAGGTTGGTAGCCCTTCCGGGCGCTCCTCTTCGGCGACTTTGTGCACGCCAGTGATCATCCCTGGCGGGTTTGTTCCATGATGACACCGGACCACGTTGGCCCAGGCCCGTTAATCATGGACGGATGGCGACCAACGCGACCGCCTGCAGCGTCAAAGCGTGGTCTTGCGGATCTCGCGCGCCTCATGATCCAGACGCCCGTAAGATCCAGCGACAGAAGCTTTTGCGGTGTGCTCCTGGCCGATCGACGCTTTTAGGGAAAAGATCAGCTCTAGCTCGACTTGCCCAAAGCGCACCGTAGCCGTGATTGGCTGATCCATGCGAAGCGTGGTCGCATGCCCATACCAGTCCATCCGCATGTGCGCAGCGTTGTCGTTCTGAGCTCCGGGTAGGTGTTGCGAATTGCCGTCCCACCGGCTGCGCCTGATGCCGTCCTCATCCGGCCCCTGCCTCATCGCGCGCCAGATTATCTCAGCACAGCAGCCTACCGGTTTCCGGCCGATCGGCTCCATAACGCCGCGAACGAACTTATCCGACGCATGCAAACGCGCCAATCGTCTTGCGCGCCGCGTAGCGAAATGCTGTGTCATCCGCCATTTCCACTCATGTCCATCGTGATATTGACTCACGACCATTACCTTGCCCTTCAGGTCCCGGCATCGACCTTGTCGCGCCATAGATCGCGCTGACGATTGCGCAGCCAAAGGCCCGCAGCCGCGGTGTCCGGCGCATAGACCTCAGTGTACGGAACAATGACAGGCTTGCCCTCGTGCAAAAGTCTTGGTCGCCTTGTGGCGATAGCCAACGGCACGCCGATACAGCGAGTTGGCGACCTCCGCGTCTGCGACCATCTTACCGGCATTGAGCATCCTGCCGAACTCTTCATGCTTCTCGGCCCAGTTCTGCACCGTCTTTTCAGTTACCTCGAAAACATCAGCTATTTGCTCATTGCTCGCGCCAAGCAACGCCAGTTTTCTAGCTAGCTTTGGGTGAAACATTGGGTCGTATTTGCGCTTTGCTGGCATCTTAGTACGCCAAAATCTGAGCCGCTTCTTGCTCTGTAAGGAAGCCCTCGGAAACAAGATAGCCGACCCCACCTATAGTGGTCGGATGTCCGAGCCGCACCGTAGTAACCGCGTCGAGCTGCGCCAAGATTGCGATAACGCTTGGATCATCCGACGCCTTGACTGCATCCATCACAGGGCCGGGGAACCTGCGCATAAACGCGCCAACTGCGATTTTGTCTACGCCAGTTGTGTCGGCCCAGCTCTCGGCCCATCTCTCAGCTTGCGCTTGCACATACGCCTGCGCGCTCGCATACGGCGCCGGTGTCGGCTCCTGCCCCTCAAGTGGTGCGGGCGGAATCGTCGCTACGTAGGCCGCGTTCGCAGCGGCTAGGTGGCGCTTGTTTGTAAGGGTTACAGTAATCATGTCTTAGCTCCTTAGCTGATAATCGCGCGATCAGTGACGCGCCGCCAGTTTGTGCCGTCTGAAAACGCTGGGACTGCCCCTCCTGACTCGTCGCTCACGTAAATTAACGCAGCTGCGGTTGATGCAGACGGCAATGTTGCAGCGGTAAATGTGGGTAGCCGAAACGGCGAATTACTAATCGCATGAGCTGTGCCAGCTGGGCTCAAAACAACAGGAACATTATCCGCGCCAGTTCCCGCGGTTTCTGCCGCCAGCGTTACCTCTGACGACGTTGCTGATAATGAGCCCCGCACATAATTACTTACATCAGTGTACGTTCCGTTTACTTTCAGGTCGCCTTCTAAAAGTTCCAAATCACCGCTAATTTGCCGGATTATAGCTTTATCTGAATAAATGCCGCCGGAGTACGTATTAAATACAATATCCCCAGGTCCCTTGAATGTAGTTTTGTACCCAGCGGACGATGCATTAAAAAACTCAACATCGGCGTTCGCCCCCGTTGCGAACTGAAAAGAGTTTCCCGCGAAACCAAAACTACCGTTCACGGTCCTGATGGTGTTCATCGGACTGGAACCGCATATCAACGTCATACCGCCGTATGTTACAGTCAGCGAGCCAAATGGAAATTCTATTTGTGCGCCGGTACCGACACCACTACCTGCGTTAATAAATTTCAAACCAACAGTGGCTGTATCATCTAACGTATTTGTAACCTCTAATTTACCCGAGTCTATGCTCAGGACGTTGCTTGTTTTGTTGTACGTCAGTCCAGCGTCACCCTCCGCTGCGCCGGAGTCGTTGAAAATCACTTGCGTGTCTGAGCCGCCTACGGGGCCTGTCGCGCCTGTTGCTCCTGCCATTGCGCCCGCGCTCCCGTTGGCCCTTCGAACCCGTTCCCCCGCGAAGTTGGTCCCGTGGCGCCCGTTGGCCCCACTGCGCCCGTCGGTCCGACAGCCCCAGTTGGTCCCGTTGCGCCCGTCGCGCCGGCAGAACCGCCCGGACCAATGCCTAGATTTGTCTTTGCCTGCTGTTGCTGCTCATACGTCCACGTCTGCGGCATCGTGGCCGACACAAAGCCAGCAACGGTAGCTGCCGGCTCTAGCTCGGTGTCGCGCGTCGTTGTGCGCGAGATCCTAAACGGCCCCTCGGCCTCGCGTATCGCGTCCGACTCGTTTGTGTACGAGTACAGGTCATGCGTCCACTGCTCTTGCACATCGACAACCAGCAGCGACGCCATGACGTTTGATGGCACGGTCAGTGTCAGCTGGCGATCGCCCGTCACAAGCAAGCGCTCATCGGTGCTCGAAGCGACCAGCTGTACAACTGTGTCGCTCGCAGTCTTCCGGACCTGCATGCGGACTGCGCGCCCAATCAGGCTCACGCCAGGGGAGAGGTCGATGACAGTCGTTAGGACTGCGCCTTGCTGGGCTCGGATCTCTTTGCGGTCAGTCATAGTGATGGGCGCCCGGCTGGGTAGCATTCGCACTCTGCCGATTCTGTCGCGCGCAGTTCGCCGGCAATGAACTCGGCAGTGCAGCGCGTGTGCACGCGGTCAGCAAGCGTGCCCTCGTTGGGCGGGCCAATAATGGTCCCATCCAAATACCTGCGCACATTTTCGGCGGCCAGCGCGTTAGCAATTAACTCCGCGGTCGCTGGATTCTGCGATGGCTGGATCGTTACCCCTTGCGCCTCAAGTCTTTCAATCCGCTTGCGTAGCGCCCTAATGTTTCGGTGCATCGTTGTACTCCCCCAAGCATTTCCAAAGCGCCCCTAACTGCGTCGCTAGCGTTTCCGCGACTCCTGCGAGCCCGGACTCTTCGACAAGTGCATCCGTCGCGTTCTCCGCTCGCGGTTTCTCCGCAATCGGCGCGTCAGCCACATGGCGACAGTTGATTTCATCCCGCACCGGCTCGCGCACGATTAGCCGCTCTTGCTGCATCGGCGGCTCTTTCGTACCCACCAGCCCGCAGCTTGCGAGACTCATCGTCAATAATGCACACACCAAAACCTGCCGCATTGAGCGTGCTCCTTAATTGTTGGCCTACCGTGGCCGTTCGACTTGCGATTGTTGCCAAGTCTGTTTGCATCGCCAGTAAATCGGCCTGGGCTTTGTCGACGCTGCCTTTCTCGGCTTCAAGCCGCCGCTCCATTTGCTCAATCGTTGCATCGCGCTCTTGTAGTCTCTGCGCTGAGTACGATTGTCCCGCGCGCATCGTGCCGTACTCGACACCGCCGTAAAAGATGCCCGCAAATGCAGCCAACAGCGTTAGCGTCCCGATTACGTAGCTCCACATTGCGATTCTCCAGGCTTGCGCATCATCTCAACCCGACGCAAAAACTCATCAAACACCACCAGCCCAACCCTTTCCGGCGTCCCGCCGTGTTTCAACATTCCGTGGATCGTGAATGGCAAATTGAGCGGTTGCCACATTCCGGGCATTTCGACAATTACGCGCGCGCTCATCGGTCCGACACCGTGACATTTGCGCCGCTCGCCGTTTTGTACGGTGCCCGCGGATAGCGCTCGAAGGGCTCCGCCTGCTTTGGCCACAACCTAGCCACGACGCGGGTAGCCTTGAACGGCGCGATGCACACCCGGTTGCCTTGATTGCCCCCGAGTAGATGCACGACACCGGGACCAACAGCCTCCAAGAATCCAACATGCCCACTTGCCGCGCCCCGATCGCTCGACAGCACGACAATGGCGCCAGCCCGGTCATCGCACGCGATGAAATCCGGCCCAGGCACAAACGAGCGCGCCCGGCCCGATCGCGTGCCCATGATGCCGACCTCGCGCAACATCGCGTTGACGAAAGCGGCACACCACGGGGTTTCATCGTCATTGACTTCCAGCGCGACTAAGCCGCGCTTCCAATAGTCAATAACGGCTTGATTGTGCTCCGCGCCCGGAATCTCCTTAACGCCGATCTCGGCGCGCGCTTTAGCTTGCCATGGCGCAACGATCATTTTAGTTCACCCGCTAGTTTTTCGATGTCGGACACCGTGTCACGCAAGATCCGCTCTTGCTCTACTGATTTGTCGGCCAAGCACTGAGCCTCCAGCACGTACAACAGATCCAAATAACGCTCTCGCTGGTCGCGTGTGAGCCGACCAAGCTCGTACGCCTCCATGATTTCTGTCGATGCCTGCGTCGGCTCATCGCATACATCGAACTCATGCGCAGGCTGCATTGAGCACGCGCCAAAGGCGCACGAGACCAGTACGATTGCTGCCAGTCTCATACCCCGCCCCCTGGCTGCGCGATCGCGCGCACCAATTCCGCCGTCAGATCCCGATAACCCTTGATGTGCTTGTGCTGATTGTCCACCGGTCCGCCTCGTTGTCGTACGTGATTTCTTCGCCATGCGCCGCTTCGCGACACTTGCCCGCCAAATACAGTGCGGTCATCTTTGATAGCGAGTGCTCGCCATAAAGCGCGACATAGCGCCATCTGCCGCACGTGCTGCACTGATAGCCGAGTCGCGTCGCTAATTTTGAGTTCCACAAGCGCAGCTGCGTAACGCCATCCCACTCTGGACTAACTGGCGCAAGCACCCTCTCTTCGAACCTAAGAAACACGAAATCGCATTCGTGCTCCTGCGATCCGAAAAGCCGCAAAACTTACTCACACGCCCGCCTTGAGCGCCTTACTACGCTCAATGTACCGCACCAACACCTGACGCCCAATCGAGTTCCAAAAAGCGTCGGTCCGCTCGTCGACCAGCCCGATATAGCGGCCGATCTCGCGCACCTTGGCAATCAGCGCTCGCTCTTTGTCGCCGCCAATGCCAGTCACGGGCGCAACGAAATCTAGCAGCGAGGCGGACGCGATCAGCGCAGACAGCAAACGGCTATCTTGCGGCTCAAGCGCTGCGATCGTATCACCGAACTCCAACGCAACCTGCGCAGCGGCATCCGTGCTCGCGATGATCTCTTCCGCGCTTGGCAGCGCCTCAAACAGCCTTCGAACTTGGCCGTACCGCAGCCTTGCCCAGTCTTTGACGCGCTTAAACATTCCCATTGCCATTGTCATCCCGCCCTTTGTGATGTTTACACCAGTCAAGCTCATACCTGATCGTATTGTTTGTTGCCACAAAACCGGGCAATGCACACTTCCCAAATCGATCACCCATGAGCTTCTTGAGTGCCGCGTCGCCGGGCGAATAGAACTCGCAGCCGACGCACAATCCTTGCGGCTCAAGCACTACCATCTCCCGACTTTGCCTTGATAAACGCGTTAATCATAGTCCGAACAATGCCCGGACCTTCAGCGACCAGTATGTACACGATTGACGCACCGACACCGCTAGCAGCAAACGCGTGCCACCAGTCAGGCGTGGCATCTGCCCGCGGAAGCTGAGCGATAAACCAGGGCGCAATGACCATTCCAGCGAAAAAAGACAGCGCAGCCCGCATGACGCGCGCGCCTAACCCGCCTGTCGGCATTCCAAGCGAGGCGCCTACCGCACCTACCGCAGTCCCAGCCGCTGACCACAAAAAAAGCACTTGGTCAGGCGGCAGGCGAGAATCCCCGAAAAACGCCGTTGCAAATGTAACCGCCGCAAAAACAATTGGCTCGACGCGCATTGCGCCTCCCGCGTGTGCTTGAGTTGCGACAGATGCGGCGACAACCGCCGCATCCGCTACGCGTCGAGACAGCATCATATCGGCTAACCCCGGCGGCTAATCGATCCAGATCCAGCCCCGCAACCGGGGTAGCCAACGGCAGGCAAGACGATTTGCGTGCGACACATGACAGTCGCAGGCCCTCCCGTACTTACCGTTACCTCGCCTAGAGAGCATCGTTTAGTCGAGCTTCGGTATTCATGCACGATCAAGCGCGGTGTAGTCGGCAGTAAAGGCCCGGATCCAAACCGCAGCAAAGGAGGCCGAGTTACGGCCGAACTGGGGCATGGATTGGCAGTGGACACGGCACCGCCGTAAACGCCGCCATCGGTCGAGTCGCACTCAGCGGACAAAACTCGATTGGTAAAAACGCCCGCGCTGATCTGACGCGCGGACAGATCGCACGTCCAGCCGTCCAGCGGCGTATCTGGTCGGGCCTCATAGGTGCCCGATAGCTCGGACGGCAGGTCAACGGCGTACGTGATGGTCGGCGCGAGTGCGACGCAAAGGCAAAGCACAAGGGTGGAGCAGAAATTCCGTAATCGCATTTTGATGGTCTCCAATGGGTTTTTGGTGCACAGCGTCGCGATGATAGAGCGCCAAAGCGCACCCGTGCGTTGCCACGTTGGTAACGTCTGAAACGCCAATGTTGGCGTTTCAGCTTATGGGAGGAACATTCGAACGCCATTTTCAAACACAAGCGCTGTAAAAACAAAACAGATAAAAGGTTTGCGTACTACTCATCGGATGAGTATAAAGAAAGCTCACAAACCGCTATGGATAAGCACAAATGAGCAAACTGAAGTTGGACTTCAACAACCTGAGCGCACGTTTCGCTGAACGCAATCCGGGTATGGAGATTTGTTCCCTTCGCTCTCCGCCGATCCTTTGCTTTGGCGGAAGCGATCGCCTTGACTGTGACGCGTCTCATCACCCGCTAATTGAGTTCCAGGCTGTAGTTCGCGATTGCGATACGCGCAACGAATTTCTGACCACTTTATTCGTCTTCTCCGACGGATTGTGTGGCTGGCAACGTCGTTCAACTAACTAGGAGATCAGTCATGTGCAAACACATCGAAATCAAGATGTACGACGCCGAAGGCGATGAAGTCACAGTGTCCGCCCCAGCCAAAATGGCTGTGTGCCACGACTGCGAGGGCGAAGGCTGTGTACTGACGGCGTCCATTCGCAACCACGCTTACTCGCAAGAAGAGTTCGCAGAAGCGTTCTATGACGATCGTGATGGCGATCTTGAAGACGGCCAGAGCCCGGCGGAACAGTATTTCCGCCACGGCGGCCGATACGACGTCGTTTGCCCGACGTGCAAAGGCCGCAATGTTGTCCTGGTGCTTGACCGCGAAGCGTGCGACGCGGAGTTACTCGCGTCTATCGACAAGCGCGACAAGGAAGAAGCCGAATACAACCGCGTGTGTGCGATGGAACGGAGGATGGGAGCATGAGCACCACTTACTGGCGCGGAGACTTGGCGCGCTACACCGGCAATACCTCAACCGCGCACGGCGTGCTCTGGTACGAGATTGAAATGCTCGAAGGCCACCTGAAGGGGCAGAAGAAGGTAACTCGCGACCCACCAAAGTGACCCAGCCTTAGCCGCTCTACGGGGCGGCTAATACGGTGCCACCCGGTAACCGATAACCAGGAGAACCACAGTGAAAATCAAAGTGTCCGATGGCAACAACTGGCAAATAGAAGCGACCTTGCGTCAGGTGAACGGCACCAGCGAACAACATGCTTTCTCCGAATACGAGGAAATAAAGCAAATGGCAGCATGGGTGGAGGGAATGCTGGAGATTCTTGGTCTGCCGCTATCGAAGCGTGCTGGCGCTACTCTCGTATCGACGTCCGGCTCATCAATGCCGAACTCCTACAAAGGCAAGCGCAACGCCACCACCGCGACAATTCTACGGGGCGCGAATGACTGGTTTCTGATCGACGTTAAGCGCGCGACGCTTTACAAAGAAGCTGGCAAGGATGCGCTTGTGCTCACAACAGACCAGGACGAGTACCTTGTGGCAAAGCTCCGCGCTAAATACTCGGTGCGCACACCATGAGCACCAACCGCGCCAACATCACCAATGCAGATGTTAAGTACATCGCTTTCGACAACCTGACGGACGATCGTGGCCGACCGATCGGCGTCAGCATTGCGCGCTTCGAATCTGATTTCGTCGAAGCGCCAAACGGCGGATGGGATGTGCCAGCCGGGCACTATTACCTCGTCCGCATGCATGCGACTCGCGCCGGCCAGCCGTACGGCCCTCTCCAGTCGAGTCTGAACTTTTCTGATCTGGATGCGCGCGAGAAGTACATTGCTAAGCGTCTTGACTCTATGCGCAAGACGTACACCAAGAAATTCAAAGGGGAATAACGTGGAATTTACTTACAACAACATCACCGGATTACTCGACATCAAAACTGACATGATCGAGTGGAATGGCTCCAGGGCGGAGCGTGGGTTAATCGCTGGCGCCTTGCGTCGAGCTATAGATGCGGCAATTCAGAGCGAAGGCGTGGTTTTTAGCTTTAATTTTGACGATCCCGATCTGCGCGCGACTTTGCAGGTGACACTGTACGAGAGTGATTACGTCAAGACTCAAGTCAAGGATGGGCGTTACACGCTTGGCTTACGCAAGGACATGCCGATCAGCAGCCTACAGCGCGAAGTTGACACCAAGGTCATTGAGATGCTGATGTTTACCTGCGTTGAAGTGCGACTGCGCGCCGCTCTTGACGCTATACCAAAAGGCTGCGCCATTGCTGTCAGTGCCAAGAACGGAGCGGTGCGCGTGTCTTTTTATAATGGAAAGGATGTTTTTTTCATTGATGACGACACGCATGTAGCCGAACAGGTTGATTCGGCCCTGAAATTCCTGACGGACAAGGCCTAACACCACTGGACCGCGTGAAAGCGCGGTCCTTTTCTGGGGAATGACCATGTACTACCGGATCACGTTTTCAAACGACACGTATCACGACATAGCCAATGTCCACGCGAGCACCGTTGATGCGGCAATTGTCGCAGCAAGACGGATCGTTGCAGGCAAAGGGAAAGTTTCGGTCCAAATCGGCGACAGCGATGTGGAGCACACAGTTGGCGAGGCTCGCAAGCTTGAGCGATCGGGGAAAACCAATGAGCAATTTTGAACGCAGCAATTTTGAGCGACGAATGATTCTTGCATTCGTCGGGTTCGCAGTGGGCGTGTTGCTAACTGCAGCGTATTTGTATTTCAAGCCGGATCGCGAGTGCAGCCCGGATGGCTACGTGCTGGCATACGGCGCACCGGTTTACCAGGGCGGATTGCCGTTGCGGTGCAAGCGCTTACCTTTTGAGGGGAACTGAAATGCACATCGACCAGGAAAGGCTTAAGGAAGTGCTAGCCCGCGGGCTGGATCACGGCGAGCACGGCATTGATGAGGAAAAGGCTTGTGTCATGGAAGCTGCGGCATATGTCGCGGGCGAGCCGTGGTCGGACGCTCCGCAGTGCGTGTGCCCTGTTATCGGGGAGATGATGCGCGAGTGGAATGACGGCATTGGCGGCGTGGTGGAGCGCACGGCTCTACTCGGCCCGCTTATCTCTGTCATTGTCGGATCCGCGTCAACACCCGATGTCCAGGTGCGCCGCGCCGCGATGTTGATGGACTGGGCTATCCGGGTATCGCTACCCATGCGACTGCGTGCAGCCGGCCACGAATCCGCGGCTCGCGAACTCGAAGCGCTGCCACCGATCGAAGTTGATGCCCCATTTGCAGCTGAGGACTACTCGCGCACTCTTGCGCATGCGGACTCTAAGAATGAGCGTTATGGGGAGCGCAGCCTTGCCGAACAGGCGGCGATGAGTGGCGCAAATGTGATGGTGCACGAGGACGACACCATTGCCGCTTTTTGGGGCGTGACTGGCGATACCAACCGTATCGCCCTGCACTGCCATTGCGATGGAGACGACGAGTGCAAAACGACCGCGGCGATTGACGCATCGGCGGTTGATTTGATTAAGCGCCTAGTGAGCGTGTCATGAGCCTTGAACGCTTGCGAGCAGTCATGGAAGCCTACAAGCTGCGACGCGGGGAAGTCGCAGCGATTTTAGGCCTAAAGCCGCGGCCCGGCGGATCTCACGGCACCATCGATATGTGGTTGGCAGGTAAAAATGCGGTCCCAGCTGGCAAGGTCGCGCAGATTGAGCGCGAGGCGCCGGCATTTGTCGCGAACCGCCTGAACTGCCAATACTGCGGGCGCGCTGCTAAGTTAGTGCGCGGAGTGACGCTCTATCCTGGCCATCCCGAGACCCACGACAAGTATTTTTGGCGTTGCGCGCCTTGCGGGGCGCATGTCGGGTGTCATCCGCGCAACAAAAACACAAAGGGCAAGCCGAATGACGGCAAGATTCCTCTTGGATCTCTTGCTAACAAGGAGCTGCGGCGCGCACGCAACCGTGCACACGCGATGTTCGATCCGCTTTGGCGCAAGGGGAAAATGAAGCGAGGCGAGGCCTACAGCTGGCTGCGTGAAACGCTTGGAATATCAAAAGAGGCTTGCCACATCGGTAGGTTTGATGTTGAGCTGTGCAATCGGACAGTTGACGCTGTTGCGGCGCTTAAGAAGGAGGCGAAATGAGTGCCGATGCCAGCCCGCCTATTATTCCGGCAAAATCTCAATCTCCGTTAGATCCTTCCCCGGCATCTGAATAACCATTTGCTCCACGATGCAGGATTCGGAGTCATTCAAAATCAGCCCCAGCCCGTCGGGATGCCGCGCGGACTGGGGCTGTAGTACGTCAAGCAGAAACTTTGGAACACCCGACTTGTTGTCACCATCCAGCGTTCCAGTCGAGTATCGATAGATGTGCACTCGACACCGCGCGATCGGCCCAATTTGCCTCGCTGTAACTCCACACGATGCCCAAAGCTCTGCTGCGACTTCTCTCGCAATGTCGCGGCGCATGTCCCGCTTTTCGAACATGCTCATGCGCGAGTATTTGTTGAGTCCTGGCAGCGTGCGCTGTAGCGAGAATTTCAGCGCTTTGGTGAGTATTGTTCCTTCGCTTTTGCTTCCGCTTTTAGCTTTGCGATCAGATCCGACCGCTTTTTTATCCCGGCTAGATACGCCCGCACGCACAGCGCCACCTTGACCGGCTCTATCGCCGCCACCGCTTCGCGCCATTGCTCCGGATCCTTTGCCATGATTTCGTCCGAGTGCCGGCCGCACGCGGCGCACACTACTAGGCAGCAAAACGAGCCCTTGGGCATCTACGACTCCTATTAGGTTGTGTTCGACCAGATACGCCAGCGTGAGCACAATTGCGCGATCCATCAGCGATCGGCGCTCGGCTGACGTTAGATTCGGCCCGTTGTCTATATCGTGGTGGCATGCCGGGCACAATGCGGCCACCAGATAGTCTGGCGCCTTTTTGCCCATACCTTTTCCTTCGTTGCGGTGTGCGACCTGGACGCCGTACGCGCCGCACAGTACGCAGCATTCGATACTGCGTACTGCGTTTCCCCATTTGCGGGCAAACTCATTCACGTCCACGAGCCTCCTTCAGAGACGATGCCGCGGCACCATCATCCAAGACCTCAAATGTCGCGGGATTGCATGGTATTCGGTGGAATGTTTCGCACGGGCCGCCAGCATCCCTGCATGTGTGGCAGCAGAACCAAACCTCATGCCCGCAATAGCTGTCCTCGTCGCCGGTTTCGATAACTTCCGAATGACCGCGAATGCCTCCACAGTACATGCACGACGGATTGACTTGGAGCGATGCGCTATCGAGGCTCAGCATGGCCGACCTGTAAGGCAATCGCCAAATGAGCTTCATTTATGTAGTCAATGAGCTTAGCTTCCAGGTATCCCCTTGCCTCTTCTGGTAGCCAAGCACACCCAGCACACTGCCACTTGTCCAGCGCCGGCGCTGGCACAGCTCTATCGCCAGTCGCCCAGGCTTTGCACCGCTGGCTCATCCTGTGCGCGATCCAGCGGTAGCACGGCTTGTTGTTCTTGTAGCCGTTGAAACAATCAGGCGTCATGCGCCCCTCCCTGATCGCAAAACAGCCCGCACACAATCGGCGGTTCGTTGCTATGCCTGCCGGCGCTTTCTGGCAATTCGTCGAGTGACACGCGCTGACGCTCCCCGCTTATTGTGACCTTGCAGATTTTCGCCCCGAGTTCGCG
Source organism: Flavobacteriales bacterium (assembly GCA_016710685.1). Taxonomy (GTDB): domain Bacteria; phylum Bacteroidota; class Bacteroidia; order Flavobacteriales_F; family PHOS-HE28; genus PHOS-HE28. Next base: position 60,486 of record JADJVC010000017.1, on the reverse strand, counting down.
CTCAAGTTTCGCCATGCGATCGAAGACTGGCGGGAAATCTCGACGAATTTTGTTCCAATACCCGGCGCCGCCTTTGGGGCATCCGATGCAGTTGTTATTTCTGTAACCGAGTTCGTACATCGCCGGTAGCTTTATCCCTGCATCGCCAAGCGCGTAGAAGCACAGCCTCTTGGGTGTTCGCGAGTCAATCAGAGGGCACCACATAGCGATTTCTGGCTGATGTTTCGCAAATCGCGCAGCCCTGTCGCTTTCTGTCGAATCAAATCCGTAAACCTCAAGATCGCCAAGCCGCCTAAACTTTTCACCGACGGCTTTTTTTAGCTCAGTCGTGCATGGCGCCCCGAGAATCCCAGAGATGTATCGGCGAGTTTCCCAGACCGCCCATGTATCCGCGAACCTATCGCTTTTGACTGTCGTTATTTTGTGGCATAGCCATCGCTCGCAGTCGGTTATAAAGCGCGCGTTATCCTCGTGCTCGCTGCCGGTGTCGATGTACAAAACCACAGTTTCAATGCCTGACGACTTGGCTGCCGCAAGGGCCATGCTGGCGGCAACCGCGCTGGCTGCGCCGCATGAGAACATGATGACTAGGCGCTCAAATGATGCAAAATCAACAGCGGAAGACCTGCCCCACTGTCGGACGATTGACTCAGCGTTGTGGCATTCGGGGGTCATTTCTCCACCTTCGCCGGCACTTGCTCCGGTCGCTGTATTAACTCCATTGAGTCAACCGCCGTGGCCCCGTCAAACTCCTGCGCGGAGTTGCGCCAAACAAACCCGCCAAGGTACGGAAATTTATAGAGATACGTCACTGTTGGCAGTTTGGCGATCCTATCCATCTCAGCCCGCAGCCGCGCCAGTTCGGCTTGGTCGCGTTCAATTTGCAATATGCAGGCATCAACGGCATTTTGTAGTCCGATTATTTGCGCATCACGCTCCGCAATCTCCGCGCAAAATTGCCGAAACGCATCTGTCGGGTAACTCACTTCTTCCTCCTGGTCTTTTTCCGAAGCCCGCTTGATCTAACTGCCCATTGGACGCTGTTTTTTGAGCGCCCAAGAATTTTCGCTATCTCTTCGCTTGTGTGGTCCGGATATAGGGTCGCGACCTTTGCAAGCTCGGGCACTAGCCACGGCCGACCACTCATAGCCTGCACCTTTTCCCAAACTCGATCTTCACCATTTTCTCGAAAGCATCGCTGTCCTGGTCGACAATGTACTTTTCGCTCACCAGACGGCAAACGGCCTTGAATAGCACCCTAAAGCGCGAGTCATCCATCTTATCGAACGCGATGCTGTTCGCCCGCCATTGCTTGACGATCAACGGAACATCCCGCGGAACGCCGAAGGACGAGAGATCAACGCCAAGCTCCCGCAAGTCGATCTCGCATTGCTCGCACTCAACGCGCGTTTCCAGTTGCAGGACTTTGAAGGCATCGTGCCAGTCCAGCCCGTGAAAATCGTCGCAGTTCTCTGAGACAATCTGACCAACGATGTGCGCCAAGCCGTGTAGCTCGATGTTTCGGGCTTTTGTCAGCTCTGCGCGCACTACTTGCCCGTTTGCGAACCGTTCCTTCATGTCCTCGCGCGCAATGTCGTCGTTTGGCACCAGGACTAGCCTTTTTTGCCCTGACCCAAGCGTAGCCGGCACTATCTTGAAATGGATAGGCCGGCTTGGCTTGCGTTGCTTTTTGGGTTCTTCGCTCATACTCGACCAGTGCCTTTTTGCTCTGCTAATAGGCGAACGTAATCCGCTTCCGTGATCTCTTCCACGCACATAGCATCAGCACTTTCCGTGCCTCGCTCGTCCTTGTTACTTTTCCAAAGCGCATCGGATTCCGGGTGATGCCAGTATCGAATAGGGGCGTTCCACAGCTTCCCCCTTTCTTCCATCAGCCTAAAGCAAAGTACCGCGCATTTGGTTTCAGCTGGGTCGCGAAGCGCTAATTGCTCCGCAAACGCATCAACGTCACCTTCAGTCATTTGCGTGCAAGCAAGTGCGTAGTCGATTCCGCGACCGCGCACCCACTTCTCAAGCTTTTGTTCCTTTGTCACCGCGGCAGCTGGGAAAAGATCGCGGCTTGCTGTGCTTTCGGGTGCATCTCTTTTACTCCTGGTTGTTTGGAACAATGAACTCGACATTTCTGTTCTTGCATGTACTAACAAAGCCAGCAACATCCCACGCGTACACGTAACAAGTTCCCCTGCAGCATATTTGCCAAACTGGCTTTTTGCTTGGGGTAAAAATAGTGTGCGCAATATCCCTGCAATCCTCTCCGACAGACGAATCAACAATGCACACCACGGATTGCGATTGCATCAACTCAGCAAGCCTTTCGTAATCAAGGCTTGTTTTGTATCCCGTTACTTTGTGAACTATTTCCATCCTAACCATTCCGTCCGTCACTAGCAGCAGCACAACATTACCAAACCAGAAACACTAAGGCAACAAGAGCTTAAAGCTTAGATCAAGAGCCAAGATCAAGAGCTTAAAAGTTATAGGTATTTGTTCGGTGGAGGCGAGACAGCTACTCCCCAGGAAGGGGCTGTCTCGCATTCGCTTGGGGTTAGGCATCCGTCCCGGCGTTGCGGCGGCTCATCTTTTCGGGTTCCGGGGGTATGAGCTACGACGCCCCCATGCTTGCTCGCGGACCCTTCCCAAAGTAGCAAGACCAACACCCGATACGCGCTTTCGTTACCCGCCGCGCACCCGGTTCCCTACCTAAGCTGCGCGCCCTCCAGTGGCAGCAAATCGGCAGGCTGTTAAAAGATCGGCTACGGCCTCTAGGCCTCGCCGCTGATGTAGGTCGTTTACGTCTTCGCCAAGCTGGTCTGACATTGCCCACGGCAGCCCGGTGCGCTCTGCTACGCGCTGGCCGGTGCCACTTGCGTCATGGTCTGCAAGCACGTAGCGGCGACCGCCGAGTTCACCCGCGATATGCGCGAGATTGTCCGCGGTGAATGCCACGTACACAGCAGCCCTTATGCCCGCGCGCCTCGCTGCTGCCACCGCAGTAAGGCCAGTAGCCAAACCTTCAACAAGGACAGACTCTGTTGTCTCCTTGACGCCTAAACGCAACAGCGCCCCGCGTGCGCGGGTTCCGTAGATCATCTTCTTGACCCACTGGTTATCGATCAACTCAATCACCTGCCCGCCCACCAGCGGCCCGGCCCGGCCTTGAATGCTGTCCTTGCGCATGGGAATAATCATTGCGCCCGACGGCATAATAACCAGCGCCTTGTGCTCCGGGAAGCCCTTGGACGCTAAATAGTTGTGCGGCTCCATCCTGGCGCTGTCGATCATCCTCTGAGCCTTTACGACCGCGGCGCGCGCGGCCCTTTCTCGCTCAGCCTCTTCTCTGCGCGCCTCATCCGCTCTGCGACGCAACGTCGCTTCGTCAACTTGCCGTTCTACTCTCTTGCCATCATCAACCCAGCCGCGATCAATTGCAGCCCTAAAAAGCGTCGCGCCGGTGATGCCGCCGCCGGCTTTAATGCTGCGCCACACTGACCTTGCAGAGCTCAACTTGTACGACTCATCACCTTGGCTCCAAGTGTTCCAGACTTCGAACCCGGAATCTCCAAGCTCAGCCTTTACGGCCATGCCCATACGCACCCAGGTCTCGCGCTCACTGGGCGCGATAAACTGCAGCGCGTCGCGCACTCGATCGGCGTCCATCATTTTCGCGCAGCCTCCATCTTTTTTGCGTACTCGATGCGCTGACGCTTGATTTCATTGAGCACCGGCTGACTGATCTGCACGTTTGGGGCGTCGGCAAATTTCCAGCTTGACGCCGGATCTTTGCCGGTCATGCGGACGTAGGTGTGATACGCGCGTTGTTTTGCTGTATTGGCGTCTCCGTGCGCCCTGGTGTACGTCGCTACCTGAAAATACAAGTCCCGCGAGTCTGTTGCGGCCTTCTTCCCGCCTAGCTTGATCTCTGTGAGCTCTCCAGGCAGCTGGATCACTCCGCTTTGTGACTGCCGCTCAAATCCGCAGGACATGCACATCCGAGCAAATGGGGTGAATCCGCACGATGGGCAAGAGCTCTGCTTCTGATCGTCTTCATCCTTACGTACCGTCTTGTCAAGCTTCTCGCCCATGTCGAGCGACTTTAGGCCGTTGTGAAAAATATCCTCGTAGTCTGTTGCGAACCTTTGGATGTTCCCCGAGAAATCCAGCAGCAAGCAGTCTGTTTTCCCGGTTTCTGGTGACGATCGGACTCCGCGTCCCCACATCTGGATCACTGTGCTAAGGCTCTTGCGCATTGGACGCGCATCGCAGATGGCGCCAACGTCAGCTACATCGAACCCTTTGGCGAGCGCCTCCACGCTTATCAGTACGCGTATCTCTGGGTCTGGCTTGCGGAAATCTTCGAGAAGCTCCTTCCTTTCGTCTTCCGTTGTAAGTGACGTGTAAAGCCTCGCCTTTACCCTCGCATTGACGAATTGTTCGCGAATTTCCTCACAGTGCTTGATCGTCGACCCAAATACTATGGTTTTGCGGTCGCTAGCGTGCTTATGCCACTCCGTTACTATATCGCCAACAATCTCCATTCCGCGCGCCTCGATGTCGCTCGCGGAATACTCGCCCGACTTCGGGTCTATCTTGGCGCCCTTCAAATTTATGCGCGGGCAGCTAAAAATGCGCATCGGCACAAGAACGCCGCTTTTAGTCAGCTCGGCCATGGTGCCGGCGTTGACTAAATTCGTGAAAATCCGGCCCAGCCCAACAGAAAACGGCGTAGCGCTGAGCCCAATCACCTTTGCGCCGCCAGCACCTGCCAGAACGTGGTTTACCCAGGCTTTATGCTGAGTGTGAGCCTCATCAATAACAATGACGTCAGCTTCTGGCCAATTCCTGCGCGCGAGTGTCTGCACGCTGCAGATTTGGAAAGGCATGTCTCGGTTTGTGCGCCAGTGGTTGGACTTGATGACGCCATGCGCCCCAAGACCGTATTTATCCGCAACGGCGGTTGTTTGCTCGATTAGAGCCTCGCGATCGCACACAAAAAGAGCGCGATTGCCTCTTTTTAGGGACTCGTGAACTATCCGCATGCCAAGGTAGGTGTTGTGCGTTACAGTAAAATCACCGAGCAAAAACAGGTTATCGCCGTCGATCTCGAAACCGTAATAGTCGCCCTCGCCAATTGGCTCTATTTGTATGCCGTGTACAAGGTGGCGTTTTTTCTGCTTCCGTGCTGGTGCCTGCTTGTCTAGGCACGGAATCCGATCCGTATCTCCACTGACACTTACGCGCCAATACCAACCCTCAAAGCGGGTTGACTTAATTGTCTTTCGACTTGGCGAGATGTACGCGGCAAGGCCAACCGACCGGCAAAGAAAGGCAAAATCGTTCGCTAATTCCTCACGGTTGCTAATCCAATCGAACCCGCTGTGCGTCAGATGCCCGTCTGAGTCAATCAGGCCAGCGATAAGCCGCAATCGCACATCAACAGATGCAACTTTGTATTCGTGCGGTACGTGCTTTCTCTGGCGCAATCCGTAGGCGTCAAGCGCTGCAACGTAGGCATTCCACGTCGATCCATCCGGCGCACGCGATCTTGAAACGATGCGCCATGTCGGGCAGTCGCCCTCTCGCGATTTGATGACAACAATCTCGTATCCAAGCTTTTCGGCAGATCGCTTCCACTCATCAACCATATTGCATTCGGGGCTCGTAAGCGCCGCCATGTGCTGGCACCCATCCCCAAGCCAACAGCCAAGCCAGTACGGGTCAATCAGCAGGCCATCGCCGCCAAATGGAAATTCGACAGCGCCAGATCGCCAGCCCTTGAGGCAATGCCGCGCTGTGTTATTACTTGCCGCGAACGCCTCGACGTTTACGTTGACCACATCAGCATCCGCAGCAACGCACATGCCGTTCGCAAGATTAATCGCGTCACTGCCGGGCGTTTTCCGCAAGCTCAAAATGTGGCTTGCGTTGACCACATAGCTATCACCTTTTTTCGGGGTGATGCGGTAAAGCATTTCTCGGCCGCGCGCCAGCGATAGGACGTTGCGCGGCGTGCCGTCCGGTCCTAGCAACTGATCGCCAACACGCACCGATTGCACGGGCTTTATCGTGCCGTCCGCCATGAGGATTGGCGTGTCAATACCAAGGCACTTCCCCGCCCCTGTCGGCGCCATCAACATCTGCGCCATGTGCCCGGTCGGGTTTTTCTCCGTTCGAACATTGGCCCGTAACTCAGCGTGCGCAATCGCCTGAAAGTCCCGCGGCGGCGGGAATGTGGTCGATTGGTAGTTCGGGGCATCAATAAATGATGTTTGCTGCATCTTCAGCTCCGAAAGGTTAGTGCTGGTCTTTCCCGGCTGTCAGGCCGCTCTCTTACCACCTGAGAGCAATAGCTAAGCGGACTCTCCGCAGTCGGGGACTCGAACCCCGTCATTCACCACGATCTCGGCCAGCGAGCGGAGTCGAACCGCCTGCTCTTTGGCGCGCCCAGCAGGATTCGAACCTGCAACCAGTGGATTAGAACTCCACTGCTCTAACATTGAGCTACAGGCGCCGCGATCTAGCTGCCACCAGTTGGCGGACTTCCGCCGCCGGCAGATTTAGCGATCTGCCGTTCCAGCTTTTCGAATTTACGCTGCCACATCTGAGCGGCTTTGATGGCGAAGTTCTTTTCACTCATCAGCCCTACGTTCCTGCTCTCTACGGCCTGTGCCACACTGCGCCAGCGCGCAGCCTCAGCGAGGGCAGTGGCAAGCTTGTCGTCGGCTTCGAATACCTTGTTTAAAGATTCGTTTTCGGCGCGCAGCTGGTCGTTTTCGCTCAGTAGCTCGGCGTAGGCATCCTTGAGCCTGCCCATTTCATCCAGTTCAACGATCTCTGGCTCGTCGCCGGCTGAAACGCCAACATTGGCGTTTCGGCTCTCGGCTTCGCTCTCGGCTTCTGGCTCGTCGCCGGCTGAAACGCCAACATTGGCGTTTCGGCTCTCGGTTTTGGGCTTGGTAGGCTCAGCCTTCTTGATGATCTTTTCAGCTTCCAGTAGCGTTATCTCGCCACGCCCGACTTGCGCAGCCACTTCCGGGGCCGTGCGAATTACGGCTTCCACCTTTCGCATTGTGGAAACGCCAACGCCAGCTTCCGCGGCTCGATCTTTTTGCGTCTGCTCGCCTTGACGCCGCGGGCCCTGGACTGGCCTTGTGCTCTCCAGGTTAGCAAGCCCGGCAATAATCGCCGCTCGCTGTCCCGCCGTTAAGTGGCGCCGGTCCAGGTTCTCGCGCTTAACAAACGCCAGCGCGTCTTCATATGTGCCGGTAAACTCAACAGTTGGCGGATCAATGCCAAGCTCAACGCAGGCGCGCCAGCGGTTCCGCCCATCCAGGATCTTGCCTTCAAACAAGACGATCGGATGATGCACGCCCTCATCTTGGATCGACTCTACAAAGTCTAAAAATTCGTTCCCGGTTATTTCCGGGAAAACGGTGCACAGTTGGTGCAATTCCAGGCCCATCGTTATCCCCTCTTGCAAAATAGATCCCGCATCAATGCTTCATACCGATCAAGAAACAGCCGCTTCGCCTCAATGGGCGCTAGTGGCTCGATGCGTTCAGCCATCGGCTCGGCTCCGGCTGTAAAAAACCAGCGATGGTCATCAGCCCCCATCAAGTCGCGCTGCTCTGTACGCAAGAGCACGCGGTCCGCAGCTTTGACGCACGGCGGAAGCTTTGGCGGCAAGCCGAAGCGCGCAAACACAGCCGCTTCCACTCGATCCTCAATTGCTTTGTATTCCGGGAGCAAAACCTTTAGCGGCTTTGACACGTCACCCACAAACGCCTCCGCCGCGTCATGCATAAGACCGTGGAATGCGTACTCTCGCGGCACTACGTGTGACACAAGAACCGAATGCTGCGCCACACTATAAAATTCTCGGCAGTGGCCGGTGAAGCGGCAGATGTGCGCTAGAGCGTGTGCGATATCTTCGATTCCAAAATCCGATGATTGCGGGTTTGAAAAATCGAAGTAGCTGCCGCTTACCAACATAATCGTTGGACCTTCAAGCGTCCGAATAGTCATCTCAACACCCTCAGTTAAAAAATGTCTGGCCGCAAGCTGGCCGCGGTCACATAGCCGTTCGTAGCCTTCTCGATCCTCCTCGCCAGCCGCGCACTAGGCTGCTTGTGCTTGCGCGCGATCATGTACAGAGTGCCAGGACCACACCCACTTGCCTTGGCTAGCCAAGCGACTATTGGACACTTTAGGACGCCACGGCTACCCAGGCTAGTAAGGTACTTCGACAGATCGGACTCCGCCGGACTTGCTTCTTTCTTTTCCGTAGTCTCAGTCATTTAAGCCTCCTTGGCATACTTAAACATTACTGTTTTGTCTCCGGCGCGTCAACCGCTTGCGGGTGCATTGCTGCTTTGGTAATGTACCCGTTACCAAAAAGGAGGCGACATGGACGAACAGAAGCTAGACAAGCTGGCGGAGGCGCTAGCGAAGGCGCAAGGCGAGATTGTGACCGCCTGGAAAGACAAGACAAATACTCATCTAACATCAAATTACGCGACGTTAGCTAGCATTTGGAGCGCGTGCCGGGTTCCGCTTGCCAAGAACGGCCTAGCCGTCATACAGCCTATTTCCTTTGGTGCTGGGGCTGTAACGGTCCAGACCATTTTGATTCATTCGTCGGGGCAACAGATCAGTTGCAGCCTAAGCCTGCCAGTCGGAAGCCAGAAAGGTCTGAATGACTGCCAAGTCATCGGTAGCGCGATCACTTACGGGCGAAAGTACGGGCTTTCCGCAATGGTCGGAATTGCGCCAGTCGACGGTGATGATGATGATGGCAACGGCACCGGTGATGGCGGCTCGCCGCCACCGCCACCGCCACCGCCACCGCCACCGGAGCCGAAGCTTCCAAAGACCGAGCCGTACACGGATGAGATTTTTAACGAGCTGCTTGATCGTGCGCGCGCACAGGTAAGCACAAAGGCCAAAACTGTTGACGACATTATTGCAATGGCTTCAGCACGCAGGGCACTGACGCAGGAGCAAATCCAGGCTATTCGCAAGCTTGGCAAGTCAGGAGAAGGGGAGTGAGCACTTTATTGATTGTTGCTGTCGTTGTTGGCTTGGCTGTTTATTACTTGTTTCGATTACCAAAAAACCAAACGGTGACCCAGATGAAAAATATTAGCAAGAAGTACGTGATTTCAGCGAACTGGAAAGAGCGAAACGGCACGCATCCGTGGCTGATTCGATTGGCCAGCGAGCATCCAGACGAGGCGGTTGCTTGCGTTGAAGTCGTAGCGACTGGATGTGAGCCCGGTCGAAGTTCGAAATATGAAGCTGGTTTTGGGTGCGCGGTGGTGATGCATGCAGAAAGCGCCACTTGGCAAACGGACGAAGGCAAGCAGTGGCAAGGCGATGCGCGCGGTGTTGGGCTTGCTGAAACTCGGCTGTATTTCGACATGAACGCGTTCTTCACGGTCAGGGATGGATGGGACGACGCCGACGCCGAGCCAGTGACGTCTATGGACACGCTCGTCCTGCGTTCCGACCGCTCTATCTGGTCCTCGTAACACTCAACGGCGGAGCCCGGCACCAGGGTTCGATTCCCTGAGCGCGCAGTAGGTCTGCCGGGTTCCGCCACCATAGGAGATTGGTGTGAAGGTCTTAAATCTAATTCAGGGAACGCCCGAGTGGCATGCTCACCGGGCAAAGCACTTCAACGCAAGCGACGCGCCGGCCATGATGGGCGAAAGCCCGTACGAAACACGCAGTGCGCTGATTGCGCGGCTCGCCACCGGTGTAACGCCGCCTGTTGACTCATTCACTCAGGCGCTATTCGACGAGGGGCACCGCTTCGAAGCGCTGGCTCGGCCGCTTGCCGAGCAAATCATCAAAGAAGAGTTGTACCCATGCGTTGGTACTCTCGGCAAATACAGTGCGTCGTTTGACGGCTTGACGATGGACGGCTTAATCGCGTTCGAGCACAAGCGGCTCAATAATTCGATTCGCGCAATACTTGATGTGGAAGACTACGACGGAAGCAATTTGCCGCTGATGTACCGGATTCAGATGGAGCATCAGCACATTGTTTCAGGCGCTCAAAGAGTTCTATTTATGGCGACGCTTTGGCGAGATCAATCCGACGTGCTTCAAGAACAGATTTGGTGCTGGTACAAGCCAGACCCGGAGCTTCGAGCGCGCATTGTGGCCGGCTGGAATCAGCTTGAGAAGGATGTTGCAGCCTACAAGCCGGACGCGCCGGCCTTGCCCGCGCCAATTGGCAAGAAACCACGCAACATCATCGCCTTGCGCGTTGACGCTCGCGGAGTTGTGACTTCGAGCAATCTTGCCGAGTTCAAGTCTCAGGCGATGGCGGAGCTTGGTGCTATCAATCGAGTCCTGGTGACGGACGAAGACTTTTCTGACGCTCAAGAAACTGTGAAGTGGTGCTCTGGCGTTGAGGAGAAGCTAGACGCCACCAAGGCCAACATCATGGCCCAAATGAATGACGTCAAAGCCATTTATGAAACCATTGATGGAATCAAGGCGGAAACGCGAAAGATCCGACTTGAAGTGGACAAGCTCATCACGACCGAGAAGGATCGACGCAAGGCGGAAATCATCAAAGCCGGCGTTGACGAGATGATCGCGTACTACGCCGAACTTAACGCGACCCTTGGCGACCATGCGCTACCGGTGCCCAAGTACGGATGGAGCGTGGAAACCGCCATCCGAGACTCAATCAAAGGCCTAAAAACTATCGACAGCATGCGCGACAGAGTGCGCAATGCCGTTGCTAACGCAAAGATCGATGCCGATAGGAAGACTGAGTTTGTTCGCGTGAATGTCGACTACCTGCAAAGCATTGACGCGGCCAATAGCCACCTTTTCCCGGATGCCGTGTCGTTGTGCTCGTCTTTACAGGTAAACGAACTGCGCAAGCTTGCGGCCGATCGCGTTGACGCGGAAAGCAAGCGAAGGATTGCCGCGGATGAACTGGCAAAGGCGGCGGCAAAGCTTGAGTTGGAAAAGGAACAGGCATTGAAGAGTGCCATTCTGGCCGAAGCAACCAATGCTGAAACTGTCCAGGCTGCCACGCGGCAAAGGGTGCAGGAGTTCGCTTCTCGCGTCCATGGTCGTGATGCCCACCTTGCAAGTGCCGGGGTATTCCCATCAATTGGAAGTAGCCCGGCCATGACGGCATTGGCTGAGCAAGCCAAGAAGAATGACGAGGCTATGGTTCTGATGCCGTTGCGCTTGACTGCTGAGGATGGCGCTAAGTACGCGCTAAGCGGGGAGTTCAATGTGCGACATGAAATCAATGAAGGGATAATTGTCACGATTCCTATCCCATGGACAACGATTAAGGATATTTACGCTGCAGTGGTAAAGCACTTTCACCCAGGGGCGAAATAATGAGCAAGGCAGAACAAAAAGTACAAGGCCTGAGTATTCAGCACCAGACGATATTGAATGCCGTTCCCATTGGAGTGTTTTGGGACAAGAATAAGATATTCAATGAGCTTCACAGGGTAACAAAGACAAAGCCGGATCATCCAAATGTGCTTGGCGTACTGAAGAAACTTACTGATGATGGTATTATCAGAAAGAACGCCAGCGGTCATTTTCAGCAAGTTAAGATGAGGGTCAGCGAAATGGCACATATTCCAGTATCCGGCTTTAATACTCCGCCGCAAAAGCCGGTAGTTTTGAAGTTGCAGGCATCGGCCCCAGAGAAGAAAGGCTCTGCAATGGATAGGCTCGCGGCCATCGGCGTATCTCTTGAAGAGAAATCGAAAGAGTTCGCCATTTTTATGGCTGCTACGCGCGCAGTGCTGGATGATATTGCGCTGGAAATGGGGCAGGGTAAACAAATCACGGCGGAAGAAGAAAAGCAGTTAGAGCAATTCCGTCAATTCAAGGCGATGCTTAATCAATAGGAGTGTTGTATGACCATCTATGTAGCAGAGTGGGACGGCAAGAAGCGCTTGGTTCGGGCGAACAACCAAGCAGGTGTTGCGCGGCACATCATCAAGTCAACGGTGGAGATCCGCGTGGCAGGGCAGGAAGAGTTGGCTCAGTGCGTCAGCGACGGCATTAAGATCGAGGACTCTGGGGTGACTTTGATTGACGGCATAGACCCGAATGCGCCAATCGACGCAGTCGTGTCCGTTGCCAGTCAGTTGGGTTTGCCGGAAGACTCCGATGGCTAGCCTAAATCGGGTTCAGCTTATCGGAAACCTTGGGGCTGATCCGGATTACAGGGTCGGCCAAGGCGGATCTCCATTTGCAAAGATTCGCTTGGCGACCACGGAAAAGTGGAAAGACAAGGACGGGCAAAAGGTCGAACAAACCGAGTGGCATCAGGTGATTTTTTTTGGTGGGCTGGCGGACGTGGTGCAGAGATACCTATTTAGGGGCTCGTCCGTCTATGTTGAAGGCCGCATCCATCAAAGCCAGTACACGGACAAAGACGGCGTAGAGCGCTATTCTACTGAGATCATTGCAGACAAGATGCAAATGCTTGGAGGCAAGGATCGCGAACAGCGACAGGAGCCAGAACAGCGGCAGCAACGGGCGCAGACGGGGCGAACACAGCAACAGCGTCAAGCACCGCCGCAGCGTCAGGCACCGCCGCAACGTCAGGCTCCACCACCGGACGATTTTGAAGACGACATCCCTTTTAGCTAGGGCTGGGCAATAATGGTCGGATTGAAGTCCGGCATGCTCAGCTCGAAGCTAGACCAGCAACTAGAGAGGATTACACCATGTCAAACGCACCAAATCGCGGCAGAAAGAAAACGGACTTCGCCAGTCTTATGACTGAGCTTGGCGGCGGAGTGTTCGAACAGCAGATCAACCAAGCCATCAGCGACATTGCGGCCAATGTTCTTCAACATGGCAAGAAAGGCAAGCTGAACATCAGCCTTGAGCTGAAGAGAATGGGCAAGGGCAACATGGTTGAAATGAAGCACGAGATTCGTGCCGAAAACCCGCAAGCCAAGGGCCGTCTAATTGAAGAGATTGGCGAGGCTGATTCATTGTACGTCGGCGCTGGCGGGTTCCTTAGCATTACGCCGGAAACCCAGATGGACCTGTTGAAGCGTAACGAGCCGGTTAGCTGAGCGGCTCCGCGTCAAAAGAGTGTGCGCGGACGAGAATGCGATGACTCCCAACGCAGTAACCGCACACTCATGGCAGTAGTGCCGACGCAGGGTGCGGGCTGTCAACTACCAATCAAATAGCCATCAAATAGGAACCCCAATGGACAGCACAGCAGTAAACGCAATTCGTGACTTGGCTGTAGAAGCGGCAGAAGCAAACCGGATTCACTCGGACATTCCGGCAATCGTGCTTGGCGACAAAGTTATCAGCCTTGAGCAATTCAACGCGGGCCGCTCGCGCTTTCGTGGCGTCTTCCGAACACCGCTGATGTCGGCGTTTATCGGCTACACCAACGCCAACGCCGAAGATAATGAAGATTTGGCCCCGACTGTTTTTGTTGACGCAGAAAAAGAAAGTGCGCGAGCGGTCATCAATGCGTATGTTGTAAATAAAGCCGATGGCAGTCTTGTCCCAGGTCATTGTGACCACAACGCCATTTTGGAGCTTCGCAAGTCGGCGCCTTACGCTGCATTGGTCGCTCGTTGCGACGGAAAACAGGAACTCACCCAGCGCAACGCGATCGAGTTCGTTGAGGATTGGGCGCATCTCGTTACGATGCCGATCGTTGATGGCGAGGGTAATGAAACCACCGCACCAGCCGGTCGATTGATTGCGGCCATTCGCAGCATGACGGTGAAAGCTGTCGAAGAAAGCCAGACCACAGTGCAAAATCATGGTGGACGTGTTTCGTCCATGGCTCAGATCGAAGTTAGTTCAGCGGCGGCAACGGCACTCCCGGAGCGCTTTTACTTCCTGTGTGCTCCGTATCAAGGCTTCAGCGAGCGCGTCTTCCAGATTCGCGTTGTTGCGCGCAACAACGGAGACAAGCCGGTGCTTGTCCTGTCGATCGTGAGCGTTGACGAAGTGAAAGAGTCGATCGCCGCCGAGTTTGAAATGCTGTTGCGCTCCGGCCTGGATACACCAAAGATCACCATCGGTACGTTTGATAGTCGCAGTTAAAACGCCAACATTGGCGTTTCAGCTGAAACAAGAAACCCGGCTCGCGCCGGGTTTTTTATTGGATGTTCGATAACTGCCCACCCTGGCAGCCTCAGCGCGGAACGTAGGGATACTCTGTGTTAAGCGTGGCGCCTTTGCGCCACAACACATTTCACTATCGAACATCCGTCCATTGTAGAGCAAATTGGCCATAAGTGGCCATTTTCACTTGCTCGGATCGCGGTACTGAACGCCCATGCCGAGCATGTTCAGTAGTTGGATCGACATGCCGCCCGCAACACCGTGCTCTCGCAAAAGGTCATCAATGTTGCTAAGCGACATTGGCACAACCATGTTGACCGCCTCGCCCACCACCGGGTTGACTTCGACGCCAAGCACATCGGTTGTCGTCTGGCCCACCACGTTCTCGCCGGCCAACGTGTTAATGATCGCGGAAGGGAAAGGAGCAAGCTTGGTGCGGCCAAAGTCGACCAGGACATTGAACCCGTCGCGCTGACCGTACCCAGGCTTTGACGGAAGGTAGCCCGGATAGCCAAAAACATCAGGAGCGAGTTCATTTAGGTCTGCGCGCACGTCAGTGAGGCGCGGAACGCCGTCACGCGAGCGCAGCGGCGCAAGCTTGCCCTTGGTACTGACCGTTTCCCCTGAGAGTTCCCTGGCAACGAACACAGTTACCTGAGCCAAGCCCGCCAGCGGATCCACGTAGGTGTAATCACCCACCTTGATCTTGAGGAAGTTGCTTGATCGCGGGTCAAAGCTCGTGATTTCCTCGTCGTCATCATCGCCGAGCATCGCTTTTGCGATTGCCGCAAGCACAAACACCATACCAACACCGGCCATGAACCGCGCGTACTCCTGCGCGATCAGTTTGCGCGTGCGATTGCTGCCACCGTAAAGCGGCTGCCCTGCAAGCAGGTTAAACCGGCTCGCAACCAGTCGCGGAGCAAAGAACACGGTGTTTAGCCCGGTTCCCTGGTATCCGGCCCCCGTGCCGATCTTGCCGCGACCGGTGGCCACGTTGATGTAGTTGGCGATCGCCTTGGCCTCTTCTGCCGATGGGATTTCGCGCAAGGCAAGCGCTGCAGTCATCGCGTCAAATGAGTCGGCCCGCAAAAGGTTCAGGAAGGTCACAAATGAACGCGAAGATCCGCGCACAAGCCCACCAAGAGCCCATTTCGGGATGCTATCTAGCCAGCGAGCTTGGAAATTCTCTTCCACCTTGGTTAGCTTGTAGCTGTTGTGCGACTCGGTGAGCTCCAGGCCGGCCATTTTGTACGCCCGTGCGTTGGCGCGCGGA
This sequence comes from Flavobacteriales bacterium, assembly GCA_016710685.1. GTDB lineage: Bacteria > Bacteroidota > Bacteroidia > Flavobacteriales_F > PHOS-HE28 > PHOS-HE28. Next base: position 45,086 of record JADJVC010000017.1, on the reverse strand, counting down.
TTCGGCCCGCGCCCCTGCAGTGACTCATTGACCGCAAACGCAGCCTCATCGGAAGCGAAAGCGCGCAGCATTGGCACAAACGAGCGCATCGCGCGAAGCGGGTTGCCGTATGCGATAAATCCGCCCTGGCGCAGCACCGCAGACAAATCCAGCGAAGTCATGTAGGCGCGCGCGACATTCAAAGTCTCGACGCTTCCGCCAAGGATCTTGCCCAGCGGCGATCGCTTCGCCATTTCAGCCTCAAACTGCTTGACCGCGTAGTCGTACTTGGCTTTTTGAAGCGCGTAAGCCGCCTTGGTGTTGGCCTCGTTTAGCTCCTTCGGTACCGGACGCGCATGGCGCGCGTAGTCGCCCGCTGCAATCCTGGCTTGGACCTTTGCCAGCTCGCGAGCAATGCCCTTGCCGCGCGCATCCTGGTAGCGTTCTTCCGGTGACTTGCCCGGATTCTTCGCCTTCTCGATCGCCTTGAGTTGCTTGTTCAGTGCGTCGCGCTGGCGCTTCAGTTCCTCAGTCCGCGCATCCGTTGGCTTCGGTCCTGGCTTGTCCGGCTTAGGATCGCCCGCAATGCGGCCTTCAAGCACCTTGATCTGTTTTTCAAGCATCCTGGCGCGCTGCTCAAGGTACTCACGCTGGCCGGCGCCCGTCTTGGCGTCTTCCTCGCGAAGCTTCTTGCGCAATGCGTCGCGCTGCTTAATCAGCCCTTTCAGTTCGTCTGTCAGTTCTGGCGAAACGCGCTTATCCGGGCGCTCGCCGGTTCGAAGCTGCTTTTCAATGTCCTCGATCTGGTGCAGTAGGTTATTCCTGCGCGCGTCCTGGTACGTGGCAAGCTTTTCAGGTGATGGCGCGCTCTTGTCCTCAACCAATTTCAACATCTGGTTGAGCTTGGCCCGCTTCTCGCGCACAAGTTGACTTTGCTTGTCGCGCTGCAATCCGCTCCTGAGCGCTGATAGGCCTTCTTCCAGGCGATCGATGCTCTCTTGCATTTGCACCAGGGCGCGCAGCTCGCGTAACTCGGCCTTGTCGGCATCCGGGCTGGGGAATTTCGCCTCGCCGTACTCGGAGAATAGCCGGCGCACGTCGCGCTCGCTTATGTCGGAGATCTCCTTTAGCTTCTCGGTGACAGCCTGCATAACGGCGTCTTCGCCATGCACGCCGGAAAGAACCGCCGCGCGCGCCAGCTGGTACACGTCATCGTGCGTGATGTCTTCCGGGTTGATGTTGTCCATGATCGACTCCATGGACACACTTTCGATTCCGCTTGACGCAATAATCATGTGTGCGTTAGCAAGAATCTCCCCCATGGACTCTTCGGCCGCTCCAAATAGCTCGCCAAGGTCTTTGCGCATCCTGGTTGTCCAGTCCGCGGTGTGGCTTGCTACCCAGTCTGCCAGCCTTACGCCCATCTCGGCGACATGGAAGGCGCCAATGGTGGCGTAGTGGTACAGGGCGCCAGCGTCGATCGCTCCGCCTTGCTTCTTGTTGCCCACGTTGATCTTGCTTGGCGCCGAAAGAGCCTTGCGCGACTGTTCCGCGGCCAGCCTGAGCTTTTCGAGCATCGGCCGCTTTTTCACCCTGCCCGCAAGCCCGGTTTCCTTTGCCGCCTCGCGCACCAAGTTTGCGTATGCGGCTTCCGTGTTGAGCTTTTCCGACGCACCAACAAGCACAGCCTCAGTTTCGTCGACCTTATTTTGAAGCCGCTCAAACTCTTCCGCGGCCACCTTGATAGCGGCGATCTCTTCGGCCACCAACGGGCGCCCTTCAATCACCCGCTGTTTGCGCTCCAGCGCTGCGAGGGAATAGTCCTCGCGCAACATTCGTTGGCGGAATTGCCCAAGCCTGCCCCACTCCGCGCCGGTCGCATGCGTGGCTAGGTCAATGTCGTGGATCTTGGCTTCCGCCTCTTCGAAGTCGCGTTTTGCTGCTGCCCTGGCCGCGTCATCTTGAGTAATGTCGCTGGCCCGGTCGCCTGCAGCGTTGCGCTTGTTCATCAGATCCGCCTTTGCCACTAACAGCAAGGCCTCATCCGACAATGAAATTTCATTGACTCCGCCAAGCTTGGCCCGCTCCACGACTTCGCCGGCCAAGTGCGGCATGCGCTTCATTTTGGCGCGCGCGGCGGCTAGCGTTTCTTCGTTGGTCTGAACCGGCTCCTTCTCTATCGGGTCCAGGCCGCGGGCAATGCGCTCGTCATCGGCTACCGCGTTCTTGGTCGACGTGACAAACGGCGTGGCTGGCTTCGGCGGCGCAGCCTTTAGTTTCTTGAGCAACCCAGGCAAGCGCGCCCTCATCTGCGCCGACAAGTCGACCGGAAAGGCTTCTTTGCGCTGCACCTGCGAGCGAGCACCATTCTTGATGCCTTCGGCAATCTCCCTGGCGATCTTGCGCAGCTCGGGCATGGTGACGATGCCGCGAACCAGCCCAATGCTACGCAGGCCACGCGCCACGAAGGAAAGCACCGAATCCCAGGCCCGGCCAAACGTGTCGCCCTGCGCTACGTGCGCGAAGACTTCTTCAGCCTTCTCCATTTCCGGCTTGTCGCCGTACATGCGATCGATCTTGGTCCAGGCATCTTTTAACTCTACCTTGGAGTCAACGATTGATTGCAGGATTCTGGTTTTCGCTGACGGTTCAAGCGTATCCAGTCCGTAATGACCAAGGATCTCATGCCGGATAGCCTCTAGCACTTCGGCCTTGTTCGCCAAGTGATCGTGCGCAAGCACAACCGTGCCGGATCCAGCATGGTACGCGGCGCGTGCAGGCCCCCAATTGGTGCCGATCGCCTCGTCAATGTTGTTGACCACCACAACCTTTAGGTCAATGTTCCCGCTGTAGCTGTCCAGGAACTCATCAACAATCGCCTGCACAGCCCCGCGCGACATGCTGCCCGTTGGCTTCGATTTGTCCGACCTTGAGAGCATGACAGGCGATCGCCCGCCCTCGCCCTCCCAGCGGGAGATGTCGGCGGAATCGTCTTCGATAGCCTCTGGAGCATCATTTGTCTGAACTACAGTTTCCTGTACAGGCGCAGCGGCAGGCGCCGCGCCTGTAGGCGCTGCCCCTGGCGGCTTAGCGTGGACGACTGGCGCCTTAAACTCGCGCTCCTCATACAAACGCATGCCTTGCGCGTCTTTGACGTCAAGGTACGGAATAATTACTTCCCCGCCTTTTGCGTCTTGCGCGATGACGAACCAGCCTGAAGCGTTCCATCGGTGGCCGGTTACTTCGAATTTCGTACCGTTCCAGATAACATCAGTATCGACAGCAGCCCCGTTGCGCAGCCATGCCGGCGGCGGAACCGGGTTTGCCTGAATATCCTTTTCAAGATTGCTCAGCTGGCGCGCCGCGGATTTTAGTTGGTCAGCACGCTGGAATTTTTGGCCTGCCACTTCGTCAAGGCGCTGAATCGCCTGGATGTCCGTCACAACCGTGGCGCGCATCTTGTCAACTTTATCTTTGTACGAGCGTAGCGAACCTTCCAGGCTACCCACCGATGCGGCACCTGTTGCAATCGGCTCGCCTTCAATAGTGATAACAAAAGCCGGCCGCTCATACCAGCGAGGCCACGCCACAAGAATCTGCGCTCCTCCATAGGAGCCGATGGGCATCGGGGCCGCATCATTCCGCATATTGGCAGCGATGAATGTATCAAAAGCGTCGTTTGCCTCTTTGCGGCTTGTAAACTCAACCCCGTCAACTGTGATCTTAAATTTATCTCCGGCATGGTCGGCAATAATGGCGGCGGCCTTTTCGTCGGCACCGCCGGACTTCTCGATACGCTTGATATCGGCCTTCAATCGCTCTAGCGCCTCGCGCTTATCGCGAGCGGTTGAGATGGCATCCGCCACGCCGGCAGTATGGATGCGCTCACGCTTTTGTAGCTGCTCAACTTTTGCGATTAGCTTTTGCCGGATCAGAATGCGAGGATCGCCCGCGGCTTCGGCAAAGGTTTTAACGATGTCGCTCTCTTCGTCGGACGCAGCATCGCCTTCGATTACTCGAACATCACCATCGGCCTTTAGAAACTTGGTGATGAATCGTTGCTTGATTGATAGCACCTGCCAGCGGCGCCCGTCGATGCGGTCAGTGATGTAACGGTACTCCAGCACCGTGTTCCACTGGTTGCCCTGGCGGTGACCGCGCCCGTTGCGCTGCTCCAGGTCTCCCGGCATCCATGGCGCATCTAAGTGGTGCATGGCGCGCAGGTTGCGCTGCATATTGACACCAACACCAAGCGACTGCGTGGAACCGATGACAATGCGGATGGTGCCGGCGTTCATGGCATCGGCCACTTCCTTGCGCCGGTCCTTGCTTGTGGAACCATCCACAATCTCAATCTCTGAGCGTGGAATACCCTGCTGCACCAAGCGCTCAACCATGTCCTTGATCGGGGAAAATACCTTGACCTGCCTACGAATCGTTTTCCCGTCTGCATCCTTGACCGCTCCGCCTGCAGCATTGCGCACTGCTCGGTTGGCGGAAGTGCCGAGCCCGGTATTAGTGAACACTACCTGCGTGGCGCGTGCGTCGCTGTTGTAAATATCCAGCAGGTTGCGGATGGCACGCGATATTTTGCTGTCCTTGTGATCTGGAACAGACCCCTCTTTGCCCGCCAGTTCCTCATCGTTTTCCATGCGAGCATCGAAGCTCGCGCGCGCTGCGGCCTGCTCGTAAACGATAGGGACAACCGGCATTCCGGCGGACATGGCTTCTTTGCGTGCCTTGCCACCCATATTGCGCCACTCATTGGCAAGCGCTTGCACTTCTTCGAAGATCCGCGATTGATCCGGCGTCGGGTCGGCCGTTTCGTTGACCACCTTTTTGTACGGACGATCCTTGGCGCCTTCTAAGCGTCCATTCAGTAGTTCGGCGCTCTCTAGCTCGGTCAAGCTTTGATCTGACAGAAGCTTGCCGGATTTCGTTCGGCGCGGCTGCATTTCCGGCATATCGTCGGAAAACACCACGTCCATGTATTGCCCGATCATCTTGCGCAGCTCGGGCGCGTTGATGAATGCACGTAGCCGGTTGACCGCCTCATAGTCGCCGGCCGCGGTTAGCTCTACGTCCTGTTCTTCTTTGGCAAACGACCCAAACCACCCATCCCACTGGTCTACGCCCACCGCGGCCATTTCGTCGGCCATGATGTAGCGCATTTGGTGGAAGATCTCGGTAAGGGTGTTGGTGATCGGCGTTCCGGTAAAAAGATGGACGTTCCCGCCGTTGTTCTGCTCTCGGACGTAGCGCGTCAAGAAATTCAGCTGAATGGACGCTTGGGACGTTTGAGTCTGCAGTCCCTTCATCTTCATGCGCGTGACCATCGGCGGCTTTTTGAACTCGTGCGCCTCGTCGACCAGCACCATATCAATGCCTAACTCCTCGAACGGCACAGCGCCCTCGCGCGATGACTCTTGCGCCTGCTTCCTGATCGTTTCAATGATGCGCGCTCGCTGCTTTACCAGTTCCTTGGCGGTTGGTGAGCGCAGTCTCCTTAGTTCTTCCGGGTCATTCAGCATTTCCTCCGTGAAGTTCTGCCCATCTTCGCTCGCGGCCTGACGCGCCTCGGCTTCTAGGCCTTCAATTTCCTCGCGAGCCATTCCCATGAGCGTTTCCTCGCGGAAAGACAGTCGCTCGATCAGGGAGTGCGGAAGCACAATCAAATCCCAATCGTCGTTGGCGATTTGGCGCATGCGAACATCAATGGTCTTTGGCGATAGGTTGTCCAGGTAAAGGATCTTGGCCGCGGGGTACATCATTTGGATTTCAGACGCGACTGATTTACTGTTGGCGTTGTGCGCCAGCAGAACAGGCTTCTTGGCGATGCCGTATCGGCGCGACTCGATCGCGATACCACCCATGGTGAAGGTTTTGCCGGTGCCGACTTCGTGCGCGTTCAAGGATCGACGCATGACCAACGCGCGCCAAATGGCGTTAATCTGATGCTGGCGCAAATCAAACGGACCGCGGCCGACGCTCAGCGCCATTCCCTCGAAGGTTAGAAATGAACCATCAAATGACGGAGATGCGTAAGAGTTGCGCACCTCGTTGTATTCGCGTTCGATTGCAATCCGGCGCTCAGGGTCTTTCCACAGCCATTCACCAAACTTCTCGCGCATATCGGCGATTTTGGCGTTTGTTTCGTCCGTTGCAGTTTTGTCTACGAACTCGCGCCCATCTGGATCTTTGTATTTGATTACAACCGTTTGATTGCTGATGGCTGCGTTGACCAGCTTGCCGAACCGATAGTACCTAGTTCCAAACCCAGTAATGGCGGCGGTTGTTCTCTGCAATTCGCGGTCGACGTCTATGTTCCAGCGACCATAGGTGTACCTGACTTCAATTCCTTCGGTGCCTTCACGGTTGAGCATGTGAGCAACAAACTTTTCGTAGATCCCAGTTGAAACCCACGTTGCTCCCATCTGCGCTTCAATGTTGAAATACGGGATGTCAGCTGGCTGCACCTTCTCCAGTGCAGCTACGTTGCGCCGCATGGCGTCGTTGCCATCATCAAGAGCAATCTTGGCTTGGCGCAGCTTCTCGCGAACATTGCCGGACAGGTACATATCGGACGGCACAATGTCACCGCCCGGCGTTTCGAACACGGCGCCACTCTCAACCAGTTCGGCGCGCACCTTGTCTTCCGGTTGCCCGGCATGTTTCGCGATCTCTTCCAGCGACGGGTTCACGCTGCCATTGCGCGCCAGCACGAAGGCATCGCGAATAGACGGGTTCGTGATCCGCCTCGCCGATCGGATGGTGCTTTTTGACAGGATGTCGGCAGGGCGATACTTTTCGCCATCCTTTGTTTCCAGCGCTGCCAGCGCGTAATAAAACGGGTCGTCGATTTTCTCTAGATACCCAAGACCAAAGCTTTCGCTCATCGGGCCATAGGCTTTGGAGAATGCCTCGTACTGCTCTCGTAATTGCTTGCGAATCGGCTCCGGGTCGACCCCTGACGTTCCTCTTTCGGCCTCAATCAGTCGGCCGTATGCCTTGCGCATGTCGATCAGCGCATTAAGCTGAGCCTCGCGCGCGGCGGTTTCTTTCTGGCTTTTGACTTGGTACTTATGAACCTCATGCGCTGGCGCCAAGTGCTCGCCGCGGACAATAAACAGCCCGTCATCGGTACGCGTGAGCGCGCCTTCTCGGTCGCTCGTGTGGTTGGCGATGTAGCTAATCGTGTCTTTCCGCGTGGTGGATAGGTACGCACCCTCCTGCACCATCGCCACAATGCGGTCCAGCTGCTCCTGCATGTTGTCGGGCCGATGCACAATCATCCCAGGCCCGAACGTCGTCGCCCCGTGACCGTAGTCAATGGTGCCTATCACGTTCTGCGGGTTCTGCTGGTAGTAAGCATTTACACGGACTTTTTCACCCGACTTCGTGTCCATGTCGACAGTATCAATCCACACTTCGCCGTCCACGTTCGATACTGGCTCGGCCCGCTTGCGCAGAATAACGATGTCGGTGACTACCTTTGTCCCGGCGTAGTCCTCAAACGCCCCGGACGGCAGGCGGAAAGACGCCACTAGCTCGGCCTTCTTGGCCAGCTCGCGACGTACTGCCATGCCTTTCTTGTCCATGGATCCGGCAGACGTGATGCCGATCACAATGCCGCCCGGCCGCACTTGATCCAATGCCTTCAAAAAGAAGTAATCGTGCAGCATCGGGTTAATGTGGTTGTATCGGCGATCGGCGATCCCGGTGTTCTCAAACGGCCAATTCCCGATGACTAAATCATAGAAGTCGTCTGGCGTCTTCGAGTCCTGGTAGCCCATCACCTTAATTACGGCATCAGGGTAAAGCATTTGCGCCATGCCGCCGGTAACCGGGTCAAGCTCAATGCCGGCCAGCTTGCTACGGTCTTTCAGGTCTATTGGCATCATTCCATAGAAGTTGCCAATGCCCATTCCGGGCTCAAGCACTCGCCCGCCCTTGAACCCCATGCGCCGCACCATTTCCCACATAGCCATGATGGTCGGCGGGTCTGTGTAGTGAGCATTGGTGATCGAGCGTTGCAGGCCTTCCCAGTCAGCCCTGCCAAGATGGTCGCGCAACCACTTATCGCGCTGCTCCCATCCTTGCTTGGGTCGCGGGTAAGACCAATTGCCATTAAACAGTTCTTGCCCAAACGAGCCCCAGCCGGTGTAGCCGGCCAAAACCTCCTGTTCTTCGCGGGTCGGCCTACGGCCTTCGTCGCGCAGCGCAATGAACAGCTCGATAGCAGCCTTGTTCTTGTTAAACCGAGCAACCTGCCCGCCGCCAACGACTTCAAGCGGATTGGCGATGTGGAAGTTTCCAGGACCGGGATTCGCCGGGCTTACTGACTCGACATCCTTCGGCTCCGCGCCTTTTGAATCATCGTCCTTGCGGTCTGTAGCTCCTTCTCCAGTTCGCTCCACGTCTGTGTCGGTTGTGTCGGTTTTTCCGGCTCCAGCATCAGGTGATTTTTTTCTGCCTGCTCCCTTGCGTCCGGGGCGGGCATTCCCGCCTCCCTGAGACTCTTGGCCTCCTTCCACATCCGTTCCTGAAGCACGTACGCCAGCGGACTCGCCAGATTGTACCGCTGCAGGTTCTTCCACATTATCGGGCTGTGCATCTGCCACGTTTCCAGTATCCGGCGGTGCATCTCCTGATTGTGCAGCACGCTCTCGTCCGCCTTGAGCGCTTGGTGCTCCTTTTGGATCGCCGCCACGAACGCCGGACTCAGGCGGTTCTGGTTGGTTAGGTGTTGCATTTTCATCGCCCTCTGCAAGTGCATCGTCAATGTTCGCGCCCTCGACACTCGCGGCGCTGTCCATGCCATCAAATCCGGCCGATCGCGGGTCGAACTTGACACCCAGATACCAGCTTTTTAGGTACGGCGCGGCGGCAGCGCCAAGGTCTTGGATCATGGCCCTGGCGTATGCCGCGAATTTTCTGGCGCCGCTCTCAATGTGGTATCCGGATAGCGTTATGCCATCCAGCATCATTTCGGGATCAAGCCCGCCGCTGCTAACTCGGTTGAACTTGGCCTTTAGTCGCGCGCGCGCAGCTTCCGCAGCATCCGCCGTGAATATCGTATTGGCGGAGACTTCCGGCTTTTTCGGTGGCGCTGGCGCAGGAGCTTCAACTTTCGGCGCCTTTGGTGGGGCTTTTGCCTCTTCAACCTTCGGCGCTTTAGGCTGCGTCGGCGTCTGTGGTGCTGGGGCCGTGTCCTGCGACTCGCTCATCATCTCGTAAACATCGGGCGCACTGGCTTTTAGCCAGTCTTGCTCGCGTTGCTTCTCGGTGCGCGCCTTGCTTTCGCTGACCTTCTTTTGTAGCGCCGCAAGCTGAGGCCTTACGGCAGCTTTGGCGTCAGTGATCGCCGCTTCTTTGCTTGAATGACCAGGACTGACTGAAAGCCCGGTCTTTGCCTCGATCACAAACCACTTGCCACGGTCCTGCCCGCGCACGGCTCGCCCAACAAAGGTATCAAGGCCTTCGGCGATCACCACGTTCTCAGCCACAGCGTAGGCATTCACAAGAACGCCAGCGCCCTCGCCAAATCTAAGCGGGCTCCCTACTGCATTGGAGTAGGTGTAGATGTTCCCGTACTCGTCGTCAATCAGGAAGTCGTTGATGGCGGTCCACGGCTCCGACCTTGGCGCCATCGGAGTAGATGCCGATTTACGCTCATTCTTGAACCCGCCCGACTTTTCCACGCTAGAGCGGAAGGCCTGCAAGTTTTCGCGCGTATTTAGAACCTTAAACTTGCCGTCGCCGGGCACGTCAAACGTCACAAACTCTGCTTGGGACGGATGCCTGAAGTCCCACGTTTCACCTATAAGCTTGGCGCCCATGATGAAGCGCTCAGCAGAGCTAACGGCTAGCGACAATGAGTTGACGATGCCGAGCACCTTGTTCCTATACTTTATGGTGTGCCCATCATTGCCTTCCTCAATTGTCAGCGACGGGCGCGCCTTCCCACTATCCGGGTCGGCAAACTTCGCAGACACGTCGCTAAGCTTGCGGTTGCCAACTTTGCGCGTCAGAACATTTATGTCTGCGTGCTTCGCCGGCGCTACCTTCATCGCCTCGTCCACCCGCTTCAGCAACCACGACTTGGCTTCTTTCAGGTCTAGCGGGCTGTTCGTCGCCGATTTCTTGATTGCTTCCGCCACAACTGGCGCAGTAACCGGCTCCGGCTTGGCGCCGGGCTCTTGGTGTGTGGCCTCAGTCGCTTCCGGCTTAACTCCGTCTTTGAACGCATCCGCGCCCTGCGCGATCGCTACGGGCGCGCTTTTGGATTTGCCCTCTGCCATCACATCATCAACCTCGCCGGCCAAGTCTTGGCGGCTTGTCTTAATGTGCTCAGCTAAAGCTTGACGGTACTCTGTCGGCGCCTCGCGGATCACTCGCTCAACGTCAACGGCGCGTAGCTTCTCAATTGAATCCGCAGCAATGCCAATAAAGCTCTGAAGCTCGTTTTTTGACGCCACTTGTGGCGTGACCGGCTTCGGAGTCTTGGTTTCTGCCGCAATCTCCGCCTTCACATCGCCCATCTTGTAAGTTGAAGACGTAACCCATCCGGCCACAGCGTCGCGCGTCCCGCCAATGGTCTTTGGCAATTTGATCCCGGTCGCTTCCGTGAAGGCTGCGCGCAGGATCTTGTTGTCCGTGTTTTCGACCCAGCGCGATATTTCCTTCGCGTCCTTTCCTTCCATCGCATTTGCGAGAAGAGTGAAAGACTTCTTGAGTCCCGGACTTGTTTCGGCATCGGCCTTGGCGCGGATAACCGCTTCCGGCCCCTTTTGCTTGGACTCTTCCAGCAGGCGAACGGCGGCCTCGCGCTTGGTCTCTGTTTTTTGCTCAACCGGCGGCGCCGTCTGCTCGGGCGCCGCTACCGAGACTTGCTCAGCAACTGGCGCAGGCTGCCCGAACTCTTCTGCGCTGTGCCCTGTCCTGGCCGCGGCAAGCGCGTATTCCTCAGACGGGAAGTTCTCCGGCCCCGAATGCTGCTTGCCGCCAAATACAGCCGTCACGGGAGGCTCGCCACTTACCCACGAGCCATCCGTATGCAAGTGCTGCACGCGCTCGCCGTCTGCGTCCCTCATGGTTCGGATAAGCACGAAGCTGCCGTCGGTACGCTTTCGCGTGCTATATGAAGCCTCCCAGTCAGTGCCGTCCTTGTACTTCCCTTTTGCGACTACTTGCCCGGCTGCGGCTGCGGTGGGCTCGACGGCTCCGGCTGTACTAAGTGATCCTTCGCCTGAAATGCTTCCACCGTTATATGGCTGTGCAGCTCCACCACTCGGCCCGGCTTCTGCTGCGACTGACTCGACGGCTGTTGTTGGTTCTGCTGTTGGTTCTGCTCCACTTGGTTTCTCCTGGCTTGCAATCCATTGATCCAATACCGCTACTTGGTTGCGTGGCACCTTTAGCGCCCCGTCTTTCACTGCAATAACGCCCACCACGCCAGCGCGCTTGAGTGCTTCGCGCACAGCGTCGGCGTCACTTCCTTCTGGAATTGGTATAGATGCCGTCCCGCGCGATCGCGTGGCGGTCTTGAATAGGTCAAGGTCCGCTGGTTGTTGCGGTTGCTCGACTACCGGACTTCGAACCTCACCGGCTTGAACCCGTCTTTCTCCATCTGCCTCACCCACTCGCCCAATGTCGGCTTGCGTGTTTCGCCGGTCGGTTTCTGAGCGCTCAACGCGGAGCCCTGCGGCAGCGCGGGCGGCTTTGTCTGCGTACTGCTGTTTTTCTGCGCCATCTACGTCGCTCCCTATTCCGAAGCTGAAATCAACGCCATCTTGCACCCTTTCGTTGCCGTCCGCATCTATCGCGACAAATTTCTTTGATCTCGTGACTGCCCTCACCTTCTCAAGCTTGGCCGCGGCTTCTTCATCCGAAAAATTAGAGTGGATGTAAAACTCGTCGCCTCCCTTATGATCGGCATCGCCGGGGAACTCGGCCGCAATAGCCTCCCCCATGAACTTGATGATCTCGTCGCCCGCGCTGTGCCCCATCTTCTTGTTGATGGCGTTGAACCCATCGCCATCAATGAAGATTTTGCGCGCAGACACTCGCTCGTCATCGTAAACCGTCATCCCTTCAATTGGCTGGCGAGATCCGGCCACGCGCGCCTGAGATCGGTCCTCGATCAGAAGATTTGTCAGCTCTTTTTCCGAAGCGCCATCAATGGCGCCAGCCTTCTGAGACTTGAGAAGGCCTTTAATCCGCGCATCGCGATCAACTGCAGTCATGCGCGGCGCCGGCTGATTTAACAGCCCCGTTTGCCCTTCTTTTTCATCATTTTGCGCGGTGGTGGCGCTTTGGGCGGAAACGGCGGCATCTTGTCCTTCATTGGTCGGTACTCCTAGTTGCGGTGCGGAAGCGGCAGCGAGCGCCTGCTCAATGCCGAAAGATTCCGGTGCGTTGACCATGTCCGCGGACTGCGGAGCTTCGCCAATCACCGGAAGGCCAGACGGCGCAATGTTTGCCGCCGGTTCGTTGGAGACAAGGGTCACGCCTAGCATTTTAGCTAGCGCTTCCGGGTCTCCCATGAATTGCTGAATGGTTCGAAGCTCGTCAAGCTCGGCTGGCGTTGGGTCTGGCTTTTCTGCCAAAGCGGCTAGATAGCCTTCCATGCCAGACTTGAATTGATCGAAGGTGATACCTTCCGGCCGCGCATCCGGATCCAGCCCGCCATCGTCCGGCGCGCCGCGGTCCAATTCATCGCCTTGCGTGCCTGGATCCTTGAATAGCTCGCCATGCGTGTCACCACCAGCGCCAAGCACGTCGATAGGCTTGAACTTCTGGCGCACGGCATCGGCGCCAACGAACGGAACGGCGGATAGCCCGCCAAGTACCAGACCGCCAGCGGCAGCCGAGCCAACATCGTCGCTCCACTTAGCTTCGCCACCGGTCGAGCCTGATGCGACGTTGGTCGCAATTTGCGTCGGCACTTCCTCGACTACTTCGCCACCGGCTTCGCTGGCGATTTTCTTGGCCGCGCTCTTGAGCGTGACCTTTTCTGCAGTCCCGGCCATGCCTGCAATGGCGTCGTCCACCGGGTTTAGGCCTAGCGCACTTGTGCCGGATGCCGTTAAGGCGCCAACTGCCGCACCAGCACCAGTGACCGCGCGAATGCGGTCCGTTTTCATCAGTTCCAGCGCTTTATCTTCGCCGTACTGACCTGCAAGCTTCTGGAATGCAGGCGTATCCTGGATGATGCCGCGTCGCGCCTCGTCGTCAAACGTGGCGCCAGCATCAACACCAGCGCCACCACCAGCCAGCACGCCGCTACCCATTCCAATACCAAGTGCTCGCACTGCCGGGATTGACGCCCCGAGCATCTCCACGCCCATTTGAGCGGAGCCCAACGGATTCTTCCCGTAAGCCAAAAGGCTTCCCAGGAACCCATCGGCGCGCGAAAGGTCGCCCTCAAGCTCTTTTTGAGCTCTCGGGGCAGGGAATAACTCGTCCTTTGATGCGCGCATGTCGCGCGCGAACTCATTGGCCGCAAGCGATGGCGCCGGCACTTCTGCCCGCGGCGCGCGTCCAGTTATTCCGCTCAAGCCTTTGTCGATGAACCCGCTAAAGCCTACCAGCGCGTCAGCGACAACGCCGCCGGCCTGGACCACGCTTTCACCCATCGTCCCAACGCCGCGGGCAATGGTGTTCTGCCAACGGTCCGGATTGTCATCGATGACTTCAAACTTAGACCAGTCAACAGCCGGGGCTGGCTCAACTACCTGAAATTGCGACCAGTCGACCGCCGGTGAATCCTTTTCTTGCGACATCGATTAACTCCCAACTGGAACAGGAACACCGCCACGAACAACGTACTCTTTGCCATCTGGCCCTCTGACGCGAGTCCCGTCCGGTGGCGCGCCGCCCTCTTTTGGTCCAGCTGCGCGGCCTTGCGGTCCTGCTTGCGGTCCGCCAGCGTCACCACCAAACACCGCGCCGTTGCCGTCTGCCATCTTCCTTGCCATCGCCATAGCTTTCTCAACCTCGCGTTCCGGCATTCCTGGCTCAACGAGATCACCAAGAAACTTGTCGTAACGCTGGTTTGAATCCATGCCATCTGTTTTTCTGGCTTCCGCAGCGGCGCGCATCCATCTATCTTCGTCAGACTCGCCTTCAATCGGCTTCATGTTCCGATAGTAGACCTCGATAAGCTGTTGCTGCACTCCGCCTTGCGGACGCCCGCCATTCATCCCGCCGCGGCGCTGTTGCATGGTCGACTCCAGCACCTTCCCATAGGTGTCCGGATCCGTGAGCTTTAGCGCAGCTTCCGCCAGCGCGTCGACGTTCGCGAACTTCATCGGCTTCTCGCCGCCAAAGTCGACCAGCAAAGAACCGTCTTCTTGCGGCTGAATTGCCTTCACCTGATAGCCGTTGTCCTGGCCCAGCGTCGAATTGATCGAACTAACAACAAGCGGCCAATTTCCAGTTGTTTCTGCCGTTGCGAGCGAAGAAAGCACCGTTCTGCGCGCTTTTTGTGCGTTTTGTGCCACTTTTTCTTGATCTAAGCCCATTTTCATCATTTCTGCGCGCATGTTCGAATCGCGCTGGCTTGATGCAAATCCGGCCGCAGACTGCCCCATCTGCTGATTGGCTTGCTTGACTGCCAGCCCGTGACGCTCGTCCTTCTGGGCGTACTCGATCGGCTCTCGCGCGAGGGCGCGACCGCGATCTTCCTGGCCTTGCTTAAACACTACGCCTTTTCGATCCTCTTCTACGGTTTTGCGTTTAACATCAAACTCGCGATCTTCCTGGCGATTGACGAACTCCTTGTCTTGATAGCCGTCAAGCACGCCGCGGCGCTGCGTCGTGTAGTCAAACTCCTGTTCAACGCGCGCGTCGGCCTTGCGCTGGCGCGTGTCCGCCTCGCCAAGTCGAAAGCCGGACAGTAGTCCGCTTAGAATCCCGCCGGTAGCTGCACTCATCCACCACCCCCGCCATTGATAACATTGATGCGTGGAACGCCACCTTGAGCAAACGGGTTGTTCCCAAGTTGGCTAATGCCGTATCCAGCCATCTGCGCGCCCGCCGCGGCGGCATTCGCGTATTGGTTCGCGCGCTGCCCGGCCAAGTTTGCCTGATTCCCAAACGCGCCTTGCAGCGCACTAAAGCCGCCTTGCATGGCGTTGGTTGCCTGAGCTTGCTGGTTAGAGCTGATATTGCCCACTTGCAGCATGCGATTGAATTGCGAATCGCGCGCGCCCTGGCGAGCCTGCTGCGACACACCGACTTGCGCAAGTGCCCGGCCAAGCCCGTACTGCGTTTCGCTTGCTTGTGATGCGCCATCGGTAGGCGCGACGCCGTACCGTTCCATTTGCCTGCGGTTGATACCCTGCGAGGCATCAAAGGATTGTCCGACGTCGGCAGCAATGCCGGCATAGTCCGGCCGCTGTTCTTCTCCGGCCATGTTGACTAGGCTTTGCAGTCCAGGCCTAAACATAGTGCGCCAGTCATTGTATTGCTCGCGCCCAAACTGTAATTGCTCGGCCGCTATTTCTGCCTGCTGGTCAGTTGCGCGCTGCTGTTGCCTTTGGGCGCCACTCGCTGCCCGACTGCTACTTACCGCGCCCGCAACGCCAACAACTGCGCTACCGATTGCCGCTGCTGTTGCTACGCCCATGGCGCCCCCTTAGAGAATGAACTCTCACTAAAAACATAGCCCATGCGATCATACAGTGCGGCAGCTTGCGGCGGACTATTTGCTAAGTGAATCATCTGGATGCAGACCGCTCCGCGCGCGCGGCATGCTGGCTCAACGGCGGCTAACAGGTGCTTGCCAATGCCATGGCCCTGCACTTCCGGGTCTACCCACCAGACAACCTCATGCGCCGTCTTGACGTTGCTGTTGAACATCCATGGGACCACAACCAAGCCGACCATGCCAACAATTTGCCCTTGCGTTTCCGCTACCAGGAAAACACCAGAATCGATCATCATGCGCCCAAGCCGCCGCACCGACTCATCGTCAAAGCCGCAAAATTGCCGATAGTGGGTAGTTGCGTAAAACTTCCTCGCCCCTTCGACAAGTTCAGAAAGGTCATCGTGCTCGGCCTGACGGATGTGCATGGTCAATCTCGCATGTTGAAAAAACAGACAGCAATCAGGCGACCATTTTCTGGACTATCGCCAAAAGCCTCAAAAGGATAGCGCGAATGGAATAGCGTGGAATCGTAGATAACGGCGCGATTCATGCGCATGGGAATCCCAAGGTAGCGCTGCCACTTGCTTTCATCGTTCCAGTCGCCCTCGACCTCTCGAAGAAGATCAATGTCCCCAGGCTCTATGTACTTAGCGCCAGTCTCCAAGTGCTTCCAAAATGCGGTACCGCTGTCGCCTTCCGATAGATACAACACCAGAGCGTGCGTTCCCCAGCCAATATCGGAATGGATGGCAGCGTTTGGGGCTTCGCCGGCAAAGTTTAGCCTGTAACCCATGCCAAGGATTTCTATGCGCCGAAAAATAAACTGATCGCCCCACTTCTCCAGCGCAAGACGCAGTCCTGGTACTTCTTTAATGCAAATTCGCTTGTAGACCTCTCCATCAGGCCCGGCCCAATCAACAAACGAAGAAGAAAGAGCGTCGCGCCTAGCGTCCATCCCGCCGTTTGGAAGGAAACCATCAAGTAGGTGCACTGCATTGCCTCCTGAAAGCTCACAAATGAGCTTTCAGGGATTATATCAGGGCCGTTACGGCGTCAAAATGGCGAACGGCGGCGGCGCTGGCGCTGGCGGCGGGTTCGTGGCTCCACCTGGAAGCGGCTGCCCTGGCGGAGTTACTGGGACGCCAGCAGGCAGAACGCCAGCATTACCCTGAACCGCAAACGCCATGACGGTCCAACCCTGGCAGATTGAAACCCTTCGCCCTTCTCGATGCACCTTGCGAATGCGCACGTAGTACGGACCCGCGGGCAATTGAACAGCATTGAAGTAGGTGAAAGGAAGCGACTCTGGATACCAGTCGTCGTAGGGGAATGATTGAATGACCGCTAAGGCTGGGTCCGTCGTGCTGGGTGACCCAACTAACTCCACAAAGACATCAAAGCGCTTTTTATCACCATCTGGCCCGTCAATGCTCGCAAGCATCCCTGTTACAAAAACGATGTAAGTAGCCGCTGATCCATTTCTGCGCGATCGCATTATGATCGGATCTGGTGATACAGCCACCTGAACCTCCGTCGTTGCTCGCAACGACGCGCCGGTGTGGTTCCACGCCGCCCCAGGCCCGTTCGACGTTGCCAAGAACGGCAAATCAAACGCATTGGCGCCAAGGAACAGCTCGGCGTTGAACCCCGCTCGCGCATCGTCCTTGATCCAGAACAGCCCGTTAGCCTCTGTCCTGAGCTGGCCGACCGTGCCGTAGCTGGCCTTCGGCCCGCACCACAGTGCGTAACTGCCGGTTGGTCCGGTGTCTGCTCCGCTTCCGCCAAACGATGCTAGGTTTGTGCCCGTGGTGCCGATAACCCCATTGCCGGCCACGCTCATGTGGCCGCCTACGGTAATGTCACCGTTGCCGTTTAGGCTGAAGCGGACATTCCCGTCTGCTGGTTTCCAAAAGCGCAAAGGAAAGCCGGCAGCCGGGTTGCTGGAAAACAATGCCGGGTTGTTCAACTCAAGGATGTAGTTGCTGATTTGGTTGTACTGATCGTTTGTAAGCGCGCCTTCTCCAGGTGTGCCAGCGATCAATCTCTGAGCGATGACCACGTTCGCGTTAACTGCTTCGGCCTGTATCAAATCAATGAACGCTGTTCCAGCGCGCAACAAGTTAAAGTCAGCTTCCTCGGCGCGGATCAGCCCGTCTACGATCAAGTTTCCGCGAATGCCCACGCGCGGCGGATTGGCCGCTGTGTCGACAATGAAGGGGATGCAAGTAGATGGAAGTAGGGCAGAATTGAAGGTGTAGCGGGTTTCTTCGGTTGGCGTTCCTTCGTTGAGCACGTACTTCCAGAAGTAATCTTGGCGATACGATGGATTCCCGCCAACGCCCGGAATGCCGAATTCTGACCATCCTACGTTTGGCCTAAAATCACCTGCCGCACCGATAAACTTCACCAATACGGTCAGCACTCCGCCAATGTCGGTGCCTACTGCGATCACAACCCCCTCTTTCCCGGCCATGCCGCACAGCGGGTTATCTAACAGCGTGCCGTCTTTCCACCGAACTTTATTGCCATGCCCTGCAAGTACCACCTTTGATGGCAATTGAACTGCAGGAGGCGGCGGCGGCGGAGATCCATCTACCGAAAACTGTTGCGTGGATGTCGCGAGCCAGCATCGCAATTCAACGTTTGCGCCGACTACGCTTCCGGTGCACGCAACCAAAGCCGCCCCGGCATGCCCGCCAGCGGCGCCCATGATGGCGAACTGGTTGGCATTGACCAAGAACGTCGACACGCTACGCCCGGTGCTCTCGTCGGTTTCCATACCCAGGCCAAAGCCCGCGGCATAGGCAAGCCCGTTTTGCGTGTTGTGACGCATGTTCACGGCCCAAATGCTTTGCAGTAAGCCATTGGTGTTAGACGCGGACTGTGTGATGTAGCCGAGCACGCCGCCCGCCTGCAGAATCGGCGTTTGATTCTCGACGCCGATCCAGCCGCGCAGATTGGCGTAGATTGGGGATACCTCCACCCCGCGGATCATGGCATCCAGCATCAGGACTGGATCGATCGACAGAGCCGCATTTGCACCGGCGAGCGGAGCAAATGGACCTTTGACGCCAGCGGCAGACACAAAACGCACCCAGTAGTACCGAACTGCCGGAGCTTCCGCCATCTGGATTGCAGTGGCGCCCGTGCGCGGCACGTTCGTTAGGCCGCGGTGCATGAATATGGTGCCGGCCGCTGTTCCAGCCAGCGCCGCGGGAAGGTCTAGCATCAGGTCGCTCAGCGTGCGCGCGTGTGGCGGCGATGGATTCTCCAGCAGCACGTAGACCTCCGCGTAAGCGTGGTTCCCGTACCCTGGAGGATTCCATGTGACCATCATGCTGTTGGGCGGAACGCCACGCGCAACAACGCCCAGCGGGGCGGGAGGAACGCTGTAGTCATTAGTCCCGTAGTCGGGCGGAACGTACTCGATAAGCGGCGCGCCGGGATTGTTTGATGGTGGGCCGAGCAATGTCGCGCCGCCTCTGCCGAGCCCAACGCTTGCCACGCCGCTGTCGCGCAGATCGCGCAGTGTCACAAACTGGTCTAGCGGATCTCCGCGGCGCCCCAGTCCTATTTCAGTCGCTTCCTTGAGCGCCTGAAGCGCGCTATGCACCGACGTTTCAGACCGAGTAATCTCCGGGATTGCCGGGGTAACGGTTTTGCGGCTTCCTGGCGTCACTCGCGCAGCTCCCCCATGGTTTCCGCGGCGATGATTCGCTGCACTGCGTGCGCAGTGGTCACACCGATGCGCCACTCGCGCGACAGAAACCCGTCCGGCATGCGTACCGGCTCCGATCCGTTGACGTTGACAGTGAAGGTGGAGGCGGGCGGAATAACCGATGTGGTGCTCGGATTGCCCAGTTCGCTCGTTAGGTTAGAGTACCCAAAAGTGAGTGTCACCGGATAGCCAGACGCGAACACTTGGCACACGCCCATGTTCCTGGCGCCTTTCGGCAGCGTGAACACTCGGCTTTGCCAAGTCGCGGACATCGCCGTAGATCCGGCGTCAAATTGCCACAGCCGTTGCGCCAGCGTGTAGTGCAGCTGGTCGAACTCATCTATCGCAGGCGTGGTGCATTGCGTTGTTGTCGTGCTGATGTTGAGGCGCCCGCCATCCAGCTGAAAGATCAGAGTCGGCTTTGATGCGTTGGTCGACATGGCAATGATGCGGCCATCGTGAAACACGGACTGCATACCAGTGTCCCATGCTGCGAGCCATTGCGCCTTGGTCATGTATTGCGCCGTGACCACCTGGACGCCAGCCGATGACACAAGCACCAGCCCGTCATAGCTCGGATAGGCCACGCCGTTGCCAATGGCGACTACGCCACCTTTCGATAGGCATGGTGCGTACACATCCAGCTTAGCTGCGGACACTGACGCAGGGTCGGTACCGGTGACTATGTAGGGCTGTCCTTTGGTCGCCACCACCAGCGTCTGGCCGTAAACCGCAATCCCCACAATGTCACTGTCCACCGTCTTGCGGTAGCGGTCCGGCCATGCGTGCGGAAGGTATGGCTCGGAAAAGTACAAGGTGTTACCCAAGAACCCGGCCAAGAACCCGTTTGGCATGGTTGTCAGCCCGGACAGGCCCGCGGGAGGCATGGCCCAGTCTGCTGAGGGCAGAACCTCGCCAAGCGCAATAGGGTCAACTGTATCCACAAATGTGGCGGCCACATTCGGCGTAATTGATACCTCGCCAACGTAAAAGAACTGTGCGCCTTGAGTCGTGCCGGCCACAGCGCGATAGATTCGCACGCGATTGATGTAGGTGTTAAACGGTGAGCCTATCGACGTTGGCAGCGCCAACGACACGCCAGAGTCGTACCGAACATCCGTCGGGGCTGTTGGCGTGCATGGCATACCTTCCTCGCCCCAATTGGAGACATAGGTACACACGTAAGACCGAGCCTCAAGATCAGAATCAGCGTACACGCGCCTGATGGTCACTTGGGATGCGTTGGTCAGCGCCGAATAGTTCGCGCCATCCGATCCAACCAGCCTGAACTGAGTGGATGAAGAGACTGAAACCAAGAACTCTCGGCCATTGATCTCGGCCATATTTTCGCCATCAACCGCACCAGACAGATATTCGACAACGACCCTTTGGCCGTCTGCAAACGGATGCGCGATGGTCGTAGTCACCGTGACCGGCGACGTTTGCGACATGGTGAATGGTTGGATGGCACCCGCAATTGAGTTTGCCGCCTGGACTTCCGACAGTGTTGGTGCAGAACTTGGCGCCGGAATGCCAAGGCGGCGCGTATTGGTCGTAGGAGTGTTTAGCTCACCTTGGGTTAGTTGGCTTGCGACCCGCGGAAGTGTCGATCCTCCCGTCGTGCTTACGCTCGTCCAGTACAGGCGCCCAAGCGTGTCTTGGGCAATTGGCGACGGAACAACGTCAACGATAGGAGTGCCCGCACTGGTTTGCGGCCATGCCAGCCAGTAGCTTTGCGTCTGGAATCGGTACTTGTACAGGCGCACATGGAAGCCGGCCAGCGCAGCCACATCAAGCGGCGCCCGCAGTGGTCGCAAATCAGTCCCTTCGAACACGCAATTGACCGCCGACGTTGCCCCGAACGGCGGAAGCTTGCGCTGCTCGATTAGCGGCGAAATTCCGCCGAACTGCTCAATTGGCAGTGTCGCCATTGCGTGGCTCCAATTCCGTCGCGACAATCTTGCGCATGGTGTCCAGCGCGCTCGCTGTCGCCTCCTGCGATGCTGATCCGGCTTCCATGGCGTTTACTCGCTCAATGGCGAGGCGAACTATCCAGTTGAATGCTTGCTGTGCCGGCGTCATTAGTAAACCCAGTTTAGTCTATTGAACAATCCGTTTTCTGCATAATCACTTAGCGCAAAATCATCCACCATGATGAATGTATGCACGTTGCTCGAACCGAGCAACATTGGGCAACCAAAACCAAGCCCGCTTACCGGAGCGTTGTAATACGTTATCGATCTATCGGAGCCATTTACGAGCGTTCCAACTTCATACGGAGATCCAGTCTGATACCTAGCGCATATGATTGATTCGCTACTAAAGTCGCTAGTCGGGTGAGTACATTCGCTGTACCTTTCATAATAGAAACCAGGATCTCTAGTTTTCGCTAAGTCAAGATCGTTTATCTTGAATGTTCTTGCGCCATCGCTGCCTTCTTCGTGAATTGACCATAGCGCCGTGTCGTAGCTTGATTGCCTGTATGCGCTGCCAATCCATAAGGCTGTCGCATACCCTGTAGTTGGAACTAATGGAATGTAAGTTTCTGGCGTTAATGCGTCTTCTCCTGGAATTTTAATGCCAGGATATCCGCCTACAAATACAGGAACGCCGCTAACGGTTGCTACTATCGACCCAGCCTTTTCGTTTAGCAGGTATGCCGGCCGCGATCCGCTGCCACTTTGGTTGTACCAGCGAATAACTATGGTGCTTGATCCGCCAGCCCACTCTATTTCTTTTTTAATATCGTAAAGCCCGCCAGCAGTGAACCCAACGTCCAACTCTGCGCTATCTGACAGCCTCATAACTCTACGACAATAGCCGGTGTAGCCAGCTCGAAGTCGAAACATGCTGTATATATCTGAATTATCCAAATCCAAGCCCGGAATGCCATCCATGATATTAACAATTGGCGCCCTTGCAACTCTGGTGGAAAATCTCATGGCGCCGTTTCTCCCTCTAATAAGAACTGATTAGGCGCTGCACTGTAAACGCTTATGCCAACCTTGGCATATTGCCCGGACGTTTTTGTGTAGCCGTGTACGTTTCTCACATTAACTCCAATACCACTGGCAACAAACGTAATATGCCCCGTGCCCGCTTGAATAATCAAGCACTCAAAAAAGGCACTTGGCCCAGTGTCGCACGTAATCGTAATGGCGGAATTGGACGTGCATACCAATATCCGCCCGTGGTGCGTCGCGTCATCCAGCGTGATTGCTGTCGCTGCCGTTGTGAGCGGCGCCTGTCGAATGTGCTGGCCGGTGAGTGTCGAGAACCCAAGGTTCCCGCTTCCCACGCGGTTCAAGACGCCCCAGTCTGACGCGGCGAGGGCAGATGGCACGCCAGATCCGGAAGCGCGACCAACTACCGACTGCGCCGCTTGTGATGCAAGCTTGGATAGCGCGATCGCCGCCGCCGCGTCAATGTCGGCATCAATCAGCGAGCCAAAGCCGAGCACATCCGCGCGTCGACGCAGAACGGTGTTGTTGGTTGCAGGTATTACTGCTCCGGCGCCCGTGGTGCTTGCTGACCGCCCAATCACAGTGCAGCCCGCCTGATCGGCAATGATCGCAATTGGCAAGCGTCCGGTGAGCATTTCTGCGGTTGGCGCACAAATCATAATGGCGCCAGCAGACCACGATTGAGCGGTTGTGCCGAATTGCCCCCGCGCGCAGCCGGTCAGATCCCAGTCTGAACCGTTGGCGGTGCGCCCGGTGTACGTAACGGTTTCAATCTTTGTCGGCAACGACAGGCTGTCAATCAGCGTGCAAACGCCCGGATAGCCGCCAGCCGGAGCAGGGAACGGGTTGTACGGCGATGCCGCAGCGGTAGCCGTGATCGTTGCTACGCTGTTATTGATGCCGGCCAGAAGTACCGACCGAACATTGTTGGCAAGTGTGTACTCAGCGATCATGATCGCTCCTTGATCTTCATGCGGAAGTCGATCTCTTTCTCGCGACCGTCGTTTGTCACGATAGATACCTTGAGTCGATAAGTAGCACCGTTTACGCCACCCGACAGCCAGACTTTAACCACATCAAAAATGGTCACGCTTGGTGTTGAGTGGCTGCGGAATACAGCCCCCACTGTTAGGTCGCCAATGACGCCAGACGATGCGGCAGTCACAACACAAGTGGCGGACTCGATCTCATCGTCACCAGAAATGCCGGCGAACCACTCCGAAAAGTCTATGTCGTATGGCAGCACGTCGCCCGGCTGTTGTTCAAATGTCTTCACTGTTGATCCATCCGTAACAACCAGATACGTAAAGTCTTGACGCTCGATAGTGAATGTCGAGTCTTGCGGCTCCACCATGATAGTCCGCCAATGCGGCTCGTGGTCAAAGTCGTTGATGATGATGCTAACTGGCTCAGAAGTGACCGCCACAGCGCCGGTGCCGAAAACTTGCGTTCTGATCGATAGCCTTGACTGGGAATCGACTTGCACAGCCCCGGTGCCGTACAGTTTTTCGGCAATCCTTACTGTTCCTACCCCTGTTGCCACTACCGCACCAGCTCCGCCAAGCCTTACCCATGGCCGAAGATTGGCGGTTGCTGAAACCTGCACTCCGCCAGCGCCACTAAGCCTTTCGGCGAGCCTTATGTTTGCCGTACTCTCGGCTACCACGGCACCCGCAGCGCCAAGCCTTGCCCACGGCCGAAGATTGGCTGTTGCTGTTACTGCGACAATTCCTGAGCCGCCGAGCCTTGCCCATGGGCGAAGCTCAGCGGCGCCAGACGCTGACACAATGCCGCTTGCCGCAAGATTCCTTCTCCTGCCGTAAACAGGTGATGCGAAGCTGGTTACAACCACGTCACCTGTACCGTACAGCTTTTCGGCAATCACGGGCGGAGTTGCCGACCCCGAGACCGACACAACTGCGCTAAATGAAAGGCTGTCAGTTTGGCGCATCGCCGCAGACGCAGTGACGCTAACGGAAGCCGTTGCCGCCAGATTCCGCCTAATAAGCGTGCCGGCTGATGCTGCAATGGTTACGCTGGCTGCATCAGCCATGTTTGCAGTGCGCAACATGGCCGCGGAATCTGTAACCGCAACATTGGCAGATGCGGACAATGCAACTCTGGGGTGCATGGTGACGGATGCCGCCACCGAAACGACGCCATCAGAGCGGCGCATATTTACAGTTTTGATTACCGTCGCGGAGCCGCCAACAGCGACAGCCCCAGATCCAGAAAGAAATCGCGACGGGTCAATGGTGGCTACCCCAACAATGCCGACCACTGGATAGATTGCCGATAGTCCAACGGTGCGAATGCCGCCCGCCGTAATGTCAATGTCTACAGGCGTCCCGGCTATCGCAACGGATCCGGACGCATATAAATTTCGGGTTACCTTGGGTAGCGCCGTCCCTTCAATAGCCACCACCGGAAGCGCACGAAGGTGCGTTACCCTTTCCATGGTGGCCGTGCCGACAACTTCAACTATTGCCTCAGCGCGCAGGCCTTCATACAGCACACCGAGCACTTCGACCACGCCGTTAGCCGAAAGGTATCGCGGTATTGGTAGATTGGCTGAGCCAACAACAGATACCGTTGCGCTTGCAGCAAGAAACTTCTCAGACCTAAGCCTTGGCGGAGTGGCACCAATAACAACCGGACTTGATGACGCTAGGTGGCGCCTTCTGCCAAAAAATGCCGTCGCAGTTACAGCAACAGCCGGGGTAGCCGCCAGCCCCTCTATTTCTGTCAGCGCCGAAGAGGCAGACACAACAACGGCGCCGGAGCCACCAAGGACTATTACGTCCGAAGCAACGCCAGCGCCGTTTAGTTCAAACGAATTTAGTGCGCCTATGTTTAGCATGGTCGCGCCTTATTCACGCATGCGGCGCTACCAAGCTCCCCAAGCGCGAGCTTTCGATTAGTTGAAGGTGATGGCCAGCGAACCGATAGGGAACGACGGAACGTCATTCACTTCGATGTCTTTAGATACCGTCAACGCCCCAAAAAGCAGAAGATTGCCAGACGTAGCGAACCCTTGTGCGTCATACAGGCCCCAGTGAGTGATTGTGTGAGTCACAGTGTCATCATTGCCTGGGAATGTCTCAATGGCATCGTTACTTATCGTCGCCCCCGAGATTGTGCCAAATGAGCACGCTTGACGCTGGCCGCCACTCGCAACGTATGCCGGCCACGGAGCTTCAGTGCCAGAGTCAGCAATGGTCGGATTCGTTTTGAACAACGCAAGATAAACAGTGCCAGGGGACGCAAAGCCCAAATGGTTGGCTTTCAGGACGAAGCTGGCCAGATTGTTTTTCAGAAACGTACTTAACGACGACATGGTGAAGCCTCCTTGCTAGTTGCCCGGCTTCCTGCCGAGTCAGATAAAACGCGGTAACTTCACCCTTAACTGAGTGTGCTCGCCGCCGTGTTGAGATCGCTTTGCACGCACAATGCACTCGTTTCCGATTTGAGCTTGCACGCTTGCTTCAGTTAAGTTGTGCCAGGGCATCGCCGGCGAGTCGGTCATCAGCGCGGCCTTTGCCAGCGCAATGATTCCCGCCCCGTAGTCTCGAACTAGATCGTCTGGCAGCGTTGTCGCATCCGGCGTAGGCGTCAGCACGACAAACAGCGTCATCGTTGCGACTGCGACCGGCGTCGGGTAAATCTGGAACTCCTGCGTGGCCGGCATTGCCGCAAAGGATCGCGGTGTGCCAACGGCAGAATTAAGCGCCTGCAGGTCTTGGATGCGGCATTGCTGCAACACCTGACCGTTGTACTTGAGCGTCATCACCCGCTCAACACGGGCGCCCGATGGCGCGCCGTAGTCGTAGGTGCTAACGCCGATTTCAGTTGGCAGCGAATCTAAGGATTCGCGCCAAACATGCGACTCGACGCACAATTTCTGCGCAGCCCGTCGCAAGCCACGCAGAATTACAAAATCAGGAGCTTGCGGCAGCGCGCCGCGAGACTCCGCAAGCAAATCATCAAGCCTAGCCACCGGTGCGAACCTGCGGTGCCGCTGCTGGCGTTGGTGTCGCCTGCTGGCCGCTTGCCGCCATGAACTCGGTTTGCATGTTGATGCCAAGCTGAGCCGCGAACGCATTCGCGTGGTACTGAGCACGCTGCAAGTTGCCGGCGTAAGACGCATCCTTGCTATAACATCGGTATAAAACCCAGTCATACACCGCGTTCAAGTAGTTGTCCGACAGCGTTAGCGTATCTCCGACTGCGGTTGCCTTTGCTGGCAACGCGCTGTAGATGATCTCAACCTGAGCGCCGCTCGCCGCTGGTGGGTAGACGTAAAATATCTTCGGGTCGACATTGTCGAACACGTAATGCTGAATGCTTGTGCTCGGGTTTGCCGTATGCCAGTTCGGCAGCTCGTTATCCAACGCAACTCGCGAGCTCTCACGAATGGCACGAAGATCACCAGCAACATTGCGCGTTAAGCGCAAGAACCTGATGCCCACTCGCCCTGCGTCAGATGGGATTGTTTGCCTTGTTCCAACGGCAAGCGGCATTGTTACATTCTTGGAGTTGGCATCCGGCCGCGCCAAGATAACCGCTTGCTGAGCATCGTTGATGTAGTCGATCAGCTCGGCTTCCGGCCATCGGACATTAGTGATGTCAAACAGCGTCCGTTCAACTCGACTGATAATGTCCGAAACTTGCATCGCTTACTCTCCAGAAGGCGTAATGCCAAGAACCGCAGCCAATTCAGCCTGCATGGTTGTCAGCGAAGGATTGCCCGGAAATACAACAGGCGGATCAAGCAGCTTGCCAATTTGGCGCAATTCATCCTTGTCGGTGACTGCGTAAATGTCGATCTCGCCGCTTTGTGCTACCGCAGGAACCGGCTTTTCGGCCTCTTCCTTCACTGGCGCAGGAGCCTTGGTCTTTACCACAAGCTTCTTTGGCACAATCGGTGCCGGATCTGGCTCGCGAACTTCAACCATGTCCTTACGGCCCGCTAAGGCTTCCGTCCACGGCCACATCGTCCCGTCACCATCCCGCTTTTGCAACCAACGACGCATATCAGTCTCCAAAGCAAGGCGGCTTTCGCCGCCCCGCGGTTAGCAGTTAATGTCGTGAATCAATGCGGATACGCGGACGATACCAGTGACAATCGGCGTAACAGCCCTGATGTCGATGGTATCTGCGGTTGCGTAATACTTACCGAACGAGTAGCCAAGGATCGTGTTCGGCGCAGCCTCAACCAATGTCGGCGCTACGTGATAACGGCCCGCCGTTTTCATGTCGGCGTTATTCGCATAACCTTCCACGGAATCGCCATCCCCAACGTCGATGGTTCTTGCGTCCGCATGAACGGTTGGCGTAACCACCTGAACAGCGCACCGCACATACGCACCAGCAGGGACGTTAATTACCGGCAGAACGTCGTCAGCCGACATACCGACAGCACCAGCAACACCACCAGCCCCCAGTGCTTTCGAGAAGTCCACTACCGCATCAACACGAATGGTGCCGTTCGGACCCCATGGGAAACCACTCGCACCAGCCGCACCAGCCGCAACACTTGTTAAAAGAGCCATGTTCACTTCTCCGTAAAAACGGGCGACCGAAGCCGCCCGTTTGGTTTACATCGTGCCTGCGCTGATGCAGTAGGAAACAACAGATTCCGGCTTGAGAACCTTCCAGTCAGCCACCGCAAGACCGCGCGCGGCGCTACCGAAAGTGCTTTCAAGGTCACGGATGATCTTGTTCTTGGTCAGCTGGGCAGCGAAGCTGATGCCGCTGATGTGATTCGCGACGCCGTTCCAGCACTTCGTGCTCGATTGCATCTCGGTCGGCAGCAGGTTTGACTGCAGGATCTTCAAACGATCGATCTTGCCGACAACACCGCTACGCAGGGTAGAAGTGCCGTCGCCAGACAACGATGCGTCTTTGATCTCGGAGTTCTTGAGTCGCGACGTGAACCACACCGGCAGGACGATCGATCGGCCTTCGTCCGGCAGATTCTGCTCGTCCATCACTTGGCTAATGCCCAGCAGGAACTGAATCGGCGAAACTTGGCCAGAACCGTTGCCGATGACGATGTTTGCCGAGCCAGCGACGCCAAGATTGATGCTTGCGCTGATCTTGCCAGCGGTAGCGCCACGATTGGCCGCGTCAGCGTCGACATACACATCAGCAAAGAAGTCGCGATCCCACTCGATTTTCATCTGTGAGCCAGCGTCCTCCGTCCAATGTTCCAAAAAATTCATATCAGACTGGAACTCGTCGATGTCATCGACCTGCACGTTCCAATACTTCGCTCGCTCGATCGGAAACTCAACCGTGGTCGGCTGCGGCTTCTGAATCGCGAGAGACATGCCCTTGCTGTAATTGCGGATCTCGATGTCCGGGCGCGTTCGGATGATGACCTTGTCGCCCTGATTCTTGATCTCGCCCTCGTAATCGGTGTTGCAGATTTGCGCCATGGCGCACGCTGCATAGAACTTTTGCAGCAATTTGCCAGACCAAACCTCCGGGATCAGAATCCCGGACTGTTGCGGAAAGCCCGCAGCGGCATTGATAGCCATTGTGTATACCTCATCCTTGAGGAAAATTTATCGCAGCGCTTAGCCGATAATTCGGCCCTCGCGCGAAGCGGCCGTTATTTCTATGTTCAGAGCAGCTGCCTCTTTTTCGGTGTACTTGCCACACGCGATGTCCGTAAATGCTTTTGTGACTTCGCTGCGCGTCCACCGTCGCTTTTGAGCGCCTGTAGTCGATACTCGTCCCGCGTTGTCTGGCACCTGTAAATGTGCCAGTGGGTCTTTCTCGACTGCAGGCTTCTTGGCTAGGCCAGCAATATCCTTGAACGCATTAAAAAACATCGCAACCCTATTGACGTCCGCCGCGTTGACGGCATCCACAATGAGCTGCTGGCGCTGATGTCCCGAAAATGGGTCTGGCTGCGATAGCCATTCCCGCCAATCGGTCCGCTTATCCACTTCTCGATAGTCCGGCACCAGGGCACCAAGTGACGTTTCGAAGCGTGTTCGCGCGTCGGCCGCGCGCTCTGACTCGATATTGCGAGTCGTAGCGGCAGTGGTCTCGACCTGTCTCTTAATTTCAGCGAGTTCGTGCTGAGTGATGCTTCTGACCGCCTCTGCCGCCTCTTCGCCAATTACTTCGCGAGCGGCTTCAAGCGTGACGTTAGGCTTCTGAGGCTCAGGCGAGGCTTTTGATAGCTCATCGACCTTGGCTTTCAGAATTGCATTCTCACCAAGCAAGTCATCGTTTCGTGCGTTCGCTGCACGTAGGTCTTGCGCGTAGCGCGGAACTTCGGCGTCATATTTGCCTTTCAGCGTTAGGAATCGAGCCTTCCAGTCCTCTCGCCCGGTGTCCTTCGGCTGCACTACAGCTGAAGGGTCAAGCGGTGCTTCTGTACTTGGATCATCGATCTGCTCGCCTACCAAAGCCTTAAGATTACCGGCTCTGATTGCAGCTATAGCTTTGTCCGCACGCTCTGCAGCGTCTAAAACCTGTTTCGGCAGTGACATACTTTCCTCGGCCGCATCCTTGCGGTGTCGATTAGTCTTCCGAGTGTCCTTTTCGGGCTCGGACCTTTTCAACTACTGAGCGAGCCATCCTGGCAAGCTCTAAAAACTCTTCGTATGCCCGCACTTCTCCTTGCGCGCGGCCTACTGCGAGTAGGTCTGACGCTTGCTCAAGAACCACCCTGGCCGCTTCCTTGCGGCGCTGCACTTCTTCAAGAACGGCCTTAAAATCAGGGTCGTTTTCAAGTCGTGCGAATGATTCGTGAGTCTTCCTGTCAGCCATGCGCAAAAGATATTCCAAATACACACTGGTGCGTTAGTTTATTTTGTGGTAACGACACCAAGCTGAAACGCCAATGTTGGCGTTTCAGCCTAAAACAGTCCCGCCGCCTGCCCTCCCGCTGGCGCTCCTGCCGGGTCTGTTGCTTGCGGCTTTTTGTCTTTTCCTTGCCCTTGCTGCTCCGCCGCCTGAATCTGCTGTTGCGCCTGCGCTTCCTGCTGCATCCTCGACAGCATTTCATCCTTCTGCGGCACGATGTCGTCCGGGTCAAATTCCAGCGTTTTGAGCGAGTCGCGCAGAAGCTCAGCACGGCCAAGCGGACCGATAATCTGTTGGTCGATCGGGTTCATCACAGCCGTCATAAACTCAGTACGGCGAATCTGCAATTGCTCCTTGGATACCAAGCTGGAAGATCCGCGCGCCACGATGTTGGCATCGCCCTTGGCGTCTTCGGCATCTGGCCGAAACAGCATGATGAACGTGTGTGCCCTGGTGACGCTGCCAACAATGCACCGGTCAACACCAGCCAGCACCAAGCGCGCAAGCCTGCTCGCGCTACCCATGAGCATGGATAGGCCGCTCGCTGTTCCTGCAGCCCCCTGCGTCGGGTTTACGCCTTGTTCAAATTGTGGAATGCCGCTGTAGGTGTCCGCCAACGAGGAAAACTTGTTGAACACTTCCATTAGCTGATTGACTACGATCGGAGGCATGAAGAAGCGAATTGCCGGTGATGGCGTAGTCTTGCTCGACTTGACTTGGAAAATTCGCCACGGGTACATCGTGGTGATGTCCTCGCCTTCTGCGAGTCGGTCCACTTCAACCTCGACCATTGGCCCGGATGACATGCCCATGTTGTTTACCGTCGCGCGCGCCGCCGCGTTGCAAACGTCCTGGCAGTCGCGGATAAGCGGCGGAAGGCCTCGGCCCCAGAATTGCCCCTTGATTTCGTCGTAGCTGCACTTGTCGTAGATTCGACGCCTCAGCGGATCGTCATTGAGCACGCAGCGGACAACAAACCGGCCGACCTTGAGGCACGTCACCTCGTAGTCCTCGTCTGGATCTGGCACTTGCTCCGCCGGCATACCCCACTCAAGCAACCATTCGCCACGCACCGATCCGTGGAACTCCAGCGAGTCAATGGAATGGTCCGGCGTCATTTGCCAGTTGGTGGAGTTTTCTAGGTCGCGCCTTAGCTGATCGCCTGCGATTGCAAGATCGTGACCGGCCTTGTGGTATTCCGCGAGCGCGGCCTTAATTGCCTCGTCTTTGTAGCCTGGGACACCAATCATGCGATATAGCGCAGATCGGCGAAGGCTGATCCGCTCAAACAGGTAGCCATCTTCAATGCCGCGGGAGTCCGGCGCCGGGTAGATGTCTAGCGCGCTTGGCGAATAGTAAATCGGCACAAGCTCGTCTTCAGCCTGGGGCACCATCTTGCCGCTTGGCCCTTGGACCCACTTTAAGCGGCTTTTCTTGCGAATCACCGGGCCTTTGATAAATGCAGCCGGCATGCACACCATGTCCGGAATCATGGATTCAAGTGCGTCGTACCATTGGCCCTCGACTAGCAAGTCGTCAATTGTGTCTTCCATTCGCGCCGCAAGCGTCTTGGCTTCCTCGCGCATCTTTGAGCGAATGCGGTCGTAAAGCTCCTTCGATCGCTGGTAGACCTGTTCCGGCGTTACGTGGATTCCCATTGCGAGGGCTTGCTCAAGCTCTCCCATGGCGCGATCCATCACGCCCTGCTTGACGTCCATCGGCAGATCGCTTGGCACCGGTGACGGCTTGATCGTAAACGGGCGCTCGTCTTGCTGAAACATGGTGTCGCGAATCCAGCCCGTAGCTGCCCGGCACTTGCTGTTTGTCAGCATCACGTAGATTTCAGAGCCCCCCGACGCTCGGATAGCTGCCATCTTATCGGCGTCGTACTCGCCTTCGCGCTGTCGGATGTCCCGCAGTATCTTGGGCTCGATGTCCGATTCTTTGGCGTTCTTTGCGGCTTGCCAGCACGTTTCGATGTACGCGGCCAGCCTTTGGACCATGCCGGCGTATGGGTCGCTGCTCTCGGCCTCGCCCCGCTCCATGGCGCGAGTAGCGGCAATCTTTGCCTGCTCCTGATCGCGCACTTCCTTGCTATCCAGAACTGCGATCAGTCCGAGTTGACTTGCCATGTGGCGCTTCCTTGCGCTGATTTGCCTACATTATGTCACCACTGCTGCCAATCGCCGCACATAGGGCAGTACGCCCCGTCCTTGGTGATGTAAAACAGCTGATTGCTACATTGGCACGTCCAAACTTCCTTGATCGCGTAATTGACCGGAAACTTGAACCTGCCTTTTTGCGTTCCACAGCGAGGGCAAACGAGCCACACCGTACCAACTGGCGCAACCGCCACCCAAGAATGGGTGCACTCGCAAATGGCGTCGCCCGTCATAGTTGGCGAGGCCTCCTTTTTGCGGAACTCGATTACATCCGCGCTCACTTGACCATTCTCACGTCCACCCCGTAGATGGTTTCACCTTAACTTCCCTCTTTTGTGAGTTGATCGCTACAGTGATGCCGCCGCTGGCCGCCTGACACATATGCTGCAGCGCGTCGTGAGGATGACTGAACTTGTTTTTCGCCGGCGCTGGCGCGTACCGATCATCGCCGGAAACATTCATTTTAGCGTATTGATACCCGCCCAAGAATCCTTTGCGGATGAAAACGCACTTAGGAGAGAGTAGGAAACCGGGCTCGCCATCAATGCTGGTTTTCAGGAACTTGATAACGGCGTCCTGGCGTGAAATTGGGTCGTTTGTTGGCGCTGGCTCGGTCGGTATCCCTTCCTGCGCCTGGATGTCGAACATAGACAGGTCGTTGCCGTCGCGCGCAATGCCGCTTGGGTCTCCCCAGCTCTGCAGAACCGTCATGCCGTTGTACTTGGCACTCAGCGCTGGCTTAACGATGTCTCTCGTAAACGTGCGAATACCCATACCCTCGCCCGTTGCATCAACAACGAACTCATCTATGCAGCGAAGTTGGCCGCGGGCAGTCATCTGGCCGACAATGCACGATGGAGTGCGACCGTAGTCCCACCCGAGAATCAGCCCGACGCCTCGTAGCGGCTCCAGTATGTCGCCTGCACAGTGATATTCGTCGCGGTACTCCGGGTATACGGCTTTGCCATCAAGCACCGTGCCGTATTGGCCAAGAATGTAGACCTTGATCCACTCTTCGCGCTTGCCCGGAAGCTGGCGCATCCAGTATTCATAGCCGAGCTTGTGATGCTTGACGTTCTCAGCTGCCGGGTTCGGGATGTAAACGCCCGGTCGCACCTTGAGTAGCGCGCTTGGCTGTCTAAAAAATTGGTAGCCTTCCGGGCGCTCCTCTTCGGCGAGCTTGTACCACCAGTGATCATCCCCTGGCGGGTTTGTATCCATGATGACACCGGACCACGTTGGCCCAGGCCCGTTAATCATGGACGGATAGCGACCAACGCGACCGCCTGCAGCGTCAAGCGTGGTCTTGCGGATCTCGCGCGCCTCATTGATCCAGACGCCCGTAAGATCCAGCGACAGAAGCTTTTTGATGTGCTCTGGCCGATCGACGCTTAGGAAAATCAGCTCTAGCTCGACGTCTCCAAAGCGCACCGTAGCCGTGATTGGCTGATCCATGCGAAGCGTGGTCGCATGCCCATACCAGTCCATCCAGGTGCGCAGCGTGGTTGTTTTGAGCTCTGGGTAGGTGTTGCGAATTGCCGCCCATCGGCTGCGCCTGATGCCGTCCTCATCCGGCTCCTGCCTCATCGCGCGCCAGATTATCTCAGCACAGCAGCCTACCGATTTGCCCGAGCCGATCGGCCCCATAACGCCGCGAACGAACTTATCCGACGCATGAAACGCGCCAAGCGTCTTGCTCGCCGCGTAGCGGATGCTGATGTCATCCGCCATTTCCACTCATGTCCATCGTGATAGTGACTCGACCATTACCTTTGCCCTTCAGGTCCACATCGACCTTGTCGCGCCATAGATCGCGCTGACGATTGCGCAGCCAAAGGCCCGCAGCCGCGGTGTCCGGCGCATAGACCTCAGTGTACGGAACAATGACAGGCTTGCCCTCGTGCAAGAAAATCTTGGTCGCCTTGTGGCGATAGCCAACGGCACGCCGATACAGCGAGTTGGCGACCTCCGCGTCTGCGACCATCTTACCGGCATTGAGCATCCTGCCGAACTCTTCATGCTTCTCGGCCCAGTTCTGCACCGTCTTTTCAGTTACCTCGAAAACATCAGCTATTTGCTTATTGCTCGCGCCAGCAACGCCAGTTTTCTAGCTAGCTTTGGGTGAAACATTGGGTCGTATTTGCGCTTTGCTGGCATCTTAGTACGCCAAAATCTGAGCCGCTTCTTGCTCTGTAAGGAAGCCCTCGGAAACAAGATAGCCGACCCCACCTATAGTGGTCGGATGTCCGAAGCCGCACCGTAAACCGCGTCGAGCTGCGCCAGATTGCGATAACGCTTGGATCATCCGACGCCTTGACTGCATCCATCACAGGGCCGGGGAACCTGCGCATAAACGCGCCAACTGCGATTTTGTCTACGCCAGTTGTGTCGGCCCAGCTCTCGGCCCATCTCTCAGCTTGCGCTTGCGCATACGCCTGCGCGCTCGCGTATGGTGCCGGCGTAGGATCTTGCCCATCTAAGTGGTGCGGGCGGAATCGTCGCTACGTAGGCCGCGTTCGCAGCGGCTAGGTGGCGCTTGTTTGTAAGGGTTACAGTAATCATGTCTTAGCTCCTTAGCTGATAATCGCGCGATCAGTGACGCGCCGCCAGTTTGTGCCGTCTGAAAACGCTGGGACTGCCCCTCCTGACTCGTCGCTCACGTAAATTAACGCAGCTGCGGTTGATGCAGACGGCAATGTTGCAGCGGTAAATGTGGGTAGCCGAAACGGCGAATTACTAATCGCATGAGCTGTGCCAGCTGGGCTCAAAACAACAGGAACATTATCCGCGCCAGTTCCCGCGGTTTCTGCCGCCAGCGTTACCTCTGACGACGTTGCTGATAATGAGCCCCGCACATAATTACTTACATCAGTGTACGTTCCGTTTACTTTCAGGTCGCCTTCTAAAAGTTCCAAATCACCGCTAATTTGCCGGATTATAGCTTTATCTGAATAAATGCCGCCGGAGTACGTATTAAATACAATATCCCCAGGTCCCTTGAATGTAGTTTTGTACCCAGCGGACGATGCATTAAAAAACTCAACATCGGCGTTCGCCCCCGTTGCGAACTGAAAGAGTTTCCCGCGAAACCAAAACTACCGTTCACGGTCCTGATGGTGTTCATCGGACTGGAACCGCATATCAACGTCATACCCGCCGTATGTTACAGTCAGCGAGCCAAATGGAAATTCTATTTGTGCGCCGGTACCGACACCACTACCTGCGTTAATAAATTTCAAACCAACAGTGGCTGTATCATCTAACGTATTTGTAACCTCTAATTTACCCGAGTCTATGCTCAGGACGTTGCTTGTTTTGTTGTACGTCAGTCCAGCGTCACCCTCCGCTGCGCCGGAGTCGTTGAAAATCACTTGCGTGTCTGAGCCGCCTACGGGGCCTGTCGCGCCTGTTGCTCCCGTTGCGCCATTGCTGCCCGCAGCTCCCGTTGGCCCTATCGAACCCGTTGGCCCCACTGCGCCCGTCGGTCCGACAGCCCCAGTTGGTCCCGTGGCGCCCGTTGGCCCCACTGCGCCCGTCGGTCCGACAGCCCCAGTTGGTCCCGTTGCGCCCGTCGCGCCGGCAGAACCGCCCGGACCAATGCCGTTTGTCTTTGCCTGCTGTTGCTGCTCATACGTCCACGTCTGCGGCATCGTGGCCGACACAAAACCCGCAACCGTAGCCGCCGGCTCTAACTCAGTGTCGCGCGTCGTTGTGCGTGATATGCGAAATGGCCCCTCTGCCTCGCGTATCGCGTCCGACTCGTTGTGTGCAGTACAGGTCGCGTCCACTGCTCTTGCACATCGACAACCAGCAGCGACGCCGTGACGTTTGATGGCACGGTCAGGTGTCAGCTGGCGATCGCCCGTCACAAGCAAGCGCTCATCGGTGCCGAAGCGACCAGCTGTACAACTGCTGCCATCGCTCGCAGTCTTCCGGACCTGCATGCGGACTGCGCGCCCAATCAGGCTCACGCCAGGGGGTCGATGACAGTCGTTAGGACTGCGCCTTGCTGGGCTCGGATCTCTTTTGCGGTCAGTCGCTGGTGATGGGCGCCCGGCTGGGGTAGCATTCGCACTCTGCCGATTCTGTCGCGCGCAGTTCGCCGGCCCTGAACTCGGCAGTGCAGCGTGTGCACGCGGTCAGCAAGCGTGCCCTCGTTGGGCGGGCCAATAATGGTCCCATCAAATACCTGCGCACATTTTCGGCGGCCAGCGCGTTGGCGCAGTGCTCCGCGGTCGCTGGATTCTGCGATGGCTGGATCGTTACCCCTTTCGCCTCAAATCTTCAATCCGCTTGCGTAGCGCCCTAATGTTCGGTGCATCGTTGTCACTCCCCAAACATTTCCAAAGCGCCTAACTGCGTCGCTAAGCGTTTCCCGCGACTCCCTGCGAGCCCGGACTCTTCGACAAGTGCATCCGTCGCGTTCTCCGCTCGCGGTTTCTCCGCAATCGGCGCGTCAGAAACATGCTTGCAGTTGATTTCATCCCGCACCGGCTCTTTGACGATTAGCCGCTCTTGCTGCATCGGCGGCTCTTTCGTACCCACCAGCCCGCAGCTTGCGAGACTCATCGTCAATAATGCACACACCGAAACCTGCCGCATTGGGCGTGCTCCAATTGTTGGCCTTCAGTGGCCGTTCGACTTGCGATTGTTGCCAGTCTGTTTGCATCGCCAGTAAATCGGCCTGGGCTTTGTCGACGCGCTGCCTTTCTCGGCTTCAAGCCGCCGCTCATTACTCAATCGTTGCATCGCGCTCTTGTAGATCTCTGCGTTGAGTACGATTGTCCCGCGCGC
Organism: Flavobacteriales bacterium; assembly: GCA_016710685.1. Classification (GTDB taxonomy): domain Bacteria; phylum Bacteroidota; class Bacteroidia; order Flavobacteriales_F; family PHOS-HE28; genus PHOS-HE28. The sequence continues at coordinate 7,994 of JADJVC010000017.1, read as the reverse complement.
ATCGTGCCGTACTCGACACCGCCGTAAAGATGCCCGCAAATGCAGCCAACAGCGTTAGCGTCCCGATTACGTGGCTCCACGTTGCGATTCTCCGGAAGCGCGCATCATCTCAACCCGACGCAAAAACTCATCAAACACCACCAGCCCAACCCTTTCCGGCGTCCCGCCGTGTTTCAACATTCCGTGGATCGTGAATGGCCAATTGAGCGGTTGCCACATTCCGGGCATTTCGACAATTACGCGCGCTCATCGGTCCGTCACCGTGACGTTTTGCGCCGCTCGCCGTTTTGTACGGTGCCCCGCGGATGGCGCTCGAAGGGCTCCGCCTGCTTTGGCCACAACCTAGCCCGACGCGGGTCAACCCAGAACGGCGCGATGCGCAGTTGCCTTGATTGCCCCCGGTAAGATGCACGACACCCAGGACCAACAGCCTCAAAGTCCGACATGCCCACTTGCCGCGCCCCGATCGCTCGACAGCGCGACAATGGCGCCAGCCCGGTCATCGCGCGATGAAATCCGCCCGGGCACAAACAGGCGCGCCCGGCCCGATCGCGTGCCCCATGATGCCGACCTCGCGCAACATCGCGTTGACGAAAGCGGCACACGATGGGTTTCATCGTCATTGACTTCCAGCGCGACTAAGCCGCGCTTCCAATAATCAATAACGGCGGTTGTGCTCCGCGCCGGAATCTCACCAACGCCGATCTCGGCGCGCTTCAACTTGCCATGGCGCAACGATCATTTTGGTTCACCCGCTGGTTTTCGATGTCGGACACCGTGTCACGCAAGATCCGCTCTTGCTCTACTGGTTTGTCGGCCATTTCCCGAGGCCTCCCGCACGTACAACAGATCCAAATAACGCGCTCTCCCGCTGGTCGCGTGTGGGCCGACCAAGCTCGTCACGCTGTTCCGTGGTTTCCTGTCGAAGCCTCTGCGTCGGCTCATCACCATCCTCGAACTCATGCGCAGGCTGCGTGAGCACGCGCCAAAGGCGCGCGAGACCAGTACGATTGCTGCCGGTCTCATGCCCCCGCCCCCTGGCTGCGCGGTCGCGCGCACCAGAACCGCCATTCGGATCCCACGATAACCCTTGTGCAGCGTACACAGTTGTCCACGGTCCGCCCTCGTTGTCGTGGCGGTTTCTCGCCGTGCGCCGCTTCGCTCCTTGCCCGTCAAATACAGCTGCGGTCATCTTTGACTATCAGTGCTCGCCATAAAAGCGCGACGTCGGCGCCATCTACCGCACGTGCTGCACTGTAGCCGAGTCGCGTCGCTAATTTTGGATTCACAAGCGCGCTGCGTAACTCCATCCACTCTGGACTAACTGGCGCAAGCACCCTCTCTTCGAACCTAAGAAACACTGGAAATCGCACTCGTGCTCTTCGAACCGAACAGAATGCCCCGGAATCGCAAAACTTACCGTCACGCGCCCGCCTTGACCCTTGCTCCGCTCAATGTACCACTTTTAACACCTGGCGCTCGATCGAATTCCAAAGGCGTCGGTCCGCATCGACTGGTGATATAAGGCGATCTCGCGAGGCTGTGCGATCAGCGCTCGCTCTTTGTCGCCGCCAAATGCCAGTCACGGGCGCAACGAAATCCTGGCAGCAGGCGGACGCAGTCGGCGCGGACACATCCCGATATCTTGCGCGGCTCAAGCGCTGCAGTCCTCTGTCGTGAACTCCAACGCCACCTGCGCAGCGCGCATCAGTGCTCCGATTGATCTCTTCCGCGCTCGGCAGCGCCTCGAACAACCTTCGAACTTGTGCGTACCGCCCAGCCTTGCCGGTCTTTGACGCTTAAACGTTCCCGTGCCATTATCATCCGCCGCTTTGTGATGTTTACAGTCAGGCTCATACCTGATCGTAATGTTTTGTTTCCTAAAACCGGGCAATGCACTTCCCAAATCGATCACCCCCGGGAAAACTTCGCTGGTGCCCGCGTCGTGGGACGAAATAGAACTCGCAGCCGACGCACAATCCTTGCGGGTCAAGCACTACATCTCCCGACTTGCCTTGATAAACGCGTTAATCATAGTTCGGACGAAGCGGGACCTGGCGACGGGTATGTGCGTTGACGCACAGACACCGCTGGCGACAAACGCGTGCCACCAGTCAGGCGTAGCATCTGCCCGCGGAAGCTGAGCGCTCGACCAGGAGCGCAATGACCATTCCAGCGAAAAGAGACGGCGCGTCCCGCGTGCCGCGCCTAACCCGCCTGTCGGCATTCCGCCGGGCGCCTACCGCACCTACCGCAGTCCCAGCCTTGACCACAAAAAGCGCGGTCAGGCGGCGGGCGAAAATCCCGAAAAACGCCGTTTTGCAAATGCCAACCGCCGCAAAAACAATTGACACAACGCGCTTTGCGCCCCTCCCGCGTTATTGGGTTGCGACGGATGCGGCGACAACCGCCGCATCAGCTACGCGTCGGGCCAGCGTCCTATCGGCTTCCAACCTCGGCGGCGTAAGTCGGTCCCAGATCCAGCCCGCAGCCGGGGTAGCCATGACGGCAGGCAAGACGATTTGCGTGCGACACATGATGATCGCAGGCCCTCCCGTACTTACCGTTACCTCCGCCCGCGAGCAGTCGTTTAGTCGAGCTTCGGTGTTCATACACGATCGAGCGCGGTGTAGTCGGCGGTAAAGGCGCGGATCGAGCCGCAGCAAGGGGGCCGGAGTTTTCGGCCGAACGGGGCACGGATTGGCGGTGGACCACGAGCACCGCCGTAGACGCCGCCATCGGTCGAGTCGCACTCGGCGGACAAAACTCGATTGGTAAAAACGCGCGCGCTGATCTGACGCGCGGACAGATCACACGTCAGCCGTCCAGCGGCGTATCTGGTCGGGCCTCAGAGGTTCTCGATAGCTCGGACGTGCAGGTTGACAGCGGCGTACGTGATGGTTGGCGCGAGTGTGACCCAAGGCAAAGCACAAGGGAGGAGCAGAAATTCCGTAATCGCATTTTGATGGTCTCAATGGGTTTTTGGTTCACAGCGTCGCGATGATGGAGCTGGCGGCGTACAAAGCGCACCCGTGCGTTGCCACGTTGGTAACGTCTGAAACGCCAATGTTGGCGTTTTTCTGCTTATGGGAGGGACGTTTCGAACGCCATTTTTAACCTTGAGCGCTGTAAAACAAAACAGATCAAAGGTTTGCGTACTACTCGTCGGATGAGTCTACAGAAAGCTCAGGAACCGCTATGGATAAGCACCTGACCAAACTGAGCCAGGTTGGTCTTCAACCACCTGAGCGCACGTTTCGCTGAACGCAATCCGGGTGTTGAGATTTATTCCTTAACCTCCTTCGATCCTTTGCTTTGGCGGAAGCGGTCGCTTGACTGTGACGCGTCTCGTCCTCCGCTAATTGAGTTTCGGAGGCTGTAGTTTCGCGGTTGCGATACGCGCACAATTTCTGACCACTTTATTCGTCTTCTCCGAAGCGGATTGTGTGGCTGGCAACGTCGTTCAACTAACTGGAGATCAGTCGCGTGCAGACACATCAAATCCGATGTGTGACGACGAAGACGGCAAGTCCTGATGTCCGCCCCAGCCAAAATGGCTGTGTGCCACGACTACGAGGGCGAAGGCTGTCATGTCTGACGGCGTCCATTCCCAACCACGCTTACTCGCAGAAGGTTCGCAGAAGCGTTTCTACTGACGATCGTGATGGCGATCTTGAAGACGGCCGCAGAGCCCGGCGGAACAGTATTTCCGCCGGCGGCGACTCTGACATCGTTTGCCCGACGATGAAGGCCGCAATCTTGTCCTGGTGCTTGACCGCGAGCGTCGACGCGGAGTTACTCGCGTCTATCGACCGGCGCGACAAAGGAAGAAGCCGAATACAACCGCGTATGTGCGATGGAACGGAGGATGAGGAACGCGAACGCCACTTACTGGCGCGGAGACTTGGCGCACTTCCACGGCAATACCTCAACCGCGCACGGCGTGCTCTGGTACGAAGATTGAAATGCTCGAAGGCCACCTGAAGGGGCAGAAGAAGGTAACTCGCGACCCACCCCTAGGACCCAGCCTTAGCCGCTCTACGGGGCGGCTAATGCAGTGCCACCCGGTAACCGATAACCAGGAGAACCAAGGTGAAAATCCAGGTGTCCGATGGCAACAACTGGCAAAATAGAAGCGACCTTGCGTCAGGTGAACGGCACCAGCGAACAACATGCTTTCTCCGAATACGAGGAAATAAAACGAAATGGCAGCATGGGTGGAGGGAATGCTGGAGATTCTTGGTCTGCCGCTATCGAAGCGTGCTGGCGCTGCTCTCGTATCGACATCCGGCTCATCAATGCCGAACTCCACCTGCAAAGCCGCGCGCAACGCCACCACCGCGACAATTCTACGGGGCGCGAATGACCCGGTTTCTGATCGACGTTAAGCGCGCGACGTAACTTTACAAAGAAGCTGGCAAGGATGCGCTTGTGCTCCACAACAGACCAGGACAGGTACCTTGTGGCAAAGCTCCGCGCTAAATACTCGTACACCATGAGCACCAACCGCGCCAACATCACCAATGCAGATGTTAAGTACATCGCCTCGACAACCTGACGGACGATCGTAGCCCGACCGATCGGCGTCAGCATTACGCGCTTCGAATCTGATTTCGTCGAAGCGCCAAACGGCTGATGGGATGTGCCAGCCGGGCACTATTACCTCGTCACCATGCGCCCGACTCGCCCCGGCCAGCCGTACGGCCCTCTCCAGTCGAGTCTGAACTTTGTTTCTGATCTGGATGCGCGCGAAAGTACATTGCTAAGCGTCTTGACTCTATGCGCAAGACGTACACCAAGAAAATTCAAAGGGGAATAACGTGGGAATGCCCACAACAACATCACCGGGATTACTCGACATCAAAACTGACATGATCGAGTGGAATGGCTCCAGGGCGGAACGTGGGTTAATCGCTGGCGCCTTGCGTCAAAGGCTATAGATGCGGCAATTCAGAGCAGAGGCGTGGTTTTGCGCTTTAATTTTGACGATCCCGATCTGCGCGCGACTTTGCAGGTGACACTGTACGAGTGATTGCGTCGGCAGACTCAAGTCAAGGATGGGCGTTACACGCCAGACTTACGCAAGGACATGCCGATCAGCAGCCACCAGCGCGAAGTTGACACCAAGGTCATTGAGAAGCTGATGTTTACCTGCGTTGAAGTGCGACTGCGCGCCGCTCTTGACGCTATGCCAAAGGCTGCGCCATTGCTGTCAGTGCCAAGAACGGAGCGGTGCGCGTGTCTTTTATAATGCGGAAGGATGTTTTTCATTGATGACGACACGCATGTAGCCGAACGGGTTGATTCGGCCCTGGAATTCCTGACGGACAAGGCCTAACACCACTGGACCGCGTGTTCCAGCGGTCTTTTCTGAGGAATGACCATGTACTACCGGATCACGTTTCAAACGACACGTATGACGACATAGCCAATGTCCCCGCGAGCACCGTTGATGCGGCAATTGTCGCAACAAGACGGATCGTTGCAGAGCAAAGGAAAGTTTCGGTCCCAATCGGCGACGGCGATGTGGAGCACACAGTTAGCGAAGGCTCGCAAGCAAGGCGATCAGGGAAAACCAATGAGCAATTTTGAACGCAGCAATTTTGAGCGACGAGTGATTCTTGCATTACGTCGGGTTCGCAATCAGGCGTGTTGCTAACTGCAGCGTATTTGTATTTCAAGCCGGATCGCGGATGCGGCCCGGATGGCTACGTGCTGGCATACGGCGCACCGGTTTTACCAGGGCGGATTGCCACGTTGCGGTGCAAGCGCTTACCTTTGAGGGGAGACTGAGGTGCACATCGACCAGGAAAGGCTTGAGGCAGTGCCCGCCCGCAGGCTGGATCACGGCAAGCACGGCATTGATGAGGAAAAGGCTTGTGTCATGGAAGCTGCGGCATATGTCGCGGGCGAGCCGTGGTCGGACGCTCCGCAGTGCCGTGTGCCCTGTTATCAGGGAGATGATGCGCAGGTGGAATGACGGCATTGGCGGCGTGGTGGAGCGCACGGCTCTACTCGGCCCGCTTATCTCTGTCATTGTCGGATCCGCGTCAACACCCGATGTCCAGGTGCGCCGCGCCGCGGTGTTGATGGACTGGGCTATCCGGGTATCGCTACCCATGCGACTGCGTGCAGCCGGCCACGAATCCGCAGCTCGCCAACTCGAAGCGCTGCCACCGATCGAAGTTGATGCCCCATTAGCAGCCGAGAACTACTCGCACTCTCTTGCGCATACGGACTCTAAGAATGAGCGTTATGGGAGCGCAGCCTTGCCGAACAGGCGGCGATGAGTGGCGCAAATGTGATGGTGCACGAGGACGACACCATTGCCACTTTTTACGGGGCGTGACTGGCGATACCAACCGTATCGCCCTGCACCCATTGCGATGGAGACGACGAGTGCAAAACGACCGCGGCGATTGACGCATCGGCGGTTGATTTGATTAAGCGCCACCGTGAGCGTGTCGTGAGCCTTGAACGCTTGCGGAAACCAGTCATGGAAGCCTACAAGCTGCGACGCAAGGAAATCGCAGCGATTGCAAACCTAAAGCCGCGGCCCGGCGGATCATCACGGCACCATCGATATGGGATTGGCCGGTAAAAGTGCGGTCCCAGCTGGCAAGGTCGCGCAGATTGAGCGCGAAGGCGCCGGCGTTTGTCGCGAACCGCCTGAACTGCCAATGCACTGCAGGCGCGCTGCTAAGTTGGTGCGCGGAGTGACGCTCTATCATGGCCATCCCGAGACCCCCGACCCGTATTTTTGGCGTTGCGCGCCTTGCGGGGCGCATGTGGAGTGTGCATCCGCGCAACTTAAAAACACAAAGGGCAAGCCGAATGACGGCAAAGATTCCTCTTGGATCTCTTGCTAACAAGGGCTGCGGCGCGCACGCAACCGTGCACACGCGATGTTCGATCCGCTTTGGCGCAAGGGAAAATGAAGCGAGGCAGGAAGCCTGCAGCTGGCTGCGTGAAACGCTTGGAGATATCAAAGAGGCTTGCCACATCGGTAGGTTTGATGTTGAGCTGTGCAATCGGACGATTGACGCTGTTGCGGCGCTTAAGAAGGAGAGCGAAATGATTGCCGATGCCAGCCCGCCTATTATTCCGCTTCAAAATCTCAATCTCCGTTAGATCCTTCCCGGCATCCGAGTAACGATTTGCTCCACGATGCAGGATTCAGGTCATTCAAAATCCCCCCCAACCCGTCGGGATGCCGCGCGGACTGGGGCTGTAAGTCCCGTCAGCAGAAACTTTGGAACACCCGACTTGTTGTCACCATCCAGCGTTCCAGTCCAGTATCGATGGATGTGCACTCGACACCGCGCGATCGGCCCCATTGCCTCGCTGTAACTCCACGATGCCCAAAGCTCTGCTGCGACTTCTCTCAATGTCGCGGCGCATGTCCCTTTTCGAACATGCTCATGCGCGAAAATGTTGTTGAGGGGGGTCAGCGTGCGCTGAGCGGGGGTTTCAGCGCTTTGGTGGGTATTTGTTCCTTCGCCCGGGCTTCCAGCACCTTTGCGATCAGATCCGACCTTTTTATCCCGGCGAGATGCGCCCGCACGCACAGCGCCACCTTGACCGGCTCTATCGCCGCCACCGCTTCCTTTCGACGGTGCTCGGATCCTTTGCCATGATTTCGTCCGAGTGCCGGCCGCACGCGGCACACACTACTAAGGCAGCAAAACGAGCCGCCCAGGCATCTCAGACTCTATTGAAGTTGCATGTTCGACCAGATACGCCAGCGTGAGCTGGTAGCGCGATCCATCGGCGATCGGCGCTAGGCTGACGTTAGATTCGGCCCGTTGTCTATATCGTGGTGGCATACTTGGGCACAATGCGGCCACCAGATGATCTGGCGCCTTTTTGCCGCACCTTTTCCTTCGTTACGGTGTGCATTACCTGGACGCCGTACGCGCCGCACAGTACGCGGCATTTCGATGCTGCGTCAGGCGTTTCCCCATTTGCGGGCAAACTCATTCCACGTCCACGAG
>JADJVC010000016.1 GCA_016710685.1 Flavobacteriales bacterium | reverse complement strand
ACGCAAATCCGGTGACCACAACCACCTATCGCTTCAGCGGTGGCTACGGAAGGGAAGATCGCTCGACAGCGACGGCAACCTGTTCGCCACAGGGCGCTATGCAAAGGCACCATCGACTTCGATGGGGGCCGGCGTAACGGAACTCACCTCTTCCGACGGTCAAGACATTTATTTAGCCAAGTTCACGGGCGCTGGCGCACTGCTCTGGGCGAAATCCGCCGGGAGTAGCGGTGACGATGAAGGGATGCGAAATATCACCACGGATGCGGAAGGGGGAATGCGCATGTGTGCGGCATCTATCGCAACCCGGCCATCTTCGACCCCGGCATCGGAGATCTGGTTCTGGCTTCCACAGGTGGTGACGACATGTTCATCTGGAGCTTGGAAGCGGATGGTGGTCCCATCAGGCGACCTCCATGGAGTGTCGGTATTGCTGCAAGGGCCTATGCTATTGAGATAGCGCAACGGGCGCACTCTATGTATCAGGATGGTTTGCGGATGCTGCGGACATGGATCCCAAAGACGGCCAGGTTCCAGCATGATCGTACGGGAGGCAACGATGCGTTCACACTCATCAAGTTAATTCGGGAGGGCCACCGGCATCGAGGGGAGACCTTGACGAGCAACCTGATAGCGCTATGGCTAAGCCCGGCATCGGACCGTCTGCAACCACTTGCGCTCGATGCGGGCGCCGTCGGACGACGGGCGTGTTACGAATTTCAGCGCCACTGGCGAACAGGTGTTGGCCGAACACGTGGAGCACCTGGCGGAACAACAGCAACTGGACCTTTCCGCCGTGCAAGCCGATGGTCTGTACTTGGTGATGGTGCACGTGGAAGGACAAGCGCCACGGAAAGCGCGGATCGTGGTGCGCCGCTGAACCGTTTACCTCGATCCCTAGCCGTAGCCTCGGTAGTTCTTTCCAACGGGGTGTATAGGTGTTCACTTGGTGCCAGAATCCCACGGATCATGAGAAACGCACTACTCTTCGCCGCTTCGCTGATAGGCATCGTTGTCTATAACAACACGGCTGCGGCACAAAGCACCTCGAACTTCGACTGCGCGCACGCGCGCTACAGCAGGTACTACCGCAGCTTTGAGATCTTGGTACTGTTCACGTCGGGTTGTAGGCTATCGGTGCACCACTGCCTCGGCAGTCATCACCTGCATCCTCGTGCGTAACGTATCCCGTGCGAAGCGTGTGGTACAGTTTCGTGGCAACGGGTGCGAAACAGTGGGTCATGGGTTCGTTGCTTTCGCCAGTCCGGGCGTTTCTATTGAAGCCTTCAGCGGGAATTGCGGCAGTCTCATCAGCATGGGTTGCGCCCAAGGAAATGCGCCCCCACTCGCGTTGACGCGATCGGCACTGCCACCACATCCGCGTGATGATGAGCAACGCCCGGATGTCGGTTATTATGCCACCGTAGCCGTGGTGTCCGCACCGCTGAATGATGAGTGTCCGGGTGCATTTCAACTGCAAGTGAACACGACCGACTATGATGTGCGGCCGTCTGTAGAAGGGAAGCAAGTTGGGTGCGACACAATCGCAACCCGGCTGTTGCAGGTTGCGGGTACATCGAATGATGATGTATGGTACCGCGTTACCGCCACGGGCAGTACGCTTCGCTTTGCCGCGCAAGCCATGGGCACCGGAGCCATTGGCCACGGAATGGTTCAGTGGTACGTGCGGAAGCCTCACGAATATTGTGTGTAACAACGGCTTGGATACGGGCCTCACCGCGAGGAGGATTACTACATCCGCAGTTACACCACCAGCACCACGGCAACGATGCAGCCGAGCGCACCGAGGTAAAGTTTATGCACCTTACAGCAACGATGGATGCGCGAACGCCATTCCCTGCCGGTAACTGTCTCAAGAATTGAAGCCACAACCACGCGAAATGAGCACCTGGCTCGCCACCAGCAGCGTAGTTCCGTGTGGTACGAATGTGGCCGATGTGTTATTCACGTTCGAAGCACCCACAACGTAGGTGTCACGGCTGTCAGCAACACGTCACAACGCTGCCCTTGTATTCGGGGACGTGCGGATCGCTCACCTGCCTCACCACCGAAGTCAACGCTACTGACTACCCTTTCGAGGAACCCGACATTGGTACTCAAGTACTTCCTGAAAGTAGGGGCAATTGGTCCGACCTCCCTCATAACGACGATGTTCCGATTGTTTCGCGGCGGCAGGAGAAGATGACTTTTGTGCAGATGCTGTGAACCTCCAGTGCAGCCAAGCGGGAATTCCTTCGGAATGGTTCTTGGCATCAACGTACCACGCCACGCAATCGCTGCCGGGTTTGCTTCGCTGCGGGCGACGCGACGAGACATTTGGACAGCTTCACGGCCACGGACAGTGTGCAGATGTTGCATGCCTTGTCGTTCGTGGTCGAGACGGTTTGCGTTTCGAATTGATGTCCGGCACTTGCGGTTCAATGACCACCATACTGTCTTCAGGTCGTTCCAAGATCTTCACGATTAAGCGGACTTACCACGGGTACCACCTACTTGCGTAAGAGAACAATTTACTTCGCTGGTGGTGATCGCGATGGATTTCGAGTGGCGATCACGCGTGGCGTAAGGAATGATGACTGCGTTGGCGCTGTGCCACTTCCCTTCAGCAATTTGCAGGATTGGACCACACTTCCTGCGTGAACACCATGTATGCGACCAACGGAATAGCGGGCTGTACGCGCACAACGTGATGTATGGTACACCACACCAGCCCATACCAGCGCAGCTTTCCTACTTGCTCCCGGAAACAGTTACACCTCGAACTCTTCAGCGGAATTGCGGTGCGCTTACCAGTATTGTATGCCACACGGCAAATTCGATCGTTCGTGGTTCAAGGGACTTGTGCCAGGTAATCCAATATCATTCCGGGTTCAATATGTCAACTCGTTTTGCTTGTCCCAATGTTATTTGATTCGCCCATGAACGACGAGTATCAATGGTGCCATTACCTTGCCTACAACGGCCACAACTTTCTCTACGGAAGCACACCAAGCCGGACCTACGCGGCCACGAGAGCAGCTATCAAGAAATGTGCGGACCTTCCATGAACCCGGGATGACTATGTGTGGTTCCGATTCATCAGGCCAGGCAACGCACACCATCTCCGCAGTGAACACCAACCTTCAAATGAAAGAGGCTCCGTTGACGCCCGGCGAATGCGCATCGAAGCGTATCTCGGCTATTCGTCGGATAGTCTTGGTTGGATTCCACGGTGCTTGCAGTTGTGCTGCAACAACGCTTCCCGCTTTCGGGTTTGATGAAGTAGGCGATACGTTTACTTCCGCGTACACAACGGTCCCGGGGCTCAACAAGGTTTGCGCGATCCTGGTCAATGTGCGCAGGCAACAACGATGAAGCAAGTGGTGCGCAGGTGATCAATTACAGTACCGACTACACACTTCCTTCAATACCGCAGGTGCTCAGAAAGTTTGCCCCGGTGGCAGTTGTACGGTGGATGATTTCCGCTGATGATGACATCTGGTTCAAGTTCATAGCAACTCATCAACGTTCGCGGATCGTGGCAGGAAATGAAACGGCTGATCTTTTGCATGACAGAACTCTTCAGCGGAACGCCGGGCAACCTAATTTCCATCGCCTGCTCAGAGAATATTTTGGAACTGCCCACGACCTGACGACGGGGGCGATTTATTACGCGCGCGCCTGTTTAGTATCAAGACCGCGCGAACTTTCTGTCAGTGGCCGATTAGGTCTTTTCATCTCACCATCAATAACAGAACAATTGCGTGGACGAAACCTCGTTTGGGTCCAGTGCTATGGCCAATCCGAGTATGGCGCCAGGATCCACATGCGCGCCGAATTTCACCCGGGCGATGCAGGTCTCAACACCTTTATGGCACCCGATTGGTTACGCCAACACCGAGCCAGCCTGCGATAGCTACAGCAGTTGAGCCGACTTCAATTCCAGGGGAGAACGTACCAGCCGAGATGGTGTAAGCAACACCACCGAACGACGGGATCCTTTCGCGCAACGGAGAAGGGATGGCCGGCGATTTATACCCTCACCCAATGATAGGTAATCCGATTGGCATCCGAGTATATCCAAGCGCCGCTCACTACCCTGGGCTTATCCCCGGAGAGCCTTATCTCGTTTCCTACGTTTCAACCCTGCTTACAATGGTCGTCGTTCGGAACGGCTTTGGTGCTTTGTTCACCACAGGGCCGTGCAAACGGATTTTCGTACCATCACCTTGCCACCGCAATGATCGACATGCGCGTGATGCGTAGCGAGGAATGGGATGGCAAACGGGTGTATGCAGAGCAAGTGAAGTACTTCAGCGCTGTGCAACCACTGGACCTTTCCGCTGAATGGAAGGACGGGTTGTATTTGGTGATGGTGCGCGTGGAAGGGCAAGCGCCAAGGAGTGCGAGGGTGGTGGTGAAGCGCTGATCATGAAATATGGAGAACGAGTGCGGACGGGAGACGGGGTCGGACCTGCTACGCCCCCTTGCTCGAAATGATCGTCGTAGGTTTGTGAGGAGTCTCAAATGACCACGCTGTCTATCGCAACAAACCCATCAAACAACCCGCCCATGTTTCTGCCCATGGATCATCGTCCTCGTTTCCCGTTCTGCTGCTGGTCCTGGTCACGCTGTGCGCTGATGCTACGCGGACGTAACCCGTTACCGTTCCCCGACAGCGGTTCGCGCATCTTCACCGCCGCCACAACAGAGGCCAAGCAGGCCATGGTGGATCTGCTGGCCCAGCATGGTGGCCGAGCGCTCAAGCGAACAGCGGCGGGGTGCTTCGCTCCATCTTCTGGGACGGTACCATCATCAATCATGCTTCGGAAGAGGTGCTGGCGAGCCTCGGGCACGTGTACTCATGCATCGGTCTGGTGGCCGACGACCCGCTCTCCAGCGCCAAGGCCACCGCCACTTTCCTTCAACAACGGGCTTCACCGCGACGGTGGTCGAGGAGATCGAACCCGGCCTGCCCATCGCCTTCGTCCTCACGGATGCCATGCCGGGCACCGCGATCAACTTTCGGCCACACATCACGCAGATGCCGCGCCCCGAATGAACCGTGCAAGGACAGTTGCCCAAAGAGCAGAAGAGGCCTTGCCCAACCTGAACGCTTTGATGCTCGTGGCGCTCCTCGCTGGCTGTGGCGCACCACAAGAGGAACTACCCGAATATGTCCTTCCCCCGAATGGGCACCGCACGATGCAGTCTGGTTCAACTACAACGGCAATGCCATCGATACCGTACTTGATCAGGTGGTGGTCGCGCTACCGCCATCAACCTTCGTTGTATGCGTGGCCGATGATGACAGTCTGGCAATGCGCACTGTTGCTCGGTGGGATAGCCTCACGGCATAATACGCGACCGGTACAGAATGGAAGTGCTGGGCGAAACGATGACACCGGCACCGTGCGTGATATGGGCCCGATCTTCCTGCGGCAACGCGATGGCACCTTGGCTGTGCTGGATGCAGACTGGAACTACTACGGTGACCATGAAAACCTCGTTGGGTCATCAGCGGAAATGCTGGCGCAACAAGATAGTTTCCCTACCATGATCGCGCGGCGACTCTGGCCTTCCGTAGTCCACAGCAACCTGGTAATAGAAGGTGGTGCGGTAGAGGTGAACGGCGCGGGCATTCTCTTGCAGGTAGAAGCAGTGACCATGCAACGCAACCCCCGGTTGGTCCAAAGACAGCATGGAGCAAGAATTCAAGCGCATCTTCGGCGTGCAGGAAATTATTTGGCTGAAGGATGGCCCCGTGGATGATACGTGGTACATGGATCCACGCGTACACGGCAATGTGTTCTGCCAGGCACCGGTGGTCATGTGGACGAGTTCTGCCGTTTCGTGAACGACAGCACGGTGCTTTGGCCTGGCCCGATGATGTGGACCTCACCGACAGCCTGCAACTCATCATCCGCCAACGCATGGACGTGAACCTGCGCATACTGGAACAGTTCCCGTGACCGAGACGGCCGCGCATTGCACGTGATCAAAGCACCCACGCCGGAAATAGAGTTCAACCCGCACGTAATGAACACCGAGCGCAGCTATGACCAGATGCTGCTAAAGGAGAACAAGGATCTTCAAGCGGGCGATACTATTCGGTACATCCCAGCGGCCAGTTACCTCAACTTCCTGATCACCAACGGACGTGTCTTTGTTCCTGCATATTGGCAGGAAGAGCAATGCTCTTCCACCAAAGCGAAAGACGACGTGGCGTAAGCCGTATTGAAGAAGACGTTCCCGGATCGCAGCATCGTTCAACTAGATCCCCGAGAGATCAACTGGCGTGGTGGTGGTGTGCATTGCTGGACGCAGCAGCAACCCATCGCGAAGGAATGACGACACTGCACATTATCGTGGCGCAGGCGAAGTGTCCGCCCTCACCGGAAAACGAGTGCATGCGGAACCGGTTCAATACTTCGGCGCATTACAACCGCTTGCTGCTTGTTCATAAGCGCCATTCATAAATCGAATTTGACACTTTGTGGAGCTGGCCGAAAAACAGCTTCACCCGACGAAATTGAATATCTAAATGGTATAACAATACTACCTTGTCTTGAATTCTGAAAACCACCGAACATGAAGAAACCAAAACACAGGTAAAAGACGGATCGGGAAATTGGCTGGGATACACCGGCATGGCAAACCGCCTTTGGCGGTGGCACCTTCCGCAAACGCGCAAGTGGTTTCCGTGGACATTGACCCCGACGCGGTGGTGATGAGCGGGTCCACCTACGATGTCGATTTTGACGGCGACGGAACGTTCGACATCCAGATCTCCCAGAGCCAGACCAGCTCTTCGTCCTTAGCGCCTGGGTCGTCGGCGTTAACGTGCCCACCGGAAATGCCGTGCTGGGTTCGGTGCCTCCTTTATGTACCCCCTATGTGCTTGGCGCAGGCGACCCCATTGCACCGGGTGATGCCAACTTCAAGACCGATGCCTTCGGTTCCTTGATTACGGTGGGTCATTCGGTAATTGGATCAACGGATCCGGTTACCTCGGTTGCCGTTTCGTTGGCGGTGACGGCATGAACCATTACGGCTGGGTGGAACTGACCGTGCCCGATGAATTTAGTGCTACCGTGATGGCATACGGGTACGAGACCACCCCGGATTCGGCTATCAACGCAGGCGATCTAGGCGGCAGTATTGGTATCGGCGGCAACAGCGCTCCGCTTCAATGGAGCTTAGCTTCGAATTTGGTCAGCGACCAAGCGGTGATCAACCTGCCGAGCAACACAGAAGCTGCGTTGGAGATCAAACTGATCAACAGCACGGGCCAAGTGCTCTTCACGGATGTAGTGAACAACGTGGACCGCTATACTTTGCCCATGGCACACTATGCGCCGGGTGCCTATTTCCTGCGCGTTCAGCAAGGCACACGCGTTGCATTCCGCAAGCTGGTGAAACAGTAATTGCAAAACCAACCGCCCCGTTCGGCGGAAGAAAAGAGCGCCTGGTCTTACCGGGCGCTCTTGCTGTTTCTACCAGCAACTTCGCCAGCATGCCGTTGAACACGAGGCCGTGGAACGGCAGCACCGCGTACCACAGAGATCCGGCCCCAAAGGCCCTTCGGCCGGAAGGTCGCCGTTTGCCGCAATACATCGCCGTCCATCTTAAATTCGAGCCAGGCCTCCCCCGGTAGTTTCATCTCGGCGAAGAGCAGCAGTCGGCCTTCTTCCTTGTTCGCGTAGAGTACGCGCCAGAAGTCCACGGAGTCGCCGGCCATGAGCGTGTCCGCATGGGTGCGCCCGCGGTTGAGGCCCACGCCGCCCACCAGCTTGTCCATGAAACCGCGCAAGCGCCACATCCAATTCCCGTAGTACCAGCCGGTGCTGCCGCCGATGCGCCAAATGCGTTCGCGCGTCTGCTCCGGGCTGCTCATTGTTCTGCTGCGTTGGTCCGCGAAGCACCCGAACGTAGGCACATGCAGGAACTCGGAAAGGTGAGCGGTGAACGCACTGCTGGTGAACGAATCCTTCCAGCCGGAGACCACTTCGTTGCCTTCGATCTTCTGCAGCGTGGCCTGTAGCGCCGTCTCGCAATCAATGGGCGTGATGTCCAGGATGCCGTTCAGGTCCGTGTTGCGGCACACCACTTCCACCTTCATGCTGTCCACCAACGAAACGGCCAAGCGGTACGAAGTGGACGTGACGAAATACAGCCAGTACGAAGACAGCCGCGGCGTCATCACGGGAACGATGCCGATCCACCGTTTCAGGCCGCGCACCTTCGCGTAGCCCAGCAGCATTTCCTTGTACGTGTAGATGCGGGCCGCCGATGTCGAAGTCACGGTCGTATGTGGCGGCATTGCCGAGGGCTTCGCCAGGAAGGCGATCACATCCCGGATCGCGATGGGTTGGCAGCGCGTGCGCAGCCAGACCGGGGTGATCATCACCGGCAGCTTTTCCACCAGGTCGCGGATGATCTCGAACGAGGCACTGCCGGACCCGATGATGATGCCCGCGCGCAAACACGTCGTGTGGTAGCTGCCGCGCTTCAGCTCGTCTTCCACCGCCTTCCGCGAGGCGAGGTGTTCAGACAATTCATCTTCGTTGACAATGCCGGTGAGGTAGAGCACCTGCTTCGTCCCGGTGGCGGAGACCGCTTCGCGAAAGTTCACAGCGGACATCAACTCCGCTTTTTGGAAATCGGTCGACGAAGCCATCGAATGCATCAGGTAGTACGCCGCATCGATGTCAGCGGGAATTTCGGCCAGCGAGGCGCGCTCGAGGAAATCCACTTCGATCACCGTGACGTGATCCTGCAACGCGGCCAGGCGTGAAACGAGCCCGGTCGCGCGTGCAGCGATCACGTGGTGTCCTTCCGCGACCAGCGCGGGCAGCAGCCGTTTGCCGATGTAGCCCGTGGCACCGGTGAGGAGCATGCGCATGGTGTTAATGTACGGGGGTGAATGAATCGCTTTGGGCGGGGTGGCTTCAATTTGCCCTCACTCCGCCCCTCTCCGAGGGAGAGGGGGTGCGTTCTACTATTGCGCAGTTGTTCGATGCTTTTGTGCAGTTTGCGGGACGCCCCCTTCATTGGCCCTCCCGAGGGAGAGGGGGGCCCAGCGGTTTGCTTTTGCGTGGGACGCCCTCAGGGCCACCCGGCCGTCGCCGGCTATGGCGAAGTGTTTCCGGCCCCTCTCCGATGGAGAAGGGGGGCGCGTTTGGCTTGTTCGTTGTAGCTCGCAACTTCAGTGCTGGCTGCGGGGCGGAATAATCACGGACCGAGGGCCGACGTTGCGCACCTTTGACCCATGCAGACGTTCGCGTGGGTCCTGCTCGTGCTCGTGGTTGTAACGACCGCGGCCAGCTTGTTGAACAAACAGCGGTGGTGGGTCCGCATGTTCGACCTGCCGCGCGCGCAAATGATCGTGCTGGGCGTGGTGGCCATGGTGCTCTTCGCCGTGAACGGGAATTGGGGCACGCCGGAACTGGTGGCGCTCACGTTGCTTTTCATTTCCGACCTACCAGGCGCGAAAAGTCTACCCCTACACCCCGTTTGCTCCGGTGATGTCCAAGCGCGCGGAACCGCGCGTCAACGCCGAGCGCCTCACGTTGATCGCGGCCAACGTGCTGGGCACGAACCGCGATGCTTGCCTTTCCTGCGGATCGTGGAGCAACACGATCCTGACCTGGTGCTGACGTTGGAATCCGATGCCTGGTGGGAAAACGCGTTGGAGCCGCTGGAGCGGTCAGGCCGCATGCCATCAAGATACCGTTGGACAATCTGTACGGCATGCACCTGTTCTCCCGCTTCCCGCCTCACCAACACCGAAGTGCGCTACTTGGTGGAAGACGATGTGCCTTCCATCCGCACCACGGTGGTGCTGCCCTCCGGCGCCAAGGTGACGGTGCATGGCGTACATCCGCGGCCGCCTGCGCCGGGGGAGAACGACACCGCGAAAGAACGCGATGCGGAACTCCTTCTGGTGGCCCGGAATCGAGGCCGAGCCGTACCACCATCGTGGCCGGCGACCTGAACGACGTCGCCTGGTCCACCACTTCGGACCTGTTCCGAAAGACGAGCGGACTGCTGACCCGCGCAGGGCCGGGCTTCTTCAACACCTTCCACGCCAAGATCCCCTTCTTCCGTTGGCCGTTGGACCACATCTTCCACAGTACGGACCTCGCGCTGTTGGACCTTGTTCGCCTCCCGCAATTCGGCTCGGACCACTACCCATGTTCATCGCGCTGGAGCATCGCCCCCATGCCGACAACGGCGATGCGCCGGAACCGCCCACGGCCGACGAGGAGGAAGAAGTAGAGGAAAAGATCGAGGAAGGGAAGGCGCACGCGGGCCAAGGATGACGGTGGCACGAGCGTCCAGAAGCCGCCTGTCAATGCACGACCGCGTTCCTGTCCACAACGATGTCGCGCGCACCGATGTGCATGTCTTCCTGTTCCGTGAGCCGCACCACGCCGTTGTCCCGGTCCTTCGGGTTGCCCGGATTGTTCAAGCCCGTTAGGTAACCGTCCGTTACCATGGGATCATCGGCGAAGACGAAATCGTTCACCCAGCACGCACGGCCGTCGGGCAGTTGCAGGGCGGCATGGAGGTGCGCGGGCATGGAACCGTCCGGATAGGGAGCGGGGCGGATGGTCCGTACCGCGTAGCGCCCGTCGGCGCCTGTGCGCAGCCAACCGTGCAAATGACCCTGCCAGCGCTGCACGCCCTGCTCATCCCCGCGTTTGGTGTAATGGCCGGTGGCATCGGTGTGGAACACATACAGCAGCACGCCCGGCAACGGGGCACCGTTGGCTGCGTCCACGATGCGGCCGGTGAGCTGGATCCGTGGGCCCGGCTCGCGTTCTTCCGCGATCGCTACCGTCTCCGACAGACCGGCCGGAGCGCCGAGGAAACAACAGTGGATGTCAACGTCCGGGCCATCGCAGGTGTCGGCCTGGGCGGCGGGCAACGCCGTTTCCAATACGGGTGGGCGGCCGGGACCGGCGCAAGCGAGCAACTGGCCTGTGAGCAAAAGCAGCGGAAGGGTTCGAAGCATAGCGTTGGGATGCGGGCGAGCAGGAAAGGTAACTGATCCGCCGCTGGCAGCAGGCGCCGAAGCGGGGTCGCTGCGCTTGCTCCCTTGCCCCGCACGGAGCTGGTCCGCGTGCAAAAGGAAAGCCGCCCTTCGGCGGCCTCCTTCATAGTGACCATGCCGATCACAACCGTTACTTCGGAATTTGTACCCGCATCATCTTATTGCCCTTCATGTCGCGGATGTTCTCGTAGTTCTTAACCATCTCCTTGGACTTTTCCTCGCCGCCCATCGCGGTGTCCAACTCCTTCCGGATGGCTTCCCACTTGGCCTTCCGAGCGGGATCGGGATCCAAGGAGCCCAGGTTCTTGTACTCCACCATCAGCATCACGTCGAAGTCATCTTCGTTGGCGCTGGCGCCCGTGAGCAGTTGAAATCGAGGATGAGCCCTTGCTCCTTGGCCTTGGTCATCATCGGTACGTAGTAGGTGATGAGCTGCTTCAGGTAGTCGTCCTGCATGTTGGCGTCCGTGCGGATCATGGACATCAACACCACGTTGCCCGGGGTGAATTTGTCGCTGTCCTGAGCGAACCCCGTGGAAGCGAAAAGGCAACCGACAAGCACGAGTGGAAGGATCTGTTTGGTCTTCATGTTCGGGTGGGTTTTGGTGGATTTGATGCTGAAGGTAGATCGCCTTTGGGGGCGGTGGTGCGGGAATGGGCCAATATCCCCCTTAGTGGGTAGGTGGGTTTCGTGCCGGTGTGGAAGGCGGTTCTGGCCGCAGGCCCTCCCGAAATCCAAAGCCCCCGACTTTTATCCACAGCTGGCATAAGTCCTTGCAACGCGCACTGCATGCATCTGCGCGATCTGTGAGATCTGCCGGAAAAACCTTACGCCGCAGGCGCCGATGCAAGCTCGCTTCACCGGCTCCTTTGCTCCGCACGGAGCAGGTCCGCGATGCCGGCAGGAAGTAGGCGCCCCGCTCCTATTCCCCTTCTTCGGCTTGCTCAATGGTTCTCCAGCGACTTGTTGCACGCGTTCATCAGGCTCATGCCTTCGCGCGCCAGGTCGTGGTAGTCGTTCTCGCCACGGCGGTAAAAACGCGCCATGTCCTTGAACTGGATCATCGCCGTTTCCACCGCGCTGTCCTCCACCAGCGGCAGCACGCCCCAGTAGCAGGTGCGGAAGCGCTCCAGGCAGCTGTCGAAGGCCAGCGTGTCGCCGGCGCTTATCCACAACTGCTCGTCGTGCGGCACCACCAGCAGGTCGCCCACCGCCTTGCCCACCTGCTCGTAGGCCTGCAGCTTTTTGGTGTACATGCTGCGGCTGAATTCCATCTTGCTCTCATGGCTCATCTGGCTGGTGAACTGCCAAGCCCCCACCGAGATGCCCAGCACCGTCAACAGCGGAGCCACCGCCTTGGAGTAGTCGGTGGTTTTTTTCGGTGGCGTTTCTTCCATCAGTGGGCCAGGTAGATGGTGCGCGTGGCGTCCGTCTTGCCATCGGGCACGGTGGCCAGGCGCATGCAGGGGGAATTGCCTTTGCAGGCCGGTGCACTGGCCGGCAGGCTCTTCACCTCATAGCGCGCGCCGCCGAAGGCGATGCCGCTCTTGCCGCCCGCGCTCCACGTGGTGACCGCCTCGGTGCGCGCCTTCCACGCGCCGCCCGCGCATTCCTTCACCACCACCTGTGCCGGTTCGGCCTTGAACACGTAGCTGGCATCACCGGGCTTGCGCGCCGTCCGCAGCACCGCTGCCGATGACGGTCCATTGCGGGCCAGCCAGTTCCGCCATGGGCGCCTTCTCTTGTGCGAAAAGGCTGAACGCTGTGGTAACGGTGAACAGGGCGATGGTCGTGCGGAGCATGGGGAGGGGTTTGAAAGGCGGTATTGCAAGTACCGGGCCCGAAGTTCGGGAGAATGGGGAATTGTGGAGAAGGATTTATTCAGGAGAGATGCACCGCTGGTGGCAGCTCTTGCCGGTGCCTGTACAACTAATGCGCCTTGGGGCATTGACGACCCCGTATTTAGGTGGACCTGAAGAGGAGGTATAGGGGAGATATCCCGGAGAAGTGGGTCAGTAACCAAGTTTGCGCAATCGCGAAGAGATCGCACCGCGCTGGCGGCCGAAAACATGCATAAGCCGCTCTACCGTTGCGCCGTTCTGGAACAACTTAACCAGCCTGGCATCCTGTTGGTCGGTCCAGCGATCGTAAGCGTTGGTATGCTCTCCTTTGACCGCTGCAAGGCCGGTGGGCTTTGGCTGGACGGCCTTCATTGGCGCCGCATACTTAGGTTTATGGGTTCGCCGTCGCGTTGAGGTGGTTTCCAAAGGCACGATCTCGACACCTTCAACGCGCAGGACTGCTTCGATATCCTGGCCTTGCAGCCGTACTGTAACGTGAGGGCTTCACTTGGAACTCCTTTTAAATAGTTCCTCTTGATAGCGTCACATTGCTCGCCCATGAAAAAGGCCGTTTGCGCACGGGGATACTGGTGGGTGCGGGCGGCTCAGGGGTTCCCATAAACCGCTGGATCCGCTCAAACATCGCCTCTTTGAAAACCACCACATGCTTGCCTTGTCGGACACCCTCATGCACGGTCTCGGTGATGCGGATCAGAGTTTCCGTTCCATCCGCTTGGAAGCGGTCCAACAGGTAGGTCTTTTTGTGGTAGTCAAAGACCTCGGAGTAAATACTCGTTTCCATGGTTAATAGATACTGAACAGTGAACGGTGTGTTTGCTTGAGAGCTGCTTATTCGGTCGTAATGCAAGATGCGATGAATATTCAGAAGTTGATGCGGCCGACAGTATTCGACTAGAAATTTCTTTGGCCTCTATGCAAAGTTCATCAATGCTGGTGCGCGAAAGCAGCACGAGGAAACGCTTGGCATGGGCCTTGCCATTACCGATAACCAACAGCCACCACTGTCATGGAAGTTCTCAATCGGATTGCATGGGATGACAAAGGCCAACTGGTCTATGCAAAAAACGGGATACGTAAAAGCAATTACACCTGTCCCAATTGCAAGGAACAGCTGATCTTTCGCCGGAGCGATGACCTGACCAAGAAGGGAGCCAAGCGCCCGCATTTTGCTCACCCTTCCAGCATCACCGCCTGTGGACCAGAATCGATCCTGCATCACGCCTTCAAAGACTTGATCCACGATCGTTTGAAAGCAGCCATCGATCAACGAAAACCAGTACTTATCAAATGGTGGTGCAGGCATTGCAGAAAGGAGCATGAACGCAATCTCGTGCGCACATCCGTCCGGGTGAAAATGGAACATGTGATGATGAAAGGGCGGCCCGATGTGGGCCTGATCAATAAAAAAGAGGCTACAGTTGCAGCTATCGAAGTTGTTGTCGAACACATGCCGGAATCAAATGTGATCGCATTCTACAAAAGACCTGAATACCGTTCTGATCTGTTTGATCTCAAGAGCTATGATGACCTATCACGGGCGTTGGAACCTGTGCTGACACCAGATGAAGTCGACTACTGCATTGATAGTAAAAGGTGCTCGGATTGCAGAGAGTACCAAAAGATTGCGTTCATGGAAATCAAAGAAGTGGCTTGTGGGAAATGCGGCGTGATCAGCAAAGCCGCATTCCTTTACGCCGGAGCGGATCGTTTGAGCAAACCGGCAACGCCAGAACATTTCAGTTCTGAGGGAGCCGACCAAGCAAAAGCCGAGGGGTGAGCATCCGCCTCATGTATAACCGCATTATGGAGGTAGATGCATTTGCAAACGCTTGTAGTGGTTGCCTAACACCATTCTGACGGGCCATGGCATCCCTTGGCTTGGCGACAAGCTGCCGCTGTAACCCTGGCAGGTTCAAAAGAGATAAAATCAGGTTTTTCTGTGAACCCTGTTCGAACCGACGCTCGCGCAAAGTGCTCGAACAGCTCTTGGGGCCATCAAGGAAAGGCTGTCGCAGATTGCTGAACCGGATGGGACGCGCCACTGCATTCGATGCAATGCGATTGTAACGCCTGGTCATATTTACTGTGACGGTTGCTACAAAATTTGGGTGCGTTATCATAACGCAAACTACCCCGAACACTACTGCCATAGATGTGGGAAATCAGCGGAAACCACGAAGGAAAACAGATGGTGCGAAACTTGCAAGCAAAGGTGGAGTCTGATCCGACGCAGGCGCCTACCACTTGAGTTGGAGCAACAGCGCTTGACCGAGTTTAAGAACTTGTTGAATCACAGAATAATTTGGGCGTGAGTTTAGAAGTTGATGTTAAGGGCAATCAGAACCGCGTCCAGATCGAGCAACACCGAGTTAGGTTAAACAGGTCCACCTTGCACAGGCTTGGCCCCAGCCCGTATTCCCGCGCATCCGTGTCCTCATCGTCATCGAGCAGCCAGGTCATTTCGGCCATAGTGCTTTTGCTTTCACCCAAAGCTCCTTACCCCGTTCCACTATCCTGCTCTCGTCCCATTCTGGCTCGTCATGAAGGAACTGATTGATGGGCAACAAGGACTTCAACAGTATCGCTCTTTGTTTCGTTGACCAGAGTCCATTGGACACAGATGAGTTTAAAGGCCCTGTTAGCATCGTGAGGTTGCCTATGGTTTGCAATTGTTGATCACGTCTACGGGTGGCAAATACCCTGTCATCTCCTGCGGGTGCATTCTCCATCTCGTCTTCTGTCATACCCTGCTTTCCGGTGTCGAGCGGCCAATACTCCAACCACTGCTGTGGAAGCAGATGTTCCACTGTGGACGGCCCATGTATTTCAATAACCTCGGACTGCCGGGTCATGTAGGTACGGTTCAGCCGCTCGAGAAGAACGATCAGCTTGGGGTTGTTCAGACGCCCGTACATCGGACCAGATTGAAACTGCTCTTCAAAGACCGCATTGCTTGGCCAAATTGCCGAATCGCCCGTGAGGCCGGACAGATAGCTTTTGATCGATGCACTTGCTGGCGTAGGACCATCAAGTTGACGCAAGAGCGTGAGGAATATTCGATTGTAGTTCTTGGTTGTCAAACCACAAACAGCGCGACGCACCAGATAGGATTCAAGGATGTTGCCGATCGCCTTCATCTCCCTCTTGGAAACACCCTTGCGCATCAGTGTCAGCAACAGGGGGTATGCAGTACCCACTTCAAAGGCATCCAAGAAGCGGAACGATCGCAAAGTTCGTCCTCTGGTTAGGGTCCATCATCCTGCGGAAATCAACACTTTGTTATCCAATGCCACAAGTTCCTCCCCAACTGCTCAAAGGGCTGTTCGCGCTCGATCCACCATTTGTAATCCGTGAAGAGATGCTTGGTCGACCCATCCCTGGTAGAGTTGCTCGTCAAGTAGTGTTGCAGGAACAGATCGGCTGCGAGGTCTGTTGTATCGGCCTTGCGAGATCTCCTCCCGTAAAAAGTCCGTATCGAATTCTCGCCAATGGCTTTCATAAAGCTCTTCCCCGGGTTCCTTTCTTCTCGCGGCCCGGAGGAATATGAAATTCCGTAA
>JADJVC010000015.1 GCA_016710685.1 Flavobacteriales bacterium | reverse complement strand
AGCTGGTCACCAGGCTTCCATCTCCGTCCGCGTCCATATCACCGGTTTTGACCGAGGAAGGATTGATCACGCCAAATCCCGCATCCAGTCTGAGGCCGAAGCCGGTGGCTGAATTCAGCGCGTAGTAGATCTTGTTGGTGTATTGCGCGGCGACGAACATGTCCAGCCATTTCGCGTCCAGTCCATCAATGCCACCCTTCGGCCCCGTTCACGGATTCGATCGCCACGATCGGGTTGCTGGAACGACGATCCGCCATTGTTCCGCATCCACATCACCCGCTGGTCGTAGGCGGAAAGAATGATGGATGTCCCGCCACCATCTTTGTCGAGGTCCGCGCCCATGAGGTCCTTGGGTCCGTCATCAATGTGTCCGGATGTGCTTCGCGCCGAAGGTGCCGTTGCCGTTGTTCAAGTAGTACGATGTTTCGTATCCGTTGCGGTCGGCGGCCAATGCGTCAAGGTCGCCATCGCCATCAATATTCGCCAGCCCGCACCCGGGCGCATCACGTTGAATCCCGCGGCCACGGTAGCAGGTGCCGCGAAGTTGCTGTTGCCGAGGGGGCCAGGTACCAAGCCAGCTTCCCATGCAAGCCTGAAAGTGCTAACATCAATCCGGCTTTCCGTCGCCATCGATGCTCGCCGACCGCAAAGTCCAATGCGCCAACGGCATTGCGGGCATCTATGGTCTGTTGCTCCGCGAAACCGGTCCCGCCCAAATTTTTGTACAATGCCAATTTCCGGTCGCCGGGCGGATATGCCCACCACGTCCATGTCGCCATCTCCGGTTCACATCAACCGCAATTGCCTTCAACGCGCACGACGCCGTTTTCGCAATGAAATGAACGCTGCTGAAGTTGGCTGTTGCAGCATCGCACTGCATCAACTTGCCGTCGTGATGACCTCCGCTACAATGTCCTGCAACCCATCTCCATTGATGTCTGCCAATAAGGCCAAATCCAAGGATAAACCATGGTTTCCGGTACTGTGCCTTGGGTGAAAAATGCCGCTGCCATTGTTCAGGAAGTACGCTAATAGCCGCCGTCCGGAGCCGGACAAAGAGGTCCGTATCGCCGTCGCCGTCAACATCTCCGGCATTCAGGTCATAAGCAAATTGGTACTGAGTTTGAAATGGTGATTTGACCACTTTGAAATTTCCGTTGCCAAGGTTCCTGTACCAGCCGCCATCACTGCCGAAGGCACTTGTTGCGATGTCGTTGTCCCTGTCGCCATCCGCATCTGCTGCACAACCGCAGTGTTGCCAATTGAAGTGCTTGGGAGCAGGTGCTGCGGGCCAAATGCATTGTTGCCCAAGTTTTCGAACCGTGCTACGTCCTGTATGTTCAAGCAGGAAACCACAAGGTCCAGATTCGCCATCACCGTCAAGGTCGCTGGCCACAAATGTCGTCCACATCGGTGCTCGTGGTGTTGACGATCGTCTTCACGGGGATAAGTGCCGCCTCCCAAGTTCTCCAACAGTCCGATCCTGGTCCGCGCTGCCTTCGCTGAAGAAGATGTCCAGATCGCCGTCAATAGTCACTGTCCGCAGCGGTAACCGCGCGGCCGTCGGTGATGTTACCACTTATCAAACAGCCGTACTGAACTGCATGTTGCCCAGGTTGCGGTACCACCGCAAGCGCGTAAAATCATCGCTGAGCAAGTCCGGCTAACCATCGTTCGGTCCGTGATCCGCAATGCAATTTATGTAGCCGCTTGACCAGTGCCACTTTCCGCGTCAGTGGAAATTCCCGGCCCGTCGTTTCGGTACGCATACATACTGCTCACGCTGTTCAACAACTGTTCGTGGAAACAACATCGATGTCTCCGTGGCCATCCGTGATCCGCTGACACGGCATTCAGGAATTCCGACGAAGGCCGTACTAGGCTGATAGGCCTGCAGGAACCCGGATTGTGCGAAAAGCTGTGCACCCGTCCAGAGCGTCACCAGAAGTGTTGCGGAGGATTTCATCGGGGAAAGGGGCTTGGTTTGTGTAAGGGTTCTCGAAGATAGGTGAATCGTGGGGATTATTGGTCTCGGAATTAATTGACGAGTCATCGGGAAAGGCTTGTCAGTAGAAGTATTCGAAGATTTTCCCGCTGATGGGGCCCGGTTTTCAAAAAACAAGCGCGTGCGGCTTTTCGCGACCCCGGCGCAAGAGGCCCGGGTGACAACCATGAAAGGAGCACCGGCGTATCGAATCTTCGCTTCCCCGCCAAACTTTACATTCGCAGCCTGTCCGACACAAAGCAGGCACTTTATCAGCGAACAACTGAACCTTCACGAATACCAAGGAAAGTGCATTCTCGCCCAATGGCGTCCGCGTTCAGCGCGGGCTCGGGCCTACAACGCCGATGAGGCGGTGGAAAAGGCCAAAACCTCAGCCAAGAGACCGGGACCAAATGGCGGGTAGTGAAGGCGCGCATCCATGCAGGTGGCCGCGGCAAAGGCGGCGGCGTGAAGCTGGCAAAGAACCTCGATGAAGTGCGCGAACGTCCGGAAGCGATCATCGGCATGATGCTGAAGATGCCGCAGACGCCCCAAGGCAAAAAGGAGCAAGGTGCCATCGCCGAAGACGCTTACTACCCCGGTGCCAGCGAAACCAAGGAGTTTTATATGAGCGTGCCGCCCGACCGCGCCAGCGCCCGCAACATCATCGCGTACAGCACAGAGGGGGCGGACATCGAAGAGGGGCTGAACACACCGACAGGACTTTCAAAGAAGAATCGACTCGCGCGTTGGCCTGCGCCCGTTCCAGTGCAACAAGATCGCCGGTACCAGCCTCGGACTTTCCGAGGCGCGAAAAAGGAGATGGCGAAGTTCGTCGCTTCCTTGTACAAGGCATACGAAGCCAGCGACAGCGCCATGTTCGAGATCAACCCTGCGTTGGAAGACCAGCGACGACAAGACTACCGCGGTGGATGCCAAGGTGCGCCCTGACGGCAACGCGCCTCTACCGCCACCCGGACTACGTGGAAATGCGCGACAAGAGCGAAGAAGCATCCCATTGAAGTGGTAGCTTACGAAGCGGGCCTGAACTAGTGAAGCTCGACGGCAACGTGGGCTGCATGGTGAACGGCGCAGGGCTCGCCATGGCCACCATGGACATCATCAAGCTTCCAGCGGCGGCAGCCCTGCGAACTTCCTGGACGTGGGCGGTGGCGCCGGACGCGGCCCGCGTGGAGAAAGGCTTCCGCATCATCCTGAAAGATCCCGGAGAAAAGGCATCCTCGTGAACATCTTCGGCGGCATCGTGCGCTGCGACCGGTGGCCAAGGCGTAGTGGATGCTTACAAGAACATCGGCGACATCAAGGTGCTCATAATCGTGCGCCTGCAAGGCACCAATGCCAAGGAGGCCAAGGAGCTGATCGACAAGAGCGGCCTGAAGGTGCTTAGCGCGATCTCGTTGCAAGAGGCTGCGGACGCGGTGAGCGAGGTGCTGGGGTGATCCCAACGTCGACTCATAGAGGTATTTAGTCACCACTCGGTGTTCCGCGACCTTGGCCGCTTGCCAATTGGCTTGTGTGGTCAACGATTAGGCTATGAGCGGTTCCGTCACTAATGGCTATATATAACTTATAGCTTTTGTTAGCGGCTGTAATGTTTTTCAAAGGAGGCTTATTATATTTATGTCAAGGTCTGCCTCGTTATCTATATCAAGTTGTCCAATGTTCCCTTTCCAATTAAAGGCTCGACATCAAAGCTGGTTCTGATTCCGCTGGTTGCATCTACCCCTAGTAAGTTGGTTCCTTGTTGAAAGTGGTTGTTCTTAATCGTTACTTCACCTTGATACCAACAGTCAAAGAAGTTCACGAAGTTTTTAA
Source organism: Flavobacteriales bacterium (assembly GCA_016710685.1). Classification (GTDB taxonomy): domain Bacteria; phylum Bacteroidota; class Bacteroidia; order Flavobacteriales_F; family PHOS-HE28; genus PHOS-HE28. The sequence goes on along the minus strand of JADJVC010000015.1, from coordinate 19,366 downwards.
AATCGAATTGGAGTTATTGAAACCGCTTTCTTGTTATGGGGCCACTAGCTTGTATGTCAAGATAACCTCAAAAGTGCAGTTGTCAATTACTAGCCCTCCAGTAAAAGTAAGTGTAGGCTCAACACCTTGTAAATTTTGAAAAATTTGTAAGCCTGACACCGCTGATAAATTCAACACAACTTCCTTCTAACGATTCAAATATGCAATTCTCCGCTACTATATCTTTCTCACATTTGTAATTATAGGACCCGGTCAAGTTAAGTTTACCTGAAACAAATAGATTATTTAAAGGCTTTCCGGCATTTATCAAATCCATTACTTCGGTAGCAGTGATATTTTGTTTGGGAATTGAGTCAAGCATTTTGAATATTTTATTTACTACTAGTCCCTGTGGATCTTGACGTGCAAATTATAGCCGCTAAATAGTGGGTTGTCGTAACAGGTGAGTTTATTTCGCTATTGGAGGTGTGTATATCATCCCGCATGGTCAGATAAAGCACACCTTGTTGTTACATGTCCAGATCATCAAGTGGGCTGCGGATATTACCGATGGCCTTGGTGGCTTACGTGCGTGTGTATCTCGGTCGTTGCTGGAACTTGTCCTAGCAGAGTTTGAATATAGCGCGTATCGATTGTCATTTCCAAAAGCGCGACACCAGCATTTGTATCTAGTCGGAGTTCGGCATTTGATTTTCTGATTTCTTGTCGTCTTGTCGTTCGCGCACTCCTCGCGCCGCCTCGCTCCTGCATATAATCTATGATTGTCGCGCCGTTGCCCACCAACCAAAGCACATCGCGGTTTTTGAACACTCGTTGTGCCGTCCGGGTTCGCGATGCCTCGCCGTCCCGCTCTATGCCCGCCAATTACTGGCGCTGGCCTCCTCGCGCAGGCCGCTTTCCCGGATGCTTTTGCCCACCAGGACGATTGCGGCGCGATCCGGTAACGCCGCAGCCGGATGTCCTCCTGGCCACGCCGCGCTTGGTCGGCGAGGTCGCGGTTTTTCCGCTTGATGAAGTTGGGCCAATTGGGCATCGGTGCCGTCACCATCAGGTTGTCGCCTTGAAGCAGGCGGTCGGCATTGCCGGGTGCGGACAGGTGCTACCGGTCGGAACGTTCCGATCTAGGGCGATGTTCACGCTGTATTTTTCACGCAGCCCCAGTTCCGCCGGCGCTTTGGCCCCGCCAAGGCAGAATCCATGGCCATGCGCACCTGGGCCACGTGCATGTCCCACGGAGCGAGGTCGGTGCGGCGCTGGCTCCGCTCGCGCTCGTTGAGGCTGCGCATGAAGCGGCTTCCATCCGCAGGTAGAACCGGTGCAACCGCTGGCGGAACATGCCCACTGCGAATACCATCAGTACCAACAAGGCCAACAACGCCCAACCGGTGCTGAAGAACACGTTCACCAGCAACGCCAGTACCACCACGGCAGCAGCGAGCCGCACCAGTTCCAACATCACCAAGGGGCCGCGCAAGTGCCGCTGGTTCAGCCATAGTGCGCGATACGCGTTGCGCGCGATGCGCCGCAGGCTCATCGCCCAAATGAGGGGCATCATCACCACGAACGTGGCCATGCCCGCCCAAATATGACCGTTCAAGCCCAGGAAGCTCTTGCCGGAACAGTACGATGAACGCGGGACCCAAAACGAAAATGGTGGCCAAACACAGCACCGCGAACACCGCCAAATTGATGATGTAGGAGCGCAGCAACAGCCGCCAAGCGCTGGTCTCTTTACCCGATCCGGGCCTGTTGGCCGTATCGGTCCAGCGCACTGGTCCAACTTTTCGGCAGGGTGTGTTCCAGCCAGCCCGCAAAGGGACCGCTGGCTTGGACCATGTATGGCGTAGTGAAGGTGGTGACGGCGGAAACGGCCACCGCGATGGGGTAGAGGAATTTGTTGGTGACATTCAGCGTAAGGCCAAGCGTGGCGATGATATAGAGAATCCACCCATCTGCGAAAGGCTAAGACCCACGCGCACGGCCCTTGGCAATGGCTCGCCCGCGAGCAGGGAACCGATGATGATGCTTAGCGGGCTGCCCGACCACCACGACCAATGAAATGAGCAGCACGGTTTGCCAATGCTCGATCAACATGCCGGGGTCCAACAGCTGCCCACGGACACGAAAAAGATGGCGCCGAAAAGGTCTTTACCGGTTTTACTAAGTGCTCAATGCGCTCCGCTTTCACGGTTTCCGCGAGCAGCGCCCCATGATGAACGCGCCCAACGCCGCGCTGAATCCCGCGTTCACGGCGAAGACGACCATGGAAAGATACAGTGCTACGGGCAACGATGAGCAACGTTTCGCCGTTCATCAGCTTGCGTGGTGCGCTGCAAGAGTGTGGGGATAAGAAAGATACCCATGGCGAACCACAGGATGAGGAAAAAGCCCAAGTCTTCCGAGTTCCCGAAGCAGGCACTGCCGGAAAAATGCTGGCTGATGGCCAAGGTGCTCTGCAGTAGCCAAGAGCATCACCGCCACCACATCTCTCGATCACCAAAACGCCTACCACAATGCCTTACGAAAACCTGCGTTTTCAGCCCCAGCTCGTCCAATGCACGAACGATGATGGTAGGAGGAAAGGATATGATGCCTCCCAAAAACAGGTTGTCCATGCGGCTCCAGCCCGAGTCCCGCCCTAAAAACCAGCCCACGCCCAGCATGAACGCCACGGTGACCAGCGCCGTGATGCTCGCCGTGCCGCCCACTTTTCGACCCTTTTGAAACTGGAATTCCAAGCCCAAACTGAACAGCAGGAACATCACGCCCAATTGCTCCAAACACTGACGCTTGCTTCGTCGATCACGGTGGGCGTGATCGACACGTGCGGGCCCACCAACACTCCCGCGATGATGTAACCCAGCACCAACGGCTGCTCGATCTTCTTGAAGACCAGTGAGGTGATGGCCGCTACCGACAGGATGAGACCGAGGTCGGCGATCAAGTCAGGAGATGGGTCATGTGGGGCGGATGGTGCGGTGCTGGGCGTAATCCGGCGTTGTTCTCCGGTGGTGTGACTATGGGTTTAACTGCAGAGCGCGCGGAGACATGCTTTGGCAGCTTCTTAAAGCGCAAGAGTTTTCCGCGGTAGTAATGGTTTTGAACCGCTGCTGAACCGCGCTTGATTTTTTCCTTTCCATATTTATCCGTGGTTCAAAATCATCCGCAGTTCGAATTGCTCTTCGCATCTTCGTGCCCCATTTCCCAGCCGATGAAGAAGCGTACCATCAAGAAAATCCTCATTGCCAACCGGGGCGAGATTGCTCTTGCGCGTGATGCGCTCCGCTGGCGAAATGGGCATCGCCACCGTGGTCTGTATTCAGAGGCCGACAGCAACTCGCCCTTTGTCCGCGCTGCTGACGAGGCCGCAGAGCTCAAAGCCCGGCGCCCAGCAAGGTTCATACCAGGTCTCGATAAAATCCTCAAGGTCAGCAAGGACCTGAAGGTGGATGCCAGTTCACCCCGGCTATGGCTTCCTTAGCGAGAACGGTGACTTCGCGAAAGCGCCCGAAAAAGCAAGGCGTCATTTTCATCGGCCCTTCGCTGGAAGCCATGCACATCATGGGCGAAGCGTTTGCTGCCATGGAAGCGGTGAAGAAGCATGGCGGTCCCTTGCAGCCTGAAACGGAAGGCGCCGTGGCAGACCTGAAAGAGGCCATGGCCGTGGCGAAGACCATCAGCTTTCCCATCCTCATTCAAGGCGCGCCGCTGCTGGCGGCGGGGGCAAGTGGGTACGCGCATCGTTGAGCAGGAAAGCGAGCGCTGAAGGAAGGGCTGGAACGCGCCATCAGCGAAGCGCGAGATGCTTTCGGCGACGGAAGCGTCTTTATCGAGAAATTCAGGACCGGGCCGCGCCACATTGAAGTGCAGGTGCTCGCGGACATGCAGGGGAACACGGTGTATGTCTTCGATCGGGAATGCGCATTCAGCGCCGCCATCAAAAGAGCGATCGAGGAAGCGCCGAGCGCAGTGCTCACTCCGGCCATGCGCAAGAAAATGGGCGAGGCCGCGGTGGACGTGGTTAAGAGCGTGAAGTACGTGGGTGCGGGAACCGTGGAATTTTGCTCGATTCCAACGGCGATTTCTACTTCATGAAATGAACACGCGCCTGCAAGTGGAACATCCAGTAACGGAGAGATCGACGGGACTGGACCTGGTGAAGGAGCGGATCAAAGTAGCCTAAGGGGAGGAGCTCTCGTTCAAACAAGCCGACTTAAGATCGAAGGGCACGCGATCGAGGTGCGTGTTTACGCCGGAGCATCCGCGAACAATTTCCCTGCCGGACTCGGCACGCTCACCACGTACCGCCTGCCCGAAGGCCCCGGCGTGCGCGTGGACGACGGCTTTGAGGAGGGCAGAGTGGCGATCCCCATTTACTACGACCCCTGGATCGCGGAGTTGATGCACACCGGCGCACCCGCGAAGAGGCCATCTCCCGCATGGAGCGCGCCATCGACGATTACGCCATCGCCGGCGTGGAGACCACGTTGCCCTTCTGCCGTTTCGTGATGGGTCACGAGGCTTCCCTAGTGGGAACCATGACACCCTTTTTCGTCCGCGACCACTTCAAGCCGGAGTTTTTGAACGGAACTGACCCCTGAAGCCGGTAGAGGCCGCTGCACTTGTGGCAGCGCATTTGCATGACCAGCGTTTGAAGGTGCCTGTGTTGGGTGCCGGGAACGCCCATCATCCTTCACCTTGGTGGTTGGCGCGCCGGGTGGGGCGGAAAAGCATCTTCGTCGATAGTGCCGACCCATTTGCAACTAACTGCGTTGCAAGGGTAACTTCGTAGTGTCTTGCAAATGAGGACCACTGTTTCAATCCTGCTTCTACTGGCCTGCATGGCCCCGGCTTCCGTATGGGCGCGCCAGACCATGGTCTCTGTGGTGATACAGGGCGGTGACACCATGCCCACTTCACCCTGGCCCCAGTATTGGTTGAGGCTCAATGACGCGCAAAGTCCGCCGCAATGCCGAACGCATCGACCGCCTGACACGCTATGTGCAAAAGGTTTATCCGTATGCGCTTATCACGGCCAAATTGCTGGATGAATATGACCACGACTTAGCCGCCATCCAACGCGAAAGCGACAAGGAACTGTACTTGAAATTGGCGGAAGCCGAGCTGCGCGCCGAATTCGATCAGGATATTAAAAGCATGACCGTTACGCAGGGTCGCATCCTAGTAAAGCTCATCGACCGACAAACCGGCCATACCAGTTACGACCTCGTGAAACAACTCCGCGGTTCTTTCCAAGCCTGGATGTGGCAAGGCGTCGCCAAGGTTTTTGGCAACGACCTCAAAGGCGAATACGACCCCGAAGGCGATGACAAGCTCGTGGAATCCATCGTGCGCCGCATCGAGAACGGCGAGCTGGCCACAACACCCCGCGAAGCCCGCACCGAGAAGGCCGTGGCCCGATTGGTGAAGCGAAAGGCGCGGTTGTACAGGAAGTATGGGGTGGAAACGCCTGTTGTTACTTCTAATTAGTTGTCAGGTGTCCGTTGTCAGGCGTTCTCGAGGGACGGTTCAACTTGCGCATGGCGGTCGGTTGTTCTGCAAAGCACGTGCTCGGCTATTTGCCGAGTGTGCACAGTTGAGGGCCTCTGGCCCGTCGATCAGAAGAGGGGCCAGAGGTCTATTAATGCACTCCACTCGGGAACCCCGGATGAGGTTCCGGGGCCGAGCGGGGCGTTGGATTTCGGACCAGCCAAGGAACTACTTAATAACGGACAACTATTCTTCCCTCCTCCGCGAACCCGCATAAAGTTCGTACCGCAAAAAGCGGCAATCCAAAGCTCCGTTGAATAATCGGATCTTCGGCCTCGGCGTTAGCTTGATGAATTTCGCGGCCTCCAAATTCGGCGTGAGCACCCAAGCTTCGTAGCCCGTCCAGTATTTCTTCAGCGTGTCGCCGATCATCTTATACAACGCGTTGATGTCCTCATCCTCGTCCATCCGCTCGCCGTAGGGCGGGTTAATGATGAGCACCCCGCGGCCCTCGGGGGCGGGCAGGTCTTCAAATGCCACGTTCTTCACTGTGATCTCTTCCTTCAGGTCCGCGATGGCAATGTTCGTCTCCGCCTTGCGTGCCACGTTCTTGGAAACTTCGCCGCCCCAGATCACGGGCTTGTTGCCGGTAATGCGCTCCATTGCGCCGGCATGCACTTTCGCCCACAGCTCCGCATCGAAATCGCTCCAACGTTGGAAGCCGAAGCCCTTGCGGTACGCACCCGGCGGAATGTTAGCCGCGAGGAGCGCCGCCTCGATCAACAGCGTGCCTGAGCCACACATCGGGTCTACAAAATTGCTCATGCGGTCCCAGCCGCTCAGCAGCACCATGCCTGCCGCCAGCACCTCGTTCAGCGGGGCCAAATTCGTTTGCTCGCGGTAGCCGCGCTTGTGCAAGGAATCACCGCTGCTGTCCAAGGAAACGGAACAATGATCGCCGGTGATGAACAAGCGTATGCGTAATGCCGGATCTTCCACATCCACCGTGGGGCGCTTGCCCGTCTTCTCGCGGAAACGGTCCGCCAGCGCATCCTTCGCCAGCAGCGCAACATATTGCGAATGGCCGAAAAGTTCCGTGTTCAGCTTCGCCGAAAAGGCGAACGTATCGTCAACGTCCATGAACACTTCCCACGGTATCTTTTTAATTCCCGCATAGATGTCCTGCTCGCTCCGCACCTCGAAATCCTCGATAGGGACAAGCACGCGCAAAGCCGTGCGCAGGCACAAATTGGCCTTGTACATAAAACCCAGATCGCCCCGGAAGCTCACCGCCCGGTTGTGCTTCTCCACGTCCTTCGCACCTAAGCGCAGCAGTTCTTCCGCCAGCACCGGCTCCAAGCCGTACATCGTCTGGGCGGTCATGTTGAAATCGGGGCGGGCTTTTGCCTTCACTCATTGACATCGGGTCAAACCTACGCTTGGGAACTTCAGGCTTTGCTGGAACGTAATGAAACTTGCGGGTTCAATCCGTGTTTATCAGCGTCCATCAGCGTTTATCAGCGGTTAAAAGAACCGCGCCGCCACGCGGCCCATCTGCGGTTTCACCCCGGCACCACCAACCCCAATGCCGTATGGCTCCGGGTCCGTACCGCCTTTATCAACGCCGCATCCTCAGCGAGCACCTGCCCATGCGAAGGCACCATGCGCTTCAAGCCTTCCTGCCAACCAGCAGCTCGCTCCGGGAAGCACTTCACCACCAACTTCAGCATGATGGAAACCGCCGTGCTGGCCCCCCGGAGATGCGCCCAACAACGCGGCCAAGCTGCCATCGGCAGCGGAAACCAGCTCGGTGCCGAACTCCAGCACGCCGCCTTCCTTCGGGTCCTTTTTGATGACCTGCACACGTTGCCCGGCAATAGCCAGTTCCCAACCTTTAGTACCGCCGTGGGCATGAACTCTTTCAACTCTTCCAAGCGCTCTTCCGGTGTAAGGCTTACCTGCTCGATGAGGTATTTGGTGAGGTCCATGTTCTTCCATCCAGCTTGTACCATGGGCATAATGTTGTCCCATTCCAATGAGGACGGCAGGTCTAACCAACTGCCGTGCTTGAGGAATTTGGTGCTGAACCCCGCGAATGGGCCGAAGAGCAGGGCTTGCTCGGTGCCAATGGTGCGCGTGTCCAAATGCGGCACGCTCATGGGCGGACTGCCGCTCTTGGCCTTGCCGTAAACTTTAGCGTGGTGCTGCTGGATGATCTTCGGATCGAGGCAGCGCAACCATTGGCCGCTCACGGGGAAACCGCCATAGCCTTCAGCTTCAGGAATGTCGCTTTTTTCCAGCAGGGGCAAGGCTCCGCCGCCCGCACCAATGAAGACAAAACGAGCATGGTATTCCTTTTTTTCGCCGCTCTTGAGGTCGCGTACTTCTACGCGCCATGGGCCGTTGTCCATACGCTCCAAATCGCGCACTTCATGGCTCAAGTGGATGTCCGTGTCTGGTAATGTATCGAGGTCTTTGAACAACATGCGGGTAAGCGCGCCGAAGTTGACATCCGTGCCGAGCATGCTGCGCGTCGCGGCGTACGCTTCCGTGTCTTGGCGGTCTTTCATCAGCAGCGGTGCCCATTCGCCGATCTGCTTTCTGTCCGTGGTGAATTCCATGCCGTGGAAGAGCGGGTGTGCGTTCATTGCTGCATGGCGCTTCCGCAGAAATTCCACATCGCTTGGCCCAGCCACGAAACTCATGTGTGGTATGCTGTGGATGAAGTTTGCCGGTTGTATCCGCTTTTGCCGCGCCAGCCACGCCCAGAACTGTTTGCTCAGCTCGAATTCCTCGTCCACTTTCAACGCCTTGGAAATGTTGATGCTGCCGTCGGCATTTTCCGGCGTGTAGTTCAGTTCGCACAATGCGGCGTGACCCGTGCCAGCATTGTTCCACGCGTCGGAGCTTTCACCGGCGATCTCATCGAGCCTTTCAATGATGTGGATCTTCAGCTTCGGGTCGAGTTCTTTTAGCATTACGCCAAGGGTGGCGCTCATAATTCCGCAGCCTATGAGGACCGCGTCGGTTTGAATGATCGTTGTGGACATGCGTTGGTTTTGGGTGGAACAAGTAACGACGGGAATGGGTTGGGGTAATGAAAAATGAAAAACGTAGAATTCAGAACGCGAACTCAGAAGGTCGCTGTGTTTTGCGGATGTACCCAACTCCGTTCGTGCCAACGGACTATTGGGCCAATGGCCTATGTTTGCTCAAACAAAACCCGCACACATGAAATCACTCTTTACGCTCGTCGCCTGCACTGCCGCTTTCACCACATTTGCTCAGCTGGGCGTGCTTAACAGCAATGAAATGGCTCCGGTGGGCTCTGTATTCACCTACCAAACCGCAGTGAACTTGGATGTTCTCGACACCACGACCGGCGCGAATGTGAACTGGAATGTGACCGGACTTTTGCCAACCACCCAAACACCTTGGGATGTGGATTACTTGGCACCAGCCACATCGCCCCCATCCTACGGCTTTCCCAACGGCGAACTACTGCACGTTTGAATCGGAAATTCCGCGTTACAACTATTACACGCTCAACAGCACCGCCATGGATAAGGTTGGATCCTGGACAACTTCCCAAGTCTCTTACTCAGATTACCAGCGCGAATACGTTTTCCCATTGCAACTTGGAACAACGAATCTTGATACGTGGGCTAATACCAGTTCGACGTTCGGTGGCACTTACAGTATTACCTGCATTGGCAGCGGTAGCCTGAATTTGCCGGTCGGTACGTTCAATGATGTGTTGCTGGTCCGCGTGAAGGGATATGACATCCTCACGATAGTGCAGTACCTATGGGTTGATGCGACCAACGGCGCTCCCTTGCCGATCTACTTTCCCGGTGATGACTTCTTTATTCCTGAAGCTGCCGCATACGCGGTGAATACAGCAATTGGTATAGAAGAGAATGTTCAAACCACCGAGTTGCGTCTGCATGGTGTGGTGAATGACGAACTGCTGGTGTCTTACGCTTCGTTAACGCCGCTTACCCTTTATGTGCGTTCGGCAACGGGACAGTTGGTGCGCACGGTGGAATGGCCTGCTTCGCCTACGCCAAGCACAAGGGGTGTAGATGCCGCAGGTTTAGCTTCTGGCGTTTACATTTTGCAAGTGCAAGGTGCGGACGGTACCGTGCAAGCAGCCAAGTTTTATAAACCTTGAAGTAGGGGCTAGGTTGGAGGTAGTTGGCAGCCGTTGCCAATTACCTCCAACCTTCTTCACTTTTTCAAAAAGGCTTTTCGATAAGACCAGAGGACAACGCACTACTCCCAACCCCGCGCCCGGAAGAAAATGGGCCGGTAGTGGTCCGCGTTCTGGAACAGGTCGAAGAAGTTCATTTCGTTAATGCTGTAACACACCAGCAGATCACCTTGTGGCGTGATGAACTGTGGGTGCGCCAGCGCATTGTAGGTCCATGTTCCGGTGGGGACCGGTGTGGTGGCCAACAGTTTCTTGTTCGTGAAAGGGCCTATGGGCGAGTTACCTTGGTATATGTTGACTTTCGGGCCCAAGAAGCCTTCCTGCGAGAGCAGGTAGTATTTGCCATTGTGCTTGAAGACCGAGTAACTCTGCGATACGTCGTTCCTGATGGAGACCGAAGAGGAAGCATCCGTGGTCCACGTGGTGCCGTCCCAGAATTCGAGCGTGCTGAACGGTGAAGTGATCGGCGTGCGTGCCACGTGAACGTATTTGTTGTACTGCTGGCTCTTGGTGCCGTAGATGTACACGTAATCGCCATCTTCTAAAACGGCCAAGCCCCATGCTACTTCGTTGTCATAAGGAATGGGGCTACATTTTGCAATACAATGTTGGGCAAACTGAAGCGCGAAACATCCACACCTGTCTGGGCAAAGCCGAATACGCCGGAGCCTTGATTTTTAAGACGTTGCTGGAAAATGTACAAGGAGTTGCCGCTTATGAAACCATCGCCCGGCCAATACCATTCGTTCGGATTTTGCGGTGCAATAATGGGCTGCACCGCTCCACCTGCGGTTTGGTTTAGTGTTGTGAGCTGGTGGCCTTGCTGCATTACGTAGGCGTTCCGTACCAACGGACCTGGTGGCCGGGTGCGGTCGGCGAACACCGTGTCTATGAATGAATCGCCGAAGAGCCATAGGTCGCGGCCGTCCGGCAGGCGGATGCTGTAGCCTTGGTCGCCGCCACTCCAATCGTTGTACCGTGTGAAGAGTTGGTTGAAGGCCGGGACGGGTTGCGCAACGATCGCTGACTTCACCGTGCCGAGCTCATCGGGGACAGGGGTGGAGAGAGGATCCTTTTGGCAGGATGAAACGCCGATGGCGATGAAAGATGCGACGAGAAAGTATGATGACTTCATGGGATGAAATTGGGCTGGGATTGGCAGTTAGGGTATAAAGGCTTTTCACCACAGCGGCACAGAGGACACGGAGGGTAGTGGCCGCAGGCAATTGAATCAAAGATCGCCTCCCGGCTTGTAGGCCGGGACTCCTCGTGAACGGGGAGGAACAACGTCGGTCGGCATTCGCCCCCCCAATACGTATCGGGGAACTATCTGCATTTCTCTGTGCTCTCTGTGGCTCTGTGGTGAACCTCCACACCTCACCCCACCCACAAAGATCGCCACTAACGACATCGTGCTGATCAATACCCACAGTATGATTCCCAGCACCATCGGCTTCACCCCCACGCTGCGCATGGTGCCCAGGGTGAGGCTGGCGCCGATGAGGAAGAGCGTGAGCGTGAGACCGCGTTTTGCCGACAGTTCAAGCCAACGGTAGAGTTCGCCAAACTGCAGGAAATAGCTGCTGATGATCATGGCCAAAATGAACAGGCCGATGAACCAAGGGATCTTCACCTTGCCGCCGCCCTTCATCACCAGCGCGGTGATCAGCGACAGCGGGATGATCCACAGTGCGCGCTCCAGCTTCACCGTGGTGGCCACCTGCAGTGCTTCGTTGCCGTAGGCTGCGGCCGCGCCCACCACCGAGCTGGTGTCGTGGATGGCGATGGCGCACCACATGCCGAACTCGTGCTGGCTCATGTTCAGCAGGTGCCCCAAGAGCGGGAAGACCAGCAACGCCACGGAATTCAGGATGAACACGGTGCCGAGCGCGACGGACATCTGGTTGCGGTCCGCGCGTACAATGGGCGAAACAGCAGCGATGGCGCTGCCCCCGCAAATGGCGGTACCGCTGGATATGAGGAAGGCCGAAATGCCGTCCACCTTCAAGCGCTTCGCGATGAACCAGCCAGCAACAAGGGTGATCGTGATAGAGAACACGGTGAAGATCAAACCGTCCTTCCCGGCGGCGATGGCGTGCTGCAAATTCATGCCGAAGCCTAAGCCTACCACGGATGCTTTCAGCAACCAGCCCGTTGCCTTGTGGTTGAAATCCGCGAACGGATCACCGATGGTGATCGACAGCACCAAGCCTAGTAACAGCGCCAGCGGCGGGCTCATCGCCGGGCTGAGGCAGAGCAATATGGCGATGATGAAGACGGCCTTGCGGGCGTTCGGGCCTACGTGCAAAGGCGGACCTTTGTCCGGGGCTTCGCTGGTGGCATCGAATTGTGTTTTGTTTCCGGTCATGGAATATCCTGCACGCAAATTTGCACGAACTCGGGGACCACTCATGTCGGGACCAAGACTATTCGTGAAAGGTCATTTCGATACGCTCGGTAATAACGAGCAAACCACTCACCGACGCTGCGGCCCCTTCCGCTCCGGCGGCAGCTTCTTCGCGAACCACAGCGTGTGCCGCATTCCTTTCGTTCCCATCGCGGGCACTTGCACCTCTTCCACGCGGAAACCGCCCATGCCCAAACGCCGGGAGAACGGCTTGTCCGGATGCGTGCTCCATACCGCCAGCACGCCGCCGGTCCGCAACAATCGTGGATGGCGCGGATACCCGCGGAGCTGTCGATCTTCCGGTTGTCGTTCTGCGTCAAGCCTTCCGGACCGTTGTCAGTATCCAGCAAGATAGTGTCGTAGGCTTCTTTCCGCTCGCGGATGATCACTGCCACGTCGCCCTCACGCACCAAAGCACGCGGGTCCTGCATGGGGTTTCCTGCTTTTTCGCCCAGCGGACCTTTGTTCCATTCAATCACCTCGGGCACTAATTCCGCCACCACAACTTGCGATTTCGATCCCGTGTGCTTCAACGCTGCGCGCAACGTGAACCCCATGCCCAAGCCGCCCACCAACACACGCGCCGTGAGGGGAGAGGCCAAGCGCTTCAAGGCCATTTCAGCAAGCAATTCCTCGCTGCCATGTACCGCGCTGTTCATTAAGTCGCCGTCGATGCCCACCACTTCAATGGCAAAATCTTCGCCGCGCTGGTAGAAGCGGAGCTCGCCGCCGTTGTTCAGTATCGCCGCCGTGCCAAGCAGCGTGTTGGTGCGCATTTTCATGGGCGAAAGGTCGGGGGAAATGAGCTTGCCTTGATCCAGCAACGGGTGTATGTTGCGCCAAACGCGTTCTTTTTTTGCTCGCAACACGGCTCCGGAGGCCGACTTCAAGGTTCGGGCAGCAAAGAGTTATAAACACTTGCGCAACGGGTCTAAAGTTGCCGAACTTTGATATCCAAAATCCCGCTAAAATGAAACACAAACTACTCTTGGTCGGCGCCGTTGCCGCACTTTCGTCCGCAACGGCCTTGGCCCCAAATACCCAATGGGGGCTTTGAAACCTGGAACACTGTGGGCACCTATCAGGACCCCTGCCCAGTGGATCACGTTCAACGCTCTCTTACCTCCCTGGCAGGTGCCCAGCCATCTTGCGCGCAAGGCAGCCCTGGGGCGGTAGGCAGCTACTACGCCACAGTAACAACGCGCAACACGGCGTTTGGAATGATACAAGGCATCATGACCTTGGGGGACGCGAACAGCGGGTCCACGGGTTTCGCCTACTCTTCCCGCCCTGCAGCACTCACGGGCAAATGGCAATATGGAATCCAACCAACCGATTCGGGCTTCGTCGCGATCTATCTGACGAAATGGAACACCGTGACGCAACACAGCGACAGTGTAGGCGGGGGCGCTGCCACCGCTATCGGCACGCTTTCCGGATGGCAAAACCTCAACGTGCCGATCCAGTATTTCAACGCGATGAACCCGGATACGGCCTACATTATCGTTGCATCCAGCCTTAATTCACCGGTGGAGGGCAGTTTCATCAAAATAGATGACCTTGGTTTCGGCGCTGCGAGCGCCATCGGGGAGCTGGACCAAGTCTCAGGCCTTCGCATTTTTCCTTCTCTTGCTACGGATGAAGTAAATGTGACCGCGGACAGTCCCATCGCCGATTTGATGGTGATGGACCTCACCGGCCGTTCAGTACTTGAGCAAGCCGTTGGTGCGCAGCAAGCGTCAGTGGATGTTGCGGATTTATCTACAGGCCGTTACTTCTTGCAAGTCCGCATGGTGGACGGGAAACGCCAGGTGCGCTCCTTCGTGAAGCGCTGAGCTCAGTTGTATCGGGAAGGTAAAAGAGGGGTCGCTTTAGCGGCCCTTTACCGTGGTGCGTATTGAAGGCCATTGGCGCCCCATCCGCACATATCAACTCCATCGCAGTTCCAGCAGGCGATTGTGGTCATGCCATCAAAGAGGTCCTTCATTTACAGGAACCTCCGGGAGTGGATTCCATAACTGACCTGCGATTTATCCTTGAAGAGCCACACGCCTTCGCTCTGAACTAACTGTCCAGTGCCCACACGTAATCCGCCGGTTTCCAATTTGAACAGCACTTCCTCTTTAGCTGTGATGCCTTCAGCCGTGTAGGTCAACAACGCAGTGACTGTCCCGTTTTCGAGCGTGCCGGTGAAGGATCCGGACTTGCGGTCTTTTTCCTGCGGATGCCAGTTGTACGTACCGTTCGCCAGCTCGCCAAGCACGTCCAGTTTGATGGACAGCGTATCCACTACACCGGGAATAGTGTCCGTGCCATGCCCGGCCGGCGCGCCTTTGGTGACTTGCAGATAGCAATGCGATTCGTTTTCGGGGTGCACGTTACCGTGTTTTCTCCAGCGCCCCTGCCCGTGCTTTCAGGGCGCCCGCAGGATCCCAGTAGAGCGAGGTGGCTGCGATAAATGCGATGTGCCGAACCATGTTCACGAAGCGAACGCTGGCGCCACTACTGCGTCCTTACCGCCAGGGGTGTACTTGTAAAATCCTTCGCCGCTCTTCACGCCAAGCTTGTCCGCTGTCACCATCTGCACCAGTAGGGGACAGGGCGCGTATTTCGGTTGGCCGAAGCCGTCGTGCAGTACGCGCATAATTGCCAAGCACGTGTCCAAGCCGATGAAATCCGCCAGTTGCAACGGGCCCATGGGGTGCGCCATGCCCAGCTTCATCACCGTATCGATCTCCGCCACGCCGCCCACGCCTGGAACAGCGTTTCGATGGCCTCGTTGATCATTGCATCAGGATGCGATTGGCCACGAAGCCTGCGTAGTCGCGCACTTCCACCGGCTCTTTGCCGATGGCGCGGCTCAGCTCCATCACGGTCTTCGTTACGGCATCGCTGGTGTTGTAGCCGCGATCAGCTTCCACGAGCTTCATCACGGGAACCGGGTTCATGAAGTGCATGCCGATCACTTGGGCCGGCCGGCCGGTGACCGCTCGCGATCTTTGGTGATGCTGATACTGCTGGTGTTGGTAGCGAGAATGCAACCCTTCGGGGCATGCTCGTCCATGGCCTTGGAAGATGCTTCAATTTTAGGTCCACGTTTTCCGTGGCGGCTTCAATAACGAGCCTCGGCGTTCTTCACGCCAATAGCGGTGTCGGTCTGCGTGGTGATGCGTGCCAATGCAGCCTGCTTGTCCGCCTCGGAAAGCTTGCCTTTTTCCACCTGCCGACCCATGTTCTTGCCAATGGTGGCCATGGCCTTGTCCAAGCTGGCTTGCGCAATGTCGATAAGGACCACGTCGTGGCCGCCCTGGGCGAATACGTGCGATGCCGTTGCCCATTTGCCCGCGCCGATTACGGAAATTTTCATGCCGCGGAGGTGGGCCGCGTTTGCATTGGGGCCGCAAATTTGCGGCCCCAACGAATGCACCCTACAAATGCGGCCCCTACTTCCCGTCCCCTTCAAAAATAATGATCACCGTGTACGCCAGGATCTTCCAGGTCCACCGCGAGGCTCATGTTCTCGATGTACAGGATGTCGTACTTCAACCGGCGCACCATTTGGTCCACGTTTTCGGCATAGCCGAACTTGACCCGGCCCCAGCTGGTAGGGCCCGGACGCACTTTGTGCAGGTGGCGATAATGTGGCGCAACTTGCAAAATGCGGTCTATGAAGTGCTGCCGCTCCGGGCGGGCCCACCAAGCTCATGTCGCCTTTCAACACGTTCCAGAACTGCGGGTAGCTCGTCCATTCGCGTGCGCCGCAGGAACCGGCCGATGGGCGTGATGCGGGGGTCGTCGGCACTGCTCAACTGCGGCCCGCCGCTCTCGGCGTTGGCCACCATGCTGCGGAATTTGATGATCCGGAACGGCTTGCCGCCCAAGCCGATGCGCTCCTGACGGAAGAGCACGGTTCCCTTGGAACTGGTCGTTACCAAAATGGCGGTTACCAGCATCACCGGGCTAAGCAAGGATCAAGGCCAATAAGCTGAACACCACATCGAATACACACGCTTCAGCGCGAATTGCCACGCCGGCATGATCGCGGGTTCACCTCGATCAGCGGCGCCCCGAAGATGCTGGTCATCTTCACGCTCCCCCGCCAGGAATGTCGTACATGTCCGGGATGATCTTTGATACGCACCGCCGTGCCGTCCAGCTCGTTGAGGATGCGCTGATGTGCGCGCTGTTCGCTGCTTTCCACCGCGATGATGGCTTCTTGAACCTGATGTTGGGGAATCAAGCTTCGGAGCTCATCCCACTTGCCCAAACGTGGTACACCTACTTCCGCCAATTGCTGGTCACCGCCGTTCACGTTCACGAAACCCACGAACCGGTTGCCAGGCGATTTCCGCAGCCCTTTGATCTCCGCATGGATGGCGATAGCGCGTTCGTTGCCACCTATCAACAGCGCGTAAGTTGAAGCCGATGCGCCGGTCATGCACGCGGTTCACCGTGCGGCTGGTCAGTAGGAAGCGGAAGAGGAACAGCAACGCGAAATTGAGACCGAACAGCGCACCGAAAGAGCGGTAGTAGAACTTGGGCGCCGCAACGGTATCGTCCAACAGCAGGGCGAAGAATATCATCATGGAGCCGATGAAAGCGATGAGCAAGGTCTGCCCCAATTCCTTGGTGCGGAAGCGCCGGAAGATGTCCGAATAACCGCCGATCACCACGAACAGACCGACCCAGAAGAGCGGTACCAAAGCCAGTCCCAGCCAGTATTGTCCGTCCAGTTCCACCGGCACCGCATGATGGAATTTCATGGGCTCCATGTACATTTTCCGGAACAGGAAGAAAAAGCGTCCACGCCAAAGCACTGGCCAACAGGTCGGCCAGTACATACAGCATGACTTGGCCGCGTTTTTCCCATGCTTAGGGCTGCACCAGTTTGATGTTGTCCGGCTCGACCGACGCGGAGGTCGATCGGCTTCGGGCAGTTCAGCGCGGATGTAGAAGCGCATGTCCGACCCGGCAACGCTCATCGGCGTGCCGATGTTGATGCATCTTGTTCCACGGCCAACTGCTTCCATCATGCGATGTGGGGGGCGGCGTAAGCATAGCCCACTTCGTACGGTTGGTTCGTGCTACCGGCCGTGTATGTTTACCCCGGAACAGCAACGCCACGTCGCTGCGGTAGTCAACTTCCAAAACGCGTTGGGGCTTGGGGAATAAAGGGGTCGCCGCTGCTTACGCGAGGTACGAAAGGGTCGCGTCCCGCTCCGGCCCCACGCGCGTTTGTTCGCCCACCAGCGTGCCGTCCCCCGGCACTGGCAGCATCACCGCGGTGCAGTTGGAGGTGTCAGAAACGCACGCCGGACTCCGGAAAATCCGCCAGCCAGTAGGAGAGGCCGCCGTAATAGTGGAATTCCGGCGCGTAACTCACCGATTGCTCCGGCACCAAGTCCACTTGCTGCTCCCATGTGGCGTAGTACGGGTATTGGATCCGGTCGTCTGTGCTGCCGTTGTTGCGTATCCCTGCGATCACCTTCAAGCGTGCGCTGCCGGAGCCGATCAACGGATTCTACTCCGGCTCTCAAACGCCAATAGGCTGGTCGTTAAGGAACACCCAGCAATCCGTGACTTTGGAGGATGCTTGCTTGCCGCCTTCGGCAACCACCGTCGGAGTGCCGAGTTGTAGATAGGCGGGGTGGCCCCCGTCTTTGGTGCAAGAGGCTAACAACAGTAAGGTCGGCCGCAGAAGGGCAGGGGGCGGGCCGTGGTGTTTCCTGTGCGGGTACGGCGCAAGGTCCATTAGTATGGCTGGCGGCGGCTTTGGCCATGGCACCGATCACCGATGGTCCAGTTCCAGCGCGGCCAAACCGTCCGCGTGGCGGGCACAAGTGGGCGTGTATTGGGCGAACGGAGTTGGCAAAGGCGCGCAGTTCCTCCCGGATGGCGTTGTCGGCGGGCACGTGGTTTTTCAAAGGGGATCTCGCGGTGGCCCTTGCCCGGGACTAAGCCGGACGGTTACCGCGGAAGGGGCCCGGTTTTCTATCGTTGGTGCATCCGCAAGATCTCGGCTTTCCTGCGTGCTTATGTCTACGCCGATAGGCGTCTTTTCTGGAAAGCGCGTTTTGCGTATCTTTCATGCTGAAGCGGTTGGCCGTGGGGTTGGCGGTGAAGCCGTTTACGAAGGTGATGCGCGCATTGGCGATGTCGGGCGTTTCGCTCACCACCGATACGCCGGGTCTGGCCCGCACGCCCGCCAGCGCAGTTGTTGACGTGAGAATAATGTCCTGACGCATCATTAAGTCCAGCACTACGCTGACATCTGTTCCCGTGCATCGAACGTGGCCAGCCGGTGCGTTTCAATGAACACGGCTGCCCCAGGCCCCGCGCACCGCCACGAATGCCGGGTTGAAGTGCTCCACGCCTTGATTTGAACGCTGCCGGTGGTTTCGGGCGCGTCGGCTATTTCCGTGCTTCGGGCAAGGTGTTTGGCGATTGGCTTTTCAATGAAGACGTGCTTGCCGGCGTTCAGCGCAAACATGGCGCAATCGTGATGGGCGAGGGTGGGGGCGTCATTGACGTCCACGCGTCGCATTGCGCCACCAAATTCCTCCATGCTGAACAGGTCGGCACATCGAATTCCGCCGCTACTGCCGCTGCCTCTTTTCAGGGTGTGGGTCGTAAATGTCGTGTTAATTACCGTTACTTCCTCCTGCAGTTCTTTAACCGCTGCACATGGATGCGGCCTAATGCACCCGCCCCAAGCACCCCCGATCCGCAACGGTTTTTTCCATGGAAGGGCGGCAAAGTAGGTTAACCGGCGGCGGGGCGCAGCGAACAGCCGGGCGACCATCGCACCCGACGCGGCTTCACCTACGGCTCGTCCACTTAGTCACAACGCGAGGAACGTTCCGATTACCCCGCACCTCGCCTTCGCAGCCATGTTGATTGCGCCGCACGGAGCGCCCATGCCCAGCCACAGGCAAATGGGCGCGCAATGGGCTTCAAGCAGCCCTGTTGCGCAAGACGGCGACCTCCCCGGCGCTGTGGCCAAGGCACAAGCCGCGTGCATAACCACCATCCATATCTTGCATCAGCTGGCGTCAACCTGCACCCTGACACGCTCTGCTGGAACGCCAACGGTCTACCCATCTGGACCTCATCAACCCTACTTCGCCTCTATTGGAGTGAAGGTGGAAATTCGCAGATCGGCCCTGCAAACACCGTGGTGGACCAATCGCCTGCTGAGCCTAGTGGGCTTGCTCTTGAGCAACGACCCGCGCGTGGTGCGCGACATGCAACGCACG
>JADJVC010000014.1 GCA_016710685.1 Flavobacteriales bacterium | reverse complement strand
CGCCAGCCCTTCCAAGATGTCCTGCTTGCCCAGCAGGTAGGTTTCGCTTTCGTGGTAAATGCTGTCGAAGCCCACGCCCATGCGGGCATACGTGGTGTTGAAACCGTCGTACACCCAGCCATTCATGGTGCTCCACAGCGCGCGCACTTCGGGGTCGTTGGCTTCCCACTGGCGCAACATGTTCTGCGCTTCCAAGATGAGCGGTGTCTTTTTCTCAGCTTCAGGTTCCGGTGTGCCGGCGGCCACCAATTCCGCTATCTGTAGCTTGTGTTTTTTATCGAATTCCACATAATATTTGCCCACAAGCTTATCGCCTTTGAGGCCGGTAGAGGCCGGCGTTTCGCCGTTGCCGTAGTGCTGCCACGCCACCATGCTCTTGCAGATGTGGATGCCGCGGTCGTTGATGACCTGGGCGCGCACCACTTCGTTCCCGGTAGCTTTCAGGATGCGGCACACCGCATCGCCAAGGAAGATGTTGCGCATGTGGCCCAAGTGCAACGGCTTGTTGGTGTTGGGCGAAGCGTATTCCACCATGACCTGCTTGCCCGTTTCGGGGAATTGCAGGATGTCCTTTTCGCTGGCTTCTTGCAGAAATTTTAGCCAATAGCGATCGGCGATCACGAGATTGAGGAAGCCCTTCACCACGTTGAATCGATCTACGATGTCCACGTTCGCCACAAGGTGTTCGCCAACCAGTTGGGCGGTTTCTTCAGGTTTCTTCCCGCTAATTTTCAGAAAGGAGAACACGTTGATGGTGGCGTCGCCCTCAAACTCCGGGCGAGTGGCTTGCAGGGTGATGGCCCCAGCGGCAGGAACTTGGGCGAAAAGCGTCTGGAAGGCCGCTTGGATAGCGGGCACCAGCAAGGCTTGCAGGGGGTCTTGATACATGGCAAAAAAGCGGTGGATTACCGGCTCCGAAGAATGGGAAACAGCGGCTCCAGCACGGTAAGCACATTTTCGGCCATGGCGTTACCGGTATCCAGCGCGGGGTTGATCTCCACCACGTCCAACGTCACCGTTTTGGGTTCGGCACAGAAACCGGTGAGCAGCTCGCGGGCCTCATCCAAGAAAAGGCCGTCGGGCACGGGCGTTCCGGTGCCCACGGAAATGGTGGGATCGAGGCTGTCCACATCGAAGCTCACGTGTATTTTGTCGCAAGTGCTCAAATGAGCCAGGGTTTCGGCCACGGCGGCCTTGGCACCTTTCTTCCGCAGATCGGCCACGGTGATCACCTTGATCTTGTGCTCCTCAATGATGGCTTTTTCCGCTTCTTCAAAGTCGCGCAAGCCGATGAAAACAAGATCTTGGGGCAGCACCTTCGGGCCACTCGACCCGATCTTCCGGAGGCGGTCCCACACATCGAGGGTGAACATTTTGGGCCGGTTCTGGCCCTTCATTTCGATGTTCATCAGCAAGGCCAAGGGCATGCCGTGGACGTTTCCGCTGGGCGTTGTCCAAGGGCTGTGGAGGTCGGCATGGGCATCGATCCACACCACGCCGATGCGTTCATTGGGGAATGCCATTTTGGTGCCGGAAACCGAACCGATCGCGATCGAATGATCACCTCCGATAACAATAGGAAATACGTTGTTTCTCAGGTACTTGTACACCTCGTATGCAAGATCTGATTCAAAGCGTATAAGGCCGTCAATGTGATGCGCGTTCGGGGAATCCTTATCGTCCTCGTAGAGCACATCGTTCTCATCATGGAGGATACTTTCCTCGGCATGTCCGAAGAGTTCACTGCCATTTTTCCAAGCGGCAACGCGAAGGGCGCTCATGCCCATGCTGGTGCCCCGTGTGCCCGCCCCGATCTCCGAGGCGGCTTCGATCAATCTTACGTCCATGTGGTGAAATTCAGAAGTGCTTCAAATGTAAGGTAGCCGGCTTGTGGTGAAGTTGGTACGGGGTACCGAACACTAACCTTCAGCAGCCTCCTCGGGGGGCAAATGTGGAAGCACCGAACGCAGCCAAAAGTACCCGATGCACCCCGCTACGAGCGAAGATAGAAGGATGGTGGTCTTTGACATCAGAATATGCTCCGCATCATCAAATGCAAGCGTGGCGATAAAGATGCTCATGGTGAAACCGATACCGGCCAAGGAAGCCGCCCCAAGCAGCTTTTTCCAGGTGATGCCCTTCGGAAGCGTGCAAATCCCCACCCCCACGGCGACCGCGCAAAACAGGCCGATGCCCAAGGGCTTGCCCACCACCAAACCAAGGAAAATGCCGTAGCTGTTCAGCGTGAGCAAATGGCCGTACCAGTCCGAGCCGAGCACGATACAGGTATTGGCCAGCGCGAACAACGGCATAATGATGAAGGCCACGGGCTTGTGCAGGAAATGCTGAAGCTTCCAGGAAATGGTATCGGGCTTACCGTTGCCGAAGGGGATCGCGAAGGCGACCAACACACCGGTTACGGTGGCATGCACGCCGGAATTCAGCATAAGCCACCACATTACAGCACCCAGCACTAAGTAAGGAACAAGGTTGAAGACGCGAAGTCGATTCAGCACCAACAAAATGGCCCAAACACCGAAAGCCCCGCCGAGGTAAGTCCAATCGATACCTCCGGAATAGAAAATGGCGATGGTAAGAATGGCACCAAGGTCGTCGATAACGGCAAGCGCGGTGAGGAACACTTTTAGCGCAAGTGGCACGCGATCGCCCAGCAAGGACAGGATGCCGATGGCGAAGGCAATGTCCGTGGCCATGGGGATGCCCGCCCCGGCCTGCGTTGGTGTTCCGTGGTTGAAGAGCAGGTGGATCCCGGCGGGAACGACCATACCGCCCACTGCCGCCATAATGGGCAACAGCGCTTGTTTGAAATTGGAGAGTTCACCGATATAAACCTCGCGTTCCAATTCCAGGCCGATCATCAGGAAGAAGATCGCCATCAGACCATCGTTGATCCAATACTCGATTGAGCCGTTCAAGACCTTATGGTGCCAAAAGCCCACATAGTCGTGGCCTGCGGGGCTGTTGGTGAGCCAGAGCGAAATGACGGTGCAGATCACCAACAATAAGCCCGCGGTACGCTCATTCTCGAGCAGGTCGAGAAAGAGGTTTACCGGCTTCATCAGCACCGGGGTATTGCGTTTGGCCATCGGGGGCGCAAGTTTACGGCACGCTTGTTCAAGCTACCTTGCCCGCATGTCCCAAAAGGTCGAAAATATCCGTGTACAAGCGGTTGTCCTTGCAGTGGGCGTGTTGTTGATGGCGGTAAAATTCCTGGCTTGGCAGATCACGCACAGCAATACCGTGCTGGGCGACGCGCTAGAAAGCATCGTGAACGTGGCGGCCGGCGGATTCACGTTGTATAGCCTGATCCTGGCCGCAAAACCGCGCGACAGGGAACATCCTTACGGCCACGGGAAGGTGGAATTCATTAGTGCAGTGGTGGAAGGCACGCTGGTGGCCATTGCGGGCGGCATCATTGTGTATCGCGCTGTTGGGGCCATGCTGGAAGGTGCGGTTGTGCATGAGTTAGGGAACGGCACCGTTTTGGTGGCCATCGCCGGTGCTGTGAACCTCGGCATGGGGCTGTACCTGCGGAAGCGTGGCGCGGCAACGCATTCCTTGGCCATGGAGGCCAGCGGAACGCACTTGTTATCCGATGCATGGAGCAGCGCCGCTTTGGTAGCGGGTTTACTACTGATCCAGTTCACCGACCTCCACTGGCTGGACAGCCTGTTCGCGTTGCTGTTCGCAGCCTTCATCATTGGGCAGGGAATAAAGGTGGTTCGTCGCGGTATTGGCGGTATTATGGATGAAACCGACATGGCCGTAGCCGCAGCGTTGGTGAAGATCCTGGACGACAAACCGGCGACCCGCATGGGTGGACGTCCACAACTTCCGCGTCATCAAATACGGCAGCACGTTGCCTATCGACAGCCACGTAACCCTGCCGTACTACTTCACCTTGGAAAAGAGCCACGACGAAATCTCGCGGATGGACCAATTGGTGAACCAAGCCTCAGGCCGTGAAGTGGAGTTCTTCATCCATACGGACCCGTGTGTGCCGACCTCCTGTCCAGTGTGCTTGTTGAAGGACTGCCCGGTGCGAAGTGCGCCTTTTGAGCGACGGGTGCAGTGGACATTGGAAACAGTGCTATTGAACGAGAAGCACGGAAATGGGGAGGGTACGACTTAGCGTATCGTTTCTGCTCAGTGTCCACTTCGTGAGACACTGAGAGGAACGGTTTGTCTTCCACCCCAAACAAAAAGCCCCTTTCGGGGCTTCGTGTTTGGGTGGAAGACCGGGCTTGAACCGGCGACCTCCGGAATCACAATCCGGCGCTCTAACCAACTGAGCTACATCCACCATTTCCGTCCAACTTCCGTTGAGCGGGCGGCAAAGATACTTAGTCGGCGATAATGTTTGGTGATCGGAGTTTCTGGTATAGGGTAGCTGGTATCGGTTACCGGGACTGCCGACCGCTACTGCCTACTGCCACTGCCTACTGTCAAGTGCCTACTGTCAACTGCCTGCTGCCACTACCGATTACAACCTGCCATTCGCCCCACCGCGTTACTTTGCGCAAGCATGCACATCCTTGCCCTGCCCAAATGGTATCCCAACGCGGAGGATGTTCAACTTGGCGATTTCATCCAAAAGCAGTTCGAGGCGGTTTCGCATGTGGCACGCGTTAGCGTGGTGTATGTGGCCCCTGCAACGCAAGCGAGCTGGCATGTTGACGAAAGCAGTGCAGGTGATCTGTGGGAAATCCGCAGTTTTTTCCGTTCGGCAAAAAATGGCCCTGCCGTCTTCCGGCGCGCAGTGAATTTCCTCCGATATTGGCGAACCATGGCCACCGCGTTGGCGTGGGTCCGCAAGGAACGTGGCAAGCCCGACCTGGCGCATGTACACGTGCTTACCGCACCCGCGTTGGTGGCCCGTTGGCTCAAGTTGAAATGGAGCCTGCCCTACCTCGTTACCGAACATGGCAGCAGCTACATAACCGGCGCATGGCAAACTCGATCGCCCCTAACAAAAGCAGTGGACCGTTGGTTGATGCGCGATGCAGCGAGAGTGACGGCAGTAAGCCCGCACCTTGCGGCGGCCTTGCAGCGGAACGGGCTCGCCAACGACCTCGTGGTTGTTCCCAACATCGTGCCCGGCATGGACAGACCACTGCCAACACCAGGCCAAGCCACGGATTTTCTGATGGTGGCGGACGTGGTTGACAATATCAAAAACATCAGCGGTGTTTTGCGCGCGTTCCAAAAGGCAAGCGCAGGTCGGCCTGAATGGCGCTTGACGATCATCGGCGGAGGCCCGGATCTCAAAATGCTACAGGAACTCAGCCGCACATTGGGCGTTGATGCTCAAGTGCAATGGCTTGGCCGCATGGAAAACACCGCCGTGCTGGACCGCATGGCAGTTTGCGGCACCGTGATCATCAACAGCAACGTGGAGACCTTCAGCATAGTGACCGGCGAGGCATTGGCGCTGGGCAAACCCGTGATCGCCACGCGTTGCGGCGGTCCGGAGGCGTTCATCCGCGACGCAAACGGCGTTCTCATTCCCCCGAATGACGATGCGGCATTGGCCGCCGCCATGCTGGATGTCGCAGCCAAGCACGGTGAATTCCAACCGCAAAAACAGCGCGATTCCTTGGGTGGAAAGTTCACGCCTTCCGCCGTTGCGCAGCAGTATCTTACCGTCTATCGTTCTATCCTAGGCAATGGCTGAAAAGGGATTGCGCGTCGGCGTGCTGTGTGAAAACACGCGCTTGCAACGTTGGCAAGTAGCTTGTCTGCGGCATTTGCTGGCAGTTCCGGGCGTTTCGATCGCTTTGGTGGTGACACGCAAACCCGAAGATGGCCCGTTGCCGAAACCGAAGCGCCGTTGGGGCACCTTGCTCTACCGCCGTTGGCGCGATGGGGCCGGGCAGGCCGATGCCATGAAAAGCGAAGATGCTTCGGAGTTATTCGGCCAAGCGCCAATGATCCAGTGCCGCACCGAACTGAAAAAAGGTGGAGAATATTTCACTTCGAAAGACTTGGATGTAATCCGCAACTATTCGCCGGATGTGTTGTTACGCTTCGGTTTCAACATCATTAAAGGCGATCTGTTGCAGCTACCGAAATACGGCGTGTGGAGCTTTCACCACGGGGACGAAATGCGCTACCGGGGCGGTCCGCCGGGCTTTTGGGAGATCATGGACGGCGAACCGGTGACCGGTGCAATGCTGCAACGCCTCACGGAAAAGCTCGACGGCGGGCGCATCCTTCGGAAAGGCGCATTCAAGACCATTGACCATTCACTGCGTGAAACCGTGGAAACAGTGCTGATGCACAGTGCGCATTGGCCCGCGTGGGTGTGTCGCGAAATCCTCGGCGGCAACCCGGAGGCCACCGAGGGCAGGCTCAGCGCGACCAAAGCGCCCGTGAACCGCTATCCGAATAACGTGGATTTTTTGCGCTTCCGTTGGAAGATGTTCCAGAACAAAATGCGTTTTCATAAAGAGGAAATGAATGCGCACGAAGAATGGAACATCGGCGTGTTGCCGCATCCCATTTCAGTGCTGGTGCAAGACGCCCCGCCGATGAACGTACGCTGGCTGCCACCGCCCGCCGATGGCCAATACCGCGCGGATCCGTTCGGCTACGAGGTGGATGGCCGCTTGAACGTGCTCTACGAAAAGTTCGACCAGGAAACGGGCAAGGCCAGCATTGCCAGGATCCGTCCAAAGCGTGATGGCGATTTGAAACGCTCGCGCACCATGCTGGAAACGAAGGGGCACCTCTCCTACCCGTTTGTAATTGAACAGGATGGCCGCATTTTGGTAGTACCCGAACAAGCCGATTCGGGTCGCGTGGAATTGTATGCACTATCCTTGGAAAACGAAGCGCTGGTCCCGGTTTCAGTGTTGTTGGAAGAACCTTTGGTAGACCCAACGTTGTTCCAATATCAGGGACGTTGGTGGCTGTTCGGTACCAAATCCCCGTTAACAAATACGGAGCTATTCGCATTCTTCAGTGAACGGCTGGATGGTCCTTTTACGGCGCATCCGCAAAACCCCGTAAAGAGCGACATCCGTTCTGCGCGGCCTGCGGGCACGCCCTTCATCGCGGATGGTCAACTGTGGCGTCCGGGCCAGGACTGCAGCCGCACGTACGGTGGTCGCATAGCGTTGAACCGCGTAACGGAATTGTCGCCGGAACGCTTCATGGAAGAAACGGTGAAATACATCGGCCCGTTCAAAGGCACGTGGAACAAGGGCATGCACACCATCAGCGCGGTGGGCGGCGTTACGCTGGTAGATGGCAAAAGGTTCATTACCGACGGCAGGCAACGCGAACGCGTGCGGAAGCGCAAGCTGGACAAGCTCATGGGCAAGCCGGACGCGGAGACGAAAAAGAGCAAAGGCGGCCATTGAATGCTGAAGCAGATCACCGGCACCATTGGTGCGCGCATCATTACCACGGCCATGGGGCTCCTGGTCACGGTGGTAGCGGGGCACCGGCTGGGCGTTGAAGGCATTGGCGTAATCGGCCTCATCGCCTTGGGAATCACGCTGGTGGGTCTTCTTGCGGGCGCGTTCGGTGGCGGAGTGATGGTGTACATGGTGCCGCGCGTTCCGTTGACCCGGCTGGTACCGCCCGCTTACGCATGGGCGGTGGTGCTGAGTGCAGTGGGTTATGTGATCGTAAAATTCGCACACCTGGTCCCCGAAGGTTATGCGGAGCATGTAGCCGTCTTGGCATTTTTGCAATCGGGTTATTCCATCCACACCGGCGTGCTGTTGGGTCAGCAACGCGTGCGGGACTACAACTACGTGGACATGCTGCGTTCGGTGCTCCTGTTGGGCGTGTTCGCTTTACTTGCTTTCCGCCCCTCACCAACTCCGTTGGACTACGTGCATGCGGCCTACGGTGCATACGGCATCGCCCTTCTGGCCAGTGCGTTAGCCACGCGCAACAGCCCGCCGCCCAGCATGCCCGCTCCCGCTGGCGTATGGCGCACCATGGCCAGTCAAGGGCTGATGGTGCAAGGCGCGAACGGCTTGCAATTGGTGCTGTACCGCGTGAGTTATTGGCTTATCGAGCACTACCGCAACACTTCTTTGCTGGGGCTGTACGTGGTGGCTAATCAACTTTCTGAAGGCGCTTGGTTGGTGCCACGTAGCGTGGCCGTAGTGCTGTACAGCAAAGTGAGCAACACCGAAAGCACTGAAGGCCAGAAACGCGTAACGATCGATATGCTGAAGCTCTCCGTTTCTTGCGCAGTGCTTGCATTGGTGGCCCTCCTGCTCGTTCCGGAGGCCGTATTCGCGTGGGTCTTCGGGCCGGAGGTGCGTGGGTTGCGGCCCATTATGGCGGTGTTGGCTCCCGGCATTTTAGCCTTGGCGGCCTCGCAGGCGTTCAGCCATTATTTCAGCGGCACAGCGCAGAACAAGCACAACGTGAACAGCTCGGGCATCGGCTTGTTGGCCATGCTGGCCGCGGGCTTTGCGCTAATCCCGGGGTATGGCCTTTTGGGCGCAGCGGCGAGTGGCTCTGTGGCTTACTTGGCAGCGGTGACATACCAAGCTGTGGCGTTTATGCGCGTTACCGGCGCACGGTTTGGAGAGTTGTTGCCCACGGCTGCGGATGCTCGGCGGTTGCGGGGGTTGGTCGCCGGAAGCCAAAAGCGATAGCTCTGAAAGCGTCAGGATTCCGAGGCGGATATCCGGATGGAACTCTGAAAAAAAAAGGAGCCACCCTTCCGGACAGCCCCTTCCCTTTTCGGTGAAACATTGAACTACTCCACGCCGTCGATTCCGGTGGAGAGATTCTCCATGGCGCGCATACTTGGCGCGGCGGCCATCATCGGCATATTCTGCGTTGCAAGGTCAATGCCTTTGAAGAGCAGGCCCAGATCCACATTCAATTCCGCTGCGAAGAACTCCCCTTCCGTAAGGTCATGATGCACGTGTGCATGTGCAGGAGTTAGCAGCATGGCCATGCCGCAAGCGAATTGCACGGGTTGCTCATAAGTGCCGTCGCCATCG
This sequence comes from Flavobacteriales bacterium, assembly GCA_016710685.1. GTDB lineage: Bacteria > Bacteroidota > Bacteroidia > Flavobacteriales_F > PHOS-HE28 > PHOS-HE28. The sequence goes on along the minus strand of JADJVC010000014.1, from coordinate 440,261 downwards.
ATGTCCGCCATACCGGTAGCGACCAAAAATTTGTGGCCCATGGTGCTGTTGAACCACATGGTGGTATCGCTGAGCGGACCGGGTACCATGCCCGGCATTACGCTGTTCGTGACCGGGTCCAGGCCGAGGTCGAACTCGAACTCGTGGATATGTGAAGCGTGAATGGCCCCGATGGCATAAGTGGAGTCGGCGTGCATGGCATCCACCAGCAGGATGGCATCTTCGTAATGTGCCAGCACTTCGCCTTCATCGTTGTACGCATGCAAGCCGCTGATGAAAAACTTCACTTGTTCCAACTTCACGTTGTGGCCGAGGCTGTCCTGCACCACGGTGGAATTGAGCGTGAAGGGCGCGGTGCCGTTCACGAAGTTGAAATGCATGCCCACGGTGGCGTTAACGGCCACTTCCGTGGAAGGTGAATCAACGGGCGGATCCACGGAATCCTTTTTGCAGCCAGTGGCTGCGAACAGTGCAAGCGTCGCCATTGCGAGCGGCAAGTTTTTGATGATCATGTTTTTTTGGTGTGTTTGGTCTGTACGACCGGTTTTGTTGAGGACGATAGAGTAATCGTCCATTTTAGGTTGGTTAGTCTTTTTCGAAACTGTAGTTGATGCCCGCGATAAAGCGCTCACGGTTAGGGATCATCAATGCCCCGATATCGTTCACCAGCGCATGTTGCCAGGTGAAGGAAAAGCCCAAAGCCTTCCACCAGAGGCGTGCACCTACACTGGAGAATACCGTGGTGCCGCCGGTGGTTTTGTCCTGCACGCCTTCGTTCTGATCGGGCCTTGCATATTCGACATAGCCACCCAAGGATGGCAACCATTGGGAATTCTTCTGCCGGAACACGCGGAAGACCTCAGCAGTAAGGCTTCCGCTGTGGCCCATGCGATGTCCGCCGGACTTTTCCGAGTTGTACCGGCCTACAAATGCGGTAGAAGTTCCCCAGCCATTTCCGCGCACGGAATACTCCAAGCTGGCGAGTCCGTCCCACGTGCCGGTGCCCGGTTGCAAGTCATGGTCCAGCGTTTCGCCGAACTGTTGCACGTCGGTGCGCCCAAGCGGAATTTTAACGCCAAGCCCGGCGGTTAGCCGATGGCGCAGCCGCGTGGTGTCCGGCCCGGAAACGGAGCCGAGCAAAACGTAACGCGCCAACAACATGGGGTCGCCCACTGCATAGAGATCGGCCCTGCGAATGCCGTTCACCGCTTGGAAATTGTTCAGCACAGGGACGCTTCCCGTAAGGTTCAAGCGTTGGCCGAACCACACTTGGCCGCGTGCTTCGAGCACCATGTAGGCCTCGGTGTAAGCAGCGGGACCGCTGGTTCCGTCATGCCCGCCGTGCTTCAGCAGGCTGATGGGCGCTGGTGCAGTAATGTCGCCATGCAAGTAACGCATGCGCCATTGCAGGCCGAAATTATTGGCGTGATCATAAGGCTGCACGCCGAGCAGCAGGCCGCAACCGCATTGGTCGCAGGCCAGGCCAGGGAGCGCGAAAAGCAGCAGCGCGCCCAGCAAGAGGGACTTCTTCATCAGGAAAGTTTTGGTTACTGAAAGGAACTACGACCGTTCCATGGGGAACGGGTTTCCGATCAACACCAAGGCACCGGCGAAAGCGGGCGCGTATGGCCGGCCAGCAGTGCTAATTCCAACTTGGCCCAAATGGGCTTGTCCTTTTCCTTAGGGCTGATCAACGCATGGTCCACTTCCAAAGCGATCATGTCGCCGATGCGGAAAGCGCGTAGTTCGTTCGGCAAGTTCTGCTCGCGCCCTTCGCTCTTTTTCAGACGCTTCATTAAGTAGCATTCGCCGTGGCATGTGCGTTGGCCATCGGCCACCATGCGCTGCACGCAAAGATCTTTCTCAATGCGATCACGTTCCACGAGAAAGTCCAGCGTAATCCACGCAGGGGCCACGGTAATGGCGAGAAAGTGCAGGAGGAGGACGACCGAAAAGGTGCGCATCGCGGGGTCAAAAGTAGCTTCCGCGAAGAGACCCTGACTGACTTTCGTCAACAGGATGGATTGCGGACATTGCAAGCATCGGATGCACAGTGGAAGGCTTTGGTTACAAGCAACATCCCGTCGAGAATTGGCGTGAGGGGCGGCGCTCGTGCCTCTCTCCCACTCCGCCGCAGACGGACCAAATGATGTAAACCCGATTATCGGACCTGCCTCGCACACTGCGCATCGCATTTACATGTGTCTTCCGACCTGTTTGTCGCGGCAACGTTTCGCCGTTTAGAGCCGCAGATTTCGCCGATTTCGCCGATGCTGCATTGCGGGGCGACGGGCGGGTTTCTAAGACAATGCCTGCGGCAAAAAAACTGTGCAATCTGTGGCTACAAAAACCACCACCGCAGGCGGTCCATAATCCTGCAAATCCTATAATCCTGTCAAAAAAACGTTCACTTTATCGCTGTCAGCTTTTGCCGAAGTCCGTAACATCGCATCATGTTCTGCCGCCACCTCGCCTTCCTGCTTTTACTTGTCCCTTTGCTCACGTTCGCACAGCCGCCCATGGCAACGCTTACTGGGCAAGTAGTTGACGCGCTCACCGGCCAACCCGTTCCGGGGGCCTCGCTGTTCCTTGTTCCCGGCAACATATCACTCACCGCAACCAGCGATAGCGCTGGCTATTTCCGCATGTCGGCCATTCCCGTTGGGCACTTTGCATTGCGTGCTGCGGCGCTGGGCTACGACACGTTGGAAGTTCCGGAAATGTGGTTGCGCGCGGGGAAGCAGGCGGAGCAACAGTTGGAGCTTTCGCCCACGGGCAAAGAACTCAGTTCGGTAACGATCAGTGCCATGGCGCGCGAGCAAGTTTCGCCGTTGGGCGTGAAAGCGTTCACTGTGGAACAGAGCTTGCGGTGGCCGGCCACTTCGTTCGATCCCGGCCGGGTGGTAACCGCCTTTCCGGGCGTAGCAGGAGCTAATGACGGCACCAATCATTTGATCATTCGTGGCAACTCGCCCAATGCCAACGCTTGGACGTTGGAAGGCGTGGAGATCGTGAACCCGAACCACCTCTCCAATGCGGGCACGCCCACGGACCTGCCCACGCTCAGCGGCGGCGGCGTGAACATTCTCAGCGCGCAGATGCTCGGCCCATCGCAATTGCTCACTGGCGTGCTCCCCATCGATCGCGACAACGCGCTCGGCGGCATCATGGACATGCGGCTTCGCAACGGCAATATGCACGGGCAAGAATGGACGGTGCAAGCGGGTCTTACCGGCTTGGACCTTTCCACCGAAGGGCCGATCGGAAGCGGAGAACGCTCCAGTTGGTTGGCCAATTACCGCTACAGCACCGTGGGCTTGCTCAGCGCGATCGGCGTGCCCCTCGGCGATGAAGCCGTCACCTTTCAAGACCTTTCTTTCCATGTAACGCTTCCTGCCGGTAAGCGCGGCGAATTGCACCTCTTCGGCCTGGGTGGGAACAGCAGCAACGTGTTCGAGGCGGAGCACGATACCGCAAAATGGGAGTTCGATAAGGACAGCAAGAACATCGACTACACCTCGCGCACAGGTGCCGTGGGCGGCAGCGTGAAAGTCCCGGTCGGGAAAAGGACAACGTTCACATCGTCCATCGCCATTTCGGAAACGGACCAAGACCGAATAGAAGACGCGTTGTTATCAGACTATTCCATAGGCTACCACATCGACGCCAAACTGAGTGAGCGAAAACTCTCCGGCATGGCCCAAGTGGAAGGCGCGGTGGGCGCGCGGTTCCGCTACGCCATCGGCGGAAGTGCGACGGATCGGCGGCTCACATCCGAATTGAACAATGACCTTTCCGGGTGGCTGCTGCGTCCGTGGCTGAACGGCACATGGGCACTGAACGAGCATTGGCAGGCCATGGTGGGCGTGGGTGTTTCCTATTTCACCTTCACCGGGGAAACTGCGGCCGAACCCCGCGCAACGTTGGAATGGCGCATGGCGCATGGGGCCAAGCTGGCATTGGCCGCAGGCATGCGGTCGCAATTGCCGCAATGGCAATCGTTCCAAGTTTCACAGCCTTGGTTCTTGCAGGACGCCATCGGCTTAACCCGCTCGCAGGACCTTGTATTGGGATACGACCGCTCGATCAAAGAACGGCTCACCGTTCATGTGGAAACGTATTACCAGTGCATCACCGATGTACCGGTGGACGGCATGGGCTACTACTCCGGATACATTGACAACCTCAGCCTGATGAACATTTGGGATGAGCAGGTCTACATCCCGTTGCAGAGCACCGGTACGGCCACCAACATGGGCATAGAAGTAGGCGTGGACCATCATTTCGCCAACAACTTTTTCTATCGCGCGAACGCTTCCCTGTACAACAGCACTTACACCATGGCCGGCGTCGAAGAACTCGACACGCGCTGGAACGGCCAGACCATTTTCAACTTGTTGGGCGGAAAAGAGTTCAAAAAGGTGAAGGAAGACCGCGTGCGCACGTGGGGGATCAGCGGGCGGTTGAACGTGGCGGGCGGCATGCGCACCATGCCGCTCCCGACCTATACCGACATCAACGGCAACATCCTGTTCGCGGGTGAACATGCACTCGGCCAGCTCCCGACTTACTACCGCATCGACCTGCGTGTATACCTGAAAAAGGACCGCAACGGCCGCACCGGAATGTGGAGCGTTGACCTACAGAACGTGACCAATGCACAGAACGCACAGTACTACTACTATGACTACCGCAAGGGTGAAGTGGTAACGAAATACCAGTTGGGCATTATACCGAATTTGAGTTACCGGGTGGAGTTTTAATTTGGGCTTGGGAGGCTTCGCCTTGGTTTCATTACATTGCTCATTGCTGATTCCTAATTCCTAATTCGCGCAAACCATGGCCACCATAAACACTTTCGAGGATCTCGGTATTTGGCAACAAGCGCGTACGCTCTGCACCGAAGTATGGGGTCTAACCCACAAGGGTTCATTCGCAAGAGATTTCGCTTTAAAAGATCAGATCAATCGTTCCTCTGGTTCTTGCATGGACAACATCGCCGAAGGCTTTGAACGCGATGGCAACAAGGAGTTCGGCCAATTCCTTTCCATCTCCAAAGGATCCATCGGCGAAACACGTTCACAGCTCTACCGAGCATTGGACCGGGGCCACATCACGCAAGAGGAGTTCGATTCTGCTTTCTATAAATGCAAAAATGAAAGCAAAGACATCGGGAACTTCATGCGCTACCTAAGGAACAGCGAAAAGAAGGGGCAGAAGTACGCAGGCCGCAATTAGCAATCAGGAAGCAGGAATTAGCAATCAGGAATTAGGAATTAGGAATTAGGAATCAGCAAATCTCTTCAGAATCTAAACAGGTTTGCGTCTCATCTTTCCCGCATGAAGGTGCTTTTGGTTGAGGACGAAACGGAACTGCGCCGCGCGATCCGGCAGTACTTGCAGGATGAAGGCCACTTGGTGGAATCGGCCACGGACTTCCCTTCCGCCATGGAAAAGGCCCAATTGCACAGCTACGACGCGGTTTTAGTGGACATTACGCTGCCAAAGGGGAACGGCCTTGACATCGTGCGAGCATTGCGCAAGGCCGACAACGCCTGCGGCATTATCATCATTTCCGCAAAGGGTTCGTTGGACGATAAAGTGCAAGGCCTCGACCTTGGTGCGGACGATTACCTGCCGAAGCCGTTCCACCTACCCGAGCTCGTGGCGCGTCTGCGGGCATTGGTGCGTCGCAAGCAGGCCAAGGCGCAGGATTCCATCAGCATCGAGGCCTTAAGGATCGTGCCGGATGACCGCTTGGTGGAAGTCGACGGTGCGCGCTTGGACCTTACTGGAACAGAGTTCGACCTGCTGCATTTCCTGGCTGTGAACAAAGACCGTGTTCTTTCGCGTAGCGCGATACTGGAGCACGTCTGGGGCGACCTTGCGGAACGTTTAGACCGGGACGATTTTCTATACGCGCACATCAAGAACCTGCGAAAAAAGCTCGCTGCACAAGGGTGCGACGGGTTGATCAAAACTGTTTACGGCTTAGGCTACCGCATGAGTGAGCGCGCATGAAACTGCTGCAACGCACCGCCCTGTATCAAGCCCTGCTGGCGCTGCCGATGATCGTCGTGGGCACCGCGATAGGCTACGGGCTGGTGCGGCACACGGTAACGCACGAGTTGGACGAAGCGCTTGCGGACCATGCGGCGCAACTCCGCGAACGGATGCACAAGACGGATCTTTTCCTAGAGATCACCACGCCCGATATGCTGGTGAAGGTCGCCCCCGGAACGATCCTCTCCGAGCAGTTCTCCGACACCGTGATGTACGACACCCTGGCAGTGGAAGACATTCCGTGGCGCATCGGGCGCTTCCCGGCTACGCAGGCCGACGGTAACGCGGCGGTCCTCACCATCGGCCGATCGCAATTGGAAACAGACGACCTTGTAATGGGCATTGCCATGAGCATAGCCGCTGTGTTGGTGCTGTTCAGCTTATTTACATTGCTGTTGTTCCGCTGGCTTTCTTCTCGTTTATGGCGGCCTTTCCACGCCAACCTGCTGGCCATGGAACGCTTCCGTCCGGATTCGCCCACTCCACCGCTCGCGCCATCAAATGTGGATGAATTCGCAGGCATGGCAAACGCGTTGGGCGGCATGATGGCCAACATGCAACGCGATTTCACGGCGCAGAAACGCTTCACCGAACAGGCGGCGCATGAGCTGCGCACACCGTTAGCCATCCTGCGCGGCAGGTTGGACCAATTGATTCAAAACCCGAGCCTTGGCGAGCGTGATGCAGAGGTGATCCAAGGCATGTATACGGCGAGCGAGCGCATGGGCCGCACGGTTTCCGACATGTTGACCTTGGCCAAGGTGGGCGATGGTGAATTCCTTCCGCAGAAGGTGGATTGGGCACGCATGTTCCGCGAGGAAATTGCGCTGCTTTCAGACCTGATTTCAGCAAGCAAGCTCACTGTGGAAATAAATGAAGAAAGCCGTTGCGTGATCCAGCTACACCCGGCGCTGGCTCAACTGCTTGCATCCAATTTGCTGCGCAACGCCGTGCAACACAACGTGCCGAACGGTACCCTTTCCTTGGCGATCGCTCGGGAAAGCATCACCGTTCGCAACATCGGCCCTGCACTTTCCTTAGCCCCGGCAACTCTTTTCGACCGTTTCGCAAAAGGCGATCCTTCGAGCACTTCCCCCGGTCTTGGGCTTTCCATGGTGAAGGAGATCGCGGAACGGAACGGGCTGCGTGTGGAATACACAGTGGCTGACGGGATGCACGTGATCACTGTGCAAAAGGGTTGATCGGCCACGTCTTCAGGATCTCGACAGGTTCGCGTCGGTGCTTTGTACCGAACCAACACCCAGAACCCGATGAAAACCCCCTTGATGATCCTGTCCGTGCTGGCCCTTAGTGCCACCGCCTGCGGGCAAAAAGTAAGCGAGGCCGCTGTGCCCCAACCGGTGAAAGCCGCATTCATGAAGCAATTCCCAAAAGCGGAAAAGACCCGGTGGGAAATGGAAAACAAAACCGACTATGAAGTGAATTTCAAGCAAGGCACCGAGGAAATGAGCGCCACATACGGCACCGGAGGCCAATGGATGGAGACGGAAAAGACGATCGGGATGGAAGCGCTACCGGAAGCGGTACGCAGCACGATCACGTCCAAGTACCCGGACCAAAAGTTGGAGGACATCTCACATGTAGAGAGTCCCAAAGGCACCTTCTTTGAAGTGGACATGGAAAAGGGCGAAAAATCCATGGAAGTTGTGTTCGCCACCGATGGAAAGGTCCTCAAGGAAAACATTGAGGAAAAGGACAACGACGACGACAACGACTAAAGTTTTCGCGAGCGTTCATCACCGCATGTCCGATCCAGGATCAACATCCACCCTGCACGCCAAATGGCGGCGCGGGGTGGATGCGTTCTGGGTATTGCTTGTAGCGGCGGGCATCTGCTTACCATGCGGCACCAACGCGCAAACGCGGTCCTTGGACGATTACTTGCGGATTGCTGAAAGCAACAGTCCTTTGCTGAAAGACCAAGCCTATCAACGGGAAGCTTTAGCGCTTGACAGTTCCGACATCCGCGCCGCGTTCGGCCTGCAAGTCAATGGCAGTAGCCAATTCCTTTATGCCCCGAACGGCGCCCATTGGGGCTACGACCCCGCCATCACCAACGGTGGCCTTTATTCGGCGGTGGTCGGTGCTTCCGTGCCGCTATTCAACAGTGGCAGAAAACGGACCGGTTTGGACTCCGTCGCTTTGCGCGGAAACGCATTGGTGCTGGCCAAAGAAGGCACCCTGCTGGACCTTCATCTACGGGTAACGGACCAATACATCAACACCTACGCGGACCAGCGCGTGTTGGCTGCGGCGGAAGACCGTATGCGGCTTCTCGCGGAAGAAGAAGCGGTAATGCAGCACCTTGTCGAGCAAGGCATCTACCAGCAGATCGACCTGCTGAACCTGCGTGTTACTGCGCAAGCGCAGCGCATAGCTGCCAGCAAGGCCAAAGCACTATTAAAGAACGACCTGTTAACCCTGAACACGCTTTGTGGATTGGCGGACACGGCCCTGGCGGAACTGGCCCCATTAGCCCTTCAGGCTCCGGTGTCCTTCGATCCATCGGCATCGCCCGGTTTACGGCAGTTCGCTGTGGACAGCCTCACCAACAACATTGCCGCCCGCAGCGGGGACCTGAACTGCCGCGCGCGATTGAACGCCGTGGGCGATGCCGGGCGCCACGCGGCCATGATCAGTGACGGGCCCAACCGCCTCGGTGCGAGCGCGGGCGTCAACGTCAGCATGCCGATCTACGACGGTAACCGGCGGCGCACACCCCATGCCCGTATCGCCCTGCGCGAAAAAAGCCGCACGGCCCATCAGGGTTTTTACACGGAACAATTGCAACTGCGGCATATTCAGCTTCGCGAAGCATTGGCCCAAGCGGACACCTTGTTAGCAGGAACACAGCGCCAATCCGCCGATGAAGAACACCTGCTCGCACTCTACCGCGTAGAGCTGGAACAAGGCCTGGTGCGGCTCACGGACCTTTTCCTGGCACTGGAGAACCATGCACGGACTGTCAATGACATAATCCAGACCGAGGCCGACCGGTCGCACATCGTCAACGCATTAACGCACTTGCAATGATGAATGCCGAACCACGGATTTTTAACCACGGATGGACACGGATGAACACGGATAAACCATTAGTCAATTTTATCTTGAGTAGGCTTTGTGTACTGACTACTGCATTGCTGATGAGCGTCATGTTTGCCAGTTGCAGCTCAAGTGAAGCAACAAGTGATGGTGAAAGCGACGCTGTAGCCAGCCGCACGCCGGTAACGGTTACGACCGTGCGGAAGGGTACGATCCAGAATAGCGTAACGCGCAATGCCACGGCGCGTTTCATGCGAAAGAACACCGTGCGCTCCACGGTGAACGGCCGTGTGGAGCGCGCCAACATTGCGCTCGGCGATCACGTGGTGGCAGGCCGAGCGATCTACGAACTGCGCACCAAAGAGGCCGATGCGCTTGCGGGAATGGCCGCGCGCGACAGCACCTTCCGGGTGAAGGGGGACATCACCATCAATGCGCCGGCCAGCGGTATTGCCGTACAAGTGGACAAGTTGCTGAACGACTACGTGAACGACGGCGACCAGCTCGCAGTGATCGCCGATGGGAACAGCTCCGTCTTCGTGATGGAGGTACCCTTTGAGCTTGTGAAAAGCGTGCATGTAGGCGCGGGCTGCACTGTCGGATTGCCCGATTCGAGCACCGCGGAAGGCGTTATTTCCACGCCGCTTTCGGTGATGGACGCTGCCTCGCAAACGCAGAGCTGGGTGGTGAAGCCGAAGAACTCAGCCATATTTCCGGAAGGCCTTACCGGCACCGTGCACATTACCGTGGACCGACATGCCGATGCACGGATACTTCCCGCAAGCTGCGTGCTCGGCAATGAGGAGATGACGAGCTTCTGGGTGATGCGCCTCGCCAACGATAGCACTGCGGTGAAGGTGCTTGTGAAGCGCGGCATCGTCACTCATGACAGCGTAGAGGTGAGGGAACCGCACTTCGCGACGAGCGACCGTTTCCTGCTCACCGGCGGCTACGGACTTCCGGACACGGCGAACGTGATCATCACGCATTGACCGATGAAGGACTTCTTCGTCCGCTATAAGAACCCCGTGGCCGTAATGCTTGCGGTGATCCTGATGGGGGGTCTGTTCATCTACACGCGCCTGCAATCCTCGCTCTTCCCGGACGTCACCTTCCCCAAGGTAAAGGTGATCGCGGACAGTGGCCTGCAACCAGCGGGAAAGATGATGGTAAGCGTGACGCGTCCCTTGGAAGCGGCGATCAAGCGGGTGCCTTCGTTGCAGACCGTGCGCAGCGTTACCGGGCGCGGCAGTTGTGAGATCAGCGCATTCCTCTCCTGGGGCACGGACATTGATCTGGCCAAGCAGCAGGTGATCGCCGCCACGGATCAAGTGCGCAGCGAGCTACCGCCGGGCACCACCATCACGGTAGAGAAAATGGACCCGTCCATTCTGCCAGTAATGGGCTACGTGATCGGCGGTGGGAACAAGAGCGCGATCGAACTCAATCTCATCGCGGAATACACTGTGCGGCCCTACCTCGCGCAAGTGCAGGGCGTAAGTGATGTGCGCACCATCGGCGGGCAGCGGAAGGAATACCGGATCACGTTGCGCCCGGAGGTGATGAGCGCCTTGCACATCGTGCCGGACACCATCAGCGCTGCGTTGGCGCGCACCAATTTCCTCAGTAGCGACGGCTGGCTTTTCACCAACCATCGCATGTACCTCACGGTCACCGATGCCACGGTAGGCTCTCTGGACGAACTGCGCCAATTGGTGATCACGAACGACGGAAAACGCATTGTGCGGCTTAGCGACATCAGCGAAGTGAGCGTAGCGGAGGAACCGTCCTACACCCGCGTGAACGCGAACGGTTCCGCCGCCGTGCTGGTGGCGGTTGTGAAGCAGCCCAATGCCAACCTCATCGACATCACGGACGGCGTGCAGCAGCGCGTGAAAGAGCTCAATAACGGTTTGCTTCCCCAAGGCGTGCAACTCACCCCCTATTACGTGCAGGCCGATTTTGTTCGCGACTCCATCCGCAGTGTGGAAGACAGTTTGTGGATCGGTTTGTTACTGGCGATCGTGGTGGCCATGATCTTCCTGCGCTCGTGGCGCTCCAGCTTGGTGCTGCTCATCACCATCCCGGTAACGCTCGGCCTTTCATTAATCGTGATGCACGCGCTGGGGCACACGCTGAACATCATGACGCTCGGTGCGCTGGCGGCGGCGATCGGCCTCATCATCGATGATGCCATTGTGGTGACGGAACAACTGCATCGCACACATGAGGAGCAACCCGGACGGCCCACTCGTGAATTGATCGGTGGCTCCGTGCGCTTTCTGCTGCCAGCCATGTTGGCCTCTTCGCTCAGCACTATCGTGATCTTCCTGCCGTTCGTGTTGCTTAGCGGCGTGGCGGGCGCATATTTCAAAGTGCTCACGGACACCATGATCATCACGTTGGCGTGTTCGTTCCTGGTGACGTGGATCGGGTTGCCGGTCGTGTATTTGTTGCTTTCCGGGGGAAAGGAGGCGTGGGAGGTAAAGGGCCGCAGAGCATGCCTATCGGCAGCCAGGGGCGCGGAGGCGCAGAGAAGTGCGGCGGAGGAATACACACCACAGAGGCACAAATGCACAGAGAAATACGGGGATGATGAAAAGGTGAACGAGGATGGGTCGGAGGCGGTCCAATCACCAATCACCAGCCACCAATCACCAGATCAAAGATCGCTTCAACGTACCTCCTCGCGAAAAGGGGATGATGGCCTTTGGGTGCGTTGGTTCATCCGGAAACCTTGGCTCAGCTTCGGCTTTCTGGCGTTGATCGGCATCCTCTCCTATTTCGCTGCGCAGCATTTGGAAACGGGCTTCCTGCCGGAGATGGACGAGGGTTCGATCGTTCTGGACTACACCTCGCCGCCCGGTACTTCGTTGGAGGAAACAGACCGCATGTTGCGCGAGGCCGAGAAGACCTTCGGCGCCGTTCCGGAGATCCAGAGCTACAGCCGCCGCACCGGTACGCAGATGGGATTCTTCATCACCGAGCCCAACTACGGCGACTACCTGATCCAATTGAAGAAGGACCGGATACGCAGCACCACCGAAGTGATCGATGACATCCGCCGACGCTTCGAGGCTTCACAACCCGTACTGCGCATCGACTTCGGCCAAGTGATCGGGGACATGCTCGGCGACCTGATGAGCAGCACGCAGCCCATCGAGATCAAGGTTTTCGGCAACGACCAGCACCAGCTGCAGGCCTCGGCGAAAAAGGTGGCACACGTGGTGGAAGGCGTGCCGGGCACCGCGGACGTCTTCGACGGTATCATCATCGCCGGTCCTTCTGTGGACATCCGCACGAACGATCAGGCCCTTGCCCGGCGTGGGCTAACACCGCAGGGCCTCAACGACCAGCTCACTACGCAGTTGCAAGGCTCCAATGTTGGCCAGGTGTACGAGCGCGAACTTGTCACACCGGTGCGGATGGTCTATCCCCACGCCGCTACCACTTCGCTTAGCGATCTGGAACAGGCGCGCGTCTTCCTGCCCGGCGGAGCATTGGTCTCCGCATCACAGGTCGCGCGGATCAGTGTTAAACCCGGCGAGGCCGAGATCGAGCGCGAGGATCTGCAGCCCATGGTGCCCGTGACAGCACGCCTCAACGGCCGCGACCTTGGCAGCGTGATGAAGGACATTCAAGCAGGTATCCGCAAGGACGTCGCACTGCCGTTGGGCTACCACATTTCATACGGTGGCGCATACAAGGAGCAGCAACAAAGCTTCCACGAACTCTTGATGATCCTGGGGGCTGCGAGCATGTTGGTGCTCATCGTACTGCTCTTTCTGTTCCGCGACCTGCGCGTAGCCTTGGTGATGCTGGGCATCGCGCTCTTCGGCGTCTGCGGCTGCATACTGGCGCTCTTCCTAACTGGCACGGCGCTCAACGTGGGCAGCTACACCGGCATCATCATGATCGTCGGCATCATTGGTGAGAACGCCATCTTCACCTACCTCCAGTACGCGCACAACCGTAAGGAGCAAGGCGTGGACGATTCACTTCGCCATGCCATCGGCACGCGCCTGCGACCTAAGCTGATGACCGCGCTCGGCGCCATCGCCGCATTGTCGCCCATCGCGCTGGGCATCGGTGCGGGCGCGCAATTGCACCGGCCATTGGCCATCGCGGTGATCGGCGGATTTATCCTCGCGCTGCCGCTGTTGCTTATTGTGTTGCCCAGCATGTTGCGGCTGGTGCATCGCGGTGAAAAAGATGCGCAATCGTCTTCAAAGAACTGAACCGACTAAAACGAAACCAGCATGAAAACGAAGATCTCCGGTCTTTGCTTCGCACTTCTCGTGGGCCACGCCAGTATTGCGCAGGACGGCTACCATATCGTCAACAAATTTTCGGTGCCGGGTGATGGCCATTGGGACCTGCTTGCCGTGGATGAGGCCACCGGTCGCGTCTTCCTTTCGCACGGCATGGAAACCAACGTTGTGGATGGAAAAACCGGGGAGCTGCTCGCCACCATCGCGGACACCAAGGGCGTACACGGCATAGCGATCGCACCAGAAGAAGAGAAGGGATTTATAAGCTGCGGCAAGGACTCCTCGGTGCTCGTCTTCGATCTTGAAAGCTACCGCGTGCTGGCCCATGTAAAGGTCAACGGCGTTAGTCCCGATGCCATCATCTATGATCCATTTTCCCATGCTGTGGTTGATTTCAATGGGCACAGCGCCAACGCAACGGTAATTGATGCGGGGACGAATACAGTCATCACCAACATAGCGTTACCCGGCAATCCCGAGCTTGCAGTAAGCGATGGCGAAGGGCATGTCTAAGTGAACCTTGAAGACGAAAACATGGTCTGCGCGATCAATACAACTACTTGGAAAGTGGAACATAGCTGGCCGTTAGCTCCCGGTGAAGGCCCCACGGGTTTGGCGATTGACGTAGCGACGCACCGGCTCTTCAGCAACTGTGCCAACAAAATGATGGTGATGTTGGACGCGCAAAGCGGGAAGGTGATCACCACGGTGCCCATTGGAGAAGGTGTTGACGGCGCGGCTTACGATCCCGGTACAAAACGGGCTTTCGCTCCCAATGGGGATGGCACATTAACTATAGTGCAGGAAGACGGCGCCGACAAATTCCATGTGCTTGCCACGGTGCCCACGCAAAGGGTGCGCGCACCATCGCGATCGATACGCGCATGCACCACTTCTTACTTGCCCACTGCGAAGTTTGGACCTAAGCCTGCTCCTACTCCAAAAAATCCAAAGGCAAGATCAGCCTTGTTGCCCGGCACCTTTGTGTTGGTGGATGTAGCGGAAACACCGTAACCTGTAGGCAGGCGGCGCGTCAACACGAAATGCTATAACGTGCGAAGGGCCTCCTTGCGGAAGCCCTTTGCACGTTTACATGAAACCTTTCGGGCCGATGCCCGAAGTAGTAAGAAGAATTACTTCTTCTTAGCCACCTTCTTCTTGGCGGCAGGCTTCTTTGCAGCAACTTTCTTGGCTGCTGGCTTCTTGGCAGAGGCCTTTTTCGGAGCGGCTTTCTTCTTAGCCACTTTCTTCTTAGCTGCCTTCTTGGCTGCTGGCTTCTTGGCGGCTGCCTTCTTCGGCGCTGCTTTCTTAGCGGCCTTCTTAGGGGCGGCCTTCTTCTTCGCTGCTGCTTTCTTCTTTGCCATTGTGTTGGTTTTTGTTGGTGCCAAATCAACGACGCATCATCAAGCGATGATCAGTGCCATGCAAATAGAAATCAACGATGCTTTGTCAATTTCTCAACAAACATGATCCGGCCTCATCTTTGCAACACCGAAAAAAAGATGCGATGAAAACGATCTTCACCTTAGTGCTTGTTGCCTGCATTACCAGTGTACACGCACAAAACGCGATTTACAGTTACGCCATTGGCAACTGGCGCAACGGCCCCACGGTGATGATCTCACCGCTGTTTGAAACCACGGAACAGTTCACCACACCGCAGCTCATTGCGCAAGTGAAAAAGATTGGCCGCAGGCATTCACCGACACCACGGACATCGATATCCAGCGATTTGCAACGCAGGAAGAAGGTGAGTTAAGCCGCATCACGTTGAAAGGAAAGTACGGCGTGCGCAAACTTGTGGTAGACATGTTGGGGTCCGATACTTCGGTGCAGCCGATGCCAGCCAAATTGGAACACAACGAGTAATACGAAACGCGAAACGCTCCATCGTTGAACGATGGAGCGCTTGCCCGTTCGCTATCATTTCCGAACGTTGAATGTAGTTGCGTTGATCAACGTTGCACCACCATTCGTGCCGTGCCCATGGTGGCACCATAGCGCAACACACGCACTGAATAGACGCCTGCGGCTTCCCGCGCAAGTTCCAATTTCAATGGTGCGTTCGCGTTGATCGCGCGGCTTTGCACAACACGGCCAAGCGCGTCCACTAGCTCAATGCTTGCATCACCGGTGAAGTCCTTCGGCAAGGAGACCTCCACGCTGTTCGTGGCAGGGTTCGGCCAAAGTCCGATGGAAACTTGTGCTGTTGCATGTTCACCGATGCCGTTGCCATTACCGTTGCCGCAGGGATCATAACTGCCGTCCATGGTAAGCAGGCCAGTGCTTGCGGGATCGAGCCAAGTCTTCAGTTTTTGGTTCGTGGGCCCGGGATCGCTTTGCCAGTGGTAGCTCATTTTGCCATACAGGTCTGAAGCGGTCGGCCCGGTGAAAGGTCCACAATCCCCGGCAACGCAACAGGAAGCTCCACCAGTTAGCGTACCCATGATCCGTTGTGCATTGTTGAAGATCGGGGACCCGGAAGAACCGCCTTCGGTAACGCCATGACCGTTCGCGGTACCTGCCCAAGTGAGCGTCCAATGCGTACCGGGCACACCGCTCCATGAACTGTTTCCGGGCGTAACGGTGAAGGTGCTGATCTTCTTCTGTGAACCGGCGGGATGGTGGATTCCAACACCGCCTGCGGTCGCTGCGTTGTTCGCATCCCATCCGGCCCAGTACGCGGTGTAGTTGGTGGGAATGTCGGGTGTGTTGGCTTCCAGCAACAAAAAGTCGGAGCCGCTGATGTTGCCGTTGTTGTTGTCGTTGCTGTCACCGCGCTTGGTGCAGCCGGTCATGGAATGTGCCTGTGTAGCGACGCCTGAACCGCAGCTTGGCTTTTCGTAGTTGAAGTAGAACTTCCATTGGTTGAAGTCTGCGGCGGTCGTGGCTTCACCGCAATGCTTGGCCGTTAGGAAATACGGTTTACAATCCTGCGCCAGGTTGTTCACCAACGCCCCACTGCACCAATAGTTGAACCCACCGTCCAACACGCTGATGCGCACAACAGCATCCCGTTGAGCGGTCCAATTCGCGCCTTCGGTACAGTTCACGTCCACCTCGCAGGGATCGCTCATGGCGCTCCCGGCCATGCGGTACGCATGCCCAACGGATTTCACCGTTAACCGGCCCATGCCCAATTGCGTTTGCGGTTCGTAGTACTCCACAATGGAACTTTCCCCATCGATCAAGCCCGTTGCGAAACTGCCGTCATCGGAATTGTTGTAGGAGGTGAACGCGCCCAACTGCTGCTTGCCGTCGGGGCTGTACACGAACAAGGACGCACCTTGCGGCAGGAACATGTCGAAGTAAAGTTCCGTGGCCAATGCCCCGGTACTGGAGATGCGAGCACGCCAAACGCGGTCACCGTTCGGCAAGTCAGTCCACTTGCCCGCATTGTACAGATCGGCGTTCACGGCCAGCACAAGGCCATAGGCCGGGATTTTCTGTGCGTTATCGCGACGCGCATCTTCCAAGGCAACCGCCTCGGCATCGAAGCGGGCGCTTTCAACGGTAGGTATATCAGCCATTGTAAGCCCGGCGCGCAGACTGTAGGGCGTACCGCCGCTGGAAACCTGTGCAATGGAGGAAAGCGCCAAGCCGAGCATGGCGGAGGAAAATAGCGATCGAAGCATGGGTGGTTCTTTGTAAGGGGTTGCAAGCTACAATGGTACACCGTGAAGTTGCAAAGGCATCCTTGCTCCATCGGCTTTAGGGTACCCTAGAGCATCCTCCGTGGTCGTACACGACCACGTGTGACAACGGATTGAGATCAAACGCGGATCTTTAGCGCCTTCACCAGATGCGATTTCCGCAGATCCGTAAAACAATCCTTCGCCGATCCTGGATCGCATTGGGCATTTTGGCGGTGCTCCTCGCTTGGGCGCGGTGGTGGCCCATGGCGCCGTTGTTCACCGATCCATACTGTACGGTGCTACTGGACAAAGACGCGCACATGTTGGGCGCCACCGTGGCGGATGATGGGCAGTGGCGTTTTCCGCCTGGCGAAGCGGTTCCGGAGCGTTTTGCGATTTGCCTGGTACAGTTTGAAGACCGGCACTTCCAGTCGCACTGGGGTATCCGTCCGCAGTCATTGGTGCGTGCTTGGCAACAGAACCGTATGGCGGGTCGCGTGGTGAGCGGTGGCAGCACCATCACCATGCAGGTGGCGCGGATGGCGCGCGGCAACCAGTCGCGCACGTATGGCGAAAAGTTCATCGAGGCCCTGCTCGCCTTGCGGATCGAGCTGCGCATGAACAAGGACGAGATTTTGGAACTCTTCGCAGCGCACGCGCCTTTCGGCGGCAACGTGGTGGGCTTGGACGCCGCGGCATGGCGCTACTTCGGTCGCCCGGCGGAACGCTTGAGCTGGAGTGAAAGTGCCACTCTTGCTATATTGCCGAACGCACCTTCTGCCATCTATCCGGGCAAGGGCCACGATGCCTTGCGGAACAAACGCGACCGGCTGTTGTCGCGCTTGTTGGCGGTGCATGCCATCGACAGTACGGAATGGTCGTTGGCCAAAGAAGAACCGTTGCCTGAAGGACCTAAGGCACTGCCGCAACGTGCTCCGCATTTGTTGTCCACTTTACAAAGCCAAGGGCATGATGGCGAGATCCTGCGCACCACCGTGGACGGTGAATTGCAAGACCGTGCCACGCAAGCAGCCGACCGCTATGCGGGGCGTTTGTTGGCGAACGAAGTTCACAACGCGGCAGCGATCATTTTGGAAACGGCCACCGGGCGCGTGCTGGCATACGTGGGCAATCTCAGCGGTGCGGGAGCAGCGCATGCGGGCAATGTGGACATCGTGCGAGCGCGGCGCAGCACCGGCAGTGTGCTGAAACCATTCCTCTATGCGGACATGTTGCAAAGCGGCGAGTTGTTGCCGGACATGCTGGTGGCCGACATCCCCACGCGCTACAACGGCTTCGCACCGCGCAACTACGACGAGCATTACAACGGCGCAGTGCCCGCCTCGGAAGCACTGAGCCGCTCGCTGAACGTGCCCGCCGTGCGCGCGCTGCATGCGCACGGCATCGATCGCACGTTGCGGCTCTTGCGGGCCATGGGCATGAACGGCATCGACCGCAGCGCTGATGATTACGGACTGTCCTTAATAGTAGGCGGCGCGGAAAGCACACCGTGGGAACTGGCCGGTGCGTATTCCAGCATGGGGCGCGTATTGCGGAATTTCGGGCGCATGGGCATGGCCTATCGGCAGGGCGATGTGCATGCGCCATTCGTATTGGCTGCGGAAGCCGATGTGGAATTGGAACGTTCACCGCTTGCGGAAAAGGTGCCCGTATTGAGCGCCAGTTCAATTTGGTTCACATTGAAAGCGCTGCGGGAAACAGCCCGTCCAGAAGCCGAACAAGGGTGGAAGCAATTTGCGGGATCGCGCAGCATCTCTTGGAAGACCGGCACAAGCTTCGGGCACCGGGACGCGTGGGCCATCGGGCTAACGGCGAAGTATTGCATCGCGGTGTGGACCGGCAACGCCAGCGGCGAAGGCAGGCCGGGCCTTACCGGCACCTTGGCCGCGGCGCCGCTGCTCTTCGACCTGTTCAATATGTTGCCCGCAAGCGATGCCGCGTTCGAGGCTCCGTACGACGAAATGACGCGCACCGCGTTGTGCCGCACCACGGGCTTTCGTGCCAACCGCGACTGCCCGCAAGTGGACACCGCGTGGGTGTCGCCGCAAGGGTTGCGGACACAGCTTTGCCCTTACCACCGCCGCGTTTGGCTCGATGCTACAGGGACGCACCAACTGGCCAGCGGCACAGGAAACGGCACTTCGTGGTTCCAACTTCCACCGGCGATGGAACATTACTATATGGAACGCCAACCCGCTTACAAGCCGCTTCCACCGCCACTTCCGGGCCTTTCCATCGGACACGGGCAGGCCATGGAGATCCTATATCCTGATGAGCGTGGCACCATCCTTATTCCTGTACAACTCGACGGCACCGTGGGCAGCATGGTGGCGGAAGTGGCGCACCGCGACCCACACGTAGTGCTGTACTGGGACCTCGACGGCACCTTCCTCGGCACCACTTCGGGCGAGCACCGCATGGCGTTAAGTCCGGAAGCCGGGCAACACCGGTTAACTTTGACCGATCAACATGGCGACCGCGAGCAACGCACCTTCACGGTGGTGCGCGGCGCCTCCTCCCCTTCCACCCGGCATGCTCCATAAATCGACCTTCATCGCGGCATTGCTGTTCAGCAGCATCGCCAGCGCGCAACCCGATTCACTGTACATCACCACCAACGACGCCACCGTTGCGTACGCTGTGGAATACGCGCCAATGCAGGATGTTGAGCGCTTCCGGCTCGAAGGCAAATACGCATTCGACACCACACGCACGGCGGTGCAGATCGACTACAAACGCGGCAAGCCCAGCGGCATTTATCGCGCCTACTATCCGGATGGAAAGCCTTTGATCTTCGCAGTTTACGGCTGGGGCTCGCTCCACGGCGACTGGACGGAATATGATCCATTGGGCCGCATCACCGTGAAAGGCCAGTATCGCATGGGTAAGCGCGACGGCACCTGGGCGTTCCGCAGCCAAGGCATTGTTGGCCACTATAAGGACGGCGAAAAGCACGGTTCATGGAAATATTACGAGAACGGAAAACTGGTGCGGAAGGAGAAATGGCGCAAGGGCGTGATCAAACAAGGCGGCACGTTTCTTTTTGGGCTTTGATCGAAGATTAGACGATCAGAAAATCAGACGATCAGAAAATTCAATGCCGCTGCCACGACGTCGGCTCGCCTGTGGTTCCTTCGTTCCCGACCTGGCCTTCTTGGTAAAAAGACGTTGCGAAACCGTTGCGTCCCTGGCTGCCGGAGGCATGCGTAGCACCGTTACGGTAAAACTCCTCTCGGCGCCTCCACGCCTCTGCGTCCAAAAAAAACATTGCGAAAGCGTTGCGTCCATGGCTGCCGGAGGCATGCGTAGCGTCATTGCGGTAAAAACCAACCTCACCCGCTCCCTCACTTAACATCGCTTAACCCTACTTGAGGCAACCTCTTCGCCCCGTATACGTTAAATTCACGCTTCTTCCGGCACAGCAGTTGCAGTCTTGTCCCCGTGGAACCTTCCCCCTGATGAAAAAACTCTTGTTCTTACTGGCCGTCGTGGCGGCACTCCCCTCTTTTGCCCAACCCAATGCGGCCTCCAACAAATTACAGGCCCTGTTGTACCAGATCGACCGCATGTACGTAGACAGTGTGGATGACGACAAGTTGGTGGACAAGGCCATTGTGAGCATGCTTGCCGAGCTGGATCCGCACAGCGTGTACATCCCCAAGGAAGACCTGGAGGAAGTGAACGAACCGCTGAAAGGCAACTTCGAAGGCGTTGGGATCCAGTTCAACATTTTGCAGGACAGCATCTACGTGGTGGACGCCATCGCCAGCGGCCCCAGTGAGCGCGTGGGTATCCATGCTGGCGACCGCATAGTGAAGGTTGATTCCTCCATCGTTGCGGGTATCGGCATAAAGAACTCGGACGTCATCAAGCTGCTACGCGGTCCAAAGGGCACCAAGGTGGACGTTCGGATCGTACGCCCCGGTGAAAAGGACCCGCTGGACTTCACCATCACGCGGGACAAGATCCCCATTTACAGCGTGGAAGCCGCCTACATGGCCGCACCGGGCGTGGGCTATATCAAGGTGAGCCGCTTCGGTGCCACCACCACCGAAGAGTTCGACACAAAAATGGCCATGCTGAAAAAGCAGGGCATGAAAGACCTCATCCTGGACCTTCAAGGCAACGGCGGCGGCTACTTGCGCTCCGCGATTGAAATGGCGGACCAGTTCCTCGACGACCGCAAGCTGGTCGTGTACACGGAAGGCCGCACCACGCCTCGTGAAAACACCTACGCCACCAAGGATGGCGATTTTGAGAAAGGCCGATTGGTCGTGATGGTTGATGAAGGTTCCGCAAGTGCCAGTGAGATCGTCACGGGTGCTGTGCAGGACTGGGACCGCGGCCTTGTCGTTGGGCGTCGCAGCTTTGGCAAAGGCTTGGTGCAACGGCCCGTCACGCTTCCTGACGGTTCCGCAGTGCGCCTGACAGTATCGCGCTATTACACGCCAAGCGGCAGGTGCATCCAGAAAAGCTATGCTGACGGCCTTGACGCGTACCGCCATGAAGGCATGGACCGGTTGAGCGAAGGCGAGCTCACCAATGCGGACAGCATCCATGTACAGGACACGGCACGGTTCTTCACCAACAACAAGCGCGTCGTTTATGCCGGCGGCGGTATCACGCCGGATATTTTCGTGCCCATCGACACCAGCTTGAGCTCGGTCTGGTTCGGCCAATTGGTGCGCAAAGGCATCACCAACACGGCAGCCATCAACTACGTGGACAAGCACCGGAGCGAGCTCCTGCACAACTATAAGGACGTGGAAGCCTTCCGCAAGAATTTCCAAGTTGGCACCGATCTGCACGACTCACTGAACGCATTGGCCGAAAAGCAAGGCGTAGAGCCGGATAGCACAGGCATGGCGCGCTCCATGACCGTGGTGGACTTACGCCTAAAAGCATTGATAGCACGCGACGTTTGGGACACCAGCGCTTATTGGGAAGTGATCAATGCGGACAATCCGGTGGATCGCAGTTACGAAGAAGCGTTGCGTGTGATCGGGGATGATGACCTGCAGCGAACGAAGCTGGCCGAGCGGTGATCTGGTGATCGGGTTGGGAACGCTGAACGTGCTTCGCCGAAACTTAACGAAGGCGTAGTAACCCGGACCGTTATGATCGAGGATGATCTGAAGCTTTTGGTGGTGATTTAGTTTCTGGTACAACGTATCGGGTACCGGGACTGCCGACTGCCACTGCCCTGCCAACTGCCAAAAACAACTCTTAAATTCGCGGCGCTAAAAGCCAAACACACCGTACAATGAAGGACAACATCAAGATCGCACTACTGGCCATCATCGCGGCCGGCGTGGTATTCATGGCCATTGGCCAGCGCAATGCACCCAACGGCATACAAACCTTCGCGCCAGTGGCTGCGAAGCCTGCGGCTCCTGCGATCCCGCCGCCGAGCAAGAGCACCTTCGACCCGTTGACCCCGCCCGTGCAAGCCGAACCCGCACCTTACGACGGCCCCACCACCACCATCGGCTACAAGGCGGACAAGCACGATTTCGGCAAGGTGATGCAGGACAGCGAGAACGCGTACACGTTCAAGTTCACCAACACCGGTAAGGAACCGTTGGTGATCACCAATGCCGTGGGAAGCTGCGGTTGCACCGTTCCCGATTATCCAAAGCACCCCATTGCCCCCGGCGCGAGCAGCGAGATCAACGTGGTGTACAAGCCTGGTAAGCAGGAAGGACAGCAGATGAAGACCATAACGATAACGGCTAATACAGTGCCTTCGCAGACTGTGTTGAACATCAGCGCGGACGTGCAGGTGGTGAAGTGAGTTCCGTTTTTTGTTGTTAGGGTGCGGCCCGGCGTTTATTCGCTGTGGCCGCACTTCTTTTTGGGGGACTTGCTTTCGTCACTACAAGCGTGCCGTTGCGTAACGCTGGAGAACTGACAACTACTACCCCACGATCCCATCGATCACCTTAGCCAGCTTCCGGTCCTTTTCCGTGACTGTATTTCCGGCATCGTGCGTATATAGTTTGATGTCCACTTTGTTGTAAATGTTGCTCCAATCGGGGTGATGGTTCATCTTCTCGGCGGCCAACGCTACGCGGGCCATAAAGGCGAATGCCTCGCTGAAGTTCTTGAATTGGAAGCTCCGTTGAAGCTTGTTGTTTTCTTCTGTCCACATTTTTAGTTGTCTGTTGTTAGTTGTCCATTCTCAGTAGTCAGGTCCGGCTACGGGGTCCATCGGGTTACACGTGCCTGTCCTACTTCTGACGCGTTTGTGCGGCGGAATGTTCGTTGGCTGTTGCACTTTATTCTATGCGCTAAAAGCACGGACCGGCTCGCTAACCCTCGCCCCGAAGGCACATTGAGGCCGCCCGGCAAACAGCACTGTTCTGGCAAGTCCAACGTGACAAGCAAAGCGAGTCACCCCTTCTTCTTGGGAGAAGGGGAAGGGGGATGAGGGCTTTAGAACGCCTAACAACTAACAACTTCTTCAACGGTGCAACGGCAATTCAATAACATGTGGAGCCCCATCAGCGCCATCAACCTTTTCACCATCCATCCCTACCAGCTCCATTTCATCCACCAGGCGCTTTCCGCCCAAGAATTTGTCGATCACGAAGAGGACGTACTTGATGTCCACGGAAATGTTGCGGCAGATGGCGGGGTCGAACTGGATGTCGCTCATGGTGCTTTCCCATGTGCGGTCGAAGTTGATGCCGATCAGCTCGCCCTTGCCATTGAATACGGGGCTACCGCTGTTGCCTCCCGTGGTATGCAGGGATGAGAGGAAGCAGGTGCGCATTTCGCCGTCGGTGGCGTAAGGGCCGTAGTCTTTAGCATTGTAGAGGTCGATGAGCTTTTGCGGCACGTTGAACTCCGGGTCGTTCGGGACGTACTTCGCCATTACGCCATCCAGTGTGGTGAAGGGCAAATAGGCCAGTCCGTCCTGCGGGAAAGTGCCTTCCACCTTGCCGTAGCTGACGCGTAGGGTGAGGTTGGCGTCGGGCCACCAGGTCTTTTCGGGGAACAAAGTGATCAAACCTTTGGACCATGTGCGCAATGCGGCATCGAGGCTGTCGCTGATGGCATTGTAGCGCGGGCGGATCTTATCCGTATAGGTTGTGCTGGCGGAATTACCGAGTTGATAGGCGGGATCTTGGGCCATTTTTTTCGCGCTCTTTTTGGAGTAATGATCCAGCAGACGGAAGAGTTTTAGGCTGTCTGTGAAAACACTGCGGGCGAAAAGGTCGTCGGCATAGCGTTGTGCGTTTCCGTTGAACTTGGTTTGCACGGCTTGCAAAGCGGGCGTTGCCAATAGTGAGCTTTGGTACTCCAACACGAGCGGCAATTGCGCGGCAAACACATCGTGGTCCACCGTTGCGTTGTAGTTCTTGAAGAATGCGCTGGCACTGGCGCGCAGGCGTTTCACTTCGGCTTCGGCCACGGCTTTACTGATGGTATCACGGCCTTCGATCAGTTTACTGAAACCGGCTGCGAAGCGTGGCAAGTAGGCGCCGTTGTAGATGAATTCGCTGAAGAGGTCGCGGGCTTGGGCATACGGTGCTTGCTCGGCGTAGAGTTTTTCCAGGCGGGGCAGTATACCGGCGTATTCGGGCATGCCGGTAGCCCGGCGCAGGAATTCGGCTTCTTCGGCTTGTTTTTTAGCCACGGTGCCTAAGGCAGTCAATCCCTGGAGCTCACCTTGCCACTTCTTCCAGCCGTTGGCAATGCTGCCGCGTTTGGAATAGTACTGAATTTTCGTGGCCGCATCGGCGTTCATGGCCGCAGTGATCACGTTGAGGCTTGCGCCGCGCATCGCGATGCGCAACGGGTCGGACATGCTCATCACTTGTTCCACGCCGTAGCTGGGGATGTAGTACTGCGTAGTTCCGGGGAAACCATAGATCATTGCGAACTCACCGGCCTGCGCGCCGCCCATGTCGATGGCAATGGAACGGCGTGGTGTAAAGGGCTTGTTCTCCGCAGCGTATTCAGCCGGCAAATTTTCCGGGGAAGCATAGATGCGGAACACGCTGAAATCGCCGGTTTGGCGGGGCCACATCCAGTTATCGGCGTTACCGCCGAACTCGCCGATGCCTTCCGGCGGCGCGGCCACCAAGCGGATGTCGCGGAAGGTCTCGCTCACAATGAGGAACCAGCTGTTGCCGTAGTTGAACGGGCGCACCACGGCATCGAACTTGTTACCTTCCAGCGCTTCCGCAATGATGGCCGCTCCTTCGCGCTTGGCAACTGCATAGCGCTCCTCCTCTCCCATTCCGGAATTCAGCAAAGCGTTGATGCGTTGCGAAACATCTTCAATGCGCACCATGAAAGTGACGGACAGGCCCGCATTGGGCAGTTCGTCGGCCAGCGTTGCGGCCATGAAGCCGTCGCGCAGGTAGTTGTGCTCCAGCGTGCTGTTGTTTTGAATGGAGCTGCGGCCGCAATGGTGGTTGGTAAGGATCAGCCCTTGAGTGCTCACCACATCGGCCGTGCAACCACTGCCGAAAAGCGCCACGGCATCCTTCAGCGAGCCGTTGTTGATGCTGTAAATGTCCTCCGCGGAGATCTGCAATCCCTCCGTGCGCATGTCGCCCTCGATCGCTTTGAGCAGCGTGGGCACCCACATGCCCTCGTGCGCACTGGCGGTTTGAGCGGTGAGGAAGGTGAGAACCGTAAAAATGGGGACGAGGGTAGAGCGTGAATGGAGCATAGCGGATTTTTCGGAGTTGAAGGTTTGGCAAGATACCGGCTACAGGGAAATAGGCAGGTGCCGTGGATCAGCCCCCGGAGCGTACACGAACATCGACACCGCGCATCCGGCTTACCTTCCCACCATGAACACGCGCCTCTACCGGCTCCAGCGCAGGCTCCGACTGATGCACCCGACGTTCACTAACCGTGAGCCGCTGATCTTGCGCGACCATTTGGCTTTGGAGCGGACGCGCTTGAGCAATGAGCGGACATTGCTGAGCTACATCCGATCTTCTTTGTATCTGTTGATCGGTGGAATAGCGTTGATCCAAGTAGAAGGCTATGGCGATCTGCGCTATGTTGGTTACTTGGCACTCCTTATTTGTGTGCTATCGCTGGTGGTGGGCTTTTACCGCTTTCACCGGTTGCGGAACCAGTTGGATCGCTACGCCGGCATGCAGCGCGGCCGGGTGAAGCAGGAAGACTTGAGCGACGGGGCTTGAAGCATCACTTATAAGCTGCTGAAGGCCACGCAGCATGGCCTTTTCGGGTGAAGTACAAATGCTCCCACAGCTCACGCGGGTATCCAACGTGGATTTTAATCGCCCCCCACAACTCGTTCATCTTCGACTAAGCTGCCTTCATGGCGAAGCCGTGCGGGGAACCTCTTGCCTGCATTCCGCGTAGAACCGTGGGCATGACCGTGCCAAAGTTGCCTTTTTTGCCAGGAAACGCGGGAACCCCGCGCACTAAGACCCGCCTATTTGGCGGGCTTTTGGTGCTTGTGGCCATGGTTGTTTCGCTCGTTTGGCCCATGCAAGGCATGGCGCTACCGGAACTGCCGGGCGGCCCTCCGGGGCTTACTGCGGTCTGCAGCGGGAATGACACCGTTTATGTATCCGCCGGAGCGTGCAACGCTAATGTGACCGTTGCGCCGCCAACGGTCTCCGGAGCTATTGTGACAGCCAATTTGGACACGGTGCTGAATTTGGAAGGGGCGACTGACCATGCATCATTGCCAAACCCGGTCACGGACGATTTTACGATCGAATTTTGGATGAAGACCACACAAGTGGGGGGAAATGGTTCGACGTGGTGGAACGGTGCTGGTATCGTTGATTGGAACAATCTCGGAGTGGGCCATTTCGGCATCTCCATGTTGGGCAATAAACTGGCCTTCGGAACGGGTTATTATATAACTGTCATCCCCAATGATGTCACGATCCAATCGTTGGACAGTGTCAATTCCGGGAATTGGATCCACGTTGCTTGTACACGGGAAAAGAGCAGCGGTACAATGAAGCTCTATATCAATGGCGTTTTGAACAGCATATCCACTTCAGCCACATCCATCAGTTTTAATGGCACGGATAATTTGCTGATTGGTCGCATATCAGTAATAAATAACTACTTCAACGGCTCCATAGATGACCTGCGGATCTGGACCAAGGTGCGCAATGCCGCGGAAATCGCCGCCGACATGGCCAACACCACGTCGTCCAACACTTCGGGGCTCCGAGTCTATTATCCTTTTGACCAAGGCACGCCCTGCGGAAATAATGCAGGCCTTGTCACGGTGAACGACAAGGCTTCGAGCGGAGGCAACAACACCGCCACATTGAACAATTTCGCGTTGAATGGCTGCTCGAGCAACTGGTCCAACCCGACAGGCAGCACGGGTCCTTCCTATACAATCGTCAACACCTTTAATAACTCCGCTAATGCCTCGGGCACATATCCGGTGGGAAGTACCACGGTATCCTGGACGGTGACCGGAGGAAGTGAAACCGCTCTTTGTTCGCAGGTGATCACGGTGTTGGACACGGTAGTTCCCGTGCTCGCCTATTCAGCGGCCAACTATTGCAAGGGGACGGGTAATACGCCATCGCCAACTGCCACCCCGTCGGGAGGCAGTTTTAGCAGCAGCCCCAGCCTCGGCAGTGGCCTAAACTCCAATGGCAAGATCAGTACGAGCACGGCCTCGCCGGGCACATACACCATTACCTACACCACCGCAGGTGCATGCCCGCAAAGCGCAAGCACCACCGTCACCATAGTAGCACCGGTTAGTGCCGGCACAAATGCATCCATTACGCTATGCAGTTCAGATGCATCCGTAAACCTCGTTAACCAGCTCGGGGGTACGCCCTACCCCGGGGGCACATGGTCGCCCGCCCTTTCCGGTGGCAGTTGGGGCACCTTCACGCCGGGGACGAATTCCGCAGGCACGTACACCTACTCCGTTACGGCCGCCTCACCTTGCCCGACGGCCATGGCAGCTGTAACGGTAACCATTCCGCCGAACGCCGTGGCAGGCACCTTGGGGAGCAACGTGGCGATCTGCCCCGGCAGCGATTACACGGCGGCACTGAGCGGCCAAAGTGGCGGCACCATCAGTTGGAAAATGAGCACCAACGGCGGATCCACGTGGACAACGTTCGGCGGAAACACCAGTTCGGTGAATTTGACCGGCGTTACGTCCGTGACCAAGGTCACTACCACATCCACCTCCGGCACGTGCGCACCGGTTTCGAGCGATACCATAACCGTGACGCCAACGGACAACGTGGCACCGGTAATCGCAAACTGCCCCGCCAGCATTGTGCTCAGCGATGGCCCGGATTGCACCGCCATCGCCAATTGGACACCCCCCACCGCAAGCGATAACTGCAGCAGCACCACTGTAACACGCATTGCCGGTCCGGCACCGGGATCCGCCTTTCCGTTGGGCGTTACCACCGTAACCTACCAGGCCGTGGATGCGTCCGGCAACACGGCGAATTGCTCATTCACGGTTTCAATAAACCTGCGGCAACGCAGCAGCTTCAAAGTACCTGGCCCGTTCTGCAAAACAGATGCGGTCGTCGATCTCAACAACTATTTGATCCCGCATGTAAGCGGGCATGGCGAATCCGTTACATCCGTAGTGGGGTTCAGCAATACGGGCGCGGCCAGCGCGGCCATGGGCGCTGGTGCTCCAGGCAATGGCGCCACGTTCCAAGCCGGCTATGAGGCCGTGATCAAACTGCAAAACACCGTACCCGCGGGCCAAAAATTGATTATCCGTTGGAAGAGGACCACGGCGGGAACCGCCACATTGAACGTCGGTGCCTCGAATGTTGGCGTTGGCCTGTTCACCGACTTGGGCAACATCAGCACAAGCACGGGGAACTGGAAATACACTTCGATCATCACTACGACACTCACAAACTACGTTAGTCTGCGGGCGATGACCGGCTCCGAATTCGCGGTGGATGGCGTGCTGTACGATTACGGGAGCGATACCGGCGGCAGTTGGACCATCGCCGGAGCACCTGGAAACATGTTCAACCCTGCGGCATATAGCGGGAATGTTAGCGTGGTCTATGCCGTAGGCGCACAAAGCACCACCGATCAAATCATTGTGGGCGCACCTCCCATCGCCGGTACGTTAACAGGTGGTAGCGTATGCCCCGGTGGGTTGTTCACTGTTCCGTTAAGCGGCCAAAGTGGCGGTACCATCGCTTGGAAAGCGAGCGTTAACGGCGGGCCATGGACGCTCTTCGGGGGGAACACCAGTTCAGTGAATTTGAGTCCCGTAAATGATGTGACCAAGGTCACTACCACGTCCACCACGGCGGGATGCGCATCGGTTTCGAGCGACACGGTCACCGTAACGCCTCAGGATATCCGTCCACCGGTGATCTCGGGCTGCCCTGGCGACATCAGTGTGAGCGGCTTCACGGACAACTCCATTGTGTCTTGGACGGTGCCCACCGTTTCGGACAACTGCACGGGTGCCTCCATTACGCAAACCGCTGGGCCTGCACCGGGCAGCACCTTTATCATGGGCACAACGCCCGTTACGTACACGGCCACGGATGGCGCGGGCCTCACCGTTACCTGCAGCTTCAATGTAACCGTTTCCTTCCGGGACCCCAGTGATTTCGCTGCACCGGGACCGTTTTGTTCCAGCGACCCATCGGTGGACCTGAATTCATTTCTGCTTCCACACATACAAGACCATACGGTCTCCGTGTATTCATACAGCGGCCTATCTGCACCCACCGGGGTTTTCGGCACCGCGCTCTACGGGGATAGCGCACATTTCAACGGCGGCGCGGGCGCCAATGTCGTTCTCGGCTTCAGCGACACGATTCCGGCCGGGGGAAGCGTGGTTATCCGCTGGCGGTCGAACTCCACCTCGGCAAAACTTGGCGTAGGCGCCGCCCTTGCCGGGGCCGGGCCATTCACGGCCTTGGACACCATTAGCACGAATTCAACTTCGTGGATCTTCACGGTCGTTACCACTACGGTGCCGATGCGGTTCATCAAGCTCACACGGGTGGGCAACCCTACGTTGTGGGTGAATGCCGTGCTGTACGACATCGGTAGCGATGCAGGCGGTGGTTGGAGTGGAACCGGAGTAACCGGTAACATGTTCGATCCGGCCGGGCTCAGCGGGGCTGTGGATATCAAATACACGGTTGGCAGCCAAAGCACCACGCACAGCGTCTTTGTTGCGACGTTGCCGGTGGGCGGCTCCTTGACCGGCGGCAGTGTTTGCTCCGGCAATCCGTTCACCGCGACGTTAACAGGCCAAAGCGCAGGAACCATTTATTGGGCAACCTCCATCGACAATGGTGGTTCATGGCAAGCCCAGGGACCTGTTGGCGCTTCGTTCACCATTCCTATGGTAAACCAAACAACCCTGGTCAAAGCACGGGTAAGCGCTCCGCCTTGCCCGGCAGCAACGAGCAATGTGGTAACGGTCGCTCCCGGGGACAATGTTCCGCCGACAATATCATGCCCGTCCAACTCCACTCAGAACATTACTTCGGGTTGCACTTTTTCAGTCGGCAGCTACGTCGGCTCAGCGGTGGTCGCTGATAATTGCACGGCAAGTAGTTCGATTTTGGTGACCCAATCACCGAACCCGGGCAACCTGCTCCCATTGGGTACCCATACCCTCTTTTTGACCGCCACGGATGCCTCCGGAAATTCCCAGAACTGTTCCTTCCAAATAACCGTGATTGATAACATCGCCCCGCAGATCTCCTGTCCGGCCAACATCACGGTGAACGCGGCCGCCGGAACTTGTGGAGCTGTTGTGAACTACACCCCGCCGGTCGGAACTGACAATTGCTCCGGCGTTACCACCGCTCGTACCGCTGGTTTGGCGAGTGGCTCAGCTTTCCCCATTGGTGTGAACACTGTGACCTACAAGGCCACCGATGCCGCTTTGAACACTACTTCTTGCTCGTTCACCATAACTGTTGAGGATCATTCGCCACCGAACGTCAACATCCCGACAGCAGATACGCTCTACTTGGATACGGCCGGCCAATCCCTCATGCCGGACCTCTATGCGCAATTGACCGGCCTTTGGGACTGCTCAGGCATAGTCTTCGTGAGTCAAACACCTGACGAAGGCACGGTGCTCACCGGCAATTTAGTTGCTTCGATCCAGGTAGCGGATACGTTGGCCAATGACACCACCGTGTCCATCAACATGGTGGTGCTGGACACCCTTCCACCCATCATTCTTTGCCCGCCGACAGACACGGCTTACGTGCCTTTCGGCGATTGTGGATTAAACTATGTGTTCGAACAACCCACGTACAGCGACAACAGCAACGTGGTTGCGCTTGTGGACAGCTTCGGCACACATTATTCCGGTGAGTTTTTCCCTGTGGGCAACAACTACACCATGCAGTACCGTGTAAATGACCCGGACAACAATACCTCGACCTGCACGGCAACAGTAATCGTGATCAAGGAGGAGTTGCCGAATTTCAGCTATCCGGCTGCGGATTTTTGCACCAATGCAGGTTCCGTGCATCCTGACCAAACCGGCCTTGGTTCGCCGGAATACCATTCCACGACCGGCTTGGATCTGGACTCCACCACAGGTGCGGTCAACCCGGCAAACAGCGCACCAGGTGATTACACGGTGTACATGATCTATCCGGGTGCTTGTGCCGACACGGTAAAAGCGCCGATCACCATTTTGGCCATGCCCAACGCGGGTTCGGATGGCAACTTGGCGATATGCAGTGGCGCTGCCACCGTGGATCTCATCAACTACTTGGGTGGATCGCCCGCTACCGGCGGAACTTGGACCGGCGGTGCTGTCGGCGCTTCCGGC
Source organism: Flavobacteriales bacterium (assembly GCA_016710685.1). Classification (GTDB taxonomy): domain Bacteria; phylum Bacteroidota; class Bacteroidia; order Flavobacteriales_F; family PHOS-HE28; genus PHOS-HE28. The sequence continues at coordinate 408,414 of JADJVC010000014.1, read as the reverse complement.
GCCTTCGATCCCGCTACACTGCCATCCGGCCATTACCGCTACAAGGTGGATGGCGGTATCTGTGGTGCGGATACGGCATTTGTACATGTTACCGTGGGCAGCTCACTGTTTGCCGGGAACGACAATTCAGTCACGGTTTGCAGCAATTCAACGAACGTTCCGTTGAACGGCTACTTGGCTGGCGCGAACAGCGGCGGGTATTGGACGCACAATAACGGGCCGCACAGTGGCGACCTTCACCCCGGCGCGGATGGTGCAGGCGATTACGTTTACCACCTCGACCCTGCCAACGGATGCAGCGGCGATTCGGCCACGGTGACCATTGTTTATGCAAACCCTGTAAATGCCGGACTGGACGCGGCAATCGCCGTGTGCTCCACCGGAGCACCTGTGAATTTAATGCCCTTGCTCGGCGCGGGTATAACCACCGGCGGAACGTGGCTCTATAACTTCAATCCCACGGATAACATGTTCGACCCGGTAGTGGATAGCCCTGGTACTTACACGTACTTCGTTCCGGGTCCATCTGCTTGCGGGAATGACCAAGCCACTGTAACCGTCACATTGGTGGACGCGCCTTTCGCGGGCAACGACACCACGGTCGCGTTTTGCGAAAACGGCACTCCGCTCAATTTGGAAACAATGCTGGTAAACAGCAGCGGCAACGGCACTTGGTTGAATGGCTTCAACGGCACTTACGACCCGGCGACGAACAATCCGGGAGCCTACGGATACCGCGTGCCCGGCAATGCGCAATGCCCTGCGGACACGGCGTATGTACTTATAACGGAACAACCCGCGCCAAACGCGGGCACCAGCATCAGCCTCACGGCATGCAGCATAGGCAGCCCGTTCCCGCTGATCGACAACTTGGGCGCCACGGATCCCGGCGGTGTTTGGACAGATTCCAATGGCAACACGTTCAATGGCTTGTTCGATCCGGACACCTCCAACGGGGCATACACATTTAACTACACGGTTACCGGTACGGCACCTTGCGCAAGCGCACAGGCCACGGTAACAGTAACTGTTGTGTCGGCGTTCGATGCCGGTGCCGATACCAGCGTTACGGCATGCAGCAATGGCACGCCAATTAATTTGTTCTCCGCGTTACCCGGTGCCGATCCAAACGGCACGTGGGACTCCGGCACTGGTGTTTACGATCCGATAACGGATGCCACTGGCGCTTTCACCTACACCGTAGGCGGGGGTCAATGTCCAGCAGTCTCGGCGACCGTTACGGTCTTTGAGCAAGCAGGCCCTTATGCCGGCAATTCCGGTCAGCGCACGGTTTGCACTACGGAATCACCCTTCAACTTGGCAACTGTACTATCCGGCACTCCAAACTTGACTGGCATTTGGACCAACGCCAACGGCGTCACGATTCCTGAAGATTTCTATCCTGCAAATGATACCAGCGGCGTGTACACGTACACGGTAACGGGCAACAACGCCTGCGCTGGCGTGCAAGCCACGGCCATGGCGACCATTACCGTGCAACAACAGAACAACGCCGGAGCGGACACCACGGTTTGGTTATGCTCCAACAGTGCGGTGCTGGATCTTTCCACACTGCTGAATGGCGCGGATAGCGGTGGTGGTTGGAGCAATGGTGTCAACTCCTATGATCCTTCAACAGACAACCCAATTACGGTGCAGTACATCGCGAACGCGAATGGCCAATGCCCAACGGATCTCGCCAACATCACCATCAACGAAGATCAAGTGCCTCAAGCGGGCAACTCCAGCTCACTTACTGTTTGCGTAGCTCAAAATGCGTTTGCCTTGATGGATGCCTTGGTGGGAAATCCGGATGCTGGTGGCGTGTGGACAAACTCAATGGGCAACACCGTAACGGCGCAATTCGCACCGGGAAGCACGCCAGATGGTGTTTACACGTACACTGTAAACGGCATCAATGGCTGTGCGGGGCTGGCTGCTACTGCCACGGCCAACATTACCGTGCAGCAACAGAATAACGCTGGTGGAGACTCCTCATTCGCGCTTTGCGAAACCGGAGACCCCATAGACCTTTCCACGTTGTTGACCAATGCAGATACCGGAGGCACGTGGAGCAACATTGACGGCATTTATGATCCGGTTACTGACACGCCCGGCTCCATTACGTATACGGCACATTCGAACACCCAATGCCAGGCGGATGTTGCGAACATCACCATATCCGAAGAGCAAGCACCGGATGCTGGTAGCGGCGGCGCACTCTTGATCTGCTCAAATGCGGCAGCAACGGACTTGGGCACAGGGCTCAGTGGAACACAGTGGACAAATGGCGTTTGGAATGGTCCGGATGGTGTGCTGCCGAACGGCCTCTTCGATCCGGCCACCATGCCCGGCGGCGTCTACGTTTACGCAGTCCCTGCAATAGCGCTATGCCAAGATGCTTCCACTGTCGTGAACGTTTCGTTAACAACGGGTCCTTCAGCCACATGGACGCCGCCCGCACCGATGTGCGCCAACGCAATTCCGGTGGACCTCACTTCCAGCGTTACAGGCGCGCCAGGCGGCTCGTGGAGCGGACCCGGCATCAACGCCACTGCACATGAATTTGCGCCACAAAGCGTGGTGGTTACCGGCAACAGCAGCACATTCACCGTAACGTACAACGTTACCGCGAACGGTTGCACCGCCAGTGCCGACGGCGAGATTACGGTCTTACAAACGCCTGTGGCCAATGCTGGAGTGGACAGCGTGATCTGCGGAACGGAATTCACCTTGAACGCAAATGCGCCCATCGGCACAGGCACATGGAGCGGCAACATGGGCGCAACATTCAGCAACCAGAATGCGTCCGATGCTACGGTGCAAGTCCCCACGCACGGCATCTATCATTTCCAGTGGAACGTGGTGAACGGCACCTGTTCCGCAACGGATGAAGTACAAGTCATTTTCCACCTGCCCGAAGAACTTACCGAGGTCAACGCTGGCGCCGACCAAGTGCAGGAAGTTGCTACCAGCGCGGAGCTTCAGGGCATCGCCACCGGTGCCACGGCAACTTGGTGGGCCCTTGTTAGCGGCGCAGGTGATCTGGTTTCACCCGGCGATCTGAGCACCGGGGTAATCAACCTTGCCAACGGCGAAAACCTGTTCGTGCTGGGCGCCCGAGTGGGCAATTGCCCGGCCCGGACGGACACGGTGATGATCACCGTGCGTGGTCTGTTCATCCCAACCGGCTTCTCGCCCGATAGCGATGGCGTGAACGATCGCTACGTGGTGCGTGGCTTGGAAGGCATGGCGCCGGCATCACTGGACGTGTTCGACCGTTGGGGAAGCCTCGTGTACCATGCTGCGAACTACGCAAACACGTGGGACGGCCATGGCGACTATGGGGAGGTGCTGCCCGACGGCACCTACTTCGGTGTGCTGAAGATCGGCGATAAAGACTCTTGGAACGGCGCGATCACCATCAAGCGATGAACGCCCTGCGCACCATAGCATTCGTGTTAGTGATCGGCATGGCCGGACAGCTTGTTGCGCAGCATACGCCCATCACCACCCAGTATTTGTTCAACGGCCTGTTGATCAACCCCGCGTACGCCGGTAGCCGGGACGCACTCACCGCCAACCTCACGTGGCGCAAGCAATGGGTCGGCTTTGATGGTGCACCGGAAACGCAGGTGCTCAGTGTCCATTCGCCCCTAACCGGCAAAAAGCTGGCCTTGGGCTTGTTGGTCACCAACGACGGCATCGGCATCAGCAAGCAGACCGGGGTGATGACGAACTATGCCTACCGCGTGAAGCTGGGCACGGGAAAGCTGTCGTTCGGTATCGGCGCAGATTTTAAAACTGGCCGATACGAATGGACGGCGGTGCGCACCACTGATGAAGGCGACGCGCAATTCGCTGCCGATGGCCCCGCGACCACCCGCGCCGATTTCAGCGGTGGCGCATATTGGTACAGCAAAAAATATTTCGTGGGCCTCTCCATCCCCACCCTGCCGCGATCCATCACCATAAATGACAGCAGCCGCACGAATACCACGTCCGGTTTGGCTTTCACGCAACCCATGCTCACCGGCGGATTGCTGCTGAAAACGGGCACGGACTTCAAGCTGAAGCCTTCCTTCCTACTGCGTAAATTGGGCGGCGGCCCCGTAAGCGGAGACCTCAGTTTGAACGTGATCTACCAGGACCGTTTTTGGCTCGGCGCCAGTTGGCGGAAAGACGATGCGCTCAGCCTGATGCTGGAAGTGCTTCCTACGCCACAGTTCCGGGTCGGCTACGCGTATGATCTTGGTTTAGGCACGCTTGCCGCATACCATCAAGGCTCGCATGAGCTGATGCTGCAATACGAATTCGGCTTCCATGTAAAGGCCCGCGATCCCCGTTTTTTCTGATGCGCGGAATAATCACAAGTTTCATTCTTGCCCTTTTTGCATTGGTCGCGCATGGCTGCAAGCGCAATGGTCCGTTGAACCATTGAACATCAAGCCCGCTGGCGATGATTTCGCGCCGGTGCTTGTGGACAGCACATTGTATTTCACGTCGATCCGCGACCGCGTGCAAGTGGTTTCCTACACCGATGCGGCCACCAACAAGCCCTTAGCTGATCTATACAGCGTAGACGTCCGCAACGCAAGACCAGGTCATGTGCGCATGCTCGACGGCGCGCTGAGCACACCGCTCAACGACGGCCCGGCCAGCTTTAGCCCAAGCGGCGACACCATTTGCATTACGCGCAACATTCCCACCGGCAAAGGGAACCGAAAAGGCGAACTGCTCGGTTTGTACTTCGCAGTCCGTACCGGGAATACCTGGAGCGAAGTCACGTCCTTTGCGCACAACAGCGACTCCTGGTCCGTTATGCATGGCAGTTTCAGCACTGACGGCCGCACGCTTTACTTGGCCTCGGACCAGCCCGGCGGCTTAGGTGGAACGGATCTTTATGTAAGCCGCAAAACTGGCGAAAGTTGGTCCGCGCCGCAGAACATGGGACCGGAGGTGAACTCGCAGCAGAACGAACTTTTTCCGAATGCGGGTAACGGCGGTTCGCTCGTATTCGGCTCCGACCGCGCAGGCGGCTTGGGCAAGCTCGACCTATACACCACGGAAGAAGTGGACGGTGACTTTTCCATACCCTTGAGATTTCCTGCGCCGATCAACTCCGTGGGCAACGATATTGGCTGGGCGCTCAATGCCGACGGTGTAAGCGGCTTCCTCAGTTCCGACCGGGACGGAAAAGGGGCCATTTACACATTCGCGCAAAAGGCTGTCGCGTTCCAGGATTGCGCCGAGCAGAAGCCCACCAAGCTTTGCTACGCATTTGAAGATCAGGGTTCGTTCAATACCGACACCTTGCCTTTGCGCTACGAGTGGGATTTCGGCGACGGCCAGCGCCAGGCGGGCCTCAACGCCACGCACTGCTACGCCAAGCCGGGCACATACGGTGTGAAACTGAACATCGTGGACACGTTGACGCAGGGCGTGTACTTCAATGAAACGGGTTATGACCTGGAAGCCGTCGCGGACGTGCAGGCGGTGATCGGTGGTCCGGACACGGTGGCCACAGGCGCGGACTTCAGTCTCAATGCCAGGGATAGCAACTTGCCCGGCTTCACGCCGAAGGAAACGCATTGGGACCTCGGTGACGGCCTGCTCGCCAACAAGGACAGCGTGCAGCACATGTATGCCGAGGCAGGCACCTACCGGATCCGGCTGGACCTCATCGGAGGGCCGAACGGCAACGGCGGCTTCGTTCACCATTGCGTTTTCCGGAATGTGCAGGCCGTAAACGGTTACGTGGAGCCCGCGATCAAAACACCCGTGCTCGCCATAGCTAAACCAAAGGCTGATGGCTACCGCTTCAACTACTCCGAGCTACCGAACGACTTCACGGAAGCCGCGCTAGCCGATGCCAAGGACGTGCTGTATTCCGTAGAGCTCTTTACTTCGGCAACGCGCGTAGGCTTGGACGACGTACGCTTCCTCAGCGTTCGGAAAAATTATGCGGTCACGGAGCGTTTCCTCACCCAAACGCGGTTGTACAGCTATTCCATCGGCATTGGAAAAACGCCTTTGGCGGTGTTCGATGCTTATGCCTTTGCCACCAAAAACGGCTTTGCGGAAAGCACGGTTAAAATAGTTCCAAAAGAAAAGCCGCTCACCGTGGAGCAAGTTGCGGACTTGCCGTTGGAAGCGTTGAACAACACCATCGTCCGCGTGTCCGCTGTCCGGTTCAAAAGTGGCGAGCACCGGTACGACCAGCAGTTCAATGCCGTGCTGGACAAGATCGTGGCAGTAGTGGCGAAACACCCCGAAGTGGAGCTTGTGATCGAAGCGCATACGGACAATGTGGGGCGTGAAAAAGACAATATGGCGCTCTCCCAGGAACGCGCACAAGGCGTGGTGGCCTACTTCGTCGCGCACGGCATTGCACCCGCGCGGCTGCGTCCCATCGGCTTCGGCGAAGACCGGCCCGTAGTCGATAATTCCACGGAAGAAGGTCGAGCGGCCAACCGCCGCGTGGAGTTCAGGTTGAATATTTCCGACGGCCAAACCACCGCCCGGCCATGAACGCACGCACCGCGATAGTACTCGCGTTGTGCGGGCTGCACGGCGCATTGGCCAAGGCACAGCCCGTACCGGCTGCCGAGGAGAACATCCCGTATTTGGTCACCTTCGGCGGCAACAGCTTAATGAGCTGGGGCGACGATGACTTCTGCCAGACCTTCTTCTTCGTAGTGCCGAAAAACACCACGGTGCCCGTGTACCTCCGCGTGTTCGACCCCGACTGCAGCGGCGGGATCGATGAACCGAAGAACGGGTTCAACACGGTTACGAGCTTCAGTGTTTACGGCGGAAAAGGCTGCATCACCGAACCGGATGCGCGCAACACCGAACCCGTGGGCAAATACCGCAGCGGCAACATGCTTGCCAGCCGCGACTTCGGTGAGGACACCAAGTACGACGGCAAGTGGTACACCTTCGGTCCGTTTGACCCCAGCAGTGGCGAGGACGTTCCGGATTACGGGGGGCGCATCTTCAAGTTGATCGCACAAGGCAAAAGCGGAGACGACGGCAACTTGTACAAATATTTCATGAGCTCCAAGGCGGATGCCAACGACCCCATCGAGGGCGGCAACGCGTTCACCTTCGAATACAGTTTCCGCCTGCACGACGACCCGAAAGAGATCTCGCACATCTATCCGTACGTGGACGACCGCGTGATCAGTGTAAAACAAAACAATTTCGATTGGGACGGTGACGGCTTCATCCGCGTGGTGAGCGTGGCCAAGCGCGGCGACATGGTAACGGCCAGCGGCGACAACGTGTGGGTGACCAGCGACCACCCCATCGTGAAAGAAGAACTCAACACTTCGTTGGACATCCGCTTTATGAAACGGCCCGATGGCGGGGTCCGGAACAACAACGTGGTGTTCTACGTGCGCAACCAGTACGGCGAACTGTTGCCGTTCTACACGGTGCCCATCGGCGGCATTCCACAATACAAGCCCAGCATTGCCGTAACGCGGATCAAATGATGCGCACCAGCTTACGACCGGCAGCCCTTGCAGGCCTTTTGGCATTATGCGGTCAATCGTTCGCGCAGACCTACAAACTGCGTCCCATCGGTTCCGAAGAAGGCTTGACGAACAGCTTCGTACACGCTTTGGCCCAGGACGCATCCGGCTATTTATGGATCGGCACGGGCGAAGGCGCAGGCCGTTTCGATGGGAAAACCGTGCGGATGTTCACCACGGCGGACAGCCTTACCGAAAACTTCATCTCGAGCATTTACGCGGGTGCGAACGGCGATCTATGGCTGGGTCACAACGAAGGCGGCATTACGCTTCGGCGCGGCGGCAAATTCCGGAAAGTGGCGCTGGGCGGACTTTCCCGCAGCACCATCAACGCACTGGCACCGGACGGGAAAGGCGGCGTTTGGGCAGCTGCACAGAACAACGGCATTTTGCATGTGGACGGAAATGGAAAAGTGTCCGCAGCGCTCACCACGGCGGATGTGCTTTGGTACAGCTTGCTGGAACTGGAAAGCGGCGAGCTGTTGGCCGGTGCCAGCGACGGACTGCACCTGTTGAAACTCGCGGCTGACGGCACCTTGCAAGTTGAAGGCGACATTTCCAACGTGGTGCGCGCACCCGTGCGTGCGTTGGCGCGCACTCCGCGCGACGGGCGCATCCACGCGGGCACGGAAGGCGAAGGCATCATCTCGTTCAGCCTGAAAGCCGAAACGGCAATGGACGTAAGCACGTTGGGCGTTTCCTCCGGCATGGACCAATTGCAAGTGCGGGCTCTCGGCATCGGGGCGAATGGCCAATTGGTGGCGGGCACTTTCGGCAATGGTGCGTTCGAATTCACGCTGCAAGGCGACTCCATCATTTCGCTCCTGCATTACGACACCAGTAACGGCTTGGGGACGGACAACGTGAGCGTAGTGCTCACCGACAACGAGAACAACCTGTGGTTTGCCCGCTTCGGCCTGGGCTTGGCCCGTTTGCTGGACCGCGCCTTGGTGTACTACGCCGCTGACGGCAAAGACGCAGACGTGCAAGCGTTGACCTGCCGCGGCAACGACGTGTGGTTCGGCTTGCGCGGCAGCGTGATGCATGTGCGAAACAACGACATGCGCGAAGTGGACACGTTGGGCATCCGCAACGGATTACCGGCGGATAACGTGACTGCATTGCGCGCCGATGCTGATGGCAAACTGTGGGTAGGCACCGGGAACAGCGGCCTGTGGCATCAAGACGAAGCGGGTACTTTCCGGGTAGTAGCCACCGCAAGCGACCGCATGGCCCAACAGGTGCGGGCCTTAACGCAACGCGGGGACGAAACATGGGTTGGCACGTCAAACGGCGCTTTTGTGATGAGCCACGGAAAAATACGGCACCTCACCACCGAGAACGGATTGATGCACAACCAAGTGAACGCGCTGCTCACCGACCGCGACGGGCAGGTGTGGATGGCGTGCAACAACGGCGGCGTAAGCGTGGTGAAGGACACGCTTGTCCGCAGTTTCACCCTCACCGAACAGGGGAACTCCTTCCACGTCACCGGCATTGCGCAAGACAGCGCAGGCACCCTATGGTTCAGCACCTCCGGCAATGGCGTGCGCTGGCTGCAGGGCGAACAAGTCATGGGTTTGGGCGAAGCACAAGGACTCCGATCCGATTACTGCTACGCCATTGCCGCGGACGGCAAGGGGTCCGTATGGGTGGCACATCGCGGTGGCTCGAGTCGGATCGACCGCAAGAGCAAGCAAGTCCGCACGTATGCGCGCCACTTCGGCATCGCACCGGACCGCGCCATCAATACCCTGGTGGCAGACGAGCGGCGCAACATCTGGTTCGGCACGGACAAAGGTGTATTGCGCTACGACGTGGGCCGCGATGCCGATGAACAGATGTCACCGCCGATCACCATCACCGGCTTGAAAGTGTCAGGCAAAGACACCCTTACCAGCATTGCTCTCCAACTTCCCCCGGACAACTATCGGTTGCAGTTCGACTTTTTGGGCATCAACCTCAAAGATCCGGACGACGTGGTGTACCGGTACATGTTGGAAGGCCATGACCTGGACTGGACCTACACCGACCAGCAAAGCGCTTACTACATGCGCGTAGAGGATGGTAATTTCCGTTTCAAAGTGCAAGCCACCATGCGCGGCACGCCCTTTACAGGCGCTCCGGCGGAATTGGACGTATTCGTGGAAGCGCCCGTTTGGAAACGGGCGTGGTTCCAGGTTTTGTGCGGAATTGCGCTCGTGCTGGCGATATGGGGCTTCGTACGCCTCAGGGAACGCGGGCAGCGTATGGCACAGGCGCGGTTGCAGCGTGCTTTGGACGAGCGTACGTTCGAATTGAAAACCAAGAAGGAAGAGATCGAGGCCAAGAACAAGGACATCACCGACAGCATCAACTATGCGCAGCGTATTCAGCAGGCCATCCTGCCTTCGGAAAACGCATTGAGCGATCACTTCCCGAACTCGTTTATCATCCATCGCCCGCGCGACATCGTGAGCGGCGATTTTTATTGGTTCAAGCGTTTCGGCAACCGGTTGATCCTTGCCTGCGCGGATTGCACGGGGCATGGCGTGCCCGGCGGGTTCATGAGCATGATCGGCAGCATGCTGTTGCGGGAAATAAGCACCGAGCATGAGATCCGTTCGCCGGATGGGCTGCTTACGGCACTAGACCGTGAACTGCGCTCCACATTGCACTACAACAGCGACGGAAGCACCAGCCGTGACGGCATGGACATCAGCGTTTGCGAGGTGGACTTCGATCAAATGAACATGCGCGCGGCATCCGCCATGCACGACATACGGCATGTGCGCGGAGGCGAGTGGACCCGTCATCGGGGCACACGGCGCAGCATCGGCGGGCACCTGCGCGGTGGTGCGGATGAAGGATTCCAATCGATTGATCTTCAACTGCAAAAAGGCGACCGCCTCTACTTTTTCAGCGACGGCATCCCGGATCAATTCGGCGGCACGCGCGGCAAAAAATTGAAGGTAGCAGGACTGCAATCGTTCCTCAAGGAACACGGCGGAATTTCCATGGAAGAGCAAGGCAAAGTGCTTCGCGAATTCCTTATACAATGGATGGAAGGGCACGAGCAGGTTGATGATATGCTGGTGATCGGGTTTGAGGTGTAGCACGACCATCTTGGTCGTGCAAACCGAAACTGCGCCAAAGGCGCTGAAAGCGCGGACCTGCCGCATTTGCGGCCAAAGCATTCCAATTTAAGTCTTGCTACTTCTCACCAATCACCTTCTCATAGCTACATTGGGGGCTACTTCCGCCCATGTTCCGTCGTCTTCTTCCCTTGCTGCTTGTGCTTACGCATACCACCGTTGCGCTAGGCCAATCAACATTAAACTTCATCGAAAACCGCGGCCAATGGCCGGAAGCGGTGACCTTCCGGACGGATGTGGACGGTGCGGTGCTGTGGTGTGAACGCGGTTCTTTGCTGATAGACCGGTACGATGCAAGCGCCATGGCCAAGTGGCATGCGGGCAATGTTTCGGCCTTCGCCCCCAATGCCTCGCGCACTGTAAAGCACCATGCTTTGCGACTGAAATTCAGCGGGGCGACAGGGCCTGTCCGCAGCGAAGGGATCGGCGTGCAGCAGGGTGGGTACAACTACTTCATCGGCAACGATAAAAGCACTTGGGCCAGCAACGCACATGCTTTTTCCGCAGTGGTGCAAGAAGACCTGTATCCCGGAGTGGACCTACGCTTCCGGCGTGGTGGCGAAGTGCTGAAGTACGATCTTATTGTAGCTGCAGGTAGCGATCCCGGCGTCGTGCACTTCACATACGAAGGCGCTGGAAAAATGGAATTGCGCAACGGCATTTTAGTGGTGAAGACTTCCTTGGGCGACATGCAGGAAGCCGTTCCGCTTGCTTACCAAATGCGCGATGGCCGCGAGGTTCCGGTGGAATGTCGCTACAGTTTGAAGGGGAATGAAGTCGGCTTTAACCTGGGCGCGTACGACCCGGCACTTGAGCTGGTGATAGACCCCGTGCTCAGTTTCGCAAGTTATTCCGGCAGCACCACGGACAATTTCGGCTACTCCGCCACCTTTGACCAACAAGGTTTCCTGTATTCCGGAAGCAGCGCTTTCGGCCAAGGTTATCCCACTACGACAGGCGCTTACGACGTTACGTGGAATGGCGGTGTTGGTGGCGGAACCACCGGCACGGACATTGCATTATCGAAGTGGGACACCACGGGCCACTTTTTGATCTGGAGCACCTTTCTCGGCGGCAGCGGCGACGATCTGCCACACAGCCTCATCGTGAACGACGCCAATGAGCTGATCGTACTGGGCACCACTGGCTCCGCGAATTTCCCAACTACCACCGACGCGTTGCAAAGCGCTTTCGGTGGTGGCACGGCTTTCAGTCCGCAAGGCATAGGCACCACGTATCCGAACGGCACGGACATGATCGTTTCCCGGCTCAGTGCTAGCGGTGCGCAACTGCTCGCCAGTACCTACGTGGGCGGCAGCGCGAACGACGGCATCAACAGTGCTGTGGCGTTGAAGTACAATTATGCGGACGAAATGCGCGGTGAAGTGGAAGTAACGGCCACCGGTAACATCCTGGTGGCAAGCTGCACGCAAAGCACCAACTTCCCCGTTACTGCCGGTGCGTACCAAATGGCCATCGGTGGCGGAACACATGATGCCGTGCTGTTCGAATTCGATCCGTCGCTGAGCACCTTGGTGTGGAGCACCTACTTCGGGGGAAGCGGCGCGGATGCAGCTTATTCGTTGGAGCAGGACAGCGGCGGAAACATCTTCATCGCCGGTGGAACAACCTCGTTGGATCTACCTGTAACACCCGGCACCATTGGGCAAAGCAACAATGGTGGCCAGGCCGATGCGTTCGTGGCATCATTCAGTCCGAATGGCGGCAGCTTGTTGTCCAGCACCTACTATGGCAGCGCGGCATACGACCAGTTCTACTTCGTTGATTTCGACGATGCGGACAACGTGTACGTGTTCGGCCAAACCGCCGCGCCAACTGGCGAACTCATTTCCAACGCGGCGTATTCCGTGAGCACCGGCGGGCAATTGCTGGCGAAGTTTAACCACGGCCTTACCAGCGTGCTTTGGAGTTCCAGGATCGGTGCTACGTCCGGTCCCGGAGTGGGCATCCCGAACATCTCCCCTACTGCCTTTCTGGTGGATTATTGCGACAAGATCTACATCAGCGGCTGGGGCAGTAACATTTATATCGCGCTCACCACCACAGGCCTTCCCGTCACACCCGACGCTTTCCAAAGCACCACGGACGGCCAGGATTTCTACCTCGCCGTATTCGACATCGACATGAGCGCACTCTCCTACGCCACGTATTTCGGCGGCGCCGAAAGCGACGAGCATGTGGACGGCGGCACCAGCCGTTTCGACCGGCGCGGGCGCGTGTACGGCGCCGTATGCGCGGGCTGCGGCAGTCACGATGACTTCCCGACTACGCCTGGCGCATGGAGCAGCACCAACAATTCCTTCAACTGCAACCTCGGCGTTTTTAAATTCGATTTCGAGGCACCGTTGGTCATAGCAGGGCTCGCTGCAAATGGACCTTTATGCGTTAACGGCCCCATCACGTTCAGCAACAACAGCAACTTGGGCACCACTTACGCTTGGAACTTCGGCGACGGAAACACATCCACGGAAACCACGCCAACGCACACTTACGCGGCACCCGGCATGTACACTGTAACGTTGGTCGCATCCAGCACCACGGCGTGCAACACGGCGGATTCAGCCAGCATCCAGATCACCGTGCTCAACGCCGCTCCGCCCCTGCTGGTAATGCCGGACACCGTGCTTTGCGGCCCGTCGGCATCGTTGCTTTTATCGGCAACGGCTGGCGGCCAGGCCACGCAATGGACCTGGAGCACCACGCCCGGTTTCGGTGACATGTTGAACGCCAGCACAGCAGACAGCACCGCACTTCTTCAGCCGGTTAACGCGGGCACTTACTATGTGCGTGCAACCGCACCGGGCGCATGTGCGGCAACGGGCAGTGTGAACATTTCAGCGGCCCTGGTGGATGCCGCCATCTCGCCGGACATAGCTATTTGCGTGGACGACAACGCCACGATCTCACTCTCAAACATCGACGCGGGCTCCACCATTGCATGGTCGCCCGCCGGGTTGATCGATGCCGGGCAAGGCACCGCGCAGGTGCAGGTCAGCCCCAGCGAAGCCACGTTCTTCGTCGCAGCCGTGACCAGCGCTTCCGGATGCTTTTGGACGGACAGTACACTGGTGCAAGTAGGTTTGATCAGCGGCGCGGCCGTAACGGCAAGCGTGGACCAGTCCGTGGTTTTGGCCGGCACCACGGTGCAATTGGAGGCCACGCCGGGCACGGGCGTAACGTACCAATGGCAACCGGCCAGCGCGGTAAGCAACCCGCTGATCGCCGCGCCCACCGCGATCATCAACGCATCCACCGTGTTTTATGTCACCGTGAGCGACGGCATTTGCTCCAGCATGGATTCGGTCTTCGTGAAAGTGCATGAACTCCTCTGCGACGACCCCGACATCTTCGTTCCGGACGCCTTCACGCCCAACGGCGACGGCAGCAACGACGTACTCTTTGTGCGCGGGCTGAACATTGCGTCACTCGACTTCCAAGTCTTCGACCGTTGGGGCGAAACGGTATTCCGCACCACGGACCAAAAACAGGGCTGGGATGGCGCATACAAAGGCAAACCGGTAGACCCGGCAGTGTTCGTTTACTGGCTGAAAGTTGGTTGCAAAGACGGGCAGGATTTCTTCACGAAGGGCAATGTTTCGGTGATCCGATGATGCGGTTTCAGAAGCCACAAGCCTTTAGCCTCAAGCTTCAAGCTTTGAGCCGTAGGCCCACGGGAAACAAGCTTGTGGCTTATGGCTGGTGGCTAATGGCAGTATTCACCTGCGGCAAAGCCCAAGCACAAGACATCCATTTCTCCCAATTCTTCAACGCGCCTTACGCGCAAAGTCCCGCCAACATTGGGCAATTCACGGGCGATTACCGGGTCGGCGCGATCTACCGGCAACAATGGCGCAGCGTAACCGTGCCTTACAGCACCTTCGGCATCGGCGGAGATGCGGCACATGTTCTCGGCGTGAACGGGCTTGGTATCGGCGCTTGGATCTATAACGACAAGGCCGGCACATCGCACCTCAACACCTTCCACGCGGATCTTGGTGCAAGTTGGACACAACGCTTCGGCGAAGCCAACGACCAAGCGTTAACGTTTGGCGTGCAAGGCGGCTTCACATCGGTGAGCATCGACTACAACAGCCTGCGTTTCGATTCGCAGTACAACGGCTTCACCTACGATCCATCGCTGGGCACGGGCGAGCAGTTCACGCGCACATCACGCGGGCACCCGGACCTGCACGCGGGCATCGGCTACGCCTACACGCCCGAAGCACGGCGGAAATACACGGCAGGTCTGGCATTCTTCAACCTTACTACGCCAAATACTTCCCTCTTCGACGATGCGGCTTCACCGCTCGACCTGCGCACATTGGTCCACGTTGGCGCGCAACTTCCGGTGAGCGAAAAGGTGGACATCCTTCCGAAAGTGCAATGGCAAGCGCAAGGGAAATTCCGCGAGCTGGACCTTGGCGGAGCGGTGCGCTACATCATGCTGGACCGCTGGGGCTTGGTGCGGGCGGTGCAAGGCGGGCTGTTCATGCGCGCCAAGGACGCCGGCTACGTATACGCCGGACTGGAGCACGACGACTGGACGTTCGGGCTGAGCTACGACATCAACATGAGCCGTTTGGAACCCGCCAGCCGTAACCGGGGCGGCGTGGAAGTAACGGCCATCAAGATCTTCCGAAAGAAACCCGCCGTGCCCGTGCGCTACAAGGCCTGTCCAACGCAGATGTGATGGTAAAGTGCAAGCTGAATTTGGTGTGTTGCGCAATTCTACTTTGCTGGCTGCCAATGCAACTGCACGCACAAAGCGCCGAGCAATTCATCACTTGGGGCGATCGTGCCCTCGCATTGAACGATGCCTACGGCGCATCACGATACTACGGCGAAGCGCTGAAGACGCAGCCCGGCATCATGGAAACGCAATGGAAATACGCCGAGGCTTGCCGCTTGAGCAACCAATACGGCGAGGCCGCGCTTTTCTACGATAAGGTGGCGGGCAAAGACCGCGCGGGAAAACACCGGGAAGCTTGGCACTGGCTGGCTGAAATGCAGATGGCAAGCGGCCACTACGATGAAGCCGAAAAAACCTGGGCCAAAGCGAAGCAGAAAGAACGACACAAAAACTCCATGGTAGCCCAGCGCGCCGACAACGGAATAGCGGGTTGCCGCTTGGCGAAAACGATGATGGCCGACCCGGACAGCGCTGTGAAGATCGAACACTTGCCGATGCCGGTGAACAGTTTCGACAGCGAGTTTGGCGGGCGCACCGGGCCGGACAGCGCGTTGTACTTCACATCGCTGCGCGGTGAAGTGAATGCGGAAAGTGAAGTAAAGGACACAGCGGACTATCACGCACGGATCTACCGGACTCGTGAAATTGGCGGCAATTGGGCGGCGCCATCGCCACTTGCAAATGAGGTGAACAACGGCATCAACAACGCCAACAGCACATGGTCCACGGACGGGCGTTGGTTCTACTTCTCGCGGGAAGATGAGCCGGGGAATTTCAGCATCCGCGCGGTGGACCTGCACAACGCGAACGACACCGGCACGGTGGTGCTACGCGTACCGGGCAGCACGGTGACCCAACCTATGGTGGCATCGTACGAGAGCTCCGAAATGCTCTTTTTCGCCTCCAATATGCCCGGCGGGCTGGGCGGCATGGACATCTGGTGGGGAAATATCGTTGGCGCCCAACTCCTCGATAAGAAACCACTTGGGCCAGCCGTGAACACGCCCGGCAACGAGACCGGCCCTTATTTGGACGCCACGGACAACACGCTCTACTTCAGCTCCGATTTTTTGCCGGGCATGGGCGGCTACGACCTCTTCAAGAGTTCGATCAACAATGGGGAGCCCGGCGCTTCGATCAACATGGGCGTACCATTCAACACCCCGGCCAACGACCTCTATCCCGCTGTGAACGCCAAGACCATGTCGGGCTGGTTCACCAGCAACCGCGCGGGTTCCTTCGCGGAAAAAGGCGAAACCTGCTGCAACGATCTGTACCGTTTCAGCTATCCGGAAGACGAAGCAGCATTGGCAAGGCGGCGCCAATTAGACACACTTCCTGCGCTGCCAACGGGCGCGGACACCGTCGCGTTGACCGACAAGGAATGGAAGCGCATCACTTCCCTGCGTGAGAAATTGCCTATCCGCCTCTACTTCCACAACGACGAGCCGGACCCGCGCAGCACGGCCACCACCACCGCGTTGGATTACGCTGAAACGTACCGGAGCTATGCCGCCCAAAAGCCCGCTTACGACTCGGCCTGGGCAGCCACCACCGCGGGCACCACGGCCATCGACGGCTTCTTCACGCAGCAAGTGGACCAAGGCTACGCGCAGCTCAACGACTTCATCGGATTGCTCAAACAAGCCTTGGACGAAGGCCAGAAGATCACCCTGCAAGTGCGCGGATACGCCAGTCCGTTGGCCAAAAGCGACTACAACAAGAACCTCTCGCTGCGGCGCATCGGCACGCTTGTCCACTACTTCGAGCGCACGGAAAGCGGTGCATTGCTACCCTACTTGAAAGGAACAGCGGTGAATGGTGGACGGCTCACCATCGTTCAATCGCCGTTCGGCAACAGCACCGCCGATGCTTCGGTAAGTGACCGTTTGGACGACCTGCGGAACAGTGTGTACAGCGTAGGCGCGGCAAAGGAGCGGCGGGTCGAGATAGAGCAAGTTCGGTAGGAGTTTTGGTGGAATTGAAGTTTTTGGTAGTGGGTATTAGGTAGCGAGTACAGGGTACTGCCGGCGCTGCCGACTGGCGACTGCCACTGCCAATTGCGGCTGCCACTGCCTACTGCGACTGCCAACTGACTATTGCCGCTGAAGGCGAATAACAAATGTCCTCGTCCAGTGCATCATCAGCTAATCCGCGCAACACCAACTACCTTGGCCGCTTAACCCGATCGCATGCGCCTGTTGCTCCTGTCCAATTCCACGTTGCCCGGCGAAGCCTTCATGGGCTGGTCCAAAGAACACATTACACAATTCCTGGGTGCGCCAAAGCGCATCGCCTTCGTGCCTTTCGCGGCCGTCACGCTGGGCTTGGACGCTTATGCGCAAAAGGTGCAGGAAGCCTTCGGCGAAATGGGCCATGAGCTGTTCAGTCTACACGCCGAAAAAGAGAAAGTAAAAGCGTTGGCCACGGCGGACGCGGTCATTATCGGCGGCGGCAATTCCTTCCAATTGCTGCGCTCCATGTACAGCACGGAGCTTTTGCGCGCGATTCGTGTGCGCGTGCTGGGCGGCTTGCCTTACTTGGGCTGGAGCGCAGGCAGCAACGTGGCCTGCCCCACCATCATGACCACCAACGACATGCCCATCACCGAAGTGCCCACCATGCGCGCCATGGGCTTGGTACCGTTCCAGATCAACGCGCACTACACCGAAGCCACGATCCCCGGCCACGGCGGCGAAAGCCGGGATGCGCGTATCGCGGAATACTTGGAACTGAACCAGCGCACCGTGGTGGCGGGGCTTCGCGAAGGCACATTGTTGAACGTGGACGGCGACAAACTCACTGTGGAAGGCCACGGGATGCGCGTATTCCGGCACGGGAAAGCCCCGAAAGATGTAGCAGGCGGCGTAGAGTTACGCACTTCCTTGGCGGACGCATAGCTGCGTAAGTCAAATTCTTCATTCTTCATTCTTCATTCTACATTCTACATTCTGCATTCTGCATTCTACATTTTTCATTCTTCCTTCTCTCCCCACGCCACAATACACGCCTGAATGTTGATCGGTTTGCCGAGCCACCCAACGCGGTAGCAACTCCACCGCTAAGTTCGCATCATCACAGATCGGCATGAAAGACGAACCCGGTAAATTCGAGAGCCTGATGCAAGGCCTCGGCATGGACCTGCTGCTACTGCTGAAGGTGATCGCGATCCTCTTCGCGGCATGGTTCGTTGAGCGGCTGATCTACTTCGCCTTGCGGCGCGGCTACGCCAAGGCAAAGGCCCAGGGACGCGAGGAGATGACGCGCTACCGCTTCTTCCGCAATGGCGTGCGCACCATGATGGTGATCCTCGCGCTCATAGCCATCATCTACACCATCCCCTCCTTGCGCTCCTTGGCGCTCACCCTTTTTGCCGGTGCCGGCATCATCGCGGTGGTCATCGGCTTTGCGGCGCAGAAAGCGTTCAGCGACATCATCAGCGGTGCGTTCATCGTGGCCTTCAAGCCCTTCCGTGTCGGTGACTTCATCCAAGCTGGCGAAACAGGCATCTTCGGTACGGTGGAAGACATCAACCTGCGGCACACCACCATCCTCACTTTTGAAAACCGGCGCTTGGTGATCCCCAACTCCATTCTCAGCGAGGACCGGATCATCAACAGCAGCATCAAGGACGAGAGTACGTGCGAGTTCGTTGAATTTGAGCTGGCGCTGCATGCCGATGTGGGTTTGGCGATCAGCCTGCTGCAACACCAAGCCCTTTTGCATCCGGACCGGGTACAAGGCCCGGACGTCACCAACATGGAAAAGCCGGGCGAAGCCATCACCGTGCGCGTAACGAAGATCAATGAGGGCGCTGTTACGTTGCGCATGTACGTTTGGGCAAAGGACCCCGTGACGGCGCGGCGCATGCACTACGACCTGAACGAGGCAATGCTGGAGATCTTCAACGCGAACAACATCCCCTTCGCGCTGCCCATCCGCCGTGCGTTACATACGGACCACACGCGCCCGAACCCGACTCAGCATGGCCAAGCATAGAAGTGAAAAAGCTGGCTTGCCGCCCGGCTCGCTCGTGCCCGTTAGCGAAGACCCGGAAGTGGCCACCACCATCCAAGTGATGGTGTACAATGCGGACAGCTTTGCGGAACATTGCGCAGTGACAGCGGACAAGATCGACGTGGGCGACCCTGGCAAAACAGTTACTTGGATCGACGTTGCGGGCCTGGCCGACATCAAGGCCATCACCGCCATCGGCGAGCAATTCGGACTGCACCAACTGCTGTTGGAAGACGTATTGAACACCGACCACCGGCCTACGATCGACGAGTATCAGGAGAACCTTTTCGTGGTGGTGAAAATGCTCACCATGGACCCGGAAAGCGAGGACGTCTGGAGCGAGCAGGTCAGCTTCGTACTTGGCCAAGGCGTAGTGATCAGCTTCCAGAGCGAACCCGGCGACGTGATGGAACCCGTGCGGGAACGCCTACGGAACAACATTGGCCGACTGCGGAAAAAGGGCGCGGATTTCCTGCTGTACTCCCTGCTGGACGTGATCGTGGACAACTACTTCGTTATCGTGGAAGACCTCGGCAAGCGCATCGAGATCATGGAAGAACGGGTGGTGAGAAGGCCCCGGGAGAAAGACCTGCTGGACATGCAGGCGTTGCGGCGTCAGCTCGTCGGCATCAGCAGGCAGGTAACGCCGACGCGGGAATTGGCCGGACGCATGAACATCATTCCCAGCAAGCTGATCGACAAAAGCACGCGGCGCTACATCAACGACCTGCAGGACCATACCGTGTACATCTCCGAAAGCATCGGCATGTTCCGCGATCAGCTCACCAACTTGGAAAACACCTACCACGCGGGGCTGAACATGCGCATGGGACAGGTGATGAAGCTCCTCACGGTGATCAGCACCATCTTCATCCCGCTCACCTTCATCGTGGGCGTTTACGGCATGAACTTCAAGAACATGCCTGAGCTGGAATGGCGTTACGGCTACTACGCGGTAATGGGTGTAATGCTCTTCATCTCCTTGGTGATGCTCGTGCTTTTCCGGCGGAAGGGTTGGCTGTAAAAACAGGCATCCTGCCTGTTTTACACAGGCAGACCGAACATCTCCGGATCTGTTCCGAATTCTTTGTGCCCCGAAAAAGGAATTTTACCCACTTGACGCTTCCCCGCGCGCCAACCTTTTACTTTGCACCGTCCCAACGGCATGTCCCTTATGCGCATTTCACACCCTTTGAGCCTTCAGCACCGCTGTAGCTCTGCGCTATCGAAAAAGGCCATGGTCCCTTTGGGCGCCCTCTCCCCTTTCCGCTGATGTGCGTGCTCCACACTTCCGGAATTCCCCGCGCCACTTGCGCGGTTCCCGGTTCCGAAGTGGAGTTTGCAGCATGCTTGTTTTCTATTCGCTGTGGAATACTTTTCCTCAGCGACCAAACCTTCACATCCAAACACTTCCGCGCCGTGCCATGAAGACCCGTTACATCGACCTCATTGAGCAGACTTTCGATTTTCCGCAGCGCGAATTCAAGTTCGACAACGAGTTGCTGACGTGGAACGACCTGCCGTTGACGGAGATCATCAAAAAGCACGGCACGCCATTGCGGATCATGTACTTGCCGAAGATCGGCGAGAAGATCGAAGAAGCCCGAACATATTTCGCCAAGGCATTCAAGGAGCACAACTACAACGGTACGTACGAGTATTTCTACTGCACCAAAAGCAACCAGTTCAGCTATGTAATGCGTGAAGTGCTGAAAAAGGGCGTGAGCCTGGAGACCAGCAGCGCGTACGACATCGACATTATTGAGCGGCTCATGGCAAGCGGCGAAATGCCGCGCACGTCCACCATTCTCTGCAACGGCTACAAGGACGAGCGCTACATCCGCAACATCGGCCGCTTGGCCAACGGCGGCGTAAACACCATCCCCATTATCGACAACATGAGCGAGTTGTGGGCGCTGGACGAGGCCATCACCGGCCCGTGCGACATCGGCATTCGCATTGCGGCGGAAGAAGCCCCGAAGTTCGAATTCTACACCAGCAGGCTGGGCGTAGGCTACAAGGACATCATTCCGTTCTACATGCGCAACGTGAGCAAGCAGCGCAAATTCAAGCTGAAGCTCATGCACTTCTTCATCAACACGGGCATCAGCGACAGCGCGTACTACTGGAACGAGCTTACCAAGTGCGTCAACGTGTATTGCGACCTGAAAAAGCTCTGCCCCACGCTGGACACGCTCGATATTGGCGGCGGCCGGCCGATCGACAACAGCCTCAACCGCCACTTCGATGTGGAGTACATGATCGGCGAGATCGTGGGCCGCATCAAGGACATCTGCGAAGAGAACGGCGTGCAAGAACCGCACCTTTACAGCGAATTCGGCAGCTACACCGTGGGTGAGAGCGGCGCCACCTTCTTCAGCATCCTCAACCAGAAAAAGCAGAACGAAAAGGAGCGTTGGAACATGATCGACGGCAGCTTCATGACCACCCTGCCGGACACCTGGGCCATCAACCGCCGCTTCCTCATGTTGCCCATCAACAATTGGACGGACGAGTACGAGCGCGTCTTCCTGGGCGGCATGACCTGCGACAGCGATGACTACTACAACAGCGAGCAGCACGTCAACGCCATCTACCTGCCGCGTTTCCGCGAAGACCGGCCGCAGTACCTTGGTTTCTTCAACACCGGCGCGTATCAAGACACGCTCGGCGGTTACGGCGGCATACAGCACTGCTTGATCCCCAAACCCAAGTACGTCCTAATAGACCGCCTGCCGGACGGCACCCTCACGGACCGCGTCTTCAGCGAAATGCAGACAGCAGACCAGATGCTGGGGCTGTTGGGGTATGAGGCAAAGTAGTTGTCAGTTGTTAGTTGTTAGTTGTCAGGTCCGGAACGCGAGTAATTTGCTTCTCGGCTTTCACTTCTCCTTCAACCGATGATCGGCATTTGAGCATTCGCCGAATTAGCCACAAGCCTTAAGCCACAAGCTTGCACCGCACAGCTTGCAGCTTGCAGCTTATGGCTTATGGCTTATGGCTCATGACTCAAGACTCAGGACTAAATTCTTCTCCGCGCCTCAGCGTCTCCGCGTCCAATTCACCCAAAATCACCTCCGCGCCTCCGCGCCTCAGCGGCCAACCTCCAAAACTCATCCTCCACCATTAACTTTCCCCCCGGAACAAAAACACAATCGCCTCCAGGCAAACATTATGAGCAACACCCGTCCTATCTCGGCCTTCATGGAAAAGCACTACCTGCACTTCAATGCAGCAGCGCTGGTGGATGCCGCCAAAGCCTACAAAGTCCATAAGAAGAGCGGCAAGAAAATGCTGATCTCACTCGCGGGCGCCATGAGCACCGCCGAGCTCGGTAAAAGCCTCGCGGAGATGATCCGCCAAGGACAGGTGGACATCATCAGCTGCACCGGTGCCAACTTGGAAGAAGACGTAATGAACCTCGTAGCGCACGACCACTACGAGCGCGTGCCGCACTATCGCGACCTCACGCCCACCGAGGAACGCGCCCTGCTGGACCGTGGCATGAACCGCGTAACCGACACCTGCATCCCGGAGCACGAGGCCTTCCGCCGCTTGGAAAAACACGTCGTAGACCTGTGGACAGCAGACGACAAGAGCGGCAACCGCCGCTTTCCACACCAGTATTTCTACGAAATGATAAAGTCCGGTGTGCTGGAACAGTACTACCAGATCGACCCGAAAGACAGCTGGATGGTAGCCGCCGCCGAGCGCAACCTGCCCATCATTTGTCCCGGCTGGGAAGACAGCACCTTGGGCAACATCTTCGCGGGCCACTGCATGAGCGGCGACTGCAAGCCCGGCATGATGAAGAGCGGCATTGAATACATGATGTTCCTCGCGGATTGGTACACGGAAAACGCCGGCACGGAAGGCATCGGCTTCTTCCAGATCGGCGGCGGCATCGCGGGCGATTTCCCCATTTGCGTAGTGCCCATGCTGCAACAGGACCTCCAACGCGAAACACCGTTCTGGAGCTACTTCTGCCAGATCAGCGACAGCACCACCAGCTACGGCAGCTACAGCGGCGCCGTGCCGAATGAAAAGATCACCTGGGGAAAGCTCGACATCGGCACCCCGAAGTTCATCGTTGAAAGTGATGCTACTATTGTGGCACCGCTCATCTTTGCCTACATCCTCGACAAGTAACCCATACACATGGAACGCCGCATACGATCCTTCGACACGCTGACGGAAGAGCTGCGCGACAAGCTGCAGACACAATATCCGGACGGTATTGACAACAACCACATCAAAACGGTGAGCACGCCCAAGGGCGAAAACCTCCGTGTGATCGAACTGAAAACGCCGGATGTGATGTACCTCATAAAAATAAACACCGAAAGCCGCGAAGCCATGGACGAATTCCTCGACCAGGAAAGCGACACCGACGACCGCGACAGCGACGACCGCGAAGACACCGACGACCTCGAAGGCACCGACGACGAAGAGGAAGAAGACGACAAAGACGCGCCACCAGCGGACGATGAGGATGATGACGATGAAGACTGAAGCCTGATCAGAAGATCAGACAATCAGACGATCAGAAAATGGCGCCACCACAAACTTCAAAGCAAAACTCCACGTTCGGTGCGCAGCACCAACCAGCCGAAGGCACGGTTCCGTCGCACGACCGGTCGGAGAACGGCATTCAATTTTCTGATCGTCTGATTTTCTGATCAACACATTCCAGAGCAAATGCTGCACGGCCGCTTCCACCTCGCCTTCGCCACCACCGACCTCAAGCGCATCAAAGCCTTCTACGGCGGCCTGTTAGGCTGCGAAGAAGGCCGCAGCGCCGACACCTGGGTGGACTACGACTTCTTCGGGCACCAGCTCACCATCCAGCAAGTGCCCATGGTCACCAAGACCGCAGGCACCTACAACCCGCAAAGCCAAGTGCCCAGCAACCACTGGGGCATCGTGCTGGAGCTGGCCGACTGGCGGAAGATGCGCGACAAATGCAAAAAACTCGGCGTGCGTTTCTTCATCGAACCCCACGGTGGTGATGAAAGGCGAAGTAGGCGAGCAACGCAGCTTCTTTATCGAAGACCCGGACGGCCACGCTATTGAGTTTAAGGCGTTTGAGGATGCGGGGAGTTTGTTTCGGAAGGGATGATGATGCAGAACTATCGTTTCGGCTTCAACGGTATGGAGAAGGACGATGAGGTCTATGGAAGCACTGGAACATCCTATGACTTCGGGGCAAGGCTCTATGATCCGAGGGTTGGACGTTGGTTGAGTACCGACCCTCTGGCTATCAAATACCCAAGTGAGACCCCTTATGGCTTTGCCGGTGGAAATCCGCTATTCTTTATCGACATGGCAGGCCAGTACAAGCTACCGGCAAGGGAACAACAGAAGTCAAAGATGTTTACAGCCTACTTGAAAAAGGGTATAGCAGAAGTGTTAAAGAGTGACGTGGTTATGAATGCATTGATGAAACAAAGTCAGTTAAGTAGAGCTCAGATTATCGAAGTTTTTAAATGGGATTCAGGACCCTCTGTCGAGATTGTTAAGCGTGATGGCCCATTCGATGTGCAATGGGATGGAAATTACACTGGTGGAAAGAATGGTACTATTCAAATCAATGAAAGCCTTATTAATCAGTTAAATAGCGCCTCTGATGAGGATAAGCAAGCGGCATTGCTATACGTAGTCAGTACCTTGCTCCATGAAACGGTTCACTATGGTGATAATCAGGATGGGGATATAGAAGATAATCAAGACTGGCAACGTCAGGAAAAGGTAAGCTCTTTGAGTCTGAAGCATATCGGAATGGACAATTTGGAAAAGAAATTGGCGGTTTGGATGATGCTAAGCAAGTAATTGATGAGAAGTCCAAGACAGAAGCTGGAAAGCTTGACCTACCTACGATACCAGAAATACGTTCAGGCTCTACTGGGTCAGATGAAAAGGGCGGAAAGCCTTAATCATGGTTAGTAGAATAAATAATCTTTTTGTGTGTGCTGTGTTGTTGTTTTCTAATAGTTTGGCTCAAGGACAAGTGAATTGTAGCTGTGCTTTACTTAGGGCCATATTTGAACAGAAAGAAGTGCAGGATCAGCATCGATTGAATCAGTTTGAGGAGGAATCATTAGTGCTCATTGATACATCGGGATACTTCATGTCTTGTGCTGACAGTCTGAATTTAAAAATATCTGACATTCAAATAGTGAAGAACGCAGAAGATGCAACGGAATCAGGATTAGTTCAAATGTATGTTTATGAGAGGAAGGGAAAGGGTGGTAGAATACATGTGTTATTATGGAACAAGGAAAATAACCAACACAGTACTTTGATTTTTAAATTCAGAAGGCAGAAACAAATATTTATTCTAAAGGACTTTGAACAGGGGCAGTTTTGACCCCCCGCACTCGCTCGGGTGTCCAATAACAACGCGTTTGCAAGCGCTCGCCTTTTTTGGCGAGTGCTTCGGTTCTTAGGGCTTCCAGCCCGTCGCACTAAGGCTTACCGCAAGATCTGCGCAGCGAGCTGCAACACGAAACCCAGCACCAGCAGGCGCAAGAGCGATCCAGTAAACGCGCTTTGTTGTTCGGTCCTTGCGTTGGTCCGGTGCCATATCCCCAGCGCTACGGACATACGACACGCGTTGCGGCACGGGAGCGGAAGCCACAAGGAGAAAGGCGGCAGAACTGTTGAGGACGAGGCCGAAGAGGTTGAGCAGATCGGGCACGCTCATGCGGTGATCTTCTGTTCTTCCTCGTAGATGTCCACGGCGTAGCGCAACCCACGCTCCCGCAAGTCTTCCCGGCCCAACGATAAAGTGAGCTCCTGAAATAAACAAGCCGGGGCGACTTGTGGGTTTGCTCTCAGAAGCCGATCATGGCACTGAAGCTTCCGGCAGTCTTCAGACTGCAATGACCAATTCAAAGGTTGCGCCGTTGAGCCTTTGCCTTTCACACTTCGCCCACAAACCTGTAGCTTTACAAAACCAACATACCAACGCATGTCGGACGTGGAATTGAAAAAGCGGTTGATCAACAAGATCCAACGTACGCGGGATAGCGCATTGCTGCGCGAGGCTTACCGGCTCATGGGCACTGATGCTGCAGACTTGGAACCGTACAAGTTGAGCAAGGAGCAACAGGCCTCGATCAACAAGGGCAAGGAAGACATCAAGAAAGGCCGCGTCCTTAGCGAGCGCCAAGCCAACAAGGCCATTGATGAATGGCTCGGAAAATAGTTTGGTCCGCCAATGCTCACCGGGAGCGGTTGGAGATCTCGCATATTGGCGCGAGCGAAATGGCTCGGACAGATATGGTGAAAAGCTGGATGCAAAGTTCCGGGCGGCGCACTCAGGTTGATCGCTGCCCATCCCAAGTTGGGGCGCACAACAAGTGACCCGACCGTTCGGGTGAAATCCGTGGGCGAGCACCAGCTTTTCTACGCACCCACAGATCCGGAGATCCATGTGCTCTCAATTTGGCATGGAAGGCGGGATCCCACGGCGAGGCCCTTCTGAACCCCTCCCCCCGCTCCCGCAAGTCTTCCCGGCCCAACGATAAAGTGAGCTCCTGACCAGAACAGGCCGGGGCGACTTGTGGGCACCGCACTTCTCAATTCACTCCAGCCGGAATCATCCTGGTTGTCTTCAGCCTGCAACAGCATACCTATACCTTCTCCAACTCCGTGAGAAAAGCCGCCGGAGTAACGATCCGGGCGCTGCTATACTGCTTCAGTACGAGCAGGTCCTCATCTCCGGTGATCAGCAGATCCGCTTTTGCGGCCTAAGCCAAAGCGAGCAGGAAATCATCCTTGGCATCGCGGCAGATCGGCAGCACCTTCGGCTCGGGTTTCAGCACTTTAGCGACACGTCCTAAACGCTCGATGTTCTCTTCTGCCTGCGCCATGGTGAAGTACTTGCGCATCTTCGGGCGGCGGGTAACCTCGGCAAGTTCGGCCAATGCTCTGGTCGAAAAGCATATTTGCAAGCGCTCATGCACCAAGAGCTTGTCGAGCTCACGCAACCGACGTCCGATCAGCCAACTGATCAGTACGTTCGTGTCAACGACGATTCTTGTGCGAGCGCGAGGCGGCATGCATTTCTGTCCTTACCTCTTCCACGATACGAGTGATCTCACTGTCCTTTAGCGTCACGCGGCCCCACACCTTGTGTAACCAGACCAGATCGTCCTTTGCCTCCTCTTGCCGGATAGCTTTCATGAACTTGCGCCGGTCCGTAGCAGACAGACGGCCCACACGGTCGAGCATGTCGTCCACGGCAGCACTGCGATCCCTTTTGGTGTCAAAGCTCATTTTTGTACAAGTGTTTGTCAAAGATAGAGGGAAGGTCTATTTCGCGCTCCGATTGTATGCAGACACTGCCTCGCGCAACTCTTCCCGGCCAAACCATAAAGTGAGCCTGCCTGCCGCAGGCATGGTTCCTGAACCAAACAGGCCGGGGCTGCCTACCGTAGGCACGGGCGACTTGCGGGCCTGCTCTCAGAAGCCGATCAAAGCACTGAAGCTTCCGGCAGTCTCAGTTTGCAGCACTCCTACCCTTTCTTTTTACTCGCCTTCGCCAACGGATTGAAGGCGAGGCACAACTCCAGCACCTGGTCCAGCTCCGCGTCGCTGTCGTAGCCGTCCGGTGTTACGAACATGTAGCCTTTCATCGGCCTTCCGGTGAAGTCCATGGGGTGGCAGCCTTTGCGTTTCAGCATAGCGGGCGCTGCGTCTTCGCCGATCCGCGCCATCAGCAGGTCGGTTTCTTTCTTCTTGTCGAAGTGGACGCCGCAGAACATCTTATTGTCCACCATGAAGCACAGGCCGCCGAACATGGTTTTCTCGAAGAAGTCCGCCTTGTGCTTTTCGAGGAAGCGGCGTATGCGGTCGGCGATGTAGGTGTCGTAAGGCATGGGGTTTAAGGCTTGAACGGGTTTCAACGCATCGCTGTGATCTTTTCTTTCTTCAGCAACAGATAACTCCGTTCATGTTCATTGGTAACAAGCTGGATAGCCTGCTCAATAGCGGCCAATGCTTCAGCCTTGTCTTTCCGGTTGCGGTGGTATTCCGCCATGCAACCGTGGTAGAGGTATGCGCGTTGCTCCAGATCCTCAGGCACAACGCTATCCAAAACCAACTTCGCTGCTTCCAAGTCGTTGCGCTGAATGTGTACCACGGCCATGTTCAGGCTGTTGAACGGTGACGGCGCTACCACTTGCAGGCGCTCGTACCACATCAGGATCCGGTCCCAGTCGGTCGCCTCGAAGGTGCTTGCCTTCAGGTGTTCGGACGCGATGGCGGCTTCGTAGTGGTAAACGGACATTTCTTCGGTGTTCACGGCCATGAACATCATTTGGTTGCCCAGCACGATCAACGGAAAATGCCAAAGGCTACGGTCCTGTTGGCGCAGGTCGATCACCTCTTGCAGTTCGTTCACTTTGCTGTCCAAACGTGCGGCTTGAAAGCACATCAACGCGAAAAGCGCTTGCACGTTGGGCGAACACACTTCCTTGTGGTCCACCAGCATTTTGCACAGGCGCATGGCCTCGGCGCATAGTTCCTTCCGCACCAGCATCTCCTTTTGGCCGGAATGAAAGCCTTCGTTGAAGATGAGGTACAGCACTTCCAGCACGCGCGGAAGCCGGTCGCTCAACTCATTTCCTTGCGGGATCGCGAAGGCCAGTTGCGCATCGCGGATCATGTTGCGTGCGCGGGAGAGCCGCTTTTTCACGCTCTCTTCCTTGGTGAGCAGCGCGCTGGCGATCTCACTTTGGCTAAAACCGGAAATGGTCTTCAATGCGAACGCGATCTGGTCACGCGGGTCCAGCGCCGGGTGGCATGCGGTGAAGATCATCCGCAACTGGCTGTCGGCGATCTCACGGTCCAGGAAGAGTTCGTTTATGGCGATAGCCGCTGGGCCGCTTTCAAAATACGGGGCGCGCTCTTTCTCGGACTTCAACTGCCGGAACAGGTCGATGGTCCTGTTCTTAGCTGCTTGCGTAAGCCACGCCTCCGGATTCTCCGGGATGCCGTTCCGCCATGCGCCCATGGCCTTGATGAACGTGTCCTGCACCGCATCTTCGATCGTTTCCAAATGTGCCAGCCCGAAAATGCGCGTAAGGATGGAGACCATCTTACCGAACTGGTGCCGGAAGAGGTGGTCGATCAACTGCGTTTGATCGGCGTTATTGGGTGCGTTCGGCATGCATCACGATTCCATCGCCATTACCTCGCGTATTTCCACCGTGGCACCGCTATCGAATTCCCAGAAGCCTTCTTGCACCGATCGGGTCACCTCTTCCAGGTCCTTGGCCTTCACCAGAAAATAGCCGCCGATCATTTCCTTGATCTCGCTGCCGGCACGATCGGTAACCACGCGGTCCTTTCCGGAGACCCGCTTTCCTTCGGGGCGCAGGGCGTTTCCGCCGACATACTTTCCTTCCAGCTTTTCGATCCAGGAGAAACATCCGTTGCCACCGTTCATTTCGGCTTGGTTTGCTTTTTCCAAAGCAGCCAAGTCCTCGAAAATGAAGAACAGCATGAATTCTTTCATGGGGTGGTTTTGTTTGATCGGCAATAAGGCGCCCGGCCAAATGCCGAGCGCCTTCTCCAATTTCATCCAGGCGGATAAACACCGCCGCAACGCTATTTATCGAACACCATCACTTCACGGATCTCCACGGTGCCGTTGAGGTCATAATCTGGATAATCTTGCGCGATCTCCACCACGGCATCCATGTCCTTCGCCGCCACCACGTAGTAGCCGCCTATGAGTTCCTTGATCTCGCTACCGGCACGGTCGGTAACGGTCCTTTTCGGGCCGCTCACACGGCGTACCGCTTTATCCAGCGCATCGCCACTGCGTAACACGCCGGCTTTTGCCATTTTATCGCCCCAGGCAAACCATTTGCCCATGCGCTCCTGCATTTGTTCGGGGGATTGTCCCACGGTACTGTAATCGGCACCGAGGAAGATCATCATGAATTGTTTCATCGTGTTGGGTGTTGAGTTGTTTGTACAAGATCACATGGCGACGATCTCTGAGAGTTCCACGGTGGTAGGACCGTAGCCAAAGATCGGGTGTCCCACGAACATTTCCTTTGCGGCGGTAAGGTCTTTCGCGGCAACAATGCTGTAGCCGGTTACTTCCTTGTCGCTGTTACCCCAAGCCTTGCCGTCCTTGGATCCCACGGGTGGCATAACGGGCGCGCCCATGTCCACGACGCGGTCGCCATATTTCTGTTTCCAAGCGCCCCATGGGGCCATCATGGCTTCTTTCTGTTGAGGTGTCATTTCCGGCATTACCTGTTGCGCTGCTTTCGGCGTGTAGTAGAGTGCTACGAACTTTTTCATGGTCGTTTGGTTTTGGTTTCTGCTCTAATGACGAAACCGAAATGCACAAGGGGGACAAGGCGCTGAAAAAAATTGGATATTGCTTAAAGATAGAAGTTCCGTGTTCCTCAATTGGGTTGTGGGTGCCTCAATTGCCGGTGGCAGTTCCTTCCCTTCTTCTTCGTGCACTTCGTATTCTTTGTGGCCCACCCGCGTTTCTCCGCGCCTCATTAGCCCCTGAGCGCAGCCGAAGGGCACCTCTGCGGCCAACATCCGTGCAAAACTTCATCCTCTCCCCTCAACCCCAAGGGCTAAATTCGCGCACCGTTCTAAACGCCCATGACCTCACCATCCGCTTCAACCGCCAAAAGCACTTCCGTAGAAGAGCTCCGTTCCATTGCCAGCCAAGTGCGCCGCGACATTGTGCGCATGGTGCATGGCTGCCAGAGCGGCCACCCCGGCGGCTCGCTCGGTTGCACGGACTTTTTGGTTGCGCTCTACTTTCATCAGCTGCGCCATGATGCGGAGCACTTCACCATGGACGGCATCGGCGAGGACCTCTTTTTCCTCAGCAACGGCCACATCAGTCCGGTGTTTTACAGCGTACTGGCGCGCAGTGGCTACTTCCCGTTGGAAGAGTTGAAGACCTTCCGCCAGCTGAACTCGCGCCTGCAAGGGCACCCCACAACACACGAGGGCCTGCCCGGCGTGCGCATGGCCAGCGGCTCGCTCGGCCAAGGGCTAAGCGTGGGCATCGGCGCTGCCTTGGCGAAGAAGCTCAACGGCGATCCGTCGCTCGTCTACACCCTGCATGGCGACGGCGAACTGCAGGAAGGCCAGATCTGGGAAGCCGCCATTGCGGGCCCCGGCAAAAAGGTGGACAACCTCATTGCCACGGTGGATTGGAACGGCCGCCAGATCGACGGCGATGTGGACGACGTGATGCCTTTGGGCGACCTGAACGCCAAGTGGAAAGCCTTCGGCTGGGACGTGCTGGAGATGCAAGGCAACGACATGGCCGCCGTGCTAAAAGGCCTCGACGACGCCAAAAGCCGCACAGGCAAAGGCAAGCCGGTGATGATCCTGATGCGCACCGAAATGGGCTCCGGCGTCGACTTCATGGTAGGTAGCCACGAATGGCACGGAATAGCGCCGAACGATGCCCAACTGGCCGATGCACTGAAGCAATTGCCCGAGTCGCTCGGGGATTATTGATCAGAGCGCTTTGGCTACTCTGATGATTTTCGGCACCCCTTTGCCTTGTCTTGCGTTATGAGGGTGGGAATGGGAGTTGTCCGTTGTCAGTTGTCAGTTGTTAGGCGTTGCCGCATCGGCCTCCCGACATGCCGCATGGAGTAGCGGGTTGGCACAGCGCTGGAATGCGGCCGTTTCGCATTTTTCATTTTTCATTTTTCATTTTTCATTTCCATTTCACCGGAAATTGGCATTTCTCCGCGCCTCTGCCCCCCTGGCTGCCGAAAGGCATGCTCAGCGTCCAATTCCTCACATTCCGTTGCGCCCCCGTTGCGTCGTAGCGCCGTTGCGGTTGGCTTCTTCGCATGTCTTCGCGTTCTTAGCGTCTTGTCGGTGAAAAAACCCGCATTTCTCCGCGCCTCAGCGTCTCTGCGTCCAAAAAACCTACTCTTCTTCCTCCTTCTCACTCCTTCCCTCGCCTTCTCCCAAAAGCCCAAGCCAGAGAAGGAGCTGACCCGCATTCTCTTCGTGATGGATGCCAGCAACAGCATGAACGCGTTCTGGGGCAACGAGCCGAAGATCGATGCTGCGCGGAAGGTGTTATTGGAATCGCTCGGCCCCATTGAGGACGCGCCAAACGTGGAGATCGCCTTGCGACTTTACGGCCACCAAACGCGCATTGAACCTGGAAAACAGGACTGTGACGATACCAAATTGGAGGTTCCATTCGCTCCGCACAACGGCGACGCCATCCGCGCCAAAATGAAGTCCGTACAATGCTTGGGCACTACGCCCATCGCACGTTCGCTGGAAAAAGCTACCGGGGATTTCCCGGACAACAGATCACGGAACGTCATCATATTGATCACCGACGGCATTGAGGCCTGCGACGAAGATCCTTGCGCTGTGAGCCGTGCCTTGCAGGCGAAAGGCATCATCCTGAAGCCCTTTGTGATCGGCATCGGGCTGGAAGATGCCACCAAGTTCAGCCTGAAGTGCGTGGGCAACTACTATGATGCCGGCACGCCCGAAATGTTCGACCGGGTTTTGAAAATCGTGATCGACCAAGCCCTGAACAGTACGACCACGCAACTGCTGCTGCTCACCGATGACAGCAAGCCCACCGAGACCGACGTGCCCGTTACCTTCTACGACCAGCGCACCGGCGAAGACCGCTACGACTTCGTGCATACCATGGCGCTGAACGGCGAGCCGGACACGCTGAACATTGACCCGGTTTTCACCTACCGCATCGTGGCGCACACCGTTCCGCCGAGCGTGAAAGAAAACGTCACCATCGAGCCGGGGCAACACAACGTGATCGCCTTGGTGGCCGGTCAAGGTCGCTTGGAGTTGAAGATCGAAGGCGCGGTAACGGCGGAATTCCCCGTGGCGTGCATTGTGCGCAAGCAGGGCGAAACAGCCACGCTGAACGCGCAGCCGATGAACACTTCGCAGCTCTATCGCACCGGCACGTATGACTTGGAAGTGCTCACGCTGCCGCGGCTGTACATCCCCGGCGTCGTCATCAAACAGAGCGGCGTAACTCCGGTGAGCATTCCGAGGAGCGGCGTGCTGAACGTAGTGGCCAGCGTCGCCGGGCCCGGTGCCATCTTCCAGAAGGACGGCAACGAACTCAAATGGGTCGTTGACCTGGATACGCGGACCGCACGCGATCAATTCAAACTGCTACCCGGCGACTACCGCGTGATCTCTCGCCCCTAGTGGTGCACACGAAACAGCGTTTTCCATCGTGAAAGATGACGGTGGTTAGCGGAAGAGCGGTAAACATCGAACTTTGACGGGGAGAGCGGAAGAAGAGATTTACACCACAGAGTCACGGAGACACAGAGAACACAGGGAAATTAATTAACCGAAGCAGTCGGCAGTGGCAGTCTTCAGTCGTCCAATCACCAACCATCAGAGAAAATCTCAGCGGCTCAGCGTCCAATAACCAACCACCACTTCGCATTCTCTGCGCCTCAGCGTCCAATAACCAACCACCACTTTGCATTCTCTGCGCCTCCGCGCCTCAGCGTCCAACAACCAACCAACATGACCACCTACCCCGTACTCGATAAAAAAGACACACGCAGCGGATTCGGAGCCGGGCTTTTGGAAGTCGGCAAAGCAGACGACCGAGTTGTTGCGCTGTGCGCCGATCTTACCGGCTCGCTGAAAATGGAAGCCTTCGCGGAGGCATTTCCGGAGCGCTTCATCCAAGTGGGCATTGCCGAAGCGAACATGATGGGCATGGCCGCTGGCCTCACCATCGGCGGGAAAATCCCTTACACGGGGACTTTCGCGAACTTCAGCACCGGTCGGGTGTATGACCAGATCCGCCAGAGCATCGCCTACGCGGGTAAGAACGTAAAAATCTGCGCCAGCCACGCAGGGTTGACCTTGGGTGAAGACGGCGCCACGCACCAGATCTTGGAGGACATCGGCCTGATGAAGATGTTGCCGGGCATGACGGTGATCGTGCCTTGCGACCACAACCAGACCAAGCAGGCCACCATCGCTATCGCCGACCATGAAGGCCCGGTCTACCTCCGGTTCGGTCGCCCGAAGTGGCCGGTTTTCATTGCGCCGGACATGCCGTTTGAAATTGGCAAGGCGCAAATGCTGAGTGAAGGCACGGACGTGAGCATTTTCGCTTGCGGCCATTTGGTTTGGAAAGCGCTACAGGCCATGGAGGAACTGGAGAAAGCGGGCATCAGCGCGGAGGTCATCAACATCCACACCATCAAACCGTTGGACAATGCGGCCGTCCTGGCCTCCGCGAAGAAGACCGGATGCGTAGTGACCTGCGAGGAACACCAACGGAACGGCGGCTTGGGCGACAGCATCGCGCAGTTGCTCGCACGGGAGTTGCCCACGCCCATGGAATACGTGGCGGTGAACGACAGCTTCGGCGAAAGCGGCACAGCAGATCAGCTTTTGGCGAAGTACGGCTTGGACACGCCGGACGTGGTGGCGGCGGTGAAGCGCGTGTTGAAGCGGAAGTAATCGTCCCATCGCAGGGTCCGGAGGCGGTGAACCTGCGGGCATGATCCATTGAGGCATTGAGGCCGGCATTTAATTGTCTGATCATCTGATCGTCTAATTTTCTGATCGAAATGTCTTCCCTCGCCCAAACCAGCCCCTATCCCATCGCGTTGGACATTGTTAGCGCGGAAGGCTGCCACCTGCACACGCGCGACGGCAAGCGCTATTTGGATCTAGTCGCTGGCCTCGCAGTGAACAACGTGGGGCATCGCCACCCAAAAGTGGTGGCGGCCATCAAAACGCAAGCGGACAAATACCTGCACGTCATTCCGTACGGCGAATTCATCCAAGAACCGCAAGTGCGTTTTGCGGAAGCTTTGACCAGCTTGTTGCCTGCGGGATTGGACAGCGTGTACTTCGTGAACAGCGGCACCGAAGCCAACGAAGCCGCGCTCAAACTGGCCAAGCGCATCACCGGTCGCACGAAGTTGGTGGCATGCCACAAGAGTTACCACGGCAGCACGCACGGGTCACTCAGCATCACCGGGAACGAGGAGAAGAAGTACCGCAACCGGCCCCTGTTGCCGGATGTGCATTTCATCACCTTCAGCAGCACCGAAGGCCTTACGTTGATCGACGACCAAACAGCGGCCGTGATCATTGAACCCATCCAGGGCGATGCCGGCGTGCGCATCCCCGACCTTGCATGGATGCACGCATTGCGCCAGCGTTGCGATGAAACAGGCACCATGCTCATTTTCGATGAAGTGCAGACAGGCTTCGGACGCACGGGCAAGCGCTTTGCCTTCGAGCATTTCGGCGTGGTGCCGGATATTTTGGTGCTGGGCAAAGCGCTCGGCGGCGGCATGCCCATGGGCGCCTTCGTCAGTTCACGGGAGCGTATGAAACTGCTTACGCACAACCCGGTTTTGGGGCACATCACCACATTCGGTGGTCACCCGGTGGCATGCGCGGCAGGCTTGGCGGCTTTGGAAGTTCTGGAAGAAGAAGCGCTTGCCGAAAATGCCGAACGCATGGGCCGGCTCTTCAAGGAATTGCTCGTTCATCCAGCGATAAAAGAAGTGCGCGGCACGGGCCTCATGCTCGCCGTAGATCTGGGAGATGCGGAAAAAGTGCAGCGCGCTGTAATGGGCTGTTTGAAACGCGGCGTATTGGGCTTTTGGTTCCTCAGCTGCCCTACCGCGTTCCGCATCGCACCGCCGTTGTGCATTACGGAAGAACTTGTGAGAGAGGCGTGCGCGGCAATCCTCGCAGAAATTGAATTCTGCTAAACTTCGACAGATTCAAATTTGTCGCGACGCGCGACCCAATATCACCGCTCGACTGGGGCCGAGCATTAGCCGACGCGCACTTCGTACTGCTTACTGCCGCTACCGACTAATCCCCTGTGTTCTTTGTGCCTCCGTGACTCTGTGGTGTAATCTCTACCTCTCCCCTCTCCGTTTCTCTCCTCAGAATTGCCCCGTCGCCAGCATCACCAACGTGCAGGCATCCAGCGTTTCCGCCCCTTGCGCCTTCGCCATTGCAGCCAGCTCCGGGTTTTCCGCGCCGGGATTGAAGATGATCCGTTTCGGCTTCAACGCCAGCACGGCTTGCTCCCACGCTTTTTGGTTGTACGCGTTGAGGTACATCGTCACGGTATCCACGATCAACCCTTCGGGGATCGTTTTCACAATGGGTACGCCCGCTACTTCGCCTTCGCGCAACCCTACGGCCACAACGGGTTGATCATGTTGCCGCAGTGCGCGGATGGCACGGTTGGAATAGCGATCGTCGTTCAAGCTGGCACCCAGCACCAAGGTCTTCTTTTCCATTGTGGCTCAGTTAGCGCCAATGCTCCGCGTACCATGGCACGGCGCGTTCCAATCCTTCGTCCAAGCTGAAACGCGGAGCGTAGCCGAGTTGTTCTTTGGCTTTGGAAACATCGGCTAACGAAGCGCGCACATCACCGGCACGCGGTGGCGCATGTTCCACGCCGACGCCTGCAATGGCCGGGTCGATCCGGGCAAGCCTGCTTTGCAATTTCCCGATCAGGTCTAGCAAGTCGCAACTGTCTCCGTAAGCGATGTTGAACACTTCACCGGCACAAGCTTTCGGGGCCTCCAGTGCCAACTGCACGGCCTGCACGGCATTGCCCACGTAGGTGAAATCGCGCGTCTGGTGGCCGTCGCCATGAACCACTGGTGCTTCGTGCTTTAACAATGCTCGAATGAACTTCGGAATGGCAGCGGCATAAGCTCCTTCGGGATCTTGACGTTCTCCGAAAATATTGAAGAACCGCAAGCCGATGGTCTCGATGCCGAACAGACGGTGGTAAAGCCCGGCGTACACCTCGTCCATCATTTTGGTGACAGCATAGGGTGAAAGCGGATTTCCCTCCTGCCCTTCCCGCTTGGGAAGCGCGGGGCTATCGCCATACACGCTGCTGCTGCTGGCGTAAACAATGCGTTTCAACCCCGCATGCCGTGCGGCTTCCAGCACGTTGAGGAAACCACCGAGGTTCGCGGCTTCACTGTCCAATGGAAAGGCGATGGAGCGCGGCACGCTTCCCAAGGCAGCCAGGTGTACCACGGCATCC
Source organism: Flavobacteriales bacterium (assembly GCA_016710685.1). Lineage (GTDB taxonomy): Bacteria > Bacteroidota > Bacteroidia > Flavobacteriales_F > PHOS-HE28 > PHOS-HE28. The sequence goes on along the minus strand of JADJVC010000014.1, from coordinate 370,932 downwards.
ACACCGACCAGCGCCTGTTCCACGTCCCGCGCTTCGCGGATGTCGCCTTGCACGAAGGTGAAGTTTTTCGCGCCTTGCAAATGTTCGATGTTGCCCAGCTTTCCCGTGGCCAGGTTGTCCAAACAACGCACCGCATGGCCTTGGGCCAGCAGCGCATCGCACACGTGCGAGCCGATAAAGCCTGCGCCGCCGGTTACGAGGATGGTGGGCACGGCGGCGGGCATCACTTCTATTTCGCCACAGCCATCGAGCGTTTCTCGCGGATCACCACGATCTTCACTTGGCCGGGGTAGGTCATTTCGGATTGGATGCGGTCCGCGATGCTCATGCTGATGCTGTCGGCTTCGGCATCCGTAACACGGTCGCTTTCCACCATTACGCGCAGCTCGCGACCGGCTTGGATGGCGTATGCTTTGGACACACCTTCGTAGCTCATGGCCACACTTTCGAGGTCCTTCAGGCGTTTGATGTATTGCTCCACGGCCTCGCGACGGGCACCGGGGCGGGCACCGCTGATGGCATCGCAGGCTTGCACGATCGGCGAGAGCAGGCCGGTCATTTCGATCTCATCGTGGTGTGCTCCGATGGCGTTGCAGACATCGGGTTTCTCGCCGTATTTCTCGGCCAGTTGCATGCCGAGCAGGGCGTGTGGCAATTCGGGATTGTCTTCGGGCACCTTGCCGATGTCGTGCAGCAACCCCGCTCGCTTGGCGGCTTTCACGTTGAGGCCGAGCTCGGCGGCCATGGTGGCGCAGAGGTTGGCGGTTTCGCGGCTGTGTTGCAGCAGGTTTTGGCCGTAGCTGCTGCGGTAGCGCATGCGGCCCACCATGCGCATCAGCTCGTTGTGCAGGCCGTGGATGCCCATGTCGATGCAGGTGCGCTTGCCGATCTCCATGATCTCATCTTCGAGGTGCTTCTTCGTTTTGGCAACGATCTCCTCGATGCGACCGGGGTGAATACGTCCGTCCTTCACTAATTGGTGCAGGGCGAGGCGTGCCAGTTCGCGGCGTACGGGGTCGAAGCAGCTCAGCATGATGGCACCGGGGGTATCGTCCACCACGATCTCCACGCCCGTGGCCTCTTCCAGCGCGCGGATGTTGCGGCCTTCGCGGCCGATGATGCGGCCTTTCAGCTCGTCGTTCTCAATGTGGAAGGTGCTCACCGCGTTCTCCACGGCATGTTCGGTGGCCACGCGCTGGATCGTCTGGATAATGATGCGCTTGGCCTCCTTGTTGGCGGTGGTCTTCGCCTCCTCCACCACGTCCTTCACCAGTGCCATAGCGTTGGTGCGGGCTTCATCGCGGAGGCTGTCCACCAATTGCTTTTTGGCGTCTTCGGCATTCAGGCCACTGATCTTTTCCAGTTGCACCACCTGCTTCTCGTGGTTCTTTTCCACTTCCTGCCGGCGCAATTCGATTCCCTGCATGCGCTGGTCGATCTCGCCTTGCATCGCGTTGACTTGCTTTTCGCGGTTCGAAAGATCCTGCTGTTGGCGACTAAGCTGTTGTTCGCGCTGCTTGTTCTTTTCCAGGCCTTGGTTGAGTCGCTTGTCCTTTTCCTGGGCAGCCTGTTCGTGCTCTTCCTTCAGTTCCAGGAATCTTTCCTTGGCCTGCAGGAGCTTTTCCTTTTTGACGGCCTCACCCTCCGCCTCGGCTTCCCGAAGGATGGAATGGCGGCGCTTCTTCAGCATGCCGTTCAGTACGGTGTATACGATGCCGCTGCCCGCCAAGAGGCCCACGATGGCCCCGATCAGTGCTGCTACGATGTCAAAATTCATGTCCACTGTTTGTGTTGATGGTTCAGTGGACCATGCGGTGCTCCGGGGAGCGAAGGTTGGATCTATCCGTTGAGGTCGTTGAGCAGCCGTTCCAATTCGTCCATCACTTCCTTGTCGGTCTGCGATGGTGTGGGTTTGGCGGAGTTCAGTGCGCGGGTGGTCACTTCCAACGCGGCCATGGCCAGCAGGTCCTGCTTGTCGGTAAGTGGGTATCCGGCCTTCAACCGTGTAATGCTCTCGTTCAGCTCTTTAGCAGCCGCGCGGATGTTCTCCTCCTCATCCGGGTGGATGGTGAGGGGGTATGCCCGCCCGGCCAATTCAATCCGTATTGATCGTTCTTCCATGGTGTTTCCGTCCGTGGCGCTCAGGTGTTCAACAGGGCTAAGCATCGGTCTATCTCACTCACCAGTTCGTCGATCTTTTCCTTCGATCCCGTCCGGTTTGCGGCCGCAGTGGCCGCTTTTGCCGTTCGGAGAACCTCGTTCTCCTGTTCCAGTTCCTGATCTCTTGCCTTGAGCACTTCGGCCTCGCGGGCCTTGTCGCGCAAGGTGCCATCAAGGGCATCGGAGGCCGCACGTAGGCGCGAACGCTCACGTTGGTCCTGCTGCACTTTAGTGCGTGCAGCGCTGATCCGCTCAAGCAATCCTTCCATTCACGGGAACAAAAGACCGGTATGGTCCGTGTCAAAGATAGCCGGGTTCGGCAATGCAGCACGCCTTTTGTTTGCACGTGGGCATGTTGACCATGTTTGGTTTGCTTGGCTTGAAGGTGAAGGGATGGAATGGAACTTTGCAGAATGCGAGGATATCAGGGGACGCGGAGGCGCAGAGGCGCGGAGAAATCAGTTGGCGGTTGGCAGTGGCAGTCGGCAGGCAATCGTTCAAGCGAAAGAACCATTGCATTTCTCTGCGTCTCTGCGCCACTGCGTCAAACCAATCAGGACTCAAGTCTCCCTCTTCCACCCACAAACCAAACTACGAAGTGAATCACCTCAAGTCCCTCGCCTTCTGCGCATTGAATTTAGTTGCTTTGGTTGCTTTCGCTCAAGAAAAGCCGAACTTCATCCACCCCATGGACCTGCACTTGGAAGTGGCTGGGAATTTCATGGAGCTGCGATCCAATCACTTCCATTCGGGTTTGGACATGAAGACCGGCGGCCGGATCGGACAGCCGGTAAAGGCGGTGGCCGATGGCTGGATCAGCCGCATCAAGATCAGCCCTTGGGGCTACGGCAAGGCCGTTTACATCGACCATCCTTCGGGCTACACCACTGTTTATGGGCACCTGGATCATTTGAAAGGCGCATTCGCTGAAGCCACTTTGGAGGCTCAATACAAAGCGCGCGATTTCAGCATTGACAAAGAGTTTGCAAGGGGTGAACTGCCTGTTACCCAGGGCGAAGTGTTCGCCTACAGCGGAAACACCGGTGGCTCCAGCGGCCCACATTTGCACTTTGAAGTACGCCGCACATCAGACCAACACGCGCTGGACCCACAAGCATATGGCATGAATCCGCCGGATAATGTGCCGCCCAGCATCTTCGGCCTCCGGACCTACGCCTTGGGCGACAGCTCGCGTTGCAGCCCCTATGGCACTGGCGCTGTGGGCTTTCCGGTCACCGCGCTGAACGATTCCACCTATATGCTCAAAGCCGGGTCCAATCTTGCGGCTTACGGCACCTTGGGGCTTGGCCTTGAACATCACGGACAGCTATTCCAACAGCCGCAACCGGTGCGGGGTGCGCTACATCACCGTGAGCGTGGACGGCGCGCAGGTGTACAGCGCCCATTTGGACGACATTGATTTCGCGAAGCAGCGCTATTGCAACGCCTACATGGACTTCGGCATGTACACCGGCAACTCCATGAAATACAACAGGTTGTACAAATTGCCGAACAACGGGCTACGGATTTATGGCAACGAGATGGCGCAAGGACGCATCACCGTGGAACCGGGTAAGATCACGCCGTGCAGATAGTTGCGACCGATGCCGCAGGCAACCGCAGCAAGCTCACATTTGTGCTTCATGGGGCTACGGCGGAAGAAGCTGCAGCGTGGCCTTCCACCCCGGAACCGGGCCAGCTCTTCCGCTACAACGAAGCCAATTTGCTGGTACAGGACGGAGTGCGCTTCAGCCTGCCAGCGGCCGCACTGTACGATGATGAGCGGATCCGCTATGCTGTACTTCCCAAGCCGAAGGATGCGCTCGCCCCTTTACATCGCATACAGGATGCGAACACGCCATTACAAGTGTCCGGAGAGATCGATGTAGCGGTGCAGGATAACGTAGATGACAAGCTGAATTCCAAGCTATTGATCGTCCGCATTGTGAAAGGCAAGCCTGTCGCTGAAGGTGGAACTTATGCCAATGGTGTAGTAACGGCCAAGGTGCGCAACTTCGGGGATTTCACCGTGATGGTGGACACGCTTCCCCCGACACTATACAACGTGGACCTGAAGACAAACATGACAGGCCGAAAAGGCTTCAAGTTGAAAATTGGCGACGGACTTTCGGGAATTGCCAGTTGGGAAGTAAAGCTGGACGGCAAATGGATCATGATGGAATACGCCCCCGGGGCAAGCACATTGGAACACACCTTCGACAAGTACAGCTCGGCCCCAGGTAAGCACCAATTAGAAGCCAGCGCGGTGGACGAACGCGGGAACAAATCCACATTCAGCTTCGAATTCACCCGATGAACAAGGGGATGCAACGAAACCGCAACCACTTGCGTAACAGGGGGGAACCGAACTTAATGCCGCATTCCCGCATCATTCCTAAAATGACCACATTGCTGGTCGGCTCCGTGCTATTGGGAAGCGGATGCGGACATTCCTTTTTGCCGGCAAGCATCACCGAAGGGGTGATCGAGTACAAGATGACGTTTCCAGACTTGGACCCTAATGGCCTGATGTCCGGCATGTTACCGGAAAAATCGGAGCTCAGCTTCGCCGATGGTCAACAATCCATGGACCTCAGTGCTGGCATGGGCATTTTCCGCACCAGCATGGTGATCAACACCCCGGCCCAGGAAGTGGACTACCACATGAGCATAATGGGCAAGAGCCTTTTTGCGAAGTATGGCCCACGGGACTTGGAAGCCATCGACAGCACACCCGAGCCCATTTCGGTGCTCTACACCAACAGCGTGGACACCATAGCAGGCTATCCTTGCAAAAAGGCATACTTGGTTTACGAAAATATGGACCAACCGGAAGCCGAGGTTTGGTACACCGACGCCATCACCATGTCCACTCCCAACTGGTACACTCCCTACAAGGAGATTCCCGGCGTTTTGATGCGCTACGAAGTGATGCAGCATCACATCCGCATCCGCATGGAAGCCAGTTCTGTAAAGCCGGGTCCAGTGGATAAGGCCAAGTTCAAATTGCGCCCGGGGCACGAAGAAGTGTCGCCCGCCGTGCTGGACCACGAGCTTGAGGAGGTTCTGGGCACCTTCAATCAATAGGGATTTATACCCATTGGACTTACAAGCACGTCCGCAGAAGTGGTCAATAGCGCAGGCACTGCGGATTGCTAATTCCTAATTTCCGAAAAGCCGCTCGGCATCGGAATTAGGAATCAGCAATTAGCAATTAACGGAATCCGGCATTGGCCCCATAATCCAGTGCATTTTCCGCAGGCAACACGCGGTTGTTGATAATAGCGGCCTTGTTGCGGCGTTCCTCTATGGCAGGCCCGGTAGTTTTGCCTGAAGCCGTCCGGTAGAAGGCGGCCAACCACGGAAATGCCGCATGGGCGGGGTTTTCGGCAACAATCCACACCCTTGGCCCAGAAACGCAAGAACAAGGTCCGCGAGCCCGAAGAGGTCGAGGAAGCCCCCGTGAAGAAGAAGCGCACCAAGTCCAAGAAGGACGTGGAAAGTGGGACTACTGAACGGTTTGCGCGCCTGCGTGAATTCGCGGCGGACGAGCGCGTGCGCAAAGTGGGCGGGCTTTTCCTGGTGCTGGCTGCGGCATATTTGCTGGTTGCGTTCACCAGCTACATGATCACTTGGCGGATCGACCAGGACCTGATGGGCCGTCCTTGGGGCGAGATCTTCAGCCCGGACGTGCGGGTGGAGAACTGGCTCGGCAAGTTGGGCGCATTGGTCGGACATCAGTTCATTTTCACATGGTTCGGTGTGGCCGCATTCGTGTTCGTGCTGTGGTCATTCTTGGCCGGCATCCGGTTGGCGTTGGGCACGTGGCTGCTTCCCTTGGGAAAAACCTTGCGTTGGAGCGTGATGTCGTTGATCTGGTTGCCCACGTTGTTGGGCTTCTTTTTCCCGAAAGGCGGTTGGCAAGTACTGGGCGGCGGCATCGGCTACTCCATCAATGCGCACCTCACGGGCTGGTTGGGCACATTCGGCGCAGGGGCGTTGGTGCTCTTCGCTGCAGCGGCGTTCCTTGTGTACACGTTCAATCCGTCGTTCCATTGGGTAGCGGCATTGTTCGAGCGGAAGCCCAAAGAGGAAGTGGAAGAATTGGCTGCGGAAGCTGAGGTAAGCGACTGGAGCGACGTGCGGGAGAACCGGGTAAAGCCGGTGGCCGTGGTTGCGGAAGAATTGGAGGAAACCCTAGAGCCGGAAGTGGAGGAAGAAGAACCGGAAGCAGTTGAGGAAGTGGAAAAACCAGCATTCGCCAGTGGCCCGGAGCTGGAAATGGAAACCGCCGTGACCTCCGACTTGAGCGGGATCAACGACGAGGAGAACGGCTTCAGCGTTGAAGCTGCGGTTCACGAAGAAGCCCTGAGCGAATCCGAGATCGAGACCAAGCTGAAGGAGTTCGGCGAATACGACCCTACGCTGGACCTCAGCAGCTACGTCCCCCCTACCCTGGACCTGTTGGCCGAACACAGCACGGGCGAGCTTACGGTGACGAAAGAGGAGCTGGAGGAGAACAAGAACAAGATCGTTACCACGCTCAACAACTACAACATCGGGATCGACAAGATAAAGGCCACCATCGGCCCAACGGTCACGTTGTATGAGATCGTGCCGCAAGCCGGGGTGCGCATCAGCAAGATCAAGAACCTGGAGGACGACATCGCCTTGAGCTTGGCCGCCTTGGGCATCCGCATCATCGCGCCGATCCCCGGCAAAGGAACCATCGGCATTGAAGTACCGAACAGCAATCCGCAGGTGGTAAGCATGCGCGCGGTGGTGGCCAGCGAGAAATTCCAGAACAGCAAATACGACTTGCCCATCGTGCTGGGCAAAACCATCAGCAACGAGACCTTCGTGACCGACTTGGCGAAGATGCCGCACCTGCTGATGGCCGGTGCCACGGGCCAAGGAAAGTCCGTGGGCTTGAACGCGATTTTGGTAAGCCTGCTGTACAAGAAGCACCCGAGCCAGATCAAGTTCGTGCTGGTGGATCCGAAGAAAGTGGAGCTCACGCTCTTCAACAAGATCGAGCGGCACTTCTTGGCCAAGCTTCCGGGCGAAGGCGAAGCCATCATTACCGACACCAAGAAGGTGGTGGCCACGCTGAACAGCCTGTGCATCGAAATGGACGAGCGCTACGAGCTGCTCAAGGATGCCGAAGTGCGCAACATCAAGGAATACAACGCCAAGTTCATCAGTCGCCGGTTGAACCCGGAGAACGGCCACCGCTTCCTCCCCTACATCGTGCTGGTGGTGGACGAGTTCGCCGACTTGATCATGACGGCGGGCCGCGAAGTGGAAACACCCATCGCCCGTTTGGCGCAGCTGGCCCGCGCCATCGGCATCCACCTCATCATCGCCACGCAGCGTCCGAGTGTCAACATCATCACCGGCACCATCAAGGCCAACTTCCCGGCCCGCATCGCCTTCCGCGTAACCAGCAAGATCGACAGCCGCACCATTTTGGACAGCGGCGGAGCCGACCAGCTCATTGGTCGCGGCGACATGCTGCTGAGCACTGGCAACGAGCTGATCCGCATCCAGTGCGCCTTCGTTGATACCCCGGAAGTGGAAGAGATCACCGCCTTCATCGGCAACCAGCGCGGCTACCCCGAAGCCCTGATCCTACCGGAAGTCCCCACCGAAGAAGGCGAAGGCGGAGTAGCGGACGACGGCGAGCGCGACAGCATGTTCGAGGACGCCGCCCGCGTGGTAGTGATGACTCAGCAAGGCAGCACCAGCCTGATCCAGCGCAAGCTGAAGCTGGGCTACAACCGCGCAGGCCGCATAGTGGACCAGTTGGAAGCGGCAGGCATCCTTGGCGGCTTTGAAGGTTCCAAAGCGCGGAAGGTGCTGGTGCCAACGGAGGCAGCGCTTGATGAAATGCTGCACCCTGCCGGGGCTGCTGCTGGGGGGAGCGGGTATTGAGGTCGTCGCAGCTCAGGGTCTGCTATGTACCGAAGATAATGGTTGGCGTGACCCTTTGGGGACAACGAGCAAAGAGCAGTATCAACGGCAGGTATCTCATCTGTGTGTCTTCAACCCCGATCACTCCACCCCCACCACCGGCAGTTCCAGTTCCGCCCGTACCAACGTTCCAAGCTCCGCCTGCACCACTCCAAATTCCGCCAGCGCCGGCCAAGGCTTCTTGCCGGATGCCATCACTTTGAAAAGCCCTTCCCGCCCCGCGTTGCGAAGGACATGCTCGCAGACCACCGCACCGATAGCGTACGGCATGTTGGTGTCTTTGTTGATGAAGAACTGCTCATAAGTGTTGGTGTGCGCCGCGAAATCGAAGTCCGGGTTCTCCTTCAGGAATTGCCGCAGGTTTTCGCGGTGCCAAGTGTAGGGCATGCCGCTGCTGCCCGCGAGCAGTGTTGCCAAACCTTCATCCAACAGGTCCGGTCGTTCAGCCCCGAATTTGTGCGTGGTGAAAAGATGGACCACCTCGTGCGTGTAGCTATCCACATCGTTTCCGGAGAAGACGCGATCGCCATAGTCTGCGAGCCCGCCTGTTTCATGGACGAACATGAGCGGGTGCAGCTGAAAGCCGCGCGCCCGAAAAAGGTCCGCCGGATCCTTGCAGGAATAGAAGGTGATGGGGAATGGATCCACTCCGAAGAAACGTGACAACCGCTGCACGTCTTGCGCCTGCTGTTGCGCTTGCTCCTTGTTGAACTTGTGCAGTGGCGAAATGATGTAATGCAGGTCGCCGAGACTTTCCCGTTGCCAGTTCCGCGTGTTATGGAGCAGCGGCCGGTCCAAGCGCATGCCTACATCGGTGCGGAGGGCAAGGAAGTCGAACACGTAACGCACATCGGCAGCGGTGCCGGTGCTGTCGGTGGCAGCCCACTTCACGGTTAGGAGCCGGTCGCCATTTTCAACGGGCACGATCCGCATCAACGTTGGTAAGTACTTCAGGTCCGCGTGCTCGTCGTACTCCACGTAGGCGATGTCGGTAAAGGCCAGCGCTCCGGGCGCGGGGTCGGTGGAAACCCAATAGCTGCTGATGTCCGGCGCTTGCAGCTTCATTTCGAAGAAGCGGCGCAGGGTGGCGATGGCTTCTGCGTTTGTGCCATCCAACGTGTCCACGCCGCTCCAGATGGCGAGGTCGGCAGCGGTGAGGTACGTTGGTGTGGCTTGGGTGGTTTCCGCAGTGGAAGGGAGATCCTGCCCTGCGCTTTGGCAGGCAGGGATTGCGAGCAGCAGTAGGAGCTTCAGCCGAAAACTAGGCATTGGTCAGTACGATGGTTCGACGGTAGATCCGCAAGTCCAAACGGAAACGCCCCGGAGAATTCCGAGGCGTTCCTTTGAGTTTGTGTAGGTCAGTTTTCGCCTTCGGCCTTCTTCAATCCGTCCTCGATCATGTCGTAGAACTGGTCGATCTTGGGCAAGATCACGATGCGAGTGCGGCGGTTCTGTGCGCGGTGCTCGGGGGTATCATTTTCTACCAAAGGCACGTATTGGCTGCGACCACCTGCGGTAATGCGCGATGGGTCCACACCAAGCTCGGTGGTGAACACGCGTGTAATTGCTGTTGCACGCATTACGCTGAGATCCCAGTTGTCCTTGATGCAGTCTTTGCTGATGGGCACGTTGTCCGTGTGGCCTTCGATCAGCACGTCCATGTTGGGCTTGTCGTTCACCACAGTGGCCACTTTGGCGAGCACGGCTTTTGCGCTGGGGCCAATAGTGGTGCTTCCGCTGGAGAAGAGCATCTTATCGCTAAGCGAAATGAAGACCACGCTCTTTTCCACGTTGATGGTAACGTCGGTATCGTTCAAGTTGCCGAGCGAGCTCTTCAGGCTGATCACGAGCGCCAGCGTCACGGAATCTTTCTTGGTCAAGGCATCCTGCATGCTGCGGATCTGCAGGTCTTTCTCCTTAATGTTCTCCAGCGACTTTTCCAAGTTGGCGGCCTCTTGTGTGCTGAGGGTGGCCATGTTGCCCACGTTGTTCAGCAACGCCTGGTTAGTCACGCTCATTTCGCTCACCTGATCGCGCAAGTGGTCGTTGCTGGTCTGCATGTTGGCCACCTTACTGTTGCATGCGTCCAATGCACGATTGGCTTCATCGAGCTTGCCGTGCAGGGTTTCGTTGGAAAGCTGGATGGCGGTGTACTTTTTCTTCGATACGCAGGAGCCGAGGGTGAGGGAAGCCGCTACGAGGATGAGGAGTGATTTTTTCATGGTGATGGGATGAGGCACCGAATATAGATGTTCGGGAGGAACTGAGGGATGACTTTTCACAACTGAGAAAAATGAAGTCCGGAGTCGTGCGTCTTGAGTCCGGAGCCGTGAGCCTCAACCGGCAAGCCACAAGCTGTGGGTTTAAGCTTGTGGCTTGTTGCTTGTGGCTGATAGCTTTTGGCTTCAACCTTATCGTCCAAAAATACTTTCCCTTAGCTGTGGGGTGCAACGTGCTTCTTACCTTGTGGCGTGTAATCATCCGAGTGTCGAGCATCCGAAGTTTCGAAAATCCATCACCATCAATGCCCGCAAAACCATGAGCGCGAAAAAGAAAACGACCAAAGCCAAAACCACTTCCGCCAAGGCGAAGCTTACCTCTATTTCAGGCTGCCCGGTGGTGGACAATCAGAATGTGATCACCGCTGGTCCGCGCGGTCCGCAGCTCCTGCAGGATGTTTGGTTCTTGGAGAAGCTCGCTCATTTTGACCGCGAGGTGATCCCGGAGCGGCGCATGCACGCCAAGGGTTCCGGGGCTTATGGCACCTTCACCGTAACCAAGGACATTTCGAAATACACCCGGGCGAAACTGTTCTCCAAGGTGGGGAAGAAGACGGAGATCTTCGCACGCTTTTCCACCGTGGCCGGGGAGCGCGGTGCTGCGGATGCCGAGCGCGACATCCGGGGTTTCGCAGTGAAATTCTATACGGAGGAAGGCAACTGGGATTTGGTGGGCAACAACACGCCGGTGTTCTTCATGCGCGACCCGCTGAAATTCCCCGACCTCAACCATGCGGTGAAGCGCGACCCGCGCACCAACATGCGCAGCGCGCGCAACAACTGGGACTTCTGGACGAACCTTCCGGAAGCGATCCACCAGGTGACCATCCTGATGAGCGACCGCGGCCTGCCCGACGGTTACCGCCACATGCACGGCTTCGGCTCGCACACCTTTAGCTTCATCAACGCGAAAAACGAGCGCTTCTGGGTGAAATTCCACCACGTGTGCCAGCAAGGCATCAAGAACCTCACCGACGCACAAGCCACGGCCTTGGTGGGCAACGACCGCGAAAGTGCTCAACGCGACCTCTACGAATCCATCGAGAGCAAGAAATTTCCGAAGTGGAAATTGTGCGTGCAAGTAATGCCTGAAAAAGACGCGGCCAAGGTGCCGTACAACCCGTTTGATCTCTCCAAAGTATGGCCGCATGGCGATTATCCGCTGATCGAAGTGGGCGTGTGGGAGTTGAACCGCAATCCGGAGAACTACTTCGCGGAAGTGGAACAAGCGGCGTTCAACCCGGCGCACGTGGTGCCCGGCATCAGCTTCTCCCCGGACAAAATGCTGCAAGGGCGGCTCTTCTCCTACGGCGATGCGCAACGCTACCGTTTGGGCATCAACCACCAGCAGATCCCGGTGAACGCGCCGAAGTGCCCTGTACACAGTTTCCATCGCGATGGGGCCATGCGCGTGGACGGCAACCACGGAAGCCTTTTGCATTACGAGCCAAACAGCTACGGCGAATGGCAGGACCAGCCCACGCTTGCCGAACCACCTTTGGCCCTGCACGGCGCCGTCGACCACTGGGACCATAAAGTGGACACGGACTATTACTCACAGCCTGCAGCGCTGTTCCGTCTGTTGAATACCGGGCAGAAGCAGGTGCTTTTCGACAATACGGCACGTGCCATGGGCGATGCGCCCCGCGAGGTAAAGATGCGCCACATCGCCAATTGCACCAAGTGGATCCGGTTTATGGTAAGGGTGTGGCCAAGGCTTTGAAGCTGCCGATGAAATAAACGGCTGCCTTCCTTCGGACATTGATCGGAACGCCCGTGGACTGAAAAGATCGCGGGCGTTTCTTCGGCTGCCTCCGGAGGTTTCTCACCACCTCAACCTGCATTCTCCGCGCCCCTGGCTACCAAAGGCATGCTCCGCGCCTCTATGGCCCCTCCTTCTTAAACAACCGGTTGTTCACGTCCGGCGGCTCTTTGGTATCGCACGGGGCCTGTCGTGCCGCTTCTTTGCAGCGCAACGCACGCGCATGGCCCTTAGTCGTTTCTGGACGTTCATCCTCATTTTCAGCATCGCTTATGCGCTGATCATGCTTGCTGCGGGCAAGCAACACAGCCTCGGCACGTTGGTGAACGGCAACCAAGGCGATCCGGTGCTGGTGGGAGAGAAGGACAGCGCAGACCTGCACGACTCGGCGCTGTTGCTGGAGCTTCGTGCGGCAGGCGTGAATGGCGTACTGCGCAACGACACGTTGATCACCATGGGCAAGGGCGGCATGGTGCGCTACACGCATGGCACACAGTCCGCGGACGGCCTTTTCGAGACCTGCAAGAACACCGTGATGGACCTGTGGTTGCCACTGATCGGCTACCTCACCTTCTTCTGCGGCCTGATGAACTTGCTGGTGGACTCGCGCGCCATGGAAAAACTGGCGCGCTTCCTCTCCCCCATCTTCAGTCGCATCTTCCCGGATCTGCCGAAGGACCATCCGGCCTACGGCTACATGACACTGAATTTCGCCGCCAATTTCCTCGGCCTGGACAACGCTGCTACACCCTTCGGTCTGAAGGCGATGGAGAGCATGCAGGAAAGCAATCCCACGCCGGACAAGGCCACCAACAGCCAGATCATGTTCCTCTGTCTGCACGCGGCGGGCCTCACACTGCTGCCCACCAGCATCATTGGCTACCGCGCTGCGATGGGCGCTGCGAACCCGGCGGACATCATGATCCCCTGCATCGTTACCAGCTTCGTGGGGACGTTGGCTGCCATGATCTTCGTGAGCATCCGGCAGCGCATTAACCTCTTCAACCTGCCGGTTATGCTTTTCGTCGTAGGCGTCAGCGTCACCATCGGCGGTCTGATGGCGTACATCAGCGGGCTGGCAGGTGCGGCCAAGTTCCACTTCACGGGCAACCTCGGCAACGGGATGCTGCTCAGCATCATCCTCATGATCGTCGGCTATGCCTTTATCCACGAGCGCTACTTCAAGGAGAAAGGCACCAACATGTTCGACTCGTTCATACACGGCTCAAAAGACGGCTGGACCACCGGCTTGCGCGTGCTGCCTTACATGCTCGCTATGCTGGCGGCGTTGAGCATCTTCCGCAACAGCGGGTTGATGACCATTGTGATGGACGGATTCTCCACCGTACTAGCCTTCTTCAAAGTGGACCGGGAGATCATCGACGCCATTCCCGTAGCACTGATGCGCCCCTTCAGTGCCGGCGGCTCGCGGGGCTTTATGCTGGATGCCATGAAGACCTACGGCGCGGACAGCCTCACCGGGCAACTTTCGTCCGTACTCCAAGGCGCCGCCGAGACCACATTTTATGTGGTCGCGCTCTACTTCGGATCGGTGAACGTGAAGGACACGCGCTACACCTTGGGCATCATGCTGCTGGTGGACCTGGTTTGCGTGCTTACCGCCATCGCGGTTTGTTCGCTGTATTTTTGATCGTGCCAATTTTGCGATCATGTCCAACAACGAGGAGTCCTTCGCATTGAACCGTGCGCTTTGGAACGCGCGCACCAAGCACCATGTCGGTTCGAAGTTCTACGACGTGGAAGGCTTTCTGCGCGGATCGAATTCCGTAAGCGCGAAAGAGTTGGAACTGCTCGGCGATGTAGCAGGAAAGCATGTGTTGCACCTGCAATGCCATTTCGGGCAGGACACGCTTTCGCTGGCGCGGATGGGTGCGAAGGTGACGGGGTTGGACCTGAGTGACGTGGCCATTGCGGAAGCGCGGAAGTTGGCATTGCGTGCCGATATGAAAGCAGAATTCATTGAAGCGAACGTCCTGGATCTTCAGCCCGCACTGGCAGGTCGTTTCGACATCGTATTCACCAGCTACGGCGTGGTGGGCTGGTTGCCGGAAATGGGGAAATGGGCGAGGAACATCGCGCGTTACCTGAAGCCCGGAGGCAAGTTGGTGCTGGTGGAATTCCATCCGGCGGTCTGGATGTTCAACAATTCCTTCACCGAAATGACTTACTCCTATTTCAACCGGGAAGTGATCGAGGAAACGGAAAAATCGACTTACGCTGATGGCACGGCGGAGATCAACCTGAAGTCGCACGGATGGAACCACGCACTGGCGGAAACGATCACCGCATTGCTGGATGCCGGATTGCGCATTGACCGTTTCGAGGAACTCGACGGCTCGCCACATGACTGCTTTGAGAAAACCGTGAAGGGCGAAGACGGGATGTTCCGCATTGCGGGCATGGAAGGCAAGTTGCCAATGGTGTATGCGGTGGTGGCGTCGCGGGTGTAGCGCTTGGATTTGGATGAACTGATCCCATCGGCGTTCATCTGCGTTTATCAGCGTTCATCAGCGGTTTACCCCATTTCCTGGCCGCAGGCGGCTCAATCCTGTCAATCCTGTAATCCTGTCAAAAGAATCATGTCCTCACCATTCTCATTATCCGTATCAACGACACCTTAAATTCGCGCCTCTTTTCCGCACCCATGTCCAGCAAGATCGTCCAGCGCAACTCCAAAATCCACGGCCAAGGCGTGTTCGCCACAGCGCCCATCAAAAAAGGCGAGGATGTGATCGAGTACAAAGGCAAGCTGCGCACACACGAAGAAGTGGACGAGGAATACGGCGGCAAGGACACCGGGCATACCTTCCTCTTCATCTTGAACGATACCTACGTGATCGATGCCAACATCGGCGGCAATGTGGCACGCTGGCTCAACCACGGCTGCGCGCCCAATTGCCAAGCCTTCGTTATCGAAGATGAAAGCGGTGATCCACGCAAAGACAAGGTGGTGATCGAGGCCATCCGCAACATCAAAACGGGCGAAGAACTCACCTACGACTACGACATACGGATCGAGGAGCCGATCACTGCGGAAGAGCGGCATTTGTGGGCTTGCCGCTGCGGCGCGCCGAACTGCAACGGCACCATGATCAAACCGGCCAAGCGGAAAAAAAGCAAGGCCGTTCTGGCTTGAAGCATGGCCTCTCCCATTCTTGTAAAGCGTTCACGGATCCATGGAAACGGGGTGTTCGCGGCGCGCGATTTGCCTGAGGGCACCGAGCTTATTGAATACACAGGCCGGTTGATCACCACCGAACAGGCCGATGAACAGTACGACGAGATCTATACCGGCCATACGTTCCTTTTCGCACTGAATGACGATTGGATAATTGACGGCAACGTGAACGGCAACGATGCCCGTTGGATCAACCACGGCTGCGAGCCGAACTGCATCCCTTACCTGCATGCCCATCCGCGCGACCGGAACAAAGACCGCGTGATCATTGAGACTTTGCGGGACGTTGAAGAAGGTGAAGAGCTCAACTACGACTACGGCATCTGCTTCGACGTGCCCTACACCGCCCGGTTGAAAAAGATCTGGGCATGCCGCTGCGGCGCCCCGAGCTGTACCGGCACCATGCTTCAGCCCAAGACCCACGAACGCGTTATTCCCTGAACTTGGCACGCGCCTTGCCTTCCCGAACCTGTAAACAACGCATTCCCATGAAAAAGTCCCTGCTTCTCCTCTCCTTCCTCGCCATTGTGCTGCACAGTTTCGCGCAAGACGACCCCAAGAGCCGCGCCATCGTGGACCAGTTGATCGCGAAGAACAAGAGCTACACCAGCTTCGATGCCGATTTCACCAGCCGCTTGGTGAACACCGCCAGCAAATTGGACGTGAAGCAGGAAGGTAACATCAAGGTGAAAGGCCGCAAATTCCGGCTTACGTTGTTGGACAACATCGTAATCAATGATGGCACCGCACTTTACACCTACAGCAAAAAGAGCAACGAAGTGAGCATCAGCGACCCCAAGGACATGGACGAAACGCTGGACCCTGCAAACCTTTTCAACGTCTATGAAAAAGGCTTCAAGAGCCTGTACGTCGGTGCAAGTACCGAAGACGGCGTGGCCGTGGAGACCATCAAGCTTTTTCCGCTGGACCCGCCAAGAAGGCCTTCCACACGGTGATCCTTACTGTGGACAAGAACAAGATTGAGCCGCGCAAAGTGTTGATGAAGTACAAGGACGGCAACGAAGTGACTTACACCTTGAAAAACTTCAAGCCGAATCAGGAGATGGTGGATGCGTTGTTCAGCTTTGACAAGGCCAAGTACCCCGGGGTTGAGGTGAATGACATGCGCTAAGCGGTGATTGGTGGATGGTGATTGGACGGCTGCTGGCTGCCTACTGCCTACTGCCACTGCCTACTGCCTACTCTGCCGACCGCCGCTGCCGACTGCCACTGCCTACCGCCACTGCAACTTCCACGCACTTCGCGCGATCTTCCTACATTCGCCCCCCTTTTGAGCGGGCCGTCCCGTTTCCCGCATTCAGCGCCGCATGCAAAAACAGCACACGCATCCCCTGTCTTGGGCGGGCATGCTGGTCACATTGGGGATCGTCTTCGGCGACATCGGCACTTCGCCTTTGTACGTGTTCAAGGCCGTCGTAGGCGAAACGAACGCCATCAGCGAGCAGTTGGTGTTGGGTGCTTTGAGCTGCATTTTTTGGACGCTCGCATTACAGACCACCTTCAAATACATTTTAATCACCCTTCGGGCGGACAACCGTGGTGAAGGCGGTGTGTTCTCGCTTTACACGCTGGTCCGGCGCTTTGGCAAGTGGGTTTGGCTTCCAGCTATCATCGGAGCCGCGACGTTGTTGGCGGACGGCATACTGACACCACCGATCTCTGTGGCTTCCGCTATTGAAGGGTTGGCAGGCGTGGAAGCCTTCGCAGGCATTATCGGTCCGGGAAATACCACTACGATTTTGGTCGTGGTGGCCATCATCAGCCTGTTGTTCTTTTTCCAACGTTTCGGCACCAAGGTGGTCGGTTTTGCCTTCGGGCCGATCATGTTGGTGTGGTTCACCATGTTGCTGGTGTTGGGCATGTTACAGGTCATGCATACACCTCACGTATTGCTGTGCCTCAACCCCATGTACGCGGTGGACCTGTTGACCAAGTACCCCGGCGGCTTCTGGTTGCTGGGCGCGGTTTTCCTGTGTACCACGGGGGCCGAAGGGCTTTACAACGACATGGGCCATTGCGGCCGGCGCAACATCCAGACCACGTGGATATTCGTGAAGACCGCGCTCGTGGCCAACTACATGGGGCAAGGCGCGTGGCTGCTGCAACACCAAGGCATGCTGCTGGAAGGGCGCAACCCGTTCTATGAAGTGATGCCGCAGTGGTTCCTGCTCACGGGGGTCGGCATTGCCACTTTAGCGGCCATCGTGGCTTGTCAGGCTGTGATCAGTGGTTCGTTCACGTTGATCAATGAGGCCATCACATTGAATTTCTGGCCGCGCGTCCGGGTGAAATTCCCCACCCTGGTGCGTGGGCAGATCTACATCCCCAGCGTGAACTGGCTGCTATGGGCGGGCTGTGTGGGGGTAATGTTCTACTTCCGCAGCAGCGGCAACATGGAAGCGGCTTATGGCTTCTTCATCGTTGTTGCCATGCTGATGACGACCGTGCTGCTCTTCGGCTACTTGCGCTATGTGCGGCGCTTGCACTTGGCGCTGGTGCTGTTGGTCATGGGCATCTTCTTCACCCTGGAGCTGGCCAATTTTGTGGCAAACGCGGTGAAGATCATCCACCGGCCCTGGCTTGTGGTAGCAGTGATCTTGGTGTTCGGCATCATGTTCACTTGGTACCGTGCCCGGAAGATCGTGAACCGCTTTATCGAATTCGTACCGCTTACCAAATACGCCCAAGCACTGCGCGACGTTAGCGCGGACCGCGACCTGCCGAAGTTCGCCACGCACTTGGTTTACCTTACCAAGGCCAACGACCCCACGCATGTGGAAAGCCAGATCATCAACAGCATAATGGCCCGTAAGGTGAAACGCGCCGAGATCTATTGGTTCGTTCACGTGAATTACACCGATGAGCCGTACACCATGGAATACCGCGTCACGGAGCTGATCGACGACAAGGTGATCCGTGTGGACTTCGACCTCGGCTTCCGTGTGCAGCCCCGCGTCAACCTGCTTTTCCGCCGCGTGCTGGAAGAGCTGGACGCCGACCATGAACTCAACTTCCGCAACAAGTACGAGAGCATCAAAAAGGGCGATTTCCACACGGACATCTGTTATGTACTAACCGAGCGGGTCCTTTCCGTGGAGAATGAGTTCAGCGTTCGCGACAACTTCATTTTGGACGTGTACTACTCCGTGAAAAAGCTGGCACTGAGCGATCGGGAAGCCATGGGCTTGGACCCGAATGTTACCGTAGTTGAGCACGTGCCACTAGTGCTGCAGGCCGCAAGGGAGATTCCCTTAAAGCGTGTTAGTATGACGCGACTGGGGGAAGATGGAATAGGCTGACCATGCGCACTTGCCGCTGATCAATTCCCGTCCTCCGATCGGACGACGGATCACTTCATCCCCCTTTCCCGCTCGATCCGCTCGTAGGCCTGCTGCACGTTTTTGAATTTCTCGGAAGCGGCTTTCTGGAATTCTTCGCCGAGGTGCGCAACGCGGTCCGGGTGGTGCTTCATGGCCATGCGGCGATAGGCCTTCTTCACCTCGTCGTCGCTGGCTTTGGAATTCACTTCCAGGATGGTGTAGGCGCTTGAGGTACTTGGCCCGCGGAACATGGCGTCCAGCGAAGCGAGGTCCTTGGCACTGATGCCCAAGTCTGCGGCGATGGCCTCGAGCACACGACGCTCGGCCACGTGAATGTTGCCGTCGGAATGTGCCAGACCGATGAGGTAGTGCATGATCTGCAAACGCTCGGGATGGCTGAGGTGTCCGCGGATCTGTGCGCAAACTTCGCGCAGCTGGACATCGCGTTTCAGCACATCGCGCAACAGGCGCAGCAGTTCGGCACTGTGGGCGGGTCCGAATTGGCGGGCGAAGAATTTGCGTACGTGGCCAAGTTCACCGTGCGACGGTTTGCCGTCGGCTTTCATCACGGCGGCGGTGAGCACCACCAAACTGATTGCCAGATCGCCGGAAGTTGCGGAGCGCGTATTGTTGAAGGTGTAAGTTCTGCGTTGACCTCCGGGTTGCGCGGGAACTACGCCGCTGGCATTGTCCATCAGCGCGCCGAGGGCGAAACCGATGGCTGCACCGATGGGCGTGCCAGTAAGCGCGAAGCCCAAACTGCCGAAGATCCACTTGTTGAAGCCGGCCATGTGTTACCAGGAACCACCGGCCCCGCCGCCTCCAAAACCACCGCCGCCAAAACCGCCGAAGCCGCCGCCACCACCGCCACCGAAGCCGCCACCACCACCACCGGAGAAACCGCCCCAGCGGCCACTATGGGACGAACTGGCCGCGTTCATCAATGCCCAAGCGGCCCAAAAGTCAATACCATTGACGCGGGCGTACTTTTTGGTCCTGCCGACCGAGGATGCGATGATGAAGGCAATGAACAGGAAAAATCCCAAGACCGGTAGCCATGGAAAAGGTTCTTGGCCATAACTGTTCACATCGATCTCGCCTTTGGCCAAGCCCATCAGCACGTCGGTGGCCTTGATCATGCCGCCGTAGAAATCCCCTTCGCGGAAGCGCGGTAATACTTCCTCGTCAACAATGCGGTGCGCGATCGCATCCGGTATCGCACCTTCAAGCCCATAGCCCACGGCAATAAAGATGTGACGGTCGCCTGCCGTGCCGTTGGGTTTCACCAGGATCAGCACACCGTTGTCGATGCCCTTTTTGCCCATGCCCCAAGCCTGGCCAAGCTGAAAAGCAAAGTCGCTAGGCGGATAACCGCAAAGTGTGTCCACTGCAACAATGGCGATGCGGTTGCTGGACTCGCGGGCGAAATTTACCAGCTTGTTGTTCAGGTTCGCGGCGTCTTCCTTGCTGAGGAAATTGGTATATTGAAAAACGAGCTGGTCCTCTTTGGCAGGCTTTGGCGGGAAGCAGGGGTCCACATCCGCAGCAAAGCTCCACGCGGAGAGCACAGTGAACGCAAGCAGGAAAAAGTACCGCAGCTGTTTCATTTTCCGAAGCTCACGTCGTCGCTTAATTCATTCACGTCGTTGCGCTGGTAGGGAAAATGCGTGCGCAGTTGCTCGCCTATAGCCTCAACACCGGCGCACAATCCTTCGCAGAATTGGTCTTGTTTGAAATGGCCAAGGATCAAATCCAACACGTTCTGCCAATAGTCGTGCCCGAGGTGTGCGTGGATGGCGGTATCGCCCAGTACGGCCACCTTCCGCCCTGGCACACTTACGTAAACCAGTACGCCGTTGCGGTCCTTGGTTTTGCCCATTCCGAGCTCGTCGAAGACGAAAGCGGCATGGTCCAGCACATCATCCATGATGGCCACATCGAGGTGAACGCGAATCTCGCCACTGGTGCGCTTTTCCGCGGCCCGCACGGCATCGCGCACGCGGTTCAGCTCGTCACGTGTGAGCCAATCCTCAATCGCAATCCGACTTTTCACTTGCCGAAGTTGATGTCGGGGGCAACGTCCGTGCCTTCTTGGGACTTGAAGTAGCCCTTCTCCGTAAAGCCGAAGAAGCCAGCGAGCATGTTGTTGGGGATCTGCTTGATCTTCGAGTTATAGCCCTGCGCCAGCTCGTTGAACTTGCGGCGCTCCACGCCGATGCGGTTCTCCATGCCTTCGTACTGCGCTTGGAAATCGCGGAAAGCCGTGGTGGTCTTCAGGTCAGGGTAGCGTTCCACCGTGACCATCAACCGGCTAAGCGCCCCGGTGAGCTGCTGCTGAGCGGCCTCGAACTGCGCCATTTTTTCAGGTGTGAGATCGCCCGCGTTCAGTTGGATGCTGGTGGCCTTTGCGCGTGCTTCGATCACTTCAGTGAGCGTGGATTTTTCAAAATCCGCTGACCCTTTGATGATCTCAACGATGTTCTTGGTCTTGTCGGCACGCAGCTGGTAGGCGTTCTCCACGTTGCTCCATTGTGCGGCCACGCCTTCGTTCATGCCTACCATGCCCCGTTGGAAGCTGATGGCCCAGAAGGCGATAACGGCAACGACGCCAAGTACGATGAGCAGGGTACGGTTCATGGAAAAGTGGTTTTGTGTTTTTTGCCCGGATGGTTCAGGGAATGCAAAGATGCACGGTAGTGAGGAATCTACTGCTGTTTCGGGGTGAACGGTCGGAAAAGGTGAATAGCGGTGTGTCTGATGAACCGCAACGGCGCGACGACGCAACGGTTCCGCAACGTTTTTCTATTGTAGTTGTCGCGTCGGTGCGGTCGTGCCGCATTTGAATTTCGTTGCGTTCTCTTTGCGTTCGTTGCGCCGTTGCGGTGGAAAACCTATCTGAAGATTGCTACTACCTCCCCGCGCCTGTCGATCCGTGCGCGGTACATGCCGGTGCAGTTGAAGTCCAGCACGATGTTGCCGTGTTTGTCTAAAGCGATCATGCCGCCTTCACCGTCCAGCGGGGGCAGCTTTTCGTGTACTACGATGCGCACGGCTTCTTCCAGCGAAAGACCCTTGTAGGCCATCAACGCGTGAACATCGTGTGCCGCCACGGCCCGCAGGAACGCCTCGCCATTGCCGGTGCAGCTAATGGCGCATGTGGCATCGTTGGCATACGTACCGGCGCCTACAACGGGGCTGTCACCGATGCGTTGCCAGCGCTTGTTCGTCATGCCGCCGGTGCTGGTGGCCGCTGCAAGATGGCCTTGCGCATCCAGTGCAACGGCTCCCACTGTTCCGAATTTCTTCTCGCCAGTGCTGTGGTCCAAACGTGTTTCGGTGCTGCCGCGGACCTCTTGCCATTGGTCGTAGCGCAGCTGGTCAAAGAAATATTCGTCGTCTTCCAACTCCACTTTTTGCTTGTGCGCGAATTCGAACGCACCCCTGCCGCTGAGGAGCACGTGGCCACTCTTCTCCATCACCAAACGGGCCAAAGCCACGGGGTTTTTCACGTTCTGCACGCTGGCCACGGCACCTGCGCGCAGGTCGCTGCCTTGCATAATTGCTGCGTCCATTTCATGGGTTCCTTCCGCTGTGAAAACCGCGCCCTTCCCGGCGTTGAAGAGCGGTGAATCCTCGAGCACGCGCACGGCGGCTTCCACGGCATCGATGGCCGCACCACCGGCGGCGAGTACGGCGTGCCCGCGACGCACGGCGGCGGAAAGCGCCCCCCGGTAGGCGGCTTCTTTTTCGGGCGTCAAAGCTGAAGGATCCAATGTTCCTGCACCTCCGTGAATTGCAATTGCGATCTTTTCCATGTCAAGGTGCCGAATTTCTCCGGTTGGTTTGATGAAGGTGGGGCACCGCCATTCCGATCCCGGCGCCCACGATGTAGCCGGCAATAACGTCCGTGGGGAAGTGTTTCCCGGCCTTTACCCGGTACAAGCCCACGGCCATGGGCCAAGCAACGGCAGCGGACCATGTAATGGTTTTTGCGGTTTTGCTGGCATCGCTTTGTTGCACCAATTGGGCGCAAGCGAACGTGATGGCGGCGGTGTTCGCGGTATGTCCACTCCAAAAAGAAACGTAAGCATCGTTGCCCATGCGCACTTCGTCAGGCACGTCCGGGTTGTACGCGTATGGCCGGGCACGGTGGGCAAGGTCTTTCACCATGTCGGTAAGGCCTACGGTGAGCAAACCAGTTTCGCCGATGATGGCCAATGGCGCTACCATTCCTGGCGTTGGCCTGTCGATCAACGCCATGGTAACAGCTCCGCCTATGCCTACCACCAGCAATATGTCGCTTGTGCGGGCGGCAGTGCTGTTCCAGTTGAATGCCGCCTGCCGATCGAACGACCACAGCTCACTGCGGTCGGTGGTTTGTGCCTTCTGCCACATGCTGGCCACATCCGGGTTGATCAAGTGCGAGACACCTTCACAGGCAAGGCCCGGCAAGGTGATGGCCAGCTCGCGACCGGTTGTGAATTCGTAAGATGATTGAGCCGCGCACGGCTTAAGCACCATGACGAAAATCGCCGCAATGACGGCGGTCCGCGCTGCGGAAGGAAACGAAAGTTGCACGCGCGGTGCAGTTATTCCTTGATCAGCACACCGTCGGCCTCAAAGGTCCAGCTTATCTCCGGCTCGGTGATCGCGGCGATCTCCTCCTTGCTCTTGCCAGCATCTTCGGCATAGTGCTGGAGCATGGCCACGTCGGTCACTTCCTTCTTGGCGCGGCCCTGCATCACCACTTCCTTGCCTTCCAAGCCCTTGGTCGGCACGAAGAAGCCGTAATCGCGGAAGCGCACTTTCATGGCGCTGCCGTCGGCTAATTTCACATCCATCCAGCAACCTTTTTGGCGCAGCTTTGCTGGATCTCAGCGGTCACCTTCGTGCTCAAGGAATCCACGTTGGCCGCGGCTTTCTCGAAGTCGGTCATGGTGATGGTACCGTCAGCGGTGATGGCATCGCCGTAACTGGCGTACTCACCGTCCGTTGATGAGGTGGCGGGTGCTTGGGCGCAAGCGGAAAGCGCGAAGGGCACAAGAAATAGGAAGAGCAGGTGCTTCATGGTCGAAATTTCGGAGTGCAAATATACTTGAACCGGTGGCTTTATGGGATGCCGGGGATCCGGGGCAATACCTTCGCGCCCCATATTTACTACCATCCATGCGCCTCTCACCCGTACTCTTCGCTCTGCTAATGCTCGCCGCCTGTGGCACCTCCAGGAAACCGCCAAACAGGTGCCCGCCGCCGCGCTCCCGACCTGCTTGCCAGCCACATCGACACCACGGTGAACCCCGGCGATGACTTCTTCCATTTCGCCAACGGTGCGTGGCTCAAGGCGAACCCCTATTCCTTCCACGGAATCCGCTTGGGGCATCGGGAACCTTGGTGGTTGAGGACCTACGCACGAAGATCCGCGATATCAACGAAAAGGCCGCTAAGGCACATGCGCCACAGGGCAGCGACGAACAGAAGATCGGCGACTTCTGGTCCACCGGTATGGATAGCGCCAAGGCGGAACGGCTCGGCACAACGCCCTTGAACGACCTGCTGCAAAAGATCGACGGCATCACAGATGCCAAAGGAGCCTTCGATGTGGCCGGAGAATTGAACCGCGCGGGTGCCAATGTGCTTTACGGAGCCTATGGGCCAAGACAGCAAGATCAGCGAGGTGATCGCCGTGGGACTCTGGCAAAGTGGCTTGGGACTTCCGGATCGCGACTACTATTTCAACACCGAAGCAGGTGTTGCGAAAAACCGCGCCGAGTATCCGAAGCACATCGCACGAATGCTGGCCTTCTTGGGCCAAGACAGCACGACCGCGACCAAAGCCGGTAAAGCCGTATTCGCCTTCGAGACCGAGCTCGCTAAGAAGAGCCGCACCTTGGACCAACAGCGCGACCCGTACGCCAACTACAACAAGATGGCGGTGGACGGTCAGCTGCAAAAGATCTCTCCGCACATGGATTGGCGCGGATTGTTGAACAGTTACGGCCTGCAGAAATGCGATACCGTCATTGTGGGCCAACCCGAGTTCATCACCGCGGTGGACGGCCTCTTGCAACACACGCCTATCAGCACCATCAAGGATTACTACCGATTCCACCTCCTCTCCGCCTTCGCCTCCAACCTCGGAACCGCCATCGACAACGAGGACTTCGATTTCTACGCACGGAAAATGAACGGACAAGAAGAGCAACGTCCGCGCTGGAAACGGGTGACCAATGAAGAAGGCGGCGCCATCGGTATGGTCCTGGGCAAGGTCTTCGTGAAGGACTACTTCCCGGAGCGGGCGAAAAAGCGCTACGACGGTATGGTGGAAGCCATTCGCGACGCGTATCGCGAGCGCATCAAGAACCTCGATTGGATGAGCGCCGCCACCAAGGAAAAAGCACTGGAAAAGTTGAACACCATGAGCAAAAAGGTGGGCTATCCCGACGAGTGGAAGGACTTCAGCACATTGAAGGTGGACACTGTGAGCTACGCCGCGAACGTGCTCTCCGCCAACCGTTGGCATTTCGACGATATGGTGAGCAAGTGGGGTAAGCCCGTTGACCGCACCGAATGGGACATGACGCCTCAGACCTACAACGCCTATTACAACCCCAGCAACAACGAGATCGTTCTACCAGCAGGCATCTTCATGCTGCCTGGCCTGCCGGATAGCCTCGCAGACGATGCCATGGTCTACGGTTATGCGGCCGCCAGCACCATCGGGCACGAGATCACACACGGATTTGATGATGAAGGCCGACAGTTCGATGCCAAGGGCAACTTGGTCTCTTGGTGGACACCGGAAGACAGCGCCCACTTTACCGCACGCGCCGAAGTGATGGCCAAGCAGTTCGACCAGTACGAGCCGATCCCCGGCATCCACATCAACGGCCACGCCACCTTGGGCGAGAACATCGCGGACTTCGGCGGCATCGAGCTGGGTTTGGACGCCTTCAAGAAGACCGAGCAATACAAGAAGGGCGAAACCATCGCAGGATACACCCCGCTGCAACGCTACTTTCTGGGCTACGCCTTGGGCTGGTTGGGCCAACAGAAGGAGGAAAGCCTGCGCAGCCGCCTGCTAAGCGATGTACACAGCCCCGGCGAATGGCGCGTGAACGGCCCCTTTGCCAACGTGCCGGAATTCTATGAGGCCTTCAACATTAAGGAAGGTCAGGCTATGTGGCGTCCGGATAGTTTGCGGGTGAAGATCTGGTGAGGGAGCGCAAACCAACCACCGGTGGTTTGGTGTCGGCCTATACCTCGTTCGTTCATTCCACCACCTTCCGCAGCAACGCGCCCACGTACGTTTCGCGTTGCTCATCCATGAAGTACACATGGTGCTTGTTCATGTCCGCAATGCATTCTTGCCCTCGCCAGTGGCGCACTTCGCGGTAGCTGGTCGGTGAGACAATGAACGAATTGAGCGTTACTGCTTTGTCGGACTTGTGGATCTGCGCTTCGATCTTTCCTTGATCACTTGATGGAATTTCAGCTTGGGTGGTCCAAGCCTTGGATCTGTCGCAAGCCTTTTGGGTCGATGAAGGTGATGTACTGGTGTTCCTTTTCTACCAACCACACGATGAAGTCCGGATAGAAACCGTGCGCCTCAAAGAAGCCGATCCCTTTGCGGCTTTTGTTGCGGAGCAAGTACAACTTCCGGTCCGTGAAAAATGCTTGGTCCTTTTCGTAGAAATGCTTCAGGTGTTTGATCAAGTCGTACTCCCCTTGGTTCAATGCTACGGGGCTTACTTTGATGATGTCCTGATAGCCTTTAGCATCCAAGTAGATCAATGGTTGGTAAAGGTGACGTAGGAATTGGAACACCGTCATGCCTTTGTCCAGGTCTTGTTTGTCTTCGCTTTCCGGATGTTGTGCAAAGAACTCCTTGGCCTTGTTCAACCGGTCAATAATGTCCTTCCTACTTTCTTCGATCTCCAATTGGTAGACCTCTTGGAAGTTCGGATGGTCACTGCGCAGTTCAATGGTCTCCATGAACTCACTTAGGTAGCCTGCCTTCTTCCAATTGTAGTAACGTTCAGCGTAGCTCTTCAGCAGTGCGATGCATATCTCCTGCCACTCCTTCACACGTTCATAACTGTCGAACCTCAACTCCGATGGCGGTATCTGCAACTGGTACCATTCATGGTGACGCACGATCTCCCTTCATTCCCTGACGCTGGATGCCCAAGTTGTTCCAAATGCGCTCGTTCTTGTGGCGTTGCAGTGCGAAGTATACCTCGTCCCAATCAACGAACGCGAGGTGCTGTTCGTTCAATGGTGTGTTGTAATGCACTTCCACATCGGCTACGCCACCGGCACTTACCAGCTGTTGCAATTTGGCGTACCACTCCAACCGTACACTGCCTTTCCCTATGCCCGCGTCATACACGAGCGGGATCATTTGGTCCTTGCGGAAATCAACGTTCTCTCTTAACTGCAACACTTTCAACTTGCTACTTTTCAGGTCGATGTTGATCATGGTAGGCACTTCCACTGAAATGAACCGACCATCCTTCGGCGCCAAACCTTCTTCTTGCAAGAATTGCTTGAAGTGCTGCATGTAATCGGCCTGTATACCGAAGACGTTCAAGGTTTCCAGTATCGGAAGGTCTTTGGGCAGTTTGCTTTCCGGGCGTTGGTCCTGATCCAACCGTTGGCTCCGTTTCAAACTAAGCTCGTAGCCCTTTAAGCGAACACCCCGACCGAACAATTGGATCACTTGACTGCCTTCGCTCTTACCGATGTTCAGCAAGCCCATCGTGCTCACGCGCCAACTGCTCCAGCCTTCGGTAAATTTCTTGGATCCGATCAATAGGTTGATGCGACTCCCTTTCTGGTTGATGTCGTGGAACAACGAACCTGTGAAATCCTTGTCCTGCCCATCGATGCCATTGGCTTGGCAAAGATCCCAGAGTTTCTTCTCGTCGCCTACGTTCACCACACCGAAGTAATCCGCGTTACCAACACGCAGGCCCAACTCGCCGTCCTGCCCTTTCAAACGGTCTACGTACACATCGGCACCGGCCAAGGTGTTGTTGAAGACGCTCTCCAATATGTCTGCGTACAAGGTTTCTACATTGATATTCTGCTTTTGCAGATAATAGTAGAAACCGGTGAACACACTTTTGCCAGCTTGATCCAACAGGCCATCGTTGCCGCTCAAAAGCTCCTCCAAGTGTTGCTTGCTTTTCTTGGGTTCGGCAATAAACTGTTTGCAGAAACGCACCACTTCCAACACATCCGATGTGGTAATGCCGCCCACTTTGCGCACTGCATTCACGCTGCCGCCAACGAACACCCACAACGGATCGCTCACTCGGTACACCGCCGCCCATCGTGGATGATCACGGTAGGCCATTTTCTGTTGGTAGAACGCCAGCAACGACCCGGTCATGTACTTGCGTTTCTGCTCGGCGCGTTCATCGCTCGGCAGATTCAAAATTCGGTAATCTTTGCCGTAGCCGTCCTCGTGGAAGTACTTGTAGCTGTAATCCATCAGGATGCTCTTGGCATATTCCTGCGTTAGCTCGGTGCGCTTTTTTCCGTTGGCCGCGCTAACTGCTTGCCCAAAGGTGGCGCTGTACTCGAAGGCGAATCCATTGGCACTCAATTCATCCCTGCGCGTTTTCCATTGATCACCAGCTACTCCACGGTGTCCTTCATCGATCAGCACCAAGTTGTTCGTTTCGAACGCTTCCACTGCAACGGTCTTCTCTCCACTTTCTTCTGCCAGCTTGCTGATCTCGACCACTTCTACGGTCTCGCCACTGAATGCCGATCCTGCGCTTTTGCTGAACAGTTCGGCTTGAATGCCGTTCTGTTTGAATTCCTCCAGATGCTGTTGGCTCAAGCCTTCGTTGGGTGTAACGAGCAAAACCTTATTCAACCCCTTCTTGATCCCGAAGCGTTCCACATAATGTTTGTACTGTAGTATGTTCACGTGCATCAACAGCGTTTTACCGCTGCCGGTGGCATTCCAATAAGCGATCTTGTTGATCTCTTGCGGTGTGAACGGGTCGCACACGTGTCCGCTGGTATTGCGCACTTGCTCGTTCATGGGGTCGTTCCATTGATCCACGTACTCGTTCAGGTCTTGTAGCAATGCATCCGGATCTTTGAAGTAGCGTTCCAAATACAATTCAGTGAAGAGCAAGGTGATGTACTGAAAGTACTTCCACTTGAGCACTTCGTTGCGGCTTTCGCTGATCGCCAGCGTGTGCCGCACGATGTGCTGGTCCCAGCGGATCAGATCATCTTTAGTTACCGTATTGAAACTCGGTAAGCGGTGCAACAGGTAGTTGTGGATGTTGCTTTTATTCTCGGCATCGAAGCCTTCGTAGATGCTGCGTTTCAGGTCGCCATCCACCAAACTTTCCAACGCATCTACGCCGAATTGGTGCAGTACCCAACGGTTCAGCACAAGTGCTTTGCCGAGCTTGATGGTGGTATTGGTAGGTCGTTTTGCCAAAGTATTGTGGTCGTTAGTTAAGCCCGTTCGTTAGGCTTACAAGATCTTCTGCAAGATACCCCGCAGTGGCACATCGTGTACGTGAGGCTTCATCATGTTGCACGGTAATAGCCGTGCGCTCAATGGTCCACTCACGGAATTTAGTGTGTGCGGTCAAGAAACGCTCGATGTGTTGGTCGTAGGCATCGAAATGTGCCTTGTCCAATTTGGTGTTGCTGCGTTTGCAGGTGCCAAAACGGATCAACCTTTCGTCCTTGTTCACGGCTACCAGGTCCAGTTCGGTGCCTGCTTTGTCCCAATACCAGTCAATGGCTTGTGATAGGGCGAAACCCGGTAATGCTTTCCGGCTGCGCTCTTCGTAGAGCCGGTGCGCCAGCGCTTCCAAGCCGGATCCTTCGGCAATGTCCAGCTTCAGCAGGATCTCTTCCATGATGTTGCCTTGCGGCCTGAAGCGCATGCTCGCCGTGCTGATCTTCAGGGCCTGCAACCAGGTGCGTAAGAAATTGTCGGCGATGTAGTAGCGACCGTTGCGCTCGGTGGCCTTGGCGAACACGGGTTGCTTCTTTTCCACCATGCCGTATTTCTCGATCAGCGTTTTCAGGTAGTTGCCCGCTTGGTGGTATTTGTTGGGTTCCAAGCGGTTCAAATGGGCCATGATCTCGCCACTGCTGCAACCGGGGTGTTGCGCTACGTATTTCAACAGGTGGTCGTAGCGTCCGCGCAGTTCGTGCAGGAACCAGTTTTCCGCTTCGTTCTTCAAGGGGGAACTGCTTTCCAGAAAGAGCCTGCGGACCACTTCCTCACGCGATCGGCCGAAAAGCTCTTGCTCGAAACAATCCCGGTAGAATTTCGGTACGCCCTCGAACAGGTTCCAAAAGAACAACAGCTCCGCCGGCGTATCGGCGTTGTGCTCCCGCAGGATCTGCTGCACGTCCGCAATGTCCAAATGGTCCAGTGCGAATTCGTCCGTGAGGCGGTTGAACAGCGGCGCATCCTTGTCATTGAGCAAGGCGGTCATTTCCGTATGGATGGAACCCAGAACCAACAGGCAACCGGTAACGTTGTTAGCATCGCTGCTCAAGCGGTCGATCACCGCTTGCAAGTGCGAGGTGAATGCCGAAAGCACTTTCCGGTGGAAGTATTGGAATTCGTCTACCGCCACGATGTAGCCTTCACGGGCCAGCTCCTCGATCAGACGGGCGAAGGCCACCAGGGTAAGCGGCCGTTCGTGGGGCAGGCCGAAGGTGTCCATGTGTTCATGCAAGGCATCCAGCACACCGGGCGCGTCGGAGTCGGGTATTTGCACGTAGAACACCTTGCGATCGCCAATGTGCTCCAAGGCTTTTTCGATCAACGTGGTTTTACCGATGCGCCGCCTACCGCTGATCTTCACAAAGGCCCAACGCTTCCGCTCTACCACCGCCGTTAGCTGGTCCAGCTCGGTGGTCCTACCATAGAAGTGCCAGCTCATTGTGCTAAGTTAATAATAATTAAGTTAATTGAAATGCGCTTGTAACATGCTGAGGAACAATAGAATGATTCTATTCTGAAGTAAAGCCGACCCAAGGGTGTGAAGGTGAAGGGCATGGGGTAGAGAGGGTCACTTTGAGAGTGGAGAACAGTTCGAGATGAAGTTAAGGTAATAACAATTACCTTATTTTGAATTGATTTGCAATGTGTTGATATTCAGTGATTAGAATCGGGATAATTGTTCCTTCGGACGTTCTGTTGGCACCTGTTCCCCGGCCGGAGGGTCGCGCCCCAGGAATTCATTTCTTACGTTCCACCTTGCGTTCCAAAACCCGCAGCTCGTCCATGTCCTTTCGGTCCTCTTCGGCGGCCTCTATTTTCTTCCGGTCGGCATCGAAGCGGGCATACAGCTTGCGCACGTGGGCTTCCATTTCGGCATTGGAAATACTGCCAGCATGGTCCAGTATGTTCTTGTCCTGAAGTTGCAGGATAGCATCCACGTTGGTCCTCCAAAAATCCATGCGCATCTCTTGCCGGTTCTTGGCGCGTAGCTCCGCACTTTCAAGGAACAGGGTTACCAAGCGGTTCAGGGTGTCCAGTTCATCTTCGCCGAGGTAGTTCTTCGCAACAAGGATGTCCTGCTTGCGCACCACGCTTCCCTTCCAGCTGGTAAGACCCATGTGCGGGTCGCTGCTGTTGGCGCGTGCCATTACCAGTTCTGCAGCGGTCTGCTGGGTAACGGCGTACAAGAGCTTGTTCTGTGTTTCGGCGAAGAACATTTGGGTCGCCTTATCACTTGGGTCGTAGTCGCTGCTCAGTGCGAACAGGTCGCGGACTTTTTGGTAGAACCGCTTTTCCGAGGCTCGTATGTCTCGGATGCGTGCGAGCAATTCCTCAAAGTAGTCGGGCCGACCATCCGCCTGTTTCAAGCGCTCGTCATCCATCACGAAACCCTTCACCATATATTCACTAAGGTGGTGGTTGGCCCATTGTCGGAACTGCGTGCCGCGTGGACTGCGCACCCGGAAGCCAATGGCCAAGATCATGGCCAGTGAATAGAACGCGACGGAGTATTCCTTGCCGTCGGCGGCAGTATAAGTAATCCTTAATAACTGAACTTGCATGTAACTCTTTGTCATTCAGTATGTTGCTAATGTGCATACTGATGTTCGGTACAGAGGTGTCAAAAAGTTCCGCCAACTGGTTCTGGTTCATCCAGACCATGCCGTCACGGGCGAACAAAGCCACCGAAGCGCGACCGTCCGCCGTGTTGTAAATGATTATCTGTTGCTCTTCGTTCATGCCGTTAATGCATTGGTTCCAATGCATTGATTTCCGTCAAACACCATTACTTTCCGCTATTGCTTGAACTGGTCTCGTCACCCTCGGATTTGAAAAGGTCCAACTTGATCTGGTTCTTATCAGCCTCAATTTGCTTCGCCCTCCCCGTTATGGTGATGGCACCGCCTTGTAGTATCTCCAGCACATCATAGATATTGATGCGTGATCTTGATCTCGCCATCATCTCCCATGGCCTTTTCGAACTGAATTCCGCACCGGATCGACGTTCCGGACGTGAAGCTCACTTCTCCACTCAGCACCGAACTCTTGAAGTCACTGTCGATCATGTTGAAGGTTATGGGCTTGCCATCAAATACCCCTTTCCATTTCATTTTACCCGCCTTCAGAACTGGTGCGACCACTTCTACCAAAACATCATCCGTTTCCTCGGGTTCAATTACAACCTTGTCTGCAATGAACTTTGCAAAATCCGAACGTAACACCACTTTTTCCTCTCCCTTGGGCTTGTTGTTTTCATCAAGTTCAGTGGTGGAAAGCTGATAGACCTTTGGGTCTTGTAGGACGGCTCCGTAGAACTTGGATTTGTGCAATTTGATCTTGTCCGTATCCATAAGGTAGAACGAGATCTGTTGAATGATCACGGCCTGCCGGTCTTCGTCAGGTTCCTCGTCCGATCCCTTTTCAGCTTCTGGATATGAAGCCTTAGCTCTTCTTTCTGCAGCTCTTCAAACTCGTGGTCCTTGCTCAAATAATCCGACGCAACATTGGTAACGACAGTAGTCAGGATGCCGCCTAGAAATGCGAGAACCGTCCACATTTTCCTCCGGGACTTCTTCTTGCTAAGGACCTTTATGAATTCCTTGAGCCCAGCTTGCTCCAGTGCCTCGAGCTCGAGCGAAAGATCCAAGTCAAGCTGAACAGAGACTTCGTGAAAGATCTTCAGCAGTTCAGCTTCCGCGCTGTTCTTACCGAAGGCATCCATGGAATGCACTCCGCCTTCCAAGTAGTAGTGTAACTCTAATTTGCTCTGTGTATCCATTTCAATTCCAACATTTTCTGATCTTCTGATCTTCTAATTTTCTGATCCTCAAACATCCGCTTCAAGAACTCCTCTTCGATCGACCGTACTTTCCAGTGTTCGGTCTTCGGACTTTATGTTCTCCAGGTGGTTATCGCCGTTCACGTAGATGCGGGCGAAGATGTTGTCTTTGGTGCTGAAGGCCTGCTTGCGGAAGAAGGTGTTGAGGGCTTCGGCATCCATGGCTTCTACATCGCGCCAAATGACCAGCACTTTTCGCCTTCTAGGTGTGGCCTTGCACCACTACGGTGCCCTTGATCGATCCATGGTTTGCACTACTAGGCCCAGCAAATAGTTGAAGGTTTCTACCAGGTCCACTTCTTGGGGGCGCAGCTCGTTTTGCTCGCTTACTTGTATGGTGTAGCCAAAGGGCTTTTTGAAGGCCGCGGTGCTCAGCAGGCTCTCCTTGCTTTCCACATCCAGCATGTAGTGCAGCAGGTATTTCTCGTTGAACTCTTCGTTCTCCAACAAGCTGGCTTGGCCGGTGGCGCGTTGCAGTTGCAGGTTGTTCAGCGTGTCTTCGTAGCCTTCTAAGCGCAGGTATTTGAAGGCGTGGCTGCTGCCCTCGCGGCTTACCGGTTTGCCGTTCTTCCAATCTTTGCTGTAGATCACTTTTTGTATGCGTGGCTTCGTTCGGTATCGAAGTAGCCCCTTGTCTTCAAGATGTACTTGCGGCTGCCGCCATCGGCCCGTTTAAGATTGATGGACCGCATGCCGTGGTGCCGGAACCGCCCAAGGTAGTCCAGGTCCATTCCACCATCCATTGTCACGTGCTACGATGCGCGCAAGAGTTCTCCGGTTTCTTGCTTATCGAACATAAGCTCAACATTCGTTTGAAGAATCATTGCTTCATCCATCGTACACAAATGTAGGATAGTGGTTCAGACAAGTTGTCCTTTAACAGGTACTTCCGCCTTGGTAGAGCAGTAGTCTTCTCCAAAAGTATTTAATCTCCTTCCAACAAATTCTTCATTGTGGCTCGATGATCCGCCATCCTCTTTGCCTTGATGCATCGGCCCCTCGGTGGTATCATCTAACGTGAATTGAATGATTCTATTGCGCTTTCTTCTTATTTGGCCAAGCCAAAAACCTTGCATGATAAATCGTTTCCAGCATCGTTCTGATTAACTGGTCCGGCTTCACCACCTGAGAACTCGGTTCCATTCAGCCATTTTGAAAATTTGCTTTTGACATCATCTTCCTTTGTTTGTTTCAACGATTGCTCAGCGCGCATGATGACCTTTTCAGCATTCTCTTTCTTACGTCGGATCCAACCTGCCTGAAGCTGACCAGCATCTTTGTCCTTCGCGGCAATCTGAATGTACTCGTGTTGGCTTCCGATCGTCGTCGCATCACCCTTCGGGTTTCGCTTATCCCAAATTATTTTGCCCAAGTCGTTCTCGTCCCGGAAAATGATGCTAACTAAATGCTCAAGGTTCTTCTGTTCGTGTTCATCAATGTGGCCAACGCACCCCCATTTGAGTCATCAAGGTCTTCGACAGCAATAACCGTCATACATAAGCATGGCCAAGCATGATGACTTGGAAGTTGTCCTTATGCATGGGAACTCATCTTCACCCGTATTATACGGCGGATCGATATACACGCATTTCACTTGTTCGTGGTAGCGGGTTTGCAGCAGTTGCAGCGCTTGGAAATTCTCGCTGTTGATCAGCAGGCCATCCATCTGTTCATCCAAGTTGTCCAGCGCGCCCAGCAGGCGGTATTTCCATTCGCGCGGGAAGTGTTTGGTGTCTAAAACCAAGAACGGGTGCTCGGCAAGCACGTGGCCACGCTTCTTTCACTTTTTCATTTTTGGCGGCCTTGCCGTCTTACCGTCCTTACCTGTGCCCTACCGTCCATTACTGTTCAGCTCCACATCAAACAGCTCTTTCCACTCCTGCAAGTTGCGCTTTGTTCGCCCGTATGTCCGGGTAGAATTCCTCGGGTATGCGGTCCAGCGTTATGCACCAATCGCTTTGCACCACGAACTTCTTTTTCAGCCATAGCTTTTTCTGGAAATTCTCCAGTTGCGCCAGCAAGGCAATGATGTGTTTGGCCACGCCGCGCAGGGCTTTTATTACGGCCAGTTGGCGGGCGTAGTGCTTGGGGTCGTCGGTATCCACATCATCCAAGTGGAGCACTTCGTTCTTAATGTAAGTCCAGCTCGCGTTGCAGAAAGCCACCAAGGTCCTTGTGTATGAAGTAGTCGAAGCTGTTGCGGGCGGTGTAGTCCTTCAGTTGTTTTTCCAGCAGGGTGCGGCCCTTGTTCTTCTCGGTGGGCATGGGCTTTAGCAAGCCGTTGCGGTGGCTTTTGTAGGCGGTGGCTTCGAGTGCCTCAGCCACCTTTTCGAGCGCTTCGGCGATCAGGGTATCCTGCTTGGTGCTTTTGTCCTCGGGCTGGTAGGTGAACCAGATCTTCAGGCCATCATCATCCTGCGTTATGAAGTCCTCTTCACACAAGCGGAAGAGGCGGTCCTTGCCTTGTGCTTTGTTGTTGTCTTTTTCGGTGGTAGCATCTCGCAAGCAGAAGGTAACGGGCAGGCCGCCCTCGATCTTGAAGCGGTACTGCTGGAAGTATTCGCTGGTTTTTATGTAATACTGGTCATGGTTGGCCCAGTGCAGCTTTACTTCTTCGCCCTCGTAGGGTATGGCGTACACGTCTTTCTTGTAGCGGCGCAGGCTAATGAAATCACCTTGGTGATAGTAGCGCCGAAAGAAATCGGCGAGGTGGCTAAAGACTTCGTTCGTGAGGTCTTCTTGGCTTCCGCCTGCTTTTAGTTGTTGGCGCATTTCGCGCACTTTATCGTTGGCATCGGGATCATGCCGGCATCGCGCAGGCTTTGTTCCATGCTGCGCAATTTTTCCTGCTGTTCCTTGGCTTGGCCCGCGCCGCCTTGGGCCAGGGTTTCGGTAACGCGCTTCAGCAATCGGTTCTCCAGAAAATCGTTGATCTCGGTACGCTTCTGGTTCATGATGCGGTAGATCCCGAAATCGAGATCGGCCTGGTCCAGCATAAAGATCTGTTGTAGGGTGTCTACGAGGCGGGCGTATTGGGGTGTCATGAATTCTTAACGTGCTTAGTTCAATGTCCAGCGGACGGTGAAGATCTGTTTTTCCCGGAAGCTGCGATCGATACGCTTTGTTATGGTGTCGATCATTGCAGTGCGCTGGTCTTGTATCCGGTCTTCTGCGGCGAAGATCTGTTGGCGCTGTTTGCGTTGCTTTTTCTCTTCGGCCTGTATCTTTTTTTGGATCTTCAGTTGCTCGATCGGCTCTATGGTCTTGGCGCTATCGCGATTCAATACTTGGATCCGTTTCTTGGTGTCGTGTATCTCTTTTTCCAACAACAAGATGCGATCTCGGCCCAGCGGTTCAGCTTGTTCACTTCTTGCTGCAGGTGCTTGGCGTCGTTGTTCTTCAAGTTCTCTCGGTAGCCCTTTAGTATGTCGCGTTTAACCTTTTCCAGTTGTTGCTCCGGTGGCTCTTCTTGCTGCGCTGTTGCATCGGCTTGTAGCTCCATTAGTTTGGCTACTTGCTCTTGTTGCAGCGTGGTGCCGCTATCGGTGTAACCGGTAAAAACCAAGTGATCGGTCTGTTCCAAGGAATTCACTTCTACCATGCTCAAGCGCAACCAACCGCTTTGGCCTTTGAAAGGACTTATCAATGCGTTGTTCTGAGGACCACTGCTGTAGTGGAATGTGACGTGCTCCGGTGCCAATTCTAGGTTGGCGTAGTGCTTTAGAATACCCGCAGCAAGCGGATGATTTACGCGGTAACGATAAGCCTGCTCGTTCTTTTTGTCGAGCGAGTAAAGACCGGTGTGTATGTTGGCCTTGAAGGGATTCTTAAGTAGTTGGAAGGTGAGTTTCGGAATGTCGAACTGCGCATCGTCCCGCAAGAACGTGCGTGATACTTCCCATAACCAGCGTTGGAATTTGCTGATCATCACGGTGCTTTCCTCCATGCGTGTGCGGAGCTTTTCGATCACGTCTGCATCGAAGTGTTCCGTCAATGCCATTTGTGCATTGCGCATGCGCTCGTCGATCACGGTCTCGTATTCTTTCTGCAAGGCATCGAACGCCGCGTTGATCTGTTCGTTGGTCCTGCACCGTTGGATAATTGCAATGATCTTGCGTTCGAAGTCGCCCCCGCTTTCCAACGTGCCCAGCACTTCATCGCTTGCACCGAACACACCACTGAACAAGTTGAACTTTTGGGTGAGCAGGTCCAACACACGCCGGTCTGCAGCATTGTCCAGGTTCTGGAAGTTCACCACCACCACATCGTGCTTTTGCCCGTACCGGTGGC
Source organism: Flavobacteriales bacterium (assembly GCA_016710685.1). Classification (GTDB taxonomy): domain Bacteria; phylum Bacteroidota; class Bacteroidia; order Flavobacteriales_F; family PHOS-HE28; genus PHOS-HE28. The sequence continues at coordinate 333,589 of JADJVC010000014.1, read as the reverse complement.
AGCGGCCAATGCGTTGCTCAATGCGTTGCGGGTTCCATGGCAGGTCGTAATTGATCACCATGGAGCAGAACTGCAGGTTGATGCCCTCGGCGGCGGCCTCGGTGGCGATCATTACTTCTGCGCTGTTCTTGAAATGGTCCACGAGTGCTTGTCGCACATCTGCGGTTTTCGATCCGCTCAACTTATCGGTGCCTTCGTATTTCTTCTTGAAGGCGTTGTGGATCTCCTTTGAACGTGCATCGGTGTTGCTTCCGTTGAAGAGCATCACCTTGTTGGAGTATCCCGCATTTTCCAATAGGTCAAAGGTATTCCTGTGTGCGCCGCGACTCGGTGAAGATGATCGCCTTCTTATTGGCCCCGATCTTCTTCAATTGCTCGAAACCCTGTTCCAGTGCGGTAAATAGCTTGTCGCCTTTCGCATTGTGTGTTATGGAAACGGAAAGTTCGCGGAAGCTTTTCAATTGCTTCAACTCTGCTTTCACCGCTTCTATTTCTTCAGCGGAAAGGTGCTCGCTTTTCTTTTTCTTTTCGTGTTCTTCACCTCCCGCCGCACTGCGGGATTCTTCTTCGTCTTCTTCCCATTCATCCTCCACATCATCAAGTCCATCCATATCGGCGAACAACGCTGCCATGAAGTCTTCACTTGGTGCTTTTTCCTCCAGCAAGTACTCCAGCCCTTTGATCAGTTTTTCCAAGGTGCGTGTTACAGCGAAGGACGAAGAAGCCAGCAACTTGTGCAGGATCATCGTTACCAAATGGCGCTTGCCATCGGGCATGGCATAAAGCAGGTCCTGGTGCAGGTATTCGGTAACACGGTCGTAGAGTTCTTGTTCCTCTTCGGTTGGATGGAATTGTATGGTAATCGGAATGCGTTCGGTCCACGGCACATGTTCGCGCACTTGGCGGCGTAAGGTCCGGTGCAACAAAGGCCGGATGCGTTCCTTCAGTTCCTTGTAATCCACACCATCATCATTGCGCGTGAATTGTGCGCGGAAGCTCTCCATTCCGAAGACGTGTTCATCTACAGTGCTGGAGAGGGCCGTAGAGATCATCAAGCTGTTCTGCAACGGCGTTGCGGTAAGCAGTACTTTTTGGATACGGATCGATAGCTGCTTTGATGCGCCTTTCCGATCTTGTTGCTGGGCCGGTAAACGTTCCGCAAGCGGTGTGCTTCGTCGATGCACAAGGTCCCATTCCCCAAATTGATGTAGTCGGCCTTGGCTTTGGCGAAGTGAAAAGAACAGATGATCACTTTGTGCTGATCGAGTGGATTGTGTTTGGCTTCGGCGTGCAATTCCTTGAACCGCTTACTGTCCATGATCACAGAAGACAGGTAGAATTTATCTTCCAACTCTTGCGCCCATTGCCTGCGCAAATTGCTCGGGCCTATGATCAGCAATTTCTTTTTACCCGATGCCCAGAACTGTGAGAGAAGGATGCCAGCTTCGATCGTCTTACCCAAGCCCACTTCATCGGCAAGAATAGCACCGTTGGAGAGCGGCGACTTGAACGCGAACAGGGCGGCATCCACTTGGTGTGGATTCAGATGCTCCTTAGCATCGGGCGGGGCACTGGAAAGCTTCTCCGAATCATCAGGCACGCCTGCGCGTGAGCTGCAGGCTGAAGGACTGGGCTTGTTGGGGAGTGAGCCGTATGAAGAATAGCTTGTAAAAGATCCCATATAGAAGCGGACCAAAATAGGTTTATCGCGGTGCAAAATAGAATGGACCGGTTGAGATCCAATGGCAACTCACCAAACCACGGGTGCTGGATCCGTGACCACAACTGGTCCAGAGGGCATCAGACCCGGACCAACAAGCTGTTCTCATCAATTTTCCTCGGATGTCTATCGGAGCGTATCCATTCGTGATCGAACAAACAAGCGCCGCATAGCGCGCAACCATTCAACCCCAGCCGAAACCAAACATCCATCTGTGTAATTTGCGACCCATTCTTTTCTCCTAGTCTATCCGTGTCTCCGTGGTCCGATACGTATCGGACCCAAAGAGCGCGCGGCCGATCGCCCCGCCCCCTCCTTCCCGCCAAAACCTTCAACACGACTTTTACGGTTCAACCGTAGCCCGCATCTTTGCGGCTGCGCCGGTCTTGGCGCGGCGTCCGCAATTGCATGAGCGACATCATCCGTCTTCTCCCCGACCATGTGGCGAACCAGATCGCTGCGGGCGAGGTGGTGCAACGCCCGGCCAGCGTGGTGAAGGAGCTGCTGGAGAACAGCGTGGACGCGGGCGCGGAGCAGATCATCGTGGTGCTGAAAGATGCGGGCCGCACGTTGATCCAAGTAACGGACGACGGCAAGGGCATGAGCGCCACCGATGCGCGCACCTGCTTCGAACGGCACGCCACCAGCAAGATCCGCTTGGCGGACGACCTGCAGACCGTGCGCACCAAGGGCTTCCGGGGTGAAGCATTGGCAAGCATCGCGGCCATAGCCCAGGTGGAGTTGAAGACGCGGCAGGAAGGGAAAGACTTGGGCACCCGCGTGCTGATCGAGGGCAGCCGCGTGCAGGCCCAGGAGGCCATCGCTTGCCCCGTGGGTTCGTCGTTGCATGTGCGCAGCCTCTTCTACAACGTGCCCGCGCGGCGGCAGTTCCTCAAGAGCGACCCGGTGGAAATGAAGCACGTGATCGAGGAGTTCCAGCGCGTGGCGTTGGCGCATCCGGGCGTGCGTTTTAGGCTGTTGCACAACGAGCAGGAACTGTTCCACCTGGAGCCGGGGAACGAGCGGCAGCGCATCGTGGGCGTCTTCGGCAGGAAGTTCGACGAACGCTTGGTGCCGGTGGAAGAAGCGACGGAATTCGTTCGCGTGGAAGGCTTCGTCACCAAGCCGGAATTTGCCAAGCGAAACCGGGGCGAGCAATACTTCTTCGTGAACAGCCGCTTTATCCGCAGTCCTTACTTGGAACACGCCGTGCGACGGGCTTACGAAGAGCTAATCGCTCGCGATAATTACCCCGGCTGGTTCCTCTTTTTGGAATTGGACCCGGCTTGGATCGACATCAACATCCATCCCACGAAAACGGAGATCAAGTTCCGGGACGACCGCACCGTGTATGCTATCGTGCACGCAGCGGTGCGGCGGGCATTGGGACGGCACAACATCACGCCCAGCATCGATTTCGAGCCGGAGCCAGCATTGCTGATGGGTGCTACCGCTACCGGCCCTGTTCGCGGAGAACCGCCCGTATCCAGTGGTCGTTGGCGGCCTACGGACCTGCCACCGCAAACCTCTTCAGCCGGTTGGCAACAACTGTTCGATCTGGGCAGCGCACGGGTAACGCAACATGACGAAATGCTTCCGGGTTTTGCACCAAAGGAAGAGGAACATCCGGTACCGTTGCACCACGAAGCCACGGGCAACCGGCCCGTGTTCCAATTGCTCGGGCATTATATGCTGGCGCAGCTCAAGAGCGGCTTCGTGGTTGTGGACCAGCAACGGGCCATGGAGCGGATCATGTACGAGCGTTCCATGTGGTCTTTGGAAGCAGGTAGTGGCACCAGCCAGGCGCAACTGTTCCCTGTCACGATGGAATTGAACGCGCCGGACCATGCGCTTTTGCTGGCCATTTTGCCGGAACTGCATGCCCTGGGTTTCCAGCTTGAACCATTGAGCGGGCGCAGTGTGGCGGTAAACGGCATGCCGGCGGAAAGCGGCGCCGAGGACCCAGCCGATCTTCTGGGCCAACTGCTGGAACAGGTGCATAACGAACGCGGATCGCTGAAGGCCGAACGCCACGCCACCTTGGCCCGTGGTATGGCCCGCAGTGTAATGAGCCAACCCGTGAAACGGTTGGGCACGGTGGAAATGCATGACTTGATCGACCGGCTATTCGCCTGCGAAATGCCGTACTTCACACCGGGTGGAAAGCCCGTCTTGATCACCTACGGGCAACACGAGCTCGACGAACGATTTGAACGCTGATGAACATGTTCGGCAACGCCGCATCCCGCTTGCCCGTGGTGGTAAAAAACCTGTTGATCATCAACGGCCTCATGCTGCTGTTGAAGATCGCCATGGGTTCCGACCTGCTGGGCCGAAGCATTTTGGACAACTGGCTGGGGCTGCACGCCATCGGCTCGCCGGACTTCAAGCCGTGGCAGGTGGTCACGCACATGTTCATGCACGCCGGGCCGAACAGCGGCGGCAGTTGGTACTGGCACATCCTCAGCAACATGTTCGCACTGTACATGTTCGGCGGGCCGATCGAGCGCGTAATGGGCGCCAAACGCTTCCTGAACTACTACCTGTTGTGCGGCTTGGGTGCAGCCGCGCTGCAAATGGGCGTAACCTATGTGGGAACGCAAGACTTGGTGGCCCATGTGCAGAGCGCGGGCGTGGCTGTGGCTGATGTGCGGCGCATGGTGGAAGCCAGCCACATTTCCATGGACGAGGCCAACGTTGTGATGAATGAGATCGTGGCCCAGCATCCCGGAAGCAACAATGCCGTTCAAGCCCTGTTCTGGGACTACGCCGGCGTGATGGTGGGAGCCAGCGGTGCCATCTTCGGCATCTTGCTGGCCTTCGGCATGCTCTTCCCCAACGTGGAGCTGATGCTGCTTTTCTTCCCGGTGCCCATCAAAGCGAAGTACTTCGTGGTGCTCTACGGATTGTGGGAACTGTATTCGGGCGTAAGCCAGCGCGCAGGTGACAACGTAGCGCACTATGCCCACCTGGGCGGCGATCTTCGGTTTTTCATCATCAGGTATTGGAAGAAGAAAGGAGTGCTATGAATTTTGACGCAGAGGCGCAGAGGCGCAGAGAAATGCGATCGGGTGATCGGTGGATGGTAAGTCAAGTTTCTGGTATTGGGTATCGAGTATGGAGTACCGGGTACTGCCGACCGTCTGCCAACTGCCACTGCCGACTGCTTCTGCCAACTGCCACTGCCAACTGCTTCTACCAACTGAATTCTAACACTAAGTGATTCAAGACTCAATAATAATTCCTTCTCTGTGCCCTCTGTGCCCTCTGTGCCTCTGTGGTGAAAACTCAAAACTCAGGAATTAGAAATTCTCCGCGCCTCCGCGTCCATTCCCCTCTCTCCCCTCTCCCAAACTCATGTCCCTCACAACCGATATAAAAAACCAATGGGCCACCGGCGGCATGACCAAGAAGCTGCTGATCGTGAACATCGGCGTTTTCCTGGTGGTTTGGGCAGTTGAGCTTTTCGGTTGGTTGGTGGGCACCAGTGGCATCGGTGCGTTGTTCCTGAACAACCTGATGGGCTCCAACAACTGGGCCTGGCTCGCGTGGCATCCGTGGACGCCCATCACGTATATGTTCACGCATCAAGCCCCGATGCATTTGTTCTGGAACATGGTGATGCTGTGGTTCAGCGGGCAGCTTTTTGAGAGCTTATTGGGCGGTCAGCGCATGTTGGGCAATTACTTGCTGGGCGGGCTGTGCGGCTTTGCGTTTTACGCGTTGGGAAGCTTCATGCCGGCGCATTTGAGCTTGGCGAGCAACGGTCCCATCCTTGGTGCTTCGGCAGCGGTGATGGGCGTATTCATCGGCATAGCGGCATACCGGCCGGACATGCTGGTGAACTTGATGTTGCTGGGTGCCGTGCGGCTGAAGTACATCGCGTTGGCGGTACTGGTGCTGGACCTCATCGCCATCCGCCAAGGCGGCAATACGGGCGGGCATTTGGCGCATTTGGGCGGCGCACTTTACGGCTTTGTGGCAGCGCGGCAACTGGCGCAAGGCAAGGATTGGTCGCTGGGCTTTGTGACTTGGCTGGAAAACTTAGGCCAAAAGTTGAAGCCGAAAAAGAAGAGCCGGATGCGCGTGGAAAAGCGGCCTACCGGAAATTCGGTTCCGCGGAACGATGCCGAATACAACGCCGCGAAAAAGCAGCAACAAGAGCGCATCGACGCCATATTGGACAAAATCTCCAAGTCCGGTTATGGCAGCTTGAGCAAGGATGAACGCGACTACCTTTTCAAGGCCGGAAAATGACCGCTGAAGAAGACGTAAAGCCCAAGCGTCGTCGCGGCTTGGTGTGGTGGTTGGGCATTCCCGCAGCGTTGGCTTTGCTCCTCTCCTGCCTCAGTTCACAAGTGGAACCGGTGCAGTTCTGGCCGCTGGCGCTGTTCGGGATGCTTTTTCCTTACTTGGTGGTTGCCGTTGCCGCCGTGTTATTGTTCCATGGCGTAGTGCGCCGCCGGATACACGTGCTGGGCGCGGTGGCCATGGCTTTGGCTGTTCCCCACTTCGGTGAATACATGCAACTGTCCGGGCGCTTGGCCCGACCCGCCGGAGTGGACAATGCCTTCACCGTAATGAGCTGGAACGTGCGGTTGTTCGACCTGTACAACTGGACGCACAACCAGCAAACACGCGATGAAATGATGGACTTGATCCGCGTGGAAGACCCGGATATTCTTTGCATGCAGGAGTTTTTGGACGTGGACAGCGGCGACCAACTGGAGGTGAAGGACACCCTGCTCACGGCCTACCGGTACACCGCCTGCGCCGATGCGTATACCGTTCACACCCGTGGCAACCAGCACATCGGCATCGCCATCTTCAGCACTTGGCCGGTGCTTGCGCAAGGCACCATCCATTTCCCCGACGAGCTGAACAACTTGGCCTTGTGGGCAGACATTGCGATAGGCCGTGACACCATCCGCGTGTACACCGCCCACCTCGCCAGCCTGCGCTTCGGCGATCAGGATTACGACTTCATCCGGAATGTGGAAAAAGGGCGGCGGCGCGGACTCCATCAGTACGGCGGGTACGCGCATTCTGGGCCGGTTGAAAGATGCCTTCATCCGCCGAGGGCGCGAAGCCACAACGCTCGCCGCACACATAAAGCAAAGCCCGTGGCCGGTGGTGTACTGCGGAGACCTCAACGACAGTCCCATGGGCTACGGCTACCACGAATTGCTACGCGCGGGCATGACAGACGCCTTCAGCGAAAGCGGCGAAGGCTTGGGTCACACCTACATTGGCAACGTGCCCAGTTTCCGCATCGACCACATCATGCACGGGCCACAATTCAAAGCTTGGGGCTTCCGCACGTTGCCGGACGAGTTGAGCGACCACCGCGCCATTATCAGCTCCATGGGGTTGAAGGTGGGGGATTGAAGCTGTAAAGGCGGGTATGTAGCGCCTCTACGGCTCCACCGCCTCCACCTTATAACCCATCTTCCGCATGCGTTCCAGCACTCCGTTCGTAGCGGGCAAATGGGCTGCGCCGATGGCAAAGAACCAGCTACGTCCATTCTGCATCAGGCTGTCCATACGCAGGGCCATGGTACCGTTGCGTTCGTCGATCAAGCGGTCGTTGAAATCCTTAGGCAGCCCGCCCATGCCGGCGATGTCGGTAAGGCCTTTCAGGTCTTCGGCTGCATAGGCATCGAGCATCCGCTCCATGTCGCCCCGGTATAGGTCGCTGCGGACGAGGTCGTAGAGCATATCGGCCTGCTGCTCCAATGGTAGACTTTCTACTGCGGCCATCTGTTCAGCCGGCATTTCCAGTCCCACGACCTCTTTCCCCATGGCCCTCGCCTGCCGTTGCAGGTATTGGTCCAGCACTTCGGCGCTGTCCGCGTGCATGGCCGTTTCGCCTAACACGGCCATGAGGTAGAACGGCTTGAGGCGCATGGCCATGAAAGCCATTCCCCCCAATTCATCCTGCACCGCCTTTTTTACCTTGTGGAACTTGCGTTTCGGCAACAGGTCGGCCAGTTCCTTACCGGGCGGCATCAACATGGCCTTCATCAATGCTCCGTCCGCGAGTGCACCGTCGGTGAGGTCCAGTTCTCCGGCCAGTGCGTCCTGGCCTTTCAACAAAGGCAACAGTGCCGCTGCATGCCGGAAAGCGCGCGCATCGCGGCTGTGCCCGGTTCCCAGCACATAGTTCGACCGGCTGAGGCCATTGCCGGAAATGGACCAGAGTAACCCGCCTCCGTCCGCTTGCGCGAAACCAAAAAGCGGAGCCAAAACCACGGCAATGCACCAGTTGCGCATGGCCGCAAGTTAGCAGCCTTCTTTACAGGGGCGTGTAGGCCAAGGTGAGGAACACCAAGGCGAGCACAGCGCTGATCAAGCCGGCGTAGAAGATGACGCGAGAGCGCTTTACGGGTATGGTATGGGCCATTGCGTTGGTATGGGATTGTAAGACGCAAAACCACGGAAAGGGTTGCCCCGTTTGCAGCGATTCACGTGAAAAAGGGCTGTTCTCCCCGCGTCGGTAACTTCGCAGCCTTTCCTTGGCTTGGAAGTGAACCCTCACACCCTGCCATTGGCTGATCTGCCGTTCCGCATGAGCACCCCGCGCACCGTCGCATTCCATACGTTGGGCTGTAAGCTCAATTTCGCGGAGAGCAGCACTTTGGCGCGTTCACTGGAAGACGCGGGCTATGCGCGCGTGCAACAGCATGAGCGTCCGGAGGTTTTCGTGCTGAACACTTGCAGTGTAACGGAAAACGCGGACCGGGAATGCCGCCGGCATGTGCGCCGTTTCCAAGGGATCAACCCGGATGCGTTCATTGCCGTGGTGGGCTGTTATGCGCAGTTGAAGCCGGAGGAAATTGCCGCCATTCCAGGTGTTGACCTTGTGCTCGGCGCGAACGAGAAATTTGACTTGGCAGCTCACATCGAAGCGATGGAAGGCAAACAAGCTGTGGCACAAACACGGTTCGGAGCCATTAAGGACGTGAAGCAATTTGTTCCTTCGTACAACGCCAACGACAGGACGCGCACCTTCCTGAAAGTACAAGACGGCTGCGACTACTTCTGCTCCTTCTGCACCATTCCATTGGCGCGTGGACGAAGCCGCAGCGGCACCATTGCCGAAACGGTGAAGCAAGCGCACACCATCGCCGCGGCGGGCGTGAAGGAGATCGTGCTCACTGGTGTGAACACCGGTGATTTCGGTAGAACGCACGGCGAAACCTTCCTTCAATTGATCGAAGCATTGGACCACGTGGAAGGCATCGACCGGTTCAGGATCAGCAGCATTGAACCGAACCTGTGCAACGATGATGTCATCGACTTCGTCGCTGGAAGCGCACGTTTCGCACCGCACTTCCACATACCGCTGCAAAGCGGCAGCGACACTATTTTGAAGCGCATGCGCCGTCGCTACGACACAGGTTTGTATGCTGATCGCGTGGCGCACATCAAACGCTTAATGCCCCATGCCTGTATCGGCGTAGACGTTATTACCGGCACGCCGGGCGAAACGGAGGAAGAGTTCCTGAAAACACATGCATTCCTACGGTCCATCCCCGTTGACTACCTGCACGTGTTCACCTACAGCGAACGCGCGGACACCACGGCGGTGCGCATGGAAGAAGTCGTTCCAGTGAACATCCGCCGCCAGCGGACCAAACAATTGCGCATCCTAAGCACCAAGTTGCAACGTGCGTTTTACGAAAAGCACCTCGGCACGGCGCGCGATGTGCTGTTCGAGGCTGAAGACGCGGATGGCCAATTGCTCGGCTACACGGATAACTACATCCGCGTGGCCATGCCGTATGATCCAGACCTTGTGAGCCGCGTCGTGCCCGTGGAATTAGGGCATATCGATCCGGATGGCCATGTGAAAGCCACCTACTCCACCTCCGCCGCCGAAATAGTTCAGCTTTCCACCTTGACAACTGCCAACTAACAACTGGCAACTATCGCACCATGTATCCCACACTCTACCACGCGCTGCTCGACCTCACCGGCTTAGACTGGCCAGTGCTGAAATTCCTGAACAGCTTCGGCTTCTTTGTGGCGCTGGCCTTCATGGGCGCCTACTGGACTTTGGTGCTGGAGCTGAAGCGCAAGGAAGGCCAAGGCCTGATCCAGGCCACCACACGCAAAATGATGGTGGGCGAAGGCGCGAAGCCAGCGGAACTCATCATGCAAGGCATTGTGGGATTTGTCGTAGGCTGGAAAGGGCTGTACATCCTGCTTAACACGGCGGAGGTAACAGCCGATCCACCTGCGTTTTTGTTGAGCGGCACGGGCAACATCATCGGCGGTATCATCGTGGCGGCCTTGTTCGTGTGGATGCTTTGGCGCGAAAAGGAAAAGCACCGGCTGAAGGAGCCAAAAGAAGAGACCGTGACGATCCATCCCGCCCAGCACGGCGGCAACATCACGCTCACTGCGGCCTTGTGGGGCTTCATTGGCGCCAAGGTGTTCCATTGGCTGGAAAGTCCGAAAGACTTTTTGGACTTGCTGGCCACCGGTTCGATCAAGGATATCATTTCCGGTCTCACCATGTACGGCGGCCTCATCGTAGCGGGCTTCATGGTGATCCGCTATTTCAAGAAAAACGGCATGGCCGTGCTGCCCAGCATGGATTCCGCCGCGCCGGGCCTCATGCTGGCCTACGGCATCGGGCGGTTGGGCTGCCAAGTCGCGGGAGACGGGGACTGGGGCATTGCCAACACGGCGGCCAAGCCGGGCTGGATCCCACAGTGGCTCTGGAGCTACGATTACCCCAACAACGTGAATGCCGTGCTCGGCCCTCACCGGGGCGGATATGTGGGTGAGGCTATGACCAGCGGCACCATCTTCCCCGGCTATGGAACACACTTGGTGCCGGGGGTGTACCCCACTCCGTTGTATGAGGTCATGATGTGTTTGTTGCTGTTCGCGGTGCTGTGGTGGCTTCGGAAGCGGATCACCTTGCCGGGGATACTGTTCTGTGTTTACCTCATCTTCAATGGTGTGGAACGATTTTTGATCGAGCAGATCCGGGTGAACAATTTGTTCCTCGGCAATTGGACTCAAGCCGAGTTGATCGCATTGGGCCTCATCCTACTTGGCGTCGGAGGCATGCTCTGGCTCCGCAAACAGCATACAAATGGAACTCAAACAACTCACTGAGGAAGTCGCATTACTAAGTCGGGAGATCGCCGCCTTCATCCGCATTGAAAGTGCGGGTATCACCGAGGCCAACGTGGCGAATAAAAGCCACAACAACCTGGTGAGCCACGTGGATACCACGGCCGAGCAGCGCTTCGTGGACGGGCTGAAGGACCTATTACCGGAAGCAGGCTTCATCGCTGAGGAAGGCACGGGCGAAAAGGTGGAAGGGCTGAACTGGATCATCGATCCGTTGGACGGCACCACCAACTTCGTGCATGGCGTCCCCTGCTACTGCACCAGCGTGGCGTTGATCAAAGACGGCGAGATCCAGCTCGGCGTGGTGGTGGAAGTAACCCGTGATGAATGCTTCGCGGCCTACAGAGGCGGCGGGGCCACGATGAACGGCAAACCCATTGCGGTCTCCAAGCGAAGCCAATTGCAGGAGAGCTTACTCGCCACGGGTTTCCCGTACGACGACTTCGGTTTCGAAAGCGAGTATATGGACTTGCTGCGCGAGCTGATGCACCGCACGCGCGGCATCCGCAGGCTGGGCAGCGCGGCCGCCGATCTGGCCTACGTGGCCTGCGGGCGATTCGAGGCGTTCTACGAATACGGTCTCAACAGTTGGGACGTTGCCGCGGGCATCATTTTAGTGCGCGAAGCAGGCGGTAAGGTCAGCGGCTTCCGCCCCAGCAAAGACCCGGTGTTCGACGAGGAGATCGTGGCCAGCAACAGCGCCATCCACGAAGAATTGCTGGAGGTGATCGAAAAGAACTGGCAGCGGCAGGATTGAGTTGCGGAACGGCTTACCGTTCCTCCTTTCCGGGCCACCGGTGTTGAATGACCGCCTTCGCGGTATGGCAATATATTTGCACGTCGAAATGCCATTGCGTACATTGTGTTGCCGAATAAAACCCTACAACCCATGAAAGCACTACTCCTTCCGCTCTTAATTGCCACTGTTCCGGCCATGGCCACGGGCAAGTTGTTCGTGGTGGTGCATACTACGGATGCCGTAGTAAAAAACTACGTCTGTTCCGATGGCCTTAACGGCACAGAGAACGGCACCGTGGTGCGCAGTTCCATGGCTTCCCAAGGCAGCTTCGTGTGGCATGCCGTGGGCGGTACGGCACCATACACGGTGGTTAGCGGACCGGCCCAAGGCAACATGGGCGGCTGCATAACGGTAATGGATGCCGAAGGCCAGACCGCTACTGGCTGTGGAGTTGTAGGTGTAGTGAAGGTCGACGTGCCCTTCAATTGTGAAACGAACGAACCGATGCCTTCAACCCCAACAAAGCGGCATTCGGAGGTAAACAAGCCGGCCACCGAAGCCCAGTCGGGTCCTACCACTGGCCCGGTGAAACCCGTGAGCAATGACCCCGTGGAAGTGACCACCGGAACAACCACCGGCGGAGTTACCACCACCAAGACACCCGTGCGCAATCCCGGCCCTACGCACCGCCCGAAGCCCACCAGCAAAAGCCCGAACCGCGACGGCACGCACCGGCCCACGGGCAATACCATTGGAACGCATACCACCAGCAACGGGACCACTAAGCCAAACAACGGAAACACGGGCGGCAGCAATGGTTCCAGCGGAACTACCTCGCCACCGCGCCAATAAGACAGCATTGCACCCAACGAAAAATGGACCCGATTAAGGGTCCATTTTTCATTGAGTGCGTTTACGTGGTTAAAGTCCGCCCACAACTTGATCAAACGCAGCCAATGTCGTCGGTTGCATCGTGATGTTCAAGTTGAGGTTGTCCGAGACCACCGCATTGGAGAACGACGAGAAGTATTCCCCATCCACTTCTGCCAACGCCACCACTGTGATATTGAGACCCACCGGAATTGTATACCAGCTCCCGGTCGCGAACACATTGTCAACTCCCTCCCACACGTTCGTCATGGAGTTCAAGTCCGGAAAGACGATCCAGACCATGGTGTTGGAATGATCGTAATCCACAGGACAGGTTACCTGCACGCCGGTTAGAGGTTGCGAGCTACTGGAGAAATAGTCACAGTTGATCCAGCCCAGTGAATCCGATGGAAAATTGTAGTAGAAATAATTTCCGCCCGTGCTGTCCGCGGGAACCGAATCCAATGCCACAATAGGGTTGGCGGGCCATTCCGACCAGGTGATCGTGCCTGCATCGTCCACATTCCCGCTGAACACGCTCATGTTCGGGTCGGGGACATTGTTTGTCGGAACACCGATGTACGCACCGCCCGGCGCCAACTTCAGCGCACTGCCGTTTTGGAAGGCACGCAAGCGGAACTGGCCGCCGCTCACAAGTGGCTTCAGCTGGCCGCCATCGAGGCCCATGGTCTGTTTGTTGAGCAACAGCATCTGCCCCACGGTGTATGCTTCCACCAGATCAATGTCCACATTGCCGGTTACAGCGGTTCCATCCGCATGTCGGAAGGCGTTGATTGCGAATGCACCATAGAAACCGTGTGCCCCCTGCACGTAGCCGGGCGCGCCGTCCACGTTCAGCGTAAAATGCTGCGTGGCATTGGTGAGATTATCCTCAAAAACTTGGAACAAAGCATGTTGGCCCGGTGCGACCGGTGTATTGGGCAAGCCGGTGGTTTCCTCCTTTTTGCAGCCCGCGATAACGATGGCCATGGCAGAAACGAGGAACAGCATTTGGGTCTTCTTCATGTTGATGGGTTGTTGGTTATTCGGATACACGTGATAATGGCGGTCCGGGTTGGGTAGCGCCTGAAAAAAGTCGACTTCTCACCTTCGCCCATATCGATGTGATTCTTACAATCAAGCTCCATCCCTAATCTTTGCAGGAGCATTGCTTGAAATCGCAGCTGCACATGCCCCGCACACGCAACACGTTCCCCTCGCCCGGCGAAGTGCGCAGCTTGTTGGATAATGCCTACGAACGTTTGGCAACTCCGGACTTCATCGCCAACGACCCGGTGCAAGTGCCGCGCTCGTTCAGCACGCGGGAAGATGCCGAGACCATCGGCTTCATTACTGCGACGATCGCATGGGGCCAACGGAAGACCATCATTTCAAACGCGTGGAAACTGGCCGACTTGATGGACCAAGCTCCTTTCGACTTCATGATGAATGCAGGCGAACAAGACCTGCAACGCTTGGACGGCTTCGTGCATCGCACGTTCAACGCAATGGACTTGCGGCAATTCGTGTTCGGGTTACGTCACCTTTACAACACTCACGGTGGATTGGAAACAGCCTTTCTTCCAGCGGAAAAAAGTACGCTCCTCCCTCCTGTCGTGGACATGATCAGCTTATTCCGCGAGCGCTTCTTTGAGCCTGCGCACGAACCGCGCATGCACAAGCATGTGGCTTCCCCTGCACGGGGCAGCAATGCGAAGCGCATCAACATGTATTTGCGCTGGATGGTGCGGCCGAACGACCGTGGCATCGACCTTGGCCTGTGGAAGCGCATTCCGGCCAGTGCGTTGCACGTGCCTTTGGATGTGCATACGGGCCGCGTGGCGCGCGAGCTGGGCATGTTGCGCCGCCAGCAGGACGATTGGAAAAGTGTTCAGGAACTCACCGAGGTGTTGCGCGGATTTGACGCGACGGACCCGGTAAAATACGATATTGCGCTTTTCGGCTTGGGCGTGGAGAGCAAGCTCTACCCTACACTGTAATTCGGCGCCTCACGCGTGATGAACACGTCGTGCGGATGGCTCTCCTTCATGCCCGCCGCAGTGATGCGCATGAACGTGGCCTTTTGTAATGCGGCGATGTCCGGGGCTCCGCAATAGCCCATGCCTGCGCGCAACCCGCCTTCGAGCTGCACCACTACTTCCTGCAAAGGGCCTTTGTATGGAACACGACCACTGATCCCCTCGGGTACTAGCTTTTTGATGTCGTCTTCCATGTCTTGGAAGTAGCGGTCCTTACTGCCGCGCTGCATGGCTTCAATACTGCCCATGCCACGGTAGGTCTTGAAGCGCCGGCCTTCGTAGATCACTGTTTCGCCGGGGCTTTCCTCCACGCCTGCGAAGAGCGACCCGATCATCACACAGTCGGCACCGCCGGCGAGAGCTTTTACCATGTCGCCGGTGTAGCGTATGCCGCCGTCCGCGATCACCGGTACGCCGCTGCCTGCGATAGCCAGAGCACAATCATGCACAGCGGTTAACTGGGGCACGCCAACACCGGCAATGATGCGCGTGGTGCAAATACTGCCCGGACCGATGCCCACTTTGATGGCATCGGCGCCCGCATCCACCAACGCTTTCGCGGCGGCGGCAGTGGCTACGTTGCCTACAACGATATCCACCTTCGGGAAGGCCTTACGGACGCTACGCAACGTGTCCTGCACACCGATGTGATGGCCGTGTGCGGTGTCGATCACCAGCGCGTCAACGCCGGCGGCCACCAATGCTTTGGCGCGATCCAGGCTGTCGCCGGTAACGCCGATAGCGGCAGCCACGCGCAAGCGGCCGAGGTTGTCCTTGCAAGCGTTGGGGCTTTGCTTCAGCTTGATGATGTCCTTATAGGTCACCAGTCCAACGAGCTTTCCCTTGGCATCCACAACGGGGAGTTTTTCGATCTTGAATTCCTGAAGGATGTCGGCCGCTTGGGCCATGGTGACATCCGGCTTCGCGGTGATGACGTTTTCACTGGTCATCACTTCGGCCACGGGCTTGGCCATTTTCTTCTCGAAGCGCAGATCGCGGTTGGTTACGATGCCGACGAGCTTATCCGCCTTGTCCACCACGGGAATGCCACCGATGCCATGCTCGGCCATCAGGCGCATCGCATCGCCCACGGTGGCACCTTCCAACAGTTTCACCGGATCGGTGATCATGCCGCTTTCGCTTCGCTTTACGCGGCGCACTTCCTCGGCCTGCTCCTTGATGGTTTGGTTCTTGTGTACCACGCCGATGCCGCCCTGTTGCGCTATGGCAATGGCCAGTTCAGCGCCGGTCACCGTGTCCATGGCGGCCGAAACAATGGGCAAGTTCAGCACGATGTTGCGGCTGAAGCGTGACCGGATGTCCACGGCACGTGGCAAAACCTCGGAGTATGCGGGCACCAGCAACACGTCATCGTACGTGAATCCTTGGGCGGCAAAGCGGTCTGTTGCCGGGGCGGTGCCATTGGCGGCACGTTCGCGCTGCCCTGGGGCAACGGCGGTGGTGGATCGTTCCATGCACAAAAGTACTCCGAAGAGGCGATAGGTGTTTTCGTACAGTTCAACTTTTAGATCAACGCGATGAGGTTCGGACCTGAAGCGTATTGCTGCAGTAAGTAGTCGTTCCACACGGATGAAATCATATCATTTGCATAGCCATGCAAACGTCCCCGATTCGGCTCGCTCCAACTGACTAACCCGGCAAAAAAGTCACGGTCCCCTTTCGCTCCACCGTTTTACCGGCTCCGTTCAGGAAGGAGCAGTAGTAGGCATAAACGCCTTGCGGCACGTAGCCTCCGTTCACGCGACCGTCCCATGCTTGGTCACGGTCGTTGGTGGTCCAGATCTGCTGGCCCCAGCGGTTGAAGATGGTGAACTCGTAGCGGTTGATGTCGGCATAAGCGAGTACGGGCTTGAACTCAAAATTGTAGCCAGTTGCAATGAAAGCGTTCGGAATCCACACCTCCTCTTTCTGCACGGCACATGCAATGTTGCTGGTGGAAACTGCATCGATTCCGGTCGGATTCCCAGCTTCGTTGGCAACCACGTAGTAGCAGAATTTGCCCGGTGTTTCGAACAAACTTTCAACGTTGTCGGGGAATTCCCAAATGCTAGGCATGGTAGTGCCCACGGGTTCAAACGGACCATCCACAATACTGCGGTAAACGGTATAGCCCGCCACATTGCCTGCCCATTCCGAGTAACCGTTCCAGTACAGGTGATTGTAGCCATCCAGGTCAGCGCTAACATTAAGCAGCATGGTGTTACCCACATTGCTGATGGCGGTGCGCGCACCACAACTGTCTTCCGCAGCCACCCGATAGGTGTAGGACCGCTCGCTGGTCTGTACATCGAAATCCTCAAAGACCACCACCGGTCCGGTGCCGCCCGGAACTTCCGCGATGGTTTCCCAAGGCTCACCGTTGAAGGTGCGCTCAAGTGTCAGCCTACTTGTGAAGGCACCCAAGTCGACACTGTCAACAACGGTGATGTGGTCCTTCGCGACCACGGTGGCCACGCGCAGGTAATTCCATTGGGGCACTTGCGGATAGGCGGTAGTGCGGCAGGTCTTGTTGCTAAGGGAGGTCTCTTCGGGCGATGCGCCAATGGCCCGCATTACGAAGCAATACACATGGTCGGCCTGCACTTCATCCACAGTGAATGAAAGATCACCCGGGCCAAGCGTTGCGAGCAGCGTGTACGGCGCATTGTCAATGGATCCGAAAAGCAGGTATTGCTCTACAGGCCAGCCCCCGTAGGGCGTGCGATCGATGGTGATGGTGCCCGCGCATCGGTCGTATTCCGTAGAAAGAAAAACGGTGGTATGCGGATCGAAGGTGGCGCTGGTGTTTGGACTCGGCGGGGTGCCTCGGCTGCAACTGTCAATGGCAGCGATGGTGAAGGATTCAGCCCCGGCGCCGGCCTGGCTACCGAGCCACGGGTAAATAGTGTTCAACCGGCCATAAACCGTATCAATGATCACGTTTCCACCCGGCGTGGACTGCACTACGATGTAGCCTTGGGTATCCAATTCAGGACTGGGGTCCCAGTTCAGCACGCTTTGGTTGGTGGCGGTATCCACGGTAACCGTTACCATGATGGGGATGGAAGGCGGCGTAATGTCCTGGAACTGCGCGCCGGTGGCATTGCTGGTGGAATAGCAGCCGCTGGCATCCGGCTGGTACACGCGGAAGTTCAGCGAATCATCGCAAACGCTCACCACCTGCGACCAATGATGGAGCGGATTAAGCACTGTATCGGCCAAATTCCATGTGCCAACGGGGTACTCCATGTCGATCAAAACTTCGGTCGTAGAAGTGGCCAACGGCGGGTCGTGTTGCAAGTTCCAATCCACCACGGCGCTGCCAAGGGCACACTTTGGGAAACCTGGACGAACAGAGTTGCAAGCGTGTCGCTGGTCACCGAAGTGTTTGGCGGGGCCGATGTAGAAACCGTGGTAAGGTAGTAGAAGCGGGAAGCGCTATTGCCATTCGCACCAGCATCCGAAAAAGTGGTTTGGGCGTAAACGGGAATGGTGGTCACCAAGGTGAACGGTCCAATTGCAGCATCTGCGCGGAACACTTCATATTGCAGGAACTCGTTCGTGGGGTCAGGCGGCACCACCCAGGTAAGCGTGACATCGCCGTTGGCGGCCACGGCGGTGCATCGCAATGATGGCGGTTCCAGCTCCGTGGCATGCAGCAGCAACGGACCTACAGCAAGCAGGATGGCAAAAAGATGGCGCACGGTATTCCAACGCACCAGCATCCGGATCGGTATCGGCATCAACATAGTGACGCTTGGTAGTGCCATTCGGTTTGCGGAGCGAATCTGAAATAATCGCAAAGTCACGGAAACCGAAGTTGCCCCAGTTCTTCTCGAGCCTCATTGAATTCGGCCATCACTTGCCGCACGATCTCACCCGCAGGCAACACCTCGCGGATCGCGGCGCCTACCTGGCCGATCTCCAGTTCACCTTGCTCCATATCACCTTCGAACATGCCGCGTTTAGCGCGGGCTCGGCCCAACAACGTTTTCAGTTCCTCCGGAGTGGCACAACGCGCATAAGCCTGCTGCACTTCGTTGAAAAAGGCGTTGCGCATCATACGCACAGGGGCCAACTCCTTCAGTGTAAGCAATGTGTCGCCTTCTTGGCTACGGATAACGTGCTGTTTGAACGCGTCGTGCGCACTGGATTCATCAGAGGCCACAAAGCGGCTGCCCATCTGCACGGCCTCCGCGCCCAAGGCGAAAGCAGCCAGCATGCTGCTGCCCGTAGCGATCCCTCCTGCGGCGATCACCGGCACCTTCACGGCGGCGCGCACCATGGGTACGAGAACCATTGTGGTGGTTTCTTCACGACCGTTATGGCCGCCTGCCTGGAAGCCTTCGGCCACCACGGCATCCACCCCGGCATCTTCTGCCTTCATGGCGAACTTCACACTGGCAGTAACATGCACCACTGTGATGCCTGCATCTTTTAGCCGGCGTGTCCAAATACCGGGGTTACCGGCACTGGTGAAGACGATGGGCACTTGTTGCTCGATCACCGTTGCGATGTGCTTCTCCACGTCGGGGTAAAGCATGGGGATGTTCACCGCAAAAGGCTTGTCCGTTGCGGCTTTGCACTTGCGCACATGCTCCAGCAACACCTCGGGGTACATACTCCCGGAGCCGATGACCCCCAATCCGCCAGCATTGCTTACTGCAGAGGCCAAGCGCCAGCCGGAATTCCAGATCATACCCGCCTGCACCAAGGGGAAACGGATGCCGAAAAGCGATGTGATGCGGTTCTGCAAGGCTGAAAGTTTGAGTTGTTCGGTGGGCGGCGAAAGTAGCGGAATATGAAGGCATTGGCGATCGTTCATATCCTTTTAAGAGAAATACCGTAGAAGTGCGTTTGATTTCGCTAAGTTTGCCGGTCAATCGGAAAGACGAGCGCATGAAGCTAGGAATACTACGCACAGCCATAGTGGTCACTTTGACCGCAGCCATGGGAGGCGCCGCACAGGCCCAGTACGACTGGGACATCGGTGTACACCTTGGTGGCGCAAATTATCTCGGCGAGTTCGGCGGGAATGAAAAGACCCGGCGGGATTTCATCTGGGACATGCAATTGGGGCAAACACGCTTTGCCGTTGGTGCCTTTGCTCGCCGCAAGCTGAACCGCATGGTCTCGATTAATTCGGGAATCCTTTACTATCGTCTCCAGGGCGGCGATTACTTGAGCACCAATCCGGAGCGTGTGGGCCGGAACCTGAGCTTCCGCAACGACATGATGGAACTCTATGTCCGTCCGGAGTTCACGTTGTTCCAGGACAATGACTTAGGGGGCCGTGGCCGTTACAAAACGGATTTCAGGTTGTTCGCCTATGTGGGTGGTGCTGTTTACCTCAGCAACCCGAAAGGCCAGATCAACCATTCCGGCGAATTTTACGCACTCCGGGAGCAGACCACTGAGCTACAGAACTACTCCAGTCTAGGCTTCGCCGTGCCCGCAGGCATGGGCTTCCATTTCACCTTTAAGCGGCAGCACCGCTTCGGTTGGGATTTCGGTTGGCGCACCACCTTCAGCGATTACATCGACGACGCCAGTGGCGTTTATGCCGACCCATCGGCATTGCCAGGAGGAGCAGGTGGCTTGGCTGCACAATTAGCCAGCCAAAGCGATTTCGTACAGGACCCTGACAACACCATCCCCGACCCCATTCAGTACACTGAGGGCCTGAAGCGCGGCGACCCCACGCACAACGACAGCTACCTCACTATGACCCTTACGTATAGCTACGTACTACGTGGACAGTCGAACTTCTACCGCCAGCGCAACAGCTGGTCGCGCGGCAAAAAACGCATTGGCCGCAAGAGCCGTGCGAAATTCTAGTCCGGGCATTAATTCAGGAAATAGGGGCTTCGGCCCCTTTTTCATTTGGGGTCACCGGAACTCAACCCAGGATGAAGGAAGTGTCCGCCAGTACCTTTTCCAACCCTTCCCTCAGGGGCATCAGGTCACGTCCCAACAGTTGGCGCATGCGGGTATTGTCCGGCATCCGTCGGGTCATGTCCCCCTCCTTCAATGGCGGCAGATGTATGATCCGTGAAGCACTACCCGTCATATCCACGACCAGTTTGGCCAGTTCAAGAATGGAGGTCTCCATATCGTTCCCGATGTTCACCACGTCGTTCACAGCGGCTTTCCCGGTGAATGCAGCCACAGTGGCCTCGATGTTGTCCTCGATGTAACAGAAAGTACGGGTCTGGCTTCCGTCGCCGTAAATGGTAATGTCCTCCCCTTTCAGCGCCGCTCGGATGAACTTGCTCACCACGAAGTCCTTGCTCTGTGCAGGGCCATAGGTGTTGAAGAAACGGAATATGGTATAGTCCAGTCCATATTCACGCTGGAAGCTTCGCAAAAAAGCCTCACCGATGTTCTTCACGATGGCATAGGGCAATTTGCTGTTCAATGGTGTGGTATGCTCGTTCTGCGGAAACTCCACAGGCTCCCCGTACACCTCGCTGCTGCTGCTGAAAAAAACGCGCTTCACGCCGGTGTTCTTTGACAGGTTGAGCACGTTGCGGATGCCGTCAATGTCGTTCAGTACGCTCACGGGATGGTCCGTGGTCCGCTTCACGCCCACAACGGCGGCATAGTGGAACACATAGTCGAATCGGTTCGCGTAAAAGACACCGCTGATATCGTCGAATTGGTTCACATCGCATTTGATGAACTGCGGCGGATGAGCTGCATTTAGATCCAATTTGAGCAGGTCGCCCGTGGTAAGGTTATCCACCGCTGTAACGGAGTTGTTGGGGTCGCGGGCCAGGTGGTTTACCAAAGCGCTGGGCACGAAACCGGCTCCGCCGGTCACTAGGATCTTGTTCATTCGTTGGGCATTGAGGGGTGAAAATAGAGTTCAGCGGGCGGGCAGGATCAATTGGGGGACCGTTTCGGAGGCTTGCTCCTCCCGTTCTTCATCGGGTGCCGCTAATTTTGCGGAACCCAAGATCTCCTCCTCGGAAACAATGGTAAGAATGATGAGGAGCAAGATGGTGTACGGATTGAGGGAACCGGCGAGCCAGCTTTCATAAAGAATGGAGAAGAGCACGGAGAACATGATGGCCATGGCGACCGGCGTCTCCTTGGTGGCTTTGATGAACACCAGCACGAACCCGCGCAGGTAGAGGAACAGGCCCACGATACCGGTGTTGAGCCAGAAAGCAAGATAGCTGTTGTGGACCCCGCCTTGGTGGCCCAGTTTGGAGAGATAATGCCGGGCTTCATACATCAGCCAATACTCATTGTCAAAACCTCCCCCGAAGAAGAAAAACCCTTTTTCATTGATCTGTTGCCAAGCATAATTCCAGGCCATGTACCGGCCTGAGCCGTCAGCTATGGTGTCCACGCGCAAGTATTCTTGCAAGCCGAACGCGGATATGATCGTGGGCAGGTTACTTGAGATGACCTCACCGATGCCGATGAAGGCAACAAAGGAAATGATGCCAAGGAAGGTGGATACCCGAAAGAACTGAATGAAGAGCAAGAACATGAGTGTGGACATCAGCGAGGTGCGGGCACCGCAAGTAATGATGTAGTAGATCAGCAAGGCATAAATGAAGAGCTTGGAGGTTTTTGAAAAAAGATCACTTCGCAACTGGTTCACAACGACGAAAAGGACGAAGGTGAGGTAAACGAAAATGGCCAACCCGTTGGGGTTGCCGAAATATCCCCTGAAGCGTTCGTCGATGATGGACCAGCCCGGCGGTGCGAATACGCGCAGCAGCTGCTGGCTCACGAGTATCAGCACGATGAACCAGATAAGATCCCGGAAGAATTCCCAACCGTATTTCCGGAAATTGAAGAGCACCAAATTGGGCACAACGAGGAAGAGCAGCGCGTAGGAAATCGTCTTTTCCACCGACGAAATGGGTGAAACTGAACGGATGATGGGAAAGAAGGCGTAGACAAAAAAGGGAAGGAACAAGGGGAAGATGCGGGCCAATGGCTTGAAGCGTTCCTGATCACTGAAAAAAATCAGGGCTAGCACAATTATGTATGTGTACTTCGCGGTTTTCATCACCGCCATGGGCCTGATATCCTGGTGCATGTCTGAAAGCACAAGGCAGATCAAGAACCCGAACAGCATCTCCGCCCACATTTCACGTCGCCGCAATAGCAGTACGCTTAACGGCAACACCACATATGTCAACGGCGGGGCATAGGCCGAGCAAAGCACCCAGAACAGGATAAGGCCGATGATGATGCGGTACTGCCGTATAAAGCGCGTCATGGGTGCGGCTGTAGGCCGGAAGAGAAGCGCGTAAATGTAACGGCCCCGCTCCGGGCGGCGATTTCCATGTAAGGTTGGCCTTGTGCTACTGCGCGTGCAGCCTCATGTTACCCGGTCCAACATCAGTTGCAGCAATTCCATCTTTCGCTTGATCACCTTTCCCCACGTAAATCTGGAGCTTGCGCGGTCCAGCGACTTCTCCTTCATGGCGGTCAAGTCGGCTGCGGAGATTCGCACTGCCTGTTCCAAAGCGGACCGTATGCTCCCCACCTCCGGGGAAGGGAGCAACCAACCGTTGCCTTCCACCTGCTGGTTGACCGCACCAACGTCGGTAGCCAATATGGCAAGGCCCGAAGCCATGGCCTCCATGATCACCGTAGGCATGCCTTCGGAGTAGCTCGGGCAAACCAACACATCTGAACTGCGCAACACCTTTTTGATCAAGGCTTCTTCACGCACGGCTCCGTGGTAGGTGATGCGTGCGTCGGCGATCCGGTTGACCTGCTGCACGGGGCCTATGAAATCAAACTTGAATTCCGTGGAGCCTTCTTTCAGCAACCCGTGCAACGCCAGATTCAACTCCTTCAGGCCCTTCCGGCGCTCATCGCGCCCCAAGAATACGAACCGGCGTTCACCGCCGTCGGATGGAGGAATGCCGTTCACCAACCAGCTCTCATCAATGCCGATGGGGCACTCAAGGATGTTCTCCTTGCGCAACCCTATCCGCTGCAGGATGCCGCTGATATGTCCTCCAAAAGAAAAAACGGCATCCGAGCCGAGGGATATTTTTTTTGCCAAGTGCCTCAATGGCAGCTGGCCCAACGCATCCTTGCGGGACGGTGCCCGCTGGAACATTTCGTAGCCGTGCAGATTGGACACCACCGGAATTCGCAGTTCCCCGTGTTCCCTGGCTTGGATGAAGGCCCATGCTGTAAAACCCTGGCAATAGACCAGATCGAAATCATCCAAAAAAGGGCGCATCTGTTGCAGCACGTTCTTGGAATACAACTTGTTTGCGCGGAGATAATGTCCCGGTATCTTCGGCAAGGCGGGAAAGGTCACGTTGGAAAAGGAAAGTTCGCTAGCGCCTGCATACGCAGGGTGTTGCAACTCCGCCCCTTCCGCCAAGTCCTTGCCGCAATGCACCACGTGTATGCGCACCCCTTCACGTACGAGATACTTGGCCAGGTAGTAGGAATGCTTTTGCATCCCGCCCATGGCGAAGGGATAAATGCCGTCGGTGACAAGTAATACGCGCATGTTCAATTGCGGGAACAGTTCCTGGTCGCGGACAAAGGAAGTTCAACGGGATGATGGTAGCGCCCGCTGCACGTTTTACTTAGATCGCAACCTACGGGATCACGCCAAGGCATCGGCATACAACCGTTTCAGCGCGGCATTGCGTACTGCGATTGAAAAGCGTGCATCGATCAGTGGTTTGTTCGCCAAGGCCATTCGTTCGCGTAAATCGGCATCATCCATGA
This sequence comes from Flavobacteriales bacterium, assembly GCA_016710685.1. Lineage (GTDB taxonomy): Bacteria > Bacteroidota > Bacteroidia > Flavobacteriales_F > PHOS-HE28 > PHOS-HE28. The sequence goes on along the minus strand of JADJVC010000014.1, from coordinate 309,345 downwards.
TCTGGGAGATACGGGCGGAGATCTCCTCGGCGATATCATCACTGGTGCGTGCGGCCACCGGCAGCACCCAACCGTTCACTCCATCCTGCGCCACTTCGGGCAATGCACCCACGTTGGAGCAGATCACGGGCAAGCCGGTGCCCATGGCTTCGAGTACCGTATTGTTGAAGGGATCTTGAAAAGTGGTGCTAACAAAGAGGTCCGCCTGACGCATGTGGTTAATGAGCTGCTCATGCGGCAAGCGCTTGTGCAGCGTGATCCGGGAATCGTCCATGATGGTCTTCTCGACATAGGCGATCTCATCGGGTTCAGGATAAACACCCCAATCCACCTCCAATGTACTGATGATGACCAAGTGTGCATCGGGCCTTCCCATCCGCTGGAACGCTTTCAACAATTCAACGCCACCCTTGCGGTAAAAGGCATTGCCTGCAAAAAGGATGGTGAATGGTCGATCGCCTCGCGGCAAAGGCTCAAATTGCTCCACGGCCCTGTACACTACGGCCATTTTCGTTTCGTCCACCCCGGCAGTTGTCAAGTGTTCAATGTTGCGCCCCATGGCCTGATGGCTGGTAAAGATGAGCGCTTTGCAAAAGCGGCCGGCCAGCTTGGCCAATGACCACCGGTACAACGGATGGCCGGGATCCATGCCTTTCAACCGCGGCATATAGCTCTCCACCTCCACTACCCATGGCCGTTGGTTCACCACCACTGCATTGTAGGTGTGGTAGATGTCCGGTTTGGGGAGCGGTGCAAACAACTTGGAATGGAGCAGAAATTCGGACCTTGTACCGGTGAAGTGCCAAGGCAGGTCGGGCATGCGCGCGTAGCGATGGCCCTCAGGCGGGTTACTGAAGCAGTAGTGCTGCCAGTACCGGGTCTTGTGGCTGATACCGATGGTGCGCATGTAGGCTCAGTAAATACGCCGAAAAGGCCCACCACGGATCATTTATCGAGTTTTTCAAGCGCCATTTCCTTATACCAGCGGTGGAATTCCACGAGGCCTTCCGCGATGCCCGTATTGGGCACATAGCCGAATGCGTCTTTTGCCTTTTCCACATTGGCAAATGTCCGGGGCACGTCTCCTGGCTGCTCCGGTAAAACTTGCAGCACGGCTTTGCGGCCCACCTCCCGTTCGACGGCACAGATCAAATCCCGGAGTGCCACGGTTGAGGAATTTCCGAGGTTGAAAATGTCGAACGCGCCTTGGCCTTCGGCTGCTTCCAAATGCCTGCCCATGGCCTTATGGACCCCGTCCACGATATCCTCCACGAAGGTGTAGTCCCGTTGTGTGCTCCCATCACCGAACTGCTGGACCGGCAACCCTTGCGCGATCCTTCGGAAAAAAGAGTGGATGGCCAGATCGGGCCGCTGGCGTGGGCCGTAGACGGTAAAGAAGCGAAGGACGGTAGCATTCAAACCGTGTAATCTGGCATAAACCCGCACCAACTCTTCAGCGGCCATTTTGGTCGCGGCATAAGGACTGATAGGCTTCAAGTCTCCGGCGGTTTCCTTCCACGGCACATCTTGAAGTTCCCCGTAAACGCTGCTGCTACTGGCCAGTATGAAGTGGGCTATCCGGGCTTCACGCGCTTTTTCCAATAGCTTCAACGTCCCGGTGACGTTTACCCGATGGTACGCTTTGGGATTTTCCAAACTGGGCCTTACACCGACCAATGCAGCCAAATGCACCACCGTGGCAGTTGTGCCGGCCACTTCTGAAAAAACGCGGTCCAATGTCCGATCGTCCAGTATATCCCCTTCCACTAAGGAGAACTCCGGATTGCCAATATGACGGGCCAGGTTTGCCGTCTTTATCGCTCTGGGATAGTTGGGGTGGAAATTATCCACCACGGTAACTTTCCATTGGCCATCGAGGAGCAGACGGTCCACCAAATGGCTGCCGATGAACCCGGCACCCCCGGTAATGATCACCTGTCCTTTCATTTCACTATTGAACGGCCAAAATAACCACTAGACCGGACATTGAAGGGTGCTGCCAATATCTACCTTCGCCGCTTATGCTCCCCCGCGAACCTGTATTGATCATTTGCTACGCCTTCCCGCCGAACTATGGCATTGGTGGGCGGCGTTGGGCAAAATTCGCCAAGGAATTGGCCCGGCGCGGCCATCCTGTCCATGTGATCCGGCGTGCGTTCAATAACGGTAACAAAAGCCTTTGGACCGAAGATGGTGAAACGCAGGGCATCCATCATCACCCTTTGCCGGCCCGCACACCGTCCGTGTTCCACCGGTGGCCGCTGACATCTGTGGCCGACAAATTGCTCTATCGGTTCTGGAAAGGCGTAATGCCTTGGCTGGTGGAAGGCAATTGGCTTGACCCCGCCGCACTATGGAAACAACCTTTGATAAGCAAAGGGAGCGAACTGATCAAGGCCCATAACATCCGGCACGTGCTGGTCACCGGTGCGCCATTCAGTCTTCTGGTGCATGCCATGGGGCTCAAAGACCGGCACCCGGAAATAAACCTGGTAGGTGATCTCCGTGATGCTTGGACATGGGTCCCATATTATGGGCAGGCCATGCTATCGCCGCGCCACATGGCCCAAGAAAAACAACAAGAGGCGAAGGTGGCAAGAACGTTCGATAAGCTGATCTCGCCTGACGCACGGATCGTGGCACATCTACAAGCGACCCACAGCATGGATGCTGAACGTCTTGCCACCATTCCGCACGCCGTGGACATGGATGATCTCGGGTCGTTGCCTGCCCCTGTCCCCAACAATGGCCTGTTCCGAATGATCTATGCGGGAAGCTTTTATGGCGCGGAGGAGGCGGATCGCTATTTTGATGAACTGCTCCGGACCTTTGAAGGAATAAGGAAAAGAACACCTGAGATCCTGGCAAAATGCCGGCTGGACTTCTATTTCACGGGTCCCGGTTCAGCGACCCCTATGCAGAAAGTGGCAGCGCAAGGGTTTGAGACCATCATCAAGTTCCATGCACCACTGTCGCCCATGGCCATCTTTCAAAAAATCGCGCAAGCTGACCTGGTGATCAACTTCGTTCCTACCATCAACAAGGATTTCCTGGGCACCAAGTTCAACGAGATCTTCCAATTGCGCCGTCCATTGTTACACATCGGCGAGCCCGGGTTGGTGAGCCGCACAATTGTCGAAGGCAAATTCGGCGCCTCCATCCGTCTCTCGGAACTTTATACTGAGCTGCCGCGCATCATTTCAGGCGAGCGGAAGATCGAACTGGACCCCGAAGCGGACCTCCGCGAATTCCAGTTGGGCAATTTGACCGATAGGCTCATACATGAAGTTTTCGTATAACCTATTAGCTGCGCGGAGAAGCCGCAAGGTCATGAGCTACGGATTTTCCGGTTCTTTGGCCATCAAAGCCCAAACTGGTCGAAAACATATGATGGCTATTTTGGACGCGTGTTCCGGAACATCAATTCCGGCGCGCCACGCGCACGATGTTTCAAGAAGACACCCACCTGCATTTGACATGAATTTTTTCGAAACATGTTGGTAAAAGCCGTTGTTGTAACCTACAATGGCCTGCACTGGATAGACCGTTGCCTCGGCAGTCTGCGTGACACCACAGTGCCCGTTGAAACCCTGGTTGTTGACAACGGTAGCACCGATGGAACCGTGGAAGCCATACGGAGCCGGTTCCCGGAAATGGAATTGCACGCAACCGGTGAAAACCTCGGCTTCGGAAAGGCCAACAACATCGGCCTTCGCATGGCACTGGACCAAGGCGCGGACCATGCCTTCCTGTTGAACCAGGACGCATGGATAGTCCCGGGGGCGTTGGCGAAATTGGTCGCGGCCGCCAAGGTCGGTCCACAATACGGTATACTCAGCCCGATCCAGTTGAATGGTACCGGCACCGCGCTGGACTTGGTTTTCTCCCATTACTTGGGCCCCAGGTTTCACCCCAAATTGTTCTCCGACATGTCCCTGGGCCTCGCGGGCGACCTTACTTACCCCGTGAAATTCGTGAACGCGGCCGCTTGGCTTGTCACCCGGGCCTGCTTGCAGAAGGTTGGCGGATTCAGCCCCTCATTTTTCCACTATGGAGAGGATGACAACTACGTACATCGGCTGCATTACCATGGGCTGCAACTCGGGGTGGTAGCCGGTAGCCGGATCCATCATGACCGGGAGGAAAGGGTTGAAAATCCCTATTTTGATGACCGGAGCATGTGGAATGACCGGAAGGCCGTGGTGGAATTTTCAGATCCGCAAAAAATGCTCGACCCGGGCCGCCAAAAGCTGTTCCTGATGCGCCAATTAGGGCAGCGCTTGCTTTCCGCACAGCGGTCGGAAGCACGGGAACTGCGCGAACGATTACGGGCCGTAAATGCGCTTCCGAAGGAAGAAGTACTGAAAAACCGGGCCATGTCCATGCAAGTTGGGCCTTCCTTTTTATGACGGCTGCTTTCCTGCAACTTGCGCACATTGGAAAAAGCCACCACGGTGATCCGACATATCCGTGATGAGAGTTTCAGTAATTATTCCGGTGTACAACAAAGCACCCTTTTTACGGGAAGCCGTGGACAGCATCCTGAACGGGACGTTCACGGACATGGAAGTAATCGCTGTCGACGACAAAAGCACCGACGAGAGCCTAGCAATTCTCAAGTCCATCACGGACACGCGGATGCGCATAATTGAATTGCCGCAAAACTTGGGCCCTGCAGGTGCGGCTAATGCCGGAATGGACGCAGCCACGGGCGAGTACATTGTGCGCATGGATGCTGACGACATTTCGCCGCCGGACCGTATCACACTACAGGTCGCGTTCATGGACGCCCACCCGGATATTGGCGCCAGCAGCGGGATCGTCCAATTTTTCGGCACGGAAACGATCGCGGTCGAATTACCACTTTCACCGGAGGAATGCGCTGCTCAACTGCTCTTCAGTGTACCGGTTTCACAAGGAGCCTCCATCTTGCGGCGAAGCGTGCTGGACCTTCATGGCCTGCGCTATGACCCGGCATGGCCGCGCATGGGAGAGGATTGGCTCTTCTGGCTGCGTATGGCCCCTCATACGCGCATGGCGAACATGAAGAAAGTGGTGCTTTTTTATCGGCGAGGGTCCCAGAACATCAGCAAAGGCCGTGACAAATTGAAGGATTACTCCTTCCTACAACGCGAAGTGTTCCGGTCCATGAAGATCCCCTGCACGGAAGAGGAACTTGACCTGCACCTTATGGGAACCTGTATCTTCAAGGTTAAACCCACCGTAGCGCAGGTAAAGGCCTTGAGCCGTTGGTATAAACACTTGTTGGCCCTGAATGCAAAGCTGCACTTCGCCCCCATGGAAGCCTTCGCTTTGCGCGTGGAGGAGCAGTGGGTCAAACTATTCCCTTTGTTGCCACGATATGGCCTGTTCACGGCTTTGGCGCATCTGCGGCTCAGTGAACACTGGACCATGGCGCAGCTCAGCTACCTGTTCAAGTACCGCGTCAACGCCTGTTTGGGTAGGGTTCCAAAAGGCTAACGAATGGAAAAGGAACTCTGGCTCTTCACCGTGTACTATCCCTTCGGGCAGGGCGAGGCCTTTCTGGAGAATGAACTGCCCATCCTTGCGGAAGGTTTTGAGCGGGTGAAACTGTTCCCTTTGCTGGTTTCCGGAGCGCCGCGGCCATTGCCCCCGAATGTTGAGGTGGTGCAACTCTTCAGCACTGAAGAGGTCTACCGTCCCATTGCGTTCCGGCACTTGGCCACAGCGTTGCCCGGAGCTCTGAAAGTATGGCTGGCAGGTCGTCGTTCCGCACCCTCGAAAGCGGTATTCACCAAGCACCGGCGCGTGTTCCGCAGCCAACTGAGACAAGCCTTGGAGCGTGCACGGCTCCTGCACATGCGGCTCGCCAAGGACTATGACCCGGAACGCACCATCCTTTACTCCTACTGGACCAGCGACTGGGCCACGGTACTGGGACTGTGGAAGGTACGTGACAGGCGGGTGCGGTTCGTAAGTCGCATGATGGGCTTCGATATGTTCGCCCATCGGGCCCCGGACGATTGGCAGCGCTTCCAGGCCTTCCATGTGGAACAGGTGGAGCACGTGTTCACGATCGCGAAGGCCGGGTTGGAGCACATCCAGGAACGCTTTCCGGAGGCCCGTGAAAAGTTCAGTATCTCCTACCTCGCAACCACGGACCATGGTATCGGCCCTTGGGCATCGGCCGCTGAGCTGCGGGTTGTTTCCTGTTCCCACCTTGTGGAATTGAAGCGGGTCCACTTGATCGCTGAAGCCCTTCGCCATGTGGACGGCCCGGTGCGTTGGACCCACTTCGGCGACGGCCCGGAGCGCGCCCGGATTGAAGCGGTGGTACGCACCTTACCACCGAACGTGCGAGTGGAACTGAAGGGGAACTGTGCCAACAAGGAAGTGATCGGGTGGTACAAGACCAACGCGGTGGACGTGTTCGTGCATGCCAGCTACACGGAAGGTGGCGCGCCCGTGGCGTTGCAGGAGGCGGCCAGCTTCGGTATTCCGTTGGTGGCAGCCGATGCGGGTGGCGTGTCCGAAGTGGTTACGGAATCCAGCGGCATGCTGTTGCCCAACGCGCTCACGGCGGAACTGTTGGCCAGCACATTGAATAATTTTCTGAACTCCACGTGGCGCACAAATGAGGCTCGGGCGGGCGTGCGGGCGTTTTGGGCCTCACACTTCAATGCGGCGGAAGTCTATGCGCGCTTCCTGCAGGAGCTAAAGTATCATTGAAAACGCCGGAGCCCGTGTCAAGAGGGGTGTGTGCCGGGCAATTCCATGGAAGTAGACCCGAGTTTCCATTTCGGTAAGGGCGAAGCACGAGTCAACCGGACGATGGCATTAGTTTTGGCGAAGGGAACAAGGCCACACAAACAGCATTCGTGCCCATGAAACAAATAGCCCGCGCCTTGGACCATTGGTCCTCGGAGCTCTATGCGGAACGCTACATTCGGACGGCTCCTTACATCGTCTCTGTTTATTTGCACAAGCTCTATACCTCCAAAGCGGAATTCACCCCGCTGAACGGTTCAGTGAACGAAGGGGTGACCATTGCGGAATTCGAGCGTTGCATCGCCTATTACAGAGAGCGGAACTTCACGTTCATCAATGCCAATGACCTGCACGGCAACGCGTTGGACCGCACCAAAAAGCATGTGCAAATTTCTTTCGACGACGGCTACTTCAACAACTTGAAAGCGCTCCCGGTCCTGGAACGCCATGGGGCCAAGACTACCTTCTACATTACTACGGAACCCAACCGCAACCCACGGTATTTTTAGTGGGACGTGCTTAGCCGGGAGCGGGCCAAGGAAGCCAAGCAGACCAAAGCTGAGCGGATTGCGGAAGAAATCATCTACTATGGTCTTACCTGGGAAGAACAATATGCCCGGCTGAAGGATGAATTCGGGGAAGACACCCTCTACGGCGACAACGAAATGATGCGGCCCATGACCCGGGAGGAGTTGGTGAAGTTCAGCGAACATCCATCCGTAACCATTGGCAACCACACCACCAAGCACCAAAATTTGGAACTGCTCGGGGATGTGGAGGCCTTAGCGGTCATTCAGGAAGCCAGCCGCTATTTGGAGGATGCGATCGGCAAGGAAATACGGTCCATCGCTTATCCGTACGGGTTCCATTCCGAGCGGATCAAACGCATCGCACGAAATGCCGGGATGTTAGTAGGCCAGAGCGTCTTGAGGGGCGTTGACACGGTGAAAGACATGGACCCATGGCGGTAAAGCGGAACCAGCTGTCCGGCGCATTCGGTATAGAAGACCAAAGCAGGCAATTGCATGTGAATTATTCGATATTCCATCGGTTGAAAACGCGTTTAACTTGAACCGGCCCATGGAATACCGCACCGAACGCATTTCCGGATCCAATTTTTCCGCTTTTATGGAGATCATCGATGCCAGCTTCAAAAACCAGGCACTGGATGAAGCGTATTTCAGAAGGAAATTCGATACGACCTATACGGGACATGCCTGGTTGGGCTACCTCGCATTCGATCAAGAAACCAATGAACCGGCCGCGTACTATGGCGTTTTCCCAACCCTTGTTTCCCAAAATGGAGAGGCGTTCGTTGCGGCCCAAAGCGGTGATACGGCCACACATCCCTCACATCGGGGCAAAGGACTGTTCCGGATGCTCCACGACCTGACTATGGAACTATGCCGAGAGGAGGGAATTGCTTTCATCTTCGGCTTCCCCAACCAGAACTCCTACCCCGGCTTTAAAAAGTTCAACTGGTCGGACCGGGCAACCGCGGAAACCCTGACGAGATTGGTGGTAGTGCCGTTGCCAGTGCGCGTGTTCCGAAAGTTCCTGCCAGGTTCATTTGCCGCCTTTCAGAAAAAGAGCATCCGAAAACGTCGTATGCCGAACGTTACACTTGATGCAATTGAAGCGGACCGGTCCCTTGTCGCAGTTTGCGGCCAGCCCATGGTGATCCCAAGGTCACGGGGCTACATGGTTTACAAACTCGCGCTGGGTTCGGAGCTTTTGAAGTTGAAAAGCGGGGTGGCTTGGGTGGCCTTTCGGGGCAACCAGATCGTGATCGGCGATCTTTTCGGAAACGATCACCAGAAGATATTGGAGGACCTCATGGGGCTCGCGGCCAGATGCGGCTTTGACGTTTTGGTTCTCGCCACGGCCAGCGAGCGACTGCGTAAACTTTTGGTGGAGCGCGATGGGTTCAGCATCAAAAGTTCGAATAAACTCATCATTAATTGTTTGGGGAAAAGAATTTCCGACGAAGATCTGTTTTTCACTTCGGGCGACTATGACGTCTTCGGTTCGGCTTGACCAAATTGCTTCCTGTCCACATTAAAGGCTGGCTCTGTCGGTCGGCAGAAAAAGGGCGACCTGAGGAAGCTCCGGACGTATTGGAAGAAGCCAAAATGCAACCCTTACTTTTGACCGACCCATCCATACTCCATGCAACCCACCCAAGCACTTGAATCCACCCTCACGCGCGATTCCGCCATTTTCGACATTATTGAACAGGAGCGTTGGCGCCAGACCAAGGGTCTGGAGATGATCGCAAGCGAGAACTACGTTAGCGCGCAGGTAATGGAGGCCATGGGCAGCGTACTTACGAACAAGTACGCCGAGGGCTTGCCCGGTAAACGCTATTACGGCGGCTGTGAGTTCGTGGACATGGCGGAGAATTTGGCCATTGACCGGGTGAAGAAGCTCTTCGGGGCGGAATGGGCCAATGTGCAACCACATAGCGGGGCGCAAGCCAACTCGGCAGTGATGCTTGCCTGCCTGAAGCCGGGCGACACGATCCTTGGCTTCGACCTCAGCCATGGCGGGCACCTTACGCACGGCTCGCCGGTGAACTTCAGCGGTAAACTTTACCGCACCTCGTTCTATGCCGTGGAAAAAGCAACCGGCCGTGTGGATATGGACACCGTGGCGGCCACCGCACGCAAGGAAAAACCAAAGCTGATCATCTGCGGGGCCAGCGCATACAGCCGCGATTGGGACTACGCCGCCTTCCGCGCCATAGCCGATGAAGTGGGCGCATTGCTCATGGCCGACGTTGCACATCCGGCAGGGTTGATCGCCGCCGGTTTGTTGAATGACCCGCTCCCCCACTGCCACATCGTTACCACCACCACGCACAAGACGTTGCGTGGACCCCGCGGCGGAATGATCATGATGGGCAAGGACTTCGAGAACCCATGGGGGTTGAAAACGCCGAAAGGGGCTGTGCGCATGATGAGCTCGATCCTGGATTCCGGTGTATTTCCCGGCACGCAGGGTGGCCCGTTGGAGCATGTGATCGCAGCCAAGGCCGTTGCCTTCGGTGAAGCGCTCGACCCGTCCTTCAAAGTCTATGGTGTGCAGGTGCGGGCCAATGCGGCGGCCATGGCCAAAGCATTATTGGACAAAGGCTACGACGTGGTAAGCGGCGGTACGGACAACCATTGCATGCTGATCGATATGCGCAGCAAAGACCTCACCGGCAAGGAAGCAGAGGCCATATTGGGCGCGGTGGACATCACGGTGAACAAGAACATGGTGCCGTTCGACACGCAGAGTCCGTTCGTCACCAGTGGCATCCGCATTGGCACACCGGCGGTAACCACCAGGGGTTTACGGGAGACTGAATGTGCGCAGATCGTAGAGTTGATGGACAACGCCTTCAAACTCAAGGATTCCAAGCCGGACTTGGACCGGATCCGTTTCCAAGTGAATGGTATGATGCGCTTGCGGCCATTGTTCGGTTGGTGAACGTTGATCGAACGCTGATTTGCACAGAAAGAGATGATGAAGGCTGATACCTTCCAGCTTCGTCCACTCCATCAGGCTCTCGCGAAACGGACCCTGATGCCCTTGATCTTTCTCGTCACTTCAACCCTTGCAACTGCACAGACCACGCCTCACCTCACCCACCGCGTTTTCGCATACTGGGGTTACAATCGCGCGCAGTTCAGCGCCAGCAGCATCCATTTCACAGGGGCGGATTACGATTTCATCCTACACGACGTGCTCGCAAAGGACAAGCCGGAGGCCTTTACATTGAACAACTACTTCAACCCGAAGAACATCTGGATCCCACAGTACAACTACCGCGTGGGCTGGTTTTTCAATGACCGCTGGAGCTTTTCCTTGGGATTGGACCACATGAAATACGTGGTTGTTCAAGGCCAGCAAGTGGCCTTGAACGGCACCATCGCACCTTCGCGTTCGGCTGCTTATGCCACCTCCGGGGAAACTGGTGAAGCGCGGCTCACGCCGGACTTCCTCACCTACGAGCACACGGACGGCTTGAATTTACTGGGGTTTGATGTTGACCACTATTCACTCCTTACCCATAGTGGCAATGGCAAACACGCGCTTTACCTTACACAAGGCATATTCGCCGGTCCGGTGATCCCGCGCACGGATGTGCGTTTGTTCGGCGAAGGGATCAACAACAAATTCCATTTGGCTGGCTACGGAGCGGGATTGCAGTTGGGCGTATTCGCTTTGGTGGCCGACCGCATGTTCCTGCGGGCCAATGTGCGGGGGGGGTACATCGAGCTGCCTAGCGTGCTCACGACCGGTATGTCGGAAGACCGGGCCAGCCAACATTTCTGGTTTATACAGGAAAATGTGGTGTTGGGCGTGTTGATCGGTAAGTGAACGGCGAATTTGCAGGTTTCCGGTCGATTATTGACAGAGGTCCAGGCTTTTGATATCAGAAGGCCGCGCGACGCATGGCCACGTAACCTTGATCCTTGGTGGTCGTAGAACGGCATACTGCATCCACCACCGGTTGCGGCCCGCCCATGCTCAACACCACATCATTCATCCGGCACTTCAAGAGCATCGTGTTGCAAGGCACCTTGCTCCTTTGTCCAGTAGTGGCATTTGCGCAAGTGGGTCCCGGCGGTGTCACCACGGCCAACATGCTCTGGGTTAAGGCCGATCAAGGCGTGACCACCAGTGGTGCGAACGTTTCACTTTGGACGGACCAAAGCAGTTCGGGCAACAACGCTGCCCAAGGAACAAACGCCAACCGTCCAGATCTGGTGCCAGTTGTGGAGAATTACCGGCCCGCGCTCTACTTCAACGGGAACGACGACCATTTGCTGGTGAATGACCTGATCGCAGCCAGTTCCACATCGGTAACGGTCTTTGCGGTGGGCACCCACGAAACCGGTGGTGATGATTGGCACTCCATGGTAGTGGGTCAGGCCCAAGGCTCTTGGGCCGGAGGCGGCTATGGTATAACCGCTTTTACCGGCAGCAATAGTCCGTTCGGATTTTGGGTGCGCGATTATGGCACCAACCAGGTCGGAAGTAACTGGATCGATCAGCCCATGGCCGTGTTGGAAGGCGAATACGGAGGCGGCAGTCTGGAATTCTACAGGAACAATATGTTGATCGGAACGGACGCCTTCAGCGGTGCCGTTGGCGACAATGGCACCACCACCATCGGAGGAGGTCCGGGCAATGCGTATAATCACAAAGGCTACATCGCTGAGGTGGCGATCTTTGGCCGAAAGCTGAGCACCGCGGAGCGCAAACGGGTCAATTCCTATCTGGCTGTGAAATATGGACGGACCATGGATCTCGCCGGTTCCGCCGGGCAATACGTACGCAGTAACGGCAGCGCCATCTTCAGTGACGCGGGCAGCCATTGGAACGGCATCATCGGCATCGGTCGGGACGACAACAGCGCCTTGGTTCAACGGCAAAGCCACGATCCCTCGGATTCGGTGCGACTATACTTAGGTACGCTGGCGGCGAGTAATGCTGCGAACCCGGCCAACTTCAGCAATAACAACCAGTACATCGTGGCGGGTAACAACGGCGATGCCACTTGCATAACGGACCTTGCTTCACTCACCATGCCCAGCGGCATAGAAGCGCGCATGCCACGATCGTTCAAAGTGGCCAACACGGGATTTGGAGGCACTTTTACGTTGGAAGTACAGTTGGGCGCATGCGGAATGGCGGGAACGTATGCCAATGCGGACCTGCGGCTGTTGGTGGATGACGACGGCGACTACAGCGACGCCACGGTGTATGCACCGGGAGGTGGTATGAGCATTTCCGTTTCGGGCGGATACGTGCGCATTTCAGGATCTCCAACACCCAACTTCCCGCTAACGGCACTAAATTCATGGCAGTGGGCGTAACGTCATTCACGCCGCCCGCAGGCCCTGGTGGTGTATACAGTGGTAACGTATTTTGGTCCAAGGCTGATGCCGGCATAGCGTTAGCGGGCGGCAAGGTGAGTACATGGGCCGACCAAAGCGGCAATGGGAACAATGCCGTTCAAGTTAACGCCAGCTTCCGCCCCACTTGGACGGCGATCAACCGGAATTACAATCCTTCGCTCTACTTCAACGGCAACAACGACCACCTCACCATGAATGACCTGGTGGCATCAAGCAGTCGTGCCGTTTCCGTGTTTGCCGTAGGAACCAATGAAACCGGGGGCGACACTTGGCACAGCATGGTAAGCGGGCAGGCAACCGGTTCTTGGACCGGTGGCGGCTACGGCATTTGCTCCTTGGACGGCACCAGCAATACCATGGGCCTGTGGGTGAACGATTACTTGGCCAATTCCGCTTATGCCACATGGGTGAACAAGCCCATGGCGATCAACGAAGGGGAGTATGGACGTGGCAGCTTGGAATTCTACCAAGACGCTAACCTCAAGGCCACCGATATTTACACCGGCATCGTAGGAGACAACGGCACCACGCACATCGGCGGGGGCAATGCCACCAGCTTCAACCACAAAGGCTACATCTCCGAAGTATTGGTGTACAATGCCAAACTAACCAATTTAGAGCGCCGTAAGGTGAACTCCTACCTGGGATTGAAATATGGCATCACATTGGACCGCACCGGTATGGCGGGGAAATACCTGGACAGCCAAGGCAATACGGTATTCAGCGACGGTGGTACGGCGATGTACTGGAATGACGTCATCGGTATCGGTCGTGATGACAATGGCACCTTGATGCAAAAGCAATCCAAGACGGCGGACGATTCCACGCGGCTGTTCATCGGCACGTTGGCCACGTCAAATCCCAACAATACCGGCACGTATAGCAGCGACGACCAATTCGTCGTAATGGGCCACAATGGCGGCAAGCTTTGCGCCACCGATGCGAGCAACTTGGAAAAGCCGGACGCCATCAGCTCACGGATCGAGCGCGAATGGAAAATCACCAAAACCAATTTTACCGGTACGTTCAGCCTTGATTTCAAGTTGAGCGGTTGCGCCAACCTTACCAACATCACCGACAGTGACCTTCGCCTACTGGTGGATGGTGATGGCAACTTCGGCAACGCGGCCATCTATGCCACAGGCGGAGGCGTAACGTTCTCGCGCAGCGGCAGCGTGATCACCGTGAGCAACATCTCAGTCGGGGCGATTCCCGCAAATTCCACGCGCTATTTCACATTGGGCAGCATAAGCCCGTCCACGCCTTTGCCAATTGAACTGCTCAACTTCACCGCTACGCCAACCGGTACCACGGTTCAAGTGGATTGGTCCACGGCGAGCGAACGCTTCAATGACCACTTCACCGTGGAACGTTCCGCGGACGTGCTTACGTGGGAGTCCGTAGCCACTGTGCCGGGAGCGGGAAACAGCACGCAGTTGCTTCATTATTCCACGGTGGACGCAAGTCCATTGTCTGGAACCTCCTACTACCGCTTATCCCAAACGGATTATGATGGAACCACGGTACGCAGCCAGGTAGTGGCGGTCCAAATGACCGCTGAAAAGCCAAAAGCAGAATTGCTGCCGAACCCTGCGAGCGATGAAGTACAAGTCTTCCTTCCATCAGGAGAAACCGAAGGATGGCAGCTCACCCTGTTGGATCAAACAGGCCGGCCGGTTTTCATGGCCATGAAAGCAACCAGCACCGGGTTCTTGTTGGACGTACGTAGTTTGCCGGCAGGCATCTATGCCTTACGTATCGCTGGTAATGGACGGGCTTGGGCGGAGCGGCTGGTGGTGAGGCGATAGGCTCAGGCCACCAAGCACCGACGCCTGAAGCTGTAATGCAAGAAGGTACACTTGGAACCTGCTTCACTCAAAGCCAAATAGAGCAGCTGGGGTCAGGCTACGAAAAACAAGGTGATCAAGCAGACAGTCGCCAAAACGAACATGGGCAGAAAAACCCAATTGAAGGTTGCGCTCTTGAGGTGCTGGTGGTGCATGTTCGGCTGGTAGCGGCCCGCATCCAACAATCGGCGTGCCACATTTCGGAGACGCAACAGGAGCGTGGGTTTCATTTCTTCAAAACCATTCGCTCACCGCAACGTTAAAGCGAATTCGACGGGCCGCGCCTTTACCTTCCCACCGTGAAACCATCGTTTGCTTCCCGCGACCTCCTGGTACTGTTCCTGCTTTGGGCAGCGGCCACGGCACTGGACTTCGGGAAGGCCTTCCATATGGACGACACCTTCCATTTACTGGCGGCGCAATGGATCGAGCATCACCCGTTGCAGCCCATGAGCGGCTTGGTTAACTGGGGCCACGATCCGCAGCCATTGCAATACTTCAACCAGCCACCGGGCTTCTTCTACCTCATTGCGCTCACCGGGCATTTCTTCGGCTACGGCGAAGGCGTGATGCACGGGTTGCGCGCGCTATTTTCATTGCTCGCCATTGCCAACATCTATTTGTTGGCGCGCCATTTTGCTAAAGGCCAGGCGCTGTTCATCACTGCGTTACTTGCGTTGTGCCCGGCTTTTTGGTGAACCAAGGGTTGATGACGGACGTGCCGTTGTTGGCCATGCAACTGCTTGGTTTTCGGCTGTTGCTGGTGCCTTGTGCCGGGAGAAAAGGGAGGTGCTATTTGTTGGCAGCGCTGGCATTCTCGGCGGCAGCGTTCATCAAGTACACCACGTTGCCCGTACTGGTGGTTTTTCCGCTGGTGCTGTTCCTGCGGAATGAACGGAGATACGCGCTTTTTGCACTGGTACCGATCGTTCTACTTACTCTTTGGAGCCTATGGAATTTGCAGGAATTCGGTTCGGCACATCTATTCGGCAGACCGGGCGGGGACCATTCGGCACTGGCCATTCTAAAGCGGTTGCTTGGCATACTTGCGGCCATTGGGGCGGTTTTTCCCGTTGTGGCAGCCTTCGCCATGGGCAAATTCCCGGCTATGCGAAAGTGGGTCTGGGCAGCGTGGCTGTCGATGCTCTTGGCGTTCGCGGCTATGGCATCGCTCGTATACACGGGCCAACTGGGAGAAAACGTTTCCGATGAAGTACTCCGCGGCATTTTCACCTTGAACGGCACGTTGTTCGTGGCATTGGCATTCCTGGCCGTTCCGCGGAAAATCTGGCGTGTGGCACCGGACCGCATGGCATTGGTGCTTTGGGCGGGCGGCCTTGCCGCGTTTCTGGCGTTGTTCGCCCCGATGATGGCCACCCGGCACATTCTGCTGGTGCTGGCACCTTTGCTGTTGTTGCTGGCCCCTATGCTTGATGCCGCAGGCGCTAAGGCGCGTGGGTTGGCCTTGGCCTCAACGGCGATCTTGGGCGTGCTGCTCACAGTCAGTGATAAGGATTACGCCGGCTTCTACCGCGACATGGCGCCCCGCATCGCCCACGACATGGGCGACAAGCACACAGTATGGTCCGCCGGGCACTGGGGCTGGCAATGGTATGCGGCCCAAGCCGGCATGCGCACTTATGCCCAACACGGCGAACAACCCGTTGCAGGCGATGTGATCGTTTTGCCGGAGGAATACGACGCTCAGTCCATCGCGCCTTACGTGCAAGTAGTTCCTTTACGCACCTATGACACGCCCCCTTCACTTGGCACTTTTTTCAACGTGGAGCAGTTCGCGGGGATGTACACATCGAGTTTCGGTAAGTTGCCGTGGAGCCTCAGCCGCAGTCACCTCAAGGTGATCCAAGTGTATCGCGTGGTGGACCATGGTGGTGCGCCGCTCGTGCAGGACCCGTTCGGGAAGTGAAGGGAAGGGCTATACATACCACAGAGGCACTGGGGCACAGAGGTTCACAAAGGGTGCTGTAGTCTGAAGTCGCGAGTCGGGAGTCGGGAGTCGCGAGACAGGTGTTGGGATAAAGCGGTAGATAGAAGCCGTTGTCCAATACCAGAAATCCAGATCACGATCAACCAACGGGCCTTTACCGACCTTTGCCGCATGAGCGATCTGAAAAATATTCCCGTGATGCCCAAGTCCAGCTGGATCGATGCACCGGCCGGAAGTGATTTCCCCGTACAAAACATCCCGTTCGGCATTTTCAGCGCAGAAGGGGGTTCGGCGCACCCTTGCACGCGCGTTGGCGATACCGTCGTAGACCTACGGGTCTTGGCCGAAGCTGGCCTTCTGAACGGATTAGCCATTGAAGCCGAAGATTTTCAAGCCGACACGTTGAACCCGCTAATGCGCCATGGAAAAGCCGTGATGCGTAAGCTGCGCCAACGCCTGGGCGAATTGCTTGCCGCCGAAAACGCCACGTTCCGCGACAACGCCGAATTGCGCAAAAAGGCCTTGTTCCCGCTGGAAAAATGCACGCTGCACCTGCCCGTTGAAGTGGGCGACTACACCGATTTCTACAGCAGCCGCGAACATGCCTTCAACGTGGGCACCATGTTCCGCGGGCCGGAAAACGCGTTAATGCCCAACTGGCTTCACTTGCCCGTGGGCTACCACGGCCGCGCCAGTTCCATCGTGGTAAGCGGCACGCCGTTGCACCGGCCCAAAGGCCAAATGCGCCCAAAGCCAGAAGAACCGCCGGTGTTCGGCGCCAGCAAACAGCTCGACTTCGAACTGGAGACCGGGTTCATCACCTTCCAAGGCAAACCGTTGGGCCAGCAGATCACCATGGAAGAAGCCGAGGACTACATCTTCGGCATGGTGCTGTTCAACGACTGGAGCGCGCGCGACATCCAGAGCTGGGAATATGTTCCACTTGGGCCGTTCCTTGGGAAAAACTTCGGCAGTAGCCTAGGTGCATGGGTGGTAACGCTGGATGCTTTGGAACCCTTCCGGACCGCACAGCCCAAACCCGAGTTTGAGCCCCTGCCCTACTTGCGCGGCAACGGTAAACAGGCGTTCGATATTGCACTGGTTACCGCCATCACCACGCCAGAGGGCAACGAGACGGTGATCAGCCGGAGCAACTTCAAGCATTTGTACTGGAGCATGGCGCAACAGCTCGCGCACCACACGGTGAACGGTTGCAACATCCGTTGCGGCGACCTGTTGGCCAGCGGCACCATCAGCGCACCCGATGCCGGTGGCTATGGCAGTATGCTGGAGTTGAGCTGGCGCGGCACCAAGCCGTTGAAAATGAACGACGGGAGTGAGCGCAAATTCATCCACGACGGCGATACGGTCATCATGCGCGGACACTGCGAAAAGGACGGGCTGCGCATCGGTTTCGGCGAAGTGCGGGGGGAAATCCTTCCAGCGCTGTAATAGTTTGTCGATTGTTGACTGTCCTATGCCCTATGTCCGATGTCTTATGCTTGATAGTGGTTAACAACGCATAAGACATAGGACAACCAGCATAAGACATTCTTCCCATCCCTATTTTTGAGCCATGCCGCAAGCTCCCGCCACTGCTGAAGAACTGGAATTGGAAAAGGACCAGATCCTGAGCCGCTACCGGGGCTTGTTGCGCAGCTTACGCACGGACCGTACGCCGGAAGGGACGCGGCAGATCCGCAAGGCGTTCAATATCGCCATGGAGGCGCATAGCACACAGCGTCGGAAAAGTGGCGAACCTTATATCTACCATCCCATCGCGGTGGCCCGGATCTGTGCAGAGGAGATCGGTTTGGGCGTAACCAGCGTGGTTTCGGCGTTGTTGCACGATACCGTGGAAGACACGGACATCACGTTGGATGACGTGCGCGAGATATTCGGCGACACGGTGTGCACCATCATCGACGGGCTTACCAAGATCAGCGGGGTGAACTGGCAGACGGACAGCATGCAAGCGGAGAACTTCCGCAAGGTGCTGCTGACGCTGGCGCAAGACATACGGGTGATCCTGATCAAGCTGGCCGACCGCTTGCACAACATGCGCACGCTGGATGGTCTACCGCGGGAAAAGCAGTTAAAGATCGCCAGCGAAACGCTGTTCCTGTACGCACCGCTTGCGCATCGGTTAGGCCTCTACGCCATCAAAAGCGAGCTGGAGGATCTTGCATTGAAGTACACGGAGCCCGCCGTATACGCGGACATCGAAGAACGATTGAAAAAGGGCGAAAGCGTGCGAAAGCGCTTCATCAGCCGCTTCATATTGCCCATCCGCGAGGCACTGGAACGCGAAGGGTTGGAATTCGAGATCAAAGGCCGGACCAAGAGCATCAACAGCATCTACAACAAGATGGTGAAGAAGCACGTCTCCTTCGAAGAGGTGTATGATGTGTTCGCCATCCGCATCATCGTGGACAGCAAGCCAGAGTTGGAAAAAGCAGATTGCTGGAAAGTGTACAGCATCGTAACGGATTACTATCAGCCCAGCCCGGACCGTTTGCGGGACTGGATCAGCCGGCCCAAGGCCAACGGCTATGAAAGTCTGCATACCACGGTGATGAGCCCGGGCGGCAAATGGGTGGAAGTACAGATCCGCAGCCGCCGCATGGATGAAGTGGCGGAAATGGGCTTGGCCGCCCACTATCGTTACAAGGGCGAAGAGCAGCACGCGAACGCCATGGACGGTATGCTGAACAAGATCCGGGAGATCCTGGCCGACCCTGGAAGCAACGCGCTGGATTTCGTGCAGGACTTCAAGCTGAACCTCTTCAGCGACACCATCATGGTATTCACGCCTACCGGGGATATGCGCGATCTCCCCAAAGGCGCCACTGCGTTGGACTTCGCCTTCGAGATACACAGCCAGATCGGGCGGCACTGCATCGGCGCAAAAGTGAACCACCAGCTCGTGCCGTTGAGCCAAGTGCTGCGCAGCGGAGACCAGGTGGAGATCATCACCAGCCGTAAGCAGATGCCGAAAGAGGATTGGCTCAACTACGTGGTGACGGCGAGGGCCCGGCACAAGATCAAACAGGCGCTGCGCGAACAAAAGAAAAAGCTGGCAATAGTTGGCCGGGACGCGGTGCAGCACCAGTTGCGGGCATGGGGCGCAAAGGTGAACAAGGAGAACATTGACATCCTCCAGGATCATCTCCTTGCCTCAAGCCCCAATGACCTCTATTGGCAGGTTGCGCGCGGTCGCCACGACCTGAACAAGCTTCCGACGCCAAACGTAAAGAACGGTCGCCTGCAAATGGCCAAAGGAAAACGTACCACCGAGGAGCGGCCGTTGGAAGAGATCGTTGCGGAGATCCGCGGGAACCAGGGTGGCACGCTCACCATCGGCGAAGAAGTGCAGAACATGAGCTACAAGTTGAGCCCGTGCTGCCACCCCATTCCCGGCGATGACGTGTTCGGTTTCATCACGCCTGGCGAGGGCATCCGCATCCACCGGGTGAACTGCCCCAATGCCGTACAGCTCATGAGCAACTTCGCCATGCGCATCGTAAAGGCGCGCTGGAAAGGCAAGGACAGCGTGGAGTTTCTAGCTGGCATCCAGTTCAGCGGCATTGACGCGGTGGGTTTGGTGAACCGCATCACCACCATCATCAGCCGGGACAGCAACGTGAACATGCGCAGCATCAGCTTCGAGAGCAAGGACGGCATTTTCGAAGGCAAGGTGATGGCTTATGTACACGATGCGCAACACTTGCACTCATTGGTTGAGAAGCTCCGTGAGGTGCCCGAGGTCAGGCGCGTGGAACGGATCGATCATTAATTCTCAGTCGGTAGGACTTCTCGGCTTCGCTCGAAGTCCTACCGGCGGACAACTACTCTGCCGAAAACTTGTGGGGGTCATTGTGATCATCCTCGATCTGCATCTTGATGGACCACATTTTAAGGCCGAGCATGGCCAATTCGCGGTGGTTGTTCTTCAGCAGCCATTGAAAGGCATCATCATCGCCGCCGCATTCGGCCACTTTGCGCAGCACGTGCATGTCGTGCTTGTCCAACCAGTCCAGTGCCTTTTCATCTTCCTCGATCCCACGGATGATCGCCATGAGGTGTGGGTGCCCGTTCTCCATCAGCCACTTGCGGGCATCGGCTTTCAGGTGCAGCGCAAAGACGAAAATACCGAGTTCAGGATATCCGTTCTTGATGAGCCATTCGCGGATCTGAGCATTGCCGCTGATGGCCTCGCCCCAAGCTAACAGGATCTTTGCGGGGTATTCGAGGCGCATGGCGTGAAAGTAAAGCTTCTCCGGCGGAAGGGCTTCTCGGCTTCGCTCGAAGTCCTGAAGGACACAATAGGTCTCCGAGTGAAGCCGAGGAGCCCTATGGCCCCAACACCTTGATCAAAGTCCCCGCCTCCACCACGTCCGTCAACTGCATGCCGTTCACGATCGCGAACTCCTCCAAGCGTGCCTGCGGAATGCCATACTGCGCGAATTGCTGAGTGAGGGATTGCGTTTGCGCTGTGCGTTGCACATGGATGCGTTCCGGCTTCTTGTTCAGCAACACCGGGTCCGTCAACGGGGCAAAACCGGCCATACTGGTGCCGAACTGCGGTGCGTAGGTGTTGAAATCCGCAGCGAGGGAAAGGCCGGTGATCTGGATCATGCTTTGGTCCACCTGGTAGATCGTGGTCCTTACGCGCAACACCTGTGCAGGCTGCTGCGGGTCTTGCTGCGCTTGCGGGTCCGGGCGCTGCTCAGTGTTCAACTCCAGCGCCGCGAAACCGTTGACGGTGAGGTTGCGCTTGTTCAAAAGCGTTAGGCCGTTCGCTGTAACGAACGTATCGGCAGCCGCTTGCAAGTTTGCACCCGGTGCGAACGCCAGGAATTGCAGCGCTTTGCCGTCCTCCGGCGCCATTTGGAAACGTTGCGGCGTATTCTCCGTGCGCCATCCGGCAGGTACGGGAAATTTGATCTTCAGGTCCGGGTGGTTGAAGTTGCCGTTCTCCATAAATCCTTGGCGCGGATCTTCGCCGTACACCAGCCCCTCCACCATTTGCAAATACGTATCGCGGCCCACCGCGCCGTTGGTCATCCCCAACTTCTCCTGCCATTCGGTTGCGAGCTCATTCACGTTTTCGCGGCGGTTCAGCGGGTCCGGGTGGGTGCTCAGGAATTCCGGAATGGCCTGCCCGCCCGCCACATCGCGCTCGCGGGCCAAGGTGTTGAAGAACTCCGCCATCTCATGCGCGTTGTAGCCGATCTTCGAGCTATACTCCACGCCAAGTCCATCGCTCTGGCTCTCCGCATCGCGACCGAACTTCAACAGCATCAATTGCACGCCCTGCGCCGCGGGCTCCAAGTATTGCGCAAACTTCGGCGAAGCAATAGCCGCCGCGATCAGTCCCACCTGCGCAATCGTGGCATCGCGTTGCGCCACCACCGAATGCCGTGCGGTAACGTGCCCGATCTCGTGCCCCAACACCCCCGCAAATTCCGCCTCGTTATTGAAATTCGCCATGATGCCCCGCGTGAAATACACATACCCCCCCGGCACGGCAAAAGCATTCACCACCGGCGAATCCATAATGCGGAAATGATACTCCAACTTCGGCCGGTGCGAAATAGCGCCCATCTCCTTGCCTTTTGTATTGATGTAAGCCTGTAAGACGCTGTCCTCATATAGCCCATATGCCGCAGTGATCTGCGGGTCGTACGCCATGCCCATTTGGATCTCGCGCGCCTCGCCCATTACGCCGAACTGCTTTTTGCCGGTTACCGGGTTTATGGCGCAGCTTGTTGCGGTGAGGATGATAAGGGCGATGGGGATGGCGATGTTGGGGCGCATTGGGGGAGTTCGGCAGCCAAGTTATTCGTTGTGCTGTGAAAGCGGTTTAGGTGAAGGATTAAGGATATCGTCACCACCAACGCCGACATTCCAACGTCCCCAGAGCCTGCCCCAACGATAATCTGTCATTACCGGTGATGAAATCGTACCGTCCCTTCACTGGCTAAAAGGTCTCTAGCTCCAACAAGCAACGCGCAGTCCTTCACATGGATCTCCGCCGCATCGCCCTACCTTCGCCGCATGCGTTCCCAAGTATTCATAGCGGCGTTGATCCTGCCCGCCATGCTGTTGGCCCAAGGCATGAGCCACCAGGAAAAGAAGGTGCGCAAACTGTTGGCCAAAGGCAAGGCATACCCCGCTTTGCGCGTGGCCACGGGGGCATTGAGCCACTTGGAGCAGCCTGTGTTTTACGGGTTACGCGCAGCGGCTTGGAACACCATTTCGGAATTTGAAAAAGCGGAGGCGGATGCGCGCACGGCGGTCCGATTAATGCCCGACAGTGCGGTGGGGCTGTTACAGCTTGCCATCGCTGAGCAAGGCTTGGGGCGTATGGACAGTGCGGCAGCCCATTTGCATGCGGCGTTGGGGAAGGGTGCTTCGGAAGAGGCGCGTTACCGGCTGGCGGAAGTTGAGCGTTCAAGGGGTGACTTGCCCGCGGCACGTGCGGCCATCCTTACGGCGTTGGATGAAACTGCACCGGAGAATGAAAGCCGCGAGCGGTTCTTCCGCATGCAAGGGGAATTGGCAGCTGAAGCAGGCGATACGGCTTTGGCACGTTCGGCTTTTAGGCAGGCCATCGCGATGGACCCGCGAGATCCCGTGAACTACAACAGCCGCGGCTATTGGCTGGAGGCGGCCAACGGGCGGCATGCCGCAGCCGTGGCGGACTATGACCGCGCCATAAAGCTGAACCCCAACTACAGCTATGCCTTCAACAACCGGGGCTGGAGCCAATACAAGCTGGGCGAAACCGACCAGGCATTGAAGGACATCCAGCGTGCCCGCAAGCGTAAAGTGCGCAACCCGTACATCTACCGCAACCTCGGCGTGATCGCACTGGAAAGCGGGGATACCGCAAAGGCGTGCGTCAATTTCCGGCAGGCACTGGAGCTCGGCTTCACCGCGCAGCACGGCGATGAGGTGGAAAAACTCGTGTTGGCCAACTGCGGCGGCACCGTGGAAAAACCGGTGGTGCCCGTTCAAGCCCCGAAGAGCAACACAGACCGCAACGAGGACAAGCCCGTACCCCGCACCAACGCCCCCGAATGAAGATGGAAAACAAACAAAGCATGCTGCGCGATGGCGCCTTGGAAGGACAGGTGATCGTGATCACCGGTGGCGGCACCGGCTTGGGACGCAGCATGGCCGAAGCATTCGTCCGGCTGGGGGCCAAGGTGTGCATTACCAGCCGAAAATTGGATGTGCTGCAAGTCACAGCTGCAGAGATCATGAAGAACACGGGCGGCACGGTGCTACCGGTGGCTTGTGATGTAAGCAGATCGCAGGATGTGGACAAACTTTTGGAAACGGTGATCGCGAACTTCGGCAAGGTGGACTGCTTGGTGAACAATGCGGCGGGAAACTTCATCAGCCCCACCGAACGGCTTAGCAGTAAGGCGTTCGAGACCATCATCGGCATCGTTCTGATGGGCACGGTGAATTGCACGCTTGCCTTCGGGAAATACTGGATCGCCAAGGGGGATAAGGACAAAGTCGTGCTCAACATCACCACCACTTACGCGTGGACCGGCAGTGGGTACGTGGTTCCCAGTGCGTGCGCCAAGGCGGGCGTGTTGGCACTCACGCGATCGTTGGCCGTGGAGTGGGCGAAGTACGGGATCCGCACCAACGCGATCGCACCTGGGCCTTTTCCAACCAAGGGCGCTTGGCAACGGTTGATGCCGGGCGAGCTCGCTGAAAAATTTGACATGGCGAAGCGCGTGCCGCTGGGACGCGTGGGAGAGCACCATGAGCTGACCGACCTTGCATCCTACTTAGTGTCCACCTTCAGCGGCTTCATGAACGGCGAAGTGGTCACCATCGATGGCGGTGAATGGTTGAAAGGTGCAGGCCAATTCAATCCGTTAGAGCAGCTCGGACCGGAGATGTGGGACTCCATCGAGCGCATGGTGCGGGGGGCGAAAAGCGCTTGATACTAAGCAGTAGAGTGGCCGTTTGCTGGCGCGCAGCCGACGGATATTCCTTTTTTCACTTCTTCGTGCCCTTAGTGTTCTTCGTGGTATTCCCATCGCATTTTTTTGCACCCCCGTTGCGTCTTAGTGCCGTAGCGGTTCCACACAACCCCTTATCTTCGCGCCACAAAATCAAAACAACCATGACGACGATCAAACTGTTCGCCGCCGCCCTGCTGATCGGTGTGGCCTCTTTCGCAAACGCCCAATCCACTGAAGCGGAGACCGCAAAGGCATGCGCCGACATGACCAAGGCCAAGGTGGAATTGCTGACCAAGGAATTGAACTTGGACAAGGACCAGACGGCCAAAGCCAACGATCTCCTGGCGAAGAACGAAGAAAGCCTGATGGGCATGCGTGGCCATTGCGAAACAATGGACGCCAAAGCCAAAGAGCAGGATAAGGCCACCTACGCTTCGATCGCTGAAATGCTCAATCCTGAGCAGCAGAAGAAAATGCAGGAGCTGCAAGCTTCTGGCAAGTTGGAAAGCTGCGGCAAGGAAGGCGGCACAGGCTGCTGCGCCGGCAAAAAAGGTTCAGCAAAAGCTGAAGCCGAGAAGAAGTGACCGAGCTTTAACCAAACAATAAGAAAGGGCCGCGAAATTCGCGGCCCTTTTCATTTGGCGGAAAAGAAGAAGCGGTACGTTGCGACGCTTTCGAAGGGAACGCTTTAAGGGATCGTGAAGATGAACGCCGAACTGAGCCGACTGCAACTCCTGTTGAACAGCGGGGCAACTGCAAACTGCAACTGCCGACTGCTACTGCCGACTGCAAACTGTACCTCTCCCCCTCAATCAGCCTCGATGACCAAGTATTTGCTCAGGCTCCAGAAGCGTACGGTATCCTTGATCGTAAGGTTTTCCACGCGGTCCGTGCCCACCAGCTCGTAGCTACCTGCCGGGTGTGAGGTCACCACCTTCGCCTTTTTCGCATCTACGGGGATCACGGTGGTCTTGGTGATATCGATCTTCTTGAAGTAGCTCTTGTTGAGGTCGGCGGTGTTGAGTTTGTTCACTCCACCGATACCGATCACACCGCCTTCTTTGGTGAGCACGTTGTTGTCGCGCAGTTCCTTGCCGGTGCCCACGCAGTACCAGCCGGCGTTGAGCTCATTCAGTTGCATGTTCGCCTGCTGTTCCTTGTCCTGGTACATCTGGATCATGCTGGCCAGCGATGAGTTGGTGCTGGTGAGCTGCTCTTTGATGGAAACGATCTCGGAGTCTTTGTCGTTGATGGTGCGCTCCATTTCCGCGATGCCCTTTTGAAGCTCGGTTAACTTGGAGGCATCTTTGGAGGAGTTGCTCCGCATCCGCGCAATGATCTTCTTGTTGGCGGCCAGCAGGGAGTCGATGGCATTGAGATCTGCGGCTATGCTTTGCTCCATGTTCTTTCCGCCTTCCACGCCGCTGGCGCCTTTGGCTATCAGGCCCTGCTTCTCTCGGATCATGCGCAAATTCTCGCTGACACGGTTAAAGGCGCCGAACATCTCATTGATGGTGGAATCCTTCATGCCGCTTTGCTCCGATACCACATCCTTGTCGTGCTCCAAGTTCTTGTACTGCTCGGTAGTGGTGGGGTCCGTTTGGCAGGAAGTGAAGACTAAAACAGCAGTGATGACTGTGAATAGGGCGGATTTCAAGGTGAGGTTACGCATGAGCTTTGGGTTTGGAACGGGCTGTTTGGGGTTAAAAGCCAACTTCGGGGGCTAAATTACGTATGCCGGAGAGCGCTAATTTTCCGTTGGAGCGTAATTTGTGCTGGCTTACCCGAAATGAACAACCTCACCCCGATTTTGGTTCGCGCGTTTCTCGCGGCGGGGATACTGTGCTTTTCAGCTCCCCTTTCTGCGCAGCAAGAGGATCCGTTGAACGAGGGAATGAGCAAGTTGAGCCCCAAGGAGCGTTCCAAGTTGGCGGCCAAGGAGACCACGGAATCGGAAAGCGACAGCACGTACCAGGAAGTGATGCGGCAGCCGGAAACAGCTTTCCGGGAGGACCGTTACGAAGATGCGCTGGCGGCCTACGAGCAGGCGCGGAAGATGCGGCCGTACAATGTGTATCCCAAGGTGAAGATCCAGGACCTGCAGGCTTTGTTGAAAAGCCGTTCCGAAGAACAGCAGGGTCAGCCGGACACCGCTCAACCTGCCCCCCAAAGCACCGGAGGGTCGCCGCATCCGAAAACTACCGGAACAACACCTCAAGAAGTGCCCGTGGCGCTGGAAAAGCCGGATACGCACCCTGCGACCAAACCCGCTACCACCGTGCCTGCGGAACAGCAACAGCCAGCGCATGAGGTGCATGCCGTCCCGCTGCCGCCCGCTGTGGTGCCCGGCGAACGTGTATATGTGGAAGGTGGTGCTGTGGTGACTGAGCGCATAATCGATGAGGAAGGCAAAATGGTGGTGTACAAGCGCGTGGTACAGCGTTCCGGGCAAGTGATCCACTTCAAGGACCGATTGCCGATCCCAGCCCAAACCTGGGATGAGCGGTTCAGGTAAGTCGCTTCCTTAGTTGAGGTGCTCTGGGGCGCTATGCCGGGTTTGCCAGCACTTCCACGTCCATGTCCAGCTGTTCTTGGTAGTCGCGACCTGCTTCCTCCATGTCCAGGTCGTCCACATCGTGGAGCCAATAGAGTTTTACGGCGCTAGTGCCGGATGCATGGGCTTCATCGAGCATTTTCAGCAGGTCCAGGATGTATTTGGCACTACTGGAATTGAAATAATGAAGGGAAATCCGGACATTGGTGGAGGGCCGAGGCGTTTTCGCATACTCTGCCATGCCCTGCAGCAGCGGCTTGTAGAAGGCATGGGCGTTCTCGTGGATGGAGCTGCCCGAGAGTTCAAAAAGGCCTTCTTCGGGGTGAAACCGCACGGCAGGCGTTTTCTCGGTACCAGGGATCTCTGTGACTGACATGCGCTGCGAAGGTAGATCGGCAAGCCCTATGGCCGCGGATAGGACCTACACAAAGCCCTGCACGTTCGGCATCGCCATTTGCAGGGATCCAAAGCCTGCGTAACTTTCAGGCGATCCACCAAACAAGGCACCCATGGAATTGAAGCATATCCTCGTTCCCTACGATTTTTCCGAATGCGCCACCGATGCCCTACGGGTAGCGGCCAAACTGGCAAAGCTCTCCGGGGCCATGCTGCACTTGGTACATGTTTACGAAGACATGGGCGACTTCCATGCCAGCAACCAAAAAGTGCGCGATGACATTGAGTTGCGGTTGGACAAGGTACCGGAGCTGCCATTCCTGGAAGGCATCCCGATGAAGCGGTTCATGCTACGGCAGTTCGGCATCACGGAGATCTTCAAGAACGATCAGTTGCGGGGCATGGACTTGGTGGTGATGGGCAGCAACGGCGCACGGGGCATCCGGGGCGTCGTCGGCTCCAACACGCAGCGGGTGGTGCGCATAGCACCCATGCCGGTACTGGTGATCAAACACAAAGTGGAGGATTTTGAAGTGAACGATCTGGTGTACGCCTCCAACTTCACCCCGGAGGACATTGTGAAGTTTGACATCTTCATGCCCATCGTGAGATTGTTCGACCCCAAGATCCATTTGTTGAAGGTGAACACGCCGGGCAGCTTCCAGCGCAGCGCGGACAGCTACAAGGCCATTGACGCCTTTTTGCAGCGCCACGAGCTGAAAAAATACACCACCACCATCTATAACGACCTGAGCGTGGAAGAGGGCATTTTGGACTTTTCCAGGGGCATTGACGCGGATATGATCGCCATGGCCACACACGGGCGAAAAGGCTTCTTCCATGTGGTGAACGGCAGCCTGACGGAGGACATCGTTAACCACACCACCTTCCCTGTGCTGAGCGTAAAACTTTGACCCTTGCGCGTTCAGCACCGCCATTGCATAACTTAGCGCTTGCCAAACCAGAACCACCCATGCGATTCCTCTACCGGAAATATCCCGCCAAACGACACGAGACCATCGAGGTTGAAATGAACAGCCCGGCGAACGTGAAGTTCATGACCGCCGGGGAATTCAAGAAGTACGCCGGTGGCCGCACGCACACGTACTTCCGTGGGCAAGGCGACGAAAATTTGTTGCGCTTCACCCTGCCTTTCGATTCCATCTGGCACGCTGTTGTGGAACAGCCCGCAGGGGAAGCCGCATTACAGGCCAACTGTCGGCTGCGCAACGCTGCTCCCCAAGCACCGCTTATCGGGGGTGGTGGAAGTGAAGGCAAGAAGAAGAAAAAAGGCAAGCAGGCAGACTTGGAAAATGAATTGAAGGCGGTAAGCTTGGGTGGCCGCAGTGAGGGGTGATCCACCTGTATTTCCAACGGTGATGATATATCCGAACGAAGAACGACTGGCACGGCTGCTACGCGGCCAAGAGTCGCTTTTGCAGGAGGTACATTCCATCTTGGAAGAGGAGCAGAAAAAGGACGACATCCTGCTGGCGGTGGTGCGCACATCACAGACGCACCGCGAAAACCACCTCACCGGAATGGACCCCGCACGCATCTTCGACGTGGAAGACATCCGCCGTACCTGTATCCGGTACCGGCTCCGGTTCCTGCCCAGCGGTAAGTTCAAGGCAGCGATCCCACCTCAGGCATTATTGGCGCTGCGCCACACGGAGGCCATGGCCGCCGCGCCCTTGGGCGGCTTCAAGATCATGGCACCCTCTCGCCTGTTCAAATTGGAAGATTGCGAAGCAGACCCGATCCTTTTTGTTCCTGTAGGCGGTGGCCGCTATTATTTGGTACACCAGTGGGGCCACGAGATCGGCCCCGTGCGGGCTGCGATCACGTGGCCTGTGCGCGGCCCATGGCACATGCTGGCTACCGTGCTGCTGCTTGCGGGCACGGTTGCGGCACTGGTCCCAACTTCGTTGATCGCGCTGGACCCCGCAATGGGTTGGTGGGGTCCCCACAGGATGTTTGTGTTCTTCTGGGCCATTATGACGGCCAGTGCGGCCACGGCCTTCGGCTGGTTGGCGTTCTTTGGCCAGTTCAGCGCAGAAGCTTGGGACAGCAAGCACTTCAATTGATCCGGCGCACTGGCTGCGGCTGCATTTGAAGGGCCTCGTTCGCTTCCTCGGTGCGGCAAACGCACGTCTCTCGAAACCAGCGTTTCAGTTCATCCCGTTCCGCCGGCAGCAGCCGTTTAAAGGCTTTGCGCAATTCCTTTCGGAATACTACGCGGTCCGCAAAACTGATTTTCTCCAATATCTGCTTGTGATAGTCCAGCAAAGTCGACCCCATTGTATTCAAGAAGATTAAAGGGTTGGAACGTATTGGCGGGGATGAAGTTACAAAATATACCGTTGCCCCCCGGCAGTCAGCGTCGCTTTCACTGCGAAAGAAAAACGTAGGTGATCGTTCCCCGCTGCGGGTCCGGCGCTGTAGACGATCTGGAGAAACGCGCTCCACCTGCGGAACTCAGCGCATTGTCCACCATGCAAGCATCCTGGGTAGTGGTCCGGGACGCGTCCAACTCGGCTTTTGTTACCCTTCCGGAAGCATCCACGGCCACGCGCACCGTGACTTTCCCACTGCCTTTGCACAAATAGGCCGGCACATCCAGAATGATGTCCGTTCGCCCTTTGAGGTCGTAGGAAACGGTGGTCAAGCCCTCCACCTTCACCGGCTTGGGCGTTTTGTCCATGTAGTTGCTCTTGTCGAACTTGCTGGGGTCCAGCTGCGGCACGGTGATCTCCTTGCCTTGCTCCTTGCGCTCTTGTGCCAGCTTGTCGAATTCCTCTTTCTCCATGGCGTGTAGATCGTCTTCCACGTTCTTGCCCATACGTTCCTGCGCTGCACGGCTCATGGGCGGTGCGTTGGAAAGGTCTGCCGTGGAATTGCTTGCGCGGTTGGTCACCGGTTGCATGCCGGCCTGGGTCTCATTTTCCTGCTGCTCCTGGGTTTCCGGCGGCGGGGTGAAATCCATCAAAACCTGCACTTCATCCTTCGGCGCTGGCGGAACATCAC
Source organism: Flavobacteriales bacterium (assembly GCA_016710685.1). GTDB lineage: Bacteria > Bacteroidota > Bacteroidia > Flavobacteriales_F > PHOS-HE28 > PHOS-HE28. The sequence goes on along the minus strand of JADJVC010000014.1, from coordinate 278,917 downwards.
CGTCCACCTGGCTCATGTTCAATGCGAAAAGCAGGAAGGTGTGGAGCATGAGCGTGCCGATCACGCCATACTTATGGCGTTCAAAAAGATCCAGGGTGCGGTCGAGCATCAGCATTGCAAAGTAACCGCGTACAAGCTGCGGGCCACAGGTCCATTTTACAAAGTTGTTGGGTTGTGGGGCTTGGGTTGCCTACCGCATCCGGATCCGCCACGGTGCGGGCCACGCGTTATTCCAGCGGTTACCGGCTCCGTGCGCCCAACCCAAGTGCAAGCCGTCAAACTGCACCAAGGCAAGCCCTGCGGCACGCTGCGCACTGGGCGCTTCCCCACGCAGGTAGGCCAAAGCGGCAACATGATCCAGTTCCAACCTGTGAAAGGCTTCCACCTTCAACGCCGTGCAAAGCGCCAGCGCGGCATGCGGCACAACACCTTCGCCCTTGGGTTGCACTGCGGGAATGCCCGGTGAAAGCACGCGCACCGACCGCATCAGCTCATCCACAAGATCCGTCCAATGGCTTGCGATCAAATGGCCAATGCCATCCTGCTGAATGACGCATTGCCCTTCTGGATCCCTCAGCCAGCCTGCAATTTCTCCATCCAACGGTCGTACTTCCCCAGCTCCAAAATACCGCGTATCCACCTCACCTGGCTTGCGCAGTACGGCAATGAAAAACCCTTCACCCCGCAACCGGTGCGGGTAGCAGCGCAGGCCCCGATCTCCAATGGCCACGCCCCAGCTTTCATCCACCGCAATGGGTATGTAGGTCGCCCCTTGATCGATCAAACGTTGCACGTGTGCTTCGTTCTCTTTTTCTTCCCACGTGCAGGTGCTGTAGATCAGATGCCCACCGGGTTTTAATGCGGCCCATGCGTCATCCAAAATTCCGATCTGGCGCAGCGCACAGCTTTCAACAAGTTCTTCGTTCCATTGGGCTCTGGCGAACGGGTCCTTGCGGAACATTCCTTCGCCGGAACAAGGCGCGTCCACCAGGATCAGGTCGCACCATTCGCCCATGGGCGCGAAGGCTTCCGGCAAACTGCCCGTCACCACCACATCGGGCCTCCCCCATTTCCACAGGTTTTCCTGCAACGCGGCTTGCCTTGCGCGCACCGGCTCGTTCGCTATCAGCAGCGCATCCGGCGGAAGCAAAGCAGCGAGGTGCGTGGTTTTTCCGCCCGGCGCAGCGCAAAGATCCAAAGCAACTGCGCGCTCCGGTAATGGGCCGCAGGCACGGAAAGCCTGCTCCAGCAACATGCTCGCGGCTTCTTGCACGTAATAGCATCCGGCGTGGAAATACGGGTCGAGTGTAAAAACGGGCCGCTCTTCCAAGTACCGTCCATGCGCGCACCACGGAACTGGTGTGCCTTGTTCCGGCGCGGGTTTCAGCTGGTTTTGACGGATGCTCACCGGCGGTGGTTCACGCAATGCGCTTAACAACACCGGAGCTTCATCGCCCAGCAATTGCAGCACGACTGGCGGCAAAGCCAATGGCGTGGCAGGCACCTGTGTTTTGCGCGCACGGGCTTTGGCCATGCGGTGGATCAGCGCGCCATGGCGGGGGCTTCGCGCAGCAACGTGGCGGTGCGGTCCGGGCCGGTGGATACCAAGCGTATGGGCACTTCCACGGCTTCTTCAATGAAGCGGATGTATTCCTCGATCGCCTTGGGCAATGCGACTTTGGGATCCAGATCGCCCCAACCGGGCATGTCCGTGTAGATCGGCTCAACGCCGGTGGTGATATCGAACGGCAAACGGTCCGTTTCCTTTCCGTTGATGCGGTAGCTGGTGCAGACGCGCACGATGGGCATGCCGCTGAGGACGTCGGCTTTCATCATGGCGAGTTCGGTGAGGCCGTTCACCATTACGGCGTAGCGCAGTGCTGGCAGATCGAGCCAACCGCAACGGCGGGGCCTTCCGGTAGTGCTTCCGAATTCGTTACCCGCTTTGCGGATGTACTCGCCGTCGGCATCATGTAATTCCGTAGGAAACGGCCCGCTGCCTACCCGTGTGCTATATGCTTTGAAGATGCCGATGGACTTGCCGATGCGTCCAGGGCCCACACCCAAGCCAATGCAAGCACCAGCGGTAATGGTGTTGCTGGAAGTAACAAATGGATAGGTACCGAACTCGATGTCCAGCAATGTTCCCTGCGCGCCTTCCGCAAGAAAATTCTTGCCTGCACGCAGTTGTTGGTCCATCGAATATTCGCTGTCCACAAGCGTGAATTTTCGCAGCTCCTCAATGGCGTTCAACCATTCGGCTTCCATGGGCTTCCAATCCACCTTGTGGTCGTAGATGCCCAACAGCCGTTCGTGTTTTGCCACCAATGTCGCATAGCGTTCCATAAAATCCGGTCGCTCAATATCGCCTACACGGAGGCCGTTGCGGCCAGTCTTATCCATGTAAGTAGGGCCGATACCCTTCAAGGTGCTACCGATCTTACCTTGGCCTTTATCGGCTTCGCTGGCTTGGTCCAAAGCGCGGTGCGTGGGCAAGATCAAATGTGCGCGTCGGCTGATGAGCAGCCTTGGCCGAGCGTCGACACCAGCTGCGTCCAAGCCGTGGATCTCCTTAAGAAAAATCACCGGGTCGATAACAACGCCGTTGCCTACAAGGTTCCACACATCTTTGCGGAACACCCCGCTGGGGATGGTGTGCAGCACGTGTTTCTTGCCATCGAAAATGAGCGTATGCCCGGCATTCGGCCCGCCCTGGAACCGGGCGATGGCTTGGTATTCCGGCGCGATTACGTCCACTACTTTTCCCTTGCCCTCATCGCCCCACTGGGCACCGAGCAGCACGTCCACTTTACCGGCCATATCTACGCGTTCAGCTTGGCCAAAGCCAGTTCCACCGTGTCCAAAATGGGGAATACCGTATCCAACTTGGTGACGACGAACAATTGGCGAACACCGTGCGAAACTGCTGCAAGCACCACTTGTCCACCGGTTTTCTTGGTGCGCGTAAGCACGCTGATCATGATGTTCAGTCCGGTGCTGTTCATGTACAGCAGCTTTTCCATGTCCAGCACCACGTTCATGCCTTCTTTTCCGTTGAGGTTTTCGTCCAGCACTTTCATCAGGTGGTCGGCCTGTTGCTGGTCCATCAATCGGCCATGAAGGTGGAACACCTTGGCGCCCTTTTCATCGGAAACGGAGAGGTCGAACGGGGACTTGTCGGTAGCGGTGGTCATGTGGTTTTACTTTCTTTGGGTATGCAGTCGGGACAGAGGCCGTAGATGTGCAACGCGTGGTGGCTCACTTGAAAGCCCATCACCTCCGCCACCGTGGCGCGGACATGTTGGATGCGGGGGTCGCAGAATTCCATCACTTTTCCGCATGCGGTGCAGATCACATGGTCGTGCTGGCGGAAGCTATGGGCGCGCTCGAACTGGGCCTGCGCACTACCGAAGCGGTGCTTGCGCACCAACTTGCAATCCAGCAGCAGGTCCATGGTGTTGTACAGCGTTGCACGGCTTACGCGATACTTCTTGCGCTTCATGCGCAGGTAGAGCCGCTCAATGTCGAAGTGGCCGTCCTGCGCGTAGATCTCGTTGAGGATGGCGAAGCGCTCCGGCGTTTTGCGGTGCCCCTGCGTTTCCAGGTAATCCTGGAAAATATGCTGCACGTTCTGTTGGATGTCTGCGGCCGCCATGGCGGTGCTAAGGTAGCATTTGCGGGGGATGGAGGAAGAGTTGGGCTGCGGGTTTTGAACAGGGGTGTCAAGTGGCCGATCTCTTCAGAACGGCCCCCGGTCCTCCCCTTCCTCATCCACGTCATCCCCATCCGGCAAAAGATCGCTCAACATATCGCCAAAACGCACATTGCCGCCAGGTCCGGAGCGACCGATGCGACTGTGCTCAGCAAGCCCGTGCAGAATGAATTCCGCCCATGTATCGCGGTCTTCCGCAGAAACGGGATCATCGTTCAACTTCAGCAGACCAAACAATCCGGTGACCTTCGCCAGGGCATTGGCGTATTCCGAATTGGGGCTGTCGGAGCGCAGCTCGATCTGGTGCTCGTTGAACCAGGCCACCACGTCCGCATAGGATCCGGCGCAGTGCCGCGGCGTTTGGGTGAAGGATTGGGAAAGTGCCGCAGGAAGGTGTTCCGAACGGCGAGACCGATGAGGTGCTCAGCGACTTTCTCCGGGCCTTCCTGTTCGCCTTCGTACACCAATTCGATCTTACCGGTGATGGCGGGTGTAACGGCAAAGAGGTCGGCAATGCGGGCGGTGGTCTGCTTTTCGTTGGCGTAGAGCGCGCGGCGCTCGGCTGTACCGGTCACACTTTCCAGCGCACCGATGGCCAAACGTGCGCTTACGCCGCTTTTGCGGTCCACGAATTCGCTTTCTCGGGCTTCCATGGCGATGCTTTCCACCAGTTCGTGCAGCAGTTTTGGCACGCGAACGGTGGCGCGTTGTTCAGGCGTGGTGCGGGCTTCCTGCGCGGTGATGGCCATGCCCAGCTCGAGGCGCTCCGGGTAGTGCGTAAGGATCTGGCTCTGGATGCGGTCCTTCAGTGGGGTGATGATGGCGCCACGATTGGTGTAGTCTTCCGGGTTGGCGGTGAAAATGAACTGGATGTCCAGCGGCAGCCTCATTTTGAAACCGCGTACTTGCACATCGCCTTCTTGCAGGATGTTGAACAGCGCCACTTGGATGCGCGGCTGCAGGTCGGGCAGTTCGTTGATCACGAAAATACCACGGTTGCTGCGGGGCACCAGACCGAAGTGGATCACACGCTCGTCGCTGTAATCCAGCTTGAGGTTGGCGGCCTTGATGGGGTCGCTATCGCCGATAAGGTCCGCCACGGTGACATCCGGCGTGGCGAGCTTTTCGGTGTAGCGGTCGTTGCGGTGTACCCAGGCGATCGGTGTGTCATCGCCCTTGGCGGCCACAAGGTCCTTCGCGAAGCGGGACACGGGAGCAAAGGGGTCATCGTTCAGCTCGCTTCCGGCCACGATGGGCATCCATTCATCCAGCAATTGCACGAGCGAACGCGCCATGCGCGTTTTTGCTTGGCCACGCAGACCGAGCAAGTTGATGATGTGGCCAGCAAGGATGGCGCGCTCGAGAGCGGGCACAACAGTGTCTTCGTAGCCGTGGATGCCTTCAAAAAGCGGCTGCTTAGCGCGGATGCGGGCGATGAGGTTGGCGCGCAGTTCCGCTTTCACGGAGCGGCTTTGCCAGCCGCTTTTCTGGAGTTCGGCGAGTGTTTTTTGTTTGATGGTCATCGGGGTTGGGAGACAATGGCTGGCCTTGCTGCAATGCGTGAATGGAACCTTGCCGAGTTAGCCTTCATACTCGTGGTAATCTGTGATCGTAACAAAATATCCGTCCGGATCGCGAAGCGAAAACTCCTTCCGGTTCGAATTCGTGTTCAAATGGAGTTTTTCTTCAAAGGCATATCCCATGCGTTCCACATGGGCAAGGATGTCTTGCATGTTTTTGGTCCTGAAATAGATTAGCAAACCGTTTCCCGGCGTTATGCTTGGGTCCGCCATGGTGGGATGTTCATGAGCCCCCCATTTATGCAGACACAACAACACTTCCTGATCCTCCGTGACGAGCACGGCAAACGAATTTCCACCATGAAGATCTTTGCAACCAAGAAGGGCTTCGTACCACTTGGCGCTCAACTCAACATCCTTCACCGCGATGATCGTGTCCAGTTTCATACGCTCAAGTCTTTGGTTTTCACAGCTAAGTTGAACGCGATGTTCAGGATGCTTTTCTGTTCGCCGCATGATCGCGGAACACCATATCCGCCAAGCCTTGCAGGCCCGTGTAAAAGGCGCGTCCTTGGTTTACTTCGGTGAAGCGCTCAATGAAGCGTTGCAAATACGGGTCCTGCGCGATCATGAACGTGGTGATAGGGATCTTTGCCTTCCGCGCACGCATGGCGGCGTCCAATGTGCGGGCCACGATGGTTTCATCCAAGCCGAAGCTGTTCATGTAATACTCGCCGTTCTGTTTGATGCAGCTGGGCTTTCCGTCGGTGATCATAACGATGCGGCGGTTCTTCAGCTTGCGGCGACGCAAGATGTCCATGGCGAGTTCCAGCCCGGCCACGGTGTTGGTGTGGAACGGCCCCACTTGCAGGTACGGCAGGTCTTTCAGGCTTACTTGCCATGCATCGTTGCCGAATACAACGATGTCCAACGTGTCTTTGGGATAGCGCCGCGCAATGAGTTCCGCCAGCGCCATGGCCACTTTTTTGGCCGGGGTTATGCGGTCCTCGCCATAGAGGATCATGCTGTGGCTGATGTCGATCATCAGCACGGTGGCGCAGGCGCTCTGATTTTCGGTCTCCACCACTTCGAGGTCGTCCTCACTCATGCGCAACTCGTCGATCCCACGTTGTTGGGCGTTGCGGATGCTGTCGCTCATGGCCACCTGTTCCAGCGCATCGCCGAAACGGTAGGCGCGCCGGTCGCTGGTGGTCTCATCACCTTGGCCCACGCGGCGCAGGCCGTGGCTACCACGGTCGCTCTTCTTCAACTTGCCGAAGACCTGCTCCAGTGCGCGTTCGCGGATCAAGCGTTCAGCCTTGCCGGTAAGTTCCGTGGGGCCGCCTGCGGTGGGCACACCGAGGATGCCCTGCTTGAAGAGATCTTCCTTAAAATTCTAGAACGTGTATTCCGCAGAAAAGAGACCGTGCTCTTTGTCCACTTCCTGCATCCAGTCCAAGGCTTCGTCCACATCACCGCTGGTGTGGGTCAAAATCTCCAGAAATATGGGCAGGAGCTTTTCGAAGGGTGTGCGATCGTCCTTTGGCGGGACGTATTTGCCGAAACGGATGCTTTCCATACAAGGTGTGAAGGTACGGACAGAAAAAAGCAAGGGGATGCCGTTGGGCATCCCTTGCATATGGTCATGAGCAACGCTCAATGCGCCACTACGAAGCGCTTCATACTACGCGAACCGTCCGCGCCAGTAATTACCGCTTGGTAGACGCCAGGTTGCCAGGTCTTAACATCCAGATTTTGCCGGGCTTCACCTTGTGCTGTCGCAAGCGCTTTCTTCAGCACTTCAACACCGCGGGCATCCACCACGCTCAGTGTTGCAGCGCTGGCATTGGGCATGTTGAACGTGATGTCCAACGTCGCATCCGCCGGGCTGGGGAATGCATTCATCGCGTAGAGGTCAGCCTGAAGCTCAAGTAGTCCCACCACGGTCGCATCCATCCACTCGGAATAGTTGGAAGCTTGTGTTATGAAGGGGCTGATGAGCGAATCCGTTACGGTGCGGAACACGGGCATTTTGCTAAAGAGCGTGCGGTAGGCCACCTCCACGCGTATGTGCGTCACCGCAATTGGAATGGGAAAACCACTGGGGATGATATTGATCGTTTCGTTCACGTTGGTGGTGGTACGCAACACATGCAAGGGGTCAACGGTTCCTGGGATGGTGACGAAACCGTAGGAATCCGCCGTTCCGTTGAGGGTGCCGAAGCGTGTGCCGGTTGAACCGTCCACATCGAAAGAACCCGCAATGCCGTCCGTCCAGGTGTCGTTGTAAGTCAATGGCAGGGGAAGTTCCAGCACGGGGTCAGTGAAGCCTGCGGGGAAGTTTGCCAAGAGCACATCAATGGTGCGCGTCTCCCCCACCCGTTCGCAGCACAAGGCAGAAATCTTGTAGAAAATTGTATCCAGCCCTCCGTTGTTGAGGGCCAAGTTGGCCGTGGGGAACATGCCTGCATTAGGACTGATGGAAGTTGCAGTCCAGCGGTATGTGCTTGCGCCGGTCTCTACGATCGTGCTGAAATCATGTAACACGCCCATTCCGCCGGCGGGCACGGTGGTGAAAGCGCCGCGGTGCATGGGCACGTCCGTTCCAATGGCGGGCACAGTGCTCGCGACATCCAAGGTTAGGGACTGGGCGTTGGCGCCTAAGGCCAATGGAAGTGAGAAGGCCAAGAAAGTGTATCGGTTCAGTTGCATGGTTCAGGTTTCGGTCCACAAAGGTAGACAAGTTGAAAAAGGCGTTCGTTGCCTGAACGGGATGGATCACTTGACATGGCTCAGATAAATCGGAACAGGATACACCTTACGGGCTTCCGGACTGGATTTTAGGATTTACAGGATTAGTCCGTGTTCGCCTGTCAATGCTTCTCTTTGCAGCCGCAAAAGGTGGAAGACATGAGGCATAGCATAAGTGACATCACGGTATTGATAAAAGACAGGCGTTCGATCCGCCCGGCGGAATACACCGACCGTGAAGTGCGGCGTGAAGTGATCGACGCGGTTTTGGGCAATGCCGTGTGGGCCCCCAGCCATGGCATGACGCAGCCATGGCGCTTTACGGTTTTCACCGGCGAAGGGCGCGTGCGACTGTCGGAGTTCCTTGGCGAAGAATACAAACGCATCACTCCGCCGGAGAAATTCATGCCCAGGAAATACGACAACCATGTACAGCGCCCGTTGCAGAGCACAGTGGTGGTGGCACTGGGCGTAGCGCATGATCCCGATGGAAAGATCCCGTTGCGTGAAGAAGAATTTTCCATGGCTTGTGCCGTGCAGAACATGTACTTAACGTGTACGGCATACGGCCTCGGCGGCTTCTGGTTCACGGCTGCGGCCATGACAGGCGAAAGCATGGCGCGCTTCCTTGGCCTGGGCGATCATGACCGTTGCTTAGGCTTGTTCTTTATGGGCTATCCTGCCGCGGAATGGCCGAAGGGCTACCGTAAACCGCTGCCTGATTTCGTGACGTACGTTGGGGAGTAGTTGTCAGTAGTCCGGTTCCCCCGCCAAAGCGCTGCTTCCTTCACCGAAGCGGCTGCGAACGCCGGGCTGGCGACGGCGGGTAGTCAGTTGTCAGGGACGACTGATCGACTCCTCATTTCCCCTTCGCGGAAAATATCCTCTCGATCTGTTGGTCGGGCCTCCGGTTGCCACGAAAAGCCTTCGAGCTTCACCTCTTCCGGCGGGGCCTTTTCCAGCGGCCATAGCGTGGCTTCGGGTTGAGTGATGAAGCTAACGGAATGCACTTGACCACTGTCCAAACCCAGCACCAGCCGGGCACAGTCGGCGCGGTTCAGGTTGGTGAGCGGCCCTTCCTTTTCCTTGCCTTCGCGGGCGAAATAGGCCGTTTGTGCATTGCCTTCCGCGGTTACTTGCACGAGTTCTTTGTCGCGGAACACACCGGTGATCACTGTGCCGGCTACTTGATTCCAGTGCAAACTGTCCGCCGGGGAAACCACGAATCCGCTGCCGTCCACGATCACGGAACGGGGTGAACCATCAGAGATGGCCAAGCGCATGGAATCGCCGGTTAATTGGTCGGTTCCACTCCAGAGCATGGGGTTTCCACGCAGACGCACCAGGCTGTCGGATGTGTTGTACCGCATGGTGTCGCAGGTGCCTTGCATGTCGCTTTTGAAAAAACGGACGTTGCGGCGTGCCGTCACGTTGCGGCCTTGCGCGCTGTCCGTGGAAGCGAACAACGTATCCGCGTGGAGGAAGAGCGTGTCTCCGTTCATGGGCATCAGCAGTTCGGCCCTGCCCGTGATCATGCTGCTCCCCTGCTTCTCGTGGTAAATGCCACGATTTCCGCGCACCAGTAAATCGTTGGCAGAATCGGCCACCTGCACATTTCCCCATCCGGAGCCGATGCCGGCTGTGCGATCGTAGAGGAGGCTGTCGCCGGTCAGGGTGCGCCCTTGCGTGGTGATGCGGCCCGCTCGGGTGAAACGGCCTGTGTTGTTGCGGGTGTCGTAAGTGCCACGTTCGCAGTACATATGCGTTTCGTTTTGCGTGATGTGCGTGGGCCCGATGAAGTCGGCCACGCCTGTGCCGGTGGCGTATTGCAGGGTGTCCGCCGTGATCAGACGTTCCGGATGTTCAATGCGCACATTCCCACTGAAAATGAAGCGGTGCAATGCAGTAAGGTAGGTGCCATTGCGGCTGGTGAGCGTGTTGCCGTCACGACGGCTTTCGATGCGTGCGCTATCGGTGTAAGTGGCACGGCTCGCGGTGAGGTCGTAAGTAAGTGCTTCAGTGGTGAGCGTCATTCCGGGATCGCTCAACACTACTTTTCCTGCAACGGTGGCTACCCGTTTTTCGCCGGTGTAATCCAAGCGGTCAGCCTTTAGGTCGAGCGTGTCGCCTTGGCGGATGGCGACATGGCCGTATGCCCGCACGTGCTGATCGGGATAGAGGTAAGCGCTGTCGCAGAACATGAGCGCGTCCACATGCTTCAGGCGCACATTGCCGATGAGGCGTTGCGCTCCGGGAGCGAGGTGGTCGTCGAAATCCAAGCGGTCAGCGTTGAGGATCTCGACACGGCCGGAAGGACTTGTTTGGGCGGCGGCTTCAAACCCGATCAAAGCAAACGCCATGCACAAAGCGGTGGCAAACAACGCCTGTTGCATGAAAGTAAAGGCCATGCGTACCGTGGCCATGGGTGCGCTATTTCGCTGGTTCAGCTTGGCGGGCGTGGTGGCGCTCGTTGAGGCCCTTCACCAGTTGCGGCGTGATGTTCAGGCCCTTGTTGCCCACCCAGATCTGGCCGGCATCCTGTATGCTGAAGATGTAATCGTAGCCCGCAGTCTTGTTGAAATCCTCAAGAAATCCTTAATCTGCCCTGTAATGTCTTCCAACATCTTCGCTTGCATTTGGTCAAGCTGGTCCTGCGAGTTGGAACGCATCTCCTGAATTTTTGGCCCAACTGTTCCAGTTCCGCCTGATCCTTGCCGAGCTCCGCTTGAGTACTGTAGGTGTGGTCCTTGGACATCAGCGTTTGGTAGCGGCCTTGGGCTTTGTCCATTTCGCGCTGCAGGGCGTTCTCCATGCGCTTGCCTTCGCTGCGCACGCGGTCGGTACTCTCCTTCACCAATTCAAATTGCGACTGCACGCTGTCCATGAAGAAGAAGGCAATGTTGCCTTCCGCCATGCGTGCAGTGTCCGCAACTGTTCCGTCGGAAAGTGTGTCGCCTGCGGCGATGTTGGACAGTTTTTCCTTGAGGATCCGGTCCGGCACGCGTGCCCGGGTGAGGGACCAGATGATGGCTCCGGTGAGCAGCAAGTTCCAGAAAACCAGTAACAACAACAAGGGGCGATTGGACATATCGGGGCTTAAATGGTGCGCAAAGGTAACGGGGTACTAAAACCGTGCCGTGGTGAAACGTGAATGGGCGATGCAGTAGGGGCGATGCAGTATGGGCGATGCAGTATGGGCGATGCAGTATGGGCGATGCAGTATGGGCGATGCATGCATCGCCCCTACTGCACTACGAAACGCCCTTGCAACTTTCCGCTTTGCACGATCACGTTCAGCAAATAAGGCCCGTTCGCAAGCGATGCCACGTTCAACTTCCATGCGGAACCGTTCAGGTCTTCATTCCCCGAAAGCACCGTTTTGCCACTGGGGTCGACCACGTTCCAACGCATTTTCCCCGCAGGGATGCCGGCCACGGAAACCACGTCCTGCGCGGGGTTGGGTGCCAATGCGAGTTGCACGGGTGCAAGTTCAGCAATGCCGGAGACCAGATCGATCGCGATGCAGACGGAATCGTTGTTCTGGTGCGTATCGTCCGCGGCGGAGGTCCATGCGCAGAGCTGGCCGTTCGCTGTAACGGACGGTTCCAGCGGTTGGGTGAAGTTCATCAGTGCGGAATTGCCCGGCTGAATCGGCGCGCCGCTGTATGATTGCGTGGTGACCGCCCCGCCGTTGAAATTGTAATGCACGGGGAAGCCGGTAGCGGGCGTGTTGCCGTAATTCTTCACCAGCGCGGTAACGGGTGTTGATGCGCTGATGACCTGCCCTGCACCGATGCCCACCAGTCCTTCGCAGCCCACGTCGGTGAACGGCGCGGGTTCGATGCGAAGGCCGAGATGGAAATCCTGCGTGGCGCGGTCTCGGTAATTGGCCCAAACGTGGCCCAGCACCTCGTAAGCCTGTTGTGAAAACGGTGGTTGTGCGTCAATTGCGATGTTCACGAATGTGCCCTGCATGTACCATTCCACGTAATAACCGCCGCTGGTTACCTGAATCGCGTTTGCAAGCGGATAGACGTGATCGCCAGGCAGCGCGTCGTTGCCTTCGATGTAGGCACTGTCCAACAAAGTGCCATGGGCACCATCGAGGCCGTCATCGTCGTAGATCTTCATCGTGAAGGCCGCACCACTGTTGCTGGCGATGCGGATGGTGGTGCCGGTGATCTGGCAGGGATAGGAAGGAGGTACGATGTAAGTGGCCACGCCGCCGTCGCCGCCGTTCCAGCCGATGCCGGCAAGATCGTCCGTTGCCCCTGCCCAATCCACCAAGTTGGAAATGGACGTGGCATCGTACACACCCACTTCGCGGCTTAGGATATTGTTGCTGGCGATAAGCTCATCCGCGATGCCGGTAATGATGATGCGCTGCTGGTAGGTGCCCGCCGTTGTTGGCGTGAAGGATTGCACGAACGGCGGATCGAAGACTTGCGAAGGCAACAGCGTGCCCATGGTGACGGTTTCGGAATATACCGGCGCGCCGAATGGCGAGAGCACGGTGCCGGTGATGGTAGCGCCGGCAATGGTTTGGTTCCCGGTGTTCTTGATGCGTCCCAACAAGGGGATGGAAGCGCCAACGGCCATGTTGGTTCCGCCAGTTCCGGCCTGTCCCACCCATTCCACATCCGCATCGGTTATGTTCAGCAGTGGTGTTGCCGGATTGTAGAAACGCACGGCGTATCCGGCCGAAGGAGCAAGCGCTTGCGAGCGCGCCAACCCGATGTCGCCGGTAATGCTTTCGATGCCGCACACCGGACCGTTGCTTCCGTTAATGCCGGTATTGCTCTGGAACTGCATGGTGATGGTGCTGTCAGCTTTGTTAAGTATGAGCTGGAAGGTGTTGCTGCCGGAGTATCCGGGTGCGGTAACACTCCAGAACGGCACGTTGATCCAAGAGAACACGGCTGTCTGCTGATCATCCCAGGCATAGACCTGCGCGGGGTTATCGACACCAAGGAAGGTGAGATCAGCCATGAAGACGGCCATGTAATCGTCCGTGGCACCAGCGGCTGGCAACACGGGGAAATTGGCAGCCATGTTGCCGGGATTAAAAGCCACGTAACCGTTGCTTCCGATCCACACGTTCTTCACGCTGTACCAGTAGAAGGGCATGTTCCCTTCCATCACATAAGGCCCCACCACGTTGTCGTCGGCCAAGCCGGTCATCAACGTGCCGATGCTGGTGATGTCGATCCAGTCGTACGTAGGTCCATCGGGTTCAGCGCTGTCCTTCCACAAGTACCCGTATTGGTCCGGCCCGCCGGACGCTGCGCGCAGGACAACAACGGCGATCATGGCCAGAAAGAGGGTCGCAATTCGGTTCATGGGGCTCTGGATTTGCTTCCGAAAGTACGGCGCTAACTGGACGACCACAAAACGCCCCACACGGAAGCACGTTTCACAATGGGTACAGCAACCTTGACAATTTGGGCTACTGCACTACAAACTCATCAACTCCTTAAACCGCAAGGTCTGCCTGCGGCTCACCTCCACGGTTGCGCCCGAATTCAAAGTAACGTTCAAGCCCCCGCTGAACCACGGTTCGATCTGGTCCACGTAGGCCAGGTTCACCATTTGCTTGCGGTTGGCGCGGAAGAACACGTGTGGATCGAGCTTCTTTTCCAGGCTGTTCAGCGAGCGCAGCACCAACGGTTTTTGGTCGCCAAAGCGGACACGGACGTAGTTGCCCTCGCTTTCCAACAAGCGCACGTCCTTCAGTGCAACGAACCAGCATTTTTCGCCATCCTTCAGGAAAATACGGTCTTCAGGTCCTAAGCGTTCGCGGGTTTGATCGCCTTCTTTGGGTATCGCAGCGAGCTTGTTGATGGCTGCCGCGAGGCGGTCCGGGTCGATGGGTTTCAGTAAATAGTCCAACGCGTTCAGCTCAAAAGCCTTCACGGCGTGCTCATCGTATGCCGTTACGAAAATCACGTGTGGCGCGGGTTCCAAGGCTTCGAGCAGTTCCATGCCGTCGCGTCCTGGCATGTTGATGTCCAGAAAGAGCAGGTCGGGTTTCAACTTGCTCACTTGTTCTTCGGCCTCGTCCGCATTGGCGGCCTCCCCCACCACGGTAATGGTGCTGAAGGGTTCCAACAGGCGGCGGAGTTCATTGCGGGCAAGGCGCTCGTCGTCGACAATTAGTGCGTTCATGGTTCAGTTTCTAAGGTTGACTTCACGGTTTCAGGCAACTTCGGAATGATGAGATCGCATACGACATGGCCGTTGCTTTCGGAAAGTTTGATCGAAGCGTCGTAGCCATAGATGTGGCGCAGGCGTTTGCGTGTGTTGCGCAGCCCGATGCCTTCCGTGCGCGGTTTTGCGGCATCAAGCTGCCCGGTGTTGCTAACACTGATGTGCATGTTGTCCGGTCCGGAACGTGCGATAATGGCCACTTCGCCCCCGCCGGGCAACTTGGCGATGCCATGGCGCACGGCGTTTTCCACCAGTGTCTGGAGCATCATGGGCGGCACGGGTTCGCGCTCCAACGCGGGATCAATGTCGAAGCGTACGCGCAGGCGTTCCTCGTAGCGCATGGCCTCCAGATCGAGGTAGGCACGCACCATGTCGATCTCCTCACCGAGCGGCACCGTGCGGCGTTTCACGGTGGCCATGGCGTTGCGAAGAATGGCGCTGAGGCGTGTAATGGCCTGTTTGGCGCGTTCAGGATCCTCTTCAATGAGGCTGCGGATGCTGTTGAGCGCGTTGAACATGAAGTGCGGGTTGAGCTGGCTGCGGAGGTTGGCGAGCTGCCCTTCACGGTTGGCACTTTCCAGCCGCAGCGCGCGCAGTTCCTCCACGCGGCCGCGCACAATGGAGCGATACGCGATGTAAGCGAGTGCCCAAGCGAGGAGTTGCAGCACCCATCCTATCGTGGTTTCGGCGAAGCGGCGCACGGAACCACCGAGGATGTGCTCTGCATCGGGAAAAGCGGCATCGTGCAATGCGGCTTGCGCGATGCCTGCCAGCAGCCCAAGCACTACGGCTGCCATGAAAACGCGCGGTAGCAGACGCTCCAAGGAAAGGTCGGCCCACTGCCATTCCTTGTAGAACGAGCGTAAGGCATGGCTGCTGGCAATGCCGATGACCACCATGGCCAACAAGGCTTGGCCGTACTGCGGTGTAAAGTCGCCCGCAAGCCACACCGGCAACCCCAATAGGGCCATGTAGCCGGTCCAAGCGGCCAATTGCGCGCCCCAATAGAGCAGCAGGTGCTTGGTGGCTTGGGACATGGGGTAAAAATACCGGGTGAAGCGGCAACGGCCTTATGGGATCCATGGAAGGTCGAAAGCCCGTGGAAACGGCGGGCGGTACCTTGGCCGCTTGCATGAACTTCCTTGGACATCTTTACGTATCGGGAGAAGACCCGTTGGTGATCGTGGGCAATTTCATGGCCGACGGTGTAAAGGGCCGCGACCTTTCGGGCTGGCCCGCCAAGCTGCAACAAGGGATCCGCATGCACCGGCACATCGACAGTTTCACGGACACTCACCCGCTCACCCTGCAAGGCCGGGAGCGGTTGCGCGAACACTGCGGGCATTATGCGGGTGTGGCGCTGGACCTTTTCTACGACCATGTTATCGCGAGCAATTGGAGCGCGATCCACGACGAGACACCGGAAAATTTCGCGCAACGCATGTATGCGTTGCTTGGCGCGCACAGCGACGTGATGCCGGACCGGGCACGGCACATGCTGCCCTACATGGTGGAGCATGATTGGCTCAATACGTATGCCACGTTGCCGGGAATCGGTGGCGCCCTGGCCGGGCTTGCAAAGCGCAGCGGTGCCGGTGCTCAATTGGCCGGGGCAGAAACTGTTCTGGAGGAACATTTGAGCGCTTACACGGAGGAATGCCTCGCCTTTTTGCCGCAATTGCAAACGCACTTGTCCCATGCGGAAGTTCAGCGCTGAAGCGTTAGGCACAGGGCTTTTCGCCCTTCTGCTGTTGGCTTTGGCGTTACTGCCTTCAGTCGGGGGTATCCACTTCGCGAAAGCTGAACATGGCGCGAACGACTTGATACGACGCGACCTGCGGGAGATCCACAAGGACACATTGCGTGTGCTGGTCTTGCCGGATGCATTGACGTATGAACCACGGCCCGGCGCACGGACGGGCTTGGAATGGGAATTGTTGGAACGTTTCGCCCGCTGGGAAAAGGTGGCGATCAAGCCCATTCCGGTGAGCGACCGGGACAGCATGTACTGGATGCTGCGGCACGGTCTTGGGGACATTATCGCAGCGCAAACAACGCAAGCCGGTTGGGCCTCGCCCGGCAACGCCTGCACGCAGGGCTATCGCTTGGTGGCGTGCATGCGGGCTACGGTTCCCGGCGGAAAAACACAAGCAAAAGACAGCCTTGCTGTGAGCGCATGGTCGCCCTTTTTGGACACACTAGGACGCCTGGTAACGGGTGACAGCGCATGGCGTGTCGCCATTAAGCCACAGCCCCCCGAAGTGCTGTTAACCTCGGTGGCGCTAGGCAGAACGAAGCAGCTGTTGGTAAGCGACGCAACCGCTTACATGGAAGCGAAACGGCTGCCGTTGGTGGAATTCAAGGACCGCACCGGCCGCTCCGTACCGTTGGTTTTCGTGGTGCGACCGAACTCGGAAAAGCTCTTACACGCCTTGGATACTTGGTTGGCGTTATCCCCGGAACGGGAGGTGCGCAGGGCTATGATCGAAGCTTACGAGAACGGGCTGGACACGCGCAAAGTGAGGGCATCGCGCAGCGGCCTGACCTTGGGTTCGGACAGCATATCCCCCTTCGACAGTTTGTTCCAACTGCATGCAGACAGCAGTTCCTTGGACTGGAAATTACTGGCCGCCGTGGCTTACAAGGAATCCAGCTTCGACACATCGGCGGTTTCCTATGCCGGGGCAGGCGGCTTAATGCAGATGATGCCCGCCACGGCCGCCGCAATGGGAGTTACCAAGGAAGGCGGCGTGGACGGCCACATTAAAGGAGCCTCACAATACCTGCATACGCTCAATGCGATCTGGCAACGGGAAGTGCCCCGCGACGACCAACGCATGAAATTCGTGCTGGCCGCATATAACGCGGGGCCGGGCCACGTAAAAGACGCGCAACGCTTGGCCAAAACCTTGGAGCTGGACCCGAGCCGCTGGGACGGCAACGTGGAAAAAGCCATGGTACTGTTGAACCGGCCGCGCTACTTCACCCTGCCGTTGGCGAAGAACGGCTACTGCCGCGGCCAGGACGTCTACTTCTACGTCCGCGAGGTCACCGGGCTTTTCGGCTGGCTACGGGGGAACGATATGGAGAAGAAGTGAGTGGCGCTTCTCGGTTTTTTCACCACTGAGGCACAGAGACACGGAGAGTACAGTTGTCAGTTGTCCTGCTGCGCTATGGGCGATGCACGCATCGCCCGTATGGCAGCAGGTATGCGCCGCGTCCCCTCTCCTAACGCACTTCGCATTTCTCCGTGCTCTCTGTGGCCCTGTGGTGAACCAATCACCATCCACTTAGGCATTACTCCGCGCCTCTGGCTGCCGAAGGCATGCTCTGCGCCCCTGCCTACCGGCAGGCAGGTCCGCGTCCCCTACGCCCAAAAAAGCAAAGCCCCCCGTTTCCGGAAGGCTTCGCTACTTAATGATGCCGGCGATCAGTGGCCCATCTTCTCCATCTCCTTGTCGAAGGTCTCCTTGAATTTTTCATAGTCGTAGTCCACCTTCAGCATTTCGTCTTTGCTCAGGCGCTCGTTGTAGGCAGCGAGGATATCGTCCGCGCTGAGTTCGATGGCGACATAGCTTTTGAAATTGCCGTTATTGTCCACGCGAACTGTTTTTTCGCAGATGGTGCGTGTACCTACCAGGCGCTGCTCCACCACCTCGCGGCTAAGGCCCTCGAAGCGCTCTTCAACTTCCTCACGGTTGTTCAGCTCGCGGCTGTTCACGTAGTTGTCGATCACGCTTTTCACTTGGGTGTTGATGGCGCTGGCCATGGCGGCGCGGGCGTTGCTCATGGCCTTCTTCATGGCGGTGGCCTGGTCCATGCTTTCGCCGAGGCTGTTAGCGCGGAAGTTCTTCTTGTCGGTGAAGTACTCAGGGCCGCTGCAGAAAACCTTTACCTCGGTCTCGCCCATCGGTGGCTTGGCGGCCTCAGCGGCTTTTTTCTTGCTTTTGCAGGCGCTCATTCCGCCTAAGGCGAGCATGGCGGCCATGGCCAGTGAAACAGTGTTGTTGAGGGTAAGCGTTCTCATGGTTGATGGAGTTTTAAGGTTGCTTGTTGGTTGTACTTCCAATGCTGTGCCAAAGTGCGAAAATGCGCGTTATTGTTGGATCACGGCATTGAGGAAGGCAGGAAAAAGTTCGGTGTGCACGGCGGCCGTTGCTTTTTTGAAGGCATCGTTGCCTGCTTTTTCATCGTTGAGCTGGATGCCCTTCAGTCCTTGGCGGCCGCCTTGGTAAAGCACTTCGCCGTTGCGGTCGCGGGCAACGAGCGAAAGGTCCAATGTGGCAGTGTGAAAGCCGTTGCTTTCCCCGGCGGGCGCGGCATTGGCAGTGATCTCAAGCAGCAGTTCAGCATCGGCTTTCCGGTCCGTGGCACGGAAGCCTGCGTTAGCCAGTTCTTCCTTCAATGCAGCAGTGCAAGGGCCATCGGCGACGGGCCGGGCCATGTTGCGCTCCGTGCCGGTAACGAAAACCTTGGGAAGTACAACCGTGATCGGCACGCGCTTTTCCGGAAGGGTGAGGCTGGCCAAAACAGGCTTCATCATTACGGCATCGAACCCCTCACCTTTCAGTGCTTCAAGATCCAAACGCACGATCACCTCCATGGGCTTGGCACTCAGATCAATGCCGTTCACCAATGCGCTGGCGTGGCCCTGCGCATCGGTGGCTTTGTTCATTTCCGCTTCACCGGAATGCTTCGGAAACGAGACGATGATCGGCAATTGCGCCATCGCCTGTCCGCCGTTGGTATAGGTAGCAGCGATCGCCAATTCGCGCTGAAAACCGTTGGCCAAGTTCAACGTTAACGGATCAGGCTGCGCGCTGAAACGTACGCCGCTGGCCATGTTCTGCAAGCTGCTGAACAATGCATTTGCGAGCGACGTGGTTGTGCCGTTCAGCTCCACCATGTCGTTTTCACCCCAGCGCTCCTTGATGGCATCCAATGCGCGTAATTCCGTGTTGAATGCCGTACGCAGGTCGCCTTGCGCAAGGCTGGTTTGTGCGCGCCCATGTAGATCAACGGCCAACGCGATGGCTTTCTGCGTGCGATCTGCCACCAACTTGGCGTAAGCTTCTTTGTCCAAACGGTAGTAGGTCCAGTAATCCTGCGGGCCGTCGTAGCTGTCCACGGCTTCGTAGCCTGCTATTTTTTCGTCGGTGCGGGTGCGCACGGTGTTGAGGAATTCTTCGTTGAAGGCGCCGGTGCGGTCCAAGGTGTAAAGCAGGCTGTTGCCTTGCACGGTAACGCTGATCTCGCTGGCCAGGTCGTTCAATGCGTTCTGCTTGGCCGTGCTTTGAAAATCCGCGCGGGACTTTGGACACTGGCCGATGCCGATGTAGTAAAGCGAAGACGCGGGCCGCTGCTGCACCCATTCCGGAACGGGCCGTGTAACGGGCGTTTCCGCGACATCCGTTGTATTTTGCCGGCTCTTGCATCCAGCAAAAACCACCACGGCAAAAGCGGCAAAAGCTAAATGCCTGAGCGGCTTTCGCATGCTATTGCCAAGCCTGATCATTGCAACTTGCTCATTATAAACTCGAGCACATATCCGCGTTTATCAGGGTTCATCAGCGGTTGAAGATCATTGCAACTTACCCATGATGACCCGTTGCACGTCTTGCGCCATTTGGCCGGTGGTATTTCGCAACAGGTCCGAGCCGAGCACTTTGGCGTCGGTGGCGGTTTGTGGGGCGCCGAAAAGTGCGGTAAGGTCCCGACGAGCGCGGCTGTCCGTGCTTACTGCGCCATTCACCTTGGGATAAAGCGCTTTCACATCCCCATCATACACGGCGTAATTCGTTTTGTCCTGCCCCGTTTTGTCCACCACTTGGCTTAGCAGGACTTCACCGGTTTCCAGGTTTACCAATTTGTAGTTGAAGGAAATGATGGCCTTGTTCTCCAGTTCATTTTCCGTGTATCGCACGGCCTTGTAGCGCGTTGTGGTCTCTTTCAATCCAGTGGTTTCGTTCAACGTTTCAACGGGAATGCCTTGGTAGGCTTCGCGGCTGCTGTGCACCAAAGTGCCTGTTTCCTCGCGGTAATCCACCAATGTGCAAACGAGCACCACTTGCGCGCCGAGCAGTTTACCGGCTTCCACCGTAGAGTTTTCGTCCACCATGCCGCTCATGTTGAGCTTTTGCTCGTCCAACAAGCGTTGCAGGTCGTCGCGGTCCACCACGCTGATGAACGGATCATTCAAACCGGCCAGCGCACTGATGGCCATGGCCTGCAAAGCGGGCGTTTTCGTGGCTTGCTTGCGCATTCCGGAATTTCCTTGCAGCACGGCCACGGCCACGCGGCCTTTGGTAATGCATTCAGTGCGCAGTGTTGCGGCATCTTTGTAAGTGGCGTTGCGGGCGAGCACGCGGTCGAAGTCGGCGGCGGCAGCTCGGTATTGTCCTTGTACCATAGCGGCACTGGCGCTTTGGTAGAGCGGCTCCAGGTAGGCGATGGCTTGCAGACTGGATGCATCCTTGTAGCCGGGCTCCAGTGCTGCGATGCTGTTGAAACGGGCCTGCGCCCCATTGAAATCTTTCGCGGCAAGCAAGGCTTGCCCTTCAGCATACAGCTGTACGAGCGCTGCTCCTTTTGCAGTTTGGAAATCCGCGGTGTAGTGGTCGGGAATAACCAGTGCTACGCCCGCCCCTTTGGCACGGTCGGCCCAGGTCTTGGCGGCTAAGTAGGCATCCACGGCAACCATCGGGTCGGAACCCACGTTTGCAGCTTTGAAAAACTCCCCGAGTTTGGCGTCCAACAGTTGTTGGCCCGTTTTCTTCAGGCCCACTTTGGCGTCCACGTTGTTTGCATTGCGAACGGCGCTTTGCAGGTACAGCTCTGCGGCTTCAGCGTACATGCCGCCTGCATCCAGCTTGCCTGCTTGCTTAGCCAACTTCTTACTGCCGGTGCAGGCGGCAAACAAGGCGACCAGAACTATAAGTATGGGGAGTTTGAAGGTTTTCATCCGGTGGAGGGATGTTGTACAACTTCGTTCTTGTGAGGGGAATGGGCATTCAACGTTGAAAAGATCAACGGGTTTGCAAATAACTGTTCAATGTTTCCACCGAGCCTGAAAATCTGAGTTTGGTGGTCACGAGGTGATAGTTTCCGGGATCGGTCACATGGTCGTATGCGAACTTGGCAAAATCCAGGCGGGCATCTTCAAATTTGAAGAGGTCCATAAGCTCCATGACCTGCCTTGTGCTGAAACAATTGGACGAGCCCACCTGCTTGGCCGTGGCCAAACGCGCGGAGTCAAAGTTCTGCTCTTCGACGGCTTTTTTAGCGGTACCGAAAGCGGCCATGGCCATGGGCTGGCGACAATTGTTCCCGTAACCACAATTCACCGTGCGGACCACGATGACCCGGCGGCCATGTGGGCCGTGGTGTGTAGAAGGCCCGGCCTGCAATGCAAAGGGAAAGGACAGGATGGCGAGGAGAGCGGTGAATGTGGAGCGCATGTGGAGCATGGGTTGCTAAAGTAGATGGCGAATTGATATAGGCAAGGGCTGTGCCAGAAGGCAATGGGCCTCCAAGTCCGGCATCTGCGGCCCGGCCCGACCGCCGAAAACAGCGACCGACCGTTCATGTATGGGCACCGGAACAACTGCCCGGCACCGGTACATTCGTGCCAAGAAACCATGCCTGAAGCTCACCAACATCCGCAAGGCCTACCGCATGGGCCAGAATACGCTCCAAGTGCTCAAAGGCATCGACCTTCACATCAAGAAAGGCGAAATGGTGAGCATCATGGGCTCCAGTGGTTCGGGCAAGAGCACATTGCTCAACATCATCGGCATTCTGGACAACCCGGACAGCGGAGAATACCTGCTGGACGGGATGTTGATAAAGGATTTGAGTGAAACGCGCGCTGCGGAACTCCGCAGTAAATACCTCGGTTTCGTGTTCCAGAGCTTCAACCTCATCGCCTTCAAAAACGCCATGGAAAACGTGGCGTTGCCGCTCTACTACCAAGGCGTTTCCAGCCGCAAGCGGAACGAGATGGCGCTGGAGATGCTGGCCAATGTGGGTCTGCGTGATTGGGCCAAGCACATGCCCAACGAAATGAGCGGCGGACAGAAGCAGCGTGTGGCCATAGCCCGTGCATTGATCGCCGACCCCAAGGTGATCTTGGCGGACGAACCCACCGGCGCACTGGACAGTGCCACCAGCGTTGAGGTGATGGACCTGCTTAAAAAGGTGAACACGGACTTGGGCATGACCTTGGTGATCGTAACACACGAACCGGACGTGGCGAAGTTGACCCAGCGCGTTATCCGGCTGAAGGACGGCGAGATCGAAAGCCACAATGGCGTTCCATTAACCGAAGCGGAACATGTTCGACGCTGAAAAGTGGGCGGAGATCTTCGACACCATCGGCAAGAACAAATTGCGGACGGTGCTCACCGGCTTCAGCGTTTTCTGGGGCATTTTCATGCTCATCATTTTGCTGGGTGCAGGTGCAGGTCTTCAGAACGGCTTCAGCTACAACTTCCGCAACAATGCCACCAACACCATCGACATTTGGGGCGGACAGACCACCAAATCTTGGCAAGGCCTGGCGGTGGACCGCGAGGTCCAGTTGGACACACGGGATGTGGATGCGTTGCGCGGGGCGATTCCGGGACTGCAGGCCATAACCGGCAACTTCCGCGTGTGGCGCGGCAACAGCTCCTTGAGCCGGGGTAAAAATTTCGGCAATTTCACCATCAACGGCGTTACCCCGGACATCACGGACCTTCAGAACCAGGTGATCCTCAGCGGCCGCTTCATCAATGAGATGGACCAGCAACGTACGCGCAAAGTGATCGTGATCGCGGAGGATTGCCGCGACGCACTGTTCAAGGGCGAAGACCCGATCGATCAATGGATCCAGGTGAACAACATCCCGTTCCAGGTCGTGGGTGTTTACCAATTCGAATCCGGTGGCCAAGGCCAGAACCAAAGCAGCCAAGTGTTCATCCCGCTCAGCGTGGCGCAACGTGTTTTCAACGCCCAGCAGGACGTGGACAAGATCAGCTTCAGCTTCAGCGATGGTTCGCTCGTGGGCGCTGCACAAGCGCAACAGCGCGCGGTTGCGGTGCTTTCCTCCCGGCACCGCTTCGACCCAACGGACGAACAGGCGATTTATGTGAACAACAACGTGGAGAATGCGGACATGTTCGGAAAGATCTTCGGTGGGATCAACGCTTTTCTGTGGATCATCGGCATCGGCACCATCGTAGCGGGCATTGTTGGCGTTAGCAACATCATGTTGATCGTCGTGAAGGAGCGAACGCGGGAGATCGGCATCCGGAAGGCACTGGGGGCCACGCCGGCCAACGTTACCGGACAGGTCATTATGGAAGCTGTGTTCGTAAGCGCAGTGGCGGGCTACTTCGGGCTGGTGTGCGGAGTTGGCCTGCTGGAAAGTTTGAGCAAAGCCATCCCGGGAAACGAGATGTTCCGTAACCCCACTGTGGACATAAAAGTGGCGCTTTATGCCACCACCGTGCTCATCATCAGTGGCGCATTGGCGGGGTTGATACCGGCACGGCGCGCGGCGGCGATACGGCCCATTGAAGCACTGCGGGACGAATGAGAAAGGGAAGAAAAACCGCAAAGGGCGCGGAGAACGCGGAGAGTGCCGATCAGAAGATCAGACGATCAGACGATCAGAAAATACGTGGCCGCGCCCGCTTCAACACAGTTCGCATTGCACCAACCCTGGATCAGATCCCACAGCGGCGAAGCTCTTCTCCGCGTTCTCCGCGCCCTCCGCGGTTAAACCCTTGACCCATGTTCGATAGCGAGCGCTGGAACGAGATCTGGACCACCCTGCGGCGGAACAAGCTGCGGAGCGGGCTCACGATGTTCGGCGTGTTCTGGGGGATCTTCATGCTGGTGATCATGCTGGGCATGGGGCGCGGGCTGAGCAACGGCGTGATGGGCGGCTTCGAGGGCTGGGCCACCAACAGCTGCTTCATGTGGACACAGGTCACCTCACTTCCCTACGCGGGTTTCAAACGGGGACGCGGCTTCGATTTCGACAACAGCGACATTGCCGCCATCAAGAGCATTGAAGGCGTGGACAAAGTGGCGCCGCGGCTGCAACTCGGCGGGTGGCGCGGTGCGAACAATGTAAGTTACAAAGACAAAAACGCGGGTTTCAACGTGAATGGCGACATGCCGGACGTGATGTATTTCCAAGCGGCTGAAATTCCCGAAGGGCGCTTCCTGAACGCGAAAGACATCCACGACGGCCGAAAAGTGTGCGTGATCGGCCCCAAGGTGGTGGAGACGTTGTTCGGCGTAGAAGATCCGATCGGCAAATACATCCGGATACAGGGCGTATTCTTCCAAGTGGTGGGCACGCATTTGCCGAAAGCCAATGCAAACCATGACGACGGCGCCACCAGCACGATCTACATTCCGTTCACCACGTTCCAACGCGCCTTCAACAGCCTTAATACCGTGCATTGGTTCAGCATAAGTGCGAAGGAAGGTGTGGACGTGGCCGATGTGCAGGACCGCGCCAAAGCATTGATGGCGAAGCGCCACAAAGTGGATCCCAACGACCCGTTGGCTTTCGGCGGCTTCAACTTGCAGGAAGTATTCCAGCAAATGAACATGCTCTTTGTCGCCATTGCCGGGCTGAGCTGGTTCGTGGGGCTTCTCACGTTGATCGCGGGCGTCATCGGCATCAGCAACATTATGCTGGTGATCGTGAAAGAACGCACCAAGGAGATCGTCATCCGGCGCAGCATCGGTGCGCGGCCGGGCAACATCACCGGGCAGATCATGCTGGAAGCACTCACGCTCACCTTCATCGCCGGCTACTTCGGGCTATTGGCGGGGGTCGGCGTGCTGGAAGGCATCAACGCCATGAATATCGAAGGCGGCTTTTTCCAGAACCCCGAAGTGAAACTGAACGTTGCCATCGTGGCCTTGGTCGTATTGATCTTAAGCGGCCTGTTGGCCGGATACATACCGGCGCGCCGCGCCTTAAGCATAAAACCAGTTGACGCACTACGGGCCGAATAGGGGCTGGTATGGGCGATGCATGCATCGCCCATACCAGCCCCCTGCCGACACGCCGCAAACAAAAAAATAACGCCTTCGCCGAGCTTCGGCGGTCCAAGCATGAAAAAAGTCCTGAAATACCTCGTCCTCATCCTATTGGCAGTCCTGTTCATCTGGACGCTCTGGTTCCTCTACCAAAAGAGCGTGACCAAGCCGCCCGAGTTCAAGCTGGACAAGCCCAAAACGGCCACCATCGTGAAAAAGACGGTGGCCAACGGCAGCATCGAGCCCCGGCAGGAGATCGACATCAAACCGGTGGTGAGCGGCGTGATCCGTCAGCTTTTTGTTGAGGCCGGCCAGAAGGTGGTTGAAGGTGACAAGCTCGCCATCATCCAGATCGTGCCGGACATGCTCTCGCTGAACCAGGCGGAGGGCCGCGTGAACAGCGCCGCCATCGCGGTGACCAATGCGCAGATGAATTTCGACCGTAACAAACCCTTGGCTGACAAAGGCGTGATCGCAGCAAGTGAAATGCAGACTTACGACATCGCCTTGCGCAACGCCAAGCAGGAACAAGATGCCGCGCAGGATGCGCTGCAACTCGTGCGCGACGGCATCAGCAAAAACAGCAAGGGCGCCAGCAACACCATCGTCCGCAGCACCATCAACGGCATGGTGCTGGATGTTCCCGTAAAAGTGGGCACGAGCGTGATCGAGCGGAACAACTTCAACGAAGGCACCACCATCGCCACCGTGGCGGACATGAAGGACCTCATCTTCAAAGGCAACGTGGACGAGAGCGAAGTGGGCAAAGTGCGTTTGGGCATGCCGGTGGTGCTCACCGTGGGTGCCATCGATAGTGCTACGTGGAATGCCGATCTGGAATACATCGCGCCCAAAGGCGTGGAAGTGAACGGTGCCATCCAGTTCGAGATCCGCGCAGCGGTGAAAGTGAAGGAAGGCCAGACCCTGCGCGCGGGCTACAGTGCCAACGCGGACATCGTGCTGGACCGCCGCGACAGTGTGCTGAGCATACCCGAGAGCGTGATCTCCTTCAACGACAAAGGCGACAGCGCGTTCGTGGACGTGAAGGATGCCGAGAAGTGGAAGAAGACATACGTGAAAACGGGCCTCAGCGACGGCGTGAACATCGAGGTTCTCGGGGGCATTTCGGACACCACCACGGTGAAGGGCGCGAAGATCATTGCGGAGGAAGAGAAGAAACCGGGCATGGAATAACGGCAGCGTTTGCGATGCATTTGTTCCACTGCCCTGATCTGGGCAAAGCCGTAGTTGAACTTCCGCAAGAAGAAGCACACCACGCCATCAACGTATTGCGCTTGCAAGCGGGCCACGTGATCGGCCTGCTGGACGGCAAGGGCACGTTCGCCGAGGCGGAGATCACGGAAACGACCAAACGCGGATGTGCTCTGCACGTGCTGCGGAAGGAAACGCAAGGACCGGAACGTACGGCCCGCATCCACTTAGCCGTGTCACCTACCAAGCAAATGGACCGTTTCGAGTGGTTCCTTGAAAAGGCGACGGAAATCGGCGTAGACCGCATCACACCGGTCCTTACGCAGCGCACTGAACGGGATAAGATCCGCCATGATCGTATGGAAAAAGTGCTGGTGGGTGCGATGAAGCAAAGCCAGCGCAAGTGGCTGCCACAGCTTGATGAGTTGATCAAGTTGAAGGAATTGGCAGTTACCACTTGTCCCCAAAAATTCTTTGGCTGGTGTGAAGGTGATCATGTTGATCTCACTTCGGCCTACGACCCGAAGCTGGACGCGCTGATGTTGATCGGTCCCGAAGGTGATTTCACACCGGAGGAAGCGGAACTGCTTTTGGCGAAAGGCTTTCAGCCTGTGAGCCTTGGCAAAGCGAGGTTACGCACGGAGACCGCAGCCATTGCGGCTTGCACGTGGATGAACTTCGCACAGCGTTAATTTGCTTTGAGCGTTTGGGAGCCGCCAGAGGCGGTTGTAATGCAGGCGCACTCGCGAAAAACGCGAGCGCGCGCGTTCGGGAACGGGAACGCGAGAGCGGGCGACGGCTAACTTTGCACCATGCGCGCTTCGCTCCTTGCCTTAGCAATTGCCATCGGCTTCAATGCATCTGCCCAAGGCACTTATCAGCTTGCGGTGATGAAGTACAACGGTGGCGGCGATTGGTACGCCAACCCCACCGCCGTGCCCAACCTCGTAAAGTTCTGCAACGAGCAGCTCGGTATGAACATCAATACCGAAGTGCCGAATGTTGATGTAGGCAGCCCGGACATCTTTACGTATCCCTGGTTGGACGTCACCGGTCACGGTAACATCACCTTTAGCGCACAAGAGGCGGAGAACCTGCGGAACTACCTCATCGGCGGTGGCTTTCTACACGTGAGCGACAACTACGGCATCGACAAATTCCTGCGGCCCGCCATGAAGACGGTGTTCCCTGAACTGGAATTTGTAGAGCTGCCCTTCGCACATCCCGTCTACCACCAGAAATTCGACTTCCCTAAGGGCTTGCCGAAGATCCACGAGCACGACGGCCTGCCAGCGCAAGGCTTCGGCTTAATTTGGGAAGGTCGCCTGGTCTGCTACTACGACTATCAATGCGACCTCGGCGATGGCTGGGAAGATCGCGACGTACACAATGACCCGCCGGAGCTGCACAACACCGCGTTGCGCATGGGGGCGAACATGGTGCAGTACGTTTTTGGGGGAGCGCAGTGAGGTGGGAGAACGTCCTATGCTGGTTGTCTTATGTCCTATGCTTCGAGCATGCGTATGACATTAGACATAGGACAGCCTCTAACCTTTTGTCTCTCTCACCTTCCCCTTCCGCATCTTCATGTTCAGCAACTCCACGCCGAAGCTGAAGGCCATGGCCACGTAAGCATAACCTTTGGGGATCTCACTGTGGTGCAACGGTTCGAGGCCCTCGAAGAAGAGCATAAAGCCCACCATCACGAGGAAAGAAAGCGCGAGCATCTTCAGCGCCGGATGCTTTTCGATGAAGCTGCTGATGGCCTGCGCGAAAAAGAACATAACGAACATGGCGATGATCACTGCGGCGATCATCACCTCAACATGTTTGCCCAAGCCGATGGCAGTGAGGATGCTGTCGAAGGAGAACACCGCGTCCACGAGGATGATCTGGGCCATCAATGCACCGAAGCTTTTGGCTTTCACGTTCGCTTCCTTGTGTCCCTCCTCCCCTTCCAACTTTTCGTGGATCTCCATCACGGCCTTGTAAAGTAGGAAGAGTCCACCCGCGAAGAGGATCACATGCCGCAATGTGAAATCGTATCCGGCGATGCCGAACAACGGCTTGTCGCCATGCTTCACCAACGTAGTGAGGCCCAGCAGCAACGCGGCCCGCATGAGGATGCCGAAAATCATCCAAAGCTTGCGACCGCGTGCGCGGTCCTTTTCGGGCATTCGGCCCAGAATGATGCTCACGAAGATCACGTTGTCGATGCCGAGCACGATTTCCAACAAAGCCAACGTGATGAGGCTTATAAGCGCGCTTAGGGTAAAAAGGTCTTCCATTCCGGGCGTGAATATCGCACTAAGACGCGATTGCCGCTTGCAGGCTGCGCGAAACTTCCGCTGCGCGGTTCAGGATCATGATGTGTGCACCGTTCACAATGGCATGATCCACCGGAAAACCCAAGGGGATCACGTGGTCGTTGGTACCGTGGATGCGCACGACGCGCCCGTGCCACCGCGAACCCTGCCATCGCAAAACTGCTTGTACACCGCGTTTGATCTTTGGCGCGGTCTGCTGCCGCGCCATGTCCCAGAGAAGCCGGTCCGTAGCACGGTCGCGTTCGCCCAGCATGCGCTTGAATGGCCAAGTGGCCCACATGGTGAACGAGCCAATGAGGTTAGGCAGATGCAAAGCCCGCCCGAACCGGACATGCCGTGGAAACTCGCTTGGGCTGGTCCAAGTGGAGATCAGGATCACTTTTTGAGGTTTGGTGAACATCGCTAACTCCTGCGCCACCATGCCGCCCATGCTCACACCAGCGAGGATGTGCGGCTGTGTTGCATCTACGCCGGCGCGCATATCAGCAGCCAGCTCCGCCAACGTGCAACCCTTGGAAAACGGCGGCCATTCCAGCACTTTCACCTCATGGCCCGGCAGTTCGATCCGGGAGTAGAGCCGCTTATCGCAGCCTACGCCGGGAAGGAGGTAGATGGTCATTCGTCAATTACACCAACAGCAGATCCGATGAACGCACGAACTTTAGTGCATTCTCCATCAGATCGTGCATCACTACATCGTCTTTCACGAAGGGCACTTGTTTGCGGAATGCGGCGTGCAAAGCCTCGATGGACTTGGACGATTTGAGCGGCTTACGGAAATCCAATGCCTGTGCGGCGTTGAAGAGTTCGATTGCGAGGATGCGCTCCACGTCTTCGGCAACTTGCCATGTTTTGATCGCGGCCGCTGCGCCCATGCTTACATGGTCTTCCTGTCCGTTGCTGCTGTCGATGGTGTCCACGCTGTTGGGCATGCAGCGTTGTTTGTTGGCGCTCACCAACGACGCCGATGCGTACTGCGGGATCATGAAGCCGCTGTTGAGGCCGGGATGAGCCACTAAAAACGCAGGCAATCCGCGCTGGCCGCTCAGTAGTTTGTAGGTCCGACGCTCGCTGATGCTGCCGAATTCCGCGAGGGCGATGGCGAGGAAATCCAATGCCAGCGCCAACGGTTGCCCGTGGAAATTGCCAGCGCTCACGATCAAGTCCTCATCCTCGAATACGGTGGGATTGTCCGTCACCGATTCCAGTTCGCGCTCCACCACACGCTCCACATAAGCGATCGCATCGCGTGATGCACCGTGTACTTGCGGCACACAACGGAAGGAGTACGGATCTTGCACATGTTTCTTGGCGCGCTTCGCGATGGCGCTACCTTTCAGCAGATCACGGACATGCCCGGCCACCACGGCCTGTCCGGGATGTGGACGCACCGCATGCACTGAGGCATGGAACGGTTCCGTACGGCCATCGAACGCTTCTAGTGACATCGTTGCGATCACATCGGCGACTTGCGCCAAGCGGTTCGCCTTCAACGTGAGCAGCGACGCGAACGCGCACATGAACTGCGTGCCGTTCAGCAGCGCCAAGCCTTCCTTGGGACCGAGTTCCAACGGTTTCCAGCCCAATTGTTTCAAGGCTTGCGCGGTTTTCATGCGCTTGCCCTTTAATACCACTTCGCCCAAGCCCAGCAAGGGCAAGGCCAAGTGCGCCAAGGGAGCAAGATCGCCGGAAGCTCCGAGGGAACCGCGCTCGTACACCACTGGCAACATGTCCGCATTGTACATGTCGATGTAGCGTTGCACCGTACCGATGGCCACGGCACTGTGCCCGAAGGCCATATTCTGCACCTTCAGCACCAGCATAACGCGCACGATCTCCGCCGCAACGGGATCGCCGGTGCCGCAGGCGTGGCTCATCACGAGGTTCTTCTGGAGCTGCGTGAGTTTGTCTTTCGGAATGCTGGTGTCTGCCAACGCGCCGAAGCCGGTGTTCACGCCGTAGATCGGCGCATCGCTCTTCTTCAGGCGGTCGCGCAGGTAGGCATGGCAGCGCTTTACGGCGGCTGTGGCGTCGGTGCTGAGCGCGATGGGGCTTCCTGTGGAAAGGATGTGGTCAAGCTCGGCGAGTTCGAGGCCGATGGTTCCTATTTGGTGGGGCTTCATTGCGTGTTGAGGCTTTGTCGACCCAATGGGTCGACGGTACAGCTGGTTACATTATCACACTTTGCAAATCGTCGGCCTTCACCGCCTTCTGCTCGCTGCTCTTCATGTCCTTCACGGTCACGAGGCCTTGCTTCATTTCGTTCTCACCGATGATGGCCACGAAAGGGATGCCTTTGTCATCGGCGTACTTGAATTGCTTGGCCATTTTCACCGCATCGGGATAGAGCTCAGCGGCGATACCGGCCTCGCGCATTTGGCGCAGCAGTTTTAGGCAGTGCAGCGCTTCCGCTTCACCGAAATTCGCGAAGAGCAACCTTGTGCTTTGGCCCAGTTGCGCCGGAAATTTGTTCGTCTCCAACAGCACGTCGTAGATGCGGTCCGCGCCGAAGCTGATGCCCACGCCGCTCATGTCCTTCAAGCCGAAAATGCCTGTGAGATCGTCGTACCGGCCACCGCCGCAGATGCTGCTTTGCAATGTGCCTTCGAGCGCTTTCACTTCGAAAATGGTACCGGTATAGTAATTCAATCCCCGTGCAAGTAAGAGGTCCACTTCAAAGGATTCTTCAGCGTCCATTGGAAATAGCGTTCGAAAAGTTCCTAAGCGCATCAATTTCATCCAAGCCTGTCAACGCCGCTGGAACGCAGTCTTCGCAGCTTCTTCTCAAGTATGTTCCGCGAGGTGTCATTTGCACTGAGTCCTTCATCATTACGAATTGCTCGATTCGAGCAACCGCATCCTCTGGAAAACCAGCCTTGCGGTATTCATCAAGAACAGCAACGCCAATCTTATCAAATTTGTCCAGTATGGTAACAAAGTCGACCAAACGTTCTTCCACCTTGAAGAGTTTGGCCATGCCTGAAAGAACCTTTCGATTATTCACGAGAATCTGCACATTTAGTCCAAGTGCCGCGAAAACTTCGCGCATTATTAGCAGTAGATCAACCTCATTCAACAAGCTCTTGCTGCCGATCACGTCAGCATCGCACTGGTAGAACTCGCGGTAGCGGCCTTTCTGGGGACGGTCTGCACGCCACACGGGTTGGATCTGGTACCGCTTGAAAGGGAAGGTGATCTCGTTCTGGTGCTGCACTACGTAGCGCGCAAAGGGCACGGTGAGGTCGTAGCGTAGGGCTTTTTCAGAAATTTCTGAAGCGCGAACTTGCGCGATCGTCAATCTCTTTCCTGAATCACCTCATTGGTAGTTCCACGGTCTCTGAGCCATATTTCGCATCAATTCTCTCCTTGACCTCATTCATGAAATCCCCGCTGTTGAGCACTTTGAAGATCAAGCGGTCGCCCTCTTCGCCATACTTGCCTGTGAGGGTGCTGAGGTTTTCCATCGCAGGTGTTTCCAGCGGAAGAAAACCGTAAGTGCGGAACACCTTTTCAATGGTGCTAAAAATGTACTTGCGGCGGAGCATCTCTTGCGGGGAGAAGTCGCGGGTACCCTTGGGAGTTGAGGGCTTTTGTGCCATGCGGCGAAGGTAGGGGCCGGTGGGTTTTTCACCACAGAGGCACAGAGACATAGAGATCGCGGTGGGTTGAAGGCCAGCCTAATTCACAATCCGAAGTACCCACAACCGACACTGGACAACTCACAAGCCTTTCCCATGTGGAAGCCTTCCGCACAACGTTCTTTTACCGTCCATGAGCCCTTACCTGCTGCTTGCCATCGTCTTCGGCTACTTCCTGGTGCTGCTGGGCATCGCCTGGTACACCTCGCGTGGCGCGGGGGAGCATTCTTTCTACAGCGGCGACCGCAAGAGCCTGTGGTATGTTGTGGCGTTCGGAATGATCGGCACCTCGCTCAGCGGCGTCACCTTCATTAGCGTGCCGGGGTATGTGGATGCCAAGGCATGGACTTATTTCCAGTTGGTGTTCGGCTTTGCGATCGGCTATTGGGTTGTGGCGGGCGTGCTGTTGCCGCTGTACTATCGGCTTCAACTCACCAGCATCTACGGCTATTTGCGGGAGCGTTTCGGCATGCGGAGTTATCGCACCGGCGCTTCGTTCTTCATTTTGAGCCGCTTGGCCGGGGCCACCATCCGGATCTTCGTGGTGCTGAATGTTATCCAGCTCTTCGTGCTCGATGCCATGGGCGTACCGTTTGAAGTAACAGCTTTCATCGTAATGGTGATGATCGTGCTTTACACGCTGAAGGGCGGCGTGAAGACCATCGTGTGGACCGATACGCTGCAAACCGTGTTCATGATCGGGGCGTTGATCGGCACCATCGTTTACATCACCCAAAGCGCGGGCATGGGCGGTTGGCTTCCGGCACTGAAAGCAAGTGGCAGCATGCGCATACTGGACTTGGACTGGCGCAGCGACAGCTTCTTTTTGAAGCAGGTGTTGGCAGGCATCTTCATCACCATTGCAATGACGGGATTGGACCAGGAGATGATGCAGAAAAACTTAAGCGTTTCCACCGTGGAAGGTTCGAAGAAGAACATGCGCGTTTTCAGCGTGATCCTGCTGGGCGCGAACCTGCTCTTTTTGTTGTTGGGCTCACTGCTGTACTTGTATGTGCAACGCAACGGGCTTCCGCTTCCCGCCCATTCGGATGACGTTTTTCCAACACTTGCCTTGCAGCATTTCCCACCGTGGCTGGGGCTGTTGTTCATCATTGGCCTCATCAGCGCACTCTTCCCCAGCGCCGATGGCGCGCTTACGGCGCTCACAGCCAGCACCTGCATCGACCTCATCGGCATCCGCGACCGGGGCTGGGACGATGCCAAGCAGAAACGCGTGCGCCAACGGGTCCATTTGGGCATGGCGGGGCTGTTCCTGCTGTTCATCCTCTACTTCCACTGGTTGGCCACGCCTACGGTTATCAAAACGCTGTTCGACATTGCAGGCTTCACCTACGGACCTTTGCTTGGCCTGTTCGCATTCGGCATCTTTTTCAAAGCTGTGCCGCAGGAACGCTGGGTGCCTTGGGTGTGCATTGCTGCGCCCATCATCACCTACTTTATTCGGATGTACTCACAACAGTTGTTCTTCGGTTACAAAATGGGCTTTGAAGTGCTGTTGGTGGTGGCGGGATTGACGATGTTGGGCTTGTGGCTCTCGCGAACGCGTAGGGTGCGTGTGTGAGGTCTCATGTCCGTGCGTAGCAATGCGCCGGGGCAACTCTTCATTTTCGTGCCCCGTCATATCCCGGGAATTCCCACATTGCACCGTTTAACGCTCCATGTCCGGTAAACCCATCACGGTCTTCTTACTTATCGGCATCGTCGCGGCTTTTGCGGCATGCCGGAAGGATGCCCCGGAAGACCCGGTGGTAAATCCCGCGCCGGTGCCTGGATCACCGGTGGTATTCAACATGGACTCGGTGCCCTACGCAACGCTTTCCCACTACAATTTCTTCTCGGGCAATGTGGCGGACCAGCAGCCCGTGGCGGGGGTTCTGCCTTACGAGCCGATCACGCCGCTCTTTACCGACTATGCACACAAATTCCGTTTCGTGTGGATGCCTGCGGGCAGCAAGGCTGTCTATGCCAGCGACAGCACCGCGCTGGATTTCCCGGATGGCGCCGTATTGATCAAGACCTTTTACTACGACAATGTTCAGCCCGCCGGAACCCGCCGGTTGATCGAAACACGGCTGATGTACAAAAAGGCCGGGCAATGGGAATTCGCGGACTACGTGTGGAACGCGGATCAGACGGAAGCCTTCCAAGACCTCAGCGGTTCATTCACGCAGTTCACCTGGACCGATGCGTTGGGGGTTCACATGATGAAAACTACCGCATCCCCAGCGATGTGGAATGCTTCACCTGCCATAAGTATTACGACCAGCCCATTCCCATCGGGCCTAAGCCGCAGAACCTGAATTCTACGATGGCCTATGCGGAAGGGCGGATGAACCAATTAGCCAAATGGGAAGCGGCAGGATACCTGCAAAGCGGCTATCCAGCGAACATTGAGACCGTCGCAAAATGGGATGATCCTGATGAAACGCTGGAGCGGCGCGTACGGGCTTACTTGGACATGAACTGCTCGCATTGCCATGCAACGGGGCGGCATTGCGACTATCGGCCGATGCGTTTTGCCTGGAGCGAAACATCAAGCCCGGTGAACTTGGGCATTTGCGTCCCGCCGGAAGACCCGATCGATGCGGGCCAGACTTATGTCGTGGCGGCCGGGAATGCAGCGCGCAGCATGATGTACTACCGCATCAGTTCCACGGAAGAAGCGGTGCGCATGCCCTTAATGGGCCGCACGGTGCGCCATGAAGAAGCCATTTC
Source organism: Flavobacteriales bacterium (assembly GCA_016710685.1). GTDB lineage: Bacteria > Bacteroidota > Bacteroidia > Flavobacteriales_F > PHOS-HE28 > PHOS-HE28. Next base: position 243,771 of record JADJVC010000014.1, on the reverse strand, counting down.
GTTGATCGGGGAATGGATTAATTCCTTACCGGACACTTGCCAATAACCTAACTTCACACCAAACCACCCGCCCATGAAACGTTCGTTACTCCTGCTGGCCACGGCCATGATCGCATGGCAAGCCCAAGCCCAGAACACCTGTGCCACTGCGGTGGCCGTGGGCATCAATAGCTACTACATTTCGGCTATTAACGGCACGGAAATGCCGAGCCCATCATGCTTCACCGGTAACAACAATGCCAGTGCCGGGGAATGGTATAGCTACACAACCACCTTCGACACGGTGATCCGCGTAACAACCAACCTGACGCAAAATGGCGGCGTCGACACGCGTGTACATGTTTACGTTGGAACCTGCGGCAACCTGACATGCTACGCTGGTGACGATGACTCCGGCTCCGGGTATACTTCGGTGGTGAATTTCAACGTGACCGCCGGCACCACTTACTACATTGCGTTCGATGATAACTGGACGTCGGCAGGTTTCACCTTTCAGGTGATGTACGCGCCACCTCCCCCGCCTCCACCCGGTGGGTTCACAGCGCAGTACGTGCCCGCTACTTCATACGCCAATTGTGTAGTGGACATGAACGCGGACGGTTTGGATGATGCGGTTTCCGTGAACGAGAACCAGATCAACATCAACTACCAATTGCCCGGTGGCGGGTTCAACAACGTGGCTTATACCACTACCAACGCGGACAACACACCATATTGGAGCATGTGCGCTGGCGATCTCGATGGCAACGGCTACAACGACCTGGTGTACGCTGGCGGCGGCCTCACCTTTATGATGGCGAACGACGATGGCACCGCATACACCGAGGTCTCCCAGCCGGAATACATCTTCTGCCAACGTAGCAACCTGGTGGATATCAATAACGACGGGCTGTTGGACGCATTCAGCTGCCATGACGTGGCACCGAACGTTTACTACATCAACAACGGTGACGGCACGTGGACGTGGCATCAGGGCGGCTTGGGCGACACTCCGGACGGCGGCAACTACGGCAGCATCTGGATCGACTACGACAACGACGGCCTCAGCGACATGTTCATCGCCAAATGCCGCGGCGCAGGCAGTGCGGCCAGCATCGACCAACTATGGCACAACAACGGTGATGGCACGTTCACCGACGTTGCGCCCGCGATGAACCTCACGGACTACCAGCAAAGTTGGAGCAGTGCTTGGGGTGATTTCGACAACGACGGGGATATGGACGTAATGATCGGCGCAAGTTCCTTCAGCGGCGGCGGCCACAAACTGATGCGCAATGATGGTACCACCTTTACCAACGTCACCGTGGGTTCCGGCTATGACTTGTTCACCGGCACCAGCATCGAGTTCGTGGCGCAGGACTTCAACAACGACGGATACGTAGACGTGCTCGGCGGCGGCGCGCTGATGCTGAACAACGGCGACATGACCTTCACGCAAACCTTGATCCCGGCAAATAACGGACCCATTGGCGACCTCAACAACGACGGCTTCCTGGACATCCAGAACGGAGGCACCATTTGGATGAACCAAGGCAACGACAACAACTGGATCAACGTATTGGCAACAGGCGTCAACAGCAACACGAGCGCAATTGGGGCGCGCATCGAAGTAACCAGCGCTTTGGGCACGCAGATCCGCGACATCCGCAGCGGCGACGGCTTCCGTTACATGAGCACGCTCACCGCCCACTTCGGACTGGGCACGGATGATGCGGTTAGCGAAGTGACCATCAAATGGCCGGACGGTTCCGTGGAGCACATCTTCGAACCAGCCATCAACGGAACTTTGCAGCTGGTTGAAGGTCAGAGCAGTGTAGGTATATCTTCTCTGCCGGCTGCGGCGTTCAGTATTTTCCCCTCCCCGGCAATGGACAAGCTCCAACTGCGCACCGCGGAAGATCTTTCAGGAAGCGACATCACTGTTTCCGACCTCTCCGGTAAGACCGTGTTGCGCCCTTCATTGCTCAACAGTGCATTGGACGTGTCCACGTTGAGTCCCGGCATGTACTTGGTGAAAGTCCAAGGTGCAGGTCTTCACTACACATCGAAGTTCGTGAAGCAGTAGCCTTTCCCCGATCTGAAACCTGAACGGGGCGCGCCAATGATGCGCCCCGTTTGCTTTTAGCACGCACGCGCGCACCCGCTCGGGTTTTTCCCGAGTGGGTTCCGTTATAGGGCTTCCAGCCCGCCTCAATCCTATAAATCCTGTGATACTGTCGAAAGACGATCCCGTTTCAAATTCCGTCCCCCAAGGCCAAACAGCGACCTTTGCCCCATGAGCCGTGGATTTGTGCGTGAAGACGACCAGGAAGAGCCCATCTTCATTCCGCAGCGCGCGCCATTGCCCGCACAATTTGGACAAATTGGTAACGCCCCGCGGCCTGCGTCTGTTGCATAATGAGCGCGAAGAGCTGGAACGTGAACGCACCGAAGTCCAGACCACCGACGAAGTCGCCCGGCGCCGGGAGTTGGCGGAGATCAACGGCAAGGTCACACTGCTGGAAGAGCGCATCGCCAGCGCCCGCATCGTGGAACCCGGATCTAAGCCCAACAAAGAGGTCCGCTTCGGCGCCACAGTGACCTTTGTGATCTTGGACGGCAAGCAAAAAGGCGTAGAACGCACCTTCACGTTGGTAGGCGTTGATGAAGCAAACGTGGCGGAAGGCCGCATTGCCTACTTCGCCCCCATCGCGCAAGCCTTGTTGGGAAAGAAAAAAGGTCAAAAGGCCACCTTCCGCTTAGGCCCTGAAGTGCAACGTTTGGAAGTAAAAAACATCGTGTGACGTTAATTCGATCAGTTATACCAATTAAAAGAGAGTCGACTTTCGGCTCGTGGACGCAAGTCTCCCGGCTTAAGCCCCAAGACTCGCGCATCCTCTGCGTCCCGGTGGTGCAAAACCCGAAGTAAACCTTACCTTTGCGCCGGGGCAAGTCTTGTACGTCCAGCTCCTGCTGAATCCCCCAGGGCCGGAAGGCAGCAAGGGTAGGTGGTCGTAGCGGAGCGATATGAGGAGCTTGCCCCAATTTTTTTCTCCCTATCGATGCACAGCGCCCCCAAGGTGGTCCTGGTTACAGGCGGATCAAGCGGCATCGGAAAAGCCATTTGCGAGCGCTTGGCGCGGAACGGGCACTACGTGTTCGGCACCTCGCGGAAGCCGGGCGAGCAACCTTCGAACTACAGCTTGGTGGCCTTGGATGTAACGGATGAAAGCTCCGTTCAGCAGGCTGTGGCCGAAGTGTTGAAGCAAGCCGGCCGCATCGACGTTTTGGTGAACAACGCCGGCGTTGGGATCCAAGGGGCTACTGAGGATCTAAGCGCAGATCAGGCACATTCCGTGTTTGATGCGGACGTGGTAGGCCCGCACCGTGTATGCCGGGCCGTGCTGCCGGGCATGCGTGCGCAGGGCAGTGGAACCATCATCAACATCACGAGCCTGGCGGCCAATTTCGGTTTGCCGTACCGTGGTTTCTACAGCGCAGCAAAAGCGGCCTTGGAGCGCTATACGGAAGCATTGAGCACGGAGGTTGCGGCTTTCGGCATCAACGTATGCAGCCTTCAGCCCGGCGAATACAAGACCAACATCGGCGCCAACCGGATCAAGCCTGCGGTAATTGGCGAAGCCTATCGAAAAGGCTACGAGCGCGCCATGGAAGTGCTTTCCAGCAGCCTGCATTACAGTCACGACCCCGATGAAGTGGCCGTGCTGGTGGAAAAGATCATGGCTGCGCGGCGGCCGAAAAGCGTTTACCATGCAGCACACGGCATGCAACGCGTGGCCGTGGTGATGAAGAAGCTCCTGCCCGGCCGGTGGTTCGAAAAGCTCGTGCTACGCGAGTATAAATAACGTGAAGTCCGGCGCTTGATTTTTCTGGGGTTGGACCTTTGCTTTGTAATGAACCAGGGTATGCTTTCTGCGGATTATCGCGGAGGCATTTCCACAATCCCAAGGTAGATGAATAAGTACTTTACCCCATTGCTGATTGCGGCTGCCTGTTCGGCACAGGCCCAATGGACAACCGATGTTTCCATGAACACCGCCGTGCGCGCCGCCAGCGGGAACGATGCAGGCTCCATGCTGATCACTGACGGGCCGGACGGCAGCACCTACTCCTGCTGGTTCGAAACCGTTGCCGGAAACTATGAACTGCACATGCAACGCATGGACGCAGCAGGAAACCGACTTTGGGCAGACGATGGCTTGGTAGTAAGCGATCACCCGCAAAACTCCGCTATTTACCGGTCCGATTTGAAAACCGATGCCGACGGCAATGCCGTAGTGGCCTTTCAGGATGAACGCACTGGCGCATTGGACATCGTAGCCTACAAGATCGACCCGGACGGTAACAACCTCTGGGGAGCCGACGGCGTTGAGCTGCCCACGCCGGGCACCACGGGGCTTGCTCCGTCCGTGGCTTGCCTAAGCAACGGCAACACGGCAATTGCTTGGAACACCAATGACTCACCTGGGCAAATTGCCGTTCAACTGGTAGGCCCAGCAGGCGACCCGCTTTTGCTGTCGCCCAATTTGATAGCGGAAGCCACGCGGGTATCGCGCCCGGTACCGGTGGCCACTACCGATGGCGGTTTCATTATTCAATACGAACTGGAAGGTTCATTCTTCCTCACTCCCGCTACCATGTATGCGCAGCGTTACGATGCAGCAGGCTTTCCGGTGTGGACAGCCCCTGTTGTTGTCTCCACCCAAACGATCCCCGGCTTCTTCTTCCCCGCCCCGGTGGCCGATGGGCAAGACGGCATCTACCTCGCTTTTGACAGTTCCAACCCGGACAATCCCAGCTTCACCGATGTATTCGTGCAACGTGTGCGCGGGGATGGATCCTTGTGGAGCGCAACGGGAACGCGCATGGACAACGATGCCGGCATCCAGAAATTCACGGCCGGGAAAAAGCTTGTATGGCTGAATGATGCGGCCGGCTTGATGGTCCCCATTCAAGGAACCGATGGCGCTCAAGGTCAATCGGGGCTACTGGTGCAACGTGTGGACACCGCCGGTGTACGTCAATTGGGCGATCAAGCCGTGCCTGTAATCCTGATCGCTCCCAATGGCCCGGTACCGGCCGACATCTCCGCCACGGTGGACGGTGCAGTGATCGTAACGTACCAGGGCGCGTTCGGCCAGGAACACATCGCTTCAACCCGCGTGGACTTGAACGGTTTACCGGTTGATGTGCCCGCGCAAATGGACCTTAGCACGGTAAACAGTAACAAAGGCGACATCCAAAGCAGCGGCTTGAGCAACGGCCAAGTAGTAGTGGTTTGGGAAGACGACCGCGCGCTGGCTGGCGTTTACGCGCAGAACATCACGGGCTTGGATATCATCAGTGGAATTCAGCCCGTGGAAGCAGCCACAAATGGCTTCAGCTTGCAGCAAAACCCTGCCCAAACACCCGTGCTGCTACTGCCTTTGGACCTTCAACAAGGATCGCGATCACAGTGTACGATGCACAAGGCAATCAAGTATATGCACAAGCCGCACCTGCCATGGACCGTGTGGAGTTGCCCTTGCTGGGCTTTTCCAGCGGCGTGTATACCGTGCGGTTGCTCAGCAATGGGCAGGCGGCTACGGTGCGTTGGGTGAAATAACCCCATACAGAACGTAAGGCGAACGGCCCGGCGAAAGCTGGGCCGTTTTTGCGTTGCATGAGGTATTTTCAGGGGTTCCATCAAGGCCTCCCGCAGGACCTGCATTCGAACCGCTACCGGAACTATTACCTTCGCGCCATGAAATTTTTCATCGACACCGCCAGCTTGGCGCAGATCAAGGAAGCGCAGGACCTCGGGATCCTCGACGGCGTAACCACCAATCCTTCATTGATGGCCAAAGAAGGCATCAGCGGCACGGACAAGGTGATGAAGCACTATGTGGACATCTGCAACATTGTGGATGGCGACGTGAGCGCGGAGGTGATCGCCACGGACTACAAAGGCATGGTGCGCGAAGGCGAGAACTTGGCGGCGTTGCACCCCAACATCACCGTGAAATTGCCGATGACCCGCGATGGCGTAAAAGCGATTAAATACTTCACCAACAAAGGCATCAAGACCAATTGCACACTGGTGTTCAGTTCCGGTCAGGCCTTGTTGGCCGCGAAGGCCGGTGCCACTTACGTGTCGCCGTTCATCGGCCGCTTGGACGACATCAGCACGGACGGCGTTCAGCTGATCGACGACATCCGGACCATCTATGACAACTACGGCTTCACTACGCAGATCCTGGCGGCCAGCATCCGGCACCCTATGCACATCGTGCAGTGCGCCACCGTGGGTGCGGACGTGGCCACGTGCCCGTTGAGCGCCATCGTTGCGCTGTTCGACCATCCGCTCACCACCAGCGGGCTGGAGAAATTCCTCGCGGACCACAAAAAAGCGGCGCAAGTAAAGGCGAAATAAATGTTGCTTGCGATCCACCCGAAGAATCCGGAGCCTCGGAAGGTGAAGGAGGTGGTGCAATTGCTCAACAAGGGCGCGGTGGTGGTTTGCCCCACGGACACGGTATACGCTTACGTGTGCAGCGCGCAGAACGCCCGCGCCATCGAGGCTATTGCCCGGCTAAAAGGCACCAAGGCACAAAAGACCAACCTTTCGCTGATCTGCAAGGACCTGAGCCAATTGAGCGAATACGCGCGCTCCATCACCACACCGGCATTCCGTACCATGAAGAAGGCATTGCCGGGGCCTTACACCTTCATTGTACCGGCCAGCAACGAGATCCCGAAGATCTTTAAGAACAACAAACGCACCGTGGGCATCCGCGTTCCGGATCACCCCATCCCGCTCGCGTTGGTAGAGGAATTGGGCCATGCATTGGTGGTGACCAGCGTACATGACGACGACGAACTGCTGGATTACACCACTGACCCTGAGCTGATCAACGAACGCATCGGCAAGCAGGTGGACCTGGTGATCGATGGCGGAATGTGTGGATTGGAGGGGTCCACGGTTATTGACCTAACCGGCCCTGAGCCAGAACTGTTGCGCCAAGGAAAAGGGGATGTAGAGGGGCTGTTGTAAAGGCTACGGGTTGGGGGTACGAGTTACGGGTTTGGCTGTTGCGGGTTATGGGTTGGCCGGTTACGGGTTACGGGTTACGGGTTACGGGTTACGGGTTACGGGTTACGAGTTATGCGTTCGGTGCACAACACACAACTCGTAACTAAACAACTCGTAACTAACCTGTTTCTTACAGCTACGTTGACCTCAACTTAACCCAAGCTTCCGGCAAGTGCTCAATTAGATCGCTGGGGAGCATACCGTCCAAGCCGAGTTGCTTTGCTGCTAGATCACCGGCCAAGCCATGTGCATATACGCCAAGCAATGCTGCGGAAAGCGGATCGAGCCCTTGCGCACGCAGGCCGGTGATGATGCCGGTAAGCGCATCGCCGCTGCCGCCTTTGGCCATGCCGGGGTTGCCGGTGGAATTGAAGAACACCCTTCCGTCCGGGGACAGGATGGCGGTGTACGCGCCTTTCAGCACCAGCACCATGTTCATTTTAACGGCCAATGCCTTGGCCTTATGCAAACGCTCGTAGCCGTTCGTAGAAGCCCCTGCCAAACGGTCAAATTCCTTGGGATGCGGTGTTAGCACGGTACCGGGAGGCAGGAACGCCAGCCAGGTCTTGTTTTCGGCGAGAATGTTCAGTGCATCGGCATCAATCACCAAGGGTGCAGGCGCATCTTGAATGAGCCGTTTGAGCATGCTCGCTGTTTCCGCGTCGGTTCCGATGCCCGGCCCGATGCCGATGGCCGAGGCCTTTGCGAACTTGGGCAATGCCGTAAGATGTGTTGCTGATACATCCATGGAAACCATGGCCTCCGGAATTGCCGTATGCACGAGAACATCATTTCCATGGGGGACATGAAGCGTGAGCAACCCGGTACCGCTGCGCAAACTCGCTTTTGCGGCCAGTAATGCCGCGCCCATTTTGCCCTCGCCACCGGCTAAAAGCCAAGCATGGCCATGGTCGCCTTTGTGGGAAAAGCGGGTGCGAACAGGCATCAGCGCGGCCACATCGGCTTGCACCAGTACTACGGCCAGCGGCTTCAACGAGGCAATAAATTCTTTGTCCAGCCCGATCGGAACAACATCCCATTCACCTACAAAGCGTGCATTTTCAGGCAGCAAAAGGGCCAGTTTCGGCACTTCCAAGGTGAAGGTGTGATCGGCCTGAACAATAGCCTCCGTGTCATTCCCGGAGTTATCTTCCGCGAATAGGCCCGACGGCATGTCGATGGCCAGGACGGTGTTAGGGCGCTGGTTCAAGGCACGCACAATCTCTTTCATCCATCCGGATATAGGTCGCTGAAGCCCAGTGCCTAAAATAGCATCGATCAAATACGATCCGGGGTCAAACTCCGGCAATTCGGCACCTTCATCCAATACCTCGATCGCCAAACCTGATTCTGTGGCCCACAGCAGGTTATGCTGAAAATCGGGGGACCCTTCCGTCTTGTGTTTTAGCACGATCACGCGCACACGCTGGCCAGCGCTTTGAAGCATGCGGGCCATTGCCAAGCCGTCACCGCCGTTGTTGCCCATTCCGGCAAGTACCACTACCGGCACATCCCAAGCAAGGGTCTCCAATAGCTTTTGGGTGCAATGGGCGGCAGCGCGTTCCATCAGCTTCAACGAGGAAATCGGTTCGTTTGCGATCGTGCGGGCATCGGCTTCGCGAAGCTGCGTGGCGGAGAGCACAGGGAGCATGGAGCGAAGGTATGTCGCACTTCGTTCCATCAATGTCTCCCGAGGGGGCAGACCTGTATTGAACAAAGAAGTGAGGGGGTATAAAAGAAGAACGCCCCCGTTTCCGGGGGCGTCCTTGACCAAAGCGGGAACCGCTTACTGGAAGTAGAAGTTAACACCAACAGTAGCTCCGGTAACACCTGTATCGATGCTGAAGCTGTTGGTCTTGTCCGACGCACCCTCGTTGGTGGTGGTCAATACCGTGTTGTTGGCACCATCCCATGAATCGGTGCTGGTAGTACCGAAACCAGTGCTCGCCATAGCGAGACCCCAGGTGTACTCTCCGCTGAGGGAGATCTTAGGAGCGCAGAACCACTCCACACCTGCAAAGGCGTTGAGGCCGATGCTGAAGGTGGAACCGTTCTTCACCTCCGTAACACCGGCTCCTTGGTTGAAGGAGTTGGTCGGGTTTTGGTTGGTCGCGGTCAACGCGTTGCCATACTCGTACGTGGTCTTGGAAGAACCGATGCCGAAGCCGACTTGGGCACCATAAACACCTACCAAGCGTGTGCTACCCACGCGCTTCTCCAGACCAAAGCCCAGATTGATGTTCATGTTATTCATCTTTTCCACGTCCTCAACCCTGGCAGTTGCAGCAGCACCTGGTGCTGCATCTTGAACCTTGGTTGTGGTTTTATTGCTACCGAAGCCGATGCGCAGGGCACCGCGGTAAGCCGTGTTGGCATCGATCAACTTCTTGCCGCGGATCGCGAAATCGGGGCGAAGGAAGGTGAGGCCGCTGCCGATGCTGTTGCCTTGGTGGCCGTTGAACAGGTTGCCGGCGTAGTTCAGCAATGGGTTAGCATCAAAAGTGAGGCCCCAATCGCCGTCCTGGGACAGCCAATTCTCGCCACGGTTGCTGGTGATCTCCCCGGTCTGGGCAGAGGCAGCCGTTACGGCGAAGAGCGCTGCGGTGAACAGTACTGTCTTCTTCATGATTTTTAGTTTTAGTGTGCTTAGGTTGTGTGGTTCTTGTTGCTTGGTCGGGGCCAAAACTATCCGATCTGGGCGGCAAACTTATAAACAGGCTGCTGATGTATCAACAACTTTTTGTTGATCGTGGGAAAAACCTGTCTGCAAGGGTACGTTCAAGCTGGAGCGCTTTGGCTTTGAGGGGGCGAATGTAGTACAGGGATCAATAATGCAAACTCATCCCTTTGCCTTATGCTCCAACATAGGTACGAAACTGAACGCGCCGTGCTCCTTACGGACGGGACCTTGCGGGGAAATATCGATAGTGAGCATACGTTGGCCTTCTTCGTCACCCACGGGGATCACCAACCTCCCACCGGACAGTAACTGGTCCATGAGAGGGGCGGGCACATCGGGCGCACCGCAGGTCACGATAACCTTGTTGAACGGCCCGTGCAGTGGCATGCCGAGATAGCCGTCGCCATGCACCAGCGTGGGTCTGTAGCCCAATTCCGCCAACCGGCGCTTGGTGGCGATGTGCAAAGGTTTGTGGCGTTCAATGCTGAACACTTTCGCGCCCAGCTCGCATAAAATGGCAGTCTGGTAGCCGCTGCCAGTGCCAACCTCCAACACTTTTTGGCGGTAATCGTCAGGGGGCATGGGCGGCGAAGGTATGCGGAGCGGAGAATTGTGGTGACGGTGGAAACGGTATCCGTTCCACTAGCGCCCGGCGATCACCAGTAAAGCCGGTGCCAGGCCGGGGATGCGTACGGCATAAACGCCCGGTGGGATCATGGAAATATCGATTTCCGCAGCGAAAGGCAACGTGAATTGCGTAAGGCCTGCCATGGAGACGAAATTGATCGGGGTACCGTCTACAACGGTTGCGCCGGTTATGCGGATAATGTCTTTGGCGGGATTTGGCGCAATTACCGGATCTCGCAAAGTCTGTTCCGGAATCCCGTTGGCACAGGCGGTGGCGCAGAAACTGCGGGCTTGCAGTTCGCAAAGCAGCGTTTGGTAGGCGGGTTTGTCCGTACCACTGCCGGGATTGGTGCGCAATCCCAGTGTCCGCAGGTATTCCAAAAATACCGGAGAACTAATGCCGTAATAGGCCCCCAGCGTGTCCACCGTGGCACTGTCCCAATCGGTGAGCAGGAACCAACCCATGTACTTCATGCGGTAAGCGTGTTGGTCCCACGCGGTGAAAGCGGCTTGCACGAATTGGACTTGCAGCTCGTCACTGCTAACACAGGTGCTGCTTGTTGGGTAGCCGATTTCTGCCAAGCGCACGGGCTGTGGGTTGGGCTGCATGGCCATCAGCAAGTCCATGTCCGCAATTACATCGGTCGGCGGTTTTACCGTGAAATCGTTTTGGATGCCGTAATACGTAGCGGAAATGTGGTCGCTGGCGGCATTGGCGATCTGGCACAACGGGGCTCTCAATGGATCAGTAAGGCCGGCCCACGTGAAGGTGGTGCCCACACTAAGGGTATCACCGTGACTGGCGAAATAAGCGGCTTTGGCATGTGGCGCCACTTCCTGCATGAATTGGCCGAACTGGCTGTAGAGCGCCGCGTCCGTGCCCCACAGCACATCGCTTTCGTTGCTGATGTTGAGCGCGGCGAGTTGCACCCCGGAAAAGTGTGCAAATACAGTGTCCAGCGTGCGTTGCATGTCGCGCACCACGCGCGGGTCGTTGTAAGGCAAGCCCACTAGCTCAGCAGGCGATTGGTCCACCACGGTGTTTACGGGGCCGATCTGCAATTCCACCTTCACTCCAATAGAGGCGAAGTAGAGGTTGATGAGGTCCAGATGGGTAAGCACGTTGGCGTTCCAGCTGAGCGTGTCAGGGTGCAGGTTATTCCAGCTGATGGAAATATGGATGGTGGCCATGCACGCGGCTTGTGCCTTGGCCACAGCGCCGGGGAGGTCGCCGTCTTGCGCAACAGAAACAGCGAAGCCCAGCTCGCGCCCATTTGCCTGTGGCTGGGCATGGGCGCTACTTGCGGCAATCAGCATGGCTGCAAAGGCGAAGGTGCGGGGTAATCGGAACATTCCTCAAGATTGTGACTAAGTGGACGAAAGGTAGGTGAAGCCGCGTCGGGTGCGATGGTAGCGGCTATTTCATGCACCCCGCCGGTTAACCTACTTTTGCCGCCCTTCCATGGAAAAACCGTTGCGGATCGGGGTGCTTGGGGCGGGCCATTTAGGCCGCATCCATGTGCAGCAGTTAAAAGAACTGCAGGAAGTAACGGTAGTGGGCATTTACGACCCACACCCTGAAAAGGCAGCGGCAGTAGCAGCGGAATTCGATGTGCCGACCTGTTCCAGCATGGAAGATTTGGTGGCGCAATGCGACGCGGTGGACGTGGTAACCCCCACCCTCGCCCATCACGATTGCGCCATGTTTGCGCTGAACGCCGGCAAGCACGTCTTCATTGAAAAGCCGATCGCAAACACCTTGGCCGAAGCACGGGAAATGGCCGACCGCGCCGAAACCACCGGCTTGGCCGTTCAGGTGGGGCACGTGGAGCGCTTCAACCCGGCATTCGTGGCGGTGCGCGGGGCCTTGGAGCAGCCCATGTTCATTGAAACGCACCGGCTGGCCACGTTCGATCCACGGGGAACAGATGTCAGCGTAGTGCTGGACTTAATGATCCACGATCTGGACATTATTCTACACGTCAACAACTGCGCTGTGGCGGACGTGCAGGCCAGCGGCGTATCGGTGGTGAGCGAAACGCCCGACATCGCCAATGCGCGCATCACCTTCGTGAACGGCTGCACAGCCAACCTTACGGCCAGCCGCTTCAGCATGAAAAAGATGCGCAAAACGCGCTTTTTCCAGAAAGACGCCTACATCAGCGTGGACATGTTAACGCGGGAAGCCGAGATCTTGCGGATGCGCAACGTGGAAAAGCCGGACCCCTTCGCGGTAACCATCGACTTAGGCCCGGGCAAGGGCCACCGCGAGATCGCCTTTGAAAAACCCGACGTGCCCGCCGACAACGCCATCCGGGAGGAACTGCGCGCCTTTGCCAACTCCGTTCGCACCAATACACGCCCACTTGTGCCCGCCACGGACGGTTTGGCCGCGCTGGAACTGGCCCATCGCGTGCTCGATGCCATGGCCAAAGCCGCCGCCCGGCCATACTGATCAACCTTGCACCGCGTTACCCGCACAGGAAACACCATGACCCGCCCCCTGCCCTTCTGCGGCTTGATCTTACTGTTGTTAGCCTCTTGCACCAAAGACGGGGCCACCCCCGCCTATCTACAACTCGGCACTCCGACGGTGGTTGCCGAAGGCGGCGAGCAAGCATCCTCCAAAGTCACGGATTGCTGGGTGTTCCTTAACGACCAGCCTGTTGGCGTTTGGGAGCCGGGTAGCAGAATCCCGTTGATCGGCTCCGGCAGCGCACGCTTGAAGGTGATCGCAGGGATACGCAACAACGGCAGCACAGACGACCGGATCCAATACCCGTACTACGCCACATGGGAGCAGCAAGTGGACTTGGTGCCGGAGCAATCGGTGAGTTACGCGCCGGAATTCCACTATTACGGCGGCCTCTCCTACTGGCTGGCGGATTTTGAGTCCGGCGTGCGTTTCGACACCTCCAACTGCACCGCGGTGATGCTGCCAGTGCCGGGGGACGGCACGCTGGTGGGCGAACAAACGCGCGTGGGGCGGATCGAGCTGGACGCAGATCATTCCTTGTACCTCGGCGTAAGCAGCGGCGACCCGTTTTATTCCACAAGCCCCAACGCGTTTTTGGAAGTTGACTACCGCAGCGACGTGCCGTTGCTGTTCGGGGTAAAATACACGGCCGGTAGCACGAACCAACCGTACGAAGTGGGCTATGCTTACGCCGCCCCCACATCGCATGATGGAAGCAGTTGGCCGTGGAACAAGATCTACATCAACATCGGCACGCCGATGAGCGTTGCCGGGTCGGACATGCGCTTCTACATCCGCGCTGAACTGCCCGAAGGATCGACCTCCGCGTCGGTCGAGCTGGACAACATCAAACTGGTGCAGCCCTAAGCATGGAAAAACGCGGCCAAGTCATGTTGTATGTACTGGCCGACCTGTTGGCCAGTGCTTTGGCGTGGACGCTTTTCTTCCTGTTCCGGAAAATGTACATGGAGCCCATGAAATTCCATCATGCGGTGCCGGTGGAACTGGACGGACAATACTGGCTGGGACTGGCTTTGGTACCGCTCTTCTGGGTCGGTCTGTTCGTGGTGATCGGCGGTTATTCGGACATCTTCCGGCGCTTCCGCACCAAGGAATTGGGGCAGACCTTGCTCATCGCTTTCATCGGCTCCATGATGATATTCTTCGCCCTGCTGTTGGACGATACCGTTGCGGCGCCCAAGTTCTACTACCGCTCTTTCGGTGCGCTGTTCGGCCTCAATTTCGCGTTGCTGTTCCTCTTCCGCTTCCTACTGACCAGCCGCACGGTGAACCGCGTGCATGACCGGCGCATCGGCTTCAACACGCTGTTGATAGGTGGCAACGAACGCGCTATCGCCATCCATGCGGAGATCAAAGGGCTGCGGAAATCGCCTGGCAACCGGTTCGTGGGTTTCGTGAACGTGAACGGCGGTGACCAGCAATTGGCGGAAGTAGGCGTACCACGTTTGGGCAAGTGGGATGAGCTCCGAAGCCTGATTCCCCAACATCAGGTTCAAGAAGCCATCATCGCGGTGGAAAGCAGCGAACACGCGCACATCAGCAAGATCCTCAACGAGCTGGACGGCACGGCGGTGCGTATCAAGATCATCCCGGACATGTACGACATTCTGGCGGGGAGCGTGAAGATGACCAGCATCTTCGGGGCGCCGCTGATCGAGGTGAACCCGCAGATCATGCCGGCGTGGCAATTCGCGCTGAAGCGTGTATTCGATGTGGTGTTCAGCTTATTGGCCTTGATCCTGCTTAGCCCGGTGATGCTGGTAACCGCCATTTTGGTAACGACCAGTTCCAAGGGAACCGTGTTCTTCCGTCAGGAGCGGATCGGCTTGGGCGGCAAGCCGTTCCGGATCATCAAATTCCGCAGCATGGTGGCCAACGCCGAGAGCGGCGGGCCGCAGTTGAGCAGTGCCGACGACCCGCGCATCACGCCCATCGGCCGGTTCCTGCGGCGCACGCGAATGGACGAGCTACCGCAGTTCTGGAACGTGTTGAAAGGCGACATGAGCTTGGTGGGCCCGCGCCCGGAGCGGCAGCACTTCATAGACCGCATTTTGCAAGTTGCGCCACATTATCGCCACCTGCACAAAGTGCGTCCGGGCCTTACCAGCTGGGGCCAGGTCAAGTTCGGCTATGCCGAAAACGTGGACCAAATGGTGCGCCGGTTGAAGTACGACATCCTGTACATCGAGAACATGAGCCTCGCGGTGGACCTGAAGATCCTGGCGTACACGGTGATCATTATTTTGAAGGGGGACGGGAAGTAGGGGCCGCATTTGTAGGGTGCATTCGTTGGGGCCGCAAATTTGCGGCCCCAACAAATGCGGCCCCTACCTTCGCGGCATGAAAATTTCCGTAATCGGCGCGGGGCAAATGGGCAACGGCATCGCGCACGTATTCGCCCAGGGCGGCCACGACGTGGTCCTTATCGACATTGCGCAAGCCAGCTTGGACAAGGCCATGGCCACCATTGGCAAGAACATGGGTCGGCAGGTGGAAAAAGGCAAGCTTTCCGAGGCGGACAAGCAGGCTGCATTGGCACGCATCACCACGCAGACCGACACCGCTATTGGCGTGAAGAACGCCGAGCTCGTTATTGAAGCCGCCACGGAAAACGTGGACCTAAAATTGAAGATCTTCAAGGCCATGGACGAGCATGCCCCGAAGGGTTGCATTCTCGCTACCAACACCAGCAGTATCAGCATCACCAAGATCGCGGCGGTCACCGGCCGGCCGGCCCAAGTGATCGGCATGCACTTCATGAACCCGGTTCCCGTGATGAAGCTCGTGGAAGTGATCCGCGGCTACAACACCAGCGATGCCGTAACGAAGACCGTGATGGAGCTGAGCCGCGCCATCGGCAAAGAGCCGGTGGAAGTGCGCGACTACGCAGGCTTCGTGGCCAATCGCATCCTGATGCCAATGATCAACGAGGCCATCGAAACGCTGTTCCAAGGCGTGGGCGGCGTGGCGGAGATCGATACGGTGATGAAGCTGGGCATGGCGCACCCCATGGGCCCGTTGCAACTGGCGGATTTCATCGGCTTGGACACGTGCTTGGCAATTATGCGCGTACTGCACGACGGCTTCGGCCAACCGAAATACGCGCCCTGTCCCCTACTGGTGCAGATGGTGACAGCGGGCAAGCTTGGCGTGAAGAGCGGTGAAGGCTTTTACAAGTACACCCCTGGCAGTAAGGACGCAGTAGTGGCGCCAGCGTTCGCTTCGTGAACATGGTTCGGCACCTCGCATTTATCGCAGCCACCTCGCTCCTACTGGGATCCTGCGGGCAGCCTGAAAGCACGGGCAGGGGCGCTGGAGAAAACACGGTAACGTCGCACCCCGAAAACGAATCGCATTGCTATCTGCAAGTCACCAAAGGCGCGCCGGCCGGGCATGGCACGGACACTATTCCCGGTGTAGTGGATACGCTGTCCATCAAATTGGACGTGCTTGGCGAGCTGGCGAACGGTACGTACAACTGGCATCCGCAGGAAAAAGACCGTAAATCCGGATCGTTCACCGGCACGCTCGAAAACGGGACAGTCACTGCGTTGTTGACCTACACGGCTGAAGGCATCACAGCTAAAGAGGAAGTGCTGTTCAAATTGGAAACCGGCGGATTACGTGTGGGCACTGGACAGTTAGTTCAGAGCGAAGGCGTGTGGCTCTTCAAGGATAAATCGCAGGTCAGTTATGGGAATCCACTCCGGGAGGTTCCCTGTAAATGAAGGACCTCTTTGATGGCATGACCACAATCGCCTGCTGGAACTGCGATGGAGCTGATATGTGCGGATGGGGCGGCCAATGGCCTTCAATACACGCACCACGGTAAAAAAAGGGCCGCTAAAGCGACCCCTCTTTTACCTTCCCGATACAACTAAGCTCAGCGCTTCACGAAGGAGCGCACCTGGCGTTCCGTCCACCATGCGGACTTGCAAGAAGTAACGGCCTGTAGATAAATCCGCAACATCCACTGACGCTTGCTGCGCACCAACGGCTTGCTCAAGTACTGAACGGCCGGTGAGGTCCATCACCATCAAATCGGCGATGGGACTGTCCGCGGTCACATTTACTTCATCCGTAGCAAGAGAAGGAAAAATGCGAAGGCCTGAGACCTGGTCCAGCTCCCCGATGGCGCTCGCAGCGCCGAAACCAAGGTCATCTATTTTGATGAAACTGCCCTCCACCGGTGAATTGAGGCTGGAGGCAACGATGATGTAGGCCGTACCTGGGTTCATCGCGTTGAAATACTGGATCGGCACGTTGAGGTTTTGCCATCCGGAAAGCGTGCCGTTAGCGGTGGCAGCGCCCCGCCTACACTGTCGCTGTGTTGCGTCACGGAGTTCCATTTCGTCAGGTAGATCGCGACAAAGCCTGAATCCGTTGGTTGGATGCCATATTGCCATTTGCCGGTGAGTGCTGCCGGACGGGAGAAGTAGGCAAAGCCCGCACTTCCACTGTTCACGTCCCCCAAGGTCATGATGCCTTGTATCATTCCAAACGCCGTGTTGCGCGTTGTTACTGTGGCGTAGTAGCTGCCTACCGCCCCAGGGCTGCCTTGCGCGCAAGATGGCTGGGCACCTGCCAGGGAGGTAAGAGCGTTGAACGTGATCCACTGGGCGGGGTCCTGATAGGTGCCCACAGTGTTCCAGGTTTCAAAGCCCCCATTGGGTATTTGGGCCAAGGCCGTTGCGGACGAAAGTGCGGCAACGGCGCCGACCAAGAGTAGTTTGTGTTTCATTTTAGCGGGATTTTGGATATCAAAGTTCGGCAACTTTAGACCCGTTGCGCAAGTGTTTATAACTCTTTGCTGCCCGAACCTTGAAGTCGGCCTCCGGAGCCGTGTTGGGAGCAGGAAAAAGAACGCGTTTGGCGCAACATACACCCGTTGCTGGATCAAGGCAAGCTCATTTCCCCGACCTTTCGCCCATGAAAATGCGCACCAACACGCTGCTTGGCACGGCGGCGATACCGAACAACGGCGGTGAGCTCCGCTTCTACCAGCGCGGCGAAGATTTCGCCATCGAAGTAGTGGGCATCGACGGTGACCTGATGAACAGCGCCGTACATGGCAGCGAGGAATTGCTTGCTGAAATGGCCTTGAAGCGCTTGGCCTCTCCCCTCATGGCGCGTGTGCTGGTGGGCGGCTTGGGCATGGGGTTCACGTTGCGCGCAGCATTGAAGCACACGGGATCGAAATCGCAAGTTGTGGTGGCGGAATTAGTGCCCGAGGTGATCGAATGGAACAAAGGTCCGCTGGGCGAAAAAGCAGGAAACCCCATGCAGGACCCGCGTGCTTTGGTGCGTGAGGGCGACGTGGCAGTGATCATCCGCGAGCGGAAAGAGGCTTACGACACTATCTTGCTGGATACTGACAACGGTCCGGAAGGCTTGACGCAGAACGACAACCGAAAGATCTACAGCACTGCGGGTATCCGCGCCATTCATGATTGCTTGCGCCCCGGTGGTGTACTTGCCGTGTGGAGCACGCACCCGGACAAGCCCTTTTCACGGCGCTTGGGCATGGGCGGCTTCCGGGTTGAAGAAGTGCAAGTGCCGGCAACGGGCACGAAAGGCACGCGGCACACGCTGTGGTTCGCAAAGAAGCTGCCGCCGGAGCGGAAAGGGCCTCAGCGGCGGTGAGTGGTCGATCGCGAAAGACGCCAAGCGCACCAAGCGGATCATTCCGTTCGTTTGGTGATCGGTAATGGGAGGTGGGGTTTGGCCGCTCGTCGGCCTAATACGGGGCCGCATACATTTGGCAAATGCGCAAAACCCTACTCATCCTTGGATCCTTGGTCGTACATACATGCATTTGGGCCCAATACACCTTAAGCGCGTCGAATGCTGAATATGTTGACCAATTCCTTCATTCCACCCTTACGGTAAAGCTCACGGGATGCCCCCAGTTCGATGCCGCCTTACAAAAAGCGATCGAGAACGACTGGCACCAAACGCCTGTGATCTACGCTACCGACCAAGCCACTTGGGATGCCGCCGAAAGCACACTGAGTTTTATGGAGATCAGGCTTGTCGCGGAAGAATACGGTGTCGAGAATGGGATCGTAAAGGATGTATACTACGGCTGGGGCGCCCAGTACCATGATAGGACTTACACCAAGGAAAAGTTCAATACAAAGTCATTGATCGCCTGTGTAGGCGGTTACTGTGAATATCCATCCTCCGGCTCTGCAGAGGATTGCGACGCAACCAAGGACTGCAGCTACCGGATCGGTGTGACCATCGCCCAACTCAAGGAGGTGGTCGATTATCTCAAGAACAACAGTTACACGGGTGAGGGGTGGCTCAAGTTATCGAAATACTCCGCAGCGTTCAATCGGACCCGCGATGCCAAAACATGCGCTAAAAAACCGCTGTTGGTCAACCGCAAGATCTTCAACCAACGTGTTACGGAAGAAGA
This sequence comes from Flavobacteriales bacterium, assembly GCA_016710685.1. Taxonomy (GTDB): domain Bacteria; phylum Bacteroidota; class Bacteroidia; order Flavobacteriales_F; family PHOS-HE28; genus PHOS-HE28. The sequence goes on along the minus strand of JADJVC010000014.1, from coordinate 224,474 downwards.
CTTCAGGGAAGCCTATCAACACCCGTTGGAGATCGTGGACAATGACGAATACAGAGTCCGGATCCGCGAGGGTGATCCGGCTTACAATTACTTGTTGGTCGATTATTCTCCCTGCATGATCGTCTCGGTTTTCGACCCGGAGCAGGACCAGACGCTATACCTGGACATAATCCGGATGTTTTCCAGGTCTGAGATGATGTACAGCCGGCAATTCAATCGTACCCTGCTAAAGGATCTCATCAAGGCCGTCGGCAAGTGACTTCACGACTTCGTAGAATACGCCAAGCGCACCGAAGGTGCTTCAATCCGTTCGAGTATTGAGGATAGTTTGATAGGCCTTCAAGCAATTGCCAAATTGCGACTGGAGTGCTCCCGATAATATCGGACATTTGCAGGCAGAATTTGACATGTCCGGCCCCGTTGCCACCGATGCCACCAGCGAAGCCCCGGACAAAGGTCCGCCTTTGCACGTAGGCCCGAACGCCCGCAAGGCCGTCTTCATCATCGCCATATTGCTCTGCCTCAGCCCGGCGATGAGCCCGCCGCTGGCGCTGTTACTAGGCTTGGTGCTGTCGATCACCATCGGTGATCCGTTCGCGGATTTCAACCACAAGGCAACGGGCTGGTTGCTGAAAGCATCCGTGGTAGGCTTAGGCTTCGGCATGAATTTGCAGCACGCCATCGCCGCCGGGAAGGACGGTTTGATCTTCACCGTGTTCTCCATCACGATCACCCTTGTTGCTGGCTGGTTCATCGCGAAGCGCTTGAATGTGGACGGCATTTCGGCCTTCCTAATTTCCAGCGGCACCGCCATTTGCGGGGGCAGCGCCATCGCTGCTGTTTCGCCCATTGTACGCGCGGACCGCAACCAGATGTCCGTCGCGCTCGGCACCGTGTTCATCCTGAATTCCGTGGCGTTGCTGGTCTTCCCGCTCTTGGGGCACCTGCTGAACATGAGCCAGCACGAGTTCGGCATGTGGTGCGCCATCGCCATCCACGACACCAGCTCGGTGGTGGGCGCGGGCGCAGCCTACGGCAACGAAGCACTGCAGGTGGCCACCACGGTGAAGCTGGAGCGCGCACTGTGGATCATCCCGCTGTCGCTGATCACCGCGCTGGTGATGAAGGGCGGCGGCAAGGTGAAGATCCCTTGGTTCATCGGCCTGTTCATTTTTGGCCGTGACGATCAGCAGCTATTTCCTGCAGTTTGGCGAACTCTACCGTTGGCTTGAACTGGCGGCAAAACGCGGTCTTACGCTCACGCTCTTCCTCATCGGCGCCAGCCTCACCCTGGAAACCATGCGTGCCGTGGGCGTGAAGCCGATGGTGCTGGGGATATTGCTGTGGGTATTGATCAGCACGATGTCGTTAGTGGCGATCTTGTGGGTGGGGTGAGGTGTGGAGGTTCACCACAGAGCCACAGAGAGCACAGAGAAATGCAGATAGTTCCCCGATACGTATTGGGGGGGCGAATGCCGACCGACGTTGTTCCTCCCCGTTCACGAGGAGTCCCGGCCTACAAGCCGGGAAGCGATCTTTGATTCAATTGCCTGCGGCCACTACCCTCCGTGTCCTCTGTGCCGCTGTGGTGAAAAGCCTTTATACCCTAACTTGCCAATCCCAGCCCAATTTCATCCCATGAAGTCATCATACTTTCTCGTCGCATCTTTCATCGCCATCGGCGTTTCATCCTGCCAAAAGGATCCTCTCTCCACCCCTGTCCCCGATGAGCTCGGCACGGTGAAGTCAGCGATCGTTGCGCAACCCGTCCCGGCCTTCAACCAACTCTTCACACGGTACAACGATTGGAGTGGCGGCGACCAAGGCTACAGCATCCGCCTGCCGGACGGCCGCGACCTATGGCTCTTCGGCGATTCATTCATAGACACGGTGTTCGCCGACCGCACCCGGCCACCAGGTCCGTTGGTACGGAACGCCTACGTAATGCAGCAAGGCCACCAGCTCACAACACTAAACCAAACCGCAGGTGGAGCGGTGCAGCCCATTATTGCACCGCAAAATCCGAACGAATGGTATTGGCCGGGCGATGGTTTCATAAGCGGCAACTCCTTGTACATTTTCCAGCAACGTCTTAAAAATCAAGGCTCCGGCGTATTCGGCTTTGCCCAGACAGGTGTAGATGTTTCGCGCTTCAGTTTGCCCAACATTGTATTGCAAAATGTAGCCCCATTCCCTTATGACAACGAAGTAGCATGGGGCTTGGCCGTTTTAGAAGATGGCGATTACGTGTACATCTACGGCACCAAGAGCCAGCAGTACAACAAATACGTTCACGTGGCACGCACGCCGATCACTTCACCGTTCAGCACGCTCGAATTCTGGGACGGCACCACGTGGACCACGGATGCTTCCTCTTCGATCTCCATTAGGAATGACGTATCGCAGAGTTACTCGGTCTTCAAGCACAATGGCAAATACTACCTGCTCTCGCAGGAAGGCTTCTTGGGCCCGAAGGTCAACATATATCAGGGTAACTCACCCATAGGCCCTTTCACGAACAAGAAACTGTTGGCCACCACACCGGTCCCCACCGGCACATGGACCTACAATGCGCTGGCGCACCCACAGTTCATCACGCCGCAAGGTGATCTGTTGGTGTGTTACAGCATTAACGAGATGAACTTCTTCGACCTGTTCCAGAACGCGGACCACTACCGGCCCATTTTTTTCCGGGCGCGGGGTTGGGAGTAGTGCGTTGTCCTCTGGTCTAATCGAAAAGCCTTTTTGAAAAAGTGAAGAAGGTTGGAGGTAGTTGGCAATGGCTGCCAACTACCTCCAACTTAGCACCTACTTCAAGGCTTATAAAACTTGGCTGCTTGTACGGTACCGTCCGCACCTTGCACTTGCAAGATGTAAACGCCAGAAGCTAAACCTGCGGCATCTACACCCCTTGTGCTTGGCGTAGGCGAAGCAGGCCATTGCACCGTGCGCACCAACTGTCCCGTTGCCGAACGCACATAAAGGGTAAGCGGCGTTAACGAAGCGTATGACACCAGCAGTTCGTCATTCACCACACCATGCAGACGCAACTCGGTGGTTTGAACATTCTCTTCTATACCAATTGCTGTATTCACCGCGTATGCGGCAGCTTCAGGAATAAAGAAGTCATCACCGGGAAAGTAGATCAGCAAGGGAGCGCCGTTGGTCGCATCAACCCATAGGTACTGCACTATCGTGAGGATGTCATATCCCTTCACGCGGACCAGCAACACATCATTGAACGTACCGACCGGCAAATTCAGGCTACCGCTGCCAATGCAGGTAATACTGTAAGTGCCACCGAACGTCGAACTGGTATTAGCCCACGTATCAAGATTCGTTGTTCCAAGTTGCAATGGGAAAACGTATTCGCGCTGGTAATCTGAGTAAGAGACTTGGGAAGTTGTCCAGGATCCAACCTTATCCATGGCGGTGCTGTTGAGCGTGTAATAGTTGTAACGCGGAATTTCCGATTCAAACGTGCAGTAGTTCGCCGTTGGGAAAGCCGTAGGATGGGGCGATGTGGCTGGTGCCAAGTAATCCACATCCCAAGGTGTTTGGGTGGTTGGCAAAAGTCCGGTCACATTCCAGTTCACATTCGCGCCGGTCGTGGTGTCGAGAACATCCAAGTTCACTGCGGTTTGGTAGGTAAATACAGAGCCCACCGGAGCCATTTCATTGCTGTTGAGCACGCCCATCTGAGCAAATGTGGAGAAAGCGGCAGTGCCGGCGACGAGCGTAAAGAGTGATTTCATGTGTGCGGGTTTTGTTTGAGCAAACATAGGCCATTGGCCCAATTGTCCGTTGACTCGAACGGAGTTGGGTACATCCGCGAAACCCTACGACATGCTGAGTTCGAGCTCTGAATTCTGAATTCTACGTTTTCATTTTTCATTACCCCAACCCATTCCCGTCGTTACTTGTTCCACCCAAAACCAACGCATGTCCATAACGATCATTCAAACCGACGCGGTCCTCATAGGCTGCGGAATTATGAGCGCCACCCTTGGCGTAATGCTAAAAGAACTCGACCCGAAGCTGAAGATCCACATCGTTGAAAGGCTCGATGAGATCGCCGGTGAAAGCTCCGACGCTTGGAACAACGCTGGCACTGGTCACGCCGCATTGTGCGAACTGAACTACACGCCGGAGAACGCCGACGGCAGCATCAACATTTCCAAGGCGTTGAAAGTGGACGAGGAATTTGAAATGAGCAAACAGTTCTGGGCGTGGCTGGCGCGGCAAAAGCGGATACAACCGGCAAACTTCATCCACAGCATACCACACATGAGTTTCATGGCTGGGCCAAGCGATGTGGAATTTCTGCGGAAGCGCCATGCAGCAATGAACGCACACCCGCTCTTCCACGGCATGGAGTTCACCACGGACAGAAAGCAGATCGGCGAATGGGCACCGCTGCTGATGAAAGACCGCACAGACACGGAAGCGTACGCCGCGACGCGCAGCATGCTCGGCACGGACGTCAACTTCGGCGAGCTTACCCGCATGTTGTTCAAAGACCTCGATACATTAACGGACACGGACATCCACTTGAGCCATGATGTGCGCGATTTCGAGCGCATGGACAACGGCCAATGGCGCGTAGAAGTACGCGACCTCAAGAGCGGCGAAAAAAAGGAATACCATGCTCGTTTTGTCTTCATTGGCGCGGGCGGCGGAGCCTTGCCCCTGCTGGAGAAAAGCGACATTCCAGAAGCTGAAGGATACGGCGGTTTCCCCGTGAGCGGCCAATGGTTGCGCTGCCTCGACCCGAAGATCATCCAGCAGCACCACGCTAAAGTTTACGGCAAGGCAAAGAGCGGCAGTCCGCCTATGAGCGTGCCGCACTTGGACACGCGCACCATTGGCACCGAGCAAGCCCTGCTCTTCGGCCCATTCGCGGGGTTCAGCACCAAATTCCTCAAGCACGGCAGTTGGCTGGACCTGCCGTCCTCATTGGAATGGGACAACATTATGCCCATGGTACAAGCTGGATGGAAGAACATGGACCTCACCAAATACCTCATCGAGCAGGTAAGTCTTACACCGGAAGAGCGCTTGGAAGAGTTGAAAGAGTTCATGCCCACGGCGGTACTAAAGGATTGGGAACTGGCTATTGCCGGGCAACGTGTGCAGGTCATCAAAAAAGACCCGAAGGAAGGCGGCGTGCTGGAGTTCGGCACCGAGCTGGTTTCCGCTGCCGATGGCAGCTTGGCCGCGTTGTTGGGCGCATCTCCGGGGGCCAGCACGGCGGTTTCCATCATGCTGAAACTGGTGTTGAAATGCTTCCCGGAGCGCGCTGCAGGATGGCAGGATGGCCTGAAAAGCATGGTGCCTTCGCATGGCCGGATGCTCGCGGATGAAGCGGCGTTGATAAAGGAGGTAAGGACCCGGAGCCATACTGCTTTGGGGTTGGTGTTGCCCACGAGGGCCGCGTGGCGGCGCGGTTTTTAACGCGAAAGTCTTTCAGACGGCATTCTAAAGGTCACGCTAATTTCACCCCATGCCCGAGCGCCCGGCCCAAAAGCCAAGTCCCGATTTCAACATGACCGCCCAGACCATGTACGGCTTGGAGCCGGTGCTGGCGGAAGAACTGCTGCGCTTAGGCGCGAAGGACGTGGAGAAGCACAACCGGGCGGTGAGCTTCCGGGGCGATCTGGGTTTTATGTACAAAGCCAATTTGTGCCTGCGCACGGCTTTGCGCGTGCTTGTCCCTATAGAGGATTTCGAGGTGCGGAGCGAGCAGGACATCTATGCCGGCATCAAGAAGATCCCGTGGGAAGTGTTCATGGGCATGGACGATACGTTCGCCTTTTCGGCGAAGCTGAACACGGAACTTTTCGGTCATTCGCAGTACGTGTCGCTGTTGGCAAAGGATGCGCTGGCGGACCGTTTCCGCGAGAAAACGGGCAAGCGCCCCACGGTGGATGTGGAGGATCCGGCATTACGCATACGCTTGTTCATCACCGGCGATCATTGTTCCGTTTCCTTGGACAGCAGCGGTGATTCCTTGCACAAGCGTGGCTACCGCGAGCAGACCAACTTGGCACCGTTGAACGAGGTGTTGGCAGCGGGTATGGTGATGCTTAGCGGCTGGGACCGCATGAGCAATTTTGTAGACCCGATGTGTGGCTCAGGCACGCTGCTGATCGAAGCGGCTCTGCTCGCGGCAAACATCCCGCCGGGCGCGTACCGCAAGGGCTTCGGCTTCCAACGTTGGAGCGATTTCGATGCGGAGCTGTGGGCGAAAGTGCATGCCGGCGCGATGGAGCGTATCACCGGCAACAAACCCGTGATCTTGGGCGGCGAAGTTTCCAAGAACGTGGCGCGCAAGGCGGAGACGAACATTGCCATCGCGGACCTGAAGGAAGAGATCACAGTGAAGAACGTGGCATTTGAAGACCTGCCCGCCCCCGAGGGCCGCGGGGTGCTCATCATTAACCCGCCCTACGGCGAGCGGATGGACGAGGATGAGGACATCAACGCGTTGTATAAGATGATCGGCGACACGCTGAAGAAGAACTGGACGGGCTACGAAGCTTGGGTGCTCACGCCGAATTTGGAGGCCGCGAAATTCATCAAGCTAACGCCGAGGCCGAAGATCCGTTTGTTCAACGGAGCCTTGGATTGCCGCTTTTTGCGGTACGAACTTTATGCGGGTTCGCGGAGGAGGGAAGAATAGTTGTCCGTTATTAAGTAGTTCCTTGGCTGGTCCGAAATCCAACGCCCCCGCTCGGCCCCGGAACCTCATCCGGGGTTCCCGAGTGGGTGCATTAATAGGGCCTCTGGCCCCTCTTCCTGATCGACGGGCCAGAGGCCCTCAACTGTGCACACTCGGCAAATAGCCGAGCACGTGCTTTGCAGAACAACCGACCGCCATGCGCAAGCTGAAGGGTCCCTTGAGAACGCCTGACAACTGACAACGGACAACGGACAACTAATTAGAAGTAACCACAGGCGTTTCCACCCCATACTTCCTGTACAACCGCGCCTTCCGCTTCACCAATCGGGCCACGGCCTTCTCGGTGCGGGCTTCGCGGGGTGTTGTGGCCAGCTCGCCGTTCTCGATGCGGCGCACGATGGATTCCACGAGCTTGTCATCGCCTTCGGGGTCGTATTCGCCTTTGAGGTCGTTGCCAAAAACCTTGGCGACGCCTTGCCACATCCAAGCTTGGAAGGAACCGCGGAGTTGTTTCACGAGGTCGTAACTCGTATGGCCGGTTTGTCGGTCGATGAGCTTTACTAGGATGCGACCCTGCGTAACGGTCATGCTTTTGATATCCTGGTCGAACTCGGCTCGTAGCTCGGCTTCCGCCAATTTCAAATACAGTTCCTTGTCGCTTTCGCGTTGGATTGCGGCCAAGTCGTGGTCGTATTCATCCAGCAATTTGGCCGTGATAAGCGCATACGGATAAACCTTTTGCACATAGCGTGTCAGGCGGTCGATGCGTTCGGCATTGCGGCGGACTTTGCGCGTCATTTGAGCCTCAACCAATACTGGGGCCAGGGTGTAAGTGGGCATGGTGTCACCGCCCTGTATCACCACAGAGACCATGGTCTGCTGCGCCCATACGGAAGCCGGGGCCATGCAGGCCAGTAGAAGCAGAATTGAGACAGTGGTCCTCATTTGCAAGACACTACGAAGTTACCCTTGCAACGCAGTTAGTTGCAAATAGGTCGGCACTATCGACGAAGATGCTTTTTCGCCCTACCGGCGCGCCAACCACCAAGGTGAAGGCTGATGGGCGTTCCCGGCACCCAACACAGGCACCTTCAAACGCTCCTCATGCAAATGCGCTGCCACAAGTGCAGCGGCCTTTGCGGCTTCGGGGTCGGTTCCGTTCAAAAACTCCGGCTTGAAGTGGTCGCGGACGAAAAGGGTGTCATAGTTCCCGCTGCGGAAGCTCTCGTGACCCATCACGAAACGGCAGAAGGGCAACGTGGTCTCCACGCCGGCGATGGCGTAATCGTCGATGGCGCGCTCCATGCGGGCGATGGCCTCTTCGCGGGTGCTGCCGTGTACGATCAACTTCGCGATCATGGGGTCGTAGTAAATGGGGATCGCCATGCCCTCCTCAAAGCCGTCGTCCACGCGCACGCCGGGGCCTTCGGGCAGGCGGTACGTGGTGAGCGTGCCGATGTCCGGCAGGAAATTGTTCGCGGGATCTTCGGCGTAAACACGCACCTCGATCGCGTGCCCTTCGATTTTTAAGTCGGCTTGTTTGAACGAGAGCTCCTCCCCTTGTGCTACTTTGATCTGCTCCTTCACCAGGTCCAGTCCGCTGATCATCTCCGTTACTGGATGTTCCACTTGCAGGCGCGTGTTCATTTCCATGAAGTAGAAATCGCCGTTGGAATCGAGCAAAAATTCCACGGTTCCCGCACCCACGTACTTCACGCTCTTGGCCACGTCCACCGCGGCCTCGCCCATTTTCTTGCGCATGGCCGGAGTGAGCACTGCGCTCGGCGCTTCCTCGATCACCTTTTGATGGCGGCGCTGAATGCTGCATTCCCGCTCGAAGACATACACCGTGTTCCCCTGCATGTCCGCGAGCACCTGCACTTCAATGTGGCGCGGCCCGGTCACGAATTTCTCGATAAAGACGCTTCCGTCGCCGAAAGCATTCTGCGCTTCGCTGATGGCGCGTTCCAGCCCTTCCTTCAGCTCGCTTTCCTGCTCAACGATGCGCATGCCCTTGCCCCCGCCGCCAGCAGCGGCCTTGATGAGGATGGGAAAGCTGATGGTCTTCGCCACGGCCATGGCCTCTTTCAGGTCTGCCACGGCGCCTTCCGTTCCGGGCACCAAGGGCACGCCGTGCTTCTTCACCGCTTCCTTGGCGGCGAGTTTATCGCCCATGATGTGCATGGCTTCCGGCGAAGGGCCGATGAAGATGACACCGGTGGATCCAAGTGCCTTTGCGAAGTCGCCGTTCTCGCTCAGGAAGCCATATCCGGGATGAACGGCATCCACCTTCAGGTCCTTGCAGACCTTGAGGAGCTTATCGATCACCAAGTAGCTTTCCTTGCTGGGCGCCGGGCCAATGCACACGGCCTCGTCAGCAGCGCGGACAAAGGGCGAGTTGCTGTCGGCCTCTGAATACACGGCCACGGTGGCGATGCCCATTTCCTTGGCGGAGCGCATCACGCGCAGGGCGATCTCGCCACGGTTGGCAATGAGGATTTTCTTGATGGTACGCTTCTTCATCGGCTAGGAAATGGGGCACGAAGATGCGAAGAGCGGATGAACTGCGGATGATTTTGAACCACGGATAAATATGGAAAGGAAAAAATCAAGCGCGGTTCAGCAGCGGTTCAAAACCCATTACTACCGCGGAAAACTCTTTGCGCTTTTAACTGCCGTAGGCATGTCTCCGCGCGCTCTGCGGTTAAACCCATAGTCACACCACCGGAGAACAACGCCGGATTACCTTGGCACCGCACCATCCGCCCCATGACCCATCTCCCTGACTTGATCGCCGACCTCGGTCTCATCCTGTCGGTAGCGGCCATCACCACACTGGTCTTCAAGAAGATCAAGCAGCCGTTGGTGCTGGGTTACATCATCGCGGGAGTGTTGGTGGGCCCGCACATGTCGCTCACGCCCACCGTGATCGACGAAGCAAGCATTGGTGTTTGGAGCGAATTGGGCGTGATCTTCCTGCTGTTCAGTTTGGGCTTGGAATTCAGTTTCAAAAAGGTGATCAAAGTGGGCGGCACGGCGGGCATCACGGCGCTGGTCACCGTGGCGTTCATGCTGGGCGTGGGCTGGTTTTTGGGGCAGGCCTTGGGCTGGAGCCGCATGGACAGCCTGTTTTTGGGCGGCATCATATCCATTTCCTCCACTACCATCATCGTTCGTGCATTGGACGAGCTGGGGCTGAAAACGCAGGTTTTCGCCGGCATTGTGGTGGGCGTTTTGGTGATCGAAGATGTGGTGGCGGTGATGCTCTTGGTACTGCTGAGCACCTTGGCCATCAGCCAGCATTTTTCCGGCAGTGCCATGCTTTGGGAACTCGGAAAACTGGGCTTTTTCCTCATCCTGTGGTTCGCCATGGGTATCTTTCTTATCCCCACACTCTTGCAGCGCACCCGCAAGCTGATGAACGACGAAACGTTGCTCATCGTTGCCGTAGCGCTGTGTCTTTCCATGGTCGTCTTCGCCGTGAACGCGGGATTCAGCGCGGCGTTGGGCGCGTTCATCATGGGAGCGCTGCTCGCGGAAACCGTGCAAGCGGAGCGCATTGAGCACTTGGTAAAACCGGTAAAAGACCTTTTCGGCGCCATCTTTTTCGTGTCCGTGGGCATGCTGTTGGACCCCGGCATGTTGATCAAACATTGGCAAACCGTGCTGCTCATTTCATTGGTCGTGGTGGTCGGGCAGCCGCTCAGCGTCATCATCGGTTCCCTGCTCGCGGGCGAGCCATTGCCAAGGGCCGTGCGCGTGGGTCTTAGCCTTTCGCAGATCGGTGAATTCTCCTATATCATCGCCACGCTTGGCCTTACGCTGAACGTGACCAGCAAATTCCTGTATCCTATCGCGGTGGCCGTTTCCGCCGTCACCACCTTCACTACCCCGTACATGATCCAAGCCAGCGGTCCTTTTGCGGGCTGGCTGGAACGCACCCTGCCGAAAAGGTGGACCAGTGCGCTGGACCGATACGGCCAACAGGCGGATCAGGTAAAAGAGACCAGCGCTTGGCGGCTGTTGCTGCGCTCCTACATCATCAATTTGGCGGTGTTCGCGGTGCTGTGTTTGGCCACCATTTTCGTTTTGGGTCCCGCGTTCATCGTACTGTTCGGCAAGAGCTTCCTGGGCTTGAACGGTCATATTTGGGCGGGCATGGCCACCTTCCTCGTGGTGATGCCTCTCATTTGGGCGATGAGCCTGCGGCGCATCGCGCGCAACGCGTATCGCGCACTATGGCTGAACCAGCGGCACTTGCGCGGCCCCTTGGTGATGTTGGAACTGGTGCGGCTCGCTGCTGCCGTGGTGGTACTGGCGTTGCTGATGGCCTTGTTGGTACTGATGGTATTCGCAGTGGGCATGTTCCGCCAGCGGTTGCACCGGTTCTACCTGCGGATGGAAGCCCGCTTCATGCGCAACCTCAACGAGCGCGAGCTGAGCCAGCGCCGCACCGACCTCGCTCCGTGGGACATGCACGTGGCCCAGGTGCGCATGGCCATGGATTCTGCCTTGGCGGGCCAAAGCTTGGCGGAACTGGGGCTGCGTGAAAAATACGGCGTGAACATCGCCCTGATCGAACGTTCCGACGGCAGCACCGTTTCCGCACCCGGCAATGCCGACCGCCTGCTTCCAGGCGACAACCTGATGGTGATCGGCACCGATGCCCAATTGGCCCAACTTCATCAAGCCTTGGAAAAACCGCGCACCTCGCCGGGCAAGCGCGGCATGGCCAAGGAGGACATCCGGCTGCGGCGTTACCGGATCACGCCGCAATCGTCGCTGGTGGGCAAAAGCATCCGGGAAAGCGGCCTGCGCGAGGAGGCCAGCGCCATGGTAGCGGGCATTGAGCGGGCCGGCGAGCGCATCATGAACCCGGACGGCACCACGGTGTTCAAAAGCCGCGATGTGCTGTGGTTGGTGGGCAACGGCGCAACGATCGCGAATTACATGCAGGAGCGAAAGGCGGCGCGGGAGTAGCACCGAACGACAAGACGACCTGGAAATCAGAAAATCAAATGCCGAACTCCGACTAGATACCAAATGCTGGTGTCCTTTTTCAAATGGACAATCGATCGCGATTATTCCCAACTCTGCTAGGACAAGTTCCGGCAAGACACCGAGCACCACGTGAGCACCATGGTATTTACGGTGGCCACTTGCGGATGCCACTTGATGCGGCTGCCTTTAACTACAATAGTGTGCTTTACCTTGAAAGAGCGGCCAAGAATCACATCTCCGATGGCGAAATAAACTCACCTGTTACGACAACCCGCTGTTTCACGGGCATGGTTTGCAGGAAGAACACAGGACTAGTAGTAAATAAAATCTTCAAAATGTGGGTCTTTGGTGTTCCGCAAACTTAGGGAAACTGGAACCAGGTAATGGATTTGGTAGGTGCAGACAAAGCCTTTAAATCAATCTACTTGATTTCAGGTAAACTAAACAGTCTCACTTGATTGACTGCAAATGTTAGAAGATATGCTACCAGAGAATTGCAAAGTTTGGATCGTTACGCAACCGGAGTTGGTGTTGAATTTATCCGCAGTATCAGGCCTCAATGTCCGAATTTACAAGGTGTGATTTTGCCTATCGCACGTAGTTTACTGGGAATCCATAGTAATTGACAACTGCACTATTCGTAGCTTATGTTGCCATGATGACTGGGCTGATGATGACAAGAAACGGTTTCAGTAACTAATTCGATTTCTTAAAACTTCGTGGACTTCTTTGACTGTTGGTATCAAGGTGAGTAACAGATTCAGAGCCATCACCGCATTGGTAAAGAACACGGGACCGGCTTGCTTGGGGTAGATGCAACCAACGTGAATCAAGAACCAGCTTTGATGTCTAGGCTTTAGTTGAAGGGGAACATTGGACAACTTTTATGGATGGCGAGGCATACCTCTGTCATAAATATAATAAGCCTCCTTTGAAAAACATGCCTACCACCTAACAGAAGCTCTAAATTATATATGCCATTGTGCCCAGGAACCGCTCAAATGCCTAATCAGCTTGAGGCCACGGCAAACCAGACTTGGCAAGCGGCCAAGGTCGCGTACACCGAGTGGTGACTTAATACCTCTATGAGTCGACCTTGGGATCTACCACCACCTTCTTCACCGCGTCCGCAGCCTCTTGCAACGAGATCGCGCTAAGCACCTTCAGGCCGCTCTTGTCGATCAGCTCCTTGGCCTCCTTGGCATTGGTGCCTTGCAGGCGCACGATTATGGGCACCTTGATGTCGCCGATGTTCTTGTAGGCATCCACTACGCCTTGTGCCACACGGTCGCAGCGCACGATGCCGCCGAAGATGTTCACGAGGATCGCCTTTACTCCGGGATCTTTCAGGATGATGCGGAAGCCTTTCTCCACGCGGGCCGCGTCGGCGGTGCCGCCCACGTCCAGGAAGTTCGCAGGGCTGCCGCCGCTGAGCTTGATGATGTCCATGGTGGCCATGGCAAGACCGGCGCCGTTCACCATGCAGCCCACGTTGCCGTCGAGCTTCACGTAGTTCAGGCCCGCTTCGCCAGCTTCCACCTCGATGGGATCTTCTTCGCTCTTGTCGCGCATTTCCACGTAGTCCGGGTGGCGGTAGAGCGCGTTGCCGTCGAGGCGCACCTTGGCATCCACAGCGATGATCTTGTCGTCGCTGGTCTTTAGCACGGGGTTGATCTCGAACATGGCGCTGTCGCTGGCTTCGTATGCCTTGTACAAGGAAGCGACGAACTTCGCCATCTCCTTTTTCGCGCCGCCGGAAAGTCCGAGACTGGTAGCGATCTTGTTGCACTGGAACGGGCGCAGGCCAACGCGCGGGTCGATTTCTTCTTTGAAGATCTTGTCCGGTGTGTGTTCAGCCACCTCCTCGATGTCCATACCGCCTTCGGTGCTGTACATGATGATGTTGCGGGCGCTGGCGCGGTCGAGCAGCACGCTCATGTAAAACTCCTTGGTTTCGCTGGCACCAGGATAGTAAACGTCTTCGGCGATGAGCACCTTGCTCACTTTTTTGCCTTGGGGCGGCGTCTGCGGCGTCTTCAGCATCATGCCGATGATCGCTTCGGAGCGTTCGCGCACTTCATCGAGGTTCTTTGCCAGCTTCACGCCGCCGCCTTTGCCGCGGCCACCGGCGTGGATCTGCGCCTTCACTACCCACCATTTGGTGCCGGTTTCTTGGCTGAGGGTTTTGGCCTTTTCCACCGCCTCATCGGCGTTGTAGGCCACCAGCCCGCGCTGAACGCGGACGCCATATTGGGCGAGAATGCTCTTTCCTTGGTATTCGTGAAGGTTCATGTTGTTCGCTGATAAAGTGCCTGCTTTGTGTCGGACAGGCTGCGAATGTAAAGTTTGGCGGGGAAGCGAAGATTCGATCAGCCGTTGCTCCTTTCCTTGGTTGTCACCCGGGCCTCTTGCGCCGGGGTCGCGAAAAAGCCGCACGCGCTTGTTTTTTTTTGAAAACCAGGCCCCCATCAGCGGGAAAATCTTTGAATGCTTCTACTGACAAGCCTTTCCCGATGACTCATCAATTAATTCCGGAAACCAATAATCCCCGATTCACCTATCTTAGAGCACCCTTACACAAACCAAACCCCTTTCCCGATGAAATCCTCCGCAACACTTCTGGTGACGCTCTGGACGGGTGCACAGCTTTTCGCACAATCCGGGTTCCTGCCGGCCTATCAGCTAGTAACGCCTTCGTCGGAATTCCTGAATGCCGTGTCGGCGGATCTGGATGGCGACGGAGACATCGATGTTGTTTCCACGAACAGTTCGTTGAACAGCGTGAGCGGTATGTATGCGTACCGAAACGACGGGGCAGGGAATTTCACTACCGCGGAAATTGGCACTGGTCAAAGCGGCTACGCGAATTGCATTGCGGATCTGGACGGCGATGGCAAGCCGGACTTGCTCAGCATCGATTTTACGCACTTGTGGTGGTACCGCAACCTGGGCAACATGCAGTTCAGTGCGGCTATTTTGTTAAGTGGCAACATCACCGACGGCCGCGCGGTTACCGCTGCGGACAGTGACGGTGACGGCGACCTGGACATCTTCTTCGGCGAAGGCAGCGCGGACCAGATCGGCATGATGCAGAACTTGGGCGGCGGCACTTTCGGCGTGAAGACGATCATCAACACCACGAGCACCGATGTGGACGACATTGTGGCCAGCGACCTTGACGGTGATGGCGATCTGGACCTTGTGGTTTCCTGCTTGAACATACAGGACGTAGCCTGGTTCGAAAACTTGGGCAACAATGCATTTGGCCCGCAGCACCTGCTCCCAAGCACTTCAATTGGCAACACTGCGGTTATTGCAGCAGATCTGGATGGCGACGGGGACAACGACATCGCAACAAGTGCCTTCGGCAGTGATGACGTAACCTGGTACAGGAACCTTGGCAACGGAAATTTCAGTGGTCAAATCACCATTTCAAACTCAGTACCGGGTGCTTATGACCTGAATGCCGGAGATGTTGACGGCGACGGCGATCTGGACCTCGTTTGTCCGGCTCCGGACGGCGGCTATATAGCGTACTTCCTGAACAATGGCAGCGGCATTTTCACCCAAGGCACGGTACCGGAAACCATGGTTTATCCTTGGTTGGCCTTATTGGCAGACATCAATGGGGATGGGTTGCAGGACATTGTAGCCGGCGGTCATCACGACGGCAAGTTGATCTGGTGCGATGCTTCAACAACCAACTTCAGCGGCGTTCATTTCATCGCAAAAACAGCGTCGTACGCGTTGAAAGCCGTGCCTGTTGATGTAGACGGCGATGGCGACATGGACGTGGTGGGCATTTCCACCGGCGACCGGAAATTGGCATTCTACAAAAATTTGGGCGGGACCGGCTTTGCGGAGCAACAGACCATAGATGGCAATGCCGTTGGCGCATTGGACTTGGAGATAGGCGACATCGATGGCGACGGAAAGCCGGATTTGATGTTAGCACTTTCGGGCTTGCAGAAGCTGGCTTGGTACCGCAACCTCGGCAACGGCAACTTCGCAGCACCAGCTACGGTGGCCGCGGGTTTTAACGTGATCACCGGCTGCGGGCTGGCGGATATTGATGGCGATGGCGACCTTGACGCATTGGCCGCCGACCGCAACGGATACGAAACATCGTACTACTTGAACAACGGCAACGGCACCTTCGGCGCGAAGCACATCCTGGACACGGTGATCAACGGACCCAAGGACCTCATGGGCGCGGACCTCGACAACGATGGTGACCAGGACATCATCATTCTTTCCGCCTACGACCAGCGGGTGATGTGGATGCGGAACAATGGCGGATCGTCGTTCAGCAGCCCGATCGTAGCGATCGAATCCGTGAACGGGGCCGAAGAGGTGGCATTGATGGACCTGGACGGAAATGGCTACTTGGACATGTTCGTCGCCGCGCAATACACCAACAAGATCTACTACGCGCTGAATTCAGCCACCGGCTTCGGCCTCAGACTGGATGCGGGATTTGGCGTGATCAATCCTTCCTCGGTCAAAACCGGTGATATGGACGCGGACGGAGATCTCGACCTAGTGACCAGCTCCTACGCCAGCAACAAGCTGAATTGGCTGGAAGTGGAAAATGGCGCATTCGTTGCCAAGCACACCATTGCGAACGTTTATGAGAGGCCACAAGATGCCGCGCCAGCGGATTTTGACGGCGATGGCAGCTTGGACGTAGTGGCGTGCTACTTGCACACGGTCGCCATCTTCATCAACAAGGACGAAGTAGCCTGCAACCTCTACCAGAACGCCCCAGTGGGATTGGCGAAGCTGAACCAACAGAACCGCGTGATCGTTGGCTGGTACAAAGCCCTGCCGACCGTGAAGTACAGCGCAGCGGACAACGTGGCAGTGGACATTGAGTTTTGGGCCACCCGAGACTTGGCGACCAACACACCCATCCTGAATGCACCACATAGCCTGCTTTCCCAAAAGACCAAGCCGGGTCAGGACTTTTTCTGGTGGCCATTGAACTATTCCCGCCCGGACATCGACCCGTTGAAGCGCTACACGTGGCGGGTGCGCGTGTATTGCGACGCTGGCAACGGGCCTGTATCACCATGGAGCGCCACCAGCACATTTGACACACCGGGCTTCCAGTTGCGGGCCTTGCAGGCTGATGCGGATGATGCCGGTTTCGGCGCATCCTTGTTGCAAAATCCAGTGAGCACCGAATTGACGGTTTTGCGCGGTGATCCCGGAGAAGAAAACAACAACCCCTACCGGATCTATTCGGCCACGGGCGCACTTGTCGCCAGCGGTAGCTTGAACAGCCCGCAGCAGGTGATCCCTGTTTCGGGGCTGGCTTCCGGGCTTTACCAACTGCTTGTTGATGGTCCGTTCGGACCGGAAGCGTTGCCGTTTGTGAAGGAGTGAACGAAGCCGCGTGATCGGCTCAATTTCCGTGCGCAGGGTCCCGAATTCGGGACCCTGCTGCGGTTTGGGGCAGGTCAAAAAAGGGGGGTGAACGATTTTTTGAGAAGGAAAGCTGTAAAAGCGTACTTTTGCGCCCTAACAAAACAGTCAGTACAATGGCAAGTGGTAAAGTAAAGTTCTTCAACACGGAGAAAGGTTTCGGTTTCATCACCCCTGATGAAGGCGGCAAAGACGTGTTCGTTCACAAGACCGGCACGCGTGATGCGCTTTGGGAAGGTGATGCAGTATCCTACGAAGTGGAGGAGACCCCAAAAGGGCTCAGCGCGATCGACGTGCGTAAGGCGTAAGCCCAACACCGTTTCGAACAACTCGAAGCCCCGGCCTTGGTCGGGGCTTCGTCGTTGTACGCAGTGTCTCCCGCCGAAAGGCGGTGACACTGCGCAATACTTCAAAGCGATACTGTAAATGAGCATCAGGTCTTCTTCGGAAGACGTTGATGGAACTACGGAAAACTCCCCCCTACTGCACCTTCAACATGTTCTTCACCTGCTGCGTGCTACCGTTCTGCAACCGGCAGTAGTAGATACCGGCGGGCACCGGCCCCAGATCGCACGGCACGGTGTAGGTGCCAGCCGCCATGCGCCGGTTCATCAACGTGGTGATCTGCTTGCCCTGCGCATCGAAGACCTGCAGGAGCACTTGTCCGTCGCTTACGGTGAATTTCACCGAGGTGCTTTCCGTGAACGGATTGGGATACACCTCAAGTGCATTCACGCCAGCCTGTTGGTTGGCCTCATGCACGTTTACGGAAAGGCAATTCGAGGGATCAAGCAGTGATAGCGGTTGGTACGTGCCCAACAACACTTGTTCGATCTCATTCGGTTCTAAACAGAACCAATCCTTCAGCACCGATGCATACACGCTCCGGAAATCATACTGCATGGGCAGGTTGGTCTCGTAGTCCGTGTTGGGGTCGATCTGTGGATTGGTGCCTAACATGCCGGGTATCACGTTGGTGCCGAACATGAACATGGGTAGTGACGAACCGTGGTCGGTACCACCGGATGCGTTGCTCTGAACGCGGCGGCCGAATTCGGAGAAGGTCATGCCGATCACCCGGTCTTCCAAGCCCAGGAGCTGCAGGTCGTTCTGGAAAGCGTGGATGGAATCACTAACGCCTTTGAGCAGCTCTGCATGCACGCCGGTCCCGTGCGCGCCGGGTTCGACTTGTTGGGCATGGGTATCGAAGCCGGATACGCCTACCCAGTAGATGCGCGTTTTCAGGCCACCACAGATCAATTGGGCCACGATCTTCAGGTTCTGCGCCAGCTCTGCTCCGGGTTGCGAACCCGTGGGGTACAGCGTACTGAGGTTGCAGCCCGGCAGCGCGGCGGCTTGGATCACATCGCCGAACAGGTCGGTCTGGTGTTGCACGGTGCGAATGGCGTCCAAGTGGTTGCCCGCGCAATCCGGCGCTATGGGATCCAAGTAGATGTTACCTGCCAGGTTCAGCGGATCGGCGGTGTTGTAGATGGCCGCGGCCATGTTGCCGCCCATGTACTGCATGCCAATGGAGACCGGCCCGCCCACGCGGATGGCGAGCGGATCGGGCATGGTGGCGTTGGGAAAGCCAAGTGGATAATTCGGGTACTCCAGCTTCAAATAACGGCCGGCGATGCCGCTGTCCAGGATCTGGTCCGGATCCGCGCCGGTCTCCCAAATGTCCATGCTGCGGAAGTGGGAGTAGTTGGGTTCCGGATAGCCCACGCCTTGCACAATGGAGAGTTTTCCGTCGTTCCAGAGGTCCTGCATGCCGGTCATGGCGGGGTGCAGGCCAGTACCGGAAAGGCCGCTCAAAGGCAGCACGTTGCCCGGGGGTATCATCACGTTGGAGCGGAACTGTTGCAGCAGCGAATACTGGTCCAGCGGGATCACGGTATTGAGGCCGTCGTTGCCACCGAAAAGTTGCACGATCACCAGCACGCGGTCTTCCGCGAGTTCCGATCCGAGTGGCGCCATCAGCGGATTGCTGAAGCCGCGCACGGCAACGCCGCCCACGGTGGCCATGGTGGTGGTGCGTAGAAAATCCCTTCTGTTCATGGTGCTGTTGTTGAAGGTTCAGAAGAGGTTGTTTTCGGCTGCGCCCTGCATGTCGGTAATGAGCCACACCAGAATGCTGGGCACCATTTGCGCGGTCATGTCCGTGGTGTTCGGGTCGGTTACGTAGGTCTCGTATGCGCTGCTCCAGTAGTAGTCGCTTTGTTGGCCTTGCAACAGGAAATTGTGCTTCAATTGGTCCTTCACGGCCTGTGAAACCGGCACCGCGAAGAGCAATTCCGCCAGATCGTTGATGAGGATGTTGGGGTCGTACGGATCCGTAAGTTGCTGCACCAGCGCCACGAAATCGATGGGGTAATTCACGTTCGCGCTTTGCGCTTGCACCATGTCCGGCGGCGTGGTGAGGCCGGAATAGCAGAAGTAATTGTAGATGTCGCGGCGGGCGGGGTAGGTCGCGTTATCCAACCACAGCAGGTCGTACGCGGGCGCTACGCGATAGGGCAACCAGCCAGCCACGTTGGGCGGATCGGTGAGCTGTTGGCCGGCGTATGCGATCTGCCAAAAGACATCGCCCCAGAGTGAATACTGCGCTTCAAATTCGTCCGGTCCGGGGAACGGCATGCCAAGCGAGCGTGCAATGCCCACGGCGTGGTCCGCAGGGCTCTTCACCATGCAACCGCGGATGGTGCTGCTGAAGAAATGGTCCGACGTGAACAAGGCATGAAGCACGGTGCGCATCTGGTTAGGCGCACCGGTGTTGGCTTGGAACAGCGCGGCTAACTCCGTGATGAAGTTGGCCTCGGTATCGGCATCAATCTCGCCGTGGACGAAGAAGTGATAGAGCTTGCGGCAAACGAACAGCGCGCATTCCTCTTTCGCGAAAATGAGTTCCAACAGTTCATTGATCTCGGTTGCGCCGCCGTTCGGTCCGGCATGTCCGGCGATAAGGGCGTTGCCGAAGAAGCTGGAAAATTGCTTGTCCGTGGCATCATGGTTCCCTTGGTAGTACACCGCGTGCGGCAGGGCGGGCTGTCCGTTGTTCTCGTAGGCCACAGACCAACCGGTGAGCACGCGGGCTGCGGCATGCACGTCCGCTTCGGTGTATCCGCTGCCTTCTCCCAGGGTAAAAAGTTCCATCAGTTCGCGCCCATAATTCTCGTCGGGCGCGCTGGCCACGTTGAGGTAGCCGTTGAGGTAGACCAGCATGTGCGGCTCCAGCGTAACATCGTACACCAACTGCCTGAAATTGCCGAGCGCCTGCTGGCGGAATTGGCGGTTGAGCGCGTACTGCGAATTTGCATCGAACACCACGTAGCCCTGCGTAACCAGGTAGCTGTGATAAAACAGCACCAGCTTTTCGCGCAGGTTGCGTTCCTGGTGGACCATTAGGCCGGCCCACCAGTATTGGAAACTGTTCACACGGTAGCCGATGGAGTCGTCGGTAAGGGTGTTGTAATCGATGGGCACGGTGGTCCATGTATCACCAAACGCGACAGGCGCATCAATGGCATTGGGATCTGGAGTGCCGCCGCTCAGGTCGCTGTAAGCCTTGATGGGCGGGGTGGTGTCGTCGGTGAAATTCAGCAGTTCATTCACCACGGCATTCAGGGGCATGCCGTTGAAATGGGCCATATCGGCCGGTGAAACGCCGAATAAGCTACGTCGCAGCAGGTGCCGTAGCTCTTGTGGCCCGAAGGCGCCGGTGTAGGGTGTCACTGCCATGGGATGTCGCGTCGGGTTGTAGTACGGTGCTCCTGTTCCAAAGTTGGGAGGGAAACCGAACGATCCGGAACCATTCGACGGCGAAGCGGGAAGCAACGCATGAACGCTGTAAGATCGTCGACCGAAGTTTCTTCAGCGTTATTCAAACTCCCACGCCGGGTTTCGCGCGGTGGACCCGGCGCAATTGAACTAACTCACACCGTTTCCACCGCGTACCGTTGCTTGCCGTACTGCTTGTTGTACAGGTCGTACACGATGCCGTCCGCAAGACCCACTTTGGGTACGAAGACTTCCTTCACACCGGCCTCCCCCATCGTACGCAGGAAAATATCCGCAGCGGGAATGATCACGTCGGCACGGTCGGGTCGCAAGCGAAGCAGATTCACGCGGTCCTGGAAGGAATACGCGGCGATTCGGTCGCGTTGCTTGCGGATATCTTCGATGGATAGTGGTTCACCGTAGCCGTTTTTGTTCTCCTTGAAGAGGCGGTTGATGTTACCGCCCGTACCGATGGCGGTTAGCTTGGCACCACTGTCCCGGATCTCAGCGAGGAAATCGGCCATGGTCTCCCATTCCTTTTCGTTCACTTTATGCTGAAGTGAACGCACCGTGCCGATCTTGAACGAAGAGGAATGCTTGCGCTTTCCGTTCTCGATCCAAGTCAGTTCGGTACTTCCGCCGCCTACATCGATGTAGAGGTAGCTGCGGTCTTTCAGCAAATCCTGCGTCCAGAAGGTGCTCATAATGAGGTCAGCTTCCATTGTGCCGTGTATCACCTCAACGTGTACGCCGCTCTCCATTTCCACGCGGGCCAATATCTCGTCCCTGTTGGTGGCCTCGCGCATGGCGCTGGTGGCGCAGCAGCGCAGGTAATGCACGCCGTACACTTCAGTGAGCAACCGGAATGCTTTCAGCGATTTAATGAGCTGATCGCGCTTCGCCGGGGTGATAGCCCCACCGTCGAACACGTCCGCTCCTAAGCGGATCGGCACGCGGACCAGTGATGTTTTCTTGATCACCGGGTGGTCATCCCGCTCCACCACGTCGCCGATAAGCAGGCGCACCGCGTTGGAACCGATGTCGATGGCAGCGTATGTAAGGTCGCGGGCGATGGTGCGAAGGTAATGGGGGTAATCGTTGGATCAGAAAATCAGAAAATCAGAAATTGAATGCCGGGCAGTATGCACCTAACGTCCAACGCCCTAATCGCGTCAAAACCTTGAACATTTCGATCCGACCGGCATTGCTCTAAGTCTGCGGGTTCGATCGTCTGATCGTCTGATCGTCTGATTTTCTGATTTTCTGATCGGCTTCACCCCAACACCGCCAGCCGCTCCTCGATCGCTTTGATCTTCGCTTCGGCGTCGGCTTTTTTCTTTTGCTCGTTCTCCAGCACTTGTGGTGGTGCGCCGCTTACGAAGCGTTCGTTGCTAAGCTTTTTGTCCACGCTGGCGAGAAAGCCGCGGGCGTATTTCAGCTCTTCTTCGGCCTTTTTGCGCTCGGCTTCACTGTCCACGTTTTCGCCAAGGTCCACGGCGTATTCCGTGGTGCCAACGAGGAAGTTGATGGAACCGGCACCTGCGCTCGCGGCCGCTTCCATCGCGGAGACATTCGCCAGTTTCCCGACCAATGCTTGCGTGGCTTCACCCAATGGTGACTTGGCCTTCACTTGCACAGCCAATGCTTCCTTCGGACTCAAACCACGTTCGTTGCGGATGTTGCGCACTGCGGTCACGAGATCGAAGGCGTGCTGCATTTCTGCTTCGAGTTTCGCATCGCCCTCGCCGCTCTTGGGCCATTGCGCGATGATGAGCGCCGCCTCCGGACCTTTTCGAAGGTTCAGATGGCTCCATAATTCTTCAGTGAGGAAGGGCATGAAGGGATGCAGCAGCTTCATTACATCCTCGAACAGCGCGATGGTCGCGGCATGCGTGGTGCGGTCGATGGGCGCGGCCACTCCGTTGATGAAGGCTGGCTTAATGCTCTCCAAGTACCAGCTGCAGAGGTCGTCCCAGATCAGCTTGTAAGTGGCCATCAACGCTTCGCTGATGCGGAATTGCGCGTACAGCGCGTCGATCTCCGTGGTTGCCCGGCTCACGCGCGAACGCATCCACGCGCAGGCCGCAGCGTTGCCAGCCGGTTGCTTGTCGTCATGCACCGAAAAGCCCTGAACCAAACGGAAAGCGTTCCAGATCTTGTTGCTGAAGTTGCGGCCTTGCTCGCAGAGGCTTTCGTCGAAGGGCAAGTCGTTGCCTGCGGGGGACGTGAGCAACATGCCCACGCGCACGCCGTCGGCACCGAATTTTTCGATGAGTTCCAACGGATCCGGGCTGTTGCCGAGGCTCTTGCTCATTTTCCGGCCTTGCTTGTCGCGCACGATGCCGGTGAGGTAGACGTTTTTGAACGGCACTTCCTTGCGGTATTCCAGCCCGGCCATGATCATGCGTGCCACCCAGAAAAAGAGGATCTCCGGCGCGGTAACGAGGTCGTTGGTGGGATAGTAGTACTTGATCTCCGCATTGTCCGGATCTTTGAAACCGTCGAACACGCTGATGGGCCACAGCCAACTGCTGAACCAGGTGTCCATCACGTCCTCGTCCTGCCGGACACCTTTCGTGCTATGCCCTGCGGAAGTGAATTGCGCGATCGCCTCAGCTTCGGTCTTGCAAACCGCGAAATCGCCGGCATCGTTGTACCACGCGGGAATACGTTGGCCCCACCACAGTTGGCGGCTGATGCACCAGTCGCGTACGTTCTCCATCCAGTGGCGGTAGGTGTTGGCGAATTTCTGCGGATGCAGTTTCACCTCGCCGCTCATCACCACGTCCAGCGCGGGCTTCGCCATCTCGCCCATCTTCACGAACCATTGCAACGACAAGCGCGGCTCGATGATGGCATCGGTGCGTTCGCTCGTGCCCACCTTGTTCACGATGTCCTCCGTCTTCACTACGTGGCCTTGCTCCTCCAGCAGTTTCACGAATTTTTTCCTTGCGATGAAGCGGTCTTCGCCAACAAAGAATTGCGCGGCAGCGCTCATGGTGCCGTTCGGCTCCAAGGTGTCGATCACTGCCAGCTTGTGGCGCTTGCCGATCTCATGGTCGTTGGTGTCGTGCGCGGGCGTCACTTTCAGCGCGCCGGTTCCAAACTCACGTTCCACGTAATCGTCGAAGATCACGGGCACGGAACGATTCACCAGCGGCACGATCACGTTTTTGCCTTTTAGGTGTGCATAGCGCGGATCCTCCGGATGCACCGCCACGGCCGTATCGCCGGGAATGGTTTCGGGGCGTGTTGTGGCGATGGTTATGTACTCGGCCTCATCCCCCTGCCCCATCTCCGAAGTAGAAGGGGAGTCCACTTTGTAGCGCACATAGATCAACCGTGAATTGACCTCCTTGTGCATTACTTCTTCGTCGCTAACGGCGGTAAGGGCCACGGGGTCCCAGTTCACCATGCGGTAATCGCGGTATACGAGGCCTTTCTTGTGCAGATCGATGAAGACATCGATCACGGCCTCGCTCAGCGCGGGTTCCATGGTGAAGCGCGTACGGTCCCAGTCGCAGCTGGCGCCGAGTTTCTTCAATTGTTCCAGGATCGTTCCGCCGTATTTCTCCTTCCACGCAAAGGCATGTTCAAGGAATTTCTCCCTTCCGATCACGCTCTTCTTGATCCCTTGTTCCGCGAGCAACTTCACCACTTTGGCTTCCGTGGCGATGCTGGCATGGTCCGTTCCCGGCACCCAGCAGGCGTTCTTTCCTTGCATCCGCGCGCGCCGCACCAGCACATCCTGAATGGTGTTGTTCAGCATATGCCCCATGTGAAGCACGCCGGTAACGTTCGGCGGCGGGATCACCACGGTATAGGGTTCGCGCTCGTCAGGCACGGAGCGGAAATAGCGGTTATCGAGCCAGTATTGGTACCACTTGCCTTCGATCTCCTTGGCCTCGTAGCGTTTGGGAAGTTCAATCTTTTCCATAAGGGCTGCGAAGGTAATCCGGGCGTTGGCCGCAAGCGGCGTTGGTTTTTTCACCGCAACGGCGCAACGGACGCAACGGGGGCGCAATGGAATGCGGATTTTTACCGCAAAGACGCTAAGAACGCAAAGAAGAGAAGGTGTTAAACCGCAACGTTTGCCACCGGTTCGTATTGCGGGAACGCGAAGTTGGCGTTGCAACGCCTAACAACTGAGAACTGACAACTGACAACTGACAACTCTTACCCCATCACTCTCGCCAACAGCTCCCGCAAAAGTTCACCATCATCGGCACTTGTATTCCCCAGGCCTTTGCCTCGCAGGTCGGCTTCGCGAAGCAGGTGCTGTATGTTGCGCAAGCGCGCTTGTGGATAGAGCCGCGCGGCACTTGCGTATTCGCGGACGAAGAACGGCGGAATGCCTAAGGCTGCGGCGAGTTCACCCTGTTGCTTGCCCGGATTTTCGTGGACCACACCGATCTTGTTGAAATAATTGCTCAGCATGGCGGCCGTGAGGAAAACCTTATGCTCCTTGTCCGTGGCCAAGTATTTCGCGATGGTTTGCGCGCGGAGCCGGTCGCCGGTGCCGATGGCTTTTTGCAGCTCGAAGATGTTGTACTCCTTGCTGATGCCCACGTTGCGCTCGATGAGATCTCCGGTAATGGTGCCGCCTTCGTCGATCACGATGCAGAGTTTTTCCACTTCGTTCGTGAGCTTGCCGAGATCGCTACCGAGATGGTCCGCCAGCAGCTTTGCTTCCACCGGACCAATGCGGCGTTTGTGGAAGGTGACATACTTCTGGATCCAATCCGGCAGCATCTCATCCTTCAACTTATCGCTTACGAACACCACCTGCTTCTTAGCCAGGTCCTTCAACCAAGTCTGTCGCCCGTCTGCCTTTTTGTGCTTGTAGCAGATCACCAAAATGGTGGTGGGCGTGGGATTTTTGAAGTACGCCTCCAACTTCTTAAAGGCATCAATTCTCCATGTCTGTGCTTCGCGCAGCACCACCAGCTGGCGTTCGGCCATCATGGGGTAGCGCAGACATGAATCCTTTACTGCTTCCGGTTCGGTATCGCGTCCGTAGAGTATGCTCAGGTTGAAATCCTTCTCGTGTTCCTGTAGCGCGTGGATCTCGATCTCCTCCGAGACGCGATCAATGAAGTAGGACTCCTCACCATGCAGGAAATAGATGGGCTTGAACGTGCCACCACGGACCTCCTTCACGATCTTCTTGAAATCGTCGGTGGTGCTCATGAAGAGAACAAGTTCATGCTTTTCATTTTCCAGCCCAATATCAGATCATCGTTCATCCTAATGATCAGCAAAATCAGCATTCCGTCACGCTTACTCGAACCGCAAATGCTTCACTGTGCGGCCTTCATTGATGATGTCGCGCAGTGACTCGATCCCGATCTTTACGTGCGTATCAGCAAAGCTACCTGTGACTTTCTTGTCACTATCGCTGGTCTTCACGCCTTCGGGCACCATGGGCTGATCGCTTACCAACAGCAAGGCTCCTGTGGGGATCTCGTTGTGGAAACCGGTGATGAATATGGTTGCTGTTTCCATGTCCACGGCCATGCAACGGTCAACACGCAGCCGTTCCTTGAACACTTCATCATGCTCCCACACGCGGCGGTTGGTGGTGTAAACGGTGCCACTCCAATAGTCAAGTTCCATGTCGCGGATCACCCCGCTTACGGACCGGTGGATCATGAAGCTCGGTAAGGCGGGCACTTCCGGCGGGAAATAGTCGTTGCTGGTTCCTTCCCCGCGGATGGCTGCTATGGGAAGAATCAGGTCGCCGATGGCGTTCTTTTTCTTGAGGCCGCCGCACTTGCCCAAGAACAGCACGGCCTTGGGCGAAATGGCGCTTAGCAGGTCCATGACAGTGGCTGCTGTTGGGCTTCCCATTCCGAAGTTGATCATCACCATATCTTCCGCAATGGCCACCTGCATGGGCTTTCCAACGCCGTGCAGCGTAGCGCCCGTCTGCGCTGCGAAGAGGTGCAGGTAATTGTCGAAGTTGGTGAGCAACACGTACTTTTTGAAGTCTTTCAGCTCTACGCCGGTGTAGCGTGGCAGCCAGTTCTTCACGATATCTTCTTTGGTATGCACTTTTGTTGTCGATTAAGTGGATGATGAAAGGCTTGAACCTTCCTGACCATGGGGTCGAAATTAGGCAACGCGCCGAAGGCGACCTCGTATTCGATCCGGTGCGGCGCCGTTGGGTGGTGCTTACGCCTGAGGAATGGGTGCGGCAGCATGTGCTGAACCACCTGATACATGACCTGTGCTGCCCGCTTTCATTGATCGCCGTGGAGCATTCGCTGGTGCTGAACCGGATGGCGCGCCGGGCTGACATATTAGTACACGGACCGGGGGCAAAACCCTTGCTGCTGGTGGAATGCAAGGCACCGGGCGTGAAGTTGGACACCACCGTATTCGAGCAGGCCGCACGCTACAACACGGTGTTCAAGGTCCCGTTTTTGCTGGTTACGAACGGGCTGGCGCATAGCTGTTGCCAGATCGGTCTTGACGGCACTTTCGAATTTCTTCCGGCGGTGCCGGATTGGGAAACGATGTCGAAGGCGTTATCTGCTTAACTTTCCGGCATGATCGGCATCCGAACCACAGCATTTTTGTTTGCAACCCTCGCCTTTGTTCAGCTATTCGGCCAGCGGCAAACCAAGATCGGCATCCAGTTGCAGGTCTACCTCGCCACTGCGGAGCCGGGAACCAATGTGGACCTTTTTCTGGAAGGTGATGCGGCACAAGTGACCCGTACCGTGTTGGGGCTTCACGGGCTGCCGAAGATGGCCACGGCGACTTGGCTAAGTGCCACACTCCCCGTGGAAGCGGTGCCGGCGTTGGACAACGATCCCGCCATCCGCTCCATTTCATTCTCACTTTCCAAAGGTCGCGCGCTCAACGACAGCATGCGCGTGAAAGCGCATGTTGATGAGGCGCACCAAGGTCTGGCGCCTCTTCCGCAAGCGTACCAAGGCGAAGGCGTGCTGATGGGCATCATCGACACCGGTCTGGACTTCCGGCACCCGGACTTCAAAGACAGCTTAGGTAATACGCGGGTATTGCACTATTGGGACCAGAACATGCCTTTCAATGCAGCGTTGACGCCTGCTGAATACGGCTATGGCCAGCAGTGGGACAGCACCGCGATCAATGTTGGGAATTGCCCGGTAAACGACTTGGCGGGCTACGGGCACGGCACCACCGTAGGCGGCACCGCGGCCGGCAATAACTTGGGCAACGGGCATTGCGCGGGCGTGGCCCCGAAGTCGGACCTCATCGTGGTGGCCAACGACATGGACCATGTAAACTGGACGGCCTCCATCGTGGACGCGGTGAAATACATCACGGACATTGCCAGCAGTTTGGGGCGGCCCGTAGCGATCAACCTAAGCTTGGGCGCATACTACGGCAGCCACGACGGCTTGGACCCTGCAGCTTTAATGATCGACCAAATGCTCACGGAGGAAAACGGTCGGGTGTTGGTATGTGCAGCAGGCAACAGCGGCTCGCTCCCCCCCTATCACCTGCGGCATGAAGTCGGGGCGGACACCACCTTCACATGGTTCAATTACAACCCCAACAGCGCCTTGGGCATTGGTGCCATGTACTTCGACCTGTGGGCCGACACGGCGGATTTCAGCCAAGTGCACTACAGCGTGGGCGCGGACCGGATCAGCCCCTCCCTGCAATTCCGCGGGGCGATCCCATACAGGCAAGTTTCCGGCACCATTGGGCAAATTACGATGGACACGCTGTGGAGCGTTAGCGGCAACAAGCTCGGCGTAGTACATACATACGCTGAATACCGGGGCGGCCAAGTACACATGGAGGTGTACATCCCGCAAGCTGATTCCACAACGCAAAACCGGTACCGTTTCAGCACCACCGGAAGCGGACGGTTCGATGCATGGAGCATCGACGTTTTCGGCACCTCGAAGATGGTCGTGGACATTCCGGACAGCGCTTCGTTCCCGGCGATCGTGAATTATGTTTTGCCGGACAGCACCATGCAGGTGGTGGATTCCTGGGCCTGCTCGCCGAACGTGATCACGGTGGGCAACTACTACAACCAGCAGCATTACATCGATGTATCCGGAACTCCGCGGGATTTTGACGACCCTACGGGCGACTTGAGCAATGGCAGCAGTCATGGACCCACGCGCACGGGGCTCCTGAAGCCGGACCTCGCCTCGCCGGGCGATGCCACTTTCAGCGCCGGCCCATTGGTGATCGTGCAGACTTACTTGATCAATGGCGTGGACAAGCTGATCGACAGCCTGCACATGCGCAACGGCGGCACGTCCATCGCCTCGCCTTCGGTGGCGGGAACGGCGGCGCTGTTGTTGGAAAAGTGTCCTTATGCCAGTAACCTGATGGTGCTCAATGCCATCAATGCGGCGGCCTTTGGCGACACCTTCGCCATCAACCTGCCCAACAACGGCTGGGGCCATGGCAAGCTCAACACGTTCCAAGCTTTAGTGGGGACCAACTTCAACGTTCCGGTAAGCGGCCCCTACAGCGCTTGTTCCGGAGACAGCACAAAACTGCTTGGCCCGGATTTCATGTTCGACTATGCATGGACCAACGAAGACCACGACTCAGGCACATGGGCGCAGCCGGGCGACACGCTTCAACTAACGGTACACAACACTTCGGGCTGTTTCGGCCGCAGCGACACCATCATCATTACGGAAAACCCTTTGCCAGTGGCCACCATCACAGCGGTGGGGTTGGAGCTTACCAGCACGGAAGCCGCGGAATATCAATGGTTCTTGGAGAACAGCCCCATACCGGGTGCGGAAGGGCAGAGCCTCAATGCGGATGAGAACGGCAACTATTACGTGCGGGTAACGGACAGCTTGGGCTGCTCAGCGAATTCTGACACGGTGCTGGTCTTCAGCGTCGGGGTCGGGGATCAAGTGACCCAAGGTCCATCGGTTTGGCCGGTCCCGGTTTCGGAAATGTTGAACGTACGCGGGTTGGGCGAAGGGCACGGTTCCCCGGCTTACCAGATCGTGGACGCGCGCGGGCGCACCGTGCAATTCGGAGTACTGAATTCCGGAGCGCCCCAGATCGCCGTTGGCAAACTGGCCCCTGGCGTTTACCTGTTGCGTTGGCCGAACACGGCGGCATTGACCGGTTTGCGGTTCGTGAAGGATTGATCCTGATCAGAACGTTTATTTTACACGGATGGAACAACGTCCTTTCGTGCTTTCCGGCGGCGGCATCCGGGGTGCTGCGCACTTGGGCGTGTTGCGCGCCTTTCTTGAAGCGGGCATCCGTCCTTCGGCTATAAGTGGCACCAGTGCGGGTGCTTTGGTGGGAGCCCTGCTAGCCGATGGGCGCACACCACAAGAGGTTTTGCATTGGTGAAAGAGGAACTGAAACGTCCTCGTTTAACGCGGCGGCCCACCACGGTCTCCAAGCGCATCGAGGCTTTTCTCCGGAAGAACTTGAAGCACCAGCGTTTCGAAGATCTTCCAATGCCCCTGTTCGTTTCTGCTACGGACTATGAAAAAGGCGGCCAGCACATCTTCCACAGCGGTGAACTGCTGCCCGCGCTCATGGCATCGTGCGCCATCCCCGTGGTATTCCCGCCCGTGCAAGTAGAAGGCGTGTATTATGTGGACGGTGGAGTGAGCAACAACCTGCCGGTGGAACCTTTCTCAGCGACTAAAGCGCAAGTAGTGGCCGTGCATGTGAATCCGCTGCCGGTGTTCGATCCCGCCAAACGCGGCATGTTACGCACCATGGACCGCGTGTGGCACTTGAATTTCCGCGAGCTCGTAGTACGCTCCGCCAAAGGTTGTGGGCTGTTCGTGGAACCGCCGCAGCTGTCTGCTTTCAATTTGTTCGAAATGGGCAAAGCGGATGTGATCGAGCGGATCGGCTATGAGTGGGCGAAGAAGCAATTGAATGCGAAAGGTTGAAGATGGAGCTGGTGAGGAATACGATCTCCCGCTATGTGCAGTTCACGGAACCCCAATGGCAACAGGTATTGTCCGTTTGGCGTGAGCGGCCGTTCGCCAAAGGCGAGGTGATCACTGCTGCCGGAGACGTTGAGCATTGGTTCAGCATAGTGAAGGAAGGCACACAACGGCTGTTCTTCGAGCATGACGGGAACGAGGCTTGCATTGGCTTCTCCTATGGCGAAAGCTGGAGCGGCATTTTCGATTCGTTCGTGCAACAGCGACCCAGCCGGTTCGTGCTTCAAGCTGTGAGCCCCAGCGTACTTGTATCCGTGCGCCACGATGACCTGCAACGCTTGTATGAACGGATACCGGCCATGGAGCGCTTTGGCAGGCTGATCTTGGAAGAACTGGTGGTGGGGCGTGCTACGCGCGAGATCGAGCAACTCACGCTTTCAGCGCAACAACGCTACGATAGGTTAATGGCCCGAAGTCCGCAGCTGATGCAGCTTGTGGCACAAAAGGACATTGCCAGTTACCTGGGAATGAGCCCCGAGACGTTGAGCCGACTGCGGGCTAAGAAGTGAACTTTCTTGATGCAGGTCAAGCGGCTAAGACTTGCCCGCGTATTTGCTTTGCGGCATGGGAAAGTCACTTGCCGTCCAACCGTTGATCGAAGAGCTTGCGGCGCATATACGAAACCAACTCAACCGTGTACGGTCGCTTGAAGGAAGTCCGCAAAGCATGCGACCGGATTCTTGGAGCATCCTGGAGATCTTGGAGCACTTGAACCTGAGCAGTGGACACTATGTGCGGCGGTTGGAAAAGATCTATGCCGGAAATGGAAAGTTGAAGTTGACGGAACAGTTCGTGCCGGGCCGATGGGGGGAGAAATTCACGCAGTCCATGCTACCGCTTCCGGATGGAAGCGTTGCCAACCCGATGCGAACCATCTGGTTTTTTAAGCCGAAAGCGGCAGCTACAAAAGGGATCAATAGTCTTACCGGTTTCGAAGCCATGCTTGAGACCCAGTTGGCCTTGCTCAACGCAGCGCGCACGAAAGGTTTGGATGGAACCAAAGTTACCAGCACGCTGGGGCCACTGTTCCGTTTTAAACCTGGCGATGCCTTTCGCTTTATGATCGCGCACCAGCAACGGCATTTCCTGCAATTGGAGCGTGCTTTGAAAGTCGTCTCACCCCAACAATGAACTGAAAGCAGCGCCCTACTGCTCCCCCACCTGTTCGCCATTCACGAAGGTTGCCGTCACCTTCGCCTTCAGCAGTTCCTCTTCGCTAACCGTAAGCAGGTCCCGGTCCACTACGGTGAAATCCGCGAATTTGCCGACCTCCAAACTGCCGAGGTCCTTTTCGGTGAAGCTTGCCAACGCGTTCCAGATGGTCATGCCGCGCATTGCTTCTTCGCGGCTTAACGCATCCTTCATTTGGAAACCGCCTTTGGGCACGCCGTCCGCGTTTTTGCGGATAACGGCAGCGTAAAATGTCTTGAGCGGATCAATGGCTTCCACAGGGAAATCGGTACCGAGCGCCACCATGCCGTTCTGTTGCATCAAGCGCTTGTTGGCGTAGGCATTGGCCAACCGTTCCGGACCCAAGCGGTCGATGGCCCACAACATGTCGCTGGTGGCATGCGTGGGCTGTACGCTGGGAATAATGTTGTACTTGCTGAAGATGTCGAAGTCGTGCAGGTCCATGCACTGCGCGTGTTCGATGCGCCAGCGCAGATCGTTGGTGCCGCCCAACTCTTCGCCGTACACGCCCAACAGCAGGCGGTTCGCGCTGTCGCCGATGCAGTGCGTGGCCATTTGAAAACCGTGCGCTTTGCACCATTGGGCCACCCGCAGGAAATGCTCGCGGGTTGATAGTTGCAGCCCGTTTCCGGCGGCTGCATCATCGCTGTATGGCTGAAGCAACAAGGCTCCGCGCGAGCCGAGCGCCCCGTCCGCGTAGCACTTCACGGCGCGGACGACCAACCGGTCACTGATGTACGGCCCGCTTTCATACCGGCTGAAATTCAAGCTATCGTCGGCAAGCATGGCGTAGATGCGGATCTTCAGCACGCCCTCTTCCTGCATCTTGCGCATCAGGTCAATGGTGCCCGCATCCAGCCCGGCATCGCACACCATGGTGAGGCCTGCGGCGAAGCAGTCGCGCTGTGCATTCAGCAGGGCTTTGCGCTTGGTGGCTTCGTCAGCATCATCGAAGATCTTTTGGAAGACGTTCACGGCGTTGTCGGAAAGTAGGCCCGTCGGCTTTCCGTTCTTCACTTCGAGCAATCCGCCGGCGATGGAACTCTTTGCGTCCAACCCCGCACTTGTAAGCGCCACTTGGTTGACCACTGCGGCATGGCCATCGATCCGCTGCAATAGCACGGGTCGGTCCGGGAACAGTGCGTTCAGGCTGTCGTTAATCGGATTCATTTTCCCTTCCCACAGGTTCTGGTCCCAACCGCGGCCGAGTATCCAGCCCGTTCCCGGATGCGCGTCGGCGTATGCACGAACGCGCGCCAGCACTTCGCGCCAGCTCTTAGCGCCAGCCAGATTCACCTTTTGTTCGTTCAACCCGTAGCCCAGGAAATGGCAGTGCCCATCGATAAAGCCCGGATAGATCGTTTGCGTTTGCGCATCGAAGGTTTCCTTGGCGCTGTAACGGTTCAAGATTTGTTGTTCGGCACCCAGTTCCAGAATTCGGCCGTCCTTGATCGCCATAGCCTGATATTCTTGCCCGCCCGCGTCCATGCTGATAATGCGCGCATTGCGGACTACGAGGTCGGCCTCTTTGTTCTTGTAGGCGCAAGCGCTGAAGAGCAGTGCGGGGATCAACAAGAATTTCAGTGACCTCAACGTATTCGTCTCAAGTTCCATCGGGGTAGTTTTTCAATGTCGATAACGGCTAAAACCGCCAATGACCAGAACGGCAGCAAGGGTACACGGTAGCGCAATAACGCGCCCACCACCGGAGTAGTCCAGCCCACGAGCAGGCCCAAAGCCAAGCAGAAACCTGTGCATAGCAATACGAGCGGAATGTTGATCTGCCGCCAAGGCTTGGCCCATAAAATTGCCACAGGCACAAGGGCGAGCATCACCAAGTTTTCCGCCGCGCCGATCAAACCCATGGCACCGATGTGCCAGGTTTGGAAGGGGGAAAGAAATGTAAGGAACAGCGCATGCGGAATGTCCAGCAGAAAGCCGATCAGTCCGTTCGCGAGCGGTGGGAACGGGATGTATGATCCGGGATCGGTAAGCGAGACAACACCGAGCATGTCGCGGCGCTTCTGGGCGATCAAGCCGAGGACATCCCAGCCGGGGTGCACCAGCGGCAAGGCAAGCAACAATGCGGTAGCTGCGCCATACGCAACGGTGAATTTCAGCAAGGTGCTTCGCGGGGTGCCGCCGCGGCTCCATGCGTAGGCCGCCAGCGCAGGGAGCAGGCAGGCCAGCACATAGGATTTCAGGATCAACTGGATAAAAAGGCCGGCCCCTAGCAGTGCAAATTCCTTGGGGCCTGTTCTTCCACGGGCAAAACCAGATGCACCTAGCACGAAGAGGCCCAAGCCAAAGAAAAGCAGGGCTTCCTTGATCGGCGCACTGCCCCAAAACAAGATGCTGGGCCACAGGAATACACCGGCGGCAAGCCACACGCCGCCCCCCGGAAGCACACTGGCAAAAGCGCGGTACATCGCCATGAGGCCTACCAGCGCGAAGAAACACGCAAAAACGGTGTGGACGTGGTAATGACCGAACGAGAACAGTCGCACCAACGCGCTGTAACGGATCATGGTGTGCGCGTCGTTGTAATAGCCGGTATCCCATTGACGGGTCCAATGATTCATGTGCACGTAATAGTGCGAATCGAAATAGGGCGTGTCGTTGCCGATGCCCAACACCATCCGGAAGTAATCGCCGGGGTGTTGGGGCAAGGCGCTGAAAAGCACGTTACCGTCATCGAAATACTTGAAGATGTCCGCGGTGGAGCGGTCCGTATAGTGATAGGTGTAGATCCACCAGAAAAACGTACCGACCAGCACCTTCAGCACGAAAATGCCGGGGAGTAAGCGTTTATCGAGGGCACGGACGTTGAAGAACCGCCAACGCCTGATCACGAAAATGAAAAAGCGCACCACGCGGTGGCGATCAAGATCCCGGCCATTCCTGCCAAAAGTAAAGCCGATGGCGGTAGCGCTGTTCTTCGTTTCCACAAGGGAAACTCACTCCTTCGCGGTGGCACTGGTCACCTTGCGGTGGGTGCATTCCCCAAAGATGTGGCGCTTGGCGAAACGCGTGTTGCCGTCCGTGGCCACGAACTTGTTGTACAACTTGGGTTGCACGCCATAGAACTCGTAGGTGCTGCCATTGCCGAATGTGACGTGCAGCGTAAGGGACTTGTAGTGCCAATCGCGGATGTTGCTGGCCACCGTCGCCTCAAAGGCCTCGGCGTTCACAGCGTGGGTCTCCGGGTGGATGCTTTCGAGGAACTTGTAGGCATCAATGAGGTGCTTGCTGAACTCCTCAGCCTCATGGCGCTTCGCCTCATCGTTGGGGAAACGGTCCGGGTGGTGGCTCTTCATCAAGCCCTTGTACAGCGTGCTGAGTTCCTTCAAACCGGTGGCACTTGTGGCCCCGATCATTTTGCGGCTGTCCGTGATCTTCTTCATTTTCCTGCTAAAAAAGCGGGCAAAGGTCGGGTTTTTGGTGATACCGACCCGGATTACATGGCAGCGACGAACAACCGGATGTTCCAGACCACCAGGACCACGTAGATCAAGGCGAAGGAAATGAAGAGCGTATTCATGCCCACTTCGCCGATCTTCAGAATGGGCTTGTTTGGAATGCTGTACATGGGATAGTAGGTGAACTGCGTAGCCACCTTCCCTACCCAATAAGCGGCAATGAGGCCCGTGAGTGCGACCGCCAAGGCACTGCCGTTCTTCAACTCGCCAGGGATCAGCACGGCAATGAGGCCGAATGCGAAGTTCAAGCCTACGATGTAGCGCCCGTAGGTCTTTACGATCTCTTGGTTAAGCGGCTTCAACTTCTTCACATCGTTGTACCAGTCGAACACCACCTGCCGGATCTACGGGTAAACCAATGCGGTGAAGATCTGGCCGAGCCCACCAGCAACGATCAACCAATTGGGAACTTCAAAGCGCATGGATATTACTTCCCCATGGAAGGCATTTCCATGACCTGATATCCTTCCAGCGAGAACACGGCATCATCCACTGGCCCATTGCGGATGTCCTTCATGTGCATCTGCATCGTGGTTTGGCCCTTTTCGTCCTTCATTTCCATTTCCAACGGGAATCCATTTACCTCTTTCCATATCGGTTCATCTTCCCTGGTCCCCATGGTTCCCATCACATTCCCGAAATCGATCTTAAGATGCTTGTCCACCCATGCGTTCCAAGTTCCTTCTTCGCCGGTGCCAATGACCTTTGTACAAACATGGCCGTCAATGGTCTTTGTCTCCTGCGTCAGCGTAACCTTCCAGTCATCCTTTGCCTCTGCCTCTTTGCCGGTGTAGGTCACTTTCTTTTTGTGCGACTTCATGGCCATTTTTCCGCCTTCGGGATTGTCGATCAGCAAATAGGTCCATTTGCCTTTGAGGTCGGTGAGCATCTTCATGTTCATTCCTTCGTCTGTGGAAAATGCCATCAATGATTTGTCCGCACTGTTCGACATATTCACCACCATCGGCTTGTCCGATCCGGGTTTTCCATTTTCCCAGGACTGCATTTCCATGGTGAAACGGCCCACGAAGGAGTTGGGCACGAAAGGGCCGTTGTCATCCTCCACTTTCACGTCGGAGTTACCACCGAAATGCTGCATCATCTGCTCCATGCCGGTTTGGGCAAAGAGCGGTGCGGCGGTGAGAACGAGAGCGGCAAGTATGGATCGGGTACGCATGGGCTTGAAGTTTTGGATGGGAAAGGTAGCGAAAGGGGTTTGGTGTTTCTGGTACAGGGTATCGAGTACAGGGTATCGGGTACTCCCTATGACTATCGGGGCGACGCGGGTTGCCTCCTGCAACTGTAAACTGCCGCTGTCAACTGCCTACTGCCCCCTCGGACTGGAAAAGAGCAAAACGCCAAATAGCACGGCAAACAGCGCGTAACCACCGGCTGCCACCCAAACAAAAATTCCTTCAGAGTTTCCAGATGCCGCCTTCAGCAAGGTCAACGCCCCCATGGTGAATTGCAGGAAGTTCCCCAAAACGATAGCCCTGCCGTAGATCCCGCCCAGGACGGAAGCTTTGGCCGTCCAGTTCATAAAAGCAAAACCGAGGTAGAGCCCGCCTGCCAATTGCAACAGCACCGGCACCGCACCGGGAGCCGATTTGCCGAAGAACGCCAACGTTTCCTCCGGCGCGAACGAGAATGCAATACCTACCGCAGCCATTACTGCGGCACTGGCGACCATTAGGATCTTACTGTTCATGGGTTTTGTAAAATTATACCGTTCCTGGTAGAAAATTTTGGCATTCGGCCATCAGATCACCCCGTCCCGGATGACCAACCGCCTGTCCGCCATCTCCGCCAATTCTTCGTTGTGTGTTACGATAACGAAGGTCTGGCCCAATTCCTTCCGTAGGTCGAAGAAGAGCTGGTGCAGTTCTTTCGCATGCGCAGAATCGAGGTTTCCGGAAGGTTCATCGGCCAGCACCACGCCTGGGTTGTTGAAGAGCGCACGGGCTACGGCCACGCGCTGCTGTTCGCCTCCGCTGAGCTGGCTCGGCTTGTGCTCCTTGCGAGCGATCACATTCAGGCGCGTGAGCAATTCTTCAGCTCTTGCGGCGCATTCGGCTTTGGGCTTCCCGGCTATCAGGCCCGGCATCATGGCGTTCTCCAAGGCGGAAAATTCCGGCAATAAATGGTGGAACTGGAACACGAAACCGATGTGCTTGTTGCGGAAAGCGCCCAACGCCTTTCCGTTCAATTGGGCCACTTCCACGCCGTCGATCACCAGGCTTCCGCTATCGGCTTTCTCCAATGTGCCAAGGATCTGTAGGAATGTGGTCTTGCCCGCACCGCTCGCGCCCACAATGCTCACCACTTCGCCTTTGGCAACGGTCAGGTCAACGCCTTTGAGAACATCAAGGTCGCCGAAGCGTTTGCGGATGGAGGTGGCTTGGATCATTTTTTAGTGATTGGCGATTGGTGACTGGTAGCTGGTGATTGGTGATTAGACGCAGAGGCGCAGAGGCGCGGAGAAATGCAGGTTGTGATCGGTGAATGGTAGATGGTGATTGGTCGGCTGCCGACGCTGACTCATGACTCAGGACTCAAGACTCACGACTTTTGACTATCCCCTATTTCTCTGTGTTCTCTGTGCCTCTGTGGTGAACACTTCAAGACTCAAGACTCACCCCTCAACTTCCCTCCAAGAAAACGCACATCATCGCTTGCGGGATTCTCGAATACTTCAAGTCCGAAAGTTCCTGTAGAAGCCAACAAATGGTCAAAAATATCAGACATCAAGTTCTCGTAGGCTTCCCAACGGATATCAGCGGCGAAGCAATAGAGTTCAAGCGGAAGCCCTTGCTCGTCCGGCGGTAATTGGCGCACCATTTTGGTCATGTCCTGCCGTACGCCAGGATAGTTCAAGGCATAGCGTTCCATGTAACGGCGGAAAAGCCCCACGTTGGTCATGTTCCGGCCGTTCACCAACATGCTCTTATCCACTTTGTTTTCCGTGTTGAATTTCCGGATCTCCTCACGGCGTTCATCGATGTACGCAGTGAGCAGTTCCACTTTGCGAAGCTCCTCGATCTCGCGTTCATTCAAGTAGCGGACGGAACTCAACTTGATGCGGATGCTGCGCTTGATCCTTCGCCCACCGGCTTCCTGCATGCCGCGCCAGTTCTGGAAGGAATCGGAAATGAGCGCGTAGGTCGGTATGGTAGTTATTGTCATGTCGAAATTCTCCACCATGACTGTAGTTAGGTTGATCTCAGTGACGTGACCGTCAGCGCCGTACTTGGGCATGGTGATCCAGTCGCCCAAGCGCACCAGGTCGTTGGCACTTATCTGGATGCTTGCCACGAAGCCGAGTATGGTATCCTTGAAGATCAATAGCAGCACTGCCGATGCCGCACCCATGGC
Organism: Flavobacteriales bacterium; assembly: GCA_016710685.1. Classification (GTDB taxonomy): domain Bacteria; phylum Bacteroidota; class Bacteroidia; order Flavobacteriales_F; family PHOS-HE28; genus PHOS-HE28. Next base: position 185,586 of record JADJVC010000014.1, on the reverse strand, counting down.
CGTGAGAAAGCCCAATGCCGAACGACCAGTAAGCTGGGAGAAGACCAGCACTCCGGCAATGATCCACAGCACCAAAGAGAGCACCTGCATGTAACTGTCCAGCGGCTTGCTGCGGTAGGTATCGCTATCCGCCAGGGTGTCCTTGCTGGCGTGCAGTACCGAACGCAGAATGCGCACAGCCAACAGAATGAAGAAGATGTTGAACAAGATTTCTGCCAAGTGAGCCCATTGCAGGAAATCCACAAACACTGCTGGAATGAGGTTGTAAGCCAGCACCAACGGGATGATGCGGGCGACATAGCGCGGTGTTTTGCGCTTTATCAAGTTGTCGTCCAACTCGCTCACCGTGGTAACGGAAAGGCGATGCAGAAGCATGGTGAACAGCCAGTTGAGCAGTTTGGAAAGCAGCACCATGGCCGCAAGCACCAATACAATGCCCACCAGCAGACCGGTCCATGCCATTTGTTCAGGCGTAACGCCCAAGCCGGTGAGCCAAACATGTAAACGTTCGACAAGTTCGGTGTAGAGGTATGGCAGTTCTTCCTTTTTCATTCAGGTCCGGAACACTTCCGAAAGGGCCGCAAAGAAACGGATCAATCGTTGGGACGAACGGTTGTTCCTCCGCCATGTTCGCGTGCGACGCTCCTACCCTTCCTGCTTCAGCCAGGCCTGCACCATACGCAATTGCCCGTAGCTATAGGCTTGCGCGAAATGTTCCATGGCCGCCTTGCTGTCCGCTTCCGGGTTGGCTTTCATCCACGTGGATACCGCTTCCACTTTGGGCTTTTCCAGGTAGTCCGTGATCTCCAGCACGCCCTCGCCAATGCCTTTTGCCACGTGTCCTTCCAGCGTGCCCACCGTCAATTCCCTTGCTGCGGCTGCTTCTGCGATGGACTTACCTTCCTTCAGCAATGCGTAGCTCATTTCGTAAGTGGCACCTTTCACGGCTTTTTCCGGCCGGGATTTGCGTGGCTTTTTCACAAACACGCCGTCTTCATCTTTCGCGGTGCGCTTCTTCCCTGTTTTAGTGCTTCCTGCAGGCTTGTTTTCCATGGCCCACGCGGCCACTTCGGCCACCAAGGCCGTGCGTTTATCGGCGAGGTCTTTCGCGAGTTCCGGCATACGCTTCACTTCTTCGCCGCTCAAAATGCACTGGGCCAAATGGCCTGCCTTGGCGATCATGGTGACCTTCTGCACCAAAAGCGCATCCACTTCACGCAGTTCCACCGCATATTCCTTGGTGCGGCTGAAATGCTCGACTTGAGCGAGGTGTTGCAGCAGATCCTTCATGGCATCCCGTACTAAACCCCCGTAGTACGCGCCACCTTTTTCTATGCGGTCCAGCATGGTTGTGCGGTCGTTCTCCTGCAACAGGCGCTGCAATTGGTTGTTGAATTTCTGCGTGTTCACCTCTTCTTTCTTCAGCTTTTCCGTAAGCATTGAAAGCGCGGAACGCATGCTTTCATCCTCGAACTCACCGGTCTCCGTATGGTCTTTCAGCACGTGGGCCAACTTCCGAAGCAACGGCCCGAGGTCGAAGGTGGCCGCCAGCAAATCCTGCAGATAACGTCGCTGTTGTTCTTCCAATTGAATGGGCAACGGCTGTTGGGTGTGTTGCCGCGCACTGAAGGCCAGCACGTCTTTATCCGTGCTTACCACGCTGGGGTCGATTTTGGTGCGCAGGATCAAACCGTCCAGTGAGCGAAGCCGCGATAGGGCCACGTACACCTGCCCGGGAGCAAAGGCAGCGCCCACGTCAATGATTGCCTTGGTAAACGTGAGTCCTTGGCTTTTGTGTACGGTGATGGCCCACGCCAGTTTGATCGGGTATTGCTCAAACGTGCCGAGTATTTCTTCCTTCTGCTGCTTGGTAACGCCGTCCACCGCATAGCGTTTGTTCTCCCACACTTCCTTCTTCAGTTTGTAGGCATTGCCGCCGTCGGCCATTTCCACGGTTACGCCGTCTTTATCAATGGCGATCACCTTCGCAAGCTTCCCGTTGAAGTAGGCCTTCTCCTGATCGTTGCGGATGAACATGACCTGAGCGCCGACCTTCAGGTCGATCTCCTGCAGCACGGGAAACATGCTTTGCGGAAAATCGCCCGTCACTTTCGCATCGAAGCGGTGTGCTTTGCCCGGTAGTTTGCCCAACGCTTGCTGGTTGATCTCGTCCGCACTGCGGTTGTGGGTGGTTAACGTTATCACACCTTCCTTATCGGCAGGCGGAATAAAAGCGCGGAAGTGTTTGTTCAGTTCGGTGACATCCTCGGCGGTGACAGTGTTATTGCGCAAGTTGTTTAGGATGGCGATGAAGTTGCCGTCCTGCTGGCGGAAGATCTTGTCCAATTCGATATGCGCATAGCCAGCTTCCTTGATCGCCCTCGCCTCGAAAAAGTGCGGGCTGGCGTACCACTTGCTCAACACGCGCACCTCGTCGTCCTTCACAACGGGCGGTAATTGGAACAAGTCACCGATGAGCAGCAATTGCACACCACCAAATGAGCGATCATAAACGCCGCGAACGCTGCGCAGTCGATGGTCTATCGCGTCCAGCAGGTCCGCGCGCAGCATGCTCACTTCGTCTATGATGAGCAGTTCCAAGTTCCGCAGCACATCGCGGCGCTTGCCGTTCAGCGGGTGGCGCCGGTTCAAGGTATCGCGGTCATGAAAGGCACCGTATTCCGGGATGCCTGCTGGTAATTGCCGTTCGGGAATGAACGAGCCGAACGGCATAAGGAACTGCGAATGAATGGTAACGCCTTTCGAGTTGATCGCAGATCTTCCGGCAGGTGCCAAACTGATGAAACGCTTGTGTGTGCTGGCCGCCAGCTGATGCAGAAAAGTTGTTTTGCCCGTGCCCGCTTTTCCCGTAAGGAAAACGTGGCGGGCCGTACTGTTCACGAACTGCGCGGCCAATGCGGCCATTTTGGTGATCTCGTGGGAATCTTCGCCTTCCATTGATGCGAAGTTCGGGTTTCGCGCGGGAACAGCGGGAGGATGAAGCCTGGCGGAGGCTTTCGTCAAGAAGTGGGATGGAAGGTTTTCCGGATAGGCAGTTTCACGAAGCATGGATTAAAAGTTGAACGAACGGCTCCGGTTGATTGACGACAAAATCGTCACCGGCGAAAACACAATGTAATTCAAAGCCACAAGACAAATCTTCTTCAAACCCTTCGAACCGCGTCGGTGAATCCCGGATCAGGTTTGGGTAAAACTGCGCACTTTTCTGAAGTGAATTGGACCCCGCTTACCGAATTAGACCAACTCAATGAGGTGGACAGTCTCTCCGCGCAAAAGCCCGTTTTGATCTTCAAGCACAGCACGCAGTGCAACATCAGCGCGCCGCGTTGGGCGACTGGAGCGCGCATGGACCGTATCGGACGATGCTGCGCACCCCATTTATTTTCTGGACCTGCTGAAGCATCGCGACATCTCCAACGCCATTGCTGAGCGTTATGGCGTGGAGCATGAGTCGCCGCAAGCGCTTGTGATCCGCAACGGCAAATGCGTGCAGGAAAGCGCGCACTTCGGCATCACGTACAACGAACTGGTAACGGCACTTTCCAAGTGATGATTATGAAGGTGTTACGCATGGTGCTGATTTCTGGAGCGATCGCATGCGGTTTTACCGCATACGCGCAAGCCTTGCATGTTCCTACGCAACGGGCATGCAAATTCTCCTTATTGGATCCGCCACGACAATTACCCATCCCAAATAATACAGTACTTGGTTCCCCTTGGAGCTACCAAAAGCTCGGCACGTTTTGTAAGTTGGATGTGCAGTTGGAACGCAGGTTGAAATTCCCGGTGCTATTCCGGCTAGGCGATCCCCGGCAAGTGGATGCACTGGAAGGCAAAGGCCCATTGTGGTCTGCGGAAAACAGACCTTGACTACCCACTTTTGGGTAGGTCTGGAAAGGAAAATAACTCTAAGTGGGTATTGTGGAGGGCATGCACGGTCGGGACTTTTGTACCCACGGACATAAACCACTTCCAGATGAAAACCAACGCCCCCGCCATCTGCTCCAAAAAGTTCCGTTGCCAAAATCTTTTTCTCCTTGTTGCAGCCTTGTCCATTTCGGCGGTTTGCAGCGCACAAAAGCCGGACAACTCGGTGGATGTGAAAGGCCGCCTGCTGATCGATGAAGCCGAACCCTGGGAAGGCTCGTTGACCGTGGTGGAAATGAACAATGCATCCTGCGTTCCGCTGGAACTGAAAGATGATGGGAAGTTCCGTCTGGCGATGACCGTAGGCAGCAAGGCTTACTTGCGTTTCGAGCGCACAGGCTACCTCACCAAGGAAATTTTGGTGGACACCAAGAATGCGGACAAATGCACGACAAACTGCAGCAAAAACGAGAAGCTGCGCTTTGACGTTCAAATGACTCCCGAACTGCTGGACAAAAACCTTCGTTATGCCGGCCCGGTGGGCACGATCACTTTCCTGCAAGGCACCGGGCTGATGAAAGTGCGCTACGACAGGTCGCTGGTGCGCACCCAGGAAGGCGATATCGTGGACGGCACTCTGCGGAAGTGAGGAGGGGTTGCCCGGAAACCGTTCCCAAGGACCGGTCCCACGAAGGTACCACTCAGGCCGACGGATCAGTATCTTTCGGCCATGAACGACCTGGCCACGGTTCGGATCTTGGTAGTGGACGCCCAAAAACTGGTGGCGGAGTGACTGGAGCAGTACATGGCCGTAGTGCCCAAGATCGATATTGTTGGTCATGCCTTCAACGGCGAAGACCTCCTATCCCGATTAACGGACCTTCAGGTGGACCTTCTGATGATGGACGTGTCATTGCCGAAGATGGACGGCATCGACACCATGCGCATGCTGCACAAGAAGAGCCCGGGGTTGAAAGTATTGGCCTACTCTGCGCTCAGCGAGATCGAATACGTCAATAGCATGTTGATCGAAGGGGCAAGCGGCTACCTGATAAAAGGGGGCACCGCGGAGGAAGTGGTTTTGGCGGTTGAAACGGTAATGGACGGCGGGTGCTACATCAGTCCGTTGGCACGCGCCAGCATCGATCGCGGGTACAAGCACACGGGAAAGCGGATCGAGGGAGAATATGTGGGTTTAACGACAAGGGAGCGGGAGATCATCCGGCTGATCGCCTTGGAGCAGACCAACACGGAGATCGCTGCCGCCTTGTTCATCGGCGAGGAAACAGTGAAGACCCACCGGAAAAACCTGATGCAGAAGCTAAATGTGCGCAGTGCCGCCGGCTTGGTGAAGTATGCCGTGGACCGCTGCTGGGTGTGATCGCGATCCGCGGACGCGCTATCTTTCGGCATGTGTTACGGAGTGAAGGCACGAACGGAAATGTCGCTGCGCATTGCCAAGAGCCGAGGGAACAAGGAGGCCGTTGAACACCTTACCCAGCTACTGGCCCCTTTCCCGGAGCTAGACCTGCATTATGCGAACGCCTTCACCCACCCCAAGCTGGTGGTCTACACGAGTGACCTTCCGGAGGAACCTCAATTGATGACCTGGGGCCTCACCCCAAGTTGGGTAAAGGACGCGGGGCAGCGCGACAAGCTCTGGAACCAGACGTTGAACGCTCGCGGTGAAACGATCTTCGAAAAGCCCGCCTTCCGTTCAGCAGCGAAGAAAGGACGTTGCTTGGTTTTTGTGGAAGGCTTCTATGAGCATCATCATTTCGGCAAGCGCACGTATCCGTATTTCATCCGGCTTAAGCACCGCGACCATTTCGCGTTGGCGGGGTTGTGGGAAAGCTGGCACGGTGAAGAGGCGGGACCTCGCGAACTCACATTCAGCATTGTGACCACCGAAGGGAACGACTTGCTTGCGCGCATCCACAACAACCCGAAGCTGAAAGGCCCGCGCATGCCGGTGATCTTGACCGAAGAGGAAGAAGCGCAATGGCTATCGCCGTTCCAGGATCCAAAAGACGAACAGGCGTTGCTCAAATTGATCAAGCCCTACCCTGCCGATGCCATGGAAGCCCATACGGTGCGCCCGCTTTTGGGCAAGGAAGGATTGGGCAACACAGAAAAAGCCAGCGAGCAATTTGAATATCCGGAGCTGTTGCTTGCGGACCCGCTGGCATAAGCCGTTGCGAGCAGGCTATCAGATTCCTGCACCTTTCACGGCTCCCTGCGTAACCGTAACCGGGATCGAGCTTTGCCCGCCGTAGAGTTTGATCTCCTGGATGTCCGCCGGCAGGCTGAATCCGTTGGTTTCGAGCGCCTGCTTCACTTCGGTGATCACCCTTCCCCGGATCATCAAGGAGCGCTTGCGGTAGTCCTTCGTTTCCACCCAGAAACGCACCTTGAGGTTCACCGTGCTCACGGCCAGCTCGTCCACGGCTACGAACACCTCGTGCGCATCGTCTTCCACCACACCTTCACATCCGCGCACGGTCTTCATAATCAGGTCACGCGCATCATCGATTTTGTCTTCGTAGGCTATGCCGGCCATGAACTCCACGCGATAAAATCCGTCTTCGGTGTAGTTGAACACCGGTTTCTTCACCACGTCGCTGTTGGGGATGTATACGTCCCGACCGTCAAAAGTCTTCAGTTTGGTGTAGCGGAATTCCATCGCGGTTACCTTTCCGAAAATGTCGCCCACCTCCACCGTGTCGTTGAGGTTGAAGGGCCGGTTGAACGAGAGAATAACGCCGGAGATGAAATTCTCGCCGATGTCCTTGAACGCGAAACCGATTATGACCGCAGATGCACCCGCAGCAGTAAGCAGCCCGGTGGCTATGCCATCCAAGCCGGCCACGCGCATGGCGAACATCACTACGATCACGCCTAGCACCAGTTTGATGGTCTTGGTCAAGAAGTTGGTCATCAGCGGGTCCTGCGACTTTCGCTCGATAACCTTTCGGCCAAAACCCGCGAGTTTGTTGGAGACCAGGAGGCCCACGGCCACGATCAGAATGGCGAGCAGGATCTCCGGTACTTGGTCCAGGAAGGCATACCAACTTTTTTGGAATGCCTGAACGAGTGTTCCGGCCGCGTCTTCAAGATCGTCTTGCATGGGCATGGCCCGGCTGCTGCCGGTTGTGTTTACCACCCTCGTGAAATGCTGGTGGTCCGGAGAATCCGGTTAAAAGGACCGGAATTTGCCCAATGACAACAAGGGAAATCGCTAAAAGTTCATTTCCTACCGCGCACGGTGCAGCATGGCCCGGAACGCTGTGGTCCTGAGCACATGCTGGCAACCTTACGGATCAAGCCTTTTTAGCGGCCTTCTTCTTGGGCGCTTTAGCTGCGGGCGCGGCTTCTGCGGCGGCCTTCAACTTCTCGAGCTTCGTGCGGGCCTTGCGCCTGCGGATGGCTTGCGCCTGTGGGTCCTGTGCCATGATTCTTGTTTTTAAGCGGCGAAAGGTATGGCGAACGCTTGGATCCGCATGTTGACCCGATGCGCTGCATGGCTTTCACCAGCAAAAACATCCCGGGTTAATCCCGGTAACGCTCCCATCCTTGCACGAAAACCCCAGCCGGGAAAAAATTTCTACCTTTGAGTATTCTAAAGTCCAACTTTAAATAACTCAAATGCGTTACGTCCCTCGCGACCTTGGTCCGGTGCTGTTGAAAGCCGCCCGCACGTTCCCTGCCGTGGTACTCACCGGCCCGCGCCGGGCGGGCAAAACCATGCTGTTGCGCAAGCTCTTTCCAAAGGCCTCCTACACGCTAATGGAAGACCCCGATGCCATCGCGCGTATGCGGGCAGACCCCCATGGTTTTTTGGATGGCATCCGTTTGCCCGCAGTGTTGGACGAAGTTCAGAACGTCCCGGAATTGTTCTCGTATGTGCGCTCGCGCATCGACAAGCATCCGCGACGTACTGGCCAATGGTTCCTTACCGGCTCACAGGACGCGCCCTTGATGCGCGGGGTAACGGAATCCATGGCGGGGCGCGCGGCCATGTTGCAGCTCTACCCGCTCTCGCGGCATGAAACACCCAAGGTGAACCTGTTGCACGGTGGTTTTCCGGAAGCTTTGGCGCGGCCAGCGGGTTCTTCGCTGTGGTTCTCTTCGTACATCCAGACCTACCTGGAGCGTGACGTGCGCGCCATCACCAACGTGCGCGACCTGGCCACGTACCGGCGCTTCATGGCGTTGCTGGCCACCCGGCACGGGCAGGTGTTGAACCGCTCGGAACTGGCGCGGCCGTTGCAGGTGAGCGTGCCGACCATCAACCAGTGGATCGGTGTTCTGGAAACCACCCAGCAAGTGCTGATCGTGCCGCCGTTCTACGAAAACCTCGGCAAGCGACTGGTCAAATCCCCGAAGATCTACTTCACGGACAGCGGGCTGGTGTGCCATCTATTAGGCATCAACACGGCAGCCGATCTGCAACGGTCGCCTTTCCTCGGTCCCGTTTTCGAAGGGCAGATCGCCAGCGAGATCATCAAGCGGCAGGTAAACAGCGGCGTACGCCGGGAACTGTACTTCTTCCGGGACGAACAAGGCCTGGAAGTGGACTTCATTGTGCCGGCCCGCAGCGGCGGGGTTACCCTGCTGGAATGCAAAGCCACACGGACGCCTTTGCCCAGAATGACTATACCGCTCCAGCAGTTGCACGAAGCCTTCAAAGGAAAAAAGACGGTGAAGCGCAACGTGGAAATGGTGCTGGTACACCGCAAGGGTCCACGCGATACCACCGGCACGAAGATGCACGGCGTGAAGCTCTATGACGAGGACGCTTGGGCCGCGCGGGGGAAATGAACGACTTCGCAGCCAACACCGGACCGTGGGCCTATTTCAAATTGATAGGCTTCAAAAAAATGAGACCTTCCAACGCAATTTAAGATTGAACTTCATGAGTTTTTTAAAGTTGGACTTTAGAAAACTCATGGGTTCAATGTTTCTGGATGTTGTGTTTTAGGCGCGGTTCCATGCCGTGAACTCCACTGCGACACTGCGCCTTCACCTTCCTCACCCGCGTACTAGCTTCCGGTACTTCAAGCGCTTAGGGATCACATCGCCCACGCGCTTCTTGTAGTTCTCTTCGTAGTCGCTGAAGCCGCCTTCGAACCAGTACACATTGCTATCGCCCTCGAATGCGAGGATGTGTGTGCAGACGCGATCAAGGAACCAGCGATCGTGGCTGATGATCACCGCGCAGCCGCTGTAATCCTGGATGCCTTCCTCCAGCGCACGGAGCGTGTTCACGTCGAGGTCGTTCGTTGGTTCGTCGAGCAGCAGCACGTTGCTGCCGTTCTTCAACGTCATGGCCAAGTGCAGGCGGTTGCGCTCACCACCGGAGAGCACGCCCACTTTCTTGTTCTGGTCCGTTCCGGTGAAGTTGAAACGGGCGAGGTAGGCGCGGCTGTTCACCAACGTGCCGCCGATGGTCATCATTTCCTGGCTGTTGCTCAGCACTTCCCACACGGACTTGTCCGGTGAAAGATCTTTGTGACTTTGGTCCACGTATGCGAGTTGCACGGTATCACCAAGGGTTACGGTGCCTGCATCGGCCTTCTCTTCGCCCATCACCATACGGAACATGGTGGTTTTACCAGCACCGTTCGGACCGATAATGCCGACGATGCCGGCAGGCGGCAGGGTGAAGCTTACATCTTCGAAGAGTACGCGGTCGCCAAATGCTTTGGACACACCTTTGAACTCGATCACCTTATCGCCCAAGCGCTGGCCGTTGGGGATGAAGATCTCCAGTTTGGATTCCTTCTCCTTCACGGTCTCGCTCTGCATTTTCTCGTAGTTCTCCAAGCGGGCCTTGCTCTTGGTGCGGCGCGCCTTGGCGTTGCTGCGCACCCATTCCAGCTCCTGCTTCAGCACGCGTTGGCGTTTGCTTTCGCTCTTTTCCTCCTGCGCAAGGCGGGCGGTCTTCTGCTCCAGCCAGTTGGTGTAGTTGCCCTTGTAGGGAATGCCGTCGCCGCGGTCCAGTTCGAGGATCCAGCCCGCAACGTTATCGAGGAAGTAACGATCGTGGGTAATGGCGATCACGGTTCCTTTGTAGTCATGCAAGTGCTGCTCCAGCCAGGCCACGCTTTCGGCGTCCAAGTGGTTGGTGGGTTCGTCCAGCAGCAGGATGTCCGGCGCTTGTAGCAGCAGGCGGCACAACGCTACGCGGCGCCGTTCACCGCCGGAAAGCACGCTGATCTTGGCATCCGGCTCAGGGCAGCGCAGTGCATCCATGGCAATGTCCAGCTTCTGGTCGATCTCCCACGCGCCTTGCGCTTCGATCTGGTCCTGTAGCACGCCTTGCCGGTTGATGAGCTTCTCCATCTTGTCCGGGTCTTCCAGCACTTCGGGGTCGGCGAACTTGTTGTTCACCTCCTCGTATTCCTTCAGCAGGTCCATGATAGGCTGCACACCTTCGCGCACGATGTCGATCACGGTCTTGCTCTCGTCCAGCACCGGTTCCTGCTCCAAATGGCCCACGCTGAAACCGGGCGTGATGTGTACGTCGCCCTGGAAGTCCTTTTCCTTCCCGGCGATGATGCGCATCAACGTGGACTTACCCGATCCGTTGAGACCGAGGATACCGATCTTGGCGCCGTAGTAGAAGCCGAGGTAGATGTCCTTGAGGATGGTCTTTCCGGTGGGCAATGTCTTGCCCACCTTCACCATGTTGTAAATGACTTGACGTCCTTCTTCTGCCATGTTCTTCAGTATTTTCCGGAGCCTCGGTCGCGTTAGCGCACCGGATTCGGGGCGGCAAAGGTCCGTGATCTTTTCCGATCGGCGTTACTGGGTGCAACGGAACAGTTCCAGTCGCTGCCATTGGGCAAGTGGCTCGAAGCGTGTGCCGGGAGCCATGTCCTCGGATTCCATTACAGTACCGGGAGTTTGGCCATGACCCGCACCTACGAGGACGAAACAGTCGTGGCCCGTTTCCGGCAAGCCGCCGTCCAGCAATCCTGAAGGTGCATGGGCACAGGCCAGTTGGAAGGCAACGGGGGCGTACCACGGATCGGCAACGGCCACGCGATCTCCGGTCGCGGCATGTGCTACAAGCCATTCGGCAACGTTGTTGGCTTCGGGAAACCGTTGAAACGCTTCCGGTTTTCCCAACGCACTAAAAGTGCCGAACAAGGCCAGCACCGCAGTTCCGGCGATGAGCGTGCGATTCTGTTTTGAAAGTGCAGGCCAGAGTTTGTCGCGCACCACTTTCAGGAAGAGGAAAATCCCGATCGCGTTGCCAATGTGCAGCACGGGCAGCACAAAGGCCCAATCCTGGGGCGGGTTTACGGAGCGCTGCAACAAGACGAACGGAACCACTGCCAAGATCAGCGAGAAGAGCAGGAACCGGTACTTGGCACTGGTGTATGCCGCATAACCCACAGCAATGGCGGACAGCGCTGCCAGCATCGCAGGTGCCGTAGCGGTGAAATAGGCCCACAGGTCAAAGGCGCGGTCCTGTTGAACGTTGACGAAAGCAGCCCAAGAACGATCTTCCGAAGATGGTGGGTGCAACAACGGATCAAGGCCGTGTCGCATGATCACCGGCAGGTAAAGCAATGTTATGAAGACCATGGTGGCGATCAACGAAATTGCCCATGCCATGCTCCTTCTCCGAATGGTTGATTTGTAGCTGGCGACCAACATCATCAATGTCCACAGGTAGGCCATGCCAACTGCATAAGCCATGGAAGGCGCGGCCCACACGGCCAAAGCGCTGAAGGCGGCCATCCAGAAAGCGGCAATGCTGCTTTCGTTCTTCACGAAGTGCCTTGCAGCGAGCAATGCGGCCAGCATGCAGCTCCATCCGAGGGTGAATCCGTAGGCCAAGGCGGAAAGCTCCACCATGGGACCGCTCACAGCGGCCAGGCACAGGGCGATCACGGCGATGTGCCGGTTGAAAACCATGCGTGTGAACAGGTAGAGCAGCGGAAGCAATAACATTCCGGCCATCAAAGCGGGCAAACGCAAGCTCCACACATGCACGCCGAACAATTGGCACGAAAGGCGCGCGAAAAACGCATGGAAAATGTGGTGCCCTGCAGTTGGCGGGGAAGCAAATACATCTCCGTAGCCGTTTGAAACATAGTTCACATAGCCGATCGCCTCATCCTCCGTAACGGCACCGCCCATGGCCCAAATGCGGAATACGGCCGCGATAACCAACACTGCCAGCACAAAACGCTTGTGCGATGTGCCGGTGCGATTCCAGAGCTTGCGCACTTCCGCCCACCAGTTGGTTGGTGCATGGGATCCCCGTCTTCTACGTCGGTTTCGGCTTTCGTCCTCGGCCATGCGGTCCTGCTCAATTGCACGGTGGATTTCCCACACGCGTTGTGGCCAAAACTAGATCACCGGTTGTTTACTGCATATCATTTCTCTGCAACTTCGCGCCGATCAAAGCAACATGGCGCGCATCACCGAATCTTCTTCCCGCTTCGACCACTTGGAAAAAATGTCTACTGCGGACCTGCTGCGGAACATCAACGCGGAGGACCGCACCGTGGCGGATGCCGTGGCAAAATGCATCCCGGCGATGGAACCGTTGGTCGATGCCATCGCGGAGCGCATGGCGCGCGGCGGACGGCTTTTTTACATCGGCGCTGGCACCAGCGGCAGGCTCGGCATCGTGGACGCGAGCGAATGTCCGCCCACGTTCGGTGTGCCGCACGGCATGGTAGTGGGCTTGATCGCGGGTGGTGACAGCGCCATCCGAAAGGCCGTTGAATTCGCCGAGGATGATACCGAACAAGGTTGGAAAGATCTGCGGGAACATGCGGTCGGTGCTGACGACACGGTGATCGGCATAGCGGCCAGCGGCGGAACGCCCTACGTAGTGGCCGCGTTGAAAAACGCACGGGCCGCAGGTGCTCTCACGGGCTGCATTACCTGCAACCCGGAAAGCCCGGTGACACTGGTGTGCGACCATCCCTTAGTTGCCGAGGTGGGCCCGGAGTTCGTAACCGGCAGCACGCGCATGAAGAGCGGCACGGCGCAAAAGCTCATCCTGAACATGATCAGCACCAGCGTAATGATCAAACTGGGTCGCGTAAAAGGCAACCGCATGGTGGACATGCAACTGAGCAACAACAAGCTCGTGGACCGTGGCACCCGTATGGTAATGGACGGCTTGGGCGTGGACTACGATACAGCGAATGCATTGCTGAAGAAGTACGGTAGTGTTCGGAAAGCTGTTGAAGCTGGGAAGTTGTAGACGGCAGTGGCAGTAGCAGTCGGCAGTGGCAATCGGCAGTTGAAGTTTGCAGCGACGGCTCGCGTCGGCAGTACCCAGTACCCGATACTCAATACCCGATACCCGGTAACAAAAAAACTCCTCTTCTCTGCGCCTCAGCGCCTCCACGTCCAACCAAAACAACTCATCTTCTCCGTGTCCTCCGTGCCTCTGTGGTGAAAAACCTTCCCTCCTCAGAACGGATACCCGATCGCGATATTGAAGATCACATTGTCAAAGATCCTCGGCTGCAGGTCATCAAAAACCCAGCGGTCTCCTTTCGGCAAAGCCGGATCGCGCAAGGGTGTTGCCAAGTCCAACCGCACCACGATAACCTGCGGATCGAAACGCAGTCCAAACCCCGCTCCCACGGCCAATTCATCAAGGGCGTCCGGCCAATTGAAAACACCTCCGGGCCTATCCGGGTCCTCATTCACCAACCAAACATTCCCTGCATCGGCAAAGAGCGCGCCCTTGAAATAGCCCGCAATAGTAAAGCGGTATTCACTGTTCACCTCGAACTTAATGTCGCCCGTTTGATCGGTAAGTACGGAACTATCGTCCACTGGGACGTAGGTGCCTGGTCCAACGCTTCGCGCGCGGAAAGCACGCAAGCTGTTGGTGCCCCCGCTGAAGAATTGCTTCACATAAGGAAGTACCTCGGAGTTTCCGTATGGCAATCCAAAATTCACCAAAACGCGGCTGGCCAATTGCGCGCCGCGAGGCCCGAGTGGCTGGTAATAGTGTACCTCCGGCCGGAAGCGCACGTATTGGGAGAATGGCGTTCCGACCAGTGTGTATCCATCCGCAGGCCGGGGTCCACTAAGGCGCATCACCCCGGAAAGCAGGTTGCCGGACTCATCCACGCCCAAGCTCGCCAACACCCAGCCTTGCAGGTATTTCTGGCGTTTGCTTTGAATGGTGAACGTGTATCCCACACCGAAGATGAACTGTTGCTCGAAGCTGCGTTGTACTGCGGGATTATCGCTCAGGAACGCATTGAAATCGTCCGAGGAATAGTAGAGCTTGTTGTAGCTCACGTCAATGAGGTTCAACTCGTGCCAGATGCGTGAATTCTGCTTCCAGTTGTAGTTCAACGAAGTGCTGTAGGACTCCAATCCGTACAGGTTGATCCGGCGGAACAGGCCGTAGCCCAGATCGATGCGCGTGGTGGGGACGGAAGCACGCGCGGTGCGCAGAAAGTTGAATGGCACGATGCGGGGGATCAACAACGAGACCTTGCCTCCCCAGGCGTAGGCATTGGTGCCTTTCTGTGCGCCCGCCACTTGGGTTTCGAAGTTGCCGTTCAGGTCTGCCGTGAAGGTTTCCGCACCCCGGAAAATGTCGCGGTCCTTAAGACCTGCCCGCAGGCCCGGCCCTACGAAGTTGTTGCTTTTGGCGACGGCGTTCAATTCCGAAAAGAGCGTCCAGCGTTTCATCGGTGACAGGAGCACGTCTGCCTTCAACACGCCGGGCAACAAGCTGTCCTCCGTGTACTGCACGTTCGCGCTTTTGAACACGCCATAGCTGGAGAGGTAGCGTACGGTATTTTCCTCGTTCTTTTCGGAATAGCGCTTACCCTTCCGGAGAAAAACACCGCGTGTGATCGTGGAAGGACGGTAGTTGTTCAGATAGTTGATGTAGTGCAGGCTGTCCACCATTACCGTGTCGTTAGGCTGCAACAGTGGGTCATGATCACCATGCACGTAGATGTCGCCGATGCTATACCTGCGCAGCACCTTGGCCTCCGTGCCCGATTTCACTCGCAGTCCCAGATCCAGCAGATGGCCGTCCATCGAAGTGTCCGCAGTGAATTCAAGATCGTTCTCTTTCAACAGCCACCATCCATGGTTGCGGATACGGGTAACCACCCTGCGCCGCTCGTCGGTAAGTTTGCTCAGGTCGTAAAGATCACCGGGGTCAACATCCGAACTGTTGCGGGCCAACGCGATTTGCTTGTTCAAGGCATTCGTGCTGTCCCCATAATCCATGTTGCGTATGCGGTGTGGCGAGCCTGCATCAGCGGTGAAGGTGATGGTGGCCTTGCGCTTTTTGCGTTCAATGGTGAAGTCGCTTTCCGCGGCGAAATAGCCGTGGTTGTTCAAGCGGTTCACAATGGCGGCCTTGATGTCGGCCACGGGCACGTCGGTGAGGTACACGGGCGCGGAGCCGATCTTGTTGCGCAAAAGGTTGGCAAAACTCTTTGTTTTCTTCGGCTCCTTTACACTGTTGTGCAGCGCCACGGTAGGCCGCAGGCCGAAGATGCTGTTATTGGGAGCCGGCTTCACCAGCTCTTCTAATTCTTGATTGATCGCCTTTTTGTTCTGCTCCGGTGAACCGGTCCAATTCAATGTATAGTCTGTAAAAAGCGGCTTTTCTTCTGTGGCGTATTTTATGCCGGTGCAAGAGGAAAGCAGGATCGCGCATGCAAACGCGGACCAGGAATATGCTTTTGCGCCGTTCATTCCCCGTCCGACTTGGGAACCACTGGTGCGGGCGTTCCCTGCAATGTTTCCGGTTGTTTGCGCTTCTTCGCTTCTTCCTCCGCGCGGCGTTTGCGCTCGGCCTCACGTGCAGCCATACGCGCCCGCTCGTTCTCCTCAAAATCCTTGGAGTATTGGATCGCAACACCGCTGTCGGTGATGTCGCCATCGTACAGGTCGAAAGCGTTCTCGTAGAAACCGCGCAACCGGAAAGGCCCGTCCTTGCTGAGGTCGTAGTACACCACGTACTGGGCATTGCGCGTATTGGAAACTTGGCCGGTTTGCCCGTTCTGTTCGTCTACGCCTACGGAGCCGCCCACCTCAAAACTGAGCCTGTCGTTCATAAAGCTCTTGCTCACTTTGTAATCCACGGAAGTGCGCTGGTAAGTGCTGTTGCCTTCGGCCTGATCCACCGTGTTCACCCCAAGGGATACGTCAACACCTTTGATGAACTTGCCCGTGAGTTTGTTGAGCTGATCGGTAAGCAGACCGTTGACGGAATTACGTGCCGCACTAGAGACCAAGCCGCTGGAAGGTGCGCCTCCAGCGCTTTCCTCGGGAATGAACGCATTGGTGACCAACAACCCGAAGACCTGCCTGTTCAGTTCATCCACATTGGCCCTCTGGGCGAGCTGTTCCAAGCGGGCGCCCACCTGCGGATAGCTGTTTCGGTACTGCCGGTCCAGTTCAATACCGAAGTTGATATCGGGCCTGTCAATGCTGCCGTCCACGCCAATGATCACCTCGAAAGGCAAGCGTTCCTGCAAGCGGTTTTGTTGCTCTTGTGAAAGCGCTTCACTGCCCGCGACCAAGCCGTACGCCGCGGTCTGCGCCTTATATCGCGCCTTGATGTCCAGCTTGGCATCCAACGGGTCTCCGCTCCAGGTCACCGTGCTGCCTTTCACCAGATCGAAGCGCTTTTTCACCAAGCCGTAGAACTCCAACGTATATCCGCCATCTTCCACGGTGAACGGACCTCGTAAAGTCATGTCGCCCTTGGCGTTGTAAGTGAAATACAGATCACCGGTGCCTTGAAAACTCGCGGCATCGCCGGTGGTGGGGTCCAGCACCACGCTGAATTGCGCCTCCTTGTCCACCAGCAAATGGAGGTCCAGGTCAAAACCTTTCAACTTCGCTTTCAGTGAATCCTGCAACATCTTCCCGTCGTTCGCATAAGCCGAACTGTCCGGTAGTGCTTCGCCATCGGTGAAGACCACGATGCCGTCATGGCTCACCATTTTTACTTCACTTCCCGGCAACACGATGGACAATGTGGTTCCGTTCAACACGTGCACGTCGCCTTTCATTTTTGGAAGGCCCGCCGTGCCGGTAATGGTGAGGTCAAGTCCCGCGAGCACGTCGCCGTAGAAAAGATCATTGTCGCCGCGTACGCTGTGTACCAGTTGGAAGGAATCGGTGCGCAATGTCAAGTCCAGTATTGGATCGGAGATGTGCGTCGTATTGATGTCGCCGTTCAGGGTAAAGAGGTTACCAAGACTGTCCCTCATCGCAAAATTATCCAGGTGTATCCCAGCATCATCAAAGGTTATACGCTCCTTGTCCAGCTTGAACAGGCTGCGCGTCGCCAGCACGCCTATGCGTGTGTCAGTAAAGTTGAGGTCACCGTTCAGCGCGGATTTTCCATCGGCCATGTTGAAGCGCAACTTGCCCTTCAATCCACCGGCCAACTCGTAGAGGTAAGCTTTTGTGAACGGCTCGAAGATGCCCAATTCCTTTAGGTCCACGTTGGCATTACCATTGATTACCGCTGTCGGGCCGGAAGCATCCACGGCTGCTTTCCCGTCCAAGGTGTTCGCGCCATTCTTCAATTGTACGGCCAAGTCATACAGTGCTTCTCCCCGTTCATCGGCCTTCGCGGAAAGATCGCCCAGTGCATTGCCTGCAAGCGCAAGGTCCTTCAAGATCAAGTCTGCGGCAAGCCCTGCTTTTCCTTGCATGGGAAGTTCCACATGCCCATTCAGTTCACCCGATGCGAATGCGGTGGAATCAGCGGAAGTGACAAAATTCAAGAGTGTACCGATGTGGAAATTCTCCAAGTTGACCCGCGTTTTGCGTTGTTCGGTGAGCACTTGCAACTGCTGTTCTTCGCTGCGCAGATTAAAATGCTCCGCCTTCAGTCCTTCATCAGTGAAACGAAGCAGATTGTCTTCGTCAACAGTCCAAGATTTGCCGTCCAGCACCAAGCCGTCCGGCTCAATGTGCAACGTGGAATTCCCGCTTTCATTCTTCAACAGCACCGAAAACACGTAGCTCGGCGGAAACTCGCCGTTCTGCACGCGTAACGTGCTCTGCAAAGCGCCGATCTTGGCCGTGTTGGTGAGGGAAAGACCATACACGCCGAGTGAATCGTATTCGATCCGGTCCACCTTCAATTTCGAGTCCAGTGAATGGCCCTTCGCGTTGACATTCAGCACCAAATTGTCAACGTCAATGCTGTCGTACACGAGCTCCGGAACGTCCACGTTCAACTTCAATTCGTCCGCGTCGCTGTCGTAGTGACCCGTAAAATTGTTCAGCGTAATGGCCTGCAACTCCGGCATCACCAACCCGGTCAACCAATCACTTTTGGGCAGGGTGACGGCGAGGTCCATGTACTTGCCGGGTGCCGGGGTAAAGGTGCTGTCGGCTTTAAAATAGCTGAACATTTTTTCCTTCGTTCGGGGAAGAATACTGTCCACCGCGATGTTGGTGCGGTAATCCACCGTAAGCGCGTCGCTGTTCAGGTTGATGGCACTGCTGTCAGCACCGAGCGTCACATTTAAAGCGAGGCGTTCAAATTGAAACCCCTTCGTTTCATTGGAAAGACGCAGGCCGTCCGCATTCAGGGCGACATGCCCGTAGCCCGTGCTGTCGAAGGCTGCCCTCCCCTTCCAGATCCCCGCCACGTCCAGCGTTTGGGCCATCAAGCCGAGGTTTGCCAATTCCGCGCGTTGAAGGTCCATCGTGAAAGCCAAGGCCAAGCTGTCCGTTTTTTCGGGCCATTTGCCGCGCGCGTCCAACTTCAATTTCAACGCATCCGCATCCGTGTTCAGCACCGCGAAAATGGAATCGCCTTCCACGCGCCCATCCAACGTTAAACCGGAAAGATCTTGGCCGGCGTAGCGCAGTTCAGTGGGCCGCAATTCCAACGTTCCGCTTCGCGAAGGCGAGTTGAGCCGTTGCCCTTGGGCGCGTAACGCAAGGCTTACAGAGCCAAGCGTAGTGTCTCCGGTAATGCGTTGCATCTCCAGCCCATTGATGGTGAGGTCCGCCTTGATCTGGTCGGGAATGTTGCCGGCGAAACCGGAAGCGCTCGCAGTGCCGGACACGCGGCCCATGTCGCTATTTGCCATCAGCTCGGCATGGGCGGTGCCGCCGCGCATGCGCACATGAGCGGTGGCCGCAAGCCGTTGCGGCAATGTCGTCTCCGGCGCCGTGAACGTTTGCAGCACCTGCCGGAACCCGTTTCCCAGCTCGAATCTGTCGAGGTCCACGTCCAGATCGGAGGTGCGCCAATCCTGAATGTTGCTGCCCTTCGCGCGCAAATGGACTGAAGAACGTTGATCACCATCAACCACCAGCACCGCACTGTCCAATTGCGCGACCGAACCGGCCAATGCGATCCGTGTTTCCAGCTTTTCCGTGAATGCGGCAGGCATGAAATGCTCCATACCGAACTGAGCAAGCACAGGCCGCAGTTGCTCCGGCTGAATTGAAGTACGGGCTTGGATCCGCAGTGGCACGCGCTCCGGATTTCGATAGGCGGCAGTAAGGCTTTGGGGATGAACAACCGCGGAAAACTGCAGCATATTCTCGCCAAATGCAAGGTTGCCGTCCTTGATGGAAAGCCTGTCCGGCGTTGCGGAAACGTCAGTTTGAAGTGCAAGTCTTTGACCTTTCGGTCCATTTATGAATACCAATTGCTTCACCTGCGCTACGATTCTGTCGTTGCGGAATTCCAGACCCTCAACACCGAGGTTCAAGGACTTCAAAACGAGTCGGTCCGGATCAAACAACTTGCGCGGCGCCGCAATGCTATCCGTGTACATGCTAAATGTTCCGTCGTTCACGGCGACCTCCTTCGCACTGACCTGCATGTCGCGGACGAAATAGCGGAACCCATCGTGCTGGTCCAGCCACGGCGGATCCACTTTCACCGTATCAACCAACGTTCCATTGGACTGGCTGAACATACCGAACACCGGCGCGTCGAATTCCACTTCGTTCAAGGCAAGTAGTTGCTGCGAGAGATCCACTACATCCGCATCCACCCTCGCTTTCGGCAGGTCCAGCCACAGGCTGTCGCCCTTCACCACATCCTTCATGGTGAAATGCACATCCTCAAGATCAATCTCCGAAAACCGTATGTCCAACCCAGCGAACGGGTTCTCCAAATGAGGATAAGTATCCGGCACGGGAGGCCCCGAAGCCATGCGCAGGTCGGCGCGCGTGTGTGCAAGGGCCAACTTGTCCAAATGGAATTTCATGGCTGAAGCATCAAAGTCATCAAATCCCAAGTCCAGTGATCCGAGCTTTAATGCCAACTGCATTTGAGATGGCTGCAGATCTAAATCCACGCGCACATTTTCCAACGCGATGGAACCGATGGAAAAGCCCCAACCGGCAGTGGTATCCGCGGGTGTTGGCGCAGCGGTGCTATCCCCCGCCAAAGCTTTGAGAATGTAATCGAAATTGAAAACGCTGTCCTTGTTCTGCGTGATGTTTGCACGGACATCGGCGAGGTCCACGGAGCTCAGCGCGATCTGCCTGTTCAGCAAAGCGGTAAGGCTGGCTCGGGTTTTCAGCGAACCGGCGTAGAGCAGGGTGTCGCCGTTTTGTTGGTGAAGCAGTACCCCTTCCAAGCCGATGCCGATGGGGAAGCGCAATGCCAAATGTCCCACTTGCACCGGCGTGCCGATCTCCTTCTCCAGAAAGCCCACGGCCTTTCCGCGTAGAATATTCTGCACCGGCGGCACGTAGATCAACACCGCGATCAAGGCCAAAAATGCCACCGGCAGAAGGACCAGCCAAGCTAAAAGCTTAATGCCCTTACGCACCAAGCCCCGCTTGCGCGGAGCCTTCTTCTTGGAGTCGCTATGTCCGGTTGTATTTTCCAGTGCGGGTGAAAGTAGGGCTGCGGCTTGGGTGAACGAACAAACATCAGGCCCTAACGTTCATTCTGGTTGTGGCGAGCAGTACAAGCACAGTATTGACCACCGACATTCGCATTTCTCTGCGCCTCTGCGTCCCTGGCTGCCGATAGGCATGCTCCGAGTCCAAATCACCTCCGACCTTTGCTCTAATGCACGCAATAGAACCATTCTTCAACTGGCGCCACCTCTACACGGCGGAGGAAGACCCGCTTTCGCCGTTCCACGGCACGGAGCACAGTGAATTCGAGTTCCAACATGCCGTTTACGACCATGCGATCCATCCACAATGGGACGCCTTCGGGAGCAGCACACTCTATCTGAAAGTCCTCTTTGCGGATTACGAAGAGGGCTTTATCGTGATCGAGTTCATCGGCGAATGGAACGACCTGCTTCACAACGACATCATGTACCTGAAGCGGGACGTGGTGGAGCCGATGTTGGCCGAGGGCATCAGCAAGTTCATCCTGATCGGGGAAAGCGTGCTGAATTTCCATCCGGGCGAAGAGGACTACTACGCCGAGTGGTTCGATGAGGCCACGGACGCCGGCGGTTGGATCGCTTTGGTGAATTTCCTACAGCATGTGCGCGAAGATCTGCAAGCCGCGGATCTGGACCAGTATCTGTTGTTCGGAGGCAAGCTGGATGAATTAGCCTGGCGCAGCATGGAGCCGGATGAACTCTTTGCGAAGGTGGACGCGCAAGTGGTGCGGCGATTGGGTTGAGACCGTCGGAGTCAGCCACCTAAGTCGTTCATGAATTGCTCCGTGAACCCGGCCCAGGTCATGCGTGCGGTGGCTTCGTGGGCGGCGATTGCCTTTTCCTGCCACGCAGCATCGTTGTTCATCAGTCCGGCGATGTTTTCGGCCAAGTGTTGTGGCACGGTGGAGCGCAAACCCACCCCGAGCCTATTCACATCACCGAAGGTCCGTTCGAATTCCGGGTACGAGAACAGCACCACTGGTGTGTAGAGGAAAAGCGCTTCGCACGAGGCAGAGAATGCAGCCCATTTGGGATTGGGGTTCACGAAGAGTCGGGCACGCTGCAGGATATCGGTATAACGGCGCAATTCCTTGGGCTTGCCTTTGTCCAAGTAACCGTGGAACACCATGTTGGCCGGCGCGGAGGGCATGTCGGTGCGGCGCATGCCGATAACGTTCACCGTTAAACCGGGGAAAAGGCCTTTGTTAAGGATTTCGATAGCTTCCGCAAGTCGCTCCAGGCCTGCTTTGTATTTACGGCTTCCGATGAAGACGATCTCGTTCACGGCCCGTTTTGCGGCCAAGGCGGCGTCCGGCTTTTCGGGCGGGAGGTCGATGTTCACCACATTACCGAAGTACTTCACCTTGCCGCCGTAGCTGCGGGCCAAGTCTTCAGCTACTTCGGGAAACAGTGCAACGATGGATTTTGCATCCTCTAAATTCCGGCGTTCCTCTTGCACCGTTGGCAGCTCGTAATGGTCGGGAGTCCGCTCGTCAAAATAGGCGATGTGCTGCGCAAATGTCTGGTCGCAGAACATCGAGTAGGGCCGCTCCGGGTTCCGGGTTGAAAAGGAGAATGTCATGAAGACACAATGTCCTTCAGGGTACTTGCGCAATGCACGGGCGATCCTGTTTTGTGTGGCCTTCCTGTTGGCCAAGCTTCGTTGAAAGCTGAATTTGGTGCGCACGCCGGTCAAGCGGCACCAGATTTTCCAAGGCACGTCGAAAGGAGCTGGACCGCGCGTGGCGGGCCGATGTTGACGCGCGTGACCATGCAACCCTTCCGTTCAAGTTCACGCGTGAAGAAAAACGGAACATTGCTCCATGTGCTTGGACTATGTGCATCCCCAATGGAAAACACAATGAACCTTCGGGGCAACGAGGTGCCTTCCGGGGCGTTGTCAGTGATCAACATCCGGGGTGGTTCATAGGCGACGCAAGTGCAATGGCATTCTTCTGCCGCCACGCCGCAAGGTTAAACAAATCCCACGCCAAGGTGTATCGAACGTGTAATTCCGCACTTGTATTCACTTGGTATCAGAAATTATTTGCAACCAGGAGGTCAAACACTTTCCGGTCGATCGGCAACGTGACCTGCTCGAGGCCATCAGCGGTCACCGGCAACCATCGGCACCAAATACGATCGTCGGCATGCTTTCCGAAAGGTAAGTCACTCACGACCAATTCCGCCAATTCGCGAAGCTGAAATGTATAGTAAATGCTGATGATCTGTTCATTTTCGCGGTAGGCGCTCCGTTGAAAAAAGGACGTGGTATAAAAATGTTGCAGGTCCATGGCCTCCACGCCCAGTTCCTCGCGCAGTTCGCGCACCAGGCAATCCACAGGCCCTTCGCCAAATTCCAGCCCTCCCCCCGGGAATTTTGTGATCTGTTGACCGGACATGGTCTCATCTGTCACCAGCACGTTACCATCGTTCAGCAGTAAGCCGTACACGCGAATATTGAAGCGGTCAATGGCGGTCATGTACGGCGCGCTTTCAGCATTTTGTATTTGCCGGGCGGCCCTTGCACCAGTTCAGGCACCAGCCCTGCATCGCGCATGGCGCGGCGCACATCGCCCTTGGCGCAATAGGTCACCAACAACGCGCCCGGCTTCATGGCCCTGTGCAGCACATTGAAAACTTCCACGGTCCACATCTCCGGTTGCACTTTAGGAGCGAAGGCATCAAAGTACACCAGATCGAACGCTTTGACTGCATCCATCTCCTGTATGCGCTTGGCAGACTTTTGGAAAGTAAAGCCCGGCGTCAGGGACAAAACCTGTTCCATATGTGCGGACATCATGGCCTCCAACGGTTCAATAAGGTCTGGCCTGCCGATGGCCTCCGGGTGTTGCAAAGCGCGGACAATATCCAATTCCAATGGGAAAGGCTCCAGTGCCATATAGTTGACAATGCTGCCCTTTTGTTGAGCTTCCGCCAGGGTGAGCAATGCATTCAACCCCGTGCCCAGCCCCACTTCCAGAATATCCAAATGCGGTTTCACGCAGGACCGGAACCCCTTGTCTATGTAGACATGTTCGCTCTCGGCCACGGCACCGAAAAAGGAATGATAATGCTCCCCGATTGTTTCACTGTACAACGTGCGGGAGCCGTCGGCCGTTGGGTGCGGCATAAAGTCAGTTGGTGGAGTGAAATCCGGGACGGGTGCGGTTGTCGCGGGCATGTTGGGCCTTAGCACCTTTGGGGCGCGACCCGCAAAGAAACCGGGAAATGCGAAGCTTGCCTATAGCACCTTGATCTCCGTGCGCCGGTTCAGCCGCTTATGCCCGGGTGTATCGTTGGGTGCCACGGGGTCGGTTGAACCATAACCTTTTGCGGTAAGCCTGTCCTTGGCAACCCCCTTTCCGGTAAGGTATTCCACTACGGTATCGGCGCGCTCCTCACTGAGGCGTTGGTTGTGTTCATCGGAGGCCTGGCTGTCGGTGTGCCCGCCCACTTCAAGCCGCACTTCCGGGTTGGTGTTGAGGAAGACCACCAGCCGGTCCAACTCCGCCGTGGATGCCGGCTCCAGGGCACTGCCGTCAGGTTCAAAAAGGATGGACCCGAGCACTTCGCGACTTCCGTTGACCACCGGGTTCATGTTCACGTCCATTTCCACTTTTCCTGCTGAGGTTTCAGGCTCTATGGGCTGGTTGTGGGGCAAATAGCCTTTCATGGCCACGTGTACCACGTAATTCTTGCCCGGCGTTACATTGGATGTGTAGGTACCTGATGCGGAATCCAGCACCATGGGTTGCGAAAAGAGCGGATCGTCCAGGTCAAGCAATTCAACGTGCGCTTCAATTGCCGTCATGGGCTTGATCCCTTTGATGAAGGCCACCAGCGTCATTTGATCCTCGGTCAACACGCGGCCCGTTCCACCTCCGACACTGGCCAATAGTGCTGTTTCGGGTTCCTTTACGGAAGGCATAAAATCTACCTGGTAGATATCGTCCTGACCCAGTCCATCAGCGCGCAAGCTGTTGAACCAGCCTCGCTTGCCATCGGGTGCCATCACAAGGAACTGGTCGTCGCCGGGTGAGTTGATGGGCCAACCCAAGTTTTCCGGCTTGGACCAGACTCCATTGGAAAGCGTTGTCTTGAATTGGTCAAAACCGCCCATGGATCCATTGCCTTGACTGCCAAACCAGAGCGTGCGCCCATCGGCGGAAACGCAAACACCGTCCTCATCGTAGGGAGTGTTCACCACAGGTCCGAGATTCTCCGCTGTTCCCCAGGTTTTAGCCTCGGGTACCCAAGGGCTGCGATAAATGTCCGAGCCACCTAATCCTCCTTCGCGGCTACTGGCGAAGTAGAGCCATTCCCCATCGGCGGTGAGCCAAGCACTGCTTTCCTGGGCGGGACTGTTCACGGTGGGCGGAAATGCCACCGGCTCGGACCAGTCTGCGCCAGTGCGTTCGCTGGAGTACAGGTCGCCGCCATTGCTTTCGTCACGATAGATTATGAGGTGATCGCCGTCGGCGGATAGGGCCACGGTGGCGTCATTCTTCGGCGAATTCAGGGGGGGCGGTAGCGGGATCGGCGGGGTAATGCCCCCGTTAGCCGGCTGGCAGTTATAAACGTCCTCGAACCAGGTGTTCGTTACTTTGTTCACCTTGCCACCGGTGGTATTTGCGCGTCGGCTCGTGAAATACAGCGTGCCGTCGGGGCCCATAAGCGCTCCGTAATCGTTGCTGGGGCTGTTCACACCTTGACCCATGTTGGTCACCACGGCATAAGCGGGTGCGTCCATCAAGGCCTTTCCGGTATTGCACTCGGCGATGCGTTTATCGGTGAGGTTATATGTCCCATCCGGATCAGGTGTACGGCGCAGCGCCTCTGCATGCAGCTTGTATTCCGCAATGGCTTGTTCCCAATGGGCATTCAACTGCAGCGCATATGCCAACAGGTAATGGATACGTGGTTCCTTGGGATTCAGTTCCGCAGCGCGTTTAAGCCATGGTAGGGCCGCCGCAGGCTCCGGGCCGTTCAACATGCACACGCCCATCTTCCGGTTCAGCTCGGCGCTGTTCGAATTCAGGTCGGCGGCCTCTTGATAGGCCGCCATGGCCGCGGGCTGGTCCATTCCGCCCTTTTCCGCCAAGGCATCTCCTTTTTTGATCGCAGTAAGGGCGGCTTTCAGGGCCGTCGCATCAGCGATATGCGCCTTGTCGAACGGCATTTCGGCACCGCCGGCGGTTCCTTGTGCAAGAAGCGCTTGTGCCATCAGGGCAACGATGAAAAGGTGTAGCAATCGGATCATAGGCATTGCACCGGGTTTATTTCCCGGCGGGTGTTCATACGCAATTGGTGGCCTTGGGTTGCCCTTTCGGCCGCAGGGGTACCTTTGCCCAATTCCCGGACCAATGCCGGTAAACAACCGACCAACATGGCAAAAAAGCCCGCCAACGCTAAGCAGGCAGCCCGCAAGAAGGCTCCCGCAACGACCTCCGGAAAGGCATCCGGAAAGGCAGAAAAAGCCTTCTTCGGTACCACCTCCATGGACTTCCTGGAGCGCTATTTGAACAATGCCAGCCCCACCGGCTTCGAAAGCGGCGGGCAGCGGCTGTGGCTGGACTACATCAAGCCTTGGGTGGACACCTACTTTACGGACAATTACGGCACCGCCGTCGGCGTGATCAACCCCGATGCGAAGTACAAAGTGGTGATCGAGGCACATGCGGACGAGATCAGCTGGTTCGTGCATTACATCACCAAGGACGGCTTCATCTACGTGCGGCGCAACGGCGGCAGCGACCACATGATCGCACCCAGCAAACGGGTGAACATCCACACGGACAAGGGCATTATAAAGGCCGTGTTCGGCTGGCCGGCGATTCATGTGCGCAGCAGCAAGAACGACCCCACGCCCGCGTTGGACAACATCTTCCTGGACTGCGGCTGTGCCACCAAAGAGGACGTGGAAGCGCTCGGCGTGCATGTAGGCTGCGTTATCACCTACGAGGATGAGTTCATGGTGCTGAACAAGAACACCTTCACCGGGCGGGCGCTGGACAACCGCATCGGCGGCTTTATGATCGCTGAGGTAGCGCGGTTGTTGAAAATGGAAAAGACGAAACTTCCCTTCGGCCTCTACATCGTGAACAGTGTGCAGGAAGAGGTGGGCCTGCGCGGCGCGGAGATGATCGTGGAACGCATCCGGCCCAATATGGCCCTAGTAACGGACGTAACGCACGACACGCAAACGCCGTTAATGAGCAAGATCCAAAGCGGGGACGTGGCCTGTGGACAGGGACCTGTGCTGGCGTACGGCCCGGCGGTCCACAACAACCTGCTGAAAATGGTGATCGCCGCGGCCACCAAGAGCAAACTGCCATTCCAACGCGCAGCGGTGAGCCGCGCCACCGGAACCGACACCGATGCCTTCGCCTATGGAGCTGCAGGCGTGCCAAGTGCTTTGATCAGCCTACCGCTGCGCTACATGCATACCACCGTGGAAAGCGTAAGCAAACAAGACGCTGAAAACGTGGTGCGCCTGATCACCGCCACGCTGCGCTCGCTGAAGGGGAACGAAGATTTCCGATACATCAAATAACCGATCTGGAGTCTTGGGTCTGTGTTAGGATCTAGCAAATAGCAATTAGTAATGCGCCTGAAACTGAACGACAACGAGCGAGGTGCCTTCCATTATTTAGCCTTGGGCGTGGCGGTAACAGTGGCCATCCGCCTTTTGGCATGGGTGTTTTCATTCATTGGCCCAGCGTTAACGGGTGATCAACGGCTTTTGGCCGGTTTTCAGCAAGGCTATCCATTTTTGCGTGGCGAAATGGCCGTGGTTGGAACCACCGCCGGGTTGACCGAACGCATGATGCAGGCGGTGGTGCTTGCCGTGAGTGTGGCGCTCGTTTCCGCCTTCGTGCAGGCAATCCCCGCTTGGCGCGAACGCAGGCCGCCTACGCCTACCGGCACGCTCATTACGCGCGTCCTCCTGGTTTCCGTTTTGGCGTGGGGCGTGTTTACTGCGCTGTTCCTGCCCTTACGGCTCACGGAAGTCCTGCCGGGGCAATTGGTATTAACGATCCGGCCAGCAGCTTTTGGTGACATTCCCTGGCCGGTGCCGGGAAATAAAGCCACTTTGAGCTCTTCTCAAGTCCTTCATGTTGAAGCGATCCGGCAGGCGGCAACCGGCACATGCAATGGCGAAGAGCGGCTGTTGGCGGTAACCTCGAAAGACACGCTGGAACTTTCCGTCCGGGCGGGCATTTGTACGGAAAAAGAACTTCAGGAATTACGTGACGCCAGCGCCATTGCAGCAATGTTGGAGCGCGAATTGCATACGGGCATTGTGGTTCCGTAAATTGCGGGCTTTGCCCCACCCATGCGTGTCCGTTACATCAAGGCCGCCGAAACGTACCCCTTGCGCCAGCAATTGCTAAGGCCACTGCAGCCCATTGATGAAATGGACTGGTATGGCGACAACGCCGATACCTCCTTCCATGTTGGCGCGGAAGAAGGCGAGGAACTCATTTGTGTTGCCAGTTTCATGCTGGAGCGCTGCGAGCAGGTCCTCGGTTGGCGCCAGTACCGGCTACGGGGCATGGCCACGCAGCCGGATCAGCAGGGCAGCGGCGCGGGTAAAGCCGTATTGAAATTCGGGTTGGACCATTTGCGCGGATTGAAGGCAGATCTGGTCTGGTGCAATGCCCGCGAAAAAGTGGTCGGCTTTTATGCGGGCATGGGCTTTCAGCCGCAAGGGGAATTATTCATGGTGGACGGCATCGGCATGCACCAATTGATGTACCTCCGGCTTTGAAGGACCGACACTTGTGGCGTTGGGCCATACCCGGCCTCTTGCTGCTGAACGTGCTGCTGAAGTTTTGGGCACTTGGGTTGAACGAGCTCGCGGGCGACGAACCCTTCACCGTGTACTGGGCGCAACGGCCGTTGGCGGAACTGTTCGGTATGCTGCGCACGGAAAACAACCCGCCGTTGTATTTTTTATTCATGCACGGCTGGAGCGCACTGGTGCCTTTGGACGCGGCTTGGCTGCGGGTGCCGTCCGCCGTTTTCAGCATCCTCACCGTGTGGCCGCTTTTCCTCATCGGGAAGCGCTTGGTTGGGCCGCTGGCCGGCCTTACCGCCGCTTTATTGTTCACCCTCAGCAACCACTCGCTCGGCTTTGCGCATGAGGTGCGGGCATACTCCTTGCTCGCCTTGGCTTGCACGTGGGCCGTATGGCAACTGGTGTACCTCTCGGATTTCGATAAGCCGATCGGGTTCCGGAAAAACGGCCTGCGCGGCGGCACCATCCTGTGGCTTGTCGCGGCCAACGTGCTGGCTGTTTGGGCGCATTATTTCGGTTGGCTCATGGTGGGCATTGAATTGGTACTGGTGTTCGCTGTGCCATTGCTGCGACCCGTGCGGGTGAAAATGCTTGCTGCGGCGGGCATCACCGCATTGCTCAGTTTACCGTGGGCGGGGGTGGTGCTGGCACGTGCGGGCGAAAGCCTGGGCCGCGGCACTTGGGTGGACGTTCCAACGTGGGAGGAGCCCTACAACATGCTGCTGCGGTGGAGCAATGCGCCGGTGGTGGCCGTGCTCTTTTTGGTGCTCATTGCCTTGGCGTTAGCGCGTGGGAAAGCGCGCAGCATGCAAGTTCCGTTGCTGTGGAGTGGTTTGCCACTGATCGGCATGTTCGCCATTTCCTTCGTGGTCCCGGTTTATATTGACCGCTACTTGTACTTCGCCTCCCCGGCATTCTACCTGCTGGTGGCCATGGCAGCGACGGTGCAACTCAATTCCCGGCAGCCCGTTTGGCTGCTGCCGGCGGGCGCGGTGCTCGGCATGTTTGCAACCTTCACGCCCTGGAAGAGCAATGGCATTCACCCTTCAGCGGTAAAGGCCCAAGTTGAGGCATGGCGCGAAGGAAATACTACGGTGATGATCCAACCAGAGTGGTACGACCTTACCTATGGTTGGCAGCTGGACCCTGTGCTGTTCAAGGGTGCCGCACCGATAGCGATCGCGCTGCACGAACGCGGCATCTTCCCCATTCCAGCTGCGGAAATGCCTGCATTGGACAGCACGGTAGCCACGGTGGTCCACATCGACAGTTGGGCCTCGTTAACGGACCCTGGGCATGAGGTGCTGAACGAGCTACGGAAGCGCTACACCCAAGTGGACTCCGTGGAAGCGGACAAAAAGGTAATGGTAAGGCGGTTTCGCAAGCGCTGAGGGCTGAAGAGCACCAAAACAAGTGAAGTCCCGCCGGCAAACCCAACCCATTCATTAATCGGCGTAATCTGTGCAATCTGTGGCTAAAAAACTATCCGCCGCGGGCGGAAAGAATCCTATCGTCCAATACGTATCGGACCCTGTCAATCTTGTCAAAAAACGAAACCCGCAATCCTGCTCCATCTTTTACGTTTTCAACAGGATGAAAATCCCGTTCAACCCAACCCACGCGCCGTTCGTGGAAAACCGGAATTTCGGTAGAGCATTCAGCTACATTAGCAGCATGAAAACCACCCATCTCACCCTCACCGCATTGGTGTGCATAGCCACGGCAGCGGCATGCACATCCCCGGAAAAGCAGCCTGAAAAGGTCGTCCTGCAACCACCGCCCACCATCACGGTGAAGGATTTCTTCAAGAACCCGGAGAAAGCCAGCTTCCGCATTAGCCCGGATGGCAACTTCATCAGCTATCGCGCGCCATGGCACGAGCGCATGAACATTTTCGTGCAGCCTGTTGGTGGAGGAGATGCCGTGCAAGTAACGCACGACACCATCCGCGACGTGGGCGGCTATTTCTGGAAAGGCGACCGGCTGCTCTACGCCCGCGACATCAATGGCGACGAGAACATGATCGTCTTCAGCGCCAGCATGGACGGCAAGGATGTGAAGGCCCTTACGCCGGAAAAAGGCGTGCGCGCCGGCGTGATGGACGACCTGCACAACATTCCGGGCATGGAAAAGAGCGTGATCTTGCAGATGAACAAGCGCAATCCGCAGGTATTCGACCCGTATTTGGTGAATATCGAGACCGGCGCGATCAAAGCGCTCTACGACAACAAGGAGAACTTCGAGGGCTGGGTAACCGACCACACGGGCACCATCCGCATCGCCACCAAAACGGACGGCACGGATCAGGTGATGTTCTACCGCGCCACGGAAAAAGAGCCGTTCAAGGAGATCATGCGCACGGGCTTCAAAGACAGCTTCAGCCCGCTGTTCTTCACCTTCGACAACAAGAACATTTACGCCAGCAGCAACCTGAACGGGCGCGACAAGAGCGCGATCGTCGAATGGGACATCGATGCCAAGAAGGAAATAAAAGAGATCTACGCCAACGCGGATTATGACGTGGACGGCTTGGACTTCAGCCGCAAGCGGAACGTGCTCACCATGGTGACTTGGACCGGCGAGAAGAGCGAGCGGAAGATCTTGGACCCGGAGACCCAAACGATGTACGACAAGTTGGGCGCGGAGATGAAAGGCTACGATTTTTGGATCTATGGCGAGAACGACAATGAGGACAAGTTCATGGTCTGGAAAGGCAACGACCGCATGCCCGGCAAGTATTACTTCTACGACGCGGCAACCGGCACGTCCAAGGAAATGGCCACGCTCTACCCTTGGTTGAAGGAGGATGACCTGGCGGAAATGAAGCCGATCAGCTACCAGAGCCGCGACGGCCTTACCATCCATGGCTACCTCACCCTTCCGAAAGGCCGTGAGGCGAAAGACCTGCCCGTAGTGATCAACCCGCACGGCGGCCCATGGGCGCGCGATGATTGGGGCTACAACTCCGAAGCACAATTGCTGGCCAACCGCGGCTATGCGGTGTTGCAGATGAACTTCCGCGGAAGCACGGGCTACGGCCGCAAATTCTGGGAATCCAGCTTCAAGGAGTGGGGCAAGACCATGCAGAACGATATTTCCGATGGTGTAGCCTGGCTGGTGAAAGATGGAATCGCGGACCCCAAGCGCGTGGCGATCTACGGCGGCAGCTACGGCGGCTACGCCACCTTGGCGGGCATCACCTTCACGCCGGAGCTTTATGCTTGCGCGGTGGATTATGTAGGCGTGAGCAACTTGTTCACCTTCATGAACACCGTGCCACCGTATTGGGAGCCGTTCAAAAAGATGATGTACGAAATGGTGGGCGACCCGAAAGCGGACAGTTTGTTGATGCGTGCTGCATCACCTGTGTTCCATGTGGACAAGATCGTGTGCCCACTGTTCATCGCCCAAGGCGCGCATGACCCACGCGTGAACAAGGACGAAAGCGACCAAATGGTTGCGGCACTGAAAGCACGTGGCGTGGAAGTGGAATACATGGTGAAGGACAATGAGGGCCACGGTTTCCACAACGAGGAAAACCGTCTGGATTTCTACAACGCCATGGACAAATTCCTGGACACGCACATCGGCAGCGGCTACAAGGCCAAGGAAGCGGAGGTGAAAAAGTAGTTCCACCATCCACGAAGTTGAAACAGGCGTCCGGGCTAACCGGGCGCCTGTTTTGCGTTTGGGTATTGAACGGAACTTGATCGCTGCGCGATCTGGATTGCTTTTTTACCGCAACGCACGCAACCGACGCAACGACATCGGCGCATCGAACGATAGTGGTGCTGTGTTTGGATCAGTAGTGCTCGTTGCGTGGGTTGCGGTTGAATTATGTTCGATCAATCCGTCATCCCGCCGCAGCCGCTCAGAATCCTGTAAATCCTGAAATCCTGTCAAAAAGTTAACAGATGCGGTATGCGCTTTCAGCGCTGATCATGCGCGGTCGGCGCTTTCAGCGCCTCTGGCTGCCATCGGCACGCTTGCGGCACTTTAACGCATTCAAAATAACTCAGGCACCGAAAATCACCCCCTGCCCGTCATTCAAGCATGCGTCCGTGAACGGGCGAATCCCGTACATTTCCGGACCCAACGCTGCCCATGCTCAAATTTTCCGTTCTTCTCGCCGCATTGGCCGTGTTACCTGCCTCCGCACAGGTGGTGATCAACGAGGTGAGCGCCTCCAACATGACGGGTATTACGGACAGTTTCGGCAGCAACGAAGATTGGGCCGAGCTGTACAACACCACGGCCGCGCCGGTGGACCTCAGCGGCTGGTGGGTGAGCAACAAGGTGAACACGCCGATGAAGTGGGCCTTTCCCGGCGGCACCACCATCCCTGCAAACGGCAGGTTGATGGTGTTCTGTAGCAAGCGCAACTCTATAGTGCCCGGTGAAAACCACACGAGCTTTAAATTGAACCAGTCCGATGATGACCACGTTGTGTTGTCGGATCCCTCTGGCACCATTGTGGACGATGTGGCCCTGGACCCGCCTACCA
The DNA here is from genome assembly GCA_016710685.1 of Flavobacteriales bacterium. Lineage (GTDB taxonomy): Bacteria > Bacteroidota > Bacteroidia > Flavobacteriales_F > PHOS-HE28 > PHOS-HE28. The sequence goes on along the minus strand of JADJVC010000014.1, from coordinate 152,522 downwards.
AAACGGACAACAGCCGGGGCCGCACCACGGACGGCGCCGCCACGTGGTCCTTGTTCCTCTCTCCCAGTCCCAATGCGGCGAATGCAGGCGCTTCGCCGGAATATGCCAGCCGGCCCCAGATCAGCCCGGTGGCTGGGTATTACGGGGGCAGCACCAGCGTAACCCTCAGCGGCAACGACGGCACAAGTACCATACACTACACGTTGGACGGCAGCGAGCCCACGGCCGCCTCGCCTACATACTCCGCCCCGCTTTCAATTGCGACCACCACGGTGGTTCGTGCGGGCTGCTTCAGTTCAACACCGGGCGTACCGTCCAGCTTTTCGAGACCAACACTTATTTCATCAACGCAACACATACCGTGGCCGTGCTGAGCATAGCGGGCGATCAAGTGGACGAACTTTTGAACGGAAATGGCGGCATTGAACCTTACGGCTCCTTCGAATACTTCGGGGCCGATGGCGTGCTTCGCGATGAGGCAACGGGACAATACAACAAGCACGGCAACGACTCGTGGGCCTATAACCAACGCGGCTTCGACTACATTACACGTGACCAAAGTGGGTACAATGATGCCATCCACTACCCCATCTTCCACGCCAGCGACCGGGGCAAATTCCAGCGGCTCATCATCAAAGCCGCCGCCAACGACAACTATCCTTTTGAGGGCGGCGGGGCATACATCCGCGATGCATACGTACACAGCTTGGCGCAAGCGGGCGGGTTGAAGCTGGACGTGCGCACCTACGAGCCTTGCGTGGTCTACGTGAATGGCCAGTACTGGGGCTTGTACGAGATCCGTGAAAAGTGCGACGACCACGACTACACCAAAAAATACTTCGATCAGGACGAGTACGACTTGCAATACCTGAAGACTTGGGGCGGCACTTGGAGCGAATACGGAGGCGGCCAAGCGCAAGCGGATTGGGATGCGCTGCGGACTTACATCATGTCCAACAACATGGGCGACCCCACCGCATTCGCCTACGTGGACGGCCAATTCAACTGGAAGAGCTTGGTGGATTATGTAGTACTCAACAGCTACACTGTTTGTACCGACTGGCTCAACTGGAACACAGCTTGGTGGCGCGGCTTGGATCCGGCGGGCGAGCACAAGAAATGGGGCTACACATTATGGGATAATGATGCCACCTTCGGACACTACATCAATTACACCGGCGTACCCGACCAATCGCCCGCTGCGGACCCGTGCAACGCCGAAGCGCTGCCCGATCCAGGCGGCCAAGGTCACGTGCCCATTTTGCAGAAGTTGATGGATGAAAATCCAATGGTACATGACTACTACGTGAACCGATACATCGATTTGGGCAACACCGCTTTCAGCTGCCAATACATGCTGCCTTACTTGGACAGCTTGATCGCTTTGATCGCTCCGGAAATGCCGGGCCAAGTAGGACGCTGGGGCGGCACTGTTGCGGAATGGCAAACAAACGTGCTGAACATGCGCAACTTCATTGAGGCACGTTGCACCGACATTCAAACTGGCTTGGTGGACTGCTACGGCTTGGCCGGACCTTACGACGTGGTTTTCAAAGTTGAACCCGAGCTCAGCGGCGACATCAAGATCAACTCCATCATTCCGGAAGCGTATCCGTTCAGCGGCCTGTATTACGACAGCATCAACACCACGCTGGAGGCAAGAGCCGCACAAGATTGGGTCTTCGATCATTGGGAAACCATCCACAACAGCCCGTCTTCCTTGTCGGATACCATCGTCACTATGCAATTCCACTCCCCGGACACGGTGATCGCACATTTCGCGCCGCCGCTCAAGTACCCCGTGGTGCTGCTCACCGATCCGCCAAATTCCGCCAGTATCACTTACAACGCGGACCTGTACAGCGATTTCCCGGCCACGGTGGAGCGCATTCCCGAAAGCGTAGACACACTTACGGTCCATCCTGAGATGTACTACACCTTCTTGTACTGGGAATTCAAGTACAATACACCCAACCAGAACGACACCACGCAAAAGCAGATCCCGGTCACCATTTTCCAACCGGACACGATCATTGCGCACCTGGAGGCGCAGGACTACGTGTACTTCGGCGCAAACGCATTCACCCCCAACGGTGACGGCATTAACGATACATGGCGCCCGTGGAACAACGTAGTGGACCTGGACACTTACGATCTGGAAGTGTATGACCGCTGGGGCCGTGTGGTGTTCAGCAGCACCGACCCTTACGAGGAATGGGACGGCAATGCCGGTGGCAAGCAAGCGCCCTTTGGCGTGTACGCCTTCCGCGCCGACATGCGTGATGCGCTTACACACGAGCGGCACGAGGTATCGGGGCACGTCACGATTATCCGGTAAGTGATTTTAACCGCAGAGGGCGCGGAGAGCGCAAAGAGATCGCCAGAGGTACGGCTTCAGTTGATCTCTTCTTTGCCGAGCAAGTAATTCTCCGCGTTCTCCGCGTTCTCGGCGCCCTCCGCGGTTCCACCTCTTCTTTGTGGTAAACCCTCAAGCCGGGTTAATTTCCCGCCGTGAAAAAGCTCACCGCATTATTCCTCGCGCTGGCCTTCGGCATCAGCTGGTCCATCTATGCCGTGGCGAAGTGGGGCATCGGCGTAACCGGCCCCATCGGCTGGACCATCACCTCGGCGCTGTTCATGTTCGGCCCCGCGATAGCCGCATTGGTGTTGCGCAAGCCGCTTGGGCTTACCTGGCCGGACCTCGGCGTAGTGCGGCATGGTATCCGCTGGAAATGGATGGGGATCGCAGTGCTTATCGGTCTATCGTTACCCGTGCTGGCAATTGGTTTCAATTGGCTCTTGGGCGATCTGCTGCATTTCCAAGGTTTCGGCCATACCTCTGTTTCCAAAGCCATGATCATGGACGTGCTGCGCGAAACACTGACCGGATCCGGAATGTCGGCTGAATTAGTGGACAGCCGTGCGGCAAAGTTGCAAGACTTTCCGTTGAACGGCCCCGCGCTGCTTGTGTTGATGTTGGCGTTCGCCGCGCTCGCCGGGTGTACGGTGAACTTCGTATTCGCCATGGGCGAAGAGCTGGGTTGGCGGGGCATGCTGTTTCATTCCACGCGGCGTTTTGGTTGGCTCCGGCAGGCGCTATTCACCGGGCTGGTTTGGGGGTTATGGCATGCGCCATTGATCCACCATGGGCTCAACTACCCGGAACATCCGTGGTCGGGTATCGCGTTTATGTGCCTCTTCACCACGGCGTTGGCGTTACCGTTGGCGTGGGTGCGTTTTCGCAGTGGTTGTGTGTGGTCTGCAGGTGTGTTACATGGCACCGTGAACGCGGCCGCAGGCATCACGGTGGTTTTCACGAAGGGCGGCACCGAAATGCTGGGCGGCGGCGCGGGCCTTTCCGCCATACTTGGCATGTGCAGTCTGGGCGTATTGTTATTCGCATTTGATCGCGACTTCCGCGTTCAGTTCCAAAAAGCGGCATGAAGTCCTTCATCCTACTTCTCCCTTTGTTGGCCCTGGCTTGCACCCCGGCCGCCGAGCCGCAGACCGTGCATGACGGCCAAGGGCGGGTGCGTGCCCAACTGGAACGCGTTGCGGGGAAGAAAGAGGGCTTAGTGCGTTTTCTCAATGCCGACGGTTCCTTGCGAACGGAAGGACATTACAAAGCGGACAGCCGCAACGGAGCCTGGACCACGGTGGGCCTGACAGGTGATACGCTTTCGCTCCTGCAATTCATCATGGGAAAAAAGGAAGGCTGGCAAGCGTATTGGTCACCGAACGGCCAATTGCTACGTATGGAACGCTTCCGCGACGGAGAGCCGGACGGCCCGTTGTACCGCTTTTTTTCAGACGGTATGCCGCGGCAGTTCACCGAATACAAAGAAGGCATCGCGGACGGCCATTACATAGAATGGTACAAAAGCGACAGCACCGCGATCGGTCGTACCGCAGGTCATTTCAACCAAGGTAAACGGAGCGGGTTGTGGCATTGGACATACGGCAATGGCAATCCCAGCTACTGCGGGAAATACGTGAATGGCGAACGCAACGGCGTGTGGCTGAAATGGTCGCCGGAAGGCAAGAGAACGGTGACGGTATTCGGGAGTGAGAAGTGAATTTCTTGTATCGCGTATGTAGTAATGAGTTCCGGGTACTGACAACCGCTGCAACGGCCTACTGCAACTGGCATCTGCACCGGACGAACAACTCTCAAGGCAACACTTTCCCAGGATTCATGATCCCCAACGGGTCGAACAGTTTTTTGATGCCTCGCATCAGCTCCAGTTGCACTTGGTTGAAAGCAATATCCATGTAGGGCCGTTGCACCAAGCCGATACCATGCTCGCCGCTCAGCGTACCACCTACTGAAACAGTGAATTCGAAGATCTCGCGGATCGCTTTCGGAAGCTCGTTCTCCCAAGCCTCATCGGACATATCACCCTTGATGATGTTGACGTGCAGGTTGCCATCGCCGGCATGGCCGTAGCACACGCTTTTGAATCCGTACTTCGTTCCCACTTCCTTCACCTTCGCCAATAAATTCGGCAGCTCGTATCGCGGCACCACCGTGTCCTCCTCCTTGTACACACTGTTGCCCTTCACGGCTTCCGCTACGCGGCGGCGCAGCTTCCACAGGGCATCTTTTTCCGCTGAAGTTTCCGCGAACAACACCTCTTGGCAGTCAAATTTTTCCATTACGCCGAGAATAATTTCGCAATCACGCAACAGCACGTCGCCGTGGTTGCCGTCCACTTCGATCAGCAGATGGGCCGCAGTATCATCCGCAATGGTGAGGTTCACGCCATCAATGAACCGCAATGTCCAATCAATGGCATCGCGCTCCATGAACTCCAGCGCGCTTGGCGTTACACCCGCACGGAATACGGCGCTCACGGCCTGGCAGGCTTTGTGCGCATCGCGGAAGGGCACCAACATCAGGCGCGATTCCTTAGGCAAGGGAATTAAGCGCAACACGGCTTTGGTGATGATGCCGAGGGTGCCTTCGCTGCCTACTAATAATCGCGTGAGGTCGTAGCCAGTACTGTTCTTCAGCGTATTCGCACCGGTCCAGACCACCTCGCCGTTGGGCAGTACCACTTCCAAATTCAGGACAAAATCACGGGTAACGCCGTACTTCACAGCTCTTGGCCCACCGGCATTCTCGGCCAGATTACCGCCGATGGTACAACTGCCGCGGCTGCTGGGATCCGGCGCGTAGTACAGCCCTTTTGCGGCCACGGCTTCTTGCAGAACTTGCGTTATCACGCCCGGCTCTACTGTAACTTGAAGGTTCTTTTCGTCGATGGCTATGATCGCGTCCATTTTCGCCATGGAAAGACCAACGCCGCCATATACAGCCAGCGCGCCGCCGCTTAGACCGGTGCGCGCGCCCATGGGCGTAATGGGCACGTGGTGCGCTGCGCAGATTTTCACGACAGCGGCAACCTGCTCTGTTGTGCGCGGCTGAACAACCACTTGGGGCGGAAAACGAAGGTCTTCGGTTTCGTCGTGGCAGAAGCGTTCCAAATCCTCCGGTCCCATCAACAGGTCGGCGGGTTGAAGGAGGGTACGCAGATCCACTAAAAAGGCATCGGTAAGCGGGGTATTGAAAGAGAGCGTGGACATGGTGCAAATATCGGTTCTTGGAGGGACAGCTCCGTGCCGCGTGGATGCAACCTATCATTAAGGAGGCATCCGAAAAGGGCCGGGCAACGTCATGGATAAAAGGTCTCACGGGTTGAATTCGCATTGTGATGTTAACGGATTGACATAAGTGCACACTTCCCAATTGCCCACTAAGGTAAATTCGACTAACTTTCACTCGGATCAACGTCACCAAACTACACTTGGATCATGCGCATCACTACGTTCCTTTTGTTTTTTACCGGATTGGCCGGTGTGTCCCAAGCCCAGAATATCGGCATTAATCTTACGGGGGTCGCGGCTGTGCCCAGCGCCATGCTGGACATCGATAATGCCAACAAGGGCTTATTGATCCCAAGGGTGGCATTAACGGCCACCAATGCAGTAGGTCCCGTTGCTGCACCGGCCAACTCTTTGTTGGTCTACAACACCGCTACTGCCGGTGCTGCTCCGAATAATGTTACGCCGGGTTTTTACTATTACGAAACGGCAAGTTCCACTTGGGTACCCATCCTCGCCGGGGTGAAAGGCTGGTCGATTTTAGGGAACAGTGGTACTACGCCCGGAACGAATTTCATCGGCACTACGGATGCCAGGGACTTTGTGGTGAAAACCGGTGGCAGTGCCGCGACCAATGAAAGGATGCGCGTGCTTGCGACCGGGCCGTCCGTGATAAACAATACAACTGCCTATGGCGGGGATGTCTTTTCGGTGTATGGAAGCGGAACAACAAATGGGGTTACCACAGCAATTAGCGCACTGGGCTCCTCCGTTGTCAATTCCTATGCAGCAGGCAATGGGATCGGAGTTTACGGAGAGACCAGCAGTGCTACAACCTCCGAAGGTGTTGGGGTTTTTGGGGTTCTTAGTGCGTTGAATCTTCCTGCTATCAATCCACCAACTTCCAGCAATGGGGTGCTGGGAATGAATACGGCTTCGCCATTGGGAACTGCGGTTACCGCAGGACTAGCCATCGGGGTTGAGGGCGATGCATTCGGAACTCCCGGATTTGGCAGGACCATCGGCGTTGCAGGTTTTACCACTAGTCTCACCGGTTCGGCTTTTGGACTATACGGCCAAACGAGCAGTGCAAACGGCTATGCGGTCTTAGGTATAAATGCCGATGCCGGTGCCAATTTCTCCCACGGCATCCAAGGGCAAACTTCAGGAATAGGTGGTGCTGCGGGCCTACGAGGGTATAATACTTCAGCCACATCGCTTGCTACAGGTCGTTCCGTGTATGGAATTCGCGGAACGGTATTGGCAACTAACACCGCTGGCACCGCTTTCGGCACGGCTGTAGCGGGGGATGTAGGCGCCACCACCGGCACATTTTACGGCGTTTCAGGTTTTGTACAAACAGCTGGTGGTATTGGGGTTGTAGGTTCCAATGGCAACGTGGCCAGCGGCATAGGCATGGTTGGCTTAGGAAATGGCGTAACCACTTATATCGCCCCAGCAAACGGGGCGGGGGGCTCTTTCGCAGGCACTCGACTTGGCCTCTACTCCATTTCATCCAATGTCGCCGCAGGAATTGGGCTCATGGCTGCTGGCAATGGGGTTAACCCCATTGCCCCAACTATGGGCTGTGGTATAGTCGGGACAGGCAGGCAATACGGCGTAATGGGCTTTACCAATATTTCCACGGCAACTGTGAATCCCGGGGGCAATAACTCGGCTGGTAATCTTGCCAATGCAGCTTCAGGTGGTTACTTCGAGCTGCTTAATGGACTCGCTCCGGTTTCTTGGGCGTATGTGGGGATGCAGTTGAGCCCAACGAACGTTCTTTACAAGATCCATGGAAATGGCATTGTTGGGACAATTGTAAAAGACACCGAAGACCAATATGTGGGATTGGCCTGTCCCGAGGCACCTGAGGCCCTCTTTCAAGACTATGGCAATGCCAAGCTCGAAAACGGAACCGCCCATGTTTCGATCGACCCCATCTTTAGCAAGAACATCGTGGTGAATGACAAGCACCCGCTGCGCGTATTCGTGCAACTTGAAGGAGACTGCTCCGGTGTATATGTGACCAACAAGACGGCCACGGGATTCGATGTAATGGAGCTTGCCGGTGGGACTTCCAACGTTGCGTTCAGCTACACCATTGTAGCAAATCGTGCAGACGAAGTGAATGCGGACGGAAGTGTTTCCAAGTACTCTGGGGTTCGTTTCGCAGCCGCGCCCGGTCCGGTGCAAAAGGAAACCATGCGATCGGAGGCCCGTGAGTTTTACGGTGCGACAAAATCAGACTCCGAGGAAATCCCATTGCCTGTTTCGAAAAGTCGCGAACGGCCCAAGAAGGAGAAGTAGCAGGTCATCGCGGAAACGGTCAACTCGCACACTTTGCGCGAGCGTCAACGCTCGTGCGCTTCCCTGTTAGTCCTCCCGCAGGGTACCCTTTATCAGGGACCCTGCGATCTTTTCCACCCATGGTCCACACCCTAACCGCTTCACCAACTACGGCACGTTCCGCGCAAACACCACGGCCCCATCGCTCCGGTCCGTTTCGGTCCAAAATCGGGAGCGTTCCAGCGTATCCATCGCCAGCTCGAATTCCTCTCTGGTTTCCGGATAGGGCCCTTCCTTGGTGGCGAGCACGATCACATTGGCATTTTCGAGAATGGGATATTGGTAGAGGTCGCGATGTTCCACCAAGTGCGGCACGAAAGCCGTTGAAGCAGAAACGGCAGCATCGGCGGGAATGGCGCAGAGCAATTCGCGCACGCGTTGCGCATCGAATTCGCGATGGTAGTGGTCGGCTTGGTAGAAGCGCTGCTTAGCGCGGTTTTCAATGTAGATACTGGCATCCGGCACGCGGATGGTGGCTCCGATGGAAAGCAGCGTGGCGAACACGGCAATAACCTTTGCAGCGTGTGTGGGCCGCAACACCGGCTTCCATGTGAAAACCGCGAGCGTGCATAGCGGCGCGAACTCCACGGAATACTGGGCGAGCACGCCCCATTGCGTGGGTCCTTCATGCAAGAGCTTCTGCAGCAGCAACGGCACGGCCATCAGTAGGATCCATGGGCGCAGCAGCATGGCCCAGCCGCCTGCGAGAAAGAGCAGCACGAGCATTTCCACCTTCATGTCATGGCCGATCGGCACGCCCCCACTGTCCATCAAGGATTGAAACACGTGTACGGGTCTCGTGGCCATGATGTGCAGGGCGTCCACAGGCCCGGCACCCAGCGCGGGAATTTCCAATTGGCGTAGTGTGCGCCATCGCCAAGGGCGGGCATCACCAGGCCGATCACCACGGCACTCCATGCCAAAGCGAACACCGCTTGCAGGGCCAAGGTGCTGCGCATGGCGGAATCCTTCCAGTAGTGGACCAAAAAGGCGAGTGCTATAAAAGCCATCCAAATGCCCATGTTCTCCTTGCCAGCCAGCATAAAGAGCAACAACAGCCAAGCCGTGCGTTTCCGCTGTTGGCACAGGGCTAAGCCGTACCACGGTAGAGCCATGGTGGCCACCACATTGCTGTGAAAATCTGCCGTAAAGGCACTGAAGATGCCGAAGAAGGCGAGGAAATGCACCAAGCCGAGGTTCGCGATGACAGGTTCTGCACCCAATTCGCGAAGCCAGCGCCACATGCCGATACCGCCCAGAAGCACGGCGGCCCATTGCACGATCAGGAGCGTCCACTGCCCGAACAACCAAGTGAGCGGCGCCCAGAGGATGAGGTGCAGATCGAAGTGGTCGGCCAACAGGGAGTGTGTAGTGCCGAGGAAGAGCATGGAATCTGCCATGCGCCCATGGGCATAGGTAACGGCGGCGTGCGTGTAGAGGCCGAGGTCCAGCGCGTAGGTGCGGAAAAGCAAGTGGTTCGGCACGAAGATGAGCGCGTAGAACACAGCAAAAAAGAGGAGCACGATCAGCGGTGCCTTGTGATTCCGCATCACGGAGCGGATGTGTGCGGCGCGCGGAAACATGGGCGGAAAGGTACCGGGAACGGCGCGCGGATGCTCCAAGGCACGTAGCGACTTTGGCGTACTTCTCATTGGGCGCGAGCGTCAAGGCTCATTCCCGTTGTTCCCCGACCGCTTACTTTGGCGGCACGATCCCCAGCATGAACAAATTCCTGTCCGCGGCAGCCCTGCTCCTTGTTGCAGCCCCTGCCGTAATCGCCCAAAAGGCCATCACCAACGAGACCATCTGGTACAGCAATACCTTCAGTGGCGACGGTTTGTCCGGCTTGGTGAGCATGAACGACGGCAGACACTTTTCCGCTATGGAAAGCACGGCAGGCGGCCCCGAGGTGGCCACCTACGACTATGCCACCGGCGAAAAATCGGGCACCGTGGTGCGTGACAAGGACCTTGTGCTTGTTGGCGATTCCGTGCCGCTGGAACTGGACGACTACGCCTTCAGCGGCGATGAGCGGAAATTAATGCTGCGCACCGGCATTGAGCCACTTTATCGCCATAGTTTCTACGCCACCAACTACGTCTACGATCGCGCTACCAAAGCCGTGAAGCCGCTCACCGACCCCTCCAAAAGCAAGCAACGCGTAGCCACCTTTAGCCCGGATGGCTCCCATGCGGCCTTTATGCGCGACAACAATTTGTTTACCGTGGACTTGGCCACCATGCAAGAAACCGCGATAACCACGGACGGTGAATGGAACAAGGTGCTCAACGGCGCGCCAGACTGGGTGTACGAGGAGGAATTTGCGTTCACGCAAGGCTATGAGTGGAGCCCTGACGGAAAAAAAATCCTCTACCTGCGCAGCGATGAAAGCGCGGTGAAAGAGTACGATCTCACCATGTATCAAGATCAACTCTACCCCGGTGAATACAGCTTCAAGTACCCCAAGGCCGGTGAGATCAACAGCACCGTAAGCCTGCACGTGTACGACGTTGCTTCGCGCAGCACCAGCATTGTTCCGTTGGGTACTGCGGAAACGGACATTTACCTGCCGCGCTTCGGCTTCACCGGCAACAGCACCGTGTGGTTTATGCGCATGAACCGCTTGCAGAACGAGAAGCTGATCTACACCTGCGATGTTTCCGACGTGAAGAAGGCTGGGGAGCCGAAGGCGATCTACAAGGAGACCAGCCCTACCTACATCGAAGTAACGGACGATCTACATTTCTTGAATGATGGCAGCTACATCCTCACCAATGAGCAGGACGGCTGGAACCACATTGTTTGGAACAGCGCGGACGGAACAAAGAAGCGCATCCTTACGCCCGGCAGCTACGACGTGATCTCGGTGAACGGCGTGGACGAAAAGGGCAAACGCGTCCTCTTCACCGCCAGCAAGCTGGACCCTACGCAGCAGGAAGTTTGGTCCATGGGCTTGAACGGCAAAGGGTTGAAGCAGCTCAGCCCTGCCGGCGGAACGAACGATGCGGACTTCAGCACGGGGTTCAAGTATTTCATCAACACGCGCAGCACGGCCAACGATCCGGGTGCGATCACGCTATACGACGGCAACGGAAAATTGGTAAAGACCCTGAAGGACAATACCCGCCTGAGGACTAACCTGAGGGAATACGATCTGCAGCCGAAGGAATTCATCACCATTGCCGTGGGCGATGGCGTGGTGCTGAACGCTTGGATGATCAAGCCTGCGGGCTTCGATGGCATGAAGAAATACCCGGTGTTCATGACGCAGTACAGTGGCCCGAACGACAACCAAGTACTGGACCAGTGGGGCGGGCGGAATCTGCTCTGGCATGAGCTGCTGGCACAGAAAGGCTACATCGTAGTATGCGCCGACCCGCGCGGCACGGGCCACCGCGGCAGGGACTTCCGGCACATGACTTACGGTCAGCTCGGCAAGTACGAAACCGAGGACCAGATCGGCGTGGCGAAGTGGTTGGGCGCTTTGCCTTACGTGGACAGCACGCGCATCGGCATACAAGGTTGGAGCTATGGCGGATACATGAGTTCGTTGTGCATCACCAAGGGCGCTGGCGTATTCAAGGCCGCGATCGCCGTGGCCCCGGTAACGAACTGGCGCTACTACGACAGCATTTACACCGAGCGCTACATGGGCTTGCCGAAGGACAACGCCAGCGGCTACGACGACAACAGCCCCATAAACCACGTTGCATCGCTGCGCGGCAACTTCTTGCTGGTACACGGCCTTGCGGACGACAACGTGCATTTCCAGAACAGCGCCGAAATGATCACCGCTCTGGTGAATGCGAACAAGCAATTCGACATGATGATGTATCCGGACAAGAACCACGGCATTTACGGTGGCCCTACGCGGATGCAGCTGTTCACGAAAATGACCAAATGGTTGGAGGAGAATTTGTAGTTGTCGGAGGCGCTTGGATCGCCCGTGTATTACAGGGTTGAGAAGGTCAGGGTTTCGTTGGACGACCGCCTGGTAGACATTTGTCCACTGCGCTATCATCCCTTTTCTATCTTGGCGCACTTTCACATTCACACTTAACGAACCCGCTACCCTCATGACCGGAACCACAACTGTTGAGAAAGGCCATCCCCAAGGCCTGTATTGGCTTTTCGCAGCGGAAATGTGGGAACGCTTCTGCTACTACGGTATGCGGGCGCTCCTGCTGTTGTACTTGGTGAAGTCCTTGGCCATGGGCGACAACCGGGGTTTTGCCGTTTATGGGGCGTACACGGCCTTAGTGTATGTAATGCCGGTTGTCGGTGGCCGGATCGCCGATCAAGTATTGGGATCCAGATTGGCAGTCCTTTTCGGAGGCATCATGATGGCCATCGGCGAATTCGTGATCGTCGGGGGCTCTGAGATGATGCTATTCTGGGGTATGGCCGTGATCATTGTCGGGAACGGATTGTTTAAGCCGAACATCAGTACCATGGTGGGCAAATTGTATGAGGACGGCGACCCACGCAAAGACTCCGGCTTCACCATTTTCTACATCGGCATCAACTTGGGGGCTTTGCTCGCAACCACGGTATGCGCAGAAGTCGGCAACATCTATGGGGCCAAATACGGATTCGGTCTTGCAGGCATAGGAATGCTTTTGGGCATCATCATCTTTCAATTGGGCAGTAAGCACTATGCACATATAAGTGCCCCCCCATCACCAGAGACCTTGCACAAACCCAAGTTTGGGCCCTTAAGCCCATTCCTCGCGGTGGTGCTCGGTTGCTTCGCCTTGGTCCCGGTGCTCTACTTTCTTCTCCGCAATACCACCATTGCCGGATACGTGCTGTTGATCGTGGCTGTTTTCGTAATAGGCAGCTTGATCGCTCGCGGTATCAAGGACGGAAAGGTGCAATTGGACAAGATGTTCGGTTTCATAATCCTCATGTTGTTCAACGTGGTCTTTTGGGCGTGTTTCGAGCAAGCGGGAAGCAGCCTTACCCTCTTTGCAGAGCGCAACGTGGACCGGCACATCTTCGGATGGGAGATGGGTGCTGCTACGACCCAGTTTTTCAACCCGGCATACATCCTGCTGTTCGGTTCGATCTTTTCTGTGATGTGGGTGCGCTTGAAAATGATCGGAAAAGACCCGAGCATACCCATGAAATTCGGCCTGGGAATCCTTCAACTCGGTCTGGGTTATTTGGTCGTCTTGATCGCCGCTCCCATGGCGATCGAATACCAAGTGCCACTATGGACATTGGCGCTGCTTTATATGCTGCACACCACGGGTGAACTGTTCCTGAGTCCGATTGGTCTGAGCATGGTGACCAAACTTGTCCCGAAGGACATGACTGCTACAGCCATGGGTGCCTGGTTTCTGAGCATCGCTGGTGCGAATTATGCTGCCGGGCTACTGGCCACACTTACCGGAGCTGAACATGAAATGGCTGAAGGTGAAGTGCTGGACAAAGCTGCAAGCCTTGCCACCTACATGGACGTTTACACCAGCATCGGATTCGTCACCGTCGGTATCGGACTGTTTCTCATCGTGATCAGCCCCTTGGTGAACAAACTCTTTCATGGTATCCGGTAATGCGATTCATCTGCCGGATCCACTGATCTTGCATGGGCACAAATGAAGGGTAACGGGGTACCTCCCAAACATTGACAGCCCGTCTTCTACCCTCCACACACGGTTCATTCCACATCCTCCCTAAATGAGCAAGACCAACGCAGCCAAGCACCCCAAAGGCCTCTACGTCCTCTTCTTCACCGAGATGTGGGAACGCTTCGGCTATTACCTCATGCTGGGCATCTTCAGCTTGTACATGCTGGACAGTTGGGACAATGGCGGCATGGGTTTCAGTGCGCTGAAGAAGAGTGACATTTACGGCACCTACCTCGGGTTGGTGTACCTCACGCCCTTCATCGGCGGCTTGCTGGCGGACCGTGTTCTCGGCTTCCGGAAGAGCATTTTAATGGGCGGCTTGCTGATGGCGGCGGGTTACCTAACGCTCGCAGTGCATGATGTGAATGCCTTCTACATCGGTCTGCTGCTCATCATTTTGGGCAACGGCATGTTCAAGCCCAACATCTCCACGCTGGTGGGCAATTTGTACAACGACGACAAGTACCGGGACAACAAGGACGCAGGCTTCAACATCTTCTACATGGGCATCAACATCGGTGCCTTCGTCTGCAATTTCGTGGCGGCCTACATGCAGATCAACTACGGCTGGGGCTATGCCTTCGCAGCGGCGGGCGTCGGTATGCTGATCGGCGTGGTGGTGTTCATGAGCGGGAGCAAGTGGGTGAAACATGCGGATATCATGAAGCCTTTGGAGCCGGGCGACATGAGCACGAGTAAGATCCTGTTGAGCACGCTGGTCCCGATGTTCATTTTCGGAGTGCTGGGTTACTTGATCCCCGGCAACTTGTTGGGCACGGACACCAACGACGCGTTCATTTTCGGCTGCATCCCGGTAGTGGCGTTCTTCATCTACCTCTACGTGAAGGCGAACGCAGAAGACAAGCGGCCCATCGGTGCACTGCTGGCGGTCTTCGGCTGTTTGGTGATTTTCTGGGCGGTATTCCACCAGAACGGCGACGCGCTCACAGTGTGGGCCAAGGACTATACCAACCGCGAAATGCCAATGGCCGTGAGCAACGTGGCCGACCAAGCCGGCATGGCACAAACGGTAACGAACAACGGCGCGGACACCGACCCTAAAAGCGCACAGTACTTCGCCAACATGGCCCCTGAAAATGTGCCCGCACAAGGCCAAAGCCTGAAGCTCTATTCCACGCAGCTGTACCAGAGCATCAACCCGTTCTGGGTGGTGCTGCTTACGCCAGTGATCGTGGGCTTCTGGGGCTTTATGCGCAGCCGAAAAAGGGAACCGAGCACGCCCACCAAGATCGCGATCGGCTTGGTGATCACGGCGCTTTCCGCGTTGGTGATGGTGGGCGCGGTAATGGCCACGAACAACTTGGAGAGCAAGGCCAGCAGTTGGTGGCTGATAGCGAGCTACGGCGTGATCACCGTGGGCGAGTTATGTCTAAGTCCGATGGGCTTATCGTTGGTAAGCAAGCTGAGCCCGCCACGGATCACGGCGTTGATGATGGGCGGTTTCTTCCTGAGCACCTCGGTGGGCAACAAACTAAGCGGGATGCTCAGCGGCCTGTGGGAAGGCTTCGAAGACAAGAGCTACTTTTTCTTGATGAACTTCGGCCTGGCGTTGGCCGCTGCACTGATGCTCTTCTTTATGCTACGCTGGTTGAAGGCGGTGATGCGGGAGAAGAACATCCACTGACGTGGAATGTAGAATTCAGAATGAAAAATGTAGAATGTAGAATGGGGCCGCGGTGCACGGAACCAACCTCTGCAAACCTACTTGCGGCGACCTGTAACCCGTAACACGTCAACGCGTCAACTCGTAACTCGACAACACGTCAACACGCTATGCCCGCGTGGAATGCGTAAAATTGCCCCGTCCGCACGGAGTGTTTGGTCTGGACCCAGGAACTGATAACGAAAAACTCACAACTTCCCAACGCATGTACACCCGCGAGGAGATCCACAATTTCGAAGGGAAATACCCCAAACAGCTCTTGCATCTTGCGGGAAGCGAAATGTGGGAGCGCTTCTGTTTCTACGGTATGCGCGGCATGCTCACCGTGTTCATGGTAACGCAATTGGGTCTAGGCGACAAAGTCGCCAACCTGCAATACGGCGCGATCCAAGCCTTCGTTTATGCCTTTACCTTCGTCGGTGGCGTGTTCGCGGATAAGATCCTTGGTTTTCAGAAATCCCTCTTCTGGGGTGCCATACTGATGATCGTCGGTGGTCTGGTCATTGCGGCCTCGCCAGTGGATTTCTTCTACATCGGCACGTGCTTCTTCATCATCGGCACGGGCTTTTTCAAGCCGAACAGCAGCACGATGGTGGGGCAGTTGTACAGCGAGAACGACCCACGCCGCGATGCCGGGTTCAGCTTGTTCTACTCCGCGATCAACCTCGGCGCCTTGTTGGGCGGCATCTTGATGATCTGGGTGGGCAAATATCACAGCTGGCCGCTCGCGTTCGGGCTGGTAAGCGTGGTAATGACGATCAGCCTCATCAACTTCATCATTACGCGTAAGAGCCTTGGCACTATTGGTCTTTCGCCGTTGCACCCGGACATGCCGGCGAACAAGCGGAAGATGTATGAGATCGGCGTGTACATCGGCTCGCTTATCGCCATACCGTTCATTTTCAAGTTGGTTACCAATACGCGCTACACGGACCTGTTCATGTACATCATTGGCCCGCTCACGCTGGTGTATTTGGCTTGGGAGATGCGGAAGTTCAATACGAAAGAGAACAAGCGGATAGGCGCAGCGATGGTGTTCATCCTCTTCTCCATCCTGTTCTGGGCATTCTTCGAACAGGCGGGCGGCTCGCTCAGCATTTTCGCGTTGAACAATCTCAAGCACACGCTGTTCGGCTTCATCCCCATGGACCCGAACATTGTGAACAACAGTTCCAACTCGCTCTTCGTCATCATTTTCGCGCCGCTGGTAGGGCTGCTTTGGTTGTGGCTGAACAAGCGAAATAAAGAGCCGAACTCTGTGGTGAAATTCGGGATCGGCTTCCTACTGTTGGCCGGTGCCTTCTTCGTTTTCTACGCTACGATCTTCTTCGCGGACGCGGACGGCATCACATCGCTGGACGTGTTCACCTTGGGCTACTTCATCATCACTTTCGGGGAGTTGAGCCTGTCGCCGATCGGGCTTTCCTTGATGACCAAGCTCTCGCCGCAGCCCATCCAAGGATTGATGATGGGGATGTGGTTCTTGGCCAGCGCCTACGGGCAGTATGTGGCAGGCCTCTTGGGAGCGGGCATGAGCATGGCGGATCCAAAAGCTTCGAATTTTTCCAAGCTTGTGGCCTATACTGGCGGCTATCAGCAACTGGCCATCTACGCGCTTATCGCTGGTGTAGTGCTCATCGCGATCTCGCCGATGGTACGCCGGTTGATGAAAGGCGTACATTGAGCCGTGAAACGGAACAAAAGTCGAATATTTCCGTTTGCTTGACAAAGCAGTCTGGCCGGAATGACCACTGCGGCACGAAATTGGTAACTCGCTACGGAACAACCACACAGATGCGCAACCTCCTGTTCTCCCTCTTTCTAGTTCCATTGGCTCTTTTCGCTCAGGACCACAGCGATGCCTTGGTGCGATGGACGGATATTGAAACAGCACAAAAAGCCGCCAAAAAAGACGGCAAACCGCTGCTGATCGACGTGTATACTTCCTGGTGCGGGCCTTGCCGGATGCTGGACGCGAACACGTTTCACGACGCGCAAACGGCGGCATATATCAACGCCAATTTCCACCCGGTGAAATTCGATGCGGAAGGTGCGGACACGATCACGTTCAATGGCAAGACCTACACCAACCCGAACTACAACCCGGCCATGAAGGGTTCACGCAACGGCACACATGATCTAAGCATGCAGATCGCACCAGTGAACGGTCGCTTGGCCTACCCCACCATCGTTTACATGGACAAGGACGGCCAAGTAATGGCACCTGTGCAAGGCTACATGACGCCGGAGCAGATCGAGCCGATCCTGATCTATTTCGGCGACAAGCTGAACGGGAAGCAGGAATTCCCTGATTTCCAGAAGACGTTCAAGAGCCGCAGGAAGTAACCTTTACGGATTCGAATTTCCAGCGCGTTGCCGCGACGAGTTAGCCGCAGATTGCGCGGATTACGCAGATTTTTTCGCCGAAGGCATTGTGTTAGGAACGCGACCGCGCCTTGCAATGCAGCATCGGCGATTCCCTCCGGTTGCAGGGGATGTCATTGGAGTTAGCCCAGTATCGAACGCTGCCCAATGCAGCATCGGCAAAATCTGCGAAATCTGCGGCTCAACAAACTACGCTGCCAACGGCAGCATCCTTTTCCATCTATAGGTCACCTAACGATTTTCCATGTAAACGGCCCCGTTGAACCTTGCGCCTTCAACAGCAAGCATCCGGTGGCACTCGTCGTTACCATCATGCGTGCATTTCCAGCGCCGTCGGCCGTGGCCTGCTGAATTAACCGGCCATCACTGGCATACAGCGTTAGCGCAGAACCAGGCAACAATCCGCTCGCTGTGGCATTGCCCGTTACGGCATTCCATTCCAGCGCTGGCGCGATACCCTCCAACTGCTGGACTTGCGTTGGCAAGCACGGTGGCGCATCGCCCGGCTGCGTTGTAAAAATTCCGTCCATGGCGCTCCAATCTTCCCACGCGCCGCCTTCTCCAGCCAGATGATCGTTCAGGTCGAACCAATTATCGCCTCCGGGAAGGCCGGGCACTTTGTAGGTCTTTACGGCCATGCCATCGCGGTTCCAGGTTAAGGACATGCCAGCTTCGCAGGTTTCCGGGTCTGAAGGTGCAACACAGTTCATCCGTAGGAAATAGGCGAACTCTTGGTACTGCGGGTATTCGCCGTAGACATGCGCGATGCCATCAGGTGCCACGCAAACCGCCACATATTCGTTGCAGGCAATTCCGTAAGTCACGCTGTCGCCCTGTTGGGCCATGCGGGCGAGGAAGGTGAAATGCCGGCCGCGCCGGTCGGGATTGTCGTAGTGCGTATCGGTAATGGTATTGGCCATGTAGGGAACTTGCAGGAAGGGCGTACAATCCACCGTCATGTAAGTGCTGAATGGATCGCTGAGCGCTTCCGAAGAAAGGACCGATCCGTTCTGCGCACTGAAGTAGCAACTGCCAAGGATGGCCATGCCCGCACTGGTTCCGCCGATGGCGATGTGGCGTTGCGAAAGGGCGTCGTTGATGGCCGTCATAATGGGGCTGTTGCGCCAGTAGTTCACGTAATTCCATTGGTCGCCGCCCGCGAACCAAATTGCCTCGGCTTTCGCGATGCGATCCAGCACGTAGACATCAGAAGTAGCAGCGGCGCTGTTGAAGAGGATCGTTTCCACGGAATTCACCCCGCCGAGGTCGGTGTACATGTAATCGTTGTAGCCGTCCGAGCCGGAAGCACGGAGCACGAGCACATCACCGCCGTTAGCCCGGTCCAGGAACCATTGCATGGCGGGATCGAACTCGCTGGCGCCGCCCATCATGCACGTTCCGCCCAGCGGCTCAACAACAAGGTCCGTAGTATTTCCGGTAAACCAACTCGTGTAGGTCTGTGCTGAAAGTGTCAACCCAAGAAACGCCCCGAAGAGCGAAAATGCCGTGCGTGCCATGGCCCGAATATCGGCGATCTACATTTGGCACATGCGCTTTATTCTGGCTATCACAATTCTCTTCGCGGCACCGGTCTTTGGCCAGTCCGGCGAATGGGATCCCACACCTTACAACGCCGCCGGGATCCGCTTCCACGACGACTTGGACTTTTTCCTCACCAGCTACACTAAGCCGGAGATCAAGGTGATGCGCAAGGAAGTGAGCACCTGGCGCATGAACTTCAACAAGATGATGAAGGCCACTGTTGCCGACATCCGCACGTACAGTGAGGGCGGCAACATGACGCCGAAGACGCATCCCTTCGCCTTGCCAGTGGTGGGCACGGAAAGCATGCATTCGCTAACGGACGGCAAGGGCAAAGTGCGCGTGTTCATGTTCGGCAGCATTACCAACCCCCCTGCACGGGCGCAATTGCCGCAGTGGGAAAAGGTTCAGGCCAAATACGACACGGCCCAAGTGGACATTTTCGTTGTTTACGGCCATGAGCTACATCCCGGGGACAAGAAGAAATTCCGCCGATACCCGGTGCCGAAGACCGAAGCCGAAAAAGCCGCATACGCCAAGGAATTCGCCGCTATGACCAACCTGCCAGTACTGCTGGACGGCATGGACGACAAAGTCTTCAACGCCTATGGCCGTGCGCCAAACGGGGCATACGTCATCGATGCGGACGGCCGGCTCGTTTTCCGTGCCACTTGGGCGGACAGCCGCAAGATCGAGGAGATCGTGGACCGCTTGCTGAAGTGGTACGCGGATGGGAGACCGAAACTGTGAGGGGGATGTTTTTTCACCACAGAAACACGGAGAAGAGCCTGGAGTCGTGAGTCATGAGTCTTGAGTCTTGAGTCCTGAACGCCCCACCTCTTCCTCAGACCTGCGCGAGCTTCCACCTTCCCCTTCGAAAGAAGTACGCACACAGCACGGCCAACAGGCTTTCGCTTACAGCAATGGCGATGAAAACGCCTTCCGGGCCGTTCAGCCATCGTGCGAGGTTCCACGCGAGCGGGATCTCCACTAACCAGAAGCAAAAGATGTTCAGCCAAACGGGCGTCATGGCATCGCCCGCACCGTTGAAGGATTGGGAAAGCACCATGCCATAGGCATAGAAGAAATAGCCGAGGCTCACCACGCGCAAAGCCTGCACACCGATGCGCAAGGCCTCCGGCCCCGGGGAGAACAGCCCGACAGCCCACGGTGCAAATGCGATGAACAAGATGGCCATCAGCGACATATAGGCCATGTTGTAGTGTCCGCAGAGCCAGGCGCTTTTTTCGGCACGGTCGGGTTGTTTGGCACCGAGGTTCTGGCCCACCAGGGTGGATGCCGCATTGGCCACGCCCCACGCGGGCAGCAGGCCGAAGATGATGATACGTACCGCGATGGTATAGCCTGCCACGGCATCGTCACCAAAACCAGCCACGATGCGCACCAAGAACACCCAACTGGCCGAGGCGATCAAGAACTGTGCGGTGGCGGCTGCTGAAACGCGGATGATGTTCCACAGCGCCCCCCAAGCGAAGGTGATATGCCTTGCGGCGATCTTTACGCGGCTTCGGCCATCGAACAGGTGCCAGCATTGGTAGACCACCGCGCTGCCGCGGCCGATCACGGTGGCGACCGCGGCACCGGTAACGCCCATTTCCGGAAATAGCCACCAGCCGAAGATCAGGAGCGGGTCCAACAGCATGTTGATGATGTTGCCGATCCACAAGGAACGCATGGCCAAGGCCGCGTTACCCGCTCCGCGAAAAATGGCATTAATGCCGAAGATCAGCAAGATCACCACGTTGCTGCCCAGCATAATGCGCATGAAGGGCGTGCCCAGTTCAAGCACCTCCGGCGAGGCACCCATGACCCGCAACACGTCTACGGCGAAGAACAGGCCGGGCACGGCCAGGAGGAGTCCGAGGGAAAGCGCAATCAGGATGCCCTGCACAGCTGCGATATCCGCGCCTTCGCGGTCCTTCTCACCTGTGCGGCGGGCTACAACGGCGGTAATGCCCGCACCCAAGCCCCAGGCCATGCTGTACACCAGCGCCATCACGCCTTCGGTAAGACCCACCACGGCCACGGCGGCCACGCCTAAACGGCTCACAAAGAACACGTCCACCAATGCAAAAAGCGATTCCATGGCCATTTCCAGCACCATGGGGATACTGAGCAGCACCACGGCCCGGCGCATGCCCATGCCGGTAAAGTCGCGGTCGCCGCCGCGCATGGACTCCTTCACTACTGCCCAAACCCCTGCATCGTTCATAATGGCACCAAAGTTGCAACAGCAATGATTGAAGAATGCAAACACAGGAAGGACGCTGTTAATGTTTGGTTAAAGTCCCTCCCAGCCTGCAACCTCACCCAACCTTTGCATCGTTCAAACAAGAAAACACCCAAACAACGGAACATGAAGAAGTTCATCGCAACCCTCGGCCTCAGTGCCCTCGTACTTGGCGCTTTCGCTCAAGACAACACCAAGGCCGTTGGCGGCAGTGGCCCCATGATCACCTTGGATAAAGAAGTGCATGACTACGGCACCATCGACCAAGGCGCCAACGGCACCTGCGAGTTCAAGGTGACCAACACCGGCGACCAGCCGTTGATCATCAGCAACTGCAAAGGCAGCTGCGGCTGCACAGTGCCTAAGTGTGACACTGCTCCTATCGCACCCGGTACTTCGTCAATCATCACGGTGAAGTACGACAGCAACCGCGTAGGACCGATCAACAAATCGGTGACCATCAGTAGCAACGCGATGAACGCCCCGGAGAAGATCGTACGCATCAAAGGTGAGATCACTGCTGTTGCCACGCCCGCTCCCACCAGCCCGGTGAAGGAGAACACGATGGCACCTACCAGCAACTAAGCGAATACTGATCATCAGTGCGAGGCCGTCCGAAAGGGCGGCCTCGTTGCTTTTACGGGTTACTCCCCAGGCCCTGGCACGGTCCATATTCCCTCCGGAAATATAAAATCCACCAACAATGGAACAAGCTGCCGCGGTGTACGTTAAATTCGCGACCATAAGAAAAAGCAAGTCAATATCCATCGAACACCATGAGCGAGACCGCGAAGATCATTTTGGAAGGCAAGACCTACGAATTCCCCATTATGGTGGGCAGCGAAGGCGAAAAGGCCATCGACATCAGCAACCTGCGGTCTGAAACCGGGCATATCACCTTGGATTTCGGATATAAGAACACCGGTGCCACCACGAGTGCCATCACCTTTTTGGATGGTGAAACGGGCATTCTGCGTTACCGGGGTTATCCCATTGAGCAACTGGCGGAAAAAGGTAGCTTTTTGGAAGTATCCTACTTGTTGCTGAACGGCGAGCTGCCGAATGCCAAGGAACTGAACACCTTCGAAGGCAACATCCGTTACCACTCGTTGGTGCATGAGGACATGAAGCACTTCTTCCAGTTCTTCCCCAGCAACGCGCACCCCATGGGCATCCTCTCGGCGATGATCAACTCGCTGAGCACCTTCTACCCAAAGAGCCAGTCGCCCAACCGTCCCAGCAAGGACGTGGAGCGCACGATTTTCCGCCTCATCGCCAAAATGCCCACACTGGCTGCCATCAGCTACAAAAACAACTTGGGCCACCCTTACATGTACCCGGACAACAAGCTGGGCTATGTGGAGAACTTCCTCCACATGATGTACGGACTGCCTACGGAGGATTACACCCCGGACCCCGTGGTAGTGGATGCACTGAACAAGCTGCTGATCCTGCACGCAGACCACGAGCAGAACTGCAGCGCCAGCACGGTGCGCATGGTGGGTAGCTCGCATGCCAACCTGTACAGCTCGGTATCCGCCGGTATCGCGGCCTTGTGGGGTCCGCGGCACGGCGGTGCCAACCAAGAGGTGATCGAAATGCTGGAGACGATCCGCAACGACGGCGGAGACATCCAAAAGTGGGTGAACAAGGCCAAGGACCGCAATGACCCCTTCCGCCTGTTCGGCTTCGGGCACCGGGTTTATAAGAATTTCGACCCGCGCGCCACGATCATCAAGAAAAGCTGCGACGCGCTGTTGGCCAAATTGGGCGTAAAAGACCCCGTGCTGGACATTGCGCGGCAATTGGAAGAGATCGCGTTGAAAGATGAGTTCTTCATTGAGCGGAAATTGTATCCGAACGTGGATTTCTACAGCGGCATCATTTACCGCGCCATCGGCATTCCTACACGGATGTTCACGGTGATGTTCGCCTTGGGACGTTTACCTGGCTGGATCGCGCAATGGAAGGAAATGATGGCCAACAAAGAGCCCATTAGCCGGCCACGCCAGATCTACACCGGTGCCACTGTGCGCAACTACGTGCCGATGGCGGAACGCAAGTAACAGGCCATCCGGAGACGAATACTTGCGGAAAACCCGGTGATTATTACTTTGCAGCCCGATTCTTCCCAATCATGAACACGAAATTGATCATAGGTTACCTCTGCTGGCTGGTTGCCTTCATCGTACCCTTCCAATCGGCCTTGCTCAGCACGGAGGATATTGCCAATGTCACCGGCCTCATCAGCTTCATCGTGATGTTGGTGCTTCTGTTCACCGGTTACATTCTGGTTGACGGAGCCAATGCGGCGACTAAGGCCAAGCACGGCCACGGACATTGAGCGTGGGCGGTTTGCCGTGAACGGGCGAAGTGCCCGAAGTCAAATTATTTCACCTGTTCCGCCGCTTTCCGACGGGCCTTGGCTTTCGGGTCGTAGATGGTGAATACCCGGGAGATATTGAACCCGAAGTGGATATCACCGTTGAAGAAGTCCCCTGTGGTCTCGGTGATGAATGCCCGCTCGAACATGCCGGTGCTGTTGGTGAACTGAAGCTGGAACACGTGTCCGCCGGTCTCAATGTCCACACCTAAGGCCAGTGAATTGTGGAAAGGATCACGCGGGCCTTGGTCGGGCAGGACGTAGAAATACTCTCCGGTGATCGCGACGCGTTTGCTCACCTTGGCGCGACCGCCGAAGCCAACGTTCAGCAAGTCGTTGCGCTCCGCTTCCGTGGCCACCAGGTTTCGGTGTACCAATCCGGGTGACAATTGAAAGCTGAAGTCATCTGAGAATTTCCGGCCCAATACAGCTTGGAAATTGTAGGATAGCCGGTGTGTCAGGTAATCCTGCCTGCCTTCGCCATACCAAGGCACCTGCTCTGCCGACAACGTGGTCATGGCGGTAGTTGCCACAAGTACCAGTGTTACGGGCATGGAACAACCGGCATCGCACTGCTTCAATAGTTTGTACTTTACCAAGCCGTCCAATGTTTTTTGGTAGCTACTGCGGCCAATGCCCACCATGATCCGGTCCGTAATCCCGTAGTCCAGGCCCAAGCGTATTGTGGCTTGATCCAGCCCGAAGAAATTGCTTACCCCTTCATTTACGAATCCCATCCGGTGGCTGATGCGGAAATCCAGCACACCGTGCGCCACATTCTCGATGCTATGCCCATTGATCACTCGGGTGCTCTTGAAACTCGCGGTACTGTAGCTCTTTGTCAAGCTGTCCGTTCCGAGCAGATCCAGTAGGTCATCTTGGGCCATTACGGGTACTGCAAGAAGAAATAGGGCTGCCGTGAATGCACGTATGGTCATCGCCAGGTCGCTTACCTTAGAGCTTCGCGTAGGAAATGTTCACCGAAATGGAGATCTCTTTCGCGATTTTTTCCCGTACCACCCCGGGAATGGAAATGCCGTGGTCTTCCGGACTCACGCTGAATTTACTGGTGGCTTTGATCTTACCGTCGCTGGTAACCTCAAGAGTACCTGTCGTGCTTAATGGTTTTTCCACGCCGTGAATGGTTAGGACGCCCTCAACCCCGACGGAATGGGTTCCCGATTTGGTCAGGTCATCTCCTTCCTCCGCGACCAATCGACCTTTAAAGGTTGCCTTGGGGAAGGTGCCGCTTTCCATGTAGTTTTCATTGAAATGCTCCTGCATCAGGGCCTTCTCGAATTCAAAGGCTTTGATCAGCGTTGAAAACTCCAAGGCACCAGAAGCAGGGATGAATACGCTCGCGGCCTTCCGATTCACGGCCGTGATGTCTTCCAAGGGTGCTTGTGAAAAAAAGGTGATCTCTCCATCACGGGATCCATATTTATCCTGGGCGTTGGAGAGTAACGGCAAGAGCGCCAAAGAAGCGCAGAAAAGGGCTTGTACTTGGTTCATCTGTGGTTGTTTTAGAGGGTTGGGGACAATCAATGTGCCAATGAAAACGCACAACGTTGGATCAAAACATCGAAGTTGTATCCGGCGCAAAAGCCTTTGATCGCCACTGTATCTCCAATTGCGGGAGGGGCGGCCTTTTCGCTAAAATCGCATACCACGCCGCCCATGGGGTCGCCGGATTCCAAGTGGACGCTCATACGGCCGTCCGCCGAAACACTTACGTCCTTCACAGCACCTACTACTTCGATCACCTTATCGTTATACCGAACACCGGCCTTGGTTTCATCGGTTGCAAAGTCGTTAAATAGGCTTTCAGCCCCTACGGTCGTCTCAGCTGTTACGTCCGCTGCCTGTGGCACTTTGGCGGAATAAGCACGGATACCGAAATAAGCGGCCACTGCGGCGACGAACAGGAACAGGATCAAAATGGTTCGTTTGGACATGTTGTTCAATTTTGCGGTGCACCGGCATTTACCCAAATCGTGATTTTCTGAATCTCGCATTCAGAAAGTTTACCGCTGGGAGGCATAAAGGCAGCTGCACCGCTTTGGGTTATGGCAGGAATCAGCTTCTCGTTGTCCACTTGTCCCTTAAGACCGGAATAAGTAGTGAAATCGCCAGTTCCGGAACCACCTGGGGCGTGGCACCCGGGCACGGAGCAGCTCGCCTGCATGATCGGAAGCACCGTGTTCGAATAGCTCACGGACAGGGTGTCACAGAAATTCATCGGGTAGAGGTCGGATTCCACATCGTAGTAGCACCCCGTCTGGAGCACGGTCAAAGTGAAAACACCAAGGAAGAACGCTATATGCTTGAAACGGGCATTCATCAATTCTGTGGGGCTCCCTCATTGATCCAGATCAGAAATTGGTCGATCTGGCATTGGGGCAGCATCGGACCAGTAGGCGGCATGGATGCGAATGGGCTTTGATGTTGGACCGCACCGGCCAAACGGCCATCCATGGCCACCGTATTCAGCACTTGCCAACTTGTAAAATTCAACCCTCCTTGGGGCGTTCCACCACTATGGCATCCGATACAACGGGATTGCACCAGGGGTGCGATCGTCGCGGAATAAGTAACGTTGCTCGTATCACAGGCACTTAAGCAAGAGTTGTTCTGTGCACCCTGCTGGATCCACTGACCGATAAGCGCGATCTGGTCGGGTGACAACGGGGCTTGTGGTGGGCGAGGCATGATGTCGTCCGGATCATCGTCATTAATGGCCTCCAAAGATCCCCGTCCTGTACGATGCCGCTCTGCATGAGCGAGGCGTAGCTGGTGATCTGGATCTCATCATTGTCGTCCGTTGCCACATTATGGCATCCAGGAACTGCACAATTGGAGATCAACAAAGGCAAGATCTGCTGCTCAAAATAGACTGTGTTCGAATCGCAGGGATTTACTGGATCGGTCCCGCCGCCCCCACCGCCGCCATTCCCCGCTAGATCATCCGGCACTACTAGGGGTTCATGTTTACATGAAGGGGAAAAGAACATGATCATTGCCAAGGTCAGGAAAAACCCGAAGTGTTTCGGATCCAGACCACGGCGACGGGAATTCTTGGTGTCGTTCATCTCTTGCGTAGTATTCTTTCCCTTCTCGGCACGAAGATGGCTTATTCGGTTCACGTTTACCCGTTCAATTGCGATGAATCGGGCATATGAAGGGATGAACCGGGAATCGTTCATGGGAATGTGGTGAGCACACATTTTTCAAGTGACCGGAGTTCCCTGATACGCACCACCAATTGGATCGCGTCCAAGCGGTTATGGTAGCGAGGTAGTCCGTTCAATTGCATGATGTTACCGAGGAGCGTTGCGGGATCGGAAAACAAGAGCCATTCCAGATCCCTACGATCGATCGCGTCGAGCAGGGACTTGTTCAGGCTGGTGGTTTGTTTGCGGCGCATGATCCGGAACCTTTGTTCCGGAAGTAAATGGACAACAACCATTCCACAATGGAAAACGCAATGGATGAAGCGGGAGGAATGACCGATGGAACGGGAAATTAGCCCGAAAGCCAGCGCTTGAACTCCGCTGACCGCTCGCTGCTCACCACCGCGTCATCATCATACGGGGGATCCATCAACACTTTCACCCGGCTTTTGCTATAGGCCAAGATCTCCTTGATGCATTCGAAATTGACAATGAGCTGCCGGTTGAGGCGGAAGAATTTCGCCTTGTCCAGCTGCTTCTCCAGCCGGTCCAGGCTGTCGTCCAGCGGCAGGTCGCGGCCTTCGGTCGTGCGAAGAAAAGTGTTCTTCTGCCGGGAATGGATGTAGGCGATGTCTTTGGGCTCGACCACGCGGAACTTATCTCCATAGCGGATCAAAAAACGTTTTACAGGGGTATCCGGAACTGCGTCCGGATCATGAGCATCGTTGGCCAACCGCCCCAGCTCACGGACGGCATGCATTTCATTGAATTTCGCTATGGCCGCTGACAGCTCTTCCCGAACGACAGGTTTCATCAGGTAATCGAGCGCATTCACCCGGAAGGCTTTGAGCGCGTATTCGCTGTAGGCTGTGAGGAAGATCACCGAACACCCCACCTCCACTTTCTTGAACACTTCGAAACTATCACCATCTGCGAGCCGAACATCAAAAAAGGCGAGGTCCGGTGCCGGATTGTCGTTGAACCAGCGCACCGTGCCAGCAACCGTTGGGACGTCCGCCACTACTTCGATCGCGGGATCGACCTCCTGCAAGAGCTTGCGCATGCGCTTCACCGCAGCCGGCTCATCCTCCACGATCAGCACCTTCATGTTCAGGTGAGCAAAGGTATCTTCACCGTGAACACGCCATTGGACGATCCGATCTCCACTTGCTTCTTGATCAAAGCAGCGTACCTTTTCTGGATGCTCGAAAGGCCAAAACCCGTGGAATGCGGTGGTGACAGGCGTTCGCGGACCGGATTCGAGATAATCAAGTAATCGTCCATTGTCAGGATTTGGATCATCAACGGTTCCTCCAGCGATGCTCTGTTGTGCTTGATCGCGTTCTCCACGACCAATTGGAGCGTCAAGGGCACGATCTGGCGCTGTAAGGCCTCCTCTGGAACTTGTACCTCCAACTGGATGGCCTCGCCAAAGCGGCGTTGTTCCAAGGCGAAATAAGTACGAAGCAAAGTCAGTTCCTCCCTTACGGTGATGAGCGCACTATCCCTGACTTGCAGGATATTCCTGAAGAAGGTACTTAGATCCCCTACGTGATCCACGGCTTTTTTCTCATCGGTCTCGATCAAGTCCACCAGTGTGTTGAAACTGTTGAAGAGGAAGTGGGGGTCCACTTGGCTGCGAAGAGCCTCCAATTGGAACCGCACCTGCTCCTGCTCCATCCGCTGAATATCCAACAGGTGTCGTTCGCGTGCCCGGATCCCCCAAATGACCAAGGCGGCAAAAAGCAATACGGCGCCAATAACCACCCAGGGTCGTTGCCACCACGGAGGCGCCACATGGATCCTCACCGAGGTCCAAGCCGCATCCATCGGGTCTTCGCCGATGAATGCACGGACCTCGAAAGTATAGGACCCGGGCGATAATGCAGGATAACTCACCTCCCGTTCCCGTGTCATCACGGCACGGTTGTTCAACCCAACGAGCCTGTATTCGAACCTTAAGGCTGATGGTTCGGTGTAACATGGTGCGGTATATCGGAACGTGAAGGAATTACGATCAAAATCCGTAAAGATCTCCGGTGTTACTTCCACGTCGGAATTTCCCACTCGAATGTCGGAAATCACCGCTTCATAGCGCGCATCAAAGTGCCACGGCGCCGGCGTTAGGCGCAGCAGGCCTTTGCTACAGGCCAACCAAAGTGCTCCCTCATCGTCATGGCACACGGCATTCAGCTCAGCCTCCACCCCTTCAAGACCCAAGCGCTCGGTCAGGTCGACCCAGTACCCTGTTTCCGGATCGTACGCTGCACAACCCGTGCTTCCGAATACCAAGAGATGGTTTCCGATCCCTGTAAGGGTAAAAAGGTCACCGTCGAAGGGTGGGCGGTCAGCACCAATGCAGATGGTATCACCCAATTGGCACAGGCCCGTTGCGGCTCCGGCCGCCCAGACCTCTCCTCGGCCATCGCTGACCACGGAATAATAGGTCCGTGGACCTTCCTCGGAGATGGGGTTCAGCTGTCCGTTCTTCCACCGCACCAGTCCGCTTCCGTCAGTGGCACCGAGCACCGTCCCGTCGGGCATGGGCATTACCATGAACATAAAGCCGACGCCCGGTGATGCGAAGCTTTCGGGCTTAGCATTGCGGACCCTCACCATCCCTGTCAGTGTGGAGGCCCAAACCTCATCCTTGCGGACCTTGACGGAGA
Organism: Flavobacteriales bacterium; assembly: GCA_016710685.1. Classification (GTDB taxonomy): domain Bacteria; phylum Bacteroidota; class Bacteroidia; order Flavobacteriales_F; family PHOS-HE28; genus PHOS-HE28. Next base: position 122,849 of record JADJVC010000014.1, on the reverse strand, counting down.
GAACGTTGGGGTCTATACCGCCGCGTTCGGCATTATAATGTTCCAAACGACCATCAGGGTGCAAGCCCATGAGCCCGTTTCCGAACGAAGCCGCCCAAAGCGTTCCGTCCACCGCAACATCCATGGATACGATCGGCTTTCGCGAATCTGTTGGAAATGAAGCTTTATACACCTTGCCCGAACCAAGAAAGGAAGCATCATGTCGGAACACCCCTTGTGGCGTGGCGAACCAGATATGGCCCAAATGGTCACTACAAAGCGCGCTGATATGGGTGAGGTCCAGACCTTCATGATCAGGCACCACCAGAATGGACGGATCCACACGATACAAGAATTCTGTACCATTACACCACCACACCGACCCGTTTCGTCCGTTCAAAAAGCCCAATACCGGCCGTGACCCGTCATACGAACTCGGGTCCGGACGATAGCTGCCCGATTTAGCCTCTACATCGTAGAGCACCGGCCCAGCGGATGTGTCGCCGTCCAAAGAAGATCTTGCTGGGCGAGGATACCACGGACCGCGCCGTTCCCTGCACCAATAGCGAACAACAACGTGTCATTCGCCTTAAGGGGATCCCAAAGGAATGCGCCGGCCTTATCACTTCCTGACCAGACCCGCCCATCACCTGCTGAAGCCACCGAGAGTATCAGGTTGTCCGGTGCTCCCTGTGCCTCACTGAAGGTTTGGATGACATCCCCGTCCCGGCACTTTGCAACCCCTTGATCGGTGGCCACTGCCACGGAACCGTCCGGGAGAAGGCAGATATCGTTGACATGATCATCAGGTAATCCGTTGCCGGTCCATATTCTCTTTTCTCCACTTTTTGAGAGGACCGATATTCCGGCCCCATATGTGGCGGCATAAAGGACGCCGGTATGATCCACCACCATTGCGCTGATGGGTGAACGGAGCCATGTGGTGTCACTGTACAAAGTATCACATGCCGATCCTTTACACAAGAGAATGGTTCCATTGGAAACTGCAATGATGACACCGTCCCCGTATGTACTGATGGCATTGACCCGTCCATTATCCGGCCGGAAAACCAGCTCCACTCGGTCCCCGTCTGTTCGCAGCAAACCAAGATCTGAACCGGCCCAGATCAACCCATCATCATCCTGCGCGATGCAAGTGACCGCCGGCCGTTGTTGCCCGATACGAAGATCCATCGCACGTGTATGCGGGAACTGCGCTACGCTCAAACTCCAAAAAAGACCCAGAAAGAGGCCGAGGCAGAACCGGATCATTTCTCATTTTCCGTTTTGAACAGCAGGTCCAATTTGACCTGTACGGTAGATGCGACCTTCTGCTGCACGATCCGGGGTATCCTCACCTCATGGTCAGCGAGTTGGATGTCGAACAGGGAGGAGATACGTACACCTTCATCCGTTACGATGATGCTGCATGGGATGATCCGTTCCTGTGCCACACCGCGCACGACCAATGCGCCCTTTGCCCGGACAGCATAAGTCCCATCCTTCAGCAGGTCTATAGTTTCAATAATACGCCCCGTAAACGTCGCATTCGGCCATTCCCGTGATACCAAGTAGTTTTCATTGAAGTGTTCGCGTTGAAGTGGAGAATTGAAGCCCTCAAACTCCCGGATCGGCACGCGCACGGCAAAGGACCGGGCATCGATATCCACAAGTCCCGAGCAACTTGTATTCATAGCAGTTATCCGCTCCAGTGGTGCATCACTCACGAATGTAACTTCTGACCGGACGATCTTGAGCAATTGCCGGTTTTGTCCCTTCAAGCCATTCCCGATCAGGCAAAGCATTGCCAGCAAAAGCGTAGATTTCCCAAAGACCATGGCAATGATCAGCCTAAAGTAATTGATAAGAGCGAAGGCGGGCAGTTTTGGTGCCTAAGCGAGCGGGGCCTTGCGATCCTCTTGCGGCTATATTTGCCGCCCTCATACACTGGCTTTGGTTGGTGTTGCTGTGAAAAACCCGGAGAGGTGCCAGAGTGGTCGAACGGGTCTGTCTCGAAAACAGAAGTACTCGCAAGGGTACCGGGGGTTCGAATCCCTCCCTCTCCGCCGATCGGCCCCCGCGAAGCGGGGGCATGCAGGGCGAACGCCGGTTCCAAGCTCGCTTGGTAAAGCGGCCTTCGCCCCGCATGCGGGACCCGCGCAGCGGGTCGCCGATCGAAGCTCCCCAACTGGATAGCGCGCCTCGCGCAATCCCTCCCTCTCCGCCAACGCTGCCCGCGCAGCGGGCGATGCCGATGCCCTAAGAAAATGCCGAGCTCGCTCGAAGCACTTTCTTAGGGCATCGGCATCAAAGGCCGCGAAGCGGCCACAGCATTGAAGCACTCCCCACTTAGGGAAAGCGCGCTTCGCGCAATCCCTCCTGTTTTTTCTCTGTTGCTCAAGGTCTCCTTCGGAAGACCTTGAGAGGAACTCACTGCTTCACAAATCGGGCAGGTAAAACTCCGCCCCGTTCAGTAGTCGAACAGTATAGGCCCCCGTAGGAAGTGCTGAAACATCAAAAGAAACTACACTTCCAGTAACGGCGGCTTGCTTCACCACGCGGCCCATCGCATCATACACAAGAATTTCTCCTGCACCAATTCCCGCAGGCAACGAAACTGTTACAGAGCCCCCCTGCTGGGTGATTCCCAAGGTAGCTGAAAGCGTACTCGCTATTCCGGTAGCCATATCAACGCTACGGAAGCTGAAAGCCTCTAGGAATACCCCGCTGTCGATGATCATGTCGCTGGCATCGGCAATGGCCACCTTAAAGTGATAAGCCTCACCCGGATGGACCTCCGCGAACGCGGTCAGGTTATCGGTGAAGCCATCGTAACTCACGAACTGCCCTGAAAATGCCTCGTTGTCATGGAAAAAGCCGGAGTTGTTCAATGTGTTCACATTGTCGATCGCAACCGGAGAACCATCAGGTAATTGGGCCACGTTCACCGGGAAGGGAATGTCCGGCCCACTGGAGGTATATGGCGAAGATGTCGTTGAAGCCCGACCCGACGAACTCCGGATACTCCTCGCTTCCGAAGGAGAAATTGAAGAGCAGCGTATCACCTGCCGGGATGCAGTCGAATTCCAGCACGCACGCGTCGTATGTGAAAAAACCGGCATCCGCCTCCAAGTCGAAATCACCCGGCAGGTTAACAACAGTAGTGGCAAAAGCGTCAACGGGTCCGGCCACGGCTTGCGCGGCACCGGTCGTAAGCACCAAGCCTTCGCTGATCGCCAATTCCGAAGGGCCGGAAAAGTGGCCCATTGCCGCACCGGCGCAATTGACCTGCACATTGGAAATGGTGACGTTCAACCCTTCAAGGAGTTGGGCGATGGCACTGTTTGAGAGGCTGTCCTGCACGGTGATCTGAGCCGTGGCACCAAGAGAAAGGCCTGTCAGTGAGGCGATGGAGAGCAAGGTGGAAAGATTTTTCATGGTGTTGATCGGTGTTGATGGAAAAAGGTCGTGATCGCCAAGATACGACAACCGGTATTTTTCGCGGGCTGTTACCATTTGTGGCTCGTGGCTCAAGGTCTCCTTCGGGAGACCTTGAGAGAAAGTGGTTTCCTTTGTACCGATGAACATTTCCGCACGGCACGCTTGGCTATGGCGATCAATGGTGGTTGCCTTACTGGCCTCGTGCGGCTCGGCACAGCCTGCTGTGAGTGGAACGGAAGACTACTATTCCCCGCAGGACCTGAAGTACGAGGACCACATTTACGACCCGGATGTCCACACGGTACAGTTTTTCAAAAAGGGCTTCGAGCTTTCGCCCGCAGTGCTCGAACTGGGCAGTACCGACCCCTTGGTGCTGCGTTTCGACGATTTTTCAGCGGATGTGGAAGACCTGTCCTACACGCTGGTGCATTGCAACGCGGACTGGACACCGAGCGACCTTAGCCCCAACCAGTATTTGGGCGGCGTTCCCACGGATTTCGTTCCCCAGCCGAAGCAGAGCTTCAATACACTGAAGCACTTTCTGGAATACGAGGTGGAGTTTCCGAACGACATGCTCTACCCCACCATGGCCGGGAACTATTTGGTGAAAGTATTCCGTGGAAACGACCAGGACGACTTGGTGCTGACCCGACGGATGCTGGTATTTGAGAACAGGGTGCAAGTGGATGCACAGATCGTGCCTACGCGCAACGTGGAGCGGCGCGATGCCGACCAGCAGTTGGAACTCACCTTGCGCTATCCGGGGATCACCGTGCCGGACCCGTTCAGCGACATTCATGTGGCCGTGCTGCAGAACATGCGTTGGGATGACCTGCGCACGGGTTTCCGGCCCAAGTTCGTTCGCGATGCGGAATTGGTGTACGACCAACCGCCCGAGGGCTTGTTTACCGGAGGGAACGAATGGCGGGGTGTTGACCTGAAAAGCATGCGTTATTCAACAGTGCGCATGGACCGTGTGATCACATCGCCGGAAGGGTTGGACGAGGCAATCCTCCTGCCCGATGAAAAGCGTGAGTTCCGGGTGTACTTGGACATGCCTGACATCAACGGGAAACACCTGGTGAAGAACGACCTGGTGGGCGCGGACCCACTAAGCGCGGACTACGTGTACGTGGATTTCACCTTGCCACGCTCCGAAGAATTGATCGGTGGGGATGTATACGTTTACGGAGCCGTTACGGACTTCCAATGCCAGCGGGACTTCCGCTGCACGTGGGACGCCACACGGAAAGCTTATACCCTTCGCGCCTTGTTGAAACAAGGCTACATGGATTACGAGTATGCCTTCCTGCCAACCGGTTCTGCGGTGCCGGACCTTACCAAGTTGGAAGGTTCACACTACCAGACGGAGAACGACTACTTGGTATTGGTGTACGTGCGGGATTACCAACTGCGGTGCGACAGGCTGCTCGGATTACGCTTCGTGAATAGCCGCAAGGGCTGACCCTAAAAGACCGGTTGCCCCACTATTGCGGTAGCGGTCCTAGTGACCGTCAACCTCCTCGACCTGGATCATCTTGAAGGGGATGTTGATGATGGCTTGGTAGTCCTCACCGGCCTCCAGCATATCCTCATCATCCGCTTCGTAATGCCAAAGCACAACCACTTCATTACCCGTTCCGCGGACCAGCTCGAGTTTTTTGAACAAGTCCAGAATGCACTTGCTGGAGCTGGTGTTGAAGTACTCCAACTGCACGTGAAGGGTGGTTTTGGAACCCGGCTCGCGTGAGTACTGGTCCACCCAATCGATCAAGGGTTTGTAGAACTCGATGGAATTCTCCGGAATGGAGCGGCCACGAAGGTTCAGCATTCCAGTGGTGCTGTCGAATTGCACGGTGGGCGTTTTAGCACTGCCCTCGATATTGATGTCGTTCATTGTGGTGTGTGTGGTCAGGTGGTGACGTTCACGTTGAGGCTGAAAAAGGTATTGCCGTCTTCCATGGGGATGAAGCCGTACTCAAGTTTCTTGCCGCTTTTGCGGGCAATATCGATAAGGCCGAGCCCGCCGCCGCCGGCGTTGGTGAACTTGCCGTTTCCAAGTATGCTCTTGTAGAGGTCGCGGAGCTGATCGGGCTCGCAACCGTTCACACGGTCAAGCCGCTCCTTCAGCTTATTCACTTCGGCCATGGCCATGGAATTTCCTGTAAGTACGGAATAGCCTTGATCTGCCTGAGCGATCATCACCACGCCTTGCGAGGCTGAGGCTTCCTGTCCGTTGGCATGGCTAGCTTCAATGTTGTGATGGTAAAGGTTCTGCAAGCATTCCACTACCACGTTGAACACTCGCTTACGCATCTTTTGGTCCGGTTCCAGTACTTCCAGTTTCCGTTCCACCAGATCCACCACCGCGGCAATGAGGTCCGGCGTCAGGTTGCCCTTGAACGATAGCATCACCCGCTGGCGCTCCAGGTCGTCATACAGGTCGAAGATGCGATCTACCATTAACTGAACGTCTACGATGTGGCCAGAGCTGCCTTGGATTTTCACAAAGGAAAACGCTGGGGTACCTTTTGCTGAGCGGCGGTCCCGGAGTTTTCCACGTTTTTTTGCACCTGCTTACGGCGGAACTGCCTGGTAGGTTCCAAACACCCTCCATATTAATTAGGACTGTAAGAATGGACCGAAGGGCATTGTAGGCCATATCCGGTCGATATCACTGAAATCCCTTTTTTGAATGTTTCCACTGTTTTCACCCACTTCATCAACTTCCATGTCAAGGCATGCTCCTATCCCCGTACTTTCGTCGACTTCGATCATGGGCTGGTTCAACGGATGGTTCGGTACACGCTGGTACGGCATGCTATATGGGCATCGCAATACAGCGGATGCCGCGTCCATTGCCCTTCCGATCATCCAGTTAGGCGGGTTGCGGCCCGGCGACACCCTGTTGGACATGGGCTGTGGCCGTGGTAGGCATGCGGAAGTGTTCGCCAAGGCCGGCCTGATCGTCACTGGTATAGACCTTTCACAGGCCAGCATTGAAGACGCCCGCAGCCAAGTACCTCAGGCCCGTTTCGAGGTTTTCGATATCCGCGAACCCTTTGCACAGGGTACTTTCAATGCGGTGGTGTGCCTGTTCACAAGCTTAGGCTATTCCGGAGACCGGACGGACGATCAGCACGCTTTGGACGCTGCTGCCACGGCATTGGTTCCCGGCGGGCTGTTCGTGCTTGACCTGCTGAACGGCGAACAGGTGGTTCCCAACCTGATACCTCACGAAACACGGGAGATCGAAGGGGTGCATTTTACAATTCAGCGCAAGACTGAAGCTGGCGATATCGTCAAAAAAATCACAGTGGAGGAGCGCGGGGTGCAGTACGACTTCGAGGAACGGGTGCATGCCTGGCAGTTCGAAGACGTGGGCGGCATGCTCCGGCGTGCCGGGCTTGTGGTGGAGCGCCTCACGGATGGGACTTGCCTAGCACCCTTCCAAGCACAAAGGTCCGACCGTATGGTGATCTGGGCCCGCAAACCGGCATGAGCACACCTATACTGATCACCCTGTTTCTTCTGCTGCCGTTGGTGGCAGGCGCTTGGGTGCGGTTCCGCACGACAGATGCCGGGCACATCAAGCTCCTTTTGGCTTTCAGTGGTGCTTTCCTGCTGGGCATCACCATATTGCACATGCTGCCGGAGCTATACGAGCGCGAAGCGGGGCATCCTGGCATCTGGCTATTGGCCGGGTTCATGCTACAGGTGGTGCTGGAGTTTTTCAGTCATGGCATAGAGCATGGACACATCCATGCCCACCCCCACAAGCATGGCGGATTCGCAGTGCCCGCCACCACGTTGGCCAGCTTGTTCATTCACTCCTTCACCGAAGGCATGCCGTTTGCCGACCCACGGGTAGGCGGCGACACCGCATTTGTAGCCGGCGTGCTGCTACATAAATTGCCCATGGCCATTGCCTTGGCCACTATTCTACAGCGGTCCGGCACCGGCGTTGGTCGTTCTTGGGCGGTGTTAGCGGTGTTCGCCGTGGCAGCTCCTCTGGGTGTGTTGTTCGGGCATTTCTTCGGGGAAACTTTGGGTGAAGGGTTCCTTACGGCGGCGTTGGCCATGGCCATCGGCATGTTGTTGCACATCAGCACCACCATCATCTTTGAGGCTACCCCGGACCACCGGTTCAACGTGCGCCGTTTCCTCACCGTGTTGGCGGGCGTGGCACTGGCACTGCTTTCCATGCATTAAGCCATGTTTAGGCTGCAATTGGCAACCCGTTGGAAGGTGGGCCTATCAATCGGTTTCTTGGTGCTTGCAGGAGTAATCGCGTTCGGAGCCGACAAGATTTGGCCGCTGCTGATGTTGCGCGCATTCGCGATCCCCATGCAGTGGGGCTTCGCTGTTTTCGCCGTGGTACTGTTTCTGCTTCGGCATTGGGTTCTCTCTGCCGGAGTCGCGGTGGCCGCTATTGCCGCTTGGCAAATTTCCATTTTCGCCGGTCCGGCCATTGCAATCCCAAACCCTTGCTTTTCCGGCTTGAGATTGGTGCAGATGAACGTGCTGCAGCCCAACACGGACCACGAAGGCGCGATACAAGCGGCCTTGGCCGAAAACCCGGACGTCATCTGCTTCCAAGAGGTTGACCAGACATGGACAGAGGCGCTTGTTAAAGCCTTGACCACTAAATACCCTTACCGGTGCCTTGCTCCGCGGGATGACCTGTATGGCATGGCACTTTTCAGCCGATTCCCTTTGGAAGGAGCAGCTGTACAGATGTTGGGCCCGATGCCTGCCATAGAAGCCCGCGTCCAATGCGGGGGCATGACCGTGCGGCTCATCGCGGCCCGACTGCGCGCGCCCGAAAGCCTGTTCCGCCTTCAGGAGCGCAACGCACAATGGATACGATTGGCTGAATGGACAATGGAGGACACCCTGCCCACTGCCGTGTTTGGTGACCTGAATACTGCAACGTGGGATGATGCGTTTCAAGCGTACACAACTACCACCGGCATGAAGGACATCACCTCCAACGCCCCTACTTGGCCCGCATTCCAAGGCCATGCACTGGTCCCGTTGGACCACGTCCTGCTTTCCGGCAAGCTTGGCACTACCGGTTCCGGCACATTCACTATTCCGGGATCTGATCACTTGGGGTTATCCACGACCATCTGCTTTGCTTGGGAATGAGCGAACGTCGCTGGTCCACATACCTGCCATGGATCACCGCTTTCGCCGTGACCATGGGCTTTTTGGAATCGGCGGTGGTGGTGTACTTGAGGGCCATCTACTATCCCGAGGGATTCCGCTTTCCACTGGTAGCCATGTCCCCTGTGCTTATATTCACCGAACTGGTGCGGGAGGCGGCGACCTTGGTGATGTTGTTGGCACCCGGCGCCTTGATCTCGCGCAAACGCTTGGAACGGTTTGCGTGGTTCTGCTGGAGCTTCGCGGTTTGGGACCTGTTTTATTACGTCTTCCTGAAGTTGCTTTTGGACTGGCCCGAAAGCTTATTTACCTGGGATGTGCTCTTTTACTGCCCGTGGTATGGGTAGGCCCGGTGTTGGCGCCCTGCATAATCTCGTTGGGCTTGCTGGCCTTGGCTACCATCCTGCTGCATGCCCGTGCGAAAAACCCGGCTTATCGACCTACCAATTGGCATTGGGTCCTTCTGGTAATCGCAGCACTGCTCTACTTCCTGTCCTTTATTGAAGGTCCGGTGGGCCGTATGCGATCCATGGCGACTGAAGGTCCGTATGTTATGAACAATCTAGCAACCCTAGGGGCCTACGAACCGTCTACCTATTCATGGAACTTGTTCTTGCTCGCAACAATTATGGCCCTAACAGCGATGATCCACATCGCTTGGCACGATTTTCACCAAGGGGGGTGGACAAAAAGTGCCTGAGCCCTGCTCGCCGCAACCCAACAAGGCCGTCTTTCGTTGAAAAACTGGATTTGTTCGACCAAACCAACCAATCGCCATGGTAACACACACCCGCACCTTCATCCGCCTAGGCTTTTTTTCAGTCCTTGGCATAGCATTCTATTACTCACACCTGTTCTTGGGACTGGTGGCGAACGACACCGTAGCCATGCTGATGGCCGTTTCGTTCCTTTTAGGCACGGTGCCCTTGCCGATCATCGCTGTAGGCAACCGCAAGTTATTTCCAAATCTGGAAAAACGCGACATGCATCTTTTGGGCATGGGCAGCATGCTGTTATTGATGCACAACTTCCTTATGACCTTCCTCTTTGTGCTGATCCTGCCTGGAAAAGGCGGTTTTTAAGCTAAAGTGAAACCTTGTAAGCCAAGTGGCGTAACAAGACCAGAATAGTATAGATACCCCTGGCTGTGAAGGCGGTGACGCCTCCGATCGAAGCCCGTAAGCAACGAAGCCAGGCTATTTGGAACGCGTCCCGTAAGGCGCGTTCCGCTATTTATACCCTACCATCACCCCGCACCATGAATCAGTACATGACATTGGTGACCAATTCATTGTTCGATCACCAATGAGCCCGGATCCGCGCCCAAGTTGGTCAACATCGCACAGATGTCGGTCACGAATTTCTGGGGACCGCAAACGTAGAAGTGCTGGTTGAAGTCTTGTACGAGTGCCACGAGGGTATCCCTGTCGATGCGTTTTTCCCGAAAGCCGATCACGTGTTGGCGTGTGAAGATGTTCAGGAAATTCTTGCCTAGCATCGCGGTGAGTTCCTTGTCCAAGATCACATCATCGGCGGTCTTATTAGAACAGATCAATGTGTTGCCGGCCAGCTTTTTCTTCTTCTGCAAGTCGCGCAGTATGGCAATGAAGGGCGTTACCCCTGCACCCGCGGCGAAAAAAAATCCAGGCCCTTGGTAGTGGATTGCGCCAAACGGCTCCCCGATTGCCAATTCATCACCCTTCTTGGCCAGTCCAAGCTGTTTGGTAACCCCCTCATGATCATCATACACTTTGATGATGAACTCCAATGTTTTGGCGTTCGGCAATGAGGTGAAAGTGAAAGGCCGCTGCTTGTCCTTCCAGTCGGGTTTGTTCAAGGCAACATCCGTGGCTTGGCCGGGAACAAACTTGTAGCCCGTAGGCTTTTCAACTTTGAACCGCTTTACGTCCGGGGTGATGAAAGCGGAGTCAAGGATTTTCACGATGTGCGGCATGGGCCAAAGGTGGTGAAGAGGGGGATACTTTTGGTTCACCATGGCGGAACGCAGTACACCGGGAAGAAATGCAGACGCATTAGAGGATTAAAAACAGGGTCCTGCAATAATGTGGTACCGCGTTAGGCAATCGCATCCGGGTGTCGTCCGCCGGGCCCCGGATACGGCCGGTGAAAAGCCAGTACCACGGCCCGATCTCAGCTCTTCATGTTATCGAACTGCAAGGGCACATCGAATTCGTGTCCTTTCACGCTGTTCATCACTTGCTGAAGATCGTCTATTTTTTTGCCCGTAACGCGGACGGTATCGTCCGTGATCTGCGCCTGCACCTTCAAGCCGGTTTCTTTAATGAACTTGACGATCTTCTTTGCAGTTTCCCGGTCGATCCCCTGCTTCACCTTCACGGTGCGGTAGAGCAGTTTTCCACTGGGCACGGGTTCCTCGGAAAGGTCATAGCTCTTTACGTCCACGTGTTGTTTGGTGCTGCGTTCCAGCAGAATGTCCAGGATGGCGTCGAGTTTCAAGTGGTCTTCCGTGGCCAACTTCACGGTAAGGGCTTTCTTGTCGAACTCCACACTGCTGTTGGAGCCGCGCAGGTCGTACCGCGTTTCCAATTCACGCTTTACCGTATTGATGGCGTTGTCTAAAGTTTGCGGGTCTACTTTGGACTGAATATCGAAACTGGGCATGGGAGATGTGTTTGCCGCAAGTTTAGGGATTGGGAGGAAGAAAGAGGAAGAAGACGCACAGACAAGTGCTGAGTCGCGAGGCTTTAGTCGCAAGTCTTGAGTCCTGAGTCCGAGGTCGTCCTATCGCCAATTGCCAACAACCATTCACCCTGCAATTACCCGATCACTTCAGCAAGCGGGTAGCGTTCTTTCCAGAAGGCAAGCTTCTTCAGGTCGGAAAGGGTAATGATGGTGCGGTGGTCCAACCGGACCTTAATGGCCTTAATGCCAGTACGGATGGGTTGGGTAAGGATGAGGGTTTTCTTTTTGCGTGGCATTTTGAATGCGTTTGCCCCAATACATGGAATAGCATGCCAAACTCCCGGAATGGGTTTAACCCCTGTCTATGCTGGCAAAGTGGCCATTCTGCGGCCAGATCGGCGGGGAAAATGTTCTACACACCAGGTTTTCGGTCTGAGGCAAGTTTCAGGTTTAGCGCCACAGAAACTGAGGCCCCTTGTCGCCGCAACGATTCGTCGGTTAGAGCCGCAGATTTCGCCGATTGCGCCGATGCTGCATGGCTGGGCGTTGGAAAGTTCCTGAGCATAGCTTGCGGAGAAAAAATCTATGCAATCTGTTTAATCTGCGGCACGTTCCTCGCGGCAACGTTTCGCCGGTTAGAGCCACAGTACCTGTTCCGCCATAGCGGAATTTCGCCGATTGCGCCGATGCTGCAAGGCAGGGCTTAGGCCGTTCTTAGTCCAGTGCTTGCGGAGAAAAAATCTATGCAATCTGTGGACTTCAATTCGCGGCAACGCAAACCATAGCCCCTCCATGATCAAATCCGCGCCTGGTACTTGTGCAATTCGCCGTATCGGCCGCCCATGGCGAGCAACTCCTCGTGTGTGCCGCGCTCAACGATCTGGCCCTTTTCCACCACCAGGATCTGTGTGGCGTTGCGGATCGTGCTTAGCCGGTGCGCGATCACGAAGGTGGTGCGGTCCTTCACTAATTCCGCAAGGCTTTGCTGCACGAGGGCTTCGCTCTGCGTATCCAAGTTACTGGTGGCTTCGTCCAAGATCAGCACGGCCGGGTCCGCGAGGATTGCGCGGGCAATGGCGACCCGTTGGCGTTGGCCTCCGCTCAGTTTCACGCCCCGTTCGCCGATCACGGTTTCAAGGCCAAGCTCAAAGCGGTCCGTGAATTCATCCACGTACGCGCCGCGAACGGCCTTTATCACAAGTGCATCGGACGCGTCCGGTCGCGGATAGCGGATGTTGTCGCGGATGGTGCCTTCAAATAAGAAATCATCTTGGAGCACCACGCCTAATCGAGCACGGTATGTTCCCAGCGCTACGGTTGATAGGTCCGTGCCATCAATATACACCGTGCCGTGCGTAGGGGTCAGGAAGCTGGCTGCCAAGCCTGCGATGGTGGTTTTTCCGGAACCGCTGCTGCCCACCAGCGCCACCACGGAGCCTGCCGGCGCATCGAAGCTGATGCCATGCAGCACTTCCGCCCCATCGCCGTAAGTGAACCGGACATTTTCGAAGCGGACATGGCCCTTAACGCTTTCCAAGCGCACGGGGCGCTTGGCCGGGTCGTTTTCGGGCTCCATTTCCATGATCTCTTCCGTGCGGTCCAGTCCGGCAAAAGCTTCGGTGAGCTGGGAGCCAATATTGCTCATCTGCACGATGGGCGCGATCATGAAACCGAGGTAAAGCGTGAAGGAGAGAAAATCGCCTACGGTGAGTTCGCCTTGTACCATTTTGTAACCGCCCAGGCCCATGATGCCTGCGGAGGCCAATCCCAGTAAAAGCGTAGACGAGCTGGTGATGAGCGCGGTGGATGTAAGGCTCTTGCGCACATTCTCGAACAGACGTTGCACACCGGCGCTAAATACTTCCTCTTCGTGCGCTTCGGCGTTAAATCCTTTGATCACGCGCACACCGTTCAAACTTTCCGTGAGCCGACCGGTGACTTCCGCATTGATGGCGCCGCGTGCCCGGAAAATGGGCCGGATGCGTCCAAATGCATTTCGGGCGATCACCGCGAAAAGTCCCACTGGCACCAAGGTCCACAAGGTCATGGAGGGACTGATGCGCACGAGGAAGAACAACGAAGCGACGGCTGTAACCGTACCGCCGACAAGCTGCACCAAGCCCGTGCCTACAAGGTTCCGCACGCCTTCCACGTCGCTCATGATCCGGCTTACCAGCGCCCCGCTCTTCGCATTGTCGAAATAGCCGACCGGCAGTGACATCACCTTGCGTTGCACCTCTGAGCGCAGGTTGCTGATCATGAGTTGCGCCTCCACGCTTAGCAATCGAGTTAGCAAAAAGGAGGTAATGCTTTGCACGATGATCGAGGCCACCACGGCCAGTACGATGGTGCGCAGCATTGCCAAGTCCTTGCCCATCACCACATCATCGATCAAGTATTTCGTGGCACCTGGGAGCACCAAGCTGGCGGCGCGGCTCACTAAGATAAGCAAAAGACCCAAGAAAATATGCTTTCGGCGCGGCCAAATGAACTTGCGGTAAGCCTTCGCCCAGCCCATTTTCGCCGGTGCCTGTCCATTATCCGTGACGGGTTCTTGCCTATAGGGCTTTCTGCCAGTTCGTTCGGCGCGAGGAGTTCTTGAAAAGAGGGATGCCACGGTGGCACAAGATTAAGGACCAAGGCTTCACCAGTTAACACGACCTCCTTGTGCAATTTGTCCAGCTCGGGATCGGGAAAGGTGGACGAGCGGAATGGACAACAGCGCTGAATGGCCTTGAGCCAAGTTGGGGAACAATTGCGAAATTAGACTAACCGTTGGTGCTCTGAATCCTGTTCCTTACCTTTGTGACAACCCGCGCCACGGTCCGAATGGTAGCGGGAGGAGATTAACCGAAAACCCAAAACCCCCTCTTAGCAATGAAAAAACCCCTACTCGTATTGGGCTTGCTGGCCGCCACGATGGTTGCACAGGCTCAAGTGACCACGCTGGTACTTCAACCCAGCAACCTGGCCGGCCCACTGGGCTTTACCACCCCGACAGATTGGGGCATGAACCCTGACTTGAACATTTTGGCCAATGCCGTACAAGAGTTCGCTGTGATCGGGATTGACTCCCTGGCTTGCACGGAATTGACCAACCCTACCGAAATCGCAGGTAAGATCGCCATCGTTTACCGTGGTGGTTGCGAGTTTGGCCTGAAGGCGCTAAATGCTCAGAATGCAGGAGCGGCGGCAGTAGTGATCGTCAATAACCAAGGTGCTGCCATACCCATGGGTGGCGGCGTAAATGGCGCTTCTGTAAGCATTCCGACTGTAATGATCGGAACCGATGGAGGTGCTTTCATTCATGATGCCGTGATGGCAGGAACAGTGGAAATGTACATCGGCACGGTTCAGGGACTATACCCGAACAACGTCTCGATCAACACTACGGATGTATTCCTTCCTAGCGCAGCCGCGATTCCTTCACCGGTGCTAACAGACCCAAATGACTTCAACATGATGATGGGTTCTTGGATACACAACTTTGGCAGTGCCGATCAGGCTAGCGTAACCTTGACCGGCAGTGTCATGAACAATGGCGCTTCAGTTTACAATGAGACTTCCACATCAGTGGCCATTCCGTCCGCTGACAGTGTGTTCATTACGCTTCCCGCTTTCGACCAAAGCGCATATAGCGGCCGTTACGACATTTCGTACACGGCAGACTTCGGGGGTACTGACGAATTCCCCAGCGACAATACTTACACGACCAGTTTCACAGCGGATAGTCTTTTGGCGTTGGGACCTCTTGATCCTGTCACCAACCTGCCGACTTACGACCAGTTCATCCGTTCGGCTACTCCTCCTCCGGTCTTTTTCTCTTGCATGCAGTTCATTGACCCCAATGCCAGCCGCCTTGTTGTAGACGGGATCTATGGTGCCGCTTCAGTGGCCTCTACGGGCAACATCACGGGGGTTCAGTTCAACGCGAACATCTTTGAGTGGAATGACGCTGTAACCGGGGAAAGTGATGCCACTTTCGATAACCTTTCCGAGATCATTAATGGTGCGTTCGTTTACACGGACTCTCTGCAAACGTCCCAGCCGGTGTACATCCCCTTCTTGGAGGCAACCCCTCTTGTGGACAACCAACGTTACCTGTTCTGTGTTTCCATGGCGAATCCTGATGTGTTCTTGGCCTACAACACCCACGTTGACTATGATGAGAACAGCTTGGTGACAGACCAATTTTCCAACATCATGCAATTGGATACATGGACAGTGGGTGGCTGGGACGACCGCTCCGTTCCTGCCTTGGCGGTGAAGATGCACGATGCCTCCATCGGCATTCACGAGAACAACGTGGAGAACCTCACACCGTTCCCGAATCCTACTGCGAAGTTCCTCACCATCCCTATGAAGGGCAACAACGGCAAGGCCACCCTTACGGTGTTTGATGCTAAAGGCGCCCAAGTGATGGAGAAGCAAGTAACCGTGGGCAACGACAACAAGCTCACTATGGACCTGCAAGATTTCAACGCCGGCAGCTACCTCTTCCACATGACCTTTGAGAACGGCAACCGTTCCAAGTTCCGCGTGGTGGTGAACAAGTAAGCCACAGCACGTTTTTAGAAAAGGGCGACCCCGATGGGGTCGCCCTTTTTTTGTACCGCTCCTTTACCTTGTGACTACCGTTACCATCAGCGGGCGCACAGTTTGAATAAGGCGCCTTACGCAGCCTCGGAATTAGCCCTAGTCCTTGCAATTCCCGGATTTTTCATTATTTTGCACGCTTATTGCAGGGGTCACTCAAATCGTAGGTCACCTGTTACAGCACAATCCCCCCGGCACTTCCATGGCAACGCGCAGAAAGCACCTCATTCTAACCCCGCCTGTCCGTGAGGGCAAAGCGGTAAAGGTCCGCTTGGATTCCCGCACGGTGGTGCTGGTGAAGAACGCGAAGGCGTTGGCTTTTTGGAAGGAGCGCTATCCGAAGGCGGAGGTGATCAAGGATTGACCATCTGACCTGCTGGTCCTTTTCCTTAGCTGTTTTTTTTGCCTGAGTGACAGGTAGTTAGTTCGGCAAATAGTTCAATTGAAGAGTTTTTCAGCAATGCGGGTGCCCTGCTAGATCCACCCGTTCAGCTTGTAGTACGCAATTGCCGCGTATTCCCGTAGGCAGGTAATTTCCAGCTTCAGCCGGTTCCACAGGTCGTATCGCAGGTCCATGTTGCTGGAAACATCGGGCACATAGGCCTTCCCTCCTATCCTCCCGTGAGCATAGCTTAGATCGTCAAACAGGGCATGATCGAACGCGGGGCTTCCGCACACGTTGGTAAAGCCCGCTTTGCGGAAGGTGAGCAATGACCTGTACATGTTTTCCGGTGCGGTAACCAAGGCGATGTTACGCTGGGCGAGGCCCGGGTTATTTGTCCAAAGGTCCAAGGCTTGTTCCCGTGTATTGCGCCCATGTAACACGGCGGAGATCCGTTCACGTGCAATGCCTTTTATATGCAGCTCCTGCTCCATGGCTGCGGCCAGGGCGGTGTCTTTCGGCAACAGCAGCACCACCTGCACGCTGGTGTAATTCCGGGCGAGATCGGCCGCAAGGTTGCAGCGCATCAACTCCGGGCCACTGGGCATTCCGCTTCCACCTAGCACGACAATGGCATCCGGGTTTTCTTGGCACAGGCCACCTGCTGTGCCGAGCCACCTGTGCGCATCGAAAGGGATGCGGGTGAAGGCGAGCACGAGCATCACCAGCGCAATGCCGCCGAGCGCCATGCAAACCTTCCGGCACACGCTAAAGAATGAAGCCCATAGTTTATGCTTTAGCATGGGCACTGCGCAGCGCGTAGGGCGAACATGTAAAATCCTAACCCGGCAACGGGCTGCCCACCGGAACTGCGCAATCATGGCCGGGTTCGCCATGGGCAGGGTTCAACATGCCTGACCCACCATCAACGGGACTGGCCACCGGCATTGGGGTCGTTGCGGGCACGGGCGCGGGCATCACAGTGGGGTTCATTGTATTTCCACTGCCGTCCAATGGAGCACCTACAGGAATGGCGCAGTCATGACCGGGTTCGCCATGGGCCGGATTCAAACCTGCTGTCATGGGCGCAGGTGTTTCCATAGCCGGTTGTTGGGCCGGGGCTGCGGCAGGCACGACCACTTCGGAGGCAGCTGCGGGCGTTGCGGGGTCCGCCATTGCTGGTGAAGCAGGTTCCGTACAAGCTGCGAGCAGTAGCGCGGTTAATAATGCGGTGCCGAGGAAAAGGGATCCGGTCTTGGTCATGCGAAAGGCTGAAAATGAGGATGATGCAGTGAAAGTTCTGCGTTCATGCAAAGATAATCGGATCTGCTGCGCCGCAGGCGGCCATCCGTTGGTAAATCGGCTTCAAACGCCATCAGTGCTTAAAGCGCACGAACAGCCGGCCAAAGTTGTCGCTGTCCTTGTCGATGCGATGGTAGAGTTTTTTCACCTGCGGTTGTTGCAGGTAGCGGATCACCTTCTTCTTCAATTGCCCGCTGCCTTTTCCGGGGATGATCTCTAGAATGGGAATCCGCCGGTCCACACAGAATTCCATCGCCTCGTCCAACGCGCGGTCTATTTCGGCGCCTTTGTTGAAGATGTCGTGCAGGTCGAGCTTGTGTTTGGCCATGCGGATAAATGGGTCACGGTTTCACCTCATAAACGTACCACTGGTCTGTTCGTTCCAGCCAACCGTTGAAGTTGAAGTGCTTCACCCAAGCGGGGAGCGAAGCGTAGATCAGCTTGCGATCGGGCCAACGTGTTTCCACATCGGCGGGGTGCATGGTGGCCACTAAAAAGTTCTCTTTCGGGTTGAACGTTGTGCTGTCGGTGATCGCACCGCCCATGCGCAGGTCCGGACGACCGTAAAAGTGGAATTGGGCTACTCGGAAATAGGGGTCTTCGCCGAAATTGTAGATGGTGATGGGCTGCTGATACTCATCGTAAACGGTTATGTACAGGGAGATCTGCGCATCGGCCGGCTTGAACATGATCACCCCGAGGAAGACCGCATAGACCACAACAAAGGCTTTCACAATGATGCGCCATGCTCGGTTGTCCAATAACGATGGTGACCAGCGTATCCGCACCAGTTCAATGGCTTGGACGATCACAACCGGCAACAAGCCTACCATGGGGAAAAGGAAGCGGATCTCCTTGTGACCGATCATCGAATGCACGAGGATGAAAGGAAGGATCACCCAGCCCAAGGCGTTGCGGCGATCTATGCAGATCAAGATGATCGGCGCAAGAATGAACACCAAGCTGAACGGTGGCACCAACCGCACCAAAGCCTCCGAGACATACGTATACCACGGTTCCGTTCCGAAGGCGTTGGCCTTGCCATGCAGGATGTTCTCCGTGAAATAGTTCCACACCGTCAACGTCCATTCCCCATAGAACCAACGGTCGATAACGATGCCGACGCCCACCATGATCAGCATGCTTACCAAGAGCAGCGCGAGCTTGCTTATGTTCACTTTACGGATGAACAACAGCCAGGCCAGCAGCCCGAATATCATCAGCGAAACTTGGCTGCGGATGGTAAAGGCCAAGCCGAAAAGTGCACCCGCGATTACCAAGGTGCGAAGTGGAACCGTCTGCCTGTCGCGCATCAGCAAAGCGAACCCGATGACGAACAGGTCGCCGGACCAATTTTCCGAGGAGAACCGGACCGCATTGTACAAGGCGAACCAGAGGAAGAAGGAGAGCAAAACGAATCCTTTGCGCAACCGTTCATCGGAGATCTCCGGCAGGAAAGCCCGCAGCATGAGCATGATCGCTGTAAACGACAAAGCCACCGAAAGCAACCGCAAGAAGAACGTGATAGCGAACGGGTCACTGGAACCAAAGAGGCCGAACAGGTGATGCGAAAGCACCACGATCATGGGCTGCAGAGCGGGCCGTATGCGCGCCGCGAACTCCCACGGCAGGTCCTTTGCGGGCGTTATGCCCAGTTTGTATCCCGCGAATTCCAAGATCTGGAAATGCTCGTCCCAGTGGTGGAAACCGGTGGAGAAGTAGGCGGTGACCACCAGCACCAATGCGCCAAGAATTGGCAGCCGGTCGATCTGTAAAGTGCGCTTGAAAAAGCTGGAAGGGGCTTTGGTGCGAGCATCCGCCATGGGTGGCCGAAGGTCGGGCTATCCGGCGCAATTTCGACAGGACATGCAAGGCTATTGACGCTTATTGCGCTTGGCGCTGCAAAATGGAATGAGGAAAAACGATGCGACCAAGGTTATGGACAGGATTACAGGATTAACATGATCGGTGCCCGCCTTGCGGCAGGCAGCGCGGGCCGACGGAAATTCGATAGGCGCAGTGTTGCAGCACAAATGCGAGTCTCACCTCCCACCAATCGGTGCCATTAAGAACCTCGATCCTCTGGTTTTCATCGGGGCTTATGCAGTTCAAAGATCAACTCCTTTCCATTGCTGGTCGGTCCGATCTCTTTGTATCCCGCCGCACCATAGAACGCTGCGGCACGCGTGTGTGGTGCTGTAGAAAGGCGAAGGCAGTTGGTGCGTTTGAAGTAGGAGTTGACCATTATTTCGTGCAGCGCTTTTCCAAGGCCTTTGAACTCGTGCTCCGGCGCCACGAACAACGCCCAGAGATCCCGCTTTTCCACATCCACCATGGTGAATCCGGCGATACGCCCGTCCACCTCGGCTACCCAGCTCATCGTGTCACGCGCCATAAAGTCGTGGTAGTCCTGCTCGGTCACCACCGAAGGATCGCTCAAGCGGTTTTCGCGCACACGCAAGCGGATCTCGTGCATGGCGGGAATGTCCTCGGGTGTGGCAGCGCGAATGTTCATGGTATTCAGATCCGTGTTAAGTGCAAGTCGGCGATCGCCACCACTTGCTTAGGGTCCATCTCTGCCTTCTTCGCGCACTTCTTCCACGTCTTCACGCCGGCCACCACTTCGTCAATAATTTGATCGGCCTTTTTGATGTTCATCTCCTTGGCCACCGGGAGCAGGTCTGCACGCGTGATGTCGCTACGCTTGCCATTGATGCTCATCTGGTGCTGGTGCAACCAGAGGTTCTTCGGGTCGTAGGCGAAGGTCATGTCGTACGCGGGTGAAAGATGCCAATCGCCTTGCGGGTCCATCAGGAAGGATGTGTTCTTCGTGTGATCATCGCAGTTTCGGGCGATCACGTTAAAGCACATCCGGCGGAAAAGCTCCACAGCGGCAGGATAAGGCAGGCTCAACAAGCGCATCACAGCGAAAGCTTGCTCGTAGCTGTACGCCAGTGGGTCGTTGAAATCCATGTGCGCCATGCCGCAGAGCGTGGCCATGTGCAGGCGGTGCGTCTTGCCTTCTTTGTCCACAACGCGATCGAAGCGTTGCGTGAGAAAATGCGCGCGACCGTGCTCTTCCAGCAGGCGGCACGGCATCATCTCGATCCCGCAAGCGCGTGCCAGCAAGTAGTAGGCATACTCAATGCGGCCATAGCCTTTCGGGTCGCCCAGTGCCGCGTTTGTCACGCCGTCGAACTTGATGAGGCAATAAGTGAAATCCTTCAGGCCATCGATCTGGCCGCTGCGCACTTCGCCTGTTTTCGCATTGAAGGCCACGATAGCCTTCGCCCGCGCGCCGCCCGCCGATGTGCCCACTTGAATGATGTCGAGCAGCGCCGCTTGATCGCCTTTTTTGCGCGTGGTATTGAACGCCTCCTTCTGCTGTACCACGTTGCGCGCCACCCGCACCAGGTCGTCCACTTGCAGGGCTCCGCTGCTCGCCTCCAATTCACCGTGCGCGGGTTCAAATTCCAGCGCACCCATGCCTCGGTGGCCGAGGTAGCACAAACGTTCCACGGGATTTTCCGTGCCGAGGTCGCGGTTCTGGCTTTGTAGCCAGGCATTGAGCAATTGGTTACCGAAGCGGTCCGGAAGGCAATCCGCCAAGAGCCCCGGCAAGCCCTTGAACGTTTCATCGCGCAGGTTGCCAAAGGAGAATACCTCATCACCGCTCTTGGCTTTTGCGAGCGGCATCATCACAGGTGCCACGTTCAGTTTACCATTAGCGAAATCACGGCTGTATTGGAACTGTGCACGGTGCAGGCGGTCATCCCAGATCACTAAGCCAACCGTTTTGCCCCATAACAAAACGTTCGCATGCGTTACCATGTGCTTTTCGGTTTTGGTGGAACGATGGTGTACTTAATGGGTGAAGCCCGTTTGCGCTGCTTCGCTAAATACTTCTCTTGTTGCTCCACCACTTGGTAGGGCGTTAGCTGCGGTTCTTCGTGGAAGCCGTCCAACACATCGAGCCGGTCCATGGCGCGCAGTATTTGCACCACGGTAAGCAGTGTAGCGGAGCGACCGGCCTCGAGTTTCACTACGGTGGTGCGGTCTAACCCGGCGTTTTTGGCGACATCTGCTTGGCTCATGTTTTTGCTAAGCCGCATGCGGCGCAGCTCTTTTCCGAGCTGTTCTACGACCTTCTCGTCCTTGAGGAGGATCCAGTTAATGTTGGTTTCAGGCATCGTAAATTTCAATCTGGTTGTGAAGCGCTGCTTTCACGCCACAAGTATACGAATTCATTGTCAGTTTGTTTATATTAAAGATGTGTGGAGACATCATTTGTTTTATGAAATTCGATGTATGATGTTATAAAACAACAGGTAAAATCAGAAGCTAGGCGTGCTACGCAGTAGCTACTTCATCACTCACCGGCACTCCATCGCTGGCCGAATCAATTCCGTAACGATTCAATGTCCTATGAGCGGAGAGCCAAAACCAAGAGCGGATAGAGCTGCACGGAACAGTTCAAACAAGGTCCTCCCTTTAGTTGTGTCTAACGATAGTGTCACCACAATGGTGATAATCGACGAGGCTGCAATCATGAGCCAGTCCTTGCGTCCGATACGCGAACTCGCTTCAATCAAGTAGTCAATCTGTTCATTCAGATTTTGGATGTCGACATCTTGCAGACCAAGCTTTTCGATTGCCTCGATTCGAAAAGCACTAAGCGTATGTTCGATGGCGGCAGTTTGTTCCATATTGAAAGGACTGTTGTCGATTGATGAGGTATCGAGCACATCAAGCACAGTGCGATTCAAATCCCAATCTCTCCAGCTATCGCTGCTTTCTTGATCGTCGAAGTACTTCTTCGGGTGTTGGCGCATCCAAACAACGAACTGCTCCTTTAACTGGTCGAAGTTTAAATGACCATTTGGGGGGTACCAGCTGGTTGCAGCCCAATCAGGGCGATAGCGCGTTGTTGAGGACTGGAACATATCCCATGACGTCTTAGAATTACGGATTATGAAGCACAAGGGTGTATCCCGCACGCAAATGCGAATTGCAGGGCCTTCATCTCCGCTGATGTCCTGCAGTACGAACAGTGCTGGGTCATAGCCAAGTTCTTGCTTAATGATCCGATGGAGTTCATTGCGGTAAATTTTCCTCATTGCCTGTTCCTTTATCGTTGCATCAACGCCTCAATGATCCCCACCGCCGCCTTCGGGATCTTCGTGCCCGGCCCGTACACATCAAAACACCCGGCCTGCTTCAAGAATTCGTAGTCGTTCGGCGGGATCACACCACCGGCCACAACGAGGATGTCGCCGCGTTGGTAAGTATCGCGCAGTTCCTTGATCACTTCGGGCACTAATGTCTTGTGGCCACCGGCGAGGCTGCTGATGCCGAGCACATGCACGTCATTTTCTATGGCCTGCTTGGCCACTTCCTGCGGCGTTTGGAAGAGCGGGCCGATGTCCACGTCGAAGCCGATGTCGGCGAAGCTGGTGGCGATCACCTTGGCGCCGCGGTCGTGGCCGTCCTGGCCCATTTTGGCCACGAGGATGCGCGGGCGGCGGCCTTCGTTTTTGGCGAATTCATCGGTGAGGCGCATGGCCTCTTTCATCTCGGGGTCGTTCATGGCTTCCGCTGCGTAGACGCCGCTGATGGCGCGGGTGGTGGCTTTGTATCGGCCGAAGGATTTTTCGAGGGCATCGCTGATCTCGCCTAAGGTGGCTCTTCGCCTTGCGGCGGTTACTGCGAGTGCGAGCAGGTTTTGGTCCAGTCTTGAGTCTTGAGTCTTGAGTCTTGAGTCGTGAGTCTTGTCTGAGTCGGACTCACGACTCACGACTTCAGCAGCATTCGCCAGTGCCTCCAACGCCTCTTTAACCGCTCCCTCATCCCGATGCGCACGGACTTGCTTCAACCTTGCTACCTGCGATTCACGCACCGCTGTGTTGTCTACTTCGAGCAGGTCCATCTTCGTCTCGTCGTCGGTTACGTAGGCATTCACGCCGATGATGTGGTCCTTACCGGTGTCGATACGCGCTTGGCGTTTCGCAGCGGCTTCTTCGATGCGCATTTTCGGAAGGCCCGTTTCGATGGCCTTGCTCATGCCGCCGAGTTCCTCAACTTCTTTGATCCGCGCCCACGCTTTGTGAACGAGTTCGTTGGTGAGGCTTTCCACGTTATAGCTGCCGCCTAGCGGATCGATGAACTGTGTGATGCCACTGTTCTTCTGCAGGTAGAGCTGTGTGTCGCGGGCGATCTTGGCGCTGAAGTCGGTAGGCAGCGCAATGGCCTCGTCGAGTGAGTTGGTGTGCAGGCTTTGCGTTCCCCCGAGCACTGCGGCCAAGGCTTCCACCGTAGTGCGTGCGATGTTGTTGAACGGGTCCTGCGCGGTGAGGCTCCATCCGCTGGTCTGGCAGTGCGTGCGCAGCGCAAGGCTTTTCGGGTTCGTTGCACCGGCCTCTTTCAGCATTTTCGCCCAAAGCAGACGGCCAGCGCGCATCTTGGCCACTTCCATGAAGAGGTCCATACCGATGCCCCAGAAGAAGCTGAGCCTTCCCGCGAACTCATCGACCTCCATGCCTGCCGCGATGCCGGTCCGCACGTATTCGATGCCATCGGCGAGCGTGTAGGCGAGCTCGAGATCAGCAGGCGCGCCGGCCTCGTGCATGTGGTAACCGCTGATGCTAATGCAATTGAACTTGGGCATTTTCTTGGCGCAATAGCTGAAAATGTCGCCCACGATGCGCATGCTTGGCCCAGGCGGATAGATGTAGGTGTTGCGCACCATGAATTCCTTCAAGATGTCGTTCTGGATGGTGCCTTGCAGTAGTTCCGGAGCCACGCCTTGTTCTTCAGCAGCAACGATGAAGAACGCCATGATCGGGAGCACGGCGCCGTTCATGGTCATGCTCACGCTCATCTTGTCCAGCGGGATCTGGTCGAAGAGGATCTTCATGTCCTCCACGCTGCTAATGGCCACACCGGCCTTGCCCACATCTCCCGTTACGCGCGGGTGGTCGCTGTCGTAGCCGCGGTGCGTTGCCAGATCGAAAGCAACACTGAGGCCCATTTGCCCGGCGGCGAGGTTGCGGCGGTAAAAGGCGTTGCTCGCTTCCGCCGTGCTGAACCCTGCGTACTGCCGGATGGTCCACGGGCGGATGGCGTACATGCTGGCGTACGGGCCGCGTAAGTAAGGCGGAGCACCCGCGACGAAGCGGATGTGTTCCACGCTTTTAGTGTCCAAGGCGGTGTAGTAGGACTTCAGCGGAATTTCCTCCCGGTTCGGGATGTCAGCTTCAAGCTTCAAGCCATCAGCCACAAGCTGCGTCTCCCGCAGGCTTGAGGCTTGAGGCTTGTGGCTTACGGCTATCGCGCTCGCGAAAACGCTTGTGAGTTCCTCCACGATGTACGCCCCTCCTACCGGATCCGCCACGCGCGCCAAAAAGCCTTCGTCCTTCAGCAAGTGATGAATATTCCGCACTACACGACGTGCCAACCCTTCGCCTTCGGGGATCTGTGGGGGCGAAATGGTGAGCCCATCGCAACCCGCTATGACGGCGCTTACCGCTTGCAACGTGGCCCGTATGATGTCCGTGTGGCCCGCGCCAGCAGCGGGATAGCACACTTTCGCCTGCACCCAAGTGTTGTGCGAGCACGCATGTTCGGGGTTGAATCCGGCGATCACTTCCGCCCATATTGCCCGGAACGCACGCAAACGCGCGATCTCAACAAAAAGGTCATCGCCAAGCGGCAGTTTGAACTGGATCCGCGCGGCGGCATCGTCAATGGAATAGCCTTGTTTCAGCAGGCGCTCGATCTGTTCTTTTCCTTGCAAAATGGCAGCCTTGGTAGCTTGAACAGAATGGTCAGCAGCGGGAATGTTGAACAGTCGGAAGTGTGGATAGGCTTCCACCGCTGAACGCAGCCCGCTCGTGTCTGTTTCCAACGGAAGGCCCGCACAGCAGAAAAGCTCGTTCGGCTTTACGTTCTGCCGTTCTGCTTCGCGGATAAGCCAATGCACCAAGGCGGGAGTTCCATCCACGAACTGCAGATCCACGCCCGCAAGAAGCACATCGTTAAGGTTCTTCGCCACATCTTCACCAGTTCCGGAAAGCACCGCGGAATCCGCTCCGCCCATGAGGTCTTCGAGCAGCAGTTCGTTGGTGTTGGTGCCCGCTTTGCGCAGGTCGGTTGTCATACGCCACCCGTTGTTCATGCGCTTAGTACCCCGGCGCATTTCGTTGGCTGTTGTCGCCTTCTCCCCAGTAGCGAAAGGGCGCAATACAGTGCCGTCCTCCAGCTTTACGGCGATGCTTTCAGGAGCTTTCCCTTTGAGCTCTTTCAAGATCAAAGCTTCCCAAGCGGAAGCATCGAAGGCAGGGAAATCGGTAAAGAGTTGTTCTTTAGACATTGTGGCGAAGTTCGGGGTTGTGCGCGGATCACCGAAGGAGTTCAAGTGAAGTGTCGTCAAACACCCGTTACCGGGCCATCTTTCCGGCCGTTAAACCCACACCCGACCCCTACTTCCATTTCATGAGATCCACGTTCTTCTTCCTTGCCGCCCTCTTGGCGGGATCGGCATTTGCCCAATCCGCTCCCAGCGACAGTCTGTTCAACACCGACCAGGTGGTCACCATCGATCTCACGTTCGCTGAAACGGACTTTTGGTCCACGCTCACGGCGGATTACCTCGCCGCTCTAGGTGCGACCGTCACCGCCGACGTGACGATACCCGACAACACCGGCACGCATACATACCCGCAGGTGGAAGTGGACCTGAAGGGCAACAGCAGCTACAGCCATCCGGGCAATAAGAAGAGCTTCAAGATCGATTTCAACGACAACATCAGCGGGCAGAAGTACCACGGCATGACGAAGATGCATTTCAACAACTGCTTCAAAGACCCCACGTTCATGCGGGAGAAAATCTTCTTCGACTACGCCCGGTCGCAAGGCGTGTTGGCTCCGCGCGTGCTGTACGCGAACGTCAACATGAACGGCACGTTCTGGGGATTTTATGATATGGTGGAAGCAGTGGACAAGAATTTCTTGGACCGTTGGGTGGATGATAACGACGGAAACCTCTTCAAAGCGGGTGACAACTTCAATTCGGGAGGAACCACGGCAGCGGACTTGGCCTACTACGGCAATGATCCCACCAGCTATTATGACCGCTATGAGCTAAAGACCAACGAATCGGAGAACGACTGGAGCGACCTGATTGCCCTTGTGCAAATGCTCAACACAGCATCCGATGCGGACTTGACAGCACAATTCCCCGCTCAGTGGGAATGGCAGCCGATGTTGCGGTCGCTGGCCATGGATAACCTCTTCGCCAACCTGGACAGTTATATCAATTCGGCGCGCAACTATTATGTCTACCACGACTCCACCACATTGAAGTGGAACTGGATCAAATGGGATGGGAACGAAGCGTTCGGGTCCTACTCAGCCGGAATGGGCAGCGGCAACCCAGAGAATTTGGCACCAGATTATGTTACCGCATCCCGGCCATTGATGACGAAGCTGATGGGCGTGCCCGCCTTGTACACGGACTACGTTGAAGCCTACTGCACGGTACTCGAGGGCTTCACGAGCCTATACATGGATCCGAAGATCGATGCGATCAAAACCTTGATCCAGCCCCACGTGACCGCTGATGTGAACAAACAATACACGACCGCTCAGTTCTTGGCCAACATCGACAACAACATCAACGTTGGCGGCGGTGGCGGTGGCGGCACGGTCTATGGGCTGAAGTCCTTCATTGCGACACGTGCGAACTACTTGAGCGGTGCATTGGATTGCAGTATGGTCGCTGTTCAGGAATTGACCAGTCCCGTCGAACTAAGTGTGTATCCGAATCCGGTCACGGACGTCCTGCATGTTAGGCTTCCAGTGGGTTATTCCCCCGAAAACCTACGTTTGACGGATGCATTGGGCCGGTCCATGCCGGTGAACTATTCGGATGGGGAGATCGACCTTTCCGGTGTCGCGCGTGGCACTTACGTATTGCTGTTGCGCGGGCCTACCGGTCAATTGGCCGCACGGGTCGTGAAGAACTGACCGCTAAGCCAAACTGGAGGGGCTGAACAGACCGGTTTGGCCTTTTAGAAGGCGTTTGGCATCATACCACTTTCGACTGCCGTGCTTGGCTTGAAGTACGGGATTGCGGGTCATCGGGAAATGTCCGATGACCGTGTAATCCACTTCATTTGACAAGAATAAAAGATATTCAAGTCCTTTTTTTATAATTCTCATACATTTGCCCCGACGCTACTTACCGCCATGTTCTCCAAGACCTGCGAATATGCTTTCCGCGCCACTGTTGTTGTGGCGATCGCCTCCAGGAACGGAGAACGGCTCACCTTGACCGAAATCGCTGAACTGACGGGTGCTCCGAAGGCCTTCACGGCTAAAGTGATGCAGGATCTGGCGCGCGCGGGCATTGTGACTTCACAACGCGGGCCCAATGGGGGCTTCGACTTGCCGCCGCTCATGGCCAGGAAAGTGAACCTGCGCATGGTGATAAAGGCCGTTGGAGACGATGCCTTCAGTAAGAATTGCGCAATGGGTTTAGGGTTGTGCAAAAGCGACGACCCCTGCCCCATGCACGACCAGTTCAGCAAGGTGCGGGACGAGCTGAACGAAATTTTGGAAACCACTGATGTCCACAGTTTGGCGCAGGACTTGAACAACGGAACAAAACGCCTTAGGATATGAATCCATACTCGAAAACAGGACCTTGGTATCCGATGAAAAATCTGCAGCGGCCAACGCTCGTGGCGCTTGCGTTGTGCATTGTGCAGGGCACTATGGCCCAAAGCCCCAAGACGGAGGGCTGGTTGAGCAGTCCGGGAGTGGTGGGCACGATGGTACTGTTGGGCATCGTGCTGTTCATAGCGGTGCTGATCATAGCGGCCAAAGTGAGCCGATTGATCCAACAGACCAAGGAGAAGCGCGATGCAGCGGAAGGCAACCCGGGCGCAACAGATGAGCAACAAGCACGACGTGATGCAGCGTTGCATTACCGGCTGCGTGGCGATGAACTCGGCGGAACCACCACCGCCTTCGACGATAAAGCACTGATCGTGGGCGCTACCAGCGAGCCGAACAACCCGATCGTGGATGAAAAGATCTATTCCCGTGCCCGGCTGGACGTTCCGAAACCGTTGCAGCAATTGGTCATTTGGTACTTGGCCGCTTCCACCTTTTGGCTGCTCTTCGGCACTACCGTGGGGGAATACCTCGGTCTGAAATTCATTTGGCCGGACCTCGATGAGGTGGCCTGGCTGTCTTTCGGCAGACTGCGGCCCGTGCATACCAATACCGTCTTTTGGGGCTGGGCATCCATGGCGATGATCGGTTTGGCGTACTTCGTTATCGCACGTACCTCGGCCACCAAGGTCCATAGCTACAAAACAGGGTGGTGGGCGTTCGGCCTCATCAATTTTTCAGTGCTCGTTGGCAACATCCTCCTGATGGCAGGCATCAACAACGGCGGCGGGGAATACCGTGAGTATGTATGGCCGGCGATGTTGCCCTTCGCCTTGGGGCTCATCCTCACGTTCCGCAATTTTTACGCAACGGTAAAGCGGCGCAAGATCCCCGAGATCTATGTGAGCAACTGGTACCTGCTCGCCGCACTGGTGTGGACCATCGTACTAACAGTCATCGGCTACGTGCCTCTTTACCAGAACGGCTTGGGCGAAACCATCATTCAAGGCTACTACATGCACCAGGGCGTGGGCATGTGGTTCATGACCTTCACGCTGGGCTTGATCTACTACTACCTGCCTTCGTCGCTCAACAAGCCGATCTACTCCTATTCCTTAGGCGTGCTTGCATTCTGGACACAAATGCTTTTCTACACCATGATCGGCACGCACCACTTCATCTTTTCTCCGCTGCCTTGGTGGCTGCAAACAGTTGCCATCGTCTTCAGCATGGGCATGTTCATTCCGGTGATCGCCGGCACCACCAACTTCTTGATGACCATGCGTGGCAGTTGGAGCGCGATCGGCAAAAGCTATGTGCTTCCGTTCTTCTTGGTGGGCGTCATTTTCTATTTCGTGGGCAGTTCGCAGGGCAGCTTCCAAGCCTTCCGATTCACGCAGAACATCTGGCACTTCACTGACTTCAACGTGGCGCATTCGCACATGACGATGTACGGCATCATCACCTTCATTCTTTGGGCTTGTATTTATGCGCTGCTTCCCAAAATGACCGGCCGCGAGCCTTCGCAGTTGCTGGTCGGCGCGCACTTCTGGCTCGCCTTTATCGGCCTCTTCGCTTACACCGTTTCACTTATGGCAGGTGGCACGGTGAAGGGCATCGCCTGGGCGGAAGGCGTTCCTTTTATCGACACCGTGATCGCCACACGGGGCTACTGGACTTGGCGCGCGGTGGGCGGCACGTTGATGTTCATTTCCCATTGGATCTTCGCTTGGAACTTCTACGTCATGGTGCGCCAGCCGCTCCCTTTGGCCCAATCTCCCGTTACTGAACCGATTTCCGCTTGAGCCATGATCAACTTCCATAAAGACCACGCGACCTTGGTAAACGTCGCATTGATGGGCTTCGTGCTGCTGAGCACCGGCGTTGCGATCTCTCCGGCATTGTACATGCAGGACAACAATGCGCCCTTGCCGGGCATGCCCAAGATGACAGAGCAGGAGCAACGTGGATTGAACGTCTATGTGTCCGAAGGCTGCATTGGCTGCCATACCCAGCAAGTGCGCAACATTGAAATGGACAAGACCTGGGGCTCGCGTCCTTCCATGCCAAGCGACTACTACTACAGCAAGCAGCGTCCGGACATTTGGCACAATACGCCCTCGTTGCTCGGTAGTGAACGCACCGGGCCGGACCTCACCAACGTGGGGGTGCGCAAAGGCAGTGAGGCCTGGCAGATGTTGCACTTGTACGACCCGCGCATGGTGGAGAAAGCTTCGATCATGCCGCGGTATGGATGGCTCTTCAAGCAGGTGGATTCCACTGCCGTGAAGCCGGACGACTTCGTATTGACAGTGCCCGCCGACAAACTGGACCACCCGGGTAGCAAAGTGATCGCTACGGAACGCGCAAAAGACCTGGTGGCATACTTGATCTCCCTGAAACAGACACCCTTGCCTGAGGGCGTGGTCGCGGAGGCCTTCATTGCCACCCCCGGTGCCGATGGCAAACCTGTGGCCCCTGCAGCAGCCGGTGCCGCCGCTCCCGCAGTGGACGGCAGCAAAGTATTCACCAGTGTTTGCGCGGCTTGCCACCAGCCGGATGCCAAAGGGATCCCCGGTGCTTTCCCGGCCTTGGCAGGGGCCGATCTCGTGAATGAAAAAGATCCGTTGAAAATGGTGGATATCGTGCTCGGCGGGTATGAAGGGTTGCCTCAATATGGCCCCATGCCCTCACAAGCTCATCTAAGCGATGAGGAGATCGCCGCCGTCATCAACTATGTACGATCCAACTTTGGGAATGACGCTCCACCCACCGATGCAGCAACCGTGAAGACCCAACGCGCTGTGCTCGCACCCGAAACCGTTCAACAATGAAAAAGTTAGCCGTTTCCCTCCTCACCTTGCTTTTTTCCGTGCCCATGTGGGCCTGCGAAGTCTGCGCAAAGCAGCAGCCCGCAGTTCTGAAGGGCATTTCCCATGGCACAGGCCCACAAAGCGGCTGGGACATGCCGATCATCTACGTGTCTGCGCTTATCGTGCTGGTTACTTTGATCTACGCGGTGAAGTTTTTGGTGAAGCCCGGCGAAGGTGCTGAAGACCACATTAAGCGATCCATCCTCAATCCCCCCCTTCACGATGGCAATTGAGCGTTCCGTAAAGCTTTTTCTCGACGATGATCAGGCCCCTTTCGCGGAATATGCCCCGCCGGTAAAGTTCCTCTTCGACACCACCAAGCTGCCGGACGGCCCGCACAACCTGCGCATCGTAGCCCGCAGTACCAACGGTGTGGAAGGTGTGCGCAACATCCCCTTCGAAGTACGCAATGGGCCGTCCATCACGGTGCTTGGCTTAAAGCCAAATGAAGTGGTGGAAGACCGTATCCCTATCACCGTGAACGCATACGGCAGCGAACGGACGGACGTGTTCATGATCACCGGCTCGGAAACGCCCAAGGCCATTCCCTCGTGGGTGTGGGCCATGGTGATCGCTTTCGTGGGCTTCGCGGCGTTCTACTTCACGCTGTACTGGTCGCCGGGGCATCTTTGAGTTGCGGTACCTCCAGTGGTTGTCATCCCGGCCAACGAGCCGGGACAGGTCGCGAAAATATGTGGCCTCTATTTTCCTGATCGTCGGTGAATGGCGAGCACCGTCCTTTTGCGTTCCCGGCTGAGGGGATTAGTTTTGCATCGTCCGAGAAAGAAACCGGGCAAAAGCAAGCAAAGCATGAACATTACCAAGAACTCCGTGGTCTCTTTCAATTACACGCTTTCCAACAACGAAGGCGAGGTGCTCGACAGTTCCGAGGGACGTGAGGCCTTCACCTACTTGCAAGGCGCACAGATGATCGTGCCCGGGCTGGAATCACAAATGGAAGGCAAGAGCAAGGGAGCCAAATTCAAAGCCGTCGTACCTCCTGAACATGGTTACGGCGTTGTGGAACCCCAACTGGTCCAGCGCGTGCCTAAGGATCGTTTCGGCGACCAGAAAGTGGAAGCAGGCATGCAGTTCCAAGCAGGCGAGCACAGCGTGGTTACGGTGCGCGAGGTCACCGATGAAGATGTGGTGGTGGACGGCAACCACCCGTTGGCAGGTGTTACGCTGAATTTCGATGTGGAAGTTACCGGCGTGCGCGAAGCCACTGCGGATGAACTCGCCCACGGCCATGTGCATGGCGAGGGCGGGCATCAACATTGATCAGCTTATTAGCCGATGTGATGATTAGCTGATGTCAGCAGATTGGCGGCTTTCCAGTCACCAGTCACCAGCCCGTCTCACTTCTTCGCCACCAGCACGAAAACGTCCTCGTTGTCGCGCTTCATCAGGTACTTCTCGCGGGCGAATTTTTCCAGCAGTTCCTGATCGCTGGTGAGTTCGTGCAATTGCGCACGGGTCTCGCCGATCTGCACCTCGAAATGGTCGCGTTGCTGCACCATGCTATGCAGTTGCAGGCGTAGCTTGAACATGGTGTAAAGGTCGTAGTCCGCAAAGAGGCCGAGCCATAACACCATGGCCAACATACCCGCGCCATACCTGTTCCGCAGGAAGCCGGGGACAAAACGGAGCACTTTCTCTTTCACGGCGTGAAGTTCTGAAGTATCCAACGCCAGTTGTGCCAAGAGCATTGCATCCCATCAACGATCGAGTGTGGATGGCCTGAGGCAGATGGCAGTAGGCAGTGGCAGTATGCAGCGGCAGCGGCAGTGGCAGTCGGCAGTGGCAGTAGCCAGTCGGCAGCGTCGGCAGTATCCGGTACTCGATACCCAATACCCTGTACCAGCAATTAAACCACCGAACCTTGCAAATCAGCGTAAATCATAAAAACCAGCACTCCCTGCGTTCCAGATCCTACCCCAAGAACGGATACCGGAAATCCAATGCCGGCACGAAGGTTTCCTTGATGGTACGCGGACTGGTCCAACGCACCAAGTTGAGGTAGCTGCCTGCCTTGTCGTTGGTGCCGCTTCCGCGTGCGCCGCCGAAGGGTTGCTGGCCTACAACAGCGCCTGTTGGCTTGTCGTTGATGTAGAAATTGCCCGCTGCATTCACCAGCGCTTCCGTGGCTTGGATCACTGCGGCACGGTCCTGCGCGAAAATGGCACCGGTCAACGCGTATTCGCCAGTGGCGTCCACCAGCTTCAGGGTGTCCATCCAGCGGTTGGCGCTGTAGACGTACACGGTGAGCACCGGCCCAAAGATCTCTTCGCACATCGTGGTGCTCTTGGGGTCCTTGCTTTCCAGCACGGTGGGTTCAATGAAATAGCCCGTGGATTTGTCGCTCTTTCCACCGGCGATCACCTTTACGTCCTTGTTTTTTTTCGCGCCGGCGATGTAGCCCGTGATCTTGTCGAAGCTTTTCTCGTCGATCACCGCGTTGATGAAGTTCTTGAAATCGCGCGGATCGCCCATCTTCATGGCGGCGAGGTCGGCTTGGAGCTGCTTCTTCACTTGGGGCCACAAGTTGTCCGGGATGTAAGCGCGGCTGGCGGCGCTGCATTTCTGGCCTTGGTACTCGAAGGCCCCGCGTGCAAGTGCAGTGGCCACCGCAACGGGATCCGCGCTGGCGTGGGCCACCACGAAGTCCTTGCCGCCGGTTTCGCCCACAATGCGCGGGTAGCTGCGGTAATTGGCGATGTTATTGCCGATCTCACCCCAAATAGTGCGGAACACGCCGGTGCTACCGGTGAAATGAACACCAGCGAAATCACGATGACGAAGAATAGTATCGCCCACCACTTTGCCGTCCACGTGGATGAGGTTGATAACACCATCGGGCAAACCGGCCATACGGAAAACCTCCATTAGCACTTGGGCGGAATAGATCTGCGTGTTCGCACACTTCCACACAACAGTGTTACCCATCAATGCGGGCGCCGCAGAAAGATTACCGGCAATGCTGGTGAAGTTGAACGGGGAAAGTGCGAAGACAAAACCTTCCAGCGGGCGGTACTCCAAACGGTTCCAGATGCCGTGCGCGCTTTGGGGCTGATCGCTATAGATCTGCACCATGTAAGACACGTTGAACCGCAGGAAGTCGGCGTACTCGCATGCGGCGTCGATCTCGGCCTGGTAGCAGTTCTTGCTCTGGCCCAGCATGCTGGAGGCATTGATGTGCTTGCGATAGGGTCCGCAAATAAGGTCGGCGGCCTTCAGAAAAATGGCAGCGCGCTCTTGCCACGGCATGTTGGCCCAATCACGCTTGGCCTTCAAAGCCGCGTCTATGGCGGCTTTCACGTGCTTGGCATCGCCATGGTGGCTCATGCCCAACAAGTGCTTGTGCTTGTGTGGCGGCGTCATCTTCCGCTGGTCCTTCGTTTCCACGGCCTTCCCTCCTATCCACATCGGCGCGTCCAAGCGGAGCTTTATCCGGCGGTCGTACTCCGCTTGAAGTTCTTTGCGCTCGGTGCTGCCGGGTGCATAGCTCAGCACGGGTTCGTTACGGGGTAGCGGAGGAGTAAAAATGGCGTTGCTCATTGCTCAAGTATGGATTGTGAAGATGGATGCTGCACCGGTACCGGCGCAATCGCGGTGCGAAGATACCCCGCTCAATTGGCAGCGTACTCAAGCAGCAGGTCGAAGGGCGGAATGGCGGCCTCAAAAGTGCTTCCATCATCTAAGTGGCGCATGAGGTAATGGCCCTGCATGCGCCCCCATGCGCTCCGTAGGTCGCAGAAGCTGGAGTAGGTGAACTGCTCACCGGGCTGAAGTTCGGGTGTAGCGCCCACCACACCTTTTCCGGAGACCCTACGTTGCGGTGCCAAGCTGTCCGAAATGAACCAAGTGCGCTCCATCAATTGCACCGCACGACTGCCGCGATTCGCAATGGTGATGCGGTAGCTGAAGATGAAGCGGCCTTCCACGGGGTCGCTCTGCGCAGGCTCGAACCGGGCCCGCACGCTGATGCGAATGTCGTGTGATACGGCGGTGGACATCTTGTTTTCCGTTCCTTCTTGAATGCAAGTCTAACCATTGCGCCGGTTCAATGCACGGTCATTTATCCCCTATTAGTGGTGGATAAACCAATTCGAACACATCAACCCAACCCGCCAGCACATAGCTTGCGCCACCATTTTCCACGCGTATGCGCTTGATCCCAGCCTTGCTCTTTGCCGTTCCGGTAATGCTTTCCGCCCAATACAACGGACCCGAAAGCATGGAACACGATGCCGTCGGCCAACGCTATTTCGTCAGCAATACCGGGAGCAACAGCATCAAACAACGCAGCTATGATGGCACGGTCAGCGACTTCGCAAACAACCTGCCCGGCGCACCTTACGGCATCGAATTGCAAGGCGACACCCTCTTTGCCTGCATCAGCGGCGGCTTGCGCGGGTACAGCACGGTGGATGCCACGGAAGTGTTCAACCTTCCGCTGGGCGGCACGTTCCTCAACGGATTAACTTCAGACGGCGAATACCTCTACACCACGGACTTCAGCACCAAGAAGATCTTCAAAGTGGACCCGGCCACGGCCACGTTCAGCGAATTGGTGAGCAACACCGGCAGCACACCGAACGGCATAGTTTGGGATGCGGCGCAGGACCGGTTGTGGATTGGTTGCTGGGGGAGTAATGCCAAGATCAAGGGCTACGATCGCAACTCCGGCGATGAACTGAGCACATTCACCACAAGTTTGTCCAACATCGATGGCATCACGTTGGATTGCCTGGGCCGCATCCTCGTTTCCAGCTGGAGCCCTGCGCGAGTAAGCGCATTCGAGAACACCTTTACGGCAGCACCGGTCACGGTGGTCGGTACCGGTCTCAGCAGCCCGGCAGATATTGATTTCGACGAAGTGAACCACATGGTTTGCATCCCCAACAGCGGCAACAACACGGTGACCTTGGCGGAAGTTGAAGGTTGCACCACGGCCATTTCAACGGCGGCAGGCTACGGCTCTTTTGAAGTTTGCCCCAATCCCGGCACGGGTATTTTGGAGCTCGGCGTCGCCGTGATCGTCCCTACCCCGTTCCTGATCTTCAATACACGGGGAATTTTGGTTGCCAGCGGGCAGTTGACGCCGAATGCACAATTGGACATCAGTAAGCTGGCGCCGGGCCTGTACCTGCTTGACGTGCCGGACCTGCGACTAAGCGCCAAGATCGTGCGCCAGTGATCGCAAAAGAGCAAAGGTGTTTGCTACGTCGGACGCTTGCTGAAAGCCCGCTCCATCAGGGCGATGCTTTTCGGCATCAGGTCCATCTTTAATGCAAAGGCCAAGGCGAGCGTCATGCCCCACAGCAGCATCACGTTGGCCCAAAGCGTAGGAATGAGCAAGCCGAAGAAACGTTTGGCAGGCGCATAGAACTGGGCCGAGAAGAAGCCACCGTCCACTGGGCGTACATAAACGGGATCGCTCTTTTGCACGAGTTCGCCATTCGAGAGGGTGATCACGTTCACGTCGTTCTTGTTGGTCACGAAATCCGAGAGGGACTCATTCCGTTGATCATCCAAAAGAGCGAAGTAGTCCTTGCGCAGCTCAGGCGTGGCGGTCATGGCGGCGATGCGCGCCTCCTTCTCACGTTCGGCCTGCTTGTAAGTGTTGCGGTAGTGTTGCGAGAGCATTTCGAGCGCTGTTTCCACCTCCGTAATCACGTC
Source organism: Flavobacteriales bacterium (assembly GCA_016710685.1). Lineage (GTDB taxonomy): Bacteria > Bacteroidota > Bacteroidia > Flavobacteriales_F > PHOS-HE28 > PHOS-HE28. The sequence goes on along the minus strand of JADJVC010000014.1, from coordinate 86,087 downwards.
CTTATCCACCTTACCGGGCTGTAGTTTTCCGATGTTGGGGAAATTGAATCCGCGCAGGTTGAGCATTTCCTTCTCCAGCTCTCGGGTGATCAAGGCCAAGTCCGACTCCACTTCTTTGGTGTCGGTCTTTCTTCCATCCAGGAAAGCCTTCACGTCGTTGCTTCGTTCCTTAAGTTCCCGCACCCATAGGTCCTTCTTCCAGTTGGATGTCTTCATGCGGCGGTCAAAGTCGTAGAAGAGCTTCTCGTAGCCGTTGTCGCAGAACTGTGAAACGGCGAGGCCTTCGTAGGCCCATCGGCTGGCCATGATATTACCGATCCAAGGCACGCTTTTTTCCGAGGCGAACCACGGATGCAGCTTATCGAAGCGAACGATGATGCCGGAGAAGAGCAACTGCGGAATGATGAGCACGGGGATCATTATATAGATCACCTTGGCGCTGTTGAAACTGGCGCTCACATTGAGGCCGAGCACGTTCGCGAAGCAGCTAAGGCTGAAGAGCACCGCCCAATGCTGGAAACCCAGGCCCGAAAGGCCCAGAACATGGTCACCCACTTGGGTGAAGAGGAGGCTTTGGACAGCGGAAATAATGAAGAGCACACTGATCTTGCTGAGCAAGTAGCTGGCGCGGCTGAGGGAGAGGAATTTTTCCCGTTGCAGGATCCTGCGGTCGCGAATGATCTCTTCCGCCGCCACGGTAAGGCCCATGAACAGGGCTACGATCACGGAAATAAAGAGGTATTGCGGGATGTTGTCGTTCTGGCGGTAGACATAATCGTTGGAGCCCTCAAGCCCTGCGCCCGTGTAACGCAGGAAGAAGGCCATCACCAGTGCCAGCGCAGGCGCCTCGATCAAGTTGATCAGCACATACTGGCGGTTCACCAGTTTGGCCACCACGTCGCGCCGGAAGAAAACGGCCATCTGCCGCAGCTTGTTCGGGGCGTTGAAAGTGCTCTTGGGAATGGAATGCTCATCGGGCACTTTCGCCACGCGATTTTCCATTTGCGCGCGGAACACCTCGTTCCACGCTTCAGGCCCGATGCGGCGCTGGTCGGTCTCGTTTCCGTACTCGTCCACGATCTTCGCCTCGATGATGTTGAAGATCTGCTCCGGGTTCACATTGCCGCAGGCTTCGCACTGGCCTACTTCGCTGTCGGCCTGGCCGGTCACTTTCTTGAAGTAGACCACTGCATCCACGGGATCCCCGTAGTACACGGGGTTTCCTTCCTGATCCATCAACAGCAAACGGTCGAAGAGCTTGAAGATCTCCGAGGACGGCTGGTGGATCACGGTGAAGATGATGCGGCCCTTCAACGCCAGCTCCTTCAGCAGGTCCATGATGTTCTCGGAATCCCGGGAGCTAAGGCCGCTTGTGGGTTCGTCCACGAAAAGCACGCTGGGCTCGCGGATCAGCTCCAAGGCGATGTTGAGGCGCTTGCGTTGGCCACCGCTGATGGTCTTATCCAGCGGGGTGCCCACTTTGAGGTCTTTTGTGTCGTAGAGGCCCAGGCTTTGCAACAGGGCCAAAACGCGTTTGGCGATCTCGGTCTTGGAAAGGTCACCGAAACAGAGCCTGGCGTTGAAGTAGAGGTTCTGGAATACGGTTAGTTCCTCGATCAGTAAGTCGTCCTGACTGATGTGGCCCACCACGCCGCGAATGCGGTCGGCATCGGCGTGCACGTCAATTCCGTTAATGGTGACAGTGCCCTTGCTGGGCTTGAGATTTCCGTTGAGGACGTTGAGCAAGGTGCTTTTTCCACTTCCGCTACCGCCCATAATACCGATCAGCTTGCCGCTGGTTTCGGCGAGGTGCATTTCGTGCAGGCCGATGCGACCGTTAGGGTAGCAGTATTCAATGCCATCGGCACGGAATTCGATGCGGTCCTTGGAGCGGTCGCTTTGGAAGCTGGCGAGCATGTCACTGTAGTAAACTGGCAGTCCACCGGGCGGGCGCAATGAAATGCCGTTGCCCAGCAGGTAAACCCGTTCGGGATCAACTTGTTGGCCGCTGAGCAGCAGCTCACCGTTGCCGAGGTAGCGCATCAGGTAGATGGACACGCTTGGAATGTTCAGCACACGCACTTCACCGGAGAGGCCGTGGGCGTGGATATGCTTGTTGCCGATGTGCTTCGGCCCATTGGCGGCATCGATATAAAGGAGGTCCTGCACATCCTCACGGTCGCCGGCCTTGGCGGAAACGAACGCTTCGCAACGCTGGAATTCAGATTGTGCGATGTTGAACGTCTCGGCCACTGTGGCCACGAAGTCGCGTTCTTGGTCGAGGAGCTCGCCACGTGCATGCACCAGCTCCAGCAGGTGGATCAGTACGGTGAACTTTTGGTGCTGGTTCAACTCTTCGTTCACCTCGGTGCAGATCTTCAGGACCTTCACGGAATTCACACTGGTACGTTTGCGGCCGCGCTGGCTGTCTCCTCCGCTGCTATGGAAAGCGGCCACGTAGGCCTCGAACACGGACATGTGCTGGGCGGCTGCTTGCGCTGTGAATTGGCGCATGAGGAAGCGCTCCACCACCTTGTGTCCATTGGCGCCCACGGCATCGCGCTCGGTCTTCACGATGATCGCGAAGAGTTGCAGCAAGGCTTTGAGAATGTTCTCGCTCATGGGACGGGCCTGCCCGGAAGGGGAGTTTCCCTTTCCGAGCGGTCCATTCCTACGGTCGTTGAAGCGGAAAAGTTCCGCTACTGCCTTACTTTTTGAAGCCGATGAGCATCACCGCACAGCCGCTGGTTGAGCGGCGGGGGTCGAGTTCGGCATTGATGGTAACCTCTAACGTGTTGGCCACCACGAGGTCCCAGTAGGGATCGTTGTTGTATTCCTTATTGCTGAAGAGCAAGTTGCGGTCCTTGTCGAACACGCTGAAAATGAGGTTACCGTCGCTGGTTCCGCTACATGCAGCTACGCGATAGGTGGTTCCGCCGAAGAGCGTGAGGTTGAATTCCGCCTGCTCATCATCGTGCAGCAAAGCGCGGTAGAACTGGCCGTCGGGTATGTACTCCGCGGTAATGTTCTTCTCGCAGAGGGAAGCGATGGTATCGCACTGGGCCGAAGCACCCGCGGCGAAGGCCAGGGAAGCTACCAAGGTGAAGGTAGAAATGAGGGTTCTCATGTTCATGCAATAATGGAGGAGCGGATTTCCCTGACTTTGGCAACGATGGCGTTCAATGTTTCAGGGGGCACTTCGGCGGAGGTGGCACTGTTGATGTAGGTGGTCTTCTTGGCCACGTCCAGCGTTGGTTTCACGAAGGTATAGGTTGTCTTTACCCCATCCAGCACGGTTTTCAGCCCTTGGAGCTGCTTTACCAATTCGGGCTGTGTGTTGGCTTGGCTAAGCAAGGCGATGAGATTGCCCAAGGTGTTCTTCTGTTCGGCTAGGCGCGTGGCCACTTTGGGGTCCAGTTTGTCGGTAGCATCGCCCAAGGAAAGGAAGAGGCTTTCGATCCATCCACCGGCGAGCACGCTGGCGGAAACATCTTCCTGCTGGTCGTTCTTCAGATATATATCAGCAGCGCGATAGGCCTTGCCGGAGAACCGGAGGAGGCTGTCCTCGGAACTCAGATTGCGCTTGAAGGCGTCCACCAACTCCTTGTCGAATGCGTTGCTGAGGTTGAGCTGGCTGCTGACTTGTTCAATGGCCTTGAGGGTCTTGATGGCAGCTTGTCCGTCCTTATACACGGTGCGGTAGGCCAAGTCTGCGCCTAACATGCCCAATGCCAGAGCACGCTTATCCTTGGAAGTGAAGCGCTGCACGCTATCTGTGGCCAAAGGCAGGCTCTGGCGATAGGGCAGATCGGCCTTTTTGATGAGCAATGCCGCTTGCACAGGTGATGGAATGCTGAAAAGCTTGCCCTGCACGTTGAGCAATTGTCCGGACTCGCCGGGTTTCACGGAGAGGGAATCCGCACCGGCATTCACTGCGTGATCTTGCGGAGAACCGCTGTTGCAGGCCGACAGCAAGGCGGCCATCGCGGCTGCCAAGGCCAAAGGGTAAAACAATCGCACGTTCATCCGGTCTGGTTCAGTGGTTCAAATGCGGTGGCGAATTTATCGCGTTGGGCCGAACTGGCGGGAAAAGTGGGTGGAGGTTTTCAACAAGGGGCGAAAATGTATAGGCGATGCATGCATCGCCCATACATGCATCGCCTTAACATGCATCGCCCCTACACTTGTGGTCCCTTGTCACGCTTCGCCGACATTATCATTCCGCTCGCGGTACCGGGTTTGTTCACTTACGAACTGCCCGAGACCATTGCGGCCTTGGCCAAACCCGGCATGCGCACCGTGGTGCCCATGGGCAAGGGGCGCACCTTGTACACCGGTGTTATCCGCCGCTTGCACAACGAGCCGCCGCCCGGCCTAGTGCCGCGCCATGCGGTGGAATTGCTGGATGGCGAACCTGTGGTAACGGAAACACAGCTCGTTTTTTGGGAGGCTATAGCAGCGCATTACATGTGTACACCGGGCGAAGTGCTGGTGGCAGCGTTGCCGGGATCCTTGTTATTAAGCAGCAGCACTAAAGTGATGGCTGCCGCAGGTCCCCGGCCGGCCTGGAGCGGCGATACACGGAAGGAAATGCTGCTGGACGCTTTGGAGGCACGGCACGAACTCACGTTGAAAGAAGCCGGAGAGGTCTTGGGATTGAAAGACCCCATGCGTATCGTGAAGCGCTACTTGGAAGAAGGCGTGCTTACCACGGCGGAGGAAATGGGCAAGGGGTACAAACCGCGCATGGACCGTTACGTGGCGTTGACCGCGGCTTTTTCCACGGAAGAAGCGATGCACGCGCTGTTCGACCAATTGGAACGGGCGCCGAAGCAGTTGCACCTCTTGATGCGCTACATCGAGCTCAGCCGTTTTTTCAGTGACGACCCGCGCCCGGTGCGCCGCGAGCAGCTTCTGCGCAGCAGCGACGCCGTGCCCGCCGACTTGAAACGCTTGGTGGACAAAGGCGTGTTCGCCGTGGAAGAACGGCCTGCGGGAGATCCGCCAGATCAGTTCGGCAAGCCGAAACATTCAACACTGTCGCCCGCGCAGGCGGCAACCTTGCAACAGGTGCGCGATGGCTTCGACGCAAAAAGCACCGTGCTGCTGCAAGGCGTAACCGCATCGGGCAAGACCGAGCTCTACATGCAGCTCATCGAAGAAGCGGTAGAGCGCGGCGAACAAGTGCTGTATCTGTTGCCGGAGATCGCGTTGACCACGCAGATCATCGGGCGTTTGCGGGCGCGCTTCGGGGACCGTGTCGCCGTATCGCACTCGCGGCTCAGCCAACGCGAACGGGCTGAGCTTTGGATGCAGATGCTGCGCGAACCCGACCGACGTACAGTGATCGTTGGCGCGCGTTCTGAGATTTTTTTGCCGTTCACCAAACTCGGCTTGGTGGTGGTGGATGAAGAACACGCCCCCAGTTAAAAGCAGCACGACCCCGCGCCTCGCTACCACGCACGGGACATGGCACAAGTGCTCGCCGGGCTGCACGGCGCGAAAACACTGTTGGGTTCCGCCACGCCCAGCATGGAAAGCCTGTTCAACGCGAAGCACGGCAAGTACGGCTTTGCGCGCTTGGACGTACGCCATGGGGATGCGGTGCTGCCCACCATCATTCGCGTGGACCTGAACGAAGCGCAAAAGCGGAAGCAAATGCGCGGGCATTTTTCCAAGGAATTGCTGGCTGGGATCGAGCAAGCGCTAGCGCGTAAAGAACAGGTCATCATTTTCCAGAACCGGCGCGGCTACGTGCCCGCGTGGCAGTGCGAATCCTGTGGCTGGGTACCCGAATGCGAACATTGCGACGTAAGCCTCACCTACCACAAGCACGACCACGGTCTGCGTTGCCACTACTGCGGCCGGCGCTACACACCACCGGTAAAATGCCCGGCCTGCGCGAGCAACCGTTTGCGCATGGTGGGCTTGGGCACCGAAAAAGTGGAAGAAGAATTAGCACTCGTGCTGCCGGAAGCGCGCGGGGCACGCATGGACCAGGACACCACGCGGGGAAAGCATGCCTTCGAACGGCTGCTGCAACGCTTCGGCGACGGCGCGATCGACATTTTGGTGGGCACGCAGATGGTCACCAAGGGCCTTGACTTTGAGCAGGTCACGGTGATCGGCATCATTAACGCTGACAACCTTATGCGCTTTCCGGACCTGCGCGCGCACGAACGGGCCTTCCAGCTGATGGCGCAGGTGGCAGGGCGCAGTGGCCGCAAAAAAGACCCCGGACAGGTTTACATCCAAGCACGCGACATTCACCATCCGTTGATCGGACTCGTCGCCGCGCATGACGTGGACGGTATGTACGCACGCGAGCTTCCACTTCGCGAAGCGCATGGCTATCCGCCTTACAGCCGCATGGTGCGCCTGTTGCTCAAGCACAAGGATGTTGCGCGCGTGGACGCCGCCGCGCACGCCCTTGCACAGGACTTGCGCACCCGCTTGGGCGACCGCGTACTGGGCCCGGAGCCGCCTACGGTTGCCCGCGTGCGGGACAAGCACTTACGCGCCATATTGCTGAAACTGGACCGCAGGCGCTATCAAACCGAAAAGGCTTTTTTGCGCGAGGTGATCGACCAGTTATTCGCGGACCCGAAGCACCGGCCCGTGCAGTTGGTGGTTGACGTGGACCCGTTGTAACCGTATGGACGATGCCAGCATCGCCCATACGGTTACAACGCCAGCAAAGCAGGCCAAATAGACCTTATCGGCAATGGCGCTTCCAACTCAAGCAACTTCTTTGTTACCGGATGCGGGAAGCGCATTTTCCATGCGTGAAGCGTTATCCCGCGGTCCTTCTCACCACGTCGCGCGCCGTATTTCACATCGCCTTTTATGGGATGGCCGATGGCAGCGAGCTGCGCCCGGATCTGGTGGAACGCGCCACCTTGTGGAATCACCTTCAGCAAGGAAAACCGATCGCCCACGGTCTTGGTCTTGAAGTGAAGCACCGCTTCTCTCCCACCACCGGGTTGTTCGGCCAAGCGCGTTTTGCGTTGGCCGGCGTTGCGTTCCAGATCATGTCGGCATTCACCTTCCGGCGGGGTAGCACCTTCCACGATGGCGAGGTAGGTTTTTGTTACGGCTTGTTCACGGAAAAGGGCATCCATACCACGCAACGCCTCAGCATTCCGGGTGAAGATCACCAAGCCGCCCACGGGCCTGTCGATCCGGTGCGGGGAGCCGATATCCTCCGTTGGAAAAAGCGCCTTCACTTGGTCCAGCAAACAAGGATCGCCGGTGCGGTCGGCTTGCACCGCTATGCCGCAGGGCTTGTCCACAACAATAAGGTGCGCATCCTGGAAAACGATCACCGGGCTGTCCTCAGTACTGCTCATGCGGGCCGGGGAAATCCGAGGAGCGAACATCTGCCACATAGTGCTCGACAGCCTTTGTCACAATGGTGTGCAGGTCGGCGTATCGGCGCAGGAAACGGGGATTGAACTCCTTGGTGATGCCTAGCATGTCGTGCATTACCAGCACTTGGCCGTCCACCTTTCCGCCAGCGCCGATGCCGATCACCGGAATGGAAATACTCTTGGCCACTTCCTCGGCCAGTTTGGCGGGAATTTTTTCAAGCACCAGGGCAAAACAGCCCGCTTCCTCCAGCAACTGGGCATCGCGTTTCAGGCGGTTCGCCTCGTCCTCTTCCTTAGCGCGCACCACGTAGGTGCCGAATTTGTAGATGCTTTGTGGCGTTAAGCCTAAGTGGCCCATCACGGGGATCCCTGCGGAGAGGATGCGTTCCACACTGTCGATCACCTCTGCCCCTCCTTCAAGCTTCACCGCGTGGGCACCACTTTCCTTCATGATGCGGATGGCGCTGTTCAGTGCGCCCTTGCTATTGCCTTGGTAAGTGCCGAAAGGCAGGTCCACCACCACCAATGCGCGCTGGCTGCCGCGCACAACGCTGCCAGCGTGATAGATCATTTGATCCAAGGTGATGGGCAGCGTGGTTTCGTGGCCTGCCATCACATTACTGGCACTATCGCCTACGAGGATCACGTCCACGCCTGCGCCGTCCATCAGCTGGGCCATGGAAAAATCGTAAGCGGTGATCATGGCGATGGGCACGCCCTTCTGCTTCATTTCCTGCAGGGTGTGCGTGGTAACGCGTTTGATGTCCTTTACAGCGGTGCTCATGGTGCGAAAGTAGGGGCGATGGATGCATCGCCCCTACTGCACCGTTCCCTTCCCCGGACAAACCGAAGCCCGGAACGCGTATTACAGGTCGGTTGCCTCAACCCCTATCTTCGCCTCCCCTTTTTCCAAGAGAACCATGTCCATTCGTCCTGTACTCTTATTCGCCTGCGCAACGGCATTGCTGCTCAATTCCTGCAGCACCGACCTGGACGTTGCGGCACCCTACAAGGAAAACACGGTGGTGTACGCCTTGTTGGACAAGGGCACCACCATTCAGTTCGTGAAGATCAACAAGGCTTTTTTAGGTCCGGGCAATGCGCTGGTTTATGCATCGGTCGCGGATTCCTCGGAATACACGGACGAGCAGTTACAAGCCGAAGTGCAGGAGATCAAAAACGGCGCCGTGGTCAACACCTATTTGCTGCAGGACACCTTGCTGGACCATGATCCCGGGATCTTTGCCGGTCCTCAGCACAAGCTTTACTACTTCAATGCGGTGCTGGATTCCACGGCTACTTACCGGCTGAATGCCACGGCCAAGGGAAACACGGTTTTCGCGGAAACCAACATCGTGGCGCGGGTGCAGCCCACGGGTTCCATAGTTCCACTGCCATTACGTTTAGTGTCCACAGGTGGTGGCAGTTACGTCAGTCAAATAATCCGTTGGAACTCTTCGGTGAACGGCAAGCGTTATGACCTGGCCTACCGTTTCAACTGGGATGAGGTCATCGGGGCGGACACCATACCGAAGAGCTTCACCCAGCAATTAGGCACGGTGGTGGCGGCCAACACGGCAGGGAATGAAGCGCTGGAACTGCCTTTTTCAGGCGAATCCTTTTTCCAGTCCGTTGGCACGCGGGTGGGCACCACCCCTGGTGTGAGCAAACGCATATTCCGCGGTGTGGACATTTTGTGGGCGGTGGCCGGGCAAGATCTGCATGTTTACCTACAGCTGAACAGCCCCATTTCCGGGTTGGTTGAGGACCGCCCCGTTTACAGCAACATAGACAACGGCTATGGTCTTTTCTCCTCGCGGCGTTTTTATGAATTGAACAACAAGCAGTTGGACGCCACCACGGTGGTGGAACTGGTGGAAGGCCAGTACACCGCCGGTATGCTTTGGTGCATCGGTATCCCCGGCAGCGATTACGGTTGCTAAGTCCGCCCATTGGCGCGTCATTCTGTCCTTTTGTCAGAGTTCCGGCAGTGCATTCTGCCTCATTTTCTGCCATCCCGTACGTGAACCGGTGATGGCACGAACGTTGAGGAACGGCATGCGCAACAGAAAACCCAAAACCGGCCCGGCCGGGCAACAGAACAACTGGACTGCTACCGGCAGCCCGGCAAACCCAAAGCAAAAATGAGCAAGATCATCGGCATCGACCTTGGCACCACCAACAGCTGTGTCTCGGTGATGGAAGGCAACGAACCCGTTGTTATTTCCAACAGCGAAGGCAAGCGCACCACCCCCAGCATCGTAGCGTTCGTGGAGAACGGCGAGCGCAAGGTGGGCGACCCTGCCAAGCGGCAGTCCATCACCAACCCCAAGAACACCATTTACTCCATCAAGCGCTTCATGGGCAACACCTATGAAGAGGACGCCAAGGAGATCGCACGTGTACCTTATGAGGTGGTGCGTGGCGACGGGGGCATGCCCCGCGTAAAGGTGGGCGACCGCCAATACACACCGCAGGAGATCAGTGCGATGATCCTGCAGAAGATGAAAAAGACAGCCGAAGACTACCTCGGCACCACGGTAACGGAAGCGGTGATCACCGTGCCCGCTTACTTCAACGACGCGCAGCGCCAAGCCACCAAGGAAGCTGGTGAGATCGCCGGCCTGAAAGTGCGCCGCATCATCAACGAGCCAACCGCAGCCGCGTTGGCTTACGGCTTGGATAAAAAGCACAAGGACCAAAAGATCGTTGTATTCGACTGCGGCGGCGGAACTCACGACGTGAGCGTGCTGGAACTGGGCGACGGTGTATTTGAAGTGAAGAGCACCGACGGTGACACGCACCTCGGCGGCGACGATTTCGACCATGTACTGATCGACTGGTTGGCCGACGAGTTCAAGAAGGACGAAAACATCGACCTGCGCAAGGACCCCATGGCCCTGCAACGCTTGAAGGACGCTGCTGAAAAGGCGAAGATCGAGTTGAGCAGCACCACCAGCACGGAGATCAACCTGCCGTACATCATGCCCGTTGACGGCATTCCGAAGCACTTGGTGCGCACCTTGAGCCGCGCCAAGTTCGAGCAACTTGTGGACCCATTGATCAAGCGCACCATCGCTCCTTGCGAAAGTGCATTGAAGAACGCCGGTCTGAAGGCGAGCGACATCGACGAGATCATCCTCGTTGGAGGTAGCACCCGCATCCCGGCGATCCAGGAAGCGGTGAAGAAATTCTTCGGAAAGGAGCCCAGCAAGGGCGTGAACCCGGACGAAGTGGTGGCCGTAGGTGCCGCGATCCAAGGTGGCGTACTCACCGGTGAAGTGAAAGACGTGCTGTTGCTGGACGTTACCCCATTGAGCCTCGGCATCGAGACCATGGGCGGCGTGATGACTAAGCTGATCGAGTCCAACACCACCATCCCCACCAAGAAGAGCGAAACCTTCAGCACCGCCAGCGACAACCAGCCTAGCGTGGAGATCCACGTGTTGCAGGGCGAACGCCCCATCGCAAGCGGCAACCGCACCATTGGCCGCTTCCACTTGGACGGTATTCCACCAGCACACCGCGGCACTCCGCAGATCGAAGTGACCTTCGACATTGATGCGAACGGGATCTTACACGTTGGCGCAAAAGACAAAGCCACGGGCAAGGAGCAAAGCATCCGCATTGAAGCCAGCAGCGGCCTCAGCAAGGAGGAGATCGAGAAGATGCGCAAAGAGGCCGAGGCCAACGCCGATTCCGATAAGATCGCTCGCGACAAAGCCGACAAACTGAACCAAGCGGACAGCCTGATCTTCCAGACGGAAAAACAATTGTCTGAATTCGGCGACAAGCTCCCGGCCGACAAGAAAGGTCCGATCGAAGAGGCCGTGGCCAAGCTGAAGAAAGCGCACGAAGCGCAGGACATTCCCGCGATCGACACCGCGATGAGCGAGCTGAACACAATTTTCTCACAAGCCAGTGAAGAGATGTACAAAGCCGCCCAAGGCGCACAAGCCGGAGGAGCCGCAGAAGGCCAAGCCAACGGCAATGCTCCCAGCGACCAAGAAGTAACCGATGTGGACTTCGAGGAAGTGAAGGACGAGCAGAAGTAAGACTTACAACAGACAAGAACGCCGCCTTTGGTTTTCCAAGGGCGGCGTTTTGTTTTGGGGACTTAGGTGTCAGTTGTACGTTGTGCGTTGTCGTTGTCCGTTGTCTTCAAGGGTACAACAAATACGGCTGTCTCAACTTCAAGAACGCGTCCAATTCCGGTTGCCAAGATTCCCGGATTTCTTCTTCCGACCTTCCTGCTTCAATCGCCTTGCGAAGCGTCGGCCCACCCGCCAACGTGTTGAAGAAGGAATTGAAGAACTTCGGCTTGTCCCCGCAGTGCTCATACATGCCCAGCAACCACTGCAGGTCCAGCGCTTTTTGCGCAATGCCGATCGCCGCATTTTCAGCTCGAAGGTCAGCCCCCACGCAGGGCACGCCCTTGTACGGTGGATACTTTGCACCGGGCATGGACTTAGGCGTGAACACATAATCGCCCCACGGGTTTTCCGGATAGCCGATGCACTGGAACGGGATATCCGTTCCACGGCCCACGCTTACGATGGTGCCTTCGAACAGCCCGAGCGAGGGATAGAGATGCACCGCTGCCATGTTCGGCAGGTTCGGCGAGGGCTTCACCGGTAGCATGTAGCGCATGCCGTGGTCATATCCGGTGCATGGTACAACGTTCAATTCGCATTTAACGCCGCCCTTCAGCCAGCCTTCGCCGTTGACCATGCGCGCATACTCCCCCACCGTCATGCCATGCACCAATGGCACCGGATCCATTCCGACAAAGGACACGAATGCGGTGTCGAGCACGGGGCCGTCCACGCCGAAGCCGTTGGGATTCGGGCGGTCCAGCACGATGATCTGCTTGTGCTGTTCGGCCACCGCCTCCATCACATAATGCACGGTGCTGATGTAGGTGAAGAAGCGAACGCCCACATCCTGAATGTCGAAGACCATCACATCCACGTCGGCGAGCTGCGTGGGTTGCGGCTTCTTGTTCTTTCCATAAAGCGAGATGACCTGCAGGCCCGTGTGCTTGTCCCGTTCATCGGCCACATGCTCTCCCGCATCCGCTTCGCCGCGAAAACCATGCTCCGGCTCGAACACTTTCGCTACTTGAACACCGCGGGCGAGCAGGGTGTCCACCAGGTGCGTCGTGCCCACCATGCCTGTTTGGTTTGTTACCACGGCCACGCGCTTGCCTTGCAACAGCGGCAGGTATTGGTCCATGCGCTCGGCACCCGTTTGCAACGGAACTTCAGCCTGCACAATGGCAACGGAATCGGCCTTTCCGGCCATGGCGGTGTCGGGCTTCGTAGCCTGCCCTTGTCCGTTGCAGGCCACCAGCGTCAACAGTGCGGCTATCTTCGTCGGCTTCCCCATGGCCTTCGCCCATTTCATTGCACGCCGCATCCTGTTCGACAAGGACAGGCAGGACCGCCTTTCGCGGCCCATCGTACTCATTGCGGTGCTCGGCATTGTTATCGGCATGGCTGTGATGATACTGACCATCGGGATCAGCACTGGTTTTCAAGGCGAAGTTCGGGCCAAAGTAACGGGTGCGGGCGGGCATTTGCAGATCGTTCCCCTTGCGCAGGCCGATCCGAAAGCAAGCGAGCGCGTGCGGATCGAGCAATCTTTCTATCCGTGGTTGGACACTGTGCCGGGCGTGGCGCACATCCAAGTCTTCGCGCTGCAGCCGGGCATTGTTCAAACAGGCGAAGAGATCCAGGGCGTGGTGGTGAAAGGCGTTGGTGCCGATCAGGACTGGGGCTTTCTGAAAAAGAGTTTGGTGGCGGGAAACGTGCTGGACATCGGCGACACGGTGCGATCGCAAACACTCATCAGCCGCTGGATGGCGCGGCGGTTGCGGTTGGATGTGGGCGACACCATCACCATCTACCTCGTGAAAGGCCGCGAAGAAGTGCGGCCCCGCAAATTCCGGATCCAGGGCATCTATGAAACAGGGCTTGAAAAAGTGGACCATCAATTGGCGCTGGTGGATATTGCGCATTTGCAACGTTTCGCGCATTGGGGCATCCAAGCGGAAATGCAGGTGGAAATTGCCAGTGGCGATTCCTTACACATCACGGCACTTGCATTTGGCGGCGACCGCTCCTATCACTACCGCTGGCCGGGCACCACTTGGGAAGGCAAAGGACCGCATGCCATCGCCGTTCCGCCGGGCAGTGAAGCCAAGATCACGCTGATAGCCGGTGATGACGGTGGCACATTACCCGACACCGCGTGGGTAAATCTGAAACGGCCGACCCAAAAATTCGAAGAAACCATGGCACTGGCGCAAGTAACGCGCGGCGGGCATGGCGGCACATACAAGGATTACTGCGGCGGCTTCGAAGTGTCGCTGAAGGACTATACACAGCTCACCAAGCTCGACGACCGGATCTACAACGACTTCATCGGCCCAGGTCTGCGCACCATTACGGCGCGGCAACAATATCCGGAGGTGTTCTCTTGGCTCGAACTGCTGGACACCAACGTGATCGTTGTGATCGTGCTGATGGTGCTGGTGGCCATCATCAACATGGCGAGCGCGTTGTTGATCATCATTTTGGAACGCACCAACATGATCGGCGTGCTGAAGGCGTTGGGCACATCCAATGGGCAAATGCGGCGCATCTTTTTGATCGATGCGGCGTACATCCTTGGCGTGGGCATCGTGCTCGGGGATCTGCTCGGCATCGGGTTGGCACTGGCGCAGAAAAAATGGGGCCTGGCAAGGCTTCCCATTGAAAGCTATTACGTGGACAAAGTGCCGATCGACCTTTCCTTCGGGCCGATCCTCGCGTTGAACATCGGCGTGCTGCTGGTATGCGTGTTGGCCATGGTGCTGCCCAGCATGTACGTATCGCGCATAGCGCCGGCGAAGGCGATCCGGTTTACGTAAGGACGTTGTTTTACCGCAACGGCGCAACGACGCAACGGTAACGCCACGTTCAGAAAATCAGAACTGGCTTTGCCCATTCGTTGCGTCGTTTTGGTAGAAACTTTCAGACGTTGCGAATTCCGTTGCGTCGTTGCGTCGTTGCGGTGGAAACTCTTCCCGCCCCCCTACCTTCGCGGCGCATGAAGATCCACGACAACATCCTGAGCACCGTAGGCAACACGCCCATGGTGAAATTGAACCGCCTGGTGGCGGACCTGCCTTGCACGGTTTTAGCAAAAGTTGAAACGTTCAACCCCGGCAACAGCATCAAGGACCGCATGGCGCTGAAGATTTATCGCGGACGCGGAAAAGAGCGGAGCATTGAAGCCCGGCGGCACCATCATTGAAGGCACCAGCGGCAATACGGGAATGGGCCTGGCGATGGCCGCGATCATCAAAGGCTACAAGTGCATCTTCACCACCACCGACAAGCAGAGCAAGGAAAAAGTGGATGCCCTGCGCGCCTTCGGGGCCGAGGTGATCGTGTGTCCCACCAACGTGGAACCCGAGGATCCCCGCTCCTACTATTCCGTGAGCTCGCGGCTGGTCAGCGAAACGCCGAACAGCTGGAAGGCCAACCAGTATGACAACCTGAGCAACAGCAAGGCGCATTATGAAAGCACCGGTCCGGAGATCTGGGACCAAACGGATGGAAAGATCACGCACCTCGTTGTTGGCGTGGGCACAGGTGGCACCATCAGCGGAACGGGGCGCTACCTGAAAGAGAAAAACCCTGCGGTCCAGGTGTGGGGCATCGACACGTACGGGTCCGTCTTCACGAAGTACAAGGAAACGGGTATTCTGGACCCCAATGAGATCTATCCGTACATCACCGAGGGCATCGGCGAGGACATGCTACCCGAGAACGTGGACTTCAGCCTGATCGACCATTTCGAGAAAGTGACGGACCGCGACGCTGCGATCTACACGCGGAAGATCACCCGCGACGAGGGCATCTTCGTGGGCAACAGCGCGGGCGCCGCCATGGCCGGCCTGATCCAAATGAAGAAAATGCTGAAGCCCAGCGACGTGGTGGTGGTGATCTTCCACGACCACGGCACGCGCTACTTGGGCAAAATGTTCAACGATGATTGGATGCGCGAGCGCGGCTTCCTCGTGGAAGAAAAACCAACCGCTGGTGACCTGCTGAAAGGCAAGGACGCAGCGATCGTAAGCGTTGAAGCCGAAGAACCGGTGCTGAGCGCGATAGAAAAAATGCGTCGGCACAACATCGACCAATTGCCCGTGATGGAGAACGGCGTGCCCGTGGGAACCATTACGGATGCGCGCCTTTTCGACGCGATCTTGGAAGACAGCGATGTGCGCTTACAGAAAGCACGCGTGATCATGGACAAGCCACTCCCGATCGTAGGCCCGGAAGCCACCTTGGCGGAGATCGCGAAGCAGTTGGGCAATGGCAGCCAGGCTGTGTTGGTGAAGATGCAGGACCGGTTCGGTATCATTACGAAGCAGGATATTATTGGGAAGTTGAAGTGAGCCATCCCAGCGCAGGGTCCTCTTCGAGTGGCTGCTGCGGGGAAATCCAAAAAACAAAATAGTGGCCAACAGGGAAACGGTTGACCAAATGCACCGCACCATCCAAGTGTCGGAGCATCCGCAACGCATCATGTCGCTCGTCCCTTCGCAGACGGAGCTGCTGTTCGACCTTGGTCTCGGTGATCGCGTTGTCGGCATCACCAAGTTCTGCATCCATCCGGAAGAATGGTACCGCACGAAACCGCGCGTGGGTGGCACCAAGCAGGTGGATCTGGAGAAGATTTGTGCGTTGAAACCGGACCTCATCATCGGCAACAAGGAAGAGAATACGCAAGCAGATATTGAGGCGTTGGAGCAGGAATTCCCGGTGTGGATGAGCGATGTAAAAGACCTCGATGAGGCGATGGACATGATCGAACGCATCGGGGATTTGGTCGGGACCGTTCCGGAAGCTGCGCGGATCAATACGGGGATCCATTCAGCTTTTGCAGAGCTTCAGCCGCTCACGCCTCCCCTTTCCGCGGCTTATTTCATCTGGCAGAAACCTTGGTTGCTGGCGGGCGAAGGCACATTCATTCGCGACATGATGGTCCGGTGCGGCTTTTCTCCAGTAACGGACGATACGGGCGGGCGTTATCCTGAAGTTTCGGATGCCGAACTCGCGGCCCTTGACCCCGACATTGTGCTCCTTTCCAGCGAACCGTTTCCCTTCAAGGAACAGCATATTGCTGCGGTGAAAATGGTGCTGCCGGGCACACCGGTGTACTTGGTGGATGGCGAAGCCTTCAGTTGGTATGGCAGTCGCTTGTTGAAGTCGCCCGCATATTTCATGCAATTGATCCGCAGTTTATCGCGTTGAAGGGCCGATCATCGCCGTTTACCTTTGCGGCCTGCCGCAAAACGCGGCGCATCCATGTCCCGCATCGCATTCTTCCTTTCCGTGCTGCTTTTGGCAGCGAGCGCACAAGCGCAACGGATCGGCGTGGTCTTGAGCGGCGGCGGCGCCGTGGGCCTCACGCACATCGGGGTTTTGAAGGCCTTGGAAGACAACGGCGTGCCGGTTGATTACATCACTGGTAGCAGCATGGGCGCGCTGATCGGTGCTTTGTACGCCTCCGGGATCAGCCCCGCGCAAATGGATTCGCTTTTTCAAAGCGACTTGTACCAGGAAATGGCGAAAGGCGGCGTGGAGCGGCAATACAGCTACTACTTCAAACAAGGTTGGTCGGATGCCTCCATGCTCACCTTGGGCGTGGACGTGGACACTACGTTGCAGATGTCGCTTCCCACCAACCTGCGCTCGCCGGTTTTGATCGACTATGAGCAGATGCGGAGTTTCGCCGGTGCCTCCGCCGCTGCGGATTACGACCTGGACAGCCTTTTCCGCACAAGCAAGTGATCTTCTCGCGTGGCGACCTCGCGCTTGCCGTCCGCGCCAGCATGAGCTATCCGTTCTACTTCAAACCTATCCGTATCGACGGGCATTTGATGATGGACGGCGGCATGTACAACAACTTCCCCAGCGATGTAATGTACGATGCTTTCCTGCCGGACTACATCATCGGCAGCAACGTGGCCTACAATGCACCGCCGCCCAGCGAGGACGACCTGATGAGCCAGTTAAAGGCCATTATGACCCAACCGACAAACTACTCCATGCCGTGTGAACCCGGGTTGATCATTGAGCCAAAGACGGCTGTCACCCTGTTCGATTTCGCCAGTGCCAAACAGGCCGTTGCCGATGGCTATGCCTCCGCCATGGAACGTATGCCGGAAATATTGGCGGAGGTCTCCCGGCGCGTGGACCCAACGGTATTGGCGGCACGACGCGCGCGATTCAAACAGAGCTGTCCCCCCGTCACCTTCGGAGAGATGCGGTTCGACGGCTTGAGCAAAGGGCAGGCGACGTACTGCGAACGATTGGTGGATAAACACAACGAGCCGTTGACCGCCGAGGAATTGAAACCGCGTTACTTCCGTCTCTATCAGGACTACAACGTGGCCGGTCTTTTCCCACGCGCCAGTTACAATCCAGTGCATGGCAACTTTGACCTGGACGTGGGCGTGAAACGCGAACGGCAGTTGGAAGTTCGCTTCGGAGGTTTGCTCAGTTCGCGCCCGGTGAACACCGGCATGTTGGCCGCGCGGTACAACATTTTCGGGCGCACCAGCGGTAGGCTGGAAGGCACGGCCTACCTCGGCAAATTCTACAACAGTGGCCAAGTGAAGTGGCGCACCGACCTGAGTTCCCGGGTACCGGTCTACATCGAGCCGGCGGTAACGCTGAACCGGTGGGACCACTTCAGCGGCTTCACTTCATTCTTTGAGAAAGTACGGCCCTCCTACATCATCAACCGGGAACTATGGGGCGGTGTGAACGCGGGCATGGCCTTGGGCACGAAAGGTCTTCTGCGATTGGACGCAAAGTATGTGGCCAACAAGAACGACTACTACCAGAACGATGCATTCAGCCCGGCGGACACGGCAGATGTCACCGGTTTCAACTATGGCAGTTTCGGCCTTGTGATCGAGCGCAACAGCCTTAACCGGAAACAGCAGCCGAACAGTGGTGAACTGGTCCAGTTCCAGCTGCGCTACATCACCGGTGAAGAACGCACCACGCCCGGCTCCCAGTGGCCACAGCGCACAGAGATCGAGGCGCAACGCGGCTGGCTCACGGCAAAAGCGAAGTTCGACAAGTACTTCCTGCCCAAGGGCATCTTCAAGTTCGGCATGTTGCTGGAAGGCGTGTACAGCAACATGCCGTATTTCCAGAATTACACCGCTACGTTGATCCAAGCGCCCGTGTTCCAGCCCACACCGGAAAGCCGCACCTATTTCTTGGAAAACTACCGGGCGGCGAGCTATGCTGCGGCCGGTCTGCGCACCATCATCGCAGTGGCCCAGAACAAATTTGACCTGCGTTTGGAAGCATATGCCTTCCAGCCTTATCGCGCATTGGAACGCGGCCTGCAGGATCAAGTCACAGAGGGTTCCGTTGTAACGACGCGGTATTTCATCGGCAGCGGCTCATTGATCTACCAAAGCCCGTTGGGCCCGATCTGGTTCAACACCAGCTACATTGAAGGGTTGAGCCAGCCGGTGGTGTGGAGTTTGAACTTCGGCTATGTGATCTTCGCGCAGACGGCGCGGGAATAGATGTGGAAGGGTTGGGTTGGGGCCGTGGGGTCTCCGGGTTTCCCCTTTGGGGGGGGTTGGGCCCCGGGCCCGCCCAGGGCCCCCCGAACCCCCCCGGGCCCCCCCCCCCCCCGGGCGGGGGGGACCGCCCCCCGGCCCCCCCCCCCCCCCCCCGGAAACGCCCCCCGCCCCGCGCCGGCCCGGGGGGAACCGGCGGGAAGGCCCCCCGGGCCCCCCCCCCCCCCCCCGGGAAACCCCCCCCCCCCCCCGGGGGGGGGCCGGAAAGAAAGCGGGCCCCCCGCCCCCCCCCCGCCCGCCCCCCCGCCGGGGGCGCCCCCGCCCCCGCCGCCGCCCCCGCGGCGGGGCCCCGGCCCGAACCCCCCCGGCCCGCCCCCCCCCCCCCCCCCCCCGGGGGGCGGGGCAACCCGGCCCCCCCCCCCCCCCCCCCCCCCCCCGGGCCGCCCGGGGCCCCCCCCCCCCCCCCGGGCCCCCCCCCCCCCCCCCCCCCCCCCCCCCCCCCCCCCCGGCGCCCCCCCCCCCCGGGGCCGCCCCCCCCCGGGGCCCCCCCCCCCCCCCCCCCCGCCGCGGGGCCCGGGCCCCCCCCCCCCCCGGGCCCCCCCGCCCCCGGGGCGGGGGGCCCCCCCCCCCCCCGCGGCCCCCCCCGCCGCCCCCGCCCCCGCCCGCCCCCCCCCCCCCGCCGGCCCCCCCCCCGGCCGCCGCCCCGGCCCAAGCCCCCGCCGCCCCCCCCCGGCCCGCCCCCCCCACCCCCCCCCCCCCCCCCCCCGGGGGGGCCCCCCCCGGCCCCCCCCCCCGCCCCCCCCCCCCCCCCCCGGCCCGCCCCCCCCGCCCGCCCCCCCCCCCCCCCCCCCCCCCCCCCCCCCCCGCCCCCACCCCCCCCCCCCCCCCCCCCCCCCCCCCCCCCCGCCCGCCGCCCCGAACACGCCGGGGGGGCGGGGGCCCCGCGGCCCCCCCCGCCCCCGCGCCCCCGCCCCCCGCCCCCCCCCCCCCCCCCCGCCCCGGGGGGGCCGCCCTTGGGCCCCCCCCCCCCCCCCCCCGGGGGGGGGAAAAGAAAAGGGGGGGAAACCCCGGCCCCCCCCCCGCCCGCCCCCCCCGGGGGCGGGCCAACAACAAAAAGGGGACCCCCGCCCCGCCCGGGGGCCAGGGCGCCCCCCCCCCCCCGCCCCCCCGCCCCGCGCCCCCCCCCCGCCCGCCCCCCCCCGCGGCCCCCGCCCCCCCCGGCCGCCCGGCCCCCCGGGGGAAGCCCCCGAAAAACCCGCGCCCGCCCCCCCCCGGGACCCCCCCCGCCCCCCCCCCCGGGACCCCCCCCCCCCCGCCGCCCGGGACCCCAAAGGAAACGCCCGCCCGCCGCCCGGGCGGGAAACCCCCCCCACAACGAAAATGCCCCGATCCATCGGGGCATTTTCGTTAGAATGCGGTAGAGTTTAAGCTTGCGGTGGCCCGCCGAAGTTCATCGGAATCTCCGGCATCTCGCTTTCGCGGATGGCGCCGTGTGCTGCCTCGAACTTCTGCACGTTGTCGGCCAATGCGCGCATGAGGCGTTTGGCGTGCTGCGGTGTAAGCAGCATACGGGCTTTCACCTTCGCCTTAGGCACTCCGGGCATAACGCGCACGAAGTCCAACACGAACTCCGAATTGCTGTGCGTTATAATGGCCAAGTTGCTGTAGATGCCATCAGCCACTTCCTCACTGATCTCGATGTTCAGCTGGTTGGGGCGGGCTTGGTCTTTTTCGTCTGCCATTTCTGGGGGATATTCCCCCTCTCCACTTCGGAGAGGGGGTTTGGGAGTGATGGTTTACTCTTCGATCTCCAGCGCGGTCAACTTCGCGGACATCAACTTGGTGTACTCGTCCTTTCCGTACACCACGTCCTTTTGGAAGGCGCGGGTGCCGGTACCTGCAGGGATCAAGTGGCCCACGATCACGTTTTCCTTCAAGCCTTTGAGATTGTCCTCTTTGGCGGCCACGGCTGCTTCGTTCAGCACCTTGGTGGTCTCCTGGAAGGATGCCGCGCTGATGAAGCTCTCGGTCTGGAGCGAAGCGCGGGTAATACCCATGAGCAACTGGCGGCTTGTGGCCGGAGTGGCCTGGCGCGTTGCCACGAGCTTACCGTCCTTTCGCTTCAGGGCGCTATTCTCATCACGGAGCTTGCGCAGGGTGATGATCTGGCCTTCTTTCACGTTGGGGCTGTCTCCGGCCTCGGTCACAACGAGCTTGTCGAACATCTCGTCGTTCTCTTCCATGAACTCAGCCTTCATAACGGCCTGGCGCTCGAGGAACTTGGTATCACCCGGATCTTCGATCTCCACTTTGCGCATCATCTGGCGCACGATCACTTCGAAGTGCTTGTCGTTGATCTTCACGCCCTGCATGCGGTAAACTTCCTGCACCTCGTCCACGAGGTACCCTGCACCCGTGTTGGGCCTTGGATGTTGAGGATGTCGCCAGGGGCGATGGAGCCGTCACTGAGGGACTGGCCAGCTTTCACGAAGTCGTTCTCCTGCACCAGAATGTGCTTGCTCAGCGGCACGAGGTAGAATTTGTGTTCGCCGGTGCGGCTTTCAACGATGATCTCGCGGTTACCACGTTTAATCTTGCCGTAGGACACTATACCGTCGATCTCGCTCACTACCGCAGGATTGCTGGGGTTACGGGCTTCGAAGAGCTCCGTTACGCGGGGCAGACCACCGGTGATGTCACCACCCTTGCCGGAGCTGCGGGGGATCTTCACCAGAATGTCGCCTGCTTCCACTTTGTCGCCTTCGCTTACCACGATGTGCGCGCCGACGGGCAGGGAGTAGCTCTTCACTTCTTCCTTGCTCTTCGCATCCATGATGCGGATGGTCGGGTTCTTCTTCTTGTCGCGGCTTTCCACGATCACCTTCTCGGTGAAGCCTGTTTGCTCGTCGATCTCCTGACGGTAGGTAACGCTTTCTTCGATGCTTTCGAAGGCGAGTTTACCGGACAGTTCAGAAATGATAACGGCGTTGTAGGCATCCCACTGACAGATCATGTCGCCCTTCTTCACCTTTTGGCCTGCCTTCGCGTAGAACATGGCGCCGTAAGGGATGTTGCTCGTTGTGAGCACGATGCCGGTGTTGCTGTCCACGATGCGCATTTCGGCGCTGCGGCTGATCACCACTTCGGCATCTTCGCCTTTGCGGTCCTTTTTCTTCACCGTGCGCAGTTCATCGATCTCGAGCTTTCCGTCGTACTTGGCAACGATCTGGCTGTCTTCGGTGATCTTTCCCGCAACACCACCAACGTGGAATGTACGGAGCGTAAGCTGTGTTCCCGGCTCACCGATGGACTGCGCGGCGATGACGCCAACGGCCTCACCAGCCTGCACCATGCGACCGGTAGCGAGGTTGCGTCCGTAGCACTTGGCGCAAACACCGTGGCGCTGCTCGCAGGTCAATACGCTGCGCACCTCAACCTCTTCGATCGGGCTGCTTCCAATGATGTTGGCGATGCGCTCGTCAATGTTCTCGCCGCTGGCGATAATGAGCTCGCCGGTCTGCGGGTGCAGCACATCATGCACGGCGGTGCGGCCCAGGACGCGGTCGCGCAGGCTTTCCACCACTTCCTCGTTCTTGATGAGGTCGGTGGCCACCAAGCCGCGGAGCGTTCCGCAATCGTCGTTGGTGATCACCACGTCCTGTGCCACGTCCACCAGTCGGCGGGTGAGGTAACCGGCGTCGGCGGTCTTCAGTGCGGTATCGGCCAAACCTTTACGGGCACCGTGGGTGGAGATGAAATACTCCAAGATCGACAGTCCTTCTTTAAAGTTCGAGAGAATGGGGTTCTCGATAATGTCCTGTCCGCCGCCGCTTTTCTGTGGCTTGGCCATCAGACCGCGCATGCCGCTAAGCTGGCGGATCTGCTCCTTGCTACCGCGGGCACCGGAGTCCATCATCATGTAGATGGAGTTGAAGCCCTGGTTGTCGGTCTTCAGGCGCTCCATCAGCGTGTAAGTGAGCTTGCTGTTGGTGTGTGTCCAGATGTCGATGGTCTGGTTGTAGCGCTCGTTGTTGGTGATGAGGCCCATGTTGTAGTTGCCCGTAACCTCGTCGGCCTCGCCTTGAGCGGCCTTGATCAACTTGTCCTTTTCGGCAGGGATCACCACGTCGGCGAGGTTGAAGCTCAATCCGCCGCGGAAGGCGTTCATGAAGCCCAATTCCTTAATGTCGTCCAGGAATTTAGCGGCTTTTGCGTTGCCGCTTTCGCGGACCACACGGCCGATGATGTCACGCAGGGATCGCTTGGTGAGCACCTCGTTGATGTAGCCCACTTCATCGGGCACCATTTCGTTGAAGAGCACGCGGCCCACGGTGGTCTCGATGAGGCTGGTCTCGCCTTCAACGTTGGTCCACCGCACCTTGATCCAGGCATGGAGGTCCACCTTCTTTTCGTTATAGGCAATGTTCACCTCCTCCGGGCTGTAGAAGATGGAGCCTTCACCGCGGATCGGATGGTCCTTTTCGCTCTTGCGGCCTTTGGTGATGTAGTACAGGCCGAGCACCATGTCCTGGCTGGGCACCGCGATCGGTGCGCCGTTGGCCGGGTTCAGGATGTTATGGCTGGCCAGCATCAACAGCTGTGCTTCCAGAATGGCGGCATGGCCAAGTGGCAAGTGAACCGCCATTTGGTCACCGTCAAAGTCAGCGTTGAACGCGGTGGTCACCAACGGATGCAGCTGTATGGCCTTGCCTTCGATGAGCTTCGGCTGAAACGCTTGAATACCCAGGCGGTGCAGCGTAGGTGCGCGGTTGAGGAGCACGGGATGGCTCTTCAGCACGTTCTCCAGGATATCCCAGATCACCGGCTCTTTCTTGTCTACGATCTTTTTGGCGCTCTTCACCGTTTTCACGATGCCGCGCTCGATCAGCTTACGGATGATGAACGGCTTGTAAAGTTCGGCCGCCATGTCCTTCGGCAGGCCGCACTCGTGCAGTTTCAGGTCCGGACCCACCACGATCACGGAACGCGCGCTGTAATCCACACGCTTACCGAGCAAATTCTGGCGGAAGCGGCCTTGCTTGCCCTTGAGCGAATCGCTCAGGGACTTTAGCGGGCGGTTGCTCTCGCTCTTCACCGCGCTGCTCTTGCGGCTGTTGTCGAAGAGGCTGTCCACGGCTTCCTGCAGCATGCGCTTCTCGTTGCGCAAGATCACTTCCGGGGCTTTGATCTCCACCAAACGCTTCAAGCGGTTGTTGCGGATGATCACACGGCGGTAGAGATCATTCAGATCGGATGTGGCGAAGCGGCCACCGTCCAAGGGAACGAGCGGGCGTAGTTCAGGCGGGATCACGGGCACCACCTTCACGATCATCCACTCGGGCTTGTTGTCCCGGCGGCTGTTGGCGCTGCGGAAAGCTTCCACCACGTTGAGTCGCTTCAGTGCTTCGTTCTTACGCTGTTGGCTGGTCTCGGTGTTGGCTTTATGGCGCAGGTCATAGCTCAGGCTGTCGAGGTCCAAACGGCGCAGCAGGTCGTACAACCCTTCGGCGCCCATCTTGGCGATGAACTTGTTAGGGTCGGTTTCCTCCAGGTGCTGGTTCTCCTTTCCAAGGCCTTCCAGAATGTCGAGGTATTCCTCTTCCGTGAGGAAATCCAAGTACTGGACAGCCTCACCTTCCTTGTTCATGATGCTTCCGTCGCCGGCCTGGATCACCACGTAGCGCTCGTAGTAGATGATCTGGTCCAGCTTCTTGGTGGGCAGGCCCAGCAGGTAACCGATCTTGTTGGGCAAGCTGCGGAAATACCAGATGTGGGCAACGGGCACGGTAAGCTGGATGTGGCCCATGCGCTCGCGACGCACTTTTTTCTCGGTCACCTCCACACCGCAGCGGTCGCACACGATCCCCTTGTAGCGGATGCGCTTGTACTTGCCGCAATGGCATTCAAAATCCTTCACCGGGCCGAAGATGCGCTCGCAGAAAAGTCCGTCGCGCTCCGGCTTGTAGGTGCGGTAGTTAATGGTCTCCGGCTTGATCACCTCACCATGGCTGCGCTCGAGGATCTTCTCGGGGCTGGCCAGGCTGATGACGATCTTGTCGAACTGGCTGTTGAGCTTCAATTCTTTTTTGATCACGGTCATGGTGCTCAGGAATTGGACTTGTTGATGATATCATCCTGGTTCTCCAGCGACACCTCCAAAGTGAGGCCGCGGAGTTCGTGCAGGAGAACGTTGAATGATTCGGGGATGCCGGGGATCGGCATCGGATCGCCTTTCACAATGGCTTCGTAAGCCTTGGCACGGCCTGTAACGTCATCGCTCTTCACGGTGAGGATCTCTTGCAGGATGTTGGCGGCACCGAAGGCCTCCAACGCCCACACTTCCATTTCACCGAAGCGCTGGCCACCGAACTGGGCCTTACCACCCAACGGCTGCTGGGTAATGAGGCTGTATGGCCCGATGGAACGCGCGTGCATCTTATCGTCCACCATGTGGGCGAGTTTCAGCATGTAGATCACACCAACAGTTGCGGGCTGGTCAAAGCGCTCGCCCGTGCCGCCGTCGTACAGATAGGCTTTGCCGAAGCGGGGAATGCCGGCCTCGTCGGTCTCCTTGTTGATCTCGTCGATGGTGGCACCGTCGAAGATCGGCGTGGCATATTTGCGGTCCAGCTTCAGGCCGGCCCAACCGAGCACGGTCTCATAGATCTGGCCCAGGTTCATGCGGGAAGGCACGCCCAAGGGGTTCAGCACGATATCCACCGGAGTGCCGTCTGCCAAGTAGGGCATGTCGGCATCGCGCACGATGCGGCTCACAATGCCTTTGTTGCCGTGGCGACCGGCCATCTTGTCCCCCACCGTCAGCTTGCGCTTGTTGGCGAGGTACACCTTGGCGAGCTTCATGATGCCTGCGGGCAGTTCGTCGCCCACGCTCACCTGGAAGTTCTTGCGCTTGAAAGTACCGCTGATATCGCTGTGGCGGATGGTGTAGTTGTGGATGAGCTGGCGAACCAGTTCGTTGGTCTTTGGGCGAAGAGTTTCTTGTTGATCACTACGCCCTTGGTACTTGGCGGAGCTTTCATGGAAGCGTCCTTCACGTCACCGGCCTTGTCGCCGAAGATGGCACGCAGCAGTTTCTCCTCCGGGCTTGGGTCGGTTTCACCCTTCGGCGTGATCTTGCCGATGAGGATGTCACCTTCCTTCACTTCAGCTCCGATGCGGATCAATCCGTTCTCATCGAGGTCCTTGGTGGCTTCTTCGCTCACGTTCGGAATGTCTGCCGTGAGTTCTTCTTGTCCGCGCTTGGTGTCGCGCACTTCCATCACGTACTCGTCGATGTGGATGGAGGTGAACATGTCCTCGCGGGCAACGCGCTCACCGATCACGATGGCATCCTCGAAGTTGTAACCCTTCCAAGGCATGAAGGCCACCACCAAGTTGCGGCCAATGGCCAGCTCACCGTCTTCCGTGGAATACCCTTCGCACAGCGACTGACCCTTGGTCACCTTGTCGCCCTTGCGGACGGTGGGACGCAGGTTCATGCACGTGCTCTGGTTCGTCTTCATGAACTTGGTGAGCTTGTACTCCTTCTCATCACCCTCGAAGCTCACAGTACGCTCATCGTCGGAGCGCTTGTATTCGATCACGATCTTTTCACTGTCCGCATAGCGTACGGTGCCGTCGCCCTCCGCAGCAAGCAGCACGCGGCTGTCATGCGCTACGAGTGCCTCCAGTCCGGTGCCCACGATGGGAGCCTCCGGGCGAAGCAACGGTACGGCTTGGCGCATCATGTTGGAGCCCATCAGCGCGCGGTTGGCGTCGTTGTGCTCCAAGAAGGGGATCAAGCTGGCCGCGATGGATGCGATCTGGTTCGGGGCCACGTCCATCAGCTCCAGTTCCTTGGGTTCCACCACGGGGAAGTCGCCCATCTGGCGGGCTTTCACGCGCTTTCCGGTGAATTCGCCGGTCTCCGCAACTTGTGCGTTGGCCTGCGCGATCATCTTCATGTCCTCCTCCTCAGCGCTGAGGTAGATGGGCGCTCCCTTAAGGTCGACTTTGCCCTCCTTGACTTCGCGGTAGGGCGTTTCGATGAAGCCGAGGCTGTTGATCTTGCTGTACACGCAGAGCGAGCTGATCAAACCGATGTTCGGTCCTTCCGGCGTTTCAATGGTGCAGAGGCGGCCATAGTGCGTGTAGTGTACGTCGCGTACCTCGAAGCCTGCGCGTTCGCGGCTGAGACCTCCTGGCCCGAGTGCCGAGAGGCGGCGCTTGTGGGTGATCTCCGCAAGCGGATTGGTCTGGTCCATGAACTGGCTCAACTGGTTCGTTCCGAAGAACGAGTTGATCACGGAGCTCAGGGTCTTTGCATTGATAAGGTCCGTAGGCGTGAACACCTCGTTGTCCCGCACGTTCATGCGCTCGCGGATGGTGCGGGCCATACGGGCCAGGCCTACGCCGAACTGGCTGAACAACTGCTCGCCCACGGTGCGGACGCGACGGTTGCTCAAGTGGTCGATGTCGTCAACGTCGGCCTTCGAGTTCACGAGCTCGATGAGGTAACGGATGATGGCGATGATGTCCTCCTTGGTGAGCACACGCACGCTGAGCTCGCTTTCCAAGCCCAGTTTTTTGTTGATGCGGTAGCGGCCCACTTCACCGAGGTCATAACGCTGCTCGCTGAAGAACAGCTTGTCGATCACGCTGCGTGCGGTCTCCAGATCCGGTGGTTCGGCGTTGCGCAACTGGCGGTAGATCACTTCCACGGCTTCTTTTTCGCTGTTGGACGTGTCTTTCTGCAGGGTGTTGTAGATCAGGGCGTAGTCGGCGGCGTTCACCCCCTGCTTGTGCAGGATGATGGTCTTGGCACCGCTCTCCATGATCTCCTCCACGTGCTGCTCTTCCAGGATGGTCTCGCGGTCGATCAGCACTTCATTACGCTCGATGGACACCACTTCGCCGGTGTCTTCGTCCACGAAGTCCTCCACCCAGCTCTTCAGCACGCGGGCGGCGAGCTTGCGGCCCACGGCCTCCTTCAAGGCGGCCTTGGTCACTTTGATCTCGTCGGCCAGGCCGAAGATCTCCAGGATCTGCTTGTCGCTCTCGAAACCGATGGCACGCAGCAGGGTGGTTACGGGCAATTTCTTTTTACGGTCGATGTAAGCATACATCACACCATTGATGTCGGTGGCGAACTCGATCCAGCTGCCCTTGAACGGGATTACGCGGGCGCTGTAGAGCTTGGTGCCGTTGGCGTGGCGGCTTTGGCCGAAGAACACGCCGGGGCTGCGGTGCAGCTGGCTCACGATAACGCGCTCGGCGCCGTTCACCACGAAGGAGCCCTTCGGCGTCATGTAGGGGATCTGCCCCAAGTACACGTCCTGTACGATGGTCTCGAAGTCCTCGTGCTCCGGGTCGGTGCAATACAACTTCAACTTGGCCTTCAGCGGCACGCTGTAGGTAAGGCCGCGCTCAATGCACTCGTCGATGCTGTAGCGCGGTGGGTCGATGAAGTAATCGAGGAACTCGAGCACGAACTGGTTGCGCGTGTCGGTGATCGGGAAGTTCTCCATGAACACCCGGTACAAGCCCTCGCTTTCGCGATTTTCGGGCAGGGTCTCGATCTGGAAGAACTCCTCAAAGCTCTTCAGTTGGATGTCGAGGAAATCGGGGTAGTCGGCTGGGAGAAAAGTGGAGCCGAAACTGATGCGCGGATTGCTGCGCGGGGTGGTCTTCGCCTGGGCCATTGTGGGAGTGCTGGGGATTATGGGAAGCCTACGACCTACTGGTACCTGAAAACTGCCCTCGGTACAACGGGCTTGTGGGACTACCCCACGGAGCAAAGCGGCAAAACCCTGAAGGTCCGGGCGCATCCGCTGTATGCGGAGCGCCCGGCCATCACGGTCTTACGAAAGGGGAAGATCACTTAACTTCAACTTCAGCGCCTGCTTCGGTCAACTGCTGCTTCAAGTTCTCTGCGTCCTCTTTGGACACACCTTCCTTCACGGGCTTTGGAGCACCGTCAACGAGGTCCTTAGCCTCTTTCAGTCCGAGGCCGGTGAGTTCTTTCACCAGTTTCACCACGGCGAGTTTGCTCTGTCCACCGGACTTGAGGATCACGTCGAAGCTCGTCTTGGCTTCGGCTGCGTCTCCGCCACCGCCTGCTGCGGGGCCAGCGATCGCTACAGCGGCCGCGGCCGGTTCGATCTTGTATTCGTCCTTGAGGTACTGAGCGAGCTCGTTCACCTCTTTCACGGTGAGGCCAACGAGTTGGTCGCCGATGTTCTTGATGTCTGCCATTGTTTGGTTTGTTACTTACGGTTAGTGGGAAGCTGTCTGTGCGTAACGCGTTATTGGGGCGCTGGACGAGCGTTGCATGCACCGCCCAAAGTGCCCCGCCGCTAGGCGGCTTTGTCTTGTAATGCTTTCACCAGGCCGGCGATCTTGTGCCCGCCGCTGCCCTGCAGGGCGCTGATGACGTTCTTCATAGGGCTCTGGAGCAGGCCGATGATCTCGCCGATGAGTTCTTCGCGGCCCTTCAGCTCGCTCAACATCACCAGTTGATCATCTCCTACGAACACCGCTTCATCGATCCAAGCGCTCTTCAAGACGGGGCGGGTGCCCTTTTTCTTGCGGAAGTCTTTGATCAACTTGGCGGGTGCATTGCCTTTCTCGGCGAAGAGGACGGCCGTTTGGCCAACAATGGTGGGGTACAGTTCGCTGTAGTCCTTTCCTTCCACACGCTCCATCGCTTTGCGGAGGAGGGAGTTTTTCACCACCTTCATGCGGATACCACCATTGTGGCAGGCACGACGGAGGTTGCTGGTGCTCTCGGCATCCATGCTGCTGGCGTCTGTAAGGTACAGCACGCCGGTGTTCTGGATCTCGCCGGTAAGCTCGGCGATGGCTTGGTCTTTTTCGATGCGGGTTGCCATTTTCTTTTCTTTGGTTGGGGCGTTAGATCTCGCGCCCTTGCGTGGTTGGGATCGTGAGGTCGCGATGGTTCGCGCCCGTACGATCTTATCCCATTACGCGGGTGTCTACTTTGATGCCGGGACCCATGGTGCTGCTCATGAAAATGCTGAGGACGTAAGTGCCCTTCGCCGTTGTAGGCTTCAGCTTCATCAGGGTCTGCAACAGTTCGTTGGCGTTCTCGCTCAACTTCTCGGCGTTGAAGGAGGATTTGCCGATCACCGCGTGGATGATACCGGCCTTGTCCACCTTGAAGTCGATCTTACCGGCCTTTACCTCCTGGGTGGCCTTGGCCACGTCCATGGTAACGGTACCGGTCTTGGGGTTCGGCATCAAGCCGCGTGGACCGAGGATACGGCCCAATGCACCTACTTTAGCCATCACGTTCGGGGTGCAGATGATCACATCCACATCCGTCCAGCCGTTCTTGATCTTGTCAACGTATTCGTCCAATCCGGCCATGTCGGCACCGGCGGCGATGGCTTCCTCGCACTTGGCGGGGTCGGCCAATACCAGCACGCGCACGGTGCGACCGGTGCCATGGGGCAGGCTCACGGTGCCACGCACCATTTCGGTGCTCTTCTTGGGGTCCACGCCTAAGCGTACGGCGATGTCCACCGTGGCATCGAACTTGGTGCTGCTCACCTGCTTTACCAGCTCGGCAGCTTCCAACAATCCGTAAACCTTGGTGTTGTCGATCTTGGCCTCAGCGGCCTTTCTCTTTTTGGTCAATTGTGCCATGGTTCCGGTTATTTGCTAAGTGGGCTTTCGCCGGAAATAGTGATGCCCATGGAACGGGCCGTGCCTGCTACCATGCTCATGGCGCTGTTCACGTTGAAGCAGTTGAGGTCGGCCATTTTGTCCTCAGCGATCAGCTTCACCTGGTCCCAGGTAACGCTGCCCACCTTGGTGGTCTGTGGCACGCCGCTGCCTTTCTTGGCCTTGGCGTGGTCCATCAATTGCACCGCAGCTGGCGGGGTCTTGATGATGAAGTCGAAGCTCTTGTCCGCGTACACGGTGATCACCACGGGCAGCACTTTGCCGGCCTTGTCCTGCGTGCGTCCGTTGAACTGCTTGCAGAACTCCATGATGTTCACGCCCTTGGCGCCCAGTGCGGGGCCGATCGGCGGTGCGGGGTTCGCGGCCCCGCCTTTCACTTGGAGCTTTACAAGCCCCGTTATCTCCTTTGCCATTGGTTGGTTGTTGTGTCCTGGTTAACGTTCGCCCTTCGGCGGACTTGGACTGGTTTTTTCTTTGGTTGGGGCGCGAGATCTCGCGCCCTTACACTTCCTTTTCTACTTGCATGAAGCTCAGTTCCAGCGGCGTCCTTCTTCCGAAGATCTTCACCATCACTTTCAGCTTCTTCTTTTCTTCGTTGATCTCTTCAATGGTGCCATTGAACCCGTTGAATGGTCCGTCGATCACCTTCACGCCTTCACCCACATGGTAGGGGTTAAAGGGGCTTTCGTCGGTTTCGGCCAATTCGTCCACTGTGCCGAGAATGCGGTTCACTTCGCTTTGGCGCAAGGGAACGGGGTCTCCCCCTTTCTCCGCACCCAGGAAGCCGATAACGTTGGTCATCTGCTTCAGCGAGTGGGCGATCTCCCCGGTAAGGTCGGCTTCCAACAGTACGTATCCGGGGAAGAAGTTGCGCTCTTTGCTCACCTTCTTACCGTCACGGATCTGGTAGAATTTTTCCATGGGAATGAGCACCTGCGCGATGTGCTGCCCCATGTTGGAACGGCGCATCTCGTTTTCGATCAGCTCCTTCACCTTCTTCTCCTTGCCGCTGATGGCCCGGAGCACATACCATTTCTTGGTGGTGGTCACGGCCATTACTGTCCAAGGAATTTGTAGATGTAGCCCAGAAGCCCGTGCCAAGCACTGCTTGCGCTCATGTTGTGGACACCGAAGATGAAGTCCATGAGGAACACGATCATTGAAATGATCAAGGCGGAGATCAACACCACGATGGCGCTGCTCTGCAGCTCCTTCCATGTGGGCCAGCTCACCTTGTGGACCAGTTCGTTGTAGCTCTCGCTGACGTATGTCTTGAAGCCTGCCACTGTGTTTCGTCTTTTTGTTTGAGTTGCGAGTTCTCGCGTCTTGTCTCGTTGCACGGGAGGCAGGAATCGAACCCGCAGCCTACGGTTTTGGAGACCGTCGCTCTACCAATTGAGCTACTCCCGTTCGCTCCTGCATTCCCGTTGTTCCTTTCGGCGGCAAAGGCCGTCCACCCTTCGGCGGACGGCCCCGTCGCATCTTTTGTCTTGTTGCTTACTTGATCACTTCGGTCACCTGGCCGGCACCCACGGTACGTCCACCCTCGCGGATGGCGAAACGCAAGCCCTTGGTCATGGCGATCGGCACGATCAACTTCACATGGATCGTCACGTTGTCACCGGGCATGATCATTTCACGACCTTCCTCCATGGTGATCTCGCCCGTTACGTCCGTTGTGCGGAAGTAGAACTGTGGGCGGTACTTGTTGTGGAACGGGGTGTGGCGTCCGCCTTCCTCTTTCTTCAACACGTAGATCTCACCTTTGAATTCGGTATGCGGAGTGATGCTGCCGGGCTTGGCGATCACCATGCCGCGACGGATCTGGTCTTTTCAATACCGCGCAGCAACATGCCCACGTTGTCACCGGCCTCACCGCGGTCCAGCAACTTCTTGAACATTTCCACGCCGGTGCAGGTGGAGGTCATCTTCTCCTCTTGCATGCCGATGATCTCCAAGGGATCGCCGGTCTTCACGATGCCGGTTTCGATACGGCCCGTTGCTACGGTACCACGGCCGGTGATGGAGAACACGTCCTCCACGCTCATCAACAAAGGCTTCTCGGTTTCGCGGGGAGGGATTGGGATCCACGCGTCAACGGCGTTCATCAGCTCCATCACGGTTTCCACCCACTTGGCTTCGCCGTTCAGGGCGCCGAGGGCGCTTCCGCGGATCACAGGGGAGTTGTCTCCGTCGTACTCATAGAAGGAGAGCAGTTCACGGATCTCCATTTCCACGAGGTCGAGCAGTTCGGCATCATCAACAAGGTCAACCTTGTTCATGAACACCACGATCTTAGGCACGCCAACCTGACGGCCGAGCAGGATGTGCTCGCGGGTCTGGGGCATGGGACCATCCGTTGCGGCCACCACGAGGATGGCACCGTCCATTTGGGCGGCACCCGTAACCATGTTCTTCACATAGTCAGCGTGGCCTGGGCAATCCACGTGCGCATAGTGGCGCGCTTCGGTGGAATACTCAACGTGGGACGTGTTGATGGTGATACCACGCTCTTTTTCCTCCGGCGCATTATCGATGGAATCGAAGCTGCGGGCCTCGGAAAAGCCTTTGTCAGCCAGCACCTTCGTGATCGCTGCGGTGAGTGTGGTCTTGCCGTGGTCAACGTGGCCGATGGTTCCGATGTTCACGTGGGGCTTGGTGCGCTGGTAGGTCTCCTTTGCCATTTCCTGTAAGTGATTGAGGTCGTTTGGTGTTGTTCGTTCGTTCGCTTCGGTGCTCTTCCCTTCTCTTGTACATGCCGTCCCTTGCAGGACTGTTCCGTTCGCTTCGCTGTGGAGCCTTTGGCGGGAATTGAACCCGCGACCTCTTCCTTACCAAGGAAGTGCTCTACCTCTGAGCTACAAAGGCCTTTGTGGTCTTCTAAAAAAATCCGGACCCTTGGAAGCAGGGCCGGGGGTAGAGCGGGAGACGAGATTCGAACCCGCGACATTCAGCTTGGAAGGCTGATGCTCTACCAACTGAGCTACTCCCGCTTAGAACCGGTTGCCGCGCCAGTGGCGGGTTTCCGGAAAAATGGCTCCGTTACTGAATGGTGGGGAGAGCAGGATTCGAACCTACGAAGCTGTGAAGCAGCAGATTTACAGTCTGCCCCCGTTGGCCGCTTGGGTATCTCCCCTTGGTCCGCTTACGGAGCCAATGGAGGGACTCGAACCCCCGACCGGCTGATTACAAATCAGCTGCTCTACCAGCTGAGCTACATTGGCATGTACAACAAAAAAGGAACGGCGGTCCGCCCGCATCGGGAAGGGATACCCCCCGATTTGGGCCTGCAAATGTATGCAATTGCACCACGCCACCAAACATTTGGCCAAGTTTTTGATGACAGTGCGCGATCGAAGACCTCGGACCGGGGTGGTTGCACGCGCTGAACCCCTTGACCCGCGCGGCTTTTCTGTTTTCCACCGAAGGCTGAAACTGTTGTAAAATTGGCCGTTGCGCGGACCGCATTTAACCATTGGTGCATCCTCCCGGAAGCGAGATGCTCGGATGGCAAGCACGGAACGGGATCACCGCTGGATCGGAAAATCGATCGGGACAGCCACGTACGCCACGTTCCAATTCCTCCCGGAACGTGACGGCTGTTTCGATGGAAGACAAAAAAGTCCCAAGACCCGAAGCGATCGCCTCGTTCCCTTAGCCTCCAAAAAGTATTGGACCTGCGTGGTAGAAGACCGCTTATCGCACTTCCCGCGCCTTGGTCTTTTCGCGCTCCACTTGGTTACGCAGTGCGTCCACGGTGAGCACCGCAGCCTCTTCAAAGCTCGAAGCCTTGCGCTTGGCGAACAGGTCGTTGCCGGGCACGGCAAGGCGGATCTCCACATGCTTGTTATCCGGCCGCTCACTGTCGCTGCCCACCCGCAGGGTCACTTCGCTGGAAATAATGCGGTCATGAAAAACGGTCAACTTGTTCACCTTTTCGGTGATGAAATTCACCAGTTTGGAGTCGGCGTCGAAATGGATGGATTGCACGATGACGTTCATGGTTGGTACGTTTTTTTAAGGTTTGACCGGGACACCACCTCCGCGCGGGTGCGCTTGGCTGTGGGCCCGTTTGAGCTTTTCAACGGTATTGTGCGTGTACACCTGGGTGGCCGCCAAGCTGGCATGGCCCAGCAATTCCTTTACGGCATTGAGGTCCGCGCCGTGCTCCAGCAAATGCGTGGCATACGTATGCCGCAGTACGTGGGGACTTCGTTTGGCCTGGGTTGTCACAGCACTAAGGTAACGTTTCACGATGGATTGAACGGTGCGCCTCGGCAAAGGTTTCCCATCGGGCCTTACCAGCAGGGCGCTTCCCTGCGCGGGCGGCGCGGGCAGCGCGGCACGCAGGGTCAAATAGTCCTGCAACAGCGCTACGAGCGGCGCTGCCAGCGGAATAATACGCTCCTTGTTCCGCTTGCCCACCACGCGCAACGTGCCGCGCCGCCCATCCAGGTCCGCAGGCTTTAGGCCGGTGAGCTCGGCCAAACGCATCCCGGTGCCATAAAGCAGCTCCAGCAACAAGCGATCACGCGCGCCGGTAAATCCATCGGGCCATTCCATACCGTCCAACAAGGTGGCCATTTCGCGTTCGGCCACAAATTCAGGCAGGCGCTTGGGCGCTTTGGGCGGTTCGGCCAGTGCGGTGGGGTCCGCTTGCACCAAGCCCATTTTACGGGCGAAGCGGTAGTAGGCGCGCAAGCTGCTCACTTTTCGGGCCACGGAACGCGGGCCGATACCGGCTTCCATCAGTTGCATCATCCAGGTGCGCACGGCTTTGGGCGTGGCTTCCTCCAATCCCGAAAGGCCACAGGCCCCTGTAAGGAATGCGGTGAACTGCAACAGGTCCCGCCGGTAGGCCGCCACGGTGTGGGGGCTGGCGCGCTTCTCGTGCGCGAGGTGGTCAATGAAACGGTCCAAGGCCATGTCCGAAAGGTAATACCATCTCACCGCAAAAAAGGCGAAAGGACCGGTCGGTCCTTTTCGCCTTACAAAGTTTGTTGTTTACAGGTGGCAATGGGTCCGTGCTGCCCATGTATGGGCGATGCATGCATCGCCCATACATGTTGGGCTCGTACGCCCCTACTGTTCGCCGCCGTAGGTGGCCTGCTTGTAGGTGGCGCGGATCACTTCGATCCGGCGCTTCACTGACGGCTTACTGAAAGCCTGGCGCTTGCGCAATGCGCGCAAAGTGCCCGTGCGCTCGAACTTCTTCTTGAACTTCTTAAGCGCCTTGTCGATGGGTTCGCCTTCCTTCACGGGGATGATCAGCATGGTCCTTTTTTCTGAATGGGGCGGCAAAGATAATGTTATTCGGGAATGCTGCAACACATACCTGTTCCAAGGCTACACTATTGCTTCGAGGAGAGCCAACCGAGGTCCAGGATATCAACGGATGACCTACCCAACGCTGCGAATCGCGGTTCGGCAATATGGTCCTCTGTCAAAGTGCCGTTCACCAGAATTTGAGCTTTATGGAAACACAACGCATGGTCGGGGTTGGCTTCCAGAAAATCAACTTGTTTTTGCAGCTTACGAGGGTCTGTCCAATAATCGTCACCATCACAGAGGGCGATATAACGACCTTTACATTTACTCAAAGTTTGAAGGAAATTCGGCATCATACCGAGGTTACTTTCCGGCAAAAGCAATCTGATACGGTCAGGATTTTGGGACTGATATCTCCTGCATATCTCGCGCGTATCGTCAGGGCTGACATCGTCACTTACGAGCAGTTCTATCCTCCCCTTCAGGTTTTGGGCCAGCACTCCGTCAATAGCATCGGCGATGAACTGTCCATGCCTATATGCAATCATACATACGGATACCAAGACCGGGGCTTGATCATCGGTCGCATCAATCTCCTGAATTACAGACATGGAAACGATTTAATTTTTGTTTAGGGAATCTGGAAATAACTCCCTATAATACTCCGAATTATAAATTGCTCGCCAATCGCAATGACCTGATTAGGATAATTTATGTCCTACTTCAAGCTTTCGAACCGGGTTCCCAATGTAAACCCCAGCCATACAAATATCCTTTAACACAATTCCACCCATTCCAATAGTAACATCGTTGCAGATAGTAACACCTTCCCTCACCGCGGCGTTGGTCCCAAAATAAACGCAGTCCCCGAACCTGCAGGTTCCGCTTATGTTCACCGCTGGAGCGGACGTAAAGTAGTCACCGATCACACAGTCGTGCCCTATAGTTGTTTGAAGGTTCAGATGAGCATGTCGGCCGATCACGATGTTGCATGTTAGGATGACCCCTGCGGTAATAATACTGCCTTCCCCCACCTTGACGGATGTTGAAAGGATCGCACTCGGGTGGATGATCGTGGCGAAGGTCGTCTTAGGTGGTAAAAGATCGACGATGGCTCTGCGCAAGTGTGGATCTCCCACGGCTACCACAATATCAAACAGTTGCGGATCAATGCGACCTCGGGATCACATCGACCCCATAACTTTCTCGCCATCATGGAACTCATCATCCACCATGAAGCAGGCAGATTCCTCTAATTCTCCTTCAGTGCCAGAAAGCACATCAGCTATGCATCCCAGCACTTCCCTACCAAATCCGCCTGTCCCGAAAATGCAGATCTTTTTGCGAAGTTCCATCATGGGAAAGAATATGGGGCGGTTTCACAAGGCGGAAACGACGATCCTCGCAATAAGCGCCACCTCCTCATCAGCAAGTTCGCTATAGAGAGGTAGACAGATCACACGGTCGCTTATGGAACGGCTGATTTGACAAGCAGGGGACGAAATGTAGGGCAAGGAATCCAAGGAAGGGAAGAAATACCGCCTGGCAAAGATGCCTTCCGTGGCAAGTGCCGTCATGACCTGCTCACGCGCTTGACCTGATCCAAGCAGAATGGGATAGTATCCATAGTTCAGCGCAGTTCCTTCAGGAGCGGTGGGCCTTTCAACTTTGTCCTCCAGCATGTGATCATAAAGCTTGGCCGACTTCTTTCGCTGCATGATGATCTGCTCCACATGCGGGAGGACCGCCATGCCCATCGCGGCATGTACTTCGCTCATCTTGGCGTTGATGCCCAAGCAGAAGTGCTCATCATAGATGTGGCCGAAGCTGCGCAGCAGGCACAATTTTTTATCCGCTTCCGCATCATGAAGGACCACAGCACCTCCTTCCACAGTATGGAACAACTTGGTCGCATGGAAGCTGAGAATGCTGGCATCGCCGTAGGAAAGTATGCTCTTGCCCTTGTATTCCACATCAAAGGCGTGGGCGGCATCGTAGATCACCTTCAAGCCGTGCTTTTTTGCGATGAGGCCGATAGCTTCCACATCACAAGGGAACCCATAGACATGGGTGGCCAGGATTGCGGTAGTGTCGGGGGTAATGGCCGCTTCGATCAAGTTCGGGTCGATGCAGCAGGTCGTGGGGTCGATGTCCACGAAAACGGGTTCGCAACCTTCCCAGAGAATCGCGCTGGTTGTGGCCACATAGCTGAAGGGCGTGGTGATCACTTGGCCTTTTACCCCCAAAGCGCGAATAGCGAGTTGTAAGGCCAGAGTGCCATTTGACATTAAACGGAGATGTGGCACGTCGAAACGAGCGCGCAGGGTTTCCTCCAACTCCCGGTGGATGGGGCCGTTGTTAGTGAGGTTGTGACTGGCATAGGCCTTGTCCAGCCAATGAAGGTATTCTTCCCGGGGGGGCAGGAAGGTGCGGGTAACGTAAAGGGGAGCATTCGATACTTTGCTCATAGTATAATGGCTTGCAAACTAGCTCTAGTTCCAAACTATGGAATCCAGTTTTCCACCTTTTCGCACGAAGGCCATTTCCACCAACCAGAGCACCTTACTGCTCCAAGGCCTGTTCAAATCGGTCAAGTCGAACAAACGGTATCCCTTCCCATCCATGTAACGGATACCAATGCAGTGTTCCGGAAAGACTTGTTGTTAATGCCAGCTTCCACCAGGAACACTTCAGTAATTCCAAAAAAATCGCTTGCTCCTTCGAGCACTTCAAGGTCCATTCCTTCTGCATCGATCTTCACCATATCCGGGATCGGCAAGGCATTGGTCGCGACCAATGCGTTCAGCGTCTCCACCGGGATCTCTTTCTGCACCAAGCCACTGGTTTCAGCCTCTTCGGTTGTCAATCGAAACGTACTGCTGTCATCCCGCTTTGCGATAGTGAGCAAAAACGTCCCATTATTTTTACCTGCCCCGATCGGAAAGTAGCGGATCAACGGGTTGCTGTCCAACAGGTCCTGAAAGCTGGGTTGCAACCAAGCTTGCGGTTCCAGCATTGTGAATTGTGCTTGCGGGAACATGGTCAATGCGACCCGTGTCCATGAGCCATGGTTGGCTCCCACATCCACAATGTGCTTCGGCTCAAAGCCCGCATTCCGCAATACGGAGTAGAACGTGCGTAGCAAAGTATCCTTGTGGTGCTCATGCGCGGCTCCGGAAGTCCCTGGTCCGGTCGCAATACGTTGGTAGCCGAAGCGCGTTGCCAACGGGTGAAAGAGGGAGCGAAGGATGCGTTTAAGGGCTTTCATGGATCCAGAGCGGGATGAGTTGATGGAATGATCATTTGATCCTTGGCGAAGGCATTCAAGTGCCGGAATGGTGCAAGCCGACAGTAAAGGCCGGGCATCCTCGTTTTTACGGGTCATACATTCCGAAAAAAGGTCAGCGCACCTTCCATGGCAATTGAAGCTGGAGCATGCCTTGTCTACGACCATGCCAAGTGCCTGTTCGTGGCGGCTCCACCACCGTGAATGAAACGACGTTGTCAAGCTTGAAGCTCATGCGGCCATTGTGGGCCATACCAATACTGAGGATGAGGTCGCCGGAATTGAAGAGATGGGAAGGGAATTGACAGACCGCCACATGCGTACCCGATATCAGCGTATCGGCCTCGCTCAAGGATTCTCGTATATTAGTGTTGACGATCTCCATGTTGTCACTGTTGTACACCCAGATCACCAAGTATACAGGTTCATCCACTAACTTCTCGAAAGTGATCTCCACGTCGATGGCATCTTCCCAAAGGAACAGTTCGCCACCGGATGCGGGCGCAACCCGGACATGCCGTAATCTGCCTACCTCACTCCCGGGTGCATCCTCTTCTCCCCAAGTTTTTTCGGTCGCACTGCTTGAATTGTTTCCAAGATAAGCCGCCACGACCTCCTCAGTGGGGCCCTGCATTCGCACCCTGCCGTTCTCCAGCCATATCACGCGCGAGCAAAGCGAACGCATCGCGGTCATGTTATGGCTTACAAAGAGCACGGTGCGGCCACTGTTCGCGCTGTCCTTCATCTTGCCCATACTCTTGCGCTGGAAGTCGGCATCGCCCACGGAAAGCACTTCGTCCACGATGAGCACTTCGGGTTCCAAGTGTGCGGCCACGGCAAAGCCCAAGCGCACGCGCATGCCGCTGCTGTAGCGCTTCACGGGCGTATCAATGTGGTGCTCGATGCCACTAAAGGATATGATGTCGTTCAACTTAGCATCCACCTCGGTTTTGCGCATGCCAAGAATGGCCCCGTTCAGGTAGATGTTGTCCCGACCACTTAGCTCGGGATGGAATCCGGTGCCCACTTCCAGAAGGCTGGAGACCTTGCCACGCATGGAGATCACGCCCTCCGTTGGCTGGGTGATGCGCGAGAGCAGTTTAAGCAGGGTGCTCTTTCCCGCGCCGTTGCGGCCGATGATGCCCAGCACTTCTCCGTGCCGTACTTCGAAAGAGACATCGCGCAGGGCCCAGAAGTCCTCGCCGATGCGCTGGCTGCCCATCGCGTCCAGGGATCGTGTGGGGTCCGCCTTGCCACGCAGCTTATAAGTGAACGCCTTGAATTCGTCAATGAACTGCCTCCTATCGGTAACGCCCAAGCGGTAGCGTTTCCCAACGCCTTCAGCGCGCATTACAATGTCGTTCGGCGCGCTCATACCACGTCCGCAAAAGAGCGTTCAACACGTTTGAAGAGGGCCAGGCCCAACACAATGAGCACCGCGGAAACTATCGCCGGATACCAGAGCGTGGACCAGTGCATTTCGCTACCCAAGAGGCTACCTCGGAATCCCTCTATCACAGGAGTCAAGGGATTGGCTTCTACCACTATACGCAACTTGCTGCCTTCCTGCACTTTGGCCAAGGGAAAGATCACCGGGCTCATGTACATCAACAGTTGCACAGCGAAGCCGATCACAAAGGCGAGGTCGCGGTATTTGGTAGTGAGCGCAGCAACCAGTAGCCCTGCTCCCAGCGCCAA
This sequence comes from Flavobacteriales bacterium, assembly GCA_016710685.1. Lineage (GTDB taxonomy): Bacteria > Bacteroidota > Bacteroidia > Flavobacteriales_F > PHOS-HE28 > PHOS-HE28. The sequence continues at coordinate 45,154 of JADJVC010000014.1, read as the reverse complement.
GCCATTTCCAATAACACCAACACTGGCAACAAGAGCAATTCCCAACCGGGTGCCCAGGCATAGGAACCCGCTAACGCGATAGAACAGTGCGAAAACAAAGAAGAGTGCCAATTGCACCAGGAAGGTGAAGGCGCTGGAGCCCAAGGTGGACAAGGGCGGAATGAGCCTGGGGAAATAGACCTTGGTCATCAAGGGCGCGTTCGTGGTAAGGGTGGCGGCGGTTTTGGTTACTACCACGGAAAAGAAGGACCAAGGCACCACGGCGGCCATGTAAAACAGCAGCGGCGGGTAGCCGGCCAAGCTCATTCGCGCCATGAGACCAAAGATCACAGCGAACATGATGGAGGTGAGCAAAGGCTGCACCAACACCCACACCGGCCCCAGGATGGTCTGCTTATAAAGGGCGGTCAGATCGCGATAAATGAGCATGGAAAGCAGATCGCGGTAGCGCCAGATCTCCTTCAGGTCCAGCCGCCACCAAGGCGATGCTGGCCGGATCACCACGTCCCAAGTTCTACCCACCGCGCCTTCCCATACAGTTCCGGCCGGGGTCGTTCCAATATCATGGGTCTCCGTCATGGATCAAGCTGTCCTGGCTTGAGATCGGCATCACCTTCCTTTTTGCGGTTCTTGCCCCGTAGCCATAGCCGTAGCCGTATCCGTAGGCGTAGCGGTAGCCGTAGCCGTAGTTGGTGTTGTAGTAGTATTTGCTCTTCTTCATGCGCACCCCGTTGAGAATGAAGCCGAAGTTTTTGTTCGGGTTGGCACGGTAGATCTCCATGGCGTTGCGCACATGGTCTTTGTTGGCCAAGCGCGTATTGATCACGAAGAGGGTCGCATCGGCATACCGCATCATCAATAGCGCATCGGTGATGAGGCCCACCGGCGGGGTGTCGATCATGACATAGTCATAGTGCTCACGGCCGAAATCGAGGATGGTAGTGAGGTTCTTGCTGAGGATGAGCTCGCTGGCGTTGGGCGGGGTGGCACCGGCGAGGATCACGTCGAAATGCGGGATGTTGGTGTGCATGACGCACTCTTCGACCTGTGCCTTACCGGCCAAAATGGTGCTGATGCCGATCTTGTTGACCATGCCCAAGCCACTGCCCACTTTGGGTTTGTGGAGGTCAAGCTCCAATAGCAGGACTTTCTTGCCGGCCTTGGCCAGAATGGCGCTGAGGTTCACCGAGCAGAAGGTCTTGCCCTCGTTAGGGCGATAGCTGGTCACCATCACGGCCCTGCCGTTGTCTTGCGCGGGCAGGTATTCCAGGTTGGTGCGGATGGTGCGGAAGCTTTCGGTGATGGCCGCCTTGGGGTCGCTATCCACCACCACATAATTCTCTTCCGCTTTTTCGCTGGCGATCACCTCCCCGAAGATGGGTGCATGCGTGGCCGCGCGGAGCTGATCGGCGTTCTCCACCTGGTCGTAGAACAGCACCCGGATGAAGACCAGCAGCAGGGAAAGTATTCCGCCGCCCACCAGGAAGGTGTACAGGATCTTGGTCTTATTGGGCCGAGCGATGCCGGTGAGGCGCGCGGTCTCTATCACTTTGGTCTGGGGAATGATGCCCGCCCTGGCGATCACGGTGGTGGCGCGCTTCTCCAGCAGGAATTCGTAGAGCTTTTCATTCACTGCCACCTTGCGTTGGTAATTCTCCACGTCCCGCTGGTTCTGGGGCACGGCGCGTATCAGGCCGGTATATTCGTTGGTCTGTTTGTCCAATTCAGCGATCTTCTGGAGGATGGCCTTGCGCGTATTCTTCAGGTAGATCAGCAGGTTGGCGCGCGTAAGCTGGATGGTCTTCTGGCCTTCTTCCACGGCCGGATTCACCTCTTCAGCACTGTACATGTTGCGGTTCATCCGCATCTGCATGTCGTACAACTCGGAAAGCGTTTTCTGCAGGAAAACGTCATCGTTCAGGATGTAGAAGGAAGGCGGAAGGAGCTTGGCATCGCCGATGTTCAGCACGTAGTCGTTCAGGGCATCCACGCTTTCCACCATCAACTCGAACTTCCGCTTGTCCGCGTCCAAGCTCACCAGCTGGTTGAAATACTGGTCGTTCTGTTTACCCAGGTCCAGAATGTTCTTACTACGCAGGAATTCCTGCAGGTCGTCTTCGTTCCGTCCCAAGATACCGGAGACCTCGTTCAGCTGCTTGTCGATGTAGCCTATGGTGTTCTCGTTGATATCGAAATCGCCTTGGAGCGTGTACTTGATGTATTCCTGGCTCAGCGTGTCCAAGAACATCTTGGCCCGCTCAGGGATCTCATCCTCCACCGTTACCTGTAGGATAGTGGTGTAGGGCAGGTCCTCCACATTCAGGCTTTTGGCGTACGCGGCCACTTGCCTCGGGCGTTCGTGGCGGATGAAGCGGTAGTCACTGGAACTGTACCTGTTGATGGTGGAAGGCTTGAGGTCCACGGTAGGGTCCACGCGAAGCGTGAAATCGCGGTCGGCGATGTCCGTATTGAACGGGAACGTTCTGGAGGTGACCCCCTGGCCCGCATCGTAGCTGAGGGTAAAATGACCGGCGTCATTGATGTGCAGGTCCAAGGGCTTTTCGTACACCTTGTTGTTGAGCACCTGCATCTGCACGGTGAACGGCATTCCGCCATAGACCTGCGTGGTCTTGAACCGGCCGATGATGAAATAGCTCACATCGAAGTCCAATTTCTGCAAGGTGCGATCGATGAGGTCATAGCTGGTGAGCACGCGCTTCTGATTCACGATATCGCCATAGGCACTTACGAAACCGATGTTCTTGTACACTTGGCTTTGGTAGTCGTAGGACTCTTGGTCCTTTATCAGGATCTGCGTCCGCGCCGCGTAGACATTGGGGATCTTGTAGGAATATAAATAAGAGAGCACGGCGGAGAGCACCAAGGCAACGGCCACGAAATACCAGTTCTTCGACGCAATGCGCAGGATGTTGCGCAGGTCGTTGACCTCGATAATGGCCGCCTTGGGCCCGGGGACTGATGCCATTTCGTGGAGGGAGCCGCTGCCTTGGCAGCAACAGGTACCGGTGAAGGGCGGCAAATATAACGCAGGCATGGGGTGTCCCGATGCAGCGAAAAAGGTAAGCAGGGCTATGTGCCATCGAAGTGCCGGAAGGCAGCGTATCCACCGGAAACAGGGCAGCGTAATACGCGGCTCGGGGTCCGTTGGGCGCGTGGATACAGTTTGGCCGGATAATTGCACGACCGCGCTGCAAGAGGAACTTTTTCCGTATGCTAACTGCTCAGCGGTCCAAAACGGTCAGTATTTCGTAGCTCCCAAGACCGGGAACCGAAGAAATCGTTAGGCAGTTATCAACAGCAGTAGAAGCAACGGAATTCCGTTTACATTTGCCCCCTCTGCATTTACAGTAGTTGCCATGAAATTCACCATACGCCACCTGCTCATGCTGTTGCTCCTCGCGGCTCCGGTAGCAGGCGGATTGATGGCCCAGCCCGGCCCAGGCGGCGGCCCGCCCTGCTGGCCCCCTCCCTGCATTCCCATTGATGGCGGTCTTTCGCTGTTGATCGGTGCTGGCGCATTGTTGGGCGGCAAGAAGGCCTTGGAGGCCCGCCGCGCACGCAAGACCAGTCTTTAATGTCCGGTAGTTCCGCCCGAAGCTCTGGCTTTGGCGCGGTGGCCAAGGATCCCGTTGTACGTTTTCTGCTCTTCGCCGGCGCGCTCTATGCGGGCTGGTACCTCTTGTATGCCTTTGTGCTGCATCCATGGGAGAAACTGGACCATGCGGTGATCAACTCGCTGATCGCGGTCAGCGGCACCATCCTCCAATTGCTCGGTTACGACCTCATTCCGGAACCGGTGAATGCGGATAACATCCGCACCATCGGCGTGGAAGGCGGCCATCTGCTTTGGATCGGCGACCCGTGCAACGGCGTGGGGCTGTTCGCGGTGTTCCTCATTTTCCTGATCGCATACGGCGGCCCTTGGCGGCACAAGCTTTGGTTCGGTTTATTGGGCATCATCACTATTCATTTGGTGAATGCATTGCGCGTGGCGGCTTTGTGCATCATCGTGGGCATTAATTACGAATGGTTGAATTTCAACCACGATTACACGTTCTATGTCATCGTCTACGGCTGCGTCTTTCTGTTGTGGTACATCTGGGTAAAGCGTTTCGCGAACAAACCCGGTGAACAGCGCCGCGGATGAAAGCCCGCACCTGGCCGCGCCGCGTCGCCATCGCGGCCATTCTGTTGGTGGGCATCTCGCTGGGCGCATTGCGCGAATTCCTGTTCATCAACCTCAACTACCAGATCGACCACTTGGCTCGGCACACGCGGTTTTCTTACGCCCACTCACAATTCATCCGGTGGACCTCCGGCATGGAGCTTTCGGAGCTTTTGCGATTGAAGTGGCTGTTGGGCGCGGCGTTCACCGCTGTGATCATGGGCTTGTGCATACTGCTTGCGCGTTCGGTGTTCCGCCATTGGGGCTATTCCCGCGGGATCGTTCTGGGCTTCGCCGGATTCATCGTACTGGCGTTGCTGTTACATTTCGCGGCACAATGGGCCGCTCCGTTGGAAACCATCTCCGTGCATGTGTCACACATGCTGCAATACCCTGTTGCCCTGCTTTTTGTGCTGATGGCAGGCTGGTTGCCGCGGACAACGACCGAAACGGAAGACCGACCCGTTGATGGCCATTGACGCATCGCTACAAGGCCGGAAGGCGAAGTGGAAAACGGTGAACCTCGTTAAGGCCGTTCTCCTCATGGTGGCCGCTGTGGCCGTGGTCTTGTTGGTCATTCACATCGCGCTGCCGCCAATGTGGGGAAATCCAGGCCTCGCATTCAAGGTCCGGAAAGCCGGGGAAGAGCGCTACGACCGCGTCATCATCGGTTCCAGCCACCTGTTCCGGCAGGTGGATCCCGCCCTGCTCGATTCGTTGCTGCATGATGGCTTCACAACGTTCAATGCCGGCTATCCGTCCACCTTCGCGCCGGAAAGCGAACTGGCATGCGCCCGGTTGTTGGAACATGGCGAGCATGTGCCAAAGTTGATCTTGCTGGAACTGACGGCCTACCAGCTCCTCGATGAAACCAAGCAGGACAATTTCCGCTCTTGGTACTATATGACTCCGCCAGTGGCCTTGGCCATGGTGCACTACGCCTGGGCTGAAGCGCCTTTGGAAAAGAGGAATGAGCACGTGTTGGCAGCGTTGAGAGCGGGGGTCAAATCTGCTTTCCTTCCGGGCCTGGCCGATGATCTTTTGGACGGCACACCGGCAGACAGCCTTGCCTGGCTTGGCCTGCATGGAAATGGCTATTACTCCTTGGAAACGGAAATGGCCTCCACGGGGGCGAATGTGGTTTTTGCCAAGCGCAAAGCCACGTTCCTGGCTGATACCGCGATCCTTCAAAGGCGGGCGGCCGCACTGGACACGTTTTACAGGGAAAGCCGGGTGGAGGCCAATGCGATGCAAGTTCAGCGCTTGATGGAGCTGTCGGAAAAAGCCGCTGCGCGCGGCAGTCGATTGCTCTTCGTCCTACCCCCGCTGGCCACCGTTCAAGTACCCAAGTTGCTCGCGCTGTTCAGGGCACTGCCCGCGGCGCAATGCATCGACCTTTGTGACCCGGCCCATCATCCGGAATTTTACGTTTCCCGGAACGCCTTTGATGAAGGGCACCTGAACGACCGGGGTGCCCACCTGTTCACCTCCGAACTGGCCGGAGCATTGCTTCAGATGGGCCATGCCGGCCCGCTTGACACACGTTCGCATTGACAGCGCATGCTTTTCAACAGCCTCGCTTTCCTGATCTTTTTCCCGTTGGTAACGGCAGGGTGGTTCCTGCTGCCCCATAAGTGGCGGCGCTGGTGGCTCTTGGGTGCGAGTTGTTGGTTTTACATGGCCTTCGTGCCCGTGTACATCGTTATCCTGGGCTTCACCATCGCGGTGGATTATGTCGCTGGCATTTGGATCGAACGCAGCGAAGGGAAACGGCGGAAAATGCTGTTGGTAGCGAGCATCTTGGCGAACCTCGGCGTGCTTGCCTTCTTCAAGTATTACAATTTCCTCAACGAAAGCATCGCGGCTGTTGTGCAAGGCATGGGCTTCCACTACAGCGTTCCGGACCTCGGCATCCTGCTGCCCATCGGTCTTTCGTTCCACACCTTCCAAAGCCTTAGCTACACCATCGAAGTATACCGGCGGCACCAAAAAGCGGAGCGCCGCATCGGCACCTTCGCGCTGTACGTCATGTTCTGGCCGCAGTTGGTGGCGGGCCCCATCGAGCGGCCCGGTAACCTGTTGAACCAGTTGCAGGAACGGCACGACTTCAACCCGGACCGCATTGTTACCGGCTTGAAGCAGATGTTATGGGGCTTCTTTAAAAAGCTGGTGATCGCTGACCGTTGCGCGGTTTTAGTGAACTTGGTCTATGACGACCCCGCCCACCATTCCGGTGCGGCGCTGTTGTTGGCCACCTACCTGTTCGCCCTGCAGATCTACTGCGACTTCAGCGGCTATACGGACATCGCTTTGGGCGCGGCGCGTTGCATGGGCTTCGACCTGATGGTAAATTTCCGTACGCCGTACCTCAGCCGCAACATCAGCGAATTCTGGTCGCGCTGGCACATCAGCCTCAGCAGCTGGTTCCGCGATTACCTGTACATCCCACTGGGTGGCAACCGCGTGGTGAAATGGCGCTGGTATTGGAATTTGATGATCGTATTCCTTGTGAGCGGTCTGTGGCACGGCGCCAATTGGACATACGTGGCATGGGGCGCGCTGCACGGCGCATATCTGATCCTGGCCATCCTTTTCGCCGGCTTTTGGGCCGGTCTCCAAAAAAGGATCGGCATTGGACCGGGGAAGCAGGTGGTGCGGTTGCTTAACGTTTTCATCACCTTTCACCTCGTCGTGCTGGCATGGGTTTTCTTCAGGGCGAAGAACATCGAGGATGCGTTCCTCATCCTGCGAAAGATCGCAACATTGACGGTGGAAGGCTTGCAGCTGGACGCACTGAAGGAAGTGATAACAAGTCCGAGTGCGGCACTCACGGTGATCATCGGGGCGCTCTTCCTGTTGATCGACCCCTTCGGTGATGCATTGGCCAAAGGCACGCGTCGGATCCAAGGCACGGTAACGCAGTATGCATGGTACCTCGGCCTTGCATTAAGCTGCCTGTTCCTTGGCCAATACGGTTCCACCATGTTCATCTACTTCCAATTTTAATGGGCATTTCGGCGTACAGTGAATGGTCCGGACCACCCGTGCCGTGGTAGCGTTGCCCCAAGGCTACCTTCGCCGCAAAGCGTTAAATACATCCATGGTAAAAAAGCTCCTTATCGTAGTAGGCACCCGCCCCAACTTCATGAAGGTGACGCGCTTCAAAGAAGTAGGCCGCCAACGGGGCGTGGACGTGCAACTGGTGCATACCGGCCAGCACTACGACGAGAAGATGAGCACCGTGTTCTTCGACCAGTTCAAGCTGGTGCCGGACTTTTTCCTGGACACGCCGCATGCCTCTCCCCCTTCGCAGATGGGCCACATCATGATGGCGTTGACACGCGTGGTGGAAGAACAAAAGCCCGACCTGATCATGGTACCCGGCGACGTGAACAGCACGCTGGCCGGAGCTTTGGTGGCCAACAAGCTCGGCATACCGTTGGCCCATTTAGAAAGCGGCCTGCGTAGCGGTGACATGGGCATGCCGGAAGAGATCAACCGGATCCTCACCGACCGCATCACCGACCACTTCTTCGTTACGGAGCAAAGCGGGGTCGACCATTTACTTGCTGAAGGCCGGCCCAAAGAAGCCATTCACATGGTGGGCAACACCATGATCGACACGCTGGTCGGTTTCGATGCAGAAGTACAAGCCTCCACTGTGTTGGAGGAAATGGACTTGGGCAGAGGCGGCCACGTGTTGATGACCATCCACCGCCCCGCCACCGTGGACCACGCGGGCGAACTGGCAAAGCTCACCGAGCTGATCGCCTTTGTGGCAAAAGACCGCAACGTGGTGTTCCCCGTTCATCCGCGCACCACCGCCAAGCTGCGCGAAAACAAGTTGATGGACCGGCTGAACGCCTTGCCAAACCTGCGCATTACCGGCCCGTTGGACTACTTCAACTTCCAGAAACTAGTGGCCACATCGGCCTTCGTCATCACCGACAGCGGCGGCATCCAGGAGGAAACCACATACCGGCGTGTGCCTTGCCTCACGTTGCGGCCGAATACCGAGCGGCCCATCACCATCACCATGGGCAGCAACCGCTTGATCGATTTCGACTTGGACGCGTTGCGCTCCGCGATAACGGAGATCTCCGAAGGCCGCGCCACACGCGGAGAAGTGCTCCCGCTTTGGGACGGGCACGCCACCGAACGCGTGTTCGACGTGCTCGCAAAATTGTAAGCACAAAGCTCCAACCCGTGGTCCTCTATCTTACCTATAACGACCAGCCGTCCGGCATCTACTGGAGCCAGGTTACGGACGTGGTGGCCCACCTGAACAGCTTGGGCGAAGAGCGCGTGCGACTGTTAGCGTTGGTAAGCCCGCGCAGCTTTTGGAAGACGCGTAAAGCGATTAAAAAGCATGCGCCAACAGTGCTGGTGTTGCCTATGGTACCCACCATGCAACGCTGGCGGATGAACTCGCACATCCTTGCATGGGCATGCCGGATGTTGCGGCCATCGGGAATTATGGCCCGCGGCCCTTTCGCCACGTGGATGGCCTTGCGGATGCGCGATCGCGGCTTGGTGGGCAAGGTGGGCTTTGATGCTCGCGGTGCTTATGGCGCCGAGTGGGAGGAATACCGCATCGTGGACGATGATGCCTTGATCGCCCAAGTGCGGCCCACGGAAAAGGAGGCCTTGGAAAAAAGCGACATCCGCCTGGCCGTCAGTAACGCGTTGGTAGCGAACTGGCAGAAACAATTCGGATACCGGTCGTTGGAACATGTGGTAGTGCCTTGCACGCTGGGCACCGCAGCCGCGCAGGATGCAGGCAGCTCGCTTACGGACCGGGAAGCTTTAGGCTTGTCGGCGGAAGACGTGGTGCTGGTGTATGCAGGTTCCGTTGCCGGATGGCAATCCTTCAGCCTGTTGGAAGAAATACTGGGCGCTGTCTTGATGGAGCAGCCGCTCGTGAAAGTTTTATTCCTGAGCCGCTCGGCCTTCGGCATCGACGCGTTAGCTGCAAAATTCCCGGGCCGTGTATTGCGCCGTTGGGTGGATGCTGCCGACGTGCCCGCATTGTTAGCAGCGTGTGATCACGGTCTGTTGGTTCGCGAGGACAGCATCACCAACCGGGTAGCCTCCCCCACCAAGTTCGCAGAATACTTGTTGGCAGGTCTTCCAGTCCTCATATCTCCGCACATTGGCGACTACGGCGGCTTCGTATTGCGCGAATGCGCCGGCACTTGCGTAGGCGCGGGCACAGACATTCCCGACTTGCATCGCACGGACGCCGACACGCGCATGCACATGCGCGCGTTGGCACTGGAGCACTTCAGCAAGGCAGCACACGAAGCGGCCTACCAAAAGCTCATGCACGTATTGGGTACGCCTGCTGCGTGATCGACAATCTAAAAAGTGACGCTTAGCGAAGGATTTCCCGGCTGATCACCAGTTTTTGGATCTCGCTGGTGCCTTCACCGATGGTGCAGAGCTTGCTATCGCGGTAGAATTTCTCTACGGGGAAATCCTTGGTGTAGCCGTAGCCCCCGAAGATCTGCACGCTTTCCGTGGCAGCGTACACGCTTACCTCGCTGGCGTAGTATTTCGCCATGGCGCTTTCCTTGGTCATGGGCAGTCCCCTGTTCTTCAGGTCCGAGGCTTGGCGGATCAACAGTTCCGCTGCTTCGATGCGCGTGGCCATGTCGGCGATCTTGAAACTGATGGCCTGGAATTCCGAGATGGGCTTACCGAACTGGTGACGCTCCTTGGAATACGCTACGCTGGCGTCCAGTGCGCCTTTTGCAATGCCAAGTGAAAGCGCCGCGATGCTGATGCGGCCGCCGTCCAGAACTTTCATGGCCTGTTTGAATCCTTCACCTTCCTTGCCGAGCATGTTCTCCTCCGGAATGCGGCAATCCTCAAAGATCACTTCGGCAGTTTCGCTGGCGCGCATGCCCAGCTTGTTTTCTTTTTTGCCGGCCTTGAGGCCCTTGGTGCCGCGCTCCACCACGAAGGCGGTCATACCCTTACTGTCCAGCAGTTCGCCGGTGCGGGCGATCACCACCATCACGTCACTGCTGATGCCGTGCGTGATCCAGTTCTTGGTACCGTTGATCACCCACTCCTTGCCTTCCTTGCGGGCCGTAGTGGCCATGCGCATGGCATCGCTGCCGGTGCCCGCCTCGGTGAGCGCCCATGCGCCGAGCCATTCACCGGTAGCCAATTTCGGTAGCCAACGCTTTTTCTGTTCCGCGTTGGCGAAGTACATGATGTGGCCCGTGCAAAGCGAATTGTGCGCGGCTACGCTTAGGCCCACGCTGCCGCAAACCCGCGCCACCTCCACGATGGTATCCACGTATTCATGGTAACCAAATCCGGCACCACCGTACTCTTCCGGCACCAAAACCCCCAGCATGCCGGCGGGGCCGAACTGTTTCTTGAAGAGGTCGATCGGCATGTGTTGGCGCTCATCCCAATCCATCAAACTCGGTCGTACTTCACGTTCCACGAGATCGCGCACACTTTGCACGATCATTTTGCTGTTCTCGTTCTCGTTGAATTCCATGGAGAGGAAAAGTGTTGGGTGTGAAGCGGGATAGGGTGTTGAAAGGATCGCAAGTTTACGGCAACCGCGATTAAGGTGCCATAAGGGCAAGTATATCGGATTTAGAGCGCACGCCTATAGGCGTGATGCCTAAATGCCATGGAACCACGGATGAACACGGATGAACACAGATGACACAGATGAACACGGATGATTACAACATATGGTCTGCTTGGGTGAATCACCCATTGGGGTGCTTGGGTACAGATTCGTTTACCCCATCAAATAATCGCGAGGATCAACTGTTCAAGATCACCGGAAATCAAGGTAGGGCCCTATGCGCTGCACCGTACTGTCGGTGACCAGCACGCATCCTTTCAGCGATTCCGCGTCCAAGTAAGGCCCGTGCAGTGTGCGGTAGGCCACGATGGCTTTTGCAAGTTTCCAGCCCACGTACGGGTGTGCGCCCAGGTCATCGGCGGTGCAACTGTTTATCGGGATATGTCGGGCAAGCGCCGGGTCCAGCACCACCAGTTCGCGGATACGCTCCACGGCATCGGGCTTGTCCTTCAGCACCCACACCTCTGCCAATTGGTCCATGCTGGTGAAACCGCCAAGTCGGTCGCGGTACTTGGTAATTCCGCGCGCAAAGGCCGGACCGATGCCGGGCAAAGCGGTCAAGGCCAATGTATCGGCGGTGTTCAATTCCACTTTTTCCCTTGGTGCGCGCGGCTCGCGGGGCGGATATTTCTGCCAAGCGCTGTCTCTTTTAGGCCATTGTACATGGTCGCGGTCCGCGTATGGGGTGCGTTCCGCTTGGTCCGGCAACTGCACGAACGGCTCCCACAGAGCGAAAAGCTCCGGGTCCACCACGCGCATTTTCGCGAGGTCGGCTTTGCTCCGGAATTTCCCGCCGCGTTCCACGTAGCGCATGATGCTGGCTGCTTGGCGCTCGCTTAATCCCAGCGCGGCCCATTGTTCGGCGGTGTTGGTATTGGGGTCGAAGTTGAACGGCTTCACGTCTTCGAAAGACCGGTGCGTGGCATAGGCGGAACCTGCATCCGTGGTGTCGCTCAGCGTGGCCCACACCACTTGCAGCGTTGATGGATCTTCAACAAACCGCGGCCTCAGCCATTGTTCCCACGTTACCCAGCACATGGCGAGCATGCACAGCGCGGCGAGGATCAACAGCCCGCGCCGCTCGCCACGGTGCATGTGGAATGTATCCCTCAGCCGTTCCTTAAAATTAGGGTTCGGCCTTAGCATGGTTCAATGCTTCGCCGCCCACTGTTCTTTCAACACGGCCAGTCCTTGCTCAAACGTACGCGGGGCGTAGCCGAGGTCGCGTCGGGCTTTGTCCAGAATAAAGCCCGTTACCGGCGGTCGTTTGGCGGGTTGGCCGAGGGAATCACTTTTCACGGCTTGTACTGGACTTGGATCCAGCTTGAAGAAGGTGGCTACGCGTTGCACCAGTTCCAAGATCGTCATGCCGTCCGGGCCGCTGAGGTGGTAGATGCCGGTTGCGCCGCGCTTCGCGATGCGGATGCAGCCGTCGGCCAAGTCTTCAGCCAATGTTGGCATGCGGTATTGGTCGTCCACCACGCGCATCGGCTCGCCTTTTTCCAGCGCGCCCTTAGCCCATGAAACGGCATTGCCCCGGCTCAAACCGGCAGCATGACCGTACACGATGATGGTGCGCGCAATGGCCCATTTTTTCAATCCGGCGGCCTGCACGAGCTTCTCCCCGTCCAACTTGGAATGGCCGTAGATGCTCAGCGGCGCAGGAACATCGTCCTCTTTGTAAGGCCCGGCTTTTCCGTCAAAAATGAAATCGGTGCTAAGGAAAATGAAATGGCTGTCGTGCCGTATCGCTGCGCTCAGCAGGTTCTTCGTGGCGGTGACGTTCTGCAAGGTGCAGGCAGCGGGATCCAATTCGCAAGCATCCACGTTCGTCATGGCGGCTGTGTGGATCACCACTTTCGGCGAAAAAGTATCGAAGACCGCATCTACAGCACTTGCATCGGTGATGTCCAGCGGCAGGTATTTCAGTCCAAGGGGCGCTGCACTTCGGTCCGGCCCGCGTGAGGTGGCCAACAACTCCATTGCGGGATCCACGCGCAATGCTTCCACCAGTTTTTGTCCCAACAAGCCGTTGCTGCCGGTAAGAAGCACCTTCATGTGGGCGAAACTAAGGCAGGGGCGCGAATCCGCGCGCCACAGCTATTCCTTTTTCTGTGGCCGTGGTCCGCGCAAATGGATCACCAGTCCATTGAGGAAATTCCGCAGCAACTGGTCACCCGCCTCTTTGTAGTTCGGGTGGTCTTCCGCACGGAAGAAAGCGCCGAGTTCAGAGGTGGTCGTTCGGAAATCCACCAAGGCCAGGATCTTTACGATCTCGTCATCACGGAGCTTTAATGCAACGCGAAGCTTTTTCAGGATGTCGTTGTTGGTCATCCGGTGCGTTCACAATTCCCACACGGTACTGAGCTTGGCAAAAGGCCGCTTGATGCGCTCCTATGCTCCAGCACGAAGGCCATCACCAAGTACGCCACCACGTTTAGTCCGGCGGTTACAAAGCCCAAGTAGATGAAGCTGAGGCGCACCTGCTCGGTCTTGATGTTGAGCTTGTGCGCCCACCATTCGCACACGCCGAAGGCTTTGTGCTCCAAAAAAGTTTTTGCGTGCTCGATCATGGTTGGCGGGCGGTGCCGAAGGGCGCAAAATACGAAACTGGCAGGCGGGTGTAAATGCCGTGTGGAACTTTTCACGGTTGCCCTTCAACCCTCCCGACCACTTTCTGCAGGTGTGAACCGATGTGGCAATTCAGGCATTTCCGTTCTTGGCAATGGCGGGTTTTCAGCTCGATCAGGGCTTGGCCGCGCCCCGCGTTAGCGGCTGGCAGGCCCAGTTCTTCAAATCCGGAAGTGATGTTGTTCGTTTCGGCGGGAAGCCGCTCCAGCAAACACATTGCGCGATCCACCAAGGCATCATCGCCGCGCACCCGGCCCATGGTGAACAGGAACGGCACCACGGCATTGAGCACCAGCCGGTCCGCTGTCTCTTCGGCTATCCGTTTCCGAGCGGGCTTGGTGGCTGGGCCGAAGTTGAAATGCTCATTCCAAAAGCCGGTGGCCTCCACGCCAAGCAGTTCGCGTAGCACGGCGGGATCATCGGTTTCCAGCAGGTCTCCGTATGCAGGCCCGATCTGCGCCAACAACACGGCCAATTGTGCCAAACGCACATTGGGGAACGAGGCGGGCCGCATGCGCCCGAACTTCCAAGCCGCGGCAGGCATGGGACGCAGGCCGTGCAACCCGGCCAAAATGCGGTATTCTTCCACCAATCGCCGTGGATGTTCTTCTTCGGGAATTTCCGGTAACAACCCGGCCTGTCCGAACAGCAATGCTTCCAAGCGCAACGGGTCGGCGTGGTATTTCAATAGAAGGCGCAACGGCAGTGCGTGGGCCAGCATGGCAAAGGCCTCCGTGTTCACCGGTGCGCCCAACGCACGCAGCAAAAGATGATGGAAGGTTTCCGCTGGATCACATCCGAGCTGGCGGAAGAGCGCTTCCGTTTCCAGTGTGCGGCGCTCCAAACGCTCGATCAGCAAGCGCTCCAACCAAGGCCCCGTGCGGCTGTTGTCCACGCGCCCGATGTGCGCCGCGCAAGGCACCCAGCCTTGGCCGGTCATCAGTTCATGGTGCAGCGCAATGTGGCGCGGGTCCAAACGGTGGCGCAGCTCAACGGTGGGCGGCAAGGTGCCGCTTTCGGTGCGGACATCGGCATCGTGGGTATGCACGGCGTGCAGCACCACGTTGTTGTAAGCGGGATCATGCTGGTGGCCATGGGCATCCCATGCACTGGCCCGCAGGTGTATTTCCACGGTACCGGCCCAAAGCTGCCCCTCGATGCGCACCAAGGCATCGCGCAGGTCGGGGCCGCTGTTCTGTTGGATGCGCCCGGCCTTCAGCACTTCCAAAGGCTGCCCATCGGTAGTACGCAGGTCTTTGGCATCATACAGCCCGGCCTCCCACAAGGATTGCAGCAATTCCTCGCCGTAAGGGAACGCGGGGTCCAACAACACATCGCTGGCGCTGCTTTCCGTGACCTCCGTGTATTCCAAAACATGACCGGCGCGCTCCATCTTGACGGATTTTTCGTCCTTTCTCCGCCGATAAGATAATGCCGTTCCGTGGTGTAAGGTCGTGGTGTTTGGGCGCTGCATGCATCGCCCCTACACCACGCCCCTCCTCCGCAACGCGGTTTCCATTTCCCTTTGCAGGGTTTGGGCGGCCTTGCGGGCCATGGCCACGGCATCATCCCCATTGCCGGCCTGCAAAATGCCGCGCGAACTATTGACGAGCACCCCGCCGTCCGAAGTGATGGCCGCATCGAGCACGGCGTTCAGGTTTCCTCCTTGGGCACCGATACCGGGCACGAGAAAGAAATGTCCTGGAGCTGCGGCGCGCGCGGCCTTCAGCACATCGGGGCGGGTACCGCCCACCACGAACATCAGGTCGTTCGGCGTGCCCCAACGGGCCACATCCGCGATCACCTTGGCATAAAGCGGTTCCTTGTTTTCACCCACTTTCAGGAACTGGAAATCTTCCGCTCCTTCATTGCTCGTGGCGCCCAGCACGATGGCCCATTTGCCACGCTGGCCCAGGAACGGCGTAATGCTGTCGCGGCCCATGTAGGGTGAAAGCGTGATGGCGTCGAAGCCGAGGTTCGTAAAGAAGGCCTCCGCATATTTCCGGGCCGTGTTGCCGATGTCGCCGCGTTTGGCATCCGCGATGGTGAAGCATCCACCCACCCGGTTGATCAGGGCTACTGCGCTTTCCAGATCTTGCCAGCCCTCGGTGCCGCGGGCTTCGTAGAATGCGAGGTTGAGCTTATAGGCCACGGCCAGATCGTGGGTGGCTTCGATGATGGCGTGATTAAAAGCACGCACGGGATGGTGCAAAGACCGGAACGGCTCCGGAAGCATGTTTTCCTCCGTGTCCAGGCCCACGCACAGCAGGCTCCGCTTGGTGCGGACGGCGCGGACGAGTTCTTCGCGGGTCATTGGACGGATGTGATCTTCAAGGAGGCGTGCAAAGGACGCAATAGCATTTGGAAAACTGAAACCTCTTCTTGCATCAGCTGTTCAAGCTGCTGAGCTTTCGCGAAGTTTTTCGGCCCGGTCGGCGAGCTGCAGTGCTTCAATGATGGGGAGCAACGCACCGTCCATTACCTCGGTGAGGTTGTGTACAGTAAGCTCGATGCGGTGGTCCGTGATGCGGCTTTGGGGATAGTTGTACGTGCGGATCTTCGCGCTGCGATCTCCACTGGCCACTTGACTTTTGCGGTGGGCGCTTTGGGCTTCATCCGCAGCGCGCACTTGTTCGTCGTAGAGCTTATTGCGCAGCATCTGCATGGCCTTCATGCGGTTGCCGAGCTGGTTCCGTTCGGTCTGGCACATCACGACAAGGCCTGTGGGGATATGCGTGAGGCGCACCTTCGTCTCCACCTTGTTCACGTTCTGCCCGCCAGCTCCGCCACTGCGCGAGGTTTCCATTTTCACGTCACTGTCCTTCACCTCCACGTCTTGCTCGTCTGCTTGGGGCAGTACGGCCACGGTGGCGGCGCTGGTGTGGATGCGCCCGCTGGCTTCGGTGCGGGGCACGCGCTGCACGCGATGAACGCCGGCCTCGAATTTCAACACGCCATAAGCGCCATTCGCTTCCACGTTTACCACGGCTTCTTTAACGCCGCCTGCGCTATTGTCGCTCTGGTCCGCAATTTCAGCTTTCCAGCCTTGGGCATCGCAGAAACGCAGGTACATGCGCAAGAGGTCACCCGCGAAAATGCCGGCTTCATCGCCGCCGGTCCCGGCGCGGATCTCCATTGTGCAATTGCGTTCGTCGTTGGGGTCTTTCGGCGTAAGCAGAATACGGACCTCCTCCTCCATCGCGGCAATTTTCTCGCGCGATTCATCACGTTCGGTGCGCGCCAGGTCATCCTGCAATCGTTTGAAGCGTTCGTAGGCTTCGTCCACCGGTTCCAGTTCGCGGTAGGTGCGGTTCATTTCAACGAAGCGCTTGCGGTCCGCGATCACGGCGGGATCGGCCAATTGCTTGCCCACCTCTTCACGCCGTTCGTGCAGGGATGCTAATTTGGTGAGGAGCTCGCTCATGGTGAAGTTGCATCGCTCGTCGAGAGCGATTGCGAATGGATCAAGGGTAGCAGTGTATTCCGTCCGGTGCTGTAAGCAACACTTCCGCTTTGGGCGCGGCCTCCACATGGCCGATCACCTTGGCATCGATGCGGAAGCTTTTCGCGATGTTGATGATGGCCTCCGCTCTTGCCTCCGGAACGTAGAATTCCATGCGGTGGCCCATGTTGAACACGGTGTGCATTTCCTTCCACGGCGTGCCGCTCATACGCTGGATTGCGGCGAACAGCGGCGGCACAGGGAATAAATCGTTCTTCACCACACGCAATTTTTCAATGAAGTGCAGCACTTTGGCCTGGGCGCCGCCGCTGCAATGCACCATGCCGTGCACGTCAGGATGCATCTCGGCAAGTACTGCCCGTACCACGGGCGCGTAGGTGCGCGTGGGCGATAGCACGGCCCTGCCGAAATCGAGCGGCGTGCCGGGCAATGGGTCCGTGAGTTGGGCCTGTCCGCAGTAGACCAATTCACTTGGCGTTCCAGGATCAAAAGTCTCCGGATAGCGTTCGGCGATAGCCTTGGCGAACACGTCGTGTCGCGCGCTGGTGAGGCCGTTGCTGCCGATGCCGCTGTTGTAGGCATCCTCGTAGGTGGCCTGGCCGGAACTCGCAAGTGCCACCACCACGTCCCCGGCCTGTATGCGGGCATTGTCCACCACTTGGTCACGGCGCATGCGGCATACCACGGTGCTGTCTACGATAAGGGTGCGCACCAGATCGCCCACATCGGCGGTTTCCCCGCCTGTGCTATCTATCCCGATGCCGAGGTCGCGCAGCTGCTGCAGCAGTTCCTCTGTGCCGTTGATGATGGCCTTCACCACTTCACCGGGGACCAAGCGTTTATTGCGGCCGATGGTGCTGCTCAGCAAGATTTTGTCCACGGCACCCACGCACAGCAGGTCGTCCAGGTTCATCACCACGGCATCTTGGGCGATGCCTTTCCACACGGAGAGGTCACCCGTTTCACGCCAGTATGCATAGGCCAATGCGCTCTTTGTACCGGCACCATCGGCGTGCATCACCACGGCGTGTTCACTGCTTCCCGTGAGTATATCGGGGGAGATTTTGCAGAACGCACGAGGAAAGAGTCCCTTGTCCAGCCCGGCGATGGCCGCATGCACGTCCTCCTTGGCACTGCTTACACCGCGTTGGGCATAACGGGATTTATCTTCCATTCCGGTCAAGAAAAAAGGCACCCCGAAACCGGGATGCCTTTTTCGTTATCAACGGTGTTAGTTGGAGCCCGGCGCACCTTCTGTGGGCACATACCCGAAGCTTTTCACAGTAAATTCCACACGGCGGTTCTTCTGGTGTGCCGCTTCCTTTTCCTCTGTAGTAGCCATTTTGGCGATCTCAGCGTCGGTAATGCGGAGGCGGGTTTCGCCGTAGCCTTTGGCCACCATGCGAGCAGGGTCGATGCCTTTGCTTACCAAGTAGTTCACGCAGCTTTGAGCACGGTTCTGGCTCAATGTAATGTTTGCTTTGTCGCTGCCGCGGCTGTCCGTGTGGGCAGCCAGCTCAATGATGATCGTAGGGTTATCAACCAAAGTTTGGTACAGGGTCTGCAGCGAGTCCTTTCCTTCGGGACGGAGGGCGGCGCTGCCGAGATCGAACTGTACTTCAGGCAGTGCGATGGCCTTATCGGGAGAAACGGGCTGGAGCAGGTATTCCTTCACGAAGGTGGTGCTCTCGGTGAGGCCCACGGTGGTGATCTGGTCGTTCACCACCAAATAGTTTTCCTTGGTGGCCCGCACGGTGTAGCTGGTATTCTCCTTGATGTAGCGGTCCTTGCCATTTTCTTCAAAGCTGAACTTGCCGTCGGCGTCGGCGAGTGTGGAGAAGTTGGAGCCATCAGTGCCCACCACTTCGATTTTGGCATCAGGCAGTGGTTCTCCGGTCTCCTTGTCCACGGCGGTACCTTGCAGTGCGAACACCATGTCCGGCACATAGAAGCGCCAGATATCGTCCTCTCCTTTTCCGCCGGGGCGGTCGCTGGTGAAGTAACCGCGCTCTTCCACGCCGTCGAAGATGATGCTGAAGTCGTCGCCGCTGCTGTTCACCGGGTACTTCAGGTTCTCCATGTGGCCCCATGTGCCATCGCCTGTTTTTCGGCCATGTAGATGTCCATTCCGCCCATGCCACCGGGCGCGTTGCTGGCGAAGTAGAGGTTACCGTTGTCGCGCAGGAAGGGGAACATCTCGTCCTTGGGCGTATTGATGTCCTTACCGAGATTAGCAGGTTGACCAGTGGGCATTCCGCTCTTGTCGAGCATCACTTTCCATAGATCCTTTCCGCCTTGGCCACCTTTCATGTTGCTGCTGAAGAGCAGCATGCCGTCATCTTTTGAGAGCGTAGGGTGCCCGATGGTGACGATGGAAGTGTCGTTCTTATCCTGCTGCGGGCGCAGGTTGAGCATTTCAGGAGCGCTGTAATCGTTGCCCACTTTTTTGGTCATCCAGATATCGCAACCGAAGGCCTTTTTCTTCTCGTGCGGGCACCGGGTGAAGTACATCATGTTACGCTTCGAATTGAACGTGGCACTGCCTTCGTGGGCAGGTGTGTTCACTGCGGGTGGGAGTCGCACGGGCTCGCTCCATTTGCCGAGCTTGTCGCGGCTGCTGCTAAAAAGGTCGGTAAAGCTCTCCCCAACGATGCCATCGGTCTCGGTACCGGTGGAAGCGGGGCGGCTGCTGGCGAATACCACGTCGCTGTTCTTCATGTCGCTGAAAGCGGCGCTGAAGTCATATTCGGTGCTATTGAGGAGCACTTCGGGGTCCACTTTATAGCGCGAAGGGGCCTCTTCCCAAGCTTGGGCCTGTTTGCAGGAGGCCAAGCTGGCATCCGCACGCATGTCACCGGGATTCTTCTCCTTGTACTTGTTGTAAGCCACGATGGCATCGGCGTATTTGCCCTGCTCTTTCAGCGCCTCACCGATGCGGTAGTAGGTAATGGGGTCCGGATACTGGGCCTTATTGGCCTTTTCGTACCACACCTCGGCATTTTCCGCGTCGCCCAATGCGCGATAGGCCTCGGCCACCTTATAGATCAGCACGGCTTTCTCGCTGGCTTGTTTTTCGGTGGTGTAGGCCTTTTTGTACAGCTCGATCGAGTTGTAGAAAAAGCCCTTCTTGAAGGCGTCATCGGCCTCTTCGGCCTGCTTGCTTTGCGCCATGGCACCGCTTGCGGCTGCCAAAATGAACATTGCGCAGGCCATCAACTTCCTCATGCTCTTCATCGGATTGGTGTGTGTCGCCCCGTGCAAAGGAGCCGGGCGAAAATAAGCAAAGTCCGCATTTCACAATACTGATCCGCGAAAATGTTCCGCTTATTGCACCGATCAGCCGCGCTTGGACTGTGGCAAAGGCATGAACGGACATGGCCATTGGATGCCATTAGCGCGTAAATAGCAGCTCCCGCATTTTTGGCAAGGGCCACAGTTCATCGTCCACCAGCAGTTCCAGCTTGTTGGCGTGGTAGCGGATCTGGTCCAGGAAAGGCCGCACCGTATCGCAATAGGCTATGGCCTTGGCGCGAGGGTCGGCAATGACGTTGGCCTTTTTGCGGGCCTCGGTCATTTCATCGCTCAAGGTTTTGATGCGTTCAATATGGCTGCTGATCTCGGTGATGAGCGTGAGCTGGGTGGCAGACGCCTTCGCGCCGTCCTTCGCGCCCAATACCTCGCGTAAGCCACGCACGTTCACGATCAAGCGGTTTTGGTAATGCACAGCAGCGGGCAGCAGGTGGTTCACGGCCATGTCCGCGCACACGCGGGATTCGATCTGCACCTTCAGGGTATAGCTGTGGAGTTCGATCTCGTGCCGGGCTTCCAGTTCTTTGGCGGAGAGGACGCCCATGTCGGAAAAAAGCTGCTTGGTGTCCTTTTCGCTCCAGGCATCCAGAGCGCGCGGTGTGTCGGTGCGGTTGGAGAGGCCGCGCTTTTTGGCCTCCGCTTTCCATGCATCGCCATAGCCGTTGCCCTCAAAGCGGATCGCCTTGCTGCGCACGATCAGGTCGCGGATCGTACGCAGAATGGCCTCATCCTTCTTCACGCCCTTTTTGATCAAGGCATCGGCGGATTTCTTGAATTGGCGGAGTTCGGCTGCGACGATGGTGTTCAACACCGTCATGGGGCCTGCGCAATTGGCGCTGGAACCCACCGCCCGGAACTCGAATTTGTTGCCCGTAAAGGCCACGGGGGAAGTACGGTTACGGTCCGTGTTGTCCAACAGCACCTGCGGAATGCGGCCAATGTCCAGCTTCAGCTCGGTCTTGCTGGCGGGGCTCATACTGGCTTTTATGTTTTTCTCCAGCTCGTCCAACAGTCCGGTAAGGTATTCTCCGATGAAGACGCTGATGATGGCGGGCGGGGCTTCGTTCGCGCCCAAGCGGTGATCGTTGTTTGCTGTGGCGATGCTGGCCCGCAGCACGTCCGCATGGGCCTGCACAGCGGCGATCGTGCTCACGAAAAAGTGAGGAACTGGATGTTCTCTTTGGGCGTTTTGGCTGGCCGCAACAGGTTCACGCCGGTATCCGTGGCGAGGCTCCAGTTGTTGTGCTTGCCACTTCCGTTCACGCCGGCGTAAGGCTTTTCATGGAACAGCACGCGCATGTCGTGGTTGCGCGCCGTTTTTTCCATCACGTCCATCAGCAGCATGTTGTGGTCCACGGCGAGGTTCATCTCCTCGAACACCGGGGCGCACTCGAATTGATTGGGAGCTACTTCGTTGTGGCGTGTTTTTACGGGGATGCCGAGTTTCAGGGCTTCGGTCTCAAACTCGCGCATGTAAGCGACGGTGCGCTCGGGGATGCTGCCGAAGTAATGGTCTTCCAGCTGTTGCCCGCGGGCCGGCCCGTGGCCGAACAATGCGCGTCCGGCCATCATGATGTCCGGCCGGGCGAAGTAGAACGATTCATCGATGAGGAAGTACTCCTGCTCCCAACCCAAGGTGGCGATCACTTTCTGGACGTTCTTGTCGAAATACTGGCACACGGCGGTTGCGGCCTCGTCAAGCGCGCGCACGGATCGCAGCAACGGGGTCTTAAAATCCAATGCCTCGCCGGTGTAGCTCACGAAAATGGTGGGGATGCAGAGTGTCTGGTTGATCAGGAAGGCGGGGCTTCCCGGGTCCCAGGCGGTATATCCACGTGCTTCGAACGTATTGCGGATGCCGCCGCTGGGGAAGCTGCTTGCGTCGGGCTCCTGCTGCACCAGCATGCCGCCGTCGAAGCGCTCGATGCTGCGACCATCGCCCAAAGGCTCGAAGAAGGCATCGTGCTTTTCCGCGCTGGACCCATTGAGCGGCTGGAACCAGTGCGTGTAATGCGTGGCGCCTTTGCTGGCGGCCCATTCCTTCATGCCGCTGGCGACTTGGTCGGCGAGCTTCCTGTCAATACGCGTGCCTTTGTCGATGGCCTGTCGCACGGCGCGGTAAGCATCTTCAGTAAGGAACATGCGCATGGCGCCTTCATTGAAGACGTTGCTCCCGAAATAGTCGCTGATGCGGCTGCTCGGGCGCGGCACATGCTTGGGCAGGCGGCCGAGCACGTCGGAGAGCGCCTTGGAACGCAAATTGGGGGTTGCCATGGGAAAAATGGTGGATTTTCGGCAGCGAAGGTATGTTGAAGAGGGGGGTGAAGGCAAAAAAGTTGCATCCAATTTTCCAACAGGGTGTAAAACGGTGGTGGCCAGCCCAAAGTTTAGACAATCAGGCTATCCAATGAGGATACAAACAATTCGCCCCGGCTTGACCCGCCCGGTAATTCACACCATGGTGTGGCCGGAAATACTTGTGGTAACTACGAAGTGCATTGGGAACGGCTATTAGCGGTTCCCACACATTTAAGTGACAACCTGTTTCTATGCCGCCGGTTTGTCCGGAGCGGATTTCGCATTAGCGTCCGGTGCAACCTGGGGCTCTTCCGGCGTGGGGGGTGCGGCGGGCACTTCTTCAGCCTGGACCAACTTCTGCGGCGCTGCTTTTTCCGGAGGCTCGATGCGGAACACTTGCCGTTGCTGCTCATAGCCCTTCTTCACATCCGAAGCGCCCTTTTCAATCTCGCGTTGCACGTCCGCAGTGGCATCGCGGAGCTGGCGCATGGCGCGGCCCATGGTGCGGGCCACGTCGGGAACGCCCTTGCTGCCGAAGAAAAGCAGCACGAACAGCAACACCACGAGCAATTCGCCGCCGCTGACATCCAGAAAAAGTAACACGCCCATTAAGGGTGCGAAAGTAGGGATCCTTGCTTGGTGACCGGCGAACAGGAACGCTGATGACCCTCTTTCATTCGTTCCACCCAACCTCAGTGATCCTCCATGGCCCTGACGCATATCCCCTATTCCCCAAAAACAGGAAACCCCGCCGTAGCGGGGTTTCCATGAAAAAAACAGAACTCAAATTCAGCCTTTCTTCTGGGGAAGTGTGTCCTTGTGAAGGTCCACAACGATGGCGCTGGCCACGAAGATCGAGGAATAGGTTCCTACGCCGATACCAACAAGCATGGCGAACACGAAGCCTTTGATAGAGTCTGCACCGAAGAGGAAGATCACCAGCAGCACGATGATCACCGTCAACGAGGTGTTGATGGTACGGCCCAAAGTGGAGTTGATGGCACGGTTGAACACTTGGCCCCACGGATCGCGTTTGTGGTCCTGCAGGTACTCGCGTATCCGGTCGAACACCACCACGGTATCGTTGATGGAGAAGCCGATCACGGTAAGTATCGCGGCAATGAACTGCTCATCAATTTCCATGCTGAAGGGCATGATCGAATAGAACAGCGAATACACGCCCATCACAATGAGCGCATCGTGTACAAGGGAGAGCACGGCACCGAGGCCAAAGCGCCAGTTGCGGAAACGCACCAGGATATAGATGAAGATGAAGATGAGCGACAAGCCTACGGCCCAAAATGAATTATTGCGGATGTCGTCGCTGATCACCGGGTCCACCTTACGTGATTCCAACGGCGGCGCGCCGCCGAACTGGGCCAATGCGCCGTTCAGCTTGCCTTCCACCACCTCATCGGTGTTGGTGGCGGCGTTCTTGATCATGTAATTCGTGGTGATCTTTACTTGATCGCTTCCGCCGTAGGTTTTCACGTTCACGCTGCTGCGGGTTTCCTCGCCGGCGTTGAAGGCGTTTTCCAGAGCAGCGCGCACTTGTTCCACGTCCACGGTCTTGTCGAACTTCACTACGTATTGACGGCCACCGGAGAAGTCCACGCCATAGTTGAAACCGCGGGTGAACATGGAGAACAGGCCCACTGCGATGAGGGTACCGGAAACCGCATACATGATGAAGCGCTTGCTCATGAAATCCACCTTCACATTGGCGAAGATGTCCTTGTTCCAGTTGTGCCAGAAACTAAGGGACTTGCCATTATCCAACCTGCGGTCAATGATGAGGCGGGTAATGAAGATGGCGGTGAAGAGCGATGTGAGGATACCGATGCCCAGCGTGGTTGCGAAGCCTTTCACAGGGCCGCCACCGAAGAAATACAGGATGATGGCCATGACGAAGGACGTGATGTTGGAGTCCAAGATCGCCGACAGTGCATGTTTGTAGCCAAGGTCCACGGCGGTCTTCACGGCTTTTCCGTGTCGTAATTCCTCCCGGATACGTTCGTTGATGAGTACGTTGGCATCCACGGCCATACCAACCGTGAGGATGATACCGGCGATGCCAGGCAGCGTGAGCGAAGCTTGGATGGAGGCCAAGGTGCCCAGCAGGATGAAGATATTGGCGAGCAATGCCACGTTGGCCACCCAGCCGGAACCGTTGTAGTACAGCACCATGAAGGCCATCACCAGCACAATGGAAAGCAGGAACGACCACATGCCGCGGCTGATGTTCTCTGCACCGAGCGATGGACCCACCACGGTTTCGTCGATGATGCGGGCCGGTGCGGGCAGTGCGCCAGCCTTCAGCACGTTCGCCAAGTCGGTCGCTTCCTCAAGCTGCTTGTTGCGGTCTTGAGCGCCGCCCATGCTGATGCTGCTGCGGCCGCCGGGAATTTCGCCCATCACATTGGGTGCCGACACCACGTAGCCGTCCAGCACGATCGCGACCTGCTTGCCCACGTTCTCACCGGTCATCAGCTTCCATTTCTGGGCGCCTTCAGCATTCATCTGCATACTCACCTCGGCATCGCCTTTCATATCGAAGTCTTGGCGGGCATCGGTGATGTAGCTACCGTCCAGCTTCGGTTTGCCGTCGCGTGGGCCGCGCAAGGCGTGCAGGGAGAGGAATTCACGGCTCTTGCCGTCGGCAGTGCCCATTTGCACGGACTTACTGCCCCAAGCCAGCTTCATCACCTGGCTGGGGTCCGGGCTCTTGGGCGGTGACATGCGCAGCAATTTGTTCACCATGGCGGTGTCGCTCACAGCGGCATAGCCCACCACGTCGCCGCGCACCACTTGGTTATTCATGATGTTGAGCTGCAGTCGGTCCTTGTTCAGCAAGGGGCTTTTGGCGAGGCTTTCGGCATCGGTCAGGGCGGTATCGCTGCCAAGACTGTCGTTGGAAAGCTGGTCCGTGAGACTTTGTGCCGAGGTATCGATCGTACTGGCGAGGCTGTCCTTCTTCAGCCCAAGGCTATCCTTTACGGTTGCCGTGGTATCGTTGGCCAAAGCGGTCTTTTCCGCTTTATTGATGCTATCCAAGCGCGCAGCTTCGGGGTGTAGGATGGCTGCGAGGCGGTCGTTGGCCTCGGAAAGCTTCATGTACACATCGTTATTATCGAAGGTTTCCCAGAATTCCAGGTTAGCTGTGCTTTGCAGCACGTTACGCACACGGTCTTTGTCCTTTACGCCGGGCAGTTCGATCTGGATGCGGCCGGTCATGCTCTGCTTCTGTATGCTGGGCTGGGCTACACCGAATTTGTCGATACGGGTGCGGAGGATCTTCTCCGTGTTGTTCAATGCGATCTGGGCTTGGTCGCGCAAAGACGTGATGATCTGGTCGTTGTTGCTGTCGCGGGGGAACATCGCGGCATTGTCCTGCGAGCTGAAGATGGCGGCGAGGCTGCCATTGGGTGCGATTTTTTTGAACTCCTCAGCGAACAGCGAGATATAATCCTTGTCGCTGCTGGTAAGGCGCTTGCGGGCCTCAGTAAGCGCGGTGCGGAAGGCGGGGTCCTGGCTGTTACCGCTGAGGTTGTCCACCAACTCGGGGATATCCACCTCCAAGGTTACGGCCATACCGCCCTTAAGGTCTAGGCCGAGGTTCATTTCCTTCTCCTTGCACTCCTTGTAGGTATAGCCGAAGATCGGATAGACCACTTCATCGTTGTGCTGGGTGATGTACCGGTTCTCGAAAGCGAGCTCCATGGAGTCCACGTTGTGGTTCCGGCCATCGGCGGCGCTCATCACTGAGTCCGCGTAGGCTTTGCCAGCTGCGGTGGCGCGGCTTTCCAGCTTGTTGGTAAAAATGGAGAACGACAACTGCCAGAGGCAGGCGAGCGTCAAGAGGATGGTGAACACCCAGAGCGCACCTTTATTCTGCATAGTGAAAGGACAGGTTTGTTTTACAACGTTTTAGGCCTTGCGGTAGAGCACGGTCCGTGAACGGGGCGGCAAATATAGAAGGATAGGCGTGCCCCGGACCGGATCCTGTTTTTTCAGTGCTCTTTCCAGGTTCTCATAAGGTCTTGTATTTGCTCTTGTACCGGTCTCGCGTAGCGGAGCTGATACGTATCGGCCGTCAGGCTTTTCGTCCAGAAATTTTCCAGTGCATGGCATAATCGACCAACCCGGTTGATACTTACCTCCTGCTAGTCACGTCACGTTCCCATGATCAATATCTTCGCACCCATCCTGATCAACCGGGAGAACAGCATGCGCTTTCCGATCCTTCCTTTCGCACTTATCGTTTTGGCACCGATGGCCTCATTTGCCCAGACCGATCTCCATTTCGGCGGGGGCGTCCCCGTGAGCCGCGACGGCGCTGCATTGCCGCTGGCCTGGGCGGGCGGCCTCAACAATCCGCAGCCTTCCTCCATCGACCTCAACGGCGACGGGCTGCTGGACATTTTCATTTTCGACCGCAGCGGCAATAAGCCCGTTTTTCTCCTGAACACAGGAACGCAGGGGCAAGCGCACTACACCGTTAGCCATGCTTACGACTCCATTCAGCCGTTTCCGAAATTGCGCGACTGGGCGCTGTTGCGCGACTATAACTGTGACGGCAAAGTGGACATCTTCGCCTATGTCGGCGATGGTTTCGCGGTCTACCGCAATACCAGTGATGCCAACGGTCCTTCATTCACAGTTGTGGACGACCTGGTAAGTTGTCAATACTACGAGGTCATGAGCCCTAACCTCTACGTGTCCGGAACTGATATTCCCAGCATTGAGGACATCGACGGTGACGGCGATCTGGACGTGTTCACGTTCAGTCTTTGGGACTCCTCGCACTTGCAATACCTCAAGAATTACTCCATGGAGGAGTATGGCACCTGTGACAGTTTGATCTATCGGATGCGCAGCACATGCTGGGGTGATTTCCAGGAATCGCAGAACAACAGCTCCATACTTATTGACACGGCCTGCAACTACAATGTGCCCAACCCCGAACTGCCCACCGGCCCTCACGGGGAGTTGGTCGGCAATTCGGACCGCCACCATTCCGGCAGCACCATGCTTGCACTTGACCTGAACGGCGACCAGCTAATGGACCTGATCGTCGGGGATTTTGCCTATCCAAAATTACACGCCATGACCAACGGCGGAAGCCTCGCCCACGCACACATGGCAACGGTGGATTCCACTTTTCCGAACTACGACGTTGAAGTGAACATCCAGAATTTCGTGGCACCTTTTTTCTTGGACATCGACGGTGATGGCAAGCGTGACCTGGTGACGTGTCCCAACAGCACCAACCAGAGCGAAAACGCACAAAGCGTATGGTACTACCGCAATACCGGTACGGACAGCTCTCCCATTTTCACCTTCCAGCAGCCGGATCTTTTTCAAGACCACATGTTGGAATTCGGCGACGGCGCACGTCCGGTTTTGTTCGACTATAACAACGACGGGCTGATGGATTTGGTGGTCGCCAACGAGGGTTATTTCCACTTCGGCGAAGACTATCGCGGGCAGTTGGCGTTATTGGAGAATACCGGCACCCTTAGCGCGCCCACTTTCGACCTGGTAACGGACGACTACCTCAACATGGACTCCTTGGGTTTCGGCCCCGGCTTTCACCCCGCTTTCGGGGATGTTGACGGCGATGGCAAGCAGGACCTGATCGTGGGTGACAACTTGGGCTATTTGCACTACTTCCACAACACCGCCACCGGCCCTGTGGCGCAGTTCCAGCTGGACCCGGCTTTGATCACCGACGACTTCGGCGCCGTGATCGACGTGGGGCTGAGCGCCACGCCACAATTGTTCGATGTGGACGGCGACGGAATGTTGGATCTTTTGGTAGGCGAACGCAACGGCAACTTGAACTACTACCGGAACAGCGGCACGGCCACCATAGCGCAATGGCATCTTGAAAGTGAGGCCATGGGCGGCGTGAATACGCAGGATTTCGGCCAAGTCACGGGTTACACGGTGCCCTTCATGTACCTCGGCGAGAACGGCCAGCGCGAATTTTTAAGTGGCAGCGAGGCGGGGCCGATCTATCACTACGACGGCATTGAAGGCAATGTGCTGGGCCAGTGGAACCTGACGGACAGCCTCTGGAAGAACTTCCATGAAGGAGCACGCACGGCCCTGGTGTTCTACGACTTCACCGGCGATGGGCAATTGGACGCCATAGTTGGAAATTACCGCGGCGGGCTGAGTTTTTGGGCAAGCGGGAGCGATGTTGGCGTGCCGGAAAACAGTGCATACAACACGGCTGCATTCACCTTGGCCCCCAACCCTGCGCAGGGTATGGTGGAAATTCTGCCCAACCGGTTGATGCCTGCGGGCGCACAAGTTTTGCTGATGGATGAATTGGGTCGCACAGTGGCCAGCATGCCCATTGGGCAAGGCCGCGCGCAATTTGACCTGGGCGGCGTGGCGCCGGGCTGTTACTTGTTACGCTTGATGGGCACGGGCTTAAGCGAAGTGCAGCGTTTGGTGGTGTTACGGTGAAGGGTAGTTGACAGGCTACCTAAATGCCCTCAACCCCCTTCCCCTTCTCCGAGGGAGAAGGTGTGACTCGTTCTGCGAATCCGCAGTAAATCGCTTGTAACGTGCAGTTTGCGGGGCGGCCTCATTGTGCCCGTCCCGCCTGAGAACTGACAACTGACAACTAACAACTATCCCAAACGAAAAATGGGCACCACCGGCGCCCATTTTCTATTCAAGATCGCTTTACGCGCTTACGCCGGTACGTTCATTTTGTCCAGCACGTTCATCACTTCCTTCACGGCCTTGGCGCTTTCGTGCGTCATTGCCATTTCCTCCTTGGTGAGCTTCAGTTCGATAATGCGCTCAATGCCGTTACGGCCCAAGATCACGGGTACTCCGAGGTACACGTCTTTCAGGCCGTATTCTCCTTGCAGCCATGCGCACACGGGGAAGACGCGCTTCTGGTCGCGGACGATGGCTTGCACCATTTGTGCTGCTGCGGTGCCGGGCGCATACCATGCGGAAGTACCCAGCAGGTTCACGATCTCTCCGCCGCCTTTCTTGGTGCGTTCCACAATGGCATCGAGCTTCTCCTTCGAGATCAGCTCCGTAACGGGGATACCGCCGACGGTGGTGTAGCGCGGCAGCGGCACCATGGTGTCGCCGTGGCCGCCCATGAGCACCGCCTGGATGTCCTTGGGGCTGATGCCCAGCTCGGTGGATAGGAATGCGCGGTAGCGTGCGGTGTCCAAAATGCCCGCCATGCCGAACACGCGGTTGGCGGGGAATTTGCTGTTGATGAACGCGCAATAGGTCATCACGTCAAGCGGATTGCTCACCACGATGATCACGGCGTTGGGCGAATGCTGCACCACGTTTTCGGTCACCATTTTCACGATGCCCGCGTTGGTGGCGATGAGGTCATCGCGGCTCATTCCGGGTTTGCGCGGCAGGCCACTGGTGATCACCACCACGTCGCTGTTTGCCGTCTTGGAGTAATCGTTGGTGCTGCCCACAGGCCGGGTGTCGAATAAGCTGATCGGCGCAGTTTGCCATATGTCGAGGGCTTTGCCTTCTGCGAATCCTTCCTTGATGTCTAGCAGGACCACTTCGGTCCCAAGCTCCCAACGGGCGCATGCATCGGCACAAGTTGCGCCCACGTTTCCGGCCCCTACTACGGTAATTTTCATGTTCTGTGTTGTTGCAAAGAGGGTTGTACGGGGGGCGAAATTACAAGTTGCGTTGGAAGTGAAGTTTGTAAGGGCGTGGAGGACGGTGATCATCAGACCGTGAAGTCGGTATTAACACATGTATTCCATTCGCTGCCGGGGAAATGGCATTTGCCAATGGACACGAACCAGCTTCTGCCGCTTGCCAAAGAGATCAAAAGCTAAAATCCATGCTTATCGCGATCAAAGCGCTGTAACTCCCGCTATTGTGTGTAAAGTCCACGTTTTCACTACCTTGGGCACCTGTGCCTGTAAAAAAATGTCCACCCTGTCGGCAACCCTTGAGGAGAACGTGCGTCTTACGACCGCATGGAGCTCCATGGATCAGACCAAACAAGCCTTCGACGCAGCTATATCCGGCTGCATCAAAGGCGACCGCTTGAGCCAGAAAAGGGTGTACGAGCAGCTCTATGGGAAAATGCTTGCGGTATGCTTGCGCTACACCAAGAACCACGACCAAGCGAAGGACATCCTACAAGATGGGTTCATCAAGGTGTTCAACAGCGTGGGGAAGTTCACGCACGACGGCAGTTTCGAGGGCTGGGTGCGGCGGATCATGGTACATACCGCGATCGATCATTTCCGGCGGTCCAAAAATGCTTACTTGTTGCTGGGGGAAGACCACAGCATGGAGGAGTTCGAGGACATTTCGGAAGAGGCCCCGGAAGCGGACGACCTGATGGGACTTCGTCCGGCGGACATCATCAACGCCATGCAGAAACTATCACCCGTTTACCGCACGGTACTGAACTTGTTCGTTTTCGAAGGCATGACGCACGTACAAGTGGCCGAGAGCCTGGGGATCGGCGTGGGCACCTCCAAGAGCAACTTGGCCAAAGCAAAAGCAAAATTGAAGCGTTTGCTCCAACAAGCGCATCCACATCTCTCCTGAAATTCGCTCTATGAACTCAAACGAACTGGACTCCTTCGAGCATAAGCTAAAGGAAAGCCTTCAAGGATACGAAGTGCCTTACAACTCGGCTCACTGGGCACAGATGGACCGCGCGCTCTCCAGCGGGGTGAAGGGCTGGAGCCATGGCCGCACGATTCTGGTCGGTGCGTTGTTGGCTGGTGCTTTATTGGTAGGGGGTGCCGCTTACTACATGGGCCTCGATTCCGGCAAGCAGGAAATGACCGGACCGCAACCGGCACAACTCACTTCGGTGGAAAACACACCAACCCTGGCCGCGCCAACGCAGACCGGCATGGAGCCCGTGTCCACGGAGGCCACCATTCAACAAGAAGGAGCATCACAACCAACAGCATTGGCTGAGGAAGGCGCACGGCCCACCACGGCAACGTCCGCGACCAGCGTCCCGGTGAAGGGTCAATCAGCAAGGCCGGAAGCTGGGCAAACAGCGCCCCCCACAGCGCCCAAGTCCAATGCGCTCTTCCATTCCAGTGTGTCCGAGGCGTGTCCCGGCAGCCCAGTGGATTTCACCGTGGCGAACCTTCCGGAGGACGGCATTTTCCTATGGAACTTCGGAGACGGTAACTTCAGCAATAAACCGGACCCTGAACACAGCTTCACCAAGCCGGGCACATACAAGGTGATGTTGTCCATGAGCGGCGCCGGCACCGGTACCATGCAGAACAAGTTGAGCAGTGGCACGATCACCATACACGAAGCCCCGCTGGCGGATTTCAAAGTGGTGAAGCGCGATTTTGCCGGACAATTCCCCATGGTGGATTTCCAAAGTCGCGCCATGGGCGCAAGCAGTCATCTGTGGGATTTCGGTGATGGCACCAGGAGCGCGGAACCAAACCCTGAGCACGTATACAAATCCAAGGGAAAGTACAATGTGATGCTCACGGTGACCAATGCCACAGGGTGCACGGACAGTAAAACCGGCGAAGTGGAGATCCTGCGCGACTTCACATTGGGTGCTTTGGAGCAGTTCAGCCCCGATGGCGACGGCCAGCACGACACCTTCATGCCCGAAGCGTTACGCATGCTGAACGCCACGTTCCATCTCACCGTGTATGATGCATCCGGCGCTCAACTCTTTACCACCGACAACCCGGACCAACCGTGGACGGGAAAGGTGAACAACCAAGGTGCATTTTGCGCAGCAGGCGAATATGTTTGGGCCGTGGAAGTACGCACGGACGACAAAGCGACGGAAACTTTCACTGGCAAAGTAAAACTGGTGCGGTAGAATACCTCGCATCTGATGCCACGACTTCCGGACTGATATGCCATCAACCGGCCCGCGTTCAAAGAATGCGGGCCGGTTTTTTTTTGAACTTAAGGGCCACTAAAAGTGGTGCCCTTTTTACCGCTTCCTATTCTCTCCTATGAATCTGGAGGAAAGACCACTGCAAGGAGTTTCAGGGTCCACTCAGAACAGTTGGCCAATTTTTTTTATTGGATCCGTCGTTAAAAAACGATCATTCATCCATGAAAAAGAGATTTTGTGCATAAAGATTGCTCTTTACGCATACTTTAACTGCCATTGAGCCAGACCTTGTCTCATCAATATGCCTGTTGCCAAGACTCCTGCCTTTCATTTTCATCTCCTTTTTGGGCGTTCCAGACTGCTGACCGCATTGGTTGCCACGGTGTTTGCGGCAGCACCTTCCGGCGCTTTCTGTCAAGGCTTTCCGATCTTCAATGGAACGGACCATTCTTGTGTAGGAGCCTTTCTCGACAGCGGTGGGGAGGGCGCTTCAGGCTATGGCAACAACGAAAACTACACGTACACGTTGTGTCCGGATGCGCTCGGCGGAGCGATCTCGCTCAGCTTCATCACCTTCAACCTGAGCACTGCTGGTGCAGCTCCAATTGACGGGATGTCGATCTACGATGGCGACAACATCTCCGCACCGTTGTTGGGGACGTGGACGGGAACCTCACTACAAGGGCAAGTCGTATCCGCCACTGGCGGGAATCCCACAGGGTGTTTAACGGTTGTTTTCCGATCGAACAACGCGGGTACCGGCGTGTTCGCGGCCACGATCAGTTGCTACCAACCGTGCGCCCGGCCCACTGCGGTGGCAACCACCGGCTCGATCACCGCCTTGAAGATCTGCCCCGGTGAGGCTGTTACGTTCAACAGCGGCGGTTCCTATGCCGCAGCCGGTTTCAACATTGTTAGTCGCCATCGGGATTTCGGGGATGGCACGGTGCTGAACAATGCACCCGTTTCCGTGAACCACACTTACCCACAGCCCGGAGGTTATACGGCCCAGCTTTATCTGGAAGACAATAATGGATGCGTAAGTACCAACCGTGTCGATATCCTGACTTTGGTTGGCACCACTCCCACTTTCACCGGCACTACTGGCATTACCGGCTGTTCCGGGGAGACCCTTTGTTTGGACGGCGTAGTGACTCCGACAACCTGGAATGAGCTTCCGGGGAGCGGCTTGGGCGCGGGCGTGTTCCTCCCGGATGTGGTGGGCGCCTGCTTCAACGCCACGCTCGATTTTGACCAGTTCGCCCCGGGGCAAACCCTTACCAACATCAACCAGTTGCTCGGCGTTTGCGTTAGCATGGAGCACTCCTTCATGGGCGATCTCATCATCAGCATCATCAGTCCGACCGGTGAATCCGTGATCCTGCATTCCCAAGGCGGGCTGGGGACGTATTTAGGGATCCCGGTCGATAATGAAGCCACGCCGAACATTCAAGGGACCTGTTGGGAATACTGCTGGAGTCCTTCAGCAACCAACGGCACTTGGGCGGCCAATTCAGGAGGTACACTACCGAGCGGCACCTATGAAAGCTTGAACCCGCTGACCGGCCTTTTGGGCTCCCAGTTGAATGGCACTTGGACCCTCCAAGTGTGCGACATGTTTGGTTTGGACAACGGGTTTGTCTGTGACTGGGGATTGGATTTCGCCCCTGCGCTTTATCCGGACTTGTTGGAGTTCACTCCCGCGTATGGAGCAGGTTGCGACAGCTCGTTCTGGAGTGGCCCGAACATCACCAGCACGACCAATGGCTGCAACCACATTTGCGCGGCGGGTCTTTCCCCGGGCGATCACCCTTATTTGTACACGGTATCGGATAATTTCGGATGCACGTACGATACCACGGTGATGATCACCATTGTGCCGGACCTGCAGGTCGATGCGGGGACGGATGTCTCCACTTGTGGCACTCCCGTTCAATTGGCCGCAATTTCTTCCGGAGGGCTCGATGTTGCCTGTGATTTTGAGCTGTGGCTTTACGATTCCTACGGCGATGGATGGACCGCGACCTCCTATCTCACCGTGACCATTGACGGGGTGAGCACGAACTGGACATTAAACGGCGGTAACGCGGGCAGCACACCGATCACGGTACCGATCGGTTCAACGATCACATTGAACTACCACGGGCAAGGTTTTTTTGCGACTGAGCAATCCTTCGAACTGATAAACGGCTCAGGCGTGAGCGTTTTTGCAGCAGACAACCCTGCGAACGGCGTTGTTTGGAGCGGTACCGGCGATTGTCCGGGCGGTGCGCTGGTGTTTAGCTGGAGCCCGACCGCCGGATTATCGGACGCGAGCATAGCCAACCCCATCGCCACGGTGGCAAGCACCACGCAGTATTGCGTCACGGTTTCCCAGACAGGGCATCCGCAATGTGTGGCCACGGATTGTGTGACCGTTACGGTGGACAATCCCGTTGATGCAGGAACGGATGGATCGATCACAGTTTGCGGCAATGGCAGTGCTTTCAGCTTGTTTGGCGAGCTCGGCGGCACGCCTACTACCGGCGGCACTTGGGCTGATCCTTCCGGAACTGCGCACGGTAACACGTTCACACCCGGCACCGATATCGATGGGATCTACACGTACACGGTTGTCGGCGCGGGTGCTTGTGCAAGTTCAACGTCTACATCCACTGTCACCGTTACGGTGAATACACCGACTGACGCGGGAGCGAATGGATCCATTGCGCTTTGTAGCTCTGGCGCGGCCGTTTCACTTTTCGCACAGCTAGGCGGAACGCCCGATACAGGCGGAACGTGGAGCGGTCCGAGCAACGTGAACGGTGGCATGATCAACCCCGCAACGATGAACGCGGGCACATATACGTACACCGTGGCGGGCGCTCCACCCTGTACGGATGCGAGCGCGAATGTCACCGTGACCATCAGCACGCCGCCGAATGCTGGGGCTGATGGAGCCATCACGCTTTGCAGCTCCGGCGCGGCGGTTTCGCTCTTCGCGCAGCTTGGTGGAACGCCGGATGCTGGCGGAACGTGGAGTGGACCGAGCAACGTGAACGGCGGAATGTTCAACCCCGCGAACATGAGCGCGGGAGCTTATGTCTACACCGTTTCTGGTACAGCGCCATGCACTGTTGAAACAGCAACGGTGAACGTATCGATCAACACGCCGCCAAACGCGGGAACCGATGGATCCATTGCGCTTTGCAGCTCTGGCGCGGCCGTTTCGCTTTTCGCACAGTTAGGCGGAACGCCGGATGCAGGCGGAACGTGGAGCGGTCCGAGCAACGTGAATGGCGGAATGATCAACCCCGCAACGATGAGCGCGGGCACGTACACGTACACCGTGGCGGGCGCTCCACCGTGTACGGATGCGAGCGCGAATGTCACCGTAATGATCAGCACGCCGCCCAATGCTGGAATTGATGGAGCCATCCCACTTTGTAGCGCTGGCGCGGCGGTTTCGCTCTTCGCGCAACTCGGTGGATCGCCGAATGCAGGCGGAACGTGGAGTGGACCGAGCAACGTGAACGGCGGAATGTTCAACCCCGCGAACATGAGCGCGGGAGCTTATGTCTACACCGTTTCTGGTACAGCGCCATGCACTGTTGAAACAGCAACGGTGAACGTATCGATCGACACGCCTCCGAACGCGGGAACCGATGGTTCAATTGCGCTTTGCAGCTCTGGCGCGGCCGTTTCACTTTTCGCACAGTTAGGCGGAACGCCGGATGCAGGCGGAACGTGGAGCGGTCCGAGCAACGTGAATGGCGGAATGATCAACCCCGCAACGATGAGCGCGGGCACGTACACGTACACCTTGGCGGGCGCTGCACCGTGTACGGATGCGAGCGCGAATGTCACCGTAATGATCAGTTCTCCGCCAAATGCTGGGGCTGATGGAGCCATCACACTTTGTAGTTCTGGCGCGGCGGTTTCGCTCTTCGCTCAACTTGGCGGATCGCCGGATGCTGGCGGAACGTGGAGTGGACCGAGCAACGTGAACGGCGGCTTGATAAACCCCGCGAACATGAGCGCGGGAGCTTATGTCTACACCGTTTCTGGTACAGCGCCATGCACGGTTGAAACAGCAACGGTGAACGTATCGATCAACACGCCGCCAAATGCGGGAAACGATGGATCCATTGCGCTTTGCAGCTCTGGCGCGACGGTTTCGCTTTTCGCTCAGTTGGGCGGAACGCCGGATGCAGGCGGAACGTGGAGCGGTCCGAGCAACGTGAACGGCGGCATGATCAACCCCGCTACGATGAACGCGGGCATATACACGTACACTGTGGCGGGCGCTGCGCCGTGTGCGGATGCGAGCGCGAATGTCACCGTAATGATCAGTTCTCCGCCAAATGCTGGGGCTGATGGAGTCGTTACGCTTTGCAGCTCCGGCGCGGCTGTTTCGCTCTTCGCGCAGCTGGGTGGATCGCCTGATGCGGGCGGAACGTGGAGTGGACCGAGCAACGTGAACGGCGGCATGATAAACCCCGCGAACATGAGCGCGGGAGCTTATGTCTACACGGTTTCTGGTACCACGCCTTGCACTGTTGAAACCGCGACGGTGAGCGTGACGATCAACGCGCCTCCGAACGCGGGAACCGATGGTTCAATTGCGCTTTGCAGCTCTGGCGCGACCGTTTCACTTTTCGCACAGTTAAGCGGAACGCCCGATGCAGGCGGAACGTGGAGCGGGCCGAGCAATGTGAACGGAGGCATGATCAATCCCGCAACGATGAACGCGGGCACATACACGTACACCGTGGCGGGCGCTACGTCATGTGCGGATGCGAGTGCGAACGTCACTGTTACGATCAGCATGCCGCCGAACGCTGGGGCGGATGGATCCATCACGCTTTGTACCTCGGGTGCGGCTGTTTCGCTTTTCGCGCAACTTGGTGGAACGCCGGATGCTGGCGGAACGTGGAGTGGACCGAGCAACGTGAACGGCGGAATGATAAACCCCGCGAATATGAGCGCGGGAGCTTATGTCTACACGGTTTCAGCCACCGCGCCATGCACGGTTGAAACAGCAACGGTGAATGTGACAATTAACGCGCCGCCAAATGCTGGCAACGACGGCGCACTAACACTCTGCATCAGCAGCCCGGCGAGTGGACTTTTTGCAGCGCTTGGCGGAAGCCCCGATGCCGGTGGAACGTGGGCCGGACCCAGCGCAGTTGTTGGCGGGCAGTTCAATCCTGCAACAATGAACGTTGGCGATTACACTTACGCAGTTGCTGGAAGTGCGCCATGTCCGGCGGATGTTGCGACAGTCTCCGTTGCGGTTTTGGCCACGCCCGATGCGGGTTCGCCGGGCAACATCTCGCTTTGTAGTTCCGATGCCGCGATCAACCTTTTCGCGCAGCTCGGCGGAACTCCAGATGCCGGTGGCGCATGGACAGGACCCAGCGCCGTTGTTGGCGGGCAGTTCGATCCCGCAACGATGACCGCTGGCGATTACACCTACACCATCAACGTTCCGCCGCCTTGTGTGGATGCCGTTAGCACTGTTGCTGTGGTTGTACAAACACCGCCGGATGCGGGCAACGACGGCGCACTAACACTCTGCATCAGCAGCCCGGCGAGTGGACTTTTTGCAGCGCTTGGCGGAAGTCCCGATGCTGGTGGAACGTGGACTGGACCCAGCGCAGTTGTTGGCGGGCAGTTCAATCCGGCTACAATGAACGTTGGCGATTACACCTACACAGTTTCAGGCAACGCACCATGTCCTGCGGATGTCGCGACAGTCTCCGTTGCGGTTTTGGCCACGCCCGATGCGGGTTCGCCGGGCAACATTTCGCTTTGTAGTTCCGATGCCGCGATTAATCTTTTCGCGCAGCTTGGCGGAACTCCCGATGCCGGTGGCGCGTGGACAGGACCCAGCGTCGTTGTTGGCGGGCAGTTCGATCCCGCTTCGATGAGCGCTGGCGTTTACACGTACACCATCAGCGTTCCGCCGCCTTGTGTGGATGCCGTTAGCACTGTTGCTGTGGTTGTACAAACACCGCCGGGATGCGGGCAACGACGGCGCGCTCACCTCTGCATCAGCAGTCCAGCGAGTGGACTTTTGCAGCGCTTGGCGGAAGTCCCGATGCTGGTGGAACGTGGACTGGACCCAGCGCAGTTGTTGGCGGGCAGTTCAATCCGGCTACAATGAACGTTGGGGATTACACCTACACAGTTGCAGGTGTTTCGCCCTGCCCTGCGGATGTTGCGACGGTCTCTGTTGCTGTTTTGGCCACGCCCGATGCGGGTTCCCCGGGCAACGTTTCGCTCTGTAGTTCCGATGCCGCGATCAATCTTTCGCGCAGCGGCGGAACTCCCGATGCCGGTGGCGCGTGGACAGGACCCAGCGTCGTTGTTGGCGGGCAGTTCGATCCCGCTTCGATGAGCGCTGGCGTTTACACGTACACCATCAGCGTTCCGCCGCCTTGTGTGGATGCCGTTAGCACTGTTGCTGTGGTTGTACAAACACCGCCGGATGCGGGCAACGACGGCGCGCTCACCCTCTGCATCAGCAGTCCAGCGAGTGGACTTTTTGCAGCGCTTGGCGGAAGTCCCGATGCTGGTGGAACGTGGACTGGACCCAGCGCAGTTGTTGGCGGGCAGTTCAATCCGGCTACAATGAACGTTGGGGATTACACCTACACAGTTGCAGGTGTTTCGCCCTGCCCTGCGGATGTTGCGACGGTCTCTGTTGCTGTTTTGGCCACGCCCGATGCGGGTTCCCCGGGCAACGTTTCGCTCTGTAGTTCCGATGCCGCGATCAATCTTTTCGCGCAGCTTGGCGGAACTCCCGATGCCGGTGGCGCGTGGACAGGACCCAGCGTCGTTGTTGGCGGGCAGTTCGATCCCGCTTCGATGAGCGCTGGCGTTTACACGTACACCATCAGCGTTCCGCCGCCTTGTGTGGATGCCGTTAGCACTGTTGCTGTGGTTGTACAAACACCGCCGGATGCGGGCAACGACGGCGCGCTCACCCTCTGCATCAGCAGTCCAGCGAGTGGACTTTGCAGCGCTTGGCGGAAGTCCCGATGCTGGTGGAACGTGGACTGGACCCAGCGCAGTTGTTGGCGGGCAGTTCAATCCGGCTACAATGAACGTTGGGGATTACACCTACACAGTTGCAGGTGTTTCGCCCTGCCCTGCGGATGTTGCGACGGTCTCTGTTGCTGTTTTGGCCACGCCCGATACGGGTTCCCCGGGCAACGTTTCGCTCTGTAGTTCCGATGCCGCGATCAATCTTTTCGCGCAGCTTGGCGGAACTCCCGATGCCGGTGGCGCGTGGACAGGACCCAGCGCAGTGACCGGCGGGTCCTTCGATCCGGCTTCGATGACTGCTGGAGTTTACATGTACACCATCACTGTTCCGCCGCCTTGCGTGAACGTGTCCAGCTCCGTCACCGTTGCCGTGCAGGCACCGCCGAACGCGGGCAGCGATGGCGCGCTAACACTCTGCATCAGCAGTCCGGCGAGCGATTTGTTTGCTGCCCTTGGCGGAACTCCGGATGCCGCTGGATCGTGGAGCGGGCCGAGCGCCATCACCGGTGGATCCTTCGATCCCTCTACGATGAGCGCGGGCGATTATGTTTACACAGTTGCAGGCATCGCACCCTGTCCGGCGGATGTTGCGACAGTCTCCGTTGCGGTTTTGGCAACGCCCTATGCGGGTTCGCCGGGCAACATTTCGCTTTGTAGTTCCGATGCAGCGATCAACCTTTTCGCGCAGCTCGGCGGATCTCCCGATGCCGGTGGCGCGTGGACAGGACCCAGCGTCGTTGTTGGCGGGCAGTTCGATCCCGCTTCGATGACGGCGGGTGTTTACACATACACCATCACTGTGCCTCCACCCTGCGTGAACGTGTCCAGCACTGTCACAGTCGCCGTGCAAGCGCCGCCGTTTGCGGGAAGCGATGGCTCGCTAACACTCTGCATCAGCAGCCCTACGAGCGATCTCTTCACGGCCTTGAACGGAAGCCCCGATGCCGGTGGAACGTGGGCTGGACCGAGCGCGATTACCGGTGGATCCTTCGATCCCTCTACGATGAGCGCGGGCGATTATGTTTACACAGTTGCAGGTGTTTCACCGTGTCTTGCGGATGTTGCGACGGTCTCTGTTGCTGTTTTGGCAACACCCGATGCGGGTTCGCCGGGCAACATCTCGCTTTGTAGTTCCGATGCCGCGATCAACCTTTTCGCGCAGCTCGGCGGATCTCCCGATGCCGGTGGCGCGTGGACAGGACCCAGCGTCGTTGTTGGCGGGCAGTTCGATCCCGCTTCGATGACGGCGGGTGTTTACACATACACCATCACTGTGCCTCCACCCTGCGTGAACGTGTCCAGCACTGTCACAGTCGCCGTGCAAGCGCCGCCGTTTGCGGGAAGCGATGGCTCGCTAACACTCTGCATCAGCAGCCCTACGAGCGATCTCTTCACGGCCTTGGACGGAAGCCCCGATGCCGGTGGAACGTGGAGCGGACCAAGCCTAATTACGGGTGGATCCTTCGACCCAGCAACAATGAGCGCGGGCGATTACGTCTACACCGTGGAAGGTACTTCACCCTGTCCAGCGGATGTTGCGACCGTCTCCGTTGCAGTTTCAACCGCACCGGATCCCGGCGATGATGACATCCTCAACCTCTGTGCTTCTGGTGATCCGGTAGATCTTTTTCAGGCGCTCAACGGTGCGGACCTTGGCGGAAGTTGGACCAATCCTTCCAATGGTTCCTTTGGCGGCACCTTCATACCCGGTACCTCCGCCACGGGCAACTACACCTACACCATTCCGGGGATCGCACCATGCCCATCGGTAAGTGCCGTCATCGCTGTGAATGTGGTGAGCAATGCGGATGCGGGCGGAAACGGTTCCATCTCGCTCTGTTCTTCAGCGAACGCGATCTCCTTATTCACGTTGTTGCAGGGCACCCCGGATGCAGGCGGCGATTGGCTTGCGCCAGATGGCACCGCGTTCAGCGGAACACTGAATGCACAGTCTGAGATGCCGCGGAACGTACACATACGTAGTGGTTGTGCCTTCACCTTGCGTGAACGATACGGCCCAAGTGCAGGTGGGCGTGACCTTGGCGGTCGATGCTGGTATCGACAGTAGCATCACGCTGTGTTCAAGCAATCCGCCGATCGACCTATTGGCCCAATTGGGAGGATCGCCAGATGAAAGCGGCACATGGAGCGGCCCCGGCGGACCGAGCAGCTCATCCTTCAACCCTTCCTACAGCGCGCCAGGCGCTTATACGTTCACCGTGCAAGGAACAGCGCCCTGTCCCAACGCCACGGCCACGGTCACTATTGCAGTAAACCCTATGCCGAACGCCGGCACCGACGGCACCCTTTCGCTCTGTCCCGAAGCCGCGCCAGCAAACATGTTCGCATCCCTTGGCGGCAACCCGGACCTCGGCGGAACGTGGACTACGCCGGGCGGAATTCCACATGGCAACATGTTCGATCCGGCACTCGATCCAACTGGCGCATACACGTACACGGTTTCTGGAACGGCACCCTGCCCGAACGACAATTCCACCGCCACGGTGAACATCTACTTCGTGCCCGCACCGAACGCCGGGAATGACGCGGTCAGCTGCACTTTCGATGGCTTATTGAACGCTACTGGAACTTGGATCAGCGGACATTGGAGCGGGCCTTCAGGGACTTCCATCATGCACAGCGATTCAGCATCCACAACGGTTTCCGCCAATACTGGCGGGGCATACAACTTCATTTGGAGCACCGAAAGTGCCCAAGGTTGCGCCAGTTCGGACACCGTGCGGATCACCTTCACCGATACGATCACCCCTTCCGTGGAAACCCTGGAAACGCTTTGCAACGGCACATGCGACGGCACCGCAATGGCCACTGCGGTTGGCGGAAATTTGGACAGTAGCGCATACGTATTCCAATGGTCTGGCGGAACGGGAGGCAACGCATCCACAGGCGCGGGCTTCTGCGCTGGCAACTACACCGCTACCGCATTGGACACCAACGGCTGCGCGGGCTCCATCGACTTCATCATCACCGAGCCCGAGCCGCTCGCCATCGACACGATCACCTCCACGGATGCTTTGTGCCCTGGCAGTTGCGACGGAACAATTTTGATCACCGATATAGAAGGAACCGATTTCAGTATCGACAACGGGACCACCTATCAGAGTGCGGGTTCTTTCAGCGGAATTTGTCCGGGAGGTTACTCGGTGATCATGCTAAACGCCAACGGCTGCAGCGCGACGGGCACGGCCATCGTCGGCAGCGCAGAGCCGGTCGTAGCGGGCTTCTCCTTGCATCCGGACACGCTCTTCGTTAACGCCACTTCCGCCGCATTCACCAATGTATCCAGCGGGAACGCCACCGAATTCCTCTGGGATTTCGGTGACGGCGCAACCAGCACCGAGGCTAACCCCGTACACGTTTTCCCAGCGGGCATCGCGGAGGTCTATAACATCTGCTTAACAGCAATGACAGCGGCCAATTGCCCTGACACCTATTGCGTCCCGCTGCCGATCCTCGACCTCCCGGCCATCTTCCTTCCCAACGCGTTCACCCCGGACGGCGACGGCCTGAATGATGTCTTCCGTGTATCCGGTTTCGGGATTACGGCCCACGACTTTCACTTCATGATCTTCAACCGCTGGGGTGCGAAAATCTTCGATACTACGGATCCCTCCGCCGCTTGGGATGGCAAACTGAACGGTTCCGTGGTAAAGAGCGACGTGTACGTGTGGAAGATCACGGCGACCTTCTTCAACACCATCGAGCCCTACGAGGCAACCGGGCATGTAACGCTCCTGAAGTGATCTTCACTTCATCAATTCGCGCAACGACGGCGGGCCTTTCTGTTTCAACGCCCTAAATTGCGGCTCCGCAAAAACGCAGGAACCCTTGATGATCGAGTTCATACTGAACGACCGCACAATACGCAGCGAGGCCGAACCCGGCACCCCGCTGTTGGATGTGATCCGCTACCACGAGCATTTACCGGGCACCAAGATCGGCTGCCGCGAAGGCGATTGCGGAGCGTGTACGGTGTTGGTCGGCACCCTTCGGCTTCTCGACATTAGGTCTTCGAGTGAAGCCGAGAAGCCTAATGTCGAATACCGCTCGATGACCTCATGCCTGCTGGCCTTGGCGAACGTGCAGGGTAAGCACATCGTAACGGTGGAAGGTCTAACCGAACCCTTGGAGCATGGCGCTGGAAAGTTGAGCCACGTGCAACAGGCCATGGTGGATCAAGCGGCTACACAATGCGGTATTTGCACTCCGGGTTTCGTGGTGTCGTTAAGCGGTTGCTGTCTTTCGCAGGAAGCTGTTACTCCGGAGCTCGCCGTGCGTTCCATCGACGGAAATATCTGCCGGTGTACGGGCTACAAAAGCATTGAACGCGCTGCTGCGGATGTCGCGAAGCAACTGGCGAAGAAGGACGTAAAAGACCCAGTTGCGTGGAGCGTGAAGAATGGTTTTGTGCCGGGGTATTTCGCTGATATTGCGGAAAGGTTGAAAACCATTAAACCCGTTTTGCCACCCGAAGGGGCGGGAAATTTCCAGCCCCTGTCGGGCGGCACCGACCTCTACGTGCAGAAGCACGACACGATGCATCACTCGCCGATCCGTTCGGTGTTCAACGACGAAGGCTTGAAGGGCATCCGCATCGCAGGCGATGAATGCATCATTGGCGGAGCGGCCGTGGCGAACGACTTGATCGCTTCGCAAGAATTGCGCAAGCGTTTTCCGAATTTGGAAAAGCACGTACTGCTCGTGAGCTCTACGCCCATTAGGAACATGGGCACGCTAGCGGGGAATTTCGTGAACGCCTCGCCCATTGGGGATCTTACGGCGTTCTTCATCGCGCTGGATAGCTCGATCACACTTCGCGCAGCATCCGGGAACGAGCGCCAGTTGAAACTCAAAGACCTCTACAAAGGCTACAAGGACCTGGACAAATCTCCGGACGAGATCCTCACATCCGTTCGTTTCAAACTACCCACGCAGCACACGCGCTTCAACTTCGAGAAAGTGAGCAAGCGGACCTACTTGGACATTGCCAGCGTGAACACCGCGATCCGGTTGGAGAAGGAAGGGCACACGATCCGTCAAGCATTCATCAGTGCCGGTGGAGTTGCACCCGTTCCAAAATTCCTCGCGAACACCGCAGCCTTCCTCATTGGGAAAGAGACCACAACAGAAACCGTGCGCAAGGCGGTGGCCGTGATGAACGAAGAGATCGCGCCGATCAGCGATGCGCGCGGTACCGCGGATTACAAACGGTTGTTATTGCGCCAATTGTTCTTCGCGCATTT
This sequence comes from Flavobacteriales bacterium, assembly GCA_016710685.1. Classification (GTDB taxonomy): domain Bacteria; phylum Bacteroidota; class Bacteroidia; order Flavobacteriales_F; family PHOS-HE28; genus PHOS-HE28. The sequence goes on along the minus strand of JADJVC010000014.1, from coordinate 490 downwards.
CATGGAGCTGTTCCCGGAGCGGATCAAATTGAAGGAACTGGTATGAAGACGAGCGGCAAGAAGGGAGCACAACGCACCATTCCGGATATGGAAGCAACAACAAAACCCGGCGAGAACGGCTCTGCAATTGGAGCTTCAACGGCAAGCATGAAGAACGTGGACAGCGCGTTCCACGTTACCGGACGATCGATCTACTTGGACGATATCCCCGTGCAACAAGGCACGCTTTACGCGCTGCCTTATGATGCGCCCTCGGCCCATGCGCATGTAAAAAAGCTCGACTTATCTAAGGCGTTAGCCGTTCCGGGCGTAGTGCGAATTCTCACCTACAAGGATGTTCCGGGAGAGAACCAGATCGGCGGCATCATTCCGGATGAGCCACTTTTCGTTGAAGAAGAGATCCATTTCTGGGGCATGCCGGTTGCGCTCATCATCGCGACTTCTGAAGATGGTGCGCGGCAAGCACGGAAGCTCATCAGCATTGAACTGG
>JADJVC010000013.1 GCA_016710685.1 Flavobacteriales bacterium | reverse complement strand
GTACAGAAGCTGTTGGCCCGGCCGGCGAGTTATTACACGGACATCAATGTGAAGCTGAACGATCTGGAAGAAGCACCTGTAATGGCCGGGAGCCTGGCCGCGCGCTTCCGGGGTTCAGGCCACGGACATCCAGATGGCGCAATGCGCAGTACGAGACGGAACCGATGTACGCAACATCATCAGTTATGCGGTGGGCATTGTGCTGTTGGTCGTGGCCGGCTTTGGCATCTACAACATCCTGAACATGATGCATCTAGAGCTGGACGCCATCGCGATCCTCAAGGCTACCGGCTTTAGTGGCGGCGATGTGCGGCGGATCTTTCCTCCTGCTCAGCGGATCAATCGGCATCGCGGGTGCCTTGGGCGGCCTTGTTGTGGGTGTCACACTTCAGCACATCATCGATAACATCCGTTCGTCACTGCAGCTTACCATCGGTGACCACCTTTCCGGGTGGATTATTCCATCCGTTATTATGTCATCGCCGTCACCTTTGCCCTGGCCACCAGATGGGTTGCGGGCTGGTTCCCTCCAAAGCGTAAGGCCAGCCAAGTGGACCCAGGTGGAGATGCATCCGAGGAAAATGAACACGAGCGAGTGGCGGTGCTGGAGGTGGAGAAGGTGAACAAATCCTTCCACGACCCCGTGACCATCCAGGTGTTGAAAGATGTGGACATGCAAGTGGCCCGTGGCGAGTTCGTTGAGCATTACCGGGAAGAGCGGCTGCGTCAAAGCACGCTGCTCTATATCCTCAGCACCATGGACACGGACTATGAAGGTGAACTAGATCGATGGTGAACCTACCTGAAAGGCAAGCCGGACCCGGTTGGCCCGTATACGCAATGAAAAGATCGGCTTGTCTTTCAATTCCACTACCTGCTCACTGAATTCAGCGTGCTGCACAACGTGATGTTGCCCGGCCTGAAGCTGGGACTGAAAAGCCGCGAAGAAGTGGCACCGGGCCATGGTTCTGCTGGGCGACCTCGGCATTTGCGGACCAAGCCCTGAAAGGTGCGAACCAGATCGGTGGCGGTCAGGAAACAGGCGCGTTGCGATCGCCCGGTCCATGATCAACGACCCGCTCATCATCATGGGCGACGAACCCACCGGAAACCTCGACAGCCGCAACAGTGGAATCGTCTTCGACATCTTCCGGAAGATCGCCGATGAACACAAGCGCAGTTGAATGTATTGACACAGATAGGGACTTCGCAGCGCGCACCGACCGCATTAATGAGATGGACGATGGGCGCGTGGTGCCTGAAACCGCACCTCAGCATCCGCGTGTCCTTCCCTCAAGCACCGAACTCAGCAAATGGTGGTCCACATGCTTGTGGAAAAGCACGTTCCATTCCGGAGCTTGTCAGAGCGCCGAAAGATGGGGATCGTTTGCCCTCAAAATGGGCTGCGCCCAGTTCCTGCGTTTTGTTAATATGCGCCGTAATGCGCTCCCGTTCCCGCGCAAAGTCCTTGTCGCTTTTAATGAGGGAACTCCGGTGCCGTGCGTCTGTTGCGCTTGCGGGTTTGGAGCCCGTGACGATCGGCTTCAGAAAAGCCTTGAGTAAAACACGCACGAAAGCATTGGAGGGCGGGTTTTCTTGGCGTATTCCGGGTCGTACCCATGTCGTAGTGCAATTGCAGTGCCAGCATTTAGGCGGAGTCCATCTTGGCCCCACTGCGGTTTTGTCTCCTCCTGCAGGGTGTTGATGCGGGCGATTACGGACTTAACGGGCTTCGAGAAAAATGTCTTCCATGGAGCGGTATTTCGGGCGGAAGATAGCTTCCGGGCGAATTGATCCTTACGAACCGTTTACTCCACCCGGGAAAACGATAGCGTAGGGCAACCTGCCGAACAACCGAGGTATCCGGCGGGCTGCCGGCTTCGTCAAACACGCGGATTTTCGCGACTCAAGATCCATACGGAACGACCAACGGCCAATTCTGCGTAACCTCGGCATTTAACGCCGTAAACAAGACCGCAACATTCAAAGTCACCGCATGAAAAGTCTACGCAGCCTTACCCTTACCTGTTCAACCCTGTTGATCGGCCTGTCCGGCACCATGGCCCGAGAGCAATCTTAAGCTGGAATTGGGCGGTTGTGATTCGGGGACATGCTGAACTGCGCGTTACGGGTTGTAGCCTTGCAAACCAGCCTAGCACCTTCGCGGATAATTTCTACGGCACGGGTGCGGCCTGGATGGGACTCAACACCTGCCCCCACCCCCACTGTTACCGGCGACAATTCCGTGTATAGTGACGGCTGGGCACCGGCCCCGACCCCCTGAAAGTTGTAATGCTCAGCGGTATGGTCGGGACCCATGGCTTTGACTCCATCGTCATCCGGCACAAGTCCGTCAACCAAGGACCAACTTGGTTGCGCGTCTCCCTTGAAACGTAACCTGACCGAAGATGCCACCATGGTGTCGAGGACCCATACCCAGTGACTTCAATAACTTGGTGCTCACCGACATGGGCTGCATGGAAATACCGCAAGGTGCAAGTTTCGGCGGCTTTCAGTTGCAGTTTTAGTCTTACGGCGGCGGTGCTGTGAATGGCATTGGATGCAGTGCGCGTACAGTAGCGGCACCCTGCGAACCTGCGATTTTTCCACGGGTATCACCACGGTAAGGGAAAGCCGCCGGACAACCCGCCCCGATGTTCGACGTGTATTGGGCCGGCCTGCTGGCCCCGGGCAATGTATTTAGCATTTCCCGGCGATGGCAAGCGCCGCGTGTTGATCGAGTAGGCAATACCTGTCGCCCTCACGGAGTACCACGCCTGCGCGGGTATCTTCGCGCCATTTCAAGAAAATGGCAGAAACATTGAGCGAACAGGAAGCCAACCGCGCTTCTTTGCAAAGATCCGCGACCTCGGCATCGAACCGTTCCCGCAGCGGAATTCCCCGTTGACGCGACCAGCAAGGCCATTGCGGCCAGCTTCAAGGACGACGCACCGCAGCAGGACGTCTGCATTGCAGGCCGTGTTATGGGCATCCGCATCTATGGGCAAGGCGGCGTTTGCCGTGCTGCGCGATGGCGAAGGAGACCAACGGCATCTACATCAGTCGTGACGACATCGCGCCCGGCGAGGACAAGGCGATGTACAATGACTTCTTCAAGAAGTACCTCGACCTCGGCGACTTTATTGGCGTGAAGGGTTTCGTGTTCCGCACGCGCACCGGCGAGATCACCGTGCAGGTGAAAGAGTTGACGATGCTCGCTAAATCACTGCGCCCATTGCCCAGCGTGAAGACCGACGAAGACGGTAACGTACATGACGCGTTCGGCGATCCGGAGCAACGCTACCGCATGCGCTATGTGGACCTCATTGTGAATCCCGGCGTAAAGGAGACGTTCCTAAAGCGCGCGCGGATCTTCGATGCGATGCGGAAGTGCTTCAACGAAGCGGGCTACATCGAAGTGGACACGCCCGTTTTGCAAGCTATTCCCGGCGGTGCGGCGGCGCGTCCGTTCGAGACACACCACAATGCGTTGGACACACCGTTCTACCTGCGTATCGCCAACGAGACTCTACCTCAAGCGCCTCATCGTTGGCGGGTTCAACGGCGTGTTCGAGTTCAGCCGCAACTTCCGGCAACGAGGGTATGGACCGCACGCACAACCCGGAGTTCACCGTGATGGAACCCTACGTGGCCTACAAGGATTACCGCTGGATGATGGACTACATCGAAGACGGATTTCACCACCGTGGCGAACGCTTCCAATGGTGCGCCCACCGCCAATTTCCAAGGCAAGGAGATCAGCTTCAAAGCTCCGTTCAAGCGCATCACCATGTGCGGCGCGATCAAAGAAAAAACAGGCCAGGACGTCCTGGAAATGGACGAGCAAACGTTGGGCGAACTATGCAAAAAGCACGGCGTGGAAGTGACCGCCGCCATGGGCAAAGGCAAGTTGATCGACGAACTTTTCAGCGAACTTGTGCAGCCGGAGTTGATCCAGCCCACCTTCGTGATGGACTTCCCCTTGGAGATGAGCCCGCTCTGCAAAAAGCACCGCGACGACGACCGCCTCACCGAGCGCTTTGAACTTTACATCGCAGGCTTCGAGGTAGCCATCGCGTACAGCGAAATGAACGCCCCCATCGACCAGCGCGAACGTTTCGAGGCTCAACTAAAACTGATGGAGCGCGGCGATGACGAAGCCATGTTCATCGACCGTGACTTCCTCCGCGCGCTGGAGTACGGCATGCCGCCAACCAGTGGCATCGGCATTGGTAACTGGACCGCTTGGTGATGTTGCTCACGGATAATCCTGCAATCCAAGAAGTGCTGTTGTTCCCGCAGATGCGGCCTGAGAACTTGATTGAGGAGGATAGGAGAAATAGTACCACCACTCCATCCGTGCAACACGTACCATCCGGTCACCAACCACCAGCCGTTGCGCATTTTCCAGCCCTAACCACATGCGCGAACCGAGTATACCGCCCATCCAAATGCGGGGCATCCGCCAGCATGATGAAGAACTGGCAGTTCTCCGTGTCGCGGCCGGCTGAGGCGATCCCCACGGCACCGCGAACAAAGCCTTCCAAGCCGATCTCCGTGCGCATGGTCCAGTTCATTCCGCCGTATCCGTCCCCTCGCGGACAGCCGCCCTGGTCCACGGGGTTGGGCACCACACGGTGGAAATAGGTGCCGTTGTAGTAACCCGACGTAACGAGAGAGTCGAACGCTGCGCATGTGCCGGGCGCGCAATCGGGTTCAATGGCCAGCACGATGTCGCCCTTGGTGGTTGCTGGCGCGGCATAGCTGGCCGTTCTTCAACATGGCCAAGCGTGCGCGTATCGATGGCGTGGTTAAAGGCGAGCGGTTGGTACTTCGGCGGTGGCGATCCATCGCGCTTGGCAACTGCCTGCGCCAACACCTGCCGCGCCTCCAGGTCACGGACGGGATGCAATGCTTGCAGCGCTTGTTGTTCCGTGGTTGTGTCCAACACATAGCGATCACATCAGCCTCTTCATGGAAAGCACATCAGCGGCAGATGCGATCAGGCCAGCATCGTTGGTTTGCAACGCTGCGCGAAGCACGTTGGAGAGTTGACGGTACTGGTCTTGCCGCAACGCGTAGCGCGCGCGCTTCATCCCTTCGCGTGTTTCCGCCACTGCACCCGTGAAGGCTGCTTGGAGTTCCACAGCAGGCCGTTGCTCTTGCATCCAAACTACCAGCGTATCAACACCCACGGAAGATGCACGTGCATCGATCAACGCGGCACGCACATACGGGTCCGCGTCCACGCCCCAGATGCTTTTCAGCAGCGCCGCCGCAATGTTCCGCGTGCCCTCGTCGCCGAACTTCACGGCGAGCCCATAGAGCGGGATCTTCACCATCACGTCCGCGTTCTCCCGTCCGGCGGTCCAGCAACTAACGCCATCCACTTGTTGCAGGTTTTGCAACAACTCCACGGCCGTGGCGCGCACCAAAGGGAGGCTGTCCGCAACGGCACGCAACAACTCGGCACCGGAAGCATCGCCATTCATGACGGCATAAGCCCGCAAGGCCGCAATGCGCACCTGCATCGGCATCAACAGCGTTTCGTAACCGTGTTTTTCGCCAGCGTATCGCTGAAGTTTTTCATGCCGCCCATCAAAAGTAATTTGGGATCGGATCGGCTTCGGTTTGCAGTGATTCCACATAAACCTTTTCAACGGGAAGCAGTGTTTCTTCGGCAGGCGGCGCAAGGCTTCCGCTACCCGCGCGCGTTGGTAGCCGGTGCTGTTCCGCAAAGTGTCTAACAGGGCGTTGGCATCCGGCTTCGCAACGGTCTTCATCCATGCGCGGAAAGCGGCGGCACGCATCAGGGTGCGCGTTGCGGAGTCCGTTTCTTGGCGCGCAACAAGGGCCAACACGTTCGCCACGGCGGTGTCCGGCACAAAGCTCAACGCCCATGGCGGCGGCGCGCACGTTACCATCGGCATCATTAAGCGCTTGCAACAATCCGCCACGTGCGGTGCTGTCCTGCACACTGGCGGAATGCCATCGCAGCAGCTTCGCGCACTACGGCGGATGAGTCATTCAGAAAAGCCAGCAATGCTTTGCTGTCGCGGTGGTCTTGGGCTTCCAGCACGGGGGTTAATCGCGCATCGGACCATTTGTTGGTTGCCGGTGGTGTGTTTTTGCCGTCTGCACATTTTCGGTATTGGCTCCGCAGCCGAACGCGATAAGACAAAGGAACAAGGGCTTTGTTTTCATGGCCTAAATATCGGGCTTCACCGGAGTTTCATCGGCATTCCTAACTCCTTAACCACCTTTCGCAACCGCGATGGTACCTTCGCGGCCCATAAGACAACCCACAAAACAGAAGAAGCAGCAAGGCAGCCCAGCTCAAGGCGGGATCCAATCCTGTCAATCCTGTAATCCTGTCAAAAAGTCTTGTCCCATGCAGCTAATAAAACCTGTCGCCCTCGCCCTCCTCCTCCGCCCCCCTTCGCCACGCAAGCGCAGACCTTAATGCCGGACAGCCAAGCCGTGCAGCAAATGCGCACTGACGTGTACACTCTCGCCGACGACAGCATGCAAGGCCGCGAGACCGGCACCAAAGGCGAGCAGATGGCCGGTGCCTACATCGTTGGCCGCTTCAAGGCGATCGGCCTTGCGCCGAGGGGGGATGGCCCCAGCTACCTCAACGCTTTCAACTTCGCCGCCATGCCGCGCACCGGCCCGACAACAGCCTGCGGCTCGGCCGCAACAAGCTGAAGCTCGGCGACGACTTCTACCCGATGGGCTACACCGCCAACGGGCAGCTGCTCTCCCGCGTGGCGCGCTGCCGTTACGGCATTCTCGCGCCGGAAAAAGGCCGCAACGACTTCGATGGCGTGGACGTGAAAGATCACGCCGCCTGCATAAGCATCAGCTCGCCGGACGGCATCCATCCGCATTCGGCATGGCTCGCGCACAACGACCTGCGTTCGCGCATCGACGATGCCATCAAGCTCGGTGCAAACGCCATCATCTTCTACAACGACGATCCCGACAAAGCCGACGATCCGCCCGCCGATTTCGAAATGAAACTGCAACCGTGCAGCGTACCAGTGGTCTTCCTTACAAGAGCGGCTTCGCGAAGCTGGGTCAGGATGGCGACCCCGTGGTGGTGCACACGGACATCATCCGCGAGGAAAAGACCGGGCACAACGTAGTGGGTTTCATCAACAACAACAAGCCGGACACCGTGGTGATCGGGGCGCACTATGATCACTTGGGCTTCGGTGGTGAGGGCTCCCTTTATCGCGGCGAACCCGCGATCCACAACGGCGCGGACGACAACGCCAGCGGCGTGGCCGTGCTGATGCATCTCGCAACAGACCTGCAACACATGCCAAACGCGAAGAACAACAACTACCTCTTCATCGCCTTCAGCGGAGAGGCAAAAGGGTTGTACGGCAGCAACTGGTGGAGCCAACATCCCACCTTGGCGATCGATAGCCTAAACTACATGATCAACATGGACATGGTGGGGCGTTTGGACAGCACCAACGATGTCGCGATCAACAGCATCGGCACCTCCCCTTCGTGGCCGGGCATCACGAAATTGAAAGGGAGCAACCTCAACATCAAGACCACCGAAGGCGGCATCGGGCCCAGTGACCACACCAGCTTTTACCTGCAAGGCGTGCCCGCGATCCACTTCTTCACCGGCAGCGAAGAAGATTACCACAAGCCCACCGACGACGCCGACAAAGTGAACTACCCCGGCATGCTGCGCATTGCGCGCTACATCGAAGCGGTGATCACCACGCTGAACGACAGCACCAAGCTCGCCTTCACCAAAACCGCTGACACGGACACCTCGAAAACACCGCGCTTTTCCGTGACGCTCGGCGTGGTGCCGGACTACATGTACGACGGCAAGGGCTTGCGCATTGACGGCATCACGGAAGGCAAACGGCCGCCGAAGCCGGATTGAAGTCCGGCGACATCGTGATCAAAATGGGCGACCACGACGTGCCCGACATGATGGGCTACATGAAAGCACTTGGCATGTTCAAGAAGGGCGACAAGACCACGGTAACGGTGCTGCGCGATGGCAAGGAAATAAAGGTCGAGGTCCATTTCAAATGAGCAAAACACGGATCGCGGTGATCGGCGCCGGCTCCTGGGGCACGGCGTTGGTGAAGCTGTTGAGTGGCAATGAAGAGAAAGTGGGCTGGTGGGTGCGGCGCAAAGAGACGATCGACCACATCACCAAGTACGGCCACAATCCGGACTACACCAGCGGCGCGCAATTCGACGTGCAGCGTTTGGCCATGGACACCGACATCCGCGCGGTGGTCAAAGCCGCCGACGTGGTGGTGATCGCCGTGCCGAGCGCCTTCTGAAAACAGCCTGGACCAATTGGAACCGAACGCGCTGAAAGGAAAAACATGCTTCAGCGCTGTGAAGGGGATCGTGCCGGAGACGAACCAGATCGTCGGTGAATTCCTCTTCGAACATTGGGGCGTGCAGAAGAACGACCTCGGCATCATCTGCGGTCCGTGCCACGCGGAAGAAGTGGCGTTGGAACGCTTGAGCTACCTCACCATCGCCAGTCAAGATCCCGAAAAAGCCAAGTTGATGGGCGATGCGCTCAGCGGTCGTTTCTTGAAGACCACCTTGAGCGACGACATCTACGGAACGGAATACGCCGCGATCCTGAAGAACGTGATCGCCGTGTGCTCCGGCATCAGCGTGGGCCTGGGCTACGGCGACAACTTCCGCGCCGTGCTGGTGAGCCGCGCCATCCAAGAGATCGAGCGCTTCGTAACGGCCGTGCATCCCATCGATCGTGACATCAACGAACCGGCCTACCTCGGCGACCTGCTGGTAACGGCGTATTCCGCCTTCAGCCGCAACCGCGAGTTCGGTGCCATGGTGGGCAAAGGCTACAGCGTGAAGGCCGCGCAAACGGAAATGAAGATGGTGGCCGAAGGCTACTACGCTGTGAAGTGCGTCCACGAGATCAACGAAAAACTCGGCGTGGACATGCCCATATCAGAAGCCACCTACCGCATGCTTTATGAGCGTATCGCACCAACCATCGAAATGCGGTTGTTGAGCGATAAGTTGGCGTGAGAGTGAATATGGGATCCACTACATTTGTTGTTGTCCTACCTTTATAGTACAAGTCAGGAAGAACATAAATAGCGCATCCATCAAACTGGACCTGCTTGAACGCTTGGCTGGAGTTCGCGATGAATCGGTCATCAAGCGGATGGCGGAACTATTGCAAAAAGCATTTCCCGAAGTCATGTCCACTGAAGATGAGGACGATATAAGTGACGAAGAGTTACGCGGCGTTCGAAGAGGAACTCGCCCAACGAGACCGGGGGGAGATACGTTTCTATCCCGAAGAGGAATCCATTCGGATGATAAGGGATTGCTCAGTGGATTAAAACTGAAGGCCAAGTTCTGAGCAAAAGCTCATTTCTGCCGCTCTGCCAAGAAAAAGCCAATGAGGGCCTCTTGCCGGAATTGCATTTTGTAGTTGAGCAACGGGTTGTAAGCAAGCCGTGTGTCAAAGCGCAGTTGTAGGTACTTCCACAACTTCACGATCACCATGTTGCTGAGTTGCAGGTTGATGTGGTCCCTGTCGAGACCGTTTCGAAGAAGCGTGTGTTGTTAATCCATTGCACATGCTCGCCGAAAGGTTTATTGATGGCCGCAGCGACTGAAAAGCCGTAGTTCATGAAGTAGTACGCCCGTTTGCCCTCGATCACATTGGCATCCATAAAGGCTGGTGAAGTAATTCCCTTTGGCGAGCCTACTAACCTGAAGGGTAGCAAAGGCAAAATTAATGTTGCTTCTATCCCAGAAGGAGAACACACCACCATAGCCGAGCCTGTAAATTGAACGGATTTAGGAAACCACCTACATTGCGCTCAACAAGCTTATCTTGATTAAGGTCGTATTCAGGAAAGAACTGGGAAGGAATTGCGTGCCAAAAGCAATTGTGTAAGAACTGTTGAATTTTTTGCCCGTACTGTTCCAAAGCAAGTTTACCTGTACGCGGTCAAGGCTTTTTACCCAGGTGCTATCCACAAATTTCAAATAGCCTAGGTCGGCCATTATCTGGTGGGAATGGCTGTGTTCACTTGCGAAAAGAAAATGAGAAAAAAGCAAATTGCCTATCAAGGCGAAATTATTTAAATTATGACCGTTCCAATTGTTGCTACTAGCATAGCTGGCACTGACCGAACCATAAAATGAATTACTTTTAACAGCCAGAGGAAGTGAGGACAATACGGCCAACGAACTGGAATCTTCGCTTATTCCCTGAGCAGTATCCACAGCCCATTGAGCGGAGATTAGACCGGAATTCGCAAAGATTAAAAAAAGATACGCGATGTATCGTTGGACAATTATTCCGTAGAAAATACTATTTGTCTTTAAGTGTGTCGCGTTACAGCCAATGTCAAGACTCCTGCATGTGAATATCATTCGCAGTAACTTTTTGTCACTTGGCGACCTTAAAAGTGGAATCAAGAGCAAAACTGGCTTTCTAAGTGTGGCGCTTCTATACTCCACAGGGCGGCTATTTAAATAGCCAAAATCGCTTAGATAACAATTCTGGAATTCTAAAGGGTTTAAGGCGGAGTAGGATGATATTGCACAAAAAAAGGCTAATGACGATTGTCGCACCCAAAGTCGAGTTGGAAAAAATGCTCGTCCATGAGATATTCCAGAAATTATTCGTGACCAGATAGCTTGAAACAGAAAGTCCAACTAAACAATTTAAGCTCCACATAAACAAAATTGCCAAAACGGCAATTGAAACCAGTCCAGCAAATTTAGATCTTAATGCTATTTCTCTTAACAATGTACTCAGAAATTCAATAGACAAAATTGTTATTATTGCATTAACAAATAGCGCAATATCAAATCCGATGGTAAAAAATGCAGTAGTGACAAGAATGGCAGTGCCGAGTAATTTATTAGCAAGCCATTCATTCCTCTCAATTAGTAAAAATTGGTTCAAGGCATCTGACTGATTGAGAGGGGGCAAACTCCCCTCCTTAACCGAATGGTCTCCGCACCAAAGTAGATTAGAGCAATGCCATCAGCCAAGCCAATACCGCCGGTGAGAATTAAGGCGGCATTTGCTATCAAAAGCAGTGCAAACCAAGGCAAGCTCGTAATTATCATTTTGCTCGGAGTTAGAAGCAATCGTTTGCCCAAAGGTCCATGCACATTGATGCCATTCCCAATCCAAAGCCGATTGGGCCTAATCCCATTGTCGCGCCTACAGTGGAAATCACCCCTTGCACGACAGCGCGGCTACATTGTGCCCCCTTGTTCCATGGCGGTAATTGTGACTGCTCCATTGTTCCAATTGAAGGCAAATTGCATCTGACCAGCTGGATTGTACACCGTTGTGGAATAGCTGTTCGCAACTGAAGGATTGACCTTCGTATCAAAAACCAAAGCGGACCCAGCCCCATTCTCATTAGCGTATCCAAGGGTGAGCACCCTATTCGACGACGACGAAAGTAGTAGTGAGAATCCATTCAATCCTGACCCCATTGTACATTCATTGAACTGGGCATTCGGTGCAGGGGCATACGGTCCGAATTTCTGAGTCGACCATGTGGCAAGAATTCCGGATTGAAGAAACGCGCGATAGGTCGTGGATCCTCGGAAAGATGCGGCGTGGCATTCTTTATTGCCTGTGGATAGTTCGACGCTCTCTCCGATTGTGTTGGCCTCTGTGTGAGCCGAATACAGCGTAAAGGCAGCCAGAATAGCACTAGCGAGTGTAAGCTTCATCTGCTGAGGTTGTTTTTTAGTGCCACCCTGAATTGGGCGGCGCTGCAAACCTGTGGGCAACACTGTGTAAAACCTCTCCGGCAAACCCGGAACTTTTCCGGAGAATCCGGATACTTTTCGCCCAAACCACCGTAACCATGGAAGATGTGTTCTTGATCGGAAAGAAACTCAAGCATCTGCGCGAGGAGCGAAAGTACACACAAGAAGGGGTTGCCATTGAGTTAGGCGTAGGCACGTCGCAAGCAGCGATTACGAGCGAGGTGCTGAACGTGCCATCTTCCGTGGTGGTCAAGGCATCAGAGTTGTACAAGGTGGACCTTAGTTACTTCTACAGCTTGCGAGGCCCCGTGTCCATCACAATGAACGTCAGGCTTCCAATGGTTACGTGGAACAGCAGAACTCACTGCCGCCAGAAGTAATGGAGCGCTTGATGGCCCGCTACGAAACAATGAATGACAAACTCATGGTTTTGTTGGAAAAGTTCGCCTCGAAGAGGTAGCCTTGTACCTCTCTTCAATTTGCTGAACCAACTAACCACCTCCCTCACCTCCTCTTCTTCCCCTTCGGCTTCTCTTCTTGTCCTCCCCTTTTTGGCCTCGGTCCCTTTGGGCTGGAAACCATCGCGTTTGCCATTACCGCCGCCTGCGGGAAGGGTCGGGTTTCGTCCCAATGGCCGCGCTCGTTCGCTTCTGGTGGAATATCCGGCATGCCACCGTCCGAAAGAGCGAGGTCGATCACGCGCTTTTCCATGTCCACACCGCGCACCATTACTTCCATTTCATCGCCCAAACGGAAACGCCTGCCGGTGCGTTGGCCGGTAACGGTGTAGCTTTCTTGGTCGAATTTGTAGTGGTCGCCGGGCAGGTCGCGCAGGCTGATCATGCCCTCGCATTTGTTGGCGATAATTTCGATGTACATGCCCCAGCTGGTAAGGCCGCTCACGATGCCGGCGAAGGTCTGGCCCACGCGGGTGCTCATGTATTCGGCCTGCTTGAACTTGATGCTGGCGCGCTCGGCATCGGCGGCGCGCTTTCCATGGCGCTGCTGTGGGCGCAGCTTAGTTCCAGCTTGTTCTTGTCGAGTGGTTTTCCATCGGCTAAGTAGTGCGCCATGGCGCGGTGTACCGCAGGTCCGGGTAACGGCGGATGGGGCTGGTGAAGTGCGTGTAATCGTCGAAAGGCAAGGCCGTAGTGCCCGATGTTTTCGGTACTGTAGATGGCCTTGCTCATGGAGCGGATGGTGACCTGCTTCAGGATGTTTTCCTCCTCGGTGCCTTTGATGGCGCGCATCAATCGGTTGAGCTCCTTGGGCAGTTCCTCCGGCCTTCCGTCGGTCTTCGTTGTGGCCGAAGCTCTTGGCGAGCACGCGCAATTGCTGGATCTTTTCAGGGTCCGGCAGGTCGTGGATGCGGTACACAAAGGGCGGTGCGCTGGGTTTACGGTTGCTCACCCAAGCTGCCACGCGCTTGTTGGCCAGCAGCATGAATTCCTCGATCAGCCAGTTCGCGGGGCCCATCACCTTTTCGTACACGTCCACCGGGCGGCCTTTTTCGTCGAGCTTGAATTTCACTTCGTTGCCACCCACTTCCAGCGCGCCGTTGGCCATGCGGTCCTTGCGGAGCACTTGGCTCAATGGATGGGTAAGCACCTCGTGCTTGTATTCGCCTTCCTGGCCGTCAATGAGGGCTTGCGCATCCGCATAAGCGAAGCGACGCGCGCTGCGCATAATGCTGCGCCCGAACCATTCGCTTAGGACCTGTGCTTTTTCGTCCAGCTCGAAGATGGCGCTGAAGCTGAGCTTGTCCTCGTGCGGATTGAGCGAGCAGAGGTTGTTGCTGAGCCGCTCGGGTAGCATGGGCACCACGCGATCCACCAAGTAAACGCTGGTGGCGCGGGCCGCTGCTTCGGTATCCACAATAGAGCCGGGGCGCACGTAATGGCTCACATCCGCAATGTGGACGCCCACTTCCCAGTTGCCGTTGGGCAATTTGCGCAGGCTGAGTGCATCGTCCAGATCTTTGGCATCGTCCGGGTCGATGGTAAGCGTAATGATGTCGCGCATGTCGCGACGCTTGGCGATTTCTTCGTCGGAAATTTTGGCCGGAATGTTCTCCGCAGCTTCTTCCACTTCCGTGGGAAATTCCGCAGGCAGATCGAATTCTGCGAGGATGGCGTGGATCTCTACCTCGTGCTCACCCGCTTTTCCGAGGATGCGCACCACGTTGCATTTCGGCATTTCGCGTGCGTTGGTCCATTCGGCCATTTCAGCGATGACCTTCTCGCCGGGCTTTGCGCCATTCAATCCTTCCGGGGTGATCAGGAACGGCCGGTTCATCTTTTGGTCGTCCGCCTTCAGTGTGAAGTTGGCGCCCTGCATCTCCACCTTTCCCACGTAGCGTGTGCGGCGGCGCTCCAGCACCTGCAGCACTTTGCCCTCGGCACGTCCGCGCCCGCTGCTGATGCGCAACAGTACTTTGTCGCCGTGCAGGGCGGTGCCCACGGCGTTTTCCGGCACGTACACATCGTCCTTTCCGGGGCCGAGGCGCGCATATCCCGCGCCACTCATGATGATATCGATGGTGGCTTCAACGCCGCCTTCGGCCTTGGCACCGGATTCCGCGTGCCCACCGAGGGCCATGTAACGTCCGCGAGCGCCGGCCTCCACCTTTCCCTTGGTGACGAGGTTGTCGATAATGGCGTGCAATCCGTCGCGGTCACGCTTGTCGAGGCCGAGTTTCAGCAGCATTTGCTGGGCGGTGATGCCGGTGCGACCGGCTTTGCGCACCAAGGCCAGGGTGCGAAGGTGGGAAGAAAAGAAGGCGCTGTTCTACCGCGAGGGCCGCAGATTATGCGCAATAAGGTGTTGGGGATGAAAGGCAATGTGGTTTGTACCACGAAGAACACGAATGGCGCAAAGGGGGAACCGCAACGCACACAACGAGCGCCACGAAAGAATCGGAGATTGCCAATTGGGCTGACCACAATCTCTTGCTCTGTCATTTTTACGCGGAAATTCACGTTGCGTTCGTTGTGTGCGTTGCTGTTCAAACTCAGGCGGAGGGCTTTGTATTTCCGTTGCGTTCCCGTTGCGTCGTAGCGCCCCCAGGCTGCCGTAGGCATGCGTTGCAGTGGACCTCAAAACTCTCCCCGTACACCAGCGTTGATAACTACCGGAAGATCACTACATTTGCGCCCCTTTTACCCCGGCCCAACGCATTCGGCCATGTCCAACCAGTTGCACGATAGCTCGAAGATTTTTGGCGGTACCGCCAGCCGGGCGCTTGCGCAGCAGATCGCGGACGTAAGCGGCCAAAAGCTCGGCGAAGTCACCGTAAGCCGCTTCAGCGACGGGGAGTTCCAGCCCAGCTTCGAGGAAACCGTGCGTGGAGAGGTGGTTTTCATTGTGCAGAGCACCATGCCCCCCAGCGACAACCTCTTCGAGCTGTTGTTGATGGTTGATGCCGCCAAACGCGCCAGCGCCAAGCGCATCGTGGCCGTGATGCCCTACTTCGGTTTCGCCCGGCAGGACCGCAAGGACAAGCCGCGCGTCAGTATCGGCGCGAAGTTGGTGGCCAACATGCTCACTGCTGCTGGTGTGGACCGCATCATGACCATGGACCTGCATGCGGACCAGATCCAAGGCTTCTTCGAGGTGCCGGTGGACCACATTTTCGCCAGCACCATCTTTCTGCCCCATGTACAAAGCCTGAAACTGCCTGACCTGCTGATGGCCGCACCGGACACCGGCGGCACCAAGCGCGCCAATGCCTACGCCAAGCATTTGGGCGTCGACATGGCCATTTGCTACAAGCAGCGCAAAGTGGCCAACCAGGTGGAGAGCATGACGGTGATCGGCGACGTGTCCGGCAAGAACGTGATCCTGGTGGACGACATGATCGACACCGGCGGCACGCTTACCAAAGCCGCCACCATGATGATGGAGCAGGGCGCGACCAGCGTGCGCGCCATGTGTACCCACGCCGTGCTGAGCGGCGACGCTTGCGCCCGCATCCAAAAGAGCGACCTCGTGGAGCTCATCGTTACCGATACCATTCCAGTTAGTGGGGAGAAGCTTTTAGCGACCCCCAAGATCAGCAACTTTCCGTGGCACGGCTCTTCGCGGACGTGATCCAACGCGTACGCGACCACGAGAGCATCAGCAGCCATTTCATCATCGCATAACACCCCGAGTACCATGAAGAACGTCGAACTCATCGGCACCAAGCGCAAGATCAACGGCACTACCGCCGCTAAGGATGTGCGCCGCAACAAACAAGTACCCTGCGTACTCTACGGAGGCAAGGACGTGCTGCATTTCAGTGTGGGCGAGCGCGAGCTCAGCAAGATCGTCCATTCCCCCGACGCCTTCAGCGTAAGCTTGGACATCGACGGTGAAAAGCGCACCGCATTGCTGCACGACAAGCAGTTCCAACCGCTTACCGATGCGGTGATCCACGCGGACTTCCTGGAGACCATCGCTGGCCGTGATTCCCGCGTTACCATGACGGTGCGCCTGAAAGGCCAAAGCGCCGGTGTACGCAAAGGCGGCAAGCTCACTCAGCCTTTGCGCAAGTTGCGCGTGAAGGGCAACCCCGCCGATCTGCCCGAGATCATTGAGGTGGACATCACCGCTCTTGAATTGGGTGAAAGCATCCACGTTCGCGACATCAAGGTGAAAGGCATGACGATGCTGGAGAAGCCCAACGACGTGGTGGCCAGCGTGAAGATGCCGAAGAAGGTTGAAGCAGCCGCTGAAACAGCCGCTGCCGCCGCACCCGCCGCTGGTGCCGCAGCGCCTGCTGCCGCCGCTGAGAAAAAGGCGGAACCCGCCAAGAAGTAAGCCGTTGCCGGCGAGGCCGAAAGACCCCCTCGGCACTTCCTGTTACCGTACAAGCCCCGCCCCGTGCGGGGCTTGTACTTTAGCCGCCCACCGACACAGGCGCATTATTTTCCATGAAATTCCTCATTGCAGGCCTTGGCAACCCCGGCCCGGAATACTCGGGCACCCGGCACAACATCGGTTTTCAGGTACTGGACAGCCTTGCCGCCACCTTCGAGGCCGAATTCGCTCCGGGCCGCTATGCGGACATGGCGAAGTTCCGGCACTAGGGCCGCACCTTCGTGCTGATCAAGCCGCAGACCTTCATGAACCTCAGCGGCAAAGCCGTGCGCTACTGGTTGGATGAGGAGAAGCTTTCACCGGAACAGCTCATGGTGGTCGCCGACGATCTCGCGCTACCCTTCGGCAAAGTGCGGCTGCGTGGCTCCGGCGGCGCGGGCGGGCACAACGGATTTACCAGCATCATAGAGCTCTTGGGCACCGAAGCATTCCCACGGTTGCGCTTCGGCATTGGCAGCGACTTTGCGCGCGGCAGGCAAAGCGAATACGTACTGGGCACATGGAGTGCTGAGGAACGGGAAATTCTTGAGGAGCGCGTTGAACTGGCGGGAAAGGCCGTGCTACAGTTCGGGCTGCTGGGCATTGCGCAGGCGATGAACGGGTTTAATAAGCGGTGAAGAGGTTATCCATCAGGCAACTAAGATTTCCAGCACCAGTTGAAGTTTTTTTGCCTAAAAACTTGGCGGTGTAACATCTTTTCATAAGATTTGGACTTCTCGAAGTAGTGTACCGTAGTCAAAAACCCATCTAAAACCCCTTGACCCATGGAAACTGTTCGGCCTTCTCACCTCACCTCACCTCACCTCACCTCACCTCACCTCACCTCACCTCACCTAGGCGCAACGTTGCTTCTCTGTTCATTCGAAGGTTATTTGGGCTGGCACTTTTAACCGGTGCTGCATCGATTTCACTTCACGCCCAAATTGTAGTCCCCAACAATTCTTACAGCAGCAGCTATCCGAACCAATTCACCAACACCACGGTTATCATTGAGGGACTGTTCACCGTAAATACCTCATCTTTCAGTATTCAGAGTTGCACCGTTAAAATGTTGCCCGGCGCAGAGATCGTCATAATAGACCACACCCAACTGAACGTTGGACTCTCCACAATAAGTAGTGACCAAGGTCAAATGTGGAAATCAATCAGTGGTAAAAATTTGGCCGGACTAAAAATTTACGGCTGCACTATTTCTGATGCGGAAACAGCCATCCTCTACAACGACTTTGCTTGGGCGGCCGTAGATGGTTGCGAATTTGTGAATAACAGGGTGGCCATTTCCGTTCCCGTTATACCCGGCTTGTCGTACAACCCGGCGAACCTTACTATTTCGAACTCGACATTCCATGCGGAAGGTCCATTACTTCTGCCATACAGTGGGCAGCAAACTGTTCTGGGGCAAACCGGCTATGCTGGTCTGGAATTGAATAACACGGCGCTATACATGGTCGATTACCTTGGCAATGGCAACGTGTTCCACCACCTCAGCAATGGCATTGTGATGCACAATACGGACCTGGAGTTGGGCAAATGCACCATGGAGGACATCACTCCCGACGTGGCCTACGCAAGCACCGGTAACGGCTCTGGCATATATGCCACCAGCACCGGGTACAACACCTTGACCCAGACCGGCTTTGGTAGCGGCACCGGCGATGTGGCGAGCTTCACCAATTGCCGGTTCGGCGTGTTCACCGACCACATGAACGTGACCTCCACGCAAAACCGCATGGTGACCATGGGAACTCCCTACCGGGCAAAGTTCTCCGCCAATTGCGATGTGGTGATCGAAAACAACCGGCTTGATGCACTGTTCACCGGGGTGGACCTGATACAGAACCAAGGTGCCAACCACTTGAGCGTGGCCGGCAACGACATCACTTTTGGCAACCTCATACCAGGCCAAGCGAATACACAAAACTGGGGTATCGGAGTTGCTGAAGTCGGCACCTCCAACCCGGACTCAAAGATCATTGGCAACACCGTACATTGCAGGACCGGCGCACCAAACGCCAGCATAGGTATTGGGCTGCTGGGCGCCAATGACTACCACGTGGTGGGGAACACGGTGATAATGACGAGTAATGCGGCCACCGTATTTGGAATCGGGGTGCAAGGGTGTGACCAAACCGTTGTAAGCTGCAACACGGTGCAGAGCGCAGGTGCCTATAACGGCTACCTAAAGCAAAGCGCCATCTACACCATGATGAGCACCAATGGCACCTACTCCTGCAATACCGTGAATCATACGCGGAATGGCTTTTACTTCGCAGGCAACTGCAACCCAACCCTCTTTCAGGGCAACAACATTCATGACCATGAGTGGGGGCCGTATTTGGATGGCACGGCTGTTATTGGGGATCAAATTGACAGGGGCAACGTATGGTTCGGTGCGCCTGCGGTGGCAGGCGGGTTCAACGCGCAGTGCATTGGTAACCCAGCTAATTCACAATTCAAAGTTTACCCCCTGGCGGTCGGGGGTGGGAACACCCAACCAATAAGCATTGACCCGCCTTTCAACGCGTGGTTCAGCCTCAGTCCAAATCCAAATCCCTTTCAGTGCGCCGCGAACGGCGTGAATTTCTGCGATGGTGCCCAACTCGTTGCCGGTTGCACAAATTGCCCGCAATCTTTGGACGCTGCGATCGCCGACAGCAGCATACAGAACGGGGCCTTTACCGAATCCACGCAATGGATGCTAGGCAGCGACCTGTATAAGAAATTAGACGACGCGCCTGAATTGCGTGATGCAGACCAGCAAATGGCAGATTTCTACAACGAGATGGCAGGGAGCATCATCGCACAGTTCAAGGGCATCGGTGATGTCCTGCGGAAATTGTACAACATGGACCCCGCCGTTCTCGCCGCGCTGGAAGCGAACAAGGAGCAGATCTCGGACCTTATGGGCCAGATGAAAGATGTAGTTGGCCAGTTGGGGGATGAGACACTGACCCCCCAAGAACACGCGAATTTGCAAAGCACTTTGGTCGGTTACCAAAACATAATAAGGGATCTAACTGAATACAACAATGCAGCCTTGCAAATGGTCACCACCACCAAAGCACTGAACGCGGACAACGTAAAAGCCGTGAACGCAACCTTGGGCACTTCGGAAGAAATCGAGGTTAATAAAAAGCAGGTGAATGAAATCTACTTGAGCACGGTGGCGAAGGGCCTTAGCGAATTTAACACAGACCAAACCACAACCTTGTTCGCCATTGCCAACCAATGCCCCATGATGGGCGGCATGTCGGTTTTAAAGCCCGATCCAGTACGCCCTGATAAACGAAGACCAGCAATACGACGACCCTGCTTTGCCTGCAACATGGCATTGTGGTCCGGAGCCAGCAACAAGCCGCTGCGGCTGGGAAAATCACTGTGGTGCCGAACCCGGCAACGGACAACGCCAGTCTGATGCTGGGCGGAGAATGGCAAACCCCAGGCGAATTCGTCCTGTACAATGCCGTTGGCGCAGTTGTGATGCGCGCAGTTGTACCTGCTAACACTCCGCAATGGGAGTTCAGCACCACAGCCCTAGCACCGGCCATGTATCACTACATGGTGCAAGGTCCCACGGGTAGCCGGTTCGCTGGAAAGTTGAGCATTGTTCGCTAAAAGCGAAATGCTATTAAAGATGCCGCGCCGCATGCATGGCCTTTATAGGGCTGTGTATGCGACGCTATTCTTTATGGTATTGGCCATTGGCAAAACGGATGCGCAAGGAATTACCAACCTTTGGATGGGGGGCTATGATTCGCAATACCCCATACCGGGCGGTGGCACAGACCTACACTTTACCGACAGTAGTGTAACGCTCAATTACGTAAACCGCCCAATTAGTTTTTATCGGACAAACTCAAACATTACGGACACCGCTGGGCATTTACTGTTCAGTACAAACGGTTCTATCATTGCAAATGCAGCGAATGACACCATGCTAAATGGAGCAGGACTCAGCCCAAGTGAATATACCACCTCTTATTCAGGACGGGTTACTTGTATCTCAAGGGGTGCTTATTTTACCAGCACCAAATTCTAATAATTTATACTATTTAGTTCATGGAACATGGGATGATGACCTCGTGATCTATTCCATGCGTTCATTATATTATACACTCATCGACATGAATTTAGATGGTGGACTGGGTGCGGTGCTAGATAAAAACCAAGTAGCCCTATCGGACACCATGAACATAGGCCGAATTTCGGCAGTGAAGCATGCCAACGGACGGGATTGGTGGGTCTTCGTGCACAAAGCCACTCAACCGGTTCTACCGGCTGCTCCTCAATCCGGATGGTCTATCATTGGATGGGTTTCAGGACATCGGGATTGTTCGGCCATCGGACAATGGGCAGGTATGTTTCTCGCCGGATGGCAGCAAATTCGCCTATTTTGGAGTGGTTTATCAAGTCTCCAAAAAACTGGAGGTATTTGATTTCGACCGGTGCACAGGTTTATTTTCTGACCCAATTGCCACCGAGATCAATGATTATGCATACCTAGGCGGTGTAGCTTTTTCGCCCAGCGGTCAATTTCTGTACGTTTCCTCCCTCGCTGATGTCTACCAATATGATATTGCAGCGCCGGACCTTTCCACTTCCATGGTGCATATCGCGCATTGGGACAGCACCTATTCGCCTTTTCCTCCTTATGCTACCGTTTTTGATATTGCCCAATTAGCCCCCAATGGCAAAATCTACATTGGCACAGGAAATACGACACTCCGTATGCACGTGATCAACAACCCGGACGAACCGGGGTTGGCGTGCAACTTGGTGCAGCATGGCATAACAACCCCAACCTATTATTCCAACTCCCTCCCTAACCACCCCAATTACTTCTTGGGGGCGCTGGCGGGTAGCCCTTGCGATACGCTAAGTGTTGGCATTTCCCCCCTCTCACTCGGAGAGGGGCCGGGGGTGAGGGCATACCCCAACCCCACCACCGGCACTTTTAACCTGAGCTATGCAGCGCAACCTACCGTGGGCGAGCTTGAGTTGCGTGATGTAAGCGGACGGGTGGTGCTGCGCGATCGCTTACCGCAGTGGAGTACGGGGCATGCTGTAAGTTTGGCTGGGCAGGCTGCTGGGCTTTACAATTGTAGTTTGCGTTGGGGTTCGCGCAGTGGCAATACGCGCATAATGCTTGCAACGCCATGAGGAAAATCGCTTTTTTGTTCGTCGGTCTTTTGGCTCCGGCTTTGGCGTTTTGCCAATCCCCTTCCACAATCAATGAGGAAAAGCCGATCACTCCTGTTTTCTCGCCTTTACCCAATGCACTTACTATGCAAGTGGTAATGGCGCAGCGGCCCGCAAGTATTTCCGAAGAGAAATGGCGGGCTATGATGTTGAACCCCGTTGGTGCTTCGCTAATTCCGATCCGCATTACGCAGGCGATGTTGGATACCATTGATGGGCGGCAGTTGGACCTGCGGTACCAGTATGTCCTGGTGCGGTGAGGCAACGTGGAAATTGATTTGCAGGCATCCCCCCGCAGGCGGAACGTAATCCTGTTACCCCGATACATATCGGGGCTGTAATTCTGTCTAAAAACCACGGTAACCAACCTCAACACCTGTCGTCCCCGCTTCGTTCCGTACCTTCACCGCACATGTTTCATCCCGCAATTCGCGGGAAACCCCAAACAGCCCGAAAAATGGTATCTAAAAAGGTGGAAAACGCGCTGAACGCGCAAGTGGAGAAGGAAGCCATGAGCAGCCAGGTCTATTTGGCGATGGCCTCATGGGCGGAAGTGCAGGGGTTGGAAGGCGTTGCCGCCTTTTTGTACCAACACAGCGATGAAGAGCGCATGCATGCGCTGAAGCTGATGAAGTACATCAATGAACGCGGTGGACATGCCGTAGTGCCAGCCTTGGCCAAGCCACCCAAGGACATGAAGGGCATCATGGACGTTTTCAAGAGCATCCTGCAACAGGAAGTGGAAGTGACCGGCGAGATCAACGGCATTGTGGACCTGTGCTTGAAGGAAAAGGACTACACCACGCACAATTTCCTGCAGTGGTACGTGGCCGAGCAGATCGAGGAGGAGCGCTTGGCGCGCACCATGCTGGATAAGCTCAACCTGATCGGCGGGGACAAGGGCGGGCTTTACCTGTTCGACCGCGACCTCTTGAGCGGGGCTTCGCAGCCGCACGGATAGCGCGTAATTCGGCGATATTCATGGTCGCGAACAGTGATCTGTGTACACTTGGTTCTATTTCGTGCTGAGTGAAAGGGTGTTTGGCACAACTTTGGCGAAGCACGCCGCCATGCTGTTCCGAACAGGACCTTTGAAGCGCCCACAACAACGCCTTGCACACGCCTTGCGCATACCCGTAGCGGTGGTGCTGGCGCTGTTGTGCTGGGGCGGCATGCAGGTGCAGCGCGAGCCGGACAAGGACACCATCGCCATTATTGAGGCCAGCTATATCTACAACGTTGCCAAACTGGTGCAGTGGAACGATCCCAAAATGCGCGAGGGCCCCTTTGTCATCGGCGTAATGGGCAGTGGCAACCGCTACCAGGAATTGTTGAACAAATACGCCACGCGCACCATCGGCAAGCAGCCCATTGAGGTGCGCAAGCTGCCGCGCGCGCCCGTGGCGGACCGGTGCCACATCCTCTTCATCCAAAAGGAAGACCGCCCCATGTTGGCAGAAAGTTTGAAGCAGGGCAGCACGAGCTCCACCCTTATCGTTACCGAATGGCCCGAGGCCCTTGCGGAAGGCGCGGTGGTGAACTTCATCCCCGCCAACAAGACCTTGAAATATGAGATCAGTTTGTCAAACGCCCAACGCCACCACATTGAAGTGGGTCTAACCTTGAGGCAACTCGCTGAGCGGGTAGTGGAATAACAACGAAAATGAGAACCGCCCTGACCCTCTTCGCGCTGCTCCTGGTGGGCATCGCGTGGTCGCAGCCCGGCACATTGGGCGAGGCCAACGAAAAATACCGTGCCGGCGACCTTGAAGGAGCGCGGGTCCTGCTGGACCAGGCCATCAGGGACCCGGACATGGCCGCCACCGCTGAAACCTGGGTGCTGCGCGGCTTCGTGTACAAGGACCTTTACAAGGCATCGGTGAGCAGCGAAGGCGCGTCACTCCTGCGCGATGAATCACTGGCCAGCCTCTACACCGCCCTGCAGCAGGACACCGCCCAACAGTACGCTGCCAGCACGCTGCCCGCTTATGACTACCTCTCACGGACCATTTACAACGATGCCGTCCACGCCCTGAACGTACTGGCGGCGGACAGTGCCACGGAGTACTACCGCAAATACAAGGAGGCTGTAAGAAGGCTGTCGCCGGACACCACCTTCAAAGCACGCGACGTGGAGTTCGGCAACGCCTTAGGCACCGTGCAGGTAAAGCTCTTTAACCAAGACCGCGCTGAACTGCATTGGTACAACGAGGCGGTGAAAACCTACCTTGCCGTTCTGGCCAAAGATCCCGGCAATTACGGGGCCAACTACAACTTGGCCACCCTCTATTACAACCGCGGCGTGTTCAACATCCAGCGCATCGACGCGGACAACGACATACCCAGCATTCAGCAGATCCAGGAGGCAAGCCGGGATTTCTTCACCCTGGCGCTGCCCTACATGGAAAAGGCACATGACATGGACCCTTCGCGCAAGGAAACGCTCATCGGCTTGGAGGGCATCCATTACAGCCTGCAGGACGAGGAGAAGAGCAAGTACTACCGGCACATGTACGAGGAGCTGAAGCACGACGACAGTCCAGGGCACGACCAATAAGCACGGCATGCGCTTCAGGTGGACCATCGGGCGACGAATCAGTTTGGGCTTCGGCCTCTTCATTTTTTTCACGGTGCTGGTATTGGCACTCACCAACAACACCCTGGTGCGGGCGCGGGCGATCAACAACCAGATCGGCAACGTGTACGCCCCGTCCGTGGACGCCGTGGCACGTCTGCGCAACCTGATAGTGAACGCCCGCACTCTGGTGAAGCACTGGGCTTTGGTGGAGAGTATTCCGGATGCGCCGGAAAAACGGCCTAAGAGATCTCCGAAAAAGATCTTCCCCAGTTGATGGACCGGATCGACACGCTACAAGGGGGTTGGGACAAGAACGAGGTGGCATTGATGAGCCGGGCCTTCACGGACATGAGCGCGCTTTTCGAGATGCATGACAACGTAAAGCGCATGCTTCCTGATTTCGAAAGTTATCAGGATCCCGTGGCTTACTTCAATGCCAAGGACTTGGCCGAAGAAGGCGGAGGTTTGGACCGCCAGACGGAAAAGGTGTTGAACGACCTGGACGCGCTGGTGAACACCTTGGATGCCAAGCGCAAGAGCCTTCGGCAAGACATGCTGCGCAGCTTTGATTCACTGCGGTTCTTGGTGCTTTACTTAGGTTCGGCGCTGGTGCTCATCGGTTCCATCGTGGCCATTTTACTGGTTCGCGGCATTGTTAGGCCGGTCCACCGGCTGCGGTCCATCCTTTTGGAGCTGGGCCGTGGCGTGTTCCCTCGTTCACCGATCATACACCGTAACGATGAGGTGGGCGACATGTCCGTGGCATTGGGCGGCTTGGTGGCGGGTCTTCGCCGCACCACCGATTTTTCACATGCTTTGGCCGCTGGCGATTTCAAAGCGGATTACCAGCCCCTAAGCGAAGAAGACGTACTGGGCCATGCCCTGCTAATGATGCGCGCCGAACTGAAAGAGCGCGAACGGCACTTGGAGGAAAAAGTGAAGGAGCGCACGGAAGAGGTGGTACGGCAAAAGGACGAGGCGGAACGCGAAGGTAAAAAGGTGGTAGAGCTGTACAAAAACGTCACCGACAGCATCCGCTACGCCAAGCGGCTACAAGAATCCATCCTGCCTTCGGAGGCACGCGTGCAGGAACTCTTGCCGGGTGCATTCATCCTTTACAGGCCAAAGGATATCGTAAGCGGCGATTTCTATTGGGTGGAATCCATTGGTAATAAAACCGTGTTCGCCGCAGTGGACTGCACGGGCCACGGCGTGCCGGGCGCGTTTATGAGCTTGGTGGGCCATAACGGGCTCAACCAAGTGGTAAAGGAACGGCACCTGACGGACCCGGCGGCGATACTTGGCCATTTGAACAGAATAGCTTACGAAACGCTGCACCTCGATCGCGGGCAGAACGTTCGCGACGGCATGGACATGGCCCTATGTTCGTTCGATGCGGATACTTTGGTGCTTGAATATGCGGGTGCCAACTGCCCCCTTTACGTGGTACGGGCCGGGGAAGTGATCCCTTATGCCCCGAACAAATTGGCCATTGGCGGATTCGCCTTGAACGGTGTATCGTTCTCCGGCCATGTCATCCAGCTGCAAAAGGGTGATGCCGTCTATGTGTTCTCTGACGGGTACGCGGACCAGTTTGGCGGGCCTAAGGGTAAAAAATTCCTGTACCGAAGGTTCAGGGAATTGCTGGTGGAACTGCAAGGCGATGCGCCGGCGGTCCGGAAAAGCAAGCTCACTGCGGCTTTCACCACCTGGAAAGGTGCCCTGGAGCAGGTGGACGACGTGCTCGTACTGGGCTTGCAAGTGTGACTACGCCCCCCCCGATATGGCCACGTTTTCTGAAGCGGCCTTCGATAGCCCTTCCTATTGGAAACTCCAACTGCTACCGGCCGCGGACTCCCTTGGGTTCATCAGCATCACCGGGATCATGGCCTGGTTGGTAATGACCTCCTGCTCGTAGGGCACGCCCAACACCCCGAAAATGTTGCCACGTGAGAGGTTCATGATGGCTATAAGGTCTGCATTGGTCTTTTGGGCATGGTCCAATACGGCTGAAACGAAATGCCCACTGTCCACTTCCGCGATGGTAACGTCCATGGGAATGCCGCGCTCACTGAAGAAATTCTCCGCGAAGCGGATGTTGTTGCTCAATTGCTTGCGCAGGAATTCGTCCGTTTCACGCGGTGTGATGATATGCGCACGGCTGTCAAAGTACTTAGCCATATCGGCCACTAAGGCTAATTTTTCCCGCGTTTCCTGCTGTAGGTCCATCGGCACGAGTATGTCGTTGTAGCCCTCGGGACCTATGTTGCGTTCTTGCACCACAACGAATGGCACTTTCCCGTTGGTGATAACGCGCAAGGCCCTGCTTCCGGTAATGAACTGCATACCGCGCATGCCATGCGTGCCCATGATGATGAGTTCTGCGCCTAGCTCCGATGCGGTGTTGCCAATTTCCTCATAAACCGACCCCACGCGCACCTGCGGCCTGAATTCCACCGTTTTGCTCCATTTTTTGCCACGGGCCGCTTCCATGGCTACTTTGGTTCGTGCCTCAGGCAGGTCCGCAGCTTTGGAAACGATGTGCAGGATATCCACTGTTGCCCCCATCCGTTCCGCCAAGGCCGCGGCGTGGTTCATGGCGCAATCAGCTACTTTGGTGGAAATCCGTTGGGACGAGGATCCGTTTTGTGCTCATCGTGATGCAGATGGGGTTGCTTTTTCAGCGGCCAAAATAGGCAATACGGGCAAGGTGGCAGGTGCTGTTCACCGCCATTAATCGTTGCACAAACGACAGTCAGCGCTTACTAACGCATATAAACGCATACTGGCCGACTAACGCTTGCGGCCAGGCTGAGTTTTGCGGCGGCTGAACGAACAGCCAACTAAACACCCAACACCAAAATGGAAAAGATGATCAGAAACCGCGTACAGCTCATGGGCAACCTTGGTAAAGACCCCAGCGTGCATGAGTTCAACGGCGGCAAGCGGATGGCCCGCTTCAGTGTAGCCACCAACGAGCGTTTCACATACGGCGACGGCCAAACCAAGGAAGACACCCAATGGTTAGACATGGCGGTCGGGGCCGCGTTGCCGAGCAGGCGTCGAGCAACTCCGCAAAGGCAGCCGCATTACGTTGGAGGGCCGGTTAGTCCATGGGTGTAGGAAAAGGACGGCCAAAAGCGGTATTCCACGGATGTTGTGCTCAACAGCTTTCAGTTGGTGGAGGCACCGGCTGAAGTAGCCGAGGTGGCTGAAGCGGCGTAGAGCCGGAAGCAATGAACAAGCGGGGCCGGGGCGAACATCCCGGCCCTTTTTATCGATCAACGCTTTAACAGGCGCAAAGTGCGTGTTCCGGCGGCGTTTCAATGCGCTAACACGTATGCTCCCGAGGGCAATTGGCCGCTATTCAATTCGGCTTCGCCTGTCGGTGCAACCTGCCGTTGGTCCACTATCCGGCCAACCATGTCCACCAGGCTCAACTGGAAATCACCTGAAAGTCCGAGGCGGAAATACCCACATGATCCAGTGAAAGGCTGGGGCTGCGCAACCAACGGTCCCGATAGAAGGTTCTTCAATTCTTGTGGGAAGGATCGACACCGTTTCATGGCAAGGCTGAGCAGCTATCTTGAGCTGCTGGGTCCCAAGCCCAAATAACCAAACAAGGATGGTATTCTCCAGGCTCCGCCTACGTATGCACTGCCTCGAACCGTAATCGAAGTTGTTGTCACCAAAATTCCAGATGTGGGTTTGGTTTGGCGAAGCGCTGCTGCTGAATGTGCAACTTGCCCATCAACCGTTACTTGGAAACCAGCGTTCAAATTCTCACGGGGAGAGCCACCACCACCGATAACCACTGTTTCGCAATGGTCCTCAAAACACGTGTCCTGTGTTTGCGCATTCCAAGCCAAACAAGTAAGCAGGCAGTGTAGGTGCCCGGTTCCGCATGGGTGTACAGGCTGTGGACCGTAGCCATAAGTGCCGTCCCCGAAATTCCAGTTGTAGTGCTGGTTGGGTGAATCGCTTCCTCCGAAATGCGCTTCTTGCCCATCCACCGTTACTTGGAAATCGGCGTTCAAATTATCGCATGGCGAACCACCACCACCGATACGCCACCGTTTCGCAATGATCGGCGAGCAGCTGTCCTGCGTTTGTGGATCCCACGCCCAAACCGCCAAGCAAGCTGTGTACGTGCCGGGATTCGTGTACGTGTGTACAGGCTGAGGGCCAAAGCCAAAAGTACCGTCACCAAAACTCCAATTGTAGGACTGGTTGGGCGAGTCACTTCCGCCGAAGTGCGCTACATGCCCGTCCACCGTTACTTGGAAACCGGCGTTCAAATTATCGCATGGCGAACCACCACCACCGATAAGACTGTTTCGGAATGGTCTTCATAACACGTGTCCTGCGTTTGCGGATTCCAAGCCCAAACCACCAAGCACGCTGTATAAGTGCCGGGATTCGTGTACGTGTACAGGCTGCGCGTTGTCGCCAAAAGTGCCGTCCCCGAAATTCCAGTTGTAGTGCTGGTTGGGAGAATCGCTGCCGCCGAGTGCGCCGCATGCCGTCCACCGTTACTTGGAAACCGGCGTTCAAATTATCGCATGGCGAACCACCACCACCGATCACGACTGTTTCGCAATGGTCTTCATAACACGTGTCCTGCGTTTGCGGATTCCAAGCCCAAACCACCAAGCACGCTGTATATGCGCGGGATTCGTGTACGTGTGTACAGGCTGCGCGTTGTCGCCAAAGTGCCGTCCCCGAAATTCCAGTTGTAGTGCTGGTTGGGAGAATCGCTGCCGCCGAAATGGGCAACGTGCCCATCCACCGTTGCTAAACCGGCGTTCGAGTTCTCATGGCTGGCGAACCACCACCACCGATAAAACTGTTTCGCAATGGTCCGTAACACGTGTCCTGCGTTTGCGGATTCCAAGCCCAAACCACCAAGCAAGCGGTATATGTGCCGGGATTCGTGTACGTGTGTACAGGCTGCGCGTTGTCGCCAAAGTGCCGTCCCCGAAATTCCAGTTGTAGTGCTGGTTGGGAGAATCGCTGCCGCCAGAAAATGGGCAACGTGCCCATCCACCGTTACTTGAAACCGGCGTTCAAATTCTCGCATGGCGAACCACCACCACCGATAAACTGTTTCGCAATGGTCTTCGTAACACGTGTCCTGCGTTTGCGGATTCCAAGCCCAAACCACCAAGCAAGCGGTATATGTAGCCGGGATTCGTGTACGTGTGTGCAGGCTGCGCGTTGTCGCCAAAAGTGCCGTCCCCGAAATTCCAGTTGTAGTGCTGATTGGGAGAATCGCTGCCGCCGAAATGGGCTACATGCCCGTCCACCGTTACTTGGAAACCGGCGTTCAAATTATCGCATGGCGAACCACCACCACCGATCACGACTGTTTCGCAATGGTCTTCGTAACACGTGTCCTGCGTTTACGGATTCCAAGCCCAAACCACCAAGCAAGCGGTATAGGTGCCGGGCGTACTGTGGTATGCGTTGGTTCGGGCGAATCGCCTGAAGAAACGTCTTCAAAATGCCAGATGTAATGTTGCCCGTCCGGTGTTGGCGGGTGAAAGGTCGCTGTATCCGTTCAAGCTCACTTCAAAGTTCGCATTCAGGTTGTCACAGGGCGAGCCACCACCAGCGATCATTACCGTTTCGGAATGATCGGCGGCGCAGCTGTCCCTTGCGTTAGTTGAACCCACGCCCAAAACCAAGCTAAAGCTGTGTACGTGCGGGAGTCGTGTCGTGTGGACAGGCCAGGCCATAGCCAAAAGTGCCGTCACCGAAATTCCAGTTGTAAGTTCTAGTTGTGAATCCCTTCCTCCGGAATGCGCTACATGCCCAACCACCGTTACTTGGAAACCAGGTTCAAATTGTCGGACGGGGAATGGGAAATAATTGCGCCGCAGCGGCAATCAAGCATACAGATATGAAACGGTGCATGATAAAGTTGGGTTGGTAGGGCAATGACGGCAACCCACGAAAAGTCGCCCGCTATTCGTTGCTCTTTACAACCGTTCACCACCTTGCTCTGCAATCCCGAAAACATCGAGCAAATAAACTGGGTGCCAACCTTTTGGGAAACATCAAATCTCCCAAGAGTCGGAATACTCCGCGCATGCGCCTTCGGCCCAATAAGTCCTAAAACCCAATAAGCATGCTCATCCACCTTCCCATCGACGGTGAAATGATGCGTGAACGGAACTGGATAGACTTTTGGCGACGCCGGTTTTCCAAGGTCATTTACGCCCGTGATGGCCGGAAAGGTGAATACCATTTACAGGCGCTTCCCATGCACGTATCGGCGTTAAGGGCCCCCAAGCCGATATTTCCGGCAGACCTGGTAATCGCCGTCGTCCGCGTACGTGCAACACCGGGCTACCGCGGCTTGGGCGCCATCTCCGAAGTCCCAGTTTATCGAGCTGTTCATTCCGGGTAACGCTGGTCGAACACGGCGATGGTGCGCTCGTGTGGATAACGCCAATGGCGGGTTAGCGGTAACCACGAAAACGTCCGGTGGGCGAGGTATATCCAGTTACAGGCGGTGGCCGCAATGCGGTGCCGGAAATCACCGTAAGACATGCCTTGAGGTCCTGCGCCCGGGTATGTGTAGCGGAGACACTTCATCACTGGTGCTGCCGTCCCCGAAGTCCCACATCATTGTGGTGGGCTCCGGTATAACGCTCGTAGTGAGGTTGTTGAACTGGATCCCTCCGCTTTGGGATTCGATGGTAAAGCAAACGAATTAGCCCAGCGCATGCACTGTCCACCGGCACGTTAAGGAGCGCACAATAAATGGACACGCACTGGTTACTGGAAAATGGTCTTCTTGGGTGGCACGCAAACAGATCAGCGAATAATCCCCGGCACCGGGAAATAGCACGGAAGCTTGCGGGTAAGGCTGAGAATCATTCCAATCCGCTCCACCAAAGGCCCATTCTTGGTACTGCATGGTCCAGCCCGGCGGGGGGGCTCTGGCGAACTGGTGGTTGTACCCGCCTTGGTCCTGAAAGCTGAAGAAAGTCGTGTCCGTGGCAGCGCAAAGGGCACCTTACGCGCACCAGGCTTGCGCAATGCCGATGTCAAGACGTGCATGAGTAAACGAGGGCGCGCGTGTTCATGGGCGGGGCAAAGTGTGTAGGCTTCAAGCGGCGTTTACCACCAAGGCGTTCCCGGGCATGGCATAGGGCGCATTCAATAAGCGGCGGACAAAGAACGCAAAACCGACGGCATACGTGGGTGAAGCCCATATTCCAATGCGTTCCCGTAATGCCAACCGATGTCGGCCGCAACACTACCGGTCAACACGGTGGATGTGCGTTTCCACCGGTGCGGTGGCCACATCCACGCTTTGCAGACCGCCGATGGCCTCCACCAACGTAGCTTCGGATCGCTGGGTGTTGAATTCGACCGCAAGCCCGGCCCACGCACCAAAATGCCACCGGTGCCACCTTGTTCCAGCTGGCCCCGCGGGCACGCGCAGGTGGTAGCGGTTTTCCGCGGCCACTGTTTGTCGCTGCTCCGCGAAGGTGCTCAGCGTATCCGAATAGCTTTCGGTAACATCGGAATTGAAAGTGGTCACCACGTAAACGAGCGAATCCGTGCGTTGGATGAATTGGGATCGAAGTGCCTGTATGCGTAGCGCCCGGCATTGTATTCCAGGCCAACGCCACACCCCAGCCGCCACGGCCTTCCTTGCCCACCAGCACAATTCCCGTGGGATAATGCGGCAATTCGGTGCTCTGCAAGCTGTTCACCATTCGGCATCGGCTCCATGCCAGGTGCGGTCCTCTCGGAACTGGCCCGCCGTAGCCGCCAACCACCAAGCGCGCCGTGCTGATGAACTCCTAGTGGGCCGTGCATCAGGTGCCGCCAATAGTGCTGGTAGTAACTCGGAACGGCGCACACGAAAACGCGCGTCACCGGCATCAGCAAAGGCCGATGCTGTCATGAACTGAATGGGTGACGGCTTTGGGCTTCTCTTGAATTGGCCGTTTCTTGCACATTAACAGTGGTTTTGTTCGTGGCCAATACCTTCTTGTTCCAACTTGTTCGAAAGTATTTTCCGGTGGAAGCTTTCGTTACTCAGCCTTCACCCGCGAATGTCATTGTCAACGGCTACTTCCAGGCCGTTCATACAATTCTTCCAATGATCGTTTCTGTGTTCACTTTCCAGCTGAGCTTTGTCGTTTTGGCATCACGGTTGAAGTGTCGATTACGTACCGGAGCAAAACGCCGAGAGGCGGCTATTACCGGTGGTTGCGTGCGCCGCGGCTTCCGTACGCGCGCTCGACCTGCGGGGTCACTTCGGATTTTTCTGCGGCGTGGCCAAGGGTTGTTCTGGATCCACAGAACTGGCAGCGGACGTTCTTTGTTCTTCTGGCGCGCCAATGGTGATAAGGTGATGACGGATGTAGCAATCCGTTCGCTTTCCATGGCCGCCGCAGGCGATGCCACGCCGATTTCAGCGCTAACGCATCACTTTGCGCGTCAACAAAGCCCCACCGCCGCGCCTGCACCGCCTGGCAGCAGCAGCAGGGCCAGCAAGCCCCAGCCAGCCGTTGCAGCCTCACCAGCGTTACGTGCGCCCAGCCCGGGTCAGTGCAACAGCTTCCCAATACGGGGGGTGGCGGCGTTCTTTCTGCATCTCGCAGCGCGCGGGCGAAGAGACTATCGAGCGGTTGTCACGCGTTCATTTTCGGTCGCTTATGCGGGCCATTTATTTGTTCAAGTGCCCTGGTTCCCCCAATTTGTTTTTGCAGCACGCGTCGTGCTTTGGCCAATTAACGGCGCGATGTGCTTTCCGCGCAGCCTAACAGGGGGGCTATTTCTGCATGGTCGGGGCTCTTCAATGGCGAAGAGGTTGAAGACCATGCGGTATCCTTCCGGCAGGTTCTGCACCAAAGTCAGCAATTCTGTTAACCCAGGTTTGCTACAGCCACCGGCGCCACCGCGCGTTCCGGGCCTGTTTTCAGTGCCCAGCACCTTCGTTGCGCACGGAGCTTTTGCGGTGGTGATTTTTACGGTGGCTCATGATGCGGCGATCCAGCCTTCCAAAGAACCTTCGATGCGGAAACCCGCCCAGCTTATCGAACACACGTATGAAGCCCTCCTGCAACAGGTCCTCCGCCTGCGCGGGGGGCATGCGGGCAAACGGCATATTATGCGCCGTGCAAAACGACTGTAAAGGTCTTCCTGCGCATGCCGCTCTTCCCGCTGGCAACTGGGCACCAGCTCGCGT
>JADJVC010000012.1 GCA_016710685.1 Flavobacteriales bacterium | reverse complement strand
CGTATACAACAACCAAGTAAACATATTGGAGGGTTTGGCCATGGCCAACGACCTTACCGTATTGGCGGACTGGTCACGCATCCGCATCATGCGTGCCACGCGAGGACCAACCACCTTTACAACATGGACCTGAAACGACCAGAACATCCTAGCGGAACCCCCATTTTACTTGGAGCCTAACGACGTGGTATCGTGGACCCACTGAAGCGGAGAATGTTCTCCGAAGAGACCCCAATTTGGTCATCAGTGTGTGACCTTCCTGGTTTCGATCGTGAGTGTTTACGCATTGTTGCAGAAATAGCTTAGGAGCCAATATGACCGGAACGAACTTGAACGAGGACACGGACCTGAAGGCCTTCCTGGAAAGTACCAGCGCGTGGCCTTTGTTGGGCGTGGTGGGCCTGGCCTTACTGGCACTGGTGGTGGCGAATATCATGACGATCGCAGCCCATGTATTCGGCAAGCACCAGCATTCTGATTGAAACGCCGATGCGGCACGACGACCTCAACCGCATGGTGCAAACCCACGGAGCCCGTTGCGGTAAAACTGACAAGAACTACTACCCAATGAGGAGTTGTGATGACTTCGAACCCATCATCCGGCGTGTGGTGGACCGCTTGGGCCTGCGCACGAAGTGTGTTCAGGAAGGTACGTTGATTGATTGGGAGGTATACAAAGACACCCCCATCCAAGTGGAATTGATACCCACCGTTCATAACGTGGTGCATGTTCCTTATGGCGTAGCTTTTACTTGCACGATGTGCAAGGCGACAATTTCGTTGGTCGGCGACGGCAAATACGGCCCGGACGATTTTGGAGATCGAGCTGGAAACGGACGGCAAATTCGGCGAGTGATCCACAGTGCCCGGGTGCGCATAACCCGTGTACTGAAAAAGCAAATTGCCGCTGGAAAGCGATGATGCGGAGAACTACGGCTTCGTTTTGTAGGACCCGCAAGGCATAACGCTTGGCCTAATGGGGTCGGTTCTGGCGAGCTTAGCGTTGCTGAGGCCACCACGGTGAACATTACAATGACCGGTGCGCCAAGGTGCCAAGGTGCTGGATATTTTGAACGGTATCGGCGTGAATACACGGGCCATCACCTCGAGCAGCAAAATCTGAACTGGCCAAGACGCATCACCATGTTGAGGGTGAAATTGACCGCAACACCGGCCAGGCTCAATTCAACCAGCGACCAGCTGGAAAATTCAGTATCGAAGGAACGTCACCAACATGGAGCACGCCACCATCTTGCTTCAAGAAGGCCTGAAGTCCTTGATGCACAACGCGAATCACCGATCGTACAAAGCAATTACTACGACAACCTGGTAAAGTTGTTGAAAAACCGGGGACGATGCCAAACCCTCAAGTCCCAAAGCATACGGTATCTCGATCCCCTGTTGAACGATTACGACCACCAAGTACGCCACCTTGCAAAGCGACATTGCCGTACTCCAAGACGAGGGAAAAACCGCCAATCCGAGCTGCTGAGAAGCGCATGGTCCGTCTGTTGGACCAACAACGGCAAAATATTTAAGCTCGGTAGAAAGTTCAAGGCTAGCACCAAGATCAGCTTGAACAATGTAGAGGCCTAACGACGCGATTTAACGGCGCAACAAAGTGCGATACCAAGGCTGGACCGCACCTTTGACCGATCGGGGAACGCGACCAACGCACGCACGAGGCGGTGAACACCGACCTGCTTGACGCGGGTTGAGCAACCTGCGCGTGCAACTCGCAGCGCTTTGCACCCGAAGTCTCCGTTACCACACCTGCTTACCCCACCGACATGGACCCGTTCTTCCTCGATCCGCGATCTTATTGCCGTTGCTGTGCTGTTGGCTTTGTTATCTCTGCTGGGCTACCCCATCATCAAAGCGCTCTTAGCGATAAGGTAACAGGGCATCCACGTGGTCAAGGCCACGCCGGACGTGCCCGTAGTTGCCAGGGTGCCTTACACGCACCAAGGACCCGGCGCGCTGCTGGCAACCACCGGCAAGCGCCGCGCATGTGGAAATTGCCGCTGGCTGCTCTGTTGAGCATGCCCACACCACCGGCCCCGAACTCGATCTCATTAGGCGCAGGCGGCAAGGAAGCCGTGGGTGACACCTGCGCGGTTGGCTTGGATACTGGCCCAGCGCGGCAACCGCGTAATGCTGGTGCAGGAAACCGAATCGATGGGCCGTCAAACAGGGGCCCCATCCGGGCTTGCGATATTCGCGGCCAAAGATCTCGCTCCGGCCATCAAAACACGGGCCCAGGAAGATGGCGCTGCTTTCGCGATCATTGAAGGTACAAACGGCGATGATTGGCAATTATGCCAAGTGGCCGTGTTGGACCGAGATTGCAGTTTGCCAGCCCGGCAACACCACCAAAGGGGACCTGGAGAAAATGGCCATATCCCGCGCCAACGGGCAGCTTCCCCGTTGATGTTCGTGCTGGACGGCCTCAAAGACAAACCACCGCCATGGTTCGGACTGGCAAAGAAAAAGGGTGAGAAACGCTTGGGGTTCCTCGACTTTTCCGCTACAACTGACCCGCGCAGTCCGATCCCCATGAGGCAGCGTTTGGTGTTTATAACCAACCAATTGCCTTACCCTCCGCAAAGTGGAGGCGTCATAAAATCTGGCGGTTCATCCGGCATTTGGCCCAAAGCTTCGATGTTACCCTCATAGCCCCGCTTAAGGGTGAGGACAAAAACACCTCGACGCCTTCAAGCAGGCCTTGCCTTGGTCGCCATACATACCGTGCCCGTAGAGCGCCCGCGCACGGCGATGAATTTCCTGAAGAGCTTATTGGCCTCCCCACCCTGAACGTGTACCGCAATACCGATTCGGCGTTAATGAAGGCTTCGGCAACAGCCCCAAAATGCTGACCTGGTGCTAGTGGGATCATTTGAGGTCTTTCCTTATGCGCCGGAGAACATCTAAGTCCCTGTGGTGTTGCACCAGCACAATGCGGAATACGTGATGTGGGAGCGTTCGCGCACGGTGGCGAAAATGTAGCGGAGCGGGCTGTTCTGGAAATAGAAGCACGCCGGGTGAAACGCTTTGAGGTGAAAGCCTGCAACCGCGCCGATATGGTAATGGCGGCACCGAACGACCAGGAGGAATTGGCAAAAGCCGGTGTTTCGCCGGGCAAATTCCACACCACGTACCACCTCGGTGACGATAGTGGCCTTGAGGCTCCCGCCCTTCAATTTGATGAGGCTAAGGACAATTTGTTTTACGTGGGCACCTTGAGTTGGCTGACCAATGCGGACGGGCTACTGTGGTTCCTTAG
This sequence comes from Flavobacteriales bacterium, assembly GCA_016710685.1. Taxonomy (GTDB): domain Bacteria; phylum Bacteroidota; class Bacteroidia; order Flavobacteriales_F; family PHOS-HE28; genus PHOS-HE28. The sequence goes on along the minus strand of JADJVC010000012.1, from coordinate 16,229 downwards.
CGAAGTATGGCCCTGCTGAAAAAGAAGCATCCCGCATTGATACTTGACACATTGTCGCGGCGCTGACGAAGGGTTGCAACACGCCGTGGCACGAAGTGAAGGCACGGTGCTCCGTGGCTTCGTGGATGATCTGGAGCCGTACTACCGCAAAAGCAAAGTGTTCATTGCTCCTTTACGATTCGGCAGTGGCACCAAGGTAAAAGTGATAACCGCGCTTTACCGGGGCTTACCGTGTGCCACTACCACCATCGGTGGAAGGCTTGGACCTGTTGCCCGATAAGGAGATCATGCTCGCCGACGATAGCCAAGGCACGGCCCACGGAATCGGAACGCTGCTCACTGACCGCTCTGCATGGAATCCATGCGCGATGCCAGCCGTGCGAAGGCAAGGAAAGATCTGGGTTGGAACTCATGCTTGAAGATCACGTAATAGCGCTTTCTCGCCGCCTCTTGCAAAAGGCTCATAGCAAAGCCATGCTTTTCAACACCGTAGACTACCTCATCTTCCTGCCGCTGGTACTGGTGATGTACCACCTCATCCCCAAGGCGTACCGCTGCGATGCTCTTGGCGGTGAGCTATTATTTCTACATGCTGGTAGCCGTTCTTCGCGGTCTTCATGCTCATTTCCACCTTGGTGGATTACTGGGCGGCCATGTTGATGGAGGATGCCAAGGACCAGAAGACGAAACGGCGTTGGATGGCGGCCAGCCTGGTGGTCAATTTGGGCTTGCTTCTTTCTTCAAGTACATGAACTTTTTTTGCCTACAACGCCGAGGTGGTGTTGGGCAAATTCAACATCTTCTATGACTCGCCGGTGTTGGACATCATACTGCCGCTGGGCATATCGTTCTACACCTTCCAAAGCCTCAGTTACACCTTCGACGTGTTCAAGGGCAAAGACAAAGCGGAGCGGCACTTTGGTTATTTCGCTCTACGTAAGCTATTTCCTGCAGCTTGTTGCTTACCCCATTGAGCGCCGGGCATTCGATCCCCAATTGCGCAACCACGTACCGGCCTCACAAGACGATGAAATACGCCATCAACAAGATCCTGCTTGGCTACTTCAAAAGTGGTGGTGGCGGATAACCTGCGCCCTTCGTGGACCAGCTCCATGGCAACGTGCCCAGCGCCCGGTCTGCAATATGCCATCGCGGCGGCGTTGTTCACCGTGCAGCTCTTTTGCGACTTCAGTGGTTATACGGACATCGCAATGGGTTCCGCAAGGCTCATGGGCGTAAGGCTGATGGACAACTTCAACCGTCCCTTCCTTGCCACCAACCTCAATGCGGCTTGGGCGGGCTGGCACATCTCGCTCACCACCCATCGGGGACTATGTTTACCGGCCTTGGGTCCGCAGTGCGCCGCGGAAGGCCTTTGATCATCACCATCTGCACCTTCGTGCTCATCGGTTTCGGCACGGGCCCACATGGAACTTTGTGGATGTTCGGTCTTTTCCACGGGTAGCCATGGTGTTGCAGCGCATGTACATCCGGATCAAACCGCAGCAGCCATTCAACGATTCCGCCCTGATGAAAGTCTTCTGGATGCTTTGGAACAGCTCGCTCATCATCTTCTCCTGCATCTTCTTCCGTAACAACGTCACAGACGCGTTCGCCGATCCATCACATCTTCACGGACTTCCATATTTCCAATGGCGGACCTTCGCTCCGGCTATTTCGCCGAAATGGTGATGGGTCTCTTCTTCGCCACATTGGCCATCAGTACAGCCCTTTTCCCCCGTAGCATGCGGTTCAAGTATGACAACCTCTACGTGGTGGGCATGTTGCTGGTGATCTTCATTTTCGGTTCCGATGCCCGGAACCAGTTCATCTACTTCCACCTTGAACCGGCGATGCGCACCTGATCCGCAGTTCAGCTCTTCTTCATCATCGCCTTTGGGCGGTGGCTTTGGGCATTGACACCCTGATGCAACAATGGGCCATCTTTGATGACCCGGCCTCCAACCCGGCGAAGGTGAGGCACTGATACAAAGCGAAGACGCTGAGGAGATCCCGGTCTTCGGTAGTTTGAAGGGTAGAAGCTCCTTCATCCCGGACAGCTTGGGCCCCACGGTTTACAACTACTCCATGGAGAAATGCAACTTCGACGTCACGGAGTTCCTCATGGAGACCGAATTGGCCAAGTCCCGGAAAGGTGCGGTCTCGACCGAATTCAACCACCGCTTCTTCGTGCATGCGCCGGACCATACCATCGACGCGGCCACTTTGTGCCCAACGGGGCGCCCGGAGTGCGCGAGTACTTAGAGCGCAACCACCGCTTTGAATATCGTTTCCTGCGCCCGGCCTCCGCTATTTCGGCGCGGTGCAGGAACACTTGCGTAAGGGTATCAGTGGTGAAGATGAGGATGACGAACGGCACGCGTGTCCGAAAAAGGGGGTTGTTCACCGAGCGTGCCGCGTCACCCAAGCAGTTGGCCAGCCATGGCCGCCCGCCAACGTTCCATCGCCATGCGATCAAACTCGAACATGATAAGGACGATGGAAGGAGGCCATTTCCGCCGAGGACCGTTACAAGTTGAAATACCTGAACGCTTTCCTGCTCTTCAGTGCACCGAAGGAGCGCGTGACCGGTTCGAAGAGCTGGTGGCCAGCCGTCCGGACCGGCCCATTCTGGTGGCCTTTACCCCGCAGCATTGGAGCGAGATCGAGGGTATTGCCACTTTCGATGAGATCACGGCTTTGTTCGCGGAACTGGAAGCGCGCCATCCCAACCTGCATTTCTACGATTACTCGCAACATGAAGCTGCCGGACACGGCTTTTAAGAACAGCAGCCATTTGAACAATGAGGGCGCACGGGCGTTCTGTACAGCCCTGAAGCGTGATGCCGGGCTAATATCTGCACGCCCCTTGACATTAAATTCCAAAACACGACCTTTGCAGCCCGAAAGACGGTCCCGTTCCGCCGCATGAGCACACCAGCAAACATCCACCTTCGTATTCGAGCGCATGCTGCGCCGTGGAGGACAAGGAAGCACTGCTGGGCCAGTTGGGCGGCGTGGTATGGATGACCGGATTGAGCGGTAGCGGTAAGAGCACCATCGCCATCGGATTGGAGCGCGCACTCACGCATGCCCAAGGGCGCTATGCGCGATCTTGGACGGCGACAACGTGCGCAGCGGATCAACAACAACTTGGACTTTTCGGAGGCTTACCGCACGGAGAATATCCGGCGTATTGCGGAGGTTGCTAAGCTCTTTGCCTCCAATGGTGCCGCAGTGCGACCTGCTCGTTCGTAAGTCCCACCATCGCCATACGCGAACAGGCACGTGCTATCATCGGCGCGGGCGACTTCATTGAAGTATTTGTTGACACCCCATTGAAGTCTGCGAAGCACGCGACGTAAAGGGCTTTACGCCAAGGCACGCCGTGGCGAAGTGAAGGATTTTACGGGGATCAGCGCACCCTTCGAAGCCCCACCTTCGCTTGCCATCCGCATAGCCACTGCCGACAGCAAGATCGAAGACAGCGTACAGGAACTCACTGACCAAATATTGCTGCGCTTAAAGCGGCCCTGAACACCATGCATTCATACAGGCTCACCCACTTGAAGGAACTCGAAAGCGAAAGCATGCACATCCTGCGTGAAGTAGCCGCCCAGTTCGATAACCCGACCCTCCCTTTTCAGCGGCGGAAAGGACAGCATCGTCTGCTTCCACCTCGCTCTAAAAGCCTTCCACCCTGCCAAGGTGCCGTTCAATCTGCTCCACGTGGACACGGGTCACAACTTTGAGGAAGCCATCACTTTCCGCGATGCGCTGGTGAAGAAATACGGCGCCAACCTGTTGGTAGGCAGCGTACAGGAAAGCATCGACTCGGGCCGCGTGCAGGAAGAGACGGGTTTCTACGCCAGTCGCAACAAGCTGCAAACGGTGACCTTGCTGGACAGTCTGGAAAAATCTAGGTGGACTGCGCCATCGGCGGAGGTCGCCGCGACGAAGAAAAAGCGCGTGCCAAACAGCGCGTGTTCAGCCACCGCGACGAGTTCGGCCAATGGGACCCGAAAAACCAACGCCCCGAGCTGTGGAACATTTACAACGGTCGCAAGCGTCCCGGTGAACACTTCCGTGCCTTCCACATCAGCAACTGGACGGAGATGGACGTATGGCAGTACATCATGCTGGAGAAGACGAGATCCCCAACATCTACTTCAGCCATGAGCGCGAAGTGTTTGAACGTGACGGAGTGCTATACGCAAAACTCCTCGTTCATGCGCTTAAAGCCGGAAGAAAAGCCTTTTAAGAAGCGCATCCGCTTCCGTACCATCGGCGACATGAGCTGCACCGGTGCCGTGGATTCACCTGCCAGCACGTTGGAGGAGATCATTGAGGAAGTGGCCTCCACCCGCACCACCGAGCGCGGCACCCGCATGGACGACAAGCGCAGCGAGGCCGCCATGGAGGACCGTAAGAAGGAGGGCTATTTCTAAGCCTTGACCGCAGAACATTTTTTCAGGAACATCAGGAAAACAAGCAGATGAAGGACGAAACCTCGGGATATTTGGACATGGACCTGCTGCGGTTCACCACTGCAGGCAGCGTAGACGACGGCAAAAGCACGCCGACCGGCCGTTTGCTGTACGACACCGGCGCATCTTCGAGGACCAAATGGAGGCTGTGCAACAGGCAAGCGCCAAGCGTGGTACCGGCGAAGTGGACTTGTCCTCTGCTCACCGACGGTCTGCGTGCGGAACGCGAACAAGGCATCACCATCGACGTGGCCTACCGCTACTTCGCCACGCCACGGCGCAAGTTCATCATCGCGGACACGCCGGGGCACATCCAGTACACCCGCAACATGGTAACGGGTGCCAGCACGGCCAACCTCGCGATCATCCTCGTGGATGCACGCAAAGGGATCTTGAGCAAACGCGCTTAAGACTCGTTCATCGCATCCCTGTTGGGCATTCCGCACGTGGTGTTCTGCATCAACAAGATGGATCTGGGGATTATGACCAAGCCACCTTCGAACGCATCCAGCGCGAGCTGGAGGACTTCAGCAGCCGTTTGAAGTACACGACATCCGCTACCTTCCCATCAGTGCGCTGAAAGGCGACAACGTGGTGACGCGCAGCAAAGTGATGGACTGGTACCAGGCCCACGCTGATGTACTTGTTGGAAAGCATCCACATCGCGGGTGACCACAACCATGTGACCGCTGGTTCCCTGTGCAGCATGATCCGCCCCATGACCACCGAACACCACGATTTCGCGGGTTTGCAGGCCGCGTGGCAGGCGGCGTGTTCCGCAAGGGCGACAAAGTGCATGTGTTGCCCAGCGGCTTCGAAAGCACCATCAAGAGCATCAACATCGGGGAATACGAAGCGGACGAACGCTTCGCTCCGCAAAGTGCCCGTACGACCTGGCAGATGAGATCGACATCAGCCGCGGTGATACGATCGTGGGCGCCAACAACCCGCCGGAAACTTCTGCAGGATGTGGAAGTGATGCTCTGCTGGTTCAACGAAAAGCCGTTGCAAGCCGGGGCAAGTGTATGCCATCGCTAAGACGCGCGATGCCCGGTAACGATCAAGGAAGTACTGTACCGCATGGACATCAGCACGCTACGCAAGGCCGATGGAGACCCTACGCTGAAGATGAACGACATTGGCCGGGTAATGCTTCGCACCACCGTGCCGCTGCACTTCGACAAGTATGCGCGCAACCGTTACACCGGCAGTTTCGATCCTCGATCGACGAGGCCACCAACGAGACGGTGGCTGCGGGAACGACGTAAGCGCCTTCCATATCTTCAAAGCAAACGCACGGCCTTGGCCGTGCGTTTGCTTTTGCACGCAATGGGCCCGATTTGAAGTAACAGTTAAACTGTGTGTGCCGGTCGCATCCGCCGGGCCACAACCCCCACAGCTACTGCTGCGCCCAAGGCATCCACCAGCAGGTCCCACACGTCCGCGCTGCGGCCCATGCCCATCCAGCCTTGCAGCAGTTCGATGAAGCCACCGTAGACCACGGCCACGATAAACGCGACGAACACCGCACGGTTCGCATTCAAGGAATAGCGATGAATGAACACACCGGCCATAAGCCAAGCCAGCACGCCGAAGAGCACGAAGTGGACGATCTTGTCCAAGTGGATCACCTCGGCCCACGGCCATTTCGGCACGTCATTGCCGGGCATCAGTGTCAGCACCAGGATCGCGCCGGCCCACAGCACTGGCCACACCGTTCTCGGCGCACGTGCGGCCTTCACAAAATTGCGCATCAGCGCAAGCCTTAGCTGATCGACTCCGTGTACTGGTCGGCCGTGAGCAGCCCCTCCAATTCGGCCTTGTCTTTCAGCTTTACACGCACGATCCAGCCTTTTCCGTAAGGATCTTTGTTCACGCTGGCCGGGTCGTCCGCCAAGTCCGGGTTCACTGTGGTCACCGTGCCACTTACGGGCATGAAAAGATCGCTCACGGTCTTCACCGCCTCAATGGTGCCGAACACGGCCTCCTTGGCCACGTCCTGACCTTCGCTGTTGATGTCGATGAAAACGATGTCGCCCAATTCACTTTGGGCATGGTCGGTGATCCCTATCACGGCTTCGTCGTTTTCCATGCGGACCCATTCATGGTCCTTGGTGTACTTGAGCCTGCTGGGGTGTTCATGGGTGCAAGATAAAGTTGGCTGCGTGGTGGCGCAATTATTGGGTAAGGGTGAAACGTAGGCTTATGCCGATGTTGGTGTTCGCACTGGGGAATGAGCTGCTGATGACCGGCTTGTTAATGACGCGCTTAAAATGCCCCGCAGGTTGAGGCGCTGGTCGATCACATAGTCCGCGCTGGTCTTGATGGAGATGATGTCCTGACCGGCTGTCACTTGGTTCTGGTCCTCTTCACTTGCAGATCACCGTGTTGTTCTGGCGCCAGCTGAGGTCCACGCGCAGGTTGAGGTCGCTTTCGGGTGTTTTTCCGCCGATCTGGAAGGGAATTTCACCTTTTTGAAGCGGTAGCCGGAGCCGATCATATATCCTTACCACGCACTTCGGTCACTTGGAAATTGGTGAGGCCGAGGCTAAGCTGGCGGTCGCGTAGACTTCGTTGCTGAAATTGTTTCACGATGAACGAGGCCTTCAACTGTTTGGTCAAATCGAAGCCGACACGCACGTCTGGCGATCCAGTCGCCGGTCGTGGGGTTGCCATCCATTCCGCAATGCCGACATCCCCAAGGGCGCTGAGCTGTTCGGAAGACCAGAAACGCTTGGTCGATGTTGCGCACATGGCTGTTGTACCGAACGCTTACGCCGCCGGAAACGCGCTTCCAAGAAGCGCCCACGTCACTGCGGGAAGAGATCCTCCACGCGGAATTTCAGCACATTGTCCTCCGTATTGGAGCTGGTGTTGGCGTAGGACACGGGCTCATCCGTATTTGCCGTGGTATGGGAAAAAGCATAAGCCTCATTGGGCGTGGTGCTGACCGGTAAAGTGTGCGTGTAGCCCATCAACAGTGTAAGTTCCACGTTGCCCAGCTTGCCCTTTCCGGCCACTTCTATTTCACCTCCGCGATCCGCGCGCCGCCGGTATTGATGCTCTTAAATCCGAATCCGAGGAAATTTGCAATGGACCGGTCCGCACCCCATTGCCCGGAAGGTGAACTCAACGTAACGGTCAAAATCCTGCCGGAAAGCAACCACGTCCACATAGCCGGTAACGCCGCCGAATTTGAAACCCTGCTTGATGCCGCCTTCCATGTTCACGCTGGTCTCCGGTGCCAGTTCCGATTGGGATAAATGTGCAGCGCGCCCAAGGAAGTGATGATGTAACGCTCGCCGATCGTTGGAAAGCGGAAACCTTGGCCGTAGCTGGCGCGCAGGTAGGTGCCTTCAAAAAGATGGTACGTGGCCCCGGCGCGGAAAACCGGTTCGGCCTGTTCATCTTCGTTCACCTGAAACCGCTCGTAGCGCACGCCCGCGCTGAGCATCAGCTTTTCAAGGATGCGCTTGTCTACCTGCAAGTAACCCGCGTAGTTGCTGGCGGTGTTCAAGCCGTCGGCATTCGGACCACCCACGTACAGTTCGGCATTGCTATAAACCTGCTGTGCGGAAATGCCAGCTGTAATGTTGGTCTCTCCGAAGAGATTGAATTTTCGCTGGAACTGGTATTCCTCGAAGAAAGCATTGTTGCTGTTGCTTTGCCCATTACCGTTGCCAAAATCTTGGCGGTACAGGCGGCCTTTCGTTATGGCGCGTGCCTTGCGGCCCTGTGTAGCTAACAAACGGATCCACGTAAAATTGCGTGCCTGCGGTGTTGGTGAGCGTGCCGGGTGAAGGGCGATAAAGACCCGAATCCAAGTTGTCCCAAATAAAGACGGTGGAGCTGCGGCTCTTCATCACGTTGCCGTTGATGCCGTAGGTGAGGCCGGGCACTTTCTGATTGCGCCAACGTGTGGCGAAGTTGAAACGGGCGCGGTTGTTATAACCTCCATCGCCAAGGCGGTAAGGGTACTTCGCCAAAGTGTCCGGGGGAACACGTTCCGGCCCAACGAAACCTTGATCACCGAAAACATTACCACCAAGCACCGGATCGAATTTCTTGAAACGCTGGCTGTGCATGAAACTGGCCCCGGTGGTAAGTGGCGGGCTGGGCCCCACCATTTTCCGTCGGCAATGCCAGGCATATCGTACACACCACCGAACATCGTAGCGCGTGTTACGGCCTCCGCACCCGGATAAGCCGTGCGCACGTTGATGACACCGCTGAGCGCTGCGCTGCCGTACAGCACACTGCTTGCGCCTTTGATTATCTCCACCTGCTCCTTATCTTCAATGGGCATAAAGCTCCAGTTAGCCTGCCGATGTCACCGCTCAAAATAGGCAATCCGTCCACCAGCAGCATTACGCGGCTGCCCGCTCCGTAACTGAAACCGCTACCCGCGCGGATCTGCGGGTCGTCGTCCACCACTACCACGCCGGGTACCTGGTCCAGCACTTTGCTCAGCGTTACCGTGTTCTTGTCGCGCATCAGTTGCGCGGGCAACACGCCCGCTTTGCGTTACTTCCCCTACCCGCTGCTCAAATTTCCCGGCGCTTACCACCACCATGTCCAACTGCGACGTTGAAGGCATGAGCTCCGCATCCAGCACAGTTGGGGAGCCTTGTTTCACCTGTACAGGAATGCTCCGTTCGGCATAGCCGATAAAGCGGATTTGCACAGTATAGTCCCCTGCGGGAAGCAAAATTTCGTAACGCCCGCTATCGTTAGTAGAGACACCTTTGCCGCTGCCGAAAGACACCACTACGCCGGGAATGCCGGCGATGGCTTTGCGCATCGCGCACGGTGCCACGGACGGTGCCGTCGAGGTCGCAGTTACCTGCGCGTGCGTTCCGAACGAAAAAGACAAAGCGCCGCAACGGCAGAACGATCCTCACCCCTAAATTGTGCCGCATGTGTTGACGGCGAATGTAGCGATCGCCAGCATGCCCACATGAAAGACCGCCAATTGATCCACCGCATCGCGCTCTCCATGCTCAAAGGCATCGGTCCGGTGAACGCGCGAAACCTTGTGGCCTACTGCGGTGGCGTGGACCCACTTTTCACCGACAAGGCCGTCCGTCGCTCCTTGGAAAATGTGCCCGGCATCGGCAAAGTGCTGGCCGGGTCCATACTCGGCAGTTCCGTGATAAAGGCTGCGGAAAAAGAACTGGACTACGTGCGCAAAAACAAGCTGCGCATGTTGTTCTACTTGGATGAGGAATTTCCCAAACGCTTGCGCCATTGCGAAGACGCGCCGGTGTTGCTTTATGTGAAGGGCAACGCGGAACTGGACCCGCCACGCAGTGTGTCCATAGTGGGCACGCGCACCTACCGAGCAAGGCAAGCAGCTATGCTGAAGAACTCGTGGAGGCCTGGGGAAAGGAGAGCGGCGCCGTGATAATTAGCGGACTCGCTTGTGGCATTGACATCGTGGCGCACCGGGGCGGGCCTTGCGGCACGGATTGCAAACGGTGGGCTGTGTGGCCCATGGGCTGGACCGGCTCTATCCAGGCGAGCATGCTTCCACCGCAAAAGAGATGTGCGGCCAAGGCGCGTTGATAAGCGAACTGGCCAGCGGCAGCACCTTCGCACCCGGCAATTTCCCGGCGCGAAACCGCGTGATCGCGGGCCTAAGCGATTGCACCGTAGTAGTGGAAAGCGGCACCAAAGGCGGATCGCTCATCACCGCCGACATTGCCGACAGCTACGACCGCGAGGTGATGGCCTACCCCGGCAGGCCACGGACAGCCGCAGCATCGGTTGCAACCCGGTGATCCAACAAAGCAAGGCGCACTTGTGACCTGTTCCACGGATGTGCTGAAGCTGATGAGTGGCTGCCCACCGCGAAAAAAGCACTGGTATAAGCCGCACTTTTCACCGACCTGCTGCCGGATGAAAAAGCCTTGAGGTTTGGACCTCATCAGGAACAAGGCAAATGGACATCGACACGTTGTGCTTCCGCAGCCGCGTGCAACCGCACAAGGCTGCGGGCATTCTGCTAAATTTGGAGTCTTTCTTCCCTCCTCTTCCTCCCCCTCTCTTCCAATGGTGTGGTAAGGAGCCTTCCGGGGAAGGTTTATGCGGTGATTGAAGACCGTTTCGCGGCCTGCTCAATCCAAACTGAAATAATCCGCGCTCTGATAGCGGCCCGTGGCTTCCTTCTGCAACTGCATCAGGGATGTCATTCGCCAAGCTGCTGGCCCCGAAACGGAACTAATGGATGCTTAGCCATTCCGGGCCGAGTTCCTCTTTTACCATCATTAGGTAGTGTGGCCTTTGCTTGCTGGTGCGGATGCCGCCTGCGGGTTTCATGGCGCATCATCTCTCCGGTGCCTGGGTAATGGTCGCGGATGGCGTGCAGCATCACCCTGGTAACTTCCATGGTGGCCGCCGGGCTGATCTTGCCCGTGCTGGTCTTGATGAAGTCGGCACCGGCGGCAATGGCGATGTCGCTGGCCAAACGCACCTTGTCGTAGGTGCCGAGCTCGCCCGTTTCCAGGATCACTTTGAGGCGTGCTTTTCCACAGACCTCTTTCACCGCAGCGATCTCGTCGAAAACGAAATTGTATTCGCCGCTGTGGAAATGGCTGGCTGATCACCATGCCGATCTCGTCCGCACCTTCGTTCAAGCGAATTTGGTGTCGGCGTCTTCACGGCTTTCAGTGCTTGCCCGCTGGGGAAATGCGGTAGCTACGGCTGCGACTTTTACGCCGCTATCGCCCAGTGCTTTTTCGCGGTCTTCACCAGCGTGGGATACACGCAAACCGCAGCACCGGTGGGCAATCCGGGCATTTGGTCGTCAGGTGGATGGCTTTGTAACACATCTGGTTCACCTGCCGGGCGTGTCGGCGCCCTCTAATGTGGTGAGGTCGATCACGCCTAACGCAAGCTTCATGCCCTGCACCTTCGATTCCTTCTTGATGCTGCGGGTCTTGATGCGGCAACGCGCTCAATTCCCACCTGGTCGATGGTGGGCGTGTTGCGTGTGTCGGCGAGCGGTGGTAGTAGCCATGGAAGTTGAGCCTGCGCATTGGGCGCATGGCTATGGGCAAAGATAGAAGGACGGAGTTGAGGCTTGCCAGACCGGCTTCGCCGACTTGGTGCCTGGACCCGGTCCGGCGAGCCGTCAACGGGAACGCAGTTCCTTCCAGGCGAGCTTGAAGAAAAACCATGTCGTCCACGAAGTAGCGGCGGAACGTGCGCTTGGGCTCTGAAAGGAAACGGTGAAAAACTCAGACCGAGCTTTTGAAAGATCATCGGTGCGCGCTTTTTCAACCCGGCGTGGAACTCGTACGATGCGCCAAGCAACAGGAAAAGCGGCATGGGTGCTGCAACGGCTTTCAACTTTTCGATCAATGCAAGTGCCAATCGCTCTTGTTTTGGGAAACCCAGCCCCAGGAATACCAACAGCACGGGACGTGCGATCAGCGCATCGAAAACGGCATCCACTACTTGTTGCTCGGCGCCCAGGGTCCGCGATGGAATAAAACGGCGGCGTTAACCAAAATGCATCTCGGATTTTCCTTGCGCAATGCTTCACCGATGGCGTCATTAGCCAGCACCATGAAGATCGGGGATTTGCGCGCAACGAGCTTGTTCCGCCACGGCAGGAACAGGTCGCTTCCTGCTAACCGCGCCGGTAGCTCGCAACCCTTTGCGATTACCCACCCACACGATGGGCTGGCCGTCGGGCAAGACAAAACGATACCCTTGCGATATGCCCAAGCAACTCCGCGTATTCTTTCCTGTGCAGCTTCACCACTTGGTCCACGTTGGGTAACCAACAACGGCCGCTCCTGCGGATGTTCCTTTCAAAGCCAAGCCAGCACTTCTTCCACTACACCATCATGGTTTTTGGCGGCGGCGATAAATAGCGGGCGGAACAGCGTTACTCGTTGCATCACGCCTGCTTCAGTCTGCGTTGCAGGGTGTTGACCATATTACGCGTGCGGCTAAGGTTGAGCGCGGAGAATGCGCCTACGAGACAGAAGGAAACTGGCCCAAGCTGAAGCAAGGCTTAATGCGCTTGGAGAAACATCGGCCCGGCCGTAGGCCAATTGCGGCGTACGCGAACCACAGGTGCTGGCAAATGGCTATTTCGGTGTCTTCCAGCCCCTTTTTCCAACTTTCACCGCAGTCCGTGCAGGATGCCTTTCATAGTCGGGTCGTCCATGGCGCTGGAACTTCCGGCGTGCGGCACGTCCAACATGAGCATGCTCGAAGGGGATGCCCCACTGCGGTGCGAATCCGGCGCATCGTTCCTTCGGTTCGCCCGGTGAAATCTTCAAAGCGCACTTCCACCACGTCCGGGTTGCCTTTGGCGCTTGGCAGCATCGAAGCTGGAGTTCCACAACCGCGAAATGGTGTACGGGTGGTGGTCATCCGCAGGCGGCGCACTTCCTTATCGGGCATACCGGTCCCGCGGAGATCTTTCCGCATCCGCAAACGCTTTTGCGAAAGCAGCACGGCGCGCGGATAGCTTCGGTACATCACAATGGTCTTTGCTCCGGGGAAAGTGCTTCTGCAGCTCGTCGATATAGAAAATGTTCTGAGGCGTTTTCTCGCAAGCGATGTTCTTTCCGTTCAACTTCGTTTCATAGGCCATAAAGCCCGCGTAGACATCCTTGCGGTCGGCACCGGCAGGAAGTTCGCTGAACATTTTCTGCACCTCGGCATCCATTTTACCGGGTGTCGCAACCGCGAAAAATCCGTCGCGTTGGCGCGTGATAAACGGTGAACGGTTCCTTGGCATCGTTTTCAGCCGAAGTGGCTGTCCATCATCTGCCGGGAATTGAGAGTACGTTCCGTAGAAATGCGGTTCGTTGATTTTGCCGTGCACCTGCGGTGGTTGTTCATTACCCGCAGCATCATGGTGGTGCCGCTGCGCGGTTCCACGCAGCGTGTCCGATGCCTGTGTTCATGCTTTCCTTCTTCGCCCCCACCACTGGCGCAAGTCCATGTCGTCCAGATTTACCCAGCCTGTCCACGTCCTGTGTGCAGCGCTCCACAATTGTGCGGCAGAATAGGGAGGCAACGATAGGCGTGTCTTTTGGAATAGAGCATTTCGCCAGAAACCGCCTGCGCAGCTTGCGTGGCACCATATGGCCTTTACCGCGCTGATGGCACCGCTGCGCACCAGCAAACCGGTTCGAAAGTACGGCATTGCATTCCGCGGCCTCGTTGAATTTTCCGGAAGTGTCCAGTTCATCCATGGGTTCCACCAATGGCGGCGAACACGCGCTGCATGGTAGCTCCCGGATTTTTCTTGAACTGTTCGTGCAACAACCCGTACACCTGCTCCTTCGGGAACAGTTTTAAGTAGCGTTCCACCTGTTCAGCATCCGTACCCAAGGACAGATATTGGTGGTTCACGCCCCAGCCGGTCTTGGCCTGCTTGGCATCGCGCTCCACTTCCTTGAGGAAATCCTTTTCCGAGGTTTTGCCCTCGCGCAAGTTCATGATGTACTGCGACCACGCACGTTGCACGGGATCGCGGAGCATGAAGAACACCCGCAATGCGGAGGGCCGGGCGGAATGGATGGCGGCAGCGGCGGAAGGACAAATGGCGTACGAAGGGCAAACTTCACCGAGCACCTGGCCGGGCTGGGCTTTGATGAAAAGCGCGGCATAGTCCGAAGGATCGATCACGTGTGCGATGTGGTCCACTTCCTTCATGCCGTCCTTGATGTACTTGGCGGGTTCCATGCGGACGTCCAGCGCGTATTCACGGGCCCGAAATCCGCAGGGCGCATATCGGCTTTTGGAAAAAGTTGGTCTCCTTGATGGGCGGCAGATGGATGCGCGGGGTGGCGGTCCAGCAGGTTGTAAGCACTGAGAGTGGTTCCGCCCTTCACAACGCCCACGACAAGGAAATCGAGGCAAAACTCAGCCTTATCGGTCAGTAATGTTGCGGCGTACGCAGGCGTTGGTCATACACGAATGCCATGGTCAAGGTGCCGCAATGTCCCAATGTTCTCGAACGGAACAAGCAAGAGTGCATACTGGGGCAACGTGAGCGGGTGGATGTCATAAAGGCCTCGTTCTACGGGGACGCAAGGCTCCGTGATTTCGGGCGGAGGCGTTCCAGGGCCATCAACGGGCTGGTCGCAACCACCGCAGTTTGGCCCAATTTGCAAGCAACACCCTCAGGCAGTTTCTTGTTCGCCAGTGATTGTAAGAAAGCACAAGAGGAGGCATCTATTGTACAGTCGCGTTGAAGGAGGCCGATACAAATATCGGGATGAAATGCGCTTTCTGCCTTGTCCTCAAATCATAAGCATTTACTTCGGGCGGGAAACGCGGTCCTGAACAAGCAAGCCTTCGCTTTCAAAGTAAGCCCATGGTCATCGGCGACAGAAGCACCGGTTCCGTCTTTGTGAACCTTCCACAAACGAAAACCAGCACGGCCATTTCCCGCGAGAGTTGGTGGACCAATACGAGCAGCGCGAGTTCTGCTGAAAGCGTGCGCTGTGGCGCACCGGATTACATGAAGGCGGCGAACGCGGAGCAGAAGAAATACCGAGTTATTTCCGGAAGCTTGCAACCCAATGGACATCACGGTGAGCACCTATTTCAAGGTGAAGAGCGACCATGAGTACGCTATGGCAATGCGCAAACCTTGAACAAGATCGAAAGCACGGCTTTTCTGCGAAGCACATCATGCTTTACGAGTGGAACAAACGCAGTGCCACCCAGAATCGTCGGGAAGAAACAGGATTTCTCCACCTGGTTCATGCGCAACCATAAGATGCCTTATGCCAGTTGGAGCATTTTGGACCACAAGCGGTTCGACAAAGTGAGGTGCGGTACGAGCACCTGCAAGAAGGTTTTGCGGATGCCTTGAAGAGACCAGGCGTCGAACAGACCCGAGCGCTGCCGGTAGGCAACAAAACGGCCAAGGAAGACAAGCATTTCTCGGATTACTTCGATACGGATGCCTCCAAGAAGCGTGCAAAATTCGTGTTCGGCCCCTACATGAAGGAGTTCGGTTACACGTTCCACCGGAGTGGAACCACATCGCGATGCCTGCTTCGGCCCCGATGGCTTACAGTACACTGAACGTGCTACGCAAAGATCTTCCTGGCTGTGCCTGCGGTGATGAGGCCAACGCTGAGGCTGATGGAAGTTCGGCTTTTGGGTCTGCTACAGAATTGATGCGCGAGTAGTAGTGCATTACGCCCAAGAGGAGCAATGCTTGGCCGGGGTTCTGTGTCAACTGGCCATTCGTGAGTGAGTCAAAACGAAAAGTGCTAAAAAGGAGGGAGTGGCACGTAATAAAGGAACAGGTCATCGTTGCGCCCTTTTACGCGGAGCGTGTATATGCCCGCTACGCCGAAAAGCAAGTTGAGGAAGGTCGTTCCCGGATAGCCGTAGATGAACGTGAGGCCCAACGTACCCACGTCCGCTGGATAAAAAGCCGAGCCACTGTTCGTATCCGGTTTCGTTCCAAGTGTGGCCCTAATGCGCCCATTCCCTAACCATGGATGTTTAGCAACTTGACGATGGTGGGTAGCGATTTCCAGCGTTCGAACGCTCACTTCGGTTTCACCACAGGAGCTGCACCCATCACGGTGTGGATGGCATCAGTAAACGTGTCTTCGTATTGTTTCACCTTGCTCGGTGCGAGCAGAAGAATCAAGACCACTGCAGAAGATGGCAGGTAGGATCGCCACCATCAAAGCTCTTACGATACGTTTCAAAGGCACATGAAAAAGCACCACGCCCGCCATACCGATG
>JADJVC010000011.1 GCA_016710685.1 Flavobacteriales bacterium | reverse complement strand
TGCAGACCATCGATTTCCACCGCCGGTTCAAGCCCTTGCGTGCAGGGCTTGGTGTGCAGGATGTGGCCCGCATCGCGTACTTGGAACAGGCACTGGAGAAACCGGTGCAGCACTTCAGCAGTGGCATGAAACAGCGCTTGAAATTGGCCCTTGCCATTTTGAGCGACACCCCGCTCCTACTCCTAGACGAACCGGGCAGCAACTTGGATGCGGATGCTGTTGCGTGGTTCCGCGCCCGCGTGCATGAGCATGGCCGACCGCACCGTTGTGGTGGCGAGCAAACAGGCACAGAACGCGTGACTTCTGCTCATCGACTGTGGAAATGGGCGGCCTGAAGTGACCGCCCTCTTATTTCGAAACCATCGGAATGATCCACAGATGGGCCTCGCCTTATCTTTAGGGCATGGGAAAGACCGCGAAGAAGCCCACCAAACGTCCCGTTAAGGTCAAGCAGACAAGTCCGACCAAGCGTCCGTGGAAACTTTTGGATGCGAAGAAGTATGCCGGAGCGACCCGGTCTGAGCGAATGGGCCTTGGATGAAGGTAAGGCGCATGCGCGATGCCTGGTAAGTTTCAGGTGAGGCGGTCGAAACGAATCTGAACTGGAATACTTCGGATTCCCGTTCATACGTCCATTCACGTTTGAAATGAACTCCCAGGTCCATCGCCCGCAACCCATCCACCCAAAACCCTAAATTCGCGACCTCTCTACCACAAGGCCCCATTGCGCGGGCGAACAAAAGTCTCATGGGCCCTTCCAGTTCCCCCGCTTACATCCGTTTCAATGGGACATCACGCAGACCATCGCGCGCCGGATCCAAAGGCAAAGTGCCACTCCACGGCAAGCTGAAGAAGAGCACCGCTTTCGCAGCGGAGTCTGGCCCGCGAACTGCTACCTCTACCGCGAAGGCGAGAACCTCGTGTGCTGGACCAGACCACCTTCGAGCGGGCGAACAAAAGTCTCAAGGTGGTTTCGACCAGGCCATCTTCTGCGGTCAGCGGGGCCTACACCGGCACGACGTGAAAGGGATCCAGGTGTCGACTGTAGAGATGGCGCCATCTGCCAGCTGATGGAATTGGCATCGATCGCCACGCCATGGACCGGGTGAATAGGGTCTGCGCGCGTTCTAAGCGGCGGACTGAGCGGCAAGATGTGCAGACGATTCTGCCTTGTATCGTACAAATCGACCGGACCAGCAGCGAAAGCTCTTATCCGAGTTACACTGCAGCTTACTGAACGCAGCGGCAGGACGGCTGGGACTCGGAAGTTAGCTGCAGCCACGTCGAAGTGGATCCACGAACTGCAATACTTCTTACCGGCGAAGGCGAGAACCCCTGGCCCTGTGGCTGCATGGACCAGACCACCTTCGAGCAGAACCGCACATCCCTCTGGTAGAACTGGCGTGGAGGCCCACTGGCTTCGTCCCGTGGAGCTGGGCACTGGTAGCTGTGTGTACCCCACGGCGTGCGTTTATTTGGCGATGCCTTCAAGTTCATGAAGGAGGAAACGGATCTCTCGCTCACCAGCGCGCACCTGCTGCGCAAGCCCGGTATGCCAGGCTTCGCCGGCATTCGCAGATGGACCAGGCCTTCGTTTCTATCGGTTCGCCAGCGCCCCTAAAACGGTGGAACTGGAAGTGACTCTCCCCAAGGCACCGAGCACGCGCGTGCTCAAAGGCGGTACCAGCAACAAGCGCGCTGGGATCGAAGGTCCGGCGACTGTAGAAGGTGGTTGTTGTCTCGCGCGACAGTGTACCCCAGCTTTCCAGGAGAGCAGCTCAAGGAGATCGTCACCATTGTGCGATCGACATCACCTGAGCCCTGCGAAAAGCAACCCGTACATGGACCGGGTGAAGAAGAGGACTTCATCTGCGTAGGAGATTGCACCGTTCCATAAGCGAGGGAGAACGGACTGAACTTGGCGCAATCGGCGGTTGGTTCCGAAGCCACCGCCACACTGCTGATTAGCCTGCAGCATTTCGCGAGCCCCATCCCCGTGACGAATTCTGCACTACCTTGTATCGGGCCGCTGACAAATGCTGGGGCCATCGATGGTATGTTGGGCTAATAAGCTCTCGCATCCGATTTACTCCCGCGTTGTCATTCTGGCGCATGCCAACCCTCCTGATTACTGAACGAGCCGGCCAGAACGGTTGGGACTGCGGGAGATACGTTAGACCTGCAGCCACGTAGGCAGAGAACAAGTGGATTGCAACCGAACAGTCTATTGCACGAATCCCGAGCCCAAGATCGCCAACACAACAGACGGGATCCCTGATGAGTGGATACCTTTCACCCCGGTCAAAACCTTGCATGTCAACTTGAATATTTGGCAACGAGCAGACGGAACAGGAAACATGACGAACACGCCCACGACCATTTCGCGGATCCGCGATTCGATATTCGTATGGGTCGATAATAACTATTGGAACAATAGTCCGGCGGGTCCCCTGGACTAAGCTACCCAGTACCTTTTCTTCCAAGTTCTAAGATTCGCATCCAATTGGATAGCATCTATTTCTACCCAGACCCAACAACTGACTCAGCCTATTTCTATGGTGGAGATGACCCGTCGAGTTACAACCACACCGCCGACCTTGATGCATACTTGGACAGCCTATTTCCATCACGGACCAAAGCCCTCAACATACACATTTTTAGGGGGTCCTATGGCGTGAACCAACAAGATGACACAAGTAGGGTTGAGGATTTTCATCACAGCGGTTCAATTGGAACCTACTTCAAACAAGGAATGCAGTACGATTCCAGTCCACATGACTGGTGGCTTTCAGAACATTGGACCCACGAGATTGGACACGGATTCGACCTATGGCACATTTACAGTTCCGGATGGTCTCAACATGTAACACAACCCGTTCTGATTTTCTTTGGGATGTATTCGACACAACAAATACTTGTGGCACGTCTTGTCCAGTCTGCCTAATTCCGGACATCAACAACAATTTAATGACGAGCGTTGGAGGCACAGACCATGCCTCCGCGCTGCAAATGGGAATCATGCATCGCAGCACTGTGATGGAAAATTTCCACAACTCAGGTTATTCTATGCGTGACTACATGACTGGATATGGCACTGCTCCAGTTGTGGTTGAACATGATGAAGTCTGGGACTTCAGCATGAAGTTATACCAAGACCTCGTTATTAGATCGGGTGCCAAGCTCACCGTTAAATGTGAGTTACAATTCGTTCCCGGCACCAAAGTGATCGTTGAACCAGGAGCGCAACTAATCATTGACGGGGGTATGCTGACAAATGACGTATACTACGACTCCTTCTGGACCGGCATAGAAGTTTGGGGCGACAACACGCAGAACCAATGGGGTGCCACTGTTGACGGCACCTACCGCGACTTCGCGCACCAAGGTTATGTCGAACTCCGGAACGGCGGAACCATTGAGCACGCGCGGAATGCCATCGCCATGAAACAAGGAACTACCTACGGCACCTTCGGTGGCGTGGTTCGCTCATACGGCGGTGTGTTCAAGAACAACAGGCGGGCAGTGGAATTCCTGAAGTACCAAAACACGATCGGTGCTTCCGCCCACCCTGTTAGCAACCGCTCGTTCTTCCACAACACCACCTTCACCGTGGACGACCACTACCGTGGTGGCGATGATTTCCACAACCACGTATCCATGTGGGAAGTAAGCGGTGTGACCTTCTCCGGTTGCAAATTCGAGAACGCGCAGACCTCCATTACCGAGAGCCACAAGCTTGGATACGGTATTGGAACACTCGATGCCAAATTCACAGTAAAGGCTCGCTGCCTCGCTCCTGGTCCACAGCCTAATCCATGCCCCGAGATCTGGAAGGTGCCATCGGAATTCATTGGCTTGGACCATGCCATCCATGCTACACAAAGCTTCATGACCACGAACACCTTCCATGTGGAGAACACCGAATTCACCAACAACGTCTGCGGCATCTACAGCGAGGGTGTCTTGGGCTTCAAGGTGTTGGATAACAAGTTCGAAGTGGGTGGAAGGGATGTCGATTTGACAAATCCAATTGAATTTCCCAATTGGGATGGCTTTCATAGAACCATTTATTCTACCCAAGGCTATGGCTTTCTGATCGAGGGAAACAGCTTCTGGAAGGTGGGACCTGAACCGAGCGAAGGTTTAGTGATCGATACTCCGGTGGCCACAACGACATGGTCTTTCACAACGATGCCCACAACCTGGATGCGGGCTTTGTAGGTGAGGGGATCTGTGCGGACGAGAATGCACGGGCCTACATCGGCCTCCACTTCCAATGCAACGACAACGACGACAATAAGACGAATTTGTGGAGCCGAAGGGTGGACATCGATGAGAGTAGCTATCCAGATCAAACGATCAGAACGAATCAGGGTCGCTTGGAGCGTGCTGCTGATAACGGATTCGACCGGATCTCTACAAATTGGGACGTTCGAAATACCAATAGCGAAGCCAATGCCTTGACCTATTGGTGGCAAACACCCCAAACACCGAATGAACCGGTCTACGTGACCGACGGGGTGATCGTAACGGACAACTACAACGGCCTGCCAGTGCTACGTCCCAATAACAACTGTGCTTCGCGCAACGTGAAGTTGGTGGCCTACCCCAGCACCGATCCTGGCCCCTTGGTATCGGGAATGCAACAACAGGGCACGGATTACACCAACAGTGCCTATTTGTACAAGCAGTTGATCGATGGCGGGAGCACCGACGAAATGGTGGAGGAAGTGGAACAAAGCTGGCCGGAAGAGGTGTGGGCCTTGCGCGCCTCTTTGTTAGAGAAGAGTCCTTACCTCACCGTGAAGGTGCTAAAGGAAATGGTGAACAAACCCTTCCTGCCAGTGGCCATCAAAGCAGAGGTATGCATCGCCAACCCCGATGCCACCAAAGAGCGAAGGCTTCGTGAAATGGCTACGCTATGAGGCCCAAACGCCGATGCCGGAATCGCCGATCAACAACATCGAGGCCAGTTGGGATACGAAAACATTCCGTACCCAGTTGGAAAGCACCATGGCCCACCACCATGGCGAAATGACGCAGCAGGCCAACTTGCTTAAGAACTACTACCAGAACGACAGCATCGACCATGTGGATAGCCTGCGTTGGGTGTGGCAGCAGATCCGCACACCGGCTGCGCGATACGCCGAAGCGCTAACGTACATGCACCAAGGTGAATTTGAGAATGCAAGATCAGTAATTGAAGACCTGCCAGAAGAACACGAGTTGAGGGACAAGCAGGAAGGTGAGCGTTACCGCATGTTGGCCGTGATCGATTTCTTCGCACCGATCTACGCTGCTGGGCGGAGCAGCGGCCAGTTGACTGTTTCTGAGCAGGATCAATTGGTCGCCATCATCAACGACCAACGAGACCGACCGGCCACCTGGGCGCAGAATATCTTGTGCTTCCACTACAACAAATGTCGAGCACCGCTTTCGGGTGGCGATGGCGGCACGCCGGAAATCGCTCAAGGCAAAGGGACAGGAGGGTCTCATCCTTGAAACCTCAAGTTTGCGCATGTTCCCCAACCCAGCTAGTAACTACGTGGTGTTCGAGGTGGATCTTGAGGCCCAGCGCAACAAGCCGCCATTCTGGTCCAAGACATTACAGGTCGCACCCTTCAGCGCTTGATCGTGTCGAACGAACAACAGCAATTGGTCTTTGACACGCGTGAACTTGCACCTGGCAGCTATTCCATTCAATTGGTGGAAGGGTCACGGACGTTGCACACCAAGAACCTGATCATTCGACAATGACGATGAGCCGCCTTGTGCGGCTGATCGGTCTTTTGACGCAATTGTCGCTGGTCAACACGGTATGGCCGCAATCTCCGTTCCAAGTGGATCTGTCGTTCAGCACGGGCTATCCACCCGTTATGTGGTGGACCTCATGCCCTTGGCCGATGGAAAGGTCTTGATCTCCGGTCCGATCACCTACCCCGGAGAGAACATCAATCAACCTCGCTATGGAGCAAGACTGAATGCAGATGGTACACGAGACCTCACCTTCAACTCGTATCCGGGTATGGGTGGAAGAATGGTCTCGTGGGAGGACCATTTCTATTGCGGGGCCGGACAAACAGTGCGACGGCTTCAAATGGATGGAACATTGGACCAGGGGTTCATTCCATTGAACTCCGGCCCCTACCTCTCCCTGCAAGGCGGCGACTACCACGTCTACCCCGATGGCCGGGTATTGATGAGCGGTGCCCATGTATTGGAGGACAGCATACGTGCTTTCGAGGGCCTGTACAGTTTGATCTGGTTCAGCAACGAAGGCTACTTGGATACCACTCGCACTCACCGTTTGTGCAACGGGGTGATCTACGCGATCGAAGAACAGCCCGATGGAAAGTTCCTGTGTACCGGTACCATGACCACCTACGAAGGGCAACCGGTAAGCCGGGTGTTCCGTGTAGAAGCGGACGGCACCTTAGACCCGAATTTCTCAGCCGAAGTACAACCAATGGGAGAAGCCCGCGACTACTTCACCTTGTCCGATGGGCGTATACTATTAGGAGGGACTTTGCGCTTGTACGGGATCCGATCAAGTGCGAAGCCTGATCCGCCTTAACGGTGATGGGAGCCTGGACGAAACCTTCAACTTACTCGACTTCGAATCCACCTTCACCCCTTCGCAACTCCCTTTCGTCACGACCATCTACCAGCTATCCTCGAACCGCTTCATCATTACTGGTGTCTTTGACAAGATCAATGGTTTGGATGGGGGAGGATCGCGATGATCGATGATATGGGAAATCTGATCACAGACGTTTTCGATGGATCCGGCTGTGGTGCCTATGACTATGTCACCCCGTCGCTAACTACCACCTACAAGTACATCTCAGGCATCGTCCCCGCCCCAGATGGCAGTTTCTACATCCACGGCGGCTACCACGGCTACGACGATGGCACCACCAACGACACCACCCAGCGCTTTGTAAGCAAGCTGTATGGGTTGGATGTGGGAGTGCAGGAGCGGGCAGAACCGACGGTCCTGCGTGTGTTCCCAAGTCCAAGTAGTGCGATCTTGAACGTTGCCCTACCGATTAGTTTTCCCAAGGAGTCCGCTATTACAATATTTGATCACCTAGGAAGACAAATTGCACGACACTTGGTATTCGATCACAGTGGAACATGGGATCTACGTTCACTGGAACCTGGGTGCTATTACGTGCACGCCAGTGGAGACGACGAACTACTATTCTCAAAATGGATCAAACAATGAGGACCCTTGTTGTAACGTGTCTTGTCTTGTCGGCAACACTCGGATCCACACAGGAATGGTGTACACCAGGAGCGGCATGGCGCGTAGGCGAGTTCGTGTTCCAATCAGAGCTGTACCGCGATATCACGTGCATCGGCGACACCGTCATTGAAGGTTACCAAGGATACCGCATGCACAGTTACAATGTCGGGTTCAATGGCCCTATTGAGATCAACAATGAATCCACGTTCAATTTGGTGTTGGATCAGGATATCATTTGGTACGGGAATTCCGGGATATTGGACACGTTGGTGTGGTTCGGAGCACAGGTAGGTGACCACTGGAAGTTCGGTCCAACATTGGGAGGTAGCCAAGATACCTTGCGTGCCAATGTGGTTGCAACGGGTACTCGGTCTTTTGGAGCAGTACCACTCCGCTATGTTGTTGTGGATTACACCGGTGGTATTTGGGAGCCAGGTAACGATACGATCTATGAACGCTTGGGTCCATTATTGTCAGGATGGCGCGACCCGGTCTCTTGCTATGGAAGTATGGGTCCACGTGCCCCAAACTTTTGTGCTACCGCGACAATGAGATCGAATGGGTCAACCCTAGTTGGACGGGGCTGCAATGTTCGGCACCATTGGCTCTGCATACCCTAACGACATCCGAGTCATTTGAACTCCAAGTTACAGGCTCCGGAAAGAACGGTGTAACGTTGTTGGGTTATCCTAATTCCATTGGTCGTGGCCGTTGGACCCTGTTGGATGCGCTCGGCAGGGAAATGTCCAACGGAGTGATCCGACCTCAATCCGGTCACACGTTCATTCCCATGGTTGGGTACCTGAGTGGTGTATACCTCCTCTTGGTGGAAAGTTCGGATGGCAGGTCTTCTGTGCGGTTCCTTTATTGATAGGGCAGTGTTCATGGCCAATAGCAGGCTATCTGTCCATATATGTCAAGGGCACCACCCAACACTTTGTAAGCAAGCTGTATGGGTTGGATGTGGGGGTGCTGGAGCAGGCCACAGGTTCATCAGGCGTGTTGAACATCTTCCCCACCCCTGCACCACCCAAGCCGCGGTGCGTTGGCCGTCAGGAACACCCGTGGAAGAGTTCACGCTAACCGATGCATCGGGCCGGATTGTTCGGCAGTGGAAACCAAGCACTCGAACTGCTGCGCAACATACTTTCAGCGTGGAAGGTATTTCATCGGGCATGTATACCGTCAGTTGCACCACATCGGGCGATAGTACGCTTGCAGCAAAGCTGGTGGTACGTTGAGGCGTTAGGTTCATGTGGGCATGTGACGATGTGCATATGGTCACATGTCCACATTCCTCACTGCGGCTACCTTTGGTGTATCCCCATGCGCCTAGAACCAGCCCAGACCGCTACGCAGATCGCCGAATTGATCGGTGCCCATGTAAAAGGTGACGCCGCACGCCTTGTTACCGGCCTCAATGAGATCAACCGTGTGGAAGCGGGGGATCTGGTGTATGTGGACCATGAGAAGTACTACACCAAAGCCTTGAACAGTGCGGCCACCACCATCCTGATCAACAAGGACGTGGAGGTACCAGAAGGCAAAGCGATCCTGATCAGCGAAGACCCGTGCTTGGACTACAACAAGCTGGTGCGCTACTTCAATCCGCTCGTGGGATGGCCGGAGACCACGGCAGAGGTCGGTACAGGCAGTGAGGTCCACCCGACGGTGGTAGTTGGCGCCAACGTGAAGATCGGTGCAGGCTGCCGGATCGCGCCCGGCGTGGTGCTGTACGAGAACACCACCATCGGCGATCGTGTGATCATCCATGCCAACACGGTGATCGGTGCGGATCCGTTCTACTTCCAGAGCGCCCAACCGGCTACGACAAGATGATCCCTGCGGCAGCGTGGTGATCGAGGACGATGTGGAATCGGTGCGTTGTGTACCATCCCGATCGCGGCGTAAGTGCGATACGCGGATGGGCAAGGCACCAAATGGACAACCACGTACAGGTGGGCCACGATACACGCATCGGAACGAATTGCGATGACCTGTGGGCACGTCGCCATCGCCGGTGCCGTGGTGATCGAAGATGGCGTTACGCTGGGGCAAGTCGGCATCCCGAGCAAAGTGACCATCGGCAAGAACGCGGTGATCTTTGGGACAGAGCGGCATCACGAGCAGCGTTGAAGGCGGCAAGAGCTACCTCGGTTCACCTGCGAAAGAGACCAAACAGATGCCGTGAGATCGCCCTGACCGGTCGCTTGCCGGAGCTTTTCAAGAAGCTGAACGGCTGATCGCATGGCCCGGCTGGAGCGCATCATCGAGCGATTGGAACTGAAGGGGTTCCAGTTGAAGACCTTTTTGGAGGTCACCAAGGCGCATCAACGATACCGAGGATCGTGCGGCCTTGTTGGGCCTGTACGAACGCATCATCCGCGACGACCTGCATCACCCGCTCATGCTCTTCGAACATGTGGGTACGTGGAACGCATCCTCGCGTTCGGCAACGACCTGACAGCGTGGTGATCGACATCGACAGTGCGGTAGGCGGTTTCACGGACATCCAAGTGATCGGACCGGAAAGCACCGGCAGCTTGGGAGCCTTCGATATTGCGGTGCCGGTCTTCCACCGAAC
Source organism: Flavobacteriales bacterium (assembly GCA_016710685.1). GTDB lineage: Bacteria > Bacteroidota > Bacteroidia > Flavobacteriales_F > PHOS-HE28 > PHOS-HE28. Next base: position 3,046 of record JADJVC010000011.1, on the reverse strand, counting down.
AAACCACTGGCCTTTTCCTCTTGATCGGCGACATCGATGAGGAGGAGCAGCGCATGAGTCCCACGGTGAAGCACCTCAACTTCATCCAAAAGCGGCTAACCTCATCGTGGTGGCTTTGGAGAACCGACGGCTCGCGAAACAAAACTGGCTGGGGGCACGTGCGAAACGCGAACTGGAACTCGCAGCGGAAATGGCAGGCATGTTGGTGCCGCTGGACCTACCGCACAACGAACGCATCGATTTGGACGGGTGGTACCAACCCCACAGCGAAGTGGGCGGCGAGTACTACGATCCGGTCGCGCTGCACGACCGGACCACGTTGGCCTGCGTCGCCGACGTGAGTGGCAAAGGCATCGCGCATGGGCGCGGTGATGAGACAGCTTCCAAGCGAACCTGCGTGCATCCGTGGCACACCACGGACCTGGTCCAATTGGTACACGACCTCAACGCCAAGGTGCATGCAAGTGCGCGCGCGGCGAACGCTTCATCACCCCTGTTCATCGGCATAATCGATACCGAGAAGCGGAGCATGCGGTATGTGAATGCGGGACAAACGACCCCTTGTTGCACCACGCCGGTAAGGCATCACCGCCTGGCGATGGAAGCATCGCATTGGGCATGATGCCACAACTCCCATTCCTGCTCAGTGGCGAAGTGGACCTGCCTCCGAACAGCACGCTACTGTGCTACACGGGATGGGCTGGGGTGGGAACAGGAGGATGCACAGGAAAAGTCCTTTGAGACCGCGCCGAACATCAAGATCTCACCGAGCGCGATGGAGCCCAGGACAAGGAGCATCACAAGGCTGTGATGGCGCTGCCTTCGAGGCGCACCGAGTCGGCACCCTACTTGGACGACATCGTTGTTGACGTGTCGGTTCGGGGGAGAGTAGAGGTCGGTTGGCAGTTGGCAGGTGTAGGAATGCGCTTTCTTTGGGGCGCCTCCGCACTTACGCGGATCCACTACACCTGTCTGCGCGACAACAAGCAGCGGTGGGTCTGTATCGGCCTAGGAGCCTGACAACTATCAACCCTCAACCACCCCAACCTCCTTCACGGGGATACTCTGATCCATCATCACCCCAACATGGTGAGGGGCCCAGAACGGCACCGATACCTTGTACATCGAGGAGTTGTTCAGTGCTCCGTACAAATAGTAGGTGACCAGACCGAGAAAGGCAGACATTAGGACACGATTCGCACCATGCCGGCATGCGCGGATACAAGCGCAAGAACGTGTACGTGGTGACCACCACGGGCGCCAGCATCAGGAGCATGCCCAAGACACCTTGTTCCGAAAGTGGGCCGAAGTATTCGCTGTGCGCGTTGCCCTGTACACCGAAGTTGGTGCTGATGATGGTACGGTCCTCTCAGCTTGGAACGCTTCGTGTTGGAACATGTAGGTACCGGTCCCCAACCGAACACGGGGCGTTCCTTCCACATCCGCAGTGCCGAATTCCAACGGTTGTTCAGCTCCAGGGTCGATGCATCGCTGGAGATGTTGGAGATCGACTTCACGTGTTTTCCGCGAGGTCGTCGGACGATTCTTGCCGCGGTTCCGTTCCAAAGGCGCATCGTGATCTGCTCCTGCCGTCCACAGCACACCTCCACCGGCCACCAGCCCTGAAAGAAGAGCCACATCGGGATGCAAAAGCGCAAGATCAGGAACATACCCAAGGCACCGATAGGCCTGTAGCCAAGCCGCACGCAAGTCCGAGAAGATGAGTCCCACGGTGAGGAGCACGAAGAGTAGCGCTGCCATCAACTTGCGTCCGACCGAATAAAGCTCGGAAAGGAGACGGTGACTGAAACTGAAAGGCAAGAAGAAAGCGAGGATGGCCCCATAGCTCGTATGGTCCTTGAAGAACGGGGTCATCACCCAATGCGCAGGATCATGTACTCTAAAACCAAGTTGGGCATGACGCTACCAAGGTGTGGATCACCACGATGGCCACACCGGTCATGTAGGCCCACACGAACTGTGTGGATGTTGCGCGGTGTTTCCTCGAAACAGGGCGAGACCATGAATACGAAGTGGTGGTCACGAACCACAGCCGAGCGGGCATGCTTCCACAGAGACCATGGGCATGGTGCTGGTGGATGCACACGGCCATCAATCAACTGTGCGCTGGTCACCCAGGTGATGGGGTGCCGCCAGATGCGGGTTCGTTGATGTTGCGCTCCAACCCGAGTTTGATGTCCGGGAAGAGCAGGGTGAGGCACCAGCGGTCGGTTCGGTGGGCGAGACACCGATGCCACCGAGGTCGGGATTCTCCCAAGTTGATGGAAAGCGGTGTGGCGAAGGCGAGGTAGATCAGTGCCAAGCATCCGCCGCTGCGAACATGTCCAAACAACAATGGCGACCACGCGCGAGGTTGAACCAACTTGCTCACCCGCAGTGAAGTAGGCGTTCAGCAGGATGAACACGCCGCAATGAAAGGAATGACCGTGGTCCATTTGAGCACACGCCCCATGGCTCAGGAACGTTGGTCGCGCCAGAGCATCAGCAGGAAGCGCATCTGCACTAGCGATGCGGTGGACATGGCGACGATGAGCCAACGGATGGGATACCTTCTTATCGCTCACCTCCGGATACACGAATCGCATTAGAGTGTAGGTCAACTCCTTCGTGACATCATTCACCACCTGTTCGTACTGGTCAAAAGCTGCCTATAGTTCGAACGGAACATGTTGCTCAGTTCGGTCGGTTGTCGGAACTCTCCCCTTCGTTTGGAGGTCTCGTGATCATGCCAAGCAGCCGTTGATCGCGTTCCCCTGACTGGAATTGAGTTCAACATGCGCACATAGCCTTTGGTCAATTCCTGGCTTGGGTCTCATAGGCCAAAAGACCTTCGGTCCGCCGAGCGTACGAGTCGGGCTTCCACGGAATCCAACTTGTGTTGCGCATGCCTCAATGCACGTTCGGCGATCACAAGCACCTCGTGGGACTTCTCTTGCGTTGCAACCGGCGAGCAAGTAGGTTCACTTGGGTAAGCAGCCCGTTGACCAGGTCCCTAGCCAGCAATTTCTTGATCTCATCCACTACA
>JADJVC010000010.1 GCA_016710685.1 Flavobacteriales bacterium | reverse complement strand
GCACTTTCGCCCATCACCTTGCCGATGAGCTATACCAGCAGCGGCACCAATTCAGCCGACGGCTGGAACCTCGTGAGCAACCCACTGCCCAGTGCCATCGCGTTCGATTCCATCAGCCGCGGCAGCGATGTGCCCGACCAGTACTGGATCTTCAACCCCGTTACCGGCAGTCACCAAACCTTACCTCCCGGCATTGGCGCAGGCCAAGTAAACGGCAAGATCCAAAGCAGCCAGGCTTTCTGGTTGAAAGCGAACGGAACCAACGTTACCACGACAGTGAGCGAAGCCGACAAGATCAATGACCTCGCCGGTGGCGTGTTCGGTGGCGACCAAGAGGCTACGCGCCCTATTCTCCGGCTCACCGTTGCCAGTGCTTTGAACGCATTTAGCGACGAGGCGGTATTCGTGTTCGACCAAGGCACGCCAGACCTTGATGCCGAAGACGCGCCAAAATTCAACTTCCACACCTTCGGCGCGCCACAGGTGGCCTCCCCAGGCCACCAACGATCCGCTTGCCATCAACTTCCACGGCGCGTACACCACGGACATCAGTATTCCGGTAACGATGGACGTGGATATCTCGGGCACCTACACCATCAGTGCGGCCATCGCCGGCATGCAAGGCCTCAGCTGCGTCAGTTTGGAGGACCTCGTTAGCGGTACCATTACGCCGTTGACCGACGGTGCCAGCTACAGTTTCGAGATCAATGCCGAAGATGACGCGGAAAACCCGCGCTTTATGCTGCACGGTACTGCGCCCCTGCCCTTGTACGCCGAGAACGCCACCTGCGCAAACAACCCCAACGGTACCGCCACGGTGGTGGTAGCCAACGGACCGGTGAACGTGAATTGGACGGATGCTTTCGGCACCATCCTGCTCACCCAGAATGGAATTGAGAACGGCGTGGCCATCAACGATGTGCTGGGCGCGGGGAACTACAGCGTACACGTTTCCCCTATCGGCACCTGCGGTGAAGTAACCGCTGATTTCACCATCGAAGCTCCCGAAGTAATCGAGGCTGCTTTGGAAGCCAGCACTGCCACTACGTGTCCGAACAGTGACGACGGCACCATTAACGTTGAAGCTACCGGAGGTACTGGCGACTTGTACTACATCTGGAACCAAGGCACCATTGGCACCTTGCTGACCGGAACCGCTGGCGAACACCAAGTCACCGTAACCGATGATAGCGGTTGCAGTACGACGGAAAGCTTCACCATCGCAGCAGGTGAAGGCGCCATCGCCGGTTTTACTGCCGGAAGCGCCGTGGAAAACCAGCCTGTGACCTTCACCAACACCAGCATTGCCAGCAACGCTTGGACTTGGAACTTCGGTGACGGTACCACCAGCACCGAAATGGACCCCATGCACACCTACGCGGAGCCCGGCACCTACACCGTGACCCTCACTGCGGAGGACGGCACCTGCACGGACGTTTCCACGCAGGAGATCATCGTTGACATCCTCACCGCCATAGCACCCGTAAATACCGCGAACATCTTCAATGCATACGCCACGCCGCAGCAGTTGGTGATCGACCATGCCTTCGGGAACGCCCCGGTGGACGTGGCCGTTTACGATGCCACGGGCCGCATGGTGATGAGCCGCAACGGCATTGTGAAGCCAAGCACCATCACACTTTCGGACCGCGAGCTGGGAACCGGCGTTTGGTTCGTGCGCGTGAAGAGCGGTGATACGGAACGGACCTTCCGCGTGCCGCTGGTGCGTTGATCTTCGCAAACCATGAACTGAAAAGGGCTGCCTCGAGAGGCGGCCGCTTTTTCGTTTTTACACCATGGGTTCACCGTGGAGAGCGCCGTTTACCGCAACGCACTCCAAGTTAATGGAACCCCAGAGGCCAAACTTGCGTTAGACCGCATGATGAATTTGATGATGCTCTAAAACCAAGGGTTCATCGAAGATTTAGAGAGAAAGACGGCGTGGCTCGAGCTCAGCATGGGTGGCCTTTTAGCTGTTGACCAAACACCAACAACTCAATGAAGAATAGCACTACGCTCAGGAGCAAGCCTTTTCAGATCCCGGCGATCGCCGCAGTCTTACTGATGGCCACCGCACCGGAACAAGCGGCCGCCCAGTTGAGCATCGCTGCGGTCAACACACCCTACACCATCACCTTCGATGCCAGTACGGCCGGGGTGGTGAACGGGGCTTACGACGGTTCCGGTTTCAGCCCTACGCCTGCCGCTGGACAGCTTAACTCGAACGCGTGGGCCACCACCGGCATGAGCAATGGGAACTTGGCTTTTGGTGGTACGAATACCACCAGCGACCATGCCCGGGGGACGAGCAGCGCCGCGGGAGGCGTGACCACGGGCGGTTTTTATGCCTTCAATGCGGCCAACATCGGCAGCCGTGCCTTCGGCATAAAGGCAAACAGTTTGAACTGGGTCCCGGGGACCGTCACTTTAAGGGTCCAGAACACATCGGGGTTCACCTTGAACAGCATCGATATCGCCTACGCACTTTGGGTGAACAACAGCCAATCCGCAAGCAGCCAATTCGTTTTTTCGTGGAGCGCAAACAATTCGACGTATACCAAGGTTGGGGCATTGGACCATACCAGCCCGGTATTTTCGGATGCAGCCGGTTATGTGGTAAACAACAAGAGCGCCACCATTACCGGCATGAACGTGCCGGACAATGCCTACCTCTACCTGCGCTGGTCGGGCTTTGACGCGACCATTTCCCTCGGTGGCCGTGATGAGTTCGCATTGGACAACATCAGCATCACCGGCCATGCTCCGGCCCCGGTATTGAGCGTGGGCGCTTTAACCGCGTTTGGTGCACAATGCGAAAATGCCGGTCCGTATGGTCCCAACTCTTTTACGATCACGGGTACCAACATCACCGCACCCAACGTCACTGTGGGCGCATTGAACGGCTATACATACAGCACCACGGCCGGCGGCACCTATGCCCCGTCGCTTTCGCTGACACACGGTACCGGGAGCTACTCACAGGTGATCTATGTGAAGTTCAGCCCTACGGCCGTAATGAACTATAGTGGCAACATCTCCGTGGGCGGCGGTGGCGCAAGCAGTACTTCCGTTGCAGCCAGTGGAAGCGGCGCCAACTTCGCTCCCGACGTGTCCACCGGGTCGGGTTATGCGATCACCGCAACCACCGCTTCAGCACCCGGACGCGTGAACTCGACCGGCTGCAGCGCCGTGGTCGCTTACGGGATCGAATACAGTACCACCACGGGCTTCACGCCGGGTACAGGCACCCAAACCGCGAGCACCGACCTCAGCGGCAACGATTTTTCCAGTGCGCTCACCGGACTTGCGCCCTGTACCCCTTATTACTACCGGGCCTATATGACCAATGCCGGTGGAACCGGTTACGGCGTGGAGCGCACCTTAACCACCACAGCCATCGCAACGCCTGTGGCGACCGACCCCACCATCATCAACGCCAATGACTTCACGGCCACGTGGAACACAACGCCCGGTGCAACGGGGTACCAGCTCGATGTGAGCACCTCGCCCACCTTTGACGTGCCCGCCGCGCTCACCACCACCGAAGGCTTCGATGCCGGCACAACGCCCCCCGCCGGCTGGACCTTCACCAGCATGGGAACGAACACGGGAGCAGGCGACTATGGTGCCAATTCCCCTTCGCTCCGGTTCAACGCCAACAACGACCGCGTGGTGACGCCCACGCTTTCGGCCCCGGCATCGGACCTCAGCTTCTGGGTCATGCAAACGGCCAGCCTGGTGGAGATCAGCGGCCTGCTTGTTGAAGGATATAACGGCAGCACTTGGTCCACGATCGAAAATATCTCACCCTTGCCAGTGACCGGAACCGTGAAATCATATACCGGACTGACGGCCAATGGCTATGTCCAATTCCGTTGGACCTATTCCAGGTTTGGCATTATCGCCAACGGCAGCTTGGACGATGTGAGCTATACCTGCATGTGCACCACGCAACCCTCCTATCTCGCCGGCTATGACAGCCTCGTTGTAGCAGGTACCTCGCAGACTGTTACCGGCCTTTCGCCTACCACCACTTACTACTACAGGGTGCGGGCCATCGGCGGTGCATGCCCCGTATCAGCCAACAGCAACACCGTAACGGTGGTCACGGAGAATCCTACGTACTACAGCCGTGCCACCGGTACCGTGACGGATCCCATCTGGAGCGATACACGCACGGGCACTGCCGGTGGGGGCACGTTCACCGCGAGCACGAACATGGTCGTGCAGATCGGAGACGTGGTGACCAACACCGCCGACGTGGACGTGGAGGACCTCCATGTGGAAACCGGAGGCACCCTGGTGCTGAACACCGGTACGGCGTTCAACATCCATGGTGACCATGTCGGCTTCGCAGGCACCATCACCGCGAACGACAAAAGCACGTTGGCCATGATCGGTCCCGACCTCACAACATTGGGCGCGTCCGGTGAAACGATCAACCTCTGGGACCTCAATGTCAATACGGCGATGGGCACCACTACCGAAGCGACTGTCCGCATCCGTGGCACGTTGCTCTTGAGCGACGGCGACTTCGATGCGAGCAGCGGCTCGCTCGTGCTTGTAAGCAATGCCACCGGCACCGGACGATTGGGTCCCGTTGCCAGCGGTGCCAGCTATACGGGGAACATGACCGTGGAGCGTTTCATCCCCGGCGGCCATACCAACTGGCGTTTCATGGGCAGCCCAGTGGCCGGACAAACGATAAGCAATTGGCAGGATGACTTCTTCACCGCCGGATACCCCGGAAGTGCTTACCCGAGCTTCCACAGCCCCGTGGGCAGCGACACCTTGTGGCCCAGCATCCGCTATTACGATGAGACCAACACCTACGCCATCGCTGACTCGGGTGTGGTGGGTGTAACCAGCAATACGCAGGCACTTACACCGGGCCAAGGCTTCTTGGCCTGGAGCGGCGACAACCTCAGCACAACCACCGCCTTTACGGTGGACGCCAGCGGTCCGCCTAACATCGCCAACGCGCCCATCACCCTGCCCATGAGCTACACCAGCAGTGGCACCGTTGCAGCAGACGGGTGGAATCTCGTGAGCAACCCGCTCCCGAGCGCCATTGCCTTTGACTCCATCAGCCGCGGTAGTGACGTGCTCGATCAGTACTGGGTGTTCAACCCCATTACCGGCATGCACGAGACCTATTCCGCAGGCATTGGCCAAGGCGAGGTAAACGGCAGGATCCATAGTAGCCAAGCCTTCTGGTTGAAAGCCAACGGCTCCAACTTGACGACCACGGTAAGCGAAGCTGACAAAGTTGGCGATCTCGCAGGTGGTGTGTTCGGCGGCTTTGAAGAGGCGGTGCGCCCCATCCTGCGCCTTACCGTGGCCAGCAACATCAACACCTACAGCGACGAGGCCACTTTCGTGTTCGACCAAGGCACGCCAGGGCTCGATCCCGAGGATGCCCTGAAGTTCTCCTTCCACACCTTCGGAGCCCCGCAAGTGGCGTCGCAAAGCGTAAGCGGCGATCCCATGGCGATCGAATTCTACGGACCGTACGCAACGGATATTTCCATCCCCGTGCTCGTGGACGTGGATGTGACCGGCACATACTCCATCACTGCCGTGATCACCGGTATGCAGAACCTTAGCTGCCTCAGCTTGGAGGACCTCCAGACCGGCACGATCACTCCGATCAGTGACGGTGCCAGCTACAGCTTCGCGATCAACGCAGAGGATGATGGCGAAAGCCCCCGGTTCCTGCTGCATGGCACTGCACCCTTGCCATTCACCGCCCAAAACCCTGCTTGCTCAAGCGATCTCCTCGGTCAAGCTTCCGTGGAAGTGACCAACGGACCCGTGGATATCATTTGGAAAACGGCCTTCGGAAACATCCTCGCCACCCAGTCCGGCGTGGAAGACAGCGTAGCTACGATCACTGATCTGGTAGCTGGCAACTACAGCGTGCATGTATCGCCCATCGGCGCCTGCGGAGAATTGTCCGCCGACTTCAACATCGCCGTTCCGGAGCCGATCACGGTGGATCAAAATGGCATCTCGGCCACCTCTTGCCCCAACAGTTCGGACGGCACCATCAGCATCATGGCGAACGGCGGAACCGGCGCAATGAGCTATGCCTGGAACGACGGCAGCACCGGACCGGAATTCACCGGAGCCGCCGGCGCGCATCAAGTCAACATCACGGATGGATCTGGTTGTTCCGCCTCGGAAACGTTCACCATGCCAGCAGGTGAGGGCACCATAGCGGGCTTCACCTCCGGAACCGCCGTAGTGGACCAGCCCATGGCCTTCACCAGCACAAGTACCAATAGCACAGACTGAACCTGGGACTTCGGCGATGGCAGCACCAGCACCGACATGGACCCCGTGCATGCCTATGCAGCATCCGGCACTTACACTGTGACCCTCTCCGCCACCGATGGCAACTGCACGGACATCTTCACTCAAGATGTGACGGTTGACATTGTGACGACCGTTGAGCCAGTGAACGCAACGAACGCCTTGAACGTGTACGCCGCACATGGGCAATTTGTGATCGACCATGCCTTCGGAAATGCCCCGGTGGACGTGGCCGTTTACGATGCCACAGGCCGCTTGCGCATGGAACGCGACGCCATCGTGATGCCGGGCCGTATCACACTTTCCGACCAAGAGCTGGGTTCCGGCGTGTGGTTCGTGCGCGTGAAAAGCGGTGATGCGGAGCGGACCTTCCGTGTTCCGGTGGTGCGTTGATCACTTAAAAAATTACTGCTGAAAAGGGCTGCCTGTTTGGTGGCCCTTTTTTTTTGTGGTTGGTTTGAACCGCAACCAACGCTACGGACGCAACGAAATACCTGCCGGTTTTAACCGCAGAGGGCGCGGAGCCCTCATCCCCCGGCCCCAGTTCTCGGCTTCGCTCGAACTACACCCAAGGAGAAGGGGTGACTCCATCTGCTTGTCCAGTGGGGCTTTCTGCTATCGCGCTGTATGCTGGGCAGCCTCATTGCAGGGCGGGCAATCCGGCGTTTCGCCGTCGGCATCACGCCGTCGCCAGAGCGCTTTGTCGTGGGAACCTGACAACTGATCTTCAACGCACTTCACTCCCAGAAGGCACTTCATCCGAAGGCTGCACAAAGCGCAACTTCCCATCGGCATCTTCCGCCATCAGCACCATGCCTTGGCTTTCCACACCGCGCATTTTGCGGGGCTCGAGGTTGCAGAGCAGCAGCACCTGCTTGCCGGGCAATTGCTCGGGGGTAATGTGCTGAGCGATGCCGCTAACAACGGTGCGCGGTTCCGCTTCGCCGATGTCGATGGTGAGCTTTAAAAGCTTGTCGGCCTTAGGCACCCGCTCTGCAGCTGTGATGGTGCCGATGCGCAGGTCCATTTTGGTGAAATCGTCGAAGGCGATCGTCGGCTTGGCGGCTTTTGGCTGAGCTTCGGCTTTCGGTTCTTCGGGCGTTAAATCCATTGGTGCATTGGCTTTTAGGCGGTCTACTTCGGCGGCGATCTCCGCGTCTGTTATGGGTTTGAAAAGGTGTTCCGCTTTGCCTAATTGTGCGCCGGGAACGATCAGGTCATCGCGGAGCGCATCGGCCCATTTCAGGTCGCCGAGGCCGAGCATGGTGCGCAGCTTTTCCGCTGTGAAGGGCAGGAAAGGCTCAAGCACGACGCTGAGCGCGGCACTGATCCGCAAGCCGTTGAAAAGCACGGTGCGTACGCGGTCCGGATCGGTCTTTTCCAATTTCCACGGCTCGGTGTCCGTGAGGTATTTGTTGCCTAAGCGCGCGGCGTTCATGGCGGTGGCCAGCGCATCGCGGAAGCGGAATTTGTCGATATCCGCCGCTACTTTTCCGGGGATGCCGGAAAGCTCCGCCCACAGTACGGTGTCTTGTTCCCCTTGCGCCGCGCTGGATGCCGCGGGTTCCGGCACTTTGCCATCGTAGTACTTGTTGCACAGCACGAAAATGCGCTGCACGAAGTTGCCGATAATGGCCACCAGTTCGTTGTTGTTCTTGTCCTGAAAATCCTTCCACGTGAATTCGCTGTCCTTGAACTCCGGGAAAATGGAGGTGAGGCAGTAACGCAGCTCGTCCTGGCGGTTCGGCCACCGCTCGATGTATTCGTGCAACCAAACCGCCCAGTTGCGGCTGGTGCTCAGCTTCCGGCCTTCGAGGTTGAGAAATTCATTGGCGGGCACGTTCTGCGGAAGGATGAAATCGCCGTGCTCCTTCAGCAAAATCGGGAAGATGATGCAGTGGAAAACGATGTTGTCCTTGCCGATGAAATGCAGCAGGCGCGTGTCGTCCGCCTTCCACCATTTTTCCCAATCGGTGTTGTGGTTCTTGGCCCATTGTTTCGTGGCGCTGATGTAGCCGATGGGCGCATCCAACCACACGTACAGTGCCTTGCCTTCCGCACCGGGAAGTGGCACGGGCACGCCCCAATCGAGGTCGCGCGTCATGGCGCGCGGACGCAAGCCTTCCTTCAGCCAACTGTTGCATTGGCCCAATACCTGCGGTTTCCACTCGGCGGCATCGTGCTGTTGTTCACCATCGAGCACTCCCCTTGTTTATCCACTCCGTCATCCATTCCCTGGCTGCGCTCCATGGGCAGGTACCAGTGCTTGGTGGGCCGCAGCTCCGGCGTGCTGCCGCTTAGCGTACTGCGCGGGTTGATGAGGTCCTTGGGGCTGAGCGCGCTGCCGCACTTCTCGCACTGGTCGCCGTAAGCATCCGGATTGCCGCAGTTGGGGCAGGTGCCGATGATGTAACGGTCCGCAAGAAATTGCTTCGCCTCGGCGTCGTAGTACTGCTCTTCCGTGTTCTCCGTGAAGGCGCCGTTCTCGTTCAACCGGAGAAAAAAATCCTGCGAAGTTTTCTTGTGGAGCTCGCTGCTGGTGCGGTGGTAGATGTCGAAAGTGACGCCGAAGTCCTCGAACGCCTTGCCCATCAGGGCGTGGTACTTGTCCACGATGGCCTGGGGGGTGGTGCCCTCCTTGAGCGCGCGCAGCGTGATGGCGGCACCGTGTTCATCGCTGCCACAGACATAGATCACTTCCTTCCCCCGTGCCTTCAGGTTGCGCACGTAGATGTCGGCGGGCAGATAGGCCCCGGCGATGTGGCCGATGTGCAGGGGGCCGTTCGCGTATGGCAGCGCGGCAGTGACGGTGGTGCGGGCGGGGGTCTTCATAAGGAAGCCGCGAAAGTACGGGGAGTGCCCGGAGGTACGGTTTGGTTTTATACCGCAAAGACCTGGCAAGAGCGTTCAGAAGCTTTCCGAGGGCGTGCGACTTCGGGTTGGACCGCATCGGGCGCAACGAAAAATCGCCGACCTTCAGCCTACTTGACCGAATTTCTTACCAACCGCACCGTGGAAGTAGATGCGGCACCGGTAGCCCGCACGGTGTAGATACCTTCCGGCAGATCGCGCAGGTCCAATTCCATTTGCGTGGAAGCTGCGATTGGCGTTTGCGCCAATACAAGTGCGCCATTCATAGCGAACACCTCAATGCGCGATGGCTGTTGACCAGCTGGCCAGTTGATCGTCGCACGGTCCATGGCGGGGTTCGGCTGCACGGAAAGTGTGGTCGCGGAAGTTGCTCCGTGGATTCCCGTTGCAACATCCAATACCTTTATGTACACCGTGTATGTTGCGGTTATGGGCACGACATCATTGGTGGTTGCGGTGTAGGTAATGGCGTGCGTTCCAACTTCACTTGCGGTGGGTGTAATGTTGGACATGATCTGCACCACGTTCCCGAAATTGGTAACGGTCTCCAGTGTAGTTCGCGAGGGTTTGACATTGCCGATGTTGCCGTTACCTCCTGTCGGGGCCACCTACCGTCATCATGGGATATTCCGATGAAGTGCCAGCATCAATGTCGATAGTATCGCAGCCGGTGCTGGTGAAAATCGGTGGAATGGTCTCATCCGAAGTGTTGAAGGAATAGTGCCGGTCCGTTAACCACGCCACGCCATCGGCTTAGCCGAATGGGCCGTCCCAATCGGTGCTATCGTGGTCGAATTGTCCGAGTTGCAGGTAGTTGATCCCATCACCCCGGTTTGCACCGACGGTGGCCGGAGTACCACCAAACCGCCAATGCCTCCCGATGCAGCCCCTGTGGTCCATTGCATATCGACCGTAGCAGAACGACACGTTGTTCCCGCCAGGAATTGCAGGGTCTGTGCCATCGCTGATGATGAGTTGGAAAGTGTTCAACTTGTCCTTCATCAAGGAAAATATCCACAGCGGACCAATTCACAAATAAAGCATGAGGAGTTAACCGATAATTGACCGTACCGGTGACATTTGCCGTATCCGGCGACGTGTCTACATCGCCCCAAAAGGAGCCACCATTACAAAAGTGGAGTTCGGGAAGGGTGTCGAAGAAAACGTGCCGTATGGCCCATCGAATGATACATTCCCGTTGTTATTGATGTAACAGGTCGTGTACTGGTCGCCGTAGAGGCTGAACGTAAATGGCAGCGTGATCGATTCCCAAGATCCATCGTCATTCGGCGGCATGGCAATCGTGTATGTGCTGTCCGGTTCAATCCAACACGCACAAGGTTCGTCATCGCGCTGGGCATCGCCCTGCACATGCACCGCCGGTGGATGCACGCCGGGTTGCGGGTGCTGGATCTGCGAAAATTTCCAAGCCTGGTAAGCATCACTACCCGGCGTGAACTGGGCGGAACAGAAAGCTGCCGTCGCAATTGCAAAGTGCAGAAACAAGGTAGCGAGTGGCCATGGTGCTGGTGTTTTGTGCAACGAATATACGAAATTCCTTGCTTTGGGTTCTCCGCGCCTCTGCGCCTCTGCGTCCAAAAACCAAACTCTTCTCACAAACTCCTCTCTGCCTGTTACCTTCGCGGACCTTTTCGGCCCGGCCCTCCATGAAGAATACCCGCAATTTCTGCATCATCGCGCACATCGACCACGGCAAAAGCACGCTGGCCGACCGTTTGCTGCAGATCACCGGCACCATTGCCGACCGCGACATGCAGGCGCAGAACCTGGATGACATGGACCTGGAGCGCGAGCGCGGCATCACCATCAAGAGCAAGGCCATCCAGATGGATTATGAACTCAATGGTGAGAAGTACATCCTGAACCTGATCGACACGCCGGGCCACGTGGACTTCAGCTACGAAGTGAGCCGGAGCATTGCGGCCTGCGAAGGTGCCTTGTTGATCGTGGACGCTACCCAAGGCATTCAGGCGCAGACCATCAGCAACCTATACCTCGCATTGGAGCACGATCTGGAGATCATTCCCGTGCTGAACAAGATGGACCTGCCCAGCGCCAACCCGGAGGAGGTGAAGGACCAGATCGTGGACCTCATCGGCTGCAAGTTGGAGGATATCCTCAGTGCCAGTGGCAAAACCGGCTTGGGCGTGGACAAGCTGTTGGAAGCCATTGTTGAGCGCGTGCCAGCGCCGAAAGGCGATCCCACAGCACCGTTGCAAGCGCTCATTTTCGACAGCGTATTCAATTCCTTCCGTGGCATCATCGCGTATTTCCGGGTGATGAACGGCACCATCCGCAAGGGCGAAAAAGTGAAGTTCTTCAATACCGGCGTGGTGTACGATGCGGACGAAGATCGGCGTTTTGAAAATGGACCTGAAGCCCAAGCCGCAACTGAGCGCAGGCGACGTTGGTTACATCATCAGCGGCATCAAGACCGCCAGCGAAGTGAAGGTGGGCGACACCATCACGCACTTTGCACGGCCATCCGAAGATGCCATTCACGGCTTCGAGGATGTGAAGCCATGGTGTGGGCGGGCATTTTCCCGGTGAAACCGACGAGTACGAAGAGCTGCGCGACGCCATGGAAAAGCTGAAGCTGAACGATGCCAGCCTTTCGTGGACGCCCGAAAGCAGCGCCGCGCTGGGCTTCGGTTTCCGCTGCGGTTTCCTCGGCCTGCTGCACATGGAAATTATCCAGGAGCGGCTGGAGCGCGAGTTCAACATGACGGTGATCACCACCGTGCCGAACGTGGGTTACATCGTTACCAAAAGCGATGGTGAAGTGATCGATGTGCATAACCCCAGCGAGCTGCCGGACGTTAGCCGGATCGAAAAGATCGAGGAGCCATACATCAAGGCGCAGGTGATCACGAAGAGCGAATACACCGGTGCGATCATGACGTTGTGCATCGAAAAGCGCGGCCTGCTCACCAATCAGCACTACCTCACCACGGACCGCGTGGAGCTCACCTTTGAGCTGCCCTTGGGCGAGGTGGTATTCGACTTCTTCGACAAGTTGAAGAGCATCAGCCGCGGCTATGCGAGCTTCGACTACCACCCCATCGGTTTCAAGGAAAGTGACCTCATCAAGCTGGACATTCTGCTGAACAGCGAAAAGGTGGATGCGCTCAGCGCGTTGATCCATCGCGACCATGCGCACGAGCTGGGCAAAAAGATGTGCAGCAAGCTGAAGGAGCTCCTTCCCCGCCAGCAGTTCGACATCCCGATCCAAGCGGCCATCGGTGCAAAGATCGTATCCCGCGAAACGGTGAAAGCCTTGCGTAAGGACGTAACCGCAAAGTGCTACGGCGGCGATATTTCCCGCAAGCGCAAGTTGCTCGAAAAGCAGAAGGAAGGCAAGAAGCGCATGCGCTCCGTGGGTTCAGTGGAAATTCCGCAGGAAGCGTTCTTGGCGGTGTTGAAGCTGGATTGATGTGAAATTCAATGCAGTTCGGCTGCATTGCCCATTCCAAAGCTCAGCATTGATCACTCCCAGAAGACATCCTCTTCTCGAGCGCCCTTGGCGGATGGTTCAGGCAAGGCCGAATGCGCTTTTTCAATGTCCGCAAGCTGCTCCGGCGTTGCTGCTTCCTGGATCAAGTTGAACAACTGCCTTTCCTCGAAACGGATGTGGGCTTCCAGTTCCTCTTCCACCAAGGAGATCGCCAAGGCAGCATCCGTGTGACCGTTGATCGGCGCTGAAGCCGTCTGTGCTCCGCCATGGCCTTGCGCACGCCGGGATGGTCGAAACCGAGCACGGGGAAGAGCACGCTTTCCTCGATGTCGAAATGCGGCTTGAGCCGCTCTTTAAGGAATTTGCGGCAATAGCGCCGGATGCGGGCTGGCGCCACGCCTTTCGTGGTGCCCGCCCTGATCTTCCAGCACAGCAACAGACCGTCGTGGTGCTCACGACTGATCCCCTGCAGTTCAGCAAACCGCTTAATTGGCGACATGCGCCAAGCGCTTCTCCATTTCGATGGCGCGGGGGAACATGATGTTGTTCTCCAGGTGAATGTGGCGGTGCAGGTCCGTTTCGAAATCCTTCAACATTTGGAATGCCGCGGAATACGTGGCGCAACCGTCCGCAGGTGTGGTGAAACCGTCGCTCACTGCTCCCATACGCTCGAAGCGTTCGCCTTCCGCGACGTGGTCTTCCATCATCATGTGTACGGGGTTTTCCACCGTGCCAAAATTGGGCTTTTTGAACGGCTCACCGGAGCGCTCGCTCTTGGCAAGGTTGCGTACGAAGGGGAACAGCACGAGCTCTTCCTTCTTCATGTGCACCGCCATGGCACCTACACTTAGTGAGCACGGCGGCCGCGCGATAGTCTTCGGCGACGATGGACCCAACGGTCCGTTCGGGTGCGATCTTCATGATAGTTTGTTTGGTTGTGGTGCCGAATGCCCGGCACGGGGAATTGCGTTTTGAATTGAAGGATTCCCAGCATTATGAGCGTGGCGACTTTCAGGGCTTCCAAGCCGGTCTGTGCGTTGCGCAGGGTGGCGCCGGTGTCGCCGTGGCCATGGAAAATTTGCAGCGCAGAAGCGTTTAGTCCGGGTTGCAGGTAGATGGTTTGTATAAGCAGCAGGACCACGGGAACGGCAGCAAGCGCCATCATCGGCAGGGAAGCTTTTCCGAAAAACAGGTCGATCGCAACGGCGATCGCCAGCACCCATTCCACGCGCATTAAAGCGGGCAACAGTTTCATGTCGATGCTGGCACCAACGGGAAGCGTAACGCCGAAGGCGCGGTACTTCAACCATGAGACCATGAAGGCGATCCCCACAACAAGCCCCGTCCAGATGAACACCGCGACCGTTGTGACCGGATGTTTCACGTAACTCATTACCCTATTGGCGTAGTACCGTCATTGCGGATGGACGCCAGTTTGTATTGGAACATTTGCGCCATCAGGCCCGCGCGCTGTTTCGCCTCATCGGCTTTCGGCCCAACGAACAAGTCGTCTATGGTGCCATGGAAAAGCTGGATCCAACGTTCGAAATGCGGCTTATCCACCGGCAACTTGGCGTGCGCCATAAACGGGCTGCCACTGTAGGATTGCACATTCAGCAAAACGGTTTGCCAAAAGTTATAGAGCTTGGCCAAATGCTCCGGCCATCGGTCTTTTATGGTGTCGTTGAAGATCGGGCCGACCAGATCGTCCAATCGCGCACGGCCATAAAACGTGTCCACAAGAAGCCGGATGTCTTCGATGGTTGAGATATCGCCCTTCACGCGGTTTCCTTCTGCGACTTTTTCCGTTGCACGGTCTTCCATCTTCACTTCGCGTTCTCTTTAAGGAATGCAAAGGTACCAGTCCAAGAAATGGGCAAACTGATGATCATCAGGTTTCCTAACCAACAGGCTCTACTCCGTCGGCATACACGTTGAAACGCTCCCCACGCAGGAAGCCGATAAGCGTTAATCCGCCTTCTTTGGCCAATTGAACTGCCAGCGATGAAGGCGCGCCCACAGCGGCCATCAGCGGAATGCCGGCCATGAGGCATTTTTGTACGAGTTCGAAACCTGCGCGGCCGCTTACGAGCAGAATGCAGTTGGTGATCGGTGGTTGGTGATTGGAATTGCTGGTACCGGGTATTGGGTACAGGGTATCGGGTACTGCCGATGCCGACTGCCAACTGCCAACTGCCTCTACCGACTGAACCCCGAGCATGGTTCCGATCACCTTGTCCACGGCGTTATGGCGGCCTACGTCTTCGCGCAGGATGAGCAGGTTTCCTTCACGGTCGAAGAGTGCGGCGGCGTGGATGCCCCCGGTGTGCTTGAAGACTGTTTGCGCTTCACGCATGCGGTCCGGCAGTGCGGTGATGACTTTGGGATCTGCTTCGCCGAACGGCGCGGGCCTTGTCTTGCACTGTGTGCGCACCGCTTCGATGCTGGTTTTTCCGCACACGCCACAGCTGCTGCTGGTGTAAAAATTACGCTGCCATTTTGCGGGATCGAGTTCCACTTCCGGATGCAGTTCCGCGCGAATTACGTTGCCGCGTTCTTCCTCTTTCACGTTTTCGCAAGGCACCACGCGCAACACTTCCGCAGGCGAATTGATGATGCCTTCAGTAAAGAGAAAGCCCATTGCGGGCTCTTCGTCATTCCCCCGGCGTGCGCATGGTTACGCTGAGGCGCACTTCTTTCCGGTCTTCTTCTGCCCCGTGGCCGAGGCGGATCTCCAGCGGCTCTTCGGTTACGAGGATGTCGACACGCTTTGTGGATACGCCTCCTTGGACTTGCAAAACAGGGTGAGTCACGACCGGGCCTTTCATCGCCTTTACCTCTATCACGGAAAAACTCGATAAATACTCTTCCGGTCCAGCAGGCGAACGAATGTGACTGTTCCACCTTGCAAAAGAAAGCCCAGACGGAAATCTCCAATCCTTACCCGGTAGGCCTCTTTGAACCCTCGTAGTTTTTTCACTTGGGAAACTTCCCGAATGGACGATACTGTCTCAATTTGCGTCACCAAATCCACAACCTTGTGTCTTATTGCTGGAGAAACCTTGTAAAGGTCCTTCTCAAACGAACTCAAGAAGCGGACCGTCATGTTCAGCTACGCAGCTTTCGCATCACACGGTCATAGTCCGCCACTTTGGTCTTGTCTGCTTTGGACATGGCGAATGCCAATCCAGCATCCTCAAGCTCCTCTGCGCTGAGCTTCCTACCCTTTAATCTCATCCGCTTCACCAAGGCCTCAATGAGCTTTTCCTCCTCTTGATCCTTTGGTGTTATGAGTATTGCGCTACGTGACATGATAGGCAAATGTACCTAAATGCGCTCGAATCCGGTCCCACGTCGCCAGCAAGTCACCATGTGGTCGTCCACCATGCCGCAGGCTTGCATAAAAGCATAGACGATCGTGGTGCCCACGAATTTGAACCCGTGCTTTTTCAAGTCCTTGCTCATGGCATCACTCTCCGGCGTGGACGTTGGCACTTCCCCCATTTTTTGGAAACGGTTCACTTTGGTTTTGCCGCCAACGTGTTTCCATAGGAATTGGTCGAATGCACCTGGACCGTTTTCCATGATCTTCAAGTAAGCCTGTGCGTTGCCGATGGAAGCCAAAACCTTGGAGTGGTTTCGGATGATGCCCGCGTCGTTCATCAAACGCTCGACATCCTTTTCGCCGTAGCGCGCGATTTTTTTCGCATCCCAATCGTGGTAGGCCTTCGCATAACTCTCCGTGCGATCAAAATGGTATACCAGCTCAATCCTGCTTGCGCGCCATCCAGTATCAGCTTCGCGAAAAGCTTGCGGTCGTCATGTTCCGGCACGCCCCAAACTTCGTCGTGGTAGCGCTTGTAGATGTCATCTTTCAGGCACCAGGGCAGCGTTCTTTTTCTTTCGTCATAGTTTCAGTTGCATGAACACCAGTTGGTCTTTCAGGTCATCCGGGACCGGATGATAGGCCGATGTGTAGGCAAATCCAAGCTTGCGATAGAGTGCTTGCGACTCCGTCATGAAGAAGCCGGTGTCCAAGCGCATCACCTTGAGCCCTTGCTACGTGCGGATTTCAGGAGCGCTACGCACAGTGCTTGCGCAATGCCTTTGCGGCGGTGCGCCACGGGTACGAAGAGCCGTTTCATCTCGCAAGCTTCTTCATCCAACTGACGCAAACAGACCACACCGGCTGGTTGTTCGCCATCGGTGGCAAGCAGCACGCAACCGCGTGGCTGGCCGTAAAACGCGTTCAGGTCGGCTACTTCATGCTCGTATGCCACAGGGTCGAAATAACGTAAAACGGTTTCGAGGTTCGCGGTGTAATGCTCGCGTTGGTGTTTCGGAAATGCGCGTAACAATACTTGGGCATGTTGCAATTCCTTTCCTAACGTTGCCTCCACAATTCGCATTGTGGCGAAAGTTAGCCGTGTTGTGGTTGGTAACTTTGGCGTGTGGAACTCAACGATCGCCATTCCCGCACCCATCGCAGCCTGCGCATCAGCATTGTGGACAAGTGCGACCTGCGTTGCACATACTGCATGCCGGAAGACCAGCACTTTCTGCGGCGTGAAGAACTGATGACACGCGAAGAGATCGCAACGTTGGCGCGGCTCTTCACGGAGCGGTACGGCATCACCAAGATCCGGCTTACCGGCGGGGAACCCTTGATGCGGCCCGACGTGGTGGACATCGTGCGCGACATGGCCCAATTGCCGGTGAAGCTCGGATTGACGACGAATGCCATGCGCCTGCACCTCTTTTTGGACGAACTGATGGCCGCTGGATTGAGAAGCCTCAACATCAGTTTGGACACCTTCGATGCCGAACGCTTCCGCACATTAAGCCGCCGCGATGGCCACGAGCGCGTGCTGGCGAACATCGAACAAGCGATCGACCGCGGCCTGCATGTGAAGCTGAACATGGTGGTGATGCGCGGCGTGAACGACGATGAACTGTTGCGCTTCGTGGAAGTCACCCGCGACCGGCCGGTGCATGTGCGCTTCATCGAATTCATGCCCTTCGCTGGCAACAAGTGGGGGCCGAGATCGTGTGTACACATACAGCGAAATGCTGGGCCGTATCGGAAGTACGCATGCCATCGAAAAGCTAAACGATGATCCGCACAGCACGGCGAAATCCTACCGCGTGAAAGGCTGGCTGGGCACCTTCGCGGTGATCAGTACGGTGACAGAACCTTTCTGCGGAAATTGTGACAGGCTTAGGCTAACGGCGGAAGGCAAAATGCGCAATTGCCTCTTCGCACGCGAGGAAACAGACCTGCTTTCCGCCTTGCGGCGCGGTGAGGACGTTTCGCCTTTGATCGAAGCGAACGTGTTAGCGAAGCACGCGATGCTCGGCGGTTTGCCGCAATTCAACCCGGACAAACAGGAAGAGGTTTTGCACGACTTGAGCAGCCGGCCGATGGTGAGCATCGGCGGGTGAGCCGCCCGTTTAGCGATCTACTGCACTACGCACGGCACCGTTTCCGTTTTCGTTCCGTTCGTAGCGCGCAGGATGTAGATGCCAGCCGGCCATTCGCCGGTCGTGATCTTGCATTCGCGTTGGGCATCGCGTGTTGCATGAACCGTGCGGCCCTGCGTATCGAAAACTTGCACCGATCCGATCGCTTGGCCATCCGCGCGTTGCAACCGGAGCTGGCCTTCGGACTGCGTTACTGTCAGTCCATTTGCCGAGGGAGTGGTGATGCCCTGCGCAATATCAATGCACGGGCCGAAGAATGTGAACGGCATTGTGGCCGGTGTGTCATAGTCCACTTGCACGTTGGGGCCTTGGGGCCAACTATCGCCGCCTACACCGAAAAACGCTTGGCCACCCGTGGATGGTTGTTCCGCCGTGAGTTCAATTTCATAGTTGCCGGGTGGCAGGCAAACCGTATCACTGGCAAACTGTTCTTCCGCGGTCAAGGTGAGCATTCCGCTTGCCACGGACATACCGTCTGAACGAATGTCGTATTGGAAATCGCCTAGCGAAAAGCCGCTCCCGTAATTTTGGATGAACGGCACGATCGCACTGCAAAGCTCATCCGGGCAAAGGGTAACTGGCAATTCCCAGCTGCAGGCGAGGTCCTCATAAAAACCGGTCCATAACTCCAAGGTGCCGTTGAAAGTGCCGGTTGGCAGCTCCGCTTCAGGACTTACCGACAAGCTGTTCCAATTCTCAAAGCCTAGGCCGAAATAATTCACCACTTCCTGCGCCAAGGTGTCTCCATTGCCATCCAGTAAAATGAAGCCTGGATAATCGAACAAAGTGCTCGTGGAGTTGAACACATGAACGGTGAGCAACGAATCGCTGAACGGTGACCATTGAACATTGGCAAGGATTAACGAATCGCATGCCGTGGCCGCACTGCCCATTACCGTGAAGGCGTGTTGCGAAGCGGGCGCCGAGTCAAGCACCCCACTGCCGCCGATAGTGATGGTGTACGTTCCTGCCGGAAGCGGACCGGTGAAGACCGATTCCAAATGCGGCACCAACACGGCAAGGCCACCGTTGCTGCCGGCCTCCACCGTTATCGACACATCGAAGCCCGTAACATCCGCAGTGACCGATGTGACATAGGACCCCGTGTTGGACAAGTTGCCGGACAACTGCACTTCCACCACTTGCTGGTTCGTGGGAGTGCCGGGATAAACGCTGATGTCGTCAACGTAGAAATAGGTCTGCGCTTGCGTTGTTGCTGAAAAAAGCAAACTCAAGAGCACGGGTGCAAGTCGGTAAATACGGGGCATTGCGCGGGTTTTTATGTAAGACGTTCAAACAGGCGGACATGCTGCCTGTGCATGCGAAAGCTAACAATTTCCGAAACTTGTAGACGCTCGGTCGACTTCCCCGGAAAAACCCGATCACGCTTGCTGTAACTTTCGCTTCACTTGGCCGTCATACCCCTAAGCAACACGTTTCCCCGTGAACCTCACCGACTACAACAGCGCCGTGGACCAGCATGCGGACGGCATTTACCGTTTCGCGGTGAAGCATCTCCGCGACACGGACTTGGCCAAGGACGTGGTGCAGGAAAGCTTTGCACGGCTGTGGCAGAAGGTGGAAGAAGTGGATGGCTTAAAAGCGAAAAGCTACCTCTTTACCACAGCGCACCACATCATGGTGGATGAGGTGCGAAAAGGATCGCGCAGCACGCGCATGGAAGCCAAACACACCAACATGCAATGGAGCAGCCAAAGCCAGCCCGACTTGAAGGAAGTGCTGGACGCGGCCCTGGCAACGCTGTCCGAAGTGCAGCGCAGCGTGGTGCTGCTGCGCGACTTGGAAGGATACAGTTATGAGGAGATCGCTGAATTGACACAACTGAACGTAACGCAAGTGAAGGTGTACATCTATCGTGGCCGCACCGCGTTGAAGGACTACATCGGCAGCTTGGAGAACGTGCTATGAAACTGGACAAGGACACATACGAAGCTTGGTTGCTGGACCGCTTGGAGGGTCGGCTTTCCGCTGCGCAGGAAGCGTTCCTGGATGCTTTCCTCGCGGAGCATCCGGAGTTACCGGTCGACTTGGGCCAACTGCCCAACATTGACGGCGACGAGCTTCATTTCCCGTTGAAGGACATGCTGCGGAAAGCCTATCCGCCCACCGGTGAACCGGATGCCGCACGCTTGGATGATTTCTTGGTGGCGCGTTTGGAAAAAGACTTGGACGCCGAGCAGCTTAAGCAACTTGAGCACTACCTCTACGAACATCCGGAAACCGAGCGCCAAGCGGCATTGATGGCATTGGCGAAGTTGCCGGCCGTTCCTGTTCCCTTCGATGAAAAGGAAACGATCGAGCGCTATTTCCCGCCAAAGGGAATGCCCGATGCACACCGCTTGACGGACTTTTTGATCGCTGAACTTGAAGGTGATCTAAGCGCAGAACAACAACATGCGTTGAACGGCTTCGTGGACGAACATGCCAATGCGCGTCGCGAAAAAATGTTGGTTGCCGCCACGCGCACTACGGCCTCTCCGATCGTATTCTTCGGAAAGGAGCAATTGAAAAAACGCGAAGGCCGCGTTGTGGTGTTGTGGCCCCGGCTCGCAGCAGCCGCGAGTATTGCGCTGTTGCTGGGCATGGGCTGGTGGATGCTGCGCGAAAAACCGGAGCAACACCAGGAGGTAGCCCGTGTGGAAAAGCCCTTTCCAACGGAAACGGTGAAGGAAAATCCCGATCTCGTTACCGCCGGGTCCTCTTCGAGTGACCCTGCGGAGACGGGGAACGCCGTTCAACCGGGAGCGCTTACGCCCGCCCAGAAGCCGAACGTGCCGAATACCCGTCCTGAGCCGAAGCCGGAACTGAAGCCATTGCCTAAAACTCCGCAACTGGAAGAACCCACGCTCGCCCAAAAGCCTGAAGCCCCTAAAGCGCAGCCAGCACCCAAGCCGATGCCGGAAATACTGCCGCATGCCCTGCGCCCGAAGAACCTAGTCTCGCCCAAAGCCTGCTGCCCCAAATCCGGAAACACCTGCCGCAAACGCTGCAACGCCTGAAGAAAATGAGCCAATGGCCTTTGCCGACACGCGCGGCACCGACCAAACACTCGGCGCATTCCTGGCCAACACCGTGCGCGGCGATGTGCTGGAAACCCCACAACGCAAGTCCGTACTGGACGGCAACGACGCATTGGCATTTGCAGACAAGGCCGTGGGCGCATTGACCGGAGGACAAGGTGGCGTGAAGGTGGAGCGCAACGCCGGCAGTGAACGATTCCAAGTGCGCTTGGGCCGGAACTTGTCGATCAGTGCGAGCCGCGGCCGGTGAGTTTTTACCGCCTAGAAAAAGGCTAACCGCGGACGTGTGCCTTCGGCAGTCAGGCGGGGAGAATGTCTACCGCAACGCTCGCAAAGAGCGCAACGACTTTGGAGCAACTGAATTCTCCAGCGTTGCACGTATTCCGTTGCGTCCGTTGCGCGCGTTGCGGTCCGATCAGACATATTCTTCATTGCGCTTTAGCATCCTCGTCTGGGCTTAGCCGCTTCGGCGGAACATGGTTGGTGGTAGCCCTCTTCTCCGCCCAACAAGCCCATTTTACCGTTCGTCCATTTTCAAGCCGCGGTCTGTAACATTTATGCGGTGCATGCTGTCCCATTACAAACAACCAACGGCCACAAGCCTAAAACCACACCGCCATGAAAACCATGATCACCCGTTCCGCTTTCGCCTTCTGTCTTCTGCTCGCCGCTTCAGGCATGCGTGCCGCATCCGAAGGCGAACCCAAATTCATCTTTCCCGCCGCCAGCAACATTGAAATGGAGCGCGCCGTGAAACCGCGAGATCGACCGCTTTGTGATCTTCCGCTTTCCGGTGATGCCGAGGCCATGTACGGCACGGTGGACATCGCTTATGTGGTGAACACCGAGGGCCGCGTGGTGGTGGTGTCCTCCGGATCGGAGAACGACGAACTGCGCAATTATGTGATACGCAAACTGGCCCGCATCCAGGTGGGTGCGAACCCTTCCGGGCTTTGGAAAACTTCCACGTACGGTTCAACTTCCGGCCTGAATGAAGTTGGTACCCGGTATCCCCACTGAAACCCTTTGACCTTTCGGCCAAAGGGTTTTCAGCTTTTTTCCGGCCTACGGCCCGGCAGCTGTAACAAAACGGGAAGCTCGCCGTCCTACTCTCAAACCAACAAAAGATGAAAGCCCCGATCCTCTTTTCCCTGCTACTGCTCCCCTTCGCCGGCATGGCCCAACAGGACAGCATCCGATCGAACGCCTCGGAGGTTCAGCCTGACCGGCACTCCCTGACGCTTAGCGCCGGCTCCAACGGCATGAAGGTGCAAGTGCAGAGCACGGACACGAACACGGTCCAAAAAGGTGACACCATCCGCATCACCTCCAAGCGGAAGTTGATCCGCATCATCACCACCCCGCGCATCGGCATTGATACCGTCGAATCGTTCGAGCAAAAATTGAGCGCCTTGAAGCGGGAGCGCCGCAACCTCTTCAGCTACTGGGCCGGGCTTGAATTCGGCATGAACAGCTTCGTTACCACGGACGGCCGCATCGGGGACGGGCCGGAAAGCGGGCCGCTGCAGCTGAACAACGCCAAGAGCCGCTACTTCGCCATCAACTTCTGGGAGCAGAAGATCGAGTTCGGCACCAACCACGTGGGCCTGTTCACCGGCATGGGCATCGAGTTCGACAACTACAAGCTGAGCGAGAACAACACGCTTCTTTCAAATGGTGACAGCACTTACGCCGTGGCCATGGACAGCCCGGACCTCCGGAAGAACAAGCTGCGCCAGATCGGTCTTCGCGTACCGTTGATGCTTGAATTCAACACCAACCGCGCCAAGCTGCCTGCCAACGCGGATGAGCTGGCGGCCAAGCCGGACTGGTCCTTCAGCAGGAAGCACAACGTACACCTGGCCGCCGGCGTGGTGGGCAGTTGGCTCTTCGACACCATGTACAAGCAGAAGTACACCGAGGACGGGCATAACGTGAAGCAGCGCAGCAAGGATGGCTACAACCTGCTGCCCTACCGCTTGGCCGCACGTGCACAGATCGGCTACGGACCGCTGAACCTCTTCGCGGAATATGCGCTTACGCGCATGTTCGAGGAGGGCACCGCTCCGGACCTGCGCGCGCTCAACGTGGGCATCACATTGATCGGCTTCAATTAACACATCGGGCACCGCGACGAGGGGAAACAGTTCGCCAAGACCCGTGCAGGGCTGTCGCATTTGCGGCGGCCCTGCTTATTTTCGCGGCACGCCGAAGCATTTGCACGGCGTGTTTACGCAATTGACCTACTTGCTCAACGTCTCCGCCTTCAGCGGAAGAAGCTGAGTGTAACACCTCCACCATGGGCCGAGTATTTGAAAAACGCAAGCACCGCATCTTCGCTCGCAACGCCAAGCTGAGCAAGCTCTTCACCCGCATCGGCAAAGAGATCGCCATGGCCGTGAAGTCCGGTGGTCCGAGTGCCGATTCCAACCACCGCCTGAAGGTGGCCATCCAAAATGCCAAGGGCATGAACATGCCCAAAGACATCATTGACCGTGCAATCAAAAAGGCTGCTGGAGGGAATGAGGCCGACTACACGGAGATGAACTATGAAGGATACGCCCCCGGCGGCGTGGCCATTTTCGTGGAAACCGCCACCAACAATACCACCCGCACCGTGGCCAACGTCCGCAGCTTCTTCAACAAATGCGACGGCGCCCTGGGCACCATGGGCTCGCTTGCGCACGTATTCGACCGCAAGGCTGAATTTGTAATAACAGAAGAAGCGCTGAAGGGCATGGACACCGATGAATTCGAAATGGCCTGCATCGACGCGGGTGCCGAAGACGTGATCGCTGGACGAACTGAAATTGGAGGTCAAGAGTGCCGAACTGAAGCGCTTCCCACTAAGCACCCATCCCGTGGACCTCGCCACCGCTCAAAACGTGATGAAGCTGATCGACCTGCTGGACGAGGACGACGACGTGAACACGGTGTACCACAACATGGAGATGAGCGAGGAGGTGGAGGCGGCGCTGGCGGAGGGGTAATACCAATTCGAATTAATAGAACGTCTGAGGTTCTGATATCTCCAAGATTCTTTGATTCCGCAAATTCCTGATTCCTAATTTCCGGGATGCCGCATCAGTAGCCGGAATTAGGAATTAGGAATTAGGAATTAGGAACTGGCATTACTGCTCTTCCAGATCCTGCAAATTCTTCAGGATGATCTCCGGCTTGCCGTTGTGGTCCTTCACCATACCGCTCACGCGCACCTGCTTACCAGAGAAGCGCTTTACCAACTTATCGCGGTCACTCACCGGCAACATCGCCGAAGATCACTACGGAAAAAGCGATGTCCGGGTACTTACCACCGAAGTTGAGATACACCGGCCCATCGGCCTTGCTTGAAGCCCGCACCTCCGTTGGCGTTCCGCAGAAGATTACCGTTTCGCCGACTTGACCAACAACGGATTCGATATTGGCATTGCAGTCTTGCGCTTGGACGAAACCGATGAGCAACGTGGCGAGAAAGAAGAGGGCTGTGCGAAGCATGGTGGTTTGTTGGATCGGGCCGAAAGCTATGGTGCGGGCAGGTCTTACCCACCAAAACGGATGTGGTACCGTGTGCCGGTTCCGTCGCTCTCCATGGTGATGAAGCCGTTGAGCTGTTCCACTAAACTGTCGATCAGCCCACGGCCCAAAGTCCCTGTATCCGCATTGGCGCGTTCCGGTGTAATGCCGCCGCCATTGTCCGCATAGTGCAGGTCGAAGTGCTTGCCGTCGGAGCGGTGGATGCGCAGATCGATGAAGCCTTCGCGGCCGTTCTTGAAAGCGTGTTTGAACGAGTTGGTGATCAGCTCGTTCAGGATCAAGCCCAACGGCACCATGGTATCCAGGTCGAGCACCAGGTCGGGATCGATGGCGGTGCGGTAACGGATGTTCTCACGCACTTTGTTCAGCTGGATCAACTCGGTGAAAAGCTCCTTGATGTAATTGCTGAGATCCACTTGTGCGAGGTCGTCGCCCTTGTAGAGTTTTTCGTGGATCAACGCCATGGAGGCCACGCGGCTCTGGCTCTGCGCGAAGACCTGTAGCAGGCTTTCGTCTTCAATGGTACCGCTCTGCAAGCGCAGCAGGCTGGCCACCACCTGCAGGTTGTTCTTTACCCTGTGGTGGATCTCCTTGATCAGCGTTTCGATTCGCGCGTTGGCCTGTTCCAGCTTTTCCTTTTCGGCCTGCAGCACTTGGTTGTGTTCCATGTCCCGCTGCTTGGCCTCTTTCAGGTTGTCGCGCATCCGCGTCAACGAATGGCCCAGCACGTCCTGTTCGCCGCGCACATATACCGGCGTGTCGTAATTGCCTTTGCCGATGGCGTCCGCATTGGCGGAAAGCGCGCGGATGTTCTCGATCATAACGTTGAAGGAGCGCGCCATCTGGCCCACCTCGTCGTTGGAATCCACGGGCACGCGGGCGCGCGCATCACCCATGGCAAGCGAAGTAGCGGCATCCGTCACCTCGTTCACCGTGTTGCGCAGCCCGCGCATCAGCACCACCGCCATCACCAGCACAGCGGCCACCACGCCCACAAGCGCTGCCAACACCAGGAGCAAACGCCATTGTGCATCGTGCGACACTTCCTCGCTGGCCACGATGATGGAGTCGATGGAGCGCTCCTCCACCTGCCGCAACCGCCCCATGGCCTGCCCGCTGAGGTCCCACCATTCCGCCGGTGCCGTGGACAGCCCGCTTACACCGCCCTTCTCGTGGATCGTGCCGACCATGGATCGCATGAAGTTCACCTCCGGACCTTGAAAGGTCGACCGGTAGTATTCCAACACGTCCGGAGAGGCGTCGCGGCGGAACAACACGCTGTTCGTTTCATATTGCGCGATGCGCTCATTCAGTTCGCCGAGGTCGGCCACGGTGAAGGAGGAGTCCGCAACACCGCGCAAAACCCGTGTGCGTACGTCGCTCAATGCGTCCTTGGCGTTCACCAAGCTCTGGTGGGCGAACAGCCGGGTGTTCGTCTCCGGGTCCTGTGCCTGTTTGGAAACCGCGCCCAAGTTGGCCAGCAGACCGATTTCCATGGTGCGGTAGGTTTCTTCCGCCTCCTTTGCGCTGATCTCCCGGCCGGTGATCCGTTTGCGCAAGCGCACCAAAGGTTGCAGCACGTCCTCGCTCCGCAAACGCGCTTCGATCTGCAGCACGGGGTCGTTCAGCCGCGCTATGAAACCGTCCGATTTCAGCCGCGCCACCGACAGGTAATTGTCCGTGGGCATCACCTTTTCCAAGGTGGCCACCGTCATCGCCCCTTCTTCCTGCAAGGCGTCCACAACGTCGCCGATCACACGGATGTTCCGCGCTTGCAGCGACACATAGCCCAGCACGTCCGTCCGCTTCATGCTGGAATCCACCTGCTTGCCGATCAACAGCACCAATCCCAGCACCGGAATGCCCAGTGTGATCAGGAATTTCGTGCGGATGGGAAGATCGGCGAACCGGAAAGCCATGGGCCACGAATGTAGCGGGCTTAGGCCTTGCGGGAAGAATGATGCAGGGAAGTTGGCAGTTTGCAGTGGCAGTACGCGATACTCATTACCCGATACCCTGTATCAGCAATTCAACTCACTTCCGATCATCGTTCATCCTATATATCAGCGCCATCAGCGTTCCCCCCACCGATCCTCCTCCCCTACATTTGGCCGCGCCCAACACCAACGCGGGCCGCTAAGGCATGGCCATGAAAGACCAATTCGACCTGCTCGCCACAAAAGCCCAACAAGCATTGAAGGGC
Organism: Flavobacteriales bacterium; assembly: GCA_016710685.1. Classification (GTDB taxonomy): domain Bacteria; phylum Bacteroidota; class Bacteroidia; order Flavobacteriales_F; family PHOS-HE28; genus PHOS-HE28. The sequence goes on along the minus strand of JADJVC010000010.1, from coordinate 237,473 downwards.
GGCGGCGACGACCGCATTGAAGCGCAACACAAGAAAGGCAAGCTCACCGCACGCGAGCGCCTGCACTTGTTGCTGGACGAAGGATCCTTCCAGGAGATCGGCCAGCTGGTGGCGCACCGCAGCACCAGCTTCGGGCTGGACAAGCAAGTGTTCCTCGGCGACGGTGTGATCACCGGACACGGCACCATCAACGGCCGAACCGTTTATGTATTCTCGCAGGATTTCACCGTGCTGGGCGGATCGCTCGCAGAGGCACATGCCGCCAAGATCTGCCGCATCATGGACCTCGCCATGCGCAATGGCGGCCCGGTGATCGGCCTTAACGACAGCGGCGGCGCACGCATCCAGGAGGGCGTGGTTTCCTTGGGCGGCTATGCGGACATCTTCCACCGCAACGTGATGGCCAGTGGCGTGGTGCCGCAGATCAGCGCCATCATGGGGCCGTGCGCCGGCGGTGCCGTGTACAGCCCCGCCCTCACGGACATGGTGCTCATGGTGGAAGGCACCAGCTACATGTTCGTTACCGGGCCCAACGTGGTGAAAACCGTGACGCACGAAGAGGTGACCTCCGAAGAACTCGGCGGTGCTTCCACCCACGCGGCCAAAAGCGGCGTAGCCCACTTCACCGCCGCCAACGAGCTTGCCGCCTTGGACATGTTGCGCAAACTGGTCGGCTTTATGCCGAACAACTGCGAAGAAAAAGCGCCCGCATTCGTATACGAGCCGGGTGATGAAAGCCGTCCCACTTTGGACAGCATTCTGCCGGAAAACCCCAACCAGCCTTACGACATACGCGAGGTGATGAACGCGGTGATCGACCCCGACAGCAGCATGGAGGTGCATGCCGAATACGCCCGCAACATGGTGGTGGGCTTTGCCCGCGTGGCCGGTGAAGTGGTGGGCTGCGTGGCCAACCAGCCCGCGGTACTCGCCGGTGTGCTGGACATCGATGCCTCCATCAAGGCCGCGCGCTTCGTGCGGTTCTGCGATGCGTTCAACATACCGCTGCTCGTCTTCGTGGACGTGCCCGGCTTCCTGCCCGGCACCGACCAGGAGTGGCGCGGCATCATTGACCATGGCGCGAAGCTGCTCTACGCCTTCAGCGAAGCCACCGTGCCGCGCATCACCGTGATCACCCGCAAAGCCTACGGCGGCGCGTACGACGTGATGAACAGCAAGCACATCGGCTGCGACATGAACTTCGCTTGGCCCGCCGCCGAGATCGCCGTGATGGGCGCGAAAGGCGCCGCCGAGATCATCTTCCGCCACGAGATCGGCAAAGCCGAAAAGCCGGCGGAGAAACTTGCGGAGAAGGAGAACGAATACAAGGAAAAGTTCGCGAACCCCTACGAAGCCGCAGCGCGTGGCTTCATCGATGAAGTGATCCGGCCTTGCGACACGCGCATCAAGGTGATCGAGTCCCTGCGCATGTTGCGCAACAAAGCGCAAAAACTGCCGCGCAAAAAGCACGGGAATATTCCGCTCTAACCTGTTCGCGAGCTTACCTGCCGTAGGCATGGGAATGAAGCGATCTTTGATTTGGTGATCCGTTGATGGAACGCTGATTGATCTGGGTTAGGATGATTTGAAGTTTATGGTGGTGATCTAGTTTCTGGTACAGGTTATCGGGTACCGAGTACCGTGACTGCCGACCAGCTGCCAACTGCCGCTGCCAACTGCCACTGCCTACTGCAACCGCCTACTGCCAACTGCCACTGCCAAATGCATCAGTCGGAAACCAATCTTCTCCTTACCTTGTGACTCTCCCCTTTTCAATTTCCAACCCGACCAAACATGTTCCTCAAAATCCTCGCCTGCGCCGCACTCCTTTCCATTCCCGTTACGAACAAGGAACTGCCCGATCTCGCCATCGGCGATGCTGCACCCGCCACCGAACTGAAACTGAAGGACATCACCGGGGATGAAACAGACTTGCGCTCCATCACCGGGGCCAACGGACTGTTGGTGATCTTCAGCTGCAACACCTGTCCTTTCGTAGTAGGCAGCGAAGGCAGTGAAGGCTGGCAAGGCCGCTACCCTGCCCTTGCCAAGGACTGCGCCGACAAAGGCATCGGCTTTGTGCTGGTAAACAGCAACGACGCCAAGCGTGACGCAGGCGACAGCTTCGCCGACATGCAGCAACAATACAAAGAGCAAGGCTACGCAGGCCATTACCTGCTGGACCAAGGCCACGCCATGGCCGATGCCTTCGGAGCGCGCACCACACCGCACGTGTACCTCTTCACCAAAGACCTGAAGCTCGCTTACAAAGGCGCCATCGACGACAATGTGGAAAGTCCTTCGGCTGTGAAGGCCCATTGGTTGAACGATGCAATGGCAGCTGTGGCCGCTGGAAAAACTCCGGAACCCGCTACTACGCGGAACATTGGCTGCGGCATTAAGCGCGGGGAGGCGAGGAAGTAAGCGACCTTGAGGAGTCCAGTTTGCATCTTGAGTTGGTGCGGAACGACTTAAGTTTCTTGCGGCCCCCCCGTGCGCTGCCACGGCCGGTACCCGGAGTTCTGGGTATCGGGCGTGCCATCCGCCAAATGCAAGCGACTGAATGGACCATAAGGGGCGCTGGCTAAAAAGCTCGCATTCGGCGAGAGTAAGGTAAATCCGTCTGCGACCACAGAATTAAAGCCTTTGAGAGTCGGATACGTAACCGCTCGATTGATCCGTGCACGGAAGATGTTGTCGGTACGGAAATCAATCGGAACCGAATTCGTTGTACCGAGGAAATTGGTACCGGGAATGATGGCACCATTCCGTTAGTATCCCACAACTGGGACTTTACACTCATGGTGCTCGCGCACAATGCGGCAAGCATGATGTACTTCTTCATTTTTTTTGAGTTTTGCGCTCAAAGCCCTCCTTCTTCCTTGACAAACTTCACTGCCTGGTTCCGACCACCACCTTGTATCCGCAGGATGTATACCCCATCGGACAATGGGGGCCCCGGCCAGTGCCTGTGGTTCGCCCCCTGTTCCCACTCGGAAGTGGCCAACATCCGACCTGACATATCCCCATAAGGATAGGTGCAGGGGGCCATTGCGCGCCGCGTTAATACTGATGCCTTTTCCGTTCCACCACACATTTGTTTTCACCTCATCGATACCGACATCGCTTACGCGGGTCAGGGAGATATTATCGAAAAAGTAATACGCTATGAGGTAGTTTCCCGGATGGACGGTGATACCGTTGATGGAATCAGCTTCGTCAAAATTACCGATCACCATCCATTGTTCACCCCCTGCGGCGACCAAGGTATCCGTCAATTGCACCCAAGCGTCATCCACTGTAAGATAGGTGTGCAGCGGATCGCGGAGTTTTAGTTGTGGCACTTCGTCCAAACGACCCGGTGTATTGCCGTGGAGGCTGTCTGTTCCGAACCAAACACCAATGTGGTCCACAGCCAAGGCAAAATTCGAAAGCGAATAGTAAAGGGACATCCTATAGGCCTGGCCAGCGACCAACGGTTCCGTAAGCTGCACCATGGCATATTCGTTACCCGAATTGCCGGGGCCATCCCAAAAGTATTCACCCGCATAGCGCGTACCATCTTGGGCATTCAGGAATCCGATTTCCTCCGGGTTCGACGGGTCCATAGGATACCCACAACTGCGATCAAGGTCAACGTCCCAGACATCAGGGGAAGTTCCCCAATTGGCATTGTACCAATGCATCGCCTTCAACAAGCTGCACTGCGTAGATACATCGCAATTCACGGTATCTTCAAAACTACCGTTGGGAACGAGGTTCTGTGCCGTCGCTTCCACAGCGAGGCCTACCACAAGCGCCAAGGGCATGGTGCGAGTGGTTAGGTTTGTCAAGGAAGGAAGGAGTGCTTTGAGCATATTCTTTTTTTCTCCTTTCTTAGTCACCGCTTCTTCGGCACTTGGAAGACCCGCTTGGCACTTCGCAGCTGAAGTTGGCAATCTTCAAAATATGTGGTGAAGCATTCCATTGTGATGCCCAAGTTTCGAAAAAAGAACTTAACAGGCTTTTCTAAGTTTTTCTTACATTCAATTTTTTATGCCGGTATTTTCGTACGCTTTGGATTGAACGGACCCGGACGCGTGTTCAACCACGTTGGCTAATAGTTGCCGCCCCCATTGTTGGAAACTTCACCCGCCCTTAACCGCACGCGTTCGTTCCTTTGTGGCAAAGGAATTCGGCATGAACGTTTTATTGATCGGTAGCGGCGGAAGAGAGAACGCCTTGGCTTGGAAACTCGCCCAAAGCTCCATGCTCGACGAGCTCTACGTGGCACCCGGCAACCCCGGCACACTGCGCCATGGGCGTAATGTCAACTTGGACCTCCATGATCCTACTGCATTGCGCAAGTTCATGTTGGACAAGAAGATCCGCATGGTGGTGGTGGGCCCCGAAGCGCCGCTCACCGACGGCCTGCACGACCGCATCGCGGAAGACCCCAAGCTGAAAGGCGTTATCGTGATCGGCCCCAAGGCCGCTGGTGCCAAGCTGGAAGGCAGCAAGGAATTCGCCAAGGAGTTCATGTTACGCCACAACATTCCCACCGCCGCGTTCCGTGCGTTCGGCCGCGGTGAACTCGCCGAAGCCCAATTGCACATCGACCGTATGCCTTCGCCTTATGTCATCAAGGCCGATGGACTTGCGCAGGGCAAGGGCGTGGTGATCGCGCAGACCAAGGACGAAGCCAAGGAAGCGCTGAAGAGCATGCTGGGCGGCAAGGATCCCGCCAGCGAGCGCGTGCTGATCGAGCAGTACCTCAAGGGCATCGAGCTTTCAGCATTCCTCATCACAGACGGCGAGCACTTCAAAATGCTGCCCAGCGCGAAGGACTACAAGCGCATCGGCAACGGTGACGCTGGCCCCAACACCGGCGGCATGGGCGCGGTAAGCCCCGCCCCTTTCGCAGACAAGGATTTCATGGGCAAGGTGAATGACCGCATCGCCGTGCCAACGGTGCGCGGCCTGCGCAGCGACGGCATCCCCTTCAGCGGTTTCCTCTTCTTGGGGCTGATGAACGTGGACGGCGATCCCTATGTGATCGAATACAACGTGCGCCTCGGCGATCCGGAGACGCAAGCCATTTTACCGCGCTTGCGCAGCGATCTCATGGACCTCTTCGAAGGCATCGCCACAGGCACACTAAGCGAACGCCACGTGGACACCGACGACCGTACCTGCGCCACGGTGGTGCTGGCTTCGGAAGGATACCCCGGTGCTTATGAGGCCGGCAAGCCCATCGTGGGCCTGGAAATGGTACGCGATGCCTTGGTGTTCCAAAGCGGTACGGCGGAAGTCGCGGACGAACTGGTGACCAACGGCGGCAGGGTGCTCTCGGTATCTGCCTTCGGAAAAGACATCGAGCACGCCATTATCAACTGTTACAAAAACGTCGCCCTTATCGACTATCAAGGGAAATACCACCGCACGGACATAGGCCACGACCTGCTGCGCAAGCCCACACCAAAAAACGGCCCCGCCGCACCGGCAGAGGTCAAATGAAACCGCCGCGCTCCTTGCTCTTGCGCGTGAACACCGTTTGGGTGTACAGCCAGTAAGCCATGCCGAAGAGCAGTACCGCAATGAAGATCACCGGGATAGTCCAGCCAAAGCCCACGATGATCTCGAAGGTGGCTTGTAGAAAATGTCCGATGCCGAAGAAAACCGATTCCATGACCGTGGGTTTAATGCGCGGCGAAGATAGGGTTGCACGGATCCGGATCGCAAATCCGCTTAATTCCGCATGTTGACCAAGCTCTTGAGGCAGGACCGGCCCGTGCTGATCTTTCTGGGACCCTTGCTGGTGCTGCTCCTTTTCCCGGCGCTGGCGGCTTGGGCGCGCCATGGGCCGAGCCCACCCATGGATTCGCCCCGTGGATGGCCAAGGGCATGCCCCTTTACCTGCCAGTGGCTTGGTTGCTCGCCGTAAACCCCTGGATCGCCATCGCCACCAGCATGGCACTCGTTACACTGGTAGGCCACCGCATGGACCGCACGGGCAACGATTCCGAGGTGTTCGAGCGCCGCAACCACCTTTCCTCCATGCTACTGCCGCTGTTGCTGGCCTTGTTGCCGCACGGGCTGGCACCCGGACCCGCATTGGTGGGCGCGCTGCCCATGCTGTTCGCCATTTCCAAACCGTGGACCACCATGAACCGGGCCGAGGCGCCGGGGAAGCTCTTCGATGCCGGCTTGCTCCTAGGCCTCGCCGCGCTGTTCTACCTGCCCTATGCTTTCCTCGTGGTGGTGGTTTGGGCCACCATCGCCGTTACCCGTCCGTTCCATTGGCGCGAATACGTCCTTCCCGCCGTCGGCGGTGCCGCCGTGCTGTTCATCGGCTGGGGCGTGGCGAAATTGGCGTTTCCGGGCGTGTGGAACCCGGTGGCTTCGTTCCACTTCGGCGACAATGCCCCGTTGCATGTCCAGCACTGGATGTACCGTGTGATATTGCTCGGCATTTTGGCCGTTTTGGCCGTCACGGTGCTCTTCACCTTCCAAAGCGTCTATGCCCGCAGCATCATCCGGGTGCAGAACATCCGCGCCTCCTTCCTCGCGTTCGCCTTCGCCATGGGCTTATTGGCGCTGTTCGCCTGGTGGCTGGACCGCCGCATTCCGCCCGCATTGCTTGCCGGTGCCGGCGTCCATGTTCCTAGCCTTCCCCCTACTGCACGCCAAGCGCACCGCTTGGGCGGATGCCGCGTTGTGGAGCTTGTTCCTGCTGGCGCTTTGGGCGCGGTATGGGCCGTAGGCATCAGCCGGGCACATGCCGCTTTCCAGCCTCGGGCCGGGGTCTCAAAAAATCTTTTTTGTTCTCTATTTGCAGAACTAAAGAAACTTTTCCTATCTTTGCCCCGTTGAACGCAAACAGATGACACCGAAAGAACCCAAACTGACCAAGGACCAACAGGAGCTCATTGAGCGCGTGGGGGTCATCTTCGAGGGCAGTGGCATGGCACCGGCACCCGCCCGTGTGTCGGCGTTGTTGATCGTGGTGCCTGAAGCTGAACTGCCTTTCGATGATATCAGCCGTTTGCTCAAGTTGAGCAAGAGCGCCACCAGCAATGCGCTGAATTTCCTGATGAACATGGGCAAAGTGGAGTACATCACCAAGCCCGGCGAGCGCAGGCGTTACTTCCGCGTAAGGGTGATGTCCTGGAAAGAGGACACACTGAAAGCCTTCCAAGGACTCTCCGCAATGAGCGCCGTATACAAGGACGTGCTGGCCCAACGCCCGAAGACCACCCGGGACTTCAACCGCAGCCTCACCGACATCGCAGCCTTTATCGACCACATGGTCGCGGAGCTGCCCACGCTTTTCAAGAAGTGGGAGCAGAAGCGCTGACGCTTTTTTTTGCGCAGGTTAGTTCCCAAAACACAGAACAAAAGAGTAAGTACCAAACCGATGATCTCTATTAGAACGAAAAGCAACTTGATGGCCCTTTGCGCCATGCCGCTCCTGCTCGCACTTGGAGCACCAACGGCTTCCGCACAGGAGACCATGGACCTGAAGGCGATCCTGCAACAGGCAGTTGAGCACAACACCAACGTGCGCAAAGCCGCGATAGACCAGGATGCAGCCCGCTACAAAGTGGCGGAGACACGCGCCGACGGTCTTCCGCAGATCACCGCGCAGGCCGACCTGAGCTACTTCCCCAGCATCGCCACGCAGCTTTTGCCGGGCGAGATCATCGGGCAGCCGGGCACGCAGGTGCCGGTGCAGTTCGGTACCAAGTACAACGCCACGGTGGGCGGCAAGGTGACGCAGATGCTGTACGACCAGCGATTCCTTACCGGCATGCAGGCCGCGAAAGGTTCCGCGGAGCTCTACGAACTACTTCATCTGCAGACCGAAGAACAAGTGGTCTACGAAGTGGCCACGGCCTATTACCAAGTGTTGGACCTTGAAGCCCAGCAGGCCAGCGTGGACAGCCAATTGGTGAACATGACGGAGCTGGAGCGCATCACCAAGCTGCAGGTGGAGAACCAATTCAAGCGCAAGCTGGACCTGCAACGCGTACAGGTGAACCGCCAGAACGCCGTGACCCAACGGGACGGCCTTGCGCTGGGCGCGGAACAACAGGTGAACTACCTGAAGGTGCTGATGGGCATGCCGGTTTCGGCGGACCTCAAATTGGCACAGCCCGCCAACATGGGCGTCGGCAAGCCCCAGCCTACGAGCGGATCCCTTTCCGCAGGTCGCACGGACATGAAGGTGCTGGAGCAGCAGATCGTCCTGCAGGACCTGAACATCCGCGCTACCCGCGCGGGCTATATGCCAACGCTCAGCGTATTCGGCTCACTGAATTACCAGGCACAGCGCAACGAGTTCAATTTTTTCAACAGCGATCAAGAGTGGTTCCAAAACGCCACCATCGGCGGCACGCTGGCGATCCCCATTTTCGACGGGCTGCGCAAGTCCAATAAAGTGGCCCAACAGAAAGTGGCGCAATTGCAGTACAAGGCCGACCTGGAATACACCGGCAACGCGCTGGCCATGGAAGAGCGCAACGCTATCGCGGCGCTCGACAACAGTTGGAACACCGTGCAAACGCAAGCCAGCAACCTGGTGCTCGCGCAGGATGTGTACGACCAAACGAACAGCCTGTACGCAGAAGGCATTTCACCGCTCACCGACCTGCTCGATGCCGACAAGGCCCTGAGCGATTCACGCACGGCCTACCACAGCGCCACGCTCAAATACAAACTCGCCGAACTGGACCTGCTCAAAGCACAGGGCGGACTTAAAACCCTGATCCAATGAGCAACGACACCACTGCACCATCGAACAAGAAGAACGGAAACAAGACCATGAAAAAGATCATTTGGACAGCGGCCATCGTCGCGCTGATCGTACTGGCCGGCTTTAAACTGAACGCCAACCAGGAAGAAACGAAGGCTGAAGCCGCACTCAGTGAAAAGGTGAGCGAAAGCATCCCGGTGGACCTCGGCACTGCGGAACTGGAGACATTGAAAGACGCCTATACCGCAAGTGGAAGTTTGGAAGCGGCTGTGGACATCAGCATTGTTTCGGAAACGCAGGGCACCATTATCCGCCTGCTGCACAAGAAGGGTGACCGCGTGCGCAAAGGAGAATTGTTGGCCCAAGTGGAAAGCAGCGCGCAGAACGCCGAAGTGCTGGCCATGCGTAACCAGTTCAAGAAAGCCGAAGCGGACTTGAAGCGGGCGCAGAACATGGCGGCTGGCGGTGCCATGACCGACCAACAAGTGGAGCAGGCGGACCTCGCCATGCGCAACGGCGAAGCCCAACTGAAGGCTGCCGAGGACAAGCTGCGGAAAACATCCATCACCGCGCCGGTGAGCGGCTATATCAACGACGACCACGTGCAGCTCGGTTCCTACATCAACCCCGGCATGGCCATGTTCCAACTGGTGGACATCAGCACGCTGAAACTGAACGTGAAGGTGCCCGAAAGCCGGGTGCTGGAAATGAGCAAGGGCAAGGCCGTGGACATTACCTTGAAAGTGCTGCCTGCCACCACGTTCACCGGCACGATCATCTCGGTAAGCATGAAAGCCGACGATGCATTGAAGTACGACACAGAGATCGAGCTTAAGAACGAAAAGGACAGTCCCTTGAAAGCCGGCATGTATGCCGTGGCCAACTTCAAGGAGCAGAGCGACAAAACCTTTCTCACCGTGGGCCGCGATGCGCTCGTGGGCAGTGTGAAAGCGCCGCAGGTCTATGTGGTACGCGACAGCATTGCACGCTTGCGCGATGTGGTGATCGGCCAGATGACCGCCGACAAAATGGTCATTGAGAGCGGCCTCGAGGCCGGCGACCGCGTGGTCCTCAGCGGCCAGATCAACCTTACAGACAGCACCAAGGTCCGCGCCATCTCGCACTGATCTTAACCCTACAACAGCACCATGAAAATTACACGCCTTTCGATCACCCGGCCCACGCTTGTGGTGGTGGTGATGACCCTTTTGGTCGGCCTCGGCCTCTTCACCTACGGCACGCTCAACTACGAGCTGCTGCCCAAGATCACCTCGCCCGTTCTGTCCGTCAGCACGGTGTATCCCGGTGCCTCGCCCGGCGAAGTGGAGAACACGGTTACGAAGAAATTAGAGGATGCGCTCTCCTCGTTGGAAGGCGTGAAGAAGATGAGCTCCACCAGCATGGAGAGTTTCTCTCTGATCACCGTGGAACTGGTGAACGATGCCGATGTGGACCTCGCCTTGCAGGACGCACAGCGGAAGGTGAACGCCATCATCAGCGAGCTGCCCGATGATGCGAAGGCGCCATCGCTCGGGAAATTCGACATCAGTGCCATGCCCATTATGAACCTCGGTGTGGCGGGCCAAGTGGCACCCACCGAACTCTACGACCTGGTGAAGAACAAGGTGCAGCCCGCGCTGGCGAAGATCCCCGGCGTTGCGCAAGTGAACATCCAAGGCGGACAGGAACGCGAGATCGTGGTGAACGTGGATGCCGACCGCTTGGTGGCGTTCGGCCTGAACATGGACGATGTGAGCAAAGCCGTCCGCAACGCGAACATGGACTTCCCCACCGGAAAAGTGAAGCGTGCGGAAGGACAGACCTTGATCCGCCTCAGCGGCAAATACACATCCGTGGAACAATTGAACGACCTGGTGGTGAAGCGCCGCATGGATGGCAGCTTGATCCGCTTGAACGAGATCGCCCAAGTGGTAGACACCGAGAAAGATCCCGAGATCATCAGCCGTGTGAACGGTGCTGATGCCATCGGCTTGACGATCCAAAAACAGACCGATGCGAATGCCGTGACCTTGAGCGAAGAAGTCCGCACGGAGATCGGCGAGTTGCAGAAGCAATACGCATCCGCCGGACTCAGCTTCAGCATTCCTTCGGACACGTCCGAATTCACGCTTGAGGCTGCGAACCATGTGATCTTCGACCTGCTGCTCGCCGTGGTGCTGGTGGCTTTGGTGATGCTCCTTTTCCTGCACAGCATCCGTAACGCGGTGATCGTGATGCTCGCGGTGCCCGCGGCGTTGATCGCCACGTTCAGCGTGATGTACTTGATGGACTTTTCGCTGAACCTGATGTCACTGCTCGGCCTTTCGCTGGTAGTGGGCATCCTTGTGGACGATGCGATCGTGGTGGTGGAGAACATCCACCGGCACATGGAAATGGGAAAGTCCGCGGCACAGGCGGCCTATGACGGAATCCGCGAGATCGGCCTCACGGTGATCTCCATCACCCTGGTGATCGTCGCGGTGTTCCTGCCCATCTCGCTTACCGGCGGCATGATCAGCGACCTGCTGTTCCAGTTCTCCATCGTGGTGGCCACCAGTACGTTGCTCAGCTTGTTCATCGCCTTCACCATGGTGCCGTTGCTTTCTTCGCGCTTCGCGAAACTGGAACACCTCAGCGACAAGACCGTGATGGGCCGCTTCTTCCTCTGGTTCGAGCGCATGCTCACCAGCATTGAAAAAGGCTTGACCGACCTGCTGCAATGGTCCTTCGGACACAAGCGCTGGTTGTTCGGCATTACGCTCGCTTTGCTGGTCGGCTCCTTCGCCCTGGTCGGCATGGGCTTCATTGGCGCGGAGTTCGTTGCTGCCGGTGATCGTGGACAGTTCTACGTGCGCGTTGAATTGCCCAAGAACGCAACGCTGGAACAAACCGACCGCATGACCAAACAGGTGGAGAAGTACTTGGCGAACGAGCCATTGGTGCGCTCCATTTCCACCACGGTGGGGCAGGCCAGCGGGCGCATGAGCACCAGCGCCACGCCCTACATGGCCGAGGTGAACGTGAGCTTAGTGCCAGCCGAAAAGCGCACGGAAAGCACCGCGCTCTTCGCCCGTGAAACCAAGATCGCCTTAGAAGAAAAATTCGTCGGCGCCAAATTCAGCACCGTGCCGGTGAACATCATGGGCAGCGCTGACGAAGCACCCGTAAACGTGATCGTGCAAGGCCCCGACCTCGACAAGTTGATCGCCGCAGCACCGTTGGTGATGGATGCCGTTCGCAGCATCAAAGGCACGTCTGAATTGAAGACGACCGTGGAAGGCGGCAACCCCGAGATCGACGTGCAGGTGGACCGCGCCAAGATGGCCGCCCTCGGCCTTACCATGGACAAAGTGGGTGGCAACATGCGTGCAGCTTTCAGTGGTGACCGCAGCACCAAGTACCGGGATGGTGACAACGAATACGACATCGTTGTGCAACTCGATGGATTCGACCGCCGTGCCGCAGCCGACGTGGGAGCACTGACCTTGATCAACGAGGACAAAGAGGTTATCCAGGTCGGCCAATTCGCCAACATCGGCGAGACCACCGGCCCGTCCAAATTGGAACGGATCGACAAGGTGCCTTCGCTCTCCGTGCAGGCGCAGGTGCTGGGCCGCCCGGTGGGAACCGTTGGCGAAGAAGTGAAGCAGGCCGTGAGCAAACTGGACCTGCCCGACGGCGTAACCGTAAAGATGGGCGGACAGTTGGAGCAACAGGGCGAAGCCTTCGGCAGCCTTGGCCTCGCATTGCTGGCATCGCTCGTACTCGTGTACTTGATCATGGTGGTGCTCTACGACAACTACGTGCATCCGCTGGTTGTGATGTTCTCCCTGCCCCTCGCGATCATCGGCGCTTTCATCGCCCTGGCGCTTGCGAAGCAATCGCTCAGCATCTTCTCCATCCTCGGTCTCATCATGTTGATCGGCCTGGTGGCGAAGAACGCGATCCTGGTGGTGGACTTCACCAACCAGATGATCGCCGCCGGGCAGGACGTGAAGACCGCATTGATCCATGCCGTTCAGACCCGCTTCCGCCCGATCTTGATGACCACGCTCGCCATGGTGTTCGGCATGATGCCGATCGCCTTGGCCACCGGTGCCGGTGCGGAATGGAAGAACGGCCTCGCCTGGGTGCTCATTGGCGGCTTGACCAGCTCGATGTTCCTCACACTCCTCGTGGTGCCGGTGATCTATTACCTCTTCGACCGCATCATGGAACGCTTCGGATGGAACAAGAAAACCGTGATCGAACTGAACGATGACGAACTCCACAACAGCGAGGTGATGGAAGCATTGAAGAAGAAAGATACCACGGTCAACGAAGTTGGCGGGAATGAGCTTTTGGGACACCCTCGATCGCATAGAACAGCAATACGGCACCGCCGCGATGGCCAGCGTGGGCGGGCATGACAAGTGGAAGAACAACAACGTACCCAGTACAAAAACCAAACAAAAGATGAAGACCAAGATCCTTCTCGCAGCGGCCCTGAGCATGGGCGTGCTCGCACATACAGCCAGCGCACAACGCGGACTTACGCTCGGCGTGCAAGGCGTTGCACAGAATTCCTGGATGTTCAACAAGGACAATTCCGACAATGGCGGCTTCAAGTACAAGACCACCTTTGGACCGGCCTTCGGCGTGGGTGCGCAGTTCGGCCTGGGCGACCATATCGGCGTGGGCATGGACCTGCTGTATTCAATCCAAGGCCAACGATCCGAGTTCACCTTGCAGGACGTGACCGCAGAACAGTACCAGCGCAACACCTACATGAAAATCCCATTGATGCTGGTGCTCAATTCCGACCCGGACGCCGGCTGCATGTTCCAATTGAAAGTGGGACCGCAGTTCAGTTTCCTTACCAATTCCAAGCTTGAGGACAAGGACGGTAACGACATCGTGGGGGACACGAAGGATGCCTTCAACAACACGGACATCGGAGGCATGCTCAGCCTTGGCGCGGCATTCCGCATCACCGAGTCGCTCCGCTTCACAACGGCGCTCCGTTTCGATTACGGATTCACCGATGCCCAGGATGAAGACTATGAATTCTTCCCTGCGGACGGTGCCAAGACCGCCAATGCAACCGGCGGACTCGCCATCGGACTCACCTATACCCTTTGAACCACGCCAACGGGACATGGCCCGCCGCAACCCGCGGCGGGCCGGTCCATTTTGAAACCCCATTTCGAGCAAGCATGCGATCCACCCTTCTGGCCATTTTATTCACAGTGTTCACTGGTACAACCTTCGCCCAGAACACCACCCTTAGCGGCAGCCTGCGCGATGCAAAGACCGGCGAGGAGCTGATCGGCGCCACCATCCGCATCAATGCGGTGCAGGCCGGCGTGTCCACCAATGTCTATGGATTTTATTCCCTCACCGTGCCGAAAGGCAGCTATGACGTCACTTACGCCTATATCGGGTACGAGCCGCTCAGCGAAAAGGTGGACCTCAACGCGGATGTGGTGAAAAACGTGGAACTGCAACCGGCCAACGAGCAGTTGAATGCCGTGGAAGTTACCGGGAAGAAGGCTGATGCGAACATCCGCAGCACTGACATGGGCTTGGTGCGGCTTGAGATGAAGGACGTGAAAACCATGCCCGTGCTCTTCGGGGAAGTGGACGTGATGAAGACCATCCAACTGATGCCGGGCGTTCAACAAACGGGCGATGGCAACACCGGCTTCTTTGTGCGCGGCGGCGGCCCTGACCAGAACCTGGTACTGCTGGACGAAGCCCCGATCTACAATGCCAGCCACTTGCTTGGCTTCTTCTCCGTGTTCAACGGCGACGCCGTGAAGAGCGTGGACCTGATGAAGGGCGCCATCCCCGCGCGCTACGGCGGTCGCCTTTCTTCCGTATTGGACGTTACCATGAACGACGGCAACTCCAAGGAAATGAAGGTGCATGGCGGTATCGGTCTCATCGCCTCACGGCTTACCGTGGAAGCGCCGATCGTGAAGGACAAAGGTTCCTTCATCGTGAGCGGCAGGCGAACCTATGCCGACCTCTTCCTCAAGTTGAGCAGCGATGATGCCATCAACAGCAGCAAGCTCTATTTCTACGATGTGAACATGAAGGCCAATTACCGGCTTGGCAAAGATGACCGGATCTTCCTCTCGGGCTATTTCGGTCGTGATGCGCTGGGCTACAAGGATGATTTCGGTTTCGACTGGGGGAACATCACCGGAACGCTGCGCTGGAACCACCTCTTCAGCAACAAGCTCTTCGTGAACACCTCTTTCATCGCCAGCAACTACGATTACAAATTCAACGTCGGTTTCAACGACAACGACATCGCCCTTTCCAGCGGCATCCGCGAGTACAATTTGAAGAGTGATTTTTCCTACTACGCCAACAGCAAGAACACGATCCGCTTCGGCTTCAATGCGATGCACCACGCCTTCCAGCCGGGCAAATTCACCACAAGCAGCGCACGTTCCAACGACCTCATCATTCCGGAGAAATTCGCTTTGGAAGGCGCGGTCTATGTAAGCAACGAGCAAAAAATATCGGACCGCTTCAGCTTGGATTATGGTCTACGCATCTCCGGTTTCAGTTTGATGGGTCCCGGAGAAGCACGCACATACGCGCCGGGCGGCGAGATCCCGCTCACTACCGTGGACTACACCAGCGGCGAATCCATTAAGACCTATTGGGGGCCGGAGCCGCGCCTCTCAGCAAGCTACGTGCTCACGGAATTCTCCTCGGTGAAAGCCGCTTACAACCGCACGCGCCAGTACATCCACCTGCTGAGCAATGCGGGCACCGGCGCGCCTACGGACCTGTGGTATCCCAGCACCAACAACGTGGAGCCGCAAGTGGGCGACCAGGTCTCGCTCGGCTATTTCCGCAACCTCAAGAAGAACACCTACGAGACCAGCGTGGAAGTGTATTACAAGGACATGCAGAACCTGATCGACTACAAGAACGGCGCGGACATTCTGCTGAACCCGAACGTGGAGAGCGAACTGCTCTACGGCAATGGCAAAGCATACGGCGTGGAACTCTTCGTGAAAAAGACGAAAGGAAAGCTCACAGGCTGGATCGGCTACACGCTTTCCCGTTCCGAACGCACCATGGCGGAGCTGAACAACGGTAATGCCTACCCCAACCGCTACGATCGCACACACGACGCTTCCGTAGTGGCCATGTACCAGCTGAACGAAAAATGGAAGCTCAGCGCCGCGTGGGTCTATGCAACCGGGAACGCCGTGACTTATCCAGAAGGCCGTTACGAATATGCGGGGCAGGTGGTGAGCGTTTATGGCGAGCGTAACAGCAGTCGCATGCCCGCTTATCACCGCTTGGATGTTTCGGCCACATTGCAAGGGAAGAAGTCCGAGAAATTCCAGCTCCAGCTGGAATTTTGCGCTCTACAACGCCTACGCCCGGCAGAACCCGTACCTCATCGGTTTCCGGGAGAATGAGGACAACCCCAACATCACCGAGGCCTATCAGGTCGCGCTGTTCAGCATCATTCCGTCCGTTACCTACAATTTCGAATTTTGATCATGAAGGACTTCATCAAACTTCTCGCGGCTATCGGTGCCATCGCGATGTTCAGCAGTTGTGAAAAGGTGATCGACCTGCCCGTGGCCGACGCAACGCCGCACTTGGTGGTGGAGGGCAATGTGTTCGACGGCCCCGGCCCGTTCACGGTACACCTAACCCGCACGGCATCGTTCTGTAACTCCGATGCGCCGCCAAGTGTCCAAGGTGCTCACGTCCGCATTTCCGATTCCGATGGCAATTCGGAAGACCTTATTGAAGGCGCGAACGGGATCTATACCGCCAGCGCCCTCACAGGCATTCCAGGCCGTAGGTATTTCTTGGACGTGGAAAGCGAAGGCAAGACCTACACGGCCAGCAATACCATGCCCGAGCCGGACCCCATCGACAGCATCACTTACGAATACTTGACAGCACGGACTATGCCTTTTTGAATGAAGAAGACTTTGGCCAATACCTCACCATGTACCACACGGACCCAGCGGGTATCGACAATTTCTATCAGGTGCGGCTCTACAAAAACGGCGAATTGGACAAGCCGAAAACTACGAAAAAACACCTACGCGGACCGCCTGATCGATGGCCTTCAGAACGAGGAGTTGCTCTTTGCGCATCCATTCCAGCCGGGCGATACCGTCACTGTGGAGCTTTGGTCCATCGACCGCGCGGCCTACAACTTTTACACCACGCTGAACAGCGTTTCGGACAACAACGGCGGCGGCCCGTTCTCCGGCGTGCCGGACAATCCGATCACCAACCTCACCAACGGAGCCTACGGCTTCTTCGGGGCTTCAGCGGTAACGCGGAGCACTGTGGTGATCCAGTGAGGTAGAACAGGAACATGGATTTCGACAGCAACAACAGGGCAGGGTGGCGCGCAACCGAAAGGTTGTAGCCTCGTTTTTGGTGGATCAAGGCTCACGGCTGCCACTTGCCTTTTGTGCTGCGCAAGAAAAGAATACACCTGTATGGACCGACACGCACTTTTAACCAATTCATAATGGACCCTTTACTGCAAAAGATAATATGGGTGGCCTTCGTAGCCGCCGTGGCCGCGCTGCTGCTTTTCCTTGTGCGCAAGGGCTTCAACAGGTTGGCCAAACGCGATAGCTGGTACGGGCAGGACCACACCTCAACGTTCAACTCCTTACGGCGGGTCTTCAGTGTTTTCATCCTGCTTATCGCCGTGCTGCTGGTGAGCTATGTGTTCTTCGAGAAGAAGGTTTACGTCTACCTGAACGAGAACCTATTGAAGGTGATCTACCTCAGCATCATCATTCCCGGCACGCTGGTCTTCAGCATCGGGTCCAAGCTCGTGTTCGATCGCATGCAAGCGCGTGATGGCAGCGACGCGACCACCTACAAATTCATGCGCTACCTCGCCGTTGCCATGATCTATTTCATCGGCATATTCCTTGCGAGCTTCGCTTTCCCGAAGCTTCAGGCGTTTGCTACCTCGGCACTCGCTGGTGCCGGTATCATGGCCGTTGTCATCGGCTTTGCCAGCCAAGAGGCCATATCGAACATCATCGGCGGCATCTTCATCGTCTTGTACAAGCCCTTCCGTATCGGACATGTGGTAAAGCTCTCCGAAAACCTTGTTGGCGAAGTGGAGGACATCACCCTGCGGCACACCGTGATAAAAAACTACCAGAACAAACGGATCATCGTACCGAATGCCATGATGAACAAGGAACGGCTCGTGAACTATGATCTCGGCGAAAAGCGAACCTGTTCTTGGGTCGAAGTGGGGATTAGCTACAGTTCAAGCATCGAAAAAGCCAAAGAACTTGTACGTGAAGAATGCATGAAGCACCCAGCGTTGTTGGATACGCGCACCGCGTTGGCCAAGGCCAATGGCGACCCCGTGGTGATCGTCCGCGTGATCAGCCTGGACGATTCCGCTGTAACGATCCGTGCCTGGACCTGGGCAAAGGACTACCCCACTGCTTTCGTAATGAAGTGCGAGCTTTTGGAATCCATCAAACTTCGCTTCGACGCGGAAGGCATCGAGATCCCGTTCCCGCACCGGACGGTCTATTTGAAACGGGAAGAAGGTACCACCAATATTCAACTAAAAAGTATGGTATTATCAACTGGTTGATTCACCACATCATTCCTAACCGGTTCACTATGGCATCACACAACACCAAACCATTCCATGTTTCGGATGGAACAAGAAAACCGTGATCGACCTGAACGAAAATAATCTGCACAGCAGCGAAGCCAAGGAACATCGTTCGTTGCTGCCAGCGCCACTCGACTCGTTCAGTGCTCCACCGTAACTGTTCCGGCTTGGCCGCGGAATGCGCCGATGATCTGGTTACTGCCCGGTGACCCGGCGTGGTAGTGGTAGCCGCGCGTTCCGTCGTAGTGGCCGCCGCATTCGTCCAACGCAACGGGCGCGTTGCCGGCCGGATCGAGGTGGGCAAAGATCCCGAATCCGTCCAGCGCGTAGCCGATCATCGGGGCGTGGCCGTCGGGCTGGGCGACCTCCTTGGTGCGGCCTGTGGCGGCGTGGTAGTGATAACCTTCGTGCGGGTTGATGTGGCCGCCCGCATGATCGAACGGGGCGATGGTGTGGGCCTCGATGATGTTTTCAACGGGCGCGGGCGGATCGAACTTCACACCGTCGAAAGCTATGCCTACGCCGCCGTGGCCAAGCCGGGAAGGTCGGGCCTGATACACGGGTTCCACGGGGATGACGTAGGTGGTGATCTTGTGGCCAAACCACTCCGGACGGCCTTCTACCACGTAGTTGTTGTAGCGCGGATCCACGTCGGGCCGGGCGGCGGCTTCAAAGGCTTCCTTGGTGTCCGTTACCCGCACCGTGCCGTCATCGTTGTACAATTTCCATTCGGTATCATCATAGAACGCGGCCATGTTCTTGATGAAAGGGCCGTCCACGTTATAGACCTCACCGCTGCGGAACCAGATGCCCCCGGCCTCCTTACCATCGGTGATGGTTTTTGGAGCCCACGGACCCATGGCGTGGTCAAGCGGCTCGGAGTAGGTACGGATCACGTAGCACAAAGCCTTGGTGCCGTCGGCCAATGTGCGTTCCTCTTTTACGATGTCCCCAACAAGGGCTTCGGAACTGAAGAGCGAAGGTGCCACCGGCACAACATGGCTGTTGGCGAGTTCTCCGGCATGCTTGGTTTCTTCGGTGATCTGGGAACAAGATGTGCCACCTACGGCAAGCATCAGAATGGTAAGAAAGTGAAAGTGAGGTGCGTTCATCATGTTGCTTTTCTTGATCTTCTTGATGGTGGTGTTTGGTTTTTGATGGAAGGGGCAGTTGCTAGTGCTGTGTAATGTTTTCTCCGGGTCGCCCTCGTTGATGCGGGGTGCAACCCAATCCCCCCTCCCCGCCCCCGCCCCGCCCCGGCCCGCCCCCCCCGCCCCCGCGGGGTTGGGGTTTATGTGAACGTTGTACGTGCAATGCTCGTGGCAAGCGCGAAACGCTGCGACATGCGTTGGGCGTTGGTGGGCCTCATGTCGATTGGACGACGTTGAGATCTGAATCCTTCGGTTGATGCAATGCGATGCGGGAAGTTGCACCAAGTACCTACGATAGAAATGTGATCACTCAACCCCGTTCCCGCAAGCCTAAGTACCTTCGCACCTACTATCCAATACCCAGTTCCCAAACATGAAATTCGGCGTCATCACTTTCCCCGGTTCCAACTGCGATGAGGACATGGCCCAAGCCGTGGAATCCATCACCGGCCAGCCTGCCGTACGCCTTTGGCACAAGGACCACAACCTGCAAGGCTGCGATATGATATTGCTGCCCGGCGGGTTTTCCTATGGCGATTATTTGCGCAGCGGCGCCATTGCCCGCTTCAGCCCCATTATGAACGAGGTGGCACAACATGCCGCGAAAGGCGGCTTGGTGCTGGGCGTTTGCAACGGTTTCCAAGTATTGTGCGAGGCAGGGCTGCTGCCCGGTGCGCTGCTGGCCAACGCGAACCGCAAATTCATCTGCCAAAACATCTGGATCCGTCCGGCCAGCCGCAACACGCCGCTCACCGCAGGGCTGAAGGACAAACCGTTGATGATCCCCATCGCGCACGGCGAGGGCCGCTACTACGCCGATGGCGATACGTTGAAGGCCATGGATGATGAGGACCAGGTGATCTTCCACTACTGCGATCACGAAGGCCGGTTGAAGGAAGAGGCCAATCCCAACGGCAGCGTGGAGAACATTGCCGGGGTGTGCAACACCGGTCGCAACGTGTTCGGCATGATGCCCCATCCGGAGCGCGCCGTGGATGCCCGCTTGGGCAATACGGACGGCAAGTTGCTCTTCAACTCACTGCTTCAGGGCGTTCTTGCTAGCTGATCCGGACGGCCGGAAAACCGCCACCGCACGCTCGTCCCGCTGGCCTGACAAAACCAATGTCGGCGCCGTGTTTTCCGCGTTTTTCCAACCCATGAATTCCATGCCTGTTGCCGGAACGGCCAACAAGTGCAAGGCCACGTTGGCGAAGCTTTCCACGGTGCGTTGATCGTCCGTAAGCGGTAGATTTTCCAACAGCACGGTGCCTGCGCCGGCGGGTTCAATGGCCACGGTAATGCTCCGGCTTTTCAAGCCGGTTGTTTGGCGCAATTGCGCCATCAGCGGGGCGTTCCGGCCTTTTAGGTGATCGGCAATTTCAGCCTTGGCCACTTTCGATGTCGGCATTTCCAGCTCATCATGCCAACGCGCATAGTCCTGCGCCATGTCTTCGGCATGTTGGTCGTAGAGCGAATCCAGCAGCCCCGCTGTGCGGTCGGCGCTTAACGTGGTGGCGAGCAATGCGCTCATGCGTGCAAGCAAGCGGTTGCGCAGGTCGGGGTCGTTCAACAGTTGCGGCACGAAGGGTGTTTCCGGAACCGCCGTTGCACATAAGCGTTGCACAGTACGCTCTTCGGGCGGCGCCCATTGGTCCATGTCGTACAGCACCCAGCGCCACTTGCCGGCATCGCTGCGCGGCCGCCAGCAACGCACGTTCAGGTCGTGATCGCCTCGCCCGCTCCAGAGATCGAAACACGCGAGATCGATCAAACTGTTCAGGTCTACTATGCTGTCCAACGCTTCAGCACCGGCATCCGCAGCCATGGCCTGTATCAACGCCACATAGTTTTTCAGCCCGCCGGAAACAGCGCGCGGACCCGCACCATCAACAAGTTCCACCGGCTTGCCCGCGTTCAGATCTTTTGCCCACGCTTTGTTTTTCGCAGGCATGGAACGGTACAAACCTTGGTACTCGCCGTTGAGGTAAAGCGGCATCGCTTTGGCTTGTTGCACGTCCAAGTTCCCACCGCTGCGCCGGGCAACTTCGTTCATGAATTCGTTCCGCAGAAAAGCGTTTGGGCTTGCATCGGCGCGGAGAATCATCTCCTCGTATGCGCTGCCATCCGGCGTTTGCAGCAAGTCCGTAGCACCAAAACGGTCCTTCGCAAAAACCTTGAAATTGCGCTTGGCCAAACTGCGCGTGCCGCTGCCCGCAATGGCCAAACCGATCGGTGTCGCACTTCCATCACCAGCACCGTTCTGAAGCCATGCCTGCCGTTGCCATTCGGCACCGCTGCGCGAAAAATTTCCCGAAGGCACGTCCGCAATGCCGTTTGGGCCTTGTAGATCGGAAGGCGCGATCACCAACGACCATGCACCCGTGGGAATGCCGGATGCAAACACGGCTTCGCCGCTCGCAATGGCCCCGGGCGCAAAAGCACGAGCGCGCACCACCGTGCCTACCGATGCCGCCAACGGCGTTGCATACACCGCCGATCGTTCGTCCGGATCGGAGAAGTCCAACGTGTAGCGCACCTCACTGGCGCCTTGCGGAAGGTCGATGCGCAGCCGACCTTTTTCAATGGTGATCAACGGCGTTTCCAAAACTTTGTCCGCCGCAAACCGGTCGTTGTTTGCCGCACCGGGACCCGGCCTGTCGAAGAAGCCCCATGCCCGGCCACCATCTTCTTTGCGACCAATGGAACAACCTGCGGGCATGGCCGGCCAATGGAAAAGATCGAGCACGGAGACCTTATCCGCGGCGACGAGCAACAACGTGCCACCGGTCCGTGGCAACTTCAGTTCAAGGTGGTCTGTTCCGGCCTTTGGGTCGCCATCGCACCACAACACGCGGCGGGAACGCGGCGCGATCATCAACGGACCTTTCAGCTTATGCGATACACCGTCAATTACAAATGCCGACCCGGCCATGTCCACCGCCGCTGTGCCCACGTTGTACAGTTCCACCCAATCCCCGTTCGCGCCCTTTCCGTCGGAGCCGGGGCTGCGCGCACATTGCAGTTCGTTGATGCGCACCTGTCCCCAAAGTGAATGGGCCAAGAGCACAGGGACGAGGGCCCAGGGTCGCATCGGCGCAAATTACGGGGATCTGGGGCGGAGCGCCAGTTTTTTCGATTAAAACGGGTGATTGGTGGATGGTGATTGGTGACTGGAATCGCGCTCTGTGGCTTGTTCAGAGCTGAGTTTCCACTCTGGGCCATCTGCCGTATAGCAGAGATTCATAGCAGCTAAATCATGTATCGGCTCAGAAGGTGCGGCTCCCAAACATTTCGGATGTAATCGGCACTACAATACACTCGGAGACGTGCAAAGCCGAGCACAGCTTTCGGCAGGCGGTCGGCAGCCGTCCAATCACCAATCACCGCCCACCAATCACCTTCACTTATCACCAAAACCTACAACGCATTCTTCGTAACCCAATACCGGTACCCGGCCAGCGCTTGTCGCGGTTTACTGAGGCGCAACAGGTCCCGGTCCCATTGCTTGGGTAGCACTGCTTTGTTGAAGCTGGCCAGCAGGCGAAAGAGGCGCTTTTTCAGTGTCATATCAATTCAATGGTGTTCCAAAGCGCATTCATCGCCCGGCAATTCCAGCTCGATGGTGGCATGCGCGATGCCCATGTCCTTCAGCTTGTTGCGGGCACCGTTGGTGATGGCGCTCCGCTCCTTTGCATCACTGGTGTCCACGCACAAGTGTACGGTTAGCACGGTGTAGTCGCCGTCCAACGTCCAAGCGTGCTGGTCGTGCGCACTCACCACATGCGGCAAGGCCAACAACGCATCGGTGACAGCTCGTTCATCGTAGCCTTCGGGAAGCCGTTGCATCAAAATGCCCGTGCCCTTCCGCAAGGTGCCCACGGCATTGTACAAAACGAACAAGTTGATCGCCACCGAAAGCAACGGGTCCACAATGCCCCAACCGGTGAAGCGGATCACCACCGCGCCCACCAGCACCGCCGCCCAGCCGAGCACATCTTCCATCAGGTGCAGGTAGGCGCCGCGTTCGTTCAGGGAGCTTCCGCCGTGCAGCTTCCACGCCGCAAAGCCGTTCATCGCCAAGCCGAAAACACCCAAAATGATCATGCCGTTGGCGAACGGTTCATGCACATCATTGATCCGCGACAGCGTGAACACCATGAGCACCAACGAGCCGATGGCCAGCACCAGCGCGGTGAGCCAGCCGCCCAGCATGCTGTAGCGGCCATAGCCATAGCTGTATTTCGCATCGCGGCCGCGCACCGCCAAGTGGCTCAAATACCAAGCGGCGCCCAACACCAGCACATCGCCCATGTCATGCATCGCGTCGCTCAGCACTGCAAGGCTATTTGTCCAAAATCCGCCAGCCACTTCGATCAACGTAAAAGCCAAGTTGAAGAAGAACGCGAGCCGCAGGTTGCTGGACCCGCTGGCATGGTCGTGCCCCGCGTGGTCGTGGTGATGCGCGTGGTCGTGGGCCATGGGGCGAAGGTAGAAGGCTCACCCCACCACCACCCGCCCCGTCAACTTCGCGAATTCCTTCTTCGCTTGGTTCAACGCCATGATGGTGCGCAGGGCCATTTCCACGTCCGCATCGTCGGTCATGCCCTTGATCTGCTCCTGCTTTTCGCGCAGCATGCGGTCCACGCGGCGTTCTTTCAACATGTTGAGGCCATGTTCCACGGCTCCTAGCAATTGCTCGTTTTCGTGGGTGACGTGGATCTTGTGTTTCGCCTCCCAGTTTGGGCTTAGCACATGGCGGTGCGTTAGCAGGTCGATGGCGAGGCTGCGCCACTCTTCGTTTTCGTTGTCCACGTAGCGCTTCGGCTCCACCTTGGTGCCCATTTTATTTGCGAAGCTGTAGTCGCGGTAGATGGCCTGCAACAAGGGCTCATCGAAGGTGATGTCGTCCTGCGCGAGGGACTGGAACATCAGCTCCGCCACGGAAGTGTCTTCTTCGGTTACCTCACCGTCGCTGTCCTGGAACGGTACGATGACGCGCTCGTGCCCGTAGCTGATGAGCATGCGCAGCAGGTCGCGTTCCTGCGGCGTGGTGCCGAGTTCTTCCACTTCCGGTTGTGGCGGTGCGATCGCGGGGTCCACCAATTCTTCCAACGGCGGCGCGCCATCGCCAAACTGCTTGCGGAAACCCTTCCGCAGCACTTTGTTCATCTCGCTCACCAACGCCTGCTCGCCCACGTCCAGCATGCGCGCGCACTGCTTCACGTAGAGCGATCGCAACACATGGTCAGGCACTAATGCAATGCTCTCTACCAGCTCGTGGATGGCTGCTGCTTTGCGCACGGGATCGTCGCCCGCCTCCTTCACCAACAGGTCGGCTTTGAAGACCAGGAAGTCCTTCGCGTTCGCCTTCAGGTGCTCCGCGATCTCGCTGCTGGAGTGCTTCCGTGCAAAGCTGTCCGGGTCGTCACCTTCGGTGAACACCACCACTTTCACGCTTAGGCCTTCCGCCAGAATGAGGTCGATGCCGCGCAGCGATGCCTTGATGCCTGCCGCATCGCCATCGTACAAAATGGTGATGGCCTGCGTGTAACGCTTGATGAGCCGCACCTGCTCCACCGTGAGGCTGGTGCCGCTGCTGGCCACCACGTTGGCGATGCCCGCCTGGTGCAGACTGATCACGTCGGTATAGCCTTCCACCAGCAGGCAGTTGGACTGCTCCACGATGGCTTTTTTCGCGTAGCTGATGCCGTACAGCGACCGGCTCTTCACGTACAGCACGCTCTCCGGGCTGTTGAAGTATTTCGGCAGTTTTTTGTCGCTCTTCAGCGTGCGCGCACCGAAGCCGATGGGCTGCCCCGCCAAACCGTGGATGGGAAAGGTGACGCGGCCTTGGAAAAAATCCCACGCATTGCCGTTGTCACGCAATTTGATCCAGCCCGCTTTTTCCAGCAGCTCCGGCGTGAAGCCATGAGCAATTGCAGCTGTCGCAAAAGCATCCCCTTTTTCGGGCACGTAGCCCAATTGGAATTCCTTGATGGTGTCGTCCCGGAACCCGCGTTCGCGGAAATAGCTCAAGCCGATGCGCTTGCCTTCATCGGAGTTCCACAACTGCTCTACGCTCCATTGCAGCGCCCACTGCTGAACCACGCCGAGGCTTTCGCGCTCGCTCTGCTCCTGCTGTTGTTCCGGCGACTGTTCCTCTTCCTCAAGCTCGATGCCGTACCGCTTGCCCAACCAGCGGATCGCCTCCACGAAGGAGAGGTGTTCCTGCTTTTCCAGGAATTTGATGGCATCGCCGCTTTCGCCACAACCGAAGCACTTGTAAATGCCGAGCTGCGGACTCACGTTGAACGAAGGTGTCTTTTCGTTGTGGAACGGGCACAGGCCCAAATACCGCGGCCCTTTGCGCTTCAGGTCCAGAAATTCGCCCAGCACTTCTTCGATGCGGACGGCATCTTTGACTTCCTGTATGGAGCGGGGGTTGATCACGGCCTTGAACGAAAAGCTCCGAAAAAATTCGGACCGCGAAGTTACCGATCAAGGCGTTGGCTCAACGGGATCGTTGATAACTGTGCCGGTGCTGTCGTAGCGCACTTCTTTGCTCAACGCGCCGGTGTCGTCGTAAAACTGCCACAACCCGCTCTCCTTGTCGTTACGGTACTGGCCGGTATACATCGGCGCGCCATTCTCACGGAACACCGTGGTGATGCCATTCAGCTTGTTGCCGTGGTATTCGTTGCGGCTCTTCACCTTGCCTTTCGCATCGTAGCTGGTCCAGATGCCTTCGCGTTGGCCGTTCTTCATGTCACCTTCCATACGCAAGCGGCCTTGCTTGTCGGTTACGCGCGCATGGCCGTTCGCGGGCAACGGCTCATTCACGAAAGTGGATGCACTTTGCGTGCTGTCGGTCTTCGGCTTTTCCGCGGATGTGGCCGAGCTGTTTCCGCAGGAAGAACACGTTGCGACGATGATCGCGGTGATGATGATGGCGCTCCGGAGAAAGGTGTTCATTTCGTGCGTTCAACGGTCATTTCCAGCAAGCCTTCCAGCGCATCGCGGGCAGGCGTTTGCGGTAGTTTATGCAGAATGGCGAGCGCTTGGTCGCGGTGGTCGTACATGGCTTTCCGTGCATGATCGATGCCGCCAAGTTCCACCACTTTCGCCACTAATTTTCCCACGTCGCCTTTGCCTTTTCCGGCTTGCTTCACCGTGCTCACCATCCACCGCCGGTCTGCCGGTGTGGCCTGGTTCAGCGCGTGGATCAACGGCAGGGTGAGCTTGCCTTCTTTAATGTCGATGCCGGTGGGCTTGCCGATGCCTTTGCCGGCGCCGTAATCGAACAGATCATCTTTCACTTGGAAGGCAATGCCCGCCAGCTCGCCGAACTCGCGCATGAGCGCAACTTCCTCCGCCTTGGCACCGCCCGCATGCGCACCGCTGGCGCAGCACGCAGCGATCAAACTGGCGGTTTTTTTGCGGATGATGTTGAAGTAAACACCCTCGTCGAAATTGAGCCCGCGCGCCTTTTCCATCTGCAGCAGTTCGCCTTCGCTCATTTCACGCACCGCCGTGCTTACGATACGCAACAGCTCGAATTGCCCGTGGTCCACCGCGAGCAGCAGGCCCTTGCTCAGCAGGTAATCGCCCACCAGCACCGCCACTTTGTTCTTCCACAGCGCATTGATGCTGAAGAAGCCGCGCCGCCGGTCGCTGTCGTCCACCACGTCGTCATGCACCAAGGTGGCGGTGTGCAACAGCTCCACCAGCGAAGCCGCCGTGTAGGCCTGTTCGCCCAAGGGCCCGAATTGCCGCGCGCTCAGCAGGGTGAACATGGGCCGCATCTGCTTGCCCTTGCGCTGCACGATGTAGTGCATTACCCGGTCCAGCAACGGCACTTTGCTCCGCATGGCTTCGCGGAAACGCCGCTCGAACACGTCCAATTCCTCCGCTACCGGCCCACGTATTTCGGCGATGGACCGGGGGATGGCGCGTGCGGCTTTTGGCGGTTCGGCAGTCAACATGCGATGCAAAGATGGGAAGGTTAAAGGGAAGGGAAGCAGACCGCACGGGGAACGGTATCGCCCTGCCGCTTACTTTCGGGCCATGGCATCCGCCCACCGGCCCTTTGCGGCCCTTCTTTTTTTGGTCTTCGCCGGCCATGCCGTGGCGCAGGAAAAGCACGACAAAACCAAGATCGTGCTGTACAAAGACCGCCTCGCCGCCGCGTGGGACACCGTGAACTGCGTGCGCAACGTGATCAAGCTGAACCCGCTGCTTTTCCTCCGAGGCGAAGTGCCGATCTACTACGAACGCGCCCTTTCCGAAAGCCTCAGCGCGGAATTGGCATTGGGCATCACTTACCGGAATTACCTCGATCTTTCCTTCGCTGGCGAGCCCGCCGACGTGTTCAGTGCGGGCACGGAGATCGTCGCGAAACCCGCGTACCACTTCGGACTGCGCTGGTACCTCACGCATGATATTGAGCCACAAGGCGCCTATGTGCAGGCCGAATTCGCATTCATGGACCGCGCCCACGACATCCGCACACGTGACGATTCCGGCCGCTTTACCGACATACGCTTGCGCGATGAACGCAAGTACACCGACGTGCGCGCCTACTTCGGCTACCAACGCCTGGCCGGTAACAACAACTGGCTGTTCGATGCTTACTGCGGCATAGGCTACCGCACTCGCCATATTGAAGAGGTGGAAGAGCATTTCGACATCGCAGACCGCCACTGGAGCTACACGCAATCCACGAGGAACGATCAGGTGGTCGTGCCTTTTCTGGGTGTAAAAGTGGGCTACGGATTTTGATCAGCTGATCCGAATTGTGCCGTTACGATAAAGATCCAGTGCCTCTTGCAACAGCGTGTCGATCACATCCACCGGCAGGTCCTGTTCGGGGTCCATACGCAAAACCTTCATCCGCTTGCGGTCGCCGGCATCCAACAACGGATGGTCGAGGCGCTTGCCTTCCACGAAAAGGATGTAAGGCCAACCCGTTTTCCTTTCCGTCCACAGAAAGCAGAACATCTTCTTCCCGTAGGAAAAGCACGGTATGCCGTACTTCACACTTTCCGATATGGCCGGATCCTGTTGAAGGATGATCTGCCGAAGGGCGAGCAGGCAGCTTTTCGCTGGCTCCTCCCGGGAAAGGAAAAATTGGTCGATGTCGCGGAGCATCAGGTGGATTAGTTAATTCCTGATTTCTAATTCCTAATTCCGACTGCCGAGTGGCTTGTCGGAAATTAGGAATTAGCAATTTGCGGATCCGCGAAACTTGCGAAAATATCGGCTTCTACGACGTTTCTGGAAGCTCGAATTTTCATCAGCTAATCTTCTGAACCGGCTTCATCACCCGTTCTCCGCCAGCAACCGCCGGCTCGTTCTTATTGGCCAACTGCCCGCAGGCTGCATCAATGTCGCGCCCGCGGCTGCGGCGGATGCGCGCCGTGATGCCCTTGCCCTCCAAGTAATTCTGGAACTTCAACGCTTGCTCGAACGGCGTGCGCTGATAACGCCCGTCATCGGTGGCGTTATACTCGATCAGGTTCACCTTCGCATCCACTTTGCTGCAGATGCGCACCAAGTCGCGCGCGTCCTCCAGTGAATCGTTGAAGTCCTTGAAGAGGATGTACTCGAAGGTGACGTCCTTTCGCGTGCGGCTTGTGTAATGGCGCAACGCGCAAAGCAGATCGCCGAGGTTGTTGCTGTCGTTGATCGGCATCATGCTGCTGCGCTTCTCATCGGTGGCGGCGTGCAGCGAAAGGGCGAGATTGAATTTCGCGCCATCGTCGCCGAGCTGGCGGATCTGCTTGGCGAGGCCAGCCGTGCTCACTGTAATGCGGCGATAGCTCATGCCAAGGCCGTCTTCGGCGTTGATGCGTTCGGCGCTTCGCATGGTGTTGTCATAATTCAGCAGCGGCTCGCCCATGCCCATGTAAACGATGTTGGTGAGCGGACGCTTCAAGTGCTCCTCGGCCATGCGCGCGATCTGCACCACTTGGTCCACGATCTCCCCGGCGGTGAGGTTGCGCACCCTTTTTAGTTTGCCCGTCGCACAAAAGTCGCAATCCAAGCTGCAACCGATCTGCGAGCTCACACAGGCGGTGATGCGCTTTTCCGTGGGGATCAGCACGCTTTCCACAATATGGCCATCCCAAGTGCGGAACGCGCATTTGATGGTGCCGTCGTTGCTCTTCTGCTCCTCCGCGATCACCAGCGGACGTAACACGGCGCGCTCAGCCAGTTTCGCCCGGAAGTCCTTCGAGAGGTTGCTCATCCCTTCGATGGAAGGCGCATGCGTTTTCCAAAGCCACTCCCACACCTGCGCGGCGCGGTAGGGCTTCTCGCCCAGCTCGGCAACAAGGGCGGTGACTTCCTCTTTGGAAAGTTCACGCAGGTCAATAGGCTTGGCGTTCATGGTGCAAAGGTCGGGGTTTGTGGGGTGGGTGGAGCAAAGTCCCTGCAGCGCGGACGATCGGTAGGGATCAGAGGTGCGCTTCAACAGCAACTCATTTCAAATACCACCGCAATCCCGCCGAAAGGTCGATCCTTGAAAGACCCTCGTAGTTGCCATTTTCCAGCTGAATGGTGGCCGTTTCGTTTCCATCGTCGACATCATATTTACTCAGTGCTCCGATCAAGTAGGTGAACGAAAAGCCAAGGCTCAGGTCCGGGTCAATGGAAAAGTCGGCGCCGATGCCCCAAGACAAGCCGACCGTGCTTCCGCGCACCGTCAATTTGCCGAGGTCATTCACCTCGTCCTTGTAGCTAAGGTAGCCCATGGACAGATCCGTGATGACCTGTGTCTTCTTGTTCTTGGAATTAAATCGCATGTATACCGCTGGTGCGAAATACTGGATCGTTATATCCTCCGAAAGGTTCCCCGGAGCCGTTTGACCCGTGATGGTATCAACCACATACAAATAGCTCAAATGGCTCTTCGCCCTGTATCTGGAATATTTCAATCCAACCCCTACAAACTCCGATGCAAAATAAGTTGCATCTCCGCCTAAGTGATACCCCGACTTCAGCTTCTTGATGTAGTCCTTAAAAGCAGGAGGTATCTCATCACTGATCCTCGCGGTCCGATGGCTCCATCCCCCGGAAGCAGCGATCCTGAATTTATCATAGTCCCCGTCATATTTGCGTACCTGTTCCGGCAGAACATCGGCCAACTCGTAAAAACCCTTTTTCAAATACTTGATCTGATCCGTGGCCAAAAGCGTGTTCCGCACTTCACCTTCGTACTTGAAGGTGAAGTAGGTGAAGTCGTTCTTGATCTTGGTGATCTTGCAATTCAGGGAATCGCCATTGGATGTCACGATCAGGTCTTGCCCCACGACCAGGTTGTTCGTAGCCAACACCAATAAAATAAGAACAACGGTGAATTTCATTTGGTTTTGATCGAATCATAGTCGGCCTTTCCTTGCGTGCGGTCCACCAATTGCAATTTCGGGTGGCCGACCATCACCCCCACCACAACTGTACACTTCAAATAGTACTCCCGGCCAAATTGAATATCGATCGGCACCTCCGACTTTGCTTCTGTTTTGGCCCACAAGCTGTTGTACCCCCTTTTGGTGATGTTGATCTCGTACTTGGACTTGTTCTTTACCCTACAGATCACTGAATCGCCCAGATAGAGGTCATAACCCACGAGCGGTCCAATGCCACGCGGTCTGTAGACGTACAGCTTGGCGTAATTCCAGGTGCTGTCCACGATGGGATCTTCATTCTCCTCCAACAGCTTCAAGACCTCGACATCCTGGATCTTCAGTATAGTGGCCGTGATTTTATCACAAGAGCTGCCCATCAATTTCGGTGGTTTGTGCTCCGTGATCTTCAATGCGTTGCCCCCCGCCTTCCGGGCCTCCATCTTCGCTTTCTCAATCACTACGTCCCAACCGCAATTGGTTGAAAAGCCGGAATCACCCACTTTCACGGACCCGATCACGATGGCATCCTGTGGTACTTCTTCGGAAATGCCGATCACTGTAACTTCCTGCTTGAAATCCAACGTAGGATAGGTCTTAGCTAATGTGGTCCGCACCTTGGGAGCACACGCCACCATGGTGACTGCGACTATCCCGAGCAATACTTGCTTCATTGAAATCATTCAACATATGCATGATTCGATGCGATACTTACAGAAAAACACCGACCGGAACCTCGCATCTAGTTCCACTGAAGTCGGGTATGAACTTGCAACGAATATAGACGAGAACGGGATTTGGTATTATTCTTTTCGCTCCGGAACGGCTGGGTGTGCTATCCAAGAAAGCCCTTAGCCACCCTTAGATCTTCCGGTGTGGTCAGCTTTAGGTTCCGCTCTTCACCCTCCACCAGATGTATGGAGGTTCCGGTGCGCTCAACCAGCGTTGCCTCATCCGTAAAAGCCGGATCGTAAGGCAATTCGAAGGCCCTCCGGAGCAGCGGCACCGCGAAGCATTGTGGCGTTTGCACAATGCGCAGCGCTGAGCGGTCCAGCGCGTGGGAGGAATCACCGTTCACCTCCCGGACAGAGGAGCCGATGGGCACAACGGGTATGGCAGCATCGTGAGCTGAAGCGGCGACGAAGCAACGTTCGATCAGCTCCACGCTCACCAACGGCCGCACACCATCATGCACTGCCACCAGACCATCGTGCTTCACTTTCATCAATCCCTCCCGAACGGAATGAAAACGCTCAGCGCCGCCGGCAACAACGGTGTGTTCTAGGGTAATGCCATGGCCGATACAAAGTGCTCGCCAGATCTCGATCTGTTCTTTGGGCAACACCACGATGAGCTGCATGGCCGAATCGAAGCGGTGAAAGGCCGTAATGGTGTGGCAAAGCACCGGCTTTCCCGCAAGCAACAGGAACTGCTTGGGCACGGCACTTCCCATGCGCTTGCCAACGCCACCAGCAACAATAATCGCAGAACGTTTCATCAGGTACCGAATTCAGGCCCCAACGTTGCGTTCCCGTTGCGTCGTAGCGCCGTTGCGGTTAAATAAACCTCAGATGATCAACATCGCGTCCCCATAGCTGAAGAAGCGGTACTTCTCCTTCATCGCCACTTTGTACGCGTTCCACACGTGGTCGTAGCCGCCGAAGGCCGCCACCATCATCAGCAACGTGCTTTCGGGCATGTGGAAGTTGGTGATCATACGGTCCGCCACGCCGAAATCGTACGGTGGGAAGATGAACTTGTTGGTCCAGCCGTTGTAGGGCTTGATGTGATGGTCCGTGCTGGCGCTGCTTTCGATGGCACGCATGGTGGTTGTGCCCACACAGCACACATGCTTTTTGGCGTCCTTGCTGGCGTTGATGATGTCACAGGCCTTTTGACCGATCACCACCTGCTCGCTGTCCATCTTGTGCTTGGTGAGGTCCTCCACCTCTACAGGGCGGAAGGTGCCCAAACCCACGTGCAAGGTTACCGGAGCGAAGTTGATGCCCTTGAGCTCGGCGCGCTTCATGATCTCGCGGCTGAAGTGGATGCCTGCGGTAGGCGCGGCCACGGCCCCTTCATGTTGGGCGTAGATGGTCTGGTACCGGTCCGCATCACTGGCTTCCAGGTCGCGCTTGATGTAGTGCGGCAGCGGCGTTTCGCCCATCTCGGTGATGGTACGCTTGAATTCCTCGTAGCTGCCGTCGAACAGGAAACGCAGCGTGCGGCCACGGCTGGTGGTGTTGTCGATCACTTCGGCGACCAGCTCATCGTCCTTTCCGAAATACAGCTTGTTGCCGATGCGGATCTTGCGGGCGGGATCTACAACCACGTCCCACAGCAGGCTTTCGCGGTTGAGTTCGCGCAGCAGGAACACCTCGATCTTGGCGCCGGTCTTTTCCTTGTTGCCCCACATGCGGGCCGGAAATACCTTGGTGTCGTTCACCACGAAGGTGTCGCCCTCATCGAAATAGTCGAGGACGTTCTTGAATTTCTTGTGCTCGATCTTGCCTGTTTTGCGGTCCATAACCATCAACTTCGCGCCGTCGCGGTCTTTGGTGGGGTACAGGGCGATGAGTTCTTTGGGGACTTCGAACTTGAATGAGGTGAGCTTCATGGAATGGCTGGGGCTTACGGGCCCTTTTGGATTTGGGGCCGCGAAGATACAGCGATCCGGGGCCGGTGTGTTGAAAACTACACTTCCTTAGGCCAAGCGGGCACTCCCAACGGGGTATTCCGTGTTAGCACCCATTCATCGAACCATTCAGACCACTGCTCCGGCGTGCGGGCATCGCCCACCTGCAGATTTCCGCTTGCGGTGCGCCTCAGGGCCGACAAATGCGCGCCACAGCCGAGCGCTTGGCCGATGTCGTGCGCCAAGGAGCGCAGGTAGGTGCCCTTGCTGCAATGCACGTCCAACGTGACCTCCGGACCTTGGAAACCAATTAGCTCGATGCTGTGGACGGTAAGCGCGACCGGCGGCAGGTCTACATGCTCGCCTTTGCGGGCCAGGTGGTAGGCCCGTTCACCTTCAAAGCGTTTGGCGGAAAAATCCGGTGGGCGCTGCATGATGGCACCGGTGAATTGCGGCAGCACGGCCTGCACTTCGGCCACGCCGAGGTGCGCCCAAGGCTGCTCTATTTCTACCGGCATCTCCGAATCGTAGCTGGCGGTGGTCTGCCCGAGCCGCAGTACCGCGACGTAGCGCTTGTCCTCGTCGGCCAAGGTTTGGAGCTGCTTGGTGCAACTGCCTGTACCGATCACTAAAAGCCCGCTCGCCAAAGGGTCCAGCGTGCCGGCATGGCCCACCTTTACCCGGTGGCCGCAAAGCTTCCGCAGTGTTTTACGCACCTTGCTCACCACGTTGAAGCTGGTCCAGCCCACCGGCTTGTCGACCAGCATGACCGCCCCTTTCTCGGGGTCCAAGGCTCCTGAAACCTCCGCCTGGCTCATGCCATGCTGAGCGGCACTTTCAGCGCCAGCAAAACCAGCAGGATAATGCCCACCACAATGCGGTACCAACCGAAGGCCCGGAAGCCATGCCGCGTCAAAAAGCCCACGAAGGACCGAATGGCCAACAAAGCCGTGATGAATGCGACCACGTTGCCCAACAGCAGGATGCCCAAGTGGTCGGCGGTGAAAATTTCATGATCGGCCTGCCAGCTCTGCAGCAACTTGTAGCCCGAGGCCGCGGCCATGGTGGGCACCGCCAGGAAAAATGAGAACTCCGCCGCGTTCTTTCGCGTGAGCCCGAAGGACATGCCGCCAATAATGGTGGCCGCCGACCGCGATACGCCTGGGATCATGGCCAAGCACTGGAACAGGCCGATGCCGAATGCCCGCGGATAGTTCACATCGTCCACGCCCCGCGGCTGGAACCATTTGTCAACGAACAGCAGTACGATACCGCCAAGCAACAGCGCAACGGCAACCACCACTACATTTTCCAGCAACAGGTCGATGTATTCGCCGAGAAGCAAGCCGAAAATCGCCGCCGGGATGAAGGCCACCAGCAATTTCCAGTAGAAATCCATGGAACGGAAGAAGCGTTTCCAATACAGCACGACTACAGAAAGGATAGCACCGAACTGGATGTTCACCATGAAGGCCTTGGTGAATTCCGTGGGCTCCAGACCGAGAAGCGCCTGCACGATCACCATGTGGCCTGTGCTGCTGATGGGCAGGAATTCGGTAAGGCCCTCAACGATGGCAATAATGATGGCTTGAAGGATGGTCATGAGAGGGAGGGAGGAGGATTATACCACAGAGACACGGAGACACGGAGTTGCACAGAGGAATAGTTGTCGGTTGTCAGGCTGCAGAGGGCGCTCGGCAGCTGTCCAATCACTAATCACCATCAACCAATCACAAATCAAAGATCACTTCGTCGTGCCTCCCCGTGAAATGGATGAACAACTATTCCTCCGCGCGGCTTTTCCGCATGATGGCGTAAATGACGAATACATAGCCGATGAGGCAAACGATGGGGGCCACCGTGATCCGGCGCGCACTGAAGATCTCCTTCGCATCGAACACTTCGGGGTCGCCGCTGCCGCCGCCGCTCATGAGTATGTAGCCCAAGATCACAATGCCGATGCCGATGAGCAGCATCTTGTAATTCGTGCTATCGAAGGCCATTGCCTCCTCGGTGCGTCCAGCCATGGTTTTAGTTTGAAGTGTGCGAAAGTACGAGGTTAGGTCCAGTTGAGCTCGTCCGTGTTCATACGGAGATAGCGCCGAACAGCCAGCGCAGTGGAGACCAAGGAGATCAAAAGACCCAATACCACGATGCCGCCCAACAAAATTGCCAAGGGCTCAGGTTGCACCAAAGTGGCGAGATCCGGCTGCCAATGCACCATCAACTGGATGCTCCCTACCAACAGTCCAATGGCCAAAATGGCGGACACGATGCCCTGCCAAAGGCTGTTGCCAAGGAATGGTCGCTTGATGAACCAACTTGTAGCACCCACCAAGTGCATTGTACGAATGAGGTAGCGCTTGCTGTAGATGGCCAAGCGGATGGTGTTGTTGATCAACGCCACGGCGATCACCAATAACAGCGCGCTGAAGCCCAGCAAGATCCAACGCAGCTTGCCCATGTTGGCGTTGATGTTCTCCACCACCACCGGGTTGTATTTCACTTCCTGCACACCGGGGTCTTGCCGCAGGTGTTCGGCGATGCCCTTCAAGCTGTCCGGCATGGCGTAGGCTTCTTTCACGTACAGTTCGATGCTCGGCAACAACGGATTCGCGCCCAGCACACCCCAGAAATCCTCGCCCATGTCCGCCTTGATCTGTTCGGCGGCTTCATCCGCGGTGACGTAGCGTGTTTCCCGCGTGAATGCCCCGGCATCCAATTGCTTGCGGAATTTCATCACGTCCACCTCGCGCAGGTCGCGATTGAGGTAGATGTCCACCTTCACGTTCTCTTTGAAATGCCGCTCCAGCTCACGCGCATTCAGCAGCATAAAGCCCAACAGGCCCAGCATGAAAAGCACCAAGGTGACACCCACGATGGTGCCCACATTGCTGCTGCGCGTACGCGATTTGATGTAACGTTCCGTGGCCATGTTGGGCGGCGAAGTTATTCGGCGCAGCCGCATCGCAAGTGCCGCAGTTCCGTGGTTTTACCCAAGGCCGATCGTGCATTGCCTTCGCCTCCCGGTCCAGCAGGCTAAATTCGCCCACCATTGACGGGGAATTATGGCATACGACCACACGGAGATCGAGAAGAAATGGCGTGACGAATGGCGCAAGCGCGGCACGTATCGCGTGGAAAACGATACAACATTGCCGAAGTACTACGTGCTGGACATGTTCCCCTACCCCAGCGGCGCCGGTCTGCACGTGGGGCATCCGCTCGGCTACATCGCCAGCGACATCGTGGCGCGTTACAAGCGGCACAGCGGATTCAACGTGCTGCACCCCATGGGCTACGACAGCTTCGGCCTGCCCGCCGAGCAGTACGCCATCCAGACCGGCCAGCATCCGGCGAAAACCACGGAAGAGAACGCTGCGCGCTACCGCGAACAACTGGACCGCATCGGCTTCAGTTTCGATTGGAGCCGCGAGGTGCGCACCAGCAACGCGGACTATTACAAATGGACGCAGTGGATCTTCCTGCAGCTCTTCGACAGCTGGTACGACCCCAAAGCCGACATGGCACGGCCCATCGCGGAGCTGATCACTCGGTTCGAAGCGACAGGCTGCCAAGGCCAAGACGCAGAGGTCCTTACCGGCGATATTGAAGAGGCCATTGGTCCGTTCACAGCTGCGGAATGGAAGAGCTTCAGCGAGCGCACACAGCAAATGGTGTTGCAGCACTTCCGCTTGGCCTACCTCAGCGATGCCTGGGTGAATTGGTGCCCCGCGCTGGGCACCGTGCTGGCCAACGATGAAGTGAAGGACGGTGTGAGCGAGCGCGGCGGCCATCCCGTGGAACGTAAGCGCATGCCGCAGTGGAGCATGCGCATCACCGCCTATGCGCAACGCCTGCTGGACGGCTTGGATGAGCTTGACTGGACGACTTCCATGAAGGAGGCGCAGCGGAATTGGATCGGGAGGAGCACCGGTGCAAGCGTGAGATTTGCCCTCTCCCCTAGCCCCTCTCCGGAGGAGAGGGGGATGCGCTCCGAAGTTGCTCCGGCGCGTGCTGGCTATTTCACTGCCGACCCCGCAATCGCCGGTCGATTGATGGCACATGCCAATTCAATGCGGAAGAACCCCACTGACGCGGAGGACAAATTGTGGCAGTTGATCCGTGGGAAAGGGACCGGCGAAAAAATCCGCAGGCAGCACATCATTGATCGGTTTATCGTGGATTTCGTTTCGCTGCCAAAGCGTTTGGTGATCGAGGTTGATGGTGATATCCATGATCTCCAAAAAGAAGAGGATGCTGCTCGCTCAATTCGATTGAAGGAATTGGGATTTGATGTCATCCGCTTCACCAATGATGAAGTCTATCGGGATACGCATCAAGTAAGGGATAAAATCAAGGAGGTCTTGAGTAAGCGCACCAATGTTGCCGAAGAAGAGAAACTCGCGGAGCGCACGGATGTTGAGGCCGCCACCCCTCTCCCTCGGAGAGGGGCCGGGGGTGAGGGCACCTCCCCTTCTCCCTCGGAGAAGGGGCCGGGGGTTAAGGGCATCGAAGTCTTCACAACCAGACCAGACACCCTCTTTGGTGTCTCGTTCCTAACCTTAGCACCAGAGCACGAACTCGTGCAAACACTAACCACCGCCACCCAACGCGCCGAAGTAGAAGCCTACGTGAAGACCTCCACCAACCGCAGCGAGCGCGAGCGACAGGCGGAAGTGGACAAAGTCTCCGGTGTTTTCACCGGCTCGTACGCCAAGCATCCGTTCACCGGCGAGGACGTTCCCATCTGGGTGGGCGATTACGTGCTGGCGGGCTATGGAACCGGCGCCGTAATGGCCGTGCCCGGCGGCGACCAGCGCGATTGGCGCTTTGCGAAGCATTTCGGGTTGCCCATCATCGCCGTTACCGAAGGTGCCGACATTGAAAAAGCGGCAGACGAACGCAAGGACGCCGTGATCTGCAGCGAAGGCTTTTTGAAAGGCATGCAGGTGCCCGATGCCATCCGCCGCGCCACGGAGGAACTGGAAAAATTG
Organism: Flavobacteriales bacterium; assembly: GCA_016710685.1. Lineage (GTDB taxonomy): Bacteria > Bacteroidota > Bacteroidia > Flavobacteriales_F > PHOS-HE28 > PHOS-HE28. The sequence continues at coordinate 198,914 of JADJVC010000010.1, read as the reverse complement.
GGTGCAGGCGAAGGCCGCATCAACTACCGGCTGCGCGATGCCGCCTTCGGCCGCCAGCGCTACTGGGGCGAGCCCATCCCGATCTACTACAAGGACGACATCCCCTATCCGTTGCCGGAAAGCGAGCTGCCCTTGGTGCTGCCCGAAGTGGACAAATTCCTGCCCACGGAAACCGGCGAACCTCCCTTGGCCAGAGCAAAGAACTGGACCTACTCCCCTCTCCATCGGAGAGGGGCCGGGGGTGAGGGCTCAGGCTCCCCTTCTCCCTCGGAGAAGGGGTTGGGGGATGAGGGCGCATACCCGTTGGAAACCACCACCATGCCCGGCTGGGCCGGCAGCAGCTGGTACTTCCTGCGCTACATGGATCCGCACAACGAGGGCCGCTTTGCCTCGCCGGAAGCCATCAACTACTGGCAGCAGATCGACCTTTACATGGGCGGCAGCGAACACGCCACCGGCCACCTGCTCTACTTCCGCTTCTGGACCAAGTTCCTCTTCGATCGCGGCTGGATCCCATTTGATGAACCGGCGAAGAAATTGGTGAACCAGGGGATGATTCAGGGGGTATCGGCATTTACTCCTGTCGTACACACACATAAAGCATTTCTGCATAATTCGGATCGGAATGGAGCTAAGGCTCCTCGGTTTCTAGTCTCAAAAGGGCGAATTCCTCAGTTTCAAGAAAATGCTGCGTCAGATGAGCTAACCTCAATCTATAAAGAAAACAATCCCGGTTTTCCGGAAATTCAGATTGAGGAATTCCAAGCGACCAGTTTCTTAAACCAACACGTTCCCATAGCTCTCGTAGACGATAAAGATCGACTGAATGTCAGCCTATTCAACGATTGGAGAAGCCAGCACGCTCCAGATGAGCAATACCGCTTGTTTCTCGAATTAGACGGCACATTTGTCTGCACAAGGGAAGTCGAAAAAATGTCCAAGTCGAAGTTCAACGTGGTGAACCCCGACGACATCATTGAAAAATACGGCGCCGACACGTTGCGCCTGTACGAAATGTTCCTCGGGCCGCTGGAGCAAAGCAAGCCTTGGGACACAAACGGCATCGAGGGCACCAGCCGCTTTCTGAAGAAGTTCTGGAACCTCTTCTTCGAAGGTGATGTGCTCAGCGTGAGCGAGGAAGCACCCACCGATGCCGAGCAGAAAGTCCTCCACGCCACTCTGAAGAAGGTGACGGAGGACATCGGAAAAATGAGCTTCAACACCAGCGTGGCGCAGTTCATGATCGCGGCCAACGAACTGGGCACGCTGAAATGCCACAAGCGCGACATCTTGGAACCGCTCACCATCGCGCTAGCGCCCTTCGCGCCGCACATCGCTGAGGAACTGTGGAGCCTGTTGGGGCATGCGGACAGCATCACCACGGCGAAGTGGCCGCAGTGGCATGCCCGCTTCCTGGAGGAAAGCAACTTCAGCTATCCCATCAGCTTCAACGGCAAGACACGCTTGCAGCTGGAATTCCCTGTCGCGCTTTCCAAAGAAGACGTGGAGGCAGCGGTGCTTGCGAACCCTGAAGTGCAACTGCGTTTGGAAGGGAAAGCCCCGAAAAAGGTGATCGTGGTCCACAAACGCATCGTGAACATCGTCGTGTAAACCTTTGGGCCATGGCAGGTTACGCGAATTGGTACGGCAATTGCAAGTGGTGGGGCATGGCTACTCGATCATTCCTTTCCCTTGGGGCTGCTTGCGTGCTTTCCGTAGGCTTCGCCCAAAAGTCGCCCGCGCCTTCCCCGAAGGACGAGGTGTTCCCTTTGCGCACTGTTTCCCACAACGCTTTCCAGCCGGGGGAAAAGCTCACCTACGTGTTGCATTACGGCTGGTTGAACGCCGGTGAAGCCACGTTGGAATTGAAGGAGGGTGACCGCGAGATCGAAGGCCGAAAAGTGCTGCATGCCGTGGGCAAAGGCCAGAGCACGGGTGCTTTCAAAGCGTTCTACAAAGTGGACGACCGCTACGAGACTTTTTTCGATGAAGAGGGCGTTTTCCCTTGGGTCTTTACACGTCGTGTTGACGAAGGCGGATACACTTTCAGCCAAGACTACCTCTACTTGCAGCACCGCCGCAAGGTAACCACGCAAGAGAACAAAACGTACGACGTGCCGGCTTCTGCGCAGGACATGCTCAGCGCGTTCTATTTCGCACGCACCATCGATTATTCCACCGCAACTCCGGGGCAGGAATTCACCATTCCCTGCTTCATGGACAATGAAGAATGGAACCTGCGCATGCGCTACATCGGCAAGGAAACCATCAAGCTTCGTAACGGTAAATTCCGCTGCTTGAATTTCCAACCGGTGGTGCAGGAAGGCCGCGTGTTCAAAGCCAATGACGACCTCAACGTGTGGATCACCGACGATGCCAACCACATCCCCGTGCTCGCGGAAGCGAAGGTGCTTGTGGGTTCCATCAAGATGGAACTGAGCAGCTACGAAGGCTTGGCAAATCCGGTCGCCAAGCTGTAACAACGTGCGCCTTTCACAGCACAATTGTTGAAAAAGCTGGTTAATACACGCAAGCGCCCTTGCCTTGCGTTGTTTCTTGCGCCAATGCGTAGACAAACAGGATGGATGATGGGCACGCTGGTGCTTGGTGCATTGGCGGCTTCATACCTCTACCTCGCCGTGGACCTCGGCCCGCACGAGGAATACTCGGCCGCACAGGACAGTTTGGTAACAGATTCTTTGCCTACCATGCCCAGTGCTTATGGCATTCCGCTCGCCGGTTTCCGTGTGGACCATGCCAAAGTGATGCCCGGTAGCACCTTGGGCGGTATCCTCTCGCCATACGGCATCGGTGCAGGCGCCATCGACTCGTTGGTGAATATTTCCGCGCCCGTGTTCGACATCAACCGCATGCGTGCCGGACATCCCATTGCGTTCATCTTCCCGGAAGGAAACGACACCACGCCCACTTATTTCGTGTACGAAACGGATCCCGTGGACCACGTGGTTTTCGACCTGCGATCGCCTTTCGCCGTTCATCTGGAGAAGCGCCCCATCCACACCGTGGAGAAAAGCATAAGCGTGGCCGTGTCCGGCGCGTTGTGGAACGACCTCATCGATGCCGGCGCATCCCCCGCGCTGGCCGCGAAACTCAGTGACGTGTTCCAATGGACGGTGGATTTCTACCGCATCCAAAAAGGCGACCGCTTCACCATGGTGTACAAGCAGAACACCGTGGACGGAAAAGACTACGGCCAGCCTGAACTCCTAGGCGTGCGCTACGAGGGCGATGATGTCCGCGAAGCCTTCCTCCACACCGACGCGTCCGGCGTAACCTCCTATTTCGATGCTGAAGGAAAGAGCTTGCGCAAAGCTTTTCTGCAAGCGCCGCTGAAGTACAGCCGCATTTCTTCGGGCTTCAGCCTGAAACGTTTTCACCCCGTGCAGCACCGCATGAAGGCGCACCTCGGAACGGACTACGCAGCACCGTACGGCACACCGATCATGTCCGTGGGCGACGGCGTGGTGGAGAAGGCCGGGCGCACCGCCGGTAACGGCAACTACGTGAAGATCCGACATAACCGCACCTACGAAACGCAGTACCTGCACATGCGCAAGATCCTGGTGAAGCAAGGCCAAGTAGTGAAACAAGGCGACATCATCGGTGAAGTGGGAAGCACGGGCTTGGCCACCGGACCGCACGTGTGCTACCGTTTTTGGAAGAACGGTGAACAAGTGGATCCACGTAAAGAAGTGATGCCAAGCGCCGAACCCTTGGACCAAGCTGCACTCCCGGCCTTTAAGCAGGAACGCGACGAGTTGCTGGCGCGCATGGATGTAGCCGAGACTGACGCCAAGCGGCTCACCGTGGCTTCGTTCTAAGCGCGGGCCGAAGCGTTTTACCGCACCACTTCGTATGCGGTCTTCGTAGTGATGTGCATCCGGAATGCGCCGCAACGGAATTCCGTCTCGCACGTGGAAGAGGTAGGCCAAGTGGTGTTCCGATCGAATCCCGTCACGCATTCTTCCGTCAAGGACAAGTTGGCGGGCTTCGCCTCGGTGGTCCATTTGTCCTTGGTCATCGCTGTGAAAAGCGCATCAGTATCGTACGTTGTGATGGTTCTACCCGTCATCTTTTTGGCATCCACAATGTCCAGCCCGGCCTCTACCATCGCAGGCAGATCCATGTATTGGTACCGGAGCGGGGATCGGACTTCCTTCACCGTGACTTTTTCCTTTTGCGAACCGGTCAACGGGAAAGTGGTGCCGTACACGCGCAACAGGCGGTGCAGCTCAGGCACTTGCGACCGGACCAGCACCGCGTAAAGGGAATCGGAGAGATAATCGACACGGGCACTGGGGAGCGGTGCAGGTGCAATGCCCCTGAACTCCGCGACAGCGTCGCCCATGTTCTTAACAACCTTGGCCAACGCGGGACGCAAGGCTTCCACCGTGCCCACGGGGTCTACTGGCGCGGTAATTTCACCGGCGAGGGTAACGGTGAAACGGCTTTGAAGACCTTCCAATGGTTTGTAGGCCCCTTCGGCCCAGGTCTGTAAAAACCGCTTCAGGCTGTCTTGCTTTGTACTGTCCAACAAGGCTTGCAATTCGCCCTCCTTCACAAGCAGGTCCGTTGTGCCCGTGCGGATGCCGAGCACGTAGTCGTACTTGGCCGCTGCGAGGACTTCCAAGGTATAGCTGCTGCTCTTGATGATGTTGTAGTTGACCGAGTCCATCGTAAAGCGGATGGCCTCCGTTATCGATACTTGGCGCCTTTCCCCGGCTTTCCAAACGGGGGCAGGAACTATCGAACCTTTCTGTGCGCAGGTCATCAACGCAGCAAGGAGGAGGGACGGGAGAAGGAGGATTCGAAGCATGGGATCGTGGCTGAGCCTGCAAGATGCGAAGAGCTAAAGAATATTTCTTGTTTATATTCTAAACTTGTCTACATTTGCCCCGTCGAACTCATTCGACCACCTAAACAAACACCAGATGGAACAAGAACTCACCCCGTCCGAAAGCCTCAAGCTTATCGAGACGATGATCGGGCAAGCGAAGAGCAGTTTCTCCCGAATAAGCTTTTACTTCCTCATGTGGGGGGTATTGCTTCTAGCCGCCATGGTGACCGCCTACCTGATGCGGGATGCCGGTAACGCCTGGGCCCACGGAGCCGCTTGGGGTGTGGCAGGCGTGTTGGGCGGCATAATCAGTCCCATATTCGGTTTTCGCCAAGGCAAGAAGGAGCAGGTTTCAAACCCGATGGACCGGGTGGTGGGATGGATATGGGGGGCTTTCGTAATCACCATGCTCCTTATGATGTTCTCATTCACCGGCTCAGGCAGAAACCCGGGTGCTGCCATTACCCTTCTCACCGCAATGCCCACCTTCCTAACGGGTCAGATCATGCGCTTCAAACCATTGATCTTTGGTGGCATGTTGTTCTGGGTGGCCGGCCTGGTCATGTTCTTCAGCGGGAATGACACGGTGATCGTGTCTGCATATTGTATCTCGATGGTATTCGGCTACCTCGTGCCGGGCATTCTGTTAAAGCGTCAAGAGGATGGCCTTCGCACCGCTTGACCCCGTTCTGCACAACCAGCTCAGGCTCGCAATAGCGAGCCTGTTGGTGGGGCTGGACGGTGCGGAATTCAACTTCCTGCTGGAGAAAACCGGTGCCACCCGTGGTAACCTTAGCGCTCAGATCTCCAACTTGAAAGATGCCGGGTACGTCGAAGTGAAGAAGTCGTTCAAGGACAATTATCCCAACACGCGCTGTTCCCTTACCGCGAAAGGCTTGAAGGCGTTCGAGACCTACGTGCAAGCGATCAAGGAATACCTCGGGACTGTGGAAGGGTGAGGGGCGGACGTCCCAACGCAGGGTCCCGAAGACGGTGACCAAGCGGGGACTTCAATCAAAACGAAGGGGCTGCCTCGAAAGAGGCGGCCCCTTTGCGAATGGTACTGCCGGGACTTCAAATCTCCTTCCGACGGCCACGTTCTATGTTCCAGCGATCCGCAGAATGTCGCGGTAGAAATAACGCTTTGCCCCCGGCTCCGGCGCAAGCGCTGAATGCACCAACGCTTGCGCCAGCACGTGGTGCGGCATAGTGCGGTAGTTCACCATGCTCCCGAAAAGCAAGGGATCGACCACCTTCATCACCGCAATGCCGATGCGCTCGCCAATGCGTTTTTCATTGCGCGGACCAGTGAGGACCGACGGCTGGAACAACGCCAAACTGCCGAAATCCATGGCTTCCAATTGCTGTTCCACCTCCCCTTTTACGCGGCTGTAAAAGATCTTTGAATTCGCGTCAGCACCCATGGCGCTGATGATGCAATAGGTGGGAACGAGCTGTGACTTGGCCCAGCGTGCAATCCCCAGTGGCAAGTCTTTGTCCACAGCGATGAAAGCCGCTTGACTCCCGGCATTCTTGATGGTGGTGCCCAAGCAGCAGATCACGGCATCCACGGTTTCCGGCTTCAAGGCTTGGAGCAGGTCTTTGCCCGGCGCTACCCATTGTTCGAGCTTGGGGTGTTGAACTTCCAATGGCCTGCGCACCAATGCGACCACCTTGCCAACGCGTTCTTCGCGGAGCAGCAACGGGAGACAGGCGCTGCCCACCAAACCTGTGGCACCAGCTATGAGAATGGATTTTGACATGGGGTGAAGTTCGGCAGGAAACGATTGGCCAAACCAACGCGTGGCCTTCGGTCTTTTGGACTCTACTTCGTGTCCTTAGCGTCCTTCGTGGTATAAAACCACTTTTCGCACTATTCCGTCTCTACCCAATCCCCACCCTGTTTGATCAGCTCGATGAGCTCGTCCACGGCTTTGGCGGCAGGCACATTGCGCTTCACGACTTCCTTTTCCTTGTACAGCGTGCTCACGCCCGCGCCGGTGCCCACGTAGCCGTAATCCGCATCGGCCATTTCGCCGGGGCCGTTCACGATGCAGCCCATGATACCGATCTTGACGCCTTTCAAATGGCTGGTCCGAGCGCGGATCCTGGCCGTGGTCTCCTGCAGGTCGAAGAGGGTGCGGCCGCAGCTCGGACAGCTGATGTATTCCGTTTTGCTGATGCGGGTGCGGGTGGCCTGCAAAATCCCGAACGCCGTGCGGCACACGAGATCTTCGCGTCCACCATCTTCATCCGCGATAAAGATGCCGTCGCCCATGCCGTCCAAGAATAGCGGACCGATATCGGTGCTGCTGTGGAGCACTAATTTCTCGCGGCTTATATCGCCATAAGCGCGACCGAGGATGACCGGCACCTCGCACTTCGCTTCCATCAGCTCGAACAGCAGACGGCGTTGCTCGGCCATGCCGTGCGCGTTGTAAGTGTCGATCAGCAGCACGGCCGTGGGATCGTCTCGGAGCTTTTCGATCAACGTGGCATCGTGGTCCGGCAACGTGGCGTAGACGAGGTTGAATTGGTCGTGCTGCTCCACCCCTGCGCGGTAGTCGTTTGTCGTAATGAACGGGTAATGGCGCGGCTTGGCGCGGTCCTTCAGCCAAACAGCGTGGTCTTGGATGATGCCCAACGTACCTGGGATCGCGAAGTCGATGCTGTTCTTGCCGATGAAGGCATAGTCGCAGGCCTGGTCCGCGATGTTCCATTTGTCGTTCGGCACGCTGTAGCGATAGCCCCATGCGAAAAAGGACGCGGGTGTGATGGCTGTCTTGTTGCTCATGTCCGCGATTACCACCGGAACGTGGCGCGCACCGATGTTGAGCGTTTCGCGGGTATGCCTGCGGGCGTAGCTGAACGGGTCCATCGGCACGTGTTCCACCGGCAGTATCGGATCATGCTTCTTCCGCGGATAGCGCGCCACCAGCTCCTGCGCCACGGGGATCTCCGCCTCCGGATCTTCTGTAAGCGAAACGCGGATGGTGTCGCCCAAGCCGTCTTCCAACAAGGCACCGATACCCACGGCGCTTTTCACGCGACCGTCCTCACCATCACCGGCCTCGGTTACGCCCAGATGCAGCGGGTAATCCCAGCCCAGCTCCATCATTTTATGGACGAGCAACCGGTAGGCCTGCACCATCACATGGGTGTTGCTGGCCTTCATGCTCAGCACGATCTCGTGGTAGTTCTCGTCACGGCAGATGCGCAGGAACTCGAACGCGCTTTCCACCATGCCCAGCGGCGTGTCGCCGTAGCGGTTCAGGATGCGGTCGCTGAGCGAACCGTGATTGGTACCGATGCGCATGGCCGTGCCTTCCTCCTTGCAGATCTTCACCAAGGGCAAGAAGCGTTTGCGGATGCGCTCCAGCTCATCGTTGTATTGCGCATCCGTGTATTCGCGCACGTCGAACTTTTTCTTGTCCGCGTAGTTACCCGGATTCACGCGTACCTTTTCCACGATGCGTGCGGCGATTTCAGCGGCGTTGGGCGTGAAGTGGATATCCGCCACCAGCGGCGCTTTGTAGCCTTTGGCGCGCAACTGCTTCTTGATCTCCGCGAGGTTCTCCGCCTCGGACTTGCTGGGCGCGGTGATGCGCACGATCTCGCAGCCCGCATCGATCATCCGGATGCTCTGCGCCACGGTCCCGGCGGTGTCCATGGTGTCCGTGGTGGTCATGCTCTGCACCCTTATCGGGTTGGCGCCTCCGATGCCCACGTCGCCCACCATCACGGCCCGCGTGTGCCAGCGCTCGTAACGGGTGAGCGAGGGGCAATAGGTAGTGGGCGACACGATCTTCAGGCTGGACATGAGGTCACGAAAGTAAGGAGGCGCGTTCCTGTCCCGTGCGCTCTACTGCGGCATCGGCTTCGTCGGAACCTCTTCCATGCCGGGCGTTTTCAGGGTCCAGCCGGCACTTTCCACCAAGGAACGCAACACCGGCAACAATTCATCGCGACGTATTTCCGCCGACTTGTATAACCCGCTTTGCTCTACCGCTTTCCGCATCAGGTCCTTGGCCTGCGCATTGATCCGGCTGTGGTCCGCTGCTGTAAATGACGTGAACGTGCCAGCTTCCAGATCGAAGTAGTCCACGTCATGTTCCAGCGACAATAGTTGCGGCTTCCCCATGGAAACCAAGCTCACGGTATGGTCCGCGTCGTTGAAATCGAGCTTCAATCCTTCCAAGTCGTACCCCACACTGGCCTTTCCGGTAACCCGCAAAACGGCCCATTTTTGGAACGGCTGAAACTGCTTCAACCAATCAAAAGGCGCTTCGGCGTTGCGGTAGTTGTAAAGCTCGCTGAAATCGCCTTCCACCGTGATCAGCTTCAACACCGGGCGGATGCGCTCCAACAACACCGTGCTGCTCACCGACTCGGAAGATGCCGCCGGGCGATACACTTCGCGGGTGATGAAAAACACCAGCAGGGCAAGTGCCAGCATGATGATGGCGGCAATGATCCGTTTCATGGTGCAAAGGTGGTAAGCACTCGCGACACGCAAGCACTCGCGACACGCGAGCGCTTGCCACCTCAATGTTGGCGCTCGGCCCCAGCCGAGTGCCAACTATTCGGTCGGCCCAAGCGACCAAGCAAGCGCTCGCGTGTCGCGAGTGCTTGTACTAAAACACACTTCCGGCACGCCTTTCGCGTTGTTGGTGAACATCGGCCTGTGGACGATCCATGGCCCATTCGCTCCCGCCAACCCACGCGCACCGGTACTTTTCGACCTTGCCCATGTTACGCCTGTTCCGCCGTATCGCACTCATCAGCTTCTCCGTCTTCGCGGGGTTGCTCGTTTTGCTGGCGGCTATTGCCTACTTCTTTCAGGATGAAGTGAAGGCCAAGCTGGTTTCCGAACTGAACACGCACCTCACCGCGCCGCTGCACCAGACCGGGATCGATCTCACGCTGATCAAGCGTTTCCCGCAGGCATCGCTGCGCATCCACGACGCCTACATGGAAGAAGTGCGCACCGATGGGCAGCAGCCGGACACCCTGCTCTACGCCAAGGACCTCTACCTCGAATTCAGCGTTTTCGCTCTGATAACCGGCAACTATACCGTGAGTGAAGTACACGGCACGGACGTGAAACTCTATCCCGGGCTGGATGCCAACGGCAACGGCAACTGGGAAGTGTGGAAGGCCGATACCAGCTCCACCGCCAGCGGCAGCAGTACGGACATCGACCTGCGCCGGGTGACCTTCGATGGGCTGGCGGGCCGCTTCCGCGATGACCGTTCCGGCTTGGAAGTGGCCATCAACAGCAAAAAACTCGCTCTGGGCGGGCGCTTCCGCGATTCCGGATCTTCCCTCACTACGGCTGGCGACCTGTGGTTGCGCCATTGGAACGACAAGGACGGCACGCTGCTGGCCGACCGCAAAGCTTCCGTGGACCTGAAGATGGCCTTTGGTGGTGAAGCTGGCGGATTCCGCATTGATAAAGGCGAACTGCTATTCGGGAAAACCCCACTGAACGTGACCATGGCCGTGCTTCCTGGCAAGACCGGGGATGCCATTGAGCTGCGCGCCAACGGCTTTGGATTGGACCTCGCCAGCGTGGTGCAACTGCTTCCCGAAAACCTCCGAAAGACCATGGCCCGCTATGGCATGGACGGCAGCGCGGACCTCGCCATCCACTACGCTGGCCCGTTGGATTCCCCGGGCCCGTCGCTTTCCATGGGCATGAAACTGCGCGATGGCCGCTTCACGGAACTCGCCTCCAAGACCGTTTTCCGCCAAGTGCAGGGTGAATTCTCTGTGGACCTCACGCCAAAGTGGGCACCCAGCAAACTCACCGTTAAGAATTTTACGGCCTCATCACCTTCCGGGCCAGTAGGCGGTAACATGGAATTGGCAGGGCTGAAGAACGCCAAGCTCAACGCCAACATCCACGCCAATCTCGGCCTCGCCGATCTGCTGCGCTTCGTTGGCTTGGACACGCTTGAACAAGTGACCGGCAACATGAAGGCCGAGGCCCACATCCAAGGCCGGCTGCGCGATGTGGAGGATTTCAGGGCTGCCGACCTGCACGGGCTGGCCATTACCGGCAGCGTGAAACTGAAGGACGCCAGCCTGAAAATGAAAGGCCTCCGTCACCGCGTGTCGGAACTGAATGCCGAACTGGCCTTGGACGGCAACGACGCGCTCGTCCACGGCCTGCGCTTCAACTTGCAAGGCAATGCCATGGAGCTTACCGGCACGCTTCACAACCTGATGCCTTACGCACTTTTCAAAGACCAGCGGCTTACCATCGAGGCGCGCGGCAAATCGCCTTCCATCGATCTGGCCTCTATGCTCGAAGCGAAGACCAAAGCCGCACCAGTGCCATCATCCACTTATGCCTTCACGCTCCCGGCGCAGATCGACCTCGACCTCAAAGCAAACATCGGTGAACTGAAGTTTGAAGAGTTCCGCGCCACGGATATCACCTGCAATTTCCGGATGACGGGCCAAAAACTTGCCTTGGAACCGCTCACCTTCAACACGGCGGAAGGCAGCGTGAGCGGTAGCTTGAAACTCGATGCACGACCAGCTACTGCTTATCCGCTGGCGATCAATGCGGACCTCAAAGGCATCAACGTTACCACGCTCTTTTCCGAATTCCAGAACTTCGGACAGACCTTCATCACCGCGGCCAACGTGAAAGGCCACGGCGATGCCCAGCTCACCTTCACCGCGCCGCTGCGACCCGATTTCAGCCTCGACCAAAGCAAGCTGCACTGCGTAGCCGACATCTCGTTGCTGAACGGCGAGCTGAACGATCATGCCTCGCTGATGGAGGTTGCGGACTACCTGCAAAAGAACAAGCTCACCTCGCCGTTCGTGGACACCGATGCACTCCGCAAGCAATTGAAGCACGTCACCTTCGCGAAGCTGGATAACCGCATCGAGATCAAGGACCGCACGGTATACCTGCCTTTGATGACGGTGAGCAGCTCCGTGATGGACATGGAGGTGAGCGGTGCCCATGGCTTCGATGGCGAGGTGGACGACCATCTCAGTTTCCGCCTTGGCGACCTCTTCCGCACCGCACAAAGCAGCAGTGATGAGTTCGGCCCCATCATCGACGACGGTACCGGCCTGCGCATTTTCCTGCACATGTTCGGCACCACGGACAACCTGCAATTCGGCCAAGACGGCGCCATGGCCGCCGCCCGCCGCAAAGAGCGTATGAAGGAAGAAACCGCGCAGCTGAAGGGCATTTTGAAAGGTATTCTCACCGGAGAAAAAACCACCCCACCTGTATCGTCAACGCAACAAGGCATCGTTTCAGTGGACTTCGGCAACGAGAAAAACACCCCGCCGCCGCCCGTGGATAAACCGAAGAAAGGCCTTGGCCGGTTGTTGCAGAAAGATGATAAAGACGAGCCCAAAGTGGTGATCGGCGTGGAGTGATAAGACAGGTTTTGGAACCACGGATGAACACGGATGTACACGGATACAACTCTTTCGACCCAACCGCCAAACCGGAATTCCGTATCAGCGTTTATCAGTGTTCATCAGCGGTTGAGGTTTGGAGCCGAACATTTGCGGTTAACCTTTGATGCCGTACATCTGCGGCCTGAATGAACCTCTACTCACGCAAACAGCGTTGGAAGCTCGTGCTCGCACTGGTGGCCATGGCCATCGTGGGCGCCTCGTTGTGGTACAGCAGCACCATCGTGAACAAGGTGCGGCAGGAGGAACGCCGCAAAGTGGAGCTCTGGGCAGAGGCGGTACGCAACCGTGCGCAATTGGTGAACTACACGGACTCGCTTTTCCACAGGCTTCGCGAAGAGGAACGCAAGCGCGTGGAGCTCTGGGCCGACGCACAAGTACACCTCGCCAGCGATGATGTGAACGACCTCAGCTTCTACCTGAAAGTGGTGAGCGACAACACCACCATCCCGGTGATCATTACCGACGACAAGGGCAGGCCCACCACCAGCCGCAACCTCCGCACGGGCATGGATGTCAACGCCGATTCACTGCGTGCCGAAGTAAAGCGCATGGACGCTTTGCATGAACCCATTCCCATCACCCTCTTCGGGGATCGCAAGCAATACTTGCACTACACCGATTCGCGCATCGTTACCGAGCTGCAGCAGGTCATGGACAACATCATCCGCAGCTTCATCAGCGAAACCGTAATGAACACTGCGGCCGTCCCGGTGATCTACACCGATAGCACGCGCACGCATGTGATCGAGCATAGCAACATCGAGGGAGAAACCATCAACGACCCCACTAAACTCAACGAACGCATCGCCGCGATGGCACAGGCCAATCCGCCGATCGAGGTATCGCTCGCAGGTCGAGGCCGCAACTACATTTTCTACGAGGAAAGCCGCGTGATCACCCAGCTGCGCTACTTCCCTTATGTGCAGCTCATCATCATCGGGCTGTTCTTGTTGGTGAGCTACGCGCTCTTCAGCCTCTTCCGCAACGCCGAGCAAAACCAGGTATGGGTGGGCATGGCGAAGGAGACCGCCCACCAGCTCGGCACACCGCTCAGTTCCCTGATGGCGTGGATGGAATTGCTGGACGCGAACGGCACGGACCCCGCAGCCGTACCCGAAATGCGAAAGGACGTAACGCGCTTGGAGATGATCACCGAGCGCTTCAGCAAGATCGGCTCCACGCCTGACCTCGTGCCGGAAAAGATCGATCTCGTGCTCCGCGATACCGTAGCCTACCTGCGTCCGCGTTTACCCAACCGCGTGAAGATCGACGTGCAAGCCGCAGACCCCGGCATCTCCGTTCCGCTGAACCGCGCGCTGTTCAGCTGGGTGCTGGAGAATTTGATCCGCAATGCGGTGGATGCCATGGAAGGCGAGGGCAGCATCACCATCACCACGGAAAAAGACGGCAACGACGTACACGTGGACGTAACCGACACAGGCAAAGGCATTCCTGCATCACAACTGAAGACCGTGTTCCAGCCCGGCTTCACAACAAAAAAACGCGGCTGGGGCTTGGGCCTCTCGCTCACCAAACGCATTATGGAGACCTACCACAAAGGCAAGATCTTCGTGAAGCGCTCCACGGTGGGGAAAGGGACTACGTTCAGGATCTCGTTGCGGGGGTAATGCAGCAGGCACTCGCGACACGCGAGTGGCCATACATCAACACCGTGTCCGGCCTATACTTCCATATCCCCTTCTGCCGCAAGGCTTGCGTGTACTGCGACTTCCACTTCAGCACGTCCATGGGCACGAAGGAGCGCGTATTGGCTGCAATGCGCATCGAATTGGGGTCGCGCTTAGGGGAGCTCAATGGCGCTGTCTTGGGTTCCGTTTATTTCGGTGGCGGCACGCCAAGCCTGCTTTCGCCGGAAGAACTAAGCTTGTTACTTGAGGATGCTCGATCACTGGCAAAAGTTGATAGCGATGCGGAGATCACCATCGAAGCGAACCCCGATGATATTTCCGAAGACGTGCTCGCGGCTTGGCGTGCTATCGGCATTACACGGGTCAGCCTCGGCGTGCAGAGCTTCCGTGATGATCGCTTGCAATGGATGGGACGCGCACACAACGCGTTACAATCGCTTCGCGCGATCGAGCAAGTGGCCAACGCAGGTTTTGCTTCGTGGACCATCGACCTGATCTACGGCCTGCCGGGAATGTCGCTGGCGGAATGGGATGAGCAGCTCACCATCGCGCTGGATCACGGCATGCCGCACCTTTCCGCATACTGCCTCACCGTGGAGGCACGCACCGCGTTATACAAACAGGTGCAAACGGGCCGCATCATTCCTGCGAATGACGAAGAACAAGCGACGCAGTTCGAGCACGGCATTGCACGTGTTGCCGGTGCCGGTTTGATCCAGTACGAAATCAGCAACTTCGGCAAGGAAGGCCATTTCGCGAAGCACAACACAAGCTATTGGCAGGGCGTGCCCTACCTCGGCATCGGGCCTTCGGCGCATTCGTTCAATGGAGCGAAACGGCGTTGGAATGTGGCGAACAATATGCGCTATGCGTTGGGAGTGGAAAGTAAAACGCACTTTTGGGAGGAGGAATTGCTCACACCTGCACAGCGCATCAACGAGCGCTTGCTTACCGGCCTGCGCACCATGTGGGGCGTGGAAATTTCGGCCCTTGGGGGAAAATTCCGGGAGGTGAATGCAAAGACCATCGATCGTTACCTTGCGCTGGAAGAATTGCAGGAAATAAATGGACATTTGATCCTTACGCCGAAAGGAAAAAACTTCGCAGACCGCATCGCATCGGATCTATTTATGCCAACGACATGATCGCCACCTTCACCCACCACGGCCGCGAATGGCGCATTGCGCTGAATGACCCTATCGACCTTTCCATTCCCTTGGATGCGAACAGTCCGGGACCGCGCGCATGGCATGTGGGGCCACCATCATTTACTCCAGTGACCGATGGCGATAAGGTCTACGCCGTGGCAGCCGGTGCGCCTGTGAATTTCCGCGATGCCGCATTCAATCCGCACGGGCACGGCACGCATACGGAAGGCGTAGGGCACATCTCGCCCGATGTGCAGCCCGTGGGAAACATGTTCCAGCGCTATTGGTTCACCGCGCAATTGATCAGCCTGCTTCCGCAAGAACGCCGCACCACTGAAGGTATCGACAAAGTGATCTCGCTCGGCCTTCTGCGCGGCGCGGTGGGCGAACACGTGCCCGAAGCCTTGGTGATCCGCACGTGGCCGAACGATGCCGAAAAACGTACACGAGTGTGGACTTCCACCAACCCGCCATATATCGAAGCCGAGGCCTGTGCATGGCTCCGCAGCATCGGTGTGCGCCATTTGTTGCTGGACCTCCCAAGCGTGGACCGCGAGCAAGATGACGGCAAGCTCGCAGCGCACCACGCCTTCTGGGATTTTCCGCACGTCATTGACCGATGCCGTTCCATCACTGAAATGATCTACGTACCCGATGAGGTACTGGACGGCGATTACTTGCTTGAGTTGCAGGTGCCCCACTTCATCAACGACGCCGCGCCCAGCAGGCCGGTGCTCTACGCTCCACTGAAATGAACATCGAGCAATTCCGACAGCTCTGCTTGGAAAAGCCCGGCATCACCGAGGAAACGCCATTCGGGCCGGACACGCTCGTCTTTAAAGTGATGGGCAAGATGTTCGCGCTCATCGACATCACCAACTTCGAAAGCATAAACTTGAAGTGCGATCCGGAACGCGCGGTGGCATTGCGTGAAGAGTACGAAGGCATTATACCCGGCTATCACATGAGCAAGGTGCACTGGAACACGGTGACCACCGATGGCAGCGTACGAGACTCTCTGATCCGCGAGTTGCTCGACCACAGTTATGCGCTGGTCGTGGCTTCGTTACCGAAAAAGGTACGGGCGGAATTATAGCCCTCATCCCCCGGCCCCTGTTCGCGGCACCTCGACTTCGCTTCGGCGCGACGCTTCGCTCGAACTGCGCACAAGAAGAAGTCCGTTTCGCGAGGAGGAACAGACTCGGCCTCCGGGCCGGAAAGCGATCTTCGATTCCGGTTAAAAGACAACCAGTAAGATCAAAGATTGCTTCGTCGCCTCGCAATTGCACTAGCTCCTCGCGAAACGGCGATAACACCTCGACCTACTCTTCGCGGAACATGCTCTCCAGCAAATAGTCAAGCACTATGCCTGTCAAGTTGTGGTTGCTTTCGTTCACTAAAACAACAATACCCATGTTGCGCTTCTTGTCGAAAAACAACAGGGATGAATCCCCCGGCGTGTCACCTTGCATGATGTGGTAAGGATCGCGGGCTTCATCCTTCAGGATGTGCCAACCCAAAGCTGTTGTTAGCGTCGAGTCGCTTACGAATTCCTTTTGCGTCAGCTCGATAGCCGTGCCCATGGGACCACCGGGCGGGTGCAATTGATAGCCGAGGAACCGCAGCATGTCCGTGGCGTTCGACCGCATCACGCCTGCAGGTTTCAGCGCGTCCAATTCCAAATAGTCGACCGGCTTGCCTTCGTAGTAGCCCGCCGCTACGTTTTCGCCCGGTACACTGTCCGTGTACGTATCCCGTAGCCCCAAGTGGTTCAACACGTCCTTGCGGACCAAATATGCGTACTTCCGGCCCGTGATGTTTTCGAGGACCAGCCCCAAAAGTCCGTAGTTGAAATTGGAATACTCGTATTTCCCTTGGTCTGGGATCACTGTCGTTTCCCGCAGCACGCGGTAGATGTAGTCCTTGTCGACCGACTTGTATGGCTGAACGGAGTCTTTCGCAAAAAGCAAGTCGTCGTATTCATCACCGCTCAACGTAGGTAGCCCGGATGAGGATGATGCCAAGTCGGTAAGGCGGATCTTGTTCTTCAACCCCGGTGCCAATTCCACCTTATACGGCAAGTAGTCGTCCAAGTACGCGGTTTCGGGAATCTTCCCAACGGCTATCTGCACTGCCAGTAAAAGTGCAGTGAACAATTTCGTGTTCGAGCCGACCTCGAACACCGTGTTGCTGTCAACCTTTTGCGCGCTTGTGTGGCTCAGGTTCCCGAAGGCGTAATAGCTCGCCTTACCATCCTGCAAGATCCCGATGCTGATCCCCACATGCGGGAGTTTGTTCTCCAACCCGTTCGTTCCATGGAACAACGTGTCGATATAGGCTGGAGGGGTTTGGCCGAATGCGCGGAAAGCGAAAAAGAAAAGAAGGACCAACAGTGTCTTCTTCATCGCATGAACGTTCGCTACAACGCCTAACAACTGACAAAGGCAACTGACAACTGACCTCAAGGCTTCTTCAGCTCAAAATCCTCCATGAACTTCGTGGTAAAGTCCCCGGCGCGGAACTTCTCGTTTTGCAGCAATTGCAAGTGGAAAGGGATGCTGGTGTGTATGCCCTCGATCACATATTCGCTCAGCGCGCGCTCCATCTTGGCCAAAGCCTCTTCGCGTGTTTGCGCGCTAACGATCACCTTACCGATCATGCTGTCGTAATTCGGTGGAATGGTGTAGCCTGCGTATGCGTGCGTGTCGATGCGCACGCCATGACCACCGGGGCTGTGGTAGCTGGTGATCTTGCCGGGGCTGGGCCGGAAATCGTTGAACGGATCTTCCGCGTTGATGCGGCACTGGATGCTGTGTCGTGTGGGCTCATAGTTGAGTCCGCTGATGGGGATGCCCGAAGCTATCTTGATCTGCTCGCGTACGAGGTCGAAGTCAATGACCTCTTCAGTGATCGTATGCTCTACCTGGATCCGCGTGTTCATCTCCATGAAGTAGAAGTTGCGGTCCTTATCCACGAGGAACTCCACCGTTCCGACGCCTTCGTAGTTCACACTGGCTGCGGCTTTGATGGCGGCCTCGCCCATCTTTTTCCGTAGCGTTTTGGTCATGAAAGGGCTGGGCGTTTCTTCCACGAGTTTCTGATGGCGGCGTTGAATGCTGCAGTCACGCTCGCTCATGTGGCAGAACGTGCCGTACTGGTCGCCCGCGATCTGGATCTCAATGTGGCGCGGTTCCAGCACATACTTCTCCATGTACATGCCCGGATTGCCGAATGCGGCTCCGGCTTCTTGGCTGGCCTTCTCGAAAGCCTCTTCAAACTCTTCTTCTTTCCACACCAAGCGCATGCCTTTGCCGCCGCCGCCCGCCGTTGCTTTCAGGATCACGGGGTAGCCGATCTTGATGGCCTCTTTTTTGGCCACATCAAGGTCCGTCACCAATCCTTCAGTACCCGGCACGCAGGGCACGCCTGCTGCGATCATGGTGCTCTTGGCCGTGGCTTTGTCGCCCATGGCTTCGATCTGTTCGGGCAACGCACCGATGAACTTGATGCCATGCTCCTGGCAGATGCGGCTGAACTTGGCGTTCTCACTTAGAAAGCCATAGCCCGGATGGATCGCGTCCGCGTTGGTGATCTCCGCCGCTGCGATGATCCGGCTCATGTTCAAATAGCTTTCCTTGCTGGGCGGCGGACCGATGCACACCGCCTCATCGGCGAAGCGTACATGAAGGCTCTCGCGGTCGGCCGTGCTGTACACCGCCACCGTCTTGATGCCCATTTCCCGGGCGGTACGGATCACGCGCAGGGCGATCTCGCCGCGGTTTGCTATGAGGATCTTCTTGAACATGGCGGCTCAGGGATTCACCGCAACGACGCAACGACGCAACGGTAACGCAACGTTAGGTTTGGGGTGAAGGATCTCATTGTGTCCGGCATTCCGCCCGCCATAGCGACTTCGTTGCGTCGCCGCGTCGTTGCGGTCAACAGCATTTACGAGGGATCCACTAAGAACAAAGGTTGATCGTATTCCACCGGCTTGGCATCGTCCACAAGCACCTTCACGATCTTACCGGTCACCTCGCTCTCGATCTCATTAAAGAGCTTCATGGCCTCGATGATGCAAATGGTCTTGCCCGGCTTAATGTCGTCGCCCACGTTTACGAATATGGGTTTGCCGGGGCCGGACGCACGGTAGAAGGTGCCGATCATCGGTGACTTCACGGTGATGTATTTGCTCTCCGCCGCAGGGGCTGGTGCAGCGGCCGGAGCAGCTGGCGCGGGCGCGGGCGCTGCTGCCGGCAACTGCGGCGGCGGTGCGTATTGGGGCTGCGCGATCACATGTACGGGAGCATCTTTCTTGCTCGTCGCCTTAATGGTGATCTTGAAGTCCTTCTGCTCGATCTCCACCTCGCTTACGCCGCTTTTGGCAACGAATTTGATCAGGTCTTGGATCTGGGTGATGTTCATGGGTTCCATGGAATGGGTTCCGGCCTTGGAGGGCCAAGATAGAGAAGTAGTCGGTTCAGGACCCGTAGGCCCATTTCAAATACACGGAGCCCCAGGTGAAGCCCCCGCCAAATGCCGCGAGTATGATGTTGTCGCCCTTTTTCAGGCGGCTTTCCCATTCCCACAAGCACAACGGTATGGTACCACTGGTGGTGTTGCCGTATTTCTGGATGTTCAGCATCACTTTGCTTTCATCAAGGCCCATGCGGTTTGCGGTGGCGTCGATGATGCGCTTGTTGGCCTGGTGCGGCACCAACCACGCTATATCGTCGCTGGTGAGCTTGTTGCGCTCCATGATCTCCGCGCTGACGTCGGCCATGTTGGTAACCGCGAATTTGAATACGGCCTTCCCTTCCTGAAAGACGAAATGCTCTTTTGCCTCAACCGTTTGCTGGGTCGCCGGACGCATGGAGCCCCCCGCTTTTTGGTGCAGGAATTGCGCTCCGCTGCCGTCAGACCGGAGGATGCTGTCCAAAATGCCGTTCCCTTCCGTATTGGGTTCCAGCAGTACCGCGCCTGCCCCGTCGCCGAAAATGATGCAGGTGGCGCGATCCGTGTAGTCGATGATCGCGCTCATCTTGTCCGCGCCTACCACGACCACTTTCTTGTGCTTCCCTGTTTCAATGAACTGCGCCCCGGTGGTGAGGCCGTAGATGAAGCCGGAGCAAGCGGCATTCACATCGAAGCCCCAAGCATTCTTCGCGCCCACCTTGTCGCAAATAATGTTCGCCGAAGCCGGGAATTGCATGTCGGCGGTCACGGTGCAACAGATCAACAGATCGATCTCCATGGGGTCGATGCCGCGCTTTTTGCAGAGGCCCTTCACCGCTTCCACGGCCATTACGCTCATGCCTTGGTCCTTGCCCTTGAGGATCCGCCGCTCTTTGATCCCCGTGCGCTCGGTGATCCACGCATCGTTGGTGTCCACCATGGTCTCCAGCACGGCGTTGCTCAACACGTATTCCGGCACGTAGCCCTGTACGGCGGTAATGGCAGCGGTGGTCTTCATGGTTCTCAATGTAGTTTACGGCACCGGCCTTGCGCCGAGGGGTGCAAGGTGGTCACTGGAATGCTTCGCGGATGCGGGCGTTCAATTTGCTTTCAACCAGTTCACGGGTGAAAAGGATCATGTTCTTAATGGTCTGCGCGTTGCTGATCCCATGCCCGATAACCACGTTGCCATGGACGCCGAGCACCGGCGTGCCGCCGTAGTTCTGGTAATCGAACCGGTCCAGAAAGGGGTCTTTCAGCCCGCGTTCACTGATCAAATTGTGGAAGCCTTCCAGCGCTTTCAGCACCACGTTGCCGGTGAAACCGTCGCATACCACTACGTCGGCCTTGTCATGGAACAGGTCGCGACCTTCCACATTACCGACGAAGTTGAAGCGGTCGGTGCCCTTCATCAGTGCGTGCGCGGCCAAGGTGAGCGCGTTGCCCTTTTTTTCTTCTTCGCCAATGCTCAACAAGGCCACTTTGGGGCTTTCAATATGGTAAACGTGCTTCGCGAAGAGCGAGCCCAACAGGCCGAACTGGAACAGCACTTCGGGCTTGCAGTCGGCGTTGGCGCCCACGTCCACCATAAGCCCAAAACTGCCGTCGGCCTTGGGCAATATGCTGGTGATGCACGGGCGCTGTACGCCGGGCAAGGGCCGCATCACCATTACGCTGCCCACCAGCATGGCCCCGGTATTGCCCGTGCTGGCGAAAGCGTCCAATTTTTCCTCTTTCAGCATGCCGAATCCAAGCGCGATGCTGCTGTTCGTTTTCGCCGCCAATGCCTTGGTGGCATGGTCGCTCATGCTGATGTCGTCCGTGCTGGGTACAATGTCGAACGCGGCGGGGTCGGCACCTTCCGCACGCAGACCGTCCAAAATAGTCTTTTCGTGCCCGATCAGCACAAGACGCACGTTCTCCGGCAGTTCTTTTGCTGCCAAAATGGCGGCACGGATGGGCACCACGGCTCCGTGGTCGCTGCCCATGATGTCAACTCCTATCCTCATGCGGGCCTGGCTACCGAGGTAGTGTTCCAGGTGCGGCGAACTGTGGTTATTCAGCCTCGGCCTTGGTGCGTACCACTTTGCCGCGGTACATCAAGTCGTCACCCACCAGGATGGCGCGGTGACGCAAATGCGTTTCTCCGGTGGTGGGGCAGGTGGTGAGGGTAGGCGTACCAGCGACTTGGTGTGTGCGGCGCTTGGCGGTGCGGGTCTTCGAATGTCGGCGTTTCGGATTTGGCATGGTCTACGGAGATGGGAGGTTCAGTTTTCCTTGGTCTTCAGGTCTTGCAGCACGGCCCATCGGGGGTCGGGATCCGCTTCGTGGTGTACTTGTACTTTTTCCAGCGCGCTTTCAACCTCGGGGTCGCATTGCCCTTCAGGGTGAACATGGCGAATGGGCAAGTGAAGGCTGATGCACTCAAACATGTAGTGCGTCAAATTGATCTCTTGGGCGTTGGGGTCTATGCTTACCAACTCGTCGTCGTCGCCTTCATCTTCCGCGCTGAGCTTGAAGATCTGGCGTTGCGTGCCTTCCACCGGCTGCTCCATCGGCGCATTGCAGTGGTCGCACAGCATGCGGATGTGTCCGTCCACCGTGATGTTGGTGACCAGTAAGTGGCTGCTTTTGTCCAACTCCACATGAGCCTCAATGCTTCCGCCCATGAATTCCTCCACGCCAGTGGCCGCTAAAAACGCGTCACCCAGCGTGAAATCGAACGCGTGGCGACCGTCGTTCAAGCCGTTAAAGGCGATGGTATGTTCAGGTAGCGCTTCCATGACGGAAGGGGACATTTTTCGGGAAAGGACCGGCAAATGTAGCGCGATCGGGGTTACTGGAGGCAAATGGGTGTGTTTTCGGGGTTTCCAGATGGGCTGAAGTGGGGTATTCACCACGGAGGTCACGGAGGAATGCGAATGGTGATTGGTTGATAGTGATTGGTGATTGGGGGACGCAGAAGCGCAGAGGCGCAGACAATGCAAGTCAAGACTCCCGACTCAAGACTCAAGACTCAAGACTCCAAAGACCCCAAATGCTCTCCGTGCCTGCTTGGGCTTTGAAAAGCACGGCTCCGCCTCCCACCTCTTATCAGGCTCACCCCCCCTTCCCCGCTATTCACTTAAATTCACGGCCCGGCGCAGGCAACCATTCTGCTACCGATCGCATCATAACCCCGCAAGGCCATGACGGATGAGCAAATGGTAGCTGGCTGCCTAAAGGGGGAACCCACAGCCCAGAAAGCGCTCTACCAAGCCTTTGCAGGGAAAATGATGAGCATTTGCATGCGATACGCACACGACCGCGACCAAGCGCAGGACATCCTGCAGGATGGTTTCGTGAAGGTGTTCCAGAAGATGGACCGCTTCCGAGGCGACGGGCCGTTGGGCGGCTGGATCGCACGCACCATGGTGAACACCGCCTTGGACAACATCCGCCGCAACAAGCCTTATGACCAAAGTTTGGACCTCACGGAAGCCGAACACTTGCATTCCGCTGAAGGCTTGGCCGTGAGCAAGTTGACCACCAACGAACTGATGGACTTGATCCAAGCGCTGCCCACGGGCTACCGCACGGTGTTCAACCTCTTCGCCATTGAAGGTTACCCGCACAAAGACATCGCGGAAATGCTCGGGATCTCGGAGAACACCTCCAAATCACAATTCATGAAAGCGCGGGCCTACCTGCGTAAACTGCTGCCGAAGGAAACGGCGGATATCCATGGGATCGGAAATGAATGACGGCTTGAACGAACTGTTGCGCCAACGCTTCGCGGCGCACGAAATGCCCGCGCCGCAGGACGCCTGGTCGCAGATCAGCGGGAAACTGGCGGCACATGCCGACGGTTCGCAACTGCGAGAATCTTTGCAGGAGAAATTCAACGGCCACGAAGTGCATGTGGACCCGAGTGCTTGGGCGAACATCAGAGGGCGCATCGGCTCCGCCGGCGCAACTTCGACCTACCGCTGGATCGCCGCCGGATTGGCCGCTGCGGCCATTGGCGCGTTCTTCCTTTGGAATAATGGGGAAACCCCGGTAACGCCGCCGCAACATGCGGAAACAGTTGCCGTGCCTACGGTGGTGCCCGTGCCCGCCAAGACTGCCACCACGGAAAAGCCTGCTGTGGAAGAGTCCACGCCCGTGGAAAACGTGAAGGAAAATGTGCAACCTGTTGTTTCACAGGCAAAACCAGCCGCGCAGCCGAGCAATGTGGAACAACCGGCCATTACTAAAACCACTGAGCCTTCCGTTCCGGCTGCTAGCCCATTGTTCGAAGAACCGGCCCCACAGCAGCATGAAACGATCGTGCCGGTGCCGGAACCCGAACGCGCTGTGAAAGTGCCGACAGCCCCCGCACCTGTCGTGAAGCCTGAACCCGTGCCGGAAAAGGCCGCTGCCCCAGCCAAGGCTGAACAAAGCACAACGTCCGATCCACCGGCAGAAATCCAACCGGAAGACAAGCCTGAGCCTCCTGTTGCCGAAACACCGTTCGACATTTACATCCCCAGTGCATTCACCGTGAACGGCGACGGGGTGAACGATAAGCTGCGCATCGTGGCGGAAGAAAGCGCCGCCGTGGATGTACGTATAGCGACCATCAGTGGCGCAGAAGTGTTCAACTCCAATGACCTTGCCCGGATGTGGGACGGTCGTATGCCCAATGGCAACATCGCGCCGGACGGCATGTACCGCTGCGTGGTGGCAATTACCGACCTTCGTGGCGCAGTGCATTACAAAACCGAAGTAGTACGCCTATTCCGATGAAAGTGATGATCGACATACGAAGCCTGCTCCTCCTTGGTGCTTCCGTTGCCGCGTTCGCCGCAGCTGCGCAAACGGAGCCTCAAACGGAGATTCCCTGGCAGGAATATGCCAACTTGAAAGCCCACGGCGAACTGCCCGCGAACGTGCGGCCTTCGGAAGTGCATATCGATCAAGCCCAAGTGGATAGCATTGTACAAGCCAATGGCGGCTGGCAACGCGGCGGCGGAAATGGCGGACTGTGCGGGTTGTGGCAGGATCCCAATACACCTCCAGCCATCCCGGGTAATGACGATGGTAGCTCAAGTGTGATCAACCTACCCTTCAGCTTCGACCTGTATGGCACGACCTACACCCAGTTGTACATGAACAACAACGGGAACGTAACATTCGATGCGTCCTACGGCACTTTCAGTGCCACCCCGTTTCCCAATACCACCTTTGTGATGGTGGCCCCGTTCTGGGCCGACGTGGATACTTGGGGAACTGGCGACATCTACTATTCCATTACCCCGACGGCGGCATATTTCAACTGGGTCGCCGTGGGGTATTTTCCTTCCATGACCGACAAGGTGAACACCTTTCAGCTGATCTTAACGGATGCCACGGACCCCTTTATCGGCGTAGGGAATAATGTCGCTTTCACTTATCTGGACATGCAGTGGACTACCGGCAGCGCATCCGGCGGGACAAACGGCTTTGGCGGCACCGCGGCAGTGGTGGGGGCCAACCTCGGTGACGGCGTGGGATACATCTCCATCGGTAAGTTTGATCACGAAGGCGTGGACTATGCCGGACCTAACGGAATTTCCGGCGTTAGCTGGCTGGATGACAAGAGCTTCGTGTTTTCCACGTTAACGCCGACCGCCAACATCACGCCGATCGTGGAGGGCAACTTCGTCTGCGACACCATCGTGCTGTGTACAGGCGTAGCACAGGATATTGAAGTTAATTTCTTGGCACCGGAATCCGACCAGATCATCACGCCTTCGTTCAGCGCACCCGATTTGCCACAGTTCAATCCCACGCTTACCAGTGGTGTTAACGGCACCATTTCCGGCGTTTTGGTGCCAAACATGGGAAACCTCGGTTTCCACACCATCACCTTCACTGGTACCGATGACGGCACGCCCAACCTCTCCCAAACTGCTATCGTGGTGGTGCAGGTGATCGCCAGCCCCGACCTGGGCAACTCTGCCGCAGTCTACTGTGATTCGGACGCGCCCGTGGACATGCTCACCCTCTTGGGTGGAAGCCCCTCCCCGGTGGAATTTGGACGGATACACTCACCAACGACACGGTGAGCAACATGTTCACGCCCGGCACTACGCCGGACGCTCCATACCGCTATTCCGTGGACAATGGCGGCGGCTGTGCGGCCCAAGCGATCCTCACGATCTCCACCGTCCCCCATGCTGATGCGGGAGGCGATACCACCTTGGCCTACTGTTCTTGGGACTATCCAGACCCACTGTTCCAGCACATCCCCGGCAATCCGCAGAACGGCGGCTTGTGGCAATCCTCCACCGGCGTCACCTTCAACGGAACGTTGGACCCCGGAACGATGTTCCCCGGCAGTTTCAAGTACATCATTGCAGGGACCGCACCCTGCTTGAACGACACGGCCTTTTTGCAGATCGCCATCCCGCAGGCCGTTGATGCCGGCCAAGACAGTTCCATAGTCATGTGCCGAGATGCGTCAGTTCTGAGCCTGAAGACGATGCTGGCCGGCACGCCCGATGCCGCTGGCACTTGGGCTGACGTGAACGGGGCCACGGTGCCCGACGTCTTTGACCCGGCCACGGGAGCCATCGGCGTATACACCTATACCGTGCCCGCCGTGCTGCCTTGCCCTACGCTTTCGGCCGTACTTACAGTGAATTTGGACGTGCTCCCCATCGCAGGTCTGGACAGTTCTCTCGTGATCTGCGCCAACGGCGGCGACACCCCGCTTTTCCCCTTGTTGGGCGGCACCCCCGATGTAGGCGGGCATTGGCTTTCTCCGCTCGACAGCACTGTTGCGAACGGCATTCTCGACCCGAGTACCGTGATCTCCGGCGGTTACCGCTATGTGACCATCGGGCCAGGAACCTGCGCCCACCGTTCGGACACCGCCATCGTGGACGTACACATTGACCCATTGCCGGTGATCACCTTCACCGCCGACCCCGACAGCGGCTGCGCTCCGTTGGAAGTGACGTTCACCAACACCACCGATCCCATTTACGTGGGCAACTCGTGTGTGTGGGATCTCGGAGACGGCACCGGCACGTTGGATGCTTGCGCTTCATTCACGCATGAGTACACGGATCCAGGCTGGTACCATGTAAAACTGAAAGTGACCACCCCGCAAGGCTGCACGGACCAGTTGATAGCACCCGGCTCCGTGCTGGTGGACCCGCAGCCCGTGAGCACGTTCGCTTACACGCCCGACCCCCCCACCGCCGGTAACAACAACATGGTGTTTACCGGCACGGACCCGCATGCCGTTGAGTTCTTCTGGACCATGCCCGACTTCAGTCAGCAGGAAGGCCAACAAGCTACCTACACATTGCCCGATAAGATCGCGGACGACTACATGGTTTGCCTTTCCGTGCGCGACCGCTATGGCTGTGGCGACACGTTGTGCGACAACATCCATGTCTTCGTGGACAACCTGTGGGCACCCACGGCCTTCACTCCGGACGGCAATGACATCAACGATGTGTTCCGCCCCATCACCACGGATATGGCACCGGAAGATTACAACCTGCGCATTTTCGATCGCTGGGGACACCTGGTGTTTGAGACCACCGACCCGGAAAAAGGCTGGGACGGCAGTGGCAAAGGCGGCGGAAAGGCCAACTCCGGCATATATGTGTGGCGCTTGGAATACCGGCCGTTACACACCGCCGACAAGTTGGACCGTTATGGCCACGTGACACTCTTGCGCTAGCCAGCAACGCGTGCCCGACTAAAAAACCGCGGCTTTACCTTATATTGGCAGGCCCATTTCGATACCCCGCCCCACCCATCCCACGCCCCCAAACGCCTTCGTCGAGCTTCGGCGATTTAAAATGAAAAATACCCTGATCCTCGGCCTGCTATTGAGTGCCTGCTCCACGCAGCTTTCCGCACAGCGCGTTGAACTCACCATTGACCAGTACCAGGAGATGAAGGCAGCGGGGACGTTGCCTTCGGAATTCCATGTGGCGTACTCCACGCTTCCAGTGGCCGCGGTGCAACCCAACACCAACCATGCAAAAGGTGGCGGCGGAAACGGCGGCAACTGCAATTGCTGGATCGAGCCGGACAATACGTACACTTTGGCGATGCAGCCCAATGATGATGGCTCTTCCGCACAGATCACGCTTCCGTTCCAATTCAACTTGTACGGGGACCTGTACAGCAATTGCTTCGTGAACAACAACGGCAACGTATCCTTTGCCCAAAACATTTTCACCTACAGTGCTTCTGCATTCCCGATCGCCGGCGACGGCTTTCAAGAATACCACATGGTCGCTCCTTTTTGGGCGGATGTGGATACACGCGGCAGCGGTACGGTGAAGTACAAACTAACCTCCAACGCCCTTTACGTGAACTGGACGGATGTGGGTTATTTCAGCTCTGAAACGGACAAGTTGAACACGTTCCAAGTAATCATAAGTGACGGCACGAACACGGATGTCGGCATTGGCCAAACCGTTTCCTTCTGCTACAAGGACATGCAGTGGACCACCGGTGCCGCTTCGCTGGGCGTTGATGGCTTTGGTGGCATTCCCGCCACCGTGGGCGCAAACCGTGGAAATGGCATTGACTATATCCAATTCGGCCGTTTTGACCATGCTGGCGTGGATTACGACGGTCCATTCGGCAATGCCGATGGCATAAGCTGGCTGGACGACAAGAACTTCATTTTCACTACGGCGGTAAGCACCCAGAACATCCCGCCGATCGCGAGCGGAACTTCCCTTTGTGATACCGTGGAAGTTTGCGTGAACGAATTGGTGGACCTGGACGTGAACTTCCTTTCCCCCGAAACAGGCCAGTTGACCACCGTTACTTACACCATTGAACCGCCGCTTATTGCCTCGGTCACGGAGCTCAACAGTGGGCCGGCCAACACAGCGAACATCAGCTTGCAGTTTATCCCCCAGGTCCTGGATTCCGGCTACCACATCCTGACCTACACGGCCACAGATAATGGCGACCCTGCGCTCACCTCTACCGTTACCGCCGTGTTCCACATTACATACGTGCCTGCGCCACCACCGGTGATCACCGGTGACAGCATTGCCTGCGCCGGCCAAGGCGTGTTGATAACCGCCACTGGAGGCTATGATGAATACGTATGGGCCAACGGCTTCAATGGGCCGTCCATCTTGGTGGGACCCGGTACCTACTACGTGGAGGCCAGCACCGGCGCCTGCATTTTGGTGAGCAATTCCATCACCGTGACCGAAGGACCTGCACCTATCCCCGTGATCGACGGCGTGCTGTACAATTGCGGCGGTGAACCCGCAGTGCTCACCACCACGGAACCTTACGACACCTACCAATGGAACACGGGCGACACCATTTCGCAAGTCATCGTTCCCACTGGCACTTACTCCGTTACCGTGACCAACGATTTCGGTTGTGTGGGTAGTTCCGCACCGGTGAACGTGGTGGCGGCGAATTCGCCCGATGCCTTGTTTTCTTCCGACCCGCAGGATGCCGTGTTCCCCGGCACAACGGTGATCTACACCGACCAGAGCAATGGCAACGGCTCGGCCATCGTGGGCTGGGCATGGGCCAACGATTCAATCGGCACGGCCAGCAGCAGCACTTGGGCGCCCACCTTCACCACGCCGGGAAACTACCCCATTACCCTCACCGTTACCACGGCGGACGGTTGCACCGATACCTACACGTACATCCAGGTGGTGATCCCCACGGAGATCATCATTCCCAACGTGTTCAGCCCCAATGCAGACGGCCATAACGATGCATTGACCTTCGAGGGCGCACAGTATTACCCGAACACCGCGCTGCACGTCTTCAACCGTTGGGGTCAGGAGGTCTTCACCAGCGGAAACTACAAGAACACGTGGCACGCGAACGACATGCCGGAAGGCACGTACTTCTACATCCTACGGTTGAACACCGGCAAGGAATACACCGGAAACGTTACGCTGTTGCGTTAATTTCGCCCCACACAACGGCGCAGGGACCCGAAATCTCGGGGCCCTGCGCCGTTTGTACATCCACAATGAAGGTCATTGACCATTTGCGTAAGAGCAAGGGCACCTTGTTCTCGTTCGAGATCCTGCCGCCCCTCAAAGGCAGCGACATCCGTTCCATTTATGCGGGCATCGATCCGCTGATGGAATTCAAGCCCAGCTATGTGAACGTGACCTACCACCGCGAGGAGGTGATCTACAAAGAGCGCGGGCAGGGGTTGCTGCAAAAGATCCGCCTGCGCAAACGGCCGGGTACCGTGGGCATCTGCGCGGTGATCAAGGCCAAGTACGAGGTGGATACCGTGCCGCATTTGATCTGCGGCGGCTTCAGTCGCGAGGACACCGAAGACGCGCTGATCGAGCTGAATTTCCTGGGCATTGACAACGTGCTGGCCTTGCGCGGCGACCCCGTGAAGAGCGAGCCGCATTTCATTCCTGAGCGCGATGGCCACGTGTACGCCGAGGGGCTGATCAGGCAGATCGCCGGGCTGAACAAAGGCCACTACCTGCATGATGAAGAGCAGGAGGCCGCACCCACCAACCTCTGCGTGGGCGCTGCCTGTTATCCGGAAAAACATGCCGAAGCACTGAATCCCGCCACGGACCTCGCTTACCTGAAACGCAAGGTGGACGCCGGGGCGGAATACCTCGTCACCCAGATGTTCTTCGACAACAAGAAGTACTTTGACTTCGTCGCGCTCTGCCGTGCGGAGGGCATCACCGTGCCCATCGTGCCCGGACTGAAACCCTTGACCAACCTGCGGCACATCGGCTTCATCCCTAAGACCTTCAAGATAGACCTGCCGCAGGCCTACGCGAAAGAGCTGGTGAAATGCACCACGGACGCACAAGTGAAAAAGCTGGGGATCGAATGGACGGTGGCCCAAGCCAAAGAGCTGAAAGCGCAGAGCGTTCCCGGCCTCCACTTCTACACCATGGGAAGGTCTGAGGCGGTGCGCGCCATCGCGGAGCAGTTGTTTTGAGCCTTGGCCTTTCCCGTACCTTCGGGGAATGAAATCGTTGCTCTTTCCTTTGGCCCTGTTGCTTACCGGGCCGTCCATCGCGCAGTTTGCTCCCGGCAACCCGGAAAATATTTCGCAGTTTGAGCAACACCCGGCTACCGGGCCGCGTAGCGGTGGCCTGCCGACCCGTGGGTATGACATGCACTACCTGCGCTGCATCTGGAACATCGACCCGGCTGTGCGGTACATCAGCGGGACGGTCACCTCCTACTTCAGCGCAACGGCCGATATCGACCAAGTACAGTTCGACCTGAGCGACAGCTTGGTGGTCGATGCCGTCACCGTGCATGGCATACCGGCCACATACACCCAAATACCGGGCGACCAATTGATCATCAATCTGGGGGGTACGCTCAGCACCGGCGCTTTGGATTCCGTGAGCGTAACCTACCACGGCGTTCCACCCAATACCGGGTTCGGCAGTTTCGTTACGGGCTACCAGAACAGCGTACCCGTGATGTGGACGTTGAGCGAACCCTACGGCGCGAGCGACTGGTGGCCGGCCAAGGAAGACAACAACGACAAGGTGGATTCCATGGACGCCTACGTAACGGTCCCAGAGGGCTATCGGTCCGCCGGAAACGGGGCCTTAGCAAGCGAAACAACGGCTGGGGGTTTCACCACCTGCCACTGGAAGCACCGCTATCCCATAGACCATTATTTGATCGCCACAGCCGTTACGAACTACATGACGGATACGCGGCAGATGCCGCTCGTGGGCGACACCGTGACATTCCTGACATACGCTTATCCTGCGGATTTCGGTGCTGCCTGGGCCAATACCAATGAGGTGGAGCAACAAATCCTTTTCTACAGCCAATTGCTCGGCAACTACCCCTTCGCCGACGAAAAATACGGCCACGCCCAATTCGGCTGGGGCGGTGGCATGGAGCACCAGACCATGACCTTCGTGAGCGGGTATTTTTACGATCTGGCCGCACATGAACTTGCCCACCAATGGTTCGGCGACAAAGTGACCTGCGGCAGCTGGGCGCACATCTGGCTGAATGAAGGCTTTGCCACTTACATGACCGGCCTTTGCCATGAAAACCTGATACCGGATTCCTGGCAGCAATGGAAGCAGGACAAGATCGACAACATCACCGAGTATCCGGACGGAAGCGTGTTCTGCACGGACACCAACAACATCGGACGGCTGTTCAGCGGAAGGCTTACTTACAACAAAGGAGCCATGGTGCTGCACACGCTGCGTTGGGTGGTGGGCGACAGTGCGTTCTTCCAAGGCTTGCGCAACTACTTGGACGACCCTGAACTCGCCTACGGCACCGCATTGACCGCTGACCTCCAAGCGCACTTGGAAGCCACCTCTGGCATGGACCTCACCGGCTTCTTCGCGGATTGGTTCATGGGTGAAGGCTATCCCATCTATACCGCCACGTATTTTCAGGACGCGCAAGGGAACGTCACCGTTTCGCTTTCGCAAACACAGTCGCACCCGTCGGTGGATTTCTTCGAACTGCCCGTGCCCATCCGCTTTTCCGGCGGCGGCGTGGACAGCACCGTGGTGTTCAACAACACCAGCAACGGTCAACAATTCAATTTCCACCTCCCCTTCACCGTTCAAAGCACCGCATTCGATCCCGAACTGTGGTTGATCAGCGCGAACGACATCGTTACCGAAGTGGGCGACGTTGACCCCGGCGCGGCCCAACTGCTGCCTTACCCCAACCCCACCGGCAACAAGCTCGCGTGGCGTACAGTCGGGACGCAGGCCGCGTACCGCACCGCTACCTTGTTGAACGCCGTGGGCCAACGCTGCTTGGAAGCTGATGCCGCAGCAGGAACAGTGGACGTGCAGCACCTGCCGCCTGGCGGTTATGTGCTGGAGTTGAAAGGCGCGGAAGGTGTGCTTCGGGCGCGGTTTGTGAAGGAGTGAAGGTGGGGGGGGGCGGTTGGCCTATTGTTCGACCTGTGCCAGCGACAGTTAACATCGCTTCCCCATCATCCGCGCCACATACTTTCCCACCACGTCGTACTCCACATTCACTTTTGCTCCCACAGCCAACGAACGAAAGGTCGTGTGCGCATACGTGTATGGGATCACCGCCACGGTGAAACCTTTAGCATCGACCGCGGCGATGGTTAGGCTTACACCATTGAGGCAGATGGAGCCCTTCTCTACGAGCATCTTCTCCTGTTCCGGCAGCGCGAACGTGAACAGCCAGGAGCCGTTGCGCTTTTCCACTTTTGAGCAGGCCACCACGGTGTCCACGTGCCCTTGCACCATGTGGCCGTCCAAGCGGTCGCCGACGCGGAGGCTGCGCTCCAAGTTCACCCGGTCGCCGGGTTTCAGCGTGCCGAGGTTGCTGCGTTGCAAGGTCTCTTCAACCGCGGTTACGCGGTAGTTCTGTCCTTGCACTTCCACCACCGTTAGGCATACGCCGTTGTGTGCCACGCTTTGGTCCACGCGGAGTTCCGGGGCCATGCGCGCACGCAGAATGAGGTCGGTGTTGGAGCCGCTTTTCTTCACCTCCAGCACTTCCGCCACTTCTTCCACGATGCCGGTGAACATCAGTTCTGCTGCGTGTGGTTCCCGCCGAGGATGTGGACGTAGCCTTTCAGCACTTCGGGCAAGTCGCCTTGGAGCCGCTTGAAGATCACCGTACACACGTAGTAATACACGCCGTCCGGCACGGGTTCGCCGCCGTTGTTGAGCGTGCCGTCCCACAAGATCGCAGGATCTTTGGTGGTAAAGACCACTTGGCCCCAGCGGTTGAACACTTGCAGGTCGATCTCCTTCACGCCACCGTACGGGAACGGAATGAAGTGATCGTTCACGCGGTCGCCATTGGGCGAGAAGACGTTCGGCAGCGTGTATTCCGGGCAGTTGTCGCCGCACACTTGGTTGCTGAACGCGCTTTCGTTGCCGGTGGAATCGATTGCGGTAACCACGTAGCAGCCTGCTACGGAACTGCCATCGGTGTGGGTGAACACCGTATCCCCGGCACCGGTGATGGTGAAGATCAATAGCGGTTCGCCGCCGAGGCTGTCGGTAAAGTAAATGTTGTAGCGCCAGGTGTCGTGCGCGCAACTGTTGTTGGGGTTGTTCCACGTGAGCGTGTTCAATGGCAGCTCGCAATCGTTGTTGATGGCCAACGTGGGCGGGCAGGGCGGCGTGAGGTCCACCGGTGTGGCGCAGGCCTCTTGGCTGAAGTTGATGAGCGGCGAAACAATTTCCGGATCATCATACGTGCCGGTGCTTTTCACGTAGTAGCAGTACTCCTGACCGTTCACCAAGCCGGTGTCCACAAACTCCGGTTCCGCAGTGCTCCCGATGAAGGTGAACACGCCACCGATCTGCCGGTACACATCGAATTGCGTGTTGATCCACGGCGTTAGGTAGTTGATGTGCAGCGTTACTTGTTCGTCGTTCGGTTCCGCCACCAAAAACACGCTGCTCGCCGTGTTGCTGGGACCGATCAACGAATCGCCATTGTTGCCGTAAAGCTCTACGCGGTAGGCATGACCGGTGGTGCGCGTGTCTAAGCCTATGTCCGTGAAGGCGGTATCCGGATGCGCGAGGAAGTTGGAAAGCGTACTCGTATGGATCAACGTGTTGGCCATGTTCAACCCATCGCCACGGAACAATTTGAACTGGTACGGACCCGGATGCTGCACGGTATCCAGGTCGTAAGCATTGCTCCAACGCACGGTGTCCACGCCGGTGGTGTTGTCCGTTACACCCACGCTTACGTGGGTCATGATGGGTACATCGCGCTCCAGCATGCTGCAGAATTCGATGCTGGCATAACTCTCGGCAAAATCCGGGAACGTGGCCACTACCATGTAACAATAAGTAATGCCGAATGCTAGACCGACATCGGTGAAGCTGGTGCTGTTCACCCCGCTGGTGTTGCCAATGAGCTGGTAGCCGGTGTAGGCGGGCACGCCCGTTTCGCAATTGCCATGCACGAAGCCGTAAGAGCCTTGCCGGCGGTAGATCTTGTAACCGTTGGCGTTGCCGCATATGCTGGGGTCCCATGCCAGTTGCATCACGTTAGCGTCCGGCGTTGCGGAAGGATTTTGTGGGGCAGGCGCCACCACCGTGATGAACATGGTCTCATAATCCTGCAACTGCACCAGACCGTAATTGTCGATGGCGCTGAACACGACCTGGTAAGGCTGCTGCCGCACATGCGAGCAATTCGTAGCCCAACTGAAGGTACCGAAACTGATGTTCTGCGCCGGCGTGGAATTGAATACCGCGGGCGAACTGCCCACTTGGAACGGCCCGCCAATTGCGCCTAAGGTGATGACCTGCCCGGCATCCGCATCGGTGGCCTGCACGCCGAAGGTGAGCGTGGTGCCCGCCTCGATGCACGTGTCGTTCACCTGCGCCAGCACCGGCGGTTGGTCGTTGCAGGGGATCACGATGATCTGCATGTCGCGCTCCACCCAGCCGATGTTGACCCACGTGTTGGTAAGGCTATTGAAGCGCCATTCCCGCACGATGAACGCGATGTTGTAGATGCCTGTAAGCTGCGGCGCATCCCATGTGATGGTGCCCGTGACCGGATCAATGGCATACTGGTTGTTCGCCCCGGGGAGTACTTCGTTCGGGAATTTGTAACCCGGTATGGGATCACCGGACCCGTCGCTGTCTTGATCGGCACCTAAACAGACCATCGGTTCGAACGAGAGGCTGTCGCCGTCGGTGTCGTACGCGCCGGGGTTGTGCGTCCACACGTGGCCGAGGCAGGCGTTCTGTATGGGCGGGTTGAGGAATTGCGGAGTGCAATCGTTGCCCGCAGTGCTGATCACGATCTGCGTCTGCACACACATCGGCACGTTCACCGCTCCGGGGATGTTCACCACATCCGCCACGCGATTGGGATCGATGTATTGCAGGGTGAATACGCCGGGGCCAGGATACACGTGTGTCTGAATGTAGAGGTTACGCTGCGTGCTTATCCCGGCTATGTCAATGATGACATCGGAATCACGTTGGATCGTGTCCAAGGGCGTTCCATCACCCCAATCCACGATGAACTCCGGCCTGTCCGCCTGCGAAAGCGGGTTGGTGTAGGTAATGATCGTGATCTCGTAGGTGAGGCTTCCGGGATCGCCGACATGGCACACAAGGATCTCCCCCGCCTCGTTGTGCGTTGCACGCGCCAGCAACGCCACGGAAAAAAACAGGAATACCACGGTAGCGCGCAGGAGGAAATTCATAGGGGCATACAAAGTACGGGAATTCCGGGGCACGGGACCGCGACTGGGATTGCCGTTGGTGGATCCGGGGGTACCGGTGGTCGGAAAAAGTTTCTACCGCAACGGCGCAATGACGCAACGGTAACGCAACAGCCATACCACGAAGAACACGAAGGGCACGAAGAAAAGGCTGGCCGCCTACGGCGGAATGGGCTACCGCGACGCGCGCAACGAACGCAACGGGTACGCAACGGAATTCTACGAAACCGATAGTGAACGGCATTTCGTTGCGGTCGTGGCGAGCGTTGCGGTTCAAAAATCAGATGAGACTTGCGGTGAAAACCCGATAGCGGTGCCCCCGTTATCTTCGGCCACCGCAAACAACGCTCCCATGCCCATTCCGCAGCTCACAAAATCCGCAAAGCCGAATAGCGGCAAGGATACCTTGGTGATCCTCTCCGATACCAGCGAGCTGCGCAACATCGACTTGGTACGCAACGACCGCCAGTACATCCTGGAGCAGCTCAAGGGCGACGGCCCCGCGTTGTGCGACATCAGCGGAAGGCTGGTGATGGTCCATCAAATTAAAAAAGGCGACCGCTCCAAGCAGTTGGAGCAGGCACGCGTGGCGGGCAACACCATGGCATTGAAGTTGATCGCCATGAAGCGGGAAAGCGCACAAGTGATCAGCCTGCAGAACGATGCTGAAGCCACGCTTGCTTTCGTTGAAGGAGCCGTGTTGGGCAGCTACGTTTTCACTGCGCTCTAAGACGAAGGACATTCCGAAGGCGCTGGGTAAATTATCCATTTCGGCATCGGAAGTTTCCGCTGCGGCACTTCAAGAATTGGCGGACACCTGCCAAGCGGCATGCACCGCCCGCGACCTGGTGAACCAGCCGTATTCATCGCTCACGTCCGTGCAGCTCGGCACGGAGGTGCAACGCTTGGGCAAGGAGGCCGGGTTCAGCGTGAAGGTGATGGACAAGAAGCAGATCATCGCCGAACGCATGGGCGGATTGCTCGCCGTGAACCAAGGCAGCATTGATCCGCCGGTGTTCATCATCATGGAATGGAAGCCGAAAAATGCGGTGAACAAAAAGCCCGTGGTGCTGGTGGGCAAAGGCGTTACTTACGACACGGGCGGCCTCAGCCTGAAGCCCACCGCCAACAGCATGGATTCCATGAAGTGCGACATGGCAGGCTCCGCCGCTGTGATCGGCGCCATGGTGGCCACGGCGAAAAGCAAGGAACCTGTCCATGTGATCGGCCTGGTGCCTTCAACCGACAACCGGCCCGGCGGCATCGCCTTCGCCCCCGGCGACGTGATGCGCATGCACAATGGCCTTACCGTTGAAAACCTGAACTCCGATGCCGAGGGCCGTTTGATCCTCGCTGATGCTTTAAGCTACGGCGAACGCTACGACGCAGAGACCATCATCACCGTGGCCACGCTCACCGGGGCCGCCGTGCGCGCCATCGGCACCTTCGCCACCGTTACCATGGGCACCGCGCCGGAAGCGCAATTCCAACGCTTGGAAAACGCTGCTGACCACGTATTCGAGCGCGTGGCGCGCATGCCGTTCTGGGATGAATACGACGAAGAACTGAAAAGCGACGTGGCCGACCTGAAGAACATCGGCGGACCCTACGCCGGGCAGATCACCGCCGGGAAATTCCTTGCGCGCTTCACCTCAAAACCATTCATCCACCTCGACATTGCCGGACCCGCCTTCATCGACAAGCGCGACCACTACCGCACAAAAGGCGGCACCGCGGTGGGCGTGCGCCTGCTCCATGCATTCATCAAACGCCGCGCAACGGCCAAATGAACTCCTCTTCCATCCGTATCGGCATAAGCTGCGGCGACCTCAACGGCGTCGGTCTTGAAGTGGTGCTGAAAACCTTCGAGGACCCGCGCATGATGCTGGACCTTACGCCGATCCTCTACTGCGGGGCGAAGGCCGTGAGCCTGCACCGCAAAACCGTTCCCGGGCTGGAGCAAATGCAGGTAAACGGCATCGCCGATGCACAGGATGCCGTGCCCAAAAAATTCAACGTGGTGCACGCTTGGGAAGAAGAGACCAACATTCAACTGGGCCACCCCAGCGGGGAAGAGGCGCGCTTTGCTATCATGAGCTTAGAGGCCGCCGCACAGGACCTCACCTCCGGAAAGATCGATGCTTTGGTTACCGCGCCGATCGATAAACACAGCATGGAAATGGCCGGTTTCAAGTTTCCCGGCCACACTGAATTCCTGGCCCACATGGCCGGCGGCGAACCCGACGTGCTGATGCTGTTGGTGAGTGATGACCTCCGCGTGGGCACCGTTACCGGCCACGTGCCGTTGCGCAATGTCGCGGAAGCGATCACCACCGAACGCATCCTGGTGAAAGCCCGCTTGATGCACCAAAGCTTGATCCGTGATTTCGGCATAAACGCGCCGCGCATTGCGCTGCTCGGCCTTAATCCACATGCCGGCGACGGCGGGACGCTTGGTAGTGAGGACAAAGAGCGCATAGCACCCGCCGTGCGGAAACTGAACGATGAAGGCATCATTGCCATGGGCCCCTACCCTGCCGACGGCTTTTTCGGGAGCAGCGCTTACAAGCAATTCGATGGCGTGCTGGCCATGTATCACGACCAAGGGCTGGCACCTTTCAAAGCGCTCAGCTTTGGCAATGGCGTGAACTATACCGCCGGGCTGCCCATCGTGCGCACCAGCCCGGACCATGGCACCGCGCTGGACATCGCCGGCAAAGGCATGGCCGATGAGGGTTCGTTCCGCCATGCGGTGTGGCTGGCCTGCGACATTCTGCGTAACCGCGAAGCTTTTAAGGCCATGACGGCCAATCCGCTGCAACCGCAGAAACGCGAGAAGGAGCGGAAGGAACGGTAATCCGTGCCCATGTACGGACGGAACAAGTACCTCGGGAACCTGCTTGTGGCCGGAGCCATTCTCGCATTGGGCCTGTTCTTCCATTTGAAACATCTGCGGGATCTCCCGTCCCATGTGCATGCTTGGGCGCAGGCGGACCGGTATGCCTTGGCGTTGGGATTCATCAACAACGGCTTCGACTTGTGGCACCCCGAAACGTTCACGTTCAATCATCAGTTCCCAAACGATTGGAAAACCGCTGATGCCACTTCCATCACCGCCGTGGATGCGCCTTTGCATGAATTCGCGATCGCGGCGATCATGCACATTACCGGCAACTCAGGTCCGGCGGTGTTCCGCTTGTACGCGTTGATCTATGCTTGCTTGGGGCTCTTCTTTTTTTTCAGGCTCGCACTGCTGCTCACCGCGGATGCACCCCGCGCATTTTTGGCCACGCTTTTTGCGGCCACATCCCCGGTTTTCGTTTACTACCAAGCCGGTTTCCTTCCAAGTATTCCGTCCTTGGCCAACGCCATCATCGGGCTATACTTGTACCTGCGCTTCGTGCGCGAGCCGCGCTTCCGGCTATTGGCTTGGGCAGTTGTCTTCCTTGCCTTGGCGGCATTGACGCGCACCACTTATGTGATCCCGTTGGGAGCCGTGCTCGTGGCAGAATTGTGGCGGCTCCTCAACAAACGTACTGGCCCTTGGGCTTGGCGGTGGCCTTTCGTTGTGGCTGTCCTCATTCTGGTTGGTCAGCACTTGCACAACCGCGCGCTTACACAGGCGTACGGGTCCATTTTTCTGGACCACTTCCTGCCACCCCATAGCCTGGAAGAAGCTCAATTAATCTGGACCGAGGTGATCGCCAATTGGGGAACCCAGTATTTCTCCGTGATGCATTACGTGCTGTTCGGTGCCGCGTTGCTGGGCGCTTGCATCGCCTTGCTCATGCGCCGATCGACTGCTCAACGTGGGCAAGACACGCTTTTACTGCTGGTCGCCCTCATGCTGGGCGCTTCCGCTTTGTTCGCCGCGCTGATGTGGCAGCAATTTCCGGCGCATGACTATTATTTTTTGGACACGTTCTTCCTGCCGATCTGCCTGCTTTTTGTTTGGGCGCTTTCGGTGATCCAGACCTGGCGATACGGACCGGCCACCAAAACCTTTGCGCTGCTCATCGCAGGAGCGATCGGGGTGCCTTTGGTACTGAACGCCGTGAAAACGCAGGAAGGGCGCATGGCCACCGGCCCATGGGACGACACCGCGAACAGCATTGCCAACTTCACCGGAGGCGGTACGCTGCTGGATGCTTTGGGTGTGGCGAAATCCGCGAAAGTGCTCGTACTTAACACTCCTGCACCAAACCTCCCTTTCATTCTGCTGAACCGCAAAGGCTACGCGCTGATGGGATGGCGGGCTGAAGACATACAGCTCGCAATGGAATGGGATGCTGATGTCGTGGTGATCCAGAACAACACTTTTCTCGCAGAAACTTGGCGGAAATATCCGGAGATCACACACCATTTGAAGAAAATCGGGGACAACGGCCGTATTTCGGTTTGCGTTCCGATATCTCCGGATACGGCCCGTGATCTCTACTGTTTCATGGGTGTGGATGCAAGCAAACCCGTTCTTCATGCCCGGATCACCGCACCAGAAGGCACGAACCCTGCGTGGTCGATCCTGCCCGCGGACAGTGGCATGGGGTCCGGCCGGTTTGAACTGGACAGCAAACAGGAGTACGCCCTTTCATTCCGTACGGAGAATCTACCCGGCCTCGATGTAAAACCCAGACTGGTTTCGATCCACTACCGGCTGCTTCGGCGTGATGACCGGAAGTGCGAATTGATATTGACGTTGAACGGCACAAGAGAGGGATTCTACAAGAACATCCCACTGAACGGTGCTGGCCGACCAGTCGGGTCGTGGGCAGTGGACAGCGCGTTCCTGGAACTGCCCATATCACCAGCCGGAACGGTGTTCGATCTGTACCTGTGGAATCCCGGCGCGTCGGGAATCGTATTTGAGGATCTGGAGTTCGCCGTCTATCGATAGACAGCAAAAAGCCCCGGCGCTTCCGCCGGGGCTTTTGCAATTGTGGTTCCACTCAGGGTCTTCCGAAGGAAACCTTGAGCAAGTGATCTCACATTACCGTACCACGCTCAACCGCTGAACCGTGGTAACGCCGTTCACCGTGATGTGCACCAAGTACACACCGCTGGTCACTTCGCTTGGCAGTTCCAGCACCGTGCTGAAGCTATTGCCGTTGTTGCCATAGTCGCGGGCCAGCACCTTCCTGCCGTACATGTCGTACAGGTCAAGCTGGATCTGCTGGTCGGTGTCCACCAAGCCGGTGAGGGCCAGGTTTACGCGGCCGTCCGCAACCGGGTTCGGCCACATCTGCACATCGCCGTTGAAACTGCCGTCCACTTGCGTGAGCTCACCGCCCATGCCTGTGTAAGTGTTGTCGATGGTAATGGTGCAGAACGGTGTGCAGTAGTTACTGGTCACTCCGTTCACCGTGGCTTTAACATCCACATTGTACGTGCTACCGTTGGTCAAAGGAGTTCCTCCTGGCCACTTCAACTGCAGCACATAGGTGCCACGGGTGATGGTGGTGTCGAACAATGTGGGCTCACCGGCGATGTAGATGTGGAAGGTGTATGCAGAGGCTCCCAACACCGGTGTGGCATAGATGAAGCTGTAGGACGGGCTACCGAAGGCGCGCGTCTCATTGCAGCTATGGCCGTAGAGCGTTCCGTTGATCAGCTGCGTGCAATGCACCACTGCTGCGGCGCTCATGCCCATTTCGCAACCCGGACCGTATTTCGCGGAAGCCAAGGGGCCACCGGCGTTGGTACGTATGCGCACGAAGTAATGTACGCCGGGCACCAAGGGGTTCACGCTGCCGCCCATGTCGATGAAGAGCATGGAGGCGGATGGCTTAATGATGCTGCGCACATAGCCTGCATCGGGATCCAGGAACTGGAACTCGTATTGCGTGGCGCCGGTCATCACGTTGGCATAGATCCGGTTGTTCAGCGTGTTGTTGAACAGACCACACTCGGTGGACTGCAGGGTGGCCGGGCCCAATGGCAGGCAGAAAGGGTGGCCGCTACCGTAAGCCGGTGTCAACGTCGGGCTGGCCGGGGAAACACTGCCGCCGCTGAAGCTGTCCTTCAGGATGGTCTTACCGTCCGTGGTGCGCAGTTCCCAACCGCCGCCGGTGATGCCGTCGCCGAAGCTGTCCATCAG
Organism: Flavobacteriales bacterium; assembly: GCA_016710685.1. Classification (GTDB taxonomy): domain Bacteria; phylum Bacteroidota; class Bacteroidia; order Flavobacteriales_F; family PHOS-HE28; genus PHOS-HE28. The sequence continues at coordinate 157,057 of JADJVC010000010.1, read as the reverse complement.
TTTCAGTGTGTAGCAGTCGCCGTTGGCATTGCTCAAGCAGACGGTTTGGTCCACCTGGGTGTTGTTGCCCACAGGGCTACCGCTGGCCACTGTGGCGTTGGCAGCATCTTTGATCTCCCAGCTGATCTGGCTTGCGTTGGCATCGGTGTTGAAGCGCAATACGGCCTGGTTGCCGGCCGGGTTCACAGTAACGGCTGCTGATGTGCTGCAACCGCCGGCGCTCGCCGTTACCGTATAGGTAACCGGAGCAGAAACCACGGTTACTCCAGTGGGATTTTGCAACGAACTGGTGAAACCTGCGGGGATGCTGGTCCAGCTAAAGGTCGGCGTCGTAGCGCCTGATACGCTCACATTATCAATTGCCCAACCATAGTCCCATGCTGCGCGATATCGGAACCTGAGCTGCACAGCGGCTTGGCCGGCATAAGCGTTCAAGCTCACATTCGTCACCGCGAAAGCAGTTGTTGTTCCGACTGTTGCTATTTGCACAAGTGCATCCGTCCAAGTGGTGCCGCCATTGATACTCACTTGTACACGGGCCGTATCGCTCGTCCCATTGTCGCGGTAGTACTGGTAGAAACGCAAGTTGGCTGACGTAAGGCCTGAAAGGTCCATTACTGGGCTTGACAAAAAGGTGAGGCCCGTGATCCCACTTCCGCCCGCATCCGCATTGGTGAGCGCGAATTGCGAAGCGTCATTGCTGTTCAACGTGGCATTCCATGATCCGGCCGTGTTGTACCCGTTGGGGCGGACTGCCCATGCAACTGCTGTAGGCGTGCTACCGCCCGTGCTGCTGTTCACTTCCGACCAACCTGTAGGAAGACCGATGCTTTCAAAATTTTCAGAAAACACGATCGGCTCATAGGTCGTCGAGCCTGTGCTCGTAAGGTCCAGCACGGATCCCGGACATGCAATGGCAAGGCTGGAATTTGCCGTAACGCCGGTAGGGGCGGGAACCACTGAAACCGCAGTGGCCGCGCTGGTGCCGGTACATCCGTTGGTCGTAACGGCTACCGTGTAGTTGCCCGCCGCAGTCACATTGAGCGTCTGGGTGCTGGCACTACCAGGTGTCCACAAGTAGCTATCACCTGCAGTAGCCGAAAGGTTCACACTACCACCGGAGCAGAAGGACAGCGGACCATCTGAGGTGATGGACGGAGTCGGGATCGCGTTCACGGTAACATGTACCTCGTTGCTTTCCACCGTTGTTGCGCTGCCGCTACAAGTGGTAGCCAGCACATAATAGTAATCGCCTGCGGTAAGAGCTGCGCTCGTGTAGCTCTGGGTGGCCGCACCGGTGCCTCCGCTCACGTTGGCATAGCCACTGCCGCTCGTAATGCTCACTTTCCATTGATAGGAAATGCCCGAGCCCGTGTTCACCCCGTTGTTGCTGAGACTGGCCGACCCACCGACGCAGAAAGACGCGGTAGTGGTGCTTGTGGTACCAGCGGATGGTGTGCCACTGCAAGCCACCGCAACGTTGAAATTGTCGAAATCGGCATACCAATCCCCGCTGGTCCAATTCGTCGTGAAGCGCAAGATCACCTGTTGGCCCGCATAGCTGGCCATGGGGTAGGTCTTGGTGGCCCAAGCGGTGGCGGCCACATGGTTGGAAGCATCGATCAGGTCGAATGGACCATAGGAAACTCCGCAGTTTGTGCTGATCTCCACGGTAATGTTACCCCAGGCCGGGCTGTTGGGCAGCGCCGTTGCAGGGTAGCCGGAGTAGTTCACCAAACGATAGTCGAAGCTGAAGTTCTCCGATCCCGCCAAGGGCCCCAGTTTCACCATGGTGAACTGGCCGATCGGTGCCGAGCCGTAAATGTTCTTGTACAAACCGGAACCCGTTTGTCCATGAGTGGTCCCCACGCTCCAAGAGTTGCCGTTCACCCAGTTGGCCGGAAAGGTGGAACCCGTGCCGAAATCTTGTGTGTAAGGCACAGCGACCGGAGCCACCACCGTGCGTGACGACGCGCTCATGGCATCGTTGGTAGCGTTGCCATCACCTGTTACGGAGGTGCTCGCATTGAAAGTGTAAGTACCTCCCGCGCTCATGTTCAACGTGGCGCTCATGGGCACATCAAGTGTTGCGGCAGGTGCCAACGTTCCACTGTTCACTGTTGCGGAAAGGGCTGCCGTTACCGCACCACTGACGTTGGTGTTCACGGTCATTGGGTTTACACTGAAGTCGATGGTACTTGCACCAAGATTCTGTACCCGTACGGTCACCGTTTCGGTTCCCGTATAGCAACCCGTGGCAACTGGTGTCACCAAAGCCGTTGCGCCCATGTCAATCGCCGCAGGTGTGCTGATGTCAAAATTGTCGAAGTCGGCATACCAGTCTCCGCTCGTCCAGTTGGCAATAAAGCGGAACGTGACTTGTTGACCCACGTACGCAGCCAAGGAATAGGTCTTGGTAGCCCAGGCCAAGGAGGAGGAATGGTTGGTGTTGTCGATGGTCTGGAAAAGGCTGAAACTGTTGCCGCAATCCGTTGAGACCTGAACCTGGATGTTTCCCCAGGCCGGGCTGTTTGGCGTGGCTGTGGTAGGATAGCTGGTGAAATCCACGATGCGGTAATCGAACTTCAGGTTCGTCGAGGAGCTGATCGACCCGAGTTTCACCATGGTGAATTGCGCCGTAGTGACAGAACTATACAGGTTTTTATACAGTCCGCTGTTGGTTTGTCCATGGCCCGTTGCCACTGACCAAGTGGTCCCGTTAATCCAGTTAGCCGGGAAGGTGCCGGCGCTGAAATCCTGCAAATACGGAACGGCCACCGGGGCGATCACCGTGCGCGAAGCCGCGCTCATGGCATTGTTGCCCGGGTTACCATCACCAACCACCGAGGTGTTAGCGTTGAAGGTATAAGTCCCGGAGGCAGACATGTCCAGTGTCGTGCCCATGGTCACGTTTTGGCTCGCACCAACGGCCAAGGTCCCGGACGTCAAAACGGCGCTCAGTGTGGCGGTTGCCACACCGGTCACGTTCGTGGTCACTGTCGTGTTGTTCACGCCAAAGTCGATCGTCGAGGTGCCATTGTTCTTAATGGAAATGGTAACGGTCTCTGCTGCTCCATAGCACCCGGCGGTTCCCGGAGCCACCAAGGAAATGGCGCTCATATCCAACGAAACCGGCGACACATTGAACGCTCCAAGGTCATTATCCGTACGGGCGGCGCAATCGAGATCAATGGTCACATACACAGCAGGTGTCGTCCCGACGTTGTTCAACCCGGACGCACTCGTGCGAAGGTTGGAGTTGTTGTTGTTGAAACCGGGTGCAACGCTCAGGTTGTTCGTGGCTTGAGCAACCGCGGCCTGCCATGCAGTGGTTCCATTGTAATTGGTGCTGCTTCCAATAGCGGTGAAGCCGGAAGTGCCTGCATCATTGGCAATGTAAATGTCGTTATAGGCCACCGAAGTACCGGATGACCCGATCGTTGCACCAGCGGTGTGATACACACCGTAGTGACGCGCAGTCGCCCCCTGTGCAGCGGTGAAGTTGGCGAAGATGTTGTTCTTCACCGTGAAGACCGGACCGCTGGACGTCGCAAATTCCAGACAGGTATTGGAGATGTTCGGGTTGGATGACCCGTCCACGGAAACGCTGTTGTTCTGCACATCGTAGCTCTGGGTCGAAGAACCGCTGGTGCCTGCCAAAAAGAGGGCTTTTACAGCACGGGTCGAAGTGGCACTACCTGTATAAGCGGATTTGATCTCGGAGATCGAATTGTTGAAGATCCGCACCGTATTGGTGCCCGTCGTGTTGTGTGTGGCGCGGATACCGCTGATCGCCGTGGTGCTGCTGGTGCTTGCATTGGTAACCGTTTGCACGAAATTGCCGCTGACCTCGCACGTACCAATGAAGCCCTCCAAGTAGATACCGTCCGCTTGGCCGCCGGTGTTGGTGACGTTACGCACCTGTGTGTTGCGGATCACGGTGCCGCTCTGATTGGTCGCGCGGATACCATATGGTGCAGTGGAACCGTTCCCGATATCGTTCGCCGTGGAAGGATCGCCAATGACGTTGTAGTTTCCACAAGCAGCGGTCTTGATCTGCGTGTTCAAGTCCGGGTAAGTGGTCGTGCTGGCTGATAATTGAATGCCCGAGTACACGTTTTTGATGGTGAGATCCTGGTAGGTGTTGTTGCTGTTGGCACCGGTCGCATTGGTAGGGGTGCTGAAGGTGTATGTGTAAATACCGCGGCTGCTCGTATTGGCCCGGTTCATGGTGATGCTCGAATTCTTCACGGTGTTGTTCGTAGCGCCGTCAGTAGCGGAGGCATTACGGATGTAGTAACCGTATTCCACGGCTGTGACCGCTGACGCATCAATGTCGATACCGTCGAACGTGAAATAATCACTGCCTTGTAGCGAAAGTCCGAAATCAGCCGAACCAGCAGTTCCCGTTGGGGTGATCTTCGGGTTGGCACCCGCACCGTTTCGTTGGAAGGTAATTGTGTTCACCGCAGTACCTGTGGCCAAGATGACCGGCGCGTTTTCGTTAAAAGTCTGCCCGGCGGAGACATTGATCGTTACGGGACCGGTGAATGCACCGCTACACGAAAAACGCGAGTTGAGGTCAGTTATCGCCGCTGTGAAGCTCGTGAAATTGGTACCCGTGTTACTGCCTGCATTGTTGATCGTGTAGGTGCCACCGCTTGCTAAAATGCGAGGTGCGGCATTGGTTACCAAAGAAATGTCGTCGATGGCGGCTGGCGGCTCCGTGCCTCCGTTAGCGTCGTTTTTCCAGGTAAAGACCAACCGCATCGTGTTGGCCGATGCGCAATTGTTCGTTAACGAGGAAGGGATGGAGACGGTGGCGGATTGGCCTGTGCCTGCCGCGAGCTGGTAAAACGTACCAAGCAGAGTGGCTGTTCCCGTGCCCGACCAAGTGGGGGAGGTAGAACTACCCGATGGCGAATTGGCCAATGGTGTCAGGGTAGTTGGGCAGAGGTACACATATAGAACGTCCCAGTTAGTGGCTTCACCTGAAGCGTTCCAACGGAAGTTCAACACCGCACCCGGCTCCCCTACAGGGAACGTAACGTTCTGGTAAAGGTGCGAAGCTGAGGAAGCTCCTGAAGTGTTGTATCGCCAGTTAACTCCGGCATTATTCGAGATGTATGCCGCGCGGCTTCCCGTGGGCACAAAAGAATACGACCCGTTCGTGACCGTGGCCGTGGTCGTGAACCATTGGCTGCCATTGGTCGTGGCCGTGTTCACAACCGTCCAGTTGTTGGCCGCAAAGGTTGAACCAGTCTCAAAGCCACCATCGCCCGTGGGGGATATAATCGTGGTTTGTGCGACCAAATGGTTGCCTGCCAATGCCAGCACCGCACCCATCAAGGCTGTTCTGGACCACCCGTACGCAGGGTGGATTTTTTTCGTAGGCGTATTCCTTTTCATGGGGGCTGGGGGTTGGTCTGGGTTGGGGGTACACGGGTTGGACTTGGGGTAACTGCTGAATCCGGGGCCTAAGTTGATCAACTTCTTGGAATCCGAAAAAAATATTTCGTGAAAAATTCATGAAAGCCTTTCCCGAAGGCTCATGAAGACGCAAGGTTTCCGGAAGGGTTGCCTGCGGCGGATCGATTAAAGTGGTTGGATTCCTGAATTGCGCATTTCACGCTATGTCAGTTGCTGAAAAGAACATTTTTATCCCTTGATCGCCCGATCGAATGATCGTCGTGCCTCAACCATCCGCTCCAAGTTTGAAATACGACCTTCCGCATGCCGACATCACTGTCCCTCACCCGAAAGGGGCCGCCTCTTTCGAAGTAGCCCCTTCGTTGGCTACGGCCGTTGCCAGGTCCGCGCCTTGGTAGAACCGATTGTCCCTTTCCCATGTGCCGCCCGAAGCGCTCCTTCAACGGACAGCGGGCATTTTTCGGGGCACTGGTCCCACGGTACAAATCAACAAGCACCGGCGGCTGTCCACAATACCCACTTTGGGGGATTTTCCACCCGATTTACTCTTACCATATGGAGTACCTGAATGAAGACAATAGAAACCAAGTGCACGAACTACGCTGCAGTTTATCTGGCTTCGCCATGCTTCAGGACCGGACCAGTTCGCCCGCAGCCCCGACCTTCGCCCCATGATCACCCCTCCGGCACTCGTTCCCGGCGACACCATCGCCATCATTCCCACGGCACGTGCCATTTCGGAGGAAGAGCTCCGCGACGGTATCGCGCTGGCGAAATCCTGGGGGCTGAAGGTGAAATTGGGCGCGGGCATTGGCCGGAAAGCCTTCCAGCAGGCCGGCAGCGCGAGCGCGCGCGCTGCGGACCTGCAAGCCGCCCTGAATGACGATGCCGTAAAGGCCGTGTGGTGCGCCCGCGGTGGCTATGGCACCGTACAACTGCTCGAGCATCTGGACCTTTCCATGCTGCGGAACAAGCCCAAATGGATCATCGGTTTCAGTGATGTTACCGTGCTGCATTCAGCTTTGCAACACATCGGCGTTTGCAGCCTGCATGCGCAAATGCCGTTCAACATCGGTGACAAGACACCCGCTTGCATTGAAAGCCTGAAGGCCGCACTCTTCAACGCTCCGCAACCTGTTCGATACGCCATCCAGCCCGGCACTTTGCCCATGCACCCCGGCACAGTGGAAGGCCTGTTGACCGGTGGTAATATCTCCGTGTTGCTTTCCTTGCGTGGCACGCCGATGGACTTGGACCCCACCGGAAAGATCCTCTTTCTGGAAGATCTGGACGAACTGCTTTACCACTTCGACCGCATGGTGATGAACCTGAAACTGGGTTGTTGGTTCAGCAAGTTGGCCGGGCTGGTGGTGGGCGGCGTTACGGACATGCACGACAAAAATCCGCAAGACCCGTTCGGGCTTTCCGCGGAGACAATTATTTCCCGAGCCTTGGAAGGCACGTCCTATCCGGTTTGCTTCGGATTCCCTGCTGGGCATATCGCCGACAACCGCGCGCTGGTACTGGGCCAAAACGCGAAGCTCAGCGTAACGCACGAGGGCGCTTCGCTGAGCTTCGGGAAGGAGGGTTCAATGACTTGAACTCAATTCCGTTCGAACTTGGTGTAGCCCTGTGGGATCTCGAACAAGGCTGGGCGCTGCTCGCCGCGGACCACCTTGGTCACTTCCAAGCGGCTCACTTCGCTGCCGTCCAACTTCTGCTCGATGCCGAGCATCGGGAACACCCCTTTGGTGTCTTCCATCTTCAAGAAGAAAACGGCCTGTTCGTCTTTGCGGTTCAATGTTTCCAGCAACGGCACGAAGAAATCGAATGCATCCTGTGCTACCCAATAGGTGATCTGGCGATCGTCCACGGGGCTTTTCACCGTCCACTTTTCGCAGGCGTAGCCTACTAATTGCTTGGTCTCCTCCGTCTTTTTCATCTCGGCCTTTACATCCTTGGGCAGCCGCATGTTGGGCACATCCATGTATAGGCGGCGATCCGGGCTTAGCGCCGTTACGCTCTTTTCACGTGTATCCACCAGCATGATGCCCTGCACGTTGCCTTTGGAGCTGATCTCCTCGATGCGCACATGGCCGTCTTTCACGAAGTACCTGTAATTGGTAACAACGGGACCGGTGGTCTTGGTGAACTCGATGGTGCCTTCAAAGCTTTGCGCCTGTACGGCGAACGAGGTGAAGAGCAGGGCGGAGGCGGCTAAATGGCGAACGTGATTGCGCATGTGTGGAGTTGGATAGTGGAAAGGCGACGAAAGTTGATGACCTTTGGCGGTTCCAACGCAACTAAGGCCTTCAGGGTTACACCTGCATTGGAAAGGACAAAGATGGCGGAGCATTTGACAACCGGTGTAAATGGCGAGCAACTCGCCTGCCAATGGCTGCAACAGCGCGGCATGCAAGTGCTGCACCGCAACTGGCGTCATGGCCGTGAAGAACTCGACATCGTGGCGCGGGATGGCCGCTTTCTTGTGGTAGTGGAAGTGAAGACCCGCAGCAGCGCCCGCCATGGGAACCCGGAGGATTCCGTCGGCGAGGCCAAGCAACGCAAATTGATGAAAGCCGGTGAAGCGCTCGTACTCTCCATGGAAGAAGACCTGGAACTGCGTTTCGACGTGCTCAGCATCACCCACAGCCCCGCCGGTCCGCAATACCTGCACATTCCCAACGCATTTTACCCCCTGCCATGAGCAAACGAGACAACGACAAAGAGCCCAAGGGCAACCGTCCGAAACGGGGCGGCAAAGGCGCGGGAAAACCAAAAGCCGCTGGCGGACCACGGAAATCGGCTGAACGCAAAACAGAGCGGACTGCCGGTTCGCGCGGTGCCGCCAAGGGCGCGCCAAGGCCGAAGACAGGCGGGAGGAGCGTTGATTCCCGACCCTTCCGCGACCGCGACGATCGCGATGGCAGCAAGTCAGAGCGCAGCAGCGGACAACGCCGTGAGGGTCCTTACAAAGGAGCAAAATCTTCAAGCCGAAGCGCTGGAAAACCGTACAAGGAAACCCGCGACGAACGCGATGGCGGAAAGGCTGAACGCAGCAGTGGTCCACGCCGTGAAAGCCCATACAAAGGAGCGAAATCAACAAACCGCGGCGCTGGAAAACCGTACAAGGAAACCCGCGACGAACGCGATGGCGGCAGGGCTGAACGCAGCAGCGGTCCACGCCGTGAAAGCAGTTTCAAAGGGCCAAAGACCGAAGGCCGAGGTGCCGGAAAATCATACGCGGAAACGCGCGGTGAACGGGGATCAAACTCCCGAGCAGGTGGTCCTGGTCGCATTCCGAAGGAGGGTGAAAAACCCTGGAGCGCATCTAAATCCCGGCGGGACGGCCCCGTGGACAAGCGTAACCGGCGCGATGGCGGCCCCACTTCCCGAAGGCCATTCCGCAAAGGCGACAGGAACGAACAATATGTCGCACCAAATCCCGAAAACGACGGCCTGGTGCGCTTGAACAAATACCTCGCGCAAGCCGGTGTGGGCAGTCGGCGCGAGGCCGATGAACTCATCACCAGCGGGGCCGTTACCGTGAACAGCAAAGTGGTTACCGAGCTGGGCACGAAAGTGAAGCCGGAGGACATTGTGCATTTCGGCGGCCAAAAGCTGAGCATCGAGCAAAAGCGCTACGTGCTACTGAACAAGCCCAAGGACACCATTACCACAACGAACGACCCACAGGAGCGCCACACCGTGATGAGCCTGATCTCCAAAGCCTGTGGCGAACGCCTTTATCCCGTGGGCCGCTTGGACCGCAATACCACCGGCGTGCTCTTGCTTACCAACGATGGCGACCTGGCCAAAAAACTCACACACCCCAGCCACGGCGCGGAAAAACTTTACCATGCCACACTGGACCGCAGCATCACCGTGGAAGAACTGCACCGCTTGGCGGAAGGTGTAAACCTGGACGATGGGCCCGCCCATGCCGACGAAGTGAGCTTCGTGGGTGCTTCCAAACGTGAAGTCGGATTGAGGATCCACATGGGCCGCAACCGCATTGTGCGCCGCATGTTCCAAGCGCTGGGCGCGGAAGTGGTAAAACTGGACCGCGTGATGTTCGCCGGGTTGACCAAAAAGGAACTGCAACGCGGCCACTGGCGTCACCTCTCGGAAAAAGAAGTTACTTGGCTGAGGCAGATGCGCGACGCACCGAAAGACACGAAAAGTGAACGCGGTGGACGTAGGACGCGGCTTTCGCAGGGGAGTGAGTAATTGAAGTTTTTTCACCACGGAGACACAGAGAATACAGAGCGGTTTAACCGCAGAGGGCGCAAAGAGCGCGGAGAAGAGAGCGCGCAAAGGGATGCCTTCGGCATGGAGGCACAGAGAAGTAGGTATGGGTGATGCATGCATCGCCCATACATCGCCCACACTAAGCATGAACACGCTCCTCCGATCCTTTCTTCACGCAGCGGCCTTCACCATACTGCTCGCGACAAGCTGCTCCTCCCCTTCACCGTCTGTGGCACCCTTGCTGGATGCGACCTGCACGTTGGCTGATGGTTCCACGGCATCACTGAAGAGCATGCTGGGTACCACGGCCACGGTATTCATCACTTTGGACCCTGAATGCCCGTTCTGCCAGCTCTATGCGCACGACTTTCAGGAATTCGCGGCACATTATGCCGAGCAGGGCGTGCGGCTGGTAGGCGTGTACGCCGGGCCTTACATGGAGGCCGACAAAGCCGCGCAGTTCGCTAAGGACGGGAACTTCACTTTCCCGCAGGTGATGGACCATGACTGCACGTTGACCTTGGCGTTGGAGGCCCGCGTGACGCCGGAAGTTTTCCTGATGGACGCCGAGGGAGCACTGGTGTACAATGGCGCCTTCGACGACCGCGCGGTGCGGCAGGGCCGCAAGAAGTATGATGCGCAGAAGCATTACTTAGCGGATGCGATGGATGACTTTTTACGCGATGGGGCGCATTCGCAGGAAGTGACGGCGGTGGGCTGTATCGTGGAATGCAAAAAGTGATGTGCCAACTCGTTTTTTATGCACTCTGCATCGCCTTGCTGGTTGCTTCATGCGGCACTGGTTCCGAAAGCGCGAACGACCCGAAAGTGCCGGTGGTGGCGGGTTTGCCGGACACGGTGACCTTCGCGGACATCGCGCCGATCATGCGTGCCAACTGCATGCCTTGCCACCGCGAAGGGCAGGCCGGGCCATTCCCGCTGGTGAGCTACAACGACCTGAAACGGAAGGCGAAGACCGCACGAAAAATGGTGCTCGGTCGCTGGATGCCGCCTTGGCCCGCAGACACGGCATACAGCCGCTTCGTAGGCGAACGCGCGTTGACGGCGCGCCAGATCGCACTGTTCGCCAAGTGGGTGGACCAAGGCGGCGTGCTCGGCGATACCAGTGCCCTTCCTCCCCTGCCGGTCTACCCTGAAGGATCGTTGCTGGGAAAGCCCGATGCAGTCGTTTGGCTGCCGGACGCATTCCACATTCCCGGTGACAACCGCGACCGCTTCATGATCGCCAAAGCGCCCTTCGTGCTAACCCGTGATACATTCTTGCGGGCGGTGGAATTCGTGCCCGGCAACCGGAGGTTCGTACACCACATGAACGGCGCGATGGTGACGTATCAGCCCGGCGGAAAGAAGGAACCTTTGCAACCCAGCGACTACATCGATTCCGACAGTACGAAAAGCATTGACGCTTATGGCGAGCTTCATTTGCAGAACGACGATGGCAGCTGGCCGCCGCTAACGCCGAACCTGGTGAACTACCTGCCCGGCCTTTCCCCGCCGATGTACCCGCCCGGCATCGGCGGCTGGCGCATTGGCCGCGAAGGCGCTTTTCTGATGAACTCCTTGCATTACGGCCCCAGCATGCGCGACACCGTGGACCTTTCCCGCTTCAATCTCTGGTTTTCCGCCACCCCGCCGGAGCGGCCCATGCGTGAACTCGCCATGGGCACGTTGGGCGATTCACCCGTGGTGCCGGAACTGCTGATCCCACCGGACACCGTGATGACTTTCCGCAGTGAATTCAAACTGCCCAAGGCCATCAGCGTGCTCACCATCAATCCGCACATGCATTTATTGGGCAAGCGTTTTCTGGCCTATGCCGTAACTCCGGCCAACGATACCATCCACCTCATCCGCATCAACGACTGGGATTTCCGCTGGCAGTATGCGTACACGTTCCGGCACATGCTCGTTCTGCCTAAGGGCGCAGTGATCCACGTGGAAGCGGTGATGGACAACACGGCCGCCAACCGGAACAACCCGTACGACCCTCCCCGCACGGCCCGCGCACCACTTACCGGCCACATTCGCACCACGGACGAAATGCTGCAGTTCTTCGTGAACTACGTGGACTCTAGGCCGGGGGACGAAACGATAGCACTGGGTAGGTAGGGGGCAGCCTCTACCCCTGCCCCAGCGGTCGCGGCTTAACCGCCTTTGCATCCGTGCGCCGCTGCCACCAGCCATTGAGGGCCAAGCAGGCCAAGATCAATGCAATGCCAATGTAGCTGCCGGGGTGCATGCGCTCGCTTTCCGGCCATATCGCCAAGGCGATCAAGATGGTGTACACCGGCTCCAAGTTCACCGTAAGTATCACTGTGAAGGGTGAGAGTTGCTTCAACACGTGGATGCCGGCGGTAAACGCGAACGTGGTGCATACCAACCCCAGTATGAGATGACCGATGATGTCGTGCGTTGGCAATTGCCACAACGGAGGCGGCAATCCGTTGGTGAAAGCCAGCCAAATACCCAGCACTACGGCGGCCGCAAAGAGTTCGTAGAAGCCGATGCGCATGGCTTCGCCGCGCTGCACCAAACGCCCGTTCACAATGTTGAACCATGCACTCAACAGCGCACTGAGCGTGCCCAAAATGATGCCTTCGCGGTAGTGTGTTTCCAAGCCGAAGATCAACAGCAGCGCCGCGATGATCACTACGCCAAGCCCGAGCTCAAATCCGCTAACGCGCTTCTTGGTCCAGAACGGATTGATCAATGCCGTGAAGAACGTGCTGGTGCTGAGGCACGCCACCGCGATGGAGGCGCTGCCCCGTTTGATGGCCAAGTAGAAGGTGAGCCAGTGCGCCAAAATGATCAGGCCCGTAAGCAGGTAACGGCCAATGTCCGGCGTGCGCGGCGAAAGCGAACGCCGCATCCAGAGCATTACCGCGAACAGCCCGATACAGGCGATAACGCAGCGGATGTATACGATCTGCAACGCGCTTTGGTCGATCCACTTGCCGAGGATGCCGGTCCAACCCCAAATGAAAACGGTGAGGTGCAACAGCCACAGCGCATTGCGCCGTTGCACGTTCGGGGCGTTGATCGCAGGGGTCATTCAACCCTAACGGATGGTGTCCAGATCGCGTTTCAGGCCGTTCACCACTTCCTGCTGCTTGGCTACCACTTCCTCCTGCTTCACTTGATCTTCTTTGTTGGTCTTAATGGACCAACGCAGGTCTTCGGCCTTTTTGGCCATGGAGGTGGCCGTGCGGTCGGCCCGCTTGGATCGGTCCTCCTGCTTGCCGCGGTCCTTCGCCTGTTGTTTCAGCTCATCGGTGGCGGCGACACTGTCCGTGGCTGTGTTTATGGGCATGGTCGGCAAGGACAGCAGGGAGTCCATCTCGGCCTTTTCAATTCTGGCCAATTCGCCACGCTGTTCGGTTATTCGCAGGTTGCCTTCCGTGCGTTGCAGGTCGCGTTGCAGGTCGTTGAGCTTGCGCTGTTCCCGGTCCAGATCGCGCTGGCCCAAGTCCAGGTTTTTTTGCGCCACCTGCTTCAGCAAAGCCACGGAGTTGCTGCGCACCCATTCGGTGCAACCCTTTAGCTCGCGCTCGGGACTGTCCGGCGCCACGTAGCCTATGTTGGTGTGGAAGGCGATATGCGTCATGACGTCCTGCGCTCCTCGTCCCTGCTCGCTTTGGATGAGGATGCGCATGGTGTCCGACGATGCGGAGGGGATCCGCGCTGCTTCACCGATCAGCTCTTTCTTGTCCAAAACTTTCGTACTGATGGAACGCAGTTGGTCCTTCCAGAACCGTTGAACCGTGCGCAGGTCGGCGTTAGGAAATACGGCGGTGACAACAGGATGTACGCCGTTGCTGTACTGGTAAGCGCCCATCACCGGGGCGAAGGCTTCCTGCGCCACGCCGACATATGGGCATGCCGCGAACGCCATGGCGAAAAAAAGCGTGCGCATCATTCGTCTTCCACCCGTGTTACCCCTCCACTGAGGATGAACTTCATCACCTCCGCAGCCTTCGCATCCACCGGCGTTACGCTGCCCACGGGAACGATGAACAAACGGCCGCTCCAAGCGAAACTGTAAGGCACGTACACCGCGACATGGGTGTTGTCGATGCCCAAGTGGGACAAGTCTTCTTGCGTCAAAAAGCCGAGCTGGGCCAGCCCTGAACCGTCCAACGGCGTGACCAAAACGGGACGGTCGAACTTTTCTTGCTGCCGACAAGGCCCTCCATCAGGTCTTTCAGCGCGTCATAAACGGTTTTCAGGAAGGGAACGCGGCGCAGCACGTCATCACCGATCTCTGCCAAGCGCTGATAGAAGAAGGTGGAACCGAGCCAACCGATCAGAACGATGCCCACCAATACGATCACAATGCCCAGACCGGGTATGTCCACTTTCACGATCTGGTCCAGCCACCGCAACGCCTCGAAGGCCACCATGCCGATGACGGCCACCGGCACGATCAACAGCAGGCCGCGGAAGAAGTAGCCCATGAAAATGCGGCCTATGTTGCGTTCCGGCTCCATGCGGCGAAGGTATTGCGGCGGGGGTGAATATGCCCGGCATTCAACGACCAGCGTCTTCGGGTCACAATGCCCGCGCCTACCTTCGGCGCAACTTTTCACGCCATGAAGATCTTCCGGAGAATATTGCTGGTGCTATTGCTGCTGCTGATCGCCGGCGGCTGGTTCCGCTATTTCCGCGTATTCGGCGAAGGCGCCAAATCCGGTGAGCTCAACTATGTCGTGCTTAAGGGCTTCGTGTTCAAGACCTACGAAGGCAAGCTGATACAAACCGGCATCCGATCACAAGGCGGTGCGATCAATTCCTACGAATTCGAGTTTTCGGTGGAGGACAAGCGCGTTGCTCAAGAGCTGATGGCCAACAGTGGCAACCGGTTCAACCTGCACTACAAGGAATACTTGGGCCGCGTGCCATGGCGCGGTTACAGCACCTTCGTGGTGGACAGCATCATCTCCATGGAACACGTGGACCATTGAGCGCAAGTTCAAGGCCGACCTTGTGTCTGCCGGAGGCGGGTGAAAGCGCCCGAACTTGCGAAAATCGCGCATGCGGTGTATGCGGTTCGCCGGTCATAGGCCTGGTCGCACCATCGCGCAACTATCACCGCTGAACACGAAATGCACCTCCGGGCAGGACCCGGCTTCCTGAAATGCGCTGTCCAGCTCCAATGGCAATGGCGTCAAATTCCTGCGGGCATACCAGATCAATTGCGGCTCAAGTACGGCACCCGTCTCGAAGACCCGTTCATCCATGCGGGCGTTACGGGCGATGAACAACCCGCGCTGCATCGCCACATCGTAACGATCACCTGTAGCAGTACCGTCGCCAGGGCGGTTCTCCACGGTGTACATCGCGATGCCCAAACAACAGGTGGAAACAAAGGCGATGTTCGCCATTGCGGGTTCGCGTTCCCTCCACCGTGCCAGCACGAATGCAGCCCACGCACACAGCAGGAAGCCAAACTTCAGCACCGCGAATTCATGGCCCGTGTAGCGCAGGAAGACCACGATGTGTACCAATGCCGGAAGCGTCATCCACAACCACGCCGAACGCATTCCAACGGTCGTGGGGCCGCGGCGTGACCTCAGAACACCGATCGCGATCAGCAAGAGCAGCGGCCCGTAAGCCATCAGAAAATGTTTGGGAAGCCCGATGATGAAACTGCTGGAAGGAACGCCTTCGCCCGGCACAAAGGACCCGCGCTCCGCCCATCGGTTCATGTAGTACGCCCATGCGGCATGGGCCCCAGCGATGTTGATGTAGAGCGCAAGAACCGCCCCCATTAGGGCAATCGCAACAAAAGGAATAACAGCACCCAATAAAAGTGAGCCGCGATCCTTGTGCTTCAGCCCGCGAGAAAGGGCGTAGCCGCCGAAGGTGAGCGCGGTGAACAGCCCCAGCCATTCAGTAAGCGCAGTGGCAGCAATGGCCAGCAGAAACCAGCCGGAACGTCGCAGCTCTACGTGTTTCCGTTTGAAGACCTTTGCCCCCGCCGCCAACGACCAAGCCCACGGGAGCTGTACCGCCATGTCGCTCATGTATACGTTTCCATGGTACCAGAGCGGGGCGGGCATCAGCAGATAGAACACTGCGGCGAACAAAGGCGCATCCGCCAAACCCGGCGTGGAGCATCCTGCGACCAAGGTGGCCAGGAACCGGTACAGAAAAAACGCAGTGAGGCCGTGCAACAGCAAGTTGAACAATTGCAATGGCAACGGTCCGGGCGGTACGCCCAAGGTCTTGAACACCGCATATGGCGCCCAATAAGCCAAAGGCATGTGGGAACACAATAAGACCAGTAGCCGTATAAAAACGGCGTCCTTGTTGGAGGAGCGCTTGTTACCTTTGCACGAACCGCCGCGCACCCGTAGGTTCGCACGGAATTTCAAAGGACCCATGAGCACCCCGCACGACTATCTACCGGTGATCATCCAGCTGATCATCGCTGGCGGCTTCGTTGGCTTTGCCCTTACTGCCGCTGCTTGGCTCGGCCCAAAACGGAGCGGCAAGCAAAAGGACGAAAGCTTCGAGTGCGGCATTGAACAGCAAGGCAACGCCCGCGCTCCCTTCTCGGTGAAATACTTCCTTATCGCCATCCTCTTCGTGCTGTTCGACGTGGAGATCATCTTCCTCTATCCCTGGGCGGTGAACTTCAAGGCATTGGGCTTGTTCGGCTTCGTGGAAATGCTGGTATTCCTAGGTTTCGTGCTGGCGGGTTTCTTCTACGTGATAAAGAAGGGTGCCCTGAAATGGGAATGACCATGAGCGACAAAAAAGAACAGATCGAAAAAATCCCGGAACGGGAGAAGCCCACCTTCGTGGACCCACCTCCCGGCCACACCGGTGCGGGCTTTTTCGCCACCAGCATGGACCAAGCCATTGGTCTTGCCCGTAAAAACAGCTTGTGGCCGCTGCCCTTCGCAACGAGCTGCTGCGGCATCGAATTCATGAGCACCATGAGCTCGCACTACGACCTCAGCCGCTTCGGCATGGAGCGCCTCAGCTTCAGCCCGCGCCAAAGTGACCTGCTGATGGTGATGGGAACGATCGCGAAAAAGATGGCACCCGTACTCCGCGAGGTGTACACGCAGATGGCCGAACCGAAGTGGGTGCTCAGCATGGGCGCGTGCGCCAGCAGCGGCGGCATTTTCGATAGCTACAGCGTGCTGCAAGGCATCGACCGCGTAATCCCCGTGGACGTCTACATCCCCGGTTGCCCGCCCCGCCCGGAGCAGGTGATCGATGGCATCCTGAAGATCCAGGAGCTTGCCGCGAACGAAAGTCTCCGCCGCCGCTACAGCAAGGAATACGAGGAGCTGCTCACCAAGTACAAGATCGATTGAGCCGTGCCAGCATTCACCATCAAAACAGAACGTGACCAGCTCACCACCGACCGGCTCCTCGAGCGGTTCGGCGCGGATGCCGTCACCCATGAGCGCCTCTACGACACCATGGTCTACGTGGTGCCGAAAGCGAAGATCCACGACGTGTTGGCATTCCTGCGCGACGAGCTCGATTTCACCTTCCTCACTTCCATGTGCGGCATGCACTTCCCCGGACTGGAGCTGGAATTGGGCGCGGTGTACTTTCTGCACAGCATGCGCAATGGGCATCGCATCCGCGTGAAAACGTTCGTCTCCCTGAAGGATGCCACCTTACCCACCGCCACCGACCTGTGGCCCGCAGCGAACTGGATGGAGCGCGAGGCCTACGATTTCTACGGGCTCCACTTCACCGGGCACCCCAACTTGAAACGCATCCTCAACATGGAAGACTTCCCGGCCTTCCCCATGCGGAAAGACTATCCGCTGGAAGACCCCACGCGTGAGGACAAGAACGATACCTTCTTCGGACGATGAGCGAGCACAAGGCACCCGCGGACCTGTGGAAAGAGGACTTCGCCGAAGGCGGGCACCTCAACGAGCTCACCACGCTCAATCTCGGCCCAACGCACCCCGCTACGCACGGCATTTTCCAGAATGTGCTTACGCTGGACGGCGAGATCATTCTGGACACCGAGCAGACCATCGGCTACATCCACCGGGCCTTCGAGAAGATCGCGGAACGCAGGCCGTTCTACCAGATCACCACGCTCACCGACCGGATGAATTATTGCAGTGCGCCCATCAACAACATGGGTTGGCACATGGCGGTGGAAAAGCTGCTCGGCATCGACCTTCCGAAGCGCGTGGAGTACATGCGCGTGATCGTGATGGAGCTATCGCGGATCACCGACCACATCATCTGCAACACCATCATCAGCCAGGACGCCGGTGCCACCACGCCTTTCCTGTACTACTACCAGTGGCGCGAGCGGATCTATGAGATCTATGAGGAGATCTGCGGTGCGCGCCTCACCACCAACATGGGCCGCATCGGTGGTTTCGAACGCAACTTCAGCGAGCTCGCATGGGAGAAAACGCGCGCCATCATCAAGGAACTGCCCACTGCGTTGAACGAATTCGACAAGTTGCTGGTGCGCAACCGCGTGTTCATGGACCGCTGCATCAATTGTGGTCCTATTTCTGCGGAACGCGCCTTGGCCTATGGCTTCACCGGGCCGAATCTCCGGGCTGCCGGCGTGGATTACGACGTGCGCGTGGCCGACCCGTACAGCAGTTACGAAGACTTTGATTTCAAGATCCCCGTCGGGAAAAGCGGCGATGTCTACGACCGATTCACCGTGCGGCAGGAGGAGATGCGCCAGAGCATTTCAATTATTCGCCAAGCGCTGGAAAAGCTGGACAAAATGCCGGACAAGACCACTTACCACGCCGAAGTGCCGGACTGGGTGCTGCCGCCGAAGCAAGAGGTCTACAATGACATGGAGGCGCTGATCTACCATTTCAAGATCGTGATGGGGGAGACGGAAATCCCCACCGGCGAAGTGTACCACTGCGTGGAAGGCGGCAACGGCGAACTCGGTTTCTACATCGTCAGTGATGGCGGCCGCGCACCGTTCCGCGTCCACTTCCGCCGCCCCTGCTACATCTATTACCAAGCCTACCCGGAGATCATTAAAGGCGGCATGCTCAGCGATGCCATCCTCACCATGAGCAGCATGAATGTGATCGCGGGGGAACTCGACGCCTGATGGAACACGCCACCAAACCTCACACCGCCACTGAAGGCGTAGCGCCTTTCACCTTCAGCGAAGAGGCACACGCGGAATGCCGCATCATCATCAGCCGTTACCCGGCCGATCACAGCAAGAGCGCGTTGATCCCCATCCTGCATATCGCTCAGGCGGAAAACAACGGCTGGCTCAGCGTCCCCGCGATGGACGCCGTAGCTAAACTGCTGAAGATCCAGTACATCGAAGTTTACGAAGTGGCTACCTTCTACAGCATGTTCAACTTGCACCCCATGGGCAAGCACGTGCTGGAAGTCTGCCACACCGTGCCCTGCATGTTGCGTGGCGCGGACGATGTAGTGGCGCACATTGAAAAACGCTTGAACATCAAACCCGGCGGCACAACGGCGGACGGTCTGTTCAGCTTGAAGACCGTGGAATGCCTAGGCAGCTGCGGCACCGCACCCATGCTGCAGTGCGGAGCAAAATATCATGAGCACCTCACTACTGAAAAGGTGGATGAGCTGATCGAGAAGCTGCGCATCGAACCAAAGCGCAATAATTATACGGACCGCTGATACGAAGCCATAAGATGGGACGACAGCTTTTGCTCGAACACATTGACAAGCCGGGGATCCGTGGTCTGGAAGCGTACCGTGCACACGGCGGCTACCGCAGCGTGGAGAAGGCTTTGAAGACCATGACACCCGAAGAGGTGTTGGAGGAAGTGAAGAAAAGCGGCCTGCGCGGTCGTGGCGGCGCGGGTTTTCCGGCCGGCCTGAAGTGGAGCTTCCTTGCTAAACCCGAAGGCGTGCCCCGCCACTTGGTGGTGAACGCGGACGAGAGCGAGCCGGGCACCTTCAAGGACCGTTATCTGATGGAGCATCTCCCCCACTTGTTGATCGAGGGGATCATTCCAAGTTGCTTCGCCATGGGCGCGAACACGGCCTACATCTACATCCGTGGCGAGTACTTCTATGTCTCACGGATCCTCGAACAAGCCATCGCAGAGGCTTACGCTGCTGGCTGGCTTGGCAAGAACATTCTCGGCAGCGGTTTCGACCTTGACGTCCATGTGCATGTGGGCGCAGGTGCCTACATCTGTGGTGAGGAAACGGCCTTGCTGGAAAGCCTGGAAGGTAAGCGCGGCAACCCACGCATCAAGCCGCCATTCCCGGCGGTGAAAGGTGTTTGGGGCAGACCCACAGTGGTGAACAACGTGGAAACTATCGCAGCGGTGGTGCCCATCATCAACGACGGTGGCGATGAATACGCTAAGATCGGCATCGGCAAGAGCACCGGCACCAAGCTTATCAGCGCGGGTGGGCACATTAACAAGCCCGGCGTTTATGAGATCGAGCTCGGCGTGCCTGTGGAGGAATTCCTCAACAGCGATGAATACTGCGGCGGCGTTAGCGGCGGAAGGCCTCTGAAAGCCTGCATTCCCGGCGGAAGCTCAGTGCCTATTCTTCCCGCTGAACTGCTCTTCCGCACGGCGAAGTTCGAGACGCGCCTGATGACCTATGAGAGCCTGAGCGATGGCGGTTTCCAAACCGGAAGCATGCTCGGTTCCGGCGGCTTTTACGTCTTCAACGACACGGCGTGCATCGTGCGCAGCACTTGGAACCATTCCCGCTTCTACCACCACGAAAGCTGCGGCCAATGCAGCCCTTGCCGCGAAGGCACCGGCTGGATGGAGAAGATCCTCTACCGCTTCGAGCACGGCCTTGCCCGCACCGATGATATCGACCTCCTTTGGGACGTGCAGCGCCGCATCGAAGGCAACACCATCTGTCCCTTCGGCGACGCAGCGGCATGGCCCGTGGCCGCCGCTATCCGCCACTTCCGCGACGAATTCGAGGACCACGCCAGGCACCCGACGAAGGTGAAGGACCCGAAGCACTTCGAGAAGGAGCCAATGAAACGGGTGGAGCGGTCTTACGCGGGTTAGAAGATTTACCGCAACGACGCTACGGCGCAACGGTTTCGCAACGTGAAATCTGAATGCGAGTTATGAGTCGCATCGCGCTTGAAAAGCTCAGGCGTGGCGTGTATTTCGTTGCGTCGTAGCGCCGTTGCGGTTTAAAAACTCAAAGCCTGTGCGCCAGCACCACCGACTTCCGGAATTTCTCCACGTTCCCTGCCAAGTCGTAGGCTTCCAAGTAGATGATGTACGGCCCGATGCGCGCCAGATCACTACTTTCCATAATACCGTCCCAGGACACTGCACCGCTGGTGCCGAGCAGTTCGTTGTTCATCAACGTGCGCACCTCGCGACCTGCGATGTCGAACACCTTCATGGTGCCTACGAAGCCCGGCTCGTCGAATTGATAAGCGATGGTGAGCAAGTCTTGGTAGCCGTCGTTGTCCGGGGAGAAGATGGCTGGTTCGATGCTGATGCTGCCATTGGCGGATGGCGTGGGCGCATACTGTGAATTCTGATAGCCCGGCGTGGCATAACCGACATCTTCGGCCGCGCTGTGCCAGTTGCTGTTGTCGCTTGTGGGGCGGTTGGGGTCTACGCGCTCAAGGCTCACTCCATCAACACTTTTCAGCAGCGCGAATTGCAGCGCATCATCGTAGTTGAAGAGGTCGAGCGTATCGCCCGTTTGTCCGAGGAACACCACCGTGCCGCTGCCGTTGTTGTATGTTGGCAATGCCGATTCAAGCATCCGGTCCGCATGGCCAAGCGGGTAGTTCGTAAGCACATTCGCGACGTCCGTGGCTATTGCTACGTATTGGCCTGGCAACAACAAATACGCATCCGCAGTGATCAGCTTCACGCTAGCGGAGCCATTCTCCAACTGCAATCCGGCAAGGCTCACCACCTTCTGAGACCGGTTGTAGAGTTCAATGAAATCGCTTCCGCTTCCACGCGGATCGTACAACACTTCGTTGATCACCACATCGCCAGCCATGATCGGTTCAGGCAATGCGAAAGTGGCCGTATTGCCTGCCCCGATGGCATTGCCGGGGCAGTCGCTTACATCCGTTACGGTGATTGTTTGCAACTGGCCTTCCACAAGTTCTGTCGAAAGCGTGATGCGCACCCGGTCCGGGGCAATGATCGCCACGTTGGAAATGCCGATCGCCGGCTCCATGTTGTAGACTCCGGAAAGCAATGTGCCCAGGTCCATTGCTTCGCTGAAGAGCACATCCACGGTTACGCTATCGATCACATACACCTGTGAAATTGCCGGGGGAACGGTATCGGTCAAGATCGCGAACACGCTATTTACCTCGCCTGGAGTACCACCCAATGCTCCGTTGGAGGCCGTCCAATTCGCCGCGCTGGAGCATGGCGTAACGGGGTCGATCCGTTCCAACGACCAACCGCCGCTGCTTTTCGCGGGATCGTTGTACCAAGAAGAAGAATAGGTGACCGCATCAATCACGACATTGCTGGCATCCCACAACTCCATCGGGTCACCGTCGTTGTTCAACGATGGGAAGGATGGCACACCCACCACCGTTCCAAAGCCAGTGAACAATGCTGCCGTGGATGTACTGGCGAGGATCACGAACGCGCCCGGCGCGATCTGTACAGCGGGCAACGTGCCGGTGGAACTGCCGTCGGTGATCTTCCAGCCTGTAAGGTCAAACGTCTGGTCCGTGGTGGTGTTGAAGAGCTCGACATATTCCGCACTGGGCAAACCGACCACCGGGTCCGGGTCAGGCATCAATTCGTTGATCACAACCACGCCCGACGTCGGCGGTGCAATTACGGAGTAGGTGAAGTTTACCGTGCCGTTCACAATGGCATTTGCAGAAAAATCCTGTATGCCATTTGCGGTTAGCGTGTACGTGTCACCGCCTTGCATTGCCGAGGCCAAGGTGAGGTGTACCAATGCCAAATTACTTCCATCACGAAGCGCAGTGGCTACGCTGTTGGACGGGCTAAGTGCGTAGTTGCCGGCTGTTTCAGCCGTTGCTTGTTCCACCGGTTCATTGAACCACAGATCTACGTGTTGATCGTCCGTAGTGGTGGCGGAAACGATGGTGGGCGCAGTGGTATCGAGGATGATCGGGCCTGCCGAAAAGTCATCGAAGAAATGGTTGTTCACAGCAGAAGCCGCCGTGCTTTGTATGATGCGGATACCGAAGTAGGAACTGGTGGTGATGCTCGCATCCGTTGCAGCACCGGCATTGGTATAAACGCCCGTGTTGCCATCGTCGTAGAACAGTGTCCACTGGTCCGTAGCGTCGCGCGTCACCTTGATCCGGAACGGATTGTCCGTGCTGCTGTTCACAATGCCTGCAGGGCTGGAAACCAACGTGGTGGCGCTTCCTGCGGCCATCTTGTTCAACGTGACAAGGTCAGCGGTTTCGCCAATGCGAACGTAAAATCCGTTTAAAGGCGTAGCCAAATTTTGCACATCGCTCATCAAGTACACATCAACATAGTTGGAACCCGATGTGGCGAACTTGAGGTTCACGAAGAACTCCCATTGCGCGTTCGCGGCCAGCGTGGAAGGCGTGCTGAGGTAGTACGTAGTTGCGGTGGAAAGCGTACCCGTGTTGGAGCGCAGCTCCCCGGCATCCACGGTGAACAGCGCATCATCACCGCTCCATGCGGGGTTGGCGGTAAAGTCACCGTCGGTGAAATCATCCGTAAGCTGGGCTTGAGCGGAAAGGCCGAGGATAAAGAGTGAAACAACGGGAAGAAAAGGGCGAAGTGCGTGCAGCATGGGGCGGGTCAAGGAAGGAAAGGTAGTAGTTTTGGCAAAGCGACAAAAGTTCAAGGCAAAATGAAGGTAGCAGTAGTGGGCTCAACCGGCATGGTCGGTGGTGTGATGTTGAAGGTTTTGGAGGAGCGTTTAGGCGATCAAGTGGACCAGCTCTTGCCCGTCGCTTCCGCCAGTAGCATCGGCAAAACCGTGTCCTTTCTGGGGAAAGATATTGCGGTGATCGGCATGGCCGAAGCGGTGCAAACAAAACCCGACATCGCCCTGTTTTCCGCAGGTGGCGGCACCTCCTTGGAATGGGCCCCGAAGTTCGCCGCTGCGGGAACGATCGTTATCGATAACAGCAGCGCTTGGCGCATGGACGAAACCAAGCTCCTGGTCGTTCCGGAGATTAACGGCAAGCTGCTCGCCTCAACGGATTTTTCCAAGGGCGGCATCATCGCCAACCCCAATTGCAGCACGATCCAATTGGTAATGGCGCTCGCGCCATTGCACGCCCGCTATTCCGTGCAGCGCGTAGTGGTGAGCACGTACCAGAGCGTTACCGGTACCGGCATGAAGGCCGTGAAGCAGTTGGAGGATGAACGCCACGGTAGGGAAGGTGAGCGCGCCTACCCCTACCCCATCAACGGCAACGTGCTGGCACGCTGCGATGAGTTCTTGGAAAACGGCTACACGAAAGAAGAAATGAAGTTGGCTTGGGAGACAAAGAAGATCCTCGACCCTGCGATCCGCGTGACCGCTACAGCGGTGCGCGTGCCTGTTACGGGCGGCCACAGTGAGGCTGTCAACGTGCAGTTCGCCAAGGATTTCGAGATGGCCGATGTGCGCCGGTTGTTGAGCGAAGCTCCCGGAGTGGAATTAGTGGACAATCCCGCAATGGACGCCTACCCGATGCCGCTGCATGCCAACGGGAAGGATGCCGTTTTTGTGGGTCGCTTGCGCCGTGATGAGAGCCAGCCCAACACGCTGAACATGTGGATCGTAGCGGATAACCTGCGAAAAGGTGCGGCCACCAATGCGGTGCAGATCGCGGAGATGCTGATCGCGAACGGGGTGTTCAAGAAGGAATTGACCGCAAAGTGAGCCAAGCTATTCCGCCGGGGGCGGCACTACCTGTTCCTGCTTTTCCGCATTCCGCGTCCGGCGTTCCTCGGCATTCTGGACCAGGATCAACAGCACCACGCCTACGCTGATGGCGGCATCGGCAATGTTGAACACCGGCCGGAAGAACTCATAATCCTCACCGCCCCAAATGGGTAGCCATTGCGGGAAGTGGCCTTGGGCGAGGGGGAAGTAAAACATGTCTACCACGGCACCGTGTAAGAAGGAAGCGTAGCCACCTTCCACAGGAAACAGCACAGCCTTTTGAAACGGTGTGCTGGCATCGAAGATCAGTCCGTAGATGGCACTGTCGATGATGTTGCCCATGGCACCGGCGAAGATCAATGCGAGGCTCACAACCAGACCTTGACTGCGCTTGGCCTTTACTGCCTTCCACAAGAGATAACCGATGCCAACAACGGCCACCATGCGGAAGAGCGTAAGGGCTACTTTCCCGAACTCGCCACCGAATTCCAGCCCGAAAGCCATGCCTTTGTTCTCAACGAACTGCAGATAGGCCCACGTGTGGCCCTCCCCGAACATCGGTACGGATTCGCCTAGGAAAAAGCCGAGCTTCACCCAGAACTTCAGGGCTTGGTCGGCCAATAGGACCGCCAGGATGATCAGGATGGGACGCTTCACGGAACGAGCGTGCCTCAGTTGCTCATTTGCTGCTTGGCCTCAATGCTCAACGTGGCATGGGGAACCAAGCGCAAACGCTCCTTGCTGATGAGCTTGCCGGTAACGCGGCAGATGCCGTAGGTCTTGTTGCGGATCCGCAGCAGCGCATCCTCCAAGTGCTTAATGAACTTCTCCTGTCGGCCGGCCAGTTGGGCGGTCTCTTCGCGACCAAGGGTTTCACTGCCGTCCTCGATCATTTTGAACGAGGGGCTGGTATCCTCCGTGCCGTTGTTATCGGTATTGGCCAAGGTCTGCTTCAGCAGGTCATAATCCTTGCGGGCCTCTTCCAGCTTGTTGTTGATGATGGTGCGGAACTCTTCCAGATCCTGGTCCGTGTAGCGGGTCTTGTCGCCAGCTTCCAACGTGCTTACCTGCTTTTTTACCATGGGCGTTACGCGCGGCATGGTGGGGCCCACGCCTTGGGTAACCAATGGGCGGGCGGGTGCCTTTGGTTCAACGTTAGCACCTTTTGCGCGGCTAGGCCGGTTGCGGCGCTTGGGCTTAGGTGCCTCCTTTTTAACCGGGGCGGTCTTAGCTGGGGCGGCCTTAGCTTGGACGGTCTTCTTGATCGGTTCGGCCTTCTTGGCAGGTGATGCCTTTTTTGCCGGGGCTACCTTTTTAGCTGGGACGGCTTTTTTCGCCACTGCCTTTTTCGGAGCGGATTTCACTGGAGCTTTCTTCACGGGAGCGCTTGGTTTCTTTGCTGCCTTCTTTACGGCAACTGGCTTAATGGCCTTCTTTGCAGGGGCCGCTTTCTTCACGGACTTGGCAGGCTTTTTCGCAGCCGCTTTCTTAACGGCCTTTGCAGGGGTCGGCTTTTTAACGGCAGCCTTCTTCACTGGTGTCTTGGCAGCTACCTTTTTAGCAGGCTTGGATGCGGGCTTTTTCTTGGCCATGGCGGTACCCCTTTGGAAAATTGGTGCGCGAATATAAGGAATTTCATGCCTCAGGCGCCAGCCTTTGTCAAGGCCAGCAAGCATTTCCCGATGCCTTCAAGCTCAACTTCCGTCGCTGGACCGAATGCAGGGTTCAATTCCGTCACAAGTAACTGGTCCTCAGCCGTCAATGCGAGAGTTTCAGCCAAAATATGCCCCGCATGGGTTTTAACGGCCTGCTCAAAAGAGCCGCCCCCGTTCCGCTGAATGTGCAGCTCGATCCGGTCCGTTACCTCCAATCCGCTCTCTTTCCGAAGGGTCTGGATACGGCTTACCAGCTCGCGGGCCATGCCTTCCTGGAGCAGTTCGTCGTCCAACGTGATATCCAATGCCACGGTCAAGCCGCTTCGCCAGCCACGCTCAGACCCGGCACATCATCTGCGGAAATATCCGTTTCCTCCAGCAATATTTCCAACGGTTCCCCATCCAGTTCGAGCATGATGCGGCCCTCCTTTTCCAATTCAGCAATACGTTCCTGGTCGAAGCCATTGATGGCCATTGCAGCGGCTTTCATACGCTTTCCAAGACGCGCCCCGAGCTTCTTGAAGTCCGGCTTTATCTTTTTCGTGAGCTTGCTCTCGCTGGGGTCAAGCATTACCAGCTCCTTCACGTTCACCTCGCCCAATACTAGATCGCGGATCGCGTCGAGGTCGCTGCGCATGGCCTCGTCCAGCACGGGCACCATCATTTTCCGCAACGGTTGGCGCACACGATGGCCTTCTTTCTTCCGGATGGAAAGCACCAAGGAAGTGAGCCGTTGCGCCAATGCCGTGCGTTTCTCCAGCACGGTGTCGATCCGCGCATTTTCCGCCTTCGGCCAGTTGCTGAGATGAACGCTTTTTCCAGTCAAGTCGCGGTAAAGCCGATCGCTGAAGAAGGGCGTGATGGGCGCGCTGAGCATGGCCACCACTTCGAGGCAACGGTGTAGCGTTTGGAACGCCGCGTTCTTGTCGTCGCCCTGGTCGCCTTTCCAGAAACGGCGGCGGTTCAGGCGGACGTACCAGTTGCTGAGGTCCTCTACCACGAAGTCCTGGATGGCGCGCGCTGCCTGCGTGGGCTCGTAGGTATCGTAGGCCTCCTGCACTTGTATGAGAAGGCTGTTCAAGCGGGAAAGCACCCAGCGGTCCATCTCAGTGCGCTTGGCCATAGGCACTGGGGCGGTCTCCACATCGAAGCCGTCGATATTCGCATACAGCGCGAAGAAGCCATAGGTGTTGAAGAGCGCGCGGAAGAATTTGCGCTGTACTTCGGTGATGCCCTCGGCATCGAACTTCAGGTTGTCCCAAGGTTGCGCGTTGCTGATCATGTACCAGCGCACGGCATCGGCTCCGAAGGCGTCCAACGTCTTGAACGGGTCCACGGCATTGCCGAGGCGCTTGCTCATCTTCAGGCCGTTCTTGTCCAGCACAAGACCGTTGCTCACCACGGCTTTGTAGGCCACCTGATCGAATACGAGCGTGCTGATGGCGTGCATCGTGTAGAACCAGCCGCGTGTTTGGTCCACGCCCTCCGCGATGAAATCCGCCGGATAGCTCACGTCGAAAGGCGCGTTGAACGGACGCGGATCATTGGCCTTCAGCTTCTGATAGTCGAGGCCCCATTGCGCATAAGGCATGCTGCCGCTGTCGAACCACACGTCGATGAGATCGCTCTCGCGTTTCATCGGCTTGCCGCCCGGGCTTACCAGCGTGATGCGGTCCACGTAAGGCTTGTGCAGGTCGACGGCATCGTATTGCGCGGCGGAAGGGTTTTCGGTGTCGAAATCTTTCAGTGGATCTTCGGTCATCACACCCGCCTTGATGGCGCGTTCGATCTCCGTTTTCAGCTGGCCCAACGTGCCAATGCAGAGCTCTTCATCACCATCCGCAGTGCGCCAGATGGGCAACGGGATCCCCCAGTAGCGGCTGCGGCTGAGGTTCCAGTCCTGCAGGTTCTCCAGCCAGTTTCCGAAGCGGCCCGTCCCGGTGCTTTCAGGCTTCCACGTGATGGTCTTGTTCAGCTCCACCATGCGCTCTTTCTTGGCGGTGCTGCGCACGAACCAGCTGTCCAGCGGGTAGTAGAGGATCGGCTTGTCGGTGCGCCAGCAATGCGGATAGTTGTGCTCGTACTTCTCCACTTTGAAAGCGCGGCCCATCTCCTTCAGCAGGATGGAGATCTCCACGTCCACGCTCTTTTCCGGCGCGGTGCCGTCGGGGTAGTATTCGTTCTTCACGTACTTCCCGGCGAAGGCTCCCATCTCCTTGGTGAACCGGCCTTGCAGATCCACCAACGTGAGCGAACCGATTCCGTGCTGACGCGCCACGCGCATGTCGTCCGCGCCAAAGCTGGGTGCGGTGTGAACCACGCCGGTGCCGTCCTCGGTGGTCACGAAATCGCCGCCGATAACTTTGAAGGCATCGCCGTCATTGGGCTGCGCGAAATCCAGCAGTTGTTCGTAGCGTATGCCTTCCAACTGGTGGCCATAAAATTCGCCATCAAGTTTCCACGGGATGTTTTTACCATCGCCCTTGTAGTCGCCGAAGGAAGTGTCTTTGTTCTTCTCGCTGAAATATGCGGACACGCGCGACTTCGCCAGCACCACGGTATTCGGTTCGTGCGTGTACGGGTTGAAGGTCTTGATCCGTACATACTCCAGTTTCGGCCCAACGGTAAGCGCGGTGTTGCTGGGGAGTGTCCACGGCGTGGTTGTCCAGGCGAGGATGAATACGCCCTCACCCCAGCCCTCTCCGGGGGAGAGGGAGCCTGAGCCCTCATCCCCCGGCCCCTTCGCCGAGGGAGAAGGGGAGTCTGATGCCGCAGCGGAGTCGGTGAACAGGAACTCACTGTTTGCGTCACGGATCACCTTGAACATGGCCACGGCGGTCGTGTCCTTCATCGGCTTGTAGGTGCCGGGCTGGTTCAGCTCGTGGCTGCTGAGGCCGGTGCCCGCAGCAGGCGAAAACGGCTGAATGGTGTAGCCCTTGTAAAGGAGATCTTTCTCGTGGAGCTGCTTCAACAGCCACCACACGCTTTCGATGTAGGGCGTTTTGTAGGTGACGTACGGATGCTCCATGTCGAGCCAAAAGCCGATGCGTTTCGTGAGGTCGTTCCACACGTCCGTGTAGCGCATCACCGCCTCCTTGCACTTGCGGTTATAGTCCTCCACGGAGATGCTATTCCCGATGTCCTCCTTGGTGATGCCGAGCTCCTTCTCCACGCCAAGTTCTATGGGCAGCCCGTGTGTGTCCCAGCCAGCCTTGCGGTCCACGCGCTTGCCTTGCTGCGTTTGGAACCGGCAGAAAATGTCCTTGATGGTGCGGGCCATCACGTGGTGGATGCCCGGCAGGCCGTTCGCGCTGGGCGGGCCTTCGTAGAACACGAACGGCGGTGCGTCCTTCCGCAGTTCCAAGCTTTGACCAAACGTGTCCTCCGCCTCCCACAGCTTCAGGACATCCGCCGCCAGCTTTGGCAGGTCCAACTCATCGTATTGCGGGAAACGCTTGTCCATGGCGGGTTTTGAAGGGTGGCAAAGATAACCCGACGAACCCGCTGACCGATTCATTCACCGGTAGTGCTGAAAGACCCTCGTATCAAAAGTAAGTTCCACCCACGAGTTGAGTAGGCCTGAAGGGGTGAAAAGGAGACCTTCCAAGTTTGCCCGCACCCTCACCGCTGCACCACAACCCGCGAAGTGAGATTCCCGCGCTCAGTTACTACGTTCAACAGATAAACCCCGTTCTGTAACGCCGATAGGTCGAGCTGATGCTGCTGCCCCGTTGCGATCTCGTTCCGGACCAACCGGCCATCAAGCTGAAGCACCGTAACGAATTTCAAGGTTTGCTCGCTTGAAATATGCAACAGCGCGTTGGTCGGGTTCGGGTACAACTGGAAGCCGGTTGCATTTGCTTCCGTTACACCGATCGTAGCGTCGATCAAAAACACACACGGCTCCGTGATCACCGGTTGGTTGTAGTCGAAGTAGATGTTGGCGATGTTCGTAACACTTTCGCCTACGGCTAAATCTTGGCTCGGATTGATGCTGAACTTCACGAAGCCATGACTGCCGGGCTCATTGGCATTGCTGTCCGGGAGCAGGATGTTATCGAATTGGAAAACCAATACGCCATCGTTCAACTGCCAATGGTTGCTGTGTGATGCGCTTGTGTATTTGAATGTGGCAAGGTCCAGGTCATTGCTCAGCGTATCGGTTACGCGCACGTTCTCGGCCAAGTAGGTCCCCGTGTTCTGGAAGCGAATAACGTACTCGATGGGCGCACCGCTTTCCAATTGTGCCGGATTCATGCCCGCTGGAAAAGCGGTCTTGTCGTTGGGGTCGAACGAGCCTACGGTAACATCGTGCCAGTGCGCCATGTTGTTGGCGGGCGTAGTGTCGTTAATCGCGTTTAACGCGTTCAAGTCGTGATCAACAGCCAAGCCCAGCGGTGCAGCAGCATCGGTATGCAACGTTACAGTTGCTGACCATGTTTCACCTGGTGCCATGGTTACGGTCCAGTTTGCTGTGTTACCGGTTTGCGTTGCTGGTGTTACCGACGATGAAACCCACGTTTGGTCCGTTTCGAAGTCGAAGGTAATTGCAGCGGTAGTAGGTTCTGTTCCTACGTTGCTCACTTGCACGTACACGTTGTTGTTGAACCCCGGCCGGGTGGCATCCGCATGGATCTGGGCCGCCAGGTCATACACCCCCGGAATGGCTTGGAAGCCGATATGGCTTGACGAATCGGATTGCCCCGCAACAAGGGTTGATGCATACGCCTGCGTGGTAATGGTGTGGTATAAAACGGATTGCCCCTGCACGGTGAACGAACCCACCCCGACAGGCAAAACGTACCTGCCGTTAATATCGCCATTGCTAAGCGTGTTGCCCGGCATGGCCTGCGCCACGCCGTTCGCAAAAGGCAATTCACCCGCATTCAGCAAGCCGTTCCCATTCATGTCAATAAAGATGATCCCGCTAACTACTTCCGCCGGAAAACAAGCGTCGCCCGGGCCGCATACCACCGGACTGAAACCCAAGTTGGAGTCGTTGCCGCCGGTACCGTACGGGCCCAGTGTTGGTGGCTCATTCGGTAAGCAACTGAGGTTGTTGCCAGTGCAATTCATCTGATTCAGGGAAGCTGGCAATATGGGCAAGCAGCCAAGTTGGTTGTTGTTGCACAACAATTGGATCAAGTTTGGTGGCAGTTCTGGAAGGCTTGTAAGCTGGTTCTGATCCACCCATAAAACACCGAGGTTCGATGGTAATGGAGGCAGTGAGGTCAAGAAATTATCGGGGACGTGCAAATAGTACATGGTATCGGGCAGCGCGGGAAGGCTGGTAAGCTGGCCGTTCATGCAAACAAGCCGGTCCAAGAAAGGCGGAAGCGAAGGCAAGCTGGTTATTGGGCAATTGATGGTGCGCAGATCGATCATGGCATCGGGCAAGGCCGGCAAACCCGTAAGTGGGCTGTTTTGTATTTGGAGCGAAACCAGTGTGCCGGGCAACGGTGGCAAACTCGCGAGCTGTGTGTTGTCACAATACAAGTATTCCAACGAATCAGGTAATTCCGGAATGTAGCTCACCGGACTGTTGGTGATGTAGACGGTAGTTACGCTATAAAAGTAATGGATCCCTGACAGGTCGGTCACATTCGTGTTCTCAAAGTTGAGCACCGTAATGAAGGGAGAATTGGAATTGATGGTGTCCAACACATCGCCGGTCATTAGATCCGGGTACCATTGCTGAAAGAGCGCCACGAGAGCGGTATCCGGAATTACGTATTGGGCGCGTACTTGCATGGAGAACGCGAATAAGAATGGGAGGATAAGGAGTTTCTTCATGTTGGTGTTGAGCCGGGTTTTCCGGGAAATGACATCCGTAAGATGTGGTTGTGGTTTGCGATCCAATTCATGACGATCGCAACCTACTGCCGGGCCTGATGGTTGACAACGGCGCGCAATTTATGGTGATCCCCTGTTCAAACTTGGAGCAAAATCGCATCTTCCTGCAAAAAAGCCACCTTCAATGGTGTAATCGGCCGATCCACGGCTGGATGGTTGTCCACAGATAACACTTCTGGCGGCAGGCTTTCAGCACCGAACGATCACTCCGCAACATTTTCTTACCTTTATCCAAACCAAAAACCAAAACCCCATGAAAAAAGCGCTACTCGTTTCACTCATTGCATTGCCCGGTCTTTTGGCCGCACAATCCGTGATCTACACGGATGACTTCGAATCTTACACGGCTGGCGATATGATCGCTGCATCCGATGGCACGAATTGGAGCACATGGAGCGCCGCTCCGGGTGGTACGGAAGATGCCGCGGTTTCTTCTGCTTGGGCCCTAAGCGGTTCAAACAGCTTAGCGATCATTTCGACTAGCGCAGCCAACGGCGGACCGACCGACCTATTGCTGAAGTTGGGCGATAAGACCGCCGGGATCTACAACCTGAGCTTTTCGCTCTACATCCCTGCTGGCAAAGGCGGTTACTTCAACCTCCAGCACCACGAGAACATTACGCCGCCGGAATACGCGATTGACGTGACCTTCACTGCGGACGGAAACGCAGCCGTGGTAACAACGGGAACTACTTCAGTACCTATTGGCACATACCCCCACGGTGAATGGTTCAGCGTATCCATGGACATCGACTTGGGAGCTACAACTTCCAGCTTGGTGGTGGCGAGCAACCCCGCTTACACTTGGGCCTCGAACACGTCCAGCAACGTTACCACGTTGAACAACCAGATCGGATCCATTGACTTCTACGCATACGCAGGCGGAACCGATTTGGGCGAGATGTACATCGACGACTTGACCTACACGGACAATACGAGCATCGGTGTGACAGAAACCGCCGGAACCGTTTTGGGCGCATACCCGAATCCCACACGTGATGCCGTTACCGTTACACTTGCTGCACCATTGAGCACTTCGGCCACCGTGCAATTGCGCGACGTTACCGGTTCATTGGTTTCCGCTCCGCTGAAAGTGGACGGCAACAAGATCAGCACGGACCTGCGTTCGGTTCCTGCTGGCGTGTACTTCCTGCGTGTTACCGACGGTGCAGTGCAAGCTGTGAACCGCTTGGTGAAGAACTAACGACCGCTGGTATCCTTCCTGGGCATTCCCGGAATGGATTTACGGAATAATGAGAAGGCCGCCCCGCATTGTGGGGCGGCCTTTTTGTTGGCGCATTTCCGAATTTTCGAGCTTGTTCGAGTGCAAAGATGCCCGGCGAAAAAGGGCCGGACTTCTTATTCAGACCCGTTCCATTTCGTCCAAAAGAGTTGGAACCTACTTTTGCCGTGGACCAACCGGCGATCCAACGCCAATCCAACGCATGGCACAACAAGGACTCTTCGGCACATCACTCGCTAAGAAGTATTGGATGGCCCTAACGGGCATTTTCCTCATCACCTTTCTGGTGGTGCATGCTGGCATCAACGCGATGATCTTCTTTAACGACGGCGGTGTCACCTTCAACACATGGGCGCACTTCATGGGCACCAACCTCATTATCAGGACCATGGAGATCGTGCTCTTTCTGGGCTTGATCCTTCATGTGGTTGACGGCCTGATGCTGTGGAAACAGAACCGCGCCGCGCGCCCTACGGACTATGCTTTCGCCAAGCACAATGCCAATAGTAAGTGGTACTCGCGCAGCATGGGCATCCTCGGTACCTTGATCCTCCTTTTTCTCATCGTACACCTCTGGCACTTTTGGGTGAAGACACGCCACATCGCCGGCACCATGGAGCCATACGGCGTTGATGCTGCCGGGCAAGAAAACCTCTTCGCCTTGATGGCCGATGTGTTTTCCAATCCCTTGATAGTGGTGGTTTATGTGCTGGGCTGCTTTTCGCTCTTCTGGCACCTGCTCCATGGCTTCAGGAGCGCGTTCCAATCCTTGGGTCTGAACCACAAAAAATACAACGGTGCCATCGCCTTCCTCGGTGCGGCGTTCGCCATTATCGTTCCTCTCCTCTTCGCTTCCATGCCGGTGGCCATGTACTTGGGGTGGGTGAAATAACCCCCGCCATGATCATAACCACCACAATTGAACCGCAACTGCAATGAGCATCCTCGACGCCAAAGTCCCCGCCGGTCCCATCGAAAAGAAATGGAGTGAGCACAAGGACCACATCCGCTTGGTGAACCCGGCCAACAAGCGCCGCATCGACATCATCGTGGTGGGCACCGGGCTTGCGGGCGCATCCGCGGCATCGTCCCTTGCGGAGATGGGCTACAACGTGAAATCGTTCTGCTATCAGGACAGCTCGCGCCGCGCACACAGCATCGCCGCGCAGGGCGGCATCAATGCCGCGAAAAATTATCCGAATGACGGTGACTCGATATACCGCCTGTTCTACGACACGCTGAAAGGCGGCGACTACCGCGCGCGGGAATCGAACACGTGGCGCCTGGCCGAAGTCAGTGCCAGCATCATCGACCAGTGCGTGGCCCAAGGCGTGCCCTTCGCCCGCGACTACGGCGGATTGTTGGACAACCGCTCCTTCGGTGGCGCACTGGTGAGCCGCACGTTTTACGCCCGCGGACAAACAGGACAGCAATTGCTGCTCGGTGCATACAGCGCGTTGATGCGCCAAGTGGGCAAGGGCAAAGTGAAGATGTACGACCGCCACGAAATGCAGGACCTCGTGGTGGTGGACGGCAAGGCACGTGGCATCATTGCGCGGAACCTCGTGACCGGCGAGCTGGAACGCCACGGCGCACATGCCGTGCTACTCTGCACCGGCGGCTACGGAAACGTGTTCTTCTTGAGCACGAATGCCATGGGCAGCA
Organism: Flavobacteriales bacterium; assembly: GCA_016710685.1. GTDB lineage: Bacteria > Bacteroidota > Bacteroidia > Flavobacteriales_F > PHOS-HE28 > PHOS-HE28. The sequence continues at coordinate 122,107 of JADJVC010000010.1, read as the reverse complement.
ACGTTACCGCTGCATGGAAAGCACACAAGCGCGGCGCCTATATGGCCAACCCGTGCTACACGCAGATACACCCGACGTGCATCCCAGTGAGCGGCGATCACCAGAGCAAGCTCACGTTGATGAGCGAAAGCCTTCGCAACGACGGCCGCATCTGGGTTCCGAAAAAGCTGGAGGACGCCAAAGCGATCCAGGAGGGCAAGAAGAAAGGCAGCGACATAGCCGAGGACGATCGCGACTACTACCTCGAGCGCCGCTACCCCAGCTTCGGTAACCTCGTGCCGCGCGACGTGGCGAGCCGCGCCGCCAAAGAGCGCTGCGACGCGGGCTTCGGCGTGAACAAGACCGGCGAGGCCGTCTACCTGGACTTCGCATCCGCCATTGAACGTTATGGCAAGTTGGAGGCCAATGTCAATCACATCGACAACCCTTCCGCGGAGAAGATCCGTGAGCTGGGCATGAAGGTGGTGAGCGAGAAATACGGCAACCTCTTCGACATGTACGAGAACATCGTGGGCGAGAACGCCTACGTGCATGCCATGAAGATCTACCCGGCGGTACACTACACCATGGGCGGACTTTGGGTGGACTACAACCTGCAGAGCACCGTGCCCGGCATGTATGTTCTTGGAGAGGCGAACTTCAGTGATCACGGCGCGAACAGGCTTGGCGCTTCGGCCCTTATGCAAGGCTTGGCGGACGGCTACTTTATCCTGCCATATACCATCGCCGACCAACTCTCCGGGGAGATCCGCACGGGACCGATCAAGACCGACACCGCGGAATTCGTAGAGGCCGAGAAGTCCGTGCGTGAGCGCATCGACAAGTTCTTCAGCACCAAAGGCACCGAGCCGGTCGACCACTTCCACAAGCGCTTAGGCAAAGTGATGTGGGAGAAGTGCGGCATGGCGCGCAACGCGAAAGGACTGCAGGAAGGCATCGAGGAGATCCGCAAGATCCGCGAAGATTTCTGGGCGAATGTGCGCGTACCGGGCAAGCCGAACGAATTGAACCAAGAGCTCGAAAAAGCAGGTCGTGTAGCCGACTTCCTGGAGCTTGGCGAATTGATGTGCAAGGATGCGCTTATCCGCAACGAAAGCTGCGGCGGCCACTTCCGTGAGGAATACCAGACCGAAGAAGGCGAAGCATTACGCGACGATGCCAACTACGCCTTTGTCGGCGCTTGGGAGTGGACCGGTGAACCCGGCAACGATGTGCTGCACAAGGAGAAGTTGGAATTTGAAGCATTGAAATTGTCGCAACGTTCATACAAATAGACGTAGTGTCGATGCACCGGATCGACCCCAACAAACAGCAAGGCAAATGGGTAACATGAAATTGACATTGAAGATCTGGAGACAGGCAGGTCCCAGCGCTAAAGGCGCGATGGTGGACTACCCTGTTACCGACATCTCCGAGGACATGTCTTTCCTCGAAATGCTCGACGTGCTCAACGATAAGCTCGTACGCGAAGGGCAGGAACCAGTCGCTTTCGACCACGATTGTCGCGAAGGCATCTGCGGTGCCTGCAGCTTGTTCATTGACGGACGTCCGCACGGCCCGAGCCGCCACATCACCACTTGCCAATTGCACATGCGCAAGTTCAAGGATGGCGATGTGATCCATGTGGAACCTTGGCGCTCCGGTTCATTTCCGATAATCAAAGATCTTGTTGTGGACCGGGGCGCGTTCGACCGCATCCAAGCCGCCGGTGGTTTTGTGAGCGTGAACACGAACGGCAATCTGGTGGATGCCAACGCCATGCCCATTCCCAAACCGGAATCAGACAAGGCTTTCGATGCCGCCGCCTGCATCGGTTGCGGTGCGTGCGTGGCCGCCTGCCCGAACAGCTCGGCCATGCTCTTCGTTGCCGCAAAGGTGAGCCAGTACGCCTTGCTGCCCCAAGGCCGCCCTGAAGCGAAGGAGCGCGCCCTCAACATGGTGGAGCAGATGGACAAGGAAGGCTTTGGCAACTGCAGCAACATCGGCGCCTGCGAGATCGAATGCCCGAAGGACATCTCGCTGGAGAACATCGCACGGTTGAACAGGGAGTACTTGGGAGCGAGCGTGGCGAAGGAGTAACTCTGGTCACTTCACCCGCTTCAACGCCTGCCTCGGCGTTATCACCGGCACCAGCTTTTGCTGCTTGAAATCCTTGTCGTTGCTTACGATGGCATCGATGTTGCCCGCTGCCGCAGCAGCTTGGAATTGAATAGCATCTTCCAAGTCCGTCCAACCACTGTTGATGCCACCGACGAGTTGAGCGGCGTTCACCGGTGCGAATTCCATTAGCGGTATCAGCCGGTTCAATCGACCGATCACAGAATCCATGTCATGTCCAGCTTTCCGGAAAGAGTACAATGCGTTCATCACGGAAATGGAAGCCAGCACCAGTTCTACTCGTTCCAATCCCGCCAGCTTGAACAGTTGGCTCGATTCCGCATGCGATTCCCGTTCCTTGGCGAACACATCAAAAAACACGTTGGTGTCAATAAAAAATCGGGTCATTTCGCCTTAGCCTTTTTCTTCTTATCCTTTGGCTTATAGCCGAATGAATATGCCAACCGCGGGTCGTCCTCAAAATCTTTTTTCGTGAACTTCCCCGAAAGCCAAGTCCCCATTTCTTCCAGCCAAGCGAAGTCGTCTTCCTTGGCCTTCTCCTTTTTTTCCAGTTCTTCCATCAATTCATCCACAATGGCGCTCATGGGCTTGGCCCGGCGCGCTCCTGCTTTCCGCAGCATAGCAACTGTTTGCGGTTTCAAGCTGAGGGTGACTTTCTTCTTCATGGCCCACCAAATATACGTACAACGGGCCTGTTCATACATACGGTGGCTCCGCGTTACCTTTGAGCATCATGCGCCCTTTAGTCCCATGGCGCCCGAACTCCTTCTTCCCAATGGCAACTAAACCCACAAAGCCTGCCTCCATGATGGAGGAATTGCGGACGATCCGTGATCGATTGGGCAAGAAACTATCGACGTTGACCCCGGAAGAGCAACAAGTCAAGATCAACTCGCTCGACAAGAGCGATCCAGCAAAGGAAAAACCTCGTGCTCCGAAACGCGCCTCCACCAAAGCCCCGCTCCCAAAAAGCCAAGCGCAACGCATGACCGTCAAGATCTCGGCACTTCCCGCGCTAAAAAGCAAACTCCCCAACGTGGGCACCACGATCTTTTCCGTGATGAGCAAGCTGGCGCAAGAGACCGGCGCCATCAACCTCAGCCAAGGCTTTCCCGATTTTCCGATCGATGAAAAGTTGAGCGAGTTGACGCATGCCGCCATGAAGGCGGGCCACAACCAGTACGCGCCGATGCCGGGGTTGCCCGCGTTGCGCGATGCGATCGCGGCGAAAGTGGAACGGCTCTATGACTTCAGCTATGATCCGGACACGGAGATCACCGTGACCGCCGGGGCCACGCAGGCGTTGTTCACCGCGCTTGGCGCCATTGTTCGGCCCGGCGACGAAGTGGTCATCATCGATCCCGCTTACGACTGTTACGCACCGACCGTGGAACTCTTCGGCGGCATACCGGTGCATGTGCGTTTGGGCAACGACATGAAGTTCGATGCCCTTGCGCTGCGCAAAGCGGTCACGCGGAAAACGCGCGTGCTGATGATCAACACGCCGCACAATCCGGCGGGCACCATCCTGCGCGATGCGGACATGCGTGCGATCGCGGATATTTTGCGAGATACCGACATTATCCTCATCAGCGACGAGGTTTATGAGCACTTGGTTTTTGACGGTGAGCAACATGCCTCCGCGATCCGTTATCCGGAGCTGCGCGAACGCGCTTTCGTGGTTTACAGCTTCGGCAAAGTGTTCCATGCCACCGGCTGGAAAATGGGCTACATCCTCGCACCGAAAGCGCTGATGGCGGAGTTCCGGAAAGTGCACCAGTTCAACGTTTTCAGCGTGAACACGCCGATGCAATTCGCACTTGCCGAGTACTTGAAAGATCCATTGCACTACGAAGCACTTCCAAGTTTCTACCAAGCCAAGCGCGACCGCTTCCTCATCGGTTTGCGCGCTTCACCCTTCGAGCCGTTGCCTTGCGAGGGCAGCTATTTCCAGCTGGCGGATTACAGCAAGATCAGCGACGAGCCCGACCTTGTTTTTGCGAAGCGCTTAGCCACCGAATACGGCGTGGCAGCGATCCCGCTCAGCCCGTTCTACAAGGATGCACCACCGGAGCAGCGCATACTTCGGTTCTGCTTCGCGAAGCAGGATGAAACATTGGACAACGCCATTGAAAAGCTATGCGCGATCTAAGAGTGACACTTGTACAGAGCATGCTCCATTGGGAGAATGCAACGAGCAACCGCGTCTTGTTCGCCGGTAAGTTCGATGGCCTGAAAGGCAACACCGACCTGATCGTACTGCCTGAAATGTTCACCACGGGGTTCACCATGAACACGGCATTGGCCGAGACCATGGACGGTGAATCGGTGCGTTGGATGAAGGATCAAGCTGCGCGTACCGATGCCGCGATCTACGGCAGCGCCATCATTTCCGAAGGGGACAAAACATTCAACCGCGGGCTCTTCGTTACACCGGACGGCAGTGTGAAACATTACGACAAGCGGCACTTGTTCCGCTTCGCGAATGAGACGGACCACTTCAGCGCGGGGCATGAACGCGTGGTGGTGGAATGGCGAGACTGGCGCATCCTCTTGCAGATCTGCTTCGACTTGCGCTTTCCTGTTTTTGCACGTAACAAAGGCGACTATGACGCCGCGCTCTACGTGGCGAATTGGCCCGAAGCACGCAGCTACCCGTGGAGCCAATTGCTGATCGCGCGTGCCATCGAGAACCAATGCCATGTAATCGGTGTGAACCGTGTGGGCATGGATGGCAAAGGCATCCACTACACCGGCGACAGCGTGGCCATCGATCCAAAAGGACAGGTGATGGCATCATGCAAACCGGCGAACGATTGCATTTCGCACGCTACGTTCGATGCCAATGCATTAGCGGACTTCCGCGCGAAATTCCCGGTGGGGATGGAGTCGGACCGCTTCGAACTGAAGCTCTGATCAACGCAACACCTGCACGTGCCCGAGCTTGCTCTGCTCGAAGCCGAGCTTTCCCGAGCTGTCCTCTTGCAGTTTGTAAACCGCGCGGTAGGCGTAGATATCGTTCTTCACAGGTTGGCCATTGAAGGTGCCGTCCCAGAATTGCGCGGGTGAAGTGCCGTGAAAGATCACGCCGCCCCAGCGGTCGAACACGTCCACGGTGAATTCCGCAATGTTGTTGCCTACCGGGCCCCATGTTTCATTGACCCCGTCACCGTCGGGCGTGAAGGTGTTAGGGATGAAGATGGTAGGCCTGCAGAATTCCGTTACCCTGGCACTGTCGGAAATGAAGCAGCCGAATGCGTTGGTGATCTCCACCGTGTAGATCCCGTAGCTGGTGGCATTGATCGCCTGCGCGTGCTGGCCGTTGCTCCACAGGAAGGTGCTGCCCGTGTTGCCGGCATCGATAAGCACCGAGCGCGGATCCTCATCGAGGCACACGATATAGTCGTGCTTCCGCAGCCGGTCCGGAACCGGATTGAAGATCGCATGGATGCTATCGTTCACTGCGCAATAACCGTTGTCAACGCTTACGGTGTAAATCCCGGTACTGAGCACATTGATGGATTCCTGCGCAGAACCATTGCTCCACGTGTAACTGCTGCCGGGGTTGTCCGCGTGCAACACTAAAACCTCACCACTGCACAACACGGTATCGTTGCCCAGCTCTACCGCAGGTGGCGGCACGAACTGCGCCACGCCGTCGAAGCTTGCCGGGCATCCGTTCACGCCGGTTACAACGACGGTGTAAGTCCCGTTCACATCAACCGTGATGGTGGACGCATGCGAGCCATTGTCCCAAGCGTAAGTGGCGCCGGGGTTGCCTGCATCGAAAGTGACCGTTTGCCCGATGCAAGCCGTGGCATCCTGCAAAATATCGCTGGGCAGTACCAAGAACTGCACCGCGATGCTGTCGGAGGCCGTGCAATAGCCGTTGCTCACTTGTGCCGTGTAGATCCCGGATACGGTGGGTGTGATGATCGAACCCGAAATACCGTTGTTCCAAACAACTGTGTTACCCGTGTTGCCCGCGTCCAACACCAGCGGTTGTCCACTGCACAAAGTAGTGTCGCGACCCAGGTATACGCTTACTGCCGGCGCGAGGGTAACCTCCGCATCGTACGTAGTGGCGCAATTCTGCGGTGTGGTGATCGTGCAGGCGTAGGTGCCCGTGGCCATGGCCGTGATGGTCTGTGTGGTTTCGCCCGTGTTCCAATAGTAGGTGCTGCCCGCATTGCCCGCGTTCAGTGTCGGCAAGGTGCTTTCACATGTGGTAATGTCCTGCAAGGCATTCGCCGGCAACGGGTCCATACTGATGTACACCGTGTCGTGCGTTGTGCAACCGTTCGGCGTGGTGACGGCCGCGATGTATGTCCCCGTGGCCGTGATCGTGATCTGGTGCGTGTTGGCACCCGTGTTCCAAAGCACGCTGTTGCCTGCGTTGCCCGCAACGATCACGTGTGAGGTTTCCCCGCACAAAGCCAAGTCTGGGCCGAGGTCCACGACGGGCAATGGCGTGAAGGTGACAATGGCATCATAGGTGGCCGTGCAATGTTGCGGCGTGGTGATCGTGACCGAATACGTGCCATCGGCGCTGGCCGTGATGGTCTGCGTGGTTTCATTGTTGTTCCACAGGTAGGTGCTGCCCGCATTGCCAGCGTTGAGCACCGGTGCTGAACCCGCGCAAGGTGTCATATCCTGCAAGGCATCCACGGGAAGCGGATCCATGCTGATGTAAACGGTGTCACGCGTGGTGCAACCGTTCGGCGTAGAAACCGCAACACTGTATGTGCCAGTTGCAGTGATCGTGAGCTGGTGCGTGGTGGCACCGGTGTTCCACAACACATTATTGCCAGCGCTACCCGCATCGATTACGTGCGAGGTTTCACCGCACAATGCCAAGTCCGGACCGAGGTTTACAACAGGTAACGGCGTAAACGTGACAACGAACGAGCGGATCGCTTGGCACAACTGGCTGTCCGTAATGGTGGCCGTGTACGTGCCGCTTGTATCTACCGTGATGGATTGGGTAATTGCACCCGTGGTCCAGTCGTATGTTGAGCCTGAGAATTCAGCGTCGAGTAATAAATTTTCGCCTGCGCAGGCCGTCAAATACACCGGCGTTATCAAGTTGTCGAAGGCGACGGCTACCAACACGCTGTCCTGCACGGAGCAGCCGCCCGGCGCAGTGATCGTTACCACATAAGTTGCCGTTGTATCCACCGTGATGGTGGGTTCAGCCACGTTGCCCGCGTTCAAAAAGGCAGCGTTGCTCCATGCGTATTGCGCCGGTAATGGCACATCGTGCACTAGGTGCAGCTGCATGCCCGCGGAAGAGCAGACCGTTGTGTCGTTCGTCAATTGTGTGGTAAAGGCGGGTGCTACGTCCACTTTCACAATGGCGCTCAAGCTGCATCCGCTCGGCGTATCCGTTACCACGCAGGTGTAGGTTGTGGTGTCCAACGGCGAAGCCGTGGGGTTGGCTGAAGTAGTCGAACTCAGTGTGCCTGCAGGTGACCATAAAACCGTGTAAGGCTGAGTGGAAGTCACGTTCGCGTGCAGCTGGGTTTGCTCACCGTAACACAACGAATTATCGCCTGCTGTTGCTGTCAATGCAGTCAATCCGCTCACTGTTACTTGCACCGCTTCGGTGTCCGTGCAACCGATGGCGTTCACTGCTGTTACAACGTAAGGCGTGGTGATGGCGGGGTGCGCAACAGGGTTGGAAATATTCGCTGCGCTCAATCCGGCTGCGGGCGACCACGACCATGTAGTGCCCGGAGGCGCGGCGTTACCCCCGGAAAGTGCGTGGGCCTGAAGTTGTACGCCTGTTGCACCACACAGCACTGTGTCGTTTATGATTGCAATGCTGAACGCGGGCGAAACATGCACAAGCACTGAATCCATGTAGCTGCATCCCGAAGGCGTGGTCATGGTGGCTTTGTACCACGTGTCCACCGTGGGCGTGGCAGTTGGCGTGGCAGAGGTAGCGGATGACAAACCGGTGGAAGGTGTCCATACCAAGCCGGTTACCGGATTTTCGTATCGCGTGATCTCGATGTTGTCCAAACCCCAATTGTCCTGCCCTGCCCCTGAATTGGTCAATTGACGCCAGCGCACGCGAAGGGTGTTGGCACCGGCTTGTCCGCCGGGAATGGTAAACGTGATCGGCGTGAATGCGGGATAAGCAGCTTCGTTGTAAGTGGCCAAGATGTTCCAAGTGGAACCGTTCGTGCTGGACTCCAGCACCACATCCTCGCCGGGATCCGCATTGTCGCACGGGGCGGTGCCGTTGGCGATCTTCAAACTGAAACGCACTTTGCCGCCCGCGTTAAGATCCATGATGCCGGTGGTGGCGCTGCGCACGCCAGCACCATTGAAATACAACGACTGGCCGCTCACCGATCCGCAAACAGAACTCGGTACGCCGCCTTGGATGCTGCCCCACCATGGTGCGGTGGATCCTTCAAAATTGTCGGTGTTGAGCACGCGCTCCACCTCGGCATGCAGGTGGGAGGGATCACCGGCACAGATCTGGGTGTCGTCCGCGGTAACGCGCACGCTGCGCACAGTGCTGGGTTGAACATGTACCAAGACACTGTCTTTCCCCGTGCCGCAACCAACGGGGCTGCTCACGTTCAAGCGGTACCAAGTGTCAACGCTCGGATAGGCCACCGGGTTGGAAATGCCGGGATTGCTCAACGTGGCAGCGGGTGTCCACTGCATGTCGAACACCTGGGGGTCCATCGGCGGGTTGGTGGACAGCTGGACCGAATTGCCTTGGCAAATGGTGATCGTGGAAGCGGAATTCACCAGCACATCCAGTGTGGAGCTGACCGGCACGCCCACTTGGAATTCGTAATGCCGGGGGCAGCCACTGGGCCCGAGCTCCCCGTCGATGCTGTACACGTCGTTATGGTCCGGTGTGAAGGTGTAGCTGTTGCCCGTGGCCAAAACGACATTGGGCGCGCTGGCCATGGTCCAAACTGCGTTGGTCAGAAATTCCGGCGGGGCCAAGGTGATCACCGTGGAACTGCAGATCAGCGTGTCCTGGACCGGCGGCGGAATGGCCATGTCGTTACCCAAGGTGTAGAAATAACTTTCGCCAAGGCCATAGCCATACGTATAGGCTGCCATGCCTTGCGGGCATGCAATGCGATGCGTGCCCACTGCAACGGGCACCTTAGCCTGCGAGTAGCCTGAGCAGGCCATGTAAGGAACAAACAAGGTACTCGCAATTGGGGTACCGTCCAATGTGGCTTGCCCTATACCTGCCGTGGGTACCACGATGCTTACGAAGTAGTAGAACGAGGCTTGGCCGGTGGGCAACGTGGTGAATACCGCTGAGGTGCTCATCCGGCTATCTGGGATCAGTACCAACAAAGCCGGGTCACCGATCGTGGCACAATACTGGCCTTCCAGCAACTGGATCGCACTTACGGGCTTGTTCGCCGTGATGCATACCGGTTGCAACGCATCCAGCACGAGGTGGTATTGGCCGGCATTCAACGTGATGGGAGCACCACCGTCGATAATGACTTGCGTATTGTTGTCGCGGGCCAATATGCGATATGCCCAAGTGCCGATGTTGCCGACGGAGACCGTATGGAAGGCCATGCCCCATGTGTTCGTTGGCGTCATTTGCTCGCATACGTGGTCGCAAGCGGCACAACTGATCACCGCGCACGTGCTTCCACCGAAAACCGCGAACGGTCGGCATGACCCGCTTTCAGCAGTGCCCCTGATGCGCGTACCGGTGAGGTCCGATGTGCCGGCAAGGGCTTGTACTTGATAGCTTTGGCCAGCGTTCAAATTCACCGTGTACGGAACGCCCGGCGGATGACCACCAAGCGTGTTCACTGAGGGTGTGATCTCCACCACCGTGCCGTCCACAGTTGCAACAACGAGGAATTCGCTGCGGAAAACATATGGTGGTGCCGTGCCCGGTGCAGCGTCTACCAAGTAATCCGTTCCCAAACCGGTCAAGGGCAACACCTGCATGGCATCCGTTGTGCTAATCTGATAGTTCACCGCGGTTACGGTTACCGGATGCTGTGTAATGATCCGCACTCCGCGGTCTTGCACAGTTTCGGAGCCGCTACATTCGTAGGCGACCGGCACGTCCACATTGGTCACCCCATTGGCCGCCACGCTGAATGTGGCGCTCCAACCCGCCAATGGCACGGTAACCGTACCGGTAGTTGCCGCTGTTGATGCGATTTTCAGGGAAAGCGACGCGCCTCCCGAGGCGTTCTTCATGAACCCCACCCAAAAGTCACGGCCGCGCGTATCGAGCTGATCGCTTTGCGCTTGCGCGCTAAAAGCGCCCAGCAGCAGCATGGCACAGCTTAGAATGTAGGTGTGGAGTCGCTTTTGCACGGTATTCGCGGTATTGGCTATTGCGCCCTTGATACGGGACAGATCACAAAAGGTTCATTTCGACGAACACGACCATTCTGTCGACGAACTCAGGAACTGGCGTTTCGCTGTAGACGAGGTCGGAAGTAGCATGGTTGCCTAAAAAAGCTTATTCAGCTTGACTTTTCGACGAATAGCCAATGCCGTGCCAAATTATTTTGGCATTTTTTCACATCTAAAAATATTCGACGAATACTAGCTAAGGCTGAACGCCCAAGACCCAGACTGTTTCAACGGACCAACCCGCTCTTACGACAACGGGGTCCATCAGGTTCCGCACCTGCTCTGGTTGTTTTGGCGGGCTGAATGCGCCGGTGGTCCAGCGGCCATCGCCATTATGGTCTTCAACCAACCGCAAGCACATGCTTCCGGCGGGCAAGCGTTCCCATGGAATTGTGGCGGGCAAACTATCGACCAAGGCTTCGCGAAGCACGCGGTCCGCAGCGGTGCGCAGTTGCAGGATGAACGGCCCTTGCAGAATCACGCCACTATCCGGCTTTAGCTCCACGGTCAATTTTCCCAAGGTCTTTGGGTCCACTTGGCCCAAACGCAGTTTCGTGGTGTCGTTCGTTCCGCCCATTTCCGCTGTAACCGCGCCGGGGAACAGCTCCAGCGAAGCTCCCTTGCCTGCCGCTGAAGCGGGCAAATGCACTACGCGGCGTTGTACACTATCCACTGTTGCGCTCAATGGCACCCCAACGGAATCCATGTTCAATGTCGCCTTTTCAGCAGCCCACTCCTTTACCGGCCGCGACGAGCGCAGGTAGGGCGCTCCCGCCTCATCTTCCCCCGCAACAAGAGAAAGGTTGAATGGCATGGGCACGGAGGGGCGGTACACCAAGGTATCGAAGTCGATGCCATTTTCGAGCAGCGCAAAGCGCGCACCGGCGAGCAACGTGGTGTCACTTGGCCAGAACACCACCGTGTCGCGCACCGCGTTCCATTCAGGCCACCACTGCAAAATGCCGCCCTGCCGGTCAAGCGCGCGCAATTCCAACTTCCCAGCCGGGCGCGCCATGGCCAATTGCCAGCCGCGTTCAGGCAGCACCTTCGCCAAAGACACAAACTGCGTGGGCGATTGCGCCGCGAAAAGCCGCAAGTGGACCGATTTGTCTGCGCCGGGTTCCACGGTTTCAGCCTGAAACGCGACTTCCTCATTGGGCAGGTCGTAGCGGTAGTTGCCATTGCGATCGCGCAGGGCGTAGATCCGCTTGGCCCCTGCGGGCAGGTTGGCCACGGTGAAGCGGCCTTGTGCATCACTGCGCGTGAACCATTGTGGCGGCGCGCTGCGCACATCGCCGGTATCCGTGGCGGTTTGCAGCAGAACCAGCACGTCCGCCTGGGGCTTTTCCGTGGATGCATTCACCACTTGGCCGGAAACGAAAAGGCTGTCCAAATGCCCGCCTGTGCTGATCACGTAGGTCAACCCTTGCGCCGGGTTGTTTTCACTGAGGTCCGAAACCACTTCGCCAATGTTGAACGTGTACGTGCGCTCCGGTTGGAGCGGTGCGCGCAGGTCGATCACCACGTCCTTGCCTCCGGAAATGGAGACCTGTGGAGCTTCCGACAACGGCGGCGAGATCAACAGGCGCTCACGCACTTTGGTCAAGGTGATGCGCTCATCAAAATGCAGTACGATACGTCGCGCCGTAAAATTGGTGCTGCCGTTCACGGGTTCCGCGGAAAGCAATTGCGGCGGCGTGGTGTCCTTGGGTCCGCCTTCGGGCTGGCGCACTTGCGCGCATGCTGAAAACAGCATTGCAATGACGAACCAATGCACGAATTTCATGGAAGCAACGGCTCGATCAAGGCACAGAGTTCGGCCAATGCCCTTTCGTCCACGGCGTTGAAATCGTCCAGTTCGGCACTGTCGATGTCCAGCACGGCGGCAACCGCCCCGCTCTTTCCGCGCAGCGGTAGCACGATCTCGCTGCGGCTGAATGCGCTGCATGCGATGTGCCCGGGAAAGGCATCCACATCCGGCACAATGATCGTGCGTGCTTCCGCCCAAGCTGTGCCGCACACGCCCTTGCCATGCGCAATGGGGCTGCACGCCACAGGTCCCTGGAACGGCCCTACGACCAGTTCATTTCCGATCACGCGGTAAAAGCCCACCCAATGCCAGCCGAACACTTCGTGGATCGCAGCGCACAGATTCGCCATGGCCGCTACCGCATCGCGTTCCGTGGCGAGCAACGCGCGCACTTGCGGCAGCAATGCGGCATACCGTTCGGCGCGGTCGGTCCCGGGAATTTTGGTGGGGAAACGGAAAGGGCGGGCGTTCGCCCAGGGCGGGAATTTCGACTGGTGGTGCAATTGGCTGGCGCGAAGCATACCTTGGCGGCCAGGCGCAGAGAAGAGTCGGGAGTCTTGAGTCTGGAAAGGTTCACCACGGAGGCACAGAGGCACAGAGAAAAGTCTTGAGTCGGGAAGGGTTCACCACGGAGGCACAGAGAAGTGACTCGATTCGTGAGTCTAACTCAGGGGCAACTCGAAACACGCAACCTTCCTGCGTTAGGCAGACTCGCTAACCTGTAACCATTTCCTTAACGCATTTCTCCGTGTCCTCCGTGTCTCTGTGGTGAAAAGCCTTACGCACACGCGCAACCCATCACACTTACACGCACGCCGGGCACCGCCTGCAAGGCCAAAATGCAGCCTTCCAAAGTGGAGCCGGTGGTGACCACATCGTCCACCAGCAGGATGTGCTTGCCTTCCAGTTGTTGCGGGTCACCGATCTGGAACGCTTCCTTCACGTTGCCCCACCGCGCCATGCGGCCTTTGCGCGTTTGGCTGCGGGTGCTGGCCATGCGCAACAAGCTGCCGTCCGCCATGGGCAAGTTCCATGCGGCGGCCATGCCTTCCACCAGCACGTGCGCTTGGTTGTATCCGCGCTGTTTTTCGCGATCACGGTGCAGGGGTACGGCCATCAGCATGTCAACCGTGGCGAAGCGCTTGCTGGTCATGGCATCTTCGGCCATGCGCTTGCCCAATTCCAGGCCTACGTTGCGATCGCCTTTGTACTTCAGCCGGTGCAGCATCCGTTGCACTTTGCCCCCTTTGCGGAAGATCAAAAACGCACTGGCAGCCTCCAATTGCACTTTGCCCCGGAACAATTGTTCCACTTGGTTTTCGGCATCATCGTGGCCGCGCAACCGGGGAAGGTCATTGGCACAATCGCGGCAAATGGAGTACTCCGCGTTGTAGAGCGCCTGATCGCAACCGGCGCACCGGCGGGGCAAAAAAAGCCCCACAAAGTCCAAAAGTGGATGTCCTTTCCGTGGCTCCATCGTTGATGGTTCTGTTGAGAAGTAGCCGTCATTGATTTTTCCGACGGCACCCCACGAAGGTAATTTTGTCCCTTCAGCCCGCAACAACCCCACATGGAGACCAACGACCCCCAACCAGCAAAAACCCGTTCCAACACCCTCCTGCTCGCGCTGGTGGTGCTGTTGCTCATCAGCAACGTGGTGCTGCTCTACCTCTGGTCCCAGCAGAAAAACCAGGCCACTACTTCCGCGGCACAGGTCACCACCGTTACCAGCGAGAAGGAGAACGTGACCAAATTGCTGGAGGACATGCTGGTGCAGTACGATACGCTCAGTACCACCAACACCCAACTGAAGACCGAAATGGATGCGCAACGCGAACAGATCGCGTCGCTGATGGACAAGGTGAAGCGCGGCACATACGATGTCTCCAAGGCGAAGAAGGAGGCCGAAACGCTCCGCAAGATCATGAAGGGCTACGTGGTGACGATCGATTCGTTGAACCAGGTGAACCAGGCGCTGATGGCCGAGAACGTGGACACCAAGCAGCAGCTCGGCGAAGTGACCGGGCAGAAGCAGGCGCTGGAATCGAAGACCGCCGAACAGCAGGAAGTGATCCGCAAAGGCTCGGTGCTGAACGCCACCGGCATCAGCGCAGGGGCGCTCTTTCTGCGCAACAGCGGCAAGCAGGTGGACACCGATCGCGGCAGCAAAGCTGAAATGGTGAAGTGCTGTTTCGGCCTCGCCGAAAACCGCATCACCCCGTCCGGGAACAAAACGCTCTACATGCGCATCATCGGGCCGGACGGCACGGTGCTGCCCTCCGCCGATCCCAGCAACCGCTTCCAGTACGAAGGCGTGGAAGGCGAGTTCAGTGTGAAGCGCGACGTGAACTACCAGAACCAGCCCGTGGACGTATGCATGTTCTGGACCGCGAACGGCAAAATGGCCGGCGGCGAATACAAAGTGGACGTGTATGAGAGCGGCATGGCCGTGGGGCATACCACGTTTAACTTGAAGTAGGGGTTGGTTGTCCGTTGTTAGGTTCCCACGCCAAAGCGCTCTGGCGACAGTGTGTTGCTTTAAGGTGGCCTTCAATTGGTAGACCTTTTTTCACATGGTAGTTCCGTGTGGCAGTCTGAAGACTGCTTATTCGATCTTGCTTTGATCGAATGAGCGGAACCCACCAGTTGCCCCGGCCTGTTTTTGTTTGGAACTCACTTTAATGTTGGGCCGGGAAGATTGGCGGGAGTCAGGGGAAGTTTTAGTTTTGTAAACATCTATGTTTACTTTTACGTTTCAATAGTCAATTCAACCATTGACATGAAAAACCTGCGGAATCTCTTCGTTAAACAGCTCGACCAGCGCTATGCCGCGCTGCGGCCCGTTATCCGCACCGCACCGGACATGGGTTGGCTGCGTAGTTTGCGGATGGGGCTGGGAATAAGCCTACAGCAGGTCGCTGATCGACAGGGGGTTTCTAAACAGCACGTAAGTCAAGCGGAAAAACGGGAGGCTGACGGAACCTTAACGATCAATAGCCTACGCTCTACAGCAGAGGCCATGGACATGGAATTATTCTATGTACTTGTGCCCAAAGATGGATCGCTACAAAAGCTGATCGAACGGCGCGCCCGCCGATTGGCGGAAGAGATCGTACTTAGCACCAACCAGACCATGAAGCTTGAAGGCCAAGCCGTGAGCGAAGAACGGCTGAAGCAAGCAATTGAAGAACAAACTGAAGATCTGCAACGCGAAATTCCGAAGCGGCTATGGGATTGAATTGGGAGTTCACCGGTGGCGAAACTGAGCTTGACCCCGATGAACTCAATGGTCTCCTCATTCCGTTGATCGCTACGCGAGCGGATCTGGATGAATATGAGCAAGCGAACATTCAAAAGGCTCGTATTGGTTTGGCAAGGCGAAGGATTACCCCAAACTTGCTGCTCTCCGAAACCTTCATCAAACGCCTGCACAAAATGATGTATGCCGACGTCTGGAAATGGGCCGGCACCTTTCGTAAAACGGAAAAGAACATCGGCGTAGATCCTGTGCATATTGCTGTGGACCTTCGCCAACTCTTGGATGATGCGCGATACCAATTGGAACACGACACCTTTTCACCAGATGAATTCGCTATTCGCCTAAAACACAGATTGGTGAGCATCCATTGCTTCGTAAACGGCAACGGAAGACATGCAAGGCTCTTCGCAGATCTACTGATAAAGTCGCTCGGTGCCGAACCCTTCACGTGGGGCGCGTTCTCCGAAATGCCCGATGTGCGCGAAATCTATTTCACTGCACTGCGCAAAGCAGATCGCGGTGATGTGAAACCGATGATGGTGTTTGCACGAAGTTGAACTGCCTATGTTCCATGCGGGTCAAGGAATTTGTAGCTTCTGCTCATGAAGTACCGAAAGTAGCTCTACGTGGCAGTCTGAAGACTGCTTATAAGACTTAGCGTTGATCAACTGAGCGGAACCCACCAGCCGATGCCTATCGGCTCGCCCCGGCCTGGTTCCGCTATGAACTCATTTTATCGTGGGGCCGGGAAGACTGGCGGGAGGTGGGGAGGCGAGGTACGCGCGGCCGGCAATATCGTCCTGAACTTAGAGAACCTGCCGCCTTCCTCCGATCCGCGCGTATTGGCCAAGGCCCTGCACAAGCTGCTCGACCACCAAGCCACTAAAGGGTTTCAGGTGTCCATGATGTTCTACAACCAATTGGAACCCGACAACGAACTGCCCGTAGAGCTGAAGAAGGACCCCGCCAAGTTCCTCGCCGCCATCAACGCCATCACCGAGCTACAGAATGACGATCCCGAACACAAATGGCCTTCGCCTTTGCATCAAGAACGGTTCGGAAAGCGGTAGGGATCAATGCGGCGGGCTGGAAGCCCTAATAAAAGAAGCACTCGCCAAAAAGGCGAGCGCCTGCACGCTGTGTTGTTATTGGGCACCCGAGGAGTGCGGGGGGGAACCCCAATCTCCCGCAAGTCTTCCCGGCTAACCAAGCTATGCGTTCCAACAAAGACAGCCGGGGCGACTTGTGGGTTATGAAGTTTGCTTCCATCCATACTTTGCTCGTGAAGTCTCCGGACTTCACACAGAAACCGTTCAATATGGCTCTAATTTAAGCAGACTTGGTTTTCCGGCAATGGCTGGTGCTGAACTGTAGACATAGTCTTCCGCCTGTTCCACATAGCCTTCCACCACTGGATTGTTGTGTAGGTAGTCCAGCTTCTGGTCGCATACCTCCGCAGAGCCGAGCAGGACCGGTCGATTGTCCTGTCGCCAGAACTGGTAGTGCGTATTGTTCGCGTTGGCTTTACCGGCATTGGCAAAGATCGACAACATCCAGTCTTTGCGGCTTTCTTGTTTGTTCTCTGCAATGGCCTTTAAGATCTGCGAGGAAGTGTATTTCTTCAAGTCCCGCAAAATGTCTGGCAAGGCATGGCCTTCAGCCGCCGCAGCGACCAGGTGGACGTGGTTACTCATGATCACCCACGCATACAACAGCAAGCCCTTCTTTTCCTGACAATGCTTTAGGCTTTCCACAAGGATGTCCTTGTATTGGCGGCGTGTGAACACATCCACCCATTCAACGGTGGCAAACGTGATGAAGTAAGTTCCATGCGGGTCAAGAAATTTGTAGCTTCTGCTCATGAAGTACCGAAAGTAGCTCTACGTGGCAGTCTGAAGACTGCTTATAAGACTTAGCGTTGATCAACTGAGCGGAACCCACCAGTCGCCCCGGCCTGGTTCCGCTAAGAACTCACTTTATCGTGGAGCCGGGAAGACTGGCGGGAGCGAGGGCAACTCGCATAGAACATGGACTTCCTATCCTTCGTCCAGCGCGACGGTGACCGTCAGACCGATCCGGGCATTCGCGCCGCCGCCGCCATCATCCTGCGTCTGGAAGATCTACCGCGCTCCTCCGATCCCCGCATCCTGGCCAAGAGCCTGCACAAGCTCATGGACCCACAAGCCACCAAGGGCTTCCAAGTGATGATGATGGTCTACAAGGACATGGAACCCGCCAACGAACTGCCTGCCGAACTGAAGAACGACCCCGCAAAGTTCATCGCCGCCATCAGCCACATCAACGAGTTACAGAACAACGATCCCGATCACCGGTGGCCGTCGCCCATGCATCAAGAGCGGTTCGGGAAGCGTAAGTAAGGACGGTGGTAAGGTTGGTCCGGATCCCAGATCCGAATCAGCTACTTCCGCGCTAGCGGGGGGCTACTTGTCGTAGAGTTGGCGTCCCGTCATGGCCATATCCATGGAACTGGTTCGTGCCTCATAACTGAAGCCCTCATCATCCAATGAGATAATACGCACGGTGATGGTGTCCTGAGGACTTGCTGGGAATAATGGTTCTGATCCAGTGATCACCGTACGTTCATAGAGTTGATAGGTGCAGTCATCCAGCCATCGTAAGCGCAAGCGCATTTCACCTTTGCCGGAACTGTATTCGCGTTGTTCTGTGGCTGTGCGTAGAATCGTGGATGTTCCGCCGCCAGATTTGTCTATGAACCGACCTTTTCGAGCACGAGAACAATCCTCGTTGGGTAAGTGTTCATCCCACAAGATTCGACTAATAGCAGGATTCGTGGTCGAGTACTCTACGACAAAGCGCAAACCAATGCAAGATCCCGTCTCAATACAATCACCGAAGCGTTTATCGTCACCAGAAACCGTTTCGTAGCGTGTGCCTTTGACGACGTACTCATAGTATGTGACCGTCCCGCTCTTACCAGATCGCTCGTGCCTAGTAATAGTTCCAACGGTGTTTGCAGCAGTTCTGTCAATCAAGCCTCGTTCCCGTATTCGCTGCGCTATTCCTATCGAGGCAGAAACTACAATGCCAACAAGAACGAAACGTTGGAGCAATGAAAGTGAGCGGGTCGAACGGCCAAGCCAGCTACTCAGTCTTTGTAGCATCACCTTCTATCCGCTTTTTCCCCACCTCTTGAGCCCAATCTCCCGCAAGTCTTCCCGGCTAACCAAGCTATGCGTTCCAACAAAGACAGCCGGGGCGACTTGTGGGTTATGAAGTTTGCTTCCATCCATACTTTGCTCGTGAAGTCTCCGGACTTCACACAGAAACCGTTCAATATGGCTCCAATTTAAGCAGAGTTGGTTTGATTGCAAGGAGGTCTCAAAAAAACGCCCGCACCTGCGCCCCACCCACATGCACCACATTGTTCCCGGGACTGGAGCGTCCATTGTAGGTAAGGTCCACTTGCAGGTGGTCGCTTAATCGGCGTTGCAAGGTGGCACCCCACGTGAGGTTGGTGCCGGGTTTCAGGCCGCTTAGCATTTCGGTTCCGAGGGAGGAATCCACTGTGCCGTTGTAGGTGATGTCCACGATGTTCGCGTTGACTTGCAAGGAGCCTTTCGAGGGTGTGTTGTAGCGGACTTCGGCACCGAGATCGCCTATTTCGGCTTGCTCGCCGCCGAGGTCTGCACTGTTCTTGTTCTCGCTGTATTTGAAGCGGATGTTGGCGCGCACGCGGCTGTTGGGTTGGTAGGTGAGCTTGGGTGCCAGTGAGCGATCCGTGATGGCGAATGTGCGGCCGAGCAATCCGTCGCTGTTGCTCAATGATCTTCCGTCGCCGGCTTCCACTTCCAGCATCCAGCGGGTGGTAGCGCTCCAGCGCGCGTGTACGAGGTTGCTTTCGCGCAGCCGCGATTCGTAGCCGTTCAGCAGCAGGCTTTTTCCGCGGTCGGTCTGCCATGTGTGGTCGATGCTCCACGTGCGGCTGCTGCGGTCGTAGTACACGGTGTTGCGCACCGCGCTGGTAATGGCGATGAGGTTGGTGTCCAACGGGTCGGTGACGAAAGGATCGTAACCGCCTGCGGGGCCGCCGTCTTGGAATTTGCGATCGCTGCGGTAACTGGCCAGGTCGTTGAATTTGCCGAGGAAGCCACGGATGCCCTTGCTGTCGCGCCACACGGCACTGGGCCGCAGCTCCGCGGATGCGCCGAGCTGGTCGGTGAGCACGCGCACGGTTTCGCTGGTCTGTACGAAGGCCCGGATGTAGTCGGCCTCGTAGCTGAATGCGGCCTGCTCGAATTCGTTGAGGTCTTTCACGCCGTCGCCGTTGTAGTCGATCCATACGTAGGTGCCTTGGCCTGCGGGCACTTGCAGGTAGATGAATTCGCGGCGCGGTTCCAGCCCGCTGCCGAAGGTGTACGAAATGTCCCAGCTCAACGCGCCTTTCCATAAGCTGTGGCCATGGTCCAAGCTGGCGAGGTAGGTGTCTTCCGCAGGTTGTATGGTTAGCGTGCTGTCCACAATACGCAGTCGACGGTAGGTAAAAGTGCCGACGAGCTTGCGGATCTTTCCCCGGCCCAGATCGAGGCTTGCGCTGTAATCATTGGCGAAGGTGGACGGCCGTAAGGTGCCGTCTTTCAAGGCCTGATCTTCGCGCTGGCCCGCGCCGAGTTTGAAGCGCACCTTGGCGGAATCGGGGCTTTGAATAAAGACCTGCCCTGCGTTATAGGCGTAGCTGCCAATGGCCAATTGCCCTGTGCTGTCGTTGCGGAATTCGTTCTGTTCGGCATCGCCCGTTACGCCCAACGTGAAGTATTTCCAACGACGCGCCAAGCGGCCTTTTCCACGGAGAAAATCGCTGTTGATCACACCTGCGGTGGCGTTGAGCAGGCTGCCGTCGAAGCTCGCGTCCACTTTTCCGAAGTGGAGATCGCCGCGAACCGTTTGCCGGAAACCATCATACCGGCCATCGATGTGGAGCAGCGCCGTTTGCAGGCCGGCGGTGCCGCGCTTGCCCGCCAACAGGCCCGCGCCAGCGGTGGCCAAGAATTGGTCGCCGTCCTGTACAACGCCGGTGATGTTCCAGTCGCGGTCGAATTCCACGGTACGGTAACGTTCGATGGTCGTGAAACGCGCGCTGCGCCATTCGTTGTCGGTGATGGCGGTGAACTGCAGCGTGCTGTCGCTTGCGGAAAGCGGGATGGCGTGGCTCGCCCCGGCGCGGAATGCGAGGCCCGCGTTGTCGGCATCATCTACGGGGCTGAAGGTGTTCGGGTCGGTGTCGCTCAATGCTGCTTCGCCCCAGGCTTTCGTGCGTTTGCTGAAGACGTGCTCTGCGCCGAGCGTTACCATGCGCCGCGTTTTCGGTGCCACCAAAACACGCACCGGCGCGTTGTCGCCCTTGTGTACGATCACGCCCGAAATGGTGTCCGGCGCTACCCAGCGGAACACGCGGCCGTTGGGCGTGAAAGACTGTTGCACGTAATCGCCGTTGCCGCCGCCCACCACGCTGAAGCTCACCCGGTATTTCGCGCTGTCCGCATTGGTGCTGTAGCGGTACACCGGCGAATAGCCCAAGGTGTCCACTTGCGCGTACAGCACTTCATCGGCACTAAAGGCCACACTGTCCGCGCCGGGCACTACCGCCGCGAGCGGGTCATCGCCGGCAGTGCTTAGTGCCAATTTTTCTTCATCGCTGAGGGACTGTTGCAACGGCTGGTTTTTGTGGTCCTGTTCGGTGTACGCGTTGAGCCGCACGGTGGTAGCGCCGGTGACGAGTTCGTCCGTCAATCGCACCAAGGAGCGTGCGTAATTTTTGTCGGAATACTGGAATTCCACGGTGATGCGCGTGTCCTTGGTGATGAGCCTGCGCGGGGTGAACGTGAGCTGCGCGGCGTTGTAGTCGATGACGTAATCGTTTTCCGCGCCGCGCACCAAAAGCTGCCCGTCGAGGTACACTTGTTCCGTGCCGGAAAGCACGATGATGTAAGCCCCGCCGCCGGTGGCCGTGAGCCGGTACGGCCCTTGCACGCCTTCAGTGCCGACGAACTGCATCCGCTCGAATGCGCCCTTGCTTACCGCGGCACTTACGCCAAGGCGGTTGGTAACGCCGTCCACTTTGCCGAACAGTGTGTTGTAGCTGAGGCCCTTGGTTTTCTTGTAGTAGTTGAGGAAATAGCTCTTGGGCCGCAGCAGCGTGAAGTCGCCCGCGATGAGGTCCTGGTGATCGTCGTAGAATTTGATGAACACCTGATCGAAATCCTGCAACTCCAATGTGTTTCCCCCGGCCTGAATGGGAATGTTGTTGTCCGTGACGGATGCTTGAACGCTGATCTTGTCCGTGAGCTTTCCGTTGAGTTCCAGGTTCAGCGCACTGTTCACCGAAAGGTCCTGGTTGTTGCCGACGAGAATGCCGCGCGAAATGCTGCCGCTTTTTTCGATGCCGCCCATGCCGAAGATGTCCGCGTCCACTTTGGGGGGAACGTATTTGAAGGGATCGGGGCGTTCGCCGCTTGGCGCAGTGAGCAGCGCCGGATCTTTGTGGCGGAACGGCCCCGTGAGCATCAACGGCATTACGCGGTAGCGCGCAGTGAGCGTGTCCTGCGCGGTGCTGTCGGCGTTTGCGGGCGCGTTCAAAAACAACCGCGCACGATAGGGATCCAGTGCATAGCTGGCGGGTTCCACCACGGTGTTTCCGGCCCAAAGGCTAAAGCTGCCCGGCGCGATGCTCAACGTGTCCAATGCGAGCGTATCACCCTGCCACGTGATGTGCCGCACGCGGCGATTGTCCTGCTCTTGCGCATGCACGCCCAATGCGGCCCACAGGGCCAGCGCGGCCAAAAAGGCCCGAAGGTTCACGGAAATCTGCACGTTAAGCACCGCACAAAGTACGCGGGAGGGGGTTGAAAATTATCCACTGTGGCTTATGATGGCCTTGGCAATACATTTTCGCGATTCCGGGGAAGCCCGGAATGACACCCCAACGTTCACGCCCATCCATGCCCGGTTGTTGGTAATGCCCTCAAAAAGCCGGTGAATGCTGCGTGTCAACGGATAGTTTTGGGCGCTCCATGTTCCCGAAACGCTCCTTCGTTTTTGCCATTCCGCTGTTCCTTTTGGCATGCTCCAGTGCGCCGGAAAAGCCCGCCCCCGCCGGGGAACGCTACGGCGGCATCTTCAATTTCAACGAGGCGAAAACGCTGCGCAACATCTTTCCGCCGGAGGTGACCTCGGTAGCTGAACAACGAGTGGCATCCCAGATCTACGAAGGTCTGGTAGGCATCAACCCCAAAGACCTGAAGGTGCGGCCTGCTTTGGCCGAGGATTGGGAGGTGGACAGCACCGGCGTGGTTTACACCTTCCACCTGCGGCCCGGCGTGCGTTTCCACGACGACCCGGCTTTCCCCGACGGCAAAGGGCGCGAGCTTACCGCGGAGGACGTGGCGCATTGCTTCACCATGGTCTGCACAAAGGGCTTCGGCGACAACGCCTATTGGCTGCTGCAAGGAAAGGTGCAAGGAGCGGATAATTTCCACGACGGCAAGGACGGCGTGAAAGACGTGAGCGGCATCCGCGTGATCGATGAAGCCACCGTGCAGTTCACGTTGACCGCACCGGACCCAAATTTCCTGTACAGCATTGCCGGCGCCGGATGCTGGATCTGGCCCAAGGAACTTACCGAAGCTTATGGCACGGATCCCAAAGGACACGGCATCGGCACGGGTCCGTTCCGCTTGGTGGAGACGCGCCCCGGGGACGCCCTTGTGCTGCAGCGCAACGCCAATTATTGGGGCGTGGACGAAGAAGGACGGTCACTGCCCTACTTGGACGGCGTGCGCATCACCTTGGTGCCGGACCAGCAGCGCGAAATGACGGAATTCCTGCGGGGCGGACTGCACATGGTGTCCGAACTTTCCTTGGCGAACATCGGCCTGCTCACCGACTCCATCGACACGCTCACCGGACAACGGCGGTTCAGCGTGAGCACCATGCCCACTTTGTCCGTGCAGTTCTACGGATTGAATTCCTCCAAACCGCCCTTCAACGACATTCGCGTGAGGCGCGCATTCGCTTTGGCGATCGACCGCCAAATGCTGGTGGACAGCGTGCTGCGCGGCATGGCGGTGGAAGCGGAACACGGACTGGTGCCGCCTGGTTTTTCCTCCTATCCATACGACATGGTGCATGGAACACCCTTCGCGCCGGACAGTGCAAGAAAGCTTTTGGCCAGCGCCGGTTTCCCCGGTGGGAAGGGCTTTCCGCGTGTGCAGTTGCAGGTGAACAACGGCTTCGGATACCGCGAAACGGCCAGTTTCGTGCAGGATGCACTGGAACGCGAACTCGGCGTGGGCATCACCATCAGCTCCGTGCCAGACCATGAATACTTCGACCGCATTGAACGTGGCACGGCCCTGTTCTGGCGCGAAGGCTGGGTGGCCGACCTGCCCGATCCGGAGAACTTCCTCGCCTTGCTGGACGGCCGCAATGCTGTGGCAGACACCGCGCTGGCCTCACCGCTCAATACCACCCGCTTCGCTGATCCCCGTTTCGATGGACTGTTGCGGCAAGCCAGCGAGGAAAAGGACGATACGCAGCGCAACATCGATTTGGCTTCGGCGGAAGAACTCGCCATGCGTTCGGTCCCGCTCATTCCGCTGTACCATGAGCGAAGCATGCAACTTACCCGGCCCAACGTGATTGGGCTGCAAGCCAATGCGCTGGAACTGTTGGACCTGCGCAGCACGTGGTTCCATGCGGCAACGGTTGCAAAGCAAGAACAAGCCGCGCCTTAACACCCGGCACCAACTGCCCAATCATAGGCGATCTGTTTCGCCAGCGGAAGAAACGTTTCGATCCGTGGTAAGGTCATGGTCGATTCAAACACGAAGACCGCAGGATTCGGCATGGGTCCTGTGCGCGCCAGTTCCGCTTTGATCTGTCCGTAGCCATAGCCCAAGCCTACCGTGTATGTGCTGCAATACCGGGTGCGCACGTTGAAATGCGCCGCACCAGCCACATCGACGGCGCGCACTTTTGGTACTTCATAAGCATACACCACGGCTTCATTGCCTTGCCGCAGCAGCAGCCAGCCCTCTTGCGCGCCGAGCGGCAACAAACCAACTGGTTCGCAGCGGATCGTGGATTGATATTCCTCGCGCAATCCATTTCCGCGATCCAACGCCGTCTTTAGTTCCGGCAAGGTCCGCTCCACGGAGGCAAGCATTGCGGCGATGCGCCCATGGTCGGGAGCGGCGCGAAGCAATTGCTCCCGCTCCAGATCGATGCCCAAAAGTTCTCCGGGCATGTGGGAACTCAACTGATCCGCGCGGCGCTGCAACTCCTTGAGTTGCGTGGCGCGTTTCCACACTTCGTGCAACCACGGATACAATTTGCGGTCCCGGAATTCAGCCTGCACCCGTTGCATGTAGGCCAGCAACAGGTATTCCTCCAGCTCTGCGTCCAGTACCGGTGTCAAGATGCCGGTGGTATCCGGCCCGCTCCAGCCTAAAGGTTCCATTTTGCCAAGATAACGCGATGTGCATAAAAAGGTTGCATCCGGGAACGCCGGTTTCCGCAGCAATCGCCACCTTTGGGAACTTTAGAACAACGCAAAATGACCCCGATCCGCAACGTCGTCACTTATTCTTTCGCCGCCATCGCATTGCTCTGCGCCTGTGTGCCCGCCCGCAAGTACGAGGAGCTGAACGCCCGCTACAAGGCCATGCAGGAGAACGAAACCTCCGCGCTTAGCAAGGCCCAACAGGCCGATGCCGCCATGAAGGACCAGCAGGTAAGCATGGAGGACATCTCCCGTCGGAAGGACATGCTGGAACGCGACACGCTAACCTTGGGCACCAGCCTGCGCCACATGACCACCCAGTACGACAAGATCAACGCGCTGAACAACGAACTGCTGGATAAGTACAACCTGCTGGTGGCCGGGGGAAATAACGAGAACCGCAAACTGCTTACCGACTTGGAGGCCAACCGCCTGAAGCTGCAGAACAAGGAAGATTCACTTGGTGTGCTCGCTGTTTCCCTGAAAGACCGTGAAGCCAAACTGGCCGACCTGCAAGCGGAGCTGGAGAAAAAGGACCAAGCCATGAAAGCGCTGAAAGATCGCGTGAGCCAAGCCCTCACCAGTTTCGAAGGAAAAGGATTGACCGTTACGCAGAAGGATGGACAGATCTACGTGAGCTTGGACAACAAGCTCCTCTTCCCCAGCGGAAGCACCACGGTGGATTCCAAAGGCCGCGAAGCATTGAGCAATTTGGCCAAGGCGATCGAAAATGAGAAGGACCTCAACATTATGGTGGAGGGCCACACCGATACCGATAAGGTTTTAGGCGGCGGTGCATACAAAGACAATTGGGACCTCAGCGTGCTTCGCGCTACCAGCGTTGTGCGCATTCTACAAGAAAGCTCGAAAGTGGACCCCAAACGCATCACAGCTGCCGGCAAGGGCGAGTATGAGCCCGCCGACCCCAACGACAAGGCGAAAAACCGCCGGATCGAGATCGTTTTAGCCCCGGATCTCAAGGGGCTTTACGAGCTGGTGAAGGAACACTGATCGGATCAGAAGTCCGTAGATAGTTGTCAGGCTGTCGCTAAGATCCGCTTATCCGGTCTTGCACAATACCCGTATAAATGGGTGTAGGTTTTGTTAGGCACATTCGTAATCCGTTACGTCCGTGAGGTTACCGCACGTGATACAGCAGGCATGGAGACTAAACTCTGTGAAGAAGTCTTGCGGCCTTGCCGCAAAGTCTTTCTCCTCCTCCATCTCCTCATCGGATATCGAGTACCCCAAAGACACTGCCGCCTTATGGGTAGTCCCCTCGCACTTTGGGCATTGGAACTTTGCCGGCTCCCCAGTGCCTAACAAGCCCGCAGAACACCCAACTTCTCCATCGTAACCATCGCGGACCGGGCTAAATGCCTGCTGGGTCTTGTGGCAAGTAAGGCAGGTAAGGGAGATCGGTGCAGCGAAAATATCAATCGAAGGGTTTTCAGAAACAGTCATGGGAAAACCGAGAATTGAAAACTCGTCAGAACCGCAGTTGCAACCGAGTTGAAGCCGCACGGACTGGTCACGGGGTGTACCATTCGGAATAGCGTCCCCGGTGGTCTTTGTCTCGAACGCGGAAAGACATCGGGCGGGTGTGGCATACGCCCTTTTGACGGCTTCAGATTGAAAAGGTGGGCCTTCACGCTTACATCGCATGCAGATACCACCTGTTGATCTGGCCGTGGCTGAAAGGATCAGTGCTTCACAGTATCTGCAAGCGACCTTGGAGTCATCAGTTCTTGCTTTACCAAATAGCTTATTAAGCAAATTCATTTAGCATCAACTTGGATGTTGCATCGCCCTCATGTCTATGATAGAGCCAGGGTGGGTCACATAGTTATAGCCACCCTCTACAAGCAGGATGGCAATGCACTCTCTGGTAAGCGCTAACAACTACTTTTTCTTAGCCACCCCCTTCTTCTTCGCCACCTTTTTGGATCCAACTTTTTTAGCAGCAGGCTTACCCGCCGCAGCAGGCTTTGCTTTCGGTGCAGCAGCCTTAGCGGCAGGACGCTCGTGCAATGCCAAGCGATTGCCTTCGGTGTCAATGAACAAGGCGAACCAGCCCGAGTCTTCGCTGATCAACGTGCGGCCCATAATTACGCGGCCACCGGCTATGGCAACGCGCTCCAGAAGCAATTCCAAATTCGGTCCGGCATTGAGGTAGATCAACGCTCCAGTGTCGTTCGGCATGCAGCCCGGGCCTTGTACAACAGCACCACCGATGCCTTGGTCGGCAGGGAAATACGCCATGGCAAACTCTCCGGTACGTGAGGTCTCCATTTGGATACCGTAAACATGGTCGTAAAACACTTTCGCGCGGTCCATGTCGTAGGCCGGAATTTCGAACCAGGTCACGTAATCCTTCAGCGCCGTGAACTTCTTCATTGCTGCGCTGATGCTGTTGCTTGCTGTGCTTCCCATTGTTTATTGCCGTAGCCCGGCTGGCTGTTTTAGGTTATCGATCCCGGCCCTGTTCCTCCGGTCGGGATGGAGGTCGTGTACGCCGGCTTACCCGGTACCACAGCGGCTTCTTCTTGGATCTGCAGGTCGCCGAGTTCTTTCACCCGCTGTGGCTTGATCAAAGGTCCGAGGCTGTCAAGGTAAGGCTTCGGCACGTCTTTCCGGTAAATATCGAAATCGCCCAAGTGGTCGCGGAAGCTCTTCAGCGGCTGGCCCAAACGCAACAGGCCAAGCTCCCTGCTGCGGCGCACTTTCTCCAAGTTGATCTCGATCGGGATCATCTCTTCGTTGTTCTGCGCCTGGTACATCACACGGCCTTCCGGTCCACAGATGATGCTACGACCGCTGCCACCCGCGTCCAGTCCGTTAATGTCGAAGAAGTAGCACTGGTTCATGGCGGCGGTGGCCCGTGCAATGCTGAGCTCGATCTCCCGGTCGATCGTGCCCGTGAGCGTTGGGTGCAGGATCACCTCAGCGCCATTGACCACCAAGGTGCGCGTGGTCTCCGGGAACCACATGTCGTAGCAGATGCTCACGCCGAAGCGACCCACGTCCGGCACGTCGAACAGGCAGAACTCATGTCCGGGCGTTACGCCCACCTCATACGGATAGAACGGGAACATCTTCCGGTAGCGCTTCACCACGTTGCCCTGCGGATCGATCACACTGGCGGTGTTGTAGATCTTGCCTTCCACCGTATGAAACACCGAGCCCGGCAACAGCCACACCTTGTGCTTGCGCGCCAATTCCTGCATCGGCTCCTCGAAATCCTCGATGCGGGTTAGCGAGTGATGTGCCAACGGGCCGTAAGCGCAGAGCTCGCTGTACACCACCATGTCCACCCAAGGATAGAGGTGCATGAGGATGTTGAGCTTCAGCTTCATGGCCTCCACGTTGCTGTAGGAGGCGCTGACGCGCATTTGGATACCGGCTATGGAGAATGGTTTCATGGTTTTGTTTTTACCGCAACGGCGCTACGACGCAACGAAGGCGCAACGTTGTTGTAGATTTTTTCATGCGTGGCGTTCCCGTTGCGTCGTCGCGCCGTTGCGGTTCAATTCCTACCCGAAGATCTTATCCAGTTCCTCCTCCATGATGTCCAGCCCCTTGTTCAACAGCTCATCGCTGATCACAAGTGGGCAGAGTACGCGGATGATGTTCTTTTCGGTGCCTGCGTTGATCACAATGAGGTTGCGTTTTGCGCATGCGGCCATCAGCTTGCCGCAAGTGTCGGCATCGGGTTTTTGCGGGTCGCCGTCGTGCACGAACTCCATGGCCATCATGGCACCCAAGCCGCGCACATCGCCGATGCATTTGTGTTTCGCTTGCATCTTTTCGAAGCGCTTGCGGATCACTTCGCCAACATGCCGGCCTTTCGCGTTGATGTCGATCTCCTCCATGTACTTGAGTGTGGCCAGCGCCGCTGCGCAACTAATCGGACTGCCGATGTAAGTGCCGCCAATGCTGCTCGGACCGGCTGCGTCCATCACTTCCGCACGGCCCACCACCGCTGCGATCGGCAGGCCGCTGCCGAGGCTCTTCGCCCAGGTGCTGATGTCCGGTTGAACGCCCAACTGCTCAAACGCGCTCCAAGCACCGGTGCGCCCGAAGCCGCTCTGGATCTCGTCCAGAATGAGCAGGATGCCGTTCTCGTCGCACCACTTCCGCAGGCCCTGGAGGTATTCTTTCGGGATCACATTGAAACCGCCTTCACCCTGTACCGGCTCCACGATCACTGCCGCGAGATTCTCCGGTGCAACGGTGTTGTGCGACAATTCATGCAAGCGATGCAGCTCGTCCTTCACGAATGCTGCTTCACTGCGGCCCGCGCCGTAGCGGTAGAAATTCGGGAACTGCGTGCGGTAAACTTCCGGCGCAAACGGCCCGCTGTTCGGCTTGTAGCCCACCTTGCTGGTGAGCGTCATGGCCATCAACGTGCGACCATGAAATGCGTCGGTGAAACAGAGCACGCCTTGGCGACCAGTTGCCTGTCGCGCGATCTTCACAGCGTTTTCAACGGCTTCTGCGCCGGTGCTCACCAACAGCGTTTTAGTGGGTCCGCCGTGCGGAAGCAGTGCGTTCAACTTTTCGCAGAGCGCGATGTAAGGCTCGTAACTCGCCACGTTGAAGCTGACGTGCAGGAATTTCGCAGCCTGCTCTTGGATAGCTTTCACCACCGGTGGTGGGCAGTGGCCGGCGTTCACTACGCCGATGCCACCGGCAAAGTCGATCAGTTCGCGGCCGTCCGCATCGGTGATGATGGCGCCTTCAGCCTTTACGGCCGTGGCGTGGTTGAACATGCCGACCCCGTTAGGGATGGCGGACTTGCGGCGGGCGATAAGCTCCTGGCTCTTGGTGAGTTCTTCGGTCATGGTAGAAAGCAATTGCGGCGCAAAGGTCGGGTTCTGTTTGTTAGTGGAGACAGAGACGCGGAGCGTGTTTTACACCACAGAGACACGGAGGCACGGAGGAACACAGAGGGGAGAAGAGGAAGAGAGTGGACTGGCACAGAGACGCCGAGAAACACCAGCGATATTCGCTCAGGTACGACCGTTGTTCACTACCCCACCACCGCCCGCAACTTCACCGCCAAGTCCGCACCCACAAAGACGAAGTGCTGAGCTGGCACTTCAATGAAATCATCAGCGATGTCGGTAAGCTTTTCCGAGACGATCATCGCCGCATGTTCCTTTTTGTCCACGCCGCGCACCATGTGGCAGACGTTGTCCGTGCAGATGTACTTTTTGCCTTCACTGTAGTACATGGTTAGCGCGGCACTGCGGTCGGTAACGTAGCGCAGGCCTACGGCGATGCGGCCATCGGTGTAGACCATGTTGAGGTAGGCCGGTTCGTTGATGGCGTGCGCGGCCATCAGCTTTTTCAGGTCGGTGATCATGGCCTCGAAGGCATCGGCCACTTGGTCGGTTGTCGGTTTTTCGCCCGCTTTCCGCAGGTGGTCCAAAAACAGAGCGAAGAGGTGCTCGCTGTCCGTCTGGCCTTTGATCCAGAGGAACATTTCCTCGGAAAGCAGGTTGGAAAGGTCGCGCTTCATCCGGCTGAAGTTCTCTACACCGCCGTTGTGCATCATCAACCGGTCCTGATAGTTGAACGGATGGCAATTGGCTTCCGCGACGGACCCCACGCTGGCGGCGCGCACATGAGCTACAATGCAACGTGAACCCACTTTCGGGGCCATGGAACGGAGGTTGCGGTTGCTCCACGCCGGTGTTACGCTCACGAACACCGCCGGGTCGGGGCTGCGATCGTGATGATACCATCCCACACCGAAGCCGTCGCCGTTGAGGGGCTCCTCGATCTCGCGCGCGGCGTAGCTCTGCTTGATGATCGAATCCGAGGGATCATAGAGGAGCTCGCCCATGCTGATGGGGGCACCGAGGTAGGCGAGGAAGCGGCACATGGGGGTGGGTTGTACCACAAAGGACGCTAAGAACACGAAGAAGAAGTTTCAACCGCAAAGCCATGCCTTCGGCAGGCAGGCGCGCGGAGACGTGCCTGCGGCAGTTAAAAACGCGGAGAAGAGGTTTTCACCGCAACGGCGCTAAGAAATACACGCAACGCTTTGGGGAGCATCTGATATATGTGCGCTATGCTCCCTTGCATTTCGTTGCGCCACCGTTGCGCCGTTGCGTCGTTGCGGTTGAATCTGCGTTTCCTTGCAGTCCGCTTTTCCCCCGATCTTCACCCCATGGCACGGACGAAAAAACACAGCGAGCTGGACGAACTCCTCACAGCCCGGAACGAGCGGATGCAGAAGCTGCAAGGCATTGTGAAGGATGCGATCGACGAGCAGGAGCTGATCATTAACAACCTTGCTAACCCGCCACACGAGGAGATCTCGAGAGGCCAACGCTTGGCGGACAAGGTGGCATCGTTCGGCGGTAGCTGGACATTCATCGTTTCGTTTTTCATCATTCTCGGTGCCTGGATCCTCTACAATTCAATGGCTCCGAAGGGCGACAATTTCGACCCCTACCCCTTCATCCTGATGAACTTGATACTCTCTTGCGTGGCGGCTTTGCAGGCCCCGGTAATTATGATGAGCCAGAACAGGCAGGAAGAAAAAGACCGCAAACGCAGCGAGAACGATTACCTGATCAACCTAAAAGCTGAGTTGGAACTGCGCAGCCTTCACCAGAAGATGGACTTACTGCTACAAGACGAGGTCCGCTCGATCTCAGAAGTACAGGAAAAGCAGTTCAAAGTGCTCACGGACATGGAGCACCGGTTGGCAAAGCTGGCGGGTGGGCGGTAGGGTTCTTACCGCCAAGACGCTAAGAACGCCAAGAATTAGAACCCTAAATACAGTTGAACCAACGGACTTCCGAAGCGTAAACGCCAACCGACCTGTGGCCAAATGCTTTGCGCCCTTGGCGCCTTGGCGGTGAATATCAGACCGGGTTCGCTTTTATCCCCCTGCTTGCGTTTCTTTGCGCTCCAAGGGCCTACGACCCACAAAGGCCCGGCTATGCCAAAGGTTACCATAGACAACATCGAGATCGAGGTCCCGGAGGGTACCACGATCCTGCAGGCCGCCCGAATGATCGGCGAGCGCAACAGCGCCGACCGCCATGTGGCCCCGCCCACCATGTGTTTTTACACCAACCTCAAGGGCAGCGGCGGATATTGCCGCACCTGCATCGTGAAGGTGGTGAAGGGCAGCGATCGCGATCCGCGACCCATGCCGAAGCCTGTTGTGAGCTGCCGCACCAATGTGATGGACGGCATGGTGGTGGAGAACACCATCAACGACGAGCTGCTCGATGCCCGCAGCGGTATTACCGAATTCCTACTGATCAACCACCCGCTGGACTGCCCCATTTGCGACCAGGCCGGGGAGTGCCACTTGCAGGACCTTTCTTACGAACACGGCCTTGCCACCAGCCGCTATCAATTCGAGCGCCGCACCTTCGACCCCATCGACATCGGGGAAACGATCAAGCTGCACATGACGCGCTGCATCCTCTGCTACCGCTGCGTGAAAGTGGCCGAGCAGATCACCGACGGCCGCGTGCACGGCGTGATCAACCGCGGCGATGTGGCCGAGATCAGCACCTACATCGAACAAGCCATTGACAACGATTTCAGCGGGAACATGATCGATGTGTGCCCCGTGGGCGCGTTGACCGACCGCACGTTCCGCTTCAGCGCCCGCGTTTGGATCACCAAGCCGGTGGATGCCCACCGCAACTGCGACAAGTGCAGCGGCAAGACCGTGGTGTGGCTGAAAGGTCAGGAAGTGTTGCGCGTTACCGGTCGCAAAGACCAGTGGGGCGAAGTGGAAGAATTCATCTGCAACACCTGCCGCTTCGAGAAGAAACAACTCAGCGACTGGACCGTTGAAGGGCCACGCAAGCTGGACCGCCACAGCGTGATCTCCCAAGGCCATTACGTGCGCAAGACCGAACAGAAAGTGCTGGACAGCGGCACGCCCAACGTACCCGAACTGGCCCACCTGAAACCCGCCAAGAAGAACCGATGATCCCCACCGCGATCTTCCTGCTCGTCCTCTTCGTGATCACCCTTACCGTGGCCGCGTATTCCACCTACGGCGAGCGCAAAGTGGCCGCCTTCATGCAAGACCGCATCGGCCCCAACCGCGCTGGCCCTTTCGGCTTGTTGCAGCCTTTGGCCGACGGTGGTAAGATGTTCATGAAGGAAGACTTCGTGCCCGCCAGCGCCAACCGCACACTCTACTTCCTCGGCCCTGCCGTAGCCATGACAACCGCATTGATCACCGGCGTGGTGATCCCCTGGGGCGGCACCTTGCAATTCGGCGACGTAAGCGTAAGCCTGCAAGGGATCAACCCGGAGATCGGCATCCTCTTCGTTTTCGCCATGGTGGGCATCGGCGTTTACGGCATCATGCTGGGCGGCTGGGCCAGCAACAACAAGTTCTCCCTGCTCGGCGCCATCCGTGCGGCCAGCCAAATGGTAAGCTACGAACTCGCCATGGGCCTCAGTATTGTGGCATTGGTGATGATGAACGGCACGCTTAGCCTCGGCGGCATCGTGGACTACCAAGTGGAGCACGGCTGGAACATCATCCGCCAGCCGCTCGGCTTCCTCATCTTCATTGTTTGCGCTTTTGCGGAAGCCAACCGGGCACCTTTCGACATGCCGGAATGTGAAACGGAATTGGTGGGCGGCTACCACACGGAATTCAGCAGCATGAAGCTCGGCTTCTACCTCTTCGCGGAATACGTGAACATGTTCATCAGCGGCGCGGTGATGGCCACGCTGTACTTCGGCGGCTACGATGTGCCCGGCCTCGCCAGCACCGGCTGGGACCCGAACCTCATCACCATCATCGGGGTGGCCGCCATGTTCGCCAAGACCTTCTTCTTCATCTTTTTCTTTATGTGGGTGCGGTGGACGTTACCGCGTTTCCGCTTCGACCAGCTGATGAACCTCGGCTGGAAAGGCTTGATCCCATTGGCCATTTTGAACATCCTGATCACCGGCGGCGTTATGCTCGCATTAGGCCAACTCGCGCCATGAGCAGCACCAGCAACATGCCTGTAACGGGCGGCTTCGCACCGCTGACTTCCCGCGGCAAGCAGGTAAGCCAGAAGAAGATGTCCCTGATGGAGCGCATCTACTTGCCTGCGATCCTTGGTGGACTGTTCATCACCATCAAGCACTTCTTCCGCCTAAAGCGGCCCACGATCCAGTATCCCGAACAGCAACGCCCGTTCAGCAAGATCTACCGTGGCCAGCACGTGCTGAAGCGCGACGAGCAAGGCCGCGAGCGCTGCACATCCTGCGGCCTATGCGCCGTAAGCTGCCCCGCCGAAGCCATCACCATGACCAGCGGTGAACGCAAAAAGGGCGAGGAGCATCTTTACCGTGAGGAGAAGTACGCCGTGACGTACGAGATCAACATGTTGCGCTGCATCTTCTGTGGCGATTGCGAGGATGCGTGCCCGAAGGAAGCGATCTTCCTCACCGACCGCATCGTTCAAAGCGATTATCTGCGGAAGCCGTTCGTGTTCACCAAGGAAGAACTGGTGGAGCCGATGGATCCCAAGAAGCGCATTGACGTGAGCAAGCGCCAAACGCCCGCCGTGCTGAAGTTCAAGGAGAACAAGCACTTTGCGCATAATCGGTGATTGCGGAGTATCGCAGACGCGTTCTGTCTTATGTCTGATGTCTTATGCGTGGTCAAGCATAGGACATCAGACAATCAGCACTGGACTGTACGTTTCTGCGATAAATTCACACCATGGGAACCAACCGTATGGAAGCCTTCAGCGATGGCGTGATGGCGATCATCATCACGATCATGGTGCTGGAGTTGAAAGTACCGCACGGCGAGGAACTGGCCGACCTGAGGCCGCTTGTGCCGAAACTCCTGAGCTATCTGCTGAGCTTTATTTATGTGGGCATTTATTGGAACAACCACCACCACATGCTGCACACTACCGACCGGGTGAACGGCGCAGTGCTGTGGGCCAATATGCACCTGCTCTTTTGGATGTCATTGATTCCGTTCGTCACCGGCTGGATGGGTGAAAACCACATGGCGGATTGGCCCACGGCGATGTACGGTGTGGTGCTTTTTATGGCAGGTGTTGGCTATTTGATGTTGCAGAACGCCATTATCCGAATGCAAGGCAAAGATTCCATTCTGAAGAAAGCGGTAGGGAATGACTGGAAGGGCAAAATGTCCGCAGTGCTGTATTTGGTGGCGGTCGCTGGCGCTTTTTTTCGAGCCGATGATCGCCGGTGCGATCTATGTGGCCGTGGCGATGATGTGGTTTATTCCGGACCGGCGGATCGAGCGGTTGATGGAGTAAAGCGCTCGTCTGGCAGTCCTTCACACCACAAGGCCATATTCCGCGCGCACTTCCTTGTCGCCCAGTACCACGAATGTGAAGATGCCCAAGCCAATGCCGAAGGGGATGTTGAGGCAGTTCAGCGCCGCTACAACTTGACTGAAGGTGCGGCCCGTGCGTTTGTCGATCTTCCCCGCGCTGATGAGGTTCAGGATGCCTTGTATTTCGACCAATACGAACAAGCCCCAGCCCAAGATGTGCAGGAAGGAACCCAACCAGACAGGCGGCGCTTTGCCGCCCTGTTGCAGGAACCAGGAGCTGTTCAAGAACGAACCGGCGAACACCAAGGTCAACAAGGCAAATCCGCCAAGGCAAACGATCACGCCGTACACATAATGCAGCACGCTGAGGGTGGAGAGGTGATGTTTCATAGTCCGAAGTTGACGAATTCCCGCGTGCCTGAATCGGAATCAGGAAGAGCGGTCGGCCGTAAGGTCGAGCGGTCGTGCCATTCAGGAAGTCCGTAACTTTATTCCCATGTCCGCAACAGATTCCCGCACTACCAATCCCCATTATTCCCGCACTGATACCGCACATCTCGATGTGCCTGACACGGAATGGAAACGCATCCTGCCCGATGACGTGTACCATGTGGCTCGTGAGAAAGGCACCGAGCGCGCCTTTACCGGAAAACTTTGGGATGCCGACGGCCTCGGCATGTACTACTGCGCCGTGTGCGGCAACGCACTTTTCCGCAGCGACAGCAAATTCGGCAGCAGTTGCGGCTGGCCCAGTTTCTTCGAGGCCATAAGGCCGGACAGCGTGCGATACGAGAGCGATAAAACCTTCGGCATGGTGCGCACCGAAGTGCTCTGCGGCCGCTGCGACAGCCACCTCGGGCATATCTTCGATGATGGGCCGAAGCCTACCGGGAAGCGGTTCTGCATGAATTCGGCTGTGCTGGATTTTGAGGAAGATAAGTAGAGATTCGAGAAAAAGTGATTGGCCGCAGACCGTGCTTCGCCGAAGCGGCTACGCGCAGGCGAGGGCGCGGAGACGCGGAGAATGCAAAGGGTGATTGTTGGCTGGTGACTGGTGATTAGCCGACTGCCGCACGGCTGCCAACTGCCACTGCCAACTGATATAGTCTCAATACCCACTCGCAGCATTCAGCTCCGCCATATCCGCTTCGCTCAAGTGCAGCTCCGTTGCGGACATGAGCTCGTTCAACTGCGCGATGCTGGTGGCGCTTGCGATAGGTGCGGTTATGTGTGGGCGCGCCATGAGCCATGCCAGCGATACCGCTGCGGGCGTGCTGCCGTGGCGCTTGGAAACAGCGTCCAACGCGGCTAAAATTTTCAGGCCGTGCGGCGTGAGGTATTTGGGCATGCTGCTGCCACGCACGCTTTTGCCGAAGTCCGTTTCGCTGCGGTATTTGCCCGTTAGGAAACCGCTGGCCAATGCGAAATAGTTGAGCACGCCTATGCCGTGTTCGGCGCAGATGGGTGCGTAGTCCCGCTCAAATTCTGCGCGGTCGAAAAGGTTGTAGCGCGGCTGCAACGACACGTATTTTACATAACCATTTTCCGCACAAACGCGCATGGATTCCAGCAAGCGTTCCGGTGTGTAGTTGGACGCACCGATGCAGCGGACCTTGCCGTTTTTTACCAGCATGTCCAAGGCTTCCAACGTTTCTGTGACCGGTGTTTCAAGATCG
This sequence comes from Flavobacteriales bacterium, assembly GCA_016710685.1. GTDB lineage: Bacteria > Bacteroidota > Bacteroidia > Flavobacteriales_F > PHOS-HE28 > PHOS-HE28. The sequence goes on along the minus strand of JADJVC010000010.1, from coordinate 85,021 downwards.
TCCCAATGTGTTTGGTACAGGTCGATGTAGTCCGTGCGCAAGCGCTTTAGCGAATTTTCCACGGCCCGCAGGATGTAGTCTTTCCGTAGGTTCTTCCCTTCACCCATGTCGCCGCCCACTTTGGTTGCGATCACAACGTTTCTCCGATTTCCACGCGCTTTTAACCATTTGCCCACCACGGTTTCAGACTCGCCGCCTACATGGCCGGGGGCCCACGTAGAATACATGTCTGCCGTGTCGATCAGGTTGAAGCCACCTGCCACAAAAGCATCCAAGAGCTTGAACGAGGTGGCCTCATCAACCGTCCAGCCGAAGACGTTTCCGCCGAAAGCTAAGGGCGCAACATGAAGGTCACTTTTCCCGATGGTGCGGTTTTGCATGGAGTCAAAGTAAACATCCAGTTGATCAGCACTCGACGCAGTACCTTCGGATCATCTCGATCACATCGCCCATGAAAACCTTCTTCACGCTGCTCGTACTTCCGCTTCTCGCCTGCACTTCGCCAACCACCGGCGAAGCAACAACGACATTGGAAACTATCGCCCCGCCCACTATTGCGGACAGTGTGCTGTTCCATCCCGTCCACCATTCATCCATGGTGCTGCAATACGGCAAAACGACGATCTACGTGGACCCGCATACCGGCCCGGAGCGCTTCGCCAACTACCCGGCACCGGACCTTGTGTTGATCACCGACATCCACCCAGACCACTTGGACACCGCGACACTGGCCGCACTTCCGTTGGACCATACACGCATCGTGGCACCGAAAGCCGTGGTGGAACTGCTGCCCGCACGCTTGCAAGAAAAATGTTCAACCATGGCGAACGGCGAAGAGATCGAATTGAACAACGTGCTCATCACGGGGATCCCCATGTACAACCTGCCACCCTCACCCGATGCGTTCCACCCGAAAGGACGCGGCAACGGCTACGTGCTCACGCTCGGCGGCAAACGCATTTACATCAGCGGTGATACGCAAGGCATCCCGGAAATGCGCGCACTGCAAAATATCGACATCGCTTTCGTCTGCATGAACCTGCCGTACACCATGGATGTGGATGAGGCCGCCGATGCCGTGCTCGCTTTCAAGCCCAAGGTGGTGTATCCCTACCACTACCGCGGCACGAACGGTTTTAGCGATGTGAAGAAGTTCAAGGAATTGGTGAACGCGAAGGATCCCGCGATCGACGTGCGGCTGGTGGATTGGTTCCTGAAGGCCAGTAGGCAGCGGCCAGTGGCAGCAGCATACAATGGACAACTAACAAATGAATGCACGACCTTCGCTGTTCAACGCCGACAACATGACACGGACTGTACTCTTCGCCACGCTCCTCTTCACCACTTCGCTCAACGCACAAACATGGCTTCCCGCTGAAACGCAGGCCGGTATCGCGGAGCTGCAGGCTGTTGCGGAACGCCAACCTGATGCGCACAAACTCACCTTACAAACGCAGGGGAAATATCCGACCGCTATGATGCACGGGCACTGCATGGTAGGTTTTCTGGGGAAGGTGAACGACAGCTTCGATCCCGCTGCTTGGGATGAATCCGTTTTTCATGTCGGTGCTCAGGTCGGTCATGTGCTCTCTTTCCGCGTTGATGTTTTCCATTTGGATGAAGTACGGAACGCGCCCGGTCTGGAATACGCCGAGCTGGCGGGCAAAGCGAAGCCTACGCTGGACAAGTTGGTGAAGTCCATCCATGCGGACAGCGTGCAGCAGGGGATTTATTTACCACAACCATACACCGGCGATGGCGTGCTGATCGGCGTGCTTGATTGGGGCTTCGACTACACGCACCCGATGTTCTACGACACCGCCATGGCGGCCAGCCGCGTGCGTGCTGCTTGGGACCAGTTCCGCCAAATAGGTCCTGCTCCCGCCAACTTCGGTTACGGTGCTGAATTCACCAACACGGCCGACCTGCTGGCAGCTGAAAGCGACACGGCCAACATCTACAGCTTCGCAACGCACGGCTCGCATGTTGCGGGCATCGCGGGTGGTGGCGGCGCTGGCACCAGCTACCGCGGTGTTGCCTTCGACGCGCAATACCTCTTCTGCACTTTTCTGGTGGATGCCGCAGCGGCCATGGACGGCCTCGCTTGGATGCAACAAACGGCGCAGCAGGACGGCAAGCGCTTAGTGGTGAACATGAGCTGGGGCCTATACTACATGGGCACGCTGGACGGCCATTCCCTGCTGAGCCAGTTCCTTGACGGTCTTTCCGATGAAGGCGTAACGTTCGTGAGCTCCGGGGGCAACAACGGCGGTGTGAATTTCCACATCAAAAAGGATTTCTCCGGCGATACGCTGCGCAGCCGCGTACAGTTCTACTCCTACAGCGCCAACCCCAATATGTGGGGCCAGAGCATTACGATGTGGGGTGAGGAAGGCGGTTCATTTTCCGCCAGCTTTTCGGTGTTGAACAGCAACTATCAGCCGTTGCAGGAATCGCCATGGTACCACACCGCAACGCAACCCGCATACCTTGATTCGTTGCTTGTGCAGGGCAACGATACCATCTTTTTCAATCTCGCCTGTGATGCTTCGAATCCGTTGAACAACAGGCCGCACTTCCGGCTGCGCATCAAGAACACGAACACGGCGTTGATCATTCTCTTTCGTGCCACTGCTCCTTCGGGATCGGTGCATTTTTGGAACGTGACGGAGCTAAGCAACGACGTGGGCAACTGGGGCCAAGCCTTCCTGAGCGGGCAAACCGGTTGGACCGCGGGCGACGCGCTCTACGGCATTGGCGAGCCTACTTGTGCCGAAAGCGTGATCTCCGTGGCCGCATGCAGTTCCGACTATTTTACCTCCGGAGGCCAATTGGTCTCGGGAGCCATCGCCAGTTTTTCGTCCACCGGCCCAACACTGGATGAACGTATCAAACCGGACATTACCGCACCGGGCAACAACGTGGCTTCATCCATCAGCTCATTCACGGACAACGGTTATACGGCTGTGGCGAACGTGCCGTTCATGGGGCGCACCTATCCCTTCGCCCGCTTCAGTGGTACCAGCATGTCGTCGCCTGCCGTGGCCGGTGCCGTAGCGCTGATGTTGGAGGCCGACCCCACGCTTACGCCCGCACAGATCAAGGATATCATCAAGACCACCGCGCTCACCGACAACCAAACTGGCATGGTCCCCGCCCAGGGCGACACGCGTTGGGGCATGGGAAAATTGAATGCCTACCACGCGGTAACGAAAGTGCTCGGTGTAACCGGGATCAACGAAAAGATTGCGGAAAACATGACCATTTGGCCCAGCCCCGCCGGGTCAACCGTGTATGTAGCGGTGCCCTTCAACACAAGCAAAACAAAGCTCATTGCCGCGGATGCCATGGGCCGCAACGTGCCCGTTGAATCCACTATGAGCCAAGGTGTGTTTGCCTTGGCTATTTCGCGCTGGGCAAGCGGCGTGTACTTCCTGCGGATCGAATACGAGGGTCGTGTTGCAGTGGGGAAGGTGGTGAAAGAGTGAACGAGGAATTGCGACTTACGCCTTGGGATAATCCTCCGGGCCATCCTTCTTCTTCCTCCCCGTGAAGAACCGCCAAGCCGCTACACCGCCGCCACCGATCGCAAGGATGATCAATTTGATGTTCTTCAAGAGCAGTGCGAACAAGCCCACCTTGGCCAACACTTTCCCCGCTACAAGACCGCCGATGGTCCAAGCGGCCACATCGTCGATGCTGCTGTCGAACTCCTCGTAGGTGTAGCCGGGATTGAACTTCGCCATGCTGAGCACGGCCGGAATGTTCTCCTTCACGGAGTCCAATTCGGTCATGCCCGCAACTGCGTTCAAAATCAAAACGCCTTTGCGGCCCAGCACGCGCACGTTATAGTTCAGGGTGTTACCGTCCGCATCTTCGGCGTGCAATTCCTTGGCCCAGTGCAGCACCTTGTGCTCCTTGTCGTAGTAGGGTTGCGAAGCCCAGCCGACCAATTCCAAGGTTCCGTAGCCTGCTTCTTGCCGGTGCTTGTTCTCCTCGGCATCGTCCTTCTTCAATCCGGTCATCATATCGTCGTAGTCGATGTCGTCGGCGTCCTCGTCGCTTACGTAGCCCATGTCATCATATTCCACCACGAACGCGAAGGCATTGTCGAGAACGCCGGAGTAAGTTGGAATTATCATGCCCAGCACGCTCTCTGCAACATCGGGCGGGTTGTCCCACACGTCCACGATCACCTGCTTACTCTGCTCGGCATCCAGGAATTTGAAGCCGTCCGGCACGTTCAACGTAGCCACATCACCGCCCACCTGAATAACGCCGTGCTGGTAGGTATAGGATCCTTCCAGTGAATCGATCAGCGCCTTGGTATGCGCTTCCATCTGTTCGTCGCTTATCTCCGGTTCCTCGCTTTCGGGCGGGGTTTGCGGGGCGGCGAACAGGGCGGTGGCAAAGGCCAGTGCGGCAAATGCAAAAGGAACGCGAATAAGCATGAATGTGATTTGGGGCGGGAAATATAGAAGATTTCACATTGGGGCGGAAAGTGCGACTGCCCGTTGCCAAACGCCATTCGTTTTTGCACTTCATGCAAGAATCAAGTGGACGGGGTGGACAGCGTACACGCCTGTCCATATTGTCCACACAATGAAATCGCTCAAAAGCGTGTGCGCGCCGTGCCACCACGCCGCCCCCCTACTTCCCCTTCTTCATCAATGCCTCAATCTCATCCACCTCGCGTGGAATGTTCTTGAAGAGGTCCACCTGCCCATTCTTGGTCACCAGGATGTTGTTCTCGATGCGGATGCCGAGGTTTTCCTCCGGGATGTAGATGCCTGGTTCCACAGTGAAGACCATGCCCTCTACTATCGGCTCGTGCCACAGGCCCACATCATGCACATCCAAGCCTAAGAAGTGGCTGGTGCCGTGCATGAAGTACTTTTTGTAGAGCGGCTTTTCCGGGTCCTGTTTGGCCACTGCCTTCTTGTCCAACAGGCCCAGACCGATCAGTTCCTTCTCCATCAACACTCCCACTTTCTTGTGGTAGTCCGCGAGGTAAACGCCGGGGAGCAGCAGTTTGGTTGCGGCCTTCTGCACGTTCAGCACTGCGTTGTACACATCGCGCTGGCGCTTGGTGAACTTGCCGCTCACCGGGATGCTGCGGCTGAGATCACTGGCATAGCCGCCATACTCGCAGCCGAAATCCATCAGGATCACATCACCGCTTTTGCATGTATCGTCGTTGGTGATGTAGTGCAGCACGCACGCGTTGTAGCCGCTGGCGATGATGGGCGTGTAGGCATGTCCGCGCGAGCCGTTGCGCAGGAACTCGTGGGTGATCTCCGCTTCGATCTCGTACTCCTTCACGCCCGGTTTCACAAAGCGCAACACGCGCTGGAACGCCTTTGCGGTGATGTTCACCGCATTCTGGATCTGCGCGATCTCCTCTTTCGTTTTCCGCGAGCGGATGCGGTGCATGGTGGGCGCGCTACGCTTCACTTCATACAACGGATATTTGGCGCACAGTTCTTTGTTCTTGCGCTCTTCACGCGTTTCCACCTCGTTGCCTTGGCGCAGGTGTTCGTTGCTGTTGAGGTAAATGTTCTTGGCCTGCGGCAGCAGGCGCTGCAGGGTGGCATCATAACTGCTGGTCCACAGCACGGTGGCGATGCCACTTTGCCCGGTGGCCTGCTTCTGTGTCAATTTCGCACCTTCCCAAATCGCGATGCTCGGGCTGGTTTCGCGTACAAAGAGGATCTCGCGGTCCTTCGGGTCGAATGCGTCCGGAAAGAGCAGCAACACGGTTTCTTCCTGATCGATGCCGCTGAGGTGGAAGATGTCCGCCGCTTGGTGGAACGGCATGGAACCGTCCGCGCTGGTGGGCATGATGTCGTTGCTGTGGAATACGGCAAGGCCGCCTTTTTCCATGGCCTTGCGGAAGCGGGCACGGTGTTCACGGTAGGTGGCGGCGGAGAGGGGGGTGTAGCGCATGATAAGGATGGTCACCAACGATGACGTCTAGGTTAAATAGGGAACCACAAACCTACGGAGCGCAACGAACTCACCCCTTAAACCGCATCATCACCGTGTTCCCCTTCTCCTCGCGGCGGGTCTCCACTTGGTCCTTCAAGGCGTTGATCAGTGAAGAAAGCGAGCCGTGGCCGTAACTGCGCGGATCGAAGCCCGGGTCGAGGCGGCGCAGCGCTTGACCTACAAGGCTCAGTGAAGCTTCATCTTCCTCCCCTTTCGCCACGACAAATGCCTTGTGCAACTTGTTCATCAGCGAAGTGTTGCCGGACAACGGGGCACCCGTGGCTTTGGCGCGCGAACCACCTTTTTTTGCGGTGTTGCGCGGTTCCTCTTGTACATCCAGGTTCTCCACGTAGATGAAACGCTCGCAAGCTTGCACGAAAGCATCGGGCGTTTTCTTTTCGCCAACGCCCATTACGAACAGGCCGCTTTCGCGCAGGCGGGTGGCCAAGCGCGTGTAGTCGCTGTCGCTGCTTACGATGCAAAAGGCGTCCACCTGGTCGTTGTGGAGGATGTCCATGGCGTCGATGATCAGCGCGCTGTCCGTGCTATTCTTGCCCGTGGTATAACCGAATTGTTGCACAGGCTGGATGGCGTTGGCGTTGAGCAATCCTTTCCAACCCGTGAGGCGGGTGCTGGTCCAGTCGCCATAAATGCGGCGAATGGTGATGGTGCCTTCCTTGGAGACTTCCTCCAGGATGGAGGCCAAGCGGCGCGGGGCCGCATTGTCGCCGTCGATGAGGAGGGCGATGGTGGTGTCGTTTATCTTTTTCACGCGGTGAAGGTAGGGCGGTCCTTACTGTAAGAGATTTGGACCGCTAAGGACGCTAAGGCCACGAAGAAAGTAAGCAGCAAGGCAACGCAACGAAACGGGCCGACCGAAGGCGCCCTGGTGATCACGGTTTGCACGAAAGCGAACTCCAACAGTGTTGGCCCGTGGTATCCACGGGACATGCACTAGGGTAGTCCCGGTCGGTGAGCGGTTCGCCGCGCTGGTCCCAACGTTGCCAAGTGCCCACCTTGCCGCCGTTGCAGAAATGGCCTTTGCTTTCGGGTTTCCCGTTGGTGTGGAAGAAGGTGAACTCCCCGTTAGGGATACGCAAACCTTGGTCGACGAAGGTTCCCTCCATCAACAACGCCCCCCCGGGGCTGTACACTCGGGCCGCCCATCCCGCAGGCGTTTCGCGCGCGGTGCGCAACAGTGTCATGCCTTCGAGCGCCGGGTTCGCATGTTCCGCTACCACCATGTCGTACTGCACCTGACCCACCTTCAGCGAAGTCTCGCCACGCGCCTGCATCACGGCCAACTTGTTCACATCGTCCCGCTGTGCGGAAGCCGGCATGGCAAGCATGGTCGCGACCAAGACGAAGTTGAATCTGAAGCGGGTCATCGTTCCTTGTTTTTCAGGGGCGTGTTTCGGCCAGAAAAATGTTTTCGCTGCAGCCGCTTCCGTTGCAGAAATAATGGACATCCCCGTAGCGATGGGTCACCTTCCGGTATACAGCGGTTTGCCCGTTTTCGGTGATGCGGACCTCCTTCGCCACGTAGGTAGGCCTTACTTCCAAGGCTTCGATGCGGCCGTCGGGAACCGTGCCGTACAATGGAGCATCAGCAACGGCGGCTTGCCGTGGGCGGGGCTCCACCTTGCCCGCAGGGGTTACTACCTCACTGCGGTTGGCGGACCATTTCACTTTCAAGGGCGGCAGGCCACTGTCCTTTTGCGAAGGAACCTTGGTTGACGAAACATCCTCAGCCAACTTCCGGGCGGCATTCTCCACTGGCGGAAGGTTTGTTGCAATACGAGGTACATCGGGTTGCGGTGCTTTTACCGAAACCGCTTGTGTACGCTCCCGGGCAAAGTTGTATTCCGTGCGGTAGGTGAAATCCGCCTTTTCCGCGTTGAACCCTACTTGGCCTACCGGCTCCGCATAACGCACCGCCTGCCCTTTTGGACGTGGTTCCAAGGTGACCAAAAACGGGAACTGGTACGGCGCTGCGGCCAATGCCTGCTCCGGCATATGCGTGTCGATGTGCAAGGACTTGCTGAGGCACCCTTCCCGGTGGAAGGTGAGCACATAGTCCTGTTGAAGGTCCAGTTGCAACTGAAAACGCTTCAGGTTTTCCGTGACCGTTTGTAAGGTGATGCCGTTGCGCTCCACCACCATGCGCACACCTTCAAAAGAAATATCCTTCGTACGCACTTTGCCGTCCAATTGCAGCACTTGCGGGCCGTTCGCGTGCACTATGAGCGGCATCAGGCAGAGCGATGTCAACACCGCTGAAAGTAGTGAATGTGTGACTATGCGTTTCATGGGACGAACGAACCTGGACCTTCATTTCCCTGTCCATCCCAAAGGTCCGAATTCGCACGGGCGGCATCAATACCCATAAAATGGTATTTTTCTTGTGAAGCAGTGGCGCTTGACCACTTCAACGTCCGATACCACAAAGCCACGTCGGGCGCAAGGAATGCGCACTGCCTGCCGCGGAATGAAATGCAAATGGGCTACGGCAATGCTTCGGAGCAGAGCCCGATCACCCGTGCATTAGTTCAGTTGCATCGGCACATCCATCAATAGAAGCTCCGCGCCATCCTTGCCGACAGAAATGTCCAACGCATCCACCCCGCTGATGCCGACCGCATCGCGCTTGGAAAGTTCTTGGCCTTGCACCACGGCGCTGCCGGAAACCACGATCGCGTACACGCCGTTGCCCGCGCGCTTGATGGCATATCGTTCCGTGCGTCCGGCGTCGAACTTTCCGAGCAGGAACCACGCGTCTTGCCGGATCCAAGTACCGGCATCATCCGGGTCCGGCGAAACGATCTGCTGGAATGTGTTTAGGCGATCCTTTGGGTCCAGTGTGATCTGGTCGTAACGTGGGACCTCGCCCCGTTCACGCGGGAAAAGCCATACTTGGAACAGCTTGGTGCGGTGCTCTTTATCCGGGTTAAACTCACTGTGGCGCACACCGGTGCCCGCGCTCATCACTTGAATGTCGCCGGCCTTGATGACGCCTTCATTGCCCATGCTGTCTTTGTGCATCAATGCACCTTCCGTCACGATGGAAATGATCTCCATGTTGTCGTGCGGATGCGTGCCGAAGCCCATGCCTCCTGCGATGGTGTCGTCGTTCAGCACGCGCAGCGCGCCAAAGTGCATGCGCTCCGGGTCGTGCCAATTAGCGAAGCTGAAGGAATGCCATGCGTCCAGCCAACCATGGTCGGCGTGGCCGCGGGAAGTGGCCGGATGGAACTCGATGTTGCCCGTGGTTTTCATGTGTGTCGGCTTTGAGCCTGCAAATATACATTCCATGGAATATATATCCAAGGAAATTATCTGCACTTCCTTGAAATCCCGTTCACCGGTCCTGCAGGGTCAGGGATTATCCCGACCAGCATATCATGGACCTTTGGAACCCCACCCGCTGCATTTGTTCGCCTGAATAGTTTTGTGGCAAACATTTTCCGGCACCGGTTGTTCACCTGTCCTGCCGTTAAACAGCCTTAGGCTACCGTTCCTTGTGATTTTCACGCTTGAAGAAGAAAGGTGGTAAGCCCACGTTTAATATTTATGGCTGGACAAACAAGCGGATCGTGCTAAGTTTGCCGACCCCGCCCCTCAGGTGAAATACAGTTGCGGGTAACACGAAGCTGAAAACGAACACTACCAACGGTCTCTCCTTTACCAAGAAAACAACCCCTACATGAGCACACAAAAATCCGGAAAGATGTCCAGCCTGTTCGTGGCTCTGGCGTTTCCCTTGGCCCTCGGCATCAGCATCTTTTTCTACATGTTCGTGCTCGGTGACCCGGCCAACTTCGAAGGTGGTGACCCGCTCCATGGACATCCTATCGCCGAGAACCCCGGCCATACGTTCGGCCTTATCCACAAGGGTGGTTTCATCGTTCCGATCCTGGTAACGGTCTTTTTGTTGATCATCATCTTCTCCATTGAGCGCTTCATCACCTTGGGCCGTGCTTCAGGCAAGGGCCGCGTGGATGAGTTCCTCCACAACGTGCGCCAGCTTCTGGCCTCTGACCGCGTGGATGAGGCGATGACCGTTTGCGATGAGCAAAAGGGCAGCGTGGCGAACGTGATGCGCAACGGACTGGTGAAGTACAAGACCGTGATCAATGACAACTCGATCGACAAAGAGACCAAGATCAACATTGTGAAGCAGGAGATCGAAGAGGCCACGGCCTTGGAGCTGCCTATGTTGAGCAAGAACTTGGTGATCCTGTCCACTTGCGCCAGTGTGAGTACGCTTTTGGGACTTATCGGTACCGTACTTGGTATGATCCGGGCGTTCAGCGCCATGGCCACCGCCGGTACTCCCGATGCCACTGCACTTTCCACCGGTATTTCCGAAGCCCTCATCAACACCGCATTGGGTGTTGCGGGATCGGCGCTCGGCATCATCATGTTCAACTACTTCAGCACCAAGATCGATGGCATCACCCATGGCATCGATGAGGCTGGGTTCAGCGTAAGCCAAACACTGGCCAACTACAAGTAAGACCGCTACCAGCGGTAGCAGCCGGACATTCACAAACAGAACAAGGAAACCAAACCAGGCATGGCAAAGATCAAGATGCCCCGGTCGAATCCAAGGATGGATATGACCCCCTTGGTAGACCTTGGGTTCCTGCTGGTGACCTTCTTTATGCTTACTGCACAGTTCCGCCCGGAAGAAGCGGTGGTGGTGGACACGCCTTCGAGCAGAAGCCAATCGCCCATCCCCACCGAGAATTTGATGACAGTGATCGTGGACAGTGCAGGAAGGGTGTTCTGGGATTTCACGGACAAGAAGGTGCGGCGCGAAGTGATCAAGGAAATGGGGGTGCGCTACAAGATGGATTTCGATGCGGATCAAACACAACGATTCGTGAACCTGAACGCGATCGGACTGTCCATGCAGCAGCTTCCCGCCTATTTGAATTTGGATGCCGCTCCTGATCGTGCCGCAGTGGACAAGCAATCATCCGGCATACCCATTGACAGCACGAACAACCAATTGTTGGACTGGATCCGCGTAACGCAGCTCATCTTCAGCAGCGGGGCGGAGGGCAAAAACCCGATCGTGGCCTTGAAGGGAGACGGCAATGTGAATTACTCCGTGATCAACAAAGTGATCAAGATCTTCCAGAGCCCCACTGTGAAGATCAACCGGTTCAAGATGATCACGGACCTGGAGGAAAGCCGGATGACGGCACCGCCTTCAACCAATTGAGCATACGCGTGTACAGGATGCTACAAGAGACACTTCAACGCGGTAGATAAACAACGCGACCATGGCAGAAGTACCAGGAGGAGACGACGGCGGCGGCGGTGGCAGGCACAAGAAGAAGCGTGCCAAGAAGGGAAGTACCCATATCGACATGACCCCGTTGGTCGATCTGGCGTTTCTCTTGTTGACCTTCTTCATCCTTACCACCACCATGTACAAGCCGTCCACGCTGCAGCTCACTTTTCCTGTGCCACAGGACGAAGCGAACAAGCCTGAGCTGGAGAAAGTGAATAACGCGCTCACCATCTTTTTGACCAAAGAAGATCAAATCCTCTATTATCGCGATGCCTTCAAACCCGGAGAGACCCAACTGCTCCGGACGGATTTCAGTAAGGTCGCCAATTTCCTTATTGAGCAGAATAAGAGTACCTTCGACCAAGTGCAGGAACTCGGTAGGCGCTTTAATGCCAATGAGATCGACCAAGTGGCCTATGACACCCTGCGGAACAATGTGCAGAAACGGCCCGAGGCGCTTTTTGTCATCATAAAGCCGGACAAGGATGCGAAATACCGCAACATGATCGATATGGTGGACAACATGGATATCAGCGGCATCGGCAAGTACGCTGTCCAGGACACCATTAAGCCGGTCGAGCTAGAGCTGTTGGACGCCGAGAAACTCAAATTTTGAGCAGATGACGACCTACGTGATACTCGTTGCAGTGCTGATCGGCTTGAGCATATTGCTCACGTTCGATACCACGTGGATGAGCCTCTTACAGGGCACCCGGAACGAGTTGGTGTTCGCGGAAAGGAACAAGGAATATGGCGCCTTTGACCTGCGGCAATCATATACCAGCCGGTTGGGAATGGCCATGGTGGCCGCCATCGCCTTTTTTGCGGTGGTGGTAGGCACACCTTATGCCATCTCGAAACTCGGGGATAAGGCGCCCGCGCCGGATAAGGTGAAGATCGTGGAGGTGAATTTGGACCTTTTTGAGGAAGACCAACCGGAGGAACCACCTCCGCCACCAGAGGTGATCCCGCCACCACAGCCCCAGATCGAAACTGTGCAATTCACCGCCGTGGAAGCCAGTGACGAGCCTGTGGAAGCCCCGCCGCCCACTCAGGAGGACCTGAAAGAGACCACCGCCAGTACCACTACGCAGGAAGGTGAAAAAATTGATGCTCCCCCGCCCCCACCTCCCGTGGAGGAAGTGACCTACGACCTCGCCGCCGTACAAGAGCAACCCGAATTCTCCGGGGGTATGGCACAGATGTACAGCTACCTGAAGAAGAACATCAAATACCCCGACATGGAGTTCGATGCGGGCATACAAGGAAAGGTGTACGTGGAATTCGTGGTGGAAAAGGACGGCAGTGTGGAGGACGTATCCATCCGGCGCGGCGTTAGCCCCGGCTTGGACAAGGAAGCCCTGCGCGCGGTGAAGTCCATGCCGAAGTGGACGCCCGGCAAAATGAACGGTAAGGCCGTGAAGGTCCGCTTTACCATTCCGGTTGATTTCAAGCTGCAGTAACGCCCTCATCCCCCGGCCCCTTCTCCGGGAGAGAAGGGGTGACTGGACCTGTTTGTCCTTGGTAGCTCGATGGTTCTGTGCTTTTTGATGGGCGGCCTCAATGCGCCCTCATCCCCCGGCCCTTTCTCCGGGAGAGAAGGGGTGACTGGACTTGCTTGTCCTTGGTAGCTCGATGGTTCTGTGCTTTTTGATGGGCGGTCTCAATGCGCCCTCATCCCCCCGGCCCTTTCTCCGGGAGAGAAGGGGTGACTGGACCTGTTTGTCCTTGGTAGCTCGATGGTTCTGTGCTCTTTGATGGGCGGCCTCAATGCGCCCTCATCCTCCGGCCCCTTCTCCGGGAGAGAAGGGGTGACCGGACCTGCTTGTCCTTGGTAGCTCGATGGTTCTGTGCTCTTTGATGGGCGGCCTCGTTGGCTCTCATCCCCCACGCCTTCTCTTACTTGCTGATGTGACATTCATCAGCTCCCGTGCAGGCCGATCGGGCTATTATTATGGAACGAACCAACGGGCACGATGAACTGTTCCCTTCATTAACCTTGATCCTAAGCCATGAACCGAAAGACCAAAGACGCATTGACAAGGGCAGCGCAAATTCATCAGAAAGGCTGTGTGACGATCAGCCTGAACACACACCGCACAGGACCGGACTATTTGAAGGATGCCATCCTGCTCAAGAACCTACTGAAGCAGGCCGGACTCCGGTTGACCAGCGAGCTTGGTGTGAAGGTGGCACAGGCCACCATGGCGAAGCTCGAGGCAATGGCGGAAGGCATCGACCATGCGCATAACATGGAGAGCCTTGTGCTCTTCGCGAACACCGAGTTTTCCGGCCATGTGAAGTTGCCGATAGCAGTGACGGACCGGGTGACCATCGACCATACGTTCGCTACGCGCGACCTTTTCCGCGCACTTCACCAAAAAACTGAATACTACGTGCTTGCCTTGAGCCGGGACCAAGCGCGGTTGTTCGAAGCATTCAACGGCAATATCGTGGAAGAGCTGAAGGGGGATTTCCCCGTGCTGAACGACGTGGCGGGCTCCGATGCCGCTAAACAGGTGATGGACCGTGACTGGAACACCTTGGTAAAAGAATACTTCAACCAAGTGGACAAGGCCTTGGTGAAGGTGTTGAACGAACATCCGCTACCGGTGGTATTGGCCACCGAAGCCCGCAATGTCGATCATTACCGCAAGGTGGCCGACAAGAAGGAATTCATCGCGGCGAGCTTCAACCCTTCGCGCCAAAACCTTACACCCTTGCACTTGGTGGATGAAGCATGGAACGCATACGCCCCCGTTGTAAAAGCCAAGTACGACCAACGGAGCCAGGCGCTGGAAAAGGCTGCCTCGGCCGGGAAGTTGTTCAGCGACCACAATGACATTTGGAAGGCGATCCAGGAAGGAAAAGGAGAAACGCTGTTTGTCCGCGAGGGACTTTTCCAACCTGCCGTGCTCAACAATGGCCACGTGGAATTACTTCCGGCGGAGGAGCGGGAGATGCGGGGCGCCGTGGACGACATCATTGATGAAATGATCGAACGGAACAGGGCTTCCGGTGGCGATGCGGTGTTCGTTAGCGGCAAGGACCTGGACCCTTACAATGGGCTGGCTTTGGTGACGCGTTATTGAATGCCGCGCCTTTTCATGGTCGGCGTTGAGCAACGGTGGAAGTGATCGCACGAATGGTGCAATGAACGTCCTACGTTCTGGGTTGTACAGGTGAACAATAATTGGTTTCGCCTAACACCCCTGAAACGATGATGATCGCTGTTGCATTGGCCTTGTTCAGTCTGCTTTGCCTTGCCCTTGGCCTGGGACCCAGTTGGAGTGATGAGACCCATGTGGCGCGCAATGCGCTTGTGTTCACGGACCGCAACCAGGAGTATGGCGCGTACCGCCTGCGCACGGATTACGGGCAGCGCCTAGGCGTGGCCTTCGCAAGCACGGTGGGCGTGCTGGGGGCTGTGGTGCTCTTGCAATGGGGCATGGCGCGCCTGGGGTCTCAAGTTGTTAGCGACCCAGTCGATCCGCCCCACGTGGAAGGGGTTATCCGAGATGTTTTCTACCCACCCATCGCACCGCCGACGCCGAAAAAAGAGACCAATAACGCGGTTCTCCCGCCTACAAAGCCGAACAAGGGCGTGGGCGCGGTGGAGGCGACCGACAGTACGGTGGACCCTATCATTCCACCCGTGGACACATTGGATGTGGCATCAAGCGCGGGTACGGGCACCGGCACCACCGCGGGAACCGGCACTGATCCGGGCGCAGGCACCGGCACAGGAACCAACACAGGCACAAGCCTTGGCGTGGATTCCGTTTGGAAGGATTTCCAAGTGCAAGAGCGTCCAGTTTTCCCCGGCGGGGAAAACGCCATGGTTGCTTGGGTAGAGCGCCACCTGGACTTTCCTGCTGACCTGAATGGGCGGGATGTGGTGTACGTGCAGTTTACCGTGGGGCTTGATGGCAACGTGGAAGATGTCCGCGCAGTGAAAGGCGCACAAGCCGGGTGCCGGAACGCGGCGGAACGGACGGTGAGGCGCATGCCGCGTTGGACCCCGGCGAAAATGAACGGACATGATGTGCGCTGCAGGCTTACGCTGCCGATCCATTTTGAGACGCGGTGAATGCCGATTTGGCTTAACCGCAGAGGGCGCGGAGGACGCGGAGAGCAATGCACGGCTTACGACATGTTTTTACCGCGAAGGACGCCAAGTACGCAAAGAAGTACACTAAGCGACCTGCGGTCGGAATGCGCGGCCTCCGACTAGGGAATAACCGCAGATTGCGCAGACCGTGCTCCGCCGAAGCGGATACGCCCAGGCGAGTGAATACCGGCCTCAATTGAAAAGCCACTGATTACGCAGATGCGACCTGAGGTCGGAATGCGCGGCCTCCGACTAGGGAATAACCGCAGATTGCGCAGATTACGCCGACCGTGCTTCGCCGAAGCGGCTACGCCCAGGCGAGTGAATTCTCAAAAGTGTCGTCCACAGATTACTCAGATTGCACAGATAAACACCGATGAAATGCACGGCCTACGACAGGTTCTTACCGCGAAGGACGCCAAGTACGCAAAGTAGTACACTAAGCGACCTGCGGTCGGAATGCGCGGCCTCCGACTAGGGAATAACCGCAGATTGCGCAGATTACGCCGACCGTGCTTCGCCGAAGCGGCTACGCCCAGGCGAGTGAATACCGGCCTCAAAAATGTCTTCCACAGATTACCCAGATTGCACAGATAAACACCGATGAAATGCATGGCTTACGACATGTTTTTACCGCGAAGGACACCAAGAACGCAAAGAAGTACACTAAGCGACCTGCGGTCGGAATGCGCGGCCTCCGAATAGGGAATAACCGCAGATTGCGCCGACCGTGCTTCGCCGAAGCGGCTACGCCCAGGCGAGTGAATACCGGCCTCAATTGAAAAGTCATTGATTACAGAGATGCGACCTATGTTCAGCCTTCCATGCCGAACTTCGCCGATGAACTTGAATTGACCGAACGCACATGAAGTACTTCGCATTGGCCATGAGCCTGATCTACGTGGTGGCCGGCGCGCTGCTGATCTTCACCAACTTCCTGGCTGCGGAGATCACGCAATTCCGCGTGCTGTTGGGTTGTGTGCTGTTGGGCTTTGGCATCCTGCGCGGGTACATGTGGCAGAAAAAGCAGACCCAACGCGAGGAGGACCAATGAGCGGAATGCGGTTTGCACTGCTCGGCGTTTTGGCCTTTGGGGGTCTCTCGGGCTGCAAATTCACCGCGCCGGACCCCCGCACGGACGATACGCCCACTTCAGGTCACGTATTGATCCTGGTGGACGAAGACTGCAAAGCGGTGCTGGATCAAGAAGCCTTGGTGTTCCGTAATTTCTATCCCAAGGCCACACTGGACATCCGCTATATGAACGAGGCCGAAATGCTGAAGGCCATGTTGAACGACAGCGTGCGCTGCGTGGTGACCACCGTGGACCCCGGCGGAGAGCAGCAGGCCTACTTGGACAAGCGGCAGATCGATGCGCCCATCGTGCCCATCTACAAGGCCGGCATCGCGGTGATCGTGAATAAAAACAGCCCCTTGAAACAGTTCGAACTGCGGCAGATCGCCGCATTGCTGGGGAAAACGGATGCCGTTCACATTTCCACCGACATTGAGAACTCCACCGCACTGGACAGCCTCACGGGCATTTTTGCGGGCGCAGGCAGTGGCGTGGCCCGGCTGTTGGTGGATTCGTTGCACATCGGCAAGCTCCGTGCGCGTGCATTGGCGGACGTGACCGACGTGGTGGCGCAGGTGGCGCGCGACCCCAAGGCTGTTGGTTTTTTGCCCTTCGAGGCCATCAGCGACCTGGACAACCCCGCCATGCGGGCCTTGCGGGACCAAGTGCGCATTCTGCCCATCGCCAACGGACCGGGCGAAAAGGCCGTACTGCCCAGCCAAAGCACCCTGGCAGACAGCTCCTACCCCTTGAAACGCACCGTAAATATGCTGCTCACAGAAGGGAAAAGCGGTCTTGGCACTGGATTTGTTTCCTTTGTTGCCAACCACAAGGGACAACGGATCATTCTGAAGCTGGGCGTGGCCCCCATCAACGTGCCACCCCGCAACATCCAGATCGTCCCACAGTAGCAAAAACACGCATGAAGACCCTAATTATCCTCGGAACCGCCTGCTTGGCTTTGAGCGCAACCGCCCAAACGCCCGAAGCCGTGAAACTCACGGACAAGGAGCAGTTCGAAAAGGCCACCAGCGCTTTCAAGCAGCTCGTGGCGGCTTCGCCTACCAGCGGTGCAGACTGGTTCTATTTCGGCGAGAATTATTACGCCAATGACCGTAGCGACAGCGCCGCAGCCTGCTACCAGCGCGGTATCGAAGTAAATTCCACCTTCCCGCTGAACCATGCCGGCATGGGCAAGGTGCTGCGCGAAGCCGGTAAGGCCGACCTCGCCCAAGCGCAGTTTGACCAAGCCGTTGCGCTGGCCACGGCCAAAGCCAACAAAAACAGCAAGCAGGACATTGCCGCAACCTACCGCGAAGTGGCCGAAGGCATGCTGGCCGGTGCCACCCCTGACTACGCTGGCGCTCTTGCCATGGTGCAAAAGGGAATCGACCTGTATCCAAAGGACCCCGAAGCCTACATCTTGAAGGGTGACGCGATGTTTGACCAGAACCCCCGCGACGGCAGCGCCCCGCTGGAGAACTACAAGATGGCCATGCAACTGGACGCACTGAACGCCAAACCCGTGGCCCGCAAGGCCTTCATGTACTACCGCGCGAAGAACTTCCCCAGCTCCATTGAGGAATACACCAACGCAATTGCCCTTGATCCCGGCTTTGCGCCCGCCTACCGCGGTCGCGCGGAAGCCTACTTCAAGGCACGCGATTTCGACAAGGCCACTGCGGACATGCAGAAATACTTGGAGCTGAACGTGGGCAACACCAGCGCCCGCGTGCGGAATGCGCAGTTCCTCTTCCTGGTGAAGAAATACGATGAGAGCCTTACTGAGATCCAAGCGCTGGAGGCCGAAGGCGTGCAGAACATGACGCTGAAGCGCCTGAAAGCCTTCGACCTGGAGGAGAAAGGCGAACACATGGCCGCCGACTCCGCCTTGAACGCGTACTTCACGGAGCAGCCTGACGAAAAGGAGATCAGTGTGGACTTTGAATATGCTGCCAAGATCGACCAGAGCCTCAGCAAGCTGCAGGCCGCCGACACGCTCAGCACCGCGCCCCGCATGGCCTACGATTCACTCGCCGGGGAGATGTACCTGAAGGCCGTGCAGATGGAACCCAGCAAGGACTACCTCTATGTGGAGGCCGCCAAAGCCTTCACTGACGGGCGCGCCTACGACAAAGCCATTGCCGCCATGAAACTGAAGACCGCCGAAAACCCTGAGGTGAACGATTGGTATTACCTCGGTGCCATGGCTAGCCGCGCCAAGCGGTATGCATTGGCAGACAGCGCTTGGGCCGCATACATCGCCAAGCAGCCAAACATTTACCAAGGCTACCTGTACCGGGCCCGCGCGCAGGCCGGCATGGACAGTGCGGAGGTGAAAAGTTGGACAGCCCTGCCCTACTACCAGGACGTTATCCGCAAGATGAAGCCCGAAGAAGTGGACAGCCACAAGGCCGACTTGGAGGAAGCTTACAATTACATGACCGTAAAGAGTACTTTCCCTACACCTTCCGAAAACCAAGCAGGCCCCCTCCCCGTAAGAGGGGGTCTAACTTTCTCACGAAAACAGAACCTTGTTGCCCATGGACCCGATGCACGACCTCATCCGCGATTTCCCTGACCACCTTTCCGATGCGTTGGCCATTGGCCGGAAAGCCAAGCTGAACAAGCCGGATAAGACCTACACCAACGTGGTGGTAACCGGCTTGGGCGGAAGCGGCATCGGCGGGCGCATTGCGGCACAGGCCGTGGCGGAAGAAGCCATTTGCCCCATTGAAGTGTACAGCAACTACTACTTGCCAGCCTACGTGGGCAAAGGCAGCTTGGTGATCGCGTGCAGCTACAGCGGCAACACCGAGGAGACCCTCGCTGCCATGCAGCAAGCTTTGGACAGTGGAGCCCGCGTGGTGTGCATCACAAGCGGCGGCACCATGCTGGAAACCGCGAAGGCCAAGGGTTTGGACCACATCGTGATCCCCGGTGGCAACCCGCCCCGTACCATGCTGGCCTACTCGCTCACCCAGCAATTCTTCATTTTGAAGCATTTCGGCATCATCAAAAGTGAGTTCCAGCCTTCGCTGGAACGCGCCGCTGCCCGCTTGAAGAACGATCAGGCCGCCATCAACACTGCCGGAAAAGACCTCGCCGGAAAACTGCGCGGCAACCGCGCCATCATCTACAGCGAAGCCGCTACCGAAGCCGTGAGCATCCGCTTCCGCCAACAGCTCAACGAGAACAGCAAGGAACTCTGCTGGCACCACGCCATTCCGGAGATGAACCACAATGAACTGGTAGGCTGGGCCGGCGGCGACAAAGGCATGGCCATCACCATTTTCCGCCACAACGACGACCATGCACGCAGCCAGATGCGCATGGAGATCAACAAAGAAGTTTTTGCGAAATACACACCGCACATCCACGAGATCTGGAGCAAAGGCGACGACCGTCTGGAGCGCCAATTGTACCTGATCCACTTGGGCGATTGGGCCAGCTGGCACCTCGCACAAATGAACGGCGTGGATGCCACGGAGATCGGCGTGATCAACATGCTGAAAGGCAAGTTGGCCGAGGTGAAATAGCCGCGTTAAGCGCGACTTGATAAATCCGATGGTACGGGTGCGCTTTGGCGCACCCGTACTGCTTTCCTGTATTACCCGAACCACACGGCGTAGCCCTTTTTCCGCAATTCCAGCGATAGGCCGCGTTCCACTTCCAAGGCTTCTTTGCGGCTTAGCGGGCCAATGTTCTGATACAGGCTGGGGCGCAAATATTTGCCGTACTTCTCAACGATGTTGGCCGATAGTTTTTGTCCCTTTGCGTTGCGGTAGCCGGTCTTGTGCTGCGTTAACCGCTCCTGCGGGGTCTTGCTCGTCTGGCCCACGTACAAGCATTCCAGCACGCCGTTGTATTGCGGGTTCGCCTCGCGGAATTTGCGGTCTTCGGTAAAGACTTTTCGGCGCAGCTCGATGACGTAAACGGTGTAGACGGTGGGCATGAAGGCGCAAAGGAAACGCGTATGGACCCTGAAAGGAAACTCCGGTGCGCATGGGAGGTTCTAACCGCGGAGTACGCGTAGAAGAGGAGGACCGCCTTCGACGTTGGAGAGCCCGGAGGAAGGTGGATCACTGATGTCCGGTCACGAAGGTCGGAAAGGGAAGCGGATGGAGCGGCGCAAAGCAAAAGGGTCACCAGGAAGCATTGCTTTGGAGCAGCGCCAGCATTAACTTCCGCCACCGCCGCCAACTTTTGGGCGGCTTGCCATGCGCTTACTTCTTTTGGCCGTGTCCTGCTTTCTGCTGATGTGGTGCCGCGCGCAGGACGTAGCGGAAGAACAGTTGGGTGCTGCCATAAAAGCTCTATCAGCCGCCTCCGACCTGGACCGTTTCCAAGCTACTTGCGACCTGGCCAAGGCGTACCGCCAAGCCGGTCAACAGGACTCTGCTGTTGCTGTTGGCCAACGGGCCTTGGCTTTGGCGACCACGGACAAGGATCGGTTGCTTGGCCACTATCAATTGGCACGGACACTTCGTGATGGCAACGATGCCGAAAGTACCCAGCACCATGCCCGCGAAAGCATTCTGTTGGCGCGGGCACTTGCAGACACGTTTACATGGATCCGAAGTGAACACTTGCTGGGTAGGGTGGCTTTTCAAATGTCGCGATTTGATGTCGCTAAAAAGCATCAGGCCGTCCAGTTCGAACTGGCCACGGCCACACGGGACACGGCGGCTTTGGTGATCCTCTACAATGATATCGGCAACGCGCACTACCTCCAACACCGCTACGATTCCGCCCGCTTTTTCTACAACCGAACGGTCGAACTGATCCACCGCGATGATCCGCAGCGCGTGGGTCTTCGCATGAACATGGCGAACATCCTTATCGAAGAAGGCAAATTCGATCAGGCCCTAAAAGAGTTGGCCACTGCGGGCACTGAGATCCCGTCAACGGATCTAAGGCTGCGCAGCGTATACCACAATGCGTTGGGCTATGCGCTCTACTCCATGGAGCGTTACCGGGATGCAGTGAAGGAATTCCAACGAAGCGATTCGCTGAACAATGTTGGCACGAAAGAACTAGGACTATCCGTAGAGAATACCGGATTCCTGGCTGACAGCTATGCTGAGCTGGGCGATACCGCCCAAGCCTATTTGGCGATGGGCCAATTGGAGGTGTTGAAGGACAGTTTCAATACCGTAGTGAACGATGAGCACATGTTGTCGTTGGAGAAGAAATTCGAGACACGGCTTAGCAAAGAGGAGATCCAACGGTTGGATGCCGAGAACCGCCAACATGAGCAACGCCTTCGCCTGCGCAACCTGCAGCTCTATGGCAGTTTGCTTCTGGCCTTGCTGGCCCTGGCCGGTATTGCGCTGGTGTGGCGCCTCCTGCGGCAGAAACGCAAGCACGCCGGGGTGCTTGAAAGCTTGAACATCGCACTACAGCACAAGCAGGCACACATCGAGGAGATCAATGCCCTGTTGCGCATGAAGGTGTTGCGTACGCAAATGGATCCGCACTTCATCCACAATTGCTTGAACGCGATCCGGGCGCTCTCCCTCAAAGGCGATCATGAACGTGCGCACGATTACCTCGAAGGCTTCGCGCGATTGCTCCGTACGGTATTGGAACACAGCGTGCGTGATCGCATCACGCTGGAAGAAGAGATCGCCTTTTTACAGGACTACGTGAAGCTGGAACAACTGCGGCTTGGCGATGATTTCACTTGGTCGATCACAGCGGATCAAGCGCTGATCGATGAGGATCAACTGATCCCCTCCTTGCTCGTACAACCTTTCGTGGAAAATGCAATATGGCATGGGCTTGCCCCGAAAAAAGGCGAGAAACGATTACGTGTTCGATTCGGTGAAACGGACGGAGCGGTCACCTGTACCGTCGAAGACAATGGAGTTGGCCGGACCGAAAAGACCCCTGATCCCGGCAGGCGTTCGTTGGGGTTGAAGCTCACGGGTGAACGTTTGCAATTGATCACCGAACGTCTTGAGAATGACGGGACCTTCCGCGTGGAGGACATGAAGGACGAGCACGGAACACCAAGCGGGACGCGGGTCAGCATGACGCTGTAGCGGTGCGTGGTAACTTGGACCCATGGTGCGGGCGGTGATCGTGGACGATGAGGTGGAAGCACGTGAGGTGCTGCGCACCATGTTGCACCGTAGAACCCCGGAGGTGAATATTCTGGCGGAAGGATCATCCGTGACCGAGGCAATGGCGTTGACCGCCGAACACAAACCGGATCTGCTTTTCTTGGATGTGCAAATGCCCGGAGGAAGTGGATTCGACCTGCTGAAGCAACTTGGGACTTGGGATTTCGATGTGATCTTCATCACGGGAAACAGTCAGCACGCCATCCAAGCCATCCGGTTCAGTGCATTGGACTACCTGATGAAGCCGGTTCTCGGCGATGAACTTCGCGCTGCCATCGATCGACACATCGCCAAGCGGTCCCCCAACGCCGAAGTGCAGACCCAGCTGCTGCACAACTTGGCGCAGCCCGATCAACGCACCATGAAGCTCACGCTCACCCATGGCGATCGCACGTACGCCATTGCGCCTGCTGAAGTGGCGTGGTGCCAGGCCGATGACAACTACACCGCCCTGCATCTCGCCGACGACCGCCGTTTCGTTTCCGCGCGCACGCTGAAGGACTACGATGAGATGCTCTCGCCTCATGGTTTCCTGCGGGTACACAAAAGTTCACTCGTGAACAGGAAGCATGTGGAAGGTGTGGAGGAAGGTCATGTCCGGCTCCGCAACGGCACACGCGTGGAGATCAGTCGGAGACGACTGGAGGAAGTGACGCACGCGTTGCGTGCTTCATAGTCCGGTTGGTCGGGAGCTGACCGTTAACTCGATCCCGAACCGTTGCCTCGGATGTGCTTTTCATCGGGCCGGAAATGTGTGTACTTGGCATCTCAAAACAACTTGCCATGCTTACTTCCACCCATACCCTTGTCTCCCTGCTGCTGCTCCCATGCGCCCTAATGGCCCAGGAAATAACGCCTGCATGGGGCCTCCCGCTCAGTGGGCCGGGTGAGGAGCGGAGCTATGCGATCACCTTGGATGCGACCGGACACGCTTACTCTGCGGGAAATTTCACCGGTACGGTGGACTTCGATCCAGGTGCCGGTGTTGCCGAGCTGAGTTCCGCAGGCAGCAACGACATATACGTGGCCAAGTATGACACGAACGGCACGTTGGTATGGGCCCGTTCGATGGGTGGGACGTACAGCGACGGGGCGAGCGGTATCGCCGTGGACGACGCAGGCAACATCTACATCACGGGAGGTTTTTCCGGTACGGCGGACTTCGACCCGGGTCCGGGCACGTTCAACATGACGGCCGCCAGCACGGGACAGAACGACATCTACATTGCTAAGCTCGATGCGAACGGCGACTTTGTGTGGGCCAAGGGCATTGTCGGCGGGACCTGGTGGGATGCCGGATATGGCATCGATGTGGACCAAGCGGGCAACGTGCTCGTTACCGGCCGCTTCTATTTTCAAGGTGGGCCGCGCGATTTCGATCCGGGCCCCGGTACGTTCTTTTTGACCGCCGGGCACGAGGACATCTTCGTCCTGAAACTCACTACGGACGGCGACTTCGTCTGGGCGGTTGCATTCGGCACGGCACCGGATGAGAGCCGCGGGTATTCCATCGTACTGGACGATGCAGGGAACAGCTTTATCACGGGCTATTTCCGCGGCACGGTTGATTTTGACCCCGGTCCCGGGACGTTCAACATGACGTCGGTGGGAACGTGGAACGTGTTCTACTTGAAGTTGGATACGGAGGGCGCTTTGATCTGGGCCACGCAGATCCCGGTGACCACAACCACCTACCACTTCGACGGTGGCTACGGAAGGAAGATCGCGCTCGACAGCGACGGCAACCTGTTCGCCACCGGGCGCTATGCGGGCACCATCGACTTCGATCCAGGGGCCGGCGTAACGGAACTCACCTCTTCCGGCGGTCAAGACATTTATTTAGCCAAGTTCACGGGCGCTGGCGCACTGCTCTGGGCAAAGTCCGCCGGGGGTAGCGGTGACGATGAAGGATACGGTATCACCACGGATGCGGAAGGGAATGCGCATGTGTGCGGCATCTATCGGAACACGGCCATCTTCGACCCCGGCATCGGAGATCTGGTTCTGACTTCCACAGGTGGTGACGACATGTTCATCTGGAGCTTGGATGCGGATGGTGGTCCCATCCGGGCGACCTCCATGGGTGGCTCCAGTGATGACAGGGCCTATGCTATTGAGATGAGCGCAACGGGCGCACTCTATGTATCAGGATGGTTTGCGGATACCGCAGACATGGATCCCGGAAATGGCGAGTTCAGCATGATCAGCGCAGGAGGCAACGATGCGTTCCTCGTCAAGTTGGTCCCGGGAGAGGCCACCGGCATCGAGGAGACCTTGACAGGCAACACAGTAGCGCTATGGCCCAACCCGGCATCGGACCGTTCAACACTTGCGCTCGATGCGAACGCCATCGGACGACGAGGCGTGTTACAGGTTTTCAGCGCCACTGGCGAACAGGTGTTGGCCGAACAGGTAGGCCATTTGGCGGAACAACAACCGCTGGACCTTTCCGCCGAATGGAAAGAAGGGTCTGTACATGGTGATGGTGCGCGTGGAAGGGACAAGCGCCCAGCGGCAAGGGTGGTGGTGCACCGGTGAACCGTTCACTCGGTCCCTTACCGTAGCCTCGGAAGTCCTTTGCTAAAGTGTGGGAATGTATTCACTTGCTGCCAGAATCACCGGCAACATGAGAAACACGATCCTCCTCGCAGCATCGCTGATCGGCATCCTTGCCCTTAGCACGGCGCGGCCGCACAAAGCACCTCGACCTTCGACTGCGCGCACGCTACAGTACTACCTGTAGCGCCTGGGAATGTGCCGGTACTGTTCGCGTCGAGTACCGGTATCGGTACTGCCTCGGCGATCCCATCACCTGCATCCTCGTGCGTAACGTATCCCGTGCGAAGCGTGTGGTACAGTTTCGTGGCAACGGGTGCGAAACAGTGGGTCATGGGTTCGTTGCTTTCGCCAGGTCCGGGCGTTTCTATTGAAGCCTTCAGCGGGAATTGCGGCAGTCTCATCAGCATGGGTTGCGCCCAAGGAAATGCACCCCCACTCGCGTTGACCGGCCTTACGATCGGCACTACTTACTACATCCGCGTGATGATGAGCAACGCCCCGGATGTCGGTTATTATGCCACCGTAGCCGTGGTTTCCGCGCCGCTGAATGATGATTGTCCGGGTGCATTTCAACTGCAAGTGAACACGACCGACTACGATGTGCGGCCGTCTGTAGAAGGAAGCACATTGGGTGCAACACAATCGCAACCCGGCTGTGCAGTTGCGGGTGCATCGAATGACGATGTATGGTATCGCGTTACCGCCACGGGCAGTACGCTTCGCTTTGCCGCGCAAGCCATGGGCACCGAGCCATTGGCCACGGAATGGTTCAGTGGTACGTGCGGAAGCCTCACGAACATTGTGTGTAACAACGGCTTGGTTACGGGCCTCACCACAGGGCAGGATTACTACATCCGCAATTACACCACCAGCACCACGGCAACGATCGCCGAGCGCACCGAGGTAGAAGTTTACGCACCCGCCAGCAACGATGAATGCGCGAACGCCATTTCCTTGCCGGTAACCGGTTTGAATGAAGCCACCCAACCACGCGAAATGAGCACCTTACTTGCCACCAGCAGCGTAGTTCCGTGTGGTACGAATGTGGCCGATGTGTGGTTCTCGTTCGAAGCACCCAGCACGGGTGTTACGGCTGTCAGTAACACGTTACAACGCTACACCTTGTATTCTGGTAACTGCGGATCGCTCACCTGCCTCACCACTGAAGTCAACGCTACTGACTACTCCTTCGAGAACCTAACAGTGGGTACCACGTACTTCCTGAAAGTAGGGGCTAGTGGTCCGACCTCCCTCCGCAACGATGTGATCCGATTGTTCGCGGCGGCGGAGAACGATGACTGTGCAGATGCCGTGAACCTGCCAGTGCAGCCAACTGAAATTCCTTCGGAATGGTTCTTGGCATCTACGTTCCACGCCACGCAATCGCTGCCGGGTTGCTTCGCTGCGGGCGACTCGGATGATGACATTTGGTTCAGCTTCACGGCCACGGACAGTGTGCAGATGTTGCATGCCTTGTCGTTCGTGGTCGAGGACGGTTTGCGTTTCGAATTGATGTCCGGCACTTGCGGTTCAATGACCACCATACTGTGTTCGGATCTGTTCCAAGATCGTCGTCGATTAAGTGGACTTACCACGGGTACCACCTACTATGTAAGAATGTACTTCGCTGGTGGTGATCGCGATGGATTTCGAGTGGCGATCACGCGTGGCGTAAGGAATGATGACTGCGTTGGCGCTGTGCCACTTCCCTTCAGCAATTTGCAGGATTGGACCACACTTCCTGCGTCGAACACCATGTATGCGACCAACGGAATAGCGGGCTGTGCAGCGCAACGTGATGTATGGTACACCTTCACAGCAGCCCATACCAGCGCAGCTTTCCTACTTGCTCCCGGAAACAGTTACACCCTCGAACTCTTCAGCGGAAATTGCGGTGCGCTCACCAGTATTGTATGCCACACTGCAACGGATCGTTCGTGGTTCAATGGACTTGTGCCGGGTAACCAATATCATTTCCGTGTGCAATATGTCAACTCGTTCTTGCTTGTGCCAATGCTATTCGATGCGCCCATGAACGACGAGATCAATGGTGCCATTACCCTGCCTACAACGGCCACCACCTTCGCTACGGAAGCACACCAAGCATGGACCTACGCGGCCACGAGCAGCTATCAAGAAATGTGCGGACCTTCCATGAACCCGGATGACGATGTGTGGTTCCGATTCATCGCTACACAGGCAACGCACACCATCTACGCAGTGAACACCAACCTTCAAATGAAAGAGGCTCCGTTGACGCCCGGCGAAATGCGCATCGAAGCGTATCTCGGCTATTCGTCGGATAGTCTTGGGTTGGATTCCACGGTGCTTGGTTGTGCTGCAACAACGCTTCCGCTTTCGGGTTTGATCGTAGGCGATACAGTTTACTTCCGCGTGTACACAACGGCGCCGGGGCTCAACAAGGTTTGTGCATTCCTGGTCAATGTGCGCAGTGGCAACAACGATGAAGCAAGTGGTGCGCAGGTGATCAATTACAGTACCGACTACACACTCACCTTCAATACCGCAGGTGCTACAGAAAGTTTGCCCGGTGCAGATTGTACGGTGGATGATTTCGCTGATGATGACATCTGGTTCAAGTTCATAGCAACTGGTCAACGTTCGCGGATCGTGGCAGGAAATGAAACGGCTGATCTTGCATTTGAACTCTTCAGCGGAACGCCGGGCAACCTAATTTCCATCGCCTGCTCAGAGAATATTTTGGAACTGCCCACGAACCTGACGACGGGGCAGACTTATTACGCGCGCCTTTACAGCATCAAGACCGCTACACCTGTCAGTGGCCGATTAGGTCTTTTCATCTCACCATCAATAACAGCGAACAATTGCGTGGACGAAACCTGTTTGGGTCCAGTGCTATTGGCCAATCCGAGTATCGAGCAAGGATCCACATGCGCGCCGAATTTCACCCCGGGCGATGCAGGTCTCAACACCTTTATGGCACCCGATTGGTTACGCCAACACCGAGCCACCTGCGATAGCTACAGCAGTTGTGCCGACTTCAATTCCAGGGAGAACGTACCAGCCGTAGATGGTATAAACACCGCAACCGAACGGCGGATCCTTTCGCGCAACGGAGAAGGGATGGCCGGCATTTATACCCTCACCAATGATCAGCAAACTGATTGGCACGAGTATATCCAAGCGCCGCTTACTACCCCGCTGATCCCCGGAGAGCCTTATCTCGTTTCCTACTACGTTTCCAACCTTGCTTACAATGGTCGTGTTTCCACGAACGGCTTTGGTGCTTTGTTCACCACTGGGCCGCATGTGCAAACGGATTTTCATACCATCACCTTGCCACCGCAACTGATCGACATGCGCGTGATCGCCAGCGAGGAATGGGTGAACATTTGCGGCATCGTTATCCCCGATGAACCATGGGACCACATCACCATCGGCTCCTTTCTTAACTACGACCAGTACAGCTTCCTAGGAGATGCGTACAATGGCTTTATCGGTTCGGCGTATTACTTCATTGATGATGTCGTAGTGGCACAAGTCACCGATCCCGGTTGCATTACCACTGCTGTGGAAGAATTGCCGGAGGACCGAGGTACACAAGGCACGATCGGCGACAATTTGCGCATCTACCCCAACCCCGCGAACGATCGCGTAAACATTGTTGCTGATGCAACCCTCTTCGGCGAACCCGGCGTGATCGAAGTGTTTGATGTCACTGGCAAACGGGTGTATGCTGAGCAGGTGAACAACTTCCTCGCACTGCAACCGCTGGGTCTTTCCACCGAATGGAAGGATGGGCTGTACTTGGTGATGGTGCGCGTAGAAGGACAAGCGCCAAGGAGTGCGAGGGTGGTGGTGAAGCGCTGATCATGAAATATGGAGAACGAGTGCGGACGGGAGACGGGGTCGGACCTGCTACGCCCCTTGCTCGAAATGATCGTCGTAGGTTTGTGAGGAGTCTCAAATGACCACGCTGTCTATCGCAACAAAGCCATCAAACAACCCGCCCATGTTTCTGCCCAAATGGATCATCGTCCTCGTTTCCGTTCTGCTGCTGGTCCTGGTCACGCTGTGTACGCTGATGCTGCGCAGACGTAACCCGTGACCGTTCCCGACAGCGGTTCGCGCATCTTCACCGCCGCCACACCAGAGGCCAAGCAGGCCATGGTGGATCTGCTGGCCCAGCATGGTGTGGCCGAGCGCTTCCAAGCGAACAGCGGCGGGGTGCTTCGCTCCATCTTCTGGGACGGTACCATCATCAATCATGCTTCGGAAGAGGTGCTGGCGAGCCTCGGGCACGTGTACTCATGCATCGGTCTGGTGGCCGACGACCCGCTCTCCAGCGCCAAGGCCACCGCCACTTTCCTTCAACAACGGGGCTTCACCGCGACGGTGGTCGAGGAGATCGAACCCGGCCTGCCCATCGCCTTCGTCCTCACGGATGCCATGCCGGGCACCGCGATCAACTTTCGGCCACACATCACGCAGATGCCGCGCCCCGAATGAACCGTGCAAGGACAGTTGCCCAAAGAGCAGAAGAGGCCTTGCGCAACCTGAACGCTTTGATGCTCGTGGCGCTCCTCGCTGGCTGTGGCGCACCACAAGAGGAACTACCCGAATATGTCCTTCCCCCCGAATGGGCACCGCACGATGCGGTCTGGTTCAACTACAACGGCAATGCCATCGATACCGTACTTGATCAGGTGGTGGTCGCGCTACTGCCATCAACCTTCGTTGTATGCGTGGCCGATGATGACAGTCTGGCCATGCGCACTGTTGCTCGGTGGGACAGCCTCGGCATAATGCGCGACCGCTACAGAATGGAAGTGCTGGGCGAAACGATAATGACCGGCACAGTGCGTGATATGGGCCCCATCTTCCTACGGCAACGCGATGGCACCTTGGCTGTGCTGGATGCAGACTGGAACTACTACGGTGACCATGAAAACCTCGTTGGGTCCTCAGCGGAAATGCTGGCGCAACAAGATAGTTTCCCTACCATGATCGCGCGGCGACTTGGCCTTCCCGTAGTCCACAGCAACCTGGTAATAGAAGGTGGTGCGGTAGAGGTGAACGGCGCGGGCATTCTCTTGCAGGTAGAAGCAGTGACCATGCAACGCAACCCCGGTTGGTCCAAAGACAGCATGGAGCAAGAATACAAGCGCATCTTCGGCGTGCAGGAAATTATTTGGCTGAAGGATGGCCCCGTGGATGATACGTGGTACATGGATCCGCGCGTACACGGCAATGTATTCTGCCAAGGCACCGGTGGTCATGTGGACGAGTTCTGCCGTTTCGTGAACGACAGCACGGTGCTTTTGGCCTGGCCCGATGATGTGGACCTCACCGACAGCCTGCAACTGATCACCCGCCAACGCATGGACGTGAACCTGCGCATACTGGAACAGTTCCGTGACCGGGACGGCCGCGCATTGCACGTGATCAAAGTACCCACCCCGGAAATAGAGTTCAACGCGCACGTAATGAACACCGAGCGCAGCTATGACCAGATGCTGCTAAAGGAGAACAAGGATCTTCAAGCGGGCGATACCATTCGGTACATCCCAGCGGCCAGTTACCTCAACTTCCTGATCACCAACGGACGTGTCTTTGTTCCTGCATATTGGCAGGAAGGCAAGCCGGCTTCCACCAAAGCGAAAGACGATCGCATGCAAGCCGTAATGAAGAAGACGTTCCCGGATCGCAGCATCGTTCAACTAGATCCCCGAGAGATCAACTGGCGTGGTGGTGGTGTGCATTGCTGGACGCAGCAGCAACCCTTCGCGAAGGAATGACGACACTACACGTTATCGTGGCGCAGGCGAAGTGTCCGCCATCACCGGAAAACGTGTGCATGCGGAACCGGTTCAATACTTCGGCGCATTACAACCGCTTGCTGCTTGTTCATAAGCGCTATTCGTAAATCGAATTTGAACTTTGGGCTGGCCTAACAAAATACTTCTACCTTGTCTTGAATTCTGAAAACCACCGAACATGAAGAAAACCAAAACACAGGTAAAAGACGGATCGGGAAATTGGCTGGGATACACCGGCATGGCAACCGCCTTTTTGGCGGTGGCACCTTCCGCAAACGCGCAAGTGGTTTCCGTGGACATTGACCCCGACGCGGTGGTGATGAGCGGGTCCACCTACGATGTGGATTTTGACGGCGACGGAACGTTCGACATCCAGATCTCCCAGAGCCAGACCAGCTCTTCGTCCTTAGCAAGCCAGGTCGTCGGCGTTAACGTGCCCACCGGAAATGCCGTGCTGGGTTCGGGTGCCTCCTTTATGTACCCCTATGTGCTTGGCGCAGGCGACCCCATTGCACCGGGTGATGCCAACTTCAAGACCGATGCCTTCGGTTCCCTTGATTACGGTGGGTCATTCGGTAACTGGATCAACGAATCCGGTTTCCTCGGTTGCCGTTTCGTTGGCGGTGACGGCATGAACCATTACGGCTGGGTGGAACTGACCGTGCCCGATGAATTTAGTGCTACCGTGATGGCATACGGGTACGAGACCACCCCGGATTCGGCTATCAACGCAGGCGATCTAGGCGGCAGTATTGGTATCGGCGGCAACAGCGCTCCGCTTCAATGGAGCTTAGCTTCGAATTTGGTCAGCGACCAAGCGGTGATCAACCTGCCGAGCAACACGGAAGCTGCGTTGGAGATCAAACTGATCAACAGCACGGGCCAAGTGCTCTTCGCAGATGTAGTGAACAACGTGGACCGCTACACTTTGCCCCTGGCAAACTATGCGCCGGGTGCCTATTTCCTGCGCGTTCAGCAAGGCACACGCGTTGCATTCCGCAAGCTGGTGAAACAGTAATTGCAAAACCAACCGCCCCGTTCGGCGGAAGAAAAGAGCGCCTGGTCTTACCGGGCGCTCTTGCTGTTTCTACCCAGCCAACTTCGCCAGCATGCCGTTGAACACGAGGCCGTGGAACGGCAGCACCGCGTACCAATGATCCGGCCCCAAAGGCCCTTCGGCCGGAAGGTCGCCGTTTGCCGCAATACATCGCCGTCCATCTTAAATTCGAGCCAGGCCTCCCCCCGGTAGTTTCATCTCGGCGAAGAGCAGCAGTCGGCCTTCTTCCTTGTTCGCGTAGAGTACGCGCCAGAAGTCCACGGAGTCGCTGGCCATGAGCGTGTCCGCATGGGTGCGCCCGCGGTTGAGGCCCACGCCGCCCACCAGCTTGTCCATGAAACCGCGCAAGCGCCACATCCAATTCCCGTAGTACCAGCCGGTGCTGCCGCCGATGCGCCAGATGCGTTCGCGCGTCTGCTCCGGGCTGCTCATTGTTCCGCTGCGCTGATCCGCGAAGCAACCGAACGTGGGCACTTGCAGGAACTCGGACAGTTGAGCGGTGAACGCACTGCTGGTGAACGAATCCTTCCAGCCGGAGACCACTTCGTTGCCTTCGATCTTCTGCAGCGTGGCCTGTAGCGCCGTCTCATAATCAATGGGCGTGATGTCCAGGATGCCGTTCAGGTCCGTGTTGCGGCACACCACTTCCACCTTCATGCTGTCCACCAACGAAACGGCCAAGCGGTACGAAGTGGACGTGACGAAATACAGCCAGTACGAAGACAGCCGCGGCGTCATCACGGGAACGATGCCGATCCACCGTTTCAGGCCGCGCACCTTCGCGTAGCCCAGCAGCATTTCCTTGTACGTGTACATGCCCGGGCCGCCGCTGTCGAAGTCACGGTCGTATGTGGCGGCATTGCCGAGGGACTTCGCCAGGAAGGCGATCACATCCCGGATCGCGATGGGTTGGCAGCGCGTGCGCAGCCAGACCGGGGTGATCATCACCGGCAGCTTTTCCACCAGGTCGCGGATGATCTCGAACGAGGCACTGCCGGACCCGATGATGATGCCCGCGCGCAAACACGTCGTGTGGTAGCTCCCGCGCTTCAGCTCGTCTTCCACCGCCTTCCGCGAGGCGAGGTGTTCCGACAATTCATCTTCGTTTACGATGCCGGTGAGGTAGAGCACCTGCTTCGCCCCGGTGGCGGAGACCGCTTCGCGAAAGTTCACTGCGGACATCAACTCCGCTTTCTGGAAATCAGTCGACGAAGCCATCGAATGCATCAGGTAGTACGCCGCATCGATGTCAGCGGGAATTTCGGCCAGCGAGGCGCGCTCGAGGAAATCCACTTCGATCACCGTGACGTGATCCCGCAACGCGGCCGGCACGTGGAAACGAGCCCGGTCGCGCGTGCAGCAGATCACGTGGTGTCCTTCCGCGACCAGCGCGGGCAGCAGCCGTTTGCCGATGTAGCCCGTGGCACCGGTGAGGAGCATGCGCATGGTGTTAATGTACGGGTGAATGAATCGCTTTGGGCGGGGTGGCCTCAATTTGCCCTCACCCCCGGCCCCTCTCCGAGGGAGAGGGGGGTGCGTTCTACTATTGCGCAGTTGTTCGATGCTTTTGTGCAGTTTGCGGGACGCCCTCATTGGGCCCTCACCCCCGGCCCCTCTCCGAGGGAGAGGGGGGTGCGTTCTACTATTGCGCAGTTGTTCGATGCTTTTGTGCAGTTTGCGGGACGCCCTCATTGGGCCCTCACCCCGGCCGTCGCCGAAGCCGGCTATGGCGAAGTGTTTCCGGCCCCTCTCCGATGGAGAAGGGGGGCGCGTTTGGCTTGTTCGTTGTAGCTCGCAACTTCAGTGCTGGCTGCGGGGCGGAATAATCACGGACCGAGGGCCGACGTTGCGCACCTTTGACCCATGCAGACGTTCGCGTGGGTCCTGCTCGTGCTCGTGGTTGTAACGACCGCGGCCAGCTTGTTGAACAAACAGCGGTGGTGGGTCCGCATGTTCGACCTGCCGCGCGCGCAAATGATCGTGCTGGGCGTGGTGGCCATGGTGCTCTTCGCCGTGAACGGGAATTGGGGCACGCCGGAACTGGTGGCGCTCACGTTGCTTTTCATTTCCTTGATCTACCAGGCGCGAAAAGTCTACCCCTACACCCCGTTTGCTCCGGTGATGTCCAAGCGCGCGGAACCGCGCGTCAACGCCGAGCGCCTCACGTTGATCGCGGCCAACGTGCTGGGCACGAACCGCGATGCCGGCGCTTTCCTGC
Source organism: Flavobacteriales bacterium (assembly GCA_016710685.1). Lineage (GTDB taxonomy): Bacteria > Bacteroidota > Bacteroidia > Flavobacteriales_F > PHOS-HE28 > PHOS-HE28. The sequence continues at coordinate 50,782 of JADJVC010000010.1, read as the reverse complement.
GGATCGTGGAGCAACACGATCCCGACCTGGTGCTGACGTTGGAATCCGATGCCTGGTGGGAAAACGCGTTGGAGCCGCTGGAGCGGTCAAGGCCGCATGCCATCAAGATACCGTTGGACAACCTGTACGGCATGCACCTGTTCTCCCGCTTCCCGCTCACCAACACCGAAGTGCGCTACTTGGTGGAAGACGATGTGCCTTCCATCCGCACCACGGTGGTGCTGCCCTCCGGCGCCAAGGTGACGGTGCATGGCGTACATCCGCGGCCGCCCGCGCCGGGGGAGAACGACACCGCGAAAGAACGCGATGCGGAACTCCTTCTGGTGGCCCGGGAGATCGAGGCTGCGCCGTGTACCACCATCGTGGCCGGCGACCTGAACGACGTGGCCTGGTCCACCACATCGGACCTGTTCCGAAAGACGAGCGGACTGCTGGACCCGCGCAGGGGCCGGGGCTTCTTCAACACCTTCCACGCCAAGATCCCCTTCTTCCGTTGGCCGTTGGACCACATCTTCCACAGTACGGACCTCGCGCTGTTGGACCTTGTTCGCCTCCCGCAATTCGGCTCGGACCACTACCCCATGTTCATCGCGCTGGAGCATCGCCCCCATGCCGACAACGGCGATGCGCCGGAACCGCCCACGGCGGACGAGGAGGAAGAAGTGGAGGAAAAGATCGAGGAGGGGAAGGCGCACGCGGGCCAAGGGTGACGGTGGCGCGATCGCAGAAGCCGCCCGTCAATGCCCGACAGCGTCCACGTCCACGACGATGTCGCGCGCACCGATGTGCATGTCTTCCTGTTCCGTGAGCCGCACCACGCCGTTGTCCCGATCCTTCGGGTTGCCCGGGTTGTTCAATCCCGTGAGGTAACCGTCCGTTACCATGGGATCATCGGCAAAGACGAAGTCGTTCACCCAGCACGCACGGCCATCGGGCAGTTGCACGGCGGCATGGATGTGCGCGGGCATGGATCCGTCCGGATAGGGCGCGGGGCGGATGGTCCGGACCGCGTAGCGCCCGTCCGCGCCCGTGCGCAGCCAACCGTGCAGGTGGCCGTGCCAGCGCTGCACGCCCTGCTCATCCCCGCGTTTGCTGTAATGGCCGGTGGCATCGGTATGGAACACGTACAGCAGCACGCCCGGCAGCGGGGCACCGGTGGCCGCGTCCACGATGCGGCCGGCGAGCTGGATCCGTGGGCCCGGCTCGCGTTCATCCGCGATCGCTACCGTCTCCGACAGTCCGGCCGGAGCGCCGAGGAAACAACAGTGGATGTCAACGTCCGGGCCATCGCAGGTGTCGGCCTGGGCGGTGGGCAACGCCGTTTCCAATACGGGTGGGCTGCCGGGACCGGCGCAAGCGAGCAACTGGCCTGTGAGCAAAAGCAGCGGAAGGGTTCGAAGCATGGCGTTGGGATGCGGGCGAGCAGGAAAGGTAAGTGATCCACCGCTGGCAGCAGGCGCCGATGCAAGCTCGCTTCACCGGCTCCTTTGCTCCGCACGGAGCAGGTCCGCGTGAAAAAGGAAAGCCGCCCTTCGGCGGCCTCCTTCATAGTGACCCTGCCGATCACAACCGTTACTTCGGAATTTGTACCCGCATCATCTTATTGCCCTTCATGTCGCGGATGTTCTCGTAGTTCTTAACCATCTCCTTGGACTTTTCCTCGCCGCCCATCGCGGTGTCCAACTCCTTCCGGATGGCTTCCCACTTGGCCTTCCGAGCGGGATCGGGATCCAAGGACCCCAGGTTCTTGTACTCCACCATCAGCATCACGTCGAAGTCATCTTCGTTGGCGCTGGCGCCCGTGAGCAGTTTGAAATCGAGGATGAGCCCTTGCTCCTTGGCCTTGGTCATCATCGGCACGTAGTAGGTGCTGAGCTGCTTCAGGTAGTCGTCCTGCATGTTGGCGTCCGTGCGGATCATGGACATCAACACCACGTTGCCCGGGGTGAATTTATCGTCGTCTTGAGCGAACGCCGTGGAGGCGAAAAGGCAAGCGACAAGCACGAGTGGAAAGATCTGTTTGGTCTTCATGTTCGGGTGGGGTTTTGATGGATCTGATGCTGAAGGTAGATCGCTCTCCGGGGCGGTTGTGCGTGAATGGGCCAATATCCCCCTTAGTGGGTAGGTGGGTTCCGTGCCGGTGTGGAAGGCGGTTCTGGCCGCAGGCCCTCCCGAAATCCAAAGCCCCCAACTTTTATCCACAGCTGGCATAAGTCCTTGCCGCGCGCCCTGCATTCATCTGCGCGATCTGTGAGATCTGTGGAAAAACCTTACGCCGCTGGCGCCGATGCAAGCTCGCTTCACCGGCTCCTTTGCTCCGCACGGAGCAGGTCCGCGATGCCGGCAGGAAGTAGGCGCCCCGCTCCTATTCCCCCTTCTTCGGCTTGCTCCAATGGTTCTCCAGCGACTTGTTGCACGCGTTCATCAGGCTCATGCCTTCGCGCGCCAGGTCGTGGTAGTCGTTCTCGCCCCGGCGGTAGAAACGCGCCATGTCCTTGAACTGGATCATCGCCGTTTCCACGGTGCTGTCCTCCACCAGCGGCAGCACGCCCCAGTAGCAGGTGCGGAATCGCTCCAGGCAACTGTCGAACGCCAGTGTGTCGGTGGCGCTTATCCACAACTGCTCATCGTGCGGCACCACCAGCAGGTCGCCCACGGCCCTGCCCACCTCTTCGTAGGCCTGCAGCTTCTTGTTGTACATGCTGCGGGTGAACTCCATCTTGCTCTCGTGGCTCATCTGGCTGGTGAACTGCCAGGCACCAACCGAGATGCCGAGCACCGTCAACAGCGGCGTCACCGCCTTGGAGTAGTCGGTGGTTTTCTTCGGTGGCGTTTCTTCCATCAGTGGGTCAGGTAGATGGTGCGCGTGGCGTCCGTCTTGCCATCGGGCACGGTGGCCAGGCGCATGCAGGGGAATTGCCCTTGCAGGCCGGTGCACTGGCTGGCAGGCTCTTCACCTCATAACGCGCGCCGCCAAAGGCGATGCTGCTCTTGCCGCTCGCGCTCCACGTGGTGACCGCCTCGGTGCGCGCCTTCCACGCGCCGCTTGCGCATTCCTTCACCATTACCTGTGCTGGTTCGGCCTTGAACACGTAGCTGGCATCACCAGGCTTGCACGCGCCGTCCGCAGCACCGCTGCCGATGACGGTCCACTGCGGGCCGGCCAGTTCCGCCATGGGCGCCGTCTCTTGTGCGAAAAGGCTGAACGCTGTAGTAACGGTGAACAGGGCGATGGTCGTGCGGAGCATGGGAAGGGGTTTGAAAGGCGGTATTGCAAGTACCGGGCCCGAAGTTCGGGAGAATGGGGGAATTGGGGGAAGGATTTGTTTAGAGCTGGTGCGCCGTCTTCGCCTTGCTCCAATTCTTCCTCAGGATAGGCTTTGCCACAGAGGTTTCTCCATGGGAGGGTTCGCCGGAGAAATGGCAGAATTTCTCGGCGTAGTTCGCATCACTGTATTTGTTCCACGCTTTGTACGCGTCGTAGCTAAGAGGCTTCTCCACATTGAATGGTATCTCTACACCGGTGCGGATGCAGAAGCCCTTCGCCTTGCTGTTTGATTTAGGAGCCACCGCCTTGACTTCTTCTACCTTGCGTTCCGGCTTTTCACGCCCCGCAGGAGCGACTGTGCGCACCGTAACCATGATCTCCTCACTGATCGTCAACAGGCGCTGCACTTCATCATATGCCGCTTGATATAATTCCGGGTCACCGGACTTGGTGAGGTGGATGCCCATTTCATTGTTGTTCATCTGCGAGAACTCATAGAGGTTCATCGAGGTGATGATGGCCTCGTTCTCATTCAAGTAGCATTTGGCATGCAGGTTCTTGCAAAGACTGGTCCTTATGCCCACCTGTTCGGCCAACCAATTCTGCTCATCCGTCTGCAACTTATTCTCCCGATAAACGATCCGGATGTCGCGTTTCTGGATGTTCAGGTTCTTCAAATGCTCCTTGATGCGCTCGGTGAACTGCAAATACGGGCTGATCAGGATCAAGCGGTCCTTAGTGGACTTGATCAACTCTTCCAAGTGATAGGAGACGCCTGTGGTGTTGAGGAATTTTGCCATTGGTGGTTATGCTTTTCTGTTACCCGTTCGTTACATGTTCTGACCGCAATGTCGCAATGCTTCGCTTATTGAAAACTATTCTGGCCATTGTTGGTAACGACCACTTGGCAATGGTTGTGCCAAAAGGTGATTACCGGCCATTGTCGGTCGGACGGAAAATCCAACAGCTCGTCCGCCTCTATACCTACACCCCGTAAAGAACTTCTGCGCGATGTGCCCGAAATCCACAATTAAATTCCGGTGGAGATCCAGGTCTTTACGGACGATCAGCAGGTTGTTGCATTCTGGCGTGATGGCCTTGCCCGCCGCGAGCTGTTTGTACGTCAAACACTTAATGTGCTTCTTGCTCACCACGATGAAGAAGGCATGCGGCCAAGGGTACTCGCCCTTGATGTCGTCGATGCTGGCGCGCCGCTGGCGCGGTATTTCACTTCCACGAAGTGCAGCTTGTTGTTGCGCGGGTCCTGCACCACGAAGTCCGGCATGCTGCGATCTGCTGTTTTACCGCGCCGAAGGTTTTGCGCGTCAACTGTGCGATGCCGGGAATGCTCCGCTCCATGCCGTAGTGGAACACGTTGAACTCATGTGCCAAGAAGAGCTCTTGGATGATGGTTTCGGCCACGCGGCCTTTGATGGAGTTTTGGGAGAAGGTGGAAAGGGCCATGAAATGGAATAGGTCAAGTCAAGTTGATCGGCCACGCAATATATCGTGGGGTGGAACAAATGCAAGGTTCAGCGGCTTCAGACCTCTTTAGGCTAGTTAGCTTTCAGGCGTATCGAGTTCAAGGTTTATCCCCGTCTTGAGCTGGAACGGACTTCTGCAATCCAACATCTAACTGCGTGATCTTTTGTTCGTTGAGTTGCTTGGTCTTCTCTGGAAAGTGAAATCCACCCCTCTCGAACTCAGTAATCGAGGAGGGCTCCAGCATGAACCTCTCCACGTTCTCCATCAACCAAGTGAGATAGCTTGGCCGCTCTTTGAAGACTTGCTTAACTGTTCGGCCATTGTACTTTCCGAATTGCAGATAACAGGCTTCGGTATGCACACGGGCACTTAGTTGGCCACTGCCTTGGGTAACACCCGGCCTCTCAACATTTAGGTTTACGTCCGGCACATGTGTCCATTGATAAGTGCCGCAACAGGGTATCAACCCCGTCTTTACCCATTTCTTGTCATACTCCAATCGGTCCGAGTACCTTCCATTGCATACAGGTATCCCGAAAGCTTGGCCGTAGGGCATCTTCTCACACTCGACACGTTGCACGATCACATAGTAACCGGGTTTCCAATAGTCACGGATGACGGCGAAAGGCGTTTGCCTGCTCAATGCGTCCCAGATCTGAAATATGTTGTTTGCCATAATGCAGATTGTCTTACAAAAGGCTTGCCCAGTTTCTTAAGGGGTCCTTGGCTCTTGCCCATAAGTCTGCCCAAAAACACTATCCCCAAGCCACCGCTTGAAGCCGGGGTTGTCGCTGAACTCCTTGAAGAGCTGCGTCTCGTCCTTCATCAGGCCGATCATTACGCGGAGCAGGGCCTTGTCCATCTCGATACGGGCGTTCTGCTTGTCGCTGTTCTTGATGGCATTCTGGTAGGCGCTGTCGGCGGCGACCTTGGCGGGATCTCCTTCGTTAGGCGCTCGGTGATGCGGTCCTTGTCCTCCCACGGGATGTTGCCCCAGTGCTCGTTGAAGACCTTGATGATGTTGCTCAGGTGGTCCAGCTCGGGTTCCGGCTTGCGACCTCCGGCGGTGCCGGGGATGGGCGCTATTTCGCTGTCGGTGTCGGGCAGGGCGATGGCTTGGATGGCCTTCTTCTCCACCCGGTAGCTGTCCATGTCGATGGCCTCGAGGATGCCTTTGGAAAGGTCTTCCTCCTGTGGCGCGGGCAGCTTGGGGATAAGGAAGTTCAGGAAGATGCTGAGCTTTTCCCAACCGGGTTTGCCGTAGGGCAGGATGCCGCTGAGGAAGCCGTAGGTGCGGCAGAAGGCCTTGGCCTTGCTCTTGAAATCCACCTGATGGTCCTCGTCGAGGTCGGCGACGTAGCGGGCCACGGTAGCATCCAGCGCGGGGTCGAGCGTGTCGCGGGAGGCACCGCCCAAGTAGTTGGCCACGAAGCCATCGATGAGTTCGTAGGTGTAGAGCTGATGTGCGTCCAAATCGCTCTTCAGGTCGTGGAGCTTGTTGGGGTCGGTGGCTTCGCTGAGGATGGTGGTGCGGTAGAAATCCGCGAAGGACGTCTCGATGGTGTCCGTGTCGTTCATGAAGTCGAGAACGAACACGTCGCGCTTCTGCGGATGGGCGCGATTTAGGCGGCTCAGCGTCTGCACGGCCTTGATGCCGTTGAGCGTCTTGTCCACATACATCGTGTGCAGCAGTGGCTGGTCATAGCCGGTCTGGAACTTGTCCGCGCAGATCAGGAAGCGGTATGGGTCCATTGCTACCTGCTCTTCGATCTGGTTGCTGGGAAAGCCGTTCATCGTGGCCTCCGTCACCTTCTTGCCGTCCAGCTCCTGTTCACCGCTGAAGGCGATGATGGCGCGGTACGGACTCTTGCGTTCCTGCAAATACGCGTTGAAGGCGGCGAAGTATTGCATGGCGCGGTGGATACCATTCGTTACCACCATCGCGCGGGCCTTGCCGCCGATCTTGTTCTGTGCCAATACTTGGTCGTGAAAGTGATCCACCATGATCTCCGCTTTCATACGGATGGCATGCTCGTGCCCTTCCACATAGCGGCGCAGCTTTTTGTTGGCGCGTTTGGCGTCGAACTCCGGATCGTCTTCCACGCGCTTCACCAGCTTGTAGAAACTGTCCACCGGCGTGTAGTATTTCAGCACGTCCATGATGAAGCCCTCTTGGATGGCCTGCTTCATGGTGTAGCTGTGGAAAGGCTTGAACTTCGTCTTTCCCTCGTGCTCGTAAGGCACTCCGAACAGCTCTAACGTCTTGTGCTTCGGTGTGGCGGTGAAGGCGAAGTAGCTGGCGTTGGGCAACAGCTTCTTGGCCTCGATCAAGGCGTTCACTTTGTCCTCCAGCGTTTCGTCCTCCTCCTCTTCCTCACCGCCAAGCGCGGTGTTCAGCGCGGCGCTGGCCTTGCCCCCTTGACTGCTGTGCGCTTCGTCGATGATGATGGCGAAACGCCGACCGGCATGCGCGCTTCCGATCTCGTCCAGGATGTGCGGGAACTTCTGGATGGTGCTGATGATGATCTTCTTTCCGCCCTCGATCATTTCGCGCAAGCTGCCACTGCGGTCGGCATGGCCCACCACGGCGCGCACTTGCGTGAACTGCTTGATGGTCTCACTGATCTGCTTGTCCAAATTGCGACGGTCCGTTACGACGATGATGCTATCAAAAAGCACCTTGCCCTCGTGCTCCAACCCGGTAAGCTGGTGTGCGAGCCACGCGATGCTATTGCTCTTGCCGCTGCCCGCGCTGTGCTGCACCAAGTACTTCTGCCCTGCACCGTGTGTACCTGCATGGCCCAACAGTTTCCGCACAACGCTCAATTGGTGGTAGCGCGGAAAGATCTGTGTCTGCTTCTTGCGGCCCGTCCGGTCGTCCTTGAATTCCACCACCTGCGCGAAGCTCTCCAGAATGTTGCTCAGGCTCATCGGCGCCAGTATCCGCTTCCACAGGTAGTCGGTCTTGAGGCCGTTGGGGTTGGGCGGATTGCCCGCGCCATCATCCCAGCCTTGGTCGAAAGGCAGGAACCAACTGGCCTTGCCCTTCAGCGCGGTGCAGAATTTTACCTGCGCATCGTCCACCGCGAAGTGGGCTACGCAGCGGCCGAATTGGAAGAGCAGTTCCTTGGGGTCGCGGTCGCGCTTGTACTGCTCTACGGCATCCTCTACGGTCTGCTTGGTGAGGCTGTTCTTCAGCTCGAAGGTGAAGATGGGCAGACCGTTGAGGAAGCAACACAGGTCCAAGGCCAGCTTGGTGTTGTCCGTGCTGTACTGCAACTGGCGCGTTACGGTGAAGCGGTTCGCGGCATAGTGCTGTGAGGCTTTTGCGTTGCCGGGCGTGGGCGTGGGGTAGTAGAGGTCGATGTGCAGCGGACCGTCATCGATGCCCTTGCGCAACGCATGGATCACGCCCTCCTTGGCGATCACGCCTTGCAAGCGGTGCAGGAAGGTGCGGCGGCGGGGGCTGTCATTGGTCAAGTCCAGTTCTTCGGCCAGCTTCGGTTGGGTGGCTTCCAGAAAGAGGCGCAATTGGCGCAAGTCCACGGCGTAGGTGCGGTCGTAGTCGCTGGCATCGCCGGGCAGCCAGCATTGGCCATAGGTCCCGGCGGGATCGGCCACAGCAGCGGTGAGGTCCTTGGCTTCATCGCCCTTGATCGTTCCCGCCCCGTTGCCGGTCATATCGGCTACGATCAGGGCCTCAAGGCCGGCTTCGCTGGTGTTGGTCTTTGCCATCTTTACAATACTCCTTTTAGTCAGCAATCAAATCCCCACCAAACAAAGTCCGAAGCACAACATAATGCTTATCAGTCATTTAAGCGCGTCCACATCAGCTATCAACAACACTATCAAACATCTATCAAATAGGGCCATTATGCTCGGTATACTTCTTTCGGCAATGTAACAGTTGAGGCGAGGTTGCCAGTGCCGTAGATCAAGACAATCGCCATGGCCCTGCCCTGTTGATCCCTCAAACGGTTGTCATCACTCTGCACGATGCCTTCCAACATCTCAAGGTTTACCGCCCGCAAAACGACTTCCCCCAGGCCTGTTCCGTTGATGGGGTCAGTGATGCATATCCTGCGTTCTGCTGGCGTTCCCGATGCTGAAGGATACAGAATCACTGCTGACCGCTTCGGATCCAATCCGCTCAGCGCATAGATCGAAAGCTGGTAAAGCATCTCGCGTGGCAAACTCCTATCGGAGAGGTCGCGGTACTTCGCATCGAATACACCGACCACCTCCCCGGCCTGTTTCACAACGAAATCAGGGCGAGGTTGCGGGGCTCTTGGTGTACGTTCCTGTTCGATCCGATCATAACGGAACATGCCCTTGATGCTCTGTTCTTCAATCACTTCATGCACGGGCAGAAAGGTCTGGAGGAACCGGCCGAGCACTGCTTGATAGAAGCGGTTCATGTCAAACAGGAATCCCGGCACCGGTACAGATCTAACGTCTGTGCCTTCCAGTACCACCCCGTGCCGCTCAAGAGCAACTGGACCAATTGCAAGGCACTGGTGTAGTGCTTGTTTTGCCGATCCAGCCGGGTGATGAGCCGCTGGAGTTGGATCGAATTGAAAGGTCGATCGCTCACCTCTTCTTTCAGGTGCATTGCCAAGCGCCTCGCCTTGGAGCGCAACGCGATGTCCTTGGTGATGCGGGGCACAAGGCCCAGACCGAAAAGCAAAGCGGCATTCAATGGATTGTCGGGGTTGCGCTCGTGGTGTTCGCATTCCAGCACAGCCGTATCCCAGCCACGCCCACGTGCCAAGCCACCGAACAGGAGCTTTCCGCGCGGTGTGCCCAAGTGCTCCACCTTCCGCCGGTATTGCCGACGCAGGCCGCGTTGCATGATCTCACCGGTCTCTTGAAGGAACTGGTGCACCAACAGTTCAGCGAGACCGTGTTCAGCCATGCCTTGTAACGTGGCATCCAGCATCTCCAATTTCCGGAAACCGTATGCGAACCGCAAGAGGTTGAGAAAGCGTTTGAGCGGCAACTTCGGTTCGATCACAACCGAACAAACTCCCAGATCAACGCGGCCCACGTGGGCCTTGGACCTGATGCGTAGTCCTTGCCGGTCTTCCCGTATGCTCAGGAGTCCCACGTCCGTGAGCCTTCGTGCCAGCTCCCGCATACGTGGATGCTGCTCGAGATCAAGGCCGCGCACGCGCTCATCCTGTGCTTCCACCGTGGACCATTCCCGGAGCCGCACTTCGTTCATGTCGTGGCGGGCTCTTCCTGTTCTTCTTCTTCCTCACCCTCCGTTTCATCCTCAACGGCGTCCATTGCTTGCGCGGAAGTAAGCAGTTCAGGGTGTAATTGCGCCAAGCTGGCGATCACATCTGCGCGCCTTCCCGGAGCAAGTAGATCCCTGTTTATCCGCTGCTCTTTCGGATCCATTATGGTACTTCCCAAGAGCTGGCAAAGTCCCTCGGGGCTATCATAGAAATACTCTTCCAACAGGGGCACAATATCCTCAAGCAGCACTTTCAGGAACGTGCCCGGATCGGCGATCGGCAATTCCTTCTGCATAAAGAAAGCGTGCCCTATTTGCAAGTTTCGCCCATCGTTGCCCAAGCGCTTTCGGATCTCCCCATTGAGCACTTTCAACCAATCCGCGATGGGCAGGCTTTCGAAGACCATCTCCCGCAACAACTCAGGCTCCGGCATCAATTCGATGAAGCCGAAGCGGCGGCGCAGCGCCGTGTCCAACAAGGCGATGGACCGGTCTGCCGTGTTCATGGTGCCGATCAAGCGCACATTGGCTGGTACGCGGAATGGCTCACCACTTAAGGGAAGGCTCAAGGCCATGCCCCGTTTGTCCATTTCCAAGAGCGTGAGCAGTTCGCCGAATATGCGCGGTATGTCGCCCCGGTTGATCTCATCCACCAACAAGTAGTACGTCCGTTCCGGTGCTTTCGCGGCATCCTGGCACAGGCGTTTGAAAATGCCATCGCGGCGTTCGAAGCCCAATGTGCCGTTCGTGCTGGTCGGTCGGTATCCTTCCAGAAAATCCTCGTAGCCATAGGCCGGATGGAACGTGCACATGCGGACCAGGCCATCGCCTTGCCCGGAGCCTTGGACCACTTCCTTCTCTTTCGGATCGAGTTGTGCGAAGGACTTCTTGAATGCCTCCCGCGCGGACAGTTCATGGGCGGCGATGCGCGCCCAATGGGTCTTGCCCGTGCCGGGTGGACCATACAGGATCACCTGCCCTTTGCGGTCCAACACCGCTTTCACCTGCTGCACCTTGGCGGGCAGGGGTGGTAACTGGCTGCCGGCTTTGGGCAAGACCATGGAGGGCTCGGATGTTGGTTGGGCGGCCGGTACACCACGAAGCTTGCCTTAGATAAAGTTCATATTGTCAGGCTTGGTGATCTCCTTGCAAGTGGTCCGCAAGCCCTCGCTGGGAATGGGGAGCTGAAAAGGACGCTCAGGCACCACCAGCCAATCGACAGAACGCCGATGGCAGGTATCCTCGGCCGCGTCGGCCACAAATTCATAGTCTTCGCTCACCACACCGATCGCGAGAATATCCTGTCCGTTCGCGGCCAGAACGATGTCGCCCACCTCGATCTTGTGCCGGAAGGCCATGATTTCACCCGCTTTGCGCGATGCCGTGGGTGCGTGCGCGGTATCGTATTCCTTCGCGAGCCGTTCAGCCAACTTCATCTTGGCCGGCTTCGAGTTTCCCAGAACCTTTAGGTCCCCCAAACTTGGCCAGCCGACCGCAACCATGTCTTCACGTTGGAAGATGGGCCACAAGGAATGCCCTTCGACGAAGGAAGTACCGATACGCCAGTACCTCCGTGGCAGACCCTGTTGAATGTTAAGCGTAATAGTCAATTCATTCATTGGTACACCCAACTCCTTGGTCAGTTCCTTGAAGTAATAGGCGTTCTCATAGCGGTCCCCCGTGAGATCTCCCCCAGTACCGAGCAGGCGTAGATGATGTTGTTGCCATTTCAAGGCATGGAAATCGTCGAGGACATCCGGAAATAGAAGGGCGAAGTATTTGTGAGCGAAGGTTTTGGACTGAAGCTGGTCTGCTACGCGAATAAGTTCGGCGTTAACTCGCTGATAGTCCGCATAGGTCGAATCGGAATTCAAAGGATCGAGGACTTTGCAACCCGCGATGAACTGATCGCGCAACTTCGTCGCCAATTCAATGGCCTCTTCCTCAGAGATGACTTTTGGTATTCGTGGTGAACCGGTAGTCCACTGTCCGGTCTCCTTCTGCTTAAACAGGATGAACTTGTACGCGCTACCACCACCGATTCCGCCAAAGCGATCCGGCAGTTCTTCATCGTTCTTGAACTCCAACCAGTAAACGAGGCTATCCTTGTTACCATGCAAGAAGAGGGCTTCCAGCAGTGTCTTTCCCTCCATCCGGGCCAGAGCTTTAGGGCCAAAGCGCTCGTAGAACCGGGTATAACAAGCGTGTAGTTGATCGAACCGAAGGAAGGTTCCTGCATCTCGCAACTCCGCATGCTTGGCTAACACGCGTTCCCGTACTTCAGGCCTTAATAATTTGCTCATTTTCTATTCGTTGTAGTTACCCTCTTCCCCCTCCGCAGCCATGCTCAACGGCTCTTCTTCATCCGCCATAGCCTCGGCGAAGTCGGTCTCCACTTCCACCGGCATGGCTTGCGCGGCGGCGCGTACATCCACCGCGCCCGTTACCACGTCTGCGATTAGGAGAGTTTGGTATTCGAGGATGAACGCCAAGTCGGAAGCTAAAACTTTCAATAGGCGATCTATTGTTTGAGTTTTAGAATTCAGCCTTTCGAGTATTGCACTTTGTTCATTCAAATCCGTTGGAACCGCGAAGACTGAATTACCAATGAAACCCCAATCAGCCCTTGGCATCTTTGCGCCTTGTGTTGAGGCGGATACAATATCAATAAAGTCCTTGCTCAAAAGCCTTTTCAATAGAAATTCAGGCAAAAATTTATACCCGCACTGTCTCAAAACCAATAATTCACCGACACAGACTCCAGCTTTTTCGGGTAAACAGGCCTTGGCCAAATATGGCCTGAGTTTCCCGAATAGAACATCCCCCACACGATACCGTTTTACGGCGCTTTCAAAGTGCACTTTTCCAGAAAGTGGGTGGGCCAGACCTGACCAACTTTCGACATGTTCAAGGGCGATATAATCTTCATCGTCAAGTTTGAACTTTGTTTGGTCATTGATGTCTGTTATGCATGACTTAAGCCTAACCACCTCCCAATGCACCGGCACCTCCCCCAGCCACTCCACGCCGCTGGGCTTCAGCTTCACATTCGGGTCCAAGCCACGGGTAACGGCCTGTTGGATGATGGCCTGCTTCTGCTCCTGCAAGCGCGCAATAAGGCTGCGCTTGCTGCGGATGTAGCGCTTCACCTTGGCATCCAAGGCATGCACGTAGCGGACGATGAGGTGCTGTTCTTCAATCGGTGGTCGCACATTCAAGATGGTCTTGAAGTCCTCCGGTCGTAAGTTCCAGATGTCGGAAGCAAGACCGTAAGAATTACGTTCAGCCTCTTTCGCAAAGAGTGGTGATCGCATAAGGAAATGATAGAACTCCGGCAGTGCGCCTTCCTTGGGTCGCTGCACGACATACGCTGGACTAACTATCCCGGAATACTTGGATTCACCGAACGCACCCTGCCATGCGCGCATCTTGTTGTAAACGATATCGCCAACGCCAACACGCTTGTAGGTGCTCTTGTCCTTGCGTGAAGAGTCCTTCTTGGAGGATGTTGCTAAGTGTTCTGCCTGCTTCAATACACCGCGCCTGATCGTTACAGACAGCATCTCATCCTCTGGCCGACCTGCTTCTTTGACCTCACTGAAGAGTGCGCGATTGGGCAGCACCTCCCAATGCTCCGGCACCTGCTTCAGCCAAGGGATGCCAGCGGGTTTGTAGGTGGGGTAGGGTTTGAGGGTGTTCATCTCTTGTCGATAAGCCCGAGATCCATGGCGATGTCTTGAGTGAATTTGGCCAATGGGCGATCTAGGATCCGCTCTTCCTCCATGTAATTGCCAAGTATGTAGCGCATCATCGTATTGCGATCAGGAAATAAACCCTTGATCGTGTCTAACGAGTCTTTGTATTCTCCCGTGTATAGGACGGCTTTCCCAAGTAGCTCTTGGACGACATCCGTATGACGCTTGTACACGCCTGTGATGTCGAACAATTTATCGTGTGCTGCCACCAAAGCTTGCTTGTCAACATACTTGGGGACGAATGCAACTTCGATATCTCCTGGTTTCAAATCGCGCATCTCGGGCCAAGTGGAGAGCACATTGCCCTTGTTCCACTTCACCGTGAACCGTGCCGAGGCTGCAAGTGCTGAGTGATAGGGATGGTAATGCGTGTCAAGTGCAGCGGGGAATTCACCCTTGGCCAAGTTGCAGATCGCACACACCGGGATCAAATTATAGAGCGAAAGCGACAAGTAAGGGTACCGTTTCTTCGGGTAGAAGTGATCAAATTGGAGCTTAGCGACAGTCTTCTTGACGTGGCCACTTACAACGAGCGTGTATTGCGCATTGCAGTACGGACAAGTCTTAATGTTCAACTGCTGCGCAAGCCATAGTCGTGTTGGACTGAACGTCCTCTTGTAGTCGAAGATCTTCTCGACCTCTGCTCCGAACGCTGTCAGCTTTTTCCCCTTATGAAGCAACGGTCTCCAGCCATTTCTTTCCACCTCTTTTATCAAATTTCTGAGCCGTACCGGATTGCCCAAAAGGATGAGCTTGTATCTTTTCTTGATCCATTCCAAGAACGCTCGTTGCGCGATCTCCTCGGCGTTACTCAACGTAGCGCGTGCGACTATTGCCGCTTCCACTTTAGTTAATGGCGATTCACCAGTTGCGGGAGTTACCAAGGAATAGAATGCGTTACGGATGGAGGTCAATTGCACCAAGCCTGTATCATCCAATGGCCGTATTCCTTGGATCCGTATCATTGACTAAGTCCCGCTTTTAGTGAGGCTAGTCTTTCTTCCAAGCGCTTGATCTCCCTCGGTCGAGGTGGGTAGCTTGCTTGGATACTTCAGGTAGTATAGATCAGTAAGGCGTTGCTGGATCACCTTGTCACCAACAAGTTGGATCACCTGCAAGGCGTTCTCCTCATTCCATAGCCTGGTCCTGCGTGCTTTAATAGCAGTCAAGAATCGAATCAAGCTTTCCAATTTCTCTTTTGCAAATAGGCCGATGAATCCATCTTGCAAATAGAAGCTGTCACCCAGTAGTTCATGGATGTTCGCAGCGAAGGTCTTTGGCGCCTCTCGATGCTCCCCGAGGTATTGCACGCAAGGCCCCGGTACGTCTGAGAGTGACATCGGATTGTTCGTCGCCACGATGAATTGGTACTTCTTACCCACGCTTCCATCTTCATTAAAACTGGAATTTGCCAAACCTTCAGTGAAGACGAGCAGTTCCCTGAACCATTCCCGTTGCCATTGTGGGTGAAAGCCAACCTCTGGCTCATCAAGCAGCAAACAAATGGAATTGCACTGGTTATGGCTCTTGTTGGCTAACTCATGGGCATAATAGATTCGAGAGAACAAGTCGAGCATCATTTTTTCTCCTGAACTCATATCGAACCAGTCAAAACTGATAATGGACTGGAATTTTTTCGTATTTCCTGAAGGAATCAAATTGGTGAATCCATCTAACAACAGCAAATCCTCGCCGTACTTCAAGGGTACATGGAAGCCGATTTCCGTATCATCATCCATCTCCACTTCATGCTGGACCTCCGCCAATTTGGCCAACCAGCCTTGAATCACGGTTACGGGTATCACCTCTTGCCGCTCCAGAAATTCAATGAATGGTTGCTCTGGTGAGCTACTTTCGATATTGAGACTACCGCGAAAAAGTTCGAATCGAAAGCTATTGGGGTTGGTAAATGCAGAACCTCTACTTTCTATGACATAGAACAACCCATCGATTGCGGCCATCAAGATCTCCAGCCGAAATAGCTTTTCTTCAGATTCGCTATTTCTCTGCTCATTTTTGCCTTTCCTGATCTGGCTTATCAACTCCGCGTTGTATCCAATATAATGGACTTTCAACCTGTCGTAAACAACCATTGAATCGAGTCCCATATATCTCATATGGCCTTGTCCGGCCCGTTCCATTTTTGTATTCGCGGATAAGTGCAAGCTTTTAGGAATAAATCTCCCCATTGATTTCCTATTCCATCGTCCGCCGTCATGCTTTGCCCGGTTGATGAATTTTAAAGCACGCCTAACGTCCGCTCTTCGGTGTGCCAATAGATCGTCCTCAATCTTTTCTTCATGCTTGTCCACCTGCACAAGAAAGTTTGATGACACATCTATATAACCAGGATTATTGAAATGATGTGGGTAGTCGCGGAGATTGAACAGGGGTGTGTAGCATATAGTCGCAATATCCGGATAGCTTTCTTTGTTTGATGACGAACGATAACTGTCGTCGTATGAGAGTTCTAAAAGTTGTTGTACATAGGTATCATTGCCGTTTATCGTGCATCGTATTTTTTTGGGATGGTATTCCTGTTTGCTGTCGTCCTTTAGTGAAGAGAACACCCTGTATTGGTCATCCTCATTCTTGAAAATCACGAGAAAACGTGATGAGGCAATTTGACTGCCCATCGAAAAGGTGCGTTCATCCTTTAGACTAAGGACGTATCGCAAGAGTTCAAGCACTGTTGTCTTCCCGGAGCCGTTCCGACCGACCAGAAAACTCACATTGGAAACGTGCTTTGGAAAGAAGTTCTTCGGGACAACCACTTTCTCGTCGACCTTAAGAATGAACTCGTCGGATGCGCGGTCCTCAGGTTGGAAATGGTAGTTCGGGGATAAGGCATAGACCTTATTTATCGCTTTACTCTTGTCATTAGACAATTGCCCAAAACTCTGAACGTATAGGTAGATCAGCTCCATTCCAGTACAATCTCTTCTTGCCACACTCAGCTAATGATCTCCTGCAATAAACCTTCTGTCTCCTTCTCCAACGCCACGATGTCCTTCCGGATCTCCTCCAAACTGCGCAGCGGTTGCGGCTTGTAGAAGTAGCGGTTGAAGCTGACCTCGTAGCCGATCTTGGTGGCGGCTTCATCCACCCATGCATCGGCGGCATAGGGCCACACCTCGCGCTGGATAAAGGCTTCGATGCCGCCTTCTTCCAACAAAGGGATCTGCTCGTAGTCGCGTAGTTCGCTGTCCTGTTCGTATTCTACCACTGCTTTTTTACCTTCGATTGTTGCTTCGAACAGTCCGTGTATCGGATCGGCTTTTACTTTCCCCGGCTTGTGTACTTTTTTGATCACCGCAGTGGCGCTTTCCTCACGGTAGCTTATGGCATTCACCAGCAGCTTGCGCTCGGGTTTACTTAGGGTGTACTTCAGTTCCTTTTCGGCTTTGTCCAACGCGGCATCAAGTGCTACCAGATCGGTGAATTCTTTGTTCCCGAAGCGCTTCAATAGCTGCCCACCAATATCGGCCATGCGCAGATCGCGCTCCCAAGTTTTTGGGTCCAACAGTTTCTTACGCTTCTTCTCTGGGATGGCTTTTGCTTTTGGTGCATCGTCGTCACCATCCTCTTCTTCGCTGCTGTTGCTTTGTTCATCCAGCCATACTTCCACCTGCTTCTTCACGCTGGCAAAATCCTGCCCGAGTACGTCGCCGAATTCCTCGTAGAGCGCGGTACGCAGATCTTCTTCACCGCTGGCAATCTGTAGCCCATCTACCGCTTGTCGTGTGAATTTGGCACGCAATTTCAGTGGCCGTTCCACCTTCACTTTCCAGTAGCCTAGTGCCTTGTTCGGGAAGATCTTGCTTTGTTCGGTCTCTTTGAATGCGAGGAAGGTGTCCACGATGCGTTTGATGTCATCCTCGCCCAATTCACAGTTCTTGCTGCCGAGGTTCTTGCGCAACGGCTGGGACCATTGCGTAGCATCGATCAATTGCACCTTGCCTTTGCGGTGTTCGGCCTTGCGGTTACTGAGCACCCAGATGTAGGTGGCGATGCCGGTGTTGTAGAAGATGTTGAGCGGCAGGGCCACAATGGCGTCCAGCCAGTCGTTCTCGATGATCCAGCGGCGGATGTTGCTTTCGCCCTGCCCGGCATCGCCCGTGAAGAGCGAGCTGCCGTTGTGTACTTCGGCGATGCGGCTGCCCAGCTTGGTGCCCTTTTTCATCTTGCTGAGCATGTTCGCCAAGAAGAGCATTTGGCCATCGCTGCTGCGTGTGATCAGCGAATACTCCGGGTCGTTGTCGTGGTCAATGATGAAGCGCGGATCCTTCATATCCTTCTTGCCGCCCATGCGCTCCAAGTCCTTTTTCCAACTCTTGCCGTACGGCGGATTAGCCAGCATGAAATCGAACTCGCGACCGGGGAAAGCGTCGTTGCTAAGGGTGCTGCGTTCGCCACCGCCTACGATGTTGTCGGCACCGTCGCCCTCGCCCTTCATAAGCATGTCGGCTTTGCAAATGGCATAGGTCTCATCGTTGATCTCTTGCCCGTAGAGGTGCGTGGCCACTTGCTTTTTGTGCGTGGTACCGATCTCCTTCAGCGTTTCTTCGGCCACGGTAAGCATGCCGCCGGTGCCGCATGCGCAGTCATACAAAAGGTAGGTGCCGCTCTCGATCTGGTCGGCGATGGGCATGAACATCAATTTGGTCATCACCTTCACCACGTCGCGCGGTGTCCAGTGTTCACCGGCCTCCTCGTTGTTCTCCTCGTTGAACTTGCGCACCAGTTCTTCGAAGATGGTGCCCATGGCGTGGTTGTCCAGCGCGGGCAATTGCGCCACCGGGTTCGGGCTGAAGTTGATAGTGGGATCCAAGTACTTTTCGATCAAGTAGCCCAGTGCATCGGCCTTCACCAGTTTCGGCACTTGGTTCCGGAAATTGAAGTTCACGAAGATCTCTTGCACATTCGGACTGAAGCCATCGAGGTAATCGAGAAAATCGGCTTGTAGGGTTTGGGCATTGGCACGGTTCTTCAGGTCGCGCAAGGTGAATGCGCTGGTATTGTAAAAAGCTTGACCTGCAACAGCGCGCAGGGCTTCGTCCTGGTTTACGATCTTCTGCTTGTCCAGCGTGGCCTTGATCTCCAGCACAGCCTTCTTGGTCGGTTCCAGCACGGCATCCAAGCGGCGCAGCACGGTCATGGGCAGGATCACATCGCGGTACTTGCCGCGCACATACACGTCGCGGAGCACATCGTCGGCGATGCCCCAGATGAAGGAAACGATGCGGGTGTGGAGGGCGTGGTCCATGAAGCGGAATGGGAATGATGGTCTTAGGGCGGTCAAAGTACCCGTTTTCGCAATTCCTACAACCCAAATAAAGTGCCTCAAGCCTGAACTCGCCAAAAGACCGAATGGGCCTGTATGTCTGAATACTGCCGAAAGGATCTGAAGCCTTCCTCCCAAACTCCCTTGCCTGAGCCCAAGCCCAAGTAAAGAGGCCGAATTCCCGGATAGCTCATTGGCTGGCGACCGTTTTGCGCCGTTATGCAGGATCTCCGCAGCGGAAATCTGCGGGAGTGGGATCCTGCGAATGTGTCAATATGGTATCCATGCTACCCTCTTCATTCATTACACACCAGCCCTGGTACTCCGACACTACCAATGGGGGGGAACAGGCGAGAAACAAAATGGGCATCATTAGGTGAAATGCGAGTTGTAGCGTCAACATGATAGTGATCCTTGGTCCAAGTGCTATCGATCGCATATACCATAATTGAACTGGGGTCATACTCAGTACAATTCACTTCTGAGAAGTCATATCGGAAAAAGATATTATTCTGGACCATGGTGGAATCCCATTTTCCGTTCGGTGGTAAAAAGCAGGTGTACACGGCCGTACTATCCCACTGTATCCCCGCTTTCGGCGACTGATGCTCATGAACCAAGCCCAGCGCATGTCCGAATTCGTGTAGCACGTAGTAGTCGTATACGTGTTGATAGGAATATGGACTGAGGTCGTCATAGTTCATGCTAGCTGCATTCGGATCCCTGTGCAGGGATTCCGTGCCGATGTGGCTCCAAGTGCCACTCCTTTTATCGAAGGAGATAACTATGTCCGGATTTGCATTGGTGCTGAAATCGAATCGCACGGCACACACGCGCTCCCACATTCGGGCCGTATTCCGAATACGGCGCTGGACAATGGTGTCTCCCCCTAGAAAGTTCACACTCAAAATGCGCTTCTGCCAGAACCAGCCAGGAGGACCTGCAGCTTTGACGGCTTGAATCAAACTATCATTACGAATGCGCGCAAAGGCATTTGAAAAGTAGATGCGACTTGAGGTGCGGAACATGAAATTGTTTGCGTTGAATTTGAACGCTATACCGGAGTGGCCAATGTCGACCGGGAATTGCTGAATACAAGGGCTAACATGGCCCAGCGCGGGACCGAGGCTATCAGATACCGTCGAGGTTTCGGCATCCGTTGGTATTTGTGATGTACTGGCATCTTCCTGTGCAGACCCGCCGCAAGACACAATAGCCAAGCAACACGGGAGCAAGAGGAATCCTATCAGGAAGGAGATGGAAAGAGGTGCGACTTTGATGTATGTAGACATGGTCTCGAGAACTAACGTTTGGTTATTCGCGCTCCAGCAAAATTGTATGTGAGGCTGGCGAAAAATCCCGTCCGGATCACCCGTTCGGTATTGGGTACTTCAGAATTCAGCCCGGTGCTGGAGGTAACCTCGTACTCAGCACCCACTTCGTATCCGGAGCTTAAGCGCATCACGTTAGCAAATATGACGCCGCCTGTGAGGGCCGCGCGGTGTCTGCGGCCGCAGAGAATGGAAAGGCCCAACATGGGCGAAACACCGTCCTGCTTCAACAGCATGCCCAAGCTGAATGCCCCATTGAATACGAGACCCGTACGCGGATAAAAGTGCGCCATCACGGTCAAGCCCCAATCCGCTTCATCGGGTGTGTTCGCCCCTATGGCGCCCATGTATTTGGTAGAGTCGGTGTTCATCACCGTGGTAGTCGTATCACCCCCTGAAATGCTCATAGTCGTATCCGACCGTATAGTGGAAACCGTACGCAGGGAACTGTAGAAGTAGTGCTCATCACGAACCTTGGAGAAAACGATGCCGGTGCTGAAGTCGATCTTCCAGCCCCCACTGGTTTGTATCTCGTATGGTGAAGCATTAAGCGCTGTTCCATTCTTCTTGAACTGTAGACTCAACACGTCATAGTCGTGCATTTGAAGTGGCGCAATGGAGCCGGTGCGGTACATGGTCAGTTCATTGTAGGTCTTCGACATGGCTTCCGCCTGTTTCTTGTAGGCAGCCACAGCGTCAACACTATTCAATATACCTGCTTCTTTAGCCTTATCCGCTATTTCACCAAGAGCTTTTAATGAACTGGCATCTACCTCCTCCGCGAATCGTTCTGCGAAGTGCTTGCGCGCAATAGCAACCAACGTGTCGCGCAGATCAAACAAGGATGGCGTTAAGGCTGCAGCCTTCGCTTTCTTCCCGACCGCCTCGAAAGCTGTGGCCATGTCCGACAGAGCATCCAGATCCATCTTTTTCTGGTAAATATCACGAGCGTCTCGAAGGTCCTTCAAACCCTTGTTCAAGGTGTCGGCATTCCAGTTGGCCTTGCAGGCTATGAAGGAACTGTCCAGTTGGACTCTGTATGTTTCCTTTTCGTCCAATTCCAAAGGGACACCCAGTTTTTCGATTAGTATCGTCCTCACGCTATTCTGGAATCCCCTTACATCTACTTTGGCTTGGTCCTTCTTGAGTTCATCCACGAACTGTTTGTGCTTGGCAAGCAATAATTTCAACACTTTTTCCCGATCCGCACAATCGTCCTTGGTCATGTTAAAGGACTGCCTCTGTGCTTTTAAGGAATCGTCCTTTGCTTCAATCTTTCCCTTTTCTTCTTCCTTCGTAGACCCCGTTGCCTTTTCCGCAGGCGCCGGTGGTATTGAAGGACCACGAGTAACCGCATTCAGGAACTCATCTGAACCGTCCAGGTTGTACTGATCCCATTGGAACTCTAAGCTTAAGCTGTCGCGCAGTGCATTGAAGTTTACGTACTTCACGTCCACCATACGGTTAACCCCGGGACGGATGATCCTATCATTCACATTTACCCAGTGGGCAGGATTCTTTTTGCGCGGCCTTACCCAGCGCTGTACATATATCTCATCGGTCGCAACATCATATACAACGCGATATTTTGCAAATACTGAACTCGCGTCAAGCCCAAGAAACTCAGTTGCATTGGCTCTTCTAGACAAGGTGTTTCCAGAGCCTTCAGGATCAGCCGACTGAAGAAATAGCTTACCCGATGCATCCCCCTTGATAAGCGGGATCGGTACACCGCACAAGTCGCTCCCAATGAATGCCCGATAGTAATATGCCCCAGTTTCACCGACACCTGTGAAACGGACCAGACCCGGCAACGTGCTCAGATCTTCTACCCGTTCCCACTGTAATTGTGGGGGGCCGGGGGTACCCAACCCAACATAATATGCGAAGTAATCTTGACAAGGGGGCGTCTCATTAGCTCCTTCGAGAGCCATGATATCCTTGTCATGCTTCGTGGCTTTTTCCTTTTGTAGTGTCAGGTTCACGTATTGTGCCGATCCATCGCATGCGATGGACAAAAGCGCGATCAGGAAGGTCAGGCGTTGAAAAGAATGCATATGGCGGGTGTTTGTGACCAGGGTTCAGGATTCTCGATTGTCTCCTTCAGGTCCACCACCCTACCATCAAACTCGGTGTCAGGATCAAGCATCGGATGGTGGTCCAAAGTCTTCCCTGGCAATCCAACCCTTGGTGCCCAGATCCTCCACGAAGTAGAGGAATAAAAGCTGTGCAACGATGGGTGGACATCAACTTGAATTGTACATCAAATCTTAGCCAAGGCAAAACCCTCCGCAATACCCGGAAGTAGGTATTTTACGTACTGAGATCAAACCCCTATCCGCAAACCGGTGCGACCATTTCTTGAACTCCTGTGTGCCGGTGCCTGTCTGGAAGGCCGATGGGCATTGCGCCATAGGCGCGGGGGTTACCGCAGGTGTCGGTTTTTTTAACCGCTGACCGTGCTTCGCCATAGCGCTTCGCGACGGCGCGTGAACGCAGATCAACGCTGATGGTTTACCGCAGGTGCGTGGGGAAAAAGGGGAACCGCAACGCACACAACGACCGCAACGAAATACCCCCTCACCCCCAGCCCCTCTCCGACGGGAGAGGGGTGACGCTGCATGCACCTATGCAGAAAAACCTTGGTTCAGTGCTACCTGCCGACAACGTCCACTTTCGAAAAAAAGAAGTTGAAGAGACCACTTCGGAACCCGCGCCGCCTTGTTTCCCACGTTGCGCCCGTTGCGTACTTGGCTGCCGTAGGCATGCCGTTGCGGTAGAAATTATTCACAGTTGCGGCGAAAGCGCGAACCTCGCACGCCCTACCTGCGGCAGGTAGACTCGCGCTACAAACGCTCGCGGAGAACGGCACCTCTACGCCGGCACCGCCATGATGGGGCAGCGCACCGCGCGCAACACGCGCTCGGTCTTGCTGCCGCGGAGCATGTCGAGGAAGCCGTCGTGGCCTTTGGTGGCCATCACCACCAGGTCCGCGCTGGTCGCCTCGGCCACCTCCACGATGGTTTGCACGGGGTCGCCCAGGCGGAGCATGTGCTCGACGGTCCAGTTCGGATGTTCCGGAACGGTGACCACGGGTGCCTTGTATTCGCCGCCCACGTGCAAAAAGGTGAAGCGCACGCGCCCGTCAGCCAGCGCTTTGGCGGTGCTTACGGCCATGTCGATGGCGCGCTGCGGGTCGGGCTCCACCATCACCGGCACGAGGATGCTGCGTAGGTTGACCTTGCCGGTGTCGGCATCCACCAGGCCTTTGGCGTTCTCGGGGACGAAGAGGGTGGGTTCGCCGGCACCGCGCGCGAGCGGCTCGGCCACTTTGCGCTTGCGCCAGTTGTTACCACTGCCTTGGTGGGTGGCCAGCACGATGAGGTCGGCGCGGTGCTCGCTGAGGTAGTCCAGGCAATTGCTCACCGGGCGCTTGCCCTTCATCAGCTTTTTGCGCACCTGTATCCCGGTCTGCTCGAACTCTTCGAGGTCGTGCTCATCCTTCAGCATGCCCCAGCGGCTCAAGGTCTTGCGCACGCCGGGCAGGTCGGACCACGCGCCCTCGCCTGTACCGTCCACGTGCATGATGGTGAGCGCGCTTTTGGTGGTGGCGGCGAGGCGCAGGGCGATCAGGAAGGCCGTGGTGCTGCCGTGGCCGAGGTCGGTGGGATGGAAGATGTGCTTCATGGATGGGATGGTGCTGCAAGATAGCCGCGGGTGGTGGGCTGGAAGTTGAGCTTGATCAGGCCGGTTTTTCAACCACTGATGGTTTTCCGCAGGTGGGTGGAAAATGGAACCGCAACGGGCGCTACGGGCGCAACGAAATACTCCCTCACCCCCAGCCCCTCTCCGACGGGAGAGGGGTGACGCGCCATGCACCTATGCCGAAAACCTCGATTCGGTGCTTTCTAACGGGCGCAATTATTTCCGAATAAAGGGTATGGAAAACACCACTTCGGAGCCATGCCGCGTCGTTTCCCACGTTGCGACCGTTGTGTGCGTTGCGGTAGAGATCATCATCCTTGCGCCAAAGGCGCTACCAAACAAGCCGATTCACTTATCAGGAGCTTCCTCCCCACCCAACAAACCATCCGCATCGCGCTTGGCCAATTTCAGTTTGGGCTTAGTCGTTTTCAACCGTTTCTCCACCTGTTTGATATGTTCCGCCGGCGGAATATTCTCCGGCAAGGTGCCACCGATGCGGCGGATGGCGTCGCGCACCTCCTTGCCCACCTCCTGATGTGTTTGAATGGCCTGTTGCTCAGTGCGCACGCCTTCGCGGGCCAGCTTGTCGCGGGTCTGCGTCATGCGGAATTGGTTGGCAGCCAGTTCAGTGGCGTTCATTCGGTCCAGCAACTGTTCTTTGGCGGGTATGCCTTTGCGGCGTTTGATCTGTGCGTTGCCGATGCCGCCGTACAGCCCTTTGTAGCCCGCATCATGGAACACACCGAACATGCGGCCATGCACCCCGGCTTGTTGGGCTGCGCCACTTAATGCTTTGAATTCTTCGGCGGTCTGCTTGCGGATCTCCAAGCGTTCTTTGTCGGCGGCCAATTGGTCGTTGAGCTCTTGACGCCGCGTTTGAACGATGAAGTATTGTTGAGCCAAAGCGATCTCCGGCTTGCGCGGGTCACCGTTGATGGCGATGAGGTAGCAGGCGAAGCGGGAGAGGTGGAAGTCGTCCAACTCACGTTCACTGCCCGAACCAAGGGGGACCACTTTGCCGGCGCCGGCAAAATGGTTAACCGGCTGATTGCCAGACTCCTCACAGGAAGTCATTGCGCGTTTGACAGCTTCCTCGAAACGGCGCCACTGGGCATAGCCCAGCAAGGGTTGCAGGTCGCGGGCGCTCCAGTATTCGGCGCCGTGGCCGTTCATTCGTTTCAGGTCCTCAAAGGTCTTGGCGGCGGGGATGGGTTTATCGGTCATGGATGTGGTGGCATGGGGACACGAAGTTCGGGCATCGGTTCTACTCGGCGTGGCAATATGGGATTGCACCACAGGCGCGGAGGTTTACCGCAGGTGTTGTTTTTTTTCAACCGCTGATGGTTTGCCGCAGGCGGGCGGGGAAAAGGGGAACCGCAACGGGCGCTACGACCGCAACGAAATGCCCCTCTTAGAACCTATGCCTGTCGTTTCCCCACGTTGCGCCCGTTGCGTGCGTTGCGGTGAAGACCAACCCGCATTTCTCCGTGCCTCAGCGCTTCCGCGGCTACCTCCTCTTCTCCGCGCCTCTGCGCCTCCGCGGCCAACTCCCTAACTCCATTACCCGCATTTCCCTCGGAGCGTTTACTTTCGCCGCCGTACCCCTTCCGGGCCGCTATGCTATACCTCTTCTACTTCTTCGCTGCTATCTCGGTCATTGCCGCGTTGGTGGTGGTGTCGGCGAAAAGCCCGATCAATAGCGTGATCGCGCTGGTGGTGTGTTTCCTCAGCATCGCGGCGCACTACATTTTGCTGAACGCGCAGTTTTTGGCCATGGTGCATGTGATCGTCTACACCGGCGCCATCATGGTGCTGATGCTGTTCGTGATCATGCTGCTGAACATGAACACGGTGGTGGAAGTGCGCAAACCGGTGGTGACGCGCATCCTCGCGGTAGTCACGGGCGGCCTGTTCTTTCTGGTGCTTTTGGCGGCTACGCGCAGCGGACTTTCCACGCCGGTGCCTGCGGACTTCGACCCCGGCATCGGGCTGGTGAAGCGCATCGGCATGTCCCTTTTCCAGGAATTCCTTGTGCCTTTTGAGCTGAGCAGCGTCCTCTTTCTTTCGGCCATGGCCGGGGCGATGATGCTGGCGAAGAAGGACGGTACCGCCAACGTGAACCTGCCGCCCAGCAGCGAGCCTAACGACAGTCGCGCGTGATGGAGAACGTGATGACCGCCATCCGCGTTGTGCCCTTGGACCACTACCTGATCCTGAGCTTTCTGCTGTTCAGCATCGGCATGGTGGGCGCTTTGGTGCGGCGGAACATCATCATCGTGATCATGTGCTTGGAGCTGATGCTCAACAGCGTGAACCTGCTTTTGGTGGCCTTCAGCGCGTACCACAGCGACCCCGGCGGACAGATCATGGTGTTCTTCATCATGCTTGTCGCCGCTGCGGAAGTCACGGTGGGCTTGGCGATCTTGGTGTTGCTGAAACGGAACACCGACAGCGTGGACATGAACCAATTGAACCGCCTGAAATGGTGAAGACGGACCTGCTCGCCCTCTTGGTGCCGGCCCTGCCTTTGCTGGGCGCGATCATCATCGGCTTTGGGCGACGCCGCTTGAAGGGCAACACCGCCGGGATGCTCGGCACGGCCATGGTGGCCTTGGGCTTCGTGGCTTCGCTGCTGCTCTTTTTGGGCCACGATGGCGAAACGCATATCGTGCATCTCTTCAGCTGGATCCACGTGGGTGCAATGGACATTCCGTTCGCTTTCCAGATCGATGCGCTTTCGCTTTGGATGATGCTGATCGTCACCGGCATCGGCACGTTGATCCACCTGTATTCCATCGGCTACATGCACGACGATCCGCGCGTGGCCACCTTCTTCGCGCAGCTCAATTTGTTCAGCTTCAGCATGCTGTTGCTGGTGATGGGCGCGAATTTCCTCGTGACCTTCATCGGCTGGGAAGGCGTTGGTTTGTGCAGTTACCTGCTGATCGGTTTCTGGTACACCACGCCGGAATTCAACTACGCGGGGCGAAAGGCGTTCGTGATGAACCGCATCGGCGACATCGGCATGGTGCTGGCGATGGCGCTGATGTTCTACCAGTTCGGCACGCTGACCTACGTGGACGTAATGAAGCAGGGCGGCATGATGGCCACCGGTAATCCGCTGATCGTTACCGCTACGCTGCTGCTCTTTCTCGGTGCCACCGGCAAGAGCGCACAGTTGCCGCTGCTCACTTGGCTGCCCGATGCCATGGCCGGTCCTACGCCGGTGAGCGCGCTGATCCACGCCGCCACCATGGTGACCGCCGGCATTTTCCTGGTGGTGCGCAGCTCGGTGCTTTTCCAATTGGCGCCCTACACGCAGGACATCATTCTGTGGGTGGGCGTGGCCACGGCGCTGTTCGGTGCCACGGTGGGCCTGTTCCAGAACGACATCAAGAAGGTGCTCGCCTATTCCACGGTGAGCCAACTCGGCTACATGTTCGCCGCGCTGGGCGTGGGGGCGTACAGCGCCGGCATGTTCCACGTTACCACGCACGCGTTCTTCAAGGCGCTGCTGTTCTTGGGCGCGGGTAGCGTGATCCATGCGCTGGGCGGCGAACAGGACATCCGCAAAATGGGCGGGCTGAAGGGCGTTACGAAGACCACCTACATGACCTTCCTCATCGCTACGCTGGCCATTGCGGGCATTCCGCCGTTGAGCGGTTTCTTCAGCAAGGACGGCATTTTGGCGAGCACGTTCGCGGAAAGCCCATTGGCATACGGCGTGCTGGTTTTCGCAGCGATGCTCACCGCGTTCTACATGTTCCGCCTGTTGTTCCTCACCTTCTTCGGCACCTATCGCGGCAAGGCGCACCCGCACGAAAGTCCGAAGGTGATGACGGTGCCGTTGATGGTGCTGGCGGTGCTGAGCGCGATCGGCGGTGCACTGAACATCCCACATATTTTCGGTGGTCACGATTGGCTGAAGGAATTCCTCGGCACGGCTGCGGACGGCATCGGCATGGAGCATCTCGAACTTTCCGCAAACACGGAATGGATGCTGATGGCGCTGAGCACAACGTTGGTGGTATTGACCATTTGGTACACGTGGACGCTCTTCGGCAAGAAGACCACGCTGGACGGCGACACGGCCGACATGCCGTTCCTGAAACGCCTGATCGCGAAGCGCTGGATGCTGGACGAATTGTATGCGTCGCTCTTCGAGAAACCGTATGGCTGGATCAGCAAGCACTTCTTCAGCATCGGCGAAACGAAAGTGGCCGTACCCCTCACCGTCGGCACCGGCAAAGCCGCGCTGGGCCTGGGCGAATGGCTGCGGAAAGTGCAGACCGGCAACACGAGCTTTTACCTGTTCGGCATGATGGCGGGCGTCGTTATTCTTTTGATCATCACCTATTTCGGCGGATAGATGGAGCTTTTAGCGCTGATCCTCATCCCCCTGCTGGCCGGTGCCGTACTGCTTTTTGCGCGCCCTGAAAAGGCTGCGCGCGGCATTGCTTTGGTGTCCACGCTGCTGAGTTTGGCGCTGGTGCTGTGGCTCTGGTACACGTGGACCGGCACGGCCGTTACGGGCATTTCGCACGATTGGGTGCCCGCGTGGGGCATGCGTTTTGTGCTGGGCTATGGCGGCATCGGCCTGCTGATGCTGATCCTCACCGGCGTGCTTTTCCCCTTCATCATCGGCACCGGCTACAAGCAGCCCGTCGGCGATCCTTCCTTGGTGAACGCGATGCTGCTCTTCACGCAGGCCGCGCTCTTCGGCGTGTTCCTCGCGCAGAACGCCTTCCTCTTCTACATCTTCTTCGAGCTTTCGCTGGTGCCCATTTTCTTCCTGCTGATGTTCTGGGGCGGCGAACACAAACGCGCCATCACCGTCCGCTTTTTCCTCTACACGCTGCTGGGCGGTTTGGCACTGCTGTTCTCCATCGCCTACGTCACCTTGCAAACGCCCGCGCCGCACAGCGCCGACTTCGCCGCGCTGGCCGCATTGCACCTGCCGATGAGCACGCAAGTCTGGCTTTTCTGGACGATGTTCCTGGCCTTCGCGATCAAAATGCCGATCTTCCCCTTCCACAGTTGGCAGCCGGAAACGTACACCATGGCGCCCACGCAGGGCACGATGGTGCTGAGCGCCGTGATGGGCAAAATGGGCCTGTACGGCATCATCGTGTTCCTCTTCGCCATTGTGCCGGAAGGCGCGCAGCACTGGAGCTCGGTGGTCATCGGCCTCAGCCTCTTCGGTGCGCTTTACGCCGGGGTGATCGCGTTCCGCCAGAACGATCTCAAGCGCATGATCGCGTATTCGTCCATGAGCCACTTGGGGCTGATGTGCGCCGCGCTGTTCACTTGGAACACGTACGGCATCAGCGGAACGCTTTACCAAATGCTCGCGCACGGCGTGCTGATGATCTGCTTGTTCTACATTGTTGGTGCCGTTTCGCAACGCACCGGCAGCACCGATTTTTCCAGCATGGGCGGGCTGAAAACGAGGATGCCGCGTTTCGCGCTGCTCTTCATGTTCGTTACCGCGAATGCCATCGCGCTGCCACTTACGCAGAGCTTCGTAGGCGAATGGCTCATCTACAACGGCCTGTGGCAGTGGGACAACTGGACGGCTTTCGCGGGCGTGGTGCTGATCGTGCTCGGTGCCATCTACATGCTCTACGCCTACCAACGCGTGATGCTCGGTCCCGATCGCGAGATCGCGGTGACCGATGCCGACGACGAAGAACATTTTTTCCTTGTGCCGTTGATCGCCATCACGCTGGTGCTCGGCGTGTTCCCGAACGTGATCCTGCACTTGGTGGACGGCCCCGTGCAGCAACTGTTGAACTCATTCACTTCCCTGCCTTGATATGAGCGCGCTGATCTTGATCTCCGTGCTGGGCGTGTTGGTCCTGTACCTCGGCCTGTTCGATAAAAAGAGCTGGCTGGCACCCGTGAGCATCCTCGGATTGCTCGGCGCGATGGCGCTGTTTATTTCCGGCTACCACATCGATCACGAGCTGTTGGGCGGCATGGTTGAATTCAGTGCATTCAGCATCGGCTTCAACATCGGCATGGCGATCATCACCGCGCTGATCTTCTTCTTCGGTTCCGACTACTACGCGCGTCAAGAACACCACGTGGCGGAGCAATATGCGCTGATGCTTTTCTCGCTCGTCGGCGGCTTCATCCTTACCTCGTACACCAGTATGCTGATGCTCTTCATCGGCATCGAGATCCTGAGCATTCCGCTGTACATCCTTGCGGGCGGCAAGAAGCAGAGCCTGCGCAGCAACGAGGCTTCGTTCAAGTATTTCCTGCTCGGCTCCTTCAGCACGGCTTTTTTGCTGATGGGCATCACGCTGCTCTACGGCCTCACCGGCTCTTTCCATCTGGAGGCGCTGGCCGCACACATGGCCAGTACCGGCACCGGCGACATGGTGCAGAATTTCGGCCTCTTCTTCGTGGTGACCGGCTTAGCGTTCAAGGTAGGCGCGGTGCCGTTCCACTTCTGGGTGCCGGACGTGTACCAAGGCGCGCCCACGCTGGTCACCATCTTCATGAGCACCGTGGTGAAAATGGCGGGCTTCGCAGCGTTCTTCCGCTTCATCGACATCACCGGCATGCCGGATGCGCTGGCGCGGATCATGGTGCTGCTCACCCTCGCAACGCTGTTGGTTGGCAATGTGATCGCACTGAAACAAACGCACTTCAAACGCCTGATGGCCTACAGCAGCGTGGCCCACAGCGGTTTCCTCTTGCTCGCACTGCTCACGGACCACGGCCACGCCGCCGGTCACGGCGATGCGATCGGCCACACGTTGCACTACTACACCTTCACCTATTCGTTGGCCACCACGGGCCTGTTCATCCTCTTCACTATTGCGAAGCGTGCCAACAACGGCGCGGAGCACAACAACATCTTCCAAGGCCTCTTCGCTGCGAAACCATGGCTGGCACTGTGCGCGCTGGCGATGTTCCTCTCGCTGGCGGGTATCCCGTTAACAGCAGGGTTTATCGCGAAGTACCAGGTGTTCCTGCTCGCCATCGGCGCGGGCTGGCTGAAGGTGACGTTGCTCGGCGTGCTGATGGCGCTGCTCGGCATCTACTACTACATCATGGTGGTGCGCGAGGTGTTCGTAACGCCGGAAGAGCCGGTGCGCTTCGAGGTTTCACCGCTGAACTGGGTGGTGGTGAGCGTTTGCGCGGTTGGGGTTTTGGTGCTGGGTGTTTGGCCGGGGCTGGTTTAGACCGCACAGGTTTTTTACCACTAAGAACACGAAGGACACTAAGGGTTTTGCCGCAGGTGGCGTTTGTTTTTTTGAACCGCAACGTTCGCAACGGGTTTACCGCAGGTGGTGTGTGGGCTTTGAACCGCAACGCTCGCTACGAGCGCAACGGTGATTGTCGGCGT
This sequence comes from Flavobacteriales bacterium, assembly GCA_016710685.1. Lineage (GTDB taxonomy): Bacteria > Bacteroidota > Bacteroidia > Flavobacteriales_F > PHOS-HE28 > PHOS-HE28. The sequence goes on along the minus strand of JADJVC010000010.1, from coordinate 19,355 downwards.
TGCATTTCCGTTGCGTCCGTTGCGAGCGTTGCGGTCAACCTTTTTCATCGTGTTCTTCGCGGTACGCTCCACTATCCTTTGCGGTGCTCCCATATCTTCGCCACATCGCCTTCGCTAAAACTACGGCGAATGAACATGGACAAGCGAGTTACCGATGCCGATGCGGCCCTCAAGGGGCTCAAAGACGGCATGACCTTGATGGCCGGCGGGTTCGGCCTTTGCGGCATCCCGGAGAACCTGATCGCTGCCTTGGCGCGCAACGGCGCAAAGAACCTCACCTGCATCAGTAACAACGCTGGCGTGGACGATTTCGGTCTTGGACTTTTGCTGAAAACGAAGCAGATCAAAAAGATGATCGCCAGCTATGTGGGGGAGAACGCAGAGTTCGAGCGGCAGATGCTGAGCGGCGAGCTGGAAGTGGACCTCATTCCGCAAGGCACGCTGGCCGAACGCTGTCGCGCGGGCGGTTCCGGCATACCGGCGTTTTTTACTCCAGCAGGTTACGGCACCGAGGTGGCCGAAGGCAAAGAGACCCGCGAATTCGATGGCAAGATGTACGTGATGGAACGCTGGCTGCGCGCCGATTTCAGCCTTGTGAAAGCTTGGAAAGGCGATACCGAAGGCAACCTTGTTTTCAAAAACACCGCGCGCAATTTCAACCCATTGATGGCCATGGCCGGCACCATCACCATCGCCGAAGTAGAACACCTCGTGAAGCCCGGCGAGATCGAGCCGGACCATGTGCACACGCCGGGCATTTTCGTACACCGCATCTTCCAAGGGAAGAACTACGAGAAGCGAATCGAGCAGCGCACGGTGCGCAAGCGTGCGTGAGTTTTTCCTTCACCTTTATCATACCCATCACCCATGGCCTTGGACAAAAACCAGATCGCGAAGCGCATCGCCCGCGAACTACAGGACGGATACTACGTGAACCTCGGCATCGGCATTCCTACCCTGGTGGCCAACCACATTCCGCCCGGCATCAACGTGACGCTGCAGAGCGAGAACGGGCTGCTCGGCATGGGGCCTTTTCCGTTTGAAGGTGAAGAGGATGCTGACCTGATCAACGCCGGAAAGCAAACCGTAACCCTGCTGCCCGGCTCCGCCATCTTCGACAGTGCCACCAGCTTCGCCATGATCCGCGCTCAAAAGGTGAACCTCACGGTGCTCGGTGCCATGGAAGTGTCGGACAACGGCGACATCGCCAGCTGGAAGATCCCCGGCAAAATGGTGAAGGGCATGGGCGGCGCCATGGACCTGGTGGCCAGCGCGGAGAACATCATCGTGTGCATGATGCATACCAACAAGGCCGGCGAAAGCAAACTGCTGAAAAAATGCTCCCTGCCGCTCACCGGCGTAGGCTGTGTAAAGCGCATCATAACAGACCTCGGCATGTTCGAGGTAACGCCCGCAGGTTTCAAGCTTACCGAACGTGCGCCGGGGGTTAGCGTTGAGGAGATCCAGGGGAAGACGGAGGGGCGATTGGTGGTGGAGGGGGAGGTGAAGGAGATGGAATTGTGAGGCCGGATACAGTTTCTACTATCACCCTTTTAATGTGGAATGGCAACCCTAACAAAAGCATTGCCGAGCGGGCCGGCTTTGCCGTAATGATCGCCATCGGTCTGTTGCCCGTCCTCATCCCCGGTCGTTTCATCACCATGGACGGCGGGGCGCATGTGTACAATGCCCATGTTACCTATTGTGCGATCTTCGCCCCATGGTATCGAAGCTGTCCATCGTTATTCCCGCTTACAACGAGGAACGCACCATCCATTTGATCTTGGACAAGGTGCGGGATGTGGTGCTGGTTGGAGGCATCACCAAAGACATTGTGATCGTGAACGACGGCAGCACGGACGGCACCGTAGCCGCCGTAGAAAGCTACATGGCAGCCAACCCCGCCATGGGCATCCGCTTTATCCAACAACCGCACAACATGGGCAAAAGCGCGGCCATTCACCGCGGTATCAAGGAGGCGCTGGGGAGTATCTGATCGTTCAGGATGCCGACCTGGAATACGACCCGCGTGAATACAACGACTTGCTGCGACCCGTGCTGGAAGGCTTTGCTGACGTGGTCTATGGTTCCCGCTTCATCGGCAACCACCCGCACCGCATTCTCTTTTTCTGGCACAGCATCGGAAACAAGATGCTCACCACCATGTCCAACGCGTTCAACAATTTGAACCTTACGGACATGGAGACCTGCTACAAGCTGATGCGAAGTGACATTGCCAAAGGGCTTGTATTGAAGGAGAAACGCTTCGGCTTCGAGCCGGAGGTTACAGCGAAGTTGGCACGCGTAAGGGACGTGCGCATCTATGAGGTCGGCATCAGCTACTACGGCCGCACCTATGCGGAGGGGAAAAAAATCGGTTGGAAGGATGGGTTTAGGGCCATTTGGTGCATTGTGAAATACGGGCTGTAACCGCATTATGTTCCAACGCAACGCCTTACAAAACCCGGTAAAAAGCCAAGGAACTGGCGGTTCTTTGCTCACGGTGTTCACGTTGTGGGCGACATTGGTGGCACTCCTGTTCCTGAACCCGCCGGGATTCACCCTCGCTTGGGATGCTTTCGGTTACTACCTGTACCTGCCCGCTTTCTTCCTTCATAAAGATCCACTCCTGTTGCACCAAGAATGGTTGCATCAAGCTATGGAAACATACAAGGAGCTGGACACGGGGGGCTTCTACCAAGCGCACCAGGTGGCGAATGGGAATTGGGTGATGAAATACCCTTAGGAATGGCACTCATATGGTCGCCGTTCGTTGCGGTGGCGCATCTATTGGCCCCGACACTGGGCTATCCTGCGGACGGTTTTTCACGCCCCTTATCAGATAGCCGTCGTGGTGGCGGAAATGGCCTACGTATTGGCCGGGTTGCTCATGCTGCGCAAGGTGTTGTTGCATTGGTGGAGCGACCTCATTGTTTCCATCACCCTTGTTCTGGTCGTCCTAGGAACGAACTACTTGCACCAAGCACTGTTCGCGAACAGCATGCCGCACATCTTCCTGTTCACCCTGCAAGTGGGTGTTCTCTATGGCACTATGCGCTGGCATATTGAACGGAGATCGCGCCACGCATTGCTTATCACCTTATGCATCGGCCTAGCCGCATTGGCAAGGCCTACCGAGGTCATTCTTCTGTTGATCCCCTTACTCTGGGGAAAAGCCGTCGGGATGGATTTCTTCCGGCGTAATGGAAATTCTGACATCCGGCGCAAAAGGGTGATGATGACCGGGGTTCTGGCCGGTGTCGCCCTGATCGGTTCGGTCCAGTTGATCTATTGGAAATATGCCTCAGGCAGTTTTTTTCACATGAGCTATACCGGTGATGAGGAAGGCTTCGATTTTCTGCCTCCTTATACATGGGAAGCGCTATTCAGCTTCCGTAAGGGGTGGTTCATCTATACGCCGATGATGTTATTGGCCGTCCTCGGATTCACACGATTGCGTAGGGACGCGCCGGAAGTGCGTAACTCCGTCATCATCTTCATCCTGTTGAACATTTACATCGTTACCAGCTGGTCCAATTGGTGGTACTCGGAAAGTTTCGGCCATCGAGGCCTTATGCAGAGCATTGCGGTGATGTCCATCCCTCTCGCTGCATTAGTGGCCACAGCCGAAAAGACAATCCGGATAAAACGCCTTGCGCTCATCACCGCCTTTCTGGCATTCGTCTTTCTCAATCTGTTCCAAACCTGGCAGTCGGCAGTCGGTTTGATACCTGGCTCGCGCATGAGTTTCTCTTATTACATGGCCATTTTCGGGAAGACACACGGTATCTCTGACATGGAAAGACGGTTGCTCGTCGACCGTTGGGGGCCGTTGCCTACAGATCTGCATGAAGATGCGTACCATCACCTTGTCCGTCGGCTCTACATCTATGGCGACCAAACCGAAGAAGACACGATAAAAGCCGATAGGCAGAAACCCCGCACCGGCAGCAAAAACTATTCAGGGGCTGAAGCGTTTTCCCCAGGATTCAAAATTCCCTTCGACGAACTGACCGCGGAGAACAACCTTTGGCTGCGCGTAAAGGCATCGATAAACCACACAGGTCCTAATGCAAGTGGCGCAATCGTACTATGCATGGAGCACCACGGCAAATTGTACGGATACAAGACGATTGAAGTCAACAGTGACACTAAAAAGTGAACGAAGCACCTTCGAACTCGATGCAACCTATTTGACTCCGGAGCTTCGTGGGAAAAGCGATCTGTTGTGTATCTACTATTGGCATCGGTCCGGCGTTGTGGACCTGGGCACTATTTCAGCGGAATGCTTCGAGCCGGTGGTGCCGTCTCCTTTTTAAAAACGGACCTCTTGGTCCTTCACGGCAGCAGCCGCCCATATTCTCGCCAAACGCTGGCCATGGTCCACTCCGGCCCGTCCCAGGGCGAGGCATAGTTCCAGCTGAGACCGATGTTGAGGTAGGCGAGGAAAAGCGCCACAGCCAATGCCGCGTACTTCAAGGTCCGGGAAGAGCGAAGAATGCCTTGCACCATCCATGCCGCCGGCACTGCGAGAAATGCCAAGTACTCCACAAACCCGCGATGTCCGAACGCGCCTCCCAACCACCAGCACCACCATGCGGCGATGACATACCAAGCCAGCAGCCAAACCAACAGGACGGTGCGCCCGCCAGGAATGCCGCGCACGGCCATGACCAGCAGTGCGGCCATAACCACCAACATCAAAGGTGAATAAAGGAACCAGCCGTTCCACGGATGCAAGAGCACATCCCAGAGGTGGGGTTGCGACCAAAAAAAACCCTGGCCCATGGCACCATAGGTGAACACGAGAAACTTGCCCGTGATCGCATGCCAATAGGTCAATTGCGGCAATAACATCAATGCGCACACCATTACCCCCATTATGAAAGCTTTTGGGAACCGCAGCGGCCAATTCAACCGAGCCACTACGTCTTTCGTCCGGGATGCTGCGTAGAGCAATGGCACGAGCAATACGATCACATTGGCAGCGCGCACCAACAGGATCATTGTCACGATGACCAAGAGGAGGAACAGGCGCTTCGAAGAAGGTGATCGAAGTATTCCCAACGTGGTGTGGTAGAGTGCCGCGAACAGGAAGAAGGAATAGACATGGGACATGCCCGGTTCCATGGAAGCGTAGTAGTAGAGGTTCGTACAACCGCAGAGCAATGCCACCGCGATCACGGAGGCGGAGGTGCCAAAGCGCGGCTTCAAGGCACGCATCAGGAACAAGCAACCCATGGCCGCATAAAACGCCCCCGCCCCTGCGCGTGCCACACAGCGTAAGGCCAGCTGTAAGCATCTGGCGAGGCCAGGCCGAAGTGGCAGGCCAAATGCGCTATCACGAAAAATGGCAGCTGCAACAGCGCCACGCCCATGGTGAACACACTGAGCCTTGAACCATCTTCCAGTATGTGCACCCACGGCAAGCCGCGCAGGTCGTGTTCGATAAATAATCCGGGCAAGAACTGATAGTAGCCCAGGTCGTCGCCCCTGTGGGCCATCACTGCGCCCAAGGTTTCCCAATTGTGGCCGAAGAAGGAGCCAAGGCAGACCAGGCCGATGCAGACCGAGGAGATGAGGATGGCCCTGTTTTCCATGCGCGCAGAATTCAAAAGCCCTTGGCCTCTCCAACGGCTCGGCAATATCCGGTTATTTCGTTGCCCGGCATGCGCGTCCACCATGCGATACCTTCGCAACCTTCCGCATACGGCCCCTTTGAATGCGCATCCGCTTGGTGATCCCTTGTTTCAATGAAGAGAAGCGCTTCCCGTTTGAAGCCTTCGCCGCGGCGTTGACGGATCTTCCAGGACTTTCCCTCCTTTTTGTAGACGATGGCAGCGGCGACGGCACCGCAGCGATGCTCCGGTCGTTCTGCGGGCAGCACCCCGGGCGCACCGAGGCGCTTGTACTGGAGCATAACGGGGGTAAGGCCGAAGCCGTCCGCCAAGGCATGTTGCACGCCGCGGCCCAGGGCGGTGACTTTGTCTACTTCGGCTATTTTGATGCCGCCCTTGCCATTCCGCTGACCGAGGCCTTTCTCTTCTTCGCCTTCCTTCAGGACCGACGCCCCGTGTACATCCTCAGCGGGCGGGTGAAGCTTTTGGGCACCACACACATCGACCGCTTCCTTTACCGGCACCTGCTGGGCCGTGTATTTGCCACCTTGGTGAGCACCGTGATCGGCCTGCCGGTGTACGATACTCAATGCGGCGCCAAACTGGTGCGGGCGGATATGGCGCAGACACTCTTCGAGCCGCCGTTCATGAGCCGCTGGCTTTTCGACATCGAGCTGCTTTAACGCTGTATCGGACTCTATGGGCGCGAGCACGTGGAGGAACAAGTGGCGGAGGTGCCGCTCCGACGCCTGAGGGACCCCGGGGGTTCGTCGGTTTCCATGACGCACGCGCTGCGCATGCCGTTCGAACTCCTGCGAATAAGGCGCTCCTATTTGCGCGGGATCAAGGGCACGAACTGACCGTCCATCAGCAGGTCCGAGCCGGGGACGAGGCTATCAGCCGGCCATTTCTGAACATGTGTGCCGGCAGCTCTGATCATCACCTCGTCGATCCATGCGGTATCGGCCACGGGATCCCAACTGGTGACAAAAAGCCGGTGGCGGTGGCCCGCGCCGTGATTCCGGAACGGGATCTCCACGAAGGACCAATCGCCGTCCAGTATGCTGCTGAAGCGGCCGTCGCTGTAGTGGTGCCACGCGCCTTCGCCGTTTACGGGATCGATGTCGTCGATGCCGAAGAACAAATGCGCGCGCATCGGCCCACGGTTGTACATCCAGAGGCTGGCCACGTAATCCTTGCCGGTGTCAAGCACGCCCTCGCCCAGTTCAGCAAGCACGTTGAAATCCTTGTTTATGCATTTCATGGCGCTCTTCCCGCGATACACATGGTCTGTCGCCGGTTCGCCGTCAAAGGATTTATAGAGCAACAATGTGTCCTTGTTGCTGAACCACCAGCCGCCGGAGAAATACATGGAATCGCGCTCGGCCCGGGCATTCGCCACCACGGCCGCGCGGTTGTCCGCGAAGAGCTCTTCCGCGGTTATGGACCTGAGCTCATGCGTGCCGGCACGGGCCAGCAATGTGCTCCGCTCCAGGATGTCGCGGTCTTCCCAAGGAAGAGTATTACCGGGCCACAACACGAGGAAGCGGTCCGTTGGTGCGAAATGACGGGCCAGCGGGCGGGGATAGAACCCGGGTGCGAGCAGGCCGATAAGCTCACGCGTTTCCCAGAGGCTGGTGCGGCCCCCGCTGCTGGCCAACATCGGGATCCCGGTCTGCATGGCCACTACTTGTGCAACGTAGAAAGCGGGGCCGTCCACGGGAAGCATCAGCTCTTCCGCCCCGTTATGGAAAAAAGGCAACGGAAGGATCGCGCGGAACGTGCCGACGGGCACGGCCTTCACCACCGCCTGAAGGTCGGGATCCAAGCCGCGCACGTCAAATAAATTGGGTGAACCGACCGCCTTTTCGCCCAAGAACTGATGCAGGTAGGCCCCCTCATAAACATACAGCACCGGTGCGGCGACCAAGGGCAGCATGGCAGCCCAACGCCAGCGCCCGGGAAGAGCGCGGGCCGCAGCAGCCAGCATGACCGTCGAGAACAGGGCGAGCGCGTTCCAGAAGGGCCATGAAAAACGTCCTGTAGCGCGGAACTGGCGGACCAAGGGAAGATCCCAGAGGAGGTCCATATGGTGCGGGTCGAACGGAAAGCCGAAAGCGAACGCCAACAATGGCAGACTGCACCCGAACATCCGCAAGGACTCCGCCGGACCCTCCTGCCTCCAAACGGCCGGAATGTCGCCCCGCTTGTGCCTCAGGAAAAGTACAGGGGAAAGCAGGACCAGCATGAGCATCATCAACATTCCGCCGAGACCGAGATAACACAGGCCTTCAAGACTTGCCGTGCGAGCACCTATCAACGCGTTGGCCAGCGGGCTATGTACCAGATGCTCCGGGTGGAGCAAGCTGACCCAGCCGGTTTGGTAATCCGTGAAGCCCGTGGGGTGGTCGGTACGTTCCGTGTGGTGGTCGGTCGCAATGCCGATCAGCAGGTGCAGTGTTAACGGAATAACCATGGCCACCACCAAGGACCAGCGCCAGGAACGGTCTGCACTGCGAACCAGTCCTAGGCACCATCGCAGGCCCAACCAAGCACTGGCCATAATGGCCAAATAGGCATGGTGCCGATATAGAAAAAAGAGCAGGACGGCCATGCCCACCGCCCATGGCCATGTTCGCGCCGCGCGTCGCAGGCGAAGAAATAAATACAGGACTGCCGGTATCACCCAAGGGGCGGCCAACGAGTAATGCGCCATGTTGGTGCGCATTACCTGGGGTTCCATCAGCGCCAAGCCCACTGCCATTCCCACGGAAGCCCATTTGGGGCAACCCAGCTCCACTAAGCAAAGGAAGAGAAACAGACCAGCCGCCGCATACCCAAACAGCACGAAGAGGTTTACCACACCCACTGCTTCATCCGCCACCGACGGGAATATCTTGGACACTGTGCGCAGCGTGTTGGAGAGTAGCGGTTGGGCATCCACGAAATCGATCTGCTCTCCAAAGGGCTGGTTCATGCCCTGAAATTGGAATGCGGAAGTATCGTACTTCACATGCCAAGCAACGGTGAAGTAGTTCTTCAGCCCGTCCCCGTCCGTGTTGAACATGTAGGAGTTGGGCGAGCGGAGCACAGGACCCCAGAACACCGATAGGAAGGCCAGCGTAATGGCGAAAACCCCAAGAGCCCAAAGTGCGGTACGGGTAAGACGCGGCCTCATTCAATGATCACCTCTTGGATCACACCCGTATAATCCTTCGCCGCAAATGGAATATATCCTTGGTCGTAAGGCGAGCCCGGCCACCACTTGGTGTTGTGGAACTCTTGCGTAACGATCAATTGCATCTGCACATCGCTGATGGAGGTGATGGTGCTGTCCATGTAGCCCACTTCGCGGAGGTTGTCGAGATCCGGCCCGATGCGCCAAGTAACGGACTCCGGCTTCCAGTCGATCTGGAACCAGTAATGGTCGCCGCGGAACAGTTCCGCGTCGGGCTCAAAGATCTTTTGGGTAAGGGCGCGGTAGTTGTCGTCCCAGCGTTGGCTTTGGAAGGTTTGTCCATTGTGTGAGATGTCGCTGCAACCGGAGGCGAAGTTGACGGGCGAATGGCAGGCCATGTCCCAGTTGGTGCAGGCCACGGTGATCATGCCCTTCGGGATCCCGCCTTCTTTCGGCCGCTGCCAGTTGGCGCGTTCACCGGGCACGGCCACTTGCTGCGGACGCAGTGGCGGGAAGGTGACATCGGGGCAGTAGAGCGGTGTTTTCAAGATCTCGAAATCAATCTCGGCGTAATCCACTTGCGGCACGCGCTTGTCTTTGTCACCGCCGTAATAATTCTCCAGAAATCCATCCTTGCTGCAGGTGCGGCGGTGGTTGCCGGGGGCACCCTGGTAGATCAACCAGATGGCGTTGGTGAGGCCCACCCACATGTCCGAGTCGTTCAGCAGCGGCGTGAGCTTGCACTTGATGGAGTACTTGCCATACATGAGGCCGCTGCGCGAGCGGACACCGACGTTCTCCTTGCGCAAGTCATTCGGCGTGGATGCCGGGTTGCGTAGTTCAATGGTGTTGTTGTCCGGGTTGGAGCGCACGGTTTCGCAAGGCGCCTTGGTCGTCATGGGCCGCAGGGAGACCATCTTGTTCTCCGGAAAGAAGCAGCGGTTGAAATCGTGGTCTTCCGGAGTGTATGCGTTGCCGAGCACATCGGCGATCAACGGGATGTTGGCGAAGCGGGTGGAAGGGTCCACGTAATGGATGAACTGCTGAAAAGGTGCCTGTTTACGCAGCTCCGCTGTTTGTCCACATGCATCGTTGAACGCACCGGTGGAGATGCCTTCGGTCTCTTCCACGTAGATGCCGGCACCCAACGGCGGGCGTGCCGTCACCTTCAATTTTTCCTTCGCTTCCAACACCGCAACTTCGGGAAGCTTCGCGCCGGGGCCATGCAGAAAATACCAGTACGGTTCAATGAAATGGCCGCTCTCCTGTTCGTTGATCCGCGCCACGGCATCCGGGATCCGTGCAGCGGCGTAAGCATCTTCCGGCACAGCGACCAGCAGGAAGGAATACACGCCCACCCGCGGGTTCCGCGCCCACCGCACGCGCTTGCCATCTTGCATGAAACGTTCCTCGTCGCGCGGGTCGCCGTGGATCCGGAAACCGTCCTCCACATTCAACGCCTCATCGCCCTGCGTTGGACCCGTGGTGCGGAAACCCTCTGAAGCGCTTTCCCAGCTGCCATAGAAGTTCTCTTCCGCCAACGGATGTTGGGCACCGTCCGGCCGGGTTTCGTCCATCTTGTACGACTCGTTCCGGTAGTACAACTTGTACTTGAACGCCCGGCCTTTCCCCGTGGGGTCTTTTACGGTGAATGAAAAAGCGAAGTGGCCTCCTTCCACTTGCTGGACCGACGGAATTGTAAACCCGCTGTCGATCGCCTCGGTATAATCCATGGAGATGGATTTCACTCCGTCCGTTCCGTTGGTATGCCAGTTGGTGAGCACCTCGAAACGGTCCACATTGCTGTCATTCGTATGGCCGCCATCAGCGCAACCAAGCAAAACGAGAGGTATGAGCCCTAGCAGCGCTTTCATCGGCGGGGTGAAAGTTCGAGGAGCATGGCCTGGGGCGAAGGCGTGGACGCGATCACTTCATTTCCGTTCACGATGTCCACATCGAAGCCGGTGAGCAGTATTCCATGGGGCTGTGGTTCCGCCACCACCCGCTCGAAGTGCGTGATGTCCGTACCCGAAACTACGGACCACGGACGCAGCATCGCGATGGGCGTGCCTTCGGCATTCAACAGATAGGCCACACCTTCCTGCGGGACAAAGCGCCATTGGTTTTCGGAACCTCCGATGTGTACTGCGTCAACCGTCGTCTTCATCGCGGCAGCACCGATCTTGAACCGTGTGTTTTCCACCGCAACTTCCTTGAGCGAAACAGCTGCATAACCCATGGGGGCTAAGCCACCAATGCCAATGCTGTCCAACGCGAATGCCTTTCCTTCTGACCGGCCGAGCACTTCCGCACTGTGAAAATAAATGTCGATGTCGTCCACGAACGCATCGGCTCCACCGCGCTTCCAGAAGTAGACGGATACGATGTCCGACGGCTTCAGATCTAGTTCCCGCATCAGGAAATTACAGTTAAGCCTGCTGCCGCGCGTTGCCGCCGGATCAGCTGGCAGGTCCTTACCGAACCAAGCGAGCTGCTTGCTTCCGCGATCAATGGACACCACCGCCGTAAGAAGTGTTTTCGGAGAAGAGGACCACATCCAAAAGCCGACCTCCACACCGGACAATGAAGTGGACACATCGCCCACGCGCCGCCGCACTGCAGGGGAGTAATCCTCGCTGCCATCCATGCGATAAGACCATGATCCGCTATGCGCCCATTCCCGGGAAAGGTTTGTGGAATCCGCTTCGGCAGGCAACTCGAAATCGAAGCGCAGGTTGGGGCGGATGCTTACGCTGTCATGGTCGAATTTCACCGTGGACCAAGGACCGCCCGCGAAAGCGAATGGTGGTCCATCGCCGGTGAGCAGACCGCCCCCATCCCCGGACCGCACTGTATTGGCGTCCGGTACGGAGCCACTTATGCTGCGGGGATTTTTACCGATCAACATCTTCACATGGTCCTTGACCGCCTGCTGCTGTTCGGTGGTCATCCATTGCCAAGCCAACAGGCCAACCACCACCAGGGCGGCCAGTAAACCGAAGATGCGCAGCAACCACTTCACGCGACGAAAGTAAACGGATGGCTGATGGGGATGAACACGGCGCTGTTGAGATCACACCAACGAAATACCCTCTTCTCCCACAACCGCTTCCCCGCGCAACCGCAAATACAGCTGCGCCGTGGCCACCACATCCTTCTTGCAGTACGTGGCGATGCGCTCCAGGTCCTTGTCCTCGTAGTACACGCGCGCCACGTCGGCGCCGCCGATGTCGTCCTTCGGCGTGGGGATGCCGAGGATGTGCGTGAGCAACGCGAGCGAAGTGAAATTTTTCCGGTCCCCGAAGCTCCACATGTTCATGGTGTCGAGGAAACCCAGGTCCCACGGCTTCTGGCCGGCCACGTCCAGCAGCTTCGGCAGTTTGATGCCATGCACGATGCAGCGCCGTGCGATCCACGGGAAGTCGAACTCCTTGCCGTTGTGGCCGCAAAGCCAATGGTCGTCCGTGTTGTAACTCTTGTTCAGCAGTTCCACGAAGCGATGAAGAACCTCGCGTTCATCTTCGCCATGAAACGAAGTGACACGCATGACGTGGCCGCTGCCTTCCTTCTTCAATCCGCCGAAGCCGATGCAGACGATCTTCCCGAACTCGGAAAAAATGCCCGCCCTGTCGCCATAGACTTCTTCCGCCGTCTTCCCGCTGCGCTCCTGTTCAAAGCGCGTTTTGTCACCGAAAAGCTTTGCAGTGCGCCCGTCCAGTTCGCTGAAATTCGGCACGGCCGGCACGGTCTCAATGTCGAGGAAGAGGATCTTTGCTAAGATCTTTAATGTGCTCGTTGCGCATGGGGATGAGATTAGGAGGGTTCGAGATTTTACACCACAGAGGCACAGAGGCACGGAGGATCACAGAGGATGAATCGGAGATGCTTTTGGATGACCGGTGGGTGATGATTTGCGACCTCGGACTCAAGACTCACGACTCAATGACTCACGACTTTTTTCAGGGTTTCTCTGCCGCCAACGCCCGCGCGATCTCCGTGTACTGGAACACGTCCTTCGGATGTCCCACGTCGTTGTGCTCCTCCCATTTCATGCCGGTACGCACCATGATCAAACGTTCCTGCGGGATCACCACCATGTATTCACCATGGAAACCGCGGCAGTAATACATCTGCATACCGTCCACCGTTGCCAGCCACCAGTAGTAGCCATAGCGGTTGTTGGGCTCGCCTTTGTCCATCAGTTTCGCCGGTGTGATCGATGCATTCCAATATTCCTCCGGCACGATGCGCTTGCCTTTCCACTCCCCGCTGTCCAACCAAAGCTGCCCGATGCGGCCGAAGTCGCGCGCGGTGGCGTAGAGGCAGCAGAACGCTTTGAAGTCGCCGTCTTCGCGGTCCTTGCCCCAGTATGCGTCGTGCTCTGCGCCAAGCGGCTTCCAGAGCTTTTCGCGTACCAGGTCGTTCAGCGGCATGCCGTAAATTTTTTGCAGCACGTCCGACATGATCTGCGTGCTGCCGCTTACGTAGTCGAATTCCTTGCCGGGCTCTTCGCGGCAGGGTTGGTCCATGGCGAGTTCGCTCACGTTATCGCCGTAGTAGCCCTTCGCGTTATCGCTGAACGGGCTTGCGCCGCTTTCGCTCCAGTCCGCCGGTGCTCATGGTGAGCAGGTTCCAAAGCGTGATCTTTTTGTGGCATTCGTCAAACGTGTCGAACTCCGGCAGGTACTGCCCCACCGGCGTGTTCAGGTCGGTGATCTTGCCCTCCTGCATCGCAATGCCGACCAGCACGCTGATGTAGCTCTTCGCCACGCTGAAACTGTTGCTCACCGAATCATCGCGCCAGCCTTCGAAATAATCCTCGAACAGGAGGCTGTCGTTCTTGATCACCACGAAGCCCACCGTGTTCAGTTTTTGTAGCGCGATGATCTGTTCATCGGTCAACGACAGTTTGCCGTAGCGCGGGCTCTTTGGCCAAGGCTGCGGATCATCAGCAGGAATAGCGTTGTAGGCGAAGAAATTCCGGTCGTCGATCTCCGGCCCACTGCGTCCCATCAGGTAGGTGAAACGCACTCCCTTCACGATGTGGCCGTTGCCGGTTATGTAACAAAGGGCGATCAGCACGGCGATGATGCCTGCGAACCAGAGGAGGATCTTGAGGAGGATGCGCATGGGTGGGTGTTCCGGTCCGAAAGTAAGTGCCTAAGTGCAATTCTGGCAATTGTGCTACTTTTGGGGTGATGGCTAAGCGCGAAGTAGAAGTCCGAACAAAGAAGACCAAGAAGCCCGTGCGCAAGCGCACCGCGTCGGTGGTTCCTGAACCGTTCGATGCGAAGAAGCTTTTGGGCATGATCCCCGCGTTCTCGAAGATCACTTTGGAAGAAATGCGGGCATGGCGCGATGATCGTTGAATGGATAAACTGATCACTGTGCGGATGCTCTGAGCGGGCGCAATCACACCAGCTCCACATCAAACAAGTCCGCCAGCTCCAGCTTCAGCCTGTCCTTCACGCCCTGCATGTCGAGTAGCCCACCAAGTTCCTTCGCCATGCAGGTAACGCCTTTGTCCGCTATGCCGCAAGGCACGATGTGGTCGAAGTAGCTCAAGTCCGTGTTCACGTTGAACGCAAAGCCGTGCATGGTAACCCAGCGGCTGGCCTTGATGCCGAACGCGCAGATCTTCCCGCGCCTTGGCCGGGTCGTCGCCATCGAGCCACACTCCGGTTAGCCCATCGATGCGCCCGGCCTCGATCTTGTACGCTTCCAACGTGCCGAATCGCGCCTCTTCCAAGGTGCGCAAAAAGCGGTGTACATCGGTGAAGTAATGGTCCAGATCGAAGATGGGATAACCCACGATCTGGCCTGGCCCGTGGTAGGTAATGTCGCCGCCGCGATCGATCGGGAAGAACTGCACGCCCTCGCGCCGCAAGCCTTCTTCATTCAACAACAGGTGCGCCACTTTTCCGCTTTTTCCCAACGTGTAAACGTGCGGATGCTCGCAGAAAAGCAAGTGGTCTTCCGTGGGCGTTGCTGCTCCGGGGGCAATTCCCGGTTGGCGACTTTCCGCGCAATGGTGGCTTGGAAAGCTCTTTTGGTAGTCCCACGCTTTGTCGTAATCAATGGGGCCGAGGTCCTTGAAATGAATCGTTTTCACACCGCAAAGGTCGGATTGAAACCGGATTTACCGCGAGGAATAGAAGAATGCGGACCACAACGTTCGCAACGAGCGCAACGTTAATGCAATGACATGCGGAGAAGCCCGACCCATTTCGGCCTATGCCATTTTCAGGCGTTGCGCCCGTTGCGGTAAAAATCCCGAAGCGGTAAGACATCCGTAATTTCGCGGTTCCAATGTCCTCTCCCATCGATGTCCGCGACAAAGTCTCCCCGCTCCCCACCAAGCCCGGAGTATACCAGTTCTATGATAGCGATGGCAAGATCCTCTACGTCGGCAAGGCCACTAACCTCAAGAGCCGTGTAAGCAGCTACTTCGCGAAGAACCACCCCGACGGCAAGACCAACTCACTTGTCCGCAAGATCGTCGACCTGCGCACCATTGTTGTGGAAACGCCCTACGACGCGCTGTTGCTGGAAAATTCGCTGATCAAGGAATACCAGCCGCGCTACAACATCCAGCTGCGCGACGATAAAAGCTATCCGTGGATCCGCATCCGCAACGAGCATTTTCCGCGCATCGAAGGCATGCGCAATCCCGAGGACGACGGTTCGGAATACATCGGCCCCTTCGCATCGGTGCGCACCATGCGGACGCTGTTGAAGCTCGTTCACCAGATGTACAAGTTGCGCACCTGCAACTACGACCTCAGCCCGGCGAACGTGGCCAAAGGCAAGTACAAGCGCTGCTTGGAATTCCACCTCGGCAACTGCAAAGCGCCGTGCGAAGCATTGCAGGACGAAGCGGAGTACGACGCCAACGTGGCGCTGGCCCGGCAGGTGGTGAAAGGGCGCATCAGCGGCGTGGTGCGCTTGCTGAAAGAGCAAATGACCGCGCATGCCGAAAAGCTGGAGTTTGAAAAAGCCGAGGAAGTGCGCGAAAGCTTGAACGTTTGGAGAAGTACCAAGCGCGCAGCACCGTGGTCCATCCGGACATCGGCGACGTGGACGTGTTCGGCTTGGCGCGCAACACCGACAGCACTTTCGTGAATTACATGCGCGTGATCGACGGTGCTATCGTGCAAGGCATCACCATTGAATTGAAACGCAAGCTGGACGAGCCGGACGACGAGGTGCTGCAGCTCGCCATCGCCGAACTGCGCCAACGCTACCGCAGCAGCGCGACCGAGGCCATCGTACATGGAGCCGGGCATCGACATGCCGGACCTGCACTTCACCGTGCCCCAGCGCGGCGACAAAAAGCACTTGCTGGAGCTCAGCACGCGCAACGCGCAGTACTTCATGATCGACAAGCAAAAGCAGGAATCGCTCGTTGATCCCGAGGCCGCCACCAACCGCATCCTCGAACAGCTCAAGCAAGACCTGCGCCTCAGTGAGCTACCGCGCCACATCGAGTGTTTCGACAACAGCAACACCCAAGGCACCGACCCCGTGAGCGCCTGCGTGGTCTTCAAGGACGCCAAGCCCAGCAAGAAAGATTACCGCCACTTCAACATCCGCACGGTGGAAGGCCCGGACGATTTCGCCAGTATGGAAGAAGCCGTGGAACGCCGCTACGCAAGGCTGCAAACTGAGGGCGAACCGCTGCCACAACTCGTGGTGATCGATGGCGGCAAAGGCCAGCTGCATGCGGCGCTCAACGTTTTCGACCGCCTCGGCCTGCGCGGAAAGATCGCCGTGGTGGGCATCGCGAAAAACCTGGAGGAGATCTTCTTCCCCGGCGACCCTTATCCATTGCACATCGACAAACGCAGTTCCAGTTTGCGGCTCATCCAGCACATGCGCAACGAAGCCCACCGCTTCGGCATCACGCACCACCGTGGCAAGCGCAGCAAGCGAACCGTGCGCACCGCGCTGGAAGACATTCCCGGCGTTGGCCCCGGCACTGCGCAGAAACTGCTCAAGCGCTTCGGCTCCATCAAGGGCATTCGCGAAGCGAGCAGTGAGGATGTTGTCGCTGAGATTGGTGCGAAGAAGGCGGAGGTGGTGTTAAAGGGGTTGGCGGTGTTGCCTTGATCGGATAATTCTGAACCGGGTATCGCCCGTATCTGTAATTTGCTCCTTCATGGCTAGCCCGGTTCTTGAACCGGAACAACTGAACCTGGGCTTTTCCTACACAGCAAATGCCTCTTCCGGCAAGCAAGGCGATCCGCGCCATTGATGCGCTTCTGTCCAGAGAGCTGCATGCTGTTTGGTTGACCTCTGTCTGGCCCGGCTTTTTATTTTCGATGACACGTATCACTTCCGGGTCAATGGATCAAAGTGCACGACCGAGACATTCTCCGCTTTTGGTTTTCGCTGGGCCGTGACGTTTTGCTTTTCATTGCCCTGTTTGTCTGTTTGGCGCAAGATCCCTTTCATACGAATCTCACCCTTGCCGATGGACTACCCAGCAACCAGGTCTATTGCGCACTGGAAGACCATGAAGGGTTTTTATGGTTTGGCACGGATGCGGGGTGGCCCGTTACGATGGTGTGGAATTCAACGTGTTTCAGTGGCCGATGGCTTAACGGACAATGAGGTGATCGGCCTGTACGAGGATTCGGAATTCCGGATCTGGTTTCTAACCCTGAACGGTCGGCTCAGCTATTGGTATCGAGGCGAGATCATTAATTCACGCAAAACCGAAAAGCTGGAGCTGATCACAGGGGGATCGGCGTTGACTTCCGTCTGCGAGGACCTGAACGGGCCGACTTTGGTTCGCTAACCTCAACGGTGATGTTTTCAGGCTGGACATGGCCGGGGACAGGGGGCTTTTCCTGCCGGGCAATAGTCGGATCCACAACGTATTCCGCGACCAGCACGGCAGCATCTTGTGTTATTCCGGCGATGTGGTGGGCGTTTCAATGGAGCAAATCTGGCCCGACTTTACACCATTCCTTCCACACCTTTAATCACCAGCTTGGTAACCCAAATGGGAAGAGGGGGGCAAGGCGCCATTGGTCCTGGGAAAAATGCGATCCATGAACTGCAATGCAACGGCCCGTTGGAACTGCCTTGTCCCGGTGGTAACGTGGACCCGTTACTGCATAGCGGTTGCACCCGGATTCCTAAGGAAATATTTGGCTGTTCCGAAGGGATGCAGGTAATGATAATTGGCCCAAACGCGGTAACGGGTTTGGCCCGATAAGCCGCTGGTTCGCCAGGGACAAAGTCAACTCGGTTTATGAAGATCGGCGAGGCGACCATTGGTTCTGTACACCGACCAAAAAGGCGTCTTTCGGGTTCAAGGCAACGGCGAAGATGGAGCTATCTATCGATCCGAGGGAGGCGAAGGGCATGATGGCTTTCTTGCCTTGGTCAAAGGCAAAGACCGGTATGGATCGGCTCTCAAAAAGGGAAACATCCTTTCCTTTCAGGAACAACACCCTAAAACCTGAGTTCCCTTCCGGATTTGCCGGGCCGTGGGAAGGATCATGCGCATCCGCGAACACCCGGACAACTCCATTTGGTTTGCAGGGGATTTTGGGGTTTTCAAATGGTCACCGGAGAATCCGTCCAAGCTGGTCGGCGCAAGAAGTTCTTCGGTTTTCACCATGGCCAAATCCCTGCATAAGCGGCGATGGAAAAGTGTTTACCGTCGGTAACGGAATCACCAGAATGCTGCCTGGGCCGAACCTAACGGCCACCCTGCTCGGCAACCAATGGACTCAAGGCTGGCAGAAAACCGGCTTGCATTACCGAAGATGCCGACGGGATACTCTGGACTGAGGGGAACGGGAGTTCGATCGCCTGGGACAATGAGGCCTAGCAGCGGAGTACAGGCTGCCTGAACCCTATGCAAGCATCCGCATCAATGACCTCATCGCATACGGAAGGGACAGCCTGGCCATAGCTACGGCGGGCATGGGCAATCTGATATGGTCCAAGGCACAGGTCGTTGGCTCAATAAACACCACGAATGGGCTGTGTTCCGATATCGTTCGACGCTTGCACCGCTTCGGGGATACACTTTGGTGTGTAACAGCCAAGGGCGCATCCGGATTAAAGATGCAAGAAACCAGGTGCGCGAGCACTGGCAGTGGACCACCGCTGAAGGACTGCCAACGGATGACATACATGACCTGTTACCCGATCTGGGTCACCTGTCGATCGCTTCCGAGGCAGGGTTATGTGTTGTTTCACCTAAGCCCCGTGAAGATACCTCGGCTTTGCTGCGGCCCATCTGGCCCATCTCATCATCAACGACCTGCCCCAGTCCACCACTGAACCCTGTGTGTTGCTCCGAACCGATGACCGGTGCGGGATCGTGGCCAGAACCTTGCTGTTCGGAAATGGCCTCCAAATTCAATATGCCTATTCGTTGAACAGTGAAGAGCAATGGCATACTGCTCCAGAATGGCCGGATCTGCTGGACCGGCTTCCGCAAGGGGTACAACATGTGGAGATACGCTCGCGCCGAGGTTCAGGTGAATGGTCCGCGCCGCTTCATCTGCCAATAGTGGTCAAGCCTTATTGGTGGAATT
>JADJVC010000009.1 GCA_016710685.1 Flavobacteriales bacterium | reverse complement strand
CAGGTTGAGGCCGACAACTCCAGAAAGCGCCGCCCATGAAAGTTACTCTGCGTCCCATGCCAATGAATTGACCTGCGTGGCGCCGAGGCATTTGTATGACATAGCAAGCGAGGTTCGGCATCAATGGCTCCCATGTTTCCGGCCCCAGTGCCATTCGCGCCAGACCGAACAAGGGAACAACGTTCGCGAACATCAGGCCGCCAGCATATACAAGGTGTCGTTCACATCCACCAAGGCGCGAACATTTATCAGCCCATCGCCTAGTTATTGCTAACCGTTGGAGTTAAGGATGCGCGATATGGTTTGCGCCCAACTCTCCGGATCGCCGATCTCAATGCCCGATAATTCGCCTCCTGCGACCAATTTGCCATTGTGCGTGCCGAGGCAAAGCAACGGCGCGATGAACGTGCCAAAAACAAATTGCCATTCCGTGCCATTGAGGTAGGCCACATGGTCGTCAGGTCCCGCAAAACGGACTTCACCTGCGGCGAAAAGCGTGTCGCCCTTTACGTGCAATGCAGCCATATGAGGTATTTCCTTGGAACACGGCCGTGTAATTCCATTGTGTGCCGTTCCATGTCGCCAAGTCGTTGTTGGCGTTGAAGCCAGACCCGCCCAAGTAAATGTTGCCGTTGAAAACGCTACCGCAGAGTAATGGCACCGTTCACGCCGCTGCCCAAAGCCATATAAGTGGAACCGTTCCATACCCGCGACGTTGTGTGCCGCCACGCCGCCCGGCAGGTGAATGCGCCGGCAACGAGCAACGTCCCCAAAGGCAGTCAGCAGCACTTTCACGGAGCCGTTGGTGCCGCCGCCAGGCGCATCCCCATTGCGTGCTGGGCGGATATCCCAGTTGGATCACGCCAGGCTCATCTTCCGTAAAACCTTCTTCCGTTGCCCAGTGCGCCACATCCGCACGCTTCATGTCATGCACGTAGGCGAGGTTCATTTCCTTGCTGATGCTTTCCGCCAGGCTCGTTGTGCCCGCTCTCGATCGTCAGTTGGCCCACGGCGCGGGCGGTTGCCGTTCGGGTCGATAAAGACCGGGTTCGGAAAGGCAAAACGTAGTTCTGCAGGAAACGTCCACATTTCGGCGTAGTTGTCCAGATCGTTCAAGGGTTCAGCGCGTTTGCGTGGCTGCTTCGGCGGAAGACCTTCCGCGACGTGCGTGCGCAAGTAGCCCGCCACTAAATGCAAATGCTGCGCGATACGGTCGGCTTCACCGGTGGAAATGAACTGTGCGTTGCGTCGCTTACCAAAGGCTTATCCATGTTCTTCTACCATTGCTTTTCACCTCAGCATGTGGCGGTAGAGGGCGCATTGGTCTGCGGCGCCAGTTGCGCATTTGCGGTAATCGTCAAGACGAAGCGACAAGGGGAGGGTAAGTGTGCTTTTCATCGGTGCTATCGTTCCAAATAGAAGACGAGTGCTACGTTTCCATTCGCTGCCTGCCTGCGAAGTTACTTTGTCCCTGCGCAAAGTGGTTGTGACCGGAGCCGAATGCAGTGGCAGTCCCTTTTTGCGAGGACTTGGCGGGCACTACCCGGCGTCGCTTTGGATTGAAATGGCGCGGCAATGCTTGGATGGACTGGAGCGGTCGCTACGATGAAAGCGGTCTCGTGAGGATCGCGGGCTCAGTTGCGGACAGAAGACGAGCGGCAGCGGAAAGCCCGGCTGGCGTACAATTGCTGGTCTGCGATGCCGACCTCCATCACTATCCGCATCTGGGGCGAGGAGAAGTATGGGTGCAGTGATCTGGATCGTTCAACAGACCGAGGCCGCCCGTACGACTTGTGGCTTTTATGTCGTCCCGACATTCCGTGGGTGTACGATCGCCGCGAGGACCCGCGACCGTGACCGCTTATTTGCTGGTGCATGAGAAGATGTTGAAGAAATTGAAAGAAGCCCTATGTGATGTTTGAAGGCGGAAGAGGGAGGAGCGGCTGCGGCAAGCAGTCAACGCGATGGTCGGCTGGTGCCGATGTCGGATAACCGGCTCCCGGCTGGGACCGGGTGCCAACCCGAGTTGTGGACTGCGGCTTCGCTCGGTCCATCAGTGTCCATCGTTGTCCATTTACGCCCGCTGCGCACTACCTTTGCCACGTCGAAACACTGGGTTGCCGAGAGAAGCTGAGTCGTGCCCATAGAACCTGCGCGGGTAATGCTGCGAAGGGACCGCTCCGAACTACTGGAGCACCTCCGGTGCCAGACGTAACCCACGGAGGATAATGAGGCATTTCTATCGGTCTACCTTGCACCCTTATGCACGCAAACTTGGCTTTCGCCCAAGTGAGATTGAACGGAAGCGTGCGCGATGCCGATGGCGCACCTTGCCATTGCCAGCGTGCAGTTCGGTTGATTTTGGCAGGCTTGCCCGAACCGATGCGCGGGCGCGTTCAAGGCCAGAGGGTTGTTGAAACTGTGATACGCGTTTGCGCATTTCAGTGTCGTTTTCTTCCGAAGGATACCGTGATCGCGATTGCAGGCCGGAGAGAATTCCATCCGGAAGTTGGTGATGCAACGAAGCACCGAGTTCCGTCTCCGCAGCCGAAGTAACCGCCTTGCGCACCGGCGACCCCTTGCGCCCGTTTGCCAAAAGCACCTTGAGCGCTCCGGACATTGCGAAAACCAATGCTCGGCGTGGACCTGCCATACCTGCTGGACGCTGCAGCTCAGCGTGGTCGTTGGCATCGATGGCAGCGCCGGCGTCAGCTGCACGAACATGCGGATGCCAGAGCGATGCAACGCGCACCAACATCACGCTGAACGGCGTGCCTTTCAACGATGCGGAGAGCCGAGGTGCATTCCTGGTGAGCCTGCCACGGGACCTTGCCACCGGTGCTGAGGATGTTGAGATACGGCGCGGCGTGGGGCCAACGGCCAACGGTCGGGCGCATTCGGTGCCAGCGTGAATTTGCGCACCACATCCGTAAGAAAGCGTCAGGCGTGGGGCCTGATAGTGCCGGTGCAGGTTCGTACAACACGCAGCAGTATTCCCGTTAAGCACCGGGTACAGGGCTCATCAGCGACAAGTTCAACCTCAAAATGCGCTTGTCGCCATCACCAGCAACGGTTCCATCGACCGCGCCTGTCTGTTCTGAAAGCTATTTCCTACAAGGTGCATGGGTGGGGAAGACGCGTTCGTGCGCTTCATCACGTTCGGGGCGTTGGAAGAAACCTACCAAGCGGGATGGCGTTCCACGCGAGGGTGGTCACGACCACAAGGACCTACGACGGCTTCACCTACGACCTTAAAGTGGACCACTACGATCGAACCTTCTTCCAACTGTTACGTTAGACTCTTGGAGCCAACACCGCCTGAACCTTACGCTGTTCGAGGAAACGTGGCGCAGGCTATTACGAGCGGTTCAGGCTTGATGACGACATGCCGGCTTATGGCATCGCGCCAGCGGTGATCGGCGGCGACAGCATCAGTACCACGGACCTCATGCGGCGGCGCTGGTTGGCCAATACGCTCACGGGTTCGAACGCCAGCGCGGAAGTGAAAGCTGGACGCGCACAGACTGATGCTAGAGCGCAGCTACTGGCGGTGCAGCGGCGAACACTACGGCGAGTGATCTCCCGGGCACGCCATGCGGGGAAACACGGACATCCGCAATCGCTACTGTAATGACAACGCGAAGAGAATCCGATGCCAACGGCTTCGCGATTGACATACGCGGCTTCAACACCAGTCGAGTCTCTACGGCGACTTACAACTGCGAGAATGTTGGCTACGGTTTCCTCGGCTTCAACAACGCCCTCGACAGCGTGACGCAGCAGTTGGACTACACTCTTCAACCCGAGAAAGCCGGGTTGCTCTGGCGCACCGGAAAGGGAGGAAGGAGCATACCTTCGATACGCCGTGGCCAACCGCGAAACCGAACCGGGACGACCTCGAAGAAACCACGCCAAGCAGTCGTCCAAGTCGGAGCGCCTCTTCGATTACGGCTGGGCTACATGAACTCGCCGCGCGCCGGTCGTTTGGAATGCGGGCATCAACGCGTACTACATGGACTACACCGACCATCTCGTGTTAGCCGGAGGAATTGAACGACGTAGGCGCTGCCTTGCGCACTAATGTGCCATGGCGAGCTACCGAGGCCGGCGTGGAGCTGATGTTCGCCGCGCAGATATCGACCGCTAACGTGGAAGGCCAATGCCACTTTCAGCATGAACAGGTGCGCAACTACACCGAATACGTGGACGACTGGGACAAGGGCGGCCCGAAGTAGCGGTGCCCGCTATGTTTCCAGCGACCTCGCCTTTTCACCCAACGCCATCGCGGCAGAAGCCAATTAAGTCTGCGCGTTTGGGACAAGCCGAAGAAAGGCCGCGCCTATGTCACATTCGTTACCAAGTACGTGGGCCAACAATGCTTGGACAACGGCGCCAACAACGACCGCCTGTGATGCCCATCGTGAATGACCTGCGCGCCAGCGTTTTCCTTGTTTCACTGGAAGGGCACTAAGAGCGTGGACTTCACTCTCACAGTGCGCAACATTTTCAGCGGAGGCATGCGACAGCAACGGCCTGGCTACAGCTGCATCGGCGACGACCAGACAGGAGCAGGTTAGGGCTTTTCCGCAGGCTCCGATCGACGTGCTGGGGCAGAGGTTGGTGTGCGGTTTTGAAGGTTAAGCGGGCTGGACATTTCTATCTTTGAACTCAAGACTAAAGGATGAGTACCGATGCCATGAAGCAGGTTGGTCCAATGGCTCTCCCAGTTGGATGACAAGGGTCTGCTCAATTCGTTATTCCAGTTAAAGAAGACCAACGAGACTGCTGAACTGGTATGATGAACTCACAGATGAGCAGCGTGCGGCAATTGCAGAAGGAGATGCGGACCTGAAAGCCGGTCGCGTCACGAGTTCACGAGGACCTCTGGAAGAAGTATGGCCGCGCTACTAAGGGTTGAATGGACCGCGCGATCTGAGCGTGATCTGGCTGGCATTCACGAATTTATTCTACTAAGGTGGACCGTGAGAGAAGCTGACGCTTTTCTCGGGCAGGTTATCGATTTCGAACGACGCATACGTAGCGGGCATCGCTAGCGCGGCCACCGCCGTGGTGATCGGCCATGTGGCGGGTGCCACCAAGACCATTACGTGTGTGTGGGCGCGGGGTGGCGTTATCTCCCAACCACGCTCCATTGGTGATCGCTGGTCAGTTCGGCACATTGAACGCGATATTCCGGGACAGGATCGATCTCGGCTTGGGGCGCGCGCCGGGCACCGACCAACTTACCGCACGGGCCTTGCGTCGCGACGTGAACGCCAGTGCGGACCAATTCCCGCAGGATGTGCAGGAACTGCAGTTCTATTTCCAGCCCGCGGAACCGGGGCAAGATCAAAGCCATTCCCGGTGAAGGGCAGGACGATGCCACGTCTGGCTGCTCGGTTTCCAGCCTCTACGGCGCGCAGTTGGCAGCGATGCTCGGACTGCCGTTCGCATTTGCCTCGCACTTCGCACGGAACCAATCCGGAGACAGGCCGTAGCGCTCTACCGCGGACGATTCACCAGGCGCGCAATTGAAAAGAGCCGCATGCGATGCTCACTGTGAACATCTTCGCCGCCGAAAATGATGCCGAAGCCAAGCGGCTTTTCACCACTATACAGGTCGCCATTGTAGACATGCTGCGCGACCAACGCGGAAAAGTGCAGCCACCCATCGACGGCATCGACGATTTCTGGAGCCCACAAGCGAAAAAAATGCGGTCACGGAAAGACTCTCGCGCTCATTCGTGGGTTCAAAGGGAAACAGTGGAGCAGAGGGGCTGCCAATTTCCTCTCGCCGAACAACACCGGACGAACTCATGATCTCTGGTCACTTCTTCGACCTCAAAGCGCGCCTGCGTTCATTGGCCATCACAGCAGCCATCCGTGATCGTTGGGTGACACCGGATCACATCCGTGTTCGTCCGTAGTTGAACTCCGGAACCCAACACCTGCGGCGCTTCGCATTATCAGCGTCAATCAGCGTTCATCAGCGGTTCACCTTTGAAACCATCAACTGCGGAATACGCGTTCTCAGCGCCTCCGCGCCTCCACGTCAGTTCCCGAGGTCTTTAACCATGCACCGCCTCGCTCATAGCGAAGATGTGGTCAGGGTCCTGCTCAAAAGCCGTCCCGACCACTGCAGCACATCCGCTCGGCATCGCACAAGACCTGCGCGGTTTTCACGTCCCGGATTCCGCCTCCGATGATGATAGGCACGGCGCACTTTTGCGCACCGCTGCGATTGTCTCCGGAGAAACCGTGCGCAACGCGCCGCTACCAGTTCCATACTAGATGGTCCGCAGCCCCAGCAATTCACCGGCAATGGCCGTAGCCGCAGCGATTCCCGGCATGTCGTGCGCGGATCGGCGCGTCTGGCTCCGTAGCACACTGTGGTTGGTTTGCCTCCGTCAACCAACATGTAACCCGTCGGAATGGCCTCGATCACACCCATGGCGCGTATGGTGGGCGCAGCCGTGACGCGTGGTCGCCAATCCCGACCTGACTCAGGATTCCGGCCGCTGATGAGGCTGAGAAAAAGCTACCGCATCAGCATGCTTACTAAGCTGCGCCGGGCTGCCGGGGAAAAGCTTACCACCGGGACGGTCGCTCCATTGCTTTACCAATTCCACGCAGCGGTCGAAGGCCGCCGGGTGAAGCAGACTTCCACCCACGAAGATCGTGTCTGCTTTTGCCATGCAAGGCGTTCTGCACAGTGCGTTCCAATTGGGCTTCGTCAGCACCGAAGTCGGGGTCAGTCGACACGGCAAGCATCTTTCGCCCGCCAGCCTTCGCCGCTCCGGTCGAGTCGATCGCGAAAGTACCCCATGCCGCGAACTTAGTGCGAAAGATCGCGCTAGGATTAACCGCAACAACGCAATGGCGCAACGGGCCATGCCTGCGGCAGTTAAAAAACGCCACGAAATGCAGTTGGAATCGCTAAGAACACCAAGAACGCAAAGGGTTTGGGAGAACATGAAGTCACAATTGGGCCGGGTGGTCGAGGCAACGTCAGGCCTATTCACCAATCACCACCCACCAATCACCAACTTTTAATCTTCTCATCGCATTTTCTACCTTTGCACTCCTTTTGAAAACACGGAACATGCCACAGACAGCAGAACAACTCAAGTACAAAGTGAAAGACATCGCCCTCGCAGATTGGGGACGCAAGGAGATTGAACTCGCCGAGGCCGAGATGCCCGGACTGATGGCTCTCCGCACCCAATACAAGGGCAAGAATCCGCTGAAAGGCGCGCGCATCGCGGGTTGCCTGCACATGACCATCCAGACCGCCGTGTTGATCGAGACCCTGGTGGACCTCGGCGCACAAGTGAGCTGGAGCAGCTGCAACATCTTCAGCACGCAGGACCACGCCGCCGCGGCAATTGCCAAGGCCGGTATCCCCGTGTTCGCATGGAAAGGACTCAGTGAAAAAGATTTCGATTGGTGCATTGAGCAGACCATCTTTGCCTTTGAAGGCGGCGAGCCGTTGAACATGATCCTTGACGATGGCGGTGACCTCACCAACATGGTCTTCGACAAGTTCCCCGAGCTCACCAAGAACATCAAAGGCCTCAGCGAAGAGACCACCACCGGAGTTCATCGCCTGAAGGAGCGCCAGAAGAACGGCACCCTCGTGATGCCCGCCATCAGCGTGAACGACAGCGTTACCAAGAGCAAATTCGACAACAAGTACGGCTGCAAGGAGAGCGCCGTGGACGCCATCCGTCGCGCAACCGACGTAATGATGGCCGGCAAAGTGGCCGTCGTAGCAGGTTACGGCGACGTGGGCAAAGGCACCGCCGCTTCATTGAAAGGTGCAGGAGCACGCGTGGCGTTACCGAGATCGACCCGATCGCACGCGCACTGCAGGCCGCCATGGACGGGCTTCGAAGTGAAGAGAATGGCCGACGCTGCACCGCGCGCCGGCATCATCATCGACCACGGGCAACCGCGACATCATTCGCGGCGAGCACTTCGAGGCGGTGAAAGACAAGACCATCATTTGCAACATTGGCCACTTCGACAACGAGATTGACATGGCCTGGCTGAACAAGAACCACGGCAAGAGCAAGGTGGGAGATCGCCACAGGTGGACAAGTACACCATCAACGGCAAAGACATCCTGATACTCGCGGAAGGCCGCTTAGTGAACCTCCGGTTGCGCCACCGGCCACCCCAGCTTCGTAATGAGCAATAGCTTCACCAACCAAACGCTCGCTCAGCTCGAACTGTGGAACAACGACAGCAAGTACGAGAACAAAGTCTACGTGTTGCCCAAGCACCTCGATGAGATGGTGGCCAGGCTGCACTTAGCCAAGATCGGCGTTGAGCTGGAGGAGCTTACTGACGTGCAAGCCAAGTACATCGACGTACCGAAAAACGGACCTTACAAGACGGACGAGTACCGTTACTGAGGTTATCGTCGTTGCTCAATTGACTGAAGTGCGGCCCTGCGTTTTATACGCTGTGGCCGCACTTCCTCTTTAGACGAGCTGCCAAGCGAGGGCACATTGGCCGCCCCTCAAACCGTCATAAACAAGCGAGCTATTGCGCATTCGCAGAACGCAGCACCCCTTCTCCATCGGAGAAGGGGCCGGGGGGTGAGGGCATATTGAGGCCGTCCAGCAAACAGCACTGCGCAACCAAGTACCACCAAAAAAGCAGAACGCGCCCTCCTTCTCCCTCGGAGAAAGGGGAAGGGGATGAGGTCGGGGGAAGGGGGGCATTCAAACCGCCAACCACCAACCTACAAACACCTAGTTGAAAATATGCAGCGTGGTCCCGTTGAACGTGGTGTGGTACAATTTCAATCCCAGCGCAGCAGGACCTTCCGTAACGCTGCCGTCCAACATTAGAAATGCACTGCCGCAACAAATGGTATCGCGCGCGATGTTGGCTATGTCGTCCACATAAACCTTGCACAGGTTTTCCGGTTGGTACGTGCAATGCCGGTCCATCGCAGTGAATTGGTCCGGGCCGTTGCGGTAGACGATGATGCCTTGAGAACCCCCTGTGATGTAGACCCAGCCGCCGGTCGCCGTCAAATCCACATATTCCGGCAAGTTCACGTTGATGTTGATGTCCACATTGGTCAACGGCACGCCAATGTTGTTTTCCTTCTTGCATCCCCCCAACAAAACAGGGCGCTCATGGACAATACAACAAGGTCGCGGGAGTTCATCAGCAAGGTAGTGTGGGTGCTTAACCGCCGCAAAGTTAGGTATGTGCTTCCGGCACGAATTTGGCGGCTCATTGATCATGTTCCGGAAACCTCTTCCGTCTGCTCGTTGTGCTGCTGGCCTTGGCTGCTGCGCCACCGTTACATGCGCAGGAGGGGCATCAGCAAGGAGAAGCAGGAAAAATCCCGGCTAAGAAAGAGAAGAAGGACGCAAGGAGGTGAAGAAAGAAGAGAAGCGCATCGCCAAAACACTTTGAAGAACCAAAAGCCGGAAGTTCGAAAGCGGATGAAGCAACACAAGAAGCGCGCAGGCAAACAGGGTAACACCGGCCACCGCGACCCCTTCTTCCGCAGGCTTTTTCGGCTCCAAGCATTGAGGCCGCCCAGCAAACCGCTCAGAACAACTGTACTGTTGCGCATTCCCAGGACGTGCCCCCCTTCTCCTCGAAGAAGGGGAAGGGGGATGAGGGAAGTGCATTGAGGCGCGCTAGCAAACGGCACTAACCGCCGAAAGCCCCTTTGGACAAGCAATTGGAGTCACCCTTTCTACTTCGGTGAATGGGCCGGGAGATGAGGGTAATTTGTGCGGGACCAACAAACCGCACCACTCAACAAAGTCCCACTTCGCAAGTAAGTGGAGTCACCCCTTTTCACTCGGAGAAGGGGAAGGGGATGAGGGCTCAGACCTGTATATGAACCGTCCATTCGTGTAACGCACCGTCCGTCACGGCCACATACCTTGCACCTGCAACCAAAGGATCCAACCCGCGCAATGGCTACACCAACCACACAGCTTTCCGTCCGAGGAGGGAAGTTTAGCTCGCAAACAGTGGGCTTTTTTGATTTGCACCATTCAACCGCTTTTCTATCTTTACGCCCCTCGTTGCCAAGTTTACACGAACGTAACACCTGATCCTTGATGCTGAGAACACTATGCTCGGCCACTGTCATTCTTATTTGCAGTGCCCTTAGCCTGAAAGCCCAGATCGGCTCGGGCACCCTACAAGGAACCGTTAAGGACAAGAAGTCCGCGGAACCCCTGCCTTTCGTCTCCATCGTGGTGAAGTAACGGCACGCGGACCGCGGAGGCCAGTCCGATTTCGACGGCAACTTCTGAATCGGCCCCATCAGTCCGGGTACCTACGACGTTACCGTGAGCTGTGTGGCTACCAGCCCACCAAGATCGCAGGCGTGGTGGTGAACAGCAACAAGATCACCTTCCAGGATTTCGACCTCAACAGTGGCATGGAGCTGGCCGGTGTGGAAGTGATCCGCTACAAAGTGCCTCTTATTGAAAAAGGACGGAGGTGCTTCCGGTGCTACCGTGACGCGTGACCGGATCGCCAAAATGCCTACGCGTTCCGCAACCTCCGATCGCCACCACCGTGGCAGGGCCAGTACCGCCGGTACCGGCGGTGGAGTGAGCATCCGTGGTTCACGCAGTGACAATACGTACTACTATATTGACGGGGTGAAAGTGCCGCCGGTGCCGGCGGTGTCGGTCTACCGAAGAGCGCCATTGAAGAAGTGCAGGTGATCGCGGCGGCGGACCGGCCAACTACGGTGACGTTACCGGTGGTGTCATCAACATTACCACCCGTGGACCCAGCCGTCAATTTTTGGCGGCGTGGAGTACCTACTTCCGGTTACAAAGTCGGCCGGACATCACCGATATCGTTGGCTTGGACAAGTACGCGTTCAACCAGCTTGAAGCCAGCCTCAGTGGCCCTCTGCTCTTTAAAAAAAGACAGCCTTGGAAGAAGGACAAGCCATTGCTCGGCTTCTTCATCAGTGCACAGGCCACGGATGCTGTGGACAACAGCCCGCTTTGGGGTGGCGACCTGCGCGTGAAAACCGATGTACGCGACCAATTGCTCAGCAACCCGTTCCGCGTGCTTCCCAGGCCCGAACGGACCATTGGTCCGCTACAACTCTGATTATCTGCATGCTGACGATGTTGAGCAGCTCGATACGCGGCAGAATGCGGGCAGCAGAAGCTTGCTCGCCTCGGGTAAGATCGATATTTCCACAACCCCTACCATCAACCTTTCCGTGGGCGGTTCCGTGGACTTGAACAGGACCAGAACTTCAACCGGGGCAATTCGCTGCTCAATGCGGAGAACAACAGCGAGTTCATCAACAACACATGGCGGACATTCGTCCGGTTCACCCAGCGCTTCAATAGCCGCGAGGAAACCATGGATGACCATGAGACCAACGGAATCAAGAACGCCTACTATTCAGTACAAGTGGACTATTCGCGGCAGAACCAGAAAAGTCAGGACAAGAACACATGGAAGCAACTTGTTCGACTATGGCTACCTCGGCAAATTCATCAGCACGCGCATCCCTACGTACGACTTCCTTACAGGTAAGCAAACCGGCTTCCAGGTGGTCAATGTGGACTTCGTGCCGGGGGACTTGAACCCGACCGCCTCCGCGTTTGACGAGCAGTATTTTAATCTGTTTCCGACGGACGCCGGTTTCTATACGGATTTCAACGCTGTTTTCTGCCGACAATGGTCTGCTGAACGGTCAAGTTCGGACAGCGTGTATAGTCTCTGGAGCAACGTAGGTTCGCTTAGCAACCGCTATTCCACCTATCAGCAAGGATCGGTCCACATCGGGGCGAACGGTTCAGCCGACATCGGAAAACATGCTGTGAGCATCGGGGTGGACTATGAGCAGCTCACCCAGCGCAGCTACCGCATCAACCCGCTCGGATTGTGGGGCCGTGCCCGTGACTTGGCGGATTTCCACCTCCAACAATTGGACTTCAGCGATTCTACGCTCTCCCCCGGTCCTGATGGCATCATCTACACCAGTTACGACCGTTTGGTCAGGGCAAGTCGAACTACTTTCGATTATAACCTGCGTACCGCGTTGGGCCTCGACCCGAACGGAACGGACTACATCGATGTGGACGCGCTGGACCCTTCAACCTTCTCCTTGGACATGTTCGCTCCGGACGAACTTATCCAAAGCGGTCAAGGCCTCATCAATCCGAATAATACGGCTGTAGGCTTGATCGACAGCTACTACGGCTATGATTACCTCGACAACAAACTCACCAGCCGACCCACATTTGAAAGATTTCTTCGACAAGAGCAGCAGATTGGGCAATGACACGAGTTTACTCCGTCTGCAAGCCCCGTACCAGCCCATCTATGTGGCCGCTAAACATCATCGACAAGTTCGCGTTCGATGACATCATCTTCAATGGGGGTTGAGTGTGGACCGTATACGATGCCAACCAGAGCGTGTTGAAGGACCCCTATCTGTGGAGGCCCGCATACCCGCTGGCGATGCACAAGTGCAAGACCACCTGTACAACGGAACCCGCGACCAGGGAACATCGGGGACGATTATGTGGTGTACGTGAACAAGATCGAGGTCAGTTCTTCCATCGTGGGCTACCGTGATGGTGACCAATGGTACAATTCCCTCAGTGAACCCATTCCCGACGGTTCCGTGCTCCGCTAATCGAAGGCATCAGCCTTACCTCATCGACTACGCGAACGACCCTTCCGGCAGCCTGCAAGAGTTACGGCTGCGTAAAGGGGCTTTCGAGTCTACGACCCAGAGGTGAACGTGATGCCGCATCGCCTTCTCCTTCCCCATCAGTAACGAGGCCGTATTTTTGCGCACTACGACTCCTACCAACGGCCCACGGACTTCGGTCGGTTGGACCTGCTGAACTACGCCTACATAGAGAACTCCCGGGCTACGTATTGCAAAATGCTAACCTGAAGCCGACCAAGACCATCGACTATGAACTGGGCTTTCAGCAGAAGAGTGTTGACCAAGGCTCTTCGCTGAAGCTTTCTGCCTACTACCGTGGTGCGCGACCAGATCCGGATCGGGGAACGTGAGCAACGCTTGGCCGGTGGAATACAAGACTTATGGCAACATCGACTTCCGGCAACGTGGTGGGCTTCACCACCCTTTACGACCTCCGTCGTACGAAGAACGTGTGGATGCGCGCCAGTTACACCTTCAGTTCGCCAAAGGAACGGGTGATGGTCCCAACACCACCTTTGGCTTGGTCGATACCGGCCTGCCGAACCTGCGTACAATCTTTCCATTCAGCTTCGACCAGCGCCACCGCTTCCAAAGGCACCGTGGACTTCCGCTATGGAGAAGGCACCGACTACAACGGACCCATGCTCTTTGGCAAGAAAATCCTCCAGCGCACCGGCGTGAACTTTGTAGCCAACCTCGGCAGCGGTACCCCATGCAGCCATTCGTCTTCCATTTACAACGAAGGAGAGAACAGGGGCACATACACCTTGGACGGAACGCTTAACGGGGCTACGCCGCGCCCGGCAGTTCACCACCGACATGGTGATCGATCGGGACATCCCGCTGACCTTCGGTAAAGACAAGGGTGACAAAGCCAAACACAGCAACCTGAACGTCTGCCTTTGATCGGCCAGTAATATTTCAACACGCGGGTCGTAACCAGCGTGTACCGCCTTACAGGATGCCCCGACGGATGACAGCTGTTAGGCCTCTTCCCAGTTCCAAGCCGACATCAATAACCACAACGACGTCCAAAGCTACCGCGACCTCTACGCATTGAGCGTGAATATACTCTTACAACTTCGGCGCACCGCACCACCATCCGACCCCAGGTGCGAGGTTCCCATTCTGACCTGAAAGGCCTCATGAGCCATGAAACACACCCGCCTTCTTTCCTTGTTGCAGCCACCGTCGGTGTGCTGGCACTACAAGCCCGTGAGGTGCCCGGATTGCCGCAAGGCATTACGCCACCCCCCGGCAACCACCAGAATCCGTGCTGCGCGCTGCACAACTGCGCTCCCTTGTCCGCCTCCACCCAATTGGACCTCAACAAC
>JADJVC010000008.1 GCA_016710685.1 Flavobacteriales bacterium | reverse complement strand
CATTCTTTGAGTTTGCGGGTGGCCTCGGTTTTTCCATGCCCTTTAACCGGGCAAGGTAAAGGGCTTGCTCGCCCACTTTCATCTTCTTGTACAAGCCCCGCTCTTCCGGCAAATAGCCCAGCCTCGACGCGTCCGCATCCGTCATCGCGGTGCCGTTGAAGAGCACTTTCCCGCTGTCCGGGCCGGTGATCACTCGTAATGATCCGGATCAGTGTGGTCTTGCCAGCGCCGTTAGGGCCCAAAAGACCGAACACTTCTTCCCTGCGGCACTTCCATGCTTACGCCGTCCAGCGCCAAGTGCGTCCCAAAGCGCTTTACAATATCCTCCAAAACCAACATGCCGTTCGCGTTTAATATGTGGTGGCGGGGCGAAGGTAATGGAGCACCGAGGCGGTCGGTGTGCCATTGGCCATGCTGTTGCACCGCCTATACCGGCGGAGGTTGCTCTAACTGTGGATCTCCCGGCGGCCAACCATGCGCTGCTTGGCGGTGTCCCACACTTTCAGGCGGAGGCACTTGATCACATCCCAAGGAAGAAGTGTCGTGGTTTTGGCCAAGCGCAGCTCGGGTATGGCCTTATACACTTCCGGCAACCGATAGAAGGGGATGCGCGGGTTGAGGTGATGGATGTGGTGGTAGCCGATGTTGGCGAGGAACCAGCGCATAACAGGGCTCATCCGCATGTGGCTGCTGCTGGCCAGTGCGGCATCATGGTAGGTCCATCCGTCCTTCTCCGCGAATTTCACGCCGGGGAAGTTGTGCTGTGCATAAAACAGGTACGAACCCAAGCCCAAGCTGATGATGAACGGGATAAGGAAACCGAACAATAAGCCCGGCCAGCCCGCCAACAGGAAGATCCCGGTGCCAATGGCGAAGTGGAAAACCAAAGCCACGATGCTGTCCCAGTGTTTGCCGGTGTTGCTTACCAACGAGCGGATGCTCATGCCGTAAGGAACATGAAGATGTAACCCATGCCGATGGTAAGCGGGTGGCGGATGAACATGTAAACAGTGCGCTCACCTTTCGGTGATGCCAAGTCCTTTTCCTTGGTCACGATGGGGGAAGGAGCCGATGCTGCTGGTGTACAGCTTGCTGTTGTGGGCGTGGTGGTAGTTGTGGCTGCGTTCCCAAATACTTACCGGGGCCAACATGTACCAGCCGAAAACGGTGAACAGACCGCGTGCCGCCTTGGAATGTTGAAGGATGCTCTGGTGCAGAAAATCGTGGTAGATCAGAACATGCGGCTCAGTGTGAGCGCGACCAGAATGCCGCATAGCAGCTTAGCCCACCACGGGTTCACCATGAACACGCCGGTGTACCTGGCGCCCAGCACCACCAAGGTGATGATGACGTGCCACCAGCTACGCCCGCGAAATTCCTTCGCGTAGGCACGGGTGGCTAAAATGAGATCTTTGCCTTGAAGCATGAAACAAAAGTTACGGCGCAATTGCTTCGCTTTGTTCTGAAGGTGAGTTCGCGGGTGGCGGATGCTTCCACCGGCGATGTGACCTCAAAGCCGCATCTCCGGCCGCTTCCGGATGTCCTGTTCCAATCTGCGGACGTGCAGTTCGGTGATGGTATCTTCTTCAAGCAAAGCCGGGTCTGGCACCAGATCTTCGAAACGCATGATGTAGTGCCCACGCCGGGGCCTGTCGATGCAGATATACGATGGGCATGCCAAATCGTTTGGATAGTTTGCCCGGGCCGCGGAACACAGGAGTCTGCTGGCCGAGGAAGGTGGTCCAATATGCGGTTTCAGGCGAGGGCGTCTGGTCGGCTATGAAGGCGGTGGCAGTTCCCTTGTCCCGGTCGCGCAACATCATCCGCGCGGCTTCGCGCATGGGGTAAAGCCCGTTGCCGAGCCGGGTGCGCATGCGGATGACCAGCTCATTGAAATGCGGCCCTGTAACGGATGATAGATCACGTTCAGCTTTTGGTAGGGAGTTGGCTGAAGCGCGCACCGCCCAACTCCTTAATTGCCCCAATGCCCCATCACCAAAATGATGCTGCGGCCTTGCTCAAAGTAGCGATGCAAAACTTCCTCGCCCTCCACCTTTACCAAACGCTCCACTTGCATTGGCGAGATCCGCAAAGTCTTTAACGTTTCCAAAACCAGGTCGCAGAACCAATGCTGGAAGGCCTTTTCCAAACGCAATAGCTCATTCGCATTTTTTTCCGGGAAGCTGTTCCGCAGGTTCTTGCGCACCACTTTGCGCCTGTAACCGGCCACGGAACAGGATCGCGTAGAGCAAGTCGCTCAGCAGGTGAAGCGCCCGCATGGGCAAAGCGGCCAGACCATGCAGGAACGGTAGAGATATAGTAGGCAATGGCACTGATGTGGCGAAGGTCGGCATTGGATCCGCTGTTGGTAAACTTCCGTGGTTTTCCCATTGGACTTGTTCCAAGAAAACGAAAGACCCCCTCGTTTCCGAGGGGGCCTTCGCAGGTGGCGGCCGTTGCCGGGTCCGCGCCTTGGTGGTTCACCGTACCATGCCCATGGTGCCGCACGAAGCGCTCCTTCAACGGACGGCGGGCATTACTGGCAACGATGGAACCTTGGACAAAGCAACGTGTGTGGGCTAGCTCCCGCAATACCCATTTCCGGGTATTTTTCAAATGGGTTCGTCCTCAACGTAAAAGCCCCGGCGTTTCCGCCGGGGCTTTTGCATTCTTGTTATTCCACTCAGGGTCTTCCGAAGAAAGCCTTGAGCAAGTGATCTCTCATTAGCGTACCACGCTCAACCGCTGGATCGTGGTAACGCCGTTCACCGTGATGTGCACCAAGTACACACCGCTGGTCACTTCGCTTGGCAGTTCCAACACCGTACTGAAGCTGCTTCCGCTGTTGCCGTAGTCACGGGCCAGCACCTTCCTGCCGTACATGTCGTACAGGTCAAGCTGGATCTTCTGGTCGTTGTCCACCAAGCCGTTCAAGGCCAGTTCACACGGCCGTCCGCAACCGGGTTCGGCCACATTTGCACGTCGCCATTGAAGCTGCCGTCCACTTGCGTGAGCTCGCCGCCCATGCCCGTGTAGGCGTTGTCGATCGTGATGGTACAGAAGGGCAGGCAGTAATTGCTCTGGGCGTTGGTACGTATGCGCACGAAGTAATGCACGCCGGGCACCAAGGGGTTCACGCTGCCGCCCATGTCGATGAAGAGCATGGAAGCGGATGGCTTAATGATGCTGCGCACATAGCCTGCATCGGGGTCCAGGAACTGGAACTCGTATTGCGTGGCGCCGGGCATCACGTTAGCATAGATCCGGTTGTTGAGCGTGTTGTTGAACAATCCGCATTCCGTGGGCTTCAACGTGGCCGGGCCCAATGGTAGGCAGAAAGGATGTCCGCTACCGTAGGCTGGTGTCAACGTCCGGGTTGGCCGGGGAGGCACTGCAGCCGCTGAAGCTGTCCATCAGGATGGTCTGGCCGCCCGTGGTGCGCAGTTCCCAACCGCCGCCGATGATGCCGTCGCCGAAGCTGTCCGTCAACTTCAGGGTGTAACAATTGCCATTGGCATTGCTCAGGCAAACCAGTTGGTTCACTTGCTGGTTGTTGCCCACTGGGCTACCGCTGGCCACTGTGGCGTTGGCAGCATCTTTGATCTCCCAGCTGATCTGGCTTGCGTTGGCATCGGTGTTGATGCGCATCACGGCCAAGTGACCTGCGGGGTTCACAGTAACGCTCGCTGAAGCACTGCATCCGCCTGCGGTGGCCAATACCGTGTAGGTCACCGGCACGGTCGTTACCGTTACGTTGGTCGGGTTCTGCACGTTGCTGGTGAAGCCAGCGGGTGCGGAACTCCAGCTGAAGGCCGGGGGCGCACTCGCAAGGATGCTCACGTTGTCGACGGCCCAGTAGAGGT
The DNA here is from genome assembly GCA_016710685.1 of Flavobacteriales bacterium. Lineage (GTDB taxonomy): Bacteria > Bacteroidota > Bacteroidia > Flavobacteriales_F > PHOS-HE28 > PHOS-HE28. The sequence continues at coordinate 16,145 of JADJVC010000008.1, read as the reverse complement.
CAAATTCCGCATCAAACTGGAAGCGGACATAAACCGTTGGCTGGTTGTCGTAGCCAGTGCCCAGGGCGATTTGCGCATGGTCCCAGTCTGTAGCAGTCCCGATAGATGCGGAATAGCCAGCGCCCACCGGCGCCCAATTGGTGCCATCCGTACTGGCCTGCACTGCCCCTATGGCACCGCCGAAGGAGTTGAAATAGTGGTAGAAATCCAATACGGCCCCCGTGTAACCCGTGAGGTTGATGGCAGGGCTGGTCAGCGAAGTGCTGGAGCTTCCACCCACCGGGTCGTTGTTGGTCATGATGAACTGGCTGGCATCGTTGCTGTGGAGCTCCGCATCATAAGTGTAACCGTCCGGCTGCAAGGTCCATTCGTCCACGGCTGCCATGCCGCCTGCAATTACCCAGCCTGCTGGCGGGTTAACACCATTGAACCCTTCGTTCAACACGGTTTGTGTGAAGTTGGTGGATCCCGTCGCGGTAAGGTCGATCACCCCCGCCTGGGCATTCCAGGAGCGAGCTCGGAATTCGCCGTTACCCCAGTAGGTGAAGGGTTGATGCTGACAACCACCGGTGCGCTTGTGCCTGCACAACCGTTCACGGTAGTGCTTACACTGTAGCTGCCCGCTGTCGACACCGTGATGGCCGAAGTGGTTTCGCTGTTCGGGCCCAGAGGTAGCTGTTACCCGTTGAGGATGTCAACGTTACGCTGCCACCGGCACAGAAACTGGTAGGGCCGTTCGCCGTAACCGTAACCGTGGGCTCAGCACTGGAGGTAAGAATTACCGTATTGCTGTAAACCGTTGAGCCGCTGGCGCAGGAGGTGTACAACCGGTAGTAGTAGCTGCCGATCGCCAAGGGGTCGGTGGTGTAGCTCGAAGTCGTGGCACCCGTGCCTCCCGTTACAGGGACATAGGTTCCGTTCGCTGTCGGGCTTGACCTCCATTGACGGGAAATCCCCAGACCGGTGGTGGTGCCGTCGTTGGTCATCGTAACAGCTGTGCCGTCGCAGACACCGGGGGTTGCAGTGGAACTCACGCCGGCATCCGGGCTGCCCGTGCAACCGGTACCGATGTTGAAGTTGTCGAAGTCCACGTAGTAGTCACCTGTTGTCCATGCGGTATTGAAACGGATGATGACATCCTGACCTGCATAAGCGGCCAACGAGTAGGCCTTATTGGCCCATGCCGTGCTGGCAATGTGGTTTGCAGGCGTAATGCTTTGGAACGTGTTGAAAGTTCCTCCGCAATCCGTGGATACCTGCACATTAATGGTACCCCAAGCCGGGCTGTTCGGAAGTGCGGTGGCCGGATACGAGGTGTAGTTCACCAAGCGGTAGTCGAAGGTGAGTAATGTGCTCGCTGCGACTTGGCCGAGTTTCACCATCGTGAACTGTCCACTGATCCCGGAACTCCACATGTTCTTGTACAGACCATTGGAGGGGTTACCATGTGTGTTCGTACCGGTTGTCCAGCCGGTCGTGTTCCAACCTGCCGGAGTTACACCTGCTGTGAAATCCTCGGTATAGGGTAGGGCGGTTGCTGGGGCGCTCGTAGTACGGCTGGCCGGCGCCATGGCATCATTGCCGGCATCCGCATCACCTGTTACACTCGTGCTCGCGGTAAACGTGTATGCGCCAACTACGCTCATGTCCTGAGTGCCCATGGCCACGTTCTGCGTTGCACCTGCTGCCAATGTGCCGGTGTTCAATACCACGGAGAAGCTGTTAGTCGCAGTTCCGCTCACTGCCGCACTCACCGTTACGGGAGTTGTGGCATAGTCGATCGTGGCGGAACCCAAGTTCTGGATGGTCACGCTAACCGGTTCGCTGGATCTGAAGCATCCTGCGGAAGCTGGCGCTACCAAGGCTGTTGCGCCCATGTCCAAGGCCGGAGGAACGATTACAGCGAAGTTGTCGAAATCAGCATACCAGTCGCCTGCAGTCCAGGTGGAAACGAAACGGACCTGAATGGTTCCTGCCGCATACGCTGCTAAAGGAATGTTCTTTGTTGCCCAACCCGTAGTTGATGTGTGTGATGCGGGATTGATGCTCTGGATCGTGGTGTAAGTACCTCCGCAATCGGTGGAGATCTGCACATCGATGGTTCCCCAAGCCGGACTGTTCGGCAGCGCCGTTGCCGGATAGCTGCTATAGTTCACCAAGCGGTAATCGTACTTCAAGGTCATGGCACCGCCGATGGGGCCAAGCTTGGGAAGGTTGAATTGACCGGAGGGGGTGAAAGACCACATTTCCTTGTAGAGCCCGTTGTTCGTGCGACCATGAGTGGAACTAACGCTCCAACCAGTTGCGGACCATCCTGTAGGAATGGAGGTGTTCGCACTGAAGTCCTGGGTGTATGGCACCGCAACAGTTGCTGTGACCGCACGCATGGCGGCTGCCATGGCGTTGTTGCTGGGTTCACCGTCGCCGGTAACCGTGGTGTTTGCATTGAACGTGTATGTCCCAACGGCGCTCATGTCCAAGGTGGTGCTCATCGCCACGTTCTGTGTGCCGCCTGGTGCCAAAGTTCCCGTATTCACCGTGGCGCTGAGGGTTGCCGTGGTTATTCCAGTAACGTTCGTGGTAACCGTAACGGGATTTGTCGCGAAGTTGATCGGCTGGCTACCGTGGTTCGTAACGGTTACGGAAACTGTTTCGGCAGCCCCATAGCAGCTTGGTGCTGGTGTTGCCAATGCTGTCACCCATGTCCAACGCAGGTGAAACATCCACGAGAATGTCGTCCACGTACAAGGAATTCTGGTCATACAGGGAGTAGCAATGCCAACCCAAGTAGTAAACGCCCGTTGTCGGTACGGTGAAGCTTGCGGTCTTTGTCGCTGTGCCCCCAGTCGTTTGGAATGTGCCATGGTCAAACACCAAGGTGCTCATGCCGGCGGCCGTTGCGGTTGTACCGTATTTCACCTCCAAGCGCTCATCGTAGCCGGTCGTACCGTAACGGTAACGAACGGTGTAGCTTGTACCTGCGGTGAGGTTGATGCCCACGGTGAAGAACCAGGCATCGGCATCATAGTAGTAGTTGTAGGAATAGCGAGCCGTCTTGGACGGGAAACTCGCGTTCGGTGCGCTCGCCACTGTCCAAGCGTTGGAACTGCCCACGGTTTGCGTAGCCACGCAAGCCGGGAAGGCCGGTACAATCGCGCTTTCAAAATCGAGCGTGTAAGGGACGTTCACCGTTCCGCACAGGGTTGCGAAGTTCGCAACACTGCTATTGAAGCTGTAATTCACTCCGGAGCAATGTTCACGCACGTAAACACTGTACCCAGTTGACGCGGACAAACCCGTGATCGTAACAGGGCTGCCTGCAACGGGTGATCCCGTCCAGATGGTTCCACCAACGCCTCAGTGGCACCGGTGCCGGGCGTGAAGCCGGTTGTTCCGTATTCCACAATGTAGTTGCCAACGCAGCTCGTGCAGGTCCAGGCCACACTGGCACTGGTCTGGGTGATCGCACTTACCGCCACTGCGGTAGGAACGAGACAGGTCGGAATGGTCTCAACATTCACATCATCGATGTAAAGGTAATACCCGTCCAAGCCACCTGATGGAACGTGGAATGCGATCTGCGCAGTGCCGGTGTAAGCAGCAAGACTTATGATCTGCTCAGCATAGGTGGTGTTGCTGAAGGAGGTCAATGGCATCAACACGTTGGTGAAACTGGCGGGTGTTGCCCCGAAGTGGATAGCAGCACTTCAAAGTCATTGGGCTCCCCGGAGGAACGGACGCGGTACTTGAAGCGTAGGCGCTCGGTCCCCGTGAGGGTAATGGCCGGTGAGATCAACCAATCGTCATTTGCACCTGAGTTGAAATCCGTGTACATACCAGCGGATTGGTCGCCTTCTGAGGCATAGCCCGTGTAATCCATGTTCCACAGGTCAGCATCGCCATTCACGTTCAACACGGTCCAGCAATTTTGCGTGGTGCTAGCGGAGTTGAAGCCTTCCTGGAAGGGCACACTGAACGTTCCACAAGCGGTGAAGAAGTTCGTAATGGCACTGTTCACGCTGTAATCCAATCCAGAGCAGTGTTCACGTACGACAACACTGTACCCGGTTGCTGAGGTCAATCCCGTGAGGGTGACCGGACTTCCTGCTACGGGCGATCCCGTCCAGATCGTTCCACCTACACCTGCAGTGGCACCGGTGCCGGGCGTGAAGCCGGTTGCACCGTATTCCACGATGTAATCGCCTGTGCAGCTCGTGCAGGTCCATGCCACACTGGCACTGGTCTGGGTAATCGCACTTACCGCCACTGCGGTAGGAACGAGACAGGACGGTATAACCTCCACATTCACGTCATCGATGTACAAATAGTAACCGTCCAAGCCGCCCGGCGGCACGTGGAACGCGATCCGCGCAGTGCCGGTGTAAGCAGCAAGACTGATGATCTGCTCAGCATAGGTGGTGTTGCTGAAGGAGGTCAAAGGCATCAACACATTGGTGAAGTTTGCCGGTGCAGCTCCGGAGGTGGAAAGCAGCACTTCAAAGTCATTGGGCTCCCCGGAGGAACGGACGCGATACTTGAAGCGTAACCGTTCAGTCCCCGTGAGGGTAATGGCCGGTGAGATCAAATAATCGTCATTTGCTCCCGAATTGAAATCCGTGTACATACCGGCGGATTGGTCGCCTTCGGATGCATAACCCGTGTAATCCATGTTCCACAGGTCCACATCGTTGTTCACGTTCAACACGGTCCAGCAGCTTTGCGTGGTGGAGGCTGAGTTGAAGCCCTCTTGGAAGGGTACGGAGAATGCAGCGCATGGGGTAGTGAAGCTGAACGGACCCGTCCAGGTGCTCACATCCACATTGTCCATACCGCAATCGGCGCGAACGTAGAATTGATAGGTCGTGTTGGCCGTACCACCTGCCCAGGTGTAAGGATTGGCACCAACATCATTGGCAGTCGGCGTACCCGATGGCACAAAGCCATTGATGCCGATTTCCAAGTCCCAAGCTGTAGCACTTCCGGTTTCCGTCCAACCCAAGGCTGCACCAGTGGAGGTCACGCTGGTAGCGGTCAACGCGTTCGGGGCAGGGCAAGTCGGAGTCGCCTTTATGAAGAAATCATCTACGAACAAATCGTTGTAGAAGTAATTTCCCGAGGATGTTCCGAGTGGGTCCGCAACGCCCACGATCCGGAAGTTTGTTACTGACGGGATGCCACCGGGCACAATCCCGGAAAGTTCAACCCAGCTCGCAGAATTTCCCGCGTAGGTGATCATGTTCACCCATGCCGTACCGTTCCATACATCCATCTTAATGGTGTGGAGGACGGTGTTGGTCGTGTTGTTGGAGAGGAACCAGAAACCGACAGTTGCAGATGGCAACGCGGAAATATCGATGAGCGGCGTGATCAACTGGTTTGGAAGAATGTCAGCCGAACCATCGAGCCAAGCCAATGCGCCGGTTCCGCTCGTATGGTCCGCCACGGATGGGGGATAATTGCCCGTTAAAGGAGTCGTCGTAGCAATTCGCCATTGCTCACCCCCGCTGGCCAATGGGTTGGACCAGCACGTAGGTGGTGTGTTTGGTGCTGCTGCAGTGGTGAATGGCACGGTGTAAGGGAAGGTCGGCACTATGGTAGCGCAAGGAGTTGTAAAGCTGAACGGACCCGCCCATGCGCTGGTGGCGGTGTTGTCCATGCCGCAATCGGTGCGGACATAGAATTGGTAAGTGGTAGTGGCTGCACCCCCGGTCCAAGCGTATGGGTTGCTGGTGACATCATTGAAAGACGGGGTTCCCGTAGGCACAAAGCCTGTAACTCCGATCTCGATGTCCCATGCGGTACCTGTTCCATTCGCGGTCCAACCAAGGTTTGCGCTAGTAGCGGTTATGCCGGTTGCTGTTAGTGCCGTAGGCGCTATGCAAGCAGGAGGAGCTGTTACGTTAACGGTGTAGTCCTCGTAGGAGCCGTAGGTGCCTGTATAGCAAGGAATCAATGTTCCGCTGTCCGCACCACCGATTCGCATACGGTGCTGGCCCAACGAGTTGGTGCCTACTGCGAAAGTTGCGACTAATGTGGTCGGCGAAGTAGCCAAGGATTCGCCGGAATACACCTCCTCGCCTACATCATTGAAGTCGAGGTCGTTGTTCCAATCCACCCAGATCTTCGTACCATAGGTGAACCCGGTCGTGTATGTAATGTTAACGGTGACGGTCGTGCTTTGGGCAATGTTGCCGATCATGGCTGTATAGTCTCCATAATTGCCCGTTTCCGCACCCGTGGTATTATTCACCGTGCTAAAGGACACGTTCGTAATGCCTGACCCGTCTACAGAGCTAGGTGCAGGCGTGCAATACCCGGTGTAAAAGGCAAAGGGACCGGTCCATGTGCTGGTATTCGTATTGTCCATGCCGCAATCGGAACGTACGTAAAATTGGTAGTTGGTATTTGCCGTGCCTCCTGTCAAGGGGGATGGGTTTGCAGCAACATCGTTAACGGTAGGGGTTCCGGTAGGTGTAAAACCGGAAGGGCCAATTTCCAAATCCCAAACCGTCGCGGTTCCGTTCGCGGTCCAGCCAAGGATTCCACCCGTTGCGGTTGCTGATGCCGTTAATGCGCTTGGGGCAAGGCACGATGGAGGTGCCAGCACGGATACCGTATAGTCCTCTGCTTCACCATAAGCCAACACCCCGCAGGCAGTGGGGTCCACAGTGCTGCCGTACTGAGCGCGTACGCGCATGCGGTAGTTGCCTTGTGGCGTTCCCCCTGGTACGGTGATGGTCCCGGTTTTCGTGGCATTGGAATTCGCCAAATAGAAAACGCTTTCGCCGGTCTCAAATATCAGATTCTGGTTCCAATCCACCCAGATCCGCACACCATTGGCACCACCCACATACGTGGTGCTGAAATTGAACGAGGTGCTCGCCGAGGCACTAACCGCCATGGCCGTGAAATCTCCGTAGTTCCCAGGTGATGCAGCGCCGCTCGCATTGGTAATGTTGGTGGCGCCACCGGTTGTTGAGAAATTGGAGATGTAGTCGCCTGCGTTTGTATATGTAGGGACACAATAGCCCATATTCACCTGCTTCACACCACTGGCTGTGGTATTGCCGGCACAGGTAACGTTGCAGTAGTACCAACTCTGTGCGGTTTGGCTTGTCGACAATGTCGCCGAGGTTCCTCCAATAGCCACGGGTGAAAATCCAGCTACAGCTGATGTGGTGCTCACTTGCCATTGGTAAGTAACGCCAGTTCCGGGAGTCGTATTCTGAAGGCCTAAACTGAATGCATCGCCAGATCCAACTGAAGTTGGTCCCGTAGTAGGGCCGGGTGTAGGAGTGCCAGCACATGGAGCAGGTGGGTTCCATGTATAGGTTAGACCAGAAGTAGGTCCAACGGTAGAACTCCAAGTCATTGTGCTGCTGTTTGCAGTTCCTGCAGTTGTTGCTGCCCAATTGGTCGTAGTTGTTCTGTTATTCCAGAAACCTGCAGTTACAGCAGTTCCAACAATTCCGACTTGGCCCGTGTAAGTAGTAGCCCTTGCTGTAGTTCCATAGACAATTTGAATTGCGTTGGTGCCTTCAAATAGCTTGACCTGAACATCCATCAGGTTAGTCGTGCTACTCCAGTTAACCTGATAGGCCAAGTATTCAATGGTAAGCACTTGACTGCCAAGAGCGCCTGACAGCAAGTAAGTAATACCAGCAGGACCAGTTTTGGCATCTCGTGACAAAAAAGCAATTGCCGGTCCGTTACTTGCAGTACTGATCGGCGTCGTGGTAAATGCACTTGCAATTGTACCTCCTAAACGCACCCAGCCATTGGAAGAGGCAGAGAATTGCGTGTAGTTCGTACCATCGAAATTGAAGGTGAATCCAATGTTCGTTACTGCAGACGCATACGAATCTTGACTTGCGGTTCCCGTAAGTAGCGTTGGACTAGTTAACGCTGTAAAAGTTCCTGCTGCCGACCCAAAGGAGTAGGCACTCACTTGGGCGTTTGCTGTAGGAGCCATGAACAGCGCGGCAGCCAGGCCGAGCAGTCCATTACGCCACCTTGCCGTTCGGCGTGGGGATACACTCAGAGTAGGGTTTCTCATTTGGGCAGGGGTTTGGGTTTGCAAGTTGGGGTAGGTGGGTGGTAATGCTGGTGCCGCGCTGGCCAACCTTTTCAGGGTAGTTGCTCGCAGGTCAAAGTTGGTAGCGTGGTTTTCGATGAGGCAACGGATTGGGCCGACAAGAGCATGGCCGGTACAGGTAGACGAAGTTTTTTTGAAAGGGTTGCCTGTTTGTTGAAACTTTTTTTTGCAAGGTGCGTTTAAGCTTGGTTTACCCTTTTATTGGATGGTTGGCTTGCAACGTTAGCCGAAAATTGGCAGATTGTCAAATCGTGGTTGAAACAAGAAAGCCCCGGCGCTTCCGCCGGGGCTTTCTTGCATTTGTGTTGTTGCTCAGTGTCTACGCCATTCGGCGGAAGACACTGAGGGGAATTACCGCACCACGCTCAACCGCTGGACCGTGGTAACACCGTTCACCGTGATGTGCACCAAGTACACACCGCTGGTCACTTCGCTTGGCAGTTCCAGCACCGTGCTGAAGCTATTGCCGCTGTTGCCGTAGTCACGGGCCAGCACCTTCCTGCCGTACATGTCGTACAGGTCAAGCTGGATCTGCTGGTCTACTTCCGCAAGGTCGTTGAGGGCAAAGTTCACGCGGCCATCCGCCACAGGGTTCGGCCACATCCGCACGTCACCATTGAAGCTGCCGTCCACTTGCGTCAGTTGGCCACCCGTTCCAGTGAAGGTGTTGTCGATGGTAATGTTGCAGAAAGGCAGGCAGTAATTGCTCTGCATCCCGTTCACCGTGGTCTTCACATCCACGTTGTAGGTGCTGCCATTGGCCATCGGCGTGCCGGGCCACTTTAGCTGGAGCGTGTATGTGCCGCGGGTGATCACCGTGTCAAGAGCGGTCGGTTCTCCGGGGATGTAGATGTGGAAGGTGTACGCTGAGGCACCCAACACCGGTGTGGCATAGATGAAGCTGTAAGACGAGCTACCGAAGGCGCGCGTTTCGTTACAGCTATGGCCGTAAAGTGTTCCGTTGATGAGCTGCGAACAATGCACTACCGCTGCAGCGCTCATGCCCATTTCGCAGCCCGGGCCGTATTTCGCGGAGGCCAATGGCCCGCCTACGTTGGTGCGTATGCGTACGAAGTAATGCACGCCAGGCACCAAGGGGTTCACACTGCCGCCCATGTCAATAAAGAGCATGGAGGCGGATGGCTTGATGATGCTGCGCACATAGCCTGCATCGGTCCAGGAACTGGAACTCGTATTGCGTGGCGCCGGGCATCACGTTGGCATAGATCCGGTTGTTGAGCGTGTTGTTGAACAGGCCGCACTCAGTGGACTGCAAAGTGGCCGGACCCAATGGCAGACAGAAGGGGTGGCCCGCGCCGTAACCTGCGGTCAGCAATGGGTTGGCCGGGGAAACACTGCCGCCGCTGAAGCTGTCCTTCAGGATGGTCTTACCGTCCGTGGTGCGCAGTTCCCAACCGCCGCCGGTGATGCCGTCGCCGAAGCTGTCCATCAGTTTCAGTGTGTAGCAGTCGCCGTTGGCATTGCTCAAGCAGACGGTTTGGTCTACTTGGGTGTTGTTGCCCACTGGGCTACCGCTGGCCACTGTGACGTTGGCAGCATCTTTGATCTCCCAGTTGATCTGGCTGGCGTTGGCATCGGTGTTGATGCGCACCACCAATGCATTGCCACTTTCACTTACCGACACATTAGCTGTTGCAATGCCCGTGCATGGCGCAATGGCTGTTACCGTGTATGTGTACGTGCCGGGATCCATGGTGGAAGGGGCGTAAGTGTCACCCGATACCGTGCTGGGGCCGCTCCATGCACCACCGGTCTGGGGACTGCCCCCGAGCAGGGTGAACATGCTGAAGGGCGCAGCTCCGTCGCAGACAATAATGGAACCATTCGTGCCAGCATGCGGGGGCGCCTGTTCACTGACCACTACTTGCGCTGACGCATTCACCGCGCAGGGTGCGGGAACAGTGTATGGCGGTAAGGCCGCCCCGGCTCCATTCCGCCACCCCCCCCCCCACAGTCCGGTCACGGTACTCCCGAGCCTGCGTCAGGTTCTGCTGTTCGCTCACCACCTGCGCTGTCGCGTTCACCGCGCTGTGCAACGCGATCCCGTGTAGGTGTAGGTTCCGGCACCGGCCAAGGTGGGGCCCGCCACCATCCCCCGCTCAGAGGGTCACCGTACTCCCCACCCCGTTAACCGCGCTGGTAGCTGTCACGTTAGGTTAGGTCCGCGCCCCGGGCTCCAACTTCCGCCACCGCTCGGCGTGCCCACCAGGGCGGCAAACAGTTGCGGGGCGGTGACCGTGCTTCCTGCGCAAACGGTAAGCGTACCGTTGTTCCCTGCGTTAGGCTGTGCTTGTTCGCTGACCACCACTTGCGCAGACGCGTTTGCAGTACATGGTGCGGTTTCGTTCACCGTGTATGTATATGTGCCGGCGCCGGCAAGTGCAGGACTCCAGGATCCGCCACCATTCGGCGTGCCGACAAGGGCAGCAAACAGATCCGGGGCGGTAACCGTGCTTCCTTCGCAAATGGTAAGCATGCCATTGTTTCCCGCGTTCGGCGGTGCAACTGTATTCACCGCTACTTGGGCCGTGGAGGTGCAGCCACCCGCGGTCACGGTCACCTTATAGGTCGTGTTCACGCCCACGGCCACATTGGTCGGATTTTGTACGCTGCTGGTGAATCCGGGAGGAACGGAGGTCCAGCTGAAACCCGGTTGCGGGGTGCCGCTCACGTCGAAGTTATCCAACGCCCAGTAGTAATCATACGTGGCCAGGTATAGAAAGCGGACCTGCACGGTGGCTTGTCCGAGATAGGCGTTCATGGAGATAGTCGCCGGTGCAAAAGCGATAGCTGTGCCCGTTGCGCCCGTGTAACTCTGTACCGTGGTCCATGTACTTCCGTTGGTGGATACTTGAACGTTCCCGCTTTCCGCTCCATCGTAGTTTCTGTAATAGTGGTAAAAAGTCAATGACGCCGCAGTCATGCTGACCAAGCTGAACACAGGGCTGGTCAATGAAGCGTTTGTAGTGCCTCCCGAACCTTGTGCATCGCTATTGGACATGTAGAAGCGGCTGTTGTCGTTGCTGTGAAAGGTGGTGGTACTATAGGTGTAGCCGTCTGAACGAAGTGTCCAATCGGCGTTGGCCGTCGTCCCTCCCGTGCTGCTGTTTACCTTATTCCATCCGGCGGGAGTTGATGTCCCGTTGAAGTTCTGGCTGATGACTGATTCAGTGAACGTGCTGTTGCCACTGCTGAAGAGGTTCACTGTGCTTCCGGCGCACACGGTGGCCACGCTCGACGTGGCCGTCACTCCGGTCGGTGCTGCCGAGGTCCGGCTGTCCGAAGCATTGTCGTTGCCCGGGTCGGTATCTCCCGACATGTTCGTGGAGAGAGCGAAGTTGTAAAACGCCACCGGCGCTCACGTCCGGGTTGGCGCTCATGGGCACGTTCACAGTGTTCCCGGCGGCCAAGGTCCCGGTGTGCGACGTCCCGCTAAGCAACGCTGTTGCTGCGCCCGTAACGTTGGCGGAAACGGTAACCGGTGAAGTGGTGAAGTTCAACGAGGTGTTGCCGAAATTCTTGATGGTGACAGATACCGGTTCGGCATTGGTAAAGCAGGCAGCAGCAGTCGGTAAACAAGAGCCGTCGGACCAATGTCCTTGGGCGGCAACCACGTGTAGGTGAGGCCCGAAGCGGGCATGATCGTGTTCTTTTGAAGTTACCGTGGATGAATTGGAGCTACCAGCCGTAGTCGCGCTCCAGTTTGTAGTGGAGGCGCGGTTGTTGAAGTCCGAGTTGCTGGAACCGCGCAACCCGGACTTGTGAGGTATAACTAGTGCTGTTCGTGGCCGTGCATGAGCCGTAAATGATGTCGATCGATCCCGTGGTCTGGTTCAGGCGGATCTGCCAATTCAAGGCATCACCATTCCTCCGTCGGGCATCGATCCATTGGATGATGACCTCGCCCCGCTTTGTGTGGCCACGACAGAGGATGAAGTTCCATCATCCGGATCTATGCCGAATGCGGAGATCGCGCCCGCGTAACCCGTGGTGAACCGATCGGGGTATATGAAGTGGTCGACGGAAGTGATCGTCCCAAAAGTGACGTAACCGTTGGAGTTCACCTTCACATAGTTGTAGGCCGTCCCGTTGAAGGTGAAGGTGCCACTGGGGATGTTGTAGGTGGCCACGTTGTCATCCCATCCACTGCTAAAGACCGTGGTCCCTGTAATGGCGGCGTATGTGCCATTGGATTGGGAGAAAGCGTAGTCGGCCACCTGTGCGCTTGCCCATGCGGACATGCACAGGAACGCAACGACCAGCAAGCTCGCCTTTCACGGGGTTGCCCTTTGGTGAGGGCTGGAAATGGAGTCTTTCTCTTTTCATGTTACAGGTTGAGTTTTAGCTTGACCATTGGAAAGTTGGAGTGCCGTCGTACCGTTTGGTGGAGCGTTTGGAGAGGTTCGTTGTGGGAAAAGCAAATTTGGTCGGACCTTCTTCCTTTTCAGATTTCGCTGAGTTCACTATTTTCCTCGACAAAAACACGTTTTCGTTCGACGAATACAAGATAGGGAAAACGATAGGTCGTTTGTCAATACCTGAATGCAGATATTTTTATATGTGAATTAGGTCAACTACGCACCAGTAGTTAGTCATATCACTGTTTCTATTATTGTTCTTCGGGTTATCGAAGACAAAAAGCCCCGGCGGAAACGCCGGGGCTTTGTCTTTCCATTCCTCCCACGTTCCTCTCTGGATCGAGGACCCGGGTCAGAAGGTCATTATTCGTTCGCCACAAGCACGCGGCTTTCGTAGGTCTCGTTCCCCTGCGGTGATTCGCGGCATGTACACCCCGTGAGCGATGCTGCCCAGGTCGATACCGTGCCCAAACTGCCGTTCGCCATGGCCAAGGTTGCCGCATAGGCCTGTCGGCCAGTGGCATCGTAAAGCACCACTTCCGCATTTTTCGCATCCTCGTCTGCACCGGTAAGGCTGATGCTGGGGCGGTCACCGTTGTTCGGGTTGGGCCATACCTGGAATGCACCTTGTGAAGCAACGTTGCTTCCTGCGCCTTGCCTGATGTTGCTGTGGCCGGGCTGCTGTGGAGAGACGGCACGGGGCCGAAGGGCTGGTAATGGCCGTTCACCTTGGCGCGCAACGCGCACGTTGGACGTTGATGCCATGGGGGATGTTCGCCAACGGCGCTGGCCCGAGCATGGGGTTGGTGCGGACGAAGGCCCATTCGTTGTTGCCGTGCGGATCGAATACCCAGAACTGGTACTGACTGGCACCGGCGACGGTGTTGCCTTGGATGAAGTTGTACCCGGTGGCCATCTCCAGGTCATCACGAGGAGGGCAGGAGTTCAGCGGTACCCGTGGGCAGGCAGAACTTGCGCCCAGGTAGCTCTCGTCGGTAAATTCACCATTGGCGTCAATGATGCGGTTGCTGCTTCCATCGCGCAGTACGTAACCGCCATTGGCGATACCGTCGCCGTTTGCGTCGAACACGCGCAACTTATAGCAACCGTTGCCCACGCAATTGTTTCGGTTACCGTAGTGCCTGCGAGTCCATCGGCCACGGCCCACCGGATCCTGGTACCGTGGCCTCATTGGCGGGTAGCGGATCTCCCAAGTTATTCTGCAGAGCCGGGGTTGTCCAGCGCGATTGTGAGCACCAATTTTTCTCTTCGTTGCACGGATTTACCGGTGCCGGTGCAGGTGCAATTGGCATCGGCTCACATCGTTCTCGGTGTTCGCATTGCCATCATCACAGGTAGTTCCAGGTTCGGGTCCGTTGCGCAAAGGTCTTCTGCGTCGCAGGTACCGTCCCCATCCGCATCGGCGAAGGTGCCCGCATTGGCAGTTGGCATCGTAGACATCACCAATTGCAGGCGTCGTTGTCGTGCAAGCGGTGCGGGGACGGCAGGTCCGCCGGGCACGCCTTCACAGTCGGTCCAAGCAAGGTGCCACTGTGGTGGCAATTGCTGTGCACGTCGTTGATGGTGGAGCCTGCCGTCATCGCAGCTCGTTCCAGGCTCAGGGCCGTTGGCGCAGAGGTCGTCGGCATCGCAAGTGCCATCGCTATCCGCATCCGCGAACGTGCCAGCGCATTGACAATTGGCATCGTAGACGTCACCGGTTGCTAGCGTCGTTGTCGTTGCAAGTGGTGCCGGGCACGGCAGGTCCGCCGGGCACGCCTTCGCAGTCGGTTCGGGCAAGGTGCCTGTGCATTGGCAGTTGGCACCGATGATATCATTGATGGTGGCGCTGTTGCCGTGTTCCAGCTGGTTCCGGCTCGGGTCCGTTGGAGCAGAGGTCATTGGCATCGCAGGTGCCATCACCATCCGCATCCTGAAAGATGTGTTTTACCGTCCTGCGCGTCGCAACATCCAACGTGCAGGGGTCGCCATCATCCACGAGCACAGGTGTTCCAACACAGTTGCAGTTGGCATCGATCACATCGCCAATGGTGCAGGCGGTGCCGTCGTCACAAGCGGTTCCGGGCTCTGGGCCGTTGGGGCACAGGTCGAAGAAGTTGCAGGTGCCGTCGTTGTCGTCGTCATTGCACTGGATCTGGTAGCTGGTGCCGTCGATACGACCGTTGCGTTACACGCAGGTCCAGGTCGATCACTTGTGCGCTAACAGTCCCATTATTAAGTTCCATGTCATCCCCGAATTCCGGAGACGACACATCGTAGTTGAATTGGTAGGGAAGCCCCGCAAGCATTCGCTTTTGTATGTGCATAGAAGTACAACTGCTTCGTTGCCCCTTGCAATATGCCTTGCGGCGAGGCCATTGGCTGGAGCACTGTTCGCGCCTACAGGTACACGCCGGCGTTTAAGGTAATCGCCATTTATGTTGTACATATTCCATCGGGAGGTTGTCCCTGCATGCTTGCTGAAGGATGTTCGGCCTTGGTAAAAATAACCAATACCCCATCATCGCGTTCAGCAGGAGACGGTAGAAGAGTAATGGATTGTTTAAAATATTATGGGGTTCGCATTCACATGCGACTGCATCTTGCACTGGACTAAAAGAATGTTCACAATTTTTCTTCGCCAGGACGGTTCATCTGTGGTGGAGACGCGGTGGCTCTAGCCTTAGGATACTTCACCCAAGACTCGCTTCTGGTCACAGCAAACCTTCAGCCTTCTTTCACCCCCTTGCAAACCTTGGTAATTCACTGCTGTTTCTGATAACTTCGCTCGCACACACTACTGCTGCATTGTATCAACAATTGCTGTGCATTAGTGATAACTGCATCTTAGCATGGATTTTACGTTAACACAATATCAACTGTTGGTAGTCCGCGTTGTCGCCCAGTAAAATTGGATGCGGCCGTGGGGCAAATTCACTGCGACTGGGTATCAGAAACACCTTGGCTGTCGTTGCCGTTCCCTTGTTTGTCGTCATCCCTAGAGCGGCGCATTCCAATGCTGTGTGAAGCGGCAGGATGTGCCGTTACCGCGCACAGCTGCCATGAGCAAATAGTAAAGCTGTTCATTGCCGCGGCATTCAATTTCCACCGTTTGACTTCTCGGCGGTTCCGTTCGCTCCCACTGGAACATTCCAGCTCTGCAAAAAGGAGCTACTTATATTGTGCCAGGTTCAAATCTGCGGTGGATGCAGTAGGTCCTGCGTTTTCCGCCGACCAGTCGATCAGTAGTTTTCCATCATCAGCCAGCACGAGGCGGTGTGTCTGAATTATCGCCGTATGCGAAGTTGATGGTGCTGTCGTTGTTGCTTACGCTTCTTTGCGGTATCCGGAAGTGCCGGGCGGTGCTGTTGGGTTCCGCATCATCCGCATACACGGGTGCCAGCATTTGGTAACTCAAACTGTACTGCGTGCAGTCGTTGCTCCAAGGGTTTACTAAGGAAAAGCGGCAGATGCCTTCCCCGGCAATAAAGCAGTGTATTGCTGCTCGCTACAGGTATTCCGGGCTGGCGCCCAGCGGCAAACGTGAATGCGGAAACGAAAGATCCGTTCACATTGTAGATGCTGGCCGTTACGGAAGGCCCGTTGCACCGGAAGTGGAAATGGACATGTTCAACTGGACCTTCCGTGGAAAGGTGTGACCTTGAAGTAAT
>JADJVC010000007.1 GCA_016710685.1 Flavobacteriales bacterium | reverse complement strand
TTTCGCTTGCAGAAGATGCATTGCGCAGCTCAGCCATCCGATGATGCACTTCCAACCACTGCGTTCGTGAAAGGCCAGCCGCTGAGCGCACACCGAAAGAGAAGTAGCTTTCAGTGGAATGTTGGCGCGGAGAGCATCGATGTTCCCCACGCTGCACCAACAGAGAAACCACTTTAATTTTGACGGCAACGGTCGTTGCCAACGTCCGTGGATTTGTCCTGAGTATCGAACGGCGAATAGATGAACTTCACGCGGGTCGCATCGTGCTCCTGGAACTAAGCCCGCCGAATGTAGTCTTGTTCCAGTTCAATGGATCGTCATCGTATCGCAGACCATAAGAAACGACACTTACTTCTGATAGGCCACGGCCAGATGTTCAAAGGTGGCTTTGTAAGAACAAGTATGGTGTGGCATAACGGTGGTATTGTTCCAACCTGTTGATATCAACCAGCGCAGCCGGATTTGTAGCATGTCGCACGTCGCCGTGCATGGCTGCATCGCCACTACCCATGGCATCGGCGCGCGCATCCGTGGGCCTGCTGTCGCCATAAGGCCCGCCGCATCGACGCCTTGGCCGTGCGCGAATTCCGAGGGGGAACATGCTTCGCGATAGCAAGGAAAAGCCTCGCTTCTGCTCGGTTGAACTGTCCGGTGTAACGCAGGTTGCTACGCCCTCATTGGCTTGACCAAAGTGTGAAGAGCTGGGCGAAATTGAAATATACCGATATTAGGAAAGCATGCTGGCAGCATAATATCACTCACTTCTATCAATTTGAATACAGCGACAATGGCTCGACGAGTTATTTCCAATGCTTGTATCTGTTGCGCTAATGTGGTTAAGCCGTTGCGCCTGTTTTCCGCGGCCTTGCCTGCTTACAATGCTGGTCCGCGGCCATCACTCCCCTCCTCCCTCTCACCCTCCTCCTTCCATTCCCTTCCCCGGCATGATGCGCTTCATGAAGGCATCGAACGGAAGGCAACGTGAAAGCAGTATCGCTGACTGGCCAGGTAGATCATGCCCTGTTGATGAGCCGCGCGGCGCGTCTCAATGCCGAAACCTCCTTACCGAGCAGCGTGGCTATATCGCCGGAACGAGGTGGTCCGGGGGGGACCCAGTTCCGCCACGGTCCGTGTAAGTAAGTTTTCCGATGGTGTCAAGCGGTCGAACCGCACCCGGAAAGCTTTCGTCCAGCGCCGCGATCGCCGTGATGGAGCTTGTACGTCTTTCTTGGTGATGGGCGAAGACTGGCGGTGTCCTGGCATGTTTGCCCCAGCCCTGCAGAAAGGCGGTAGCCGGGCGTGTTTCACGATCAACGCGAGCGCATCGTTGTCGATCTTGGCTTCTGTCTTCAATGGCTTAGGCTGGCATCCTTCTACAGCCTTCTTGTCCAATGGACCGATCTCCGGGAAATCGAACAGGCGTTCGGCGTAGGATTTCGCGCTGCCCATGTGACCGCGCAATTGGTGGCAGTCCGGCACCGGCCATCACCACGGGCAGTTGGCGTTGGGCCGTTCGGTGCAAAGCCGTTATCAACGCTGCCAGCCCATCTTCGGCGACATATTGCAGTCCATCCACGAAAAGCGCTAATGCCGTGTCTTTTTGGCCGCCATTCCGGCGCGGCTTCGAGCAACGCGGCGAGTCGTGCTCCAGTCACCGTTATCGGCAAGGCCTGGCTCCTCCTCGGTGTCGAACGCGATCTCAGCTGTCGTGGTACTTCACCTTCAGTGCGCGGGCGAAACCGACCAGGTCCGCGCAGCGCGTTGGGCAAGGTCCTTCGCTTTTATTCCGGCGAAAGGCGTAACAACGCTTGCTGTAACTGAGGTGCCGTGATCGCTGGCAGGGAACGGTTCTCTGGGGTCTTCATCCGCAACGTATGCACGCCATCCGCTTCCGCGTTATCGCGCATACGGTCCAGCAACACGGTCTTGCCAACTCCACGCAAGCCCACAAGCAGTACACTTTGGCGGGTCTTCCCAGCTTGGCACGCTTTACAGCCACCTGCACGGCATCGAGCAACACATCACGGGCTTGGCAAGCTCTGGCGGCGGGTCGTTATTACGCCCGGCGCAAAAGGGTTTGTAACGGGGTCCATGGGTGCAAATATACCGAAATTAGGAAGTTATGCTGGCGGCATAATATCGCTAATCTCTATCAATTTGAATTTCCCACCGCAACGCACAAGGTATCCTCAAACGTCTGCGTGCCCGAGCCTCGACTACCGCAGGCGTGCTCAACACCTCTGCCGCCACGCCTCTCATGTCCGGCTCCTCCGCGCTCTCTGCGCCTCCGCGGGTTAAAACTCTACTTCCCCTTAGGCTCCGCATCGAAATTCACCATCCAGTCGATCCTAAACTTATCGGTGAACATCCCGAAGTACGCGTTCCCGAACGTATCTGCCAGCGGCATGGTGACCCTTCCCAGCGGATAATCCGTTGAAGAGTTTATCGGCTTCCGCCTTGCTGTGCGCGTTGATGGAGATGGAAAATTGTTGCCTTTGGATCACCTTTCGGCATGCTGCCCGCGGTGTCGCTACCCATGAGGTTTGCGCCTTCGCCGATGGATACGACACGTGCATTACGCGCTGCTTGTCCGCATCGGATACTGGCATCTTGGGTCGGGCGGGCATTTCGCCAAAACGGCTGATCATAGCGAATTCACCGCCGAAAACGGACTTGTAAAAGTTGAACGCGGCTTCACAGTTGCCGTCGAAAGTGAGGTAGGTGACGAGCTCAGGCATGATCGTTGGAGTTGAGGTTTCAGAGAAGCGAAATTACTGCCGTCGCCTTAGGGTGAATGCCAAACAATTTCACGGACTTCTCCTGCGCTAAGCGGAAAAATGTCAGGCTAAGAAGATTGACCAGCAGTTCAAAACTCTGCGCGACCAATACCGCCAACAACACTCCAGGGGCCAAGCTCACAAGCCAACGTGTGCCTAATTCACCCTTCCGCAAGAACGCATAAATGGCTTCGCACATGGCGGAAAAACTGAGCACCATAAAGACAAACGTGCGGGCATGAAAGGCGATCTCTTGCACCGATACGACTGATTGTGAACCAAATGGCGATCAACCCGGCGAAAAACCATTGTGCGGAAAAAGGCCATGGCGCGCAACCGCACTTCACCGGACATGTCCGATGCCGCTCGGCAATCTGGAAGTGAGGAACAGATTGGCGGCGGCAAGTCCTTCCAACCGGGATCGGCACGGGCTTGCCGGAGCGCTACGATCCGCTCCAACCCAGGAGCATGAACATCGCCACAGGCCACGCGAACCGGTATACGGATGGTTCGTAGAGTCGGGAATTGTTCGTATGAATGCTTGTTTCACTTCCCCTCCACCAATATATTTCGCCAGCCAATCAAACACCGTGTTGTGCCACATCATGGAGTTCTGCGGCTTCTGCACCCAGTGGTTTTCATCCGGGAAACGCAGGAACTCGGAATCAATGCCTTTGGCCTGGCAAGCCGTGAACGCGCCTATGCCTGTGAAAGCGGGATGCGGTAGTCCTTGTCCGAGGATCACCAGTATGGGCACGCTCCAACTCTTTGCGCATCATCGGATTGAACGTATCGTACTTCGCTGGTTCTGTGAAGACGTCTCCGCCATTTTCCCAATTGTCGAACCACAGTTCCTCGGTGGAATAGCCCATGGTGCGAACATCAAACACGCCGTTGTGCGTCACCGGACATTTCCCAAGGTTGTTGCCAATTTCTTAGCTATCCAATCCACCATGTATCCGCCGTAGCTCGCGCCCAAAGCGGCTGCGCGATCACCATCAAGGAATGAGTAGGTCTTCAGCGCATACGCCCAACCTTTTTGCAAATCCTCTAACGGACGGTCGCCCCAGTGCGTGGAGATCGCATCGGTGAACGCTTGTCCATAGCCTGTGGAACCGTGGAAGTCGATCATCACCACAGCGTAGCCAGCACCCGCGTAGGTCTCGGGTTCCAGCGATAGCTCCACGAATCGCCGAAGCTGCCCTGCGGTCCACCGTGCATCAGGAATGCTACACCGTATTTTTACCTTCCACGTAACCTTGCAGGCTTCGATCACATAGCCACGCACGATCTCGTTGTTCCAGCCGGGGAAACTGAACTGCTCGTACATCCTGAACTCGAGGTTCTTCAGGCCCGAAGCCACCGCCGTTAAGTTAGTTGCGTCCACATCGATCAACTTCGCTTTCGGCTTGGCCGCATACAGCATGGAAGGGCTGTTCAACGCGCTTTTCATGAATACGAAGCCGGCGTTTCAGTAAAGGCATCGATGTGCCCATCCTTGGACATCGGTGTCACTTTCCCGGTCTTCACGTCCACTTGAAACAATCGATCGCAGCCCACATCGCCTGCGGTGACATAAAGATTTTGCCGTCCTTGCTCCATTGCATGTCGTCGATGCTGCGGTCCCAATCACTGGCCACGGTGCTCACTTTGCCGGAAGCATCGCGCAGTTGTATCCAGAATCGATCGGCCTCGAAGCCCGGGCGTTTCATGGCTTTGTAGGCAAGCGTCTTCCCATCGGGCGACATGCGCGGGCGGCATCCCTGGCTTTGTTGCTTTCCGTCAGGTTGGTGGGCGTACCACCGGAAACGGGCACGCTGTACACATCGAAGTTGGTGCTCCAAGGTCGGTCTTTCCGGCCAAGCGGGCACTGAAGAACACCGTTTTGGAATCGGGGGAATGGAGTAATCGGCTTCATCGCCCCAAAGGCTTCGAGGGCACGTCGCCATCGTAACCATCCATCAATGCAACAGGTGCCCCATCACCTTTCAAGCGGCAGGAAGAACAGGTGATTGCGTGTGCCATCCGCCCACGTGTCCCAGTGGCGAATGAAGAGCTTGTCGTAGAGATCACCCGTGGATTTATCGGCCTTGCGCGCTTCATTTTTCTTCACCGTGCAGGCAATTTCGCTGCTCCTTGCATTCCGGGAAACCGCTAACGAAAACACCAACCCTTTTACCATCGGGCGCATCCGATATGGATCCAATATCCAATGGCAAACTGCGTCACTTGTGTGGCGGTTGCTCCTGCCACGTCGGTCTTCCACAGTTGTGAGGTTTCGCCTTCGCCACGCGAGGAAAGGAAGTGACCGTCTTGCCGTCCGAGCTCCATGTCGCTCCACTGGCGCTGCGCCCTCTGAAATACTGAGCTTCACTTCCGGCACGGCGGGCTTGCTCAGGTCCTTCAACCAAAGCGTGGTTACGCCCTTGTTCGCTTCCCATGTCGGTGGCGCGCACATTGAACACGGCATACTGGCCGCTGGGGTCCACACTGAGGCCGCTTTCATGCGGTCCAGCATCAGCATTTCTTTGTAGGTGAAAGGCTTCATGGATTGGGCGAAGGTGGTTCCTACGAGGAGGGCGAGTACGAGCGTGCCCCCAAGCTCTCCGGCGGAACGATTACAGGATTTCTTCATGGTTCGCGTGATGAAATGGGTGGTGGCACTCCGTTCGAAGTATGGGTGAAATGCGCGATAAAGTAAGTCTTGCTTGCATGGAAGTCTGACCATCCTCCCCTCAAGGGATAAATCTAGCCAACAGCAACGATATCACTCGATCTACTTGGAAGACTTCTTCTTTACTCCCTTCTTCACCTTCGGTGGAAGCGTTAACACGAGATCCAATGAAAGCTTCACCCACTTCTCCAAAGCCTTGCGGCTTTCCACCGCGTCGGTGTCCACCTGAGTATGCCCTTGCCGCCCTTTTCGCCCATAAAGAAAGGCTTGGCACCCGGCCATTCGCTCGCTTCTTCATGCCGCTTTGGATCGAACTTCACAAAGAAGTCACCCTTGCTGAGGATGCCTACGCTCATGTTGCCGCGCACCATGAAGGTGATGCCGCCGAACATTTTTACTGTCTCAGCCTCGACGCCTTGCGCCAAAAAGGACTTCAGCAATGCGAAGCTCGAATTTTGATCATAAGCCATTGGGTTAGACTAGCTATCCTCTTCACGCTGCGATCGCAAACTGCGCCCGCACCATCTCCAACAGTTCCAGCACGATGCGCGGGTCGTTCTGCGTTACCAACTTCATGCGGTGCTCCTTGAAATTGGGCAAGCCTTTGAAATAGTTGGTATAGTGGCGGCGCATTTCCACCACGCCCTCATGCTCGCCTTTCCACGATAGGCTGCGCTCAAAGTGTTCGCGAGCGGCATCCACGCGGTCGTCCAGTGTTGGCGGTGGCAGGTGTTCGCCGGTGGCGAAGAAGTGCTTCGATCTGGTTGAAGATCCACGGTGCACCAATGCTGGCCCGGCCGATCATCAGGCCGTCCACGCCGTAGCGGTTGCGATATTCCAGCGCCTTCTCCGGTGAATCGATATCGCCGTTGCCGAAGATGGGGATGTGGATGCGCGGGTTGTTCTTCACCTCACCGATCAAGGTCCAGTCCGCTGGGCCTTTGTACAGTTGCGCACGGGTGCGGCCGTGGATGCTGAGTGCTTGAATGCCGACATCCTGCAGGCGCTCGGCCACTTCCATGATGTTCTTGGTCTGGTCGCTCCAGCCCAAGCGCGTCTTCACTGTCACCGGCAACTTCACGGCTTTCACCACCTTTTCCGTGAGACGCACCATCTTGTCCACGTCCTGTAAGAGACAGGCGCCTGCGCCCTTGTTCACCACTTTGTTCACGGGGCAGCCGTAGTTGATGTCGACCAGTTCCGGCCCGGCGCGCTCGGCGATGCGGGCTGCCTCTTCCATGGCATCTTCGCCGCCACAAAAGCCGGATCCCACAGGGCGTTCCTCCGGGAAGATGTCCACTTCTCTTCATGCCCTTTGCCGCTTGGCGATCAGCCTCACTGCTGATGAACCCAGTACATCAGGTCGGCACCGTGCTTTTTGCAGAGCGCACGGAAGGGTGATCGCTCACATCCTCCATGGGGAGCGAGGAGCAGCGGGAAGTCGCCGAGTTCGATAGGGCCGATGCGGGGCATGGGGAAAGGGGCCGCGAATTTACGGAAATGAGGAGAGGTTGGACAGGGGTTCATTCTTAAGCCCCACGCTCGGGGTCCTCGAAGGGAGACCTCGAGCAACACTAACAAAACCACTTGAACGGATTGAGCGAAGCGCGCTATCCCTAAAGGGGAGGCTTCAACGCGGCCCTGAACATTCAATTCCTGAAAATTGCTTTGAGCAAGCTCAGCAGAATAACTCATGGAAGTGATTGCGCGAAGCGCGCTATCCCTGAGGGGGTGGTTTCAACGCCGTAGCGCTTCGCGGCCGTTGAACATTCAATCCCTGAAAATTGCTTTGAGCGAGCTCAGCAGAATAACTCGTGGAAGGGATTGCGCGAAGCGCGCTATCCCTGAGGGGGTGGCTTCAACGCTGCGGCCGCTTCGCAGTCTTTGAACATTCAATCCCTGAAAATTGCTTTGAGCAAGCTCAGCAGAATAACTCGTGGAAGGGATTGCGCGAGGCGCGCTATCCCTAAGGGGTGGTTTAACGCTGCGGCCGCTTTGCGGTTTTTGTCCCAAACAAAAAGTTGGTGCTTGGAGCAAGCTCCGCACCAACTTTTTAGTTTGGGACTGCGAAGCGCGGGCAGCGTTGGCGGAGAAGGAGGGATTCGAACCCCGTTACCTTTCAGTAAACACACTTTCCAGGCGTGCGCCTTAAAACCACTCGGCCACTTCTCCAAATTATCCGCATTCGGGAATGCGGGCCGCGAATGTAACAAGGCCACGCCTTACTGAACGGCAATTTCGCCACATAGCGCTTCCCCATCGCCCGCATCACCTCTTCCGGCCCCATTTTCTGTCCCAACAGGAACATCAATTTGGTGATGGCGGCCTCGGTGGTCATGTCCATTCCGCTTACAACGCCCATTTCGGCGAAAGCCCGACTAGTCTCGTAGCGGCCTTGATCCACGCGCCCGCCCACGCATTGGGTCACGTTCACCAGTATGATGCCGCGTTGGCGCGCTTCGCGGAGCACTTCCAGGAATTCTTTGTCCGTAGGGCCGTTGCCGCTGCCGAAAGTGGTGAGCACGGCAGCTTTCAGGCCGGTGTCGCTTAGCAGCGCATTCACCCACGAGGCCCGTATGCCCGGAAACAGGCGGATCACACCGATGCCGTCGTCCATGCGTGTATGCACACGGAGCGCGCCAGTGCGCCGGGGTAAAAGCGCGGCTTGGTCATAGCGGATGTGGACGCCCGCTTCGGCCAGCACGGGCCAGTTGGGCGCATCGGAAAGCCTCGAAACGCTCCGGCATGCACCTTCACCGTGCGATTTCCACGATAAAGGCTGTACTCAAAGTAGATAGCCACCTCCGCCACTTTCGGCTCGCCGTTCTCCTTTGCCGCGGCGATCTCGATGGCCGTTAGCAGGTTTTCCTTACCGTCCGTGCGGATGGTGCCCAGCGGAAGCTGGCTCCCGGTGAGGATAACGGGCTTCGCCAAATTCTCCAGTAAAAAGCTGAGCGCGCTGGCCGTGTACGCCATGGTATCGCTGCCGTGCAACACCACAAAGCCATCGAAATCCGCGTAGTGCTGGCCAATGGTCTCCGCGATACGCACCCATTGGGGCGGGTGCATGTCACTGCTGTCGATGGGCGTGCCGAAGCTCACTGTTTCCAGCGTGATGCCCATGCGTGCCAGCTCCGGCACTTGCTCTTCCAAGTGGTCCAGTCCATGGCTTGAAGGGTGCCATCTGCGCGCATCGGCCACCATGCCGATGGTTCCGCCGGTGCATCAATAGAACCTTTGGCTTGCTCATTCAGCGAAAAGGAGTTCAGCGTTTGCGGTGGTGATGCGGGCCACTTCTTCCACGGAAAGGCCCACGGCATTGGCCAAAGCTTCGGCAATCACCGGGATGTAGCTGCTTTCGTTCCGCTTGCCGCGGTTGGGCACCGGAGCTAAGTAAGGTGCATCGGTCTCCAGCACGCAATGCGCGGCACCAACTTCGGCCATGACTCTGCGGAGGCCGCCTTTCGGGAAGCGCGATCACGCCACTGATGCCCAGCATGAAGCCACCGACTTGGATTATGCGCCGCGCCTCTTCCGCCGAACCTGTGAAGCAATGGAAAACGCCCGTGAGGCGCTCGTCTTTCTCTTCCTCGACGATCGCGATCGTTTCCTCGAAGCTCTCGCGGCACGTGACATCACCACGGGCAACGCAAGTTCCTTAGCCCAGCGCACTTGCTGGCGGAAAGCGTCTTGTTGCTGCGTGAGCCAGGTCTTGTCCCAATGCGCATCGATGCCGATCTCGCCCACGGCCCAGTAGCGCCCAGTTGCCAGCAAACGTTCCACTTCGGCAAGGTCACGGCTCGGGTCCTCGCCCACCGAGCATGGATGCAGGCCCATCATGGGAAAGCAGATTTCCGGATGTTCATCGCACAGCGCATGCATCGCTTCCACGCTGGTGCTATCGATGTTCGGGAGGAAAAGCTTGCGGACACCCGCGTCCAAGGCGCGTTGCACCATTTCGGCGCGGTCGTTGTCAAACTGTTTGTGGTAGAGGTGGGCGTGCGTGTCGATGTACATGTCGGGTTCCAAACGGCGGAATGCTGCAAATGTGAGGCTTTCAGAACAAGGTAATACCATTTTAACATTACAGATGCGCCCGAAGATGCGAAGCTATTTTTTGGCCAGGCGATCCAAAAAATCGTTGCATAGCCATAGCTACGGAACTGTTTTTTGGGGAAGCCTGGACGGAAGAGCAAGTAGATTGGGCGTATTTGTATTGTGAAATGGTATAGGGTGCCATGTCGGCTACTTTCGCGGTCCGCAACAACTACGCCAAATTTTTCACGGCTTGCCATGAAGGTCTTAGTTATCCGTTTCAGCTCCATCGGTGATATCATTCTCACTCGCCCGTGCTGCGTGGCTTGAAGCAACAAGTGCCCGGCGCGGAAGTGCATTTTCTTACGAAGGAAGCGTTCGGTTCGTTGGTGATAAGCTCGCCCTACGTGATCGTGTGCATCTGCTCGGCGAAGACCTCCGCAACGTGCTGTCCGCGTTGAAGAAGGAAAAGTTCGACCTCGTGGTGGACCTGCACAACAACGTCCGCACGCGCCGTGTGAAAATGGCATTAGGCGCTACTTCCAAAAGCTTCCCCAAGCTGAACCGCGAAAAGTGGCTCTTGGTGAATTTCAAAAAGGACAAGCTACCACCCGTCCACATCGTGGACCGCTACCTCAGCACGGTGGAGCATTTGGGCGTGAAGAACGACGGCCAGGGCTTGGACCTTTTCATCCCGAAGGAGAAAGAAGTCGATCTGGCCTCATTGCCTGCGACCCATCGCAACGGTTATATCGCCCTGTGCATCGGTGCTGGGCATTTCACCTAGCGCCTGCCACCGCACGTTGGCTGAATTGGCCGGTAAGTTGAAAGGCCCAACGCGATCATCGGCGGTCCGGGCGACGAAGCCGTTGGCCGTAATGACTCTGTCACTCCGTAGGTGCCAGCGCATTTGACACAACCGGCAAATACGACCTCATGGGTTCGGCCTCCTCGATCCGCCAAGCGACCAGCGTAATCGCCCACGACAGCGGTGCCATGCATCGTGGCCAGTGCGTTCCGCAAGAATGTTGTGAGCGTATGGGGCAACACGGTGCCGCAGTTCGGCATGGGGCCGCACATCCCACAACATCCGGAGCGGGCACAAATCAGCGAGGTGCTCGGCCTATCGTGCTGGCCATGTTCAAAGATCGGTTTCGACCAATGCCCGCGCGGCCATTTCCGGTGCATGGAGAAACAGGATCTGGGGCAGATCGTTGCTTGGGCAGAAGAGAGTCAAAAGGTTTAACCGCGGAGAGCGCTGAGAACGCAAAGGAATTCTGCCTGCTGATTTAGAAAACGGCGTGGAACGAGCCGTGCTCTACTTCTCTACTCCGCGTTCTCCGCGCTCTCCGCGGTTAAATATCCTTCAAGCGAAGAGCGCCTTCAGCTCACTCGCCTCCTCTGGCTTCATTTTCCCGGCCAAGATCAAACGCAACTGCCTGCGGCGAACAGCACCTTCGAAGCGTACTTTTCTTCTTCCGTCACGGAGGTCACCGGTACCTTCGTTGGTTTCCCATTCGTCCAAGGCTACGAAGGTGTAGATGGCGTTGTTGCACTTGATGCGTTCACCGGTGAACTGGTTCTCCGTCCAAACATCGGCCTGAATCTCCAAGCTCGTGCTGAAGGAGCGGCTCATGCGCCTTGATGGTTACCATGTCGCCAAGCTTGATGGGCACCTCGAAACTGACATTGTTCACGGCGGCAGTTACGGTTACGCGGTGGCTGTGGCGGTGAGCGCTGATGGCGCATGCTATGTCCAACCACTTCAACAACTGCCCGCCGAAGAGGTTGGCCATCAGGTTGGTATCGTTGGGCAACACGATGTGGGTGGTTTCGGAATAACTCGCGGTGGTGGGTTGGCGTCCATGGGTGTCTTATGAGGCCGCGAAAATAGCGGCTGCCCGACCGTTACCTTGCGCAAGCCCATCTGGCCAAGAGTAAAACACTTATGTTGAAACCCGGCGACCCGGCACCCGAAGTTGAACTGTGGATCAAAACGGGAATTGTTCCGGTTTTCCGCCCTACGCGGTAATGGCCCGGTGGTGCTGTATTTCTACCCGAAGGACAATACGCCCGTATGCACCAAGGAGGCTTGCACGTTCCGCGACGACCACAGCGCTTTTTCCGTTTTAGGCGCAACGGTCATTGGCATCAGTGAGGACGATCCAAGCTCGCACCGGGCTTTCGCGGAGCGACATAAGCTGCCCTTTACACTGCTCACCATTTCTGCGGGTACGAATGGCATCGGGAATCCATCTTTGTTGGGCCAGCATCTTGTCCTGTTTGCCCGTTTTCACATCCCACACTTCGCGGGTACCGGCAAAACCGATAAGCACCACGTACTCCCTGCTGTCGTTGAAGAGGCCTTTGTACACGGTAGTTCCGTCCTCGTTGTAGGGAAAGTCCATCAGCCGTTTGCCGGTTTCGAGGTCGCGTAGCTCCGCACCTTTATCATGCAGCACTAAGATGTTGTCGCCTTTTGGGGAAAGCACTATACCGTCACCTCCACTTTTCCGCATTCAATGGTTTAGCGGGCGGCTCCAGTATGGCTTGAGCCGAAGCGTTGAATGCGGTACCTGCCAGTAGCGTTGCGACGATGAAATTTCTTCATGTGGTTTCGATGAGCTTATGCTGTTCGGCCAACCATGCCAATGCGCTGGGCATATCGGGAAACAGTTTGGTAGGGCGCATAGGCTTGTTATGGCGCACGAACGCGTTGGCGGAAAGTTGGTGTCCAAAATCACGGACTACGATGGCATCTGCTGCCAGAACAGTATCTCCTTCCGACCACTGGCCAAGGCGCGTGCCTCGTTTGTCAACGTGCTGTGCTCGCCTACAGTAACGACCAACAGGCCCTTTCGTCCATTGCGTTCCTTACCGATGGCCTCGAACATGGCATGCACGTCCTCCACGGTGCCAAGTACATCATTCTTGAAATGGGCATGCACTACATCATCCTTCAAAAAGGAGCTGGACACTATTGAGGTCAATGGTCTGGTTCATCCGGGGCAAGCACCTACAAAATTAGGCCAAGGTCCCCGGAAATGACGCGCGGTCTATTTCACCAGCATCCAAGCGTCCGGCGCTTCTTCGCGGCGCACGGCATCCAACGCCTGGAAAGCTGTGGTACGCAACGGATAACTACCGATGGCCACGCGGTACAAAACCACCTTTTTATCGATCAAAGAAGCCGCGAACCTTTGGCCTGAAGCTCTGCGATGAACCGGTCCGCATTTTCCTTCTCCAAAAACAACCACCGACCACATGGTGGTTTGCCCGTACTCCGGAGGAAGCCACAGCGGTGCTTTCTGGCAGCAACTTTTGCCCTTTGTGCGTTCAAGTCCACGGCTACCACCGGTGCGCGGTCGCCGGCAACGGGGTGAGATGGACCCCTTCCTCACTGTTCGGCGCTACCCAGGATCTTCGGCGAGCGGGGCGGGTCCAGGTTCTGGCGGTTCAGGCAATACATATTCGGCTTGACTTGCGCCCGGCAGAAAATCGAAGTTGCTCCACAACGCATTCTTGTTCCCCGTGGAAGATATGGCTCCACCAGGTCGCGGCCGTAAAGAGTACAGCTGCTTAGCTGCCGCAGCCAACATACCCGTTCGTGGATCTCGCGCGGTGCCTGATGAGCCGGTGGGAGCAACGGAACGACCCTTTGCGAGGCGGTCCCACGGCGACCAACTGGCGGATAACCGGGTGGGCCGCAACTGGCCGAAGTCCGGAATGCATCCTTCAGGGAAATCACCCGCTTGTCCGGCTCGAATTGAGGTTCAACTTTCGCACCGCGGAAGAAGGTACCGATGCGCGGTAGTTCTACACGGCCTTGCCGAAATCCGTTTCCGGTCCATCGGCCGTTTGGGCCTCGATCGCATTCTTGGTCGTATTGAAATCCACGCTTTCCCGGCGGCCCAAACGGGTCCGCCAGCAGCCCATCGTGCCGTAAGTTGGCGGTTGAAGCTGAGATCTTTGAGGGCGGATGCACCGTACGGCGCTGCTTCATCCAAACGTGCGGGCCGATAGTGGCGTAAGGAAACTGCTAAAGCCGGGCACTTCCATCACGCAGTCGTGGTCGTAGAGCTCGTGTATGTCGCGTTCCAGAGTCATTGAAAGGGGCTAAACTGATCTTTTCCTGGTTTCGCCCGACCGCGGCGCAATGCTTCCGCCGTGCTTTTCGAGGTCTGCCGGGGTATCCAGCGCAGAAGAAGGGGTGTTCCGTAAGGCCGATCCGCACCGTTCTCCATACTCCAGTCACCGCAAATTGCTCCAGCGACTCAGCCAATTCCAACGGGCTTGGAGGCAGTTGCACAATGCGGCCAACGCCTTCACCTTTGTAGGCATACAAGCCAACATGTTTCAAATACCGGAACTGCGCATGGCGCGGAACAGTAGCGGGGTTACGCGAAAGGGATGGCCGCACGGCTGAAGTAAAGCGCGTCCATTTCCTGTGTTCACGGGCGATCAACACTTCGCCGGGTCGTCCAGGTCGCGATCGTCCTGCACCACTTGGGCCAGCGTGGCGATGCCGACGTCCGGCCGGCCCAAACAGGCGCACACCTCCGCGATCTGTTCCGGTGCAAGATGAAGTACTCGTCGCCTTGATGTTCACCACGCCGTCGAATCCATGCGAGCCGATAAGTTTTACCGCTTCCCAACAGCGGTCGGTTCCGGCTTGAATGCGCCGCAGCCGTCATCACGGCTTTTCCGCCGAAGCCTTGCACGTGGTTTAAAATGCGTTCGTCGTCCGTGGCCACCACCACCAGCCAGCGCTTCGCAACGGAGGGCCTGTTCCACAAACACGTTGCACCGCATGCTTTTACCCGTAATGTGCAAGCAACGGCTTTCCGGGCAACCCCGGCTGCTGGGCGAACCGCGCAGGGATTACGCCGATAATGCGTTTCTGGTTGCTCATAGCTTGGGCGCCATTTGCACTTGAAATTGCGTGGTGCCTCACTGGCCATGGGCGATCGCGTAGACTTCTGTTAAGCTGAAATTGTTCACGATGAACGAGGCCTAACCGTTTGGTCAAATCGAAGCCGACGCACGTCTGGCATCCAGTCGCCGGTCGTGCGGGTTGCTATCCATTCCTGCTATGCCGACATCCCTGGGCAAGGGCGCCGAGCCTGTTCGAAGACCAGAAACGCTTGGTCGATGTTGCACATGGTTGTTGTACTGGAACGCTTACCGCCGGAAAAGCGCTTTCCAGAAGCGCCCACGTCATCATGTGGGAAGATCCTCCACGCGGAATTTCAGCACATTGTCCTCCGTATTGACCTGGTGTTGGCGTAGGACACGGGCCCATCCGTATTTGCCGTGGTATGCGAAAAAAGCGTTTCATTGGGCGTGGTGCTGACCGGTAAAGTGTGCGTGTAACCCATCAACAGTGTAAGTTCCACATTGCCCAGCTTGGGTCTGTCTTTGCCGGCCACTTAGTGCTCACCCGGCGCATCCGCGCGCCGCCAGTATTGATGCTCTTAAATCCGAATCCGAGGAAATTTGCGACGGACCGGTCGGCGCCCCATTGCCCGGAAGGTGAAACTCAACGTAACGGTTAAAATCCTGGCGGAAAGCAACCACGTCCACATAGCCGGTAACGCCGCCGAATTTGAAAAACCCTGCTTGATGCCGCCTTCCATGTTCGCGCTGGTCTCCGTGCCAGTTCCGGATTGGGATAAACGCAGCGCGCCCATGAAGTGATGATGTAACGCCCGCTTATCGTTGAAAGCGGAAACCTTGGCCGTAGCTGGCGCGCAGGTAGGTGCCCCAAAAGATGGTACGGGCCCCAGCGCGGAAAACCTGGTTCGGCCTGTTCATCTTCGTTCACCTGAAACGCTCGTAGCGCACGCCCGCGCTGAGCATCAGCTTTTCGGGGATGCGCTTGTCTACCTGCAAGTAACCCGCGTAGTTGCTGGCGGTGTTCAAGCTGTCGGTATTTTGGGCCACCCACGTACCATCCGAAAGGCTAAACCTGCTGTGCGAAATGCCTGCGGTAATGTTGGTCTCCTCCGAATAACAAATCAATTTGCGCTGGAACCCGGTATTCTCGAAGAAAGTATTGTTGCTGTTGCTTTCCCATTACTGTTGCCAAAATCTTGGCGGTACAGGCGGCCTTTCAAGCTATGGCGCGTGCTTTGCGGCCCTGTGTAGCTAACAAACGGATCCACGTAAAATTGCGTGCCTGTGGTGTTGGTTAGCGTGCCGGGTGAAGGACGATAGAGACCCGTATCTAAATTGTCCCAGATGAAGACAGTGGAGATGCGGCTCTTCATTACGTTTACATTGATGCCGTAGTTGAGGCCGGGCATCTTCTGGGTGCGCCAGCGTGTCGCGAAGTTGAAACGGGCGCGGTTGTTATAACCTCCATCGCCAAGGCGGTAAGCGTTTGGGCAAAGTTCCGGGGAACCCGTTCCGGCCCAACGAAACCCCATCACCGAAAACGTTACCACCAAGTACCACACCATCGAATTTCTTAAAGGCTGGTTGCGCAAGAAACTGGCCCCGGTGGTAAGTGGCGGCCCCCACCCTTCTTCCGTCGGCAATGCCAGGTGTGTCGTACACACCACCGAACATCGTGAAGGCGTAGTTACGGGCCTCCGGCACTCGGATAAGCCGTGCGCACGTTGATGACACTGTCGATGCCAGCTGCCGCAGGCAACGTTGTTTTTGATTATCTCCACCTGCCCGCACATCTTCAATGGGCATAAAGCTCCAGTTAGCCTGC
>JADJVC010000006.1 GCA_016710685.1 Flavobacteriales bacterium | reverse complement strand
ATCTGGTCCTTCACCACCAGGTAGCCCTCGCGCTCGGCGAGGATGCTGTAGCTCACCCTTCCTTGATGTAGCGGTCCTTCCCGTTCCTCCACGAAGGCGAATCCCGGGTTGTCGTCCGTCAGGCCGCTGAAGTTCGACCCGTTCGTGCCTACCTTTGTACGCTCACCTTGGCTCCACAAGTGGTTGTCCCGGCTCAGTTTGTCGTACGCGTTGCCTTGCAGTGCGAACACCATGTCAGGCATGTGGAGACGCCAGATATCGTCCTCCAGCCCTTTCCGCCGGGGCGGTTGCTGGTGAAGAAACCGCGATCGAACTCGCCGTCGAACGCGATCCCGAAATCATCGGCGGCACTGTTCAGCGGGGCCTTCAAGTTCTCCACATGGCCCCAGGTCCCTTCGCCGGTCTTCTCCGCCATGAACATGTCCATACCGCCCATACCGGATGGCCCGTCGAAGAGAAGAACGGGTTCCGTCGGGACGCAGGAAATGGGAACATCTCGTCCTTCGCCGGAGTTGACCCTCAGCGCCCAGGTTCACCGGTTGGCCGGTGGTGAGCATCGCCTTCGAGTCACCGTTTACGAGGTCCTTGCCGCCCTTGTGGCCTGGAACTTCACATCGCTCGGGAACACGAGCATGTCATCCCCGTCGGATAGCGCCGGGTGGCCGATGGCCAGGGTATCCTCCTTCGCCGCCGCAGGCTTCAAGGCGAGCATCACCGGTGCACTGAAGTTGTTACCCACCTTCTTGCTCATCCAGATGTCGCAACCGAAGACCTTCTTCTTCTCGGAAGGGCAGCGGGTGAAATACATGATGGTACGCTTGCTGTTGAAGATGGGCGCCTTCGTTGCCTTCGGTATTGATGCTATCGGCAGCTTCACCGGCTCGCTCCATTTCCCCAAGACGATCCCGGGTGCTGGTGAACAGGTCACTGAAGCTTCTCCGACGATCCGGTCCGTATTCCCCCGGTGGATGCTGGCCGGGTGCTGGGTGAAGACCAATGTCTCGTTCTTCTTGTCCGCGAAGGCCGGAGTGAAGTCGTACTGGGGCGTGTTCAGCAGTACTTCCGGGTCCACGCTGTAGCGCGTAGGGCTGTCCTTCCACTTCTGCGCCATCTGGCAGGCCGCGACCCCTGCATCGGCCCGTGGATCGTTGCTCTTCTTCTCCTTGTACTTGTTGTAGGCCGCGATGGCCTCGGCGTACTTTGCTCTTGCTGCTTGCCATTTCCCCGATCCAGAAATAGGTCACCGGATCGGTGTACTGCGCCTTGTTGGCCTTCTCGTACCAAACCTGCGCTTGCTCTACGTCGCCCAATGCGCGGTAGCTCTCAGCCACCTTGTAGATCAGTTCGGCCTTGACGCTTGCCTTCTTCTCGACCGTGTATGCCTTCTTGTACAGTTCGATCGCATTGAAGAAAAAGCCCTTGCCGAACGCATCATCGGCCTCATCGGCCAATCGGCCCTGGGCCATCGACGTGAGCGATAGCACGAAGCTCGCGGTGAGGCAGGCCAGGATCTTCCTTGTGATCATCGGTTCTGGGATGTGGTTCCTTTTACGGTCGCGGCGAAGATAATGAGTTCCGTCAATGACGAAACCCCTCGTTAGGGCACATGATATCGGGCCTATCAGCACAGGGTCCACGACCCGAAAACCCGCCGATCATCGCGTGAAGAGCAGCTCCTGCATTTTCGGTAGGGGCCACAGTTCATCATCCACGAGGAGTTCCAACTTGTCGGCATGGTAACGGATACCGTCCAGGAAGGGTTTGACCTCATCGCAGTAGGCGATCGCCTTCTCACGCGCATGCTCCAATGCGTTGGCCTTCTTCCGGGCCTCCACCATTTCATCGACCATGGTCATGATCTGGGCGATGTGTTCGCTTATCTGCTCGATCAGGTCCAGTTGAGTGGCCGTGGCCTTCTTGGCCTTTTCCGCAGAAAGTACTTCGCGCAAGCCCTTCACGTTCTCGATCAGTCGATTTTGGTACGTGATCGCAACGGGTACGATGTGGTTCTTGGCCAGATCACCCGCTACGCGGCTCTCGATCTGCACTTTCAGCGTGTAGCTGTGCAGCTCGACTCGTGCCGGCGTTCATTTCGCCAGGACTGAGGACCTCCATGTCCGTGAACAGTTTTCGGGTCTCATCCCGCTGCCACACATCCAGCGCCCGGGGGGTGTCCTTCACGTTGTTGAGCCCACGCTTAGCTGCCTCCTTCACCCACTCGTCACCATAGCCGTTCCCCTCAAAACGGATCGCCTTGCTGCCTGCAATGAGGTCTCGCAGGACCCGGAGGATCGCCTCGTCCTTTTTGGTGCCCTTCTTGATCAACGCATCCACATCCTGTTTGAAGCGGATCAACCGAGCCGCCACAATGGTGTTGAGGACGGTCATGGACCCCGCACAATTCGCACTGCTGCCCACCGCACGGAACTCGAACTTGTTGCCGGTGAATGCGAATGGGCTGGTCCGGTTGCGGTCGGTATTGTCCAACATGACCGAGGGAATGCGGCCGATGTCGAGCTTCAACTCGGTCTTGCGGTCCGGGGACATGGTGCCCTTGATGTTCTTCTCCAGATCGTCCAGCAGGTTGCTCAGATGCTCCCCGATGAAGACCGAGATGATCGCTGGCGGGGCCTCGTTCGCACCTAACCGGTGGTCGTTTCCAGCGCTGGCGATGCTGGCGCAGGACATGCCGCTGCCGTTCACGCCGGCATAGGGCTTCTCATGGAGCAGCACCCGGAAGTCGTGCTTGTGGGCCACCTTCTCCATGATGTCCATCAGCAACACGTTGTGATCCACAGCGAGATTCATCTCCTCGAAGACCGGGGCGCATTCGAATTGGTTCGGCGCTACTTCATTGTGCCGTCCTGTTCCCAGCCCAGGGGGGAGACCACCTTGTTCACATCCTTGTCGAAGTACTGGCAGACGGCGGTGCCAGCCTCATCCACTGCCGGATAGCCCGGAGCAATGGCATCTTGTAGTCCAACGCATCACCGGTGTAGCTGATGAAGATGGTGGAATGCACAGCGTGCGGCCGATGACGAAGGCCGGGCTGCTGGGGTCCCAAGCGGTATAGCCGCGGGCCTCGAAGGTGTTGCGCAGGCCTCCGCTGGGGAAGCTGCTGGCGTCCGGCTCCTGCTGCACCAGCATGGTGCCATCGAACCGCTCAATACTTCTCCCTCCACCGATGGGTTCGAAGAAGGCATCGTGCTTCTCCGCGCTGAGGCCGGTGAGCGGTTGGAACCAATGGGTGTAGTGCGTCGCCCCCTTGTTGGCCGCCCATTCCTGCATACCGCTGGCCACCTGGTCCGCCAACTTGCGGTCGATCCGGGCCCATGGTTCGCGGCCTGTCGCACGGCGTACCAGGCATCCTCGGTGAGGAACATCCGCATGGCGTCCTCATTGAAGACGTTCGATCCGAAATAGTCGCTGATCTTCTGCGAAGGGGGCTCCGAAAAGCGCGGAGAGCGGTTCAGGACATCTTCGAGCGCTTTTCCACGGATCTGGGGGGTAGGCATGAAAATAGGGTTGTTTTCTACCGCGAAGGTATTTCGCGAAGGGGGTCAGGTGCAGAATAGTGGTCATATTCTTTATGAACACCCCATCACAGAGACACCTGATCAAGAACAAACTCAATTCTCAACGAGACCTTCCGGTCGGTCGCTGCCTTGCGGCTTCGTGGGATCTTTCAGCCGCGGTGCAGGACAAGGGCGATGTAGCCCGCATAGAAGACGACCAGGACCGCACCTGCCAGCGCCCAAGCTTGTCCGTGAACCGCATCAGTGGATACAAGAGCAGCACGCTCGCCAGCATTATCTGAAGGTCACCGTGCGGAAGGCGACATGGTCCACCGGGATCGGCTTGAGGACGGCCGTTACGCCGAGAATACCAAGGATGTTGAAAACATTGCTGCCCAGCAGATTCCCCAAGGAAATGTCCGGCTGCTTGCGGAACGCGGCGATCATGGAGGTGACCACTCGGGCAGTGAAGTACCAACAGCCACAACGGTCACCCCGATGAGTTGCTCACTAACGCCCATCGTGCTTGCAATGGCCGAAGCACCATCAACGAACCACTCGGCACCCTTTGGCCAGGCCAGTTACTCCTACAACGAGCAGCACCAGAGCCTTCCATATCTGGCATGGTGGCTGGCACACGGGCTCGCTCCTTTGACCCACGTCTTGAGGAGACGATCATCCAACCCACATAGCCCACGAAGCGCAATGAAAGACAGCACCTTCCCACCGGGCGAACGCATCATCCTGTACCAACCACCAGAACAACACCGAAACGATCATCACCACCGGCCAGTGAATTCGTTTGGCCTCGCGGTCCACTTCCAAGGGAAAGACCAGAATGCTGAGCCCAAGTATGAACGAAATGTTGATGATGTTCGAACCCACCACGTTGCCAATGGCAATGGAGGATGAGCCCTTCGCGGCCGCGAAAAGGCTGACCAATAGCTCCGGGGCCGATGTGCCGATGGAAACGACTGTGAGCCCCACTACCAATGGGGAGATCCGAGCGCGCAACGCGAGGTCGACCGATCCGCGCACCATCAGTTCCGCGCCGATGACAAGCGCGATCAGGCCGCCGAGGGTCAGCAGGTAGTCCGTCATGGGCTGGGCTTCCCCTCCGGATCGACGTGCTCTTGGGGTGCCGGTGGTGGATCCTCCGCTGCCGCGCGTAACTCGCGCTGATGTTCAGCAACGGACCTCCGCACTTCGTTGGCGCCCTTGTGGATCTCCCGTTGCACCTCGGATCCAGCATCGCGCACCTGGCGCATCATGCGACCCATGGTCCGCGCCATGTCCGGTATTCCTTTCGATCCAAAGAAGATCAGCACAAAGAGCAGAACGATGATCAGTTCACCGCCACTGATGTCAAAAAGAAGCGGTGCTGGCATGTGGCCAAAAGTAGGAAGTCCCGCCGGGGCGGGACTTCCTGAACAGAGCAGTCGTATGGATCAGGCCGTTCGCGCGGGATCCTTTCCCTTCAGCAGGTCCGCCACGATCGAACTCGCCACGAACACCGAGGAATAGGTACCCACACCGATGCCGATCAACAAAGCAAAGACGAAGCCTTTGATGGAAACGCCACCGAAGAGGAAGATCACCAGCAAAACCAACAAGGTCGTCAATGAGGTGTTCATTGTTCGGCCCAACGTAGAGTTGATGGCCTTGTTGATCACCACGACATAAGGCTCCCGCTTGTGATCGCGCAGATACTCGCGGATCCGGTCAAAGACGACCACGGTATCGTTGATCGAGTAACCGATCACCGTAAGGATGGCCGCGATGAATGCCTCATCGATCTCCAAGGAGAAGGGCATCACCTTGTACAGCAACGAGTAAAGACCCAGCACCACAAGTGCGTCGTGCAGCAACGAGAGCAGACCCCAAGCCCGAACTGCCAGTTGCGGAACCGGATGGCGATGTAGATGAAGATGAACAACAGTGCGATGCCCAGCGACATAACGGCGTTGGTCCTGATGTCGTCACTGATGGTCGGGTCCACTTTGCGCGACTCCCCTACTTCATAGGTCCCGCCAAGTTCCGTCAATGCTTCGTTCAACTTCGCGTCGACCTCCTTGTCCGCGTCGGTAGTCGCTTCGTTGATCAGGTAGTTGGTCGTGATCTTCAATTGGCGGTCACCGCCATAGGTCTTCACGTTGACCGTGCTCTGAACGCCATCAGCACCAACAAAGCGGGGCTCCAACACCTTCCTCACCTGCTCCACGTTCACGTCCGCATCGAATTTCACCACATAGGTGCGGCCACCGCTGAAGTCGACACCCCAGTTGAACCCATTGGTGACCATGGAGAAAAGACCAATGCCGATCAACAGACCACTGACGGCATAGAACACCTTCCGCTTGCTCATGAAGTCATAATTCGCATTCACGAAGATGTTCTGGCTCCACTTGTTGTACACTGTGAAATTCTTGCCCTTTTCCAGCAGGCCGGTGATGATCAAGCGTGAGAGGAACAGGGCCGTGAACAACGAGGTAAGGATACCCAGCCCAAGCGTAGCCGCGAAGCCCTGCACGGGACCCGAACCGAAGATCAACAGGATCACCGCAATGATCAGCGTGGTGACGTTCGAGTCGATGATCGCCGTGAGCGCCCCTTTATAACCCAGGTCCAGCGCTGATTTCATCATCTTCCCGTGTCGCAATTCCTCACGCACACGTTCGTAGATCAGCACATTAGCATCCACGGCCATACCCATGGTAAGGACGATACCGGCAATACCGGGCAAGGTCAGCGCGGCTTGCAGGGAAGCAAGGGACCCGATCAGCACAAAGAGGTTCACCAACAAGGCCAGGTCGGCCACCCATCCGGCACGGGCGTAGTACAGCACCATGTAGACCATCACAAGCAGCAGCGCGACCAGGAAGGACTTCAAGCCCGTATTCACGTTCTCTCACCAAGGGACGGGCCGACAACGGTCTCGTCGATGATCCGCGCAGGCGCTGGCAATGCACCAGCCTTGAGAATGTTCGCGAGATCCTCCGCTTCCTGGATCTGCTTGTTCAGGTTCCCGGAACCAAGCGAGATGCTGGAACGACCGCCCAGGATCTCCTGAACCACTGGTGCACTGTACACCAGTCCGTCCAGGACGATCGCGATGCTCTTGCCGACGTTATCACCGGTCATCACCTTCCAGGTCTGCGCCCCGTCAGCATTCATCTGCATGCGCACCTCCACGGAACCCTTCATATCGAAGTCCTGTGAGGCGCTGCTGATGGAACTTCCGTCCAACTTGGGCTTCCCACCACGTGGTACTTGAAGAACGTACAGGTCCAACAACTGGGCGGCGGATCCATTGACCAAGGTCACATCCTCATGCTTCGCGCCCCAGGCAAGTTTGGCGTCCACTGGGAGCGCCGACTTCACGACGTCCATCGCGAGTAGACGGTTCACCTCTGCGGTATCCTTCAGGTTGGCACGGCCAACCGTCGGTCCGCGCATCCATCCGCGCTGGTCCACCATGAGCATGAGCTTGGAGGCCAGCGGTGCCTTCTTTTCAGCATCAGCACGCAAAGCGGCCGAGTCGACCGGGAGACCGAGGCTATCGCCAGCCAGGTCCGACGTATCAGCAGCAGCAATATCATCAGCAAGTGCGGTCGTATCCGCAACCATCGCATCCGTGGAGAGGGTATCGGCCTTGGCGGTATCCGCCGAAGCCAACTCCGGATGGAGCATCGCGCTCAACGGTCCATTCACTTGATCAAGCACGGGACCGATGTCCGGATTCTCGTAGGTCTCCCAGAATTCCAGGTTGGCAGTGCTCTGAAGCACACGACGAACGCGCTCCTTGTCCTTCACACCGGGGAGTTCGATCATGATCCGCCCGCTGAACTGCTGTTTCTGAATGCTCGGTTGCGCAACACCGAACTTGTCGATACGTGTCCGCAGGATCCGCTCCGTGTTGTTCAAAGCAGCCTCAGCCTCGGTCCGCAATGCATCCAGGTAATCGGCATCGGAACCCTCACGTTCGAAGATCGCCTGCCGGTCCGGTGAATAGAAGATCGCAGATAGCGGTGCCTTGTTCGGGACCTTCTCGTATTCCTCCCCGAACAACGTGATGAAGTCCGCATCGCTGGACCGTTGGCGCTGGCGGGCGCTCGCCATGGCCGCCGTGAACCCGGGGTCCGCGCTGTTCTCACTTAGGTTCTCAACAAGTTCAGGAATGCTCACCTCCAGGGTGACCGCCATCCCGCCTTTTAGGTCCAGGCCGAGATTGATCTCCTTCTCCTTGCATTCGCGATAGGTGTAGCCCAACACAGGATAGACCTTCTCCTCTCCGCGTGAACGAAGGATCGCGTTCTCGAAGTCAAGGACCAATGAACCGCGGTCCATTTTCTCCCCGCTATTCGCGTCCATTAAGGAATCCGCCTTCAGTTCAGCTTCTGCGCGTGCCTTCTTCTCCAAGCGAGAGGTGAAGAAGGAGAAGGACAATTGATACGCGCAAGCAAGCGCCAACAGGATGGTGAAGATCCATAGCGCGCCTCTATTCTGCATGACCGAAGTGGGGGGTTTCTTTTTAAGAGGCGGCAAATATAGCGTTGTTGTACCACCCCGGAAGTGGCCGTTCCTATAGCGGCAGTCCGCATGGTTGCATGCGAACAGCAAACCATGGACAACCAGAAGATCGGCATTGTCCGAGGCCGCAGAGGTATACGACCTTTGCGTACGCGGCAAATTGCCAATTCGGCCTCCGGAACATGACCGATCGGCTCCGCCCCTACCTTTTCCTTGCCGCGATCCTACCATCCGTAGGGAGTTCAGCTCAATGGGACCTCTTCTTCGATGGAAGCATCCCCGTGCAGCGGCAGAACATTCAACTCGACCTCGCATGGTCCGGCGGGATCAACTACGGGCAAGTGGGGCTGGTGGACCTTGATCAGGATGGCCTGAAGGACGTGGTCATCTTCGATCGATTTTCCAACACCCTGCAGACCCTGCTGAATACCGGCGAACCGGGGCTCATGGGATACAGGGTCTCGCGCGCGTTCGACGTGATCTACCCCTTCAACAGGCTCCATGACTGGGTTCTTTTCCGGGACTACAATTGTGATGGCAAGGAAGACATCTTCAGCTACTCCAACGCCGGCTTTTCCGTGCACAAGAACACCAGTACTGCCAACGCGCCCTCGTTCGAACTCGTCTCACAGCAAGTGCGCTCCAACTATGTATCCCCGTCCGGTGCCGGCTCCATCGCCAACCTGTTCATTTCGCAGGTGGATCTTCCGGGGATCGTGGATGTGGACGGGGACGGGGACCTGGATGTTCTCACCTTCCAATTGTTGGGCTCGTACCTCGAGTACCATCGGAACCTGAGCATGGAGCTCTACGGGAATTGCGACAGTTTGAAATTCGAGATCCGCAACAAGTGCTGGGGCTACTTCGCCGAGAACTTCAGCAATAACTCCGTTACACTGAATGTACCCTGCTCATTCAACGTCCCCGCTCCGGAAATCGATGGGGGCGGTGAAGCGATGCGTTTGAACGAAGTCGGTGCGGCGACCAACAAGACGCAGGCCCATGCCGGAAGCTCGGTCACCCCCTTGGACCTCGACGGGGATGGGGACATGGACCTGTTGCTGGGTGACATCTCCTACAACAATTTGGTGGCGCTCTATAACGGAGGAACAGCCTCGAGCGCGATCATGACGGCAAAGGATTCCATATTCCCTGTGGACAATGTCCCTGTGGACCTTCCGATCTTTCCGGCAGGCTTTCACCTGGATATCGATAAGGATGGGAGCAAGGATTTGCTCGTCTGCCCGAATGCGACCTCGTTGGCCCATGATTACGAGAGCTTGTGGTATTACCGCAACAATGGGACGGACCTCGCCCCGCAGTTCGAACTGGAGCAACGGAACCTCTTTCAAGATCGATCCATCGAACTTGGAGAGGGGGCCTATCCAGTGCCCTTCGACCAGAACGGTGATGGACTCATGGACCTGCTCGTTGCCAACCATGGATACTACGCAAGTGGCGGCTTGTACGTAGGCAAGATCGCTCTACTGATCAACATCGGAACGGCAAGCCAGCCGGCGTTCGACCTGGTGACCGATGACTACTTGGGCCTTTCGACCAGTGGGATCGGCGCCAGCATGTATCCCGCTTTCTCCGATGTGGACGGAGACGGGGACAAGGACATGTACGTGGGCGACCTTCAAGGACGCATGCACTTCTTCAGGAACACTGCGACCGGCCCGGTTGCGCAGTTCCAATTGGAACAAGCCAATATCACTGACAACACGGGAATTCCACAACTCCGTCATGGACGCTTATGAATGAAGACCTCGGCGGGGTAAGTACGGTGGAATACTGGAACGTGACCGGGTTCTCTGTCCCGTTCATTTTCCGGAATACCTCAGGTCAACGAGAGATCCTGCTGGGCTCCGAATCCGGCTGGCTGTACCACTATGGTGGGATCGAAGGGGAACATCAATGGTAGCTGGACCTTGCTCGACAGCACCTTTCTCGATCTTCACGAAGGCGCACGCACAGGCCTGTGCCTGTACGACTTTACCGGTGATGGTATTTTGGATCTGGTGCTCGGAAATTTTCGTGGGGGGCTTTCCTTCTGGCGAAGCGATGCCGTTTCCGGGATCGCAGCCCGCGTGAACAGCCAGGCGTCGTTTACCATTTCTCCGAACCCAGGGAACGGACAAGTGGCGATCAACCTTGGCCAGGCAGTATCGACCGGTCAATGGGTACTTCGCGATGTGCTCGGGCAGGTCGTGCTTAGGACCACCTCAACTGGGCCCAAGACCAACTTGGACCTGTCGGGCATTGCCAGCGGCACGTACCTCATCCGCCTGGAAGGACCGGCACCTACGGCCACGCAACGATTGGTGGTCGCACATGGGGACCGCTGAGATGGTCGGTGCCAAACAAGAAAGGCGTTGCACACTGCAACGCCTTTCTTGTTTGATCGAGGGCTTGATCAGGCAGTGACGCCGCTGTTCATCTTGTCCAGTACATCCATCACTTCCTTCACCGCGATGGCACTTGCATTGAGCATGGCCATTTCCTCCGTGTTCAGCTTCAACTCGATGATCCGCTCCACGCCGTTCTTTCCAAGGATCACCGGTGCACCCATATAGATGTCCTTGAGGCCGTACTCCCCTTGCAACCAAACACAGCAAGGGAATACCCGGCGCTGGTCGCGCACGATGGACTCCACCATCTGCGCTGCAGCGGTTCCCGGTGCATACCAGGCACTCGTTCCAAGCAAGTTCACAATCTCGCCACCACCCTTCTTCGTCCGCTCCACGATCGCATCCAACTTGTCGGCGTCGATCAGCTCCGTTACGGGGATCCCGCCAACCGTGGTGTAGCGCGGCAAAGGCACCATGGTATCGCCGTGCCCACCCATCAGCACCGCCTGGATGTCCTTCGGGCTGACGTTCAATTCGGTCGCCAGGAACGCACGATAGCGGGCCGTGTCCAGGATCCCGGCCATACCAAAGACCCGTTGACTGGGAAGTTTGCCGTTGATGTATGCACAGTAGGTCATCACGTCGAGGGGATTGCTCACCACGATGATGATGGCTTCCGGTGAATGCTTGACCACATTCTCGGTAACGCTCTTTACGATCGCCGCGTTGGTGGCGATCAGGTCGTCACGACTCATGCCCGGCTTGCGCGGTAGGCCACTCGTGATCACCACGACATCACTTCCTGCAGTCTTGGAGTAATCGTTGGTCGATCCGACCAGCCGTGAATCAAAAAGATTGATGGGGGCGGTCTGCCAAATATCCAAGGCCTTGCCTTCTGCGAACCCTTCCTTGATGTCGAGCAGCACCACTTCATTGGCGAGCTCCCAACGGGCAACGGCATCGGCGCAGGTTGCGCCCACATTGCCAGCCCCAACCACAGTGACTTTCATCCTGTTCTAACTGTTAAGTATCAATGATCGTGAATGGACGGCCGCGCTTCACTAGTGGTCGCCCACACGCTGCGCGGTGGCGAAATTAAGCACTCACCGGCCAGGCTTGCGGGAACGGCCATAAATGGGGTCGATCCAGAAAATCGCAGGCCGCAGGCATCCCTCCCCCAAGTCCTGCGTCTTGAGCATGCGTATGGCTATCTTACCGGCTCCAACTGCCCATGCCTTGGCTTCCGTATCCACATCCGGACATACCCTGCCGCGCTTGACCCTTTCGTGGGTCAACTCGGAAGGACCGGATCAGGCCCACCTGGACCTGATCGATGGCTGCTTGGGTGGGGAACGGCGCTCCCAACAGCGCGTGTACGAGTTGTTCTATGGTAAAATGATGGCGGTATGCATGCGCTACACCAAGAACACGGACCAGGCCAAGGACATACTCCAGGATGGGTTCATCAAGGTGTTCCACAGCATGGAAAAGTTCAACCGGGCTGGCTCCTTCGAGGGTTGGATCCGGCGGATCATTGTCAATACAGCGATCGACCACTTTCGGCGCAGTAAGAATGCCTACCTGTTGCTTGGTGAGGAACGCAGCATCGAGGATTTCGTTGACCAGGACGCGGAGGACATCATCGCCGAAGAGAACGATGATGACCACTGGGAACTGAAACCAGCGGATGTGATCAATGCCATGCAAAAGCTCACTCCGGCCTATCGAACTGTCTTCAACCTGTACGTGTTCGAGGAATTGACCCATAAGGAGATCGCCGATCTGCTCGGGATCAACATCGGCACGTCCAAGAGCAACCTGGCGAAGGCAAAACAGAATTTGATCAAGCTCCTGAGAAAGGAGCACAAGCTCAATTAACGGAGGATCATGAAGAAAGGACCCGAAACATTCGAGCGCTCGTTGAAGGATTCACTTGAATCCTTTGAAGTGCCGTACAACTCGGCGGACTGGACCTTGTTGGAGCGTGAGCTTGGAAAGTCCAATGGAAAGGGCGCCCGATCCACCGCCAGTTTGATCCTGTTGTTGTTCGGAGGAGCATTGGCCTTGGCCACAACGCTCTACATACTCACCAACACCGAAGGGCAGATCAGCTCAGGCTCCACCGTTGTGGAGACCTCCCCGGCCACCCCGTCCGAGGGACCGACCCGTCCAAGTATGGGCATTCCTGCATCGACCAAGAGGGAGGCAC
The DNA here is from genome assembly GCA_016710685.1 of Flavobacteriales bacterium. Taxonomy (GTDB): domain Bacteria; phylum Bacteroidota; class Bacteroidia; order Flavobacteriales_F; family PHOS-HE28; genus PHOS-HE28. The sequence continues at coordinate 902,680 of JADJVC010000006.1, read as the reverse complement.
CTGTATCGGATCATCAACTCGTATCCGCGGAAGTTGCCAAGAAGGAGGTACTGACCACGGCGGTGAAGGCGAGCGGACTCCCCGATGAACCGAAGCCGACCGCATCCGCTGTTGTAGCTCCAGCCCCTGGTAACAAGGGTGAGATCGGGATACGCCCGAGCGTGACCGAAGGTTGCCCCGGTACAACGATCGAATTCATGGTGGACAACCTCCCCAACCAGGGCAATATCCTGTGGAATTTCGGTGATGGGAGCTTTTCAAAGGATGTGACCCCTGCGCACACTTTCTCCAAAGCTGGACGGTTCGAGGTCATGCTCTCACACTCAAGCGTTGGCGGAGGTACGATCCATAACAAGCCGGTCTCGGATGTGATCGTGATCCATGAAACCCCGGATGCGGCATTCAACTTCCTGAAGCAGGAGTATGACAACACCATCCCTTCGGTGCACTTCGAGAACCGGAGCATGGGCGGACGATCCTATCTCTGGGATTTTGGGGACGGAAACACGACCACGGTACCGCACCCCAGCCATGTGTATAAGAAACAAGGGGTGTATACGGCTAGCGTGGTTGTGACGAATGGGGCCGGTTGCACTGACCGTATCGAAAAGGTGGTACGGATCGAAGAGGACTACAACTTGCTTGCGGCAAAGACATTTTCCCCGAATGCCGATGGCGTGGAGGATAGTTTCATTCCTGATGCACTAAAGACACTGGGAGTGAAATTCCACTTCACCGTGCATGATCCGGTGACAGGCCAACTGATCTTCGAATCCAGCGATGTGCAGCGGCCATGGAATGGGCGCGTTGGAGGTCGGGGTGAGGCATGCGCTCCTGGCGACTACGTTTGGATGGTTGAGATGAAGGATGGTGAAAAGTTGGGTGGGACGTATAACGGTACGGTAAGCCTACTGCGCTGATCGTGAATTCTCTCCAGAACGGTTCGGGCCCGGCTGAAAAGCCGGGTCCCTATTTTTGTACTAGCGGGCAACCATTCGGATCGTCCGTGCATCATCCTGACGGCATGCTTCACCCGACCGTCATGCTTCTAACCTGGCCTTGACTACCGATATTTCCTTCTCTATGATCAAACCATACCTCCGTACCCCCGCGTTGGTTCGAACTTGGCTGGTTTCGTCCGTACTGTTCCTTGCCGGCCCGATCAGCGCGCAGCAGTTCAGCATTGCCGCTGGGGCAATAGATGCTTGTGCCGGTGTATTGGAGGATACAGGGGGGCCAAGCGGCCAATATGGGAACAACGAAAACCACACGGTGGTGATCTGTCCCAACAATCCCGGTGACGGGATCTCCTTGCAGTGGGTGGTTTTTAACCTGAGCACTGCGGGAGCGCAGAACTCTTGGGACCAGATCAGCATTTGGGATGGTAACAGCACGGGGGCGACGTTCCTTGGCTCTTATACGGGTGTGCAGTTGTCCGGCCTGGTCGTCTCGGCCACAACGTTCAACCCTACTGGTTGCCTGACCGTTCGGTTCACCTCCAACAATACCGGTACGGGTGATTTTGCCGCGACCATCACCTGCTTCACTCCGTGCGATCGGCCAACTGCGGTGGCGGTAATGAGCGAATCAACACCGGCCTTGGTCTGCGCGAATGAGGTCATTTCGTTCGATGGAAGCGGTTCGTTCGCAGCAGCTGGGTTCAACATTACATCCTACGAATGGGTCTTCGATGACGGAACGACGGCGAATGGCCCAACCTCATCACACAGCTTCAGCATCCCCGGGGAATATGTCGTTCAGTTGAACCTGATCGACGATAACAATTGCGTGAATTCGAACGTGGTCGACCTCCAGGTCTTGGTAAGTACCACCCCGGTATTCAACGGCACCATCGAAAGTCTGGAGACTTGCCTCGGAGCATCGGTGGCCCTCTCGGCGATCGTTACACCCGTTACGTGGACGGGAATTCCGGAAGCGAATTTCGGCGGCGGCGTTTATCTGCCCGATGATGTCGGGACTCCCTTCACGAGCGACCTTGAGTTTACACAGTTCAACCCGGGTCAGTTGGTCACAGGCGTCGGTGATATACTTTCCATGTGCGTGAGCATGGAACATTCATTTCTCGGTGATCTTGTTCTATCTGTCACCTGCCCGAACGGCCAGAACATCATTTTTCATCAACAAGGAGGGGGAGGCACCTACATAGGTGGTGCGAATGACGGCGATAGCAATGCCAACCCGGTTGCTGGAACTTGCTGGGACTACTGCTGGAGCCCAACAGCAACTTGGGGGACCTGGGAGCAAAGTTCCACCGGAGGTTCGTCGCCAAACACGATGTCGGGTGGCACACCGCCAAATCAAAGCCTTATCCCTGGAACTTATTCGAGTCTTCAGCCATTCACGAATCTCATCGGCTGCCCATTGAACGGAACATGGACGTTCACCTCACTCGACCTGTGGGGCGCGGATAACGGCTTCATCTGTAATTGGTCCATCAATTTCAACCCAGCGATCATCCCTGCGGTAACTCAATTCACTCCGGACTTGGGGTTGACCGATCCGGACTCTGCTTTCTGGGTTGGACCTGATCTGGTGTTCGACCCGAGCAATCCATTGAACGCTACGGCCACCCTTACCGCACCTGGCACCTATCCCTATTCGTTCTTCATTGTCGATAATTTCGGTTGCACCTACGATACCACCATTTCTGTTACGGTACTGCCTCAGATGGTGATCGATGCAGGCCCTGATATCGTACTCTGCAGCAACGCGCTGCCCATGGCCGGTGTGGTGGTAGCCAACGGTCCGCCCACGAACTGCGTATGGGTCCTTCAACTGAATGAGGCGTTTGGTGATACATGGAATGGCGGTGCGAACCTGGCCGTCACCATCGCTGGGGTGACGACCAATTATGCGATCACGACCAATGGGACGACGACCCAAACGATCAATTTGAACGTTTCCACTGGCGCTAGTATCGTATTGCAGTTTACAGCAGGTACGATCTGGAACAACGAGAATTCATTCCAGTTGTTCGACGATCTCGGTACCTCGGTGTATCAATCCCCGCAGGGGCCGCCGACCGGCGTATCCTGGTCGGGTACGATATCCTGCGGAGGGGGCAGTTCACCTACCGTGTGGGAGTGGACGCCAGTAACCGGATTGACCGACCCTACCGATCCATTGACCGATGTCTATGTGAGCCAACCAACGTGGTTCTATTTGACCGCCTATCCTGTTGGATCCCCCGCTTGCGCTGTAATGGACAGCGTGTTGGTATCACCCGACCCTTCGATCGACGCGGGTACCAACAACGTCCTCATCGTATGCGCCGGAGAGCCCGTGTTCTTCATGACCGACTCGCTTGGTGGAACACCTGATGCGGGTGGCGTTTGGACCTCCAGCGGTGGCGCGGTTGTTCCCAATGCGTTCGACCCGAACACAGGTGCGACCGACCTCTACACATACACTGTGACGAGTGCCGCGGGTTGTGTGGCGACCGCAGACCTGGACATCACGATCATCCCAGCCGATGACCCGACCTGTTGCGGGATCGCGGATGCCGGACCGTCAAGAATTTCCTGCAATTTGACGAATCTGCTCACCGCAACGCGTGGCAACACTGGTGTGGGGGTATGGACCGGGCCACCCGGCGCGGTTTTCGCAGATCCGCTGGCTGACAGTACCACCGTGACCATGCCTGCAGGGATGGGTGGTACACACAAGTTCTATTGGACCGAGGATGACCAGGCGTTCTGCTACCTGCGCGATAGCGTTCTGATGACCTTCACGGACACCATTCTCATCAGCTTCACGCATACCGATGCCGTCTGTTACCTGTATTGTGATGGCACTGCACAAGCCACGGTGACCGGAGGAAACGCCGCCGTCGACTTCCAGTTCGATTGGTCAAGCGGCGACCAAGGTCCTGGTATGGATCAGGTCACTGGTCTTTGTGCAGGCTCATACATACTCGACATTACGGACGACAACGGTTGCCTGGGGAGCAATGAAGTACTGATCGATCAACCCGTCCTGCTCCAGATCGACTCATTGGTCAAGGTGCCAGTGACCTGCTCAGGAGATTGCGATGGCGTGATCACCATTCACGACGCCCAAGCTGTTGACTTCAGTTTCGATGACGGTGCCACTTGGACCGCGATCAACACGATCACGGATGCATGTGAGCGCCTCTATCCCCTTCGGATCCGCGATGCAGCAGGTTGCGTTGGCACCCAATACACGACTGTCGTCGGTCCTCCCTTGGTCGTCGCTGATTTTGAATGGAACCCGATCCCTGCGAATGTTGACGATCCGCGCATCTGGTTCGCGAACACGTCGGCTGGTGCACAATCATTCACATGGGACATCGGTGGTCTGATGACCACTTCCGACGTGAATCCGGAGTTCCGTTTTTCGGAAAAGGAACCGGGTAGCTATGAGGTATGCCTGTTGGCCAGCAATTACAATGAGTGCGCGGACTCCATTTGCAAGACCGTCACGATCGAAGATGTGCTCTTCGTCTACATTCCGAACTCCTTCACACCGGATTGTGATGGCCTTAATGAGACGTGGGGGCTAAGCGCGAACATCCCTGCGATGACACGATTCCAACTCCAGATCTTCGACCGCTGGGGGCAGGTGATCTTCGAGACCGAAGACCCCAGCGAACATTGGGACGGTGGCACACAAAAGACCGACGTCTATGTGTATCACATGGAATACGAGATCGCCAACACCGAGGTGGCCAAGGAACTGTTCGGAACGGTGACCTTGATGAAGTAAGAACGAAGTCATTCCTGTTAAGGCGCGGTGGGGCAACCCCCACCGCGCCTTTTCATTTCCGTGGATCATCCTCGTCATGTCCGACCTATGGACCGGCCATGGATATGCAAAAGAGATTGCCAGAGTTGATCTTCCTGACCTCCACCAGAGGTCAGGACAGGAGGTAACCTGTCAATAACCGGATCCATAGGTCGTCACCGGTCACCCGTAGTCAAGATCGGGTTGTTCGTCCAATACCCATGTCCACCATGCTCATGAATACCGGATAAACCTACTTTCAGCGATCGATAGCCCTACCAACGCAAGCCACCCAAAAACGCATGCAGCATCGGTACTCCTCTGTGGAGTCGGTCCGTACGTGGTGTGTAATGTTCCTGACAGGAGCGTTGCTATTGGTGATCGGTGATCAGCGCATCTTGGCTCAGGCGTTCCCGATCTTCAACGGGACGGCCAATACCTGCGTAGGTGCGATGTTGGATAGTGGTGGCCAAGGTGCCAGCGGCTACTCGAACAACGAGAGTATCACCTACACCATTTGTCCGGATACACCAGGTGGCGCGATCTCGTTGAATTTCATCACGTTCAACCTGGCAACCAACGGGGCGGCGCCGATCGACTTCATGGCCATTTACGATGGCAACTCAACGGGCGCACCGGCATTGGGCAATTGGACCGGCACCGGGTTGCAGGGTCAAGTGGTCTCAGCCTCTGCCGGAAATCCAACTGGTTGCCTCACGGTCGTTTTCAGGTCCAATAACGCAGGAACGGGAGTCTTTGCAGCTACCATCACTTGTTATCAACCCTGCGCGCGACCGACCGCAGTGGCAACCCAAAGTGCACTGCGGATATGTCCTGGAGAGAGCGTCACGTTCAACAGCGCCGGGTCGTTTGCCGCACCGGGTTTCTCGATCGCCTCGCGTCGCTGGGACTTCGGTGATGGTGTGATCCTCAACAACGCGGCGGCCTCCGTCTCGCACACCTATGCACTACCGGGAGCGTATACCGCACAACTCTACCTGCTGGACAACAACGGTTGTGCGAGTACGAACCTTGTGGACTTGGTCACCATGGTGGGAACACGACCGACTTTTCCTGGCACCAATGGAACCTTGACCGGTTGCGCTGGCGAGACGCTTTGCCTGAATGGATCAGTGACCGGAACCGAATGGAACGAACTCCCCGACCCCGATCTTGGTGGTGGCGTGTTCCTTCCGGATGACGTTGGTCAGTGTTTTGATTCCCAGGTCACATTCACTCAATTCATTCCGGGACAGACGTTGAATTCAGTGAACGACTTGCTGCCGCTCTGCATCAACATGGAGCCCTCCTTCATCGGCGACTTGGTGGTGAACATCATCAGCCCCACCGGCCAGACCGTGACGATGCACCAGCAAGGTGGCGGGGCAACTTTCCTCGGGGTTCCAGTGGACAACGATGCCACGCCGAACGCACAAGGGACATGCTGGCAGTATTGCTTCAGCCCCACTGCCAACAATGGAACCTGGGTGGACAACGCCGGCGGCACGCTGGCCAGCGGCACCTATGAGAGCCTTAACAACCTGAACGGATTGGTCGGCTCTCAGTTGAACGGGACGTGGACCTTGCAGATCAGTGACCTATGGGCATCGGACAACGGCTTTGTCTGCGATTGGGGATCGATTTCAACCCGGCCTTGTACGACGACCTGATCGAATTCACACCGGTCTACGGGGCGGCTTGTGACAGTAGCTATTGGACTGGGCCGAACATCACCAGCACCAGCGCCAACTGCAACCAGACCTGTGTCACCCCGCCTGCGCCAGGAAATTACAACTATGTGTACCATGTGACCGACAACTTCGGTTGCGACTATGACACCACACTCACGGTCACGATCATCCAGGCTCCGCAAGTGAACGCCGGGCCGGACGCCACCACCTGCAACAACCCGGTGCAATTGGGAGCAAGCGTAACAGCGGGCGGTTTTCCGACCAATTGTAACTATGTCCTGACGCTGTATGATTCAGCCTCGGATGGGTGGACCGGGCTCTTCGGGCTTGCCTCGAACGGGTCCAGCGTCACGATAACCGTGAACGGTGTGCCGACGTCCTATTGGTTGCCGAACGGGTCGCAGGGTAGTGTCAACATCCCGGTTTCCACGGGTAGCACGATCTCATTGAGCTACACAACCGGCAGCATCTACAATGGGGAGCAATCGTATACGCTGTTCAATAGTACAGGGGGAGTCGTTTATGCATCGCCAAATGGGCCGGGTAATGGTGTTTCGTGGTCCGGCGTGGCGAATTGTCCAGGCGGAAGCTTCGTGTATAGCTGGAGCCCGGCGGCTGGATTGAACAACCCGAACATCGCGAACCCGATCGCCACCGTGGCTGCCACCACGGTGTATTGCGTCACGGTCTATCAAACAGGTCATCCGCTCTGCACAAGTACGGATTGCATGACCATCACCGTCGACGTCACGATCGATGCTGGAACCAACGGAGCCATAGCGCTATGCAGCAATGCAGCGGCCATCAGCCTTTTCAATCAATTGGGTGGTACCCCGACGGCTGGAGGCACCTGGACTGCGCCAGGAGGTGGCGCGCACTCCGGCACCTTCGCGCCAGGGGCCGATACACCAGGGATCTACACCTACACGGTTACCGGGTCCGGAGCCTGCGCTAGTGGTTCGGTGAGTTCTACCGTGAGCGTAACGGTGTATCCGCTCCCCATCGCTGGTTTCAATACTGCCGTTGCGGTGTGCAGCACAGATGCCGCATTTGCATTGTTCGGCGTGCTTGGTGGTTTGCCACAGGTCGGTGGAAATTGGACAGCGCCGGGAGGCGGACCTTTCGCTGGAAGCTACGATCCAGCGGTGCATGGACCGGGCGTATACACGTACACGGTTGCGGGAACCGCACCTTGCCCCAACGCATCGGCGACGGTAACGATATCGGAGAACAATCCACCGAACGCAGGGCTCGACAACAACATCACGGTCTGCTCCTCGAGCGCGCCCTTCTCTCTCCAGAACCAACTCGGTGGGGCTCCTGACGGCGGCGGAACATGGACGGCGCCTGGTGGTGGTGCCTTCGGCGGCGGGTTCGACCCAGCGGTCGATGCTCCTGGAGTGTACACGTATACTGTTCCAGGAACGGCTCCGTGCCCGAGCGACCAGGCCACATTGACCATCGCCGTTAGTACCCCTCCTGTGGCAGGAACGGATGGCACGATCACACTATGCTCGTCCGATGCTGCTGCGTCGTTGATCTCCTTACTGGGTGGCTCTCCGGAAGCCGGTGGAACTTGGAGTGGTCCATCACCGGTTGTTGGCGGCATGATCGATCCCGCCACCATGAACGCCGGGGTCTACACCTACACACTTACAGGCACCGCGCCCTGCCCCAACGAGACCGCCACGGTCACTGTAACCATCAACACACCGCCCGATCCAGGGACTCCGGGGGCGATCACGCTCTGTTCCACGGATGCCGCCTCTTCGCTCTTCGCAGTGCTAGGAGGAACGCCTGATGTCGGTGGTGCATGGACCGGACCTTCTCCTGTCGTGGGTGGCATGATCGATCCGGCTTCCATGAACGCCGGGATCTACACCTACACGGTTACCGGAACTGCTCCATGCCCCGATGAGAGCGCCACGGTCACCGTGACGATCAATACGCCGCCGGATCCCGGAACCGATGGGTCGATCAGCTGTGCAGCACCGATGCAGCGACTTCGCTCTTCGCATTGCTCGGCGGCACGCCTGATGCGGGTGGTGCATGGAGCGGGCCGAGTGCGGTAGTTGGCGGCATGATCGACCCCGCCACGATGAACGCTGGGGTCTACACCTACACTGTTACCGGCACCGCACCCTGCCCCAACGAGACCGCCACGGTTACCGTGACGATCAACACGCCGCCCGATCCAGGGACTCCGGGGGCGATCACGCTCTGCAGCACCGATGTGCCTGCATCGCTCTTCGCGCAGCTCGGTGGGACACCTGATGCCGGTGGCGCATGGACCGGACCGAGCCCCGTTGTTGGTGGCATGATCAACCCCGCAACGATGAACGCCGGGGTCTACACCTACACCGTTACGGGCACCGCACCTTGCCCCGATGAGAGCGCCACGGTCACTGTGACGATCAATACGCCACCTGATCCGGGGACGCCAGGCGCCATCACGCTGTGCAGCACCGATGCGGCGACCTCACTTTTCGCACTGCTGGGCGGATCAGCTGATGCCGGTGGTGCATGGAGCGGGCCGAGTGCGGTAGTTGGCGGCATGATCGACCCCGCCACCATGAATGCCGGGGTCTACACCTACACCGTTACTGGAACTGCCCCTTGTCCCAACGAGACCGCAACGATAACCGTCACCATCAACACACCGCCCGATCCGGGGACACCAGGAGCGATCACACTCTGCTCCACGGATTCTGCCGCTTCACTCTTTGCGCAATTGGGCGGAACGCCGGATGCCGGTGGCGTATGGACCGGACCGAGTGCCGTAGTTGGCGGCATGATCGATCCCGCTTCGATGAACGCCGGGGTCTACACCTACACGGTTACCGGCACCGCACCATGTCCCGATGAGAGCGCAACGGTCACCGTGACGATCAATACACCGCCCGATCCAGGCACACCGGGAACGATTACGCTGTGCAGCACCGATGCAGCGACTTCGCTCTTCGCATTGCTCGGCGGAACGCCTGATGCGGGTGGCGCATGGAGCGGCCCTTCTCCGGTTGTTGGTGGCATGATCAACCCCGCCACCATGAACGCCGGGGTCTACACTTACACCGTTACCGGAACTGCGCCCTGCCCTGATGAGAGCGCCACGGTCACCGTGACGATCAACACGCCGCCCGATCCAGGGACTCCGGGGGCGATCACGCTCTGTTCCACGGATGCCGCCTCTTCGCTCTTCGCATTGCTCGGTGGGACACCTGATGCCGGTGGTGCATGGAGCGGACCTTCTCCTGTCGTGGGTGGCATGATCGATCCGGCTTCCATGAACGCCGGGGTCTATACCTACACCGTTACCGGTACCGCGCCATGCCCCGATGAGAGCGCCACGGTCACCGTAACGATCAACACGCCACCGGATCCCGGAACCGATGGATCGATCACGCTGTGCAGCACCGATGCAGCGACTTCGCTCTTCGCATTGCTCGGTGGCACTCCTGATGCTGGTGGTGCATGGAGCGGTCCTTCGCCGGTTGTTGGCGGCATGATCAACCCCGCCACCATGAACGCCGGGGTGTACACCTACACTGTTGCCGGCACCGCACCCTGCCCCAACGAGACCGCCACGGTCACCGTGACGATCAACACGCCGCCCGATCCAGGGACGCCGGGGGCGATCACGCTCTGTTCCACGGATGCCGCCTCTTCGCTCTTCGCAGTACTAGGAGGAACGCCTGATGCCGGTGGCGCATGGACCGGACCTTCTCCTGTCGTGGGTGGCATGATCGATCCCGCTTCCATGAACGCCGGGGTCTATACCTACACCGTTACCGGTACTGCTCCTGCCCCGATGAGACCGCCACGGTCACTGTAACGATCAACACGCCACCGGATCCCGGAACGCCAGGCGCCATCACGCTGTGCAGCACCGATGCAGCGACTTCGCTCTTCGCATTGCTCGGTGGCACTCCTGATGCTGGTGGTGCATGGACTGGACCAAGTGCCGTCGTTGGTGGCATGATCAACCCCGCCACCATGAACGCTGGGGTCTACACTTACACCGTTACCGGAACTGCGCCCTGCCCCAACGAAACCGCCACGGTTACCGTGACGATCAACACACCGCCCGATCCGGGGACACCAGGAGCGATCACACTCTGTTCGACGGATGCTCCTGCTTCGCTCTTCGCACAACTCGGTGGAACACCTGATGTCGGTGGCGCATGGACCGGGCCGAGTGCTGTGGTTGGTGGCATGATCAACCCCGCGACAATGAACGCAGGGGTCTACACCTACACCGTTACCGGAACTGCTCCATGCCCCGATGAGAGCGCCACGGTCACTGTGACGATCAACACGCCACCGGATCCGGGAACCGATGGATCGATCACGCTGTGCAGCACCAATGCAGCCACTTCGCTCTTCGCGTTGATCGGTGGAACTCCTGATGCTGGTGGTGCATGGACCGGACCGAGTGCCGTGGTCGGTGGCATGATCAACCCCGCAACCATGAATGCGGGCGTGTACACCTACACGGTTACCGGCACTGCGCCCTGCCCCAACGAGACCGCAACGGTCGCTGTGACGATCAACGCGATACCAAATGCGGGGATCAATGGTGGACTTACGCTTTGCTCGTCGAGTCCAACGACAGCATTGTTCCCTGGGTTGAATGGAACACCGGATGCTGGTGGGACATGGACCGGCCCTGGAGGGGTCGCCTCCAACGGCACATTCACTCCCGGTGTCAGTATTCCCGGACCGTACACCTATGCTGTTGCAGGAGTTGCTCCTTGTCCTTCTTTGTCGGCGATCGTGGATGTCGTCGTCGTAACGAACCCGAATGCAGGGACGCCAGGAGCGGAAACGCTATGTGCTTCGGATGCGGCGATCCTGTTATTCGGTGAACTGGGCGGCACGCCGGATGCCGGTGGAACCTGGAGTGGACCGAGCGCGGTGATTGGGGGCATGTTCGATCCTGCAACCATGCTTGGTGGTGTCTACACCTACACCATTACTGTTCCACCGCCCTGCGTGAACGCCAGCAGCACCGTTACAATGACCGTGGTGCAACCACCGAACGCTGGACTCGATGGTTCCATGACCTTGTGCATCAGCAGTCCTTCCACGGCACTCTTCCCTGCGCTCGGTGGTGGCCCGCCAGTAGGAGGAACTTGGAGCGGACCGAGCAACGTGGTCGGCGGAATGTTCAACCCCGCCACGATGGCCGCCGGGTTTACACCTACAGCGTGAATGGAACTGCACCGTGCCCCAATGACGCCGCCACCGTTACAGTGAGCGTTGTGGCAGCGCCGAACGCCGGCACCCCGGGCAGCGAAACCCTCTGCGCCATCGACGGCGCGATCGCCTTGTTCAATGAACTCGGTGGTACCCCGGATGCAGGCGGAACATGGAACGGACCAAGCCCCGTGATCGGCGGCATGTTCGATCCGGCTACGATGCTTGGTGGTGTATACACATACACCATCACCGTTCCGCCGCCGTGCGTGAACGCCAGCAGCACCGTTACCATGACCGTGGTGCAACCACCGACCGCGCGTATTGATGGCTCGATGACCTTGTGCATCAGCAGCCCCTCCACGGCAATCTTCCCTGCGCTGGGTGGTGGCCCGCAAGTAGGAGGAACTTGGAGCGGACCGAGCAACGTGGTCGGTGGCCTATTCAACCCCGCGACGATGAGCGCCGGTGTCTACATACACTGTTACTGGAACTACTCCCTGCCCCAATGATGCATCAACGCTTACCGTAAGTGTGGTGGCCGCGCCGAACGCTGGTACCCCGGGAAGCGAGACACTCTGCGCGTTAGACGGTGCGTCTCCTTGTTCAATGAACTCGGCGGCACGCCAGATGCCGGTGGAACGTGGAGCGGACCAAGCGCGGTAATCGGCGGAATGTTCGATCCAGCCACCATGCTTGGTGGTGTTTACACCTACACCATCACCGTTCCGCCACCTTGCGTGAACGCCAGCAGCACCGTCACCATGACCGTGGTGCAACCGCCGAACGCGGGTATCGATGGATCCTTGACCTTGTGCATCAGCAGTCCTTCCACAGCGCTCTTCCCTGCCTTGGGCGGTGCCCCGCAAGCAGGCGGTAGTTGGAGCGGACCGAGCAATGTGGTCGGTGGCATGTTCAACCCCGCCACCATGACCGCCGGGGTCTACACCTACACCGTGAACGGAACCGCACCCTGTCCGAATGATGCGGCGACCGTGACTGTGACCGTTGTGGATGTGCCGGACCCAGGTGGACCGGGCTTCATCACCTTGTGCGCGACCGATGTTGCTGTGGACCTTTTCCTGAGCCTCGAAGGTTCGCCTGATCAAGGTGGTGGTTGGACCACACCCAGCGGAGGTGTCTTCAGCGGATCTTTCGACCCGGCTTCGAATACACCAGGTGTCTACACCTACACCATCTCGGTGCCACCGCCTTGTGCCAGTGTCAGTTCCACCGTTACAGTGGATGTCGTGCAGCCACCGAATGCGGGCGCCGATGGTGCATTGACCCTTTGCATCAGCAGCCCCTCTACCCCACTGTTCCCTTCATTGGGTGGATCCCCCGATGCATCCGGAACATGGGCCACACCTAGCGGCGGTGCGTTCGCGGGATCCTTCGACCCGGCCTTGCACACCGCTGGGAACTACACGTACACGGTTCCGGGCACCGCTCCCTGCCCGGCGGATATCGCCGTGGTGAGCGTGGTCGTGTTGACCACGCCGGATCCTGGAATTGATGGCACCTTGACCTTGTGTGCGAGCGATGCACCGAGCATCCTGTTCAACAGTTTGCTGGGCGCTCCGGATGCCGGCGGTGTTTGGACCGCTCCGTCGGGTACAGCTTTCGGAACAGCTTTCGACCCAGCGATCCATGCGACTGGTGTCTACACGTATACCATCAATGCGCCGCTTCCTTGTACAAGCGTCAGTTCCACGGTAACGGTGGATGTTGTTCAACCTCCGGATGCCGGTGCTAATGGTGCGATCACGGTCTGTGCCACTGGTGCACCAGTGGATCTTTTCCTGAGCCTCACCGGCTCCCCCAACCCTGGTGGATCGTGGGTGGGTCCAGGCGGCGCGTTCATCGGTCCTTTCGACCCGACCATTCATGCGGCAGGGACCTATGTGTACACTGTTGCAGGGATCGCTCCCTGCCCCGCCGCAAGCGCATCGGTCACAGTAGGTATTACGCAGGAACCGTTCGCCGGAAATGATGCGATCCTGAACCTCTGTGTAAGCGGAACACCTGTCGATGCCTTCCCGAGTCTTGGTGGAGCTGATCTGGGCGGCACCTGGACCGGACCGGGAGGAGTAGCCTTCGGCGGCATCTTCACACCCGGTGCGGATGTGGCTGGTCTGTATACCTATACCGTTGTTGGTACTGCGCCCTGTCCGTCGGATGCTGCGGTGGTGACCATCACCGTGCTCTCCGATGCCGACGCCGGCATAGACGGTGCTTCGACCCTTTGCTCCACCAATGCACCAGTGCCACTGTTCGGCCTCCTGCAAGGAAGTCCGGATCCCGGTGGGATCTGGCTTGCCCCGAACGGTGCGCCCTTCAACGGATCGTTCGATGCAGCGCTGAGCAGCCAAGGGGTATACACATATGTACTCGCCGTCCCGGCGCCATGTGTCAACGACACGGCTTTGGTGACCATGGCCGTTGTACAGGCTGTTGATGCGGGCTCCAACGGTTCCGCGACGCTTTGCTCGGATGATGTTCCGATCGCCCTATTCGCTCAGTTGGGTGGTGCGCCGAACGCCGGTGGATCATGGGTTGGGCCAGGCGGCTTCGCTGGAACGACGTTCGATCCAAATCTGAATACGCCCGGTGTGTTCACCTACACCGTCCTTGGTACGCCTCCTTGTCCGAACGCCACGGCCCAGGTGACGATCGCCGTGAACCCGCTACCGAACGCGGGCACGAATGGATCCACCACGGTATGTCCGGAAGCACCACCTGTCCAACTGTTCGCTCTGCTCGGGGGAAGCCCGATGCCCGGTGGTACGTGGACCGGCCCAAGCGGCATTCCGAGCAACGGGTTGTTCAGCGCATCCGTGGACCCGCAGGGCATATACACCTACACGGTATTCGGCGCTGCGCCTTGCCCCAACGTCAGTGCCAGTTCCACCGTAAGCATCTTCATCGTGACCGCGCCGAACGCCGGTGCCGACGCGATCAGCTGCGACCTCGGCTACACATTGAACGCTACCGGCAGCTGGAGTTCCGGCACATGGACCGGACCTGCTGGGACCATCTTCGGCGATGCGAACGAAGCAAGCACCACCGTCACAGTACCCAGTGGTGGTCCGCATACGTTCACTTGGAGCATCTCCAGCGTGGACGGTTGCGCCAGCTCCGATGCGGTGACGATCATCTTTACCGACGCCATCGTCCCGATCATGACGTCCACCGATGCGATCTGCAATGGTGCGTGCGACGGAACGGCGAGCGTAGCAACTACCGGTGGCAACACCGTCGGTGGAGTTTACAGCTATCAATGGTCTGGTGGCATCGCGGCCAATGTGCCTAACGCCGTTGCGATCTGCGCAGGATCCTACACGGTAACCGTACTTGACATGAACGGCTGCAATGAACAAGCGTCGTTCATCATTGATGAGCCTGTGCCGTTGGTGATCGATGCCATCCTGGCCACTGATGAAACTTGCCCAGGCAGCTGCGATGGAACGATCCTGGTTTCCGATCCCGAAGGCGTTGCGTTCAGCGTGAATGGTGGATCCTATCAGCCAACTCCACTCTTCACAGGTCTCTGTCCCGGAAGCTTCGTAGTCCTGATGCAGGACGCGAACGGATGTTCCGCGACGGGGTCTACAAGCTTATCCAGCCCACCGCCGGTGGTGGCCGGGTTCGTGGAATTCCCGGACACACTATTCATCAACGACCCCACTGCGGTCTTCACCAACACGTCTTCCGCGAACGCCACCACGTTCAGTTGGGACTTCGCCGGCTTGGGCACGAGCACTGCCTTCTCCCCATCGTTCACCTTCCCGGTGGATTGGGCGGCGTGTACGAAGTATGCCTGACCGCCTCGGATGCCAATGGCTGCCCGGACACGTATTGCGCACCGATCGAAGTGTTCGACCTGTTGCTGGTCTTCGTGCCCAATGCCTTCAGCCCGAACGGGGATGGACGCAACGATGGGTTCTGCCCCATCTTCAATCTCCCTTGGGTTGTGGAATACGAGTTCACCATTTTCGATCGCTGGGGCGAGTTGCTGTTCCTTAGTGAGACCGTTGGTGAAACCTGGGGCGGCATGTATGGAGGCGAACTCTCGAAAACGGAGGTCTATGTCTGGAAGCTGACTTGCCGGGACCAGCTGAGCGGCGAGCTCATTGAGCGCGTGGGTCACGTTACGCTGCTGAAGTAACCATCCACGATTTCTTCGGGCTCTATCTTGGCGGTGTTGATCCAGCCGTACCCGTCGATGACCGAATTCATTCTGAACGACCGAACGGTGCGCACCGATGCTCCACTAGGCACGGTGCTGCTCGATGTGATCCGCTACCACGAGCACTTGCCCGGCACCAAGATCGGTTGCCGCGAAGGGGATTGCGGGGCATGTACGGTGCTCGTTGGGGAATTGAAAGACGACCGAGTTGAGTACCGGTCCATGACCTCCTGCCTGCTCGCACTTGCGAACGTGCATGGCAAGCACATCGTAACGGTGGAAGGCTTGAACATGGACCATCTCTCGCCGGTGCAGCAGGCGATGGTGGATGAGAGCGGGACGCAATGCGGATT
Organism: Flavobacteriales bacterium; assembly: GCA_016710685.1. Taxonomy (GTDB): domain Bacteria; phylum Bacteroidota; class Bacteroidia; order Flavobacteriales_F; family PHOS-HE28; genus PHOS-HE28. The sequence continues at coordinate 886,487 of JADJVC010000006.1, read as the reverse complement.
CTGCACACCTGGATTCGTCGTTTCATTGAGCGGCTGCTGCTTGTCTGGCGAGGCGGTCACCGAGGAACTCGCCGTTCGCGCGATCGACGGAAACATCTGTCGATGCACGGGCTACAAGTCGATCGAACGTGCGGCAGCGATCATCGCGGATCAACTGGCGAAGAAGGATGCGAAGGACCCGATCGGGTGGTCGGTGAAGAACGGATTCCTGCCTGCATACTTCGAAGGGATCAAGGATCGATTGAGGACCATTGCACCGGCACCGCCCATACAGGCGGGAAATTTCCCGACCCTAGCGGGCGGTACCGACCTGTATGTGCAGAAACACGACACGATGCACCATTCGCCGGTGCGTTCAGTATTCAATGATGAAGCGCTGAAGGGAATTCGGATCGATGGCGATCAGTGCATCATTGGCGGCGCGTGCACGGCGGCGGACCTGCTGAACTCAGCTGAACTCAACAAGCTCTTCCCTTCATTGGAGAAGAACCTGCTGCTCGTCTCCTCCACGCCCATCCGCAACATGGGTACGCTTGCAGGCAACTTCGTGAACGCTTCTCCGATCGGGGACCTCACGGTCTTCTTCCTGGCGTTGAATAGTACGATCGCACTCGGAAGTGCAGCGACTCCGGGTCAAGCCCGGAATGACAGGTCCATCAGGCTCCGCGACATGTACAAGGGCTACAAGCAGCTTGACAAGTCATCGGAGGAGAGCCTGAGGTCCGTGCGTTTCAAACTGCCGACAAAAAGCACTCGCTTCCACTTCGAGAAAGTGAGCAAGCGCACCTACCTCGATATCGCCAGCGTAAACAGTGCGATCCGGTTGGAGATGTCCCGCAATGCTGCGGGAGGCGATACGATACGAGAAGCGCACGTTAGCGCAGGAGGAGTTGCGCCTGTTCCGAAGTACCTGGCAAACACGTCAGCGTTCCTTGTAGGCAGGCCGATCTCGAAAGACACCGTTCGTTCGGCGATCAATGTGTTGAACGACGAGATCGCACCGATCAGCGATGCGCGCGGTACCGCGGAATACAAACGTTTGCTGCTACGCCAACTCTTCTTCGCGCATTTCATGGAGCTGTTCCCAGAGACGTTCACGCTGAAGGAACTGGTGGCCGCGCCTTCGCCAAATGCTTCGGCGGATAAGACATGAAGAACATCGACGGCGCAGGCCACGTCACCGGGCGTTCGATCTACCTGGATGATATCCCGGTGATGCAAGGAACGCTCTACGCGTTGCCGTATGATGCCCCATCAGCGCATGCGCACATCAAAAAGCTGGACGTATCAAAGGCCGCAGCGTATCCGGGTGTTGTTCGGATCCTTACGTACGAGGACGTTACTGGCGAAAATCAGATCGGTGGCATCATACCGGATGAACCGTTGTTCGTAGAAAAAGAGATCCACTTCTGGGGCATGCCTGTTGCATTGATCCTGGCTGTTTCAGAGGACGCTGCGATCCAAGCGCGGAAACTGATCACCATTGAACTCGAAGAACTTCTGGTGATCACCGATCCGCGCGAAGCGCGTGCGAAAGGAGAGCTGATCATTCCGCCACGCACTTTCAAGCTCGGCGACACGCAAAAGGCTTGGGCGGATTGCATGCATGTCTTTGAAGGCCGCGCTGATACGAACGGACAGGAGCACCTGTACATCGAGACGCAGGGTGCTTACGCTTATCCCACCGAGCACGACAGCATCCGTATCGCGTCGAGTACAAGGGCCCTACCGCTGTGCAGCGCACGGTAGCGCGGGTGCTGGGCATTCCCATGCACCGTGTGGAAGTGGACGTGACCCGTCTCGGTGGCGGCTTCGGTGGCAAGGAGGATCAGGCTTCGGCCTGGGCGGCGTTGGTTGCGCTGGCCGCGTTCATCCTCAAAAAGCCTGTGAAGCTGAGCATGCACCGCATGGACGACATGCGCATGACCGGCAAGCGGCATCCGTACAGCAGCGACTACAAGATCGGCTTCGACAAGGACCTGAAGATCGTGGCGTACGAAGCCACCTTCCACCAGAACGCAGGCGCAGCGGCTGACCTGTCGCCGGCGGTGATGGAGCGCACGCTCTTCCACGCGACGAACAGCTACGCCATCCCGAACGTGGAGGTGACGGCCTACTGTTGTCGCACGCACCTGCCGCCGAATACGGCTTTCCGCGGCTTCGGTGGCCCGCAAGGCATGTTCGTGATCGAGAGCGCGATCGCCATGGCCGCACAGAAATTGGGTGTAAGTGCTCGGGAGATCCAGAAGCGCAACCTGATGCACGAAGGGAGCGAGTTCAGCTACGGCCAGATCGCGGAGCACGTGAACGCCGCGCCTGCTTGGGAACTAGCGAACAAGACCTTCGACTTCGACAAGCAGCAAAAGGAGATCGATGCCTTCAACGCAAAGAACGAGACGCACAAGAAAGGCATGGCGATCATGCCGATCTGCTTCGGGATCTCGTTCACCAATACGCCGATGAACCATGCGCGAGCGCTGGTGCATGTGTACCAGGACGGCAGCGTGGGCGTGAGCACCGGCGGCGTGGAGATGGGCCAGGGCCTCAACACCAAGATGGTGCAAGTGGCGGCGGCCGTGTTCTCGATCGATCCATCGCGCGTGAAGCTGGAGAGCACGAACACCACGCGCGTGGCGAACACCAGTCCCAGCGCGGCCAGCGCTACCGCCGACCTGAACGGCAAGGCGTTGGAGATCGGCTGCAACGCGATCCTCGCACGGATCAAGGAGAAGGCTTCGCGCATGTTGAAGAGCACACCGGAAGCGATCACCATCGTGAACGAAGCTCTGCTAAACAATGGCCAGCCTACGGATCTTGATTGGAAGAAGTTGATCCACGCCTGCCACTGGGACCGCGTGAACCTGAGCGAGAGCGGCCACTATGCCACGCCGGAGATCCACTTCGACAAGTCGAAGGAGAAGGGCCACCCCTTCGCGTACCACGTCTATGGAACCGCAGCGGTGATGGTCACGGTGGATTGCATCCGTGGCACCTACGCCATCGACGCCGTGAAGCTGGTACACGACTTCGGTAAGCGCATGAACGATGCGGTGGACATCGGCCAGATCGAAGGCGGTTTGGTGCAAGGCCTAGGCTGGATGACGATGGAAGAGATCGTATACAACGACAAAGGCAGGCTCCTCAGCAACGCGCTGAGCACCTACAAGGTGCCGGACATCCATAGCGTGCCGAAGGAGATCACGATCGAGGCGCTACCGACCGACGGCCATCCGCTGGCGATCCGGCGCAGCAAGGCCGTGGGTGAGCCGCCGTTGATGTACGGCATCGGGGTGTACTTCGCGATCGAGAACGCGGTGCGTGCGTTCAACCCGAAGTACGTTGCGAAGTACGATGCGCCGTTTACTCCTGAGAAGGTTTTGATGGGGTGGTACGCCTGAATGGAACGCAGATGACACGGATGATCGATGAACACTGATAGACGCGACTGGTGGAAGAAGCTACCCGTCAAAGTGCGCAAAGACGTGCTACAGAGCTTGGCCCAAGCCAATACTGGCGAAACCGTAGGTCATGCCGAAGCGATGAAGCAGATCCGCGCATGGCGAAAGCTGCAACGTCCTGCTTGCGTCTCGTTGCTTGCATTAGTTCTCACACTCTCTGCGAACGGTCAGGAAGTTATCCGTGAGTACTACGACATCGCCAGGACAAAAGTGAAGTACGAGTATCAGGTCGATAACTCCAGCAGAGCGAAGAACGGGCCATATAAGTCGTTCTCTACGACTGGTGCCGTCTATGAGGCAGGCTCCTACAAGATGGGAAAGAAGCATGGTGAGTGGAAGGGGTATGATGAATACGGTTCTGGTCAGGTGACCAACATCATTACGTACACAGAGGGTGCGATGAACGGCGTCTACAAGCAATGGTGCTTCAATGCGGGCAAAATGTTCTTGTGCCGAGATTCGTACTACCGCGACGATGCCGAAATCCGAACCAAGCTCTACTACCCGAATGGGCAACTTCAGAAGGAGTTGGACACTGAGCATGGAACACTGAACAACTACTTTGAAGACGGTAAGCCCGCAGAGGAAACCATCAATGGAGTTCATTACTCCTACTTCCAATCGGCTGATGGCCCTCGTCTAGTCACGAGCATTCGGATCGACACTGTGCCGTGTGCCATCCGATACGAGTACGAGCCATATCGTACAGGGCAGCTTGTCGGTATCAGCTTTTGCGAGAGTGGAACCGAGGGGTACAGGAGCTTCGACTACAATGTGATCGGCAGGCCGGTGTGTCACAGTGGTAAGGAGGGAAGAACGTGTCTGCTTGATAGTACAAAAGCGGCAGACGCCTACAGATCTTACATCGCCGCCCCTAATCCTAACCGCTCAAATCGTACGATCGAGTATACAGCTAAAGGAGACATGGTCCTCGGCGAGTCGAATGGTGCGCTTACCGTTATACACTACAACTCGACAGGCATTAGAGGGAGCAGCGCTTCGCTGATAAGAACACACTTGTCTCGGACCAGGAACTGGACGCGGATGACCTTGTAGTTGGATTCAATCGCGTGTATGAGGATGGAGTTCTCACTTTCGAGGAGGACAGGCGAACAGGGAATGAAATGTCTTACTTCGAAATGGGTCGCTCAAATACGAACATTCGCGAAGCAAGGGCACATCAAAGGATTACTACGATACAGGGCTGTTGAAGTCCGAAAATGGCCTCGATGCGAAAGGCAACAGTTGCTGCTACGAGCGCAGCTATGATGCATCAGGCAAACTCGTGAGCGAGCATATTTATGCATCCACGGGTTTCGTGCAGCATTGGCGTAACTACGACGCACAGGGAAGGATTGTAAAGGTGGATCTTGTAGGGCATTACAACTACCAAACGCCGAAAGAGATCGCCGACTTCCTGCTCAAAGGATACAGTATGGAGTTCAAAGCTGTGTACACCAAGCAAGTGCATACAGCGGATGGCGTACTGACTGAGTATCCCAAGGGCGAAGAACTCTACAGGCGTTCCTCGAAGGTCTTGGAGGACGTAGTCAAGAGATATGAACTGAGCAGCGATGACGGCAGCAAGTACTCGGCTGTAATGGAGTACAAGCGAGTGGTGGAGCGCCTTCTGCTCCTTGCGCAATCGGATACGACCGCGTTGAATACTGAGGTCGCCAAGGCCAAGAAGGTTGAGGACATCCGGAGTGTCCTTGGGGTAGAGTGAGGACGCCTCATGCTCTGCGGCGCTATGATGGACCAGTGACTAATCCCAACTAGGGACGAGGTCCTTCAATGAGGGTCCTGACGCTCATCCCCGGCCCCCACAGATCATGCACGAACGGCGTGGATATGGGCAGGTTAATCTGAAATCGGGGATATCCTCCCTGGCCCTTAGCAGTGGTGAAAATCCCGATCTGCCGTAACGCCTGCTTTGTGGAATGCTCGGGCTGTTCGAGCTTCTCACCCCCTTTCAAGACGCAGTAGATGAAATAGAAGCGGTGGTCAAAGCTCCTCTTGCAATCGAGAATCTTCTTCTTGATCAATGCGGCGTCGGCGGTCTTCAAGCTATCCAAGAGCCCACTAGCACAAACCGCCTGCTGATGGCTCCGATTCATCCGGTTCACCCCACCCGGGTATGGAATATTGCATTTTGAGTAGAAGAACAGCGCATTCTGCCAATAGATGAGCTTGTCCACAAGCAAAGCGTTCTGGAGTTTCGCGATTCCTGAGCGAGATTGATTAACGGTGTCATCGTACTGCTTCATGCTCACATAAAGGTCGACAAGGTCCTGCGCTGAGTAGGTTGCGCGGCTAAAGTCGAAGAGTTCTTCGTTGTGGTTGCCACTGGAGCAGAGCTTCCCGTAGTGGTCCTTGAATAGCCTGTTCCGCAGTCGTTCGCTTTCACCCACACACCAAGGAGCGAAATGGTTCGCGCTGCCAACACGCACCTTCATGCCCCAGATGTACACACCTCGTTCGTCAGGGATTCTGCTGAAGTCCGTCGGGGCATTCACTGGATCATACTGAGGTTTTGCGTCCGGTGTGCCTTCTCCGGTAATCGGGTCGATGAACTGGATCACCGACGTCGATGAATGCATCAAGGACCTTCCACGACTGTTCATTTCAAAAGCTCTAGGTGGCCAAAGTTCAACGGTAGACCGGATGCCCTGCATTTCGCGTGACGGATCGAAGGGGAAAGCCCGGAGCGTGGTAATCCACGCGAGGACTTGGACCGAAGAGCCGGACCCGCCTGCATTTGAGGCGGGGCACGCCCAAACGACCTATTTCTTCCTCCGTCCCTCCAAGATCTTCAAGAACGACCGCGTCCGGATCTCCGCCAACGAGAGCCCGGTGGCCAACGCCTCCTCCTCGCTGATCGCGCCGCAGTTCAGCCCGCGCAGGAAGTAGTTGAGCAGACCCTGACCGGTCGCGGCATCGTCGAAGACATCGCTGGTGAGCGTGGCGCGGGCGGCGCGTTCCACGAAGGCTTTGAGGCGCGCGGCGGCATCGTCGTAGCTCTCCAGGAAGAAGCTGTAGACGGCGGCGTAGCGCATGGGGAATTGGGCGGGGTTGAGGTCCCAGCCCTGGTAGAGGCCCTTCCAGAGCGAGTGGCGCGTGTGGTCGTAAGCCTTCTTCCAGTTGCGCTGCACCACGGCCTTGTTCTCCGCGCGCTGCTTGGGTGTGAGCTTCGCGCCGCGATGCGGACCGATGGGCATCACGTTGGTGGCGCCATCGCTGAGCCAGATGCCGGTGGCGCCGAGCGCGACCTTCATCATCATGTGCGCGAAATCGCAGACGGCGTGGCCCATGTCCTGGTACTTCGCGGTGATGTTGTTGGCGGCGGTGTAGTCGTAGGTGCCGAATGCCGTGGCGATCATGCGGCCCTTGCTGGCGAGCACGAAGCGGCGCAGCGGGTTGCTGCCGTCGGAGCCGATGGTGGCCTGCGTGGTCTCCACCATCATCTCCATCTTCAGTGCGCCCTTGGCGATCTTGGTGTTGCCCTCGATTGCCTCGAAGAGTTGCACCAGCGCGGTGATCTGCTCGGGGATCGTCACCTTCGGCAGCATCACCACGAAGTTGTTCGGGAGCTTGCCGCCGGTCTTGCTGGCGAGCGCGGTGAGGAAGATGTCGAGCGTGCGCGCGCCGCGTTCCTTCAGGTCCTCGGTGAAGGGCTTGATGCGGATGCCGATGAAGGGCGGCAGCGACTTCGCTTTCATGCCCTTCGCTACTTCCACGGCGGCCTGCGCGGCGGTAGCGTCTTCCTCCTCCCAGCTGCGGTTGCCGAAGCCGTCCTCGAAGTCGATGCGGAAATCCTCCAGCGCTTCGGTGCGTAGCTTGTGGATCACCTTGTTGTAGGTGGCGTAGGCGAGCCAGCCCGTTTCGTCCTTGCGCTTGGCGGGCGTCAGTTTCGCGAAACGCTTTTCGAGCTTGGCGATGTCGGCCGGTTTCTTCGGCAGCTTGTCATAACCAGGCAACTCTATGGCGCGGGCGAACTCGGTGAAGTTGGCGGCATTCTCCGTGAAGGTCTTGAGTGCGGCGTTGGCCATCCTCTGCGCAGTGTCCGCAGTGAAGAGATCCGCGCCGCCGTAGACGGTATGCACCGGTTGGCGGTCGGGCTTGTCGCCGGGGTAGATCTGCTGGAAGGCTTTGTTGGCCTTGCCGAGGGTGGCGAGGATGCGGGACTTGTCTTTGGTTGGGATGCTGGAGGGCATTGAATGCAAATGAGGAGGTGATTGAAAAGAATGTGAGGCGAGATTCAACTCCCCCGATACGTCGAATACCCCCAAGGGCTCAACAACAGCGGCACATGGTAGTGCCCATCCGCGCCGAGTTCGAAGACCACTTCGATGTAGGGATAGAAGCTCTTCGTCTTGTGCTCGCTGAAGTAGGCCGAAACGTCGAAGCGCATGCGGTACTGGCCTTCGGCGAGTTTGGTGTCTTTGGGCAGGAAGTCCGGTACGCGGCCATCGGCGTTGGTGCTGCCCATGGCAAGGTCTTCCCATTTATCCGGACCGGCGTAGCGTTGTAGCGTGATGCGGATACCTCGGGCAGGCATGCCGCGGGCGGTATCGAGGACGTGTGTGGATATCGTGGACATAGGAGTCAAGGTTCACCACAGAGGCACGGAGGACACAGAGTAGAATTTATCTGCGTTCATCAGCGTCCATCAGCGGTTTGCATTCGCGTTTCTCTGTGCTCTTTGTGCCTCTGTGGGGAGTCTCACGCAAGCAGTTTCTTCAACCGCAGCTTCGTGATCTTGTTCTGCTCCCCCGCCGCGATGAGGATCTCGTCTTTCGGATCGTTCTTCATGCGCACTTCCAACATAGCCAGCATTTCGGCTGCGCTTTTGCCCGTGGCGTTTACGATGAAGATGTGTCCGAACTTCTCTTCGTAAGCAGTGTTGCCCTCTGCGAGTTTTTCGATCACGGCACGGTCGGCGCTTTCCATGCCTTTTTGCTCGCCAGTCGCCCACGTTTTCGTATTGGCGTACTTCTTGGCGAGACTTTCCACATCCCCGATCTTCGGGTGGTGCGTGAAGGCTTCCTCGTAGTCGTCCACGTCGCATTCTTCCCAGATGGTGTCGCTGGTCTCCAGTACTTCGCCGAGGCTTTCGAACGGACGGGAGTACACCATGCGCTCCACCCATTCAGCGGCACCACAGCATTGCTCGAAGGCTGCCGTGGCATCAGCTTCCGAGAGGCGGTTTAGTTGGTCGATGTTCATTTTGAGAAAGGCTAACCGCAACGGCGCGTCGACGCAACGTTGGCGAAACATGGTACCTAAGGGCGAACCGCTACGACCTGGTACAAACGTATTGGCATTCGCATTTCATGGCGTTTCTCGTTGCGTCTATGCCTCGTGCGGTTCAATTCAAACAATCGTTCCCCACAGCCGCATCCGGCTAACGCCACCGTCGGGAAAGATGTTCAAACGTACGTGCGACACGGGTTCCTTGCAAACAAGTTCCTTTTCGTACGCGTGTTCGTGGTGGGCCTGCAGCTTGGTGCGCTCGATGAGGGTGCTCCACTTGGCGCTGGAAAGATCATCGGTTTCGCTCATGCAGCCTTCCAGCGTGAAGCTGTCCGGATAGTTCCCTTTGAAGTGGCAGGTGTCGATCAGCGCTTTTTTCAGGATGCTTTTGTGCGCGAGGCGTACGATCACCCAATCACGGTTGCCGGGCGTGCGGTTGCGCTTGGTCTCCCAGCCATCGCCCATGTTCACGCCGCGGCCGGGCATCAGCAGGTTGTTCATGTGGCTGAAGAACATGTCGTTGCACTGGATTGAAAGTGCGCCGTTCTGGGCTGATGCTAAGTCCATGACCTCCGTGGATGCTATTGCGTTCCAGTCGCGCTTTACTTCGCCGTAGACGCGGAGCCTTGCCACACCGCCGTCTGGGAAAATGTGGAGTTTCACGTGGGTGAACAGTTGGGGCGGGAAGTTTCCCGCCCGTACACCTATGTTGGCCTCCACGAAGTGCTGGCTCCCCGGGTTGAGCATGGTCTTGCCAAGCACCTCAACCCACGTGGCTTTTTCCCAGTCCCCGTCAGGGGCGTAGCACGCCTCGATGGTGCAGTACTGCGGTTGGTTGCCCAAGAAGTGGGACGTGTCCACATCGAAGCCTTTGATCACTCCGGCGGCGCCGAGCTGGATCACGGCCTCGTCGTGGCCTTCGGTGCGCTTGCGGCGGCTTTCCCAGCCGTCCATCCACTTGCCGCGCTCGGTGAATTTCTCCGGGATGAAGATGGCCTTCTCCGGTTTGATCAGGTTCTCCTTCTCGGCGAAGAAATCATCGGTACACCACAGCACCTTGGCCCCGAAGCGCTCGGCAGCGAGGTTGATGAGGTGGGTGAAGGCGGGGGCTTGTTGAACATTCGTCATCGCTTATTGACATTTTGCTTCTGGTCCTACTAAAAAGGAAGTAGTTCAGGATAGTCACCAACGGGGGCGGTTCCCGATTTCCTACGCCGATGCCAGTTCTCCCTGTCCGTAAAATAGTAGCCAACCCTTTCCTTTGAACGGAGCCGATGACCTTTCTTCCAATTTCTTGCTTTGAGAGTCGGTCCAACACTCCAACCGACCTAGCCCCGAAATCCTCCCTTGCGCTCAAAGCGCTTCTCCCCGGTATCGTAGTATCCAATCATTGATACCATCCGGCCTTTCGCAAAGCTTTGCCTTGTCTGGGGAATTCCGGAAGAAGAGAATTTTGTAACCAATTGTACCGTGTCCATCACATAAGTCGTTTCATGCATCAAAGTATCCCTGACCAGCCCTTTTCGGAATGTTCGCCACGTTCCATGCTTTCTCCCCATGGAGTAATTAGCTGTCATATACCACGTCGCTTCTTCAATCACATATCTTTCACCATTGAAAATTGTGACTGGAGGACCTTTGAAAACATAACTGCCCCTCGCGAAGTTTTGTGGTATTTTTTAGGAGAGGGGGGGCCAGGTGGGCATTTCGAAAAATGCCCAAGAAAAGAGGAAGGTTTCAGCAACAAGCGCTTAATCGAAGCATCATGTTGATGAGGGTCAGCCATAGCTCTATAAACCGTCATTGATAAGAACCACCTCCCCTCCCACAACCGTCCGCTCCATCACCCCGTTCATCCTCCGCCCCACATACGGCGTGAGCTTATGCCGGTGCTGCACATCTTCCTTCTTCACCACAAAGCTCGCCTCCGGATCCCAGATCACCAGGTCAGCATCGCAGCCGGGAGCGATGCGGCCTTTCTTCTTCAGTCCAAGGAAACTCGCCGGATGTTCACAGAGCAAGCGCGCTACATCTTCCAGCGAAAAACCGCGCTCCTTCGCGCCGGTCCAGAAGGCAGGCAGCAGGAACTGCAAACCCGCGATACCGCCCCAAGCTTTCATGAAGTCGCCGCTCTGCTGCTCTTTGATGTCCGGCGGTGCAGGACTGTGGTCGGTGGCGACAAAGTCGAGGGTGCCGTCCTTCAGTGCTTTCCAAAGCAGTTCGTTGTTGGCACGCTCGCGGATCGGGGGTGCGCATTTGAATTCAGTTGCGCCGTCGGGGATGTCTTCCGCGCAGAAGACGAGGTAGTGCGGGCAGGTCTCGGCGGTGATGCGTAGGCCGCGCTTCTTCGCTTCGCGGATCAGCGGCAGTGCTTCCGCAGCGGAGACGTGTACGATGTGGACGTGGACGTCGAACTCCTCGCTGAGGCGGATCATGAGGGCTATGGCGTCGGTTTCCCAGTGGCTTGGCCGGCTGGATAGATAGGCTCCGTAGGATCTATGGTCGTTGTTTTTGGTTACGGGTTGACGTGTTACGGGTTGCGGGTTGCGCCCCTCCAACTCGCAATGCACCAGCAGGGTGGCATCATACTTCTTCAACACCGGCAACGCTCTGCGCAAATCCGCCTCCGTAACATTAGGGAACTCGTCGATGCCTGAGTGCGTGAGAAAGGCCTTGATGCCGAAGACGCCGGAGCGGAGCAGTTCGTCGAGGTAGTCGATGTTGGTGGGGATCACGCCGCCGTAGAAGCCGCAGTTGACGTGCAGTTTGCCCTTGGCGGCTTCGAGCTTCAGCTTCAGCGCCCCGGCCGTGGTGGTGACGGGGCTGGCGTTGAGTGGCATCTCGATCAGCGTGGTGGTGCCTCCGGCGGCGGCGGCTTTCGTGGCGGTCTCGAAGCCTTCCCACTCCGTGCGGCCCGGCTCGTTGATGTGGACGTGGGCGTCGATGACGCCGGGCATGATGACCTTGTTGCCGACGCTTTCGTAAGGGATGCCTTCGGGTTGAGCTTTCCCGACAAGGACTTCCTTGATCTGGCCTTCCGCGAGTATTAGCGTGGCTTCTACTACACCGGCAGGGCTTAGTACGCGGGTGCTATGGAGTGCGGTAAAATCCATCCTGAAATTTAACCGCAACGGCGCAACGGCGCGACGAATGCGCAACGCCAATGCGAAATCAAAAGAACGTGGCGTTCCCGTTGCGTCGTAGCGTCGTTGCGGTTCATTGTATTTGTGCTCCTTGCAAGATCCATCGCTTCAGCACGGTGCGCTCTTCGTCCGTCATTCCGGTCTTGTTGCCTTGAGGCATGGTATGGGTGCGCACGGAGCGTTCCATGATCTTCGATGCCATGGCTTTGATCTCTTCGGGCGTGTCGTACTTAACGCCGTTAGGAGCAACGTGGTTCACATCGTCGGTGGGGTTGGCGCTGTGGCACTGCACGCAGCGGCGCTGGATCACAGCGTTGGCCTCTGTGAAGCTCACAGGAATGGCGGCATCCACGGTGTCTTCCATGGCGGGCGAGATCGCGGCGCTTAACACCACCAATGCCCCGATGCTTGCCACCAGCACCCAGGTCCTCTTCACGCCGCGGTCAAGCAGGTTCCAGTAGTGTTTGATGCCCATGCTGGCCACGGTTATGACCATCAGGATGAGCCAGTTGCCGCTGTGCCCGAAGGTGCTCGGAAAATGGTTGCTGAGCATGATGAAGACCACCGGCAGCGTGATGTAGTTGTTGTGCAGGCTGCGCTGTCCGGCCTTCTTGCCGAGCGAGGCATCCAACGGTTGGCCGGTTTTCGCGGCACGCACCAAGGCTTTCTGGCTGGGGATGATGGTGAAGAAGACGTTGCCCACCATGATCGTTCCGAGCAACGCGCCCACGTGTATGTAGGCCGCGCGACCACTGAGCAGGTGCGTGAGGATGTAGGTGAGCGCACCCAACACGAGGATGCCGACCAGCGCAAAAAGGTCCTGCCGCAGCACCAGCTTGCTCTTGCTCATCAGGTCATAAATCCCCCAGCCGAGCAGCATCGACGCAATGCCAACACCGATTGCTTCCGCCGGAGTGAGCGCCATAACCGACGGGTCGATCATGAACGCTTTCGCATCGGCGTAGTACACGATGAACATAAGCGAGAAGCCGCTGAGCCAAGTGAAGTACGCCTCATACTTGAACCAGTGCAGGTGCTTGGGGATCACCTTCGGGGCCACTTGGTATTTCTCCACGTAGTAGAAACCGCCGCCGTGAATGGCCCAGAGGTTGCCAGCGAGTTCATCGCGCAGACCCTCGGTGCGGTTGAGGTTGTTCTCAGAAAGATGAAGTAAAACGAAGCCCCGATCCACATGATTCCGGCGATCACGTGGATCCAGCGGACGGAAAGGTTGAGCCACTGCATCACGTAGCCCTCCATTTCACTGCCCTGCACGGCCACGTACACCAAGTACCCCACAAGGAAGAGCCAGCCGAAGAACTTGGCCGTTTGCCGCGACGCGATCGCGGTGGAACGCGCTTGCTCCAGATCGAAACGGGTGCCCGCGGAAATACCTTGATCAGCGAGTTGCTGGTCGAGTTTTTTCGCCAAGCTGCGGAACCAGATAAAGAGCACAAAGAGCAGCAGCACCAGCCCGGCCATGATGCCGTTGTACGGGGCGGCCATCAGCTTTTCCATGTAGGTGGGCACATGTTCTGCTGCTTCAGCCGAAGCAACGGCAGCGGCAGTTGCGAGCGTATCCGCAGCGGTACTATCCGCCACAACCTGTGCAAAGGCTTGCGCAGTGCCGAACAGGGCAGCAGTAGCAAAGGCGTATTTCGGCAAGCGGGCCATAATCGGCGAAGATGGGACATTCTTGCTTCTTTCGCCACAATGCAGGAACACTGTACTTTCAACGCCCTATCGTGAACAAGGAACTGGAACTTTGGATGAATGCGTTGGCAGCCCTCGAACGCGGGGAGCGCTGCACGCTGCTCGTAGTGGTGGAAAGCATCGGCAGCAGTCCGGGTCGCGCGGGCTTCAAGGCGCTGGTGACGGGCGGCGGAGAGCTGTACGGCTCCATCGGCGGCGGAAGCATGGAGCACAAGTTGGTAGAGCTTGCAAAAGCTCGGTTCCACTCAGTGTCTCGCGACGCGGACACTGAGGGAACTACATCTCCCGCAGGGTCTCCGCCTCGGGACCCTGCGGCTTCCGTTTTCCCGATACTCAAACGCCAGATCCATCGCGCCGAAGAACCCGCCGACCGTTCCGGCATGATCTGTTCCGGTGAACAGACCGTGGCCTTCTTCCCGCTCGGAAAAGATCAAGTGAAATTCATTCGCGAGATCGCTGATGGCCTGCAACAACGCCGCGCCGTCGGGATTTTGCTCAGTAACGAAGGCATCCGCACCGGCAATCTTCCGCAGGCGAAAGATGATAAAGTGCTGCACAGGGAAAGCCCAGAAAATTGGCAATACCGCGAGCGGCTCGGCTCCGCGCCACGCATCGTTATCCTCGGCGCAGGCCATGTGGGGCTGGCCCTCAGCCGCACCATGAACCAGCTCGGTTTTCAAGTTCACCTGATGGACGACCGCCCCGGCTTGAACACAATGGAGGCAAACAAATGGGCGCACGAAAGCCGTGTGGTGGCTTATGAAAAGATCGGTGATGTGATTGCAGCGGATCCCGAACTCTTTGTAGTGCTTGTCTCCTTCGGATATCGCACAGACGATATTCTTGTGCGCCAATTGGTGAAAAAGCGTTTCAAATACCTCGGCATGATGGGCAGTGCGGAGAAGATCAAAAAGCTCCTCGCCGACATGCGGAAGGACGGCTTCACAGAGGAGGAAATAGCGCGGATCAAAACCCCGATCGGTCTACCGATCAACAGCAAGACCCCGGAGGAGATCGCGGTGAGTATTGCGGCGGAGGTTATTTCGGTTAAAAACCGGGGTTAGTTGTCAGGTTCCCACATCAAAGCGCTCTGGCGACGGCGGGTTGTCAGTTGTCAGGATTGACGCAGGTTTCTGCGCTTTGTGGGAGGTCGATATAAAATCCTGCCGCAAGCACTCGGCTTTTTGCCGAGTGCTTTTCATCATAGGGCCTCCGGCCCGCCAACATTTCCAAATTCATCACCGTCAAGACGAGTACCAATGGCAGGCATTATAAAGTTGACCAGTAAGAGCCGAAACACGTTAAAGATGCACTTCCGAGCTTTGGTGGCAGCTGGCCATTTGCACCCGCACGGCCAAGGGCGCGGGAGCTGGTATGGGATCTCGTGAGCTGCGAACCAACCTTGGCAAGGACTACTGGGATAGGAATTGACACCTTGGCGACGGACCGACCTCTAAAGCAGGAATAATTGCGCGCTACGAAGGTTTCTTTGTTCCAATGGCTCTATCAACCAAATTAATCCTACTTTTCCTAAGGCAACACCAACCAGTCCACCTAATGAAATATGCGATCACCCTACTATTCTTCGCTATTTGCTTTAACGGCACTGCACAGATCACAGAGTGGATCGGACAATTTTCGTCCGCTTCCAACAGCGGTTTCGTTTCGGATGTTAAAAGTACAGCGATCAGTAATGACGATCTGGGTAACGTGTACATCGCCGGAACCTTTAGTATAGACTCCGCCGACTTTGACCCAGGGCTTGGCACCTATTTTCTTGAACCCGACTTTTCCGTTGCGGCATTTGTGTGCAAGTTGGATCCTTCGGGTAGCTTGATCTGGGTCAAACGATTTGGCGGCAGTAGTAGTATCAAGGTCAATAGTATCGCGGTAGATGGAACAGGAGCGGTCTACATTGTCGGATCCTTCTTCTTTACTATTGATCTCGATCCCGGGCCTGGCGTTTTTGAACTTAGCGTAAATGGCGGTGCTGATCTGTACATAAGTAAATTAGATAGCAACGGAGAATTTGAATGGGCGATGAGTACCGGAGGATCTGCGGTTGATCAAGCGTTCGATGTAGTGACCGATAACGATAATAATGTTTACGTGGTAGGCAGCTTCGATTACGGGGACTTTGATCCGGGCCCTGGAACCGTCATTCAGAACCCTATTGAAACCTCCGGGTTCATTGTTAAATACGATGAAAATGGAAATCACCTGAATTCAGGGATGTTCGAGGCGTTCGGTGAAAGCTCCGCTAGCCATTGTATAGGTATTGACCCTTCGGGAGTTCTTTATGTAGCAGGTGTCTTGAGGGGAAGTGTTGATGTTGACCCCGGACCGGGAACCAATGTGTTGACGAATACGGACACGAACGGGTCAGTATATGTCGTCAAAATTGACACCGACCTAAGCCTTATTTGGGCGAAAAAATTCAATGCTCTGTTTGCCTATGATATTAAATTGGATAACCTGGGGAACCCAATTATTGCCGGAGAATTCCTTGGTACTGTCGACTTTGATCCAGGGCCTGGTGTGTACACATTAGTTGGACCGACTTCATCTCTGGAAAAGAACACGTTCATCAGTAAATTAAACCCAAATGGAGATTTTCTCTGGGCACGTCAATATCCAAATACCACAACCACGAACGCGGATCAGGGGATCTATTTAGCAACCGATATTAACGCCAACATCTATGTAATGGGCTCATTCTTTGATACCATAGACCTGGATCCAGGAACTGGCACCGCGAATTTTGTTTCGGACGGAGGTGTCGACATGTACATTTCGCAGTTGGACAGCTCCGGTGCAATGCTTTGGGGAGGAACGATAGGCGGTACAGGGCATGACTATGCCGCGGGCCTGTGCGTAACGGATAGTTTCAAAATGTACCATACGGGTGTGTTCACGGATACGGTGGATGTAGATCCAACAACGGCTGTCACCACACTTACCTCACCGGTCAACTATGATACATACGTTCAGATCACCGATCATTTCGATGACGTTGCAACCACCTTGCCCGAAACCTCCGTTGAACCAGGAGTTCGTGTTCTCCCGAATCCAACAACCGGTTCCGTAAAGATCCAGTTCAGTGAATTTGCCCCTGAGCTATTGACAGTGACCGATGTTACTGGCAAAATAGTAACTGAACAACGGCTGAACGGCGAGAAGCAGATCGAACTCGTTCTGGAGATACCACCGGGAGTGTATTTTCTCGTTCTTCGAGGAGGTGAAGATCTCGTGGTTCGTAGGATGATCAAGCAATAGAGGTGTTGGTTTAGCGTGCAACATCGCCTAAGAAGCACCGCTAGTACCGTACTTCCTTTAACGATCGATCCTCGAAAACATTTCCCTTCTTTAGTTGCAACTGCTCATTTACAAGCGCACGGGCTAGGCGCGGGATTTGGTATGGGATTTCGTGAGTCGCACAATCTACGGGAAACCTGCATGATTCGCTGATGTGTATGATTAGCTAATGGTCTGGCCCAGGGCGACCATAAGCTAATCTGAAATTCGATGCAAGCCTCTACTACGGACAACTTCGGATTTCTATTTTGCAAAAAGAAGAAGCCCCGGTTTCCCGGGGCTTCCATAAGTCTTTACAGCTGCAGTGGGCGAGTTAAACGTCCAGCTTTGCGTAAACCGCGTTTTTCTCAATGAATTCGCGGCGTGGGGGCACTTCGTCGCCCATCAACATACTGAAGATGCGGTCGGCTTCCGTACCGTTATCAATCGTTACTTGACGTAGCGTGCGACTATCCGGGTTCATGGTGGTTTCCCAAAGCTGCTCGGCGTTCATTTCACCAAGACCTTTGTAGCGCTGCACATGCACGCTGCCGTCTTTGTTGGGGCCTTTCATGCGCTCAATAACGCGGTCGCGCTCCTCATCGTTCCAGCAGTACACGCCTTCCTTGCCCTTCTTAACCTGGTAAAGTGGTGGCGTGGCAATGTAGACGTAGCCGTTCTCGATCAGCTCCTTCATGTAACGGTAGTAGAAGGTGAGGATCAGCGTTTGGATGTGGCTGCCGTCCACGTCGGCGTCGCACATAATGATCACCTTGTGGTAGCGCAGCTTGTCCATGTTCAGCGCCTTGCTGTCCTCTTCGGTACCGATGTGGACGCCCAGCGCGGTGTAGATGTTGCGGATCTCTTCGTTCTCGTAGATCTTGTGGACCATGGCCTTCTCCACGTTCAAGATCTTTCCGCGCAGCGGAAGAATAGCCTGGAACTCGCGGTTACGGCCTTGCTTGGCTGTTCCACCGGCGGAATCTCCTTCGACCAGGAAAATCTCGCTCTTACTCGGCTCCTTGCTCTGGCAGTCGGCGAGCTTGCCGGGCAGGCCCATGCCGCTCATCGCGCCTTTGCGCTGCACCATCTCACGGGCCTTGCGGGCGGCGTGGCGGGCAGTGGCGGCGAGGATCACCTTGTCCACGATCTGACGCGCGTCTTTTGGGTGCTCTTCGAGGTAGTTCTCGAGCATTTCGCTCACGGCCTGGTCCACCGCGCCCATCACTTCGCTGTTACCCAGCTTGGTCTTGGTCTGTCCCTCGAATTGCGGCTCCTGCACCTTCACACTGATCACACAGGTGAGGCCTTCGCGGAAGTCATCACCGGCGATCTCGAACTTCAGGTTCTTCGTGGCACCGCTGTTGTCCGCATACTTCTTCAAGGTGCGGGTAAGGCCACGGCGAAAACCGGACAAGTGTGTTCCTCCTTCGTGCGTGTTGATGTTGTTGACGTAGGAATGGAGGTTCTCGGTGTAGGAATCGTTGTACACCATGGCGATCTCCACGGGGATGTTCTGCTTCTCCCCTTCCATGTAGATCACGTCCTCGATCAGCGGTGAGCGGGTGCCGTCCAAGTACTTCACGAACTCCACCAAGCCCAGTTCGCTGTGGAACGTGTCAGTGACAAGGCTGCCGTCGTCGTTGGTGTGGCGCTCGTCCGTAAGCGTGAGGGTAATGCCCTTGTTCAGGAAAGAGAGTTCGCGCAAACGTGCCGCCAACGTGTCGTAATTGTACTCGGAAGCTTGAAAGATGGTGGCATCCGGGTGGAAGGTGACGATCGTACCACGAATGTCGGACTTGCCCACTTCCTTCACATCGTACTTCGGCTTGCCCTCGCTGTATTCCTGCTGATAGACTTTTCCGTCGCGATGGACCTCAACGAGCAACATGTCGCTGAGCGCATTCACGCAGGAAACGCCTACGCCGTGCAGGCCGCCGGAAACCTTGTAGCTGTCTTTGTCGAATTTGCCACCTGCGTGAAGTACGGTCATTACTACTTCAAGTGCAGAGCGGCCTTCCTTGGCATGAATGGCCACGGGGATGCCGCGACCATTGTCTTGCACGCGGATGCTGTTGTCCGGGCGGATGCGCACGTCGATGGTGTCGCAATGGCCGGCAAGGGCCTCGTCGATGGAGTTGTCCACCACCTCGTACACCAAGTGGTGCAGACCTTTAGTGCCGATGTCGCCGATGTACATGGCCGGGCGCTTCCGGACGGCCTCAAGTCCTTCCAACACTTGGATCTGGTCCGCTCCGTAGCTGTCGGATGCATTCTTTTTCGCTTCAGTCATTTCCACAGTCTCTGCCATTTTTCGATTGAATGTTCCTCCCGTTTTCGAAAGGCACGCGAAGATACCACTTTTAGGCACGCGAAAAGCCCCTAATGGCCAGTATTGGCGCGGCGGATTGCCACTTTTTACCAACAGAATGGCTTCACCTGTTGAAAACCTTTGAAAATGGCCTTAAATTGGTGTTTGGGATTGCACTACGCCAAGGGCCAAAGGCCCGAAACATACCAACCCATGGCAGCGCCATGTGCATAGGCAGCGCCATGGCAGAAGTAAAGGGTGGAAGCCAAGGGCTGAAGGCCCGGCATATACCTACCCATGGCAAGGCCATGGGCTGAAAGCCCTTCAATCCCAAACATACCGTTCATCGAATTCAATCCCATTTTCAGTCATCAAGCCTCGATACTCATCCTGAAAGGTCCTCTTGCGATGATGCTCCTCTTGGCCATCAATATAAGCCAGAAGCCGGTGCATTTCCCGATAGTAGACCGAAAACGCAGCATAGCCATTTTGCCATGCGAAATGTTCCATTGTCCTATCCTGTTCCTTTACCCAACGCGATGAACTCGTCTTCACCTTTTGAACCAAATCGGCGATGGTGATCGTACGCGAAAGGCGAATCGCCAGGTGTACATGGTCTTCCACGCCACCCACGCGGTAACACTCGCATCGCTCCAGTTCTCTAAAGGTGCTTGCAATGTAAGCGTGTAGAGGTTGCTTGAATGGAGCCTTCAACCACGGCTGGCGGTGCTTGGTGCTGAAAACAAGGTGGATAATGACTTGGCTAAGTGACTGAGGCATGGCTGGTAATGGTTTCCGTGAAGGGATAAATATCGCAATCATGAATGCAGCTACTTGTAGTTTGTGATGATACGGCCCCATGTATCGGGCCTTCAGCCCTCCCTCTCATGACATGCGCTCACAAGCCCATGGCGTTGCCATGGGCTTGTGATTTAGCCGGGCCTTCAGCCCTCCCGATATCCGTTCAGAGATGTGTACACACTGTGCCTCCCTCAGGTAACTTGGCGAATGTGCTCCGGTCCATGTTCGGGCGAAAAAATTGCAAGTCCGTTCATCCGGAAACCAATACTTCCGAAACGATTTTATCTTCTACCGCCGAATCCGCGCTCAAAAAGCATACGTAGCCCCGCCCAGCACCAACGCCCTCTGTGCGCTGTAGTTGTACCAACGTTCGTACTTGCTGGCACTCAGGTTGCTCGCGTCCAAAAACACGCTGAACCGCTTGGTATAGCGGTATTCCAGCCCGAGGTAAAGGTCCACATAGCCTTTAGCGTCCACAGCGGTCGGCACTGCGGAAAGGTCGTTCCAGCCTTGTGAAACGGGCAAGGTGGCCTTGCGCATGCCCACGAACCGGGCTTCGATTTTCAGCAGCAACTTGTCTTGGAAATCGTACGTGCCGCCCAAATTGATGGTATACGTGGGCAAGTTCCACGCTTCGGCTTGCAGATCGGTTTCGAAGCTGAAGAGGTGCAGTCCGCCATGGATATCGATGTGCTCATCGTGGCTGTAACGCAGCTCCCCGCCGATGTCCAACTGGTCCACGCGGTCATAAACAGTAATGAACTGGTCACCGTGGCGCACGCTGTCGAATTGGTACTCTTGGCCAATGTACAAGGGCCGGTCCTTCATCTGGCTCTTGCTGATGCGCACGTCAAAACCGATGTCGTGGCCCAAGCTGCCGCGTAAGCCACCGTAGACGTCGTACATCAGGCTTGAATTGGCCAGCAGCGGCGCGCCGTTGATGAACGGGTTGTCATTCGCCAAACTGCGGAAGCTATTGCGGATGCGTTTTCCGTCCACGCCAATGTAGGGAACGAGGATGTCGTCGAACAGACGGTATTGCAGGTGCGCCTGCGGATAGAAGTGGAAGGTGGTTTTGCCTAACGCATCAATGAAAATGCCCGCGCCAACCTTCACCAGATACTTGCCGTTGGTGGTACTAACGAAGGGTGAAAGGCCCACCATCGTTCCGTTCTGGCGCAGTTCAGCAAGGCTGTCGCCGCGTTCGCCGCGATAGGCGTTGTTGTCGATCAACACTTGGCCGCCGTAGGTTTCCGTGCCCTGCTCCATCGCGAGGTCGGCATCCAGCTTCACGTTCAGCTCACGGCTTCCGGTGAGGTTGGTGAAGTTGTGTACTTCCAAGCCCGCATTGTGTGCGAGCTTGGTGCTGTCCTTGTAGAGGCTTTTCACGCGAACGGCAAAACCGATGTCGTTGTAGATCTGCTTCAGCGCATCGTCCGGCGCTTTCGGTGATACCAGGATCAAGTTCTCCAAGCTGTCCGTGCTGGGGTAGCCGTAATAGCTCACGCGCTTGCGGTCGTAGATCGCGCGGCCTTCCACGGCATGCTTGCGCATATAGGCGTTGTAGTACGCGTCGATGTGGTTCGCGCTGTAGTCGCTTGGACCACGGTCGCCCACGCCGCCGTTGCTGCTCATGTGTTTGTAGTGCAGTCCGTAGCCGTTGTCACGGCTGCGCGTTTGGTCGTAGTACGCCTCCACCAGCGGCGTGGTGTACAGGCCGAAACCCGCCTTCACGAAGCCTTTGTAAAGTTTTTCCTGCGCCAGTTGAATGTTGAGCTTGGCTGCTTCGATGCTGTCCACATGCACCGGCACTTGGCCGGTTACGGTCAGCAGCGCGTAATCGATGGGCTTGGCGGGAATGATGGAATCGTAAGCTTCGGGCTGCAGGTCGATCTTCTTCACATCAGCAAGCGTGGGGTTGTATACACCGTTGATGAAATACTGATCGCCGGTTTGGGCGTGAAGCAGCGTGCCTCCGGCCAGCGCGGTAACGGCAGCCGCTAAGCGGAAAATGTTCGCGGTGTTGCTCATTGTTGGCCGGGCATTGGAACGGTGTTGTCGTCCGGTGTGGTTTCTCCGGAAGGCGTGGTGGCGGCGGCATTCACTTTGGCCAAACGGGCTGATGCTTCAGCTACCAAGTCAGGTTCGGCGCAATGGTCGATCACGCTTTGCAAAGTGGCTTTGGCTTGGAATGGATCATCCATGCCCATGTACACGTCGCCCAGCAGGATGAAGCTCTTCGCTTTCCAGTGGTCGTAGCTCGGGAATTTCTTCACCAAGTCGAACACGTCCTTTTCCGAGTCCGCATACTTCTGCTGCAAAAAGCGGACGTATGCTTTTTGGTAAGCGGCTTCGGCTCCCCAAGCATTTTTGGAGCTGGCAGCGATGGCCTTGTAGCGCGTATACGCCGCATCGAGCTCGTTGCTGTTGATGGCGGCCAAGGCAACGGCCAATCCGGCCTCGGCCTTCAGGTCGTCGTTGGCATCCGTGTTGGCCAGCACTTTCTGCGCGGCTGTGGCGGCTTCGGGAATGCGTTGCAGCTCGCGGAGGCAACGCATGCGGCCCGTTTGCGCAGCCAAAACGTTCACCGGAAGCGCCGCGCGTTGTTCCAACTGGGTGAAGTGGTCCAACGCACCCGAGTATTGCTTTTGCGCGAATTGGATCGCGGCAGCGGAGGCCAACGCGGGTTCCATGAACTGGTCCGCTCCGCTGGCGATGGTCTGCTCGAAACCGGGCAACGCTTCCGCGGCCTTTCCGTCGCGGTAGTAGCAGTCGGCGCGGTAGTATGCGGCATTGGCGGCATAAGCGCCCTTCGGATATTTCGCGAGGTAATCGCCGAAGGCGCCAATGGCCTTGTCGCATTGCTCAGCGAAGTAAAGCTGCTCAGCGCTGCGGTAATATTTCTCGTCGAGATCCAGTGTGGAGGCATCCACGAAGCTGAGCGTTTTCACATAAGCTTCGTACGCGGCCACATTGCCCTGTTCCACATAAATGCGCTCAATGCCGGCGAGCGCATCATGCGCACCATCGGCGGTTGGATACTTGGCCACCACGGCCTTGAAACCGTCCAGCGCCTTGTCCACACGGCCTTGCCGCTTGTCGATCAACGCGCTTTGCAGCATGCTCTGGCGCACGTGCGGGCTGTTGGGATACTGGCTCACCACTTGGCCGTAGTACACAGCGGCTTTATCGTCCTGCTCCAGATTGAGGTAGGTTTCGCCAAGCTGGTACTTCGCGTCGGCGGCGTACTGGCTGTTGGGCTGCGCCGTCAACAGCTTTTTCAGCGTTGCGATCTTGTCGTCATACTTCTTCTGCAAGCCTTGGCACACGCCTTTTTGGTACATGGCGTAGTCACTTGCGGAAGACCCTGCAACTACGGCCTTGTCGTACCAAACGATAGCGTTGGCCTCGTCCTTGGTGGCGAAATAGCAGTCGCCCGTGCGCACCAGTGCGTCGTTGTGTTGGTTTTTGGGCATGTCCGAAGCTTCAAGCGCGCGGCGGAATGAAGTGGCAGCCTCCGCGTAATCCTTCTGCTTGAAGTACGCATAGCCCATGCTGTAACCCGCCTGCTCATAAAGCGCGCTGGCGTAGGCCCCGCCGGAATTCCGTACGTCGTCATAACGCTTCAACGATTGGTCGTATCGGCCTTGCGCATACTCGCATTCGCCAGCCCAATACCGCGCTTTCACGGCGGCTTCGGGGTCCACGGGATCTTTCAGGGACTTGTCTAAAAAGCCGATGGCATCCGCATACTTGCGGGCCTCGTAGAGTTCAGCGGCACGGTCGAAGGCAAGCTTCTGGTAGGCGGTGCGCAGCCGCACGTCTTTGTCTTTGATGGCATCCAACGCACCTAACGCAGCTTCGTAATTCTTCGTCTTCAGGTACACGTCCAGCAAAAATTCCTGCGCCTCATCGTGACGCGGGCTCCCGGGATATTTCGCCATGTAATCACGCAGGGCGATAATGGCTTCATTGTACGGATCGAAAGAAAGTTCGTAGGCCAGTTTGGCGTAATTGAAAAGCGCATCCTCCGTCACCGTGGGGTCGTTGCCCAGGTCGTAGGCTTTCTTGAAAGCGTTGCGGGCGTAGTGCTTGTTGCCCATTTTCAAGTAGCAATCCGCCATGTGGTAAGCTGAAAGCTGCGCCAGGCTATCAGCGCTGTTGTTCACCACGGCAGTAAACTGTGTAATGGCCTTCTGATACTCCTCGTTCTTGTAGTACGCATAGCCTGCGATGTAGCGGTCGCCGCGCTCCACGCCGGTGCGCTGCAGGCTTTTTTCCAAGTAAGGCAAGGCTTCTTTGTACTGTCCTGTGCGGAAATAAGCTTCACCCGCCAAGCGGTTGATGTCGCCTTGGCTTTTGGTTGAACCGGGATCGGAAAGCAGCGGCTGCACGTATTCCAGCAGCGCGTCGTAATGGCCTTGCAGAAACTGCACTTGCGCGATGTAGTAAGGCACCACTTTGCCGAACGCGGGATCGTCCTTCAGCTTTTCAAATCCTTCCAACGCAGCGGCGTAGTTGCGTTTCACATAGTTGATGTGCGCATTGTAGTAAGTTGAAGGCGCGGCATAAATGCCGGGCTGGTCCTTCACTTTGGCGAAATCCACTTGGGCCGGATCAATGCGCTCATCCATGAAGAACGCATAACCGCGCTTGAAGAGAAACTCATTGCGGGTATCGGGCGGAAGCTCTTGATCCACCACCTCGCTGGCTGAGGAAATGGCATCCTTCCAGCGTTTCTTGGTGAAGTAGTGCCGGAAAAGCTCCAACCGCACGGCTGGCACGTGGAAGTTGTCCGGATGCTGGTCGGTGAAAGCGAGCAGTCGGTTGGGCGCATCGTTATGGAACAGGCGCACGGAAGCGATGGCGCCCCAGAACTCGGCCTCGGTGCGGAGGTCGGCGTAAGGATCGTCCTGACCGTCGGCAATTTGGTCGAATTCGTAAAGCGCGGCGCCGTACTGGGCTTTGTCGAAAAGCTCGCGGGCGTGGGCCATCTCCGCGTTTTGGCCCACGTAATGCGCGGGCTGTTGCGCACTTGCGGCGCGCACGCAAAGGGCCAACAGCGCCATCAACAAGCAGCGGAGTAGCAGTGATCGGGAGGCTGGGGTCATGTGTTCGGCAAAGTTCCTTGGCAACACGCGGGGATCAAGGCTTGGCGGGGCGACTTATCCACCCGGCGCTGTTCACCCTTAGTGTGTACGTTTTGGAAGCATAACGCGGGAAGCCCGGAAGAAATTTCTTCCTTTGGCAACGTATCGCCGTCCAGATCGGCAAAGCCATAGCCAAACATGTCAGAAAGCAGCCCCATAATCCACCTCGGAAACGCCAAGATCTTCCAGCGTGAAAATTTGGTCTTGAACAACGTAGACTTTACTGTAAACGCAGGCGAATTCGTTTATCTCGTGGGCCGCACCGGCAGCGGAAAAAGCAGCTTGATGCGCACGCTCTACGGCGACCTGCCGTTGGTGGAGGGCGAAGGCGTTGCAGCGGGTTTCGACCTCCGGAAATTGAAACGCCGGCAAGTGCCCTACCTCCGCCGCAAGATCGGCATCGTGTTCCAGGATTTCCAGCTGCTGGGCGACCGCAACGTGAACGACAACCTCACCTTCGTAATGCGCAGCACCGGCTGGAAAGACAAAAAAGGCATGGAAAGCAAAGTGCAGGAAGTGCTGGAGAAAGTGGGCTTGGGCAACAAAGGCTACAAAATGCCGCACGAACTAAGCGGCGGCGAGCAGCAACGCGTGAGTATCGCCCGCGCACTGGTGAACGACCCCGAGCTGGTGCTGGCCGACGAGCCCACAGGAAACTTGGACCCGGAGACCACCGCCGAAATTGTGGATCTGCTGTACACCATCAGCCACGGCGGCCGCTGTGTAATAATGGCCACGCACGACTACACCCACATGAAAAAAGTGAACGCCCGTGTGGTGCGCTGTGATGACGGAAAGTTGCTGGAGGTTAGTGCGGAGCCGGTGGTGTAGGTGGTACGGTCGATCTGAGTAATCTAACCATAATCGCTCGCCTGTCACCCCGGCCTCTTGAGCCGGGGTCGCACCCGCCGGGCATTTTGCACCCGCAAGCGCCCGGCCCCAGCCGGGTACCCGCCATTCAATCGGCCCAAGCCGACCACGTTCATCCAAAAACCAACTCAACGACCTTCCGCGCATTCCGCACATTACAGAAACGCTCCTCCAGCACGCGGGTTCGGGCCTCGATCGCTGAACCTTCAGCAGGCACGCTCATGCAGGCCTGAATGCTCAAACGCATCGCTTCGGGTTCATCGTGAACGCGGCACAGGGATTCCAACCCGGTATCCTTCACCATGGGCGAATTGGCCACCACGTGCCGGCCGTTGAACAGGCACAGCAGCAGTTTCAGTTTAATGCCCGTTGCCTGAAAAGTGGGCAGCACGTTCACTTGCGCATTCCGCACCAGCTCCGTGATCTCCTCCGTGGGAATGTTCTCGCGCAGCTTCACGTTGTTGGAACGGGCCACGGCACTTCGCAATTCCGGGCTGGCACCGCGACCGGCCACCACCAACGGCACCGGCAATCCTTTGAACACTTCGTTCACCAAGAACAGCGCGGCGCGGTCGTTCTCCGGCACGCTGAGCGCCCCGTGGTATAGGCAGAAATCGCCCAAGCCGCCAGGCACATCCACTGCCACGGAAGGGTGGAAGGCGGGCACGTGTACCACGTTGTTGAAGTGCGAAGCGAAGTAGGCGCGGTCGTTCGGGGAAATGGCGAGGATGGCATCTGCTTCGCTCAACACCGTTTCGAACTTGCGCAGTTTGCGGGCCTCTTGCGAGAAATACGTCCGCTTGAAGGTGCTGCCCTCCACCATGGCAAGGGCATCGTAGTAATCATGCTCCACGTTGTGCGCACGCACGATCCGCTTGCGGCCTGCCAGCCGGGAATCGCCCAAGTGGTAGCACGAATGCAGCCCCTCGAAGAGAATGGGATGGTCGGCCAGCAGGAGCCGGTCCACCAGTTCCTCGCTTCTGCGGCTGATCACTACGTAAGGCAGGCTGTTCAGCAATTGGTGTTTGCCCGTATTCCGCGGATAGTAATGGACGCTTTCGCAATAGCGGAGCAGCTCCGGGGCTTCTCCCCTGCCGTATTCAAAGCAATGCAGATGTATGCCGATGCCCAATTCCGACAAGGCTTTCACCTTGTAAAACACGTCGATAGCGCCGCCATAATTCGCGGGCCACGGAACATCGAAACTTACGATATGCAGGTGGTGCTCAGCCAAGGTGCTCCAGGATCGAGCGCAGCTTGGCGGCTTCTTCTTCGCCGTTCAGCTTGCGGGCCGCGAATGTAGCGTTATCGCGCAAGTTCCGCCACTGGTCGGGTTTACCGAAGAGTTCTTGTACGGCCGCGACGATGGCGCCGGGCTCGGCCTTCTTCAGCACCACCCCGCAATTGAATTGGCGCACAATGCCCGCCACTTCCGGCAAGTCCGTGGCCAAAACGGGGATGCCCGCATGCAGGTAATCGAACAGTTTGTTGGGCAGGCTGAATCGGTAGTTGAGGTTGGTGTCTTTGTCCAGCGTAAGGCCGAGATCGGCATTCCGCGTGTAGGCCATCATGCGTTCGTAGGGCATTTTACCCAGCAGTTGCACGCGGCTTTCCAGTCGGTGCTGTTTCACCAGCTTTTCCAGCACGGGCCAAGCATCCCCGCCGCCGATGATCAGCAGCAGGCATTCCGGCAATTCCCGCATGGCCAGCACCGCTTCTTCCGCCCCGCGGTCTACGTTGATGCCTGCGCCCTGCATCACCAAAACGCGTTTCTCCGGCGGAAGGCCCAGTTCCTCGCGGGAAGGCAACGGCCCAAGGTCGCGCTGCATGGGGATGTTGCGCACCACTTGTACCGTGTTGCCATAACGCAAATGGTATTGGTCCGCGATGCTTTGGTTCACGGTGATCACGTTGCGCAGCTTGGGAAAGATCCAGCGTTCGATGGTCAGCCATACGGAGCGGGTCCGTGGCCGGCTCACCAGTTCCGGCACTTCGGTGTAGAACTCGTGCGTGTCGTACACAAGCTTCTTCCGCCGCAAGCGGGCCGCCAAGAAACTGGGTAGCAGCGTGTCCAGGTCGTTGCTGAAAAAGAGCGTTGCCCGGCTGAAAAGCAGCAAGAAAAAAAGTCGCGTGTTGTATTCCGCATAGAACAACGGACCGGCGTTGAATAGCAACCGCATACGCTTGGTGCGATACGGCCGTTCCAAGGGCAAGCTGGCCGGGAGTTTCCGGCCCACCAGCAGCACCTCGTAACCCAGCGCCACCAGCACGGTGCAGGTACGGTGTACGCGGTTGTCCGTGGCCAGATCGTTGGTCACGTTGACAATCGCGCGTTGAAAGGGCGGCGGCATGCGGTCAAAGTAAACGTGCAAGTCCCGGTAAACTTGCACAGCCTACGGAAGCAAATTCTCCGCAGTGAACCTTATGCACATCCAACACAACGCGGACCTTCAGCCCTTCAATACCTTCCACGTAGCGGCCCGCGCGGCGCGGTTGGCGCGTTTCACAACGGCGGAGGAGCTGCGCGAATTACTGAACACAGCAGAACTAAAAGACCTACCCCGTCTGGTGGTCGGCGGCGGAAGCAACCTGCTGCTCACCCGCGATTGGCCCGGTGTTGTGCTGCTGAATGAGGTTGATGGCATCGAAGTGGTGGAAGAAACCGCGGACCACGTGATCGTTCGGTCCGGCTCCGGCGTGATGTGGCATGAGTTCGTGGCACATTGCGTGGGTAAAGGCTGGGGCGGCATCGAGAACCTTTCGTTGATCCCGGGCAAGGTGGGCGCGGCCCCCATGCAGAACATCGGGGCCTACGGCGTGGAGATAAAGGACGTATTCGACCACCTGGAAGCGTTGCGCATCAGCGATGGCGAAGTGGTGCGTTTCAGCGGGGCGGAATGCAAGTTCGGCTATCGCGAGAGCTTTTTTAAGCGTGAAGGCAAGAGCCAATACATCATCCTCAATGTGGCGTTCAAACTGGCCAAACACCCGGAATTGCACACGCACTACGGCAGCATAAAACAGGAGCTGGAAAAGCGCGGGATCGCCAAACCAACGATCCAGGATGTAAGCGACGCGGTAATTCACATCCGTCGCAGCAAACTGCCGGACCCGAACGTGTTGGGCAACGCTGGTAGCTTCTTCAAAAATCCCGTGGTTCCTGCGAATTTGGCGGAAAAGATCAAGGCAAAATACCCAGATGTCGTTTCCTTCCCCGCAGGCGATGGACAAGTCAAGCTGGCCGCAGGCTGGCTTATTGAAAAAGCAGGTTGGAAAGGCTTCCGCGAGGAAAACTTAGGCGTACACAAGGACCAGGCGCTGGTGCTCGTGAACTACGGCGGCTCCACCGGCAGCGCGATCTATGACCTGTCCACGCGTGTGCTGGAAAGCGTAAAGGAAAAATTCGGCGTGGAGCTGGAGCGGGAGGTGAACATCATTTGAGTAAGTTCGGGTTTAACCGCCCACCGTTCTCCGTGTCCTCCGCGCCCTCTGCGGTTAAATCCCGCCCACCGTTCTCCGCGTTCTCCGCGCCCTCTCCGGTTAAAAACTCTTTCTGAGCGTTCTTTACTTCCTTCGCAACCTCAACCCAGCCCCATGCTACGTCGCGCGCTATTCTTGATCACTATCATCGGGACCACTTTGCTCTCAGCCCAGGAGAAGCAAAAGCTCACCCTTTCCGATGCCATCCTAAAAGGCCGGGAATTGTATCCGGAACAAGTCAAGGGCTTGCAGTGGGTGCCGAATACAAGCAACTATTCCTTCGTGAAAGACGATGTGCTGATGCAAGGCAGTGCGGGCCGAAATGCCGACAAGCCGCTTATCACGTTGGCCGAATTGAACAAGGGCTTGACGGAAGGAGACAGCTTGCGCCACATGCCTGCCGTGGAATGGACGGACGACCACACATTCTGGTTCGAAATAGGCCCGCGCAGCTATGTCCGCGATATGAAGAAAGGCTCTACCATGCAGCGCCTCACCACAACGCCGGATGCAGAGAACGAGGACCACGACAAAGCCTACAGCAAGATCGCCTTTACACGCGGGGAAAATTTATTCATTGCGGGCCTCGGCGACAGCATAACGCAGGTCACCTTCGATGGCACCGACGGCCTTGTGAACGGCAAGAGTGTTCACCGCGAGGAATACGGCATCACGAAGGGCACATTTTGGAGTCCCGATGGGGATTTGCTCGCATTCTACCGCATGGACGAATCCATGGTAACGCCATATTACGTGGAGGATATCAGCACCACGCCGAGCACTTTTAAGAAGTTCCGCTATCCCATGGCCGGACAGACCAGTCATCAGGTAACGCTTGGCGTGTACGACACGCGCACTGGCAAAACCGTTTTCATCAAGCCGGAAGGCGCTCCGGAACATTACCTCACCAACATCAGCTGGGACGTGGACAACGCGCACATCCAGATCATCCTGCTGAACCGCGCCACGGACAATTTCAAAGTGATACGCTACGACGTGGCCACCGGGAAGCCCGTGCGCACGCTCTTCGAGGAATCGGACCAGAAGTGGCTGGAACCGGAGCATCCGCTCACTTTTCTGAAGAAAACACCGGGCCAATACATCCACTGGAGCCAACGTGACGGTTGGTGGCACTTGTATCTTTATGACGTTGAAAAAGGCATGGTGCGCCAATTGACAAAAGGGAACTGGGTGGTGAAAGAGCTACTGGGACTGGACATAAAAGAACGCTACGCCTTTGTGGAAGGCACAGCACAGATCGACACGAAGGATCCCAAGGGTGCTATGGAAACACAGCTCTACCGCGTGGAGCTGTCCACTGGAAAAACAATGCAGTTGACGCAACAGCCGGGAACGCACCACGGCCAGCTCAGCAGCGACGGCAGCTACATCATTGACCAATGGAGCAGCCTCACCGTGCCCGGTCGCACGGAGGTATTGGATGCCACTTCAGGTAAGGTGAATAAGACCTTGCTCATCGGAAAGCCGGGGCTGGCGGAGTACCAAGTAGGCACGGTGGAATTCGCTCAAGTGACCGGCGAGAATGGCGACATCCTTAACGCACGTATCATTAAGCCAAGCGGTTTCCAAAGTAGGGAGCAATACCCGGTGATCGTGTACACCTACAACGGTCCGCATGTGCAATTGGTCACCAACAGCTACCTCGGCGGGGCATCACTCTGGATGTTGGAAGCGGCTGAACGTGGTTACATCATTTTCACCGTGGACGGCCACGGCAGCGGCAATCGCGGGCTGGCGTTCGAGCAGATCATCCACCGCAAGCTCGGCATTACTGAAGTGAAAGATCAACTGCACGGTGCCGACTACCTGAAAAGCTTGCCCTACGTGGACGGCTCACGCATGGCCGTTCACGGTTGGAGCTTCGGCGGCCATGTCACTGAGGCGCTCCTGTTGCGCGCACCGGATGTGTTCAAAGTAGGCGTGGCCGGTGGCGCCGTGCAGGATTGGAAGCTCTACGAAGTGATGTATACCGAACGTTATATGGACACCCCGGAGGAAAATCCGGAAGGCTATGCAGAGACTGCGCTGCCCGACAGTGCCGCCAACCTGCGGGGCGACCTGCTATTGATCCAGGACAACATGGACGAGACCGTGGTGCCCGAACATGCCCTTCGCTTCCTGAAGAGCTGCGTGGACAAAGGCGTACACCCGGATTTCTTTTACTATCCCGGCCATCCGCACAATGTGCGCGGCAAGGACCGGATACACCTGTACTCGGAGATCTTGGATTACATCGACGCCCGTCTCAAGCCGACGGTCATGGATCATTGATGGCCGCAACCACATTCATCACTTGCCCCGCTCCGGCGAATAGAACGAACTTTGCAGGCTTAGGCGTTCTAGATAATCGGAAAGCACCATGAAGTCGACCCATCCAATTTTGCCGTTTCTGGCCTTCGTGTTTACGGCGCTAGTGCTTTCAGCCTGCCAGACGATCGATGACCAGCCTATACCTCCAAGCACCGGTCCCGATGCGCGTTCAGCCTTCACTGGCACGTACGTCATGCGGGATTCTTCCTGGTTCAACGGTGCACCTGTCGACCCGCCCTTTGTTTACTACATTTTAGCTGTTACCACGGAAGGAACCCTCGCTGACACCCTGTTTTTCAATCACCTTGGGAATGGTGAGGAAACCTACTACGCTATCCTTTCCGGCAACAACTTCATCTTTCCGGCTCAAACGGCCGGCGTGAATTTCACTTTGAACGGTGATGGGGCATTTACGGACAGCACCGTGTTCTATCAAACCTTGGTCGGTAGCGCCTTCAGCCGCGGTAGGGGTGTCCGCCAATGAAACGGCAGTTGAACTGGCATTAGCATGATCGGTTTTTACAGCGCCACCACGCGCTCCACGAAGCTGCGCTCCGTGGTACGGATCACAACCACATAGGTGCCGCTACCGGGGAGCCGTAATTGCCAACTTCCCCGGTTGTAGCCCAAGCGTTCCGCGACTTTCCGCCCGCCGACGTCATATACTTCCAGGCCAAGGACGCGCGCATCCATGCCCGAAATGGTCAAGATGCCGTCCCGCACCGGGTTCGGGAAAATATGCACGCCGAGTTCGCGGAGGTCGTCAATGCCGGAGGAAAAGTCCACGATCGCATTGGACCGCACAAGGAAAGGTGCGTTGCCTTGGTTGTTGTAAAGGCTTTGGAACAGGTCGATCTCCGGGCTGGTGTGCGTGAACATGTCCGCTACGAACCGCGGTGGCGCGGTCTGGTACCATACGTTGGCACGGATGTGCAGTCCACCGGTCTCACCATTCACCGGGACGTGGTAGTGGACCACATCCGTTCCACTGCCCTCCACACCGTTGACGTGGTTGAAATCAGGGTCAGTGAACGCGGCGCCCACGATGCGCGTGGTGTCCCAAGTGATGTGTGTGCTGCTGAAGCCGGATGGGGCAAGCCTGTTGTCTTTTAACGGTTCTTTAGCGCGCTCCAGTACTGTGGTGAAATCGCCATTCACGTCGCCCATTACCATTTCATAGATCTGCACCATGTTGGGCGTGGTGATGATGTCGTGGTGCGGTTCCCATATGGGATCGATCCCTTCGATCTCGCCACCATCGTTGAAGCCTCCGTTGTGGTAAAGCGTATCTCCAATGTCGTCCGTAACGGTCAATTCCACCCATGCGCGACGCGAAGGATAGCCGCTGGGGAATTTATGCCCGGCCAGGTTGGTGAGCTTAACGTCCACAAAAGCGGTGTCCGCTGTGCGACTGGCAACGGAGGTCTCCAATAACAACGTATGCTGGCGCAGCATGCGGTTCGTGCGTTCAATGGTGCTGTCAAACTGGGCATCGGTGGCGGTGACATTTAACGTATCGCCGTTTTCCTTCAGCATGTTCAGCATGAACAAATTCGCGCCGGCGAAATGGTGTTGGCCGAACGGGGTTTTTGGTTGAAGAAAGATGTAGTTGGCGGATAATACAACGCCGATATCGTCATCCAGCAAGGGGACATGGCAACCTTGGCAGGTAATGCCGGTCTCTGGATGTTCCCGGTTGTTGAATTCCGAGTTCAACCACTCGTGATAGGTAGCCTGTTCGGTGAATTCATCGCCGGATGGATTTCCGTCGGGATCGGCGGTCTCCGTGATCAATGTGTGGCAACCGGCGCAGAGTCCGGCATCAAGTATCTGTGCCCCGTACTTCGGGGCATAGCCGACAAAAGATTCCATCGGTGCACCAAAAATGTCGACATCCGCGTATGGACCGAACAGGGGTCGGTTCAACGTATCGAAATGCAAGTTTCCGCTGAAAAACAGCTCGATGCTGTCTTCGCGCTGGATGTGGCAAGGCACGCAGCTCACTCCGTCGATCGCGATCGTATCCTGCTCCAACTGCGCAATGGAATACAATCCCTGTCCGGTGTAATGGTTCTCGAAGTTGCCCATAGGTGCATGGCAGCTGGTGCATTTGTTTTCCAGCGCGGCCTGGTGGGCAGGGTTCACCTGAACCTCGTGGCTCACTTTGGCCCGCCAAAAAGGATCGCGTGCAGCGTTGGCCATAATACTGCTGCGCCAGTCATCGACAACATTCACATCCTGTCCTTCCGCTGTTACACTGGCATATCCTGAAGGATCATGGCCGTGGCACCCGGCACAATTCCCGCTGGCCATGAAGTAAGTGTTCTGCCCAGTGGCCAATGCCCGTTCCTGCGTTCCCCTGTAGGCCTCGACCTCTTCCGGCGTGTGGTAAGCATGTGCCACGGGCACGCCGTTGCCTTGCCATGCAACGAGTACCAACCCCGCGCACACGAGGGCAACAACTACCAATAACTTCGGAAAATGGGAAACAGACCGTGCTGCCATGGCACCAAAATACGCGAAATGAGCGTGTGCCGGATTAAAGATTGCCGGGATACAGACTAACTGCCCCGCTGTGCCCCTTTATGCATGGGCTTCGCTTTCGCCTTGGAAGCCCCGCCACCTTTGGGTGTCGCGGATTTCTTCACGGCAGCTTTTTTCACTGCGCCTTTTGCGGCAGCTTTCGCCTTAGGTGCTGCCTTCCCTTCCTTTTCATCCTTTTCCTCACCCTTCTTGGAAGCTCCTTTCTTCTTTTCTTCCTCGAACAAGCCTGCAGCCACCAACATCTGGTACCACACAAAGAACTTCCGCACGTCGCTAGAATAGATGCGCTCCCGGTCATAGTCCGGCAGTGCTTCGCCCAACTTGTCGTACAGCGGCTCAATGTCTCCCTTGGGATCCACGCTCAGCTTGCCTTTTTCGATGGCATGCATTTTCGCCATTACGGCTGAAAGAAGCACATCGTCGCCTTTTGTGTACATGCTGATCTCGTCCAAGGTGCTCACGCGAACGCTGGAATGCACCGGTATGCGTTTTTTATCGGTGAGCGATTCCGCGATGAGGGCCTGGCGGCCTTGGGCAACTACGCGGTACAAGCCGGATTTACCGGTGATGGAAATGATTTTGGAGAGGTCCATGCAAGTGGGTTTGCAGGCACAAACATAGGCAGTGCCGGGCTGGAACGGATGGAACAAGGTCCCAATTCCACCGAATCGGGGCGGTTCAGGTCTTTTGCTTCCGCTTGCGAGCCGCTGGAAACAGGATATTGTTCAAGATCAAACGGTATCCCGGCGAGTTAGGAAACAGGCTAAGGTCCGTAGGCGGATCTCCCACCATGTGCTGGTAATCCTCCGGATCATGGCCGCCATAAAAGGTCCATTGGCCAAGGCCATATTCGCCGTGAACGTACTTCACCGTGCCTTGCGGCTTGTTTTCGCCCATGATGGTGACACCCGGCTTCACCAAGTTCTTGCGGAATGCGGTAGTCTGGCCCATGAAGCCGTGGATCACCTGCTCGTGGTCCTGACAGAGCATGGTGGGCACCACGTCCCATTTGGCACTGAAATCGAACAAGGTAAAAAAATCCCGCGTTTCACCGATGCTGCCGTGAATGTCCGTGGCATCGATGTCGCTGAACTCATACACCATGGGATCGGTGATGATGTGGAAATCCTTGAAAGCAAAGGTGCTGTTGAAGTCGAGCTCTTGCTGGGCCTGGGCGTCGGGCGGGTCGCCGTCGAACGGGGTGTCGCATATGTCAACGCCCTCAGCTGCCAAGGCGATGTCGTAGCTGTCAGTACCGCTGCACATGGTGAAGAGGTATCCGCCGCCGGAAACATAGTCCCGGATCTTTGCGGCTACTGCACCTTTCATTTGGCTCACCTTGGCAAAACCGGTTTCCTTGGCCATGGCCTCCGCCTCCCGCACTTGATCCAAGTACCACGGCGCATTGCGGAATTGCCGATAGAACTTTCCGTATTGGCCGGTGAAGTCTTCGTGGTGCAGATGGAGCCAATCGTATTTCGGCAACACGCCGTCCAGCACTTCCTTGTCATAGATTTTTTCGTAGGGGATCTCCGCGTAGGTCATCACCAGTGCGACCGCATCATCCCACGGCTGGAAACCGCCCGGCGCATACACGGCGATCTTGGGTGCTTTTTCCAGTTTGATCATTTCCATGTTCACCTCTGGATCGGAGATCTCCTTCAGGATTGCGTCGGCCTGCGCATCCGCGATGACCTGAAAAGCCACACCGCGGATCGTACACTCCTGCTCAATGGCCGGAATGCGGTCCACCATGAAGCTGCCGCTGCGGTAGTTCAACAACCAATCCACGGTGACATCCTTCTGCAAGGTCCAGTACACGATCCCGTATGCCTTCAAGTGATCCGTTTGGCTCTTGTCCATGGGGATCAGGATCTTCGATGCCACTGCTGGTGCCATGCATGCCATGAACATCCATGAAGCCACCAAAAGCCGCATACCGCGCATTAGGATCTGCGATTTAGAAAGGAGCTTCTTCGTCATCGTTCATCCGGCTGCTCCGCGTAATGGTCTGCATGCCTTCAGCATTGTGTCCCATGCCTCCTGCAAAGTTCATGCTGCTTGTTTCCAGGTCCGCGAATTTGGCAAGTTCGGAGATGAAACGCAGACGGACGTTATCAATTGCTCCGTTCCTGTGCTTGGCCACGATCACCTCACCGATACCCAGCGTGCTGCCATGCTCGTCCTCGAAGATCTTGTAGTACTCCGGGCGGTAGAGGAAGCAGACCAAGTCGGCATCCTGCTCAATAGCACCGGATTCGCGCAGGTCGCTCAACATGGGCCGCTTGTCGCCTCCACGGGTCTCAACCGCACGGCTCAACTGGCTCAGCGCGATGATGGGCACGTCCAATTCCTTCGCAATGCTCTTGATGGAGCGCGAAATGTTGCTGATCTCCTGCTCGCGGTTCCCGCCCCGGTTGCCCTCAGTGCCGGAAGTCATCAGCTGCAGGTAGTCAATGATGATGAGCTCCACGTTGTGCTGGCTCTTCAGGCGACGGCATTTGGCGCGCAGCTCGAAAATGTTCAGTGCGGGCGTGTCGTCAATAAAAATCGGCGCATTGGTGAGCCGTGCGATATGCTGGTGCAGAATGGTGAATTCGGCATCCGTTAGTTCGCCCTTGCGCAACTTTTCGGAACTGATGCCGCTCTCGCTGGCGATGAGTCGTGTAACGAGCTGGGTGCTGCTCATTTCCAGGCTGAAAACGGCCACCGGTTTCTTGTGTTCCACCGCGATGTTGCGGGCCATGCTGAGCACGAAAGCCGTTTTACCCATAGCTGGCCTGGCCGCCACAATGATCATGTCACTGCGTTGCCAGCCGGCAGTGAGCTTGTCCAGTTGCGCAAAGCCCGTGGGCACGCCGCTGATCCCGCCGCCCTTGTTCTTGGAATTCTCGATCTGCTCAATGGCGCCCTGGATGAGGTCGCTCATCGGCTCGTAATTGCGCTTGAGGTTGCCGCTGGTAACGGCGAACATTTCCTGCTCGCTTTTGTCCAACAGCTCGAAAACGTCCGTGCTGTCATCGTAAGCGTCGCGCATGGTCTCTGCGCTAATGCGGATCAGTTCCCGAAGGATGTGCTTTTGGCTGATGATGCGCGCGTGGAACTGCACGTTGGCGCTGCTGGCCACCTTGTTGGTGAGCTGGCTGATGTAGAACGCGCCGCCCACGATGTCCAGTTCCGCGCGCTTCTTCAGCTCTTGCGTCACGGTAAGAATGTCGATGGCCTGATCGGTGCGGAAGAGGTTCTGAATGGCGTCGAAAATGCGGCGGTGCGCATCCACGTAAAAACTCTCCGGCCGCAGGATATCGATGGCCTCGTTCACGGCATTTTTCTCCAGCATCATCGCGCCCAGCACGGCTTGCTCGAGTTCCGGCGCCTGCGGCGGAAGTTTGCCAGCCTCCATGGCCGTGTCGATCAATGAGGCCGCGGAACGGCGCTTGCGGTCCTTGCTAAAGGATGTGTTGGTCGAAATTTCGGGCATGTGGTTCGCCGTATGGGACAGGTTCGGCGGAAAGGGTCCCAAAAGTAATCCCGTAAGAGCGGCGGAAGGGTCGTTCTTTTCCCGGTCGATGAACATTGGGCAAGTTACGCGGCTGTTGATAGAATTTCTCCGCCGCGCCCAGCGTTACTTTGCAGTGATGCGTTATGAACAATCACTGACCTGGGCAGCATTTTTCTGCTTGTTGGTCACGGGCTGCAAAAAGGAGCCGGTGGATGAGCCGCCGCACATCAGCATAACCTCGCCAACGGAGAATTTTTCCTTCAACGTGCCGGACACACTGCTCATCACCGTTTCCGTTAGCGACGATCAGGGCGTAACACAGGTAACGGCCAGCCTGCTGAACGCGGACAACATCCCGGTGGTAGCGGGTGTTTCAGCCGTTCCCGCAACCGGGCAAGGCACGGTTACATTGGCCTTGCCGGTTCTTTCGCAGCAGTTGGAAAGCGGTCCGTACAAGATCTTGGCCACCGCCTCGGACGGCAACAACAGCGCACGACAGCTGCTCCCTGTGCAGCTCAACGGCGTGCCATTGCGGCTGCGCGCCGTTTTCACCGTTACAGAACAAAGCTCCAACAGTGTGGCACTTTATCGCACGGACAGCTTGGGTCAAACCACCTTGGCCACCACATGGCCCATGGATTTCGGCGGCGCCGCGATCAGTTCTTCGGCACAACAGCTCTATGTTGCAGGCGGTGTCAGCGGCGCGTTCCAGGCGTTGGATGCGGACAA
The DNA here is from genome assembly GCA_016710685.1 of Flavobacteriales bacterium. Taxonomy (GTDB): domain Bacteria; phylum Bacteroidota; class Bacteroidia; order Flavobacteriales_F; family PHOS-HE28; genus PHOS-HE28. The sequence goes on along the minus strand of JADJVC010000006.1, from coordinate 847,908 downwards.
CCTCGCCACCGTTTGGCAAGTGCCCAATCAAAGCTCGATCGGTTTTCCATGGTTTACTTCCGTTGATGTAGGTGCAGATGGCCGGGTTTTGCTGGGCACGCAGGACGGTACATTGCGTGGTCTGAATGCCGAAAACGGGATTGGTGGCGCAGTGGGGAACTTGCCCATCGGCTTTCATGCTGTGCAGTCCATCACCACAGGAAATTTCATCATTTCGGTGATCGAGAACACGATCACGCAGGAAAAGCGGCTTGGGACTTTTTTCAGTAGCTCCGGGGCATTGGCGGAAAGCCAGGTATTGACGATAGACCCCGTTGTTGTTCTTCCACGAGACGAACAACACGTCTTACTCTACGGCAGCATCGCCGGACAAGGCGTGGTGCAAGATCGCACCGTAAGTGGCGGCTCGTATTGGGAACCATATACATGGTCGGCACCGGTGATCGCCGCAGCGCGGATCAGTTCGGATGTTTGGGCGGTAGCCCTGCAAAACGGAGAATTGCACCGCTTCTCATACGCTGGCGCAAGTTCGATGCAGATCGCCGCTGGCCTGCAAATTCAGCAAATGGCCTTCGATGAAGTAAACGGTGTGCTTTACGTCGGCAGTGTAAACCTGCTTCAGGCCATAAATCCGCAGACCGGCGCAATACTGGCTGCTTGGCCACTAAGCGGTGAGGTGCGGAAAGTGCTTTGCCTACTGAACCGGTGAATGGTCACCGCGCCTTGGCGGTAACGCCCATCTTGCAGAACTTGGCAATGCGGCGCTCCACGCGCTTTTCCGGATCCAGCTTCGCCAACTTGTCCAAGTGTTTCACCACGGCGATCTTCACTAATCGGCATGCCTCCTCGGGGTCGGCATGCGCGCCGCCCAAAGGCTCCGGAATGATGCCGTCCACCAGGCCATTGCTCAACATGTCTTCACCGGTCAACTTCAGCGCTTCCGCAGCTTTTTCTTTGAAATCCCACGTGCGCCACAAGATCGTGGAGCAGTTTTCCGGGGAAATAACGGAGTACCAGCTATTCTCCATCATCAGTACCTGGTCGCCGACACCAATGCCTAATGCTCCGCCTGATGCTCCCTCCCCCACCACCACACAGATAATGGGCACTTTCAATTGGGACATTTCCAGCAAATTCCGGGCTATGGCTTCGCCTTGTCCGCGCTCCTCGGCCTCCAAGCCGGGAAAAGCGCCCGGCGTATCGATCAGCGTAACCACGGGTTTATTGAATTTCTCTGCGAGCTTCATCAAGCGCAGTGCCTTGCGGTAGCCTTCGGGATTAGGCATGCCGAAGTTGCGGAACTGCCGCATCTTGGTGTTCACTCCCTTTTGTTGGCCAATGAACATTACGGTGCGCCCGTCCATGAGCCCGAAGCCGCCCACCATGGCCTTGTCGTCCTTCACCGTGCGATCGCCGTGCAGTTCAATGAAACTGCCGCCGGTCATGTAGTTGATGTAGCGCATGGTGTACGGGCGCTCCGGGTGCCGGCTCACCTGCACGCGCTGCCACGGGGAAAGTTTGCCATAGACCTGCTTGCGGGCCTCTGTTAACTTTTTCTCGAGGTCCTTCATGGCCGCTTTCACGTCCACTTCACCGTCTGCGGCCACCTCGTTCAGCTTTTCGATCTGCTCCACCACGAGCTGGATCGGTTGTTCAAATTCCAAAAAGGTGCTCATTCAGGCTGAATTAGAAGGGCGAAGGTAACGGAGCGGCCTTGCCGTGGCCATTTTGCTTGGGATTCACCACGGAATGCGGATCTTTCGCCCATGTTGGTCTTTCCCTTTGCCAAAGTGAACATGGGCTTGCGTGTGTTGCGGAAACGGCCGGATGGCTTCCACGACATTGCCAGCATCCTGCTGCCGATTCCACTTCGCGATGCGCTGGAAGCCACGATGGACTTAGACATTCCGCCAAGTGAAGTCCGCTTTGTCCGGACCGGCATCGCTATTCCAGGCGATCCCGCGGATGACCTGTGTTTGAAAGCAGTTCAAGCGATCCGCAAACTGCGTGACCTGCCCGGACTCAGGCTTCACCTGCACAAGTGATCCCTGCGGGTGCCGGACTGGGCGGTGGATCCAGCGATGCGGCTCATGTAATGTTGCTGCTGAACAAGTTGCTTGAGCTTGGCTTGGCACCGGAAGAGTTGCATACCCTTGCGGCCGAATTAGGCAGCGACTGCCCCTTCTTCCTGAAAAATGAGCCACAATTGGCCGAGGGCCGCGGCGAAAAATTACGCCCTGTTACGCTTGATCTCAATGGCTACTGGCTGCTGTTGGTGGCACCCGGGATCCATGCCCCTACGCCCCAAGCTTACATGCAGTGCAAGCCTACCGGCCAAGAACTGGATCTGAAAATATTCAAACAGCCTGTTTCAACCTGGCAAAATGTAGTGTTGAACGACCTGGAGCCGCCGGTTTTCAGCCTGCATCCCGAATTGGCGCATTTGAAGAAAGAGCTGCTCGACCTGGGCGCAGCCTATGCGTCCATGTCCGGCTCGGGCTCCAGCGTTTACGGCATATTCAGCGAGAAACCGGTGCTCCGGAAATATCCGCCAACCTACCGCAGTTGGATATTGCCGCTGTAAAAAAGACGGCGGGAAACGGCTACTTCAACAACGTGCGCAAGGTGGCACGCAAGTCCTCCGCATCGTTAGGCTTCGCCACGATCCGCAGTTTGTCATCCAACAGATAGAACGTGGGCGTAGCCTTCACTTGGTAAGCTTTGACCGCTTTGGCTCCCCAGCCAATGAACTCGCTGTAGCATGGCCAAGGGATCATATTCTCCACAATGCTTGTCAAGAAATTCGTACTGTCCTCGTCCAGCGCGATCCCCAGCACATTGAAGCCTTTGTCATGGAACAGTTCGTAGTCCCGTTTCAGTGTGGGCAGCTGGTCATGGCAGTGGCTGCAGGTACTGGAGTAGAAGAACAGCGCGGTGTACTTGTAATTGGCGGCCAGTTTGGCCAATTGCAGCATGGTGCCATGGTCGTCAAGTGTAATGTCCGGGCCTGTTCTTCCCACGGAAACCAGCATCAGTTTTTCCACTTTGGCCCGTACTTCGGGGTCTATTGAAGCTTTTGAATTCGCAGGTACGTAGTAGGTGTCCACAACATGCTGCAGCGCGGATTCCGGCCCGTACGTGGCAAACAGGTCGATCATGTGGTCCATCATGTAGGCTTTACATTCCGGATCTTTGGAGGCCAAGGCCATCAACGTATCGGCAGCCACACTGAACTGGGTCTCGTTCACGGGGTTCATGTTCTGCAAAAACACCATCACGGCTTTGTCGTACATGCTGGTGCGCATCAGCTCCGGATCGCTGAAATCGAAAGTTTTAGCTACGTCGTTGGGCGTTTTCCGCATTACGGAGATAAGGGCCAGATCGGCTTTTACCGTTTTGGTGAACAGGCTACTCGGATCTTGGGTTAACAAGCGCTGAAGGTGGCCCTGCTTCACGCGTTCAGCGCGTTCCGAAATGCTGTCCAATTGAGCCAAGGCCGCAGTATCCGTGGGTTGAAGTGAGAGTTTCTGCTGAGCAGCGGCGGCCTCAATGGCCTGGGCTTGGCGCGATGCGAATTTGTATTCCCAGAGGCGCTGGTTTTCATCGGACTTGAACACCTGAACGTGCTCCTGCATGGGCAGGCCGTTGAAGAGCAGGTCCACCTCCGGTTCACGGGCATCGAGCAACAAGTCGAATTGGTCATCCGCCAAGGCCAGTTGGTAATACCCGGAAGTGTTAAAGTTCTTGGGGAATGAAAAATCACCGGTGGCCTCAATCCGGACGGAATCCATAGGGTGATAGGTCGTGCCGTGGGCGATTGAGAGCGTGATCCACTGGCCGGCAACATGGGTGCTATCGAAGTGACCGGAAAGGTGCTGGGCTTGAAGGGAAGCGTTGGCAAAGAGTGCTGCCGCGAAGAACAAAGTTCTATTGGTTGTCATTGGTTGCGTATACAAAGGAAAGACCGTGCCGGAAAGAGATGAGGGCTGGGCATGCAAAAGGGGTTAAGGAAAGGGGTTTCCCGAGTCTGCTCAGAATTATAGTTCGACCGGAATAATCGCGAGCGTTGGCCGGAGGCCATAAAAAGCTAAACCCACTCGGGAAAAACCCGAGCGGGTGTGATTGAAGAATGCATTAAACGCCAAAACCCGCTCGGAAAAATCCGAGCGGGTTTGAGTTGGTATAAAAAAAAGAACCCCGCCTTTTAAGGGGCGGGGTTCAGATCGGCGACGACATACTCTCCCAGGACATTATCCTAGTACCATCTGCGCTGGTGAGCTTAACTTCTCTGTTCGGAATGGGAAGAGGTGGACCTCACCGCAATAGTCACCTGAAATCGTGGATACGATTTGAGAATATTGCTGAACTGGACCAAAACGGACGATCAACCGATGCCACTGAAAGACCTTTTCAGGTCAAAGTCTACGGGTAATTAGTACTACTCGGCTTTGCCATTGCTGGCTTTACACCTGTAGCCTATCAACGTGGTAATCTTCCACGGCCCTTAAAAGAAATCTCATCTTGAGGTGGGCTTCGTGCTTAGATGCTTTCAGCGCTTATCCCATCCGAACATAGCTACCCAGCGGTGCCCCTGGCGGGACAACTGGTACACTAGCGGTTCGTCCACCACGGTCCTCTCGTACTAATGGTAGCTCCCCTCAAACTTCTAACGCCCGCAACAGATAGAGACCGAACTGTCTCACGACGTTCTGAACCCAGTTCACGTGCCACTTTAATCGGCGAACAGCCGAACCCTTGGGACCTTCTCCAGCCCCAGGATGTGACGAACCGACATCGAGGTGCCAAACCATTCCGTCGATATGAGCTCTTGGGAATGATCAGCCTGTTATCCCCGGCGTACCTTTTATCCTATGAGCGATGGCCCTTCCATGCGGAACCACCGGATCACTTTGCCCTACTTTCGTACCTGTTCGACTTGTCGGTCTCACAGTCAAGCACCCTTATGCCAATATACTCGTCGCACGGTTACCAAGCGTGCTGAGGGTACCTTTGGAAGCCTCCGATACTTTTTTGGAGGCGACCACCCCAGTCAAACTACCCACCACACACTGTTTCCCTGTTTCGCAGGGATTAGACATCAGATGACAGAAGGGTGGTATTTCAACGTTGACTCCATCACGCCTAGCGACGCAACTTCAAAGTCTCCCACCTATCCTACACATCGGGCAGCCGATGTCAATGTGAAGCTATAGTAAAGGTGCACGGGGTCTTTTCGTCCCGTTGCGGGTATCCGGCATCTTCACCGAAACTACAATTTCACCGAGCTCGTGGCCGAGACAGTGTCCAGATCGTTACACCATTCGTGCAGGTCGGAACTTACCCGACAAGGAATTTCGCTACCTTAGGACCGTTATAGTTACGGCCGCCGTTTACTGGGGCTTCGATTCAAAGCTTCGCCTTGCGGCTGACCTCTCCTCTTAACCTTCCAGCACCGGGCAGGTGTCAGGCCTTATACGTCATCTTTCGATTTCGCAAAGCCATGTGTTTTTGTTAAACAGTCGCCTGGACCTTTTCATTGAAACCAACTTGCGTTGGTAGCGCTTATCCCGAAGTTACGCGCTTAATTTGCCTAGTTCCTTAGCCACGGATCACTCGAGCGCCTCAGGATACTCTCCTTGACCACCTGTGTCGGTTTGAGGTACGGGCGGCCCATATCTGAAGCTTAGAGGTTTTTCTAGGAAGTCTGATTAGGGTCAATGCATTCGGCCGAAGCTTCCTGCTACTGTCGGATTTCAGCAACACCGGTGGATTTACCTGCCAGCGCTATACCTACGTCCTTTACCGTGCTATTCCGTCAGCACGGAGACCTTTCACTCCTCCGTCACCCCATCGCAATATGGGTCGGTTCCAGAATATTGACTGGATGTCCATCGGCTTCGCCTGTCGGCTATACCTTAGGTCCCGACTAACCCTGATCCGATTAACGTTGATCAGGAAACCTTGGTCTATCGGCGGGCATGTTTTTCACATGCCTTATCGTTACTTATGCCTACATTTTCTTTTCCGGACGCTCCAGCATAGCTCACGCTACACCTTCAACGCAGACCGGAATGCTCTTCTACCACTGCGTATTGCTACGCAGTCCACAGCTTCGGTGGTGTGTTTAATGCCCGATCATTATCCATGCCGGATCGCTCGACTAGTGAGCTGTTACGCACTCTTTAAATGAATGGCTGCTTCCAAGCCAACATCCTAGCTGTCAGTGCAATCCGACCTCGTTAGATTCAACTTAACACACACTTGGGGACCTTTAGCCGATGGTCTGGGTTATTTCCCTTTCGCGCATGGACCTTAGCACCCATGCGCTCACTCCCGGATATTGAGTTATGGCATTCGGAGTTTGTCCGGGTTTGGTAGGCGGTGAAGCCCCCTAGCCCGATCAGTAGCTCTACCTCCATAACTGTACGTCCGAGGCTGCACCTAAATGCATTTCGAAGAGTACGAGCTATCTCCCAGTTTGATTAGCCTTTCACCCCTAATCACAGCTCATCCGAAGACTTTTCAACGTCTACCGGTTCGGTCCTCCATTCCGTGTTACCGGAACTTCAACCTGGCCATGAATAGATCACTCAGGTTTCGCGTCTGCCGCCACTGACTACACGCCCTGTTAAGACTTGCTTTCGCTTCGGCTGCGGGACTTAATCCCTTAACCTTGCCAGTGACGAGCAACTCGTAGGCTCATTATGCAAAAGGCACGCCGTCACCCGCCCGAAGGCAGGCTCCGACCGCTTGTAGGCAGACGGTTTCAGGGTCTATTTCACTCCTCTGTTCGAGGTTCTTTTCACCTTTCCTTCACAGTACTGGTTCGCTATCGGTCTCTCGGGAGTATTTAGCCTTACGGGATGGGCCCCGCAGTTTCACACAGGATTTCACGTGTCCCGCGCTACTCAGGATACCACTAGGTATCGCATACATGCCGTGTACGGGACTGTCACCCGCTATGGTCCAACTTTCCAGAAGGGTTCCACTATGTATACGAAGTCCACGTTGTGGTCCTACAACCCCAATTCCGCCGAAACGGCATTGGTTTGGGCTGGCCCCTGTTCGCTCGCCACTACTAGGGGGATCACTACTTGTTTTCTTTTCCTCCGGGTACTTAGATGTTTCAGTTCCCCGGGTTAGCTCCCTTTTCAGGGTAATACCACTTCATGGTACTGGGTTGCCCCATTCGGAAATCCATGGATCACAGGTCATTATGCACCTCCCCATGGCTTATCGCAGCCTATCGCGTCCTTCATCGCCTCTGAGAGCCAAGGCATCCACCATACGCCCTTAGTAACTTTTCGACCTCTTATGGTCTTACTTATGGACCGATTTCTCGGTCCGTCTTGGTCAGTTCAACAATACGTCAAAGAACAGTTCTCCTTTCGGAGCATTGTGTCCGCCGTCGCCTTCGCAAAAGCGGACATTGAGTGGAGAATATCGGAGTCGAACCGATGACCTCCTGCTTGCAAAGCAGGCGCTCTAGCCAGCTGAGCTAATCCCCCGTTTCCTATCCCTGGTAGTCCTGCGCAGATTTGAACTGCGGACCTCTACATTATCAGTGTAGCGCTCTAACCAGCTGAGCTACAGGACTAGGAGACGGCAACGGATGGCACCGTTTGGTAAGTATTATCCATCTGAGAGAAAGCAAACGTCCAGCCCTGCTTTTCGGCAGAGTTAAGAGACCCTTCAAGAGCAGTTCTCTAAAAAGGAGATGTTCCAGCCGCACCTTCCGGTACGGCTACCTTGTTACGACTTAGCCCCAGTCACCGACTTTGCCCTAGGTAGCTCCTTGCGGTCACCAACTTCAGGCACTTTCGGCTTCCATGGCTTGACGGGCGGTGTGTACAAGGCCCGTGAACGCATTCACCGCATCATGGCTGATATGCGATTACTAGCGATTCCAGCTTCACGGAGTCGGGTTGCAGACTCCGATCCGAACTGAGACGAGTTTTAGAGATCAGCATCCGGTCACCCGGTAGCTTCCCATTGTTCCTCGCCATTGTAGCACGTGTGTAGCCCAGGACGTAAGGGCCGTGATGACTTGACGTCGTCCCCACCTTCCTCACCGCTTACGCGGGCAGTTCCGTTAGAGTCCCCGGCATTATCCGCTGGCAACTAACAGTAGGGGTTGCGCTCGTTATGGGACTTAACCCGACACCTCACGGCACGAGCTGACGACAGCCATGCAGCACCTCGCACGTTGTCCGAAGAAGATCACGTTTCCGCGACTGTCAACGTACGTTCAAGCCCTGGTAAGGTTCCTCGCGTATCATCGAATTAAACCATGCTCCACCGCTTGTGCGGGCCCCGTCAATTCCTTTGAGTTTCAATCTTGCGATCGTACTCCCCAGGTGGATCACTTAACGCTTTCGCTAGGTGACCGACAGTATGTCGCCGATCACGAGTGATCATCGTTTACGGCGTGGACTACCAGGGTATCTAATCCTGTTCGCTCCCCACGCTTTCGTGCCTCAGCGTCAGTTTCGTCTTCGTGAGCTGTCTTCACTATCGGTGTTCTGTGCCATATCTAAGCATTTCACCGCTACACGGCACATTCCGCCCACGTCAAACGTACTCAAGAACAACAGTATCAACGGCAATTCTACAGTTAAGCTGCAGGCTTTCACCGCTGACTTATTGTTCCGCCTACGCACCCTTTAAACCCAATGAATCCGGATAACGCTTGCACCCTTCGTATTACCGCGGCTGCTGGCACGAAGTTAGCCGGTGCTTATTCCAACGGTACCGTCAACCCGGGACACGTCCCGGGGTTTCTTCCCGATTAAAAGCAGTTTACAACGCGTAGCGCCTTCTTCCTGCACGCGGCATGGCTGCGTCAGAGTTGCCTCCATTGCGCAATATTCCTCACTGCTGCCTCCCGTAGGAGTCTGGTCCGTGTCTCAGTACCAGTGTGGGGGATAACCCTCTCAGGCCCCCTACCGATCGAAGACTTGGTGAGCCGTTACCTCACCAACAATCTAATCGGGCGCATGGTCATCCTTTACCGCCGGAGCTTTCAAAACAAGATGATGCCATCTCGTTTATTATGGAGCATTAATCCGAATTTCTTCGGGCTATTCCCCAGTAAAGGGCAGATTCCATACGTGTTACGCACCCGTGCGCCGGTCGTCAGCGGAAGCAAGCTTCCCTGTTACCCCTCGACTTGCATGTGTTAAGCCTGCCGCTAGCGTTCATCCTGAGCCAGGATCAAACTCTCCATTGTAAGTTTGTTTGATCTGGCTCTTAAAAAAAACCTCCCCTTGCGAAATTCTTGCGAATTCCACAGGGACATTCACTTTTCTCAGAATGGACAATACGTCAAAGAACGATTCAAGTTTCCGACCGCTGCCGGACTTGTTTTTCTTGTTTGTGCGCCTTCCGTTCAACAAACGTCTCCCGGAAGGGGGTGCAAATGTAGAGCGATCTTTTGATCCACCAAGCGTTGTTGAAACTTTATTTTTTCAACTCCTCTTGGACCTCCACAACACATCCCCAATACCGGGGCGCTCAAAGAACGTTTTCTCGAAAGCGGCTGCAAATGTACAGCTATTTTCCATAGGTGCAACTCCCCCGCGAAATATTTTCTTGAGGCAGGCACGTTGGCGGCTTTCGTGATGAGCGGAAATGCAGTGCTGTAGCGGGATTCAGAGCATGTGAGGATGGATGGAACAAGTTGATGGTAATGGGTATCGGGTATCGGGTAGAGGGTACTGCCGACGCTGCATGCTGCAACTCCCGATGAAATCGAGGCTGTTGCCGCTGCCGACTGCCACTGCCGACTGCGGTTGCAGCTACCCTACCCTCAAGGCGTGCTCAACGCCACAGGCAGTACTTTGCCGTTGTAGAAGTTGTGACCTTCAAGCACGAAGCGCGCCACGTAAGCGCCCATCGCTGATGGCGTTATCGGGGCTTTGTAGCCGGGGAATGCGGCGCGCAGCATGTCGGTATCCACCGAACCAATGCAGAGGCTGTTTACGCAGACATCTTTGTCCTTGAGCTCTTCCGCCAAGCATTCGCACACGCATGCAAGTGCGGCTTTACTGGCGCTGTAGGCCATAAGGCCGGGGAATTTGGCGCTGCCTTGAAAACCGCCCATGCTGCTAATACCGACAATGTGCCCTTTGGGATTTCCCGCTAAGGAATTGGCTAAGGCCTGCGCCAAAAGAAGCGGTACCGTAGCATTGAGGTGATATAGCCGAGCGGCATCCGCTGTAGTCCATTCCCCGAATGGACGTGTAATGAGAAGGCCTGCATTGTTCACCAAGCCATGGAGACGCCTACCTGCTACCTGCTTCTTGACAAGCGCTATGGCATGTTCTTCAGCAAGGTCTGCTACGATAGGCTCAAAGGTGCCGGACGCACCCGCGCATTCCGACGTCAATGTATCCAAGCCTTTCGCATCGCGGGCTACGCCGATCACGGTGCAGCCATGCTGCAATACCAATGCTTTCGCCGTTTCACGGCCCACGCCCTTGCTGGTTCCGGTTACTACGACTAATCGATCTGCTGCGTTCATTGCCTGCTTATCCCCCATTGCGTCTGCTTGAAAAGCTTCGGGACGAATGTAAAGTGTTCAGCAAAGAGACACAGCGTCCACAATGCCGTCGCCCCACAACCAAAGGCGTGTCGCGTTCGAACTTTTCCTATTTCGTTTTTCGCTCAGTCGGCAGGGCCATCACATCGCCCAACTGCCCCATCTGCCGAAGCACCCACGCCTGCCGCTTCCTTACGTACGCGGAAGGTTTGCACGCATCGAAACGGCGTGGCGATGGCAGCACTGCCGCTATTAAAGCGGCTTGCTCGCGCGAAAGCGTAGATGCCGGTTTGCGGAAGCATTGCCGCGCGGTGGCCTCTACGCCGAAGCGGCCCAGCCCCGTTTCGGCGACGTTGAGGTACATCTCCAAAATGCGCTCTTTGGGCCATAAGGCTTCGATCAAAACCGTAAACCACGCTTCCAGGCCTTTGCGCAAGTAGGTTCTGCCAGGCCAGAGGAAAACGTTCTTCGCTGTTTGTTGGCTGATGGTGCTGGCCCCGCGCACCTTCTTGCTTTGCTCGTTATGGTCGATGGCTTTGCGCATGGCTTCGATATCGAAACCGTGATGCTCCATGAAAAGTTGGTCTTCGGAAGCGATCACTGCCAACGGCATGGCGGGTGAAATGGCGTTGAGCGGGACCCATTTGCGGGTAATGCCATCCTGTTGTGCGGCCTGCGCGGCCATTTCCCATGTTACCGGCGGAGGAATGAAACGCAGCAGGAGCACCCAAAGGACGCAGACGACAACGGACCAGAAGACCGTTGCGGCGAGGACGGCGGCACTGCGGCGAATCATGGCTGGGACTGGCGAGGCGAATGTAGAGCCGCTTCGGTCCGAACTTCGACGATCTGGCGGAAAGTTCTACTTCCCTGCTTGCCTGCGCACGATCAAGTGGTGCCCCACCAATGCTGCTCCACCGCAGATGGCCACCATAACAAAGTAAGGCAGCGGGTTGTCTTGCCCGTTTACCATGGCGTAAGTCTGGAAAAGGTAACCGAGCAGGAGGCCGATGCCCGCACCAATACCGAGGAGACCGAACTTCAAGCTGCGGAATTGGTCTGCTTCGGAAGGTGGTTCTGCCGTGGCGAGGCCTTTCTCGATCATGGCCATGCGCTGGCGGTGTCGGGCGGTTACCCAGATATAGAACATGCCGAAAGCGGCGGTGAAGACGATCAACGGGACTAACACTTCCGATGCTGGGGTATCCATGTTTTTCAGGGGTTTGGGGAATAGGACGCGGTTGCCGACCGTGGAGGTTACGATCCATTGGTACCAACCGGCACAACCACTTCAACACGCACCAAACCATTCATGGAAAATTGGCGGGAATGAAAGAGCGTTGCCCCGATCTTCGTGTAACCGGCAATGCGGCAACAAGCGTCCCATGGTGGAGATCTTTTGGAGGAGCACGAAACCATAGCCCTGATCCTTGGCGGCGACCAAAGCGCTTTTGTGGCGCTGATGGGCCGTTACAAGCACATGGTGCATACCATTACTTGGCGCGTGCTGCGGAATGAAATGGACGCGGAAGAAGTGACACAAGACGTTTTCGTGAAAGTTTACCAGCGGCTCGGCGAATTCAAGGGCCAAGGGAAATTCTCCACGTGGTTGTACAGCATCGCTTACCGCATGGCGATCTCGGCTTTGCGCAGCCGAAAGAAACCCACAGGTTCACTCGAAGAACTTTCCGCCGTTGGGAAAGAGCCTGCTTCTGAAATGGCCAACCCCATTGATGAGCGCGCTGCGATCTTGGAAAAAGCGTTACGTACCTTGTCTCCGGAAGACTCCGCCGTGATGACCATGTTCTACTTGGAGGAATTCAGCGTGGAGGAGATCGTAACCGTAACCGGCATGGGTGCGTCCAATGTGAAAGTGAAGCTGCACCGATGCCGTAAACAATTACACGGGGTGCTTGAGCAACAATTGAAAGGTGAAACATGGACCTTGATGACGAGCGCATGAGCCGGAAAGACCCGTTGACCGGGCTTTTCCAAGAGGTGGGTAGGCGCCCAGCGGCTTCCGGCTTGGAGGCCCAGGTCATGGCACGGATCGAGGCCCTTCCGGCAGCTTCAGCTTCCGCGTCCGCACAACCTTTGATCGGAAAATGGGTTTGGTGGGTGCTCGCGGTATTGGCAGGCATCTTGGTGGCTTATGCTTTGTCCTTACCCACAAGCGCGCTACCAGCTGCACCAGCTATCACTTGGTTCACCACAGGCATGCACGATGTCTTGGCCTTGATCGCCTCGCGATGGACAATGGGCATCCTATTATGCACGGCGGGGCTGTTCTTGCTGGACAATTGGGCTTCGGCGAAGTTCAATGTGGTAAGCCGGCAGTGAACGGCCAAGTGCCGTTCGACAAGGCCCGGAAGGCGGGTAACCCATAGGTGTAAGGGTTTCCCCGACCTCCTTATTGCTCCTCCAAAATTCCCGGCAACACACCTTCGTAAACAGCACGTGCCTCTTCAATGGTGCCGAAGGACTCGTCATCTATGCGCAGCTTGCCTTTGGTAACGTGACCCAGCAGGATGAAAGGCACCTTGCTGATGCGCATCAGGTCGAGGAAGCCTGTTTCCTGTTCCTCCGTGATGGTGGCCACTGCACGGCCTTGGCCTTCGCCGAAGAGGAAGGCATCGGGGCGGATCTCGCTGTCTGTCACAATGTCGAAGCCGAGGCTGTTGTGCAGGCCCATTTCCACGAGCGTGGTCCACAAGCCGCCATCGCTTACATCGTGTACGGCGGTGACCAGTTTGCGTTTGATGAGGTGCGTAACGGCCACGTGCATGCGGTGTTCGTCCGCGAGGTTGAAATAGGGCGCGGGTGAACGTTGCACGTTGTGGTAGCGCGCGAGGTACTCGCTGCAGGCCATGTCTTCCGTGACGGTACCGATGAGGAAGATGAGGTTGCCCTTCGCTTGGAAGGAAAGGCCCATGGCGTTCGCCATGTTCGGCACCACGCCCACCATGCCGATCGTTGGCGTGGGGAAAACGGCGACATCCTTGCCGTTGATGTTGGACTGGTTGTAGAAGCTCACATTACCGCCGGTGACGGGTGTTTTGAACTCCTTGCACGCCTCGCCCATGCCTTTGATGGCCTGTTCGAACTGCCAATACACTTCGGGATCATACGGGTTTCCGAAGTTGAGGCAGTTGGTAACTCCGGCGGGTTCACCACCGCTGCACACGATGTTGCGCGCGGCCTCGCTCACGGCGATCATGGTGCCGATGTACGGGTCCGCATGCACGTAGCGCGCGTTGCAATCCACGCTCATGGCGAGCGCTTTGGTCCCTCCGGATTCCTTCAGCAGCACAAGGCCCGCATCGCTGGGCGCATTGGTGCCCATGTTCCCGGTGCGCACCATGCTGTCGTATTGCTCGTAAACCCAGCGTTTGCTGGCGATGTTGGGGCTGGCGAGCAACTCGTAGCCCACATGCTTCAAATCATCCGGCTCGGGAACCATGTCCGTTTTGAACTTCGCGTTCTCTGCGATGTACGCTGGCTTTTTACTGGTGCGCGTGTAGACAGGCGCACCGCCGCCAAGCACGAGGCTTTCAGCGGGCACTTCAGCCACCAGCGTGCCGTTCCAGAAGTAGCGGACTTGGCCGCCATCGGTCACGGTTCCGATCTCTTTGCAGTGAAGGTCCCACTTGTGGAAAATGTCATGCACTTCTTTTTCGCGGCCTTTCTTCACCACTACGAGCATGCGTTCCTGGCTTTCGCTCAGCAGGATCTCCCACGGTTGCATGTCCGCTTGGCGGAGTGGCACTTTGTCCAATTGGAGGTCCATGCCGCTTTCGCCCTTAGCGCTCATTTCGCAGGTGCTGCAGGTAATGCCTGCCGCGCCCATGTCCTGCATGCCGATGATGGCGTCGGTGTGGGACAATTCCAGCGAGGCTTCAAGCAGCAATTTCTCCATGAAGGGGTCGCCCACTTGAACGGCGGGCAGGTCGTCCATGCTGGTGCCGGTGATGTCCTTGCTGGCGAATGATGCACCGAGGATGCCGTCCTTTCCGGTGGCACTGCCCACGATGAACACGGGATTGCCAGCACCATGGCTCGTGGCGCTGATCACCTTGTCGGCGCGAACGATGCCCACGCTCATGGCGTTCACCAGCGGATTGGTGGTGTAGCAGGGATCGAACCACGTTTCGCCGCCGAGCACGGGCACACCGAACGCGTTGCCGTAGTCACCGATACCCTTCACAACACCGCGCATGTGCCAGCGGCTACTGGCTTGGTTGGCGATGTCGCCGAAGCGGAGGCTGTTGAGCTGCGCAATGGGCCGCGCGCCCATGGTGAAGATGTCGCGGTTGATGCCGCCCACGCCGGTGGCCGCACCTTGGTACGGTTCAATGGCGCTGGGGTGGTTGTGGCTTTCGATCTTGAAGGCGCAGGCCCAACCGTCACCGATGTCGATGAGACCGGCGTTCTCCTCCCCTGCTTCGGCAAGCAACTTCGGGCCGGAGCGCGGCAGGGTTTTCAGCAGGTTGATGGAATTTTTGTAGGAGCAATGCTCGCTCCACATGGCGCTGTACACGGCCACTTCGGTAAAGTTGGGCACCCGGCCCAGCACCTCGCAGATGCGGTCGAATTCCTCAGGAAGCAGGCCGAGCTTTTGCGCGGTTTCAAGCGTAGCTGGTGGATTGTGCAGCGCTGCGGCACTGGACTTGACCTTGGGGGCCGGTTTTGTCTTGGTTGGCATGGGAGTACAAAGTAACGATTAAAGGCAGGAGTCGAGAGCGTGACAGACCTAACTTCGCCCAAAACCACCTCGTATGCGAAACGCCTCCTTTTTATTGATGTTGCTGCCCTTCTCCGTATTCGCGCAAACCACCCATACTGTTCAGGTTGTCGGTACACCCGGCGGTGTTACACCCGCTTATGTTCCAGCCAACATCACAATTGATCTAGGCGACCAGATAGAATGGATCTGCAACCAAGGCAGCCACAACGTGTATGCGGAACTGGACAGTTTCCCCAACAACCCGGCACCGTTCAACAGTGCGCCCACGGCGCAGACCAGCCCATGGACCTACGATTTCACCTTTACAGTGGCGGGGTTCTACAACTACGGTTGCAACGGTGGCTCTATTCAATTTCCACACTGGACCACGCAGCAAGGCACGGTAACGGTGTTAGATCCCAGCGGCATTGCCGAAGTGGAAGGCTGGGGCCGCGTTTCGGTATTTCCCATGCCGGCCAATGGCGTGCTTTATGTTGAAACTGGGAACCGGAATATTTCCCGTTGTGAGCTGCTTTCTGCAGATGGCCGGGTTATGAAAACTCAAATAGGCAACGGTTCCACGATGACAATTCCGGTAGCTGAGTTGACTGCTGGCGCTTATTTGGTGCGCATTACCGATTCAGATGATCAAGTGTTGGTGCGGCACTTCGTGAAAGAGTGAGTTTAGTTGTCCGTTGTTAGTTCTCAATTGTTAGGCGGCCTCATGCCGCCTTCAAACCGCCATGCATTTGCAGTACAATTTTCCATTGTACACAAGCTGGCCAGCTGCTGCGCAAAAAGCGCTGCACTCTGACAACTGACAACTACCGCTCCGCGTTCAGCTTCTTCGCGGCCTCGATCAACTTGGGCAGCACCTCGAAGGCATCGCCCACAATGCCGTAATCGGCAGCTTTGAAGAACGGAGCTTCGGGATCGGTGTTGATCACGGCGATGACCTTGCTACCGTTCACGCCGGCGAGGTGTTGAATAGCACCGCTGATGCCGATAGCGATGTAGAGGTTTGGGCGGATGGCGATGCCGGTCTGACCCACGTGCTCATGGTGCGGGCGCCAATCCATGTCGGCCACGGGGCGGCTGCATGCGGTTGCGGCGTGGAGCTCTTTCGCGAGCTGTTCCACCATGCCCCAGTTCTCAGGACCTTTCATGCCACGGCCGGCGCTCACTACGATCTCGGCTTCCGGCAAGGGAATGCCCTCGCCCGCCTTGCGCACTTCCTTCACGGTGACTTTCGCAGCGCCCAGGTCGCCGCTGTATTCTTCCACGGTAGCGGTGCCTGAAACGGCTTCCACGGGAATGCTGTTCGGCAGCAAGCTGATTACCTTCACGGGCGTTTTCAGTTCCACCCAGGCTTGCGCTTTACCGCTGAACACATTGCGCTTGATGAGCCCTTGGTCGTTCGGCAACGTAATCGCACCGGCCACTTCGCCAGCATTCAGCTTGGCGCCTACACGCGGGGCCACGGCCTTGCCGGTATCGTCATGGCTGAAGACGATCCACTTCGCGCCCTCCTTCGTGGCCACATCGGCCACCAAGCGGGTAAGCTGCTGGCTGTCGGCATCACCGATGTTGCGGGCCACCACCACTTTGTTGGTGTCCAGTGCCGCGAGCCTCTCTGCCGAAGCATCACCGAAGGTCACCAAAGTGAGCGAGGTGCCGTCCTTGCTGGCCAGTTTGCGGCCGTAGGTCAATGTTTCCAGTGCGCTCTTGGCCACTTTTTCACCGCGGGTATCCGCGAATACGATCACGCTCATTTTTCTTTTTTTGGACTGGTCGATCGAACGGATCGACTGTACGGATGCTTGTATTGTAATTCTCTGTGCCTCTGTGGTGAACCTTCTACTCCAATTTTCAGATCACCTTGGCCTCACTATGCAGCAGCTCGATCAGCTTCCCAGCCTCTTCCGCGGGAATCATCTTCACTGCTTGTTTGGGCGGTGGCAACTCAAATTTCACGGTGGTGCTCAATGCTTCGGTTGCGGCAGCGGGTACCACTTGCAAAGGTTTGGTGCGTGCAGCCATGATGCCGCGCATGTTCGGGATGCGCTGCTCGGCCATGCCTTTGGCGCAGCTCACCACCAGCGGCAGTGCGCATTCCAACACTTCCACGTCGCCGCGCACATCGCGTTCAGCCGTGGCCTTGTTGTCGGCAACGTCCAGTTTGCCGGCCAGTGAAATGAACGGCAGGTCCAACATTTCGGCGAGCATAGGTCCTACTTGGCTGCCGTTGTGGTCGATGGTCTCTTTGCCTGCGAGAATGAGGTCAAAGCCTTTGTCCTTCGCGTAAGCCGCTACTTGGGCCGCTACATCGTGTCCGTCTTTGGGGGCTGTATCGATGCGTACGGCATCGTCAGCACCTATGGCCAAGGCCTTGCGGATGGTGGGATCGGTCTCTGCGCCGCCCACGGTGATGGTGGTGACGGTGCCGCCCTGCGCTTCTTTCAATTCCAAGCCGCGCACCAAGGCGTACCATTCGTCGTAAGGATTCACGATGAACTGGATGCCACTTGCGTCGTAGGCGGTATTGTCGTTGGTGAAAGCGATGCGGGCCGTTGTATCCGGCACGTGGCTGATAAGGACGAGGATCTTCATGAACTCAAAATCTTTTCGGGCGGCAAAGTTAGCAACTGGTGATCGGTTGGTCATGATCGGCAGTTAGTGATCGGTGATCGGGCGCGTACATTCCGCCAGCCTATTGCAACTGCCCGCTGCATTTACCCAAACCGTCACGAGGCGGATTATCCCCGAAGTTTGCGAACCAAATCGCCATAGCCTTGTTGCAACCAGAATGCCGATAGCCAAGCCAGCAGCCCCAAAAGCCTACCATGGGCTAAAGAAGCGAATTCACGACTTCCTGCACTTCGCCAAGCGGATCTTGGTTGAATACGGAAAAGACAACACCTTTGACCTAGGGGCTGCATTGGCGTATTACACCATCTTCTCCATCGTGCCACTGCTGTTGGTGGTCATTTCCGTGAGCGGCATCGTGGCCGGGCCGGATGCCGTGCGCGGTCAGGTGTTCGGGCAGTTGAGCGGGCTTGTCGGTCCGGAAACGGCGAAGGCTTTGCAGGACATGCTAGGCGCGGCCTACATCAGCGGGAAGGGCTGGTTGGCCACGGTGATCGGGCTAATCACCTTGTTCATTGGTGCAACGGGCATTTTCAATTCGCTGAAGAACTCGTTGAACCGGATGTGGGAGATCGAGCCGAAGCCGAAGAACTCGGTGGTCCACTTCTTCGTGTCGCGGTTGCTGTCATTTTCCTTTGTGATGGGCTTGGGCTTTCTGCTGATCATCACCTTTACGTTGATCGCGATCGTGAGCGGCTTTGCGGACCGGCTGGGCAACCGGCTTCCGGAGCTTGGTCCTGTGCTTTTGCAAGTCACTTCATTCGTGATCACCTTCTCCATCAGCACGTTCGTATTCGCGTGCATTTTCAAATTTCTGCCAGCTGTAAGGATCGCTTGGCGCGATGTTCTTCCCGGCGCGGCTTTCACCACGGTACTTTTCATTCTGGGTGAGAAGATCATCAGCCTTTACTTCGATACCACGGACCCCACCTCCTCCTTTGGCGCCGCAGCTGGTTTGATCTCGTTGCTCATCTGGACCTTCTATAGTTCGCAGACCTTTTTCTTCGGAGCAGAATTCGTTTATGTGTGGTGCGAAGTGAAAGGCAGGCCTATACAGCCCGGCACGGATGCTGTTCGCGTGGTGCGGCAGATAGTGAAGCTGGACCATGGGAAGGTGGTTGAGCGGGCGGAATAAGACCCAGGCACAGTCAAAAAAACCGAAGTGCTTCAGAGCGATACCTTTGGCACCCAACAATTTTCTTTCCATGCGCACCATCCAATTCCGTGAAGCCCTGAACGAAGCCATGAGCGAGGAGATGCGCCGTGACCCGAACGTGTTCCTCATGGGCGAAGAAGTGGCGGAATATGATGGCGCGTATAAAGTGAGCAAAGGCATGCTGGCGGAATTCGGTGCTAAGCGCATCATCGACACGCCGATCGCCGAGCTGGGCTTCACGGGCATCGCTGTTGGTGCGGCCATGAACGGCCTGCGGCCCATCGTGGAGTACATGACTTGGAATTTCGCGGTGCTGGCCAGCGACCAGATCATCAACTCAGCGGCGAAAATGCTGCAGATGAGCGGCGGGCAGTTCCATGTGCCCATCACCTTCCGTGGCGGCAACGGCAGCGCGGGGCAGCTTGCTGCCACGCACAGCCAGAGCTACGAGAGCATGTACGCCAACATTCCGGGCCTGAAGGTGATCACACCGAGCAATCCGTATGACGCCAAGGGTTTGCTGAAAGCCGCCATCCGCGATGACGACCCCGTCCTGTTCATGGAAAGCGAGCGCATGTACGGCGACAAAGGGGAAGTGCCGGATGGTGAATACCTGTTGCCCATCGGCGTGGCAGACATCAAGCGGCCCGGCACGGATGCCACCATTGTTAGCTTCGGCAAAATGATGAAGGTGGCGCTGGAAGCCGCAGCAGAACTGGCAAAAGAGGATATTGAATGCGAGGTGATCGACCTGCGCACCATCCGTCCGCTGGACTTGGCCACGATCATCACTTCCGTGAAGAAGACCAACCGCTTGGTGGTTGTGGACGAGAATTTCCCCTACGGCAGCATTGCGAGCGAAATCGCGTTCCGCGTGCAGCGCCATGCCTTCGACCACCTCGACGCACCTGTGATACGGGTAACTCAGGCCGACACGCCGCTGCCTTTCGCTCCTAACCTCATCGATGAGTCCTTGCCCAGCGTGAAGCGTGTGGTGGAAGCGGTGAAGAGCGTTTCGTACGTGAAGTGATCTCCCCGGTTCGTTAGGGAGAACTACAAAGCAATTTCGCCCGGTTCGAGAGGAGGAATGACGAAGCGATCTTTGATTCGCGTCCATTATCCCCGTATTCACCTATTTTCGCGCCCCCCGCGAGATGGGGTACCAAACAAAGAAGCCACAAAAGCAAGCAGACGGACATGGGAATTGAATTGATGTACTACATCCCGGTGATGGGCCTTATCGGCCTCGCGGTGATGATCGGCAAAGCCCTCTGGGTGAACAAGCAGGACGCCGGTGACGCGAACATGCAGGAACTGGCGGGCTACATTGCCCGTGGTGCCAGCGCGTTTTTGAAAGCGGAATGGAAGGTGCTTGGCGTGTTCGCCGTTATCGCCGCGATCTTGTTGGCATGGAGCGGCACATTGCATGAGAACAGCGATTGGGTGATCGCGATCGCCTTTTTGATCGGAGCATTCTTCAGTGCTTTTGCCGGATGGATCGGCATGAACATCGCCACCAAGGCCAATGTGCGTACCACGCAAGCGGCGCGTACAAGCCTGAAGAAAGCATTGCAAGTCTCCTTCAACGGCGGTGCCGTAATGGGTCTTGGCGTTGCTGGCCTGGCGGTAGTGGGTCTGAGCACGCTTTTCATCGTGTTCCTCAGCATGTACGTTACCGACGGCAATGCGAACGGCCAACAGATGATGAAGTGCCTCGAAGTCCTCGCGGGCTTCAGCCTTGGCGCAGAGAGCATCGCGCTGTTTGCCCGTGTGGGCGGCGGCATCTACACCAAGGCCGCCGACGTAGGCGCGGACTTGGTAGGTAAAGTTGAAGCTGGCATTCCCGAGGATGACGCACGCAACCCCGCCACCATCGCGGACAACGTTGGCGACAACGTGGGCGACGTGGCCGGCATGGGCGCGGATCTTTTCGGTAGCTACGTAGCTACGATGCTTGCAACCATGGTGCTCGGTCGCGAAGTGGTGAGCGCTGATAATTTCGGTGGCATGGCCCCTATCCTGCTCCCTATGGTGATCGCCGGTTTGGGTGTGCTCTTCAGCATCATTGGCACCTTGTTCGTGAAGATCAATAAAGACAGCGACAGTGTAATGAAGGCTTTGAACCTCGGCAACTGGGGTTCCATGGTCCTTGTGGCCATTTCAAGCTATTTCCTTGTGGGCTGGATGCTACCGGACACCATGCAGTTCGTACGGAACGGTATTACGACGGAGCTTACGAGCATGCACGTTTTCTATGCCATTATCCTGGGCCTCGTCGTAGGTACGTTGATGAGCATGGTAACGGAATACTACACCAGCATGGGCCGTCGCCCGGTGGATAGCATTGTGCAGAAAAGCGGCACGGGCCACGGCACCAACGTGATCGGCGGTTTGGCCATGGGCATGGAAAGCACCGTGCTTCCTATCCTCATCCTCGCAGCAGGCATCTGGGGTTCATTTGAACTTGCAGGCATGTACGGTGTGGCGATCGCCGCAGCCGGCATGATGGCCACCACGGCGATGCAGTTGGCCATTGATGCTTTCGGTCCCATCGCGGACAACGCCGGAGGCATCGCCGAAATGAGCCATTTGCCGAAGGAAGTGCGTGAGCGCACCGACAACTTGGATGCAGTGGGTAACACCACCGCCGCCACGGGCAAGGGCTTCGCGATCGCTTCCGCAGCCTTGACCGCGCTGGCACTCTTCGCCGCATACGTGGGCATGTCCGGCATTACCGGCATCGACATTTACAAGGCCGACGTATTGGCCATGTTGTTCGTAGGAGGCATGATCCCGTTCTTCTTCAGCAGCCTCGCGATAAGCGCGGTGGGCAAAGCGGCCATGGACATGGTGAAGGAAGTGCGTCGCCAGTTCCGCGAAATACCCGGCATTATGGAAGGTAAGGCCAAGCCTGAATATGAGAAGTGCGTGGCCATCAGCACCAAGGCCTCGATCCGCGAAATGATCGCCCCGGGTGCGTTGGCATTGCTGTCGCCGATCATCGTTGGTTTCCTTGCCGGTCCGGAAGCATTGGGCGGCTTGCTCGCCGGCATTACCGTGAGCGGTGTACTGATGGGCATGTTCCAGAACAACGCCGGTGGCGCGTGGGACAATGCCAAGAAGAGCTTCGAGAAGGGTGTGCTGATCGACGGCGTTACCTACCAGAAGGGCAGCGAACCCCATAAGGCAGCAGTTACCGGCGATACCGTTGGAGACCCGTTCAAAGACACCAGCGGCCCTTCGATGAACATCCTCATCAAGTTGACTTCCATTGTGGCGCTCATCATTGCACCGCACCTCAACGAGTCCGAAACGCACGGCGCCATTGAGCAAACCGCGGTGTTGACGCAAGTGGTGGAGACCGGCGCAAACGGCGTGGAAAGCACCACCGTAAAAGTGACCGAGTACGTCAAATCCCTTGCCACCGGCTTCGAGCTGAAAGGCAATGCGAACGGCATTGAAAACCGCGTGGTTGGCTTTATTGAAAGTGCAGCCCCGGTTGACAAGGAGACGTGGTTCGATTTCGACCGCCTCACCTTCAACACCAACAGTGCTGACCTGGACATGGACAAGAGCAAAGACCAGCTCACCAACATCAAAGAGATCCTAACCGCATATCCTTTGGTTAAGCTGAAGGTCGGCGGTTACACCGACAACACGGGCAACGAGCAAGCCAACATGGCCCTCTCGCAAAAGCGCGCCGAAGCTGTAAAAACCGCCTTGGTGAACATGGGCGTGCAAGCCGACCGGTTGGATGCTGAAGGCTACGGGCCGCAGTATCCTGTTGCCACCAACGACACCGAGGAAGGCCGCGCGCAAAACCGCCGGATCTCTGTGCGGGTGATGGCGAAGTGATCGGGTTAGTTGTCAGTTCTAAGGGTGCGGCCCGGCGTTTTATGCGCCGGGCCGCACTTTTTTTTGGTGATTAGCCACTGGTGATTTGTGCGTTGTGGCTGGTAAACGTCCCGGCAGAGGAACGCTTATGCAAGCATGCGGCAGCCAAGGCCGCTGATCTTTATTGATTACCACTGATATGATTTCAGAACGTTGGTGCTAATGGCCGCGCGTGCACCTAACAAACAGCACCGCCGTTAAAGGCCCACCGCACCAGCAAGCAGAGTCACGCCTTCTCACGCAGGAGAGCACAAAGGGGATGAGGGCCCATTGAGGCCGCTCAGCAAACACCGCAGAAAAAGCGAACTACTGCGCATTCGCAAAACGAGCCACCCCTTCTTCTTGGGAGAAGGGGAAGGGGGATGAGGGCTACTTCTTCTTAACCGTCACCTTCTTCTTAGCCGCGGCCTTAGCCACAGGCTTCGCGCCTTTCTTAGCCGGAGCGGCTTTCACTTGCGCTTCGTTAGGGAACAGGCCATGGATCTCCGCGTCGATGGCGGTGATGATCTTACCCAGGTCCTCACGGTTGGTGTGGAACGAATTTTCGTCCACGTCGATGATGAGCACCTTGCCTTTGTCGTAGGTGGTGATCCATGCCTCGTAACGCTCTTGCAGGCGCTTGAGGTAATCAATGCTGATGGTGCTTTCGTAATCACGACCGCGTTCAGCGATCTGCTCTACCAGGTTCGGCACGCTGGCGCGGAGGTAGATCATGAGGTCGGGCGGCACCACGGCGCTGTCCATGTTCCTGAACAGGCGGAAGTAGTTTTCGAAATCGCGTGTGGTCATCAACCCCATGGCGTGCAGGTTGGGCGCGAAGATGTAAGCATCCTCATAGATGGTGCGGTCCTGCACCACGTTGCGTCCGCTGCGGCGGATCTCCAGCAGTTGCTCGAAGCGCGAGTTGAGGAAGAAGATCTGGAGGTTGAAGCTCCAGCGCTGCATGTCCTTGTAGAAATCGAAGAGGTACGGATTGTTGTCCACGGCTTCTTCCAAGCGGTCCCACTTGTAGTGCTTTGCGAGCAGTTGCGTCAATGTGGTCTTTCCGGAGCCGATGTTGCCGGCGATAGCGATGTGCATGGTACTTGCGTTCAGGGTTGGCGAAAATACCCCGCCCGGCGGCTCATGCCACAACTGTGGAAAAGTAACGTAGCCAAATTGGACTAACGGAGTTTGTCCACGAGGATCCGGTCTGCAGTGAGGCGGTACAATCGGCCATGCTCGATGCGGGCATCCACAACAGTTATCGTTTCATCTTGTGCCGTCGCGGGCCATGGCACCGTTTCGGTCGCCAGGGTAAGCAGGTCGTACCGCAGGAGTTGATTGCCGGCCACATACCACACCGCACCCTCGCGGACATCCACATGGCGGGCACCCGTAATGGGCAGGGTCCGCAACGGTGTACCGAAGAGATCGAACACGAAAACGCCGTTGTCCGGATCCACCATGTAAAGCTTGTCGTTTGCCTCTTCCATGTAAGAGGGCCGAGGAACCATGCCAAGCAGCTGATCAAGCCTTCCGGAATTCGCAACGGGCCTCAACAGTGCATCGGTCCGAACCAATGCACCTTGCCGTTCGTCAAAGAACCAAAATCTGTTCTGCACGCCCATGCAAGCCATGCCCACCGCCGGGTAGCCTGCGGAAGGCAGGTCCAGCACAGTACCTTGGGTGCTGAGGGTGTTGTCCAGCAAGGCGAGTTGGCCCTGTGCCCGCGAAAAGATCAACGGCTTCAAAGACGAGAACGCGTCAATGCGGTCAATGGCCCCGAAGGTCCTCAGGCTGTTATGCGCCAAATGCTTACCAGTGCGGTCATAAAGGTCCAGATCATTGCCATGCAAAGTGTACAGATTTCCGAGATCATCCGTGGTAAAAAGGTCGAAACGGCCCTGGACGGACCAGTGGGCCGTGTCACTTTGTGCCGAAGCAAGCAACGGCATCAGAAGGGCGAAGGCAAGCACGGAATGCTTCATGCTTTGGCAAGAAGCAACAACTGCTCCAAGATCACGCGGTCGTTGCATAGGCGGGGCACTTTGTTCTGCCCGCCGAGCTTTCCGCGCTCCTTCAGCCAGCCGTGGAATGAGCCTTTCGGCATGGCATGCACCACCGGACTACGGAGCACCAACCCGGTGCTGCGCTTGGCATCGTAGTCGCTGTTGAGCGCTCGCATGGTATGGTCCAGCACGGAGGTGAACTGCTCCAGGTCCTGCGGTGGTTGTTCGAACTCGATGGCCCATTCGTGTCCGCCGCGTGCGTCGTCGCCCATGTAGATCGGCCCTGCGGTGTAGTCGCTCACCACGGCGCCGGTGGAGCGGCACGCGGCTTCGATACCACGCTCGGCATTCTCGACGATGAGCTCTTCGCCGAAAGCATTGATAAAGCTCTTGGTGCGCCCGCTTACTTGGATCCGGTACGGGTTTGTGCTGGTGAACCGGACCGTATCACCCGGCATGTACCGCCACAACCCCGCGTTGGTGCTGATCACCAAGGCATAATCGCGGTAAGTCTCCACCTCGTGCAAAAATTTCGTGCGCGGTTGTTCGGTGCCCAAGTCTTCCACAGGAATGAACTCGAAGAAGATGCCGTAGTCCAACATCAAAAGCAGGTCGTCCGATCCCGACCGGTCGGTTATTCCGAAGAAACCTTCGCTGGCGTTATAGCTCTCCAAATAGTTCGTTTGCGCCGACGGGAACAGCGCGCGGTACTGCTCCACGTATGGCCTGAAGCTCACACCGCCATGCATGAACAGTTCGAAATTGGGCCACACTTCCAGCATGTTGTGTTTGCCGGTTAGTTCCAAGATCCGCCGCAGCACCACCAGCGTCCACGAGGGCACGCCCGCAATACTGCGCACGTCCTCGCGCATTGTTTCACGCGCCATGCGCTCCACTTTTTCCTCCCAGTGGTCCATCAACGCGGTTTCCAGAACGGGCGTGCGGCGCACCTCCACCCAAATGGGGAGGTTGCGGATAATGATCGCGCTGAGGTCTCCGGAATAGGCATCGTTGCGCAGCGGTTCCATGGCACTGCTGCCGCCCACCACCATGTTCCTACCATAGTACAAACGGCTTTCCGGATGCATGGAATAGTGCAGCGCCAACAGGTCTTTCCCGCCTTTGTAGTGGCATTCCTCCAACGCTTCGCGGCTCACGGGAATGAATTTGCTCTTCGCGTTGGTGGTGCCGCTGCTCTTGGCAAACCACTTCACATCCGTGGGCCAAAGCAGGTTCTGCTCACCATGGCGCATGCGGTCCACCCAAGGCTTTACATCGATGTAATCCTGCAGCGGCACACGCTCGCGGAACTGGTCTGGCGTAGTAATGGAGGAATAATCGTATTGCTTGCCCCAAGCGGTGTAGCGTGCATTATCCACCAAGCGCTGGAACACTTCCAGCTGCGCCTCGTGCGGATGGTCACGGAACAGCTCGATCTGCTGCAACCGCTTTTTCATCAGGAAGGAGAACAGGGCGTTGACGGGCATCGGTGGTCGGAGGCAAGGGCCTACTTTCGTGCGGAAGTTAGCACGGCGTAGCAGATGGACGGTACACCCCTGAAAAAAATGTTGGCAAGCCTCGACCCCGAAGGTCGGGTGGATTACTCGCTTTTCATTAAGGATGGCCTATTGCCGTTGCACGATCGCATCGGTTCATCCTTCACGTTACGATTCACCGGAATACGCACGTGCATGAGCTGCGGCAAACGCGTAAAGAAATTCTACGGACAAGGCACCTGCTTTCCCTGCCTGAAAAGTGCACCTGAAGCCAGCCCCTGCATCATCCGCCCGGAATTATGCGAGGCGCATTTGGGCCTGGGCCGCGATGTTGAATGGGAGAAGGAACATCATTTACAGGAGCACATCGTTTACCTCTCCTTCACCGGTGGCGTAAAGGTGGGTGTAACGCGCAGCACGCAAGTGCCTGTGCGCTGGATCGACCAAGGAGCTGTGCTGGCCGTGCCCATTGCCCGTGTGCCCTACCGCCAACTGGCCGGCGCAATTGAAGTGGACCTCAAGCGCCTGTTCGTGGACCGCACCCAGTGGAAAGCCATGATCACTGCAAACGGCGCTGGTGGCGAACAACTGCTGGAAGAAGCCAGAAACACCGCCATGGCCCAAACGGCGGAAGCATTACGGGAATACCTGCTTCCTAAAGAACCAGTGGTACGCCTCTCCTACCCGCTCACTGACCTACCGCCAAAACTGGTGAACGTCCAATTGGACAAGCTCCCGGAATTGGAAGGCAGGCTGCACGGCATCAAAGGCCAATACCTCGTTTGGGCGGACGGTCGCGTGCTGAACGTGCGCAACCACACGGGTTACCACGTAGAGGTGGGGTTCTGAACTTGATGTTCCAAGCCTATGGGTGCCTTGAAACGGGCAAAACCACAGTGGTCCAGAATTATTTTCAGGAAACTGAAACCTTCCCCAATGCCCCCCGTTATACTGTTCGGGTTTTGGTTTTATGGGTTATGCCGAAAGGTCTGGTGAAAGCTGGGCCTTTCGTGCGTTTTATACCATTTGGACGTATTGCTACTTCCAAATCATCGGCTTCCGGGATAATCACGGATGGCGTTCTATTGCGATTCCGGGTCGGGGCCCGGAATGACAGACTCCCTGGAAGGAACGGCTCTGTAGCCGGGGTCGCACCTGCCGGGTATTTCGACCCCTAGATCCCAATGCTTCAAGAACAAGAGATCACCGGATCTCAAGCTCCATCGGCATCCTTGCTTGAATGCCCGACATGGATTTCACCTTGCGCACGGCATCGAACGTATGTAGCAGGTCGGCATCCTGACCGAATGCTTCTTGCGCCACCCAGGCTTTTGCGCTCACGCCCATGCTTTCGCGAAGCTCTTCGAGAAAATCTTTCTCCTTTGGGAACGCCACCGTGCGGTAACCGTCCGCATCCAACCCGGCGCGTTTTGCGGCATCGCGCGTGGCCGCTTCCAGACCCCCCATTTCATCCACCAAGCCAAGCCGCAGCGCCTCTTTTCCGGTCCACACGCGGCCTTGTCCAATGCTGTCCACTTGCGCTACGGTAAGCTTTCGCCCTTCCGCCACCCGTTGGGTAAAGGTGGAATAGAAGTTGTCGATATAGCCTTGAATGATGCTTTTCTCTTCCGCGGTCAAAGGCCGGTTCACGGTGAGCATGCCAGCGTATTTCCCGGTTTGCACACCATCGAAAGTGATGCCGAGTTTGTCGTTGAAAAAGCCCTGCATATTGGGGATCATGCCGAACACGCCGATGCTGCCGGTAATTGTGACGGGCTCCGCGAAGATGCGATCGGCCGCGCAGCTGATGTAATAGCCGCCACTGGCCGCCAAGTCGCCCATGCTCACTACCACGGGCTTCACCGCTTTGGCCAACACTACTTCGCGCCAAATAATGTCGCTGGCCAAGCCACTGCCACCGGGGCTGTTCACACGTAGCACAATGGCTTTTACCGTACTGTCCTTGCGCGCCGCGCGAATGGCCTCGCTCATGCTAGCGCCACCAATGCTGCCTGCGCCGCCGTCGCCGTCCACGATGTCGCCTTGTGCATACACAATGGCCACTTTCGGCTTCTTCCAGTCCGAAACATCACTCTTGCCGTTTTCCAGTTTGTTGTTGGCCACGTAGGCGAGGGTGTAGTCATGCAGCTCGGTGAACTTCACGTCCTTATCTGTAGGCAATTCCATTCGGTCCTTCATTGCATCCATCACTTGGTCGCGGTACATCAGGCTGTCCACCATCCCCACGGTAACAGCATCGCTGGCCTTGCGGATCAGCAATTGCCCGGCGATTGTGTCCAACCGGGCGCGATCCAGTTTGCGTTGGGTGCCCACATCGGTGAGGTACGCGCCCCAGATGCCGTCCAACAGTTCCTTCACCTGCGCCTTGTTGGCCTCGCTCATGTCCTTTCGGGTAAACGCTTCACCGAAGCTCTTGTACCTATTGTCACTCCCGCGGATGAACTGCATTTCCACGCCGAGTTTCTCGAAAAGCCCGGTGTAGAACATCATTTCGCTGCGCAGGCCCCGGAAATCGAGATCACCTTGAGGCGCCATGTACACGCGGTCCGCCACGCTGGCGAGGTAGTAACTGCCTTGGGTGTACACATCAGCAAAAGCCACCACGGGTTTGCCACTTTCAGCTTTGAATTCAGCGAGCTTGTCGCGGATTTCCTTCTTTGTGGCGATGCTGGCATCCACCATCCCGAAGTCCAAGAAAATTCCCTTTATGCGGTCATCGCGCTTTGCTTTTTCAATGTCCGCCAGAATGTTATCCAGGCCGAGCGTGGCGATGTTACTGAACGGCCCGAAGTCTATGTTCAACTGGTTCTTTTTGCCACGGTCCATAATGGGTTTGTCCAGCTGCATGTGCAGTACGGAGCCATCAGCCACGCTCGTTGCTTTTTGTTCAAGGTTGAATTTGCTACCGATTGCGGCTATAGCGCCGAAGAACAACATCAGCAGGACAATGCCGAGCAGAAGGCTTCCCAACATGGAAGCAAGCATGAATTTGAGGAACTGGCGCATGGGAAACCGTATGTATTGGAAGGGCAAAAGTACCGGTACACAGGGTGAAGAATGAAGCGGATACATGAACGGCAGGCCCATGGGCTGAACGGGCGTGGAACGGCATCGCTCCCTGCCAAGGGAAAAAACCACGGCTCCGGTACATTTGCCGCATGGCCGAATTTACCATGTTGCTCGGCGGAAACCTCGGCGACACGACCCGCACGTTCGCACAAGCTGAAACGCTCATCGCGGAACGCATCGGCCTGATCACCGCACGGAGCCGAAACCATGTTACCGAACCGTGGGGATTCACCCACGAGCGGTTGTTTTTGAACCGGGCCATACAAGTGGAAAGTGGTCGATCGCCTGCGGAAGTGATGCAAACCTTACTGGCAATTGAAAGCGAGCTGGGGCGCACCCGAGACGGAAATTCCGGTTATTCAGCCCGCACCATCGACATCGACATCCTTCTCATTGAAAACCAAGTGCTGGACTTGCCCGGCCTCACCGTACCACATCCACGGGTGCAGGAACGCAGCTTTGCATTGGCGCCCGTGGCCGATATTGCGCCCCTGCTCAAGCACCCTGTGCTGGGCTTCACCGTTATGGAAATGCTGGATCAATCTCTTCGTTGATGGCCGATCGACCGATGATGCCTTACGGATACGTGGCGCTGGAAGGCTTGATCGGCGCAGGCAAAACCACCTTGGCCAAGCGGCTTGCTGCGGAATGGGATGCGGAGCTCGTACTGGAGGAATTCGCCGACAACCCCTTCCTGCCGCGCTTTTACATGGAACCGGCGCGCTATGCCTTTTCGTTGGAACTGTCTTTTTTGGCCCAGCGCTACCACCAGTTGAAGCGCGTGGGCGAACGCAACCTCTTTCAGCCCATTACCGTGGCGGATTATTCCATCGGCAAATCACAGGTTTTTGCCAGCGTCACGCTTCCGCCGGACGAACTGGCGCTTTTCCGCGACCTCTACGCGATCATGTACGCCGGCTTGCCGCGCCCGGACCTGCTGGTTTACCTGCATACGCCCATGGCCATGGTTGAACAGCGGATCCGCTCCAGAGGCCGGTCGTACGAGCAGCACATCGCCACGGAATATCTCGCAAGCTTGCAAGAACGCTACTTGGACCACCTGCGGAAACTGCCCATGGTGCGGGTGCTGGTCGTGGACATTAACGGGCACGACCTGCTGAAAGATGCGGACGCGTATGCCCGCCTGTTGCGCATGATCACCCAAGAGCGCGGCTTTGGGCATCATGTGGAGCGGTTATGAGAAAAATCACCTCCGGCCCCCGATGTTTGTTCATGGACACGCCGGCGCAATTCATCCTGCCAAAATACCGGTTCGTCGTTCCCGGAGTTTATGCGCCACCTGATCGTGGACAAAAGAGGCAAAAGAAACGCACAGCTTGGCACGGAAGGTGTTTATGTTTGCGCCCGATCTTCGGAAAAATAAACTGGATCAACACATGGAACATAAACACCTGAAAGGCCCGGCATTGTTTGCGGCGGCAGCCTTGGTGCTCGCCGGTTGCGGCGGTCTCGGAAAAATGGACAAGTATGCGTCCACCATCACCCACACAGTAGACCCCGATCCCTTGATCGTACAGGGCGACACAGTGCATGTGAACATCAACGGGAATTTTCCGGGGAAATATTTCTACAAGAAGGCACAAGTGGAACTCACCCCCACCATTACTTACACGGGCGGCGAAAGCCCGATGAAGATGGCCGGTTTCCAAGGGGAAAAAGCCGCTGGCAACTACACAGTGGTACCTTACGAAAGCGGTAAGTCCTTCAGCTACAGCGACAAGGTGGCGTACACGCCCGCCATGGAAACCAGCGAGCTGATGCTGAAAATTGTAGGCAAGCAAGGCAAGAAGGAAAAACCCTTTGACGCCGTAAAACTGGCTGACGGCGTTATCACCACCCCTTACTTGGTGATGAGCGACGACCATGTTGTCGTGGGTCCAGACAAGTTTGAGCGCATCACCAACCACAGCTCCAACGCGACCATCCACTACTTGGTAGCTTCTGAAGTGGTACGTCCCACGGAAATGAAGGATCAGGATGTGAAGGACGTGAACGACTTCGTGAAAAATGCGGTGAAGAATCCCCGCGTATCCTGGACGGGCGTTAGCGTTGATGCATATGCTTCCCCGGAAGGTGAGGTACAGATGAACGAAAACTTGGCAGACAAACGCGCTGCTACGGCCAAGCGTTGGATCCAAGGCGTGCTGAAAGCCAACAAAATTGACACCGCCAAATTTGATGCGTTCTATACGTTGAACCCCAAAGGGGAGGACTGGGCCGGTTTCAAGGCCGCCACCCAGGCCAGCACTTTTGCCGACAAAGACCTGGTTCTTCGCGTACTGGAGATGTATCCTGACGTGAACAAGCGCGAGCAGGAGATCAAGAACATGGCTGCAACCTACAAAGAGTTGTCCGATGACATTCTTCCTAAACTGCGTCGTTCCGAGGTTAGCCTCAACTACCAAGTGAATGGTTACAGCGACGAGGAGTTGATGAGCATCAGCAAGACCAACCCCGATACCATGACGGTTGAAGAGCTGTTGAAAGCTGCCACCCTCACCGACGACCTCAACGAGAAACTGCGCATCTACAAGGAGGCCGAGCGCGTCTATCCTCAAGACTTCCGCACGACCAATAATGTGGGCATGGTACTGTTCCAACAAGGCAAGACCGCTGAGGCTGAGGCTGAGTTCCAGAAGGCGAACGGCATCATGGACAATCCATACAGCACCAACAACCTCGGTGTTATCGCCCGTCAAAAAGGTGACCGCAAAAAGGCCGCTGAATTGTTCGCCAAGGCCGGTGACGCTGGCCCTGATGTGAAGTACAACCAAGGCATCATCGACATTATGAACGGTGACTACTCAGCTGCTAACTCGCACATGGCGGGGATGAACACGTTCAACGCTGCACTGGCCAAAATGCTTGGTGGCGATGCTGCCGGAGCAGGTACCATCTTGGCTGCAAGCCCTGAAAAGGACACCGCCAAAGGTCACTACCTCGCTGCCATCATTGCAGCCCGTACCAACAATGGCGAAGGTGTTCGCAGCAACCTCGCCGCAGCCGTGGCCATGGATGCCAGCCTCCGCGACAAGGCCATGAAAGACTTGGAGTTCCGCGCTTACAAGGACAACTTGGGCATTTAAGTTCGCCCTTCGCATTGCAAAAGCCCCCCGCCAAATGGCGGGGGCTTTTGCGTTTCCGGCTGGGTCCGCCGGGCTCCAGCACGGCAGCACTGCCTCTCCTCTCCAACTGACACGAGCGTCTTCGTTCGTGTGATTCCCCAACACGCTTACAAGCGTCCAATAAGTATCGGACCTCGCACGCTCAACATCAAATCCCATCCAGTTTCCAAGGGTTATCTTCGCGGAATACAAAACCTCCTGTAGATGAAACGCATTTTTCTTCCGGTCGCAGCAGCGGCCCTCGCATTTTCCGTCAACGCCCAAGACCTTCCGAAAGCCAGCCCTTCCGGAGAAGTGGAACAAGTAGTGGGCCTCACCAAGGTTGAAGTGGACTATTCCCGGCCCAGCGTAAAGGATCGCCAGATCTTTGGCGGTCTGCTTGAATATGGCAAGCTGTGGCGGTTAGGTGCGAATGCCAATACCACATTCGAAATTGATGGTCCCGTGGTTGTGGAAGGCCAAAAATTGGAGAAAGGCAAATACTCCATGTTCGCCATTCCGGACAATGAATCCTGGACGGTGATCTTCAACAAGAACACCGAGCAATGGGGCGAAGGCGACCACAAAGATGAAGAGGACGTTTTGCGCGTGAAAGTCAAGCCTGAGTCCACTGAGTTCACCGAGACCTTGAATATTTCCTTCGATGACGTGAACAACGACAAGGCACGGATGGACATCCGTTGGGAAAAAACGCGGGTAAGCCTGAACATAACCGCAGATGCCACCGAGCAGTCCGTTGCCAACATCAAAAAGCCATGGAAGCGGGTGAAATGAAAGCGGGCGGCTATTCCAGCAGCGCGCGCTTCGTGCTGGACCGCAACATGATGCCGAAAGAAGCCTTGGAATGGGCGCAAAAGGCCACAGACATGGACCCGAAGTTTTACATCCTGCACACGTTGGCCCTGGCACAAGCCGCCAATGGGATGAAGAAAGAGGCCATTTCCACCGCCGAAAAGAGCATAGTCGCAGCCAAGGAGGCCGGGAATGATGCTTATGTGAAAATGAATAATGAAAAGATCAAGGAATGGTCGGGTAAGTAGCCTGAACGATCAAGGTCCGATCACAAAGCCCCTGCTTCTCCGGAAGCAGGGGCTTTTCCTTTTTGCGCCTTCTACCGTCCGAGAAATTATAAAGACAAGGCCCTCACTCCGCCGCTCGGCTAACCAAAGATCACACGAACAACCGAGTGGCCGCGCATTCAATCATCCTCTGGAGGGAACAGCAAATTGTACATCACCCAAATCTCGCGCAAGCTTCGTAGCTCGTTAGGGCCCCGTAAACAAAAAACTCCCCCGAAGCCACTGCATGCAGGGCCAAGGGGGAGTTTCTGAATTGTATATCGCCTACTGAAGCGTAATGAGCTGCACTGCGTAGTTAGTGCCATTGCCGATACGCACGGTGTAAACACCGGCTGCGTTTCCGCTCAGGTCGATTTTATTCACCGTACCGTTAAAAGTGGCGGTTTTCACTACGGCGCCCAGCACGTTGCGTACTTCCACCGTGGTGATTTCTGCCTTTGTGGTGTTGATGTGCAACACCCCAGTTGTAGGGTTAGGGTACATGCTGACCCCGGGCAGGCCTGCAACTTCTTGAATACCAATGGTGGCATCGGTGCTGATGCGGACTCCCCAGGCCGTGCCGTTGCCGCTGTACAGATTCTGGTTTGCGGGTTCGTCATTCGGGATCCACAGTATGCTTGCGATGCCCGGTTGCGGCACGGTCGTGTCATCCTCGATGAACATGTTTTTGTTATCGGCTTGGAACATGTTGGCAGAAACGAAAAAGGCACCTTCCGGTAAAGCCAAAGGTTCAGAAAAAGCAACCCTTGCCTTTTTGGCCAACTTTTCCGCAGCTGTGATCACATGGAAATCCGAGACGGCAATGGGGTTCGAGACGTCTGAATTGACCAGCACGTCCGTGGTATCATACACGTAGGCGTTGAAAAAGCTGCCTGCCTGTGTTGCCGACCCCAAGATCACTTCCACCCCATAAAAGGTCGCCGGCACATGAACTTCGAAATAGTTGAGCAGGCGCACGTCCTGGGTATTGTCCGTAAAGGAACTGGTGCCCACTGGTTCGGATGTAGCGATCGCCGATGGGTAAACGCCGATACCATCGATCGAATAGAGATCGTCCGTTACGGAAAAAGCGCGCGATTGGGCATTGTTCGTTGCATTGAAGTCTTCCGCAATGGAGTCGCTCACCATGGTAAAGAAGGCGGTATAGATACCGACATCCATTGGGGTTGGCAGTGTGAGGTCGGCATCGGCGAACATGGTATCACCTGGTGTGATGGAGCCCAGGTCGATGATCGAACTGCCCACTTCCACATTGGCTGCATTCTTCAAGGACACGTTCACCACTACGTTGGTCTGCGGGTTCG
The DNA here is from genome assembly GCA_016710685.1 of Flavobacteriales bacterium. Lineage (GTDB taxonomy): Bacteria > Bacteroidota > Bacteroidia > Flavobacteriales_F > PHOS-HE28 > PHOS-HE28. The sequence goes on along the minus strand of JADJVC010000006.1, from coordinate 812,843 downwards.
ATCCATAGTTAATGATGCTGGCGCCCACGTTGAGCGTGGACAACATTTGGCTCTGCGGCACGCGACCAAATTCATACCCGCCGCCGAATTGGGAGGTATAGGCGTTTTCCATGATCACCTCATTGGGAGGCAGTGACTGGATATTGACATCATCGATCTGCCAATAATAATGGGAAGAACCGGCCTCACTGTTATGGCGAAAACGGAAACGCACGTTGCTTGGGTTTGCGGCAATAGCGCCCACCAAACTAAAGGAACGGGTTTCAGTTACAACGGGACCTCCGGAAACACCGGTGCCGCCTTGGTTCAACGGAAGACCTGCGTTGGTTATGAACGCACTGGGCCATGTTGAACCACCATCGGTGCTTACTTCCAAGTAGAACGGCGAGTTGTTACAGCAGAAACGGGATCTTTGTTGGAAGGAAAGTTCAACGAACGGGGTTGCGCTGAGGTCCAGTACCGGCGAAACAAGTGAAGCTTCAAAATCCACAGGGGAAGCCACAATTACCGGTGTACCACCGCTCCAGTCCGAGTTGGCCGAGTCCGATGCAAAAATTGCAGCACCGTTCGCAGCGGTCGTGGATTGGATATACTGGTTGCCTGTTGTGTATGCTCCCGTTGGCGTATGGTCGTTGAAACGCCAAATGTCGCCGTTCGGACCATCCACGGTCCAAGCGCCTACGCTGTTGTTGCCGGCAAGACCATTGGCAAAATCCTCGGTGAAGAGCACATCGCGCTGTGCACCGGAGGCCGGTCCCGCAGGGTGCTCGCCAAGGGAGACGGGCGCTGTTCCAACGGCGTTAGGTTGCAATTTTGCTGTAGTAAGCCGGTTACCGTGCCCGTCCTGGGCGTAAGCGTTTCCGGCAGCCAAAGTCATGGCGAAGCCGAAAGTGTAAATGCCTTTCATGCAGTTGTGGTTGGGTTAAATCTGTTTCAGCGTGCAAGATAGCAGATCGGCCTTTCATGAAGTTAGTGTGGAGAGCAAAGGTCGGATCGCAACGGGCAACGGCGTGAATTCGGGCCGGCTGACCCGCACGCGCCAAAAAAAACTCCCCCGAGGCCACTGAACACAGCGCCAAGGGGGAGTTTTTAAAAGCGTATTCGCTTACTGAAGCGTAACCAACTGTACAGCGTAGTTGGTTCCGTTGCCGATGCGCACGGTGTACACACCAGATGCGTTGCCGCTCAGGTCCAACTTGTTCACGGTGCCATTGAAGGTGGCGGTCTTTACCACCGCGCCCAGCATGTTGCGTACTTCCACGGTGGTGGTTTCAGCGTTGGCGGTGTTGATGTGCAACACGCCTGTCGTTGGGTTGGGGAACATGTTCACGCCAGGCAAGCCTGCCACTTCGTTGATGCCGATCGAGGGATCCGCGCTTAGGCGGATGGCCCATGCATTTCCGTTGCTGTAGATGAAAGTGCTCTGATCGTCAACAGGTGTAAAGAGCAAACTTGCATCGAATGGCTGGGGCACTGTGATGTCATCCAAAACAGTTATGTTCTTACCATCCACTTGGCTCAACTTCGCGGCCAAGTAATATCCACCCTCGGGGAAGGATATCTGGTCGAAGAATGCGAGCTGGACCTTACCTGATGCGATCTCACCGGCAGTTACCACGTGGTCTTCTGTTGCGGTGATCCCGTTGCTCAACACTTGGCCAGCCACCACATCCGTGGTGTCATAGATGGCAAAGGATACCAAGGTTCCAGCTTCGGAACTTGCACCAAGAAGTAATTCCGCGCCGTAGAACGTGGTCTGTGCATTTACCTGATAGTAGGTCAAAAACCCAACGCCGACCGCATTGTCCAAGAATGAGTTGGTGCCGGTTTGGGAAGTCGAAAGAATTGCGGGAGGGTAAACACCGATGCCATCCATGCTGTACAGGTTGTCCGTTACCTCAAAACTACGCTGACGTGCATTGTTAGAGGGATCATCATCATTGGCGATCTGATCGCTGGTCATTGTGAAATCGGCTGTGTAAATCCCGTTCGTGATCGAGCTTGGCAAGGTCATGTTGGCATCGGCCAAAGCGGTATCACCTGGAGGAACGTCAGGAACAGCAATACTGGAAGTGCCGACTTCGGTCGAACTCGCATCTTTCAGAGAGACGTTTACATTCACGTTGGTTTGGGCATTAGCCCCTGCATTCACCACTTCGGCACCAACATTCATGTCAGCCAGCAACTGTGCAGCAGGTACCCTGCCGAATTCATACCCACGGCCAAACTGGGCGGTGTAACCGTAACTCATAGAGATCTCATTGTCCGGGATCGGCGAGAGTTCCAGATCATCGATCGCCCAATAGTATTCCCATCCACCACGCCACTGGAACTGGAGGAATACGTTGGGCTGGTTAGCCGCCACGGAGGAGATGTTGATGGAGACCAATTGCGGGTTGTCGGAGAAACGCTCGCAAGGAGGGGCGATATTGCCAGTCACCAAGCACGGGAAGGGAGCGAAGTTCGTCCAGTTGACACCATCCGTGCTTACGCGCACTTTGCATGCGGTGTCGGCATCAAGGTCGAAAACGCCGATGGTGCTCTGCATGGTCAACAAAACCGTGGGCTGGCCTGAACAATCAATCGCCGTGGTGGTGAGCCTGGTGAGGTGGTTGGTGGGCGGAGCTGAACCCAAGCCGCGGTCTGAATTGGCCCAGAGGTAACCATTTGAAGCTCCGGGGGCTAAAAAGGTTAGGATCAAAGGCTGGTTCGCCGCTGCTGCAGTAACAGATGCCGGGTCATTGGACCATTCGAAATTAACCGCTGTCTCATTAGCGGGTGTAGCATCATCCACCGTAGTCCAACCGGCAGGAAATCCGCCGGAAAAGTCATTGGTGTAAAATGCGGCACGTTCGCTGTCCTGAATACCGGACGGATGTGCATTCGAAATGGCGACCGATGATTGTTGGCCATTGAAGGCCTTTTCGGTCAACATGGGTTTGATCGTCCCGCTTTGGGCGAGGGCCGATCCCGCAATAGCCAAAGCGGCTGCGGAAGCGTACAAGTTTTTCATCTTCTGGTTTTTGGGGTTTACAGGGTTACGGGTGCCAAGATAATGCCCGCAAAATTGGGCATTTCACCAACAAGACGTGCAAGCATCACGCAAAGCTGCCTCGCTTTGGGCTTTGATTACACTTCCATGATCTTTCGACCATCAGCTGCTCGGCTCACTCCTACCTACAAGAACCGTTCCATTTGGCAGCACTCGTTGTAACAGGAGCGCCAGGACCACGGTAATGGCCGGCGCGATCAGATTGTACCAGAGGAAAGCCACTTCCAGATGGGAAAAATGCAGAGCGAGAATGGCGACCTGAGCCACCACCGCCGCAATGAACACGGCTGTACCCTGCACATGTTTGATAAAGAACGCCACCAAGAAGATCCCCAAAATCGTTCCATAAAAAAGCGAGCCGAGGATGTTCACCGCCTGGATCAGATTTTCGAAGAGCGAAAACAGCGCAGCGAAGGCCAAGGCGAGCACACCGAAAGCAACCGTGGCCCATTTGCCCCAGATCACTTGCTGTGTATCGGTCCTTTGCTTTTGAAGCACGTCCACAACACCGGTGGTGGCCAAGGCGCTCAACTCCGCACTGGTACTGCTCATTCCCGCGCTGAAGATCATTGCCAGCAGCAGACCTACCACGCCGATTGGCAGATGGTCCATGATGTAGCTAACGAAGATGTAGTCCTTGTCATTGGCTTCCCGGTGAGGCAGGTCGTTTTTGATCGCTGCAGTGTACCGGGCACGCAAGGAATCATCGGCGGCCAAGGCGGTTTTTAGATCCGTTGTGGCTGCTGTTTCGTCCTGCCCGCTTCGCTCCGTGGCCAACCAGGCCTTGGTCAACTCCGTGATCTGCACAGCATTTTGCGCGTGTTGCTGTTCCATTTCAACGGCGGTGTTGTGCTCGCCCAGCGATTGTGGATCCGTGCTGGTTTCCCCTTGATCGACCCGATGGGTCGACGCTACGGGTGCCAGCCTCACCGCCACGTCCCCACGATCCCTTTGCGCACTTTGCGTCCTTTGCGGTAAATCTTCCTGCAACTCCGTTGTCCCCCGCATCTCCACCACATTTGCCGCGTTCCAATGCACCGGTGAGGCATTCAACAGGTAGAACACGAACACCAGCACTCCGGTGAGCAGAATGAAGAACTGCATCGGGATCTTCAGTATCGCGTTCATCCACAGGCCCTGCTTGGCCTGTTGCACGTTCTTTCCCCCGAGGTAACGCTGCACCTGGCTCTGGTCCGTACCGAAATAGGACAGCTGCAGGAAGAATCCGCCGATCAAGCCGCTCCACAAGGTGTATTTGTCGCTGGGGTCGAAGGAGAGGTCGATCACGTCCAGCTTGTCGAGCGAGTTAGCCAGTTTCAGGCTTTCGCCGAAGTTCATCGTTTGCCCGATATAGTGAACGGTGAGCGCGAAGGCGATGATCAGCCCGGCAAAGATCACGGCCATCTGCTGCTTGTGTGTAACGCCCACGGCCTTGGCCCCGCCGGTGGTGGTGTACAGGATCACCAGCACTCCAATGAACAGGCAGGTCCACGACAATGGCCAGCCCACCACTTTGCTCAGGATGATGCTGGGCGCATAGATCGTTATGCCCGCCGCCATGCTCCGTTGGACCAGGAAGAGTCCGGCGGTGAGTAGCCGCGCCCGGTTATCAAAGCGCTTTCCGATGAACTCGTACGCCGTGTAGACTTTCCATTTGTAGTAAAGCGGGATGAACACGAGGTTGATCACCACCATCGCGAGCGGCAGCCCGAAATAGAACTGCACGAAACCCATGCCGTCCGCAAACCCTTGGCCAGGCGTACTGAGGAAGGTGATGGCACTGGCTTGCGTGGCCATCACGCTGAGGCCCACGCCCCACCAGCGGGCATCACCGCCACCACGGAGGTAGCCCTCGCTGGTGTGCGTGCTGCGCGTCTTCCAAACCCCGAAAGCCGTGATGAAGCCAAGGGTGCCGAGGAGAATGGTCCAGTCGATCCAATGCAAAATGCTCAGGAATGAAGAGTGAAAAACACCGGATTATTGGGCATTACGTCGCGAGATCAAATTCGCAAAAAGCCGATAAGCGCCCGGCACACCAGCCGGCAACTGCCGGAAAAAGCTGATCCCTGTGTACACGTAGCGACCTTTCCCATAGTCGCAAGTAACCAGTGCCCCGTTCAGCGGTTGCTCTCCCGGATCGTTCCAAGCTATGAGCGGGGTATAACGCGGATCGAGATTCCCCAGGAAATAGAGGCCGCGTTCTTGGACCCAATCATCAAAATCCTTCGGCGTGATCTTGTTCGGGGTGTTCATCAGCGAGTTCGTCGGATCAAGGAAGGTGGGCGGCGCTTCTTCCACCGTAACACGGTCACGGGTTATGCTGAACGGGTAAGGACCGATGAGCGTATCGGGCAGCACCATGTCGCTGCTTCTGGTGTTGTACTGCACCACTAGCGTGCCTCCGTTTTTCACGAAGTCCATCAGCATGGGGTTCAAGCTCTTCAATGCATTGTCTGTGTTGTATGCCCGAATTCCGAGGACGATGGCATCGTAATTCGCCAAGGTTGCTGGCAACGCGGTTTTGGGATCGATAAGATCCACGGTTAATCCGAGTTGTTCCAAGGCTTGGGGCACGTCATCGCCCGCACCCATGATGTAGCCCACGCGCTTGGCGTTCACTTTTACATCGATCGGCACCGCGCAGAAAGTCGCTCGTGTGTACCATGAACGTTTCGGGATGTGATCATAATCAATGACGCGGCGGGTAAGGTTGGTCGGCCCGGCATGGCCCACATCCATACGCAGGTAGGGCAAGGCACGGTTCTTCGCACCTTGTGGCACCACGTTCAACGTAGCGCCCAAGCGTTCGCCTTCTTTCATGGATCCAAGCTCTTGCCGTGCCGGTTTGAAGTCCCATCCGGCGACCAATTCACAAATGAGTTCGGCCTTGGGCAGGTCGGTAAACGCCTCCACACCGAAATGCGCCATGGCGTTGGTGTCCTTCACCATGAAAACATACGGGCTGGCAAACAGCGAGACCGGTGGCACCACTTCGCAGTATTGTTCCAGCTCCCCTTTCACGCGGTCTACCGAGCGGTAGATCACCGGCGTTTTCCCGGTTACTGTTGCGCCTCCTTGGAATTTCAACGCAAAGCCCACCTGCAATTCCGTAGGGGTCACAGGCAATCCGATCAACGCAGGGTCGTTAACGGTGAACATGTTGCCGTGCGGTTGTTCCAGCCAGTACGGCTGGTCGGGAGTGACGGGTGCCTTGAGGCCGACGGGCATTGTCCAAGGCGTGTTGTTCGTGAGCGGCACATCGGTTTTGCCGCTCACGGTGACGGGGGAAGCACTCCGGGTAATGATGTTGAGCGCAACCTTCACACTGTCGCCTGTGACCACCTGCGGTGCGTCCGCGATGGCCTCCACCACCGTTCCGGTAGCGTCCAGTAGTAGCCCGTTGATCAACTTCCGGGTATGGTCCTTCCAACGCGAAGCCGGGAGGGCGTCCACCGCCGCAGCAAGTTGGGACAATGCTTCCACGCTTTTCTCCGGAGCGCTCACGTCGTACGCGGCGATCAAAGCGGTTACGTCCTGCTGCACTTCCTGCGCGTCATTCACACGCGCCCAGGTCATGTCGACGCCGCCGAAGATGTCATCGCCTGTTGGCTTATCGCCTTTTTCGAAGTGGAGGAATTCGAGCTGCTGTCCGCGCGTTTCCGCCGCGCCGAAACCTTGGCTCTTGTGCATGCTTCGGCTTCTTCCCGCAAGCTCCGTGTAGCTAAGGCCGAGCAAGGGATCGAAGCCTCCCACGTCCACGGTGTGCCAATCGGCATCGGTCTTTGCGAATTCGGCCAGGTCCTTCTTCCACCAGGTGCTTCCGTTGAAAAAAAGCCTGCGGGGTTGCCACACTTCCAAACCCTGCTTCAATTGTTCCGGAAAAACTTTGGGGTCTCCGGCCAGATCGAACGCTTCGCGTGCCAAGATGGCGCTGGCCTCGTGGTGCCCGTGTCCGGCTTCGCGCGTAGGCGGAAAGCGGGTAATGATGACATCCGGTCGGAAGGTGCGGATCACGCGGACCACATCATCCAGCATTTTTTCTTTCCCCCATTTGGCGAAGCTCTCCTCAGCGCTTTTGCTGTAACCGAAATCGCTGGCACGGGTAAAGAACTGCTCACCGCCGTCGATGCGGCGCGCCGCCATCAGTTCCTCGGTGCGGATCACGCCGAGCGCATCGCCCAACTCAGGCCCAAGTAGGTCCTGTCCACCATCGCCACGTGTAAGACTGAGGTAGCCCGTTCGCACTTTTTTACCGTTGGCAAGCCAGGCGATCAGCTTCGTATTCTCATCATCCGGATGGGCCGCTATGTAAAGCACGCTGCCGACCACATCGAGCTTTTCCATGCGGTGCAGGATCACCGCGGCATCGGGCCGTTGGGGATTCAGCTGGGCAGTTGCCGGCCCCGAAAGCGCTCCAAGTAAAAAGATCAAGGCCGCGAACCGGGCCTTTAAAGCATGAGCATTTTGCATGGGCCGAAGGTGGGAACCACGATCCGCACCTGTCGCCTGAATGGGCTACTTCTGCAGCACCGCCAGCGTGAAGGCGTACTTGTGACGATCGTCGGCCTTGTGCTTTTCGGTCCATACCTCCTTCCAGCCTTTTCCGATCTTCGGAAACTGAACATCGCCTTCGGGCTTGGCATGCACGGTGGTGAGGTAGAGCCGGTCCACCAGTTTTTTCTTGAACGCTTCGGCATAAAGCTGTCCGCCGCCAATGAGGAAAACCTCCTTCACCTCAGCCTTGCGTGCGATCTCCAGAGCGTCCTCCAGTGAGTGGCACACGATGGCACCCGGCGCTTCATAGTCGTCACCGCGCGTCACCACGATGTTCACACGGTCGCGCAGGGGGCGGAAACGCTCCGGGATGCTTTCGTAGTTCTTCCTTCCGCTGATCACATGGTGGTTCAACGTGGTGCGTTGGAAGAACTTCATGTCGTCCGGTAAGCTCCAAGGCAACTCGCCTTTGTTACCGATCACGCCATTCTCGGCCACGGCGGCGATAGCACTAATGATCATACGGATACGGCTGCTTTGATGTGTGGATGGGGGTCGTAATCCGCGAGCGTGAAGTGCTCAAAGCGGAATCCGAAGATGTCTTTTACGGAAGGGTCGATGTGCAGCTTGGGCAAAGGACGTGTTTCCCGAGTTAGTTGAAGTTCCGCCTGCTCCAAATGGTTCAGGTAGAGGTGAACGTCACCGAACGTGTGTACGAATTCGCCCGGCTGCAAGCCGCAGACCTGCGCCACCATCAGGGTAAGGAGCGCGTAACTGGCGATGTTGAAGGGCACCCCGAGGAAGATGTCCGCACTGCGCTGATAGAGTTGGCAAGAGAGCTTACCGTCCGCTACGAAAAATTGGAAAAGGCAGTGGCAAGGTGGCAGCGCCATACGGTCCACATCCGCAGGGTTCCACGCAGTGACGATCAAACGGCGGCTGTTAGGGTTTTTCTTGATCATCTCCACCACGTTGGCGATCTGATCGATCTGGTCTCCGCTGGGCGTGGGCCAGTGGCGCCACTGGTAACCATAGACCGGGCCGAGGTCACCATTGGCATCCGCCCATTCGTCCCAGATCTTCACGCCGTTTTCTTGCAAATACTTGATGTTCGTATCGCCTTGCAAAAACCAGAGCAGTTCGTGGATGATGCTCTTGAGGTGCAGCTTCTTGGTGGTGAGCATGGGGAAACCATCGGCGAGGTCGAAGCGCATCTGGTAGCCGAAGCAGCTCAGCGTGCCGGTACCGGTGCGGTCGCCTTTACGCACGCCGTTCTTCAGAATGTGGCGGAGCAGGTCGTGGTATTGTTCCATGGGGGGTGCAAAATTACTTCTTAGAGGCGCAGCGTTGGAAAAGGACGCGGAGGCGCAGAGGCGCGGAGAATGCAGAATGTTGGACGCGAAGGCGCGGAGGCGCAGAGTTGGAAAAGGACGCGGAGGCGCGGAGACGCGGAGAATGCAGAATGTTGGACGCGGAGGCGCGGAGGCGCAGAGTTGGAAAAGGACGCGGAGGCGCGGAGACGCGGAGAATGCAGAATGTTGGACGCGGAGGCGCGGAGGCGCAGAGTTGGAAAAGGACGCGGAGTATGCCGTCGACAGCCAGGGGCGCGAAGCGAGTTGATTTGATGATTGCTCTCAGGATCAGTCACCTTCAATGAGGCCGTTAGCGACGCGGTTTACGCCTTTCACCAAGGTTTGCTGATTGAAGTTGATAAGTAGGCCAAGTCGGCAATCCGTAAGCTTGAGGTAGGTGAGCAACTGAGCTGCGTGAACGGGATGTTTTGCCTCCACGGCTTTGATTTCAACGATGACCCGCCCATCGACCCAAAGGTCTATGCGGAAGCCGAGGTCGAGTTGAGCTCCCTTATATTCCACATTCACTTTGTGTTGGCGTAGCACCGTTAAACCGAGCTTACGTAGTTCCAATTCAAGACAGTGCTCGTAGATGCTCTCCAACAACCCGGGTCCAAGTTCCCGATGGACTTCAATCGCCGCACCGATAATTTGTTCTGAAAGCTCATCATAACTAAGTGGGGGTGGCATACAACAAAGAAATATATTTCTCTGCGACTTTGCGTCCCACCGACGAAATAGAATTTCTCCGCGCCTCTGCGCCTCCGCGTCCTATTTTCACCCTTCCTCCACTACCCTCTTCTTCAACCCCGGTACCGACGCGATCAACCGGTCCTTCATCCGCTCATAGAATGGCTTGTCATCGATAGCGTGGGCAATGATGGAGGCGATCATGGCGGCGTACATCAATTGGAGGATGGCGCTGTGGCGATCGGTCATTTCCAGAATGATGATGGCGCTGGTGAAGGGAGAGCGCGTTACGCCGGTGAGGAATGCGCACATGCCGCCGAGTACGAGGATGTTCAGCTGGCCGCGGTCCACGCCGAACCAATGGCCGAAGAGGCCGCCGATGGCCGCGCCGCTGGTGAGCGCCGGGCCGAAGAGCATGCCCGCCGCACCGCTGCCAGTGGACACGATGGAACCGAGCAAACGCCCGGCCACATCAGCGAGCGAAGGTTCCGGTGCTTTGGAAAAAAGGTACTGGTCCAACAAGGCTTCGCCGCTGCCCAGTGACAGGGGACCGAAGGCACGGACCACGCAGGCAAAGGCCATCGCGCAGAACAAAACGAAAACGGCTTGCGCCGGTAAACTCTTTATTGCCCGCCGGATCTTATCCAGCAGCAGCACGCCTTTTCCACTGAGCACACCCAAGGCACCGGCCACCGCGCTGATGGCGAGCAAGGTGTACATGAACGACGGCCCTACACGTTCCAACTTCGGGTAGCCCAGGAGCAAGTATGGGCCTAGCAGCCACTGTGCCGTCATGCCGCTGATGATCACGGAGCTCAGCACAGCTGTGCGGAACTTGCCGATGTGCGAACGGGTGAGTTCTTCCATGGCAAACACGATGCCGCCCAAAGGCGTGTTGAACGCGGCGCTGAGGCCGGCCGCGCCGCCGGTCACCATCATGATGCGGCGGCTCACCTTCGGCCAAAACGGCGGAAGGATGCGGTGGACCACGCGGTACACGCTGCCTGCAATTTGCAAAATGGGTCCTTCACGGCCAATAGCGCCGCCACCGGCTATAATGGACATGGTGGCGAGGAAGCGCACGAAGATGATCCGCACGTTGAGGAACTGCCAACTGCCGTCGCGTTTCTCCTCGTCATCGGCCACTTCCGCAGCGGCGATCAATTGAGGCACTCCGCCCCCGCTGGCCATGGGCGAAAAACGCATTACAAGCCACCAGCTCACCAAAAACGAAATGGGTGCCGTAATGAAAATATAGTTCGGATGCGCCGTGATCAAGGCCACGTTCCGGTTTTCCAGCCACACGAATAGCTTGGTGAAGCCCACGGCCACGAGGGCCGTGGTAACGGCCGCCACTTGGTAGGGCAGCGCCAACATCCACAAGTCATTCAGGTGACGGCCCACGGAAGAGCCGCGCAGGCGGGATAAGGCTCCGCGGATCCCGGTGCCCGTGCTTTTATCCGCCGATTTCTCCCTGCCCATTTTCACGGGGCAAGGTTAGCGCCGTGGATTCTGTGTTTGCGGGCACAGTAGCGCTCTTCATCAACAGTGCGTTGCGCATCACGGTATGGGGATTCTGTATGGTGATTGGTAAATGGTGATTGGTGATTAGTCGGCGGACGAACGGCAGACTCACTGCTGCCGTCCAATCACCAGTCACTCCTCACCAGTCACTTTTCACCAGTCACCCCTTACCAGTCACTCCTCACATCAAAATCCCCGCGATGGTAGCGCTCATGTAGCTGGCCAACGTTCCGCAGAGCAGCGCCTTCAAGCCCAGGCGGGCCAAGTCGCCGCGCCGTTCCGGGGCTAATTCGCCAATGCCGCCGATCTGCATGCCCACGCTGCTGAAGTTCGCGAAGCCACAAATGGCGACCGATACGATCAGCAGGCCCTTTTCCGAAACGATGGGCACATTGCGCGTGGTCAGGTTCTGGAAGGCGACGAACTCATTTATGGTGAGTTTTTGGCCAAGCAAGGTGGCCACATTGGCAACGTCGGCGCCGGGCACGCCCATGGCCCAGGCCATGGGGTAGAAGATCTTTCCGAAGATCCAATCGAGGGACAAATTGAGGTCCGGGCTGAAGAGGTGGCCGAGCCGCACAAGTCCGTAGTCGATCATGGTTATAAGCGCGATGAAACCGATGAGCATGGCGATCACGTTCATGGCGATGCGCCATCCGTCACCAGCTCCGTGGCTAATGGCGTCCACCACATTGATGTACGGGCTTTTCACCTCTAATTTCACATTGCCCATGGTTTGACTTTCCTCGGTCTCGGGCCATACGATCTTGCTGATCACCAGCGCGCCCGGCGCAGCCATGAGGCTGGCCGCAATAAGTTTCGGTGCGAGGTCCATGCCGGCTTGTGCGCCCATGGCCACGTACACCACAAGGATACTTCCAGCGATACAGGCAAGGCTGCCGGTCATGCTGGCCAGCAGTTCGCTTCTGGTCATTCCCGCGAGGTAGGGACGGATCATCACCTGCGCTTCAACTTGGCCCACAAAGGCACTGGCCACGTTGCTCAACGCCTCGGCACCGCTCACGCGCATCACCCAGTTCATGGCCTTGGCGATCACGGACACCACCTTCTGCATAAGACCGATATGGTAAAGTACGGCTACGATGATGCAGACCAGGATGATGGTAGCGGTAATGTTGAAGGCGAAGACGAAGCCGCCCTGCGCATAATTGGCAATGGTGCCGTCAAATTGCTGCACTGCGATGCCGTTGTACACGAACGAAGCGCCTTTTCTTGCAAACTCCTCGATCTTCTGCATGCCGTGGCCCATGCCTTGGAAGAAGCGCGTGACCGGTGGGATCTTCAACACCAGCACTGCGATAAGCAGTTGCAGGCTCAGCCCGCTGAACACGGTCCTGTAATTGATCCGCCTGCGGTTGTTGCTGGCGAGAAAGGCGATGCCCAGGATAAGTGCTATGCCGAAAAGGCCTTGGAATCGTTCCATGGTGGGTGGATAAGGCGGTCAATGTAGGAGGAATGGGGGAATATCACCATTGCGAAGCACAAGAAGATCCGGCGACACCAACATTTCAGCACATATAGTGAATCTGAAAATTCCGGATTCCTGATTTCCGACCAAACACGTCGGTGGTCGGAGTTAGGAATCAGCGGATCAGGAATTGTTGTTCACTCAGGGTCTCCCAAAGGAACCTTGAATGCCTTACGGCCTTTCAGCCGCGGACGCGTTGCGCTGTCCAGGTTGCACCAACGGCTTGATCACATTCCTACGCACCCAACGCGGCAGCAGGATGGCACCGATGAGGATGTACGGATAGTAGCTGAGCAAGCGCCACAGCAAAGCGATCGCCGGTGCGAGACCGGGAGCCACGTACATGCCGAGGAAATCGTTGAAGATGAACTCGGCCAAACCGCTGCCGCCGGGCGTTGGGCTCAGCAGCACGATGATGCCCATTACGACTTGCTTGGCATACACCACCAGATCGCTAAAGTGGCTTCCGTCGGGGAAGGCGTGCAAGATGCAGTTCACGATGCTGTACCGTGCGCTCCAACTGATGAACGTGGTGAGCAGGGCAGGCCACCAATAACTCCAGCCGCGGTGCTTCAGTCCGTTCGCGGCCACGATCAATTGGTCTCCCGTGGTAACTGCGGAACGTCGCCATCGCCGGAGGAAGGGTGCGGAGAAGATGCCGACCAAGGCGCGCTTCACGAAGACCGGATTCACAAAGAGCGCGTAAGCCACGAACAGCTTATAGGCCAGAATGATGAAGTAGACGGTCCAAAACGCGAAGAACAGGCTGCTGCCCAAGAACGAACTGGTGAATTCCGTGCCGCTGAACAATTCCGAGCGTCCGGCGAGCAAGTAGACCAAGGGGGCCATGATGGCGAGGAAAATGCCGTCCAGAAAAGAGGTGAACGTGATCACGGTGATGCTGGAGCCGGTATCTATGCCTTCGCGGGTTAGGAACCAGATGGCAAAGAAGAAACCCCCACCGATCATTCCGGGGGCCAAAGCGCTGGCGAACTCCCAAAGCATGATCACCACGAAAGCGCGCCACCAGTCCAATTTCTTGTCCGTAAGGTGGCGGATGCGTAGCATGTACATCCAGTCGCGCACCACCAAGCTCAGCAACGCCATCACCATCCAGAAGGTGGTATTCCACGTCCAGCGCACTTGTTGCAGCGCGCCGAGGTCTGCCGTGCGCCAGATCATAACACCGGTGATGCCCAAGCCGATCACGACCGGCAGCAGCATCTTGGTGATGCTGAAGCGGCGCATGATGTCCTCATGCTCGTTGACGGCGGATGGAGCGGCCATTGCTTTCAGCATCGGCCCACCTGCGGCGGTTTGACCCGGCGCGGAGCAGACCTTTCGGTCAATTCGTGCCTTCGCGGCGTTTCAGTTCATCGCGCAATTTGCTGGCGCGTTCGTAGTCTTCGTTCTCAATGGCCTCGTCCAATAATTGACGAAGCTCTTCCGGGCTGGTGGTGCGGATGTCGCGCTTTTCGGCCGGAGTGTTTTCGGCAGCAGGGCCGGTCTCTGGCTCGTCCTCATTCTCCATCCGCAGTCCCGCGGCGCCCAAAATGAACTCGAAGCTGTGGATCGGGCATCCAAACCGCAGTGCCAAGGCGATGGCATCACTGCTGCGCGCATCCACCTCCACGGACTTGCCCTCTTGGTCCAGCACTAACTTGGCATGGAAAATCCCCTCAACCAGGTCGTTGATCACCACTTCACGGAGCGTAACGCCCAGTTCGTCGCACAGGTTTTTGAACAGGTCGTGGGTAAGGGGCCGTGCAGGCCGGATGTTCTCGATCTGGATGGCGATTGCCTGGGCCTCAGCACCGCCGATGATGATGGGAAGCCTGCGATCGCCGTGCATCTCAGCAAGGATCAGCGCATAAGCCCCCGCGTGTGTGTGGCTGTAGGTAATGCGGAGGAACTTCAACTCTACCTTTTCCATGCTGGGCTGGCGGGGCGGTGAAGTTAAGGGATGCGGCGTTATGGATCAGCTGATTTGCTGATGTGGCTGATTAGCTGATGGAAATCCAGCGGCTGCTCAGCTGATCTTACCCATCGGCTAATCGAACTACACTCCGCCCCTGCCTTACGCCAGCAAGTAGGGCAAGCGCCGCATACTTTTTCGAAATGCTTACGCCACTTTCAACTGGCTCATCCGGCTGCGCTCGAACTTTTCGCGGGCATAGCTCAAGGTGATGCGCAGCTCCGACGGGCCATCGGAAGCGCTTGGCACCTCATACATGGCATCCGTCATGATGGCCTCGCAGATGCTGCGCAGTCCGCGGGCACCGAGCTTGTAGTCCACGGCACGTTCCACAATGAAGTCGAGGACCTTCTTGTCGAAGGAGATCTTCACATGGTCCATCTCAAAGAGCTTCACGTACTGTTTCACCAGCGCATTCTTGGGCTCTGTAAGGATGCGGCGAAGGCTTTCGCGGTCCAACGGGTCCAGGTAGGTGAGCACCGGGAAGCGACCGATCAATTCGGGGATCAATCCGAAAGAACGTAAGTCCGTCGGGGAGACATATTGGAGCAAATTTTCCTCATTGATCCGTGCGGCTTTGCTTGCGCTGTATCCCACAGCAGAACTGCGCACGCGGCGCGCGATGATCTTGGAAATACCGTCGAATGCACCGCCGCATACGAAGAGGATCTTGCGCGTGTCCACTTGGATCAGTTTTTGTTCGGGATGCTTGCGGCCACCTTGCGGCGGTACGTTCACCACGGAACCTTCGAGCAATTTCAAAAGTGCCTGCTGAACGCCTTCGCCGCTCACGTCGCGCGTAATGCTGGGACTATCGCTCTTGCGGCTGATCTTGTCGATCTCGTCAATGAAAACAATGCCCCGCTCAGCCTTGGCAACGTCGTAGTCCGCAGCTTGCAAAGGCGGCTAAGGATGCTTTCCACGTCTTCGCCCACATAACCTGCTTCGGTAAGCACGGTGGCATCGGCAATCGCAAATGGCACGTTCAACATTTTGGCGATGGTCTTTGCCAAAAGCGTTTTTCCTGTGCCGGTCTCCCCTACCAGAATGATGTTGCTTTTCTCGATCTCCACCTCGTCCGGTCCCGGAGGCTTTTGCATCAAGCGCTTGTAGTGGTTGTATACGGCCACGCTCAACACTTTCTTGGCGTCTTCCTGTCCGATCACATACTCGTCCAAGTAGGCTTTGATCTCTTTCGGCTTTTGCAACGCTACAGCGCCTTCGATGTCCGTGCGGTCGCGTTGACCGATCTCCTCGGAGATGATGTTCTGTGCTTGGGCGATGCATCCGTCGCAGATGTGGCCGGTAATGCCGGCGATCAGCACGTTGGTGTCCTGCTTGTCGCGCCCGCAGAACGAACACTTGATCTCTTTCTTTTCCATGGATGGAGGTTGGCGCCTTGCGCCGAATGGGAGTGCGAAGGTACGAAAACGAAGGCCGGAGGTCCAGTGCGCGCGTTCAGTTTTGAACACACGCACCGGTCCGCTATTCCAGCTTACTTGGTGTTGCGCACCAACAGCTCTTCGATCATCCCGTAGGCTTTGGCCTCTTCGGCGATCATCCAGTAGTCCCGGTCGCCGTCGGCGGATACTTTGTCGAACGTTTGTCCGCTGTGCTGGCTGATGATGTCGTACAGTTCCTTCTTCAATTTGAGGATCTCGCGCACGGTAATTTCCATGTCGATGGCTTGCCCTTCGGCGCCGCCCATGGGTTGGTGGATCATCACCCGGGCGTGCCTCAACGCACTGCGCTTGCCCTTCGCGCCAGCGCACAACAGCACGGCGCCCATGCTCGCGGCCATGCCGGTGCAAATAGTAGCGACATCCGGCACGATGTACTGCATGGTGTCGTAGATGCCCAAGCCGGCATACACCCCGCCGCCGGGGCTGTTGAGGTAGATCTGGATGTCCTTTTTCGCGTCCACGCTTTCCAAGAACAGTAGCTGCGCTTGGATGATGTTGGCCACTTGGTCATTGATGCCGGTACCGAGGAAGATGATGCGGTCCATCATCAAACGGCTGAACACGTCCATCTGCGCCACGTTTAGCTGTCGCTCTTCAATGATGTATGGCGTGATGCTCGCGGTGATGTAACTGTCCAACGTGGTGCTGGCGATGTTGCGGTGCTTTACGGCGTATTTGCGGAATTCGTCTTTGGGGATCATGGGGGGAAGGAGGTGATGTAAGACTGGTTTTTCACCACAGAGGCACGGAGGCGCGGAGTTGGTGAAAGGTGAATTGTGATTGGTGATTAGGCGACTGCCGCTCGCCTACCTTTTCGCGAGGAGGAACGACGAAGTGATCTTTAATCAGGTTCAGTTGGTCAATGATGAATTAAAGGCTGCTTCGTGGTTCCTCCTCGCAGACTGGAGTAACAACTAACTCACGCAGTGCGTGCCAAGTTTACGAACTCTTCCAAGGACATTACTTTTTCCTTTGGTTCCAGCATGGCCTTGAAGTGCGTGGTGAGCTTTTGGTCCACGATGGCATCGCGGACTTTCTTGATCTGGTCGCGGTCAGCGAGCATTTCGCCGGCCATTTGTTGCAGGCGTTCACCTTCCGGCGCGGGAATGCCGTATTGCGCGAATTGATTGGCCACGGCCTGTTTGGCGAACTCGTTCAGCTCTTCGCCTTTCGCCTCCAGTCCGTACTTCTCCACGATGCGGTCCTCGACCAGTTGCTTGCGCAGTCCATCGGCGTAGCCGCTGTATCCGGCTTCAAGTTCTTCCGGGGTGATCGGCTTCTGGCTTGTTGCTGCGATCCATCGCTTCAAAAAGCTGTCCGGCAGGTCGATTTTGGCGCTATCCGCCATGGCGCGTACTGCAAGGCGCTTGTAGATCCGCTCGGAATCGCGGCGCAACATGCCTTCCAGTCCTTCCTTCACTTTAGCGCGGAACGTGTCCTCGTCCGTCACTTGTCCGGGACCGAAAACTTTGTCGTAAAGATCTGTTCCGATCTCGGCGGGTTCCAATCGTTTTACTTCCGCGATTCGGAACAACATGTTGCCCTGCAGGTCATGCACATGGCTGTGGTCGGTGCCCAGCATTTTGGCGAGATCTTCATGACCATTGCTCACTTTGTGCGGATCCACTTGCACGGCATCGTCCACTTTTTTGCCGATCAATGCTTGCTTGGTGGCCTCGTCTTTCAACTCTCCAATGGTGATCGTTGTGCGGTTCATCAGACCTCCGGGAAGGATCTCGCCTTGTTCGTCCAGCTGGATCAGGTCGCCCATCAGCATATCGCTATCCGCGGAAACTTCTGCATCAAGCAAGTTGCCGAAACGGCGGCGCAGATCGTTGATCTCCTTTTCCATTAGATCGCCTTCCACGTCCACCATGGGCATCGTTACATCCAGCTTAGCGCCCATCTCCACATCGAACTCGGGCGCCATGCCCAGGTCGTATTTGAAACGCAGCTCACCGGGCTCGTCCCAGTTGTTGGGCGCTGCGGCATCGCTGGGCAACGGTTGGCCGAGCACACGCAGCTTGTTCTCCTGGATGTAGTTGCGGAGCTTTTCGTCCACCAAGCGTTCCACTTCGCCCACCAGAACGTTGCGCCCGATGCGCTTCTTCACGATGGACATGGGCACTTGGCCGGGGCGGAAACCGGGCCATGCGGCGGTCTTGCGTTGTTCCTTCAACACTTTGTCCACACCGGGATTGTAGTCTTCCGGCGCGAGCACCACGTTAAGCGTTGCGGTGAGGTTTCCTGTTTCTTCGCGTTCAATGTTCATGTTCGTTCTTTCTCGCTTCAAGCGAATAGTTCATTCATTCAAGTACGGACGGGGGGACTCGAACCCCCACACCTCACGGTACTGGCTCCTAAGACCAGCGCGTCTACCAATTCCGCCACGTCCGTTCATTCTCCCGGCAGGCTTTCGCCAATTTCGGGGCGGCAAAGATAACCGTTCCGCATAGAGGACTAACTTCGCCCACCGACAATGAAACGCGCCGACCCCAAGGAGATCTCCGTCGCCGAACTGCACCATTATTTGACCGGTGCAGTTGGTCCGCGCCCCATCGCTTTGGCGAGCACGGTAGACGCTGAAGGGAAACCGAATCTCAGTCCGTTCAGCTTCTTCAACATCTTCGGTGCCAACCCGCCGATGGCGATCTTCAGTCCGGCACGTCGCGGGCGCGACAACACCACCAAGCACACGTTCCACAATGTGAAGGCCGTGCCGGAAGTGGTGATCAACGTGGTGAATTATGCCATGGTGCAACAGGTCTCCGTGGCGAGCGGAGAATTTGCCGATGGCGTTGATGAGTTCGCAAAATCGGGCCTTACGCCGGTGGCCTCGGAAAAAGTGCGTCCCTTCCGCGTGAAGGAAAGCCCGGTGCAATTCGAGTGCGTGGTGAAACAAGTGATCGAGACCGGCACCGGCGGCGGTGCAGGGAATTTGGTGTTGTGCGAGATCGTGTTGATCCACATCCGCGAGGACCTGTTGGATGCCAACAACCACATCGACCAGCGCAAGATCGACCTGGTTGGCCGCATGGGCGGCATGTTTTACTGCAGGGCGCACGGCGATGCGCTGTTCGAGCTTGTACAACCCAACAAAGATTTCGGCGTGGGCGTGGACGCCTTACCTAGATCCGTGCGCAACAGCACCGTGCTTTCCGGCAACGACCTGGGAGCGCTGGGCAGTTTGCTCGCCGTGCCGGATGAAACCGCGGTGAACGAATACAAGCTCACCGAGCTTTCCGATTTGTTCATCAACATGGAAAAAGACCCGGCCGGATTGGAGTTTGCACTGCACGAAAAAGCAAAGCAGCTCCTTCGCGAAGGCAACAAAGAGGAAGCGTGGAAAACGCTGCTCGCATTCAACGAACGTTAACCAAACACCATCGCCGTTACGGCGACAAAACAATGGCATCAGTAACCATCAACGGCACCGTGAAATTAGTGGGCAAGACCCAGCAGATCAGCGAAAAGTTCAGCAAGCGCGAACTCGTCATCACCGAACAGACGGGCAACTACCCGGAGCATATCCCGTTCGAATTCGTGCAGGACAAAACCGGCCTGTTGGACAACTTCGCCCCCGGCGACCAAGTTGCGGTAACCGCCTACGTTAGTGGCCGCGAATGGACCGGCAAGGACGGCGTTACCAAGCACTTCCTCAGCTTGAAGGGCGACCGCATCGAAAAAGTAGGCGCTGCAGCTCCGGCAGCACCGCGTGCAAGTGGCAATGCTGCTCCTCCCCCTCCCACCATGGCGGACATGCCTGCAGCGGAAGGTGAGGACGACCTGCCTTTCTGAGAAGGATCAACCGCAGAGGCGTGCCTTCGGCAGCCAGGCGCGCGGAGAGTGCTGAGAATACCGGCCTCAACGGGTTTAACCGCGGAGGACGCGGAGGACGCTGAGAATACCGGCCTCAATGCGTTGTACCGCAACGGACGCAACGACATGCCTACGGCAGTTAAAAGCGTTACGAAGACCGGCATCTCGCTGCATGGTTAGATCTTTCTACCCTTCCAAGTTGGGCGTATGAAGATTGAAGCCAATGCCACCACGGGCGCATAAAGCGAAAAGGCGAGCAGCGAGAGCAACGTGGGGAATGCATCACGGCGCTTTGGTGGATTTTGTGATGACAAAACGCTACGCTTGACTTGTTGCACGAGGCCCAGCACCGGCACAAGCCAAAGGCACCAGGCACCGGTTAGCAACAGCAGGATGCGTGTTGCGCCTTGGCCCAGTGCATCGTGCAGGTTGAATTTGAACGTGGCGAACAGGAGGAACCACGGCAGCAGCAAGGCCACCGCACCGGCCCATGCGCCAGCGCCGCGCACGGCACGCATCTTCCCGGCCCAACGTAGGCGTTGCCGCCAGAAAGCACCGAGACCAGTTTCCGCTTGCACATGGACGGCCGTTTCAGCACGCGCCAAAAACGTGGTGCTCAACCCGGCGTGTTGCATGCGGCGCAACAGGAAAAGGTCATCGCCGCTGGCCCATTTATCGCCTTGGAAACCGCCGACAGCTTGAAACGCTTTTTTGCTGAATGCCATGTTGGCGCCGTAGGCCAACAATGGCGTTCCTCCATCGGCACTGCCCATCGCAGCGCCCAGCAATGCGCATTGTTCGTCCACTTGCACGCGGCCCAGCCACGATCCGTTCCCGTGCGTCACCACGGGCATCAAGACCAGTTGTGCCGGTTGCTCGCTTAAGTGGTTGACCAGTGCCGCCAACCGAAGTGGGCCGCAACGGGCGTCCGCATCTGTCATGACAATGAGGTCATTTGCGGCTTCGCGAACGCCAAGCGAAATCGCATCCTTCTTCCCTGCGCCAACATTGCGCAGCAGGCGCAAGTTGGGCCAGGTCGCCATCATGCCCCGCACGATCGCTGCGGTGGTGTCGCTGCTGGCATCGTCCACAACCAGCACTTCCACCAGGTGCTGCGGCCATCGTTGTGCATGCAGATCTTGTAGCAATGCGCCGATCGTGTCCTCCGCATCCCGGGCGGGAATAATGAATGTGACTGCGGTCCCCGTCGCAGAAGGAACAAGGGCTTCCTCGCCAACCAGTTTTCGCAACACGGCGGTCCATCCCGAAATCACTAAGGCAAAAACCAAGGCCGCGGTGAACGCGAAGAGCGCCAAAAGCACCACCCCGCTCATGCCGGTTTCTTTATCCGGTGGATCAACAAAATGAAACCGCCAACCACGGCGGGTAAGGCCAAATTCACGGCCCACAACATGAATGCCGCCAGTAGCACGGGTGAGGGATCTTGCGCAGTGGGCACCAGCAAAGCCACAGCCACGGAACCACGCACGCCGAGTTCCGTGAGCATCATGGTGGGCACCAAGGTGGTTACGAGAAAAATCAGAGGAACGGCAATTAGGCTGATGGCCCAAGGCATGTCCGCAACGACGGCCAAGAGCACAATGTACTGCACCGCAAACACCGCATATCGCATGGCGCTCAAGCCCAAAACGGTGGCAGTGGTTTGTACTGGAAATCCGTCCAACACTGCGGCATCTTTGTCCAACCTGCGGAGAAAGGGAAGCTTGGCCACCACTTGCCGGAGCAAACGTGGCTGGAAGTAAAAGACTAATGTTCCAACCGCGACCAATGCCACTAAAGCGGCCCCGGCCACACCGGCCCAATAGCCACCGAGCATTTTCGTCTGTTGCGGAAACCATAAGACGAAAGCGGCTCCTCCGATCACCACGGTAACAGCGAATTGTGCAATGCTCCCGAGCACCGAAGCAAATCCGCCGCGCCATCTGTTGTGCGGTTCCAGAAAAAGTACCCGGCCCACAAACTCGCCGGTACGGTTGGGCGTGAAGATGCCGATGGCCGTTCCGGCCAACGTTGCGGCAAACGCGCGCAGCCGCCCCATCGGCTCCACAGCGGTCATCAGCAGGCGCCACTTGGCGGCTTCAAGGCCCCAGTTCAAGACAGCAAGCAACAGCATGACCGTCCACAAACGCAGGTCGGCCTTTTCCAGCGCCAAGTGCCATTCGTCCCATGCGGCCAGCGTACTTTGGTGCGCCGCGATGCGGATGTACAAGAACACGCCGACGGCGACAAGCACCGCTACACGGAGAAGGACCAGCGTTCGGCGCGACATTCAGTGGATCAAGCAGATGGAAGCGACCAAAAGTAGCCGACCGGGAATACCCACGGAGCGGATCATCCTGGGGATCGATCCCGGCACCACCGTAATGGGCTTCGGCGTGTTGCTGGTCCAGAACGGGAAAGCCACGCTTATAGAAGCCGATGCGATCCGCTTTTCCGCCGGCGACGACCACACATTGCGCTTACGGGAGATCTTCAACCACGTGCTGCGGATCATCGAAAAACACCATCCGGACGAATTGGCCATTGAGGCACAGTTCTTCGGCAAAAACGTGCAGAGCATGCTGAAGCTGGGACGCGCGCAGGGCGTGGCCATTGCCGCGGCCCTGCACCGCGAACTCGCCGTGGTGGAGTACGCACCAAAGCGGATCAAGCAAAGCATAACCGGCAACGGCAACGCCACCAAGGAGCAAGTGGCCGCCATGCTGGGCAGCATTTTAGGAAATGCGAAAATCCCGAAAAGCACGGATGCCACCGATGCTATTGCAGTGGCATTATGCCACCATTTTGCACAGGGCAGCGTAGCGCGGCCTACCAAGTCCGGTGGTAGTAAAAGCTCCGGCGTATGGGGGAGCTTTATTCGGAATAATCCGGGGCGGGTGAAAGAGTAGTACCAGAGTTTTTTACCGCCAAAACGTGAAGAGCGCAAAGAAGGTGCTGTAGTGGGGGCCTCGGTTTCTACTGTAACGCTCGTTGCATTTCGCGCCAATTCATCTTAGCGCCCTTAGCGTCTTGGCGGTGGATTTCAGGCTTCCCGGATCCGCTTAGCAAAAGATGCGAGTTCCTCCTGCGTAAACTGAAACTTCGGCCTGGCGAAATCCATGTCGTAGACTGAATCGATGGGGATGAGATGAACGTGCGCATGCGGCACCTCCAGCCCCACCACGCTCACACCGATGCGGTTGCACGGCACCACCTTGGCTATGCGCCCGGCTACTTCCTGCGCGAAGGGCATGATCGCCGCAAGCACGTCCGCCGGCAGATCGAAAAATTTGTCCACCTCCAATTTCGGGATCACAAGGGAGTGGCCCTCGCGCAGCGGATTAATGTCCAAAAAAGCAAGAAAATGTTCATCCTCCCCCACTTTGTGGCAGGGTATTTCGCCCCGTATGATGCGGGTGAAAATGCTTGGCATCAGCGGGAGATGTCGAGTACTTCGAAAAGCGTAGTGCCTGCGGGCGTGGTGATCTCGGCTTTCTCGCCCACCTTCTTGCCCAGTAAGCCCTTGCCGATGGGCGAGGTCACGCTGATCTTGCCGGTCTTGATGTCCGCTTCCGTTTCAGCGACGAGGGTGAAATTGCGTTCCGCGCCGCTTGCCGGTTGGCGCACTTTCACTGTGCAGTGGATGTAGACTTTATCAGTGTCCACTTGGTCGGGATCGACCACGCGGGCGCTGGCCACCACCTCCTCCATTTTAGCGATGCGCGCTTCCAGTAGACCTTGATCTTCCTTGGCGGCATGGTACTCGGCATTCTCGCTGAGATCGCCTTTGTCTCGGGCATCAGCAATCTGCTTGCTGATGTGCGGCCGGTCCACGGTCTTCAACTTGTGAAGCTCGTCCAGCAGTTTTTTAAGTCCTTCCTCGGTGTAATAGGCCGTTGTGCTCATGGCCGGGGGGTGTTGGGTGTGAAATACGGAAAAGGACCCGTTCGGGTCCTTTTCCAAAGATAGGGACTAAAGTGATCAGAGGCTCAAACGAACGCCGATACTGTGTACACCGCTGAAAGGATTGGTGGCGCGGTAACCGTAGTCGATGGCAACGGCGCTTTTCTTCTCCTCGCCGAACGGAAGGTCTATGCTTACGCCGGCGCTGGGTCCGGTAAACACCGTTTCGCGCTTGACGTCGTCGGTGACATCCTTTTCGTAGAGGTAGCCGCCCCGCACATGGAACATCTTCTTGAACGCATATTCCGCGCCCAGAATGAACTGGTCCTTGGTAAAGGAGTTGGAGATGAAAGTGCCGGCCACGGTCACACGGTGCAGCTCACTGATATTGAAGTCGTACGCCGCACCGATGTTCATCATGGAGGGCAGCTCGAAATCAGCGGAACGCTGTTCCAAGGTGAGGGAGTTGTCTCCTCCTACCAACAGACCCTGCACGGATAGGCCGTCACCTTTGAACTTCATGGCAGGTCCCACATTCTTAAGAGCAATACCGAAGTGTACGTTGTCGGTAGGACCGGTCACGTATTGGATACCGGCATCGAAAGCCACGCCAGAAGTGCGCACGTTAGCAATGGACTCGGACACCACGCGCAAGAGCAGACCACCGAAAATGCTGTTCGAAAACGCTTTCGAGTAGGCCACGCCGATGTTCGCCTGAGTTGGGCTGAAGGTGCCCAATCCGCCTTCCGGCTGGTCGATGGTCGTAACCGGCAGGTCTCCAAAACCGAAAGTAGTGGCGCTGATACCGATCACACCACTTTCGCCCAGCTTTTGACCGAAGCCCACGGAGTTGATCTTCACTCCACTGCCTTCCATCCAGCGGGTGCTGCTGAAGAGAATTTCTGTTTTGCGGATATGTGCCAAGCCTGCCACGTTGCCGAAAAGGCTTTCGGCGCCTTGCAAAGTGGCGGTATTCGCCAAGGACCAGCCGTTGCTGCGGGCCCATGGGTTTACTAAGAGCTGGGTGGCACCGGCACCGCCGGCCCGGTCGGGGTTACCGGCCATTGCGCCCGTGGCCAACAGGGCCAACCCTGCTGCCGCCGACATCCTCGATAGTTTTAAAGTCTTGCTCATGCTGTGTGGCATTATCGTGGATCCGATGGAATTAGAAATTCTGCAGGTCGATCGGGCGGATCACGCCGAACCACTTGATCACGCG
Source organism: Flavobacteriales bacterium (assembly GCA_016710685.1). Taxonomy (GTDB): domain Bacteria; phylum Bacteroidota; class Bacteroidia; order Flavobacteriales_F; family PHOS-HE28; genus PHOS-HE28. The sequence continues at coordinate 787,863 of JADJVC010000006.1, read as the reverse complement.
CTCACCCAAGCCAGGTGCGTCCACATGGATCAAGTATGTCCCTCCGGAGATGGGCACGTTGTAGTTGTTCTTCAGGTCCCAGTCGAGGTAGGTAAGTTCGTTGTCCTTGTTGTACTTGCGCACCAAGGAACCGCTCACGGTGTAGATGCTCACGGTACACGTCTTGGGCAAGTTGATGAACTTCACCCGGTTGTCCAAGCGCCCGGTCTCATAGCCGCTGTAGGCGTAGTACGGATTGGGTACTACTCCGATCAGGTCGAGTACGCTCTGGCCGACATCCGTAACATTGACCTGTGTGGACTGCTCACCCGTGTTGAAGGCATACAAAGGCAAGCCGCCGTTGCGTTGGGGGGTGATGGAGGGTTCGTACCCCGGATAAGGATCGGCGTACAAATTGTACGGCTTGTTCACATTCATGCGCAAGCGTAGTTCTGAAGGCACGAGGCCATCTTCCGGGCTCTTCATGAACATGCCCTCGTTCAACAATCCGGAACCAACCCAACCCACCGCACCATAGACATTGGGAATGGTTGCGCTGGAGTTCATGGCCTGCCGGGCAAATGCACCATCGTCATATTGGGGCATCCGGTTGTTGGCCAAAGCAGCGGGGGTGATGCGCCGAACGTTGTAGCACACATAGATCCAATGTTGCCCACCGAAGACCGGAGTGAATCCGTCTTGGGTATACAATTCGCTGGATGGATTCCAGATCATGTCGTTACCGGCACCGCCTCCAAGGAAGCTGTTCTCCCCGAAGAACATGTTAAGACGCTCCCCGGTCTCAGCGTCCACCGCATAACCCGGGAACCAGCTCATGCCGGTCGAGTTTACCAAGTTCGCTTCCCCGTCATTCGCTCCGTCCGTGCCCGCTGCACGACCGTTTTTGTCCACACTGGGCCGATCGCGCAGGTGGAGTTTCTTGGTATTGGCGGGAATGGTGAATTGTGGTGCATCGCTTTCCTCAACCACGATGCAACGGCTCCACTTGCTCTTATCCGGTGTGATCACAACCTGAATGCTCGGGATGTCCTTGATGCTCGTATTGGTCTGCGTATTGCGGATGATCGATTCCACCGTACCGGGCTGTACCAACGTGTCACCTACGAGCTGCCATGGGGCCCAAGTTCCGCCCAACACTTTTTCGTACTGTTGATCGTTGTCAATACCTCCGTAATCAGGAAAGGCCAAGGCATCATCGACGGACTGTCCGGCCCTGATCCAGTTCTGGACCAACTCGCCTTCCTGATCGGGAATGCCAGCATACCAATCCGGGCTGTTCACCTTCTTATCGCTGCCAAGGAAATTGGCAAATTTCTCGGCGACATACAAGGTCTGGGTAATGGTGACCGACATCCCCCATTCGGGGATAATGTCCTCGTTCTGAATTTGAATGCTTTGCGTGGAATAGACGGTATCCGCACTGGTGGGGTTGTCAGTAAGACGTACGAGAATCCAATACGCATCCTGCAAACGCTTGTAGGTGATCGGCGCCGTGGGGATCGGAATGGACGTAGTGTCCTTGATCCACAGTTCAAAATTGCCACTTGGCACTTTCAAAGGGTCTACGACCTTCACATTTACTGGGCCCAGTCCTTGGCTGTATTTCAGTTCGTCCAATCGGCTGACCGGAGATGCCAATATCCCGTCCAACGTGGCTGGCTGTAACTCCAGTTTTTGGCCACCGTTGCCTTGTCCTTCGATACGGGTGATCACGAAACCGTCGCCGTATTGCGCGTTCAGCACCGTGCCACCGTTCTCCACTTCAGCTTTGTGTGGAATACCCGCCACGGCTTGGATGGAACCCGTGGGCGACTTCCTGCCTGCCAAGTATGGATAAGGCTGGCCTAGCGCACCTTCGGGAGTTTGCACGAAATCCTGGTAGTTGTTATAGCCGTAGGCAATGGCCATGAAGTAATAGGTCTGGAAGTTCTTCAACGACGGGTCAGACTGGGTAAACAAGTCGGAAGTGATCCGGAAGGAATGCACGATGCCCGTATCCTGACCACTCACCATTTCCTGCGGCACGGCCACATTTAGGGTCGGGTCCTGGTACCAGTTGATCAATTGTGTAACGGTGTCGAGGACGTCCACTTGGGCAACCAAACGGGCAAAATCCGGATCCTGAAGTTGGTCTGCTTTTATATCAGCGTTCTTCAACTGGAAAATCTGGTACCCCTGGAACCGGTAGAACCGGTCGTTCGGCACCCCGGCGGTATCCGTTGCCGGGATCGTAGCATCAAGCTCGGAGTACAACTCGTTGAAGTTATTGCTGCCTTGCGGGTTGGCGATGTAGAGGATCAACTCCTTGTCCATTTCCTGGATGGTGAGCGAAGGTGCATCCGGACCGTTGAGGATCTTAAAGCAATTGTCGAACAGCGACTGGGCCTTATCATCCGCACGGCGCATGAGTTCCACGCTGCTTTCGACGTTCCCGGTTGATGCCCGGGCCCATACCACGCCCACGGTGATGTTGTTGAACTGGCCAGGAAACAAGGTAAACGGTCCAGCACTTTGGATAAAGCGTCGGTCAGCTGGCGCATTGCCAGCAGCTACCTCGTCCCAATTGGGTTGTGCTACACAGTTCGTTCCCCAACCCAGGTTATCAGAAGTTCCGGGAAACATGTACGTCGCGCGGGTGCCTCCACCGCCGGGAGCGTATCCCGTCCCGCCATAGGTCATCGGTGTGTTGTCGCCCCAAATGCCCCGCAGGAAATTGTAGTAGGCGATCGCGTTACTGGGGTCGCCGGTAGGTCCGCCGGAATTGTTATGGTAGACGAAAGCTCGCATACCGTAGCGTTCATTGTCCGGAATGGTATCCCCATACCCGATACCAATGCCTCCGTAAGGAATGCCCAATTGATCCCTGGCCACTTGGCAGTCTGTCGTCAGCGGATTGTCGATGCCGTCAGCATCCTGGTATGGCCCTTCAAAGAAGTCCACGCCGACGGCCGGTGGTGGTGGCGTGGGACCACCATACCCGGCGCTACCTGTCGAACCCTCATCCACCGGGTCACCGTTGTATCCGTAGCCCAAACCGCGTTGTACGTCGCAACCCACATAGTCATCTGTGGCACCTCCAAGGTCCACGTCCACCCATTGGCCGAAATAGGTCTTGTAAAGTGTTTGGGTCCCTTGGTTGATCAACACGTAATTGTAGAACGACATGTTGTTCACTTCATCGTTGGTGCTGAACTCGAAAGCCTGCGCACGGATCTCCATGCCGATAGGCTGCCCGCCTGATTCAGTGTGAGCATTACCCTTATCATTGAAAACCCACCAAATGTTTTGGTCACCGAAAAGTGGAATGGCGTCCGTACGCTTCTTTGATTTGCAATCGATGATGCCCTGCAGGTCATATCCGGGATAGTCTCCACCATCGGGGTCATAAAAATTTTGTTCACCGTACGGGGAGTCAAAATACGGAGCCAAATTGTAGTCCTGCCCTAGTGAGGGATCGCCATGAGCCGGCCAGTCGTAGAAATAGGCAGGCGTTGAATAGCCCGGAAAATCGACGTTGGTGTTGCAATCGGGGTCGTTCAAGCACGTGTAATACGCGGACTGCTTTTGGGCATCCACGCGCATGGTCTTGAACATCCTGTCGTACTTGTTGCACTGGATGGCATCGGTTGAGGCATCACCCGTTTGGGTAAGGGTGTCGAACGCCGTTAACGGTCCCGGGTAATAGTCATTGCCGATCTGGCGGAAACGCACCGCCGCCAATTTCAGGATGCTGTCCGGAGAAAGACCACCCATCCACAACGCACCGGCAAAAAGCGCATTGGGGCCCGTGTTGTCGGTGGTTTTGGGAATTTCATAAGCGGCTCTTCCCGTAGCCCTGTTCTCCCACAAGGTACCCCCGTTCTCAATGCGGGCGCGTACGTTGTTGAGGTCCAATTGGGCGGAGGCGGATGCGGGAGCGCAGGGTGCAGCGCGCAGCGTACCGACTTGGTGGTTGCCGCCGGGTTGCGTAATGCCTTGCGGCAATCCGGGCACCTCACGGGCTTGTAGTGCCAGCACACCGACGGTGGCTGCAACAAGGGAAAGAAGGCGTGTGTGTTTCATGGCTAAGGAGGCCTTTCTGGGGTCAGAAGTCGAACCTTGCACCCAAACGGATGGTGCGCGGTGCGCCGAAGTTGTAAGGAGTATTCACGCTCAATGCGTAGAGGTCGCGGTAGCTTTGGACGTCGTTGTGGTTATTGATGTCGGCTTGGAACTGGGAAGAGGCCAAATAGCCGTCATCCGTCGGGGATCCCGTAGCGCGGTACACGCTGGTTACGACCCGCGTGTTGAACACATTGCTGATCAGCAAGTAGACGTTCAGGTTGCTGGATTTGGCTTTGTCACCCTTGTCTTTACCGAAGGTCAGCGGGATGTCCCGATCGATCACCATGTCGGTGGTGAACTGCCAAGGCAAGGTAGCCCCGTTAAGCGTTCCGTCCAAGGTGTATGTGCCCCTGTTCTCTCCTTCGTTGTAAATGGAAGACGAACGACTGTACGGGGTACCGCTGCCGAGGTTGGCTACAAAGTTCACGCCGGTGCGCTGGAGGATTTTCTTGCCAAAGAGCATGGGTCCGTTGTAGTCGGTGCCTTCTCCATAGCGGAAGTCCACGGTGCCTTGGAAGCGGTGGCGCTGGTCGAAGCTGAGCGGAAAGATCGTACGCAGGTTCGGCAGGCCGGCATTGATCAAGCCAAAGGTGGTGTTGGGATCACTACCCGTTCCTTTGGCGAACTGAAGGGTGTAACTGGCGCGCATCCACACGTTCTTCGTACGGCGGAGGTCGTAGGTGGTGGTGAAGCCCACCACGTTGCCGAAGTCGATGTTGCCATAAGTCTTGTATTCCACCGGCCAAGCATTGCTCACGTTCCGGATCTGGATCTGGTCGCGCAATTCACGGTAGTAGGCAGAAAGCTTCAGCGAAGAGCTCTTGGTCAACACTTGCTGAAAGCCCAGTTCATAGTCGATGGTCTTGGTCGGCTTCAGGTTGGCATTTTGCAATACGTAGCCCGAGTTCTCTATGTAGGCGTAGTTCAGCAGGTCCAACCGACCGAAGTCCGTGGGCCGTTGGGTAAGGATGTCGTAGTGCGCAAAAAAATACGGCCTCGTCACTGATGGGGAAGGAGAAGGCGATGCGGGGCATCACGTTCACCTGTGGGTTGTAGACTTCGAAAGCCTCCTTACGCAGCTTGGATCCTTGCAGGCTGCCGGAAGGGTCGTTCGCGTAGTCGATGAGGTAAGGCTGGATGCCTTCGGATTGGCGGAGCACGGAACCGTCGGGAATGGGTTCACCGAGGGAATTGTACCATTGGTCACCATCACGGTAGCCCACGATGGAAGAAGGATCCTCGATCTTGTTCACGTACACTACATAATCGTCCCCGATGTTCCCTGGTCGCGGGTTTCCGTTGTACAGGTCTTGCACTTGTGCATCGCCAGCGGTGTATGCGGGCCTCCACAGATAGGGGTCCTTCAACACGCTCTGGTTGGCATCGTAACGGTCCACACGCACACCCACGTTGAAGATGATGTCATCGAACGCGAACTTGTCCATGATGTAGCCGGCCACATAGATGGGCTGGTACGGCGCTTGCAGACGGGAGTAAACCGTGTCATTGCCCAATCTGCTGCTCTTGTCGAAGAAATCTTCAAATGTGGGTCGGCTGGTGAGTTTGTTGCCGAGGTAATCATAGCCGTAGTAGCTGTTGATCAGGCCTACACCCGTATTATTCGGATTGATGAGGCCTTGACCGCTTTGGATAAGTTCGTCCGGAGCGAACATGTCCAAGGAGAAGGTTGAAGGGTCCAGCGCGTCCACATCGATGTAGTCCGTTCCGTTCGGGTCGAGGCCTAACGCGGTACGCAGGTTATAATCGAAAGTAGTTTGATCTGCCCCGACCAAACGGTCGTAACTGGTGTAGATGATGCCATCAGGACCGGGGGAGAGCGTAGAATCGCTGAAGTCCAATTGTTGGAGGTGGAAATCCGCCAAGTCACGGGCACGGCCCCACAATCCGAGCGGGTTGATGCGGTAGCTGCGCTGGGTGAGCTGCTCATAGTCCACCCCGATGCTCACAGCATGTTTTCCGATGTCGGCTGAACCGTTCGCCCCGATGTGGATCTGATCCTGCTGATAGGTGGAATAGCGGTTGCTAAGCGAACCTACGTTGCTCCAGAGACTATACACGTTGTCCGGAACTTGACCGTTCAGCAGACCATTGTTGGCAGAAACAGCGTTGAAATCCGTATAGAAACCGGCGTCCGTCGGAAACAGATTAAAATACTGCTCGTCAAACGCGGAGGCGGTCGGGTTCAAGTCCCCCGGCACGAAGTCCACATTGACCACCTGGAAGCCGGTTTGCTTACCTGTAAGGAAGTCGTACGTAGGGATGCGCGTGCTGATGAATTTGCCGAGGTAGCCATAGTCGAACAAGTTGCTTCCATGGTCCTTGTCCTGACTTTTCTGGTTCTGCCGCGAATAGTCCACTTGTACTGAATAGTAGGCGTTCTTGATTCCGTTGGTCTCATGGTCATCCATGGTTTCCTCGCGGCTATTGAAGCGCTGGGTGAACCGGACGAATGTCCGCCATGTGTTGTTGATGAACTCGCTGTTGTTCTCCGCATTGAGCAGCGAATTGCCCCGGTTGAAGTTCTGGTCTTTGTTCAAGTCCACGGAACCGCCCACGGAAAGGTTGATGGTAGGGGTTGTGGAAATATCGATCTTACCCGAGGCGAGCAAGCTTCTGCTGCCCGCATTCTGCCGCGTATCGAGCTGCTCAATATCGTCAGCATGCAGATAATCAGAGTTGTAGCGGACCAATGGTCCGTTCGGGCTGGGAAGCACGCGGAACGGGTTGCTGAGCAATTGGTCGCGTACATCGGTTTTCACGCGCAGGTCGCCACCCCAAAGCGGGCTGTTGTCCACAGCATCCGTGGCCTGTGCACTGATGAAGAAGCCGAGCAATGGCTTGTCCTTCTTACCAAGGCTGTCTTTTTTAAAGAGCAGAGGGCCACTGAGGCTGGCTTCAAGCTGGTTGAACGCGTACTTGTCCAAGCCAACGATATCGGTGATGTCCGAGCCGACTTTGTAACCGGAAGTAAGGTACTCCACGCCGCCAAAAAATTGACGGCTGGGTCCACGGGTGGTAATGTTGATGACACCACCGGTAACGTCACCGTAGTTGGCCGGTACGCCGCCGGTGATCACCTGCACTTCTTCAATGGCGCTCTTCGGTAGACCGACACCGGCACCGGCGGGCACTTTCACCCCGTCAATATAGTAGTACGTATTGTCACTGCGTGAACCACGGATGCTCACTCCACCGCCGGTACCGGCGGTACTGGCCCCCGCCACGGTGGTGGCGATCGAGGTTGCGGAACGCGTAGGCATTTTGGCGATCTGGTCACGCGTCACGGTAGCACCGGAAGCACCTCCGTCCTTTTCAATAAGAGGCACTTTGTAGCGGATCACTTCCACACCGGCCAGCTCCATGCCACTGTTGAGGTCGAAATCCTGGAAGGTGATCTTGTTGCTGTTCACCACCACGCCTGTGATCTTGGTGGGCTGGTAGCCCACATAGCTCACGGTAACGTCGTAGGTACCCGGAGTGATCGGGCTGATCTTGTAGTTGCCGTCGAAATCGGACTGGCCTCCCGCGGTCCGCGTGCCGTTACTTTCCACCACGATGGAGACGAAAGGCAGGGGTTCCGCGGACTTCTTGTCCTTAACGGTTCCTTGTAGGGTGCCCGAGCCGATCCGGGCTTTCAGGCTAAGGGCACTGCAAATAAGAATGACAGTGGCCGAGCATAGTGTTCTCAGCATCAAGGATCGGGTGTTACGTTCGTGTAAACTTGGCAACGAGGGGGCGTAAAGATAGAAAAGCGGTTGAATGGTGCAAATCAAAAAAGCCCACTGTTTGCGCAAGCAACTTCCCTCCTCGGGTACGGAAAGCTGTGTGGTTGGTGTAGCCATTGCGCGGGTTGGATCGCTGGTTGCAGGTGCAAGGTATGTGGCCGTGACGGACGGTGCGTTACACGAATGGACGGTTCATATACAGGTCTGAGCCCTCATCCCCTTCCCCTTCTCCGAGTGAAAAGGGGTGACTCCACTTACTTGCGAAGTGGGACTTTGTTGAGTGGTGCGGTTTGTTGGTCTGCACAAATTCACCCTCATCTCCCGGCCCATTCACCGAAGTAGAAAGGGTGACTCCAATTGCTTGTCCAACGGGGCTTTCGGCGTTAGTGCCGTTTGCTGGGCGCCCTCAATGCACCCTCATCCCCCTTCCCCTTCTTCGAGGGAGAAGGGGGGCACGTTCTGGGAATGCGCAACAGTACGGTTGTTCTGAGCGGTTTGCTGGGCGGCCTCAATGCTTGGAGCCGAAAAGCCTGCGGAAGAAGGGGTCGCGGTGGCCGGTGTTACCCTGTTTGCCTGCGCGCTTCTTGTGTTGCTTCATCCGCTTTCGAACTTCCGGCTTTTGGTTCTTCAAGTGTTTTTGGCGATGCGCTTCTCTTCTTTCTTCACCTCCTTGGTGTCCTTCTTCTCTTTCTTAGCCTGGATTTTTTCCTGCTTCTCCTTGCTGATGCCCTCCTGCGCATGTAACGTTGGCGCAGCAGCCAAGGCCAGCAGCACAACGAGCAGACGGAAGAGCTTTCGGAACATGATCAATGAGCCGCCAAATTCGTGCCGGAAGCACATACCTAACTTTGCGGCGTGGCGTTAAGCACCCACACTACCTTGTTGATGAACTCCCGCGACCTTGTTGTATTGTCCATGAGCGCCCTGTTTTTGTTGGGGGGATGCAAGAAGGAAAACAACATTGGCGTGCCGTTGACCAATGTGGACATCAACATCAACGTGAACTTGCCGGAATATGTGGATTTGACGGCGACCGGCGGCTGGGTCTACATCACAGGGGGTTCTCAAGGCATCATCGTCTACCGCAACGGCCCGGACCAACTCACTGCGCTGGGCCGGCATTGCACGTACCAACCGGAAAACCTGTGCAAGGTCTATGTGGACGACAGCCAAGTGATCACGCGCGATACCATTTGTTGCGGCAGTGCATTTCCTAATGTTGGACGGCAGCGTTACGGAAGGTCCTGCTGCGCTGGGATTGAAATTGTACCACACCACGTTCAACGGGACCACGCTGCATATTTTCAACTAGGTGTTTGTAGGTTGGTGGTTGGCGGTTTGAATGCCCCCCTTCCCCCGACCTCATCCCCTTCCCCTTTCTCCGAGGGAAAGGAGGGCGCGTTCTGCTTTTTGGTGGTACTTGGTTGCGCAGTGCTGTTTGCTGGACGGCCTCAATATGCCCTCAACCCCCGGCCCCTTCTCCGATGGAGAAGGGGTGCTGCGTTCTGCGAATGCGCAATAGCTCGCTTGTTTATGACGGTTTGAGGGGCGTAATGTGCCCTCGCTTGGCAGCTCGTCCTAAAGAGGAAGTGCGGCCACAGCGTATAAAACGCAGGGCCGCACTTCGATCAATTGACAACGACGATAACCTCAGTAACGGTACTCGTCCGTCTTGTAAGGTCCGTTTTTCGGTACGTCGATGTATTTGGCTTGCACGTCGGTAAGCTCCTCCAGCTCAACGCCGATCTTGGCTAAGTGCAGCTTGGCCACCATCTCATCGAGGTGCTTGGGCAACACGTAGACTTTGTTCTCGTACTTGCCGTTGTTGTTCCACAGTTCGAGCTGAGCGAGCGTTTGGTTGGTGAAGCTATTGCTCATTACGAAGCTGGGGTGGCCGGTGGCGCAACCGAGGTTCACTAAGCGGCCTTCCGCGAGTATCAGGATGTCTTTGCCGTTGATGGTGTACTTGTCCACCTGTGGCTTGATCTCCACCTTGCTCTTGCCGTGGTTCTTGTTCAGCCAGGCCATGTCAATCTCGTTGTCGAAGTGGCCAATGTTGCAAATGATGGTCTTGTCTTTCACCGCCTCGAAGTGCTCGCCGCGAATGATGTCGCGGTTGCCCGTGGTCGTGATGATGATGTCGGCGCGCGGTGCAGCGTCGGCCATTCTCTTCACTTCGAAGCCGTCCATGGCGGCCTGCAGTGCGCAGTCGGGTCGATCTCGGTAACGATCACGCGTGCTCCTGCACCTTTCAATGAAGCGGCGGTGCCTTTGCCCACGTCGCCGTAACCTGCTACGACGGCCACTTTGCCGGCCATCATTACGTCGGTTGCGCGACGGATGGCGTCCACGGCGCTCTCCTTGCAGCCGTACTTGTTGTCGAATTTGCTCTTGGTAACGCTGTCGTTCACGTTGATGGCGGGCATCACGAGGGTGCCGTTCTTCTGGCGCTCCTTCAGGCGATGAACTCCGGTGGTGGTCTCTTCGCTGAGGCCTTTGATGTTCTTGGTGAGCTCAGGGAACTTGTCGAAGACCATGTTGGTGAGGTCACCGCCATCGTCAAGGATCGTGTTCAACGGCTCGCCGCCTTCAAAGGCAAAGATGGTCTGCTCAATGCACCAATCGAAATCTTTTTCACTGAGTCCTTTCCATGCGAACACGGGGATACCGGCCTTGGCAATTGCCGCGGCGGCGTGGTCCTGCGTGCTGAAGATGTTGCAGCTGCTCCAGCTCACTTGTGCGCCGAGGTCCACCAGGGTCTCGGCCGACACGGCGGTCTGGATGGTCATATGCAGGCAACCCGCGATGCGCGCGCCTTTCAGCGGATTCTTGCCCTTGTATTGGGTGCGGAGAGCCATCAGTCCGGGCATCTCGGCCTCGGCGAGTTCAATCTCCTTGCGTCCCCAATCTGCGAGGGCGATGTCTTTCACTTTGTACTTGAGTTGTTCTGCTGTCTGTGGCATGTTCCGTGTTTTCAAAAGGAGTGCAAAGGTAGAAAATGCGATGAGAAGATTAAAAGTTGGTGATTGGTGGGTGGTGATTGGTGAATAGGCCTGACGTTGCCTCGACCACCCGGCCCAATTGACTTCATGTTCTCCCAAACCCTTTGCGTTCTTGGTGTTCTTAGCGGTTCCAACTGCATTTCGTGGCGTTTTTAACTGCCGCAGGCATGGCCCGTTGCGCCATTGCGTTGTTGCGGTTAATCCTAGCGTGATCTTTCGCACTAAGTTCGCGGCATGGGCATTGTGATCGACTTGATCGGAGCGGCGAAGGCTGGCGGGCGAAAGATGCTTGCCGTGCTGATCGACCCCGACTTCGGTGCTGACGAAGCCCAATTGGAACGCACTGTGCAGAACGCCTGCATGGCAAAAGCAGACATGATCTTCGTGGGTGGAAGTCTGCTCACCTCGGCGGCCTTCGACCGCTGCGTGGAATTGGTAAAGCAATGGAGCGACCGTCCCGTGGTGCTTTTCCCCGGCAGCCCGGCGCAGCTTAGTAAGCATGCTGATGCGGTGCTTTTTCTCAGCCTCATCAGCGGCCGGAATCCCGAGCTGTTGATCGGCCACCACGTCACGGCTGCGCCCACCATACGCGCCATGGGGATCGAGGCCATTCCGACGGGTTACATGTTGGTTGACGGAGGCAAACCAACTACAGTGAGCTACGTGAGCCAGACAGTGCCGATCCCACACGACAAGCCGGGAATCGCTGCGGCTACGGCCATTGCCGGTGAATTGCTGGGGCTGCGGACCATCTATATGGACACTGGTAGTGGCGCGTTGCGCACGGTTTCTCCGGAGATGATCGCAGCGGTGCGCAAAAGTGTGGCCGTGCCTATCATCATCGGAGGCGGAATCCGGGACGTGAAAACCGCGCAGGTCTTGTGCGATGCCGGAGCGGATGTGCTAGTGGTCGGGACGGCTTTTGAGCAGGACCCTGACCACATCTTCGCTATGAGCGAGGCGGTGCATGGTTAAAGACCTCGGGAATTGGACGCGGAGGCGCGGAGGCGCTGAGAACGCGTATTTCCGCAGTTGATGGTTTCAAAGGTGAACCGCTGATGAACGCTGATTGACGCTGATAATGCGAAGCGCTGCAGGTGTTGGCTTCGGAGTTCAACTACGGATGAACACGGATAGATCCGGTGTGTCAATTCAAACGATCACGGATGGCTGCTGTGATGGCCAATGAACGCAGGCGCGCTTTGGGGTCGAAGAAGTGACCAGAGATCATGAGTTCGTCCGGTTTGTGTTCGGCGAGGAAATTGCGCAGCCCCTGCTCCACTGTTTCTTTTGAACCCACGAATGAGCGCGAGAGCTTTTCGGTGACCCATACTTTTTCCTGTGGGCTCCAGAAATCGTCGATGTTGTCGATGGGTGGTTGCACTTTTCCGCGTTGGTCGCGCAGCATGTTCACAAAGGCGACCTGCATAGTGGTGAAAAGCCGCTTGGCTTCGGCATCATTTTCGGCGGCGAAGATGTTCACAGTGAGCATCGCATGCGGTTTTTTCAATTGCGCGCTTGGTGTGAATCGTTCGCGGTAGAGCGCCACGGCCTGTTCCATTAGTTCCGGTGCGAAGTGCGAGGCAAATGCGAACGGCAGTCCGAGCATCGCTGCCAACTGCGCGCTGTAGAGGCTGGAACCGAGCAGCCAGATCGGCACGTCCTGCCCTTCACCGGGAATGGCTTTGATCTTTTGCCCCGGTTCCGCGGGCTGGAAATAGAACTGCAGTTCCTGCACATCCTGCGGGAATTGGTCCGCACTGGCGTTCATGTCGCGACGCAAGGCCCGTGCGGTAAGCTGGTCGGTGCCCGGCGCGCGCCCAAGCCGAGATCGATCCGTCCCGGATACATCGCGTTCAATGTGCCGAACTGTTCGGCGATGATCAGCGGCGCATGGTTGGGGAGCATAACGCCACCCGCGCCCACACGGATGGTCTTGGTGGCACCCGCCACATGGCCGATCACCACGGCGGTGGCCGCACTGGCGATGCCCGCCATGCCGTGGTGCTCCGCAAGCCAAATGCGCTGGAAACCCAATCGCTCCGCCTCTTGCGCCAGTTCAACGGAGTTGCGGAATGCGTCCGAAGCCGTGCCGCCTTGGGCAATTGGTGCGAGGTCGAGGATGGAGAAGGGGATCATGTAAAGGGTGGAGAGCAAAAAATGTGCATCTTCTTCCCATCGGTCAATTTGACAATACTTGAAACGCCTCCACGACGCGAGTTAGGGCAGCACCGGCGAAGGTCAATGCGGTGAATTGGATCGCGTATCGAAGAGCGTTATGATGACAATCCGATCACGGAACACGCGATATACTGCCATTGTATTCCGATGGACCAGCCCCAAACGATGTTGCTTGTTCCGTTCCGAGCGTCGAAAGCCTTTTGGCCATTTCGCTATGCGTCGTTCGAAATCGATAACCTGCCCGAGAAAAGCGTCAGCTTCTCTCACGGTCCACCTTAGTAGAATAAATTCGTGAATGCCAGCCAGATCACGCTCAGATCGCGCGGTCCATTCAACCCTTAGTAGCGCGGCCATACTTCTTCCAGAGGTCCTCAGAACTCGTGACGCGACCGGCTTTCAGGTCCGCATCTCCTTCTGCAATTGCCGCACGCTGCTCATCTGTGAGTTCATCATACCAGTCAGCAGTCTCGTTGGTCTTCTTTAACTGGAATAACGAATTGAGCAGACCCTTGTCCTCCAATTGGGAGAGCCATTGGATCAACTCAAGCTTCATGGCGTCGGTACTCATCTTAATGTCTTTGAGTTCAAAGATAGGGAAAATGTCCAGCCCGCTTAACCTTCAAAACCGCACACTAACCCCGCCCAGCAAGTTGATCGGTGCCTGCTGAAAAAGCCCTACCTGCTCCTGTCTGCGGTCGTCGCTGATGTAGCTGTAGACCCAGCCGTTGCTCTCGTACAGCTCGCTGAAAATGTTGCGCACTGTGAGGTTGAAGTCCACGCTCTTAGTGCCCTTCCAGTGGAACAAGGAAACGTTGGCGCGCAGGTCATTCACGATGTAAGCATCAAGCAGGCGGTCGTTGCTGGCGCTGTTGTCCAAGTATTGTTGGCCCACGTACTTGGTAACGAATGTGATATAGGCGCGGCCTTTCTTCGGCTTGTCCCAAACGCGCAGACTTAATTCGCTTGCCGCGATGGCGTTGGGTGAAAAGGCGAGGTCGCTGGAAACATAGCGCACTGCTACTTGGCCGCCTTTGTCCCAGTCGTCCACGTATTCGGTGTAGTTGCGCACCTTGTTCATGCTGAAAGTGGCGTTGGCCTTCCACGTTAGCGGCTTCGATATCTGCGCGGCGAACATCAGCTCCACGCCGGCCCGGTAGCTCTGCGGCACATTAGTGCGCAAGGCAGCGCCTACGTCGTTCAATTCTCCGGTTAACACGAGCTGGTCGGTGTAGTCCATGTAGTACGCGTTGATGCCCGCATTCCAACGACCGGCGCGGCGTTCATAGCCCAGCTCGTAATCGAAGAGGCGCTCCGGACTTGGACGACTGCTTGGCGTGGTTTCTTCGAGGTCGTCCCGGTTCGGCTCGCGGTTGGCCACGGCGAACGAAGCGTATGCCTTCCCTCCTTTTCCGGCGCGCCAGAGCAACCCGGCTTTCGGGTTGAAGAAAGTGTAGTCCAACTGCTGCGTCACGTTGTCGAGGGCGTTGTTGAAGCCGAGGAAACTGTAGCCAACATTTCGCAGTTGTAAGTCGCCGTAGAGATCGATCTTGGTGTTGAGCGCGTATGTCAACTTCGCGAAGCCGTTGGCATCGGATTTCTTCGCGTTGTCATCATAGTAGCGATTGCGGATGTCCGTGTTTCCCGCATGGCGTGCCCAGATCACTTCGCCGTAGTGTTCGCCGCGGTAATCGCTGTAGCTGCCGCCCAGCACCAGTTTGTGCGCGTCCAGCTTCACTTCCGCGCTGGCGTTCGCACCCGTGAGCGTATTGGCCAACCAGCGCCGCCGTATGAGGTCCGTGGTACTGATGCTGTCGCCGTTGATCACCGCTGGCGCGATGCCGTAAGCTGCCAGGTCGTCATCGGGCCTGAACTGCTCGTAATAGCCTGCGCCGTTTACTCGGAACAGCGTAAGGTTCAGGGTGGTGTTCGCTCCAAGAGTTTGGTCGAACAGCAGTTGGTAGTGCGTTTGATCGTAGTGGTCCACTTGGTTGTCGTAGGTGAAGCCGTTGTAGGTCCTGTTGGTGTCGATCACCTCGCGTGGAACGCCGTCCCAAGCTTGGTAGGTTTCTTCCACGCCCCGGAACGTGATGAAGCGCAACGAACGCGTCTTCCCCACCCATGCACCTTGCAGGAAATAGCTTTTCAGGTCAGCGCTGGCGCGGTCGATGTAACCGTCGCTGGTGATGGAGGACAAGCGCATATCGAGGCTGAACTTGTCGTTGATGAGCCCTGTACCCGCGCTAACGGAATACCGCTGCGTGTTGTACGAACCTGCACCGGCATCGATCAGGCCCCACGCTTCACGCTTTACGGATGTGGTGCGCAAATTCACGCTGGCACCGAATGCGCCCGGACCGTTGGTGCTGGTGCCCACGCCGCGCTGTATCTCAATATCCTCAGCACTGGTGGCAAGGTCTGGCAGGTTCACCAGGAATGCACCTTGGCTCTCCGCATCGTTGAAAGGCACGCCGTTCAGCGTGATGTTGGTGCGCGTTGCATCGCTTCCGCGGATCCGCATGTTCGTGTAGCCGATGCCGGTGCCGCCATCGCTGCCCACGACCACGCTGGGCTGCATGTCCAGCAGGTATGGCAGGTCCACGCCGGCATTGGTTTTCGCAATGTCCGGAGCGCTCAAGGTGCTTTTGGCAAAGGGCGCACGGTCGCCGGCGCGCAAGGCGGTTACTTCGGCTGCGGAGAGCTGAACCGTGCTTCGTTGCATCACCAACTTGATTGAATTCTCTCCGGCCTGCAACGCGATCACGGTATCCTTCGGAAGAAAACCGACACTCGAAATGCGCAACCGCAGATCGCCTTCAAATAACCCTCTGGCCTTGAATGTGCCCTGGGTATCGGTTTGGGCAAGCATTCCAAAATCGCCCAACTGCACGCTGGCAAATGGCAAGGGTGCGCCATCGGCATCGCGCACGTTTCCGTTCAATTTCACTTGGGTGAAAGCCAAGTTTGCCAGCATAAATGCAAGGTAGACCGATAGAAATCGCTTCATTATCCTCCGTGGGGTTACGTCTGGCACGGAGGTGCTCCAGTGGTTCGGAGCGGTCCCTTCGCAGCATTACCTGCGCAGGTTCTATGGGTATGATCTCAGCCTTTGTGTGGCACCCCAGTGTTTCGACGCGGCAAAGGTAGTGTGCAGCAGGGCGTAAATGGACAACGATGGACACTGATGGACCGGGCGAAGCCGCGGTCCACACCTTGAGTTGGCGCCCGGCCCCAGCCGGGAGCCGGTTATTCGATCGGCACCAGCCGATCAATTGCCGCAACTGCATGCCGCAGCCGCTCCTCCCTTCCGCCTTCAATGATCACGTAGGGCTTCTTCAATTTCTTCAACATCTTCTTATACACCACAAATAAGCGGTCCCGGTCGTGCGGGTTTTCGCGTTGCGGATCGTACACCCACGGAATGTCGGGGCGACATAAAATCCACAAGTCGTACGGGCGGCTCTTGGTCTGTTGAACGACCCATGGATCACTGCGCCCATACTTTTCCTCGCCCCAGATGCGGATAGTGATGAGGTCGGTATCGCAGACCAGCAATTGTACGCCAGCCGGGCTTTCCGCTGCTCGTTCGTCTTCTGTCCGCAACTGAAGCTCCGCGATCTTCAAGAGATCGCCTTCATCGTACGACCGCTCCAGTCCATCCAAGTATTGCCGCGCCATTTCGGGCACCCAAAGCACGCCGTAGTGCTCCGCCAAGTCCTCGCACAAAGTGGACTTGCCACTGCATTCGGCTCCGGTCACAACCACTTTGCGCATGGGACAAAGTAACTTCGCAGGCAGGCAGCGAATGAAACGTAGCACTCGTCTTCTATTTGAAACGATAGCACCTCTTCGATGAAAAGCACACTTACCCTCCCCTTGTCGCTCGTCTTGACGATTACCGCAAATGCGCAACTGGCGCCGCAGACCAATGCGCCCCTCTACCGCCACATGCTGGAGGTGAACGCGCAATGGAAGAACATGGATGCTTCCTTGGTAAGCGACGCACGCACAGTTCATTTCACCGGTGAAGCCGACCGTATCGCGCAGCATTTGCATTTAGTAGCGGGCTACTTGCGCACGCACGTCGCGGAAGGTCTTTCCGCCGAAGCAGCCACAAAACGCGCTGAACTTCTGAACGACCTGGACAGCTACGCCGAGCGTGGGCGTTTCCCGCAGAACCATGTTTTGCCTTTCCGGAACCCGGTCTTTATCGACCCGAACGGCACCGCCTGCGCCGTAGGCCAACTGATGATCGAAAGCGGGCACAACGAGCTGGCGGAAAGCATCAACAAGGAAATGAACCTCGCCTACGTGCATGACATGAAGCGTGCGGATGTGGCGCACTGGGCA
This sequence comes from Flavobacteriales bacterium, assembly GCA_016710685.1. GTDB lineage: Bacteria > Bacteroidota > Bacteroidia > Flavobacteriales_F > PHOS-HE28 > PHOS-HE28. The sequence goes on along the minus strand of JADJVC010000006.1, from coordinate 770,483 downwards.
ACGGAAGAAGGCTTTACGGAAGATGAGCTGGCGTGGATCCAACCGGGATATCCGCCCAGCACGCAATGGGATGCGCCCGGCGGCGGCACCAACGGCTCCGTGAAAGTGCTGCTGGGACTGCCCGATGGGACGTTGCTCGTTGCCGGCGCATTCACCCAAGCGGGCGGCGTGGCGGCACACAACGTCGCGGTATGGAACGGTTCCACATATATGGCTTTGGGCAGCGGCGTGAACGGTGCCATTACCTGCGGTGAAGTTTTCAACGGCAACATTTACTTGGGCGGGTCCGGCTTCAACGCCAACAACGACTTGGCGACATGGAACGGCACACAATGGAATTACACGGCCGTGTTCCAAGGGAAATACCCCTATATGGCTGCATTGCACGTAAAGGGCGACACGCTTTTCGCCGCAGGTGAAGTCCAAGGTTTTGCGGGACCTGACGACCATGTGGCCTACCTCAATGGCACGGAATGGCAATTTGTTTTTGGCACGTTCACTGGGCCGGTGCTTTGCCTCGGCACGCACAACGGCAAATTGGTCGCAGGAGGCGAATTCACGGGCATTGAGATCGGTGATCCGGTGCTGGGCGCAAACCATATCGCGATCCTTAACTCCAACGGTTGGGCACAACTAGGCGATGGGCTGGATGGGGCCGTTCATGCCTTGGTGGATGTGAACGACACCTTGTATGCTGGCGGCTCGATGTTCGCGAACGTTGTTCCCTTGTTCGGTCTGGCGCGAATGGCACCGGGGGCCGGAACATGGGAGCCATTGATGCCGAACCTCACAAGCTATGTCATACAACAGCTCGGCGCCACGCAGGTCAATTCATTGGCATGGGACGGTGAGCACCTTTTCATGGGCGGCGCTTTCGAGTTGTCGGGCCTCAACCTGATACAAGGCAAACACCTTGCACGTTTCGCAGGCGCAGCGGACCAGTTCGAGCCTTTGGCTGATTTCAACGCACCGGTGAATGCCATCGCTGCAAATCCACTGATCGACGTTCCGGGGCTTTTCGCCGGTGGCGAGTTCACCACCAATACCGGCACGGACACGGTGCCATACATCGCGGAAACACAAATTTCAACGTCGATCCGCACGCCAGCGGCCGTTGCAACTTTCACGCTTTTCCCGAACCCTGCTACGGACCGGCTGACCTTGTCGTTGGGCGATCAAGTCCCACTTAAGGGCCGCTTGGAAGTGACGGACGCGCAAGGACGCAAGGTGCTTTCGCAGGCGCTCGAACAACGCGAAATGACACTCGATGTGACAGCACTTGCGCCGGGGGCCTATACACTTCGCTTGATCGGAACCGCCGGGGAAAGCGCACAGCCCTTCATCAAGCGCTGAGCACTTCTGCACGTTGTTTCACCAACTGCTTTCCCCACTTCACCAAACCCACAACGGAAAGCACGAGGTAGATCGCGTTCAGCAGCGTATAGCCCATGTAGCCGATGCGCCAATTGAGGTAGATCGCCACGCTGTCCACCACGATAAAATAGACCCAGTTGGCGATCAGTTTACGAGCCATCATCCACGTGGCGATGAAGCTAAAAACGGTGACGAACGCATCGAGCTGCGGGAAGCTGCCGTTAAGGTATTGGACCAGGAAGACGGAGACTGCATAAGTGAGCAACAGCCCGGCCGGAATGGCAAGCACGTGGAATAGTGTGGGTTGCGTACGGATCCGTCCAGCCTCACTACTTCGGCCCCAGCTCAACCAGCCGTAGATTGCCATTACCACATAGTACACGTTCAGCGTGGCCATGGCCCAAGTGTTCGCCAGCGCGTACAGCCCCACGCCGATGATGCCCGCTACAAAGCCAAAGGCCCAACCTATTCGCTTCTCGTAGGCGATGCACAGCGTGAAGCCGATGTTGAGCACCACGGCGATCCATTCGAGGAGGGTGAGAGCGAGCGGGGACATTTCGAATGGATGATCGTGAGTCTTTTAATCTTGAGTCTTGAGTCCAACTCGGACAGACTCACGACTCACGACTCGTAGACTCACGACTGGCCGCTCTGCGCAGCACAAAATTCTGTCCGAGGTAAACTTTGCGCACCTGTTCATCCGCTGCGAGTTCCTCGGCTGTTCCCTGCTTCAGGATCTTGCCTTCGAAAAGCAAATAGGCACGGTCCGTTATGCTGAGCGTTTCCTGCACGTTGTGGTCGGTAATGAGCACGCCGATGTTGCGCTGCTTCAATTGCGATACAATGCCTTGTATGTCCTCCACGGCAATGGGGTCCACGCCTGCGAAGGGTTCGTCCAGCAGGATGAACTTCGGCTCCGTTGCCAGCGCGCGCGCGATCTCCGTGCGCCTGCGCTCGCCGCCGCTGAGCACGTCGCCCATGTTCTTGCGCACATGCCCAAGGCTGAATTCGTCCAGCAAACGTTCCAGCTTTTGCTGCTGTTCGGCCTTGGTCAATTTGGTCATTTCCAAGATCGCCTTTATGTTGTCCTCCACGGAAAGTTTGCGGAACACACTGGCCTCCTGCGGCAGGTAACCGATGCCTTTCTGCGCGCGCTTGTACATGGGCAGGTCGGTAATGTCGTCACCTTCAAGAAACACGCGGCCTTCGTTGGGCTTCACAAGACCGACGATCATGTAAAAGCTCGTGGTCTTTCCCGCGCCGTTAGGCCCAAGTAAGCCTACGATCTCGCCTTGCTCCACCTGCACGCTAACGCCGCCAACCACGGTGCGGCCTTTGTAACGTTTCACGATGTTGTCCGCTCGCAGGATCATCAGAAATTGATGAAGAGGTTCAAACGTAATGCGAACGGGCTTGTACCGGGGTGATCGTTGTAGCGCAACCGCCACACGCCGCGGATGCTGAGCACCTTGAGGATGTTCTCCACGCCCGCGCCCACTTCCACGAAGGGGCCATTGTCCAACGTATACATGCCGGGCAGGAAGAGCAATTCCTGCTCGGCCTTGGTCTTGTCCAAGCTTCCGGCCACGGCTTTTGCGCTCACCACTTCGCGCCACTTTAGGCGGCGCATTAAGGGGATCCGGTTGAAGAAGAGCCCCTCGAAATGGTGTTCCACGAACAGTTCGGCATACCGGTCGCTGATGAACTCGAAGTAGTTCATGGTGTTGAATGCGAGGTCGTCGTAATAAAAGGTCTCGTTTCCGCTGTGCAGGATGAGCAACGGATACGGTAGTGCCCCCCACACTTGGCCGGCCTCGGCGTTCACGCGCATCCAGCCCAAGGCCCCGAGCTGCAAGCGCTGATACACGTGGGCCACCACTTTCTGGTACCCGTATTCGCTCTTAGCCAAGCTGGGCAGGCCCATTGCCAAGTGCAGTTCCACCGTGGGATAGGACGTTCCCAAACTGACCCGCGTAAAGTCGCCGCTCACGTATTTTTCCTTGTAGGCAAAGCGCGTGTTCAGGCCGATCTCTGCTGTGTGGATGGCATTCAGCACAGATGACAGTTCTCCTGTTGAAGACGGTTTGATGTACTCCAGGTCACCCAGCGGATAGAGCGTACGGTAGCGTACTTGCAGCGTGTTCTCCAATCCTGTGAACCATTCGCGCTGGTAGCTGGCCTTCGTTTCTTCCACCAACGTGAGCTTGGTGTTCGGCGTTCGCCGGAATACGCTGCTTAGGATGTTGTCGCCCTGGAACGCATTCACGCTTTGGCCCAACTGTTCCACATCCTGTTTGTAATTGACCTCCACGATCTGCCGGGAAGTTTTGCTCACGAAGGTTTTCCCACCGAACCCGAATTTGAAGCGCTGGTCGCGGGTACCGTATGCGGCATAGCCGTTATATTCAGTGCGGGTGCTAAATGCGCTGCTGGTGCGGCCACCCAAGCGGAAGCGGTTGCCTTCGATGGGATTGAAACTGTACACACTGAAGTACGGACCAAGGTCCACCTTCCCTTTGGTGTAATAGCCGGTTACCACGGTGGTCACAATGTCCACATAAGTCCGGAATTTCGGGATGGTCTTCATGGTGTCCACCATCTGGTAGATCGCCAGTTCCTTGGCCGTGAGGTTCTCGTGCCGGTGCTGGTCCCAATAGTCGGAGCTGGCGCTCAAGGGATCGATGTTCAGCACCACTTCATCAGCGCCATCATAGAAAGCGTCGGCTTGCGGTTTGTTGATCACGAAATCGCGGTAGCTGGCCGTTCTTCTGCCATAAAAACCCTGCACGGGGTTCTTGTTCGGCTTGCCGGTATCGCGCACCACGTTGAGGTCCACCACCAGTTCATCCTTGGTGAGCATCCACACTTCGGGGGCCACTTCGTTGTACTCCTGTTTCACTTGGAAACCCTGGACAAAATTCAGGTTGGCGCCCGGTGCGATGGTTGCTTCGATGGTGCGCACGGCATAGGTGGTGTCGCAGATCCACATGTTGCCGGTGAACGCCAATTCCTGCACCCGCTTGGGGCTGAATTCGATCTTGTAGCACCAGTTGCGGCCCACCCAATTGCTGTCCACCAAGTGATAATCGTAAAAGCCTTTTCCTCCATCGGCGATGGGGCTGATGAAGTTCTTGCCGAAGATCACCAGGTAATTTTCGTAGATGTTCACGTTCTGGTACATGTCGCCCATGAACTGGGAAATGCTGGCATTTTCCACCCCGCTCACTTTTTGCCCGTGGATGACCTCCCGGCGGGCTTGCGGATGTTGGCGGTAATAGAGGTCGCTCAGCGTTTCGGTCATGAAGATGGGCAGGAAAGGCTTTCCGTCCGCCGTGTCCACATGGTCGAAGATGAATGCGAAGTCCTTGAAGATTTTTTTCTTCTTGAAATCCTCGGTGATGTTGTTGAGGTCGAACTCGATCTTGTTGTAAGCCTCGTATTGGTATGCCGCGAGCTTTTCGCGGTTATTGGTCGGCTTGTTGGCCACCAGCCTGCGCAGGATGGGGAAGGCCGGGTTGCCCGAATAGGTCACCACAACGTCTTCCAACTGGCCGGTGCTCGGCTGTAGCTTGATGTCAATGACCTGTGGAACGTCCTTCTTCACTTTCGCGGAAAAGGTTGTGTAGCCCACGCCACCCGCGCGGATGCTGTCCGTTGGATAGTACGTGTCCAGCACATAGTTGCCGTCGAGGTCGGAGTTGGTGGCAATGCGGCTGTCGATGAAGGCGATGTTCACGAATGGCAACGTTTCGCCGGTTACGGCATCGGTAACCTTACCGGTGATGCGGGTGGTCTGGGCGGAAGCGGACAGGCCAAACGCCATGGCAGAAAGCGCAACCATGAGCGGACGAAGGCATGAACTGAAGGTGCTCATCGGGCGGCGGCTTCTTTGGCTTCAGCACGCGCCATGCTGCGCCGGGTGCGGGCGGCAAGGACGATGCTGGCTTCATACAACGCCATCAATGGCAAGGACACCAGCAATTGACTGGTGATGTCCGGCGGGGTAATAATGGCGCCGATGATGAGGATCACCACGTACGCATGGCGGCGGTAGGTCCGCAGGAATTCCGGGCCCACCAGCCCGGTCCGCGCTAGGAAATACACCACGATGGGCAGTTCGAACACCACGCCGGTCCATAGCGTAAGGGAAGTAATGGTGCCGATATAGCTGTTGAGGTCCACCATGTTGGGCACGGCAGCACTAACGGTATAGGTGCCGAGGAATTGAATGCTCATGGGTGCCAACACATAGTAACCGAAGGCCACGCCCAGCAGGAACATCAGGCTGGCGAAGAACACCACGCCGCGCACGGCGAATTTTTCGCCGCCACCAAGACCGGGCTTCACAAAGCGCCATGCTTCCCAAAGCACGTAGGGGAATGCCATAATGATGCCCGCCGAGAACGACACCATGATGTGCACCATGAATTGGCCGCCCATGGTGGTGTTCATCAACGTGAAACCGGTGCTATCGGCGCAAAAGGACTGGTCCAGTCCGAATTTTAGGGCCAAGTGACAGAATACGCGATACGTGATGAAATCCGATCGCTGGGGAGCGAGAATCAGCGTATCAAAGAGGAAATCCTTGTAGACGAATGCCAAGATGGTGCAGGCCACCACGGCAGCAGCGGAACGCACGAGCGTCCAGCGCAATTCCTCCAAATGCTCCAGGAACGTAAGGTCCTTCTTTGCTTGGGCCATCAAACAGGGCCAAAGAAAGGCCGGTCCAAAGATAGAAGGGGCTGGAAAGGCGCAGGTTATTAACGGGCAGACCGTTGAATGGCATGCTTTTCACCCTCCATTGTCCGGCAACTTGTTTTCAGCCCGAGGTGAACTTCGTTTCACAACGTATCCGAAACAAGGTGTTGTGGATTGGCCGGATCGCCTTACTTTTAAGCGATCAAACCATTCGACGCGACCGCCTCCGCCGCAAGAACCAGCCATGACGAACGTAGAACTTTCCCCGAAGGACGCATTAGAGCAATTCTTCGGGTTCACTAAATTCAAGGGTGATCAGGAAAAGATCGTGCAAAACGTGCTCGATCGAAAAGACACTTTTGTGATAATGCCCACCGGCGGCGGCAAGAGCCTCTGCTACCAGTTGCCAGCCTTGATGAGCGAGGGTACCGCCATCGTGGTAAGCCCGCTCATCGCCTTGATGAAAAACCAGGTGGACCTGTTGCGCGGCTTCGGCGGCGAGAACGGCGTGGCCCACTTCCTCAACAGCAGCCTATCCCGCGGGGATGCACAACAGGTGCGCGCAGACATCCGCGCGGGCATCACCAAGCTGCTTTACGTGGCCCCGGAATCGCTTACCAAGAAAGAGAACGTGGAGTTCCTGTCGGAGATCAACATCAGCTTCTTCGCCATCGACGAAGCGCACTGCATTAGCGAATGGGGCCATGACTTCCGGCCGGAATACCGGCGGCTGCGCACCATCTTCAACGAGATCAAGCGCGTACCCATGATCGCGCTCACGGCTACGGCCACGGAAAAAGTGCAGGAGGACATCCTGAAGAACCTCGACATCCCGGATGCGCTCACCTTTAAGGACAGTTTCAACCGGCCCAACCTGCATTATGAGGTACGGCCGAAGAAGGACGTGGCGCGGGAGATCATCCGCTTCGTGAAACAGCATACCGGCCGCAGCGGCATCATCTATTGCCTCAGCCGGAAGAAGGTGGAGGAAATTGCAGAGACACTGGTTGTGAACGGCATCAAGGCACTGCCCTACCATGCTGGAATGGACGCCAGCCAACGCGCCAGCCACCAGGACCGGTTCTTGATGGAAGATGTGGACGTAATTGTCGCCACCATTGCCTTCGGCATGGGCATCGACAAACCCGATGTGCGCTTCGTAATTCACCACGACATTCCGAAGAGTTTAGAGAGCTATTACCAGGAAACCGGTCGCGCTGGTCGTGATGGCGGCGAGGGTATCTGCGTTACTTTCTACGACTACAAGGACATTGAGAAACTGGAAAAATTCCTGCAAGGCAAACCTGTTGCAGAACAAGAAATTGGCAAGCAATTGCTGGCTGACACGGTGAGCTACGCCGAGACCAGCATGTGCCGCCGGAAATTCCTGCTGCACTATTTCGGGGAAATTTTGCCGGGGGACAACTGCGGCTCGTGCGACAACTGCCTTATGCCCAAGGAAAATTTCGAAGCGAAAGAAGACCTTGTGTTGGTGCTTCAAGCGATCAAGGAAAGCAAGGAGCGGCACCGTGCGCGTTTTATCTGCGACCTGCTTACCGGCAACGAAACGAGCGAGATCAAGAACTACAAAGGCGACAAGCTCAAAGCCTACGGTTCAGGCAGCGAGAAGGAAGCCAACCATTGGATGGGCGTGATCCGCCAGGCCAACGTGGGCGGTTTCCTGCACAAGGACATTGAGACTTATGGAAACCTCAGCCTCACCGAAGCTGGCAAGAAATTCCAGAAAAAGCCTGTTTCCATCACCTTCGCCAAAGAGCGCGACTACGTAGTGGACGACAGCCCGGACGACGAGGCGATCGTAGCCCGTGGCGGCGGCAGTGCAGGCGATGAAAAGCTCATGAAGATGCTGCGCGACCTGCGGCACACCATGGCGAAAAAGCTACAGATGGCACCGTACGTGATCTTTCAGGACCCGGCCTTGGAAGAGATGACGATGCGCTACCCGCTCACGTTGGAAGAACTCACATTGATCAGCGGCGTAGGCCCCGGCAAAGCGCAGAAATACGGCAAGCCCTTCGTGGATCTCATCGCCGACTACGTGGAAGAGAACGAGATCGAGCGCATGGACGAGACGGTTGTCCGTTCGGTGATGAAGAAAAGCAGCAACAAGGTCCACATCATCCAGAACATCGACAAGAAGCTCGCGCTGGAGTCCATCGCCAAGGCCAAAGGTCTCAACATGGAAACCTTGCTGGACGAGATGGAGACCATTGTTATGAGCGGCACCAGGTTGGACATCAATTACCATTTGGAGGACGTGTTGGAAGAAGATTCCCTCGAAGAGATAATGGACTACTTCCGCAACGCGGAATCAGACAGTTTGAAAGAAGCCGCCGATGAATTCGGACGCGACTACAGCGAAGAAGAATTACGCTTGGTGCGTTTGAAGTTCATGAGCGAGGTGGCTAATTAGTTGTCAGTTGTTAGTTGTCAGTTGTTAGGGGTGCGGCCCAGCGATCAGAGCGCTGTGGCCGCATTTCGATCGTATTGGTAGGCCCAGCGATTGTGCCTCAAGTGGGCACGCACATGAGCACTAGCTTGTGGTACGGCGTGGTGTTGAGGGCGCATTGAGGCCGTCTCGCAAACAACACTACAGTCTAAAGCCACACCGCAGAAGCAGACGGAGTCACCCCTTCTCCCTCGGAGAAGGGGAAGGGGGATGAGGGCGTATTGAGACCGCCTGACAACTGACAACGGACAACTCACCGAGCTATCCCACCTAGCGCTCCCCAAACCATCACGCCCGCGCCTACCACCAAGGCATCCTCTTCAATATCAAAATCCGGGGTGTGCAAGCCCTTCAGGGCACCTTTTCCGCCGGTGCCAAGTCGAAAAAAACAGCCCGGCATCACTTGGGTGTAGAAGGCGAAATCCTCGCTACCCATGCGCTGCGGCATATCCACCACTTTGTCCGCGCCGAGGTATTGCTCTGCGGCCTTACGGGTATTGGTTGTTAATTCAGGGTCGTTCACCACAACGGGGTATCCGCGCCGCACTTCGAAGGCGCAGCTGCCACCGAGTTGCGCGCAGAAATCGTTGGACCAGCGCGGAAGCCATGCGTGCAGTTCCGAGCGATGCGCTTCGTCAAATGTGCGCAAAGTGCCTGCAAGTTGCACTTCATTGGGCACCACGTTCGTGGCCCCCTCCGCGATAAATTTCCCGAAGGCCAGTATCAAGTTCCGACCGTTCCGATAACGTTCAAATTCCTCTTTCAATGCGAGCAAGAGTTTGGCGGCGATAACGATGGGGTCCACCAGCACAGCGGGATTTGCGGCATGGCCTCCCTTCCCTTTCACCGTTACATGCAGCTCATCGCTACTGGCCATGAACGGCCCTGCATGAAAGCCCACTTTGCCGAGTGCGAGCTCCGGCGTAACGTGCTGGCCGATGATGCCCGCCGGAACGGGATCGCGTAGCGCATTCTCTTTCAAAACCAACGATGCACCGCCGGGAATTTTTTCTTCACCGGGCTGAAACAGCAACAGCACGGTGCCGCTCCACTCCTGCCGCAATGCGTGCAACACACGACCAGCGCCCAGCACCATCGCGCTGTGTGCATCGTGCCCGCAAGCATGCATCACGCCAGCGTTGCGCGAGCGATACGGCACTTCGTTCGATTCTTGGATCGGCAGCGCATCGATATCCGCGCGCAGGCAGATGCATAGGCCACTTTCCTTCCCGCGCACAACGCCGATCACGCCGGTGCCCGCAATGCCTTCGCGCGTTTCAATGCCCAATGCCTTTAGTTGCTGCGCGATGTATGCACCGGTGTTGCTTTCCTGAAAACTCAATTCCGGATGCTGATGCAGGTAGCGCCGGTCGGCCACCATCGCTTCGCGGGCGGCCTCCAATGCCGCTTTCACGCGTTCCGTGGTGATCGCTGCTTGCATTTCTTCAGCCGAAAAAATCAAATGTCCAAGCTGAGGGAGAACATGAAGAGGCCTTTCTGGCGCACGCCGTCATCCACGCCCCAGCTCCAATCGGCGCGCATGAAGTAACCCAGCAAGCGCGCACGGGCGCCGAAGCCGTAACCGTAAATAATCGGCTCGCGCTGGTTACGGATGGTGATGGTAAGCGGGTTGCGGGAGATCACTTGCTGATTGAAATAGTTGTCCGCGGAATAGGGATCGTTACCGGTCCATGCGGAGCCCACATCGCCGAAGCCCACGACTTGGAAGGTCTGTAGGAAATCGCTGTGCAGCGGCTTATTGAAGAGGTAGCGGAACAGCGGCAGCCGCAGTTCGGAGTTGAGCACGGCAAACGAATTGCCATTGCGGGCATTGTAGTAGAAACCGCGCATGGGCACGGCGAGTGCTTGGTAGTAGTACGGTTGTGTAGGGTCCAACGGCACGGTGTTGTCGGTCTTCGCGAAGAGCCAATTGTCCACGCCGCCCATGAAGAAGGCGATCTTCCGGCTGCCGAACGATGTTGACCCGGCCAAGCGGTTCACCCAGATGAGGTCGCGGTGCAGGGCGATGGAATTCCGCACATCGAAGCCGAGCACTTGCATGTCCGTCTTCGGCCCGTCCGGCTGCTTGTAGTATTCGCCGAATGCCTTGGCTTTCCAGCCGGTGTAGAGGTTCAGCCCGCGCGGGCGGCTGCTGTCGAAAATGTATTCCAAGCGTCCGCTCACGACCTGGTCGTTCTGGTTCGGTGTATCGCGGGAAAACTGGTCGATGCTCTGGGTGACGTAGCGGTCGTTACGGTAGCTCAACGAACCGCGCAGCGATGTGAGTTCATTGAACGGCCAGGAAGCACGGAAGGTGGCGGCATGTGTATGTAGTTTCACCACGCCTAAATTGCTGAGGCCCTGCGTGGCTTGGCGCTGCAGGATGATCTCCTTGTCCAAACGGCGACGCAGGTTCGCGAAGCGCACCATGTAGGCGTTGTTGTTGAGGTCCAACGCCAAGCGGAAACCACCGACGATCTTGTAATCCTCCAACAGGTCGCTTGCGGCCATGCGCGTAAGCCCGCTCAAGCCGGGATTCAGCGCATCCGGCCCCACCAAAGGCTGGTAGAAACGACTGTCGTAGCTGTTGTCCAACTGCGTAAGCACTTCATCCGTGGCGAAATTCACGTTGTAATTGCGTTGTTCCGGAAAGGCGAGCGTGTTAACGAGCGAAGTATCCGTGGGCGAGTTTTCAAGGCCGATCGTAGGCACATCATTTCCGTCGTCGCTTTGATTCTGGACTGGCGGCGCAGCAGCTTCATCACTGAAACGGTAGTTGCGAATATCCACGGCATTGGCACCGGAATCTGGTGGATTTTGCAGGTCCACCTTCACCACCTGGCTCATGTCGTCCGTAACGGAGCCGGGCACGCCCGGCGGTTGCGCGTTCTCCTGTTCCGCATCTTGCTGTGCAACGCTGCCGGCACTCACATGGCCGTACTGGAATTTGTACTTGCCCTCGCTGAAGGTGAGCTGTGACACGCGCCCGTTCCGCCCGGTAAGGTCCTGCTCCATAATGCCGCGTTTGTAATGGCTGATCCGCTCGGCCACGGTGAAATAGCGGTAATGCACGATGGTGTCCACGGCCGTTACGGCGCTGTCGAAACGCGCGGCCCAGCGGTCGTTCAATCCCGCTGCATCGCTTAGCCAAGTGTAGGCGGCACTGTCCAGCATGGCGGGTTCGCGCTCGTTGGCCGCAGGCGTGTTCGTCAGGCGTGTCAACACCATGGAGCGATTAGCCAAGTCGTACCGGAAAATGTCCTTGGTGGCATTAGTCCACGTGGGATCCGCATTGGTGCGCAGCGTATCGTCGGGCCGGTTGCTGCTGAAAAGGATCGAACGACCATCATCCGCGAATGCGGGGTCGAGGTCGTCGTACTGATCGTTTGTCAACGCTTCCTGCCGGTTGCCGATCACGTAGTAGAGGTAGAGGTCGGTCCTCCCCTCTTGCACGCCGCTCAGCACCATGTTTCGCCCATCGGCGCTGTAGCTCATTGAGAGGATCTTGTCCAGCAGGAACACGGGTTTGCGCACCGCCTTTTTTTCGCTCAAGGTGTAGGTGTTGAAGTATAACTCCCCTTTGACTTCACTTGTCCACGTTAACGCGCCACTGGTGGGGTGCCACGCCAGCACGGGCCAGCTGTTGTCGATGATGCGGTCTATTTTCTTGTTGCCCTTGGCGATCTTCTTCGTCTTTTTGGTGGCCATGTCGTACAGCCACACTTTGTACTGTCCGAGCTCGTTGCTCACCCACGCCGCTTGCCGCCCGTCGGGGCTAAGCTTGAACTGGGAAAAATTCCGTTCGCGGCGCATCTTCACCTTGATCTCCTCCAACTCCGCAGCTTCGCGGGTGCGGTCGCTTTCGGTGTATTGGGTGCGGTAATGCGCAAAGCATTCCTCGGTCAACGTTTTCAGCGGAACACCTAAAACGTAGAGGAAACCGTTGTCCGGATCACGGCTCACGCGGGTCATGTAAAGCACGTTGGGGATAACGGCGGTGCCGTACACATCGGCCACGTAATTCCACAGCGCCTGCCCGGCCAGTGCGGCATCTGGGCCGCTCAAGCGGTTGAACTTGTCGTAGCGCCCGCTCATTACGCCATCGCGCAGGCGCCCTTCTTCCACCGGACCCAACGGCCCTGCGCAATAGCCCACCAGTCCTTTGGTGTACCATTCCGGAAGGTTCATCAACGTGCTGTTGCGCAGCACTTCGCGCCAGTTACCGCCGAACATCATTTGGTCCAGAGTGAGCTGTGCAAGGCCCGAACGCACCTGCCGGTCCAGCAAGGCGCGATCGCCTTCGTTATACACGAAAACCTTGGTGCCCACGATGCGCGTTACCCCGCCGATGTTGTACTGCTCATCATCGGAAATGCCCACGTTGCTCTGCCGGAAATCGCCTTGCGTGTTGTACACCACGAATTGCACGCGGTCGTCGATGGTGTAATCGAACAACTTCTCAAGCTCCTTCTTGTTCCGCATAGCGCTGATGGAAACGTACTTCGCCACATCGCGCCCGCCTTTGTAGAAGTAGGTCTCGATTTCCGGGAAACGGTAGTACTGCCAGAGGAAGTCCTTGTACTGTACGCGGTTCTTGCCGAACTCCTGCTGGCTGCCGTTGTAGAACTGCGCGCTGGCGCCAACGCCCAATAGCAAGCTGGCGCAAAGGAGAAACGAACGGATGGGGCGCACGGGCTGTAGGGGGTACTTTTGCAAGGGAGTTGCGAAGTTCATACTTTTTTAGTCGCCATGCACGTCAAAAAATTCACGTTCAACCCTTTTCAGGAGAATACATACGTGTTGCACGCCGCCGGTGAAGGTATAATTGTGGACCCCGGTTGTAGCGATGAAGACGAGCAACGGGAGCTGGAAAGGTGGTTGGATAAAAACGAAGTGCGGCCCACGCGCCTCCTGCTCACCCACGCCCACGTGGACCATGTGCTGGGCTGCGCCTGGCTGAAACGCCGCTACGACCTGCTGCCGGAAGTCCACCGCAAAGACCTGTTCATTCTGCAGAACGCACAAGTGAGCGGGGCGATGTTCGGCATAAACTGCGAACCGGTTCCGGCTCCGAAACGCTTCATTGAAGAAGGCGAGATCGTAAAACTGGGCGACGAACACTTGGACGTGCTCTTTGTGCCCGGCCACGCCCCCGGGCATGTGGCCTTTTACAACCCGAAGCAACGATTCATGCTCAGCGGCGACGTGCTCTTCCACCGCAGCATCGGCAGAACGGACTTGCCCGGAGGCGATACGGATACGCTGTTGAAAAGCATCCGCGAGCAGCTTTTCCCCTTGGGCGATGACATCACGGTTTATAGCGGGCATGGACAGGAGACTACTATTGGGGAGGAGAAGCGGGGGAATCCTTTTTTGCGGGGGTGAGGAGTAATAAATCGCATCAGCAATTCATCGAGCCTACATAATACCTAAATATTTGTATCTTCGCTTAGAAGAGGCGATTGGATTTTCCCACTACAATCTCTGGTTAGCTGATTAACTTTTACGGCATCAAAGAAAGAACCCATGAGACCTATCACATTCCTTAGCGTGCTGCTCGTTTCATTTTGCACAAATGGCCAATGGCAGCATACAAATACCAGTCCCCAAATTCAAACCATTGCAACGCAAGGTGATACGGTTCTGGCAGGTACCGCTGGAAGCGGTGTGGCTGTTTCATTTGATGGCGCGGACAGCTGGACATCAATATCGAATTGGACAGAATTCACTGATCCGTACATCCGCTCCCTCTTGATAGACGGGGACGATTTTTATGCAGGCACATTAACAGGTCTCTATCGCTCGAACGATGGCGGCACGCAATGGTATTTGATTAGCAATGGCCTTGTAGGTAGCCAACATGATACAGCCGTCAACGATATTTTGAAAGACGGGCAGTATCTGTTTTTGGCTGTGATCAGTGGAATCTACCGTTCAGCCGACAACGGTGCAAACTGGACAAGTGTGAATTCCGGCTTTTCCGGAGGCGCTTGGTGCTTGGTGAAACATGGCCCATACATTTTTGTCGGCGGTTCAGGCACGGGCGTATTCCGCTCCTCAACAAATGGGGACTCTTGGACTGAATCCAACCTTGGGCTCACTTCCGGCAATGTTCATGACCTTCTCTCGGTGGGAAACGATTTATTTGTCGCTTCCGATCAAGGAGTAGCGCGGTCATCAGACTCAGGCGATAGCTGGTCCTCCGTCAATAATGGAATACTGAACACCAATATTTCGAAACTTCTTACCGTGAACGGTCTACTAATTGCGGCTTCCAGTGGGGGCGGCATCTATTTATCTACGAATAATGGAGCAAACTGGTCGACGATTAATGGCGGACTCGATAACACGATCATGACTTCGCTGGCTGCCAATGACACTTACGTATTTGCCGGCAATACGCACAATGGAGCCGTAGCAGGTGACGTGATGCGACAAGGCATCTCCATGTTAACTGGGATTACCGAATATCCAGAGGCTTCCCATTTACGGTTGTATCCTACAATCACCGCGAGCCAGTTTACCATTGAGGACGATGACCCGTTTCCATCGGACCGTTCGGTCCAAGTACTTGACCCCTTGGGTCGCCAATTGAAAGCGGTGCATATTGGAAGAGCTTCCCGGGCAACAATCGAATTGGAAGGTGCAGCGGGCTATTACAATATCATCGTGCAATCTGCCGGTCGGCGGATTGCCAGTTACAACGTGGTGAAGTGTCCGTAATTGGGTAGCCAGTTAAGTCTAAAAGCCTGACGTCAACGCAGGGTCACGCTGAGCGACATCTCCGACACATAGCGGACCCAGCGATCGGGCGCTTACCACTCACAAGTCCCCCACTCTCCCGCAAGTCTTCCCGGCCCAACATTAAAGTGAGCTCCAACCAAAATTAGGCCGGGGCGACTTGTGGTTTTGGTGTAAGGAGTTGATCATGGGACAGAAGCTTACAGCAGTCTTCAGACTGCTACGCGGAATTACCTTCGGAGCGACCACGAAGCATTTAGCATCTTCGTTAAATTGAAATGTTGGTGTGAAGTCCGAAGACTTCAATTGTATGACACGGATGGAAGTGATTTAGGAAACCCACAAGTCGCCCCGGCTAATCTTGTTGAAATGCCTATTTTGGTTGGCCGGGAAGACTTGCGGGAGGATATGCGAAATGTGGGTTTATTTTAAGCAGCCGTACCTTGACAGGAATTGACCAACATTCCAATGAACAGCGAACCATCTCCAAAAAACGACCAACCCAACAACCCCTTACACGGGGTAAAGTTGGCGCGCATTCTGGAGGTCTTGGTTGAGCATTATGGCTGGGAGAGGATGGCAGCCAAGGTCAACATCAACTGTTTCAAAAGTGACCCTTCCATCAAGTCCAGCCTTACGTTCTTGCGGAAAACACCGTGGGCAAGGGATAAGGTTGAAGCGCTTTATCTGGAGTTGGAAAAGAAAGGGAAACGGTAACGGAAAAGAATGCCCACCATCCGCCTTCGGGCTCCACACGTTTCGGTAACCGGGATCACTGGATCACAATGACCTTTCCGCTCATGCCTTGGTTGGTCCGCATGGAGAGGAAGTAAGTGCCAGGGGGAAGATCACGGACATCCAACTTGAACTGCGAATCGCCTGCGGGTAAAGCTCCATTGTGGATGGATTTGACCAACGTGCCGTCACTCGCAAATGCGGAAATTATCGCGAAAGAACGGGCAAACAAGTGGACTGTAAGCGTTACCTCGTCGTTTGCAGGAACCGGGAAGGCATCAACCCACTCCCGTACCGGTGGCGCCGTTGGAACCCTGATACCGGAAGAGATGTTCGCTCCGTACTTGTAAACCTCCAATCCTGTCATGTAGGCCAAGTTGTCGTCTATGCGTTGAAAACGGTCGTAAGCACCGCCTACGAAGGTGGTGTCATAGTGCCAAGTTTCACCGCCGTCAATGGTTTCCAATAACGAATATCCGCCCATCCAACCGTGCAGGGTGTCAATGAAACCGATCACTTCAATATAGTTGTAGTCCGTGGTGGCCAGATTGGTCGTCCATGTTGCACCGGAGTCCAGCGATTGCACAAATCGAGTATCGCTGGGTACCCAAGAGCTTTCAATGGAACCGTAAATGTTTTTGCCATTGTTCGGCGATTGAAGTTTCCAGATATAATCCTGATTTTGGCCGGTCAAATGGCGGACTGACCAAGTTTCACCTCCGTCTCCAGTGTGCAGAATTACCCCGCCTAAACTGGGTGGTTGCGCTGTGCCTGAGGCATAACCAACGCTATCGTTCAGGAAATACAGATCAACAAGCCGACTTGCCATGTTGGACAGATCAAATTTGGTCCAAGAATTTCCTCCGTCCATGGTCCGGATCACATAGGCCGGTCCGGTCCAGACACCAGCACCATAAATAACCTGTGGAGAAGTTGCATACAAGCCGCAAATGGCCAATGGTGCCGGGATCAGGCTCGAAATATCCTGCCATGTATCACCTCCATCGGTGGTCTTTAGGAAGATGTCATTAAAATCCCTCAGCGCGCCACAGAAACCCAATTGCGGTGTGGCGAACTCAATGCTGCGCAGATAATCCGGGCCGGTGTAGACGGTTTGCCAAGACGCCCCTCCGTTATACGTGCGCCCAATTACCCCCGGAACTGCCTCCGGCAAACCAACCTGTATCAGCATTAATGAAGAAGATGTCATCAATGCGCGCATCGACGTGCGTACTGTCCGTTACGCTCCATTGGGCCACGGCGGAACCCACCATGAACAATGCGGGGATGAGGATGGAACGATGCATGGCAATGCGGTGGATTGGTACCCAGCGAAGTTACTGCGTTGCACATTGCGCAGCAATAAGTCGAAGCCCTGCCTCTTGTTCGAATTGCTTACTTCCGGTCGTAGCTCGGGTTCACCACCTTGCTCTTCTCGAAGCCGTTGTTCTTCACCGGCACGCAGGCGAAGCCTTTCGGGTAGCGCAGGAAGAGGAAGCGTACGCTGAGGATCAACGGGCGGTAGGTGCTGCTGAACCATTGCAGCTTGCCGAAGTTGCCGCCATCTTCCGGGGCGATGCTGAAGACCGGCGTTTCGATGGCGGGAATGACCATGAGCCGCTGCGTGCGCTTGAAACCATAGCCCACTTTTACATGCACCTGTCCGATGAATTCCGGCGGAAAGGCCCAGCGGTTGAGCCCGGTAAGGTCGGCGGTGTAGCTGCGGTTAGTGCCGAAGCGCCAATCGAGGTTTGCGCCGAGGCTGAGCTGCACGAACTGGTAGTCCCGCGTTTGGATCAGCTTGTTGGCGTTGACGTGTGCGGTAAGGTGCTGGTCGTTGAATGCGCCTTCCCCGGCAAAGAATGAAGTGGTATCGCTGCGCATGTAGGTGCTGGTAAACGCTTCGGTGCCTTTGAGCTGTTTGTACGCCAAGCCAAAGTCCCAGTAGTCCAAGATGATCGGGTCCCTTGTGGAGAGGAACCAACCGGCTTCGAGATACAGCCCGATTTTCCCTTTGGGGTCGAAGAGCGCGGTGTAGGCGCTGTCGGGCGCGTTGAAGTATTGCGCTTCATGGTGCTTACCGCGGGGCAGCGCGTAGGTGAGGCCGGGTGCGAAGTAGAAGCCGCCGCGCCGCATCTTGCCATCGGTGGGGAAGATCTCCGGTTTCTTGCGGCCATAAATGCCTTGCGCGCAGAGCGAGCCGGCGAACAGGAAGGCGAGGGCTATGGTAAGCGTGCGGATCATCGTTCCAAAGGAAACACGGGGTGTGTCCTATTAACGTTGGAATTGGGCGTGAAGTGTTAACGGGGGGATGTGAAGGGCGCGTTGTCACTCTTGAGGAATACGCGCACGAGCGTGAACGCTCGCGCGAGTGTGAAGGAGATCAGCCCTTTTTAGGCGCAGCGACCCCAAGCGGGTAGATCTCGGTGATGTATCGCTCAATGTCTTCGTGCAACTCATCAATGCTCATGGTCCGCCCGGCCTTAATGTCACGTTCCGAAACTGCCGCCACTTCAATCATGTGCTTTTGGACAACCCTCTCTTTTCGGTACTGGTCAACTTTGTCCTGCAACTTGGCTTTGGCATCTTCCAATGACATGACCTTGCCTTGGGCAATATCCTTTTCCGACCGAATAGCCATTTCCACCATGCGGCTTCTCACCCTTTGCGCTTTCGTGCTTTTGGCCAATAGGAATTCAATTGACCTCAGCACATTCGCGTTCGTCTCCTTCTCAAGTTGCTTCTTTAACTAGGCTTTAAATGCGGCGGTCGTCATCTGTTGCGGGGCTTCAATCAAAGGTAGGAAAATATAGACCTATTGTACACAACGTGGCTGCCAGCGGCAGCTCTCAATGGACGCCTCAAGCTTTCTTCAACAACTCCAAAGCCTTCCGCTCAACCTCCTCGCTTTCCCACTTGGTCTCAATGCCTGGCATGGCCAGTATCTCCTCCATGATGCGGTCGTGTCGTTGGCCTTCGCGTAGCGCGTCCACGTAAGGGATGTCGGTGAATTTCACCTGGGTGTACAGCGGCAGCCATTGGTCCGGGTGCTTGGCTTGGATGTGACCTTCGATCTTCTTCCGCAGAATGAAGCGCGGGGCTGCGACGAGGTCGCGCATTTCGGTGAAGTTGCGCAGGCTGAGGTCGGCAATAGCGTGGCCGTTGGCTACGCGATGCTTGTCGTAAGCGTGGAGCACCGCGCCCCAGTTGTCGTCACCGTGTTCGTCCAGCAGGTCGTTCAGCACTTTGCAATCCTCGTAGCCTGCGTTCATGCCTTCGCCGTAAAAAGGCACTATGGCGTGGGCGGCATCGCCGAAGAGGGCGGCCGTGGAACCGTGCGTCCATGGGCTGCAGCGCACGATCACCAAGGTGCTCTGCGGATGGCGCATGTACTGCTGCGTCATGTCGGGAATGATGGCGTAGGCATCGGGGAAATGTGTTTTCAGGAAGTGGTCGGCCTCTGCTTCGGTACGCACCTTATCGAAGCCCGCGTCGGGTGCTTCGGGGCCTGCGTTGTGCGGCATGAAGAGCGTGCCGGTGAAGCCACCGTCTTGGTTGGCCAGGCCCATCAGCATGTAGTAACGGCGTGGCCAGATGTGCAGGCATTGCGGGTCCATCAACGGGTTACCTTCGGGTCCTGCGGGGAAGGCGATCTCCTTGTAATCGTGCTCGATGTATTCCTGGCTGTAGTTGAAGCGGCCGTACTGCATTTTGGCGCGCACCGCGCTGAACGCGCCATCGCAGGCCAGCACCACATCGGCTTTAACGGTCTTGGGCTCCTCCCCTTTCCGGGCGAAGGTGCAGCTCGCTTTGTCGAGGTCCACATCATCACAGCGGTATCCGAAATGAAGTGTGACACCCGGCATCCGCTCCGCTTCGGAAAGCAGGCGGTTGTTCAATTCGCCGCGGCTCACGGAGTAGATCGCTTTGTTTTCTATGCTGTACGGCAGCCGGTTGGTTTTGCCCTGCGGATCATGCGTCATGCGGGCATAGACCGGCACGGTGATCTCGCGGATGCGCTCATCAATGCCCGCTGCGCGCAAGGCCGTCCAACCGCGATGGCTCACCACGAGGTTGATGGAGCGGCCCGCATATTGCTCGGCAGTGCGCGGATCGCTGCGCCGCTCGTAGACGTCCACTTTGTGGCCGCGTTTGGCCATGAGCACGGCGAGCAGGCTGCCTACCAATCCGCCGCCGACGATGGTGATGTTTTTCATAGAGGTGATTGGTGGATAGTGATTGGTGATTGGCCGCAGAGGCGCAGAGGCGCGGAGAAATGTTGTTGCCTTTGGGAACGCTGATTACGCTGATTGTTATGATTTACGCGGATCTGAAGTTTCATTTGACCGGTGGATCGGAGACTGCATTCCAGTCACTAATCACCACTAACCAATCACCCATTCATCTGCGACTCGAATGCTTCCCCGAACCGCCATACGTCCTCGAAGCTGTTATACATCGGCACCGGCGCCATGCGGATCACGTTCGGTTCGCGCCAATCCAATGAAATGCCTTGTGCGGTGAGTTTGTCAAAAAGGTCCTTGCCCATGCCGTGTGCGAAGATGGATAATTGGCATCCGCGCTGCTCGGGGTCACTTGGCGTGATGATCTCCAGATTCACATTGTGCTTTTTGTTGATGCCGTTGATAAGTGCTTCCGCGTAGCCTGTGAGTTGTAAGGCTTTTGCGCGCAAGCGCTGCATGCCCGCTCTTCCGAACTGCTCCAGCGAGACGCGGTGTATCGCCATGTTGAACACGGCTGCGTTGCTCACCTGCCAACCTTCCGCAGTAGGCATCGGACTGAATTCCGGGCCCATTTGGAAACGCGTGCTTTTGTCGTGTCCCCACCAGCCTGCGAAGCGCGGGAGTTCTGCCTTTAAATGCTTTTCGTGAACGAACACGCCGCCCACACTGCCCGGGCCGCTGTTGAGGTATTTGTAGGTACACCAGCAAGCAAAGTCCACGTTCCAGTCGTGCAGTTGCACGGGCATGTTGCCTGCGGCGTGTGCGAGGTCGAAGCCTGCGATCGCGCCCACTTCATGTGCTTTGGCGGTGATGGCCTCCAGTGAGAATGCCTGCCCGGTATAGAACTGCACACCAAAAGGCGATCTGCGAAGCCAACGCATACGTATCGCTGGGGAAGGGACGTTGCTCAGTGAGGATCTTCACCCGTTTTCCTTTCGGCCGATAAAAGCTCACCAGCAGGAAGTGTAAATTGCTTGTGAGCTGGTTCATCATCACCACTTCTTCGTTGCGCGCCCCAACGATTTTCGCCGCGCCATCCGTGAGTTCCTCGTGGTAGCTATACCACGGATGCTTCGCCTCGAAGTGGCCCTCTACTCCGAAACGCGCCCAGTCTTCCAGTTCCTGTTTCAATGCGGCTTCGGCTCCCTTGGGCTGCAGGCCGAGCGAGTTGCCGGTGAAGTAGACGGCATCTTTCCCGTTATGCTGTGGAATACGGAATTCACTACGGAAGGAACGGAGCGGGTCCTCGGCATCCCGTTGACGGGCGGCGGCGAGGGTGTTTTCTGGGATTGGCATGTGGTGCTGCGAATGTAGAAGAGATCTATTGCATTACTACCACGAAGGACACAAAGGACACGAAGGAAGAATCGTGACGTCCTCAACGGATAAGTTCCGGTTCCAGCGCCATTCTCAAGTATGAATTTCCTTCCAAAGTGAGCAGGGCGATTCTTCGTGTCCTTTGTGTCCTTCGTGGTACTCCTTCATCCCAATTTCATCCCCACCCAAACACAAACCGGAATCAAGATCATCATGCCGTCCACCAGCAGATCGAAGGTTAACCGCTTATCGCCAGGATTTGCACGAATGGCCAAAAGCACAGCGACGACGTAGCCTGCGAGTATCGTGTATGATGCAACGCTGTAGCCTAATCCCTGCAAGAAAATCCATTCAAAAGCAGCCGAGATCAGCAGGAGCAAAACCGACAATGCCTTTGCGCCTTTCACGCCGAAGACGATAGGCACGGTACGCAGGCCTGGCGCGTCATTTCCGAGGTCGCGGATGTCGAAGATGATGGCGAGGCCCAAGAACAACGGCACGCGCATGCAGGCCATGGCAATGATGAGGAAGGTGTCGTGCTCCTGCAGATCAAGCCGCCATGGCACGGCAACGGTTACCACTGCCCAGATGGATGCGATCAACAGCACCTTCAGAAACGGAATGGAGCGCAGGCCGAGCGCTTCGCCTGTGTTGGTACTGAACGGCGTGACGTACAGCAGGGCGATGGCGAGCACAGGGACAAGCCAGCGCCACATCTCCGCGATCATAGGCCAAAGCAAAAGCACTGCGGCAAGCACGGCAACAGCGACCAAGACGGACATTAAGGTCCAGTGGCTTCGGAACCAACCAAGCGTGCCGTGTTCTTTTTCCGAAGCCGACTTTGAGCGCGCTAACCGGATCATGCCATAAGCGGCAAAAGCGCCGATGGCTGCAGCGGCGGCGTAGCGCGCCACCGGCGTGCCCGGATGCAGGAACAAGCCCGTGTACAGCACTTGCGTCGCAACGGCGAGCGCCAGCCAAACATGTCCGTGGATGAGCCACTTCAAGACCGGGCCGCTTGTTCGCTCATCGGCACGCATCGGCTTCAACTATTTGTTCTGCGCGGGAAAGATCACCAAGTGGTTCACCGCCAAACCCACCGCAACGCCAACGGCGGTGGAGAGCAACGAATTCACCACGCGCTTGGATCGGCCAACGGCGCTGTAACCGGTTGCGTAGACCGGGTCACCTTCCATGTTGGGGTCTGTGATCGACCCTTGCGTTACATACACGCGCGGCCACGCCATCAGCCCTGCGTAGACCGGTGGCAGAAGGAGCGAATTCACATCCAGACCGAGGCCCATGGTAAGGCCCGCGCCCACCACAAAGCCGCCAAGCACGGGCAGTACAGGCCGGTAGCCTTTGCGCGCATCGCGTTCGCCATTGATGAACCAGCGCATCTCAGGCACGGTGTAATCGTTGCCGATCATGGTGTCCTTGAAGTACCAAACACGCTCCGCACCAAGGCTGTCGGTTACACTGAAAACGCCCTCGGTCGGCTCCGTACGCTCCACCAACCGCGCACCTTTCGGCACTTGGTAGCGGATCTCCAACGTGCTTTGGCCGAGTACTTTTCCCTCGAGAATTTGGCCGTTCATCAGGTTGATCTTGTCCTGGGCTTGCAGGTGTGCAATGCCGGAGAAAAGGAACAGAAGGATGATGCTGCGCATGGAGAGGGCGAAGTTGGTGCGAAAATTTTCACCACGGAGACACAGAGGCACGGAGAAATGCAAAGAGCTGGTCGGAGATTAAGTTTCTGGTACAGCGTATCGGGTACCGAGTACCGGATAATGCCAACTGCCACTGCCGAATGCCACTGCCCCCTGCCAACTAATTCCGCGCCACCTTGTCGATGTAGTTCGAATTCATGATCCCCAGCGCGCCCATGTAATTCAGGCTGAAGGAGATCAAGTCGCCCACTTTCACTTTTGCGGCGTTGGTGTCCAAGTCGAGTACCAGCATGTCCGAGCTGGCTTCGATGATGGTGACGCCTTTGGTCAACGGGGTGATGTTTTTCGGGTCAACATCCAAGAGGCCGATATCGATTATTGCGCGGAAGGCCGTGCGCCCGATGTCGCTTTCCTTCACTTCAGGTTTTACGCCAGCCACGTTGGTGCGTTGTTCGCCGGTGGGCGTCATGGGCTTTTCGTAGAGTTCGATCACTTCGGCGTGCAGCTTGAACACGTCGTTGCGCATGCCCGCTATCATGCCGTCGGTGAAGAGGTCCTTGCCGAAGAAGAGCGCCTCGCCGATACGGAAGTGGTTCATCCCCTTAGGCAACTGGTGCTTTAGCAGGAGCGGTATCGTAACGCTGGTTCCGCCGGTGATCCACGGGATCTTCTTGTTGAATTTAGCCTCGATGAGCTGCTTGTACAGGCCGAGCTGGATGAGCTTGTCCTGTGTGGGCATAATGCCGTTGAGGCAGTTGAGGTTGGTGCCCAATCCCACGATCTCAATGTTCGGCAATTCGAACACTTTCGCATAAAAATCCACGAGCGAATCGCCCATCACGCCTTCGCGCAGGTCGCCCATTTCCACCATGATGATCACCTTGTGGGTCCGCTTCTGCTTCACGGCTTCTTCGCTCAACGCTTTGATGGTTGTGAGATCACTGTTGAAGCTAACATCGGCGAAACGCACGAGGTTCGGAATGCCGCGTTTGGCGGGCGGTTTGATGTAGACCGTCTGCGAATTTGGCGCGAGCTTTTTCACCATGCGCAGGTTGCTGATGCGTGTGTCGTGGAACTCATTTTCGCCAAGAGCAACCACTTCCTTAATGAAGGTTTCGTTACCGCAAAGCAACTTGGTGACAATGCCCCACTGAATACCGTTCTCCTTGAACAGCTTGGACAAGAAGCGGTGGTTGTGCTTGAGTTTGTCGCGGTAGAGTTCGAGGAAGGCCATGGTTCAAATATGCTTTTCCACGACCACGCGCGGGATGTCGTGCGGAAGGCGGGTGAGGAGTTCGTAGTTCAACTGGTCGCTTAGATCGCCGAACGAAGCTACGCTGATGCTGCGTTCGCCTTGCGTGCCGATCAGCACCGCCTCATCGCCTTTCTCCACACCTTCAATGCCGGTGACGTCCACGGTGATGCAGTTCATGTTCACGATGCCGCGCACCGGCGCGAGTTGGCCACGGATCAATACCTGCCCTGCGTTGCTCAAGCTGCGCGCATATCCGTAAGCATAGCCCATGGGGATGGTGGCGATGCGCGTTCCGGCCTCGGCATTGAACGTGGCTCCGTAGCCCACGAAGCCGCCCGCAGGTAACGTGCTCACGCTCATTACGCGGCTCCACCAGCGGATCACGCGGCGCAGCGGATCTTCCACCATCCCGTGCTGTTCACTGTAGCGTTCCTGTGTTTCGCGGTTGGGCCAGAAGCCGTATTGCAGAATACCGATCCGCGCCATGTCGTACAACATGTCCGGCTCGTTCAGCGAAACTGCAGAGCAAGCGGCATGGCGCATTCCGGGACCGGAGCCGGTCTTGCCGGCCATGGCCAACGCTTCGCGGAAGCGCACTTTTTGGCCCAACACGCGCTCAGCATTCGAGCGATTTTCGGCACCGGCCAAATGCGTGCAAATACCGGCTACCTCAATAGCATCCGCGTCCGTTTTGCAGCGTTGAAGCACCTCTCCGAAGAACTCCATTTCGAAACCGGTGCGGTGCATGCCGGTTTCCACTTCCAAATGTGCAAGCGCCTTTTTGCCGGTGCGCCGTCCTGCGGCAATGGCATGTTCCAGCCTTGCATTGTCGAACACGCTGAACGAAATGCCTTGTTCAACGGCCCATTCCAGTGCGGAACCGTCCACATCGCCCATGATGAAAAGCTCGCATCCCGCAGGCAAGCGACCATGTAATTGCCATGCTTCGGAAGCTGAGTACACGGCGAAACGCGTTACGCCAAGTTGCGCAGCCATGGGTGTAAACACGTTGATGCCATGGCCATAAGCGTTGCCTTTTACCACGCTGCACAATTGCGCTTTGCCCAGTACCTTGCCGATAAATGCAAGGTTGGCCTGCAATGCCTCGGAGCTGATCTCGATCGTGGAACCTTGGAACATCAGCCCTTCAAAAAGGATCGCACCGCCGTTTCGAAGAGTTTAACTCCGTGCGGGGTAAGCTCGTCGGGGAAATCGTAGTCCGGATTGTGCAGCGCGGGCATGTCTTCGCCGGAGCCGAGACCGAACATGCAACCCTTGTATTTCGCAGTGAACAGCCCGAAGTCTTCACCCCATTTGAACGGGTGGTCGCGGCCGATCAATTCATGGCCGGTGGATGTCACGGCTGCTTTCACCAAGTCGGCGGCGGCATCATCGTTCTGGTTGGCCTTGAAGGTGAAGCAATAGCTGATGTCCACGCCCAGCTTGTGTTTCTTGGCTACTTGGCGGGAAAGATCTTCGATGTCCTGCTCGAGTTTTTTCAGTTCCGCATCGGTCCAACAGCGCACCGTCAAGTGTACTTCAGCGCTTCCTGCGGAAATACCGTAATCCTTGGTACCGAGGTTGACATGCACCACGGTTACCACGCGCAGGCCGTCTTCCGTGGGCACGTTGTGTTGCATGGCGAGCGCACCGGTCAATATCTCGGCTACGGCCAGCGCGGGATTGTCGCCATGCTCCGGCTCTGCAGCATGCGATGTGCGTCCTGCCAAAGCGATAACCATGCTGTTCACACTGGCGGTGAAAGCGCCTTTGCGCACCACGGCGCTGCCTAATTTGTAGCCCGGCAGGTTGTGCAATGCGAGCGCCAGATCGAAGTGTTTGTCCTTCATCCGCGGGTCTTTCAGCACGGCTTCAGCACCAGCGCCGTTCTCTTCCGCAGGCTGATACAGAAGGTGAACGCGGCCTTTTGTCGGTCTTTCGTTGGAAAGCTTTTCAGCAAGTCCGGTCAAGATCGTGGCATGGCCATCGTGCCCGCATTTGTGCGACACGCCTGTGTTCACGGACTTGTGGCCGAAGGTGTTCACCTCGTGGATCGGCAACGCGTCCAATTCGCAACGCACCATTACCTGCGGACCTATTTCATCCGTTCCGAACGTGGCCAAAATGCCCGTGCCGCCCAATTCAGTGAGCAATGCGTCCGGCTTCAGCGTGTTCAGCACAGCGAGCACGCGCTTTGCGGTCTCCTTCTCGTTGCCGGAAATTTCGGGGTGCGCGTGCAGGTCACGACGGAAGGCTTTTAGGTCGATGGCGGTGCTCATTGTTGCAAGCGCATTTCAAGGTACTTGTTGGTGAAGCCGAGCGATTCGTACAGCTTCTTGGCGGGATTGTCCGGTTCCACGTGCAGCGCGATTCCGCCTGTGGCCTTGTCGATGGCGGCCTGCATCAGTTTGCGGCCAATGCCCTTGCCGCGCTGCGAAGCGTCCACGGCGATGTAGACCAAAATGTTCTGCGGAATGTAGCCGCCCATTTTCGTGTCGTTCACCACCACGGCGCCAATGATCTTGCCTTCCTCACGGCCAACTACCACGAAGCCGCCACGCGCGGGATCGAGGGAATAATTCATGGCCATTCGGATATGCTCCTCGGGGTCGCCGAAGCGCTCCAAGTGCTTCACCAGAAATGAGGAAATTTCTTTGAGGGCGGCATCATTGGCCGGTTTCTCCGGGGTGTGGAGTTCAATGTTCATGGGCGATGGGTGTCGAAACTGCCTGCAAGGTACTGGCGGGGAACAGGCGGTCGGTAAGTAAAAAGAGGATCGCGGATGTGGTAATGCCGAAGACGTTGGGATCAAGACCGAGCGGAAGGTCAATAGGCAAATTGCCAAGCACGATGGTGGTGAGGCCACCGCCGGTCATGGCTGCCAACGCCGCGTTGGCATTGCGTTTTCCGAGGAACACGGCGGCGAGCAACGGCACTAAAAGCCCGCTCACCATGAAGGCGTACGAGGCGAGCATCAGGCTAAGCACGTTGTCCATTTTCGCGGCAATTACCATGGCCAAAATGCCTAAGGCCAACGTGAGCCACTGCGACAAACGCAACACTTGTTTTGTGCTTTGCTCCTTCTTCTGCAACGGGCTCACAATGTCGGTGAGCACGTTTCCGCTTGCGGCCATCAAACAGCTGTCCGCGGTGCTGAGGATGGCCGAGAAATACGCCGCGAGCACGAGGCCCAGAAAACCCACGGGCAGGATCGCGCGCAGCAACAACGGCAAGCCGAGCTCGGGATCCATGGTGCTTGCATCGCCGCCGATGAGATGCGCCAACAAGCCTTGGTCTGCGGCCACGCGGCCCAACAGGCCGAGCGCAACGCCCATAAAAGCCATCAGCGGCCATTCCAAAAAACCCGCGATGTACCAAGCTTTTTTGGCCGACTTCTCGCTACGACTGGCGTAGATGCGCTGGTAGAGCGTCATGCCCACGCACCAGATCGGCACAATGGTGACCATCTAGTTGATGAGCGTCACTGGCTCCACGTTGGTGAGCGAAAGCTGCTCGGGTGTCACCGAAACTTGGATCGCTTCCTAGCCGCCAACAGCGTGGTAAGCCATGGGCAATCCCACTAATGAAAGTCCGGCGATGAGCACCACCCATTGCACGGTATCGGTGTACACCACGGCCTTCATGCCGCCCATAACCGTGTAGCCCACAATGATGACGCCCATGACCAACAAGGCCGTGTTGAGGTCGAGGCCGACGAAAGCTGAGGAAGCCAGCTTCGCCCCTGCCAGTAGCTGCGAGCTGGTAAAGCCCAAGTAGCCGATGGCGCAAATAATGCCCGCAACAAAAGCCGCGCGGCCGTTGTAATGATGCCCGATGAGCTGCGGAAAGGTGAGAAATTTCTCACGCCGGGCAAGGTCGTACACACGCGGAATGAGGAAGACTGCAGCGAGCCAAGCACCGATCAAACCGGTGAAAAGCATCCAAGCGCCGGAGAGGCCCATCACGAATCCAAGTCCGCCGAGACCTATGGAAAATCCACCGCCGACATCGGTGGCCACCACGCTAAGTCCAATGTGCCAATGGCCCATGCCACGGCCGCCGACGAAGTAGTCCTCTTGGTCCGTGTTCTTGCGCATGAAGTACACGCCGACCGCTACAAGAGCGATCATGTACACGATGAGAATACTGGCGTCGATCCAATGCAAAAGAGGGGCAGAGGGGCTTTAAGGCGTGAAGGAAATCAAAGGCCCGACAGGTGCCAGGCGACCGCCGATTCAGGCCGTCATTCCAAGAATTGCGGCGCGAAGGTACTGATTTCGTGTGGATTGGCTTCAATTTTTCGACCATGACCTTCTGTATGGCCCGCTATTGCTGAGGTTTCTTGGGGTTAGTTGTCAGTTGTTCGTTGTCAGGTTCCAACGCCAAAGCACTTTTGGGACGGCGGGTTGTCAGGCGGCCTCAATGTGCCCCCGCTTCCCCCCGGCCACAACCCCCTTCCCCTTCTCCGAGGGAGAAGGGGTGACTCCGTCTGCTAGTTCGGTGGGGCTTGGTTGTGCGGTGCTGTTTGCTGGACGTTCGCACGCACGAGCATGCGCCAGCACCCTGAAATCATATCAGCGAAATCGTAAAAATCAGCGCTATCAGCGTTCCGTCGTCCGCGTGCGTTCCGTGGCCCCAACGCCAACCGTGCCACAGCGCACAAAACACCGGGCCGCACCTCTAATCACCAATCACCAGCAATCAATCACCAAGAACTAAATGTACTTCTCCCCGATATCCTTGGTGAGCTCCTGCACGATGCCTTTGATTTTTTGCTCATCATGCTTGCGGCAGATCAACAGTGCATCGGGGGTGCTTACAACAATGAAGTCTTCCAGGCCTTGCAGCACCACCAAGCGGTCGTCCTGCACGTGTACCATATTATCCTTGCCGTCGTAGATGCGCACGGTTTTGCTGGTGCCTGCGTTGGCGTTCTTGTCCTTGGGAAGTTGGGCGTAGAGGCTACCCCAGGTGCCGAGATCGCTCCAACCGAAATCGCCGGCAACCACGTAAACATTCTCGGCTTTTTCGAGGATGCCGTAGTCGATGCTGATGCTTTCGCAGGTGCCGTAGATCTTGGCGATGAAGGCGGCTTCTTGCGGCGTTCCGTATGCGCTTTCACCGGTGCTGAAGAGGGCTTCCATTTCCGGCAGGTGCTTTCCGAAAGCCTTGCGGATGCTGGCCAGTGACCAAATGAAGATGCCGCTGTTCCACAGGTAATCCCCACTGTCCAAAAACTTCTGCGCCTTTGCGTGGTCTGGCTTCTCCGTGAAGTTTTTCACGCGCTTCACTTCGGGCTTTCCTGCCGGGCCTTGATCGCTGAATTGAATGTAGCCGTAGCCGGTGTCGGGGCGATCCGGGGTGATGCCGAGCGTTACCAAGCAATCTTCCGCAGCGGCTTGGTCGAGCGCGATCCGCAGGCGGGCTTGGAATTCTTTTTCATCCTTCACCAAATGATCGCTGGGCGCCGTGATGATGATCGCCTTGGGATCGCGCTTCGCGATGGCGTGGTTGGCATAAGCAATGCAGGGCGCAGTGTTGCGACGGTCCGGCTCCAAAAGCACTTGCGCTTGTTGCAACTCCGGCAATTGCTTGCGGACGAGTGGTGCGTACTGTTCGTTGGTCACTACGTAGATGTTTTCGGCCGGGCACATGGCGCGAAAACGGTCGAAGGTTTGCTGGATCAACGTGCGGCCACTTCCGAGGAAATCCAAAAATTGCTTGGGATTTTCGGTGCGGCTCATGGGCCAAAAACGGCTACCGATGCCGCCGGCCATAATGATGCAATAGGTGTGTTTGTCGCTCATATCGGAAGTAGGTGCGGTGCTTAGGAAGCCCTTCGTGCGGTCATGGGCAATTCCAAATGCACTTCTGCAGTGGGATCGATGAGGTAAATGCGGCGGTTGTTTAGGCAACGGCAGCGGAAACGGGTGCGCATTCTTCGGCCTTTCACGAAGATCTTGGAGTTGAAACGGAACACGGTGTTCTCACGCAGCTCTTCCAAGAACGGCAGCGGGTCGCGGTCGTATCGGCGCAACACGCGCATCAACGTGTGGTCGGTGCAACTGCTGCTGGGCGCATCGCACAAGTGGTGGTCCAGTGCGCGCAACAGATCGGCGGGAAAAACTTCGCGGGAAATGAAGGGGCGCATGAGGCGCTTGTACTCCGCCTTCCATTCCGCGCCGTGTGGTGCGTGGCGGCGGTATTTGGCAAAGGTGACGTAATGCGCGAACTCATGGATCAACACCACCAAGAACGCATAGCGGTTAAGGTCCTCATTCACCGTAATGCGGTGGGGCAGCTTGCGCGTGGCAACGCGATAATCGCCCAGCTTAGTGCGGCGCGGCTTGTTCACGGTAACCTGCACTTTGGGGTTACGGCGCATCCAGGAAACCACCACCGGCCAAGCGGCACGTGGCAGGTGCGCCTGCAAGCGGATCATGTCGGTCCTTGCCGCAGGCATCAACTTGGATCGTTCTTTTTCTTTTCAACAATAGCGACGGCCACCCGTATTTCCCGAACGCTGTTATTGTGCGCTTGCGCGGAAACAGATCCATGTGGTTTTGCAGGCAACGCGTTCCATTTTGGGCAATCGCAACCCTTTTGTTTGCGCTGCTTGTAATAGGGTGCATTGGATGCGCAACCCGAAACGAGGCCGATCGCCAAGAGCAACATCGGCAAGGAAACGGGGCTATTTGCGGGGGATGCGGACATACCGGTGGGGTCGGCAAAGGTAGCGGGCCGGGCATGTGGAGAAAAGCCCCGGAGCAAAGAAAATAGGGTTAAATCCTTGCCCTATCTTCGCCGGTCTTTTTCATCCATGGACCTGCTCTTTCATATCGGCCGCTATTTCATGCTGATGGGCGAAGTTTTCTCCAAACCGGAGCGCTTGTCCATCTATTGGAAGCGTACGGTCGAGGAGATGGACCTACTGGGAGTCAAGAGCTTAGGCATTGTTTCGCTGCTTTCCCTGTTCATGGGCGCGGTGATTACCATCCAGACCAAAACGAACATCGATTCGCCCCTGATTCCCCAATATGTGGTGGGTTTTACGGCCCGACAAAGCACTATTCTCGAATTCAGTCCCACCATTATCTCTTTGATCTTGGCGGGCAAGGTTGGTTCCACGATTGCAGCGGAGATCGGCTCCATGCGCGTTCGGGAACAGATTGACGCTCTGGACATTATGGGCGTTAACTCGGCGGGTTACTTAATTCTTCCCAAAATCATCGCCACGGCGTTGATCAACCCGTTCCTCATCGTCATCAGCATGTTCCTGAGCATTTTCGGGGGCTGGTTGGCGGGGACGCTCACGGGCATCATCAGCTCTTCAAGCTACATCCAAGGGGTGCAGTACGATTTCGATTCGTACATCGTGGTTTATGCACTGATCAAAACGGTGGTGTTCGCCATTGTCATCGCCACTGTTTCTTCCTACCAAGGCTATTACACATCCGGCGGCACGCGCGAGGTGGGTATTAGCAGCACAAAGGCCGTAGTGTATAGTGACGTAGTGATCTTGATCATGAATTACCTGCTCACCCAGATGCTGCTGCTATGATCGAGGTGCAGCACTTGTACAAGAGTTTCGGTACGGTGGAAGTGCTGCGCGACATCAATGCCAAGTTCGCTAAGGGGAAAGTGAGCCAGATCATCGGCAAGAGCGGCAGCGGAAAAAGCGTGTTGGCCAAGTGCATCATCGGCCTCTACAAACCCACCAAGGGCAAGGTGCTTTATGATGGCAAGTCCTTCCACGACATGGAAAAGGACGAACAACGTCAGTTGCGGCAGGAGATCGGCATGTTGTTCCAGAGCAATGCACTTTTCGATTCCCTCACCGTGCTGGAGAACGTGCTGTTCCCATTGCGCATGTTCGCCACCATGAGCGAAAAGGAAATGCTGGAGCGCGCGCACTTCTGTCTGAAGCGCGTGAAGATCGAGAACTCCGACAAGAAATTCCCGGCGGAGATCAGTGGCGGTATGCAGAAGCGCGTGGGCATTGCACGG
Organism: Flavobacteriales bacterium; assembly: GCA_016710685.1. GTDB lineage: Bacteria > Bacteroidota > Bacteroidia > Flavobacteriales_F > PHOS-HE28 > PHOS-HE28. Next base: position 737,972 of record JADJVC010000006.1, on the reverse strand, counting down.
GCCATCGCCATGAATCCGAAGTACCTCTTCGTGGACGAGCCGAACAGCGGTCTTGATCCGCAGACGAGCATCGTGATCGATGATTTGATCCGCGAGATCACTGACGAATACAACACCACCACCGTGGTGATCACGCACGACATGAATTCGGTGATGGGCATCGCGGACGAGATCTTCTTCATCAACGACAAGCAGTTGATGTGGCAAGGCACGCGCGACCAATTGCTGAAGAGCGATAACGAAGCGCTCAACGCGTTCATCTTCGCGGGAAGTCTGATGCGCGAAGTGCGGAAGACGATTACTTGATCAGCTGATGTGTTGATTAACTGATGCGCACGATAAATGCGGATCCAACGGCGAATCAAACATCACCGGTGCCTTTGAAAATTTGAGTAATGTCATTTGCGCGATTCCGGGTCAAGCCCGGAATGACAAAAAGCGCTGTGGCTAACAATTCAAAACCCGCGATGAGCGCGGGTTTCGAATTGTTACACTCCTTGGCTGTCACCCCGGGCCTTTTAGCCGGGGTCGCACTCGACGGGCATTTCGAGTTGCGCACCACCGAAGTCCGAAAGATGGACAAGCGCTATGGACACGGCCATCAGCTGATCAGTTGACCGCAACCTCCGTATACGCTTCCACCGGCGGGCAGCTGCACACCAAGTTGCGATCTCCGAAGGCATTGTCCACGCGGCTTGCTGCGGGCCAGTATTTGCCCATGCGCACGGCTTGCACCGGGAATGCCGCCTGCTCGCGGCCGTAGCTGTGTTGCCAGTTGTCAGTGATCACTTCGTCGGCGGTGTGGGGTGCCATCTTCAGCGGGTTGTCGGCCTTGTCCAGCTTGCCATCGGCGATGTCGGCGATTTCTTGACGAATGGCCGTCATGGCTTCCACGAAGCGGTCCAGTTCGGCTTTGTTCTCGCTTTCGGTAGGCTCCACCATCAACGTGCCGGCCACCGGAAAGCTCACGGTGGGCGCATGGAAACCGTAATCCATGAGGCGCTTCGCGATGTCCTCTACCTCTACTCCTGTTGTGCGCTTGAAGTCCCGGCAATCGAGGATCATTTCGTGAGCCACCATGCCCATGTCACCTTTGTACAGGACGGGGTAAAGCCCTTCCAACTTTGCCTTCAAATAGTTGGCGTTGAGGATGGCGTAGCGCGTAGCATCTGTTAACCCTTGCTCGCCGAGCATCTTGATGTAAGCATAGCTGATCAACAGGATCAACGAACTGCCGTAAGGCGCGGAACTCACCGCTGGAATGGCCTGCGCACCGCCGGTCATCACCAAGGAATGGCCGGGCAGGAAGGGCTTCAATTTTTCATTGACACAAATGGGGCCCATGCCGGGACCGCCGCCGCCGTGCGGAATAGCGAACGTTTTGTGCAAGTTGAGGTGGCATACGTCCGCGCCTACTTCGCCGGGCGAGGTAAGGCCTACCTGCGCATTCATGTTGGCGCCGTCCATGTAAACCAATCCGCCGCAGGCGTGGATGGTATCGATCACTTCCTTGATGGCCGCCTCGTACACCCCATGCGTGCTGGGATAGGTTACCATAAGACACGACAGGTTCGCCTTATGTTCTTCCGCGCGCGCTTTCAGATCCGCGACATCCACTTGGCCACGGGTATCGGCTTTTACCACCACCACTTTCATGCCCGCCATTACGGCGCTGGCAGGATTGGTACCGTGTGCACTGCTGGGGATCAACGCGATGTTGCGATGCCCTTGGCCCTTTGCTTTGTGGTATGCGCGAATGGTGAGCAGGCCCGCGTATTCGCCTTGCGCGCCGCTGTTGGGCTGCAGGCTGGTTGCCGCGAAGCCTGTGCATTTCGCAAGCAGATCTTCCAGCTCCTTCACCACGGCTTGGTAGCCGCCGGCTTGTGCAACGGGAGCAAAGGGATGCAAGCTGGCCCATTCCGGCCACATCAGCGGGATCAAGGTGCTGGCCGCGTTCAACTTCATGGTGCAGCTGCCCAAGGGGATCATGCCATGTACCAGCGAAAAATCCTTGTTCTCCAAGCGCTTCAGGTAGCGCATCAGCTCCGTTTCAGTGTGATAGCTGTTGAAGACGGGATGCGTCATGAAGTTTGAACTGCGCTTCAATCCGGCGGGAATGGACTCGCCTAAGCCGTTCTCGCCCGGTGTCTCTTGTCCTTTTTTCCCGGCTGCTTCTCCCACCGCTGTCAACAGATCTTTTACGTCGGCTTCGCGAACGGTTTCGTCCAACGCGATACCGATCAAGTCGCCGCGATAGCTCAAGTTGATGTTGCGCGATTCCATGGCGGAACGCACTTTTTCAGCCGCAACACCTGCCGGTAAAGCGAGCGTGATCGTGTCGAAATAGTGCGCGTTCTTCAAGCTGTAGCCCAAGCCTTTCGCACCCCTTGCCAGTTGGCCGGCGAAACCGTGAATGCGCTTTGCGATAGCCTTCAAGCCTTCGGGACCGTGGTACACCGCGTAGCTCGATGCCATCACCGCCAACAGGGCCTGGGCGGTGCAGATGTTGCTGGTGGCCTTATCGCGGCGAATGTGCTGCTCGCGTGTTTGCAAGGCCATGCGCAACGCGGCCTTTCCGCGACGGTCGCGACTAACGCCGATGATGCGGCCGGGGATCAAGCGCTTGAACTCTTCCGTAGTGCTGAAAAACGCCGCATGCGGGCCACCATAGCCCATCGGCACGCCGAAGCGCTGGCTGTTGCCCACGCAAACGTCCGCGCCCCATTCGCCGGGGGGAACGAGCAGTGTGAGCGCCAGCAGATCTGTGCAAACGGCCACCTTCACGCCGCGCTCCTTCAGCCCGGCAACCAGTTTGCGGTAGTCGTCCACGGAACCGTCCATGGCGGGGTATTGCAACGCGATGCCGAAACAGTTTTCCGGCACGGAATCAGTTTGTGCGTTGCCCAGCACCAGCTCGATACCGAGCGGCTCAGCCCGGGTGCGCAACACATCGATGGTCTGCGGTGCCAGCCCGGCATCCACAAAGAAACCCGTGCGGTGCTGGTGTTCCTTGGCCAGTTCGTGGTGGAACATCAACATGGCCTCGGCGGCAGCAGTGCCTTCATCCAGCAGCGATGCGTTGGCGATGGGCAGGCCGGTGAGGTCGGCCACCATGGTCTGGAAATTCAGCAGCGCTTCCAATCGCCCTTGGCTGATCTCGGCTTGGTATGGCGTATAGGCCGTGTACCATCCGGGGTTCTCGAAGACGTTGCGGCGGATGGGCGACGGCGTGATGGTGCCTGCGTATCCCAAGCCGATGTAGTTGCGGGAGATCTGGTTCTTCGCGCCGAGCTCGCGCATGTGGTCCAGCAGGTCGCGTTCGCTCAGTGCTTCGCCGATGCCCATGGGCTTGCTGCTGCGGATGCTGTCCGGCAGGGTGCGTTCGATCAGCGCATCCAAGGACGGTTGGCCGATGGTTTGCAGCATGGACGCGGTTTCGGTTGCATCGGGTCCGATGTGGCGATCTTGATAGTTGGCGATGGGCATGCGTGGGCCGTTTGGATTGGGCGGGCAAAGTTATCTGGTACGATGCTGGCGTGAGTTGAGGGAGATCAGGATTCCTAAAACCGCAGGTACATATTGATAAACCCTCGCGAATTCCGGGCTCCGAAAGGGAAGGCCGCAGATTGCGCAGGACCTGTTCCGCCATCGCGGAATGAATGCCGACTGCCGAAAAGGTGTCCACCGATTTACACAGATGCGACCTGCGGTCGAATACCGGTCTCCGAAAGGGGGAACCGCAGATTTCGCAGATTACGCAGATGAATGCCGTTCTCCGAAGGGGTGTCCACAGATTACACAGATGAACACAGATGCGACCTGCGGTCAAATTCCGCTCTCCCCTTGTGAACCGCTGATGAACTCAGATGAACGCTGATAATTCCGCTTCGCAGAATTGCGGAACTGCATGAAGTGAACTTCAATTCAGTTGTATCCTAATTCCACTCAGCGGACTCGCGAAGCGCACCCTAAGCTAATGGACACCAAATCGGATCTCCTGAAAAAACCCACGAGCGCTGATGTCGTTTTGCAAAGCATTGATTTTCATCTACTTATCAATTTCGAAAAATCAAAAATTCGCCTTTGAACCACGCCCATCTCCCCTTCCCAGCAAGGAAAACGCCCCCGACGGCGCAGCATACCCTTCCTTTGCAGCCCCGATGCAGGAAGCTCCGTTGATCGCCACCCCCGCCCCGTTCCATGCGCTGATGGGCGATCTGGCCCAAGAGACTTGCTTGGCGTTGGATACCGAGGCGAGCAGTTTCCACCGCTTCCACGAGCGCATCGGATTGATCCAGCTTTCCAACCGAAAGGACACTTGGCTTTTAGACCCGATGGCCTTGACGGAAGTTGAAGGGCTGGGCGCGATACTCGGCTCGGACCGCATGGAAACGGTGATCCACGATGCCGACTTCGACCTGCGTTTGTTGAAGCGCATGTACGGTTTCCGCGTGCGGAACATTTTCGATACGCTGATCGCCGCCGAGCTGGTGAACGAACCGGAGCTGGGCCTGGCCTCGCTGATGAAGAAGTACTTCAACATCCAGCTGGACAAGCGTTTCCAGAAAGCGGACTGGTGCAAGCGCCCGCTCACCCGCGACATGCTGAATTATGCCGCGATGGACACGCGCAACTTGATCGCCCTGCGCGATGAATTGGCCGCTCAGTTGAAGGCCAAGGGCCGCATGGATTGGGCCAAGGAAGAATTCGGCCTGCTTACCGAAGTGCCTTTTGATGCGAAAGAAGATGACACACCGGGCTTCCTGCGGATGAAAGGCGCAAAGACCTTGCGTCCGAAAGAGCTGGCCGTGCTGAAGGAATTGCATGAATGGCGCACCGGCGTAGCATCGAAGCTGGACCGTGCGGCCTTTATGGTGCTTGGGAATGACGTGTTGCTGGAGCTGGCCAAAAGCCCGATGCAAAGCGCGGCGGAATTGGGGAAGGTGAAAGGCGTTGGTCCTTCCGCCATGGAAAAATACGCACCCGACATTTTGGACGCCATGCAGCGCGGCATGGAAATGCCCAAGGAACAATGGCCGCGCGTGGAGAAGCCCAAACGCTACCCGCGTGATCCCGAGCTGGAAGAACGGGTGAAGCGCTTGAAAACGGCCCGCGATAAAATGGCCCTCGCGCACGAGTTGCGCCCCGGCATCATCGCGGCCAACCAAATGCTGATGGACATTGCACGCGCCAAGCCGCACGACGCAGTGGAGCTTGCCCAAGTGCCCGGTCTTCGCCGTTATCAGGTGCAGGAGTTCGGACCGGCGTTGTTGGCGGCGCTATAGCGATCATCTGATCCAGCGTTGCCGGTAATAGTTGTCACCATTGGGCGATGCGCGCTGCGGTAGTTTTGCAGCCGATGGAAATGAAACGTTCTAATTCCGGGCATCTGACCGCATGAGCTTGGAAATTCTCGGCTATGCGGGCGCGGTGCTGATGGGCCTTTCCCTCGGCCTGCTTGGCGGCGGCGGGTCCATCCTCACTGTGCCGATACTCGTTTACTTGTTCGGCCAAGATCCCGTAACGGCCACTGGCCTGTCGCTCTTCATTGTGGGCACCACCAGCGCGGCGGGCATTTTCTCGCACCACAAGCAAGGGAACATCGAGTGGCGCACGGCCGCCGTTTTCGGTGCGGCTTCCATCATCAGCGTGTTCATTACCCGGCGTTGGTTGGTGCCGGCGTTGCCAGATCCCCTGCTGCATGTTGGCTCGGTGGAAGTAAGTAAAGGCACCGCGATCCTCGGCCTCTTCGCCATCGTTATGTTGCTCTCGGCGTGGAGCATGATCCGCGGAAAAAAGACGCTGGCCCCGGAACCGGACGGCCAGCGGCACCTGCCCTCGCTACTGCTCATCGGCCTGCTCGTAGGATTGCTCACCGGCGTGCTGGGCGCTGGCGGCGGCTTCCTCATCGTGCCCTCGCTGGTGCTGCTTGCGGGCATGGATATGAAGCGCGCCGTGGGCACTTCGCTGCTCCTCATCACCGTGAACTCCTACATCGGCTTTCTCGGCGACCGGCACGTCCATTTGGCGGACTATGCGACGATCCTGCTGCCATTTCTGGGGTTGGCCGTGGTCGGCATCGTTCTTGGGAGCCAACTATCAAAGCGCATGGGCAATGCGAAACTCCGACCGGCGTTCGGCTGGTTCGTGCTGGCCATGGGCACTTACATAATCATTCGCGAACTTTATGCGCTCGCCTGAAATGGCGAGGGCATAAAGTCGCACGGGCGGGAGATTTCCCGCCCCGCTCAAAAAAGGAAGAAAATGAAAATCGAACAGATCTACACCGGATGCCTCGCACAAGGGGCCTACTACATCGAGAGCAACGGCGAAGCAGCCGTTATTGATCCGCTGCGCGAATCACAGCCCTACATCGACCGCGCTGAGAAGAGCGGTGCGAAGATCAAGTACGTGCTGGAGACGCACTTCCACGCGGACTTCGTGAGCGGCCACGTGGACCTCGCCAAGCGCACCGGCGCCACCATCGTCTATGGCCCGAATGCCAAGACCGACTTCGCCGCGCACATTGCGAAGGACGGCGAGGAATTGAAGCTCGGCAACGTCACCATCAAAGTGCTGCACACGCCGGGGCACACCATGGAAAGCACCACTTACCTGTTGCTGGACGAGAACGGAAAGCCGCACTGCATCTTCAGCGGCGACACGCTCTTCATCGGCGATGTTGGCCGCCCAGACCTCGCGCAGAAAATGGGCAGCCTCACCATGGAAGACCTCGCCGGGCACTTGTATGATTCGTTGCACACCAAGATCATGACCCTTCCGGACGACGTGATCGTGTACCCCGCGCACGGTGCCGGTAGCGCCTGCGGGAAGAACATGAGCAAAGAGACCTGGGACACGCTGGGCAACCAGAAGAAGGTGAACTACGCGCTGAAAGCAGCGACCAAGGAACAATTCGTCAAAGAGGTCACCGACGGAATTTTGCCGCCACCGGCATATTTCCCGCAGAACGTGGCCATGAACAAGGGCACGATCCCCAGCTTGGAAACGGTGAAACAGAAAGGCTTGCGCGGTTTGTCGCCCGACCAAGTGGAACTGATCGTGGAAAGCGAAGGCGCCTTGGTACTGGACACCCGCGCACCGCAGACCTTCAAGGACGGCTTCGTTCCGCGCAGCATCAACATCGGCCTGAAGGGCGATTTCGCGCCGTGGGTCGGCAGCATGATCCCTGACGTGAAGCACCCGCTGGTGGTGGTGACCGACGAAGGCAGCGAAGACGAGACGGTAACGCGCTTGGCCCGCGTGGGCTACGACAATGTGCTCGGCTTTTTGAAGGGCGGTATCGCCGCATGGAAAAATGACGGACGCGATGCGGATTCCCTGGAGAGCATTTCAGCGGAAGAATTCGCCAAGCGCATGAACGCTGAAAAGCTGAATGTGATCGACGTGCGCAAGCCCAGCGAATGGGAAGCGGAACATTTGGAGCATGCCAAACACGCATCCTTGCAGTTCCTGAACGATAACATGGCCGAATTCAGCAAGGACAAAACGAACTACGTGCATTGCGCGGGCGGCTACCGCAGCATGATCGCAGCTTCGGTGTTGAAGGCACGCGGAATCCACAACATCGTGGACGTGGCCGGGGGCTTCGCAGCGATCAAGAAAACGGATTTGGCTACCACGGAATTCGTTTGCCCGAGTACGCTTGCGAAGTAGCACTCGCTGATCTTTATAACAGAAAAGGGCGGCCCGTGGGCCGCCCTTTTCATTATGCGCGATCGCTCAGGCCAATTCCTTCTTCGCCAAATAGAAATCGACCAGCTCGATATTCTTCTCCCCAAGTCGCGCGTCCAGATCCTTCAGTGTCCTGGGCGGGGACAGGATCACCTTGTCTCCCTTTCTCCAGTTCAGCGGCATGGCGGTTCCGGGATTGGCATCTGCAATTTGCATCGCCTCCAACACGCGCTTGATCTCGTCCATATTGCGCCCCACGTTCAGCGGGTAGTACATGATCAGGCGAATGATACCCTTCGGGTCGATGAAGAAAACAGCCCGCACCGCAGATGTGTTGCTCGCGTTCTCGTGCAACATACCATAGAGGTTGGCTACTTTCATGTCAATGTCCGCGATGATCGGGAAGTCCATGTACACGCCGGTCTTCTCGCGCACGTTCTGCACCCAGGCCACATGGCTGTGAATGCTGTCGATGCTTTCCCCGATCAGCTTCGTGTTGTGCTCCGCGAACCATTTCTTTTCCTGCGCGAAGCCCGAAAGCTCCGTAGTGCATACCGGCGTGAAGTCCGCCGGATGCGAAAAGAGAATGGCCCACCCCCCTTTGATGTAATCACTGAACTTCAACGGGCCCGTTGTTGTCAAGGCTTCGAAGTCTGGTGCTTTATCGCCAATTCGCGGCATGCTCGTTCCTTCCATTTTCTTGTCGTTTTTTAGGTTCAGTGCAAAGGGACGCATTATGGTTGGCCCGGCAGGTGACATCCATCACACCGGATCGCGCAAGTATGTGATGATCCTCACCGTCCGATGCGAACGGATACCGGACCTTTGCAGCAACAACCGGAAAAACATGAAACAGAATATGGGAGGCATGGACCGCACGGTCCGGATCATCGTGGCACTTTTGATCGGCGTTTTGGCATACACCGGCGTGATCAATGGCACGTTGGCGATCATACTGCTAGTACTGGCTGCGGTTTTCGTGCTCACCAGTTTCGTGAGCTTTTGCCCGTTGTACTTGCCTTTCGGCATCAGCACGTGTAAAAAGCAATGAGCAAGACCCTCTGGCTTACAGTATTCGGAGTGGTGCTCGGAGCAGTTGCCGGTTGGTTCTATTGGAGCCAATGGGGCTGCACGGCGGGCTGCTCCATAACCGGCAGCCCCATCAATAGCACACTTTACGGCGGGTTCATGGGCGGACTGTTGCTGAATTCCGTCAGGAAAGAGAAGAAAAAAGAACAACCAACCAACACCAACTAAATGCTGCGATCACTTTTCGGAATGGGTCCCAAGGTGGACTTGAAAGAACTTAGGAAGAACGGCGCAACGCTTCTGGACGTGCGCACCACGGGTGAATTCGCCGGTGGGCATGTGAAGGGTGCCATCAACATTCCACTGGACAAGCTTCAGCAACAACTTAAAAAGTTGCCCAAGGACAAGGTGGTCATCGCGTGCTGCCTCAGCGGCGGTCGGAGCGGCCAGGCTGTTTCCATTTTGAAGGCCGAAGGATATGACGCTCACAACGGCGGCGGCTGGTCCAGCTTGGACCGCGTACTGAACAGCTGATGAAAAACCTGTTCCAAAACTGGAATTTGGCGCGTGTGCTAAGGCTCGTCATTGGCGGTGCTTTTCTTGCGGCGGGCATTTCCAGTGGGGAATGGATCGCATTCGTGGCCGGTGGGATTTTCAGCATCCAAGGTCTCTTCGGCCTTGGATGCTGTGCCTCGGGCTGCGCCACCGTGCCACCGAACCGAACGAGCACCACAGGTGTTCAGGAAGTGAATTACGAAGAAGTGCATTGACAATGGCGGAAAAGCAAAGCTTCAAGGAACTGATCAACGGTGACAAGCCGGTGGTCGTTGACTTTTTCGCGGAATGGTGCGGGCCGTGCAAAGCGATGAAGCCGATCCTCGACGAATTCAAAAGCCAAGTGGGCGAAAAAGCTGTCGTGATCAAGATCGACATCGACAAGAATCCCGCAGCCGCACAAGCCTACAAGGTGCGCGGCGTGCCCACGTTGGCCATCTTCAAAAAGGGCCAAGTGGTGTGGCGACAGAGCGGTGTGCTGGGTTCCGCCCAATTGCAAGAGGCGCTACGCCCCTTCCTGTGAAAACTGCTTTCCGGCCGCATTGAGATGCACCTCGATCTCCCCACGCGAAAGGGAGACGAGCCCTCGCCTTTGTAATTGTTGAAGCAAGCGCGTAACCACTTCGCGCGGCGAACCTAACTCTTGCGCAATGTCCTGGTGCGTGGCCTTCAACACGATGATGCCCGTGGCCTGCACACGCTTAACCAAGTAATCCCATAGCTGTTCGTCAAGCTTGCTGAAGGCGAGCTTTTCAATGGTCTCCAGCAGCTCACCGAAGCGTTGCGCCTGCGCCGCGCCCACGTAACGGCGCCACTCCGGGTACATCATCCACTCGTCAGCGTAGCGCGCGGGGATCATCAGCAATTCAGCCTCTTCTTCCACCACGGCCATTACGGCGCTGGTCTTTCGTGCTTCGCAACAGGTGAGCGAGAGCGAGCACGTCTCGCCCGGCATGATGTGGTAAAGAAAGCGCTCCTTACCGTCCTCATCCTGCGCCAAGATGCGCAAGCTGCCTTTTTCCACAATGGGGATTTGCGTGATGATGTCCCCAACGCTCATGATCACCGTGCCAACGGGGAACGACCGCCGCGTGGCGACGCTGTCAAACGCTTCCTTAAGTGCCTGTTCGGTGAACATGCACGCAATGTACAGCGGGGCAGGGATCAACCTTCGGGCTGGCGCTGTTCCTCCGTACCCGAGCTGGGCCCTTTGTACTCCAAGAACATGTTGGCCCATGTGATCTTGCTGAGCGCATAGAACAACGGTGCGCCGAGCACCATCACAGCACCGATCAAACCCACTTGCCAATCCAGGTCCATTTCAGGATTGAGCACTAAAATGGCCACCCAGATGCTTACGGCAACCGCCACGGTCATGGCGTAAGACACGTACATGGCCCCGTAGTAAAAGCCCGGCTCAATGGTGTAACGGCGTTGGCATTTCGGGCATTTGTCCAGCAGGTCACCGGCACGGCGCAAGTTGTACGGGTGAGCCACGAAGAACTGGCCTTCGTGGCAGTATGGACACTTGAAATTGAGAATGCTGTAGAGCTTGGTGCCTTTAAGGTCCATGGCGCGAAGATCGGGAATGCGTTTGGAAAAGGACGGTGAGGAATGTCACCGGCTTGGTTCGTGAACGCGGGGTTCACTTATGCTTCATCGGCACCACGCGGCTTTCAAGCCATGCGCGTATGCCTTCTGCGTCCAATTTTCCGGTGGCGACTTGGATGACGATGTCGTATTCGTCGTCATCCGTGGCCTTGATGTCCAAATCAAATGTTCTCAATGTAAGTCGCATGAGTGTGTAACCAGCTCGTTTATTGCCATCAACAAAAGGGTGGTACTTCACGACGCTTTCCAAAATTGCTGCCGCCTTTTCTACTGGACTGGGGTAAAGGTCTTCGCCGCCAAAGCTGGCGTATGGACGGGCGAGTGCTGCTTCAAGACCGCCAATATCACGCACTCCTTGTGAACCGCCAGTTGCGGCCACCACCTTTTCGTGGATTGATAGCGCTTCTTCAAGCCCAATCATTGGGCAAGACGAAGCAATAATCCCCTTTTTTCAGTAAGGATTTCCCTCAAAGCGATGATGCGCTTTTGTTCCTGCGAGTTCTTCTGCTCGAAATCATTGAGGTAATCAATGACTTCATCCCAAATCTGTTCAGGGATCGTTTCGAGCTTCTTGTCGAGTTCGATCCTTATTTGCTTGCGTGTCATGGCGCAGCAAATATAATGCTTACCCACAGTTGCCGCACGGCCCCAGCCGCGTGGATGCTATTCGGTCGCCACAAGGCGACCCATCCCGAACACCTAACCCCCACTAACCATCTTCGCCGGGTCCACCCAGGTGTCGAAGTCCTCGGCGGTGACGTAACCCAACGCGAGCGCAGACTGCTTCAGCGTAGTGCCCTCCTTGTGTGCCTTGTTCGCGATCTCGGCGCTCTTGTAGTAGCCGATGTGCGTGTTCAAAGCGGTGACGAGCATCAGGGAGTTCTCCAGGTGCTGCTTCAGCACGGGCTTGTTGGGCAGCAGGCCCTCGGCACAATGGTCGTTGAAGCTCATGCAGGCATCACCGAGCAAGTGGGCACTTTGCAGCACGTTGGCAGCCATTACCGGCTTGAAGACGTTCAACTCGAACTGACCTTGCATGCCGCCAACGCTCACCGCCACATCGTTGCCGATCACCTGTGCGCACACCATCGTGAGGGCTTCAGGTTGCGTGGGGTTCACTTTGCCGGGCATGATGGAAGAACCGGGCTCGTTGTCCGGGATGACGATCTCGCCGATGCCGGCCCGTGGGCCGCTGCTGAGCATGCGCACGTCGTTGCCGATCTTGTTCAGCGAGACCGCCAAGCGCTTGAAGGCGCCGCTGAGCTCCACCATCGCATCGTGCGCGGCCAACGCCTCGAACTTGTTCGGTGCGGTAACGAAGGGCAGCCCGGTAAGCTCCGCGATCTTCTTCGCGACGAGCACGCTGTAGCCCTTGGGGGCGTTGAGGCCCGTGCCCACGGCGGTGCCACCGAGCGCGAGTTCCTTTATCATCTCAAGCGCATTCTCCACTGCGCGGATGCCGTTGTTGAGCTGCTGCACGTAGCCGCTGATCTCCTGCCCCAACGTGAGCGGCGTAGCGTCCATAAAGTGCGTGCGACCGGTTTTCACGATGTCCTTGAAGTCGTTGCTCTTCTTGGCCAACGTGTCGCGGAGTTTCATCACTCCGGGCAATGTGACCTTCGCGGCGGCGGTGTAGGCCGCGATGTGCATGGCCGTGGGAAAAGTGTCATTGCTGCTTTGGCTCTTGTTCACGTCGTCGTTGGCCTTGAGCACTTTATCGGCATCGGTGAGCTTTCCGCCTTGCATCACGTGCCCGCGGTTCGCCACCACTTCGTTCACGTTCATGTTGCTCTGTGTGCCACTGCCGGTCTGCCAGATCACCAATGGGAACTGGTCGTCCAGCTTATGTGCGAGGATCTCGTCGCAGACCTTACCGATCAGATCGCACTTTTCCTGCGGAAGCTGGCCCAGTTCAAGGTTCGCCAGGGCGGCGGCCTTCTTCAGGATGGCGAACGCGTGGATGATCTCGCTCGGCATGCTGCCCGGCGGCCCGATCTTGAAGTTGTTGCGGCTGCGCTCGGTCTGTGCGCCCCAGTACTTGTCAGCGGGCACTTTTACCTCGCCCATCGTGTCTTTTTCTATGCGGTAGTCCATCTTCGTTTGGTTATGGCGGAGTACCCGCCTTTACTGCTATCTATTCCGGTCCGTGCTGCCCGGCGTGGGACGATGCATGCATCGTCCTTACGCCTAGGCCAGCAAGTCCTGTACGTTTTCCATAGGCCTTCCGATAACGGCCTTGTGTCCTTTTACCACTACGGGCCGTTCCATCAGCACGGGGTTTTCGTGCATAACACGGATCCATTCGTGTTCGTTCAGATCAAGCCCTTTGTACTTTTCCTTGAAAAGCGCTTCGCCCTTGCGCACCAGATCCGATGCCTTTATGCCGAGCTGCATCACCAGCAGTTCCAACTCCTTTCGCGTCGGCGTGTCTTTAAGGTATTCCACCACTTTGGGGGTGATGCCGTTGTCCTTCAGCAGGGCAAGCGCTTCGCGGCTTTTGGAGCAGCGGGGGTTGTGGTAAATGGTGTAGTCGGACATGGGATGCTGTGAAATGTGTCAATCAGAAGATCAGACGATCAGAAAATTGAATGCCGTTGCCGCGATGCGGTCAGTGTTTCGTATTGATCTTGTAGGATTTCTTCTCTGCGATGTCTTGTCGGAGAGCGGCATTTCCCATTTTCTGATCTTCTGATTTTCTGATCGCATTAAGCTACCTTCTGGCTCTGCCCGTTCTGCATCAACCATGCTTTTAGGAATTCATCGATCTCGCCGTTCAGCACATCATCCACGCTGCTGGTCTCGTAGCTGGTGCGCACATCCTTCACCAGCTTGTAGGGTTGAAGGACGTAGTTGCGGATCTGGCTGCCCCACTCGATCTTCTTCTTTCCCGCTTCGATCTCGCTGCGCTTGTTCCTTCGGCGCTCCAATTCGGCCTCGTAGAGTTGGCTCTTCAGCAGTTGCAGCGCTTTGGTCTTGTTGTCCAACTGGCTGCGCGTCTCGGTGTTCTCAATAATGATTCCGGTAGGTCCGTGGCGTAGGCGTACGCCGGTCTCCACCTTGTTCACGTTCTGGCCGCCTGCGCCACCGCTGCGGAAGGTGTCCCAGGTGATGTCCGCCGGATTGATGTCGATGTCGATGCTTTCGTCCACCAAAGGGAATACGTAGACGCTTACGAAGCTCGTGTGGCGCCGGGCTTGGCTATCGAAGGGGCTGATGCGCACCAAGCGATGCACGCCGTTCTCGCTCTTCAACATGCCAAAGGCAAATTCACCGTCCACTTCCATGGTGGCTTGCTTGATGCCCGCGGCTTCACCGTCCTGATAGTCGAGGATCTTCACTTGGTATCCGCTCTTTTCCGCGTACATGCGGTACATGCGCAGGAGCATCAAGGCCCAATCGTTGCTTTCGGTGCCGCCCGCGCCGCTGGTGATCTGCACCACCGCGCTTAAGGGGTCTTCCTCTGCGCTAAGCATGTTCTTGAACTCCAGCTCCTCCAAGGCTTCCGACGCTTTTTTGAACTGGACCTCCAACTCATCTTCGCTCGCTTCCTTGGCCTTGAAGAACTCATGCGTCACGCCTGCATCGTCCACTTCGCGCTTCACATTTTCATACATCACCACCCAGCGTTTCAGCTCGCGGATCTTGTGCATCACGGCTTGCGCCTTCTTCTGGTCGTTCCAAAAATCCGGGTCGAGGGTGTACTTCTCCTCTTCGAGAATGCGGCCCCGCTTGTCCTCGATCTCCAAGTAGCCTTTCAATGCTTCGAGGCGCTCGGCGAGGTCGGTGATCTTATCAATGGTGATCATGGTGCGGGAAAGCCCGGTTCTTTCGGGCCGCGAAGGTACTGCGCGCAGGAAGCGGAATAAAACCGGGGACTCGATTGCGTGGATAGCCGCCGTCGCGGACCTTAACAAGTAGGTTTTCGACAGGATTACAGGATTAACAGGATTGTTTGCGTTGCAGACCTGCGTGGATCAGTCACGCCCCTGTAGCGCAAATTCCAACGCCGCCTCGATCTCATCCGCCGAAAACCCCTTGCCCATAAAATATCGGACCAACTTTCCTTTCCGGATGAACGGCTCCTCGTGCTTCAGCTTTTCCCAGCGCTTGGCTACGGCTATTTGTAATTGGTCTGATGCTTCATCGCCATCGATGGCCTTCAAACCAAGTGCGATGCAAACTTTAGAAACGCGCTTCACCTGTAACGCTTGTTCGATTTTCCGGCGGCCCCAGCCCTTCTGCCGGCTCTTGCTCACGGCGAAATGTTCGGCAAAACGGGCCTCGTTCAGGAAGCCTTCGCCGATGAGTTGTGCGATTACCTGCTCCACCGCTTCGCGATGCGCACCCCAAGCATATGCCTTGTCGCGCACTTCCTGCTGGCAACGCTCTTGGCGGGCGCAGTAGTTGCGGGCTTTGGCTAAGAGTTCTTTTTCCGTGGGCTCGGTGGACATTTTGGATTCACAGATAGAGACCTGATAGCAGATGTCTTATGTCTCATGTCTTATGCTCGCCCACGCATAGGACATGAGACATAAGACAAAGCAGCGACTCCGTTGCTCACTTAAACAGCCACCTCCTTCCCCTCGCCATCAAAGACGTGGAATTCGAGGTATCGGCTGGAACCCTGCGGCACCACCTTCACCCACTTTTTCCAGCGCCACCACCACTTTTGCTGGATGCTGGGCAGACCCTTGGTGAAGTACGCGGCTACAAATGGATGCACGTGCAGGCTTACGCCGCTCATGTCCTTTTCCGAAAGCAGGTAGTTGAGGCCGTTTTCGATCTCGTCGATGATGAGGACCGGTGCGCTCACCTCGCCGCTGCCGCCACAGGTGGGGCAGGCTTCGCTGGTGTCGATCTCGGTCTCGGGGCGCACGCGTTGGCGCGTCATCTCGATCACCCCGAATTTGCTCGGCGGAAGTACATTATGCTTGGCCTTGTCGTCGGCCATGGCGTCCTTCAATTCCTTGTGGAGCGTGCGGCGGTTTTCCGCTTCGTAAAGATCGATGAAGTCCACGCAGATAATGCCACCCATATCGCGCAGGCGTAGCAAGCGCGCGATTTCCTTGGCGGCCTCCACGTTGATCTCGAGCGCATTTACCTCCTGGGTGTTGCGCCCGCCTTTGCGGCTTCCGCTGTTCACGTCCACCACGTGCATGGCTTCCGTTTTCTCCACGATGAGGTAGCCCCCGCTGGGCAGCATCACTTGTCGGCCGAAAGCTTGCTTGATCTGCTTGTTGATGCCGTAGTTATCGAAGATGTCGAGCTTGCCCTTGTAGTGCTTTACGATGTCGCTCTTCTCCGGTGCGGTGCGCGCGATGGTCTCTTTCACTTCTTCGAAGAGCAGTTCATCATCCACGATAATGCTGGTGAAATCCTTGTTCAGCACATCGCGCAGCACGGCATTGGTGCGGTCGATTTCGCCGAGCACCTGCTTGGGCGGCATGGCGTTTCGCAAGTTGCGGAACATCTCATCCCAGCGTTGCAACAGGCTTTTCAGGTCGGCTTCAAGATCTTCGGTGGCCTTGCCTTCCGCGTTGGTACGGATGATCACGCCGAAGTTTTTCGGGCGGATGGCCTGCATCAGCGCTTTCAGTCGCTTGCGTTCCGTTTCATCGGTGAGGCGGCTGCTTATGCTCACCTTGTTGATGAATGGAACCAACACCATATAGCGCCCGGCCAGGGTCACTTCCGCCGTTAGGCGCGGGCCTTTTGTGCTGATCGGTTCTTTGGCGATCTGCACCAGAATGGTTTGGCTGGCACTGAGCACTTCGGCCAACTTGCCGTCCTTAGTAATGTCCTGCTCAGGCTTCAAATCCTCTAAAAGCGAGGACTTCAGTGTCCCAGCCACTGCGGCCTTGGCAAATTTGTAGCTGTTGCGGTACTGCGGGCCGAGGTCGAAATAGTGCAGAAAGGCGTCCTTTTCGTGCCCCACGTCCACGAAGGCCGCATTAAGGCCGGGCGCCACTTTGCGCACCTTGGCCAAATAAATATCGCCTACGGCAAAGCCCCGCTCGGTCCGTTCGCGGTGAAGCTCCATAAGGAGCTTGTCGCGCATTACGGCGATGGCTACTTCGCTCCCTTGGGAACGGATGATCAGATCTACGCTCACGGAAAAAGGGGGTAAGGTTGCGCGCTTTGCAGCGCAAAATGCCCGAACGGCGGACCGCGTCCCGCCAAATGCGGAACGGGGCCATGCCGGGCGTCAACGCCTACTTCTTCTTCTTGTGACGATTCTTGCGCAAGCGCTTTTTCCGCTTGTGGGTGGCCATCTTATGGCGCTTCCTTTTTTTACCGCAGGGCATGTGTGGTCAGTGTTTGTGCTTGTTCTTGATCTCGATGATATACCGGTCCGCGCCGTTTATCAGGGCGGTGTCGGTCACCAGCGTCTTGTAGGTCTCCAATGTGGCAATGGCCTTATCCGCGCTATCGAGCGAGGCGTAGGCTTGGCCGAGATAGGCATAGGCATCCGGATAGCCATTGGCATCCAGAGCGATGGTTCTCCGGAAGCGATCCATGGCCTTGTCGTATTGGCCGGTCTGCCAGCTGAAAAGGCCCAAATGATATTGCGCTTCCACGTTATCAGGCTCCTCATCTGCCAAACCCTTCAGCTTCAGGATGGTCTGCATGGGCGGGCTGCCGGCTGCGAGTTCGCTAAGAATCGCGGAAACTTTGGGATTCTTGCTGGTCATACCCTCACGCGGGCCGTCGGCAGTGGGCGTGGAACCGCTGTTGGGGACCTCGCTCACACGGGCTGAAGTGGCCTCGGCGGCGTTGGCTGCAGCGGCGTTCGAAGGCGTACGCGGGGCCATGGCAAGGAGCGTTACCACCAACACGGTGGCCACTACCATCATCCAATGCTTGCGCGTTAAACCCATCAGATAGTTTTCTTGGGGCGGTTTTTCACCTTGTCCACAAACACGTCAGCAGGCTTGAAGAAAGGAATGTCGTGCGCCGGAATCATGATGGTGGTGTTGTTCTTCAGGATGCGCCCGGTCTTCTGTGCGCGGTGCTTCACCAAGAAGCTGCCGAATCCGCGCAAATGCACGTCTTCGCCGCCTTCCAAGCTGTTCTTTACTTGGTCCATGAACGCTTCAATGGTATTGAGCACAACTTCGCGCTCAATGCCGGTTTTGCTATTAATGGCCGCTACAAGTTCCGCCTTGGTCATACCCGTCCTTTCTTTTTTGGGGGTGCGAAGATAGCATTTCTTTTGTACGAGCAACGCATCTTTGTCGCTGGATGTCAAGTCGTTCGTGGTTTTCCAAGTTGCTGCTGCCGTGGTACCACGAAAACCATCGTGCCTTACCTTGGCGGGAAACGAAGGACCCGTACCGGATTTGGCTGAGCGAGGTAATGCTGCAACAGACCCGCGTAGATCAAGGCCTGGGCTATTACCTCCGCTTCACGCAGCGCTGGCCAACGGTAGAGAAGCTGGCCGCCGCCCATGAGAACGAAGTATTGAAAGAGTGGCAAGGCCTGGGCTATTACAGCCGCGCCCGCAACCTGTTGAAAGCTGCCCAGCATGTGGTAGTAAAGCACGGCGGAAAGTTCCCCGATGAACACGCGGACCTGCTGAAGTTGAAAGGCGTAGGCGAATACACCGCCGCAGCCATCGCCTCCATCTGTTTCCACCGGCCAACAGCCGTTGTGGACGGAAACGTATACCGCGTGCTGGCCCGTGTTTTCGGCATTGAAATTCCGATCGACAGTACCGCCGGACGGAAGCAGTTCAAGGAGTTAGCCGCAGAATTGCTTGATGTGAGACATCCCGGTGACCACAACCAAGCCGTGATGGAGCTGGGTGCCACGGTCTGCACGCCCAAAAGCCCCGATTGCATGCGGTGCCCGTTGCAGGCGAAGTGCGCCGCCTTCGCGACAGGCACTATTTCACTCCTTCCTGTGAAGCAAAGCAAAACGAAAACCCGCGACCGCTTCTTCAACTACCTGCATATTCCTGCGGGAAAAGACATTTACATGCAGCAGCGAACAAGTAAGGACATCTGGACCGGGCTGTATGAGCTGCCGCTGATAGAAAGTGGGAAGCCCATGACAAAACGTGCGCTGGAAACAGCGCTGGGCAAGGCTTTCGGGCCAGACTGGTGTATAGTAGGGCAACACGAAGCAGCTCGGCATGTGCTGAGCCACCAACTCATCCATGCTATTTTTTGGTCCGTCGTTCCGCCGAAAAATTTTACGCCGCCAAAGGAATGGGAACGCGTTCCCCTGATGAAGTTGGACAAGCTGGCTGTGCCGCGTTTGATCGAGCGGTGGATCGCATCCGCCCTCCCGTCCCTATCTTCGCAAACCCAACCACCCAAGTTATGAGCGGCGTGAACAAAGTGATCCTGATCGGCAACCTCGGCGCCGACCCTGAGGTGCGGCACCTCCAGAACGATGTGACCGTGGCCAATTTCAACCTCGCTACGAGCGAGACATACAAGGACCGCCAGACCGGCGAAAAGCGCGAGCAGACCGAGTGGCACCGCGTTGTAGTGTGGCGGGGCCTGGCCGAAGTGGTGGAGAAATACGTGAAGAAGGGCAGCAAAGTGTACGTGGAAGGAAAACTGCGCACCCGCAAGTGGGAAAAAGACGGCATTGAACGCTACACCACCGAGATCATGGCGGACAACCTCACCATGTTGGACGGTAAGCCCGCCGGGAACGACCAAGGTGGCGCACAGCCCCAAGCACAGCGCAATGCCACAGCGCAGCAACCTGCCAGTCAAATGGCATCGGAACCCATTGGTCCCGGCCCCGACGAGGACGACCTTCCATTTTGAGTACCGCACAAAAACGTAGGGCCCCGGCCGCGCCCGCAATCCGTTTCACTGCGTGATGGGTGCGATGGATGCCATGACCATAGTGTCCTTGGTGGGCATTGTGCTGCTGTTGGCGGTTAGCGCATTGTCGGCCGCCAGTGAAGTGGCGCTGTTCTCGCTGGGTCCCGTCCACCTGCGCGATTTGCGCGAGCGCGGCGGTGCCAGCGGCGCGAAGGTCATCGACCTACTCTCCAAACCGCGGCGCCTGTTGGCCACCATACTTGTCACGAATAATTTCGCCAATGTGGGCATCACCGTGCTCTCCACCATTGCGGTTGCAGGTTTGATCGACTTGGGTGCCATGGACGAAAAGTGGCTCTTCATCATTCAGGTCATCGCCGTTACCACCATCATTCTGCTACTGGGCGAAGTGCTTCCGAAAGTGTATGCCACCAGCCATCCGATGCGCGTGGCGCAGATGTTCAGCACGCCGTTGTTGGGGCTGCGCGTCTTTTGGACACCGGTCACCAAAGTGCTGCTCAGCACCACCGGCTTGATCGAAAAGCGGTATAAGAAACGGTCGAAGAACGTGGATGCGGAATCCTTGGGCCACGCACTGGAACTCACTGCGGACGCGGGCACCACGGCGGAGGAGAAGCGCATTTTACGCGGCATCGTCAGCTTCGGGAATTTCGAGGCGCGGCAGGCCATGCGCCCCCGCACGGAAATGACGGCGTTCAGCAACGACTTGCCGTTCAAGGAGCTTTTGCGTTCCATTGTCGCCAACGGTTACTCGCGCGTTCCGGTATATGAAGAAACACCGGACCGCGTGGTGGGCCTGCTTTACATCAAAGACGTGCTGCCGCACATCCACGAGCCTGAGTTCAATTGGACCATGCTGTTGCGCCCGGCGTACTTCGTGCCGGAAACGAAAAAGCTGGACGAGCTGTTGAAGGATTTCCAGCGGAAACACGTGCATTTCGCCGTGGTGGTGGATGAATACGGTGGCACCAGCGGCATTATCACGCTGGAAGACGTGATCGAAGAGATCGTAGGCGAGATAACCGATGAATACGACGACGACGACTTGATCTATAGCAAGCTGGACGACCGCACTTGGGTCTTCGAAGGTCGCGCGCCATTAACGGACATGTACCGCATCATGGGCATCGACGGGAAGCTTTTCGAAGATAACAAGGGCGACAGCGAAACCCTGGGTGGTTTTGTGTTAGAGCTCACGGGGCGCATTCCGCAGAAAGGCGAGCGGGCTTCATTGCGCAACTACGACTTCACGGTGGAAAGTGCGGACAATAAGCGGGTACGTAGAGTGAAAGTGCACATTCGGGATGAAGGGGTTTGATGAGTTGGCAGACAACAGCAGCAGTCGGCAGCGCACGCGGGCCAACAGGCTGAAAACTGCCACTGCCAACTGCCAACTGCGGCTGCCCACTGCCTACTGCCTCTGCCTACTGCTTCTACTGGCAGGTTGCACAAATGACCCCATCCCCAAACCGCGCGGTTATTTCCGGATCGATCTGCCTGCGGAATCCAGCGCTCCCTCCCCTTCCGTATGCCCGTTCACGGCGGAAATACCGGATTATGCCAAGCTTTTTCCGGGGCAAGGCATAGCCGGCGACGTGGATGGTACTTGCTGGTCGAATTTGGTTTTTCCGCAACAGCGAGCCGTTGTGAACATGACTTGGCGGCAGGTACACGGCGATCTTCCAGAGCTGATCGAGGACGCACACGCCTTCAAAGCGAAGCACGAGCAAATGGCCACGCGCATCAAGACCGATGAAGTGCTGCGCGATAGTGCCCGCGTGTTCGGATCGCTTTTCAGCGTGGACGGTAACGTGGCCAGTCCCATGGTATTTTACCTCACGGACAGCACCAGCAATTTTCTGTACGGGGCGCTCTACTTCGATGTGCGGCCCAACGCCGATTCACTGGCGCCGGTGACCGAGCGGATCCGCGCGGACATGCAACGGTTCGCGCACAGCTTACGCTGGCAGAATGCGGCCGGTGCGGTGCAGCACGCTCAATAGCACGGAAAGCAGCAACAGTGCGCCTAACTGGTGCATTACACCCAACGGGAGCCACACATCCGTCACGAGCGTGAGCACGCCCAGCGAGAATTGCAGCAACACCGCCAAGAAAAGCCAGCGGTCGCCACCTTGTAATGCCTTGTTGTTCCGGTTGGCATAGCCGAACCAAATAATCGCGACAGCAACCACCCAAGCGAAGTTGCGGTGGATGAACTGCACGCCGTCTTTATGGTCGGTGAAGTCCTTCCACAGGGAGCCGAAAGCGGTGACGTTCTCCGGCATGAACTGCCCGTTCATCAACGGCCACGTGTTGTAGATGCGGCCGGCGTCCAGACCTGCGGTGAACGCGCCATAGACGATCTGCAACAGCACGATCACTAAAAGCCAACGCGCCCATTTCGCCGCAGAAGTTCCATCGCCCAAAAAGCTTCGTCGCACACGCTGAATATCGAACACGGTCCACAGCACGATGCAGAACACGGTGAAGGCCGCGCACAGGTGGATCGCCAAACGATAATGGCTCACGTCCGGGTTGTCCTCCAAGCCGCTGGCCACCATGAACCAGCCCAGCGCGCCCACCAGCCCGCCGCCGATGAGCACCGTGATACTGCGCCGCATCAACCAGCCTTTCAACAAGCCTTTCCGCCAGAACCAAGCGAACGGTACAATGAACACGATGCCCATCAACCTGCCCCAGTTGCGGTGCAGGAATTCCCAAAAAAAGATGCCTTTGAAATCCCCCAGCGTCATGTGCTGGTTGATCAACGTGTACTCCGGAATTTGCTTGTACTTCTCGAACGCCTCGTGCCATTCAACCTCGTTCATCGGCGGCAATGCGCCCATGATCGGCTTCCACTCCGTGATGCTGAGCCCGCTTCCCGTAAGGCGGGTAATGCCGCCGATGGCCACCATGCAGGCGATCATCACACATCCGGTGATCAACCAAATAACAACGGGCCTCAGTTTTCGCGCAGCGTCCTCTTGCATCGGGGCGCGAAATTACGGGCGGCTTGTTGATTAAAACGGGTGATTGGTGGCTGGTGATTAGTGATTGGACGGCTGCAACTGGCGACTGCTTCTGCCAACTGCTACTGCACCTGCCAACTGCACCTCCACCTACGCCCGGATCAGCGAAAGCAGCATAGCCACCAAGCTGGGCATGGGCACCTCTGGAAGCAACGAAGCGCACGTTCCGTTTCCGGGTGAATCACCAGCGGGTTTGCACTCCGCTTGCTTCTCGCTCTTCACCTGTTTCACAACGGCAATGGACTCCACTTTATACTGTCCGTCTGCCAAGGCTTGTACGGTTTCAACGAATTTGGTGTCGTCCACTTTCGCGGGATCATAAGTCACCTTGGCGTGGCCGACCTTATCACCTTCGTGAAAAACGATTTCGGTCTTCTCCACACCGGGCACTTTCACCAGCGCGCTCTTGATCATGCCGCCACACATCATTTCGCAGGTCATGCCGCTAATGCCGAGATCGGCCGTGGCCATGGGCTGGCCCTCTGTAATACCTACGGTGTTCTCCGTGCGCGATGTAACGGAAACAGCCTCTGATGAACCTGTGCTGGAGCAAGCGGTTGCCAAGGCGATCGTGGCGATAAGAAGGGACGGCTTGATCATCTTTCGTGGAAATTTGGTGATGCGCGAAGCGCAAAGGTAATCATTACGGGACCGTCTACATTCGCGGGCATTTCGGGCTTTAACATCCGCACCATTTTCATATAGTCCACTATAAAGTACGCCCAGTGCCCTCTGTGTCTCTGTTTGCCCAGAGCGCAGCCGAAGGGTGCCTCCGTGGTGTAAAACTCCGATTCCCCCATGCAAGAAGAGACCAAGCCCGACACCACCAAGTGGTTGCTCTTGGGCATACTCTCCCTGATCTGGGGCAGCTCCTTCATATTGATGAAACGCGCATTGTACCAAGACGGTATGCCTGCGCTTTCACCATTGCAGCTTGCCAGCGCCCGGCTCTTCATCGCGTGGCTCGTGCTCAGCCCGTTGTTGTTCAAGCATGCGCACCTGTTCCGTGCGCATTGGAAGCCGCTGCTGGGTACAGCGATACTGGGAAATGGCATCCCCGCGTTCCTGTTCGCTGTTGCACAAACCAGCATCAACAGCTCGCTTTCCGGCATGTTGAACAGCCTCACGCCGCTCTTCACGCTGTTGGTCGGCATTGCACTTTTCGGCATCCGCATCCGGACCATCAATGTGGTGGGCATCTTGCTGGGCCTCGCGGGTGCAGTGGGCACGATCGCCTACCGCCACGGCGACGGCCTGCCTTCATGGACCGTCCACGCCGTGCTGCCCGCTATCGGCGCATTGTGTTATGGCTTCAGCGGCAACATCATCAAGCGTTGGTTGTACATGCTTCCGGCGGCGGCGACATCGGTATTGGCCATCAGCATCGTAGGACCATTGGGCCTCATTGGCGTGCTGGCCACCGGACTTCCCCATACGTTGGCCACTGTGCCCAAAGCTTGGCCAGCGTTAGGCTTCACGGCCATCCTCGCCACTTTCAGCACGGGTATTTCGCTCATTCTTTGGAACGCGCTCATCAAGCGCACCTCTGCCGTGTGGGCCTCCTCGGTCACTTATATCATGCCCATTGTTGCCATCGGCTGGGGCGTATTCGACGGCGAAATTTTGGAACCCATGCAATTTCTGATGATCGCCGTAATCCTGGGCGGTGTGTACTTGGTGAACCTTGGAGTGCGGAAGTGAATAGGTGGTGCTTTTTCACCACAGAGGCACTGAGGACACAGAGGTTTAGTTGTCAGTTGGCAGTGGCAGTGGGCATTTGACCGATCACCAACTGATTTGTCCGTGTCTCTGTGCCTCTGTGGTGAAAACCTGCATTCCCTTTGCGCCCCGTTGCGTCCGTAGTGCACTTGCCTGCCGTAGGCATGGCGTTGCGGTTCAATCGCATTCCTTAGCGCCCAAGTGCCGAAGGCACGCCTTTGCGCCCTTCGCGTCTTAGCGGTAGAAACTCTTCCCGTTGCGCCCCCGTTGCGCCGTAGCGCCGTTGCGGTTAAAACCATCGCATTCCTTAGCGCCCAAAGTGCCGAAGGCACGCCCTTGCGCCCTTCGCGTCTTAGCGGTAGAAACTCTTCCCGTTGCGTTCCCGTTGCGTCCGTTGCGAACGTTGCGGTTCAATCCATCGCATTCCTTAGCGCCCAAGTGCCGAAGGCACGCCTTTGCGCTCTTCGCGTCCTTTGCGGTATAAACTCTTCCCGTTGCGCCCCCGTTGCGCCGTAGCGCCGTTGCGGTTAAAACACCCGATATTCGCGCCTCCATGTTCAAAGGCAAAAAAGTCATCGTGGTGCTCCCGGCATACAAAGCACAGCACACCCTGAAGCAGACCTACGACGAGATCCCCTTCGACATCGTGGACGAAGTTGTGCTCGTGGACGACAACAGCCCGGATGAAACCGTTGCGGAAGCCAAGCGCATCGGCATCAAGCATATCGTTGTGCATCAAAAAAACACCGGCTACGGCGGCAACCAGAAAAGCTGCTACGACAAAGCACTGACGCTGGGCGGCGACATCGTGGTGATGCTTCACCCGGACTACCAGTACACACCGATGCTCATCCAAAGCATGGTGTCCATTATCGGCAATGGGGTTTATCCCGTGGTCTTCGGTTCGCGCATCCTCGGTGGCGGTGCGTTGAAAGGCGGCATGCCCATGTACAAGTATATCGCCAACCGGTTGCTCACGCTCACGCAGAACATCCTGATGGGCGAAAAGCTCAGCGAGTACCACACCGGCTACCGCGCCTATTCCGCCGACGTGCTGCGGAAATGCCAGTACCACTTGTGTTCCGATGATTTTGTCTTCGACAACCAGATGATCGGCCAGATCTTCTGGAACCGCTTCGACATCGCCGAGGTCACCTGCCCCACCAAGTATTTCGATGAGGCCAGCTCGATCAATTTCAGCCGCAGCATGAAGTATGGCTTTGGCGTGCTCAACGTGTCCTGGCGTTACTTCTTGGCGCGTACGGGGCTTATGGGGTGGAAGCTGCTCGGAAAAAGGTGAGGCACGGGGTTCGGGCTTTGTTCACCACAGAGACACAGAGGGCACAGAGAAAAAGGCTGAAAGGAGAAAGGCATTTCGTTGCGCTCCCGTTGCGTCGTTGCGCCGTTGCGGTTAAATCCCACACCTACCTTCGGGCCGTTCATGCGCAGTCTATCCAAGATCCAGGTCCAGCTGCTGATCGCGCTCGTTGCCGCGCTGCTCTTCATTCCCGGTCTGGGCGCTGTACACCTCTTCGATTGGGACGAGATCAACTTCGCGGAGATCGCCCGCGAGATGCTCGCCACGCACAACTGGCTGCAGCCGCAGATCGGCTACGTGCCTTTCTACGAAAAGCCGCCGCTCTTCTTATGGATGCAGGCCATCAGCATGTCCGCTTTCGGTGTGAATGAGTTTGCTTCCCGCTTGCCGGATGCCATCTGCGGCATCATTACGCTACTTGTCCTCTTCCGCATTGGCGATCGCATGCGCCGACGGCTCTTCGGATTGCTGTGGGTGCTGGCCTACGTGGGCTCCATCCTGCCGCACCTCTACTTCCGCAGCGGCATCATCGATCCGTGGTTCAACCTCTTCATCTTCTTAGGTTTCTTGGCGTTCATCCGCATGTGCGACACGCCCGCAAGCGCGGATGTTCCACGAAGGCAGAAGAACATCGCGGCGGTGCTCGCTGGCATCTGGCTAGGCTTGGCAGTACTCACCAAAGGCCCAGTGGGCATCCTCATACCAGCGCTATGCGCGTTGGTGTATTGGGTGTTGAACCACTTCAAGCTTTACGTCTCCATCCCGCGCATCCTGCTGATGTTCGCCGTGTTGCTCATCGTCCCGGGCCTCTGGTTCGGAGCGGACCTGCTCCACAACGGACCGACTTTCATCACCGCCTTCTTCTGGCGCCAAATGGCCATGCTCTCCTCGGAAGACGCCGGCCACGGAGGCTTCTTCGGCTACCATTTCGTCATCCTGCTCATCGGCTGCTTCCCTGCATCCATCTTCGCCTTGCAGGAAATGCTCAAGTCGTCCTCACGCACGGAAGACGGTCGGAAGCAGCCTGACAACCGACAACTGACAACTGACAACTCATCCAAGGACAACGGACAACTGACAACTGACAACTCCGCAACCGACAACTACAAAAAATGGATGCTCATCCTCTTCTGGGTAGTCCTCATCCTCTTCACCATCGTCAAAACCAAGATCGTCCACTACAGCAGCCTCTGCTACTTCCCGCTCACCTTCCTCGCTGCACTGCAACTGGAACGCCTGTGGAATGGCGGAAAAGCCACGCTCTGGTCACGGCTGCTGATGGGCGCCATCGGGACGCTCTTCGCGGTGGTGACGCTTATGCTGCCCTACCTCGGCATGCACCCGGAGCTGATCGCGCCCTTGCTGAAGAACGATGCCTTCGCCCAAGGCAACCTGATGGCGAACGTCCACTGGACCGGCTGGGAAGCGCTGGCAGGCGTGTGGATGGTGGTGATCCTCTACCTCGGCCATCGCTTCTTCTCCCGGGCACAATACCGTAGCGGGATCGTGACCATTTTCGGCGGAACGGCGCTCTTTGTCACCATCACGCTGTACTACTTCATCAACCACATCGAAGGCTATTCCCAGCGTGCGGCAGTGGAATTCTTCCAAGAGCGCCAAGGAGAGAAATGCTACGTGCTCACCCAAGGGTACAAGAGCTACGCGCAGTGGTTCTACAGCGACATGCCGCCCATTACCGACCCACGGGCGCACGATGAGGAATGGCTCCTGCACGGCGACGTTGACCGACCGGTGTACGTGGTGTGCAAGGTGACCAGCGCGGAGGAAGTGGCCGCCATACCGGGGTTGAAGGAGATCGGAAGGAAGAACGGGTTTGTGTTTTGGAAGCGGGAGGGGCGGTGAGTAGACGGCCGACCTAAGGTTCGAAGTTTTGGGTGCCTCATCCATTCAGATGGAGATACTACTAACCGACTCGGAACAACACTTGCGACAGCAAGTTCGACATGTACTGGATTCGCATAGATTTGCCAATGAGCCTTACTCGATTCGAGATAGGCCATAGATTACGCACAATACATGGCCCTGCACAATTATAGCGTCGTAGACCTCTTCTGCGGTGTTGGCGGATTGACCCATGGCTTAGTGCGAGAAGGGTTCAACGTAAGTGCTGGAATCGATCTGGACTCCACATGTAAGGGAGTCTACGAGAAGAACAACCCCGCTTTGTTCATCACCAAGGATGTTGGCGAACTTACTGGTCGAGAACTAAAGCGCTATTACCCAAAGGGGCATCGCAAGATTCTTGTTATTGCCTTTGTCAGCCATTCCCAATATAGCTCACGGACGAAGCAAGAGCCACAACCAATGGGAACTCCTCGAGTCTTTCGCTCGCCTTATCAATGAAGTGAAACCGGATGTAGTTTCAATGGAGAATGTTCCGCAACTCCTTAACGTAAAGAATAAAGGAACCTTTCTTCAGTTTGTAGATAGCTTAATCGCCTGCAAGTACAATGTTACTTGGTTCGTTGTCGATAGTAAGCGGTATGGCGTTCCGCAACGACGAAAACGCCTTGTGCTATTCGCTTCTCGTTTTGGTCCGATTTCAATTATTCCTCCTACCCACGGGCGCCCAATTACGGTGCGCGATGCAATTGAACATCTGCCGCCGATTAACAACGGCGAAACACTAGGTAATGACCCATTACATTCTGCACGTAAACTCAGCCCATTAAATCTCACGCGCATCCGCCATACTCCAGAAGGAGGGGGATGGAGGCAATGGCCAAAGTCTCTCATACTAGATTGCCATAAAACTGAAAATGGACGTCTCTTTGGAAGTGTCTATGGCCGAATGAAATGGGACGAGGTCAGTCCTACTATGACTACCTTCTGTGTAGGTCTGAGCAACGGCCGTTTTGGACACCCAAGCCAGGATCGAGCGATATCCTTGCGGGAAGCAGCTATTTTACAGTCGTTTCCAGAGCAATATGATTTCATTGATGAGTCTTTACCATTCTCGTCTACTCGTATCGCTAAACATATCGGGAATGCAGTTCCAGTTCGCCTAGGTCAAGCAATCGCACTAAGCATAAAGAATCATTTAAAGGAGCATGGCAAAGCCTGAGAAGTTTATGATGAGAATGAGTCTTGAGGTGCTCAAACACCTTGGATTCAATCTGTATAGCAACGTTCCAACCGTTCTCTCAGAAGCAGTAGCAAACGCATATGATGCCGATGCTCAGAATGTCAACATTCGGTTCAAGGATGACAAGATTATCATTGAAGATGACGGGCATGGGATGTCCCGTTCAGACATAAATCAGAAGTACCTCTTAGTCGGGTATGCTAAAAGAAAGGATAGTGGACATTCGAAAATTTTGAAACGTCCGGTAATGGGACGAAAGGGCATTGGCAAGCTTTCCTTATTTTCGTTAGCGAATCAAATAGAAATTCATACTTCTGATGGAACAAATAGGAGCTCGTTCATCTTAAATCGATTCGACATTGAGACGGAAATTGATAATGATCACATCTATTATCCCAAAGAGATAAATCCCGTTCAGCTCAATAATAGAACTGGAACAAGGATAATACTCTCCAAGTTCAAGAAATCTGGTATTCAGTACTACCCCGAAGCATTGCGAAAAAGATTGGCTCGAAGGTTCAGTGTGCTGGGAGATGACTTCCGGGTAAGTGTTAATGATGTTGTAATAGGCTTGGAGGATAGAAATTATTTCAGCCGAATTCAATTGATGTGGCACATTGGCAATCCTGACCCTATTGCCTCACAATTCGAATATGTCCGAGTAAATAAACTTTCGCACATAGTGGATGAGAAGAAAGGATGGTATTTAAGTGGCTGGATTGGGTCAGCAAAATTACCCGGAGACCTCGATGAGGAAGATGTCAATAACAATAAAATATCGCTCTTGTGCCGTGGCAAGATGGCTAAAGAGGATATTCTGGATGAGTTCAATGAAAGTGGTATGTTTGCTACCTATTTAATTGGGGAAATCCACGCTGATTTCCTTGATATTGATACTGAAGAGGATATTGCGACCAGTAGTCGCCAGTCCTTAAAGGAGGATGATCCTAGATATCAGAGATTATTGGAACATTTTTATATTCTCCTAAAGGATATTAAGCGGGTATGGGGGGATATTCGATCGGAAATATCTCAGAGCACCGCGGTAGCTACGGCAGAGGCTTTTAATCCTGCGCTAATCGAATGGTACGATGGGCTCAAGACTGAAAGCAACCGAAAGCGAGCAAAACAGCTGTTTGCAACAATTGATGGTTTTCAATTTGACAAGTCCGAAGCTAAGGAGAAGAAGAGAATTCTTTACAAGCAGGGGATTCTTGCCTTTGAGAAACTGAGTCTGCTCGACAATCTTGAACGTCTGGATTCCCTCCAAACGACATCGGATTTTGAACTTTCTTCGGTTTTTACGGACTTGAATGACATTGAGGCAAACATGTATTATGACATTGCGTCTGAGCGAGTAAGCATCATAAGGAAATTCCAGAACAAATTGAATAGAAACGACAAGGAGAAACTTATTCAAAAACACTTGTTCGATAATCTTTGGCTCTTGCACCCAAGCTGGGAGAGGGCTACTGAAGGCACTGAATCCATTGAGCAAAACGCAACGAAGGAATTCAAAAAAGTAGTAAAGAATTTTACTGAAGAAGAGAAGAGAGCTCGATATGATATTCGATACAGAACTTCTGCGGGGAAGCACATAATTATTGAATTAAAGCGATATATTCCGAGCTATACCGTAAAAACCACAACACTTCTTGAGCAAGTTCAAAAATACACTTCAGCAATGAGGAAAATACTTGACGTTTCAGGCCATAAGGGTGAACCGATTGAGTGTATAATTGTATTAGGCAAGGAGTTAAAGGAAGATAAGGATTTTGTGGAAAAAGTCTTAAGAGCTGGCAACGCAAGTGTGATATATTATGATGAATTAATTGCTCAGTCATTGCAGTCATACGATGCTTACTTGAACAAGCAAAAATTACTGGCAGACTGCAAGAGGTGATAAGTCGCTTATAGAGCGTTTAACTTCGACGTGAATTATCGCGGCTCGGTATGAGCCTTCTGATTTCACATATTGGTCTTATGCCTTCCTGACTAATTCAATAGTAAGCCCCGTGAAACCCGACGATCTCTCCCACATCCTCAACCACCTCGGCGAAGACCGCGAAGCCGGTTACAACGCGGTGGTGCCACCGCATCGCGCAGAGCGGCAACTTCAGCTATCCCACGGTGGAGGCCCTGCGCAACGCGATGCGTAATGAGTTCGACGTGCCGCTGTATACGCGAGGCGTGAACCCTACCGTGGCGATGGTGCGGAAGAAGCTGGCCGCGTTGGAACATGCGGAGGATGCGTTGCTCTTCAGCAGCGGTAGTGCGGCCATCGCGGCGGGCGTGATGAGCTTCGTGAAAGCGGGCGACCACATCGTCTGCGTGAAGAAGCCCTACAGCTGGACCACAAAGCTGCTGTCCGAACTGCTGGTGCGCTTCAACGTCAGCACCACCTATGTGGACGGCACCAATGCGGAGAACTTCCGCCGGGCGATCACGCCGGAAACGCGGCTCTTCATCCTGGAAAGCCCGAACTCCATCACCTTCGAGCTGCAGGACCTGCAAGCGGTTGCGGCGATCGCGAAGGAACACGGCATCCTCACGCTCTGCGACAACAGCTACAACAGTCCGCTTTTTCAGAATCCGATCGACCTCGGCATCGACCTCGTGGCGCATTCCGGGACCAAATACCTCAACGGCCACAGTGACGTGGTCTGCGGCGTGCTGGCCGGGAGCAAGGAGCACATCCGCCAGGTCATGTCAAAGGAATTCATGACGCTGGGCGCGGCACCTTCACCGCATGATGCCTGGCTGCTGATGCGCGGCCTGCGCACCTTGGAACTGCGCGTCCACCGCAGCGCCGACAGTGCCGAGCGTGTAGCCAACTTTCTCGAAGCGCACCCCAAGATCTTGCAAGTGAACTGGCCTTTCCTGAAGAGCTTCCCGCAGGAGCCGTTGGCCCGGAAGCAGATGAAGCGCTGCGCCGGCCTGATGAGCATCCGCTTGAAGGCCGCTGACATGGCCGGTGTGGAGCGCTTCTGCAACGGGCTGAAACGCTTCCTACTGGCAGTGAGCTGGGGCGGCTACGAATCCCTGCAATTCCCCACCGCCGCTGTGATCGGCCCGGACATGCCTAAGGGCGAACTGCCTTGGGACCTGGTGCGGATCTATGTGGGGCTGGAGGATCCGGAGCCCTTGATCGCGGATCTGGAGCAGGCGTTGGCTCTGGTGTGAAGGGTACCACGAAGGACGCTAAGGACACGAAGAGATTTTGATTGCTTACGATATGTATCGGACCGTTTCATCCATGGCGAACGTTGCGGTAAAAAAGCACCGCTCCATTAACCTGTATTCTTTGCGCTCTTAGCGTCTTAGCGGTAAACCCAAAACGTTGCGCATTCGTCGCGCCGTTGTGTCGTTGCGGTTAAACTTCCACCTATCACTTTTTCCGGAAGAACACCCGGATGGGCACACCGTGAAAATCGAAATTCTCACGCAGTTTATTCTCCAAGAAACGCGTGTAGCTCTCCTTAACGTACTGCGGTAAATTGCAGAAGAATGCGAATGCAGGAACAACGCCGGGCAGCTGTGTCACATACTTGATGTGAACGCTCTTTCCCTTGTACATCGGTGGCGGCAAGCGCTCGATCTCCGGCAGCATCACGTCGTTCAGTTTGCTTGTGGTAATGCGCTTGGCACGGTTCGCGTAGACCATCATGGCCAGTTCCAGGGCCTTGTGGATGCGCTGCTTCTCCGTTACCGAGGTGAACACGATGGGCAAGTCGTTGAACGGTGCAAGCTTGCGGCGCACCTCTTCTTCGTAGACTTTGGCCGTACCTGTGTCCTTCTCCAAAAGGCCCCATTTATTCACCACTACCACAATGCCTTTTCCCCCCTTCTCGATCATGGAGAAGATGTGCTGGTCCTGGTGCTGAATACCGTCCTGCGCGTCGATGAGCAACATGCACACATCGCTTTCCTCAATAGCGCGGACACTGCGCAGCACGCTGTAAAATTCAATGTCCTCATCCACCTTGCTCTTGCGGCGGATGCCTGCGGTGTCCAGCAGCGTAACGTCAAAACCGTAGCCGGTGAAGCGTGTGTTCACGTTGTCGCGCGTGGTGCCGGCCACGGGTGTCACGATGTTGCGTTCCACACCCAGCAAGGTGTTCACCAACGATGATTTGCCCACGTTCGGCTTGCCGACGATGGCGATCTTCGGGCGGTCGTCCGGGATCTCTTCCGTTGGCTTCGCGAAGCCCTTTACCACCTCGTCCAATAAATCGCCGGTGCCAGCGCCACTCTGCGCGCTGATGCAGTGAACTTCTCCAAGGCCAAAGCTGTAGAATTCCGCTGCATAGACTTCTTTGTCGTTGCTGTCCACCTTGTTGGCCACAAGGAATACGGGCTTCTTGGCCTTGCGCAACATATCCGCGACGGCTTGGTCCATACCCGTGATACCGTGCTGGATGTCCACGAGGAACAGGATGCTGTCCGCTTCATCGATCGCGAGTTTCACCTGTTTGCGGATCTCCGCTTCAAAGACATCCTCGCTGCCTTGCACATATCCGCCGGTATCAACAACAACGAAGTGTTTGCCGTTCCATTCAGCTTCGCCGTAGCGGCGGTCGCGGGTTGTACCGGCCGTGGGATCGGTAATGGCGCTGCGGCTTTCGATAAGCCGGTTGAAGAACGTGCTCTTGCCCACGTTTGGGCGGCCAACTATGGCGACGATGTTTAGCATTTCAAGTGCGCCGGAACTCGGCAGTTTTCAATCTGGGGACAAGGTGGGGGTCGAAATCCGCCTTAGAGCGTATCATGCGTTGCGAACCCGTTGCGTCGTAGCGTCGTTGCGGTTAATTCTTCAATATCCGTATCGCCGAAGTTTCGTGTCATCCCCCCGCCAATCTTCATCCACCTTCACTTTCAAGTCCAAATAAACCTTGTTGGAAACGAACTTTTCAATGGCCTTACGCGCTTCGGTGCCCAACTGGCGCAGCGCCCCGCCGCCCCTGCCGATGATGATGCCTTTCTGACTATCGCGCATCACGATAACGTCCGCTTGAATCTTCACGATCTCCGGACTTTCCTCGAAGCTGTTCACCACTACCTGCGCGCTGTAGGGAATTTCCTGTTTGTAGATGCTGAGGATCTTCTCACGGATCATCTCGCTGATGAAGAAGCGCATGTCGCGGTCGCTCATTTCATCCTTCGGGAAGTATGGCGGATGCGGTGGGAGCAGGTCGATCAGCTTGGCGCGCAATTCGTTCACGTGCAAGCCGTGCAACGCTGATATCGGCAGCACGGTTGAATCCGGGAACGCAACATGCCACTGGTCGAATGCGGCATTCAACCGCTCCTCATCACCGAGGTCCACCTTGTTGATCAGCACCAACGTGCGGCCCTTGAATCGCCTTGCCCGTCGCAAAAGCTCCTCCGATTTCTCCGGGGTTTCGCCCAGCTCCACCATCACGATCAGCACATCGGCATCGCGGAGCGCCTCGTCCACGGCCTGCATCATGCTCTCTTGGAGCTTGTACACGGGTTCAAGGATGCCAGGCGTATCGGATAGGACGAGCTGGTGGTCTTCACCGTTGAGGATGCCGATAATGCGATGGCGCGTGGTCTGCGCCTTCGGGTTCACGATGACCAGCTTCTCGCCCAGCAAGGCGTTCAGCAGGGTGCTCTTCCCCACGTTCGGCCTGCCGATGATGTTGACGTATCCCGCGCGGTGTGTCATTGTGTTCAAACAAAAGAACCCGGCTTTCGCCGGGTTCCGTAGTAGCGGGGGTAGGACTCGAACCTACGGCCTTCGGGTTATGAGCCCGACGAGCTACCATCTGCTCCACCCCGCAATAGGGGCGCAAATATAAGAAAAATCAGGGATGCTGTAACAACTGCGGAAATTAGGCCTCTTCCGCCAGCTCCTCGACTTGGGCGGATGCTGCTTCCCACTCGCCCATCACTTCAGCGATCTGCTTGGCCACGTTGCCCATTTTCTCATAGCCGGCCTGGAGTTGGTCGGCTGGCATATTGCTCTTCATCACTTTGGCCTGCAGGTCCTTTTCCTCCTGCTCCAATTCTGCCAATCGCTTCTCCAAGCGTTCCACGGTGGTTTTGGCTTTGCGCAGATCCTTTTCGCGGTCGCGGTTGGCGCGCTGGTCGTTTCCTTTACCGCCCTTCGCAGCCTTTTCCGGCTTCACGCGCTCGGAGCTCTTGCCGATGTCCGCACCTTGCAGCTCCTTCCGTTTTTCGATCAGCTCCAAAATGTCCATGTGCTGGTCACGGATACGGAAATCGTCCAGTTCCAGCAGGCGGTGCGTAAGGCCGGTGAGAAAGTCACGGTCGTGGCTCACCAGCAGGAAAGTGCCATCGTAGTTCTTCAAGGCTTCCTTCAGCACGTCCTTGCTCTGTATGTCCAAGTGGTGCGTGGGTTCGTCCAGAATGAGGAAGTTGAGCGGCTTCAGCAGCATGCAGCAAAGCGCTAAGCGGGCACGTTCACCGCCGCTGAGCACCTTTACCTTCTTGTCCACATCCTCGCCGCTGAACATGAAGGCACCGAGCATAGCGCGTACACGCGCACGGTTCTCTTCGCTGGCGGCATCTTCGGCTGTTTCGATCACGGTGCGAAGCGGCGACATGCGTTCGGGCATATCCTGTGCATAGTAACCCACGATCACGTTGTGGCCCAACCGGATCTCACCTTCGTAAGGCTCCTCACGCATGATCATGCGCACAAGCGTGCTCTTGCCTGTGCCGTTCGCCCCCACCAATGCAAGGTGTTCACCCTTGGCGATGGTTAGTTCCGCTCCGCTGAAAATTTGCTTCGGTCCATACGCCTTCGTAACACCAAGCACTTCGCACACGAGCTTTCCGCTTGTGGGAGCGGGTGGAAACTTCACCAGCATTTTCCGCAGGTCTTCGTCCTCCACCTCAATGCGGTCCAATTTGTCCAGCCGGTTGATGAGGTTCTGCGCGAACGCGGCCTTGCTGGCTTTTGCACGGAATTTGTTGATCAGCGCCTCGGTTTCCTTGATGTAGCGCTGCTGCTCCTTTGCTGCGGCGGATTGTTGCTCGCGTTCCACTTTGCGCAGCTCCACGTATTGGGTCCAGGGCACTTTCCGGTCAATGATCTCGCCACCGGTGACTTCCAACGTGCGCTTGGTGAGCTTGTCCAAGAAGGTCTTGTCGTGGCTGATGAGCACCAGTGCCGCAGGGTAGTTGCGCAGCAGGTCCTCCAGCCACTGGATCGCCGGTAGGTCCAAGTGGTTGGTGGGCTCGTCCAGCAGCAACAAGTCGGGCTGCATCAAGAGGATCCGCGCCAATTCGGCGCGCATGCGCCAACCGCCGCTCAGTTCCTTCATGCTGCGGTGCATGTCCTGGTCTACAAAGCCGATGCCCTTCAACATCCGCTCGATGCGCATGTCATGGTCTGACACGCCCAAGGTGTTGAGCCGCTCATGGGCATGGGCGAGCATGGTGGCCAGTTCCATGGCCTCATCATCCGTTTTCGCGTGCTCCAGATCGGCTGCGATGCGGTCGATCGAGGCGTTCAATTCCTGCGCTTCCGCGAATGCTTTCTCGGCGACTTGCCATGGCGAGAGTTCCAGGTCATGGTCCATCTGCTGCGGCAGATAGCCCATGGTGAGTTCCTTCGGCTTGCCGATGTTGCCTTTGTCGAAGTTCTGCTGCCCGGCCAGGATCTTCAGGAGGGTGCTCTTTCCTGCTCCGTTCCGGCCTACCAACCCAATGCGGTCGTCGCTTCCAATGAAGAACGAAACACTGTCGAACATGGGGCGTTCGCCGAAATGGAGGAGGAGGTTGGTGACGCTGATCATTTTTTGGGGCCGCAAAGGTACGTGTATCAGGATAAATTAGCTGATGGGCAGTCTGGGCAAGGGCTTTGCCATATCCACTTAAACCTGCGGCCAGGGTTTCGCTGTATGAGGGAAGGCCCGCATAGCATGCAGAAGGCCCTGCAAATGCAGGGCCTTCAAAGCAGAATAGAGCTGCTTTCTCAGAAGTTCCAGAGGTCGTGCTCGAAGTCGAAGAGGTCTGCTTTGATCTCCTCCCCTTGCAGCAATGCATCGATACCGGTTTTGTACTGGGAGATGTTGCGATCGTAAACGTTGCTCACCTTGGTGATGGTGCTATTGAACTCACGGGTCCAGAACACGTGATCGAACGAGCGGCGCTCAGCATCGTTTTCGCGGTTATACACATCCCAGTTCACCAGCACGTAGCGCAGCTCCGGAAAGTAGAGCCAGAACATTTTGGAGAATCCGCGCGGCTCTCCGTCGTCACCGATCACTTGGCGCATGGGGCAAATGCCGATGATACGGATGTCCATAACGGAACGCTGGCGATCAAACACCCAGTCCTCCTTGATCACGTATTTTTTCACCTTTTCGCTGGTCACCTCGTTGTTGGTGATCACAGTGTCCATGGCCCCGGTGTAAATGTTCTCCGTTTGGGTCGTGTCCGTCTTCGTCAGCAGCGCCTTTACCTCGGTAGGCAACATGGGCTTGGTGAATTCATCATCCAGACCGATCGGCCCGGGATCGTAAGCGGTGATGCTGCCGTCCTCCAAGATGCCTTGTTTGATCACGTCGAACAAACTCTTGCGGTCTTGAATCGGTTCGGTCGGGTAGTACAACGGCAGGTTGATCTTTTCCCGCAGATCGATCTCACGCCATACGCGTCGGTACCACATCACGTCGGCCTCCCGGATGTACGGGTAAGGCACGACGCGTTGGGTTTTGGTGTGCTCCTTGATGTAAGCCCCGTCCAAAACGGTTTGGGCCTGCACCGCGCCGCTTGGGGCGATGCTCAAGGCGAGCAACGTGCCGTACAGAAGGTTTTTCGTGGTGCTCATCAGTTGCAGTTTCAGTTGGTTCAGATCACCTTGAACGAAAGGGCGCCGAGGTTACGGACGGAACCGTCCGGGCCACGGGCCTTGATGTTCTCAATGAAGACTTTCTGGCCGGACTTCACTTTTTCAAGCACGGCTTTGGCATCGCCACTAAGAGCGGGGCCGGAGCAGGGCTTTTCTAGTACGTTTCCGGCAATGGTCGTGGTCACAGTATAGCTTACCACATCGAAACGGAGGTCGAACTCGAAGTTCTCCATTTTGGCAATTACACCCTGCGCAGCAGTCAATTCGGTCTTTTTCACCGTGGCATCGTTCACGCCCTTTCCTGCGAAATACGGCGTGGGATTGGGCACCGCTTTCACGCGGAACTCAACGCCGGCCATGCTTTTTTTGGTGCCGTCCGGGTTGGTTACGGAAACGCTCACAGTGGCCGTTGGCCCAGGTCCGGGCTTTACAACGTAGCCGTCCTTAGCACGGGAAAGCGTACCGTTGCTCATGCTGGGTGCAATATTCGTGGCGCTATAACCCGCTACGCTGATGCTCACGGGGTTTTCCACGCCACGATAGAACACGTTCATTTTTGTTGGACTAACCACCAAACTGGGTGCAGCCACTTCGTATTCCGTTTTGAACGGCTGGGTCTGAAGTTCGCCACCTACAGGCTTGAACTTGATGATACCGGTAACGGTCTTCAGACCTGCACCTGTCGCGGGTTCCTCCAGTATGGCCTTTGCGCCATCCATGTCGAGTTTCTTGGAATCTCCTACGATCACTGGCGGGTTTACTGTGGTATCCACACGTGCACCGGGCAAACAGATGTACACTTCCGGCGCGTTCTGGTTGTCATACGCACCAAGGAAAATGCTCGCACGGTACGTTCCTCCTGAGGTGACATAGCTGCTTTGGGGCTTCACGATGGCTTCCAGCGTATTGAACTTGAACGTCTTCGATTCCACCCCGGACATCATGCCTCCTACCAATTCGCTCTCCATGGTCCGGATGTCAGTTTGGATCTTCGATAGCGTGGTGATACCAGCCACCACGGGCACGTGGTAGAAGTTCATGGAACTCCAGTTGTTCAAGGTTCCACTGGCATCTCTCCGGTCTTCAAAATCGAACATTCGGTCAGCGCTAGCTTGCAACTTGGGATTTCCCTTGGCTGCTTCTTTCACCTTATCCCTGAAGCTTTCCAGCATGCCGCGCAGTTCTTTGGCGGTGTACGGTCCTTCTTTGGGTTTTGCGGGCTCCGAACCCACCATCATTTCGGTGATGTGCGTGTTGTTGTCCTTGCTGTTAACGAACTCCAAGTTCAGGACGGTGTCGACGCCGTTGGCCATGCCCAGCACGGATTCCAATGGCACTCCGTCCGTCTTGGAGATCAACATGCCCTTCAGCGTGTCGATATGGGAAACAAGCTTCGAGGCCAATGCCTGCACTTGTTGGGCATCCTTCCAAGCCGCACCGTATTTCGCTTCGTTCTCTGCGGCCAAGCCACCGAACTGAGCATAGGTCGCGTCCATCTTGTCCTTGAACGTGGACTTGGTATTTTCCAAGCCTTCGTTCACGATGATGAAGCTGTCGAGGATCTCCTTGGAAACGTTAAGCGCCAAAAGCGCCGTCAGTACCAAGTACATCAAGTTGATCATCTTCTGTCTCGGGGACAGATTACCACCTGCCATGTTGGGCTCTGGTTTTGGTCGTTAGTATGAAACGTTGCTTGCTGCCGGTGCCGTTCAACGAACGGTCATGGCGTTAAGCATGTTGCCGTAAACCGTGTTGAGCTTCGCCAAGTTGGTGCTAAGCTCGGAGATATTCTCCTTGTAGCGCTTGGTGTCGTCCACGCTGTCGCGGAGGTGGGTGAGCATTTCGCCCATGCCAGCGAACATCGTGTTCGCGGCCTCCATCTTCTCGCGGCTTGTGCGGAGTTGCAGCTCGTACATTTCGTTAAGGTCGCCGAGGTTCTTGCTCATACGGCCGAGGCTTTCGCCGGCACTACGGCCTGCATCCACGTTCTCGGTAAG
The DNA here is from genome assembly GCA_016710685.1 of Flavobacteriales bacterium. GTDB lineage: Bacteria > Bacteroidota > Bacteroidia > Flavobacteriales_F > PHOS-HE28 > PHOS-HE28. The sequence goes on along the minus strand of JADJVC010000006.1, from coordinate 698,264 downwards.
GCCCACGAGGCTTTCGCTGGCTTTCGCATAGCTGTCGCTCAGTTGGCTCACCTTGCTGGAAGCCCCTTTAAGGCTTTCGGCGTATTCGCTTGTGGCGGCAGCGGCCCCGGTGATCTCACCCATTTGACGGGCTTGGTCGCTCAGGCTGCGCATGCCCATGCCGAGGCTTTCGATGAGCTCAGGCTCGATCTTGGCGCTTTCCAGCATGTTGTCCAGTTGCTCAGTGATCGAACGCTGGTCGTCCTTTTTGAAGTCTTCTCCCAAAGCGTGCTCGGCTGTAGCCAACTCGGGGTATACCAAGCTCCAATCGGGTTCTTCATGTAAAGGTTCAAACGCGGAGAATGCAAAGATGACCGCTTCCGTACTGAGACCGATGATGAGGAAAAAGTCGGCCATGGGCCAGTGCTGGATCTTGAAGAGTGCACCGACGAGCACCACCGCGGCACCCAATCCGTACAATTTCGCCATGAATTTCTTCCACGTTTTGCTGCCTGGTTTCATGTTGTGGTTCCTTGCTTTTGGTTAATCCTGGTTTCGGGGGAGCTATTCTCAAAGTTCTTCGGCGTTCACTGCCTTGCCGCGCCCCAAATAGGTTAGGGCACTGCGGAAGCCGATGTAGCATTTTGCGGTATCCTGGTACTCATAGGCACGGGTACCGGTCTGGAGGTAGAGGCCCACGTCCTTGAACGAGCCGCCACGCACCACTTTCCGCTTCATAGAAGGAGGATCGTTGGCTAAGGCGTCGTAAGAATACTCGGGGTTCATGTCGTGGTCGAAATCGTACACGCTCTCATCGAACGCCGTGCTGGTCCACTCGGCGGCGTTGCCGCTCATGTTGTACAAGCCATAGTCGTTGGCGGAGTAGCTGTCCACTGGCACGGTATGGAAGCCGCCGTCATCGGTGTAGTTGCCGTTGAGGGGTTTGAAGTTGGCCAAAAAGCAACCGCTGCGGTTACGGATGTACGGTCCGCCCCATGGGAAGGGGGACAGGTCCAGCCCGCCGCGTGCGGCATATTCCCATTCTGCTTCCGTGGGCAGGCGATAATGGTTGATGAAAGCCTCACCTTCGCTTTGCAGCCAAGCATTCATCATGTTCTGCGTACGCCACACGTTGAAAGCTTTCGCCTGGCTCCAGGTAACGCCCACCACAGGATAGTCGTCGTAGGCCGGGTGCCAGAAATAGTTCTCCGTCATCGGCTCATTATAGGCGTAGGTGAAGTCGTGCACCCAGGTCAACGTATCGGGGTAAACGTTGATCACTTCCTTGATGATGAACTTGCTGCGATCGCTGTGGCTGCGGATGGCGTTGTTGCCGCCCTTCACGTCCGTGTAGCTGAGGTCCAAGTCCTTGCCGCTCTTGCGCGCTGCTTCTTTCAGGTCGATCCAGTAGTACTCGAACATGAATTTGCGCGTGTCGATCTCCTTACGGCGATAGAACCGCTCGCTTTCCGGGTAATACAGGTCTGCCAATGCTTCACGCTCTTCTTCACCGCCCCAATCAATACGCTCCTTCCAATTGATTATCGGTGGATCGATCTCTTCACCGAACTCGTCCTCTGAGATCACATGTTCTCCGATGTCTTCGTCACCGAGAATACGCTTGGCGGTGCTGTCCACAACGTAATCCACGAACTGGCGATACTCGTTGTTGCTGATCTCCGTCTGGTCCATGTAGAAGGCCTGGATGGAGACGGTCTTGCTCTTGGCAACTTGGGCGTATGGAGCGTCCTGGTCGCTGGGACCCATGGTGTAGCTGCCCAAGGGGATGTAATTCATCCCGTAAGGGTCAACCTCATACCACGAGGGTCTCCCCTGTGATCCGATCAACTGCCCTTGGCCGCCTTGGCCACAGCTGGCCAAAAGCGCAATAGCGCAGAGATAGACTATGGGACGATGTTCCATGTTCTTCCTTGTTTTACCGATCTGGTCGTCCAGGTTCCTTGCAGGGTTCCTTTGTGGCTTCCCGAGTTGCCGGGTCGCCGCTGGACGGTCATAATACGGTGATCTGGTCCTAATTGTTGCGCAGCTTACAGGAAACGGGGGTGGTGGTAGATCTCGTTGACGACGGGTTTAACGATCATGAAGCAATAGTTCAGCATGATTTCATGGCTGCCAGTGCTGTAGTTCTTCAGGTCTGATGTGGTGACGTCATAGCTGTATCCAATGCGCAGCATGCTGTCTCCCTTGGGGAATTTGTATTGGTAACCGATCATGGGGGCAATGGCATCCTCGGTGCGGTAGCTGGCACCTACCCATACGGTTTCATCATAGAGGAAGAGCGCGCCGATGTCAATTTGCGTGGACGTTGCATCGCTCTTCAGCAACAAGCCGGGTTGCAGGGTGTATTTCTTGTTGCCGCCAAGTGCCCAGTTGTATCCGGCCTGTACGTAGTAGTGGCGGACGTTCTGGATGTTCACGTCCTTCAATTCGGTTTGTGGCAACTGGGTGCTGGAAACGCCGAGCCAGAGGTTGGGCGACTTGTAGTAAAGACCTGCTCCCATGTCGAATCCGGTGGCGCTGCTGCTGCCTGCGGCGATGGAATTGTCGGTGGCCACGTCGTCGATGGCGATCCACTTGCCCTCGAGCCCGCGGTTGGTCATGCCAACGTACACGCCAGCGCTCAATGTGCTCTGGCTGCCAACCTTGAAGTGATATGCGTAGTGCAGACGTGCAATTGTGCTGCTTTCCTGACCGAGCTTATCGAAGTATACGGAAAGGCCTATGCCGCTGTTGATCTTGGAGATCGGACCCTGAAGGTTGATCAAGCCGGTCTTCGGTGCGCCCTCAAACCCGGTCCATTGCTGGCGGAGCAGTGCCGTGGCACAGATGTTGCCGCTGCTGCCGGCAACGCCAGGATTCACCGACAAACGGTCGAACATGTACTGGCTGAATTGCGGGTCCTGTTGACCGTAGATCGATCCGACCAAAGCCGCGCACGCTACCGCAGTAATTATCCCCCTCATTCGATTTTTTCTTGTTTGGCGCGGCTTTCAGGCATTTTGCCGGGCAGGAGCACCACGCGTTGACGCCGCCAAAATAGCAAAAAACCCAATGGCCCGATATTTCTTTTGCTAAGGGTCGACTTTTTCTCAAACTAATTTCTGGAAAGTGCGCCACCATCTGTCCGGTACCTCTTCGCGGCAAGCGGCCATGTAATCGCTATAGGCACAAGGCACCAAATGATGTCTTTCGAAGCGGGCTTCTTGCTCGGCACGGTATGGAACATCCATCCACCAACGGTCGCTTACCGTGCTTTTATAGAACACCATTTCCTGTTCATGGCCCTTGATGGGAACGTGGAAGCGGGTGAAACGCTTGCGGTCCATCCATGGCAGGTCGTTAGTGCGGCTTCCGAATCCGTCCAGGAAACACCAGAGCATTTGCGCCGCGAGCTGTGCAGTGGCCTTGTCCTGATCGCGCCACGGGTCCATTTCGTACAGGCCGATGGAAGTGACCTTTTCGCTTATTCCGGCGTAGCGCATGATCTGGCACACTTCTTCACCATGGAAGCCGTTGGGGCCGGGGCGCGTGGTGCCGGGGGCGTCGCTGCGGCGGATGCAGCTCATGTCCACACTTACCGTATCGGCGTTACGCAGCACGGGTTCAGCCTCGGAGAGGTTCGCTCGCAGTTCGCCCAAGCGGTGTGCATCGAAAAATAATTTGTCCAACAATTCTATCCCGGGCTGGTCCACCAAATATGTTTGAAAGCCAAGGTTGCTGTAGTTGAAGAGGTAGTTGGGCTGCCGCATCACGATGTGGCTGAGGTAGCTGGTCTCGGCCAGCCCTTGGCCGGGTTCGCCCAGATCGAACTTACTGTCAATGCAGGCCAAGTTGGCGGTACGCTCCAGCTTTTCGTAGGCCAAGTACTGCGTGAAGGTGTGCGCCTGTCCTCCGCCGATGATCATGGGCACAATGTTCATGCGTACCAGCTCCGCGATGGTCTCGGCCAACGCGTGGCGCGTGTCTTCGGCGGTATGGCCAGGGTGTAGGTCGCCCAGATCGGCAATGCCGAACGGGTTAGCCGGCATGTGGAGTTGATAGAGCTGTTCGCGAACAGCATCGGGAGCATCCACACAGCCGCGGGGCTTGGCGTGGCCGGGATCATCGATCACCCCGAGGATGGCCACTTTCACCCCTTCCAGGTCGGGCATGCCCTTCGGCCCATGGAACAGGCAGCTATCACCTATGGTGTTGGCGGACCACTCCGGGCGTGTACCCCCGAATTGTTCCGAGGGCGTGAAGTAGATGCTGCTTTCCATGCGTGTGGCTCGTCGATTGGACGGGGACGAAGATCGCCGAAGCCTTGCCCGGCGCGGGATCCGGCCAGCGGCAAATGCGCACAACGGGGTGTTGATCGAAAAGAAAAGTCGAGAACTCCGGGTCTGCGCCGAATGGCGGGAGACCCCGGAGCGAGATTGAGCGTTGTGGCTTGCCGACTCCCACTCCGGGTCTCGCAAAGCGGATCCGGCGCAACAATTCGGAACAACAGTTCTGCTACTTTTTCGTCGCAGCCTTTTTCTTCGGAGCCGCTTTCTTCTTCGCTGCCTTCTTCTTGGGCGCGGCTTTTTTAGCAGCGGCCTTCTTCGGTGCAGCCTTCTTCTTGCCCTTGCGCTCCGGCGCATCGGCGAGCAACTTCACGGCTTCGTCCAATGTAACGTCCGCGGCCTCCTTCCCTTTCGGCACGTTGGCGTTTTTGTTTCCGTCGGTGATGTAGGGGCCGTAGCGGCCCGCCAACACTTGGATCTCCGAGCCGTCGAATTCCTTCAGGACTTTCGCACGGGCACCTTCCAACTTGGCCTTGATCAATTCAATGCCGCGTTCCAGCGTCACCGCCTCCGGTTCTTCTCCCTTGGGGATGTTGGCGTACACTTTTCCTTGGCGCACGAACGGCCCGAAGCGGCCACGGCCCACTTCCAGCATGCCGCCTTCGTATTCACCGAGTTCGCGCGTTTTGCTGGCGGCCTTCTTCAGGTCGATCAGCTCGATAGCGCGTGGCAGTTCGATGGTGATGGGGTCGTCTTCCTTGGGAAGGCTGGCGAATGTGGAGCCGAGTTTCACGTAAGGCCCGAAACGGCCGATGCCGACGATAACTTCCTCTTCCCCGCTCTTGCCCAATGTGCGCGGTAGTTTGAAGAGGTCCATCGCTTCTTCGAAAGTGAGCGTTGCGATGCTTTGATCTTTGCGGATGGAAGCGAAACGCGGCTTTTCCTCATCGTCCACGCTGCCGATCTGCACCATCGGCCCGAAGCGGCCGATCCGCGCCACCACGTCCTTGCCGGTCTTGGGGTCCTGGCCCAACACACGTGAGCCGGATGCACGGTCGGCGGTTTCGACAACAGTACCGATGGTGGCGTGGAACGGCTTGTAGAAACGGCCGATCATTTCGCGCCAATTCTCCTTGCCTTCGGCGATCACGTCAAACTCCTCTTCCACCTTGGCGGTGAAGTGGAAGTCCACGATGTTGGGAAAGTGCTCCACCAGAAAATCGTTCACCACCATGCCGATGTCGGTGGGGAATAGCTTTTGCTTTTCCGCGCCGGTGTTCTCCGTGGCCGTTTTGTCGCTGATGTTGCCACTTGCCAACGTGAGGATGCGGTACGGGCGTTGGATGCCTTCGCGGTTTTCCTTCACCACATAGCCGCGCTTTTGCACGGTGCTGATGGTCGGCGCATAGGTGGACGGGCGGCCGATGCCGAGTTCTTCGAGCTTCTTTACCAAGCTGGCTTCCGTGTAGCGCGGTGCTGGACGGTCATAACGTTGGGTGGCGGCCATTTCCTGCAAAGCGAGCTGTTCGCCTTGGCGCATTTCAGGCAGCAGGCCTTCTTGTTCGGCATCGTCCTCGTCGTCTTTGCCTTCGAGGTACACCTTCAAGAACCCGTCGAACGTGATGACTTCACCTTGCGCCCGGAGCATGTCGGGACGTGTACTGATAGCAATGTCCACCACGGTTTTCTCCAGCTCGGCATCGGCCATTTGGCTGGCGAGGGTGCGCTTCCAGATGAGGTCGTACAATTTTTCTGCATCACGATCGCTGCCGGCGTTGCGCACCTTCATGTCGGCGGGGCGGATGGCCTCGTGTGCCTCTTGCGCGCCCTTGCTCTTGGTGGCAAAGCGGCGTGGCTTGCTGTAGCGTGCGCCGTATTGCTCGGTGATGGCCTCAACGGCGGCGCCGATGGCCTGCTCACTGATGTTGACGCTGTCAGTACGCATGTAGGTAATGTGCCCCTGCTCGTACAGCCCCTGTGCGATGCGCATAGTGCGGTCCACGCCGTAGCCCAGTTTGCGGCTGGCTTCCTGTTGCAGCGTTGAAGTAGTGAACGGTGCGGCCGGCGTGCGTTTGGCTGGCTTTTTCTCCACGGCCTTCACGGTGAAATCCGCGCCGATGCAGCTTTTGAGGAACTCCATTGCCTCGGCCTCGGTGGCGAAGCGCTGCGGCAGGTCGGCCTTCACGGCGGCCTTGCCGGGAGTAAGGAATTGCGCAGTGATTCGGAATGCGCTCTTGGCATCGAAGCCGATGATCTCGCGCTCACGGTCAACGATGAGGCGCACGGCCACACTCTGCACGCGGCCGGCGCTGAGGCTGGGCTTCACCTTGCGCCACAGCACGGGGCTAAGCTCGTAGCCCACTAAGCGGTCCAGCACGCGGCGGGCCTGCTGAGCGTCAACAAGGTGGATGTCGATGTTGCGCGGTGATGCCATAGCATCGGTTACGGCCTTCTTGGTGATCTCGTTGAACGTGATGCGCTTCACCTTGCTGTCGGGCAGTTCAAGCGCTTCTTTCAAGTGCCAGCTGATGGCCTCCCCTTCGCGGTCTTCGTCAGTCGCCAGCCACACGATGTTGGCTTTGTTGGCCTGCTTCCGCAGCTCGGCGAGTTTGCCCTTTTTTTCATCCGGAACGATGTAGTTCGGCTCGAAACCGTTTTCGGTATCCACGCTCAGGTCACGCTCCGGCAAGTCGCGCACATGGCCGAAGCTGCTGAGCACGGTGAAGCCGGGACCGAGGTATTTTTCGATGGTCTTCGCCTTAGCGGGTGATTCAACTATCACCAGGTCGTTCGCGTTGCTCGTTGCCATTCCGGGGGGATTTTCGGGGCGCAAAGAAAGGACATTGGAACGGGATGTTCCAAACATTCCGCATGGCGTGTTCTACTTCCCCTATGGGGAAGGAAAGTTTTGTGGCATCGCACATCGCAAGCCGGAACCCCCATTTTCTGCTTTTCCGGCTGGGGAACGATCAGGACCAAACCCGGCAATTAATCCGCCGCGTCCCCATTCCCCGTATGTCAGATTCACCATCTGGCGTCGACCACCGTCATTACACAAACACCGCGATGAAAAACTTCCGTTCCTTGATCATGTCCTTACTAGTAGCACCCGGCCTGCTTTCCCTCGGGTGCGGCAACACGGCGGGCGCTCCGTCAACTGCGGACAGTGGAATGGCCCAGCAGCCCGTTGCCATGCAGGATCATTCCAATAACCCGTATTGGAGCACCACGGATACCGCGAAACTGAACGTTTCCAAGGAAGAATGGAAGAGCATTCTTTCCCCGGAACTGTTCAACATTGCCTTCAACGGCGGCACGGAACGGCCATTCACAGGCAAATACACGGATTACAAAGGCGACGGCACCTTCGTATGTGCGGTGTGCGGCCATCCGCTATACGATGCTGGTACCGAATTCCACAGTGGCACAGGATGGCCCAGCTTTTACCAGCCCTTAACGCCCACCAGCGTGGACCATCGGGGTGATGGCAGCTTGGGCATGGAACGCACGGAGGTCGTATGTCCACGCTGTGACGCGCACCTCGGCCATGTGTTCGATGATGGGCCGAAGCCGACCGGGCTGCGGTATTGTATGAATTCGGTGAGCTTGGTGCTGGAGAAGTAGTGATTGATCCATCAGGCGCTCCTGCAGGTCCGATACATATCGGATCTCGCACGGCAGACCTCTGGTTCTTTTTGAGGTATTAGTCAAAGCCATATCTTTCCCCGCATGCCCGGCACTGGTGGGGCTGTGGTGGCCATGGCTTATTCATCAGGACATATTGCGCATTGTCGGCAGTTATTGCCCGTCGTTAGTTTGTGCATAGCACTGCTGGCCGTTGGATGTTCACCAACCTCAGGCACTAAAGAAGTAAGCGGTGTTGATAGTACTTCCGTTTTTCGGATCGCGCAAGAGCGGCTCTATGGAAATGAGGACAGCGCATTGGCGAACGTGGGCCGGTTGGAGACTTTTGCCGCAGCAGAACACGATGCCCGCTTAGTGCTAAAGGCACGCGCCATGAAAGCGGAAGTCTTGTTGCACAACCGTGCTCCGGGGTTTGCCGCGTACATGGAAGAGCTGGAAGGATTTGATGTGGCGGGTGCGCCACTGGCTTATGCCCCTTGGGCAACATATTATCGGGCCTTGTGGCAGCTTGGCGACCGTAAATGGGACGCTTCGGACAGCCTATTGAACAGTCTCTTTCACGGAGAAAAAGGTCCACCTGACCCGGAACTCTACCTGCGTTGCCGGATTGCGCAACTGAAGGTGCTTGCCTCACGGAAAGAACAAGCCCAAGCCGACTCGCTTGCGAATTTAATTCGCCCCGCCTTGGAAGTGCGCGGCGATCTGGAACTGCTTTGGCGTTTCAAAGCCGCACATGCCCTTGCACACCTCAACGGTGCGGACCCGCAGGGTGCGGAACTGCTGTACGGGGAAGCATTGGTTAGTGCCCAACAAGCCGGGGGCGCCTATGCCGAGGGCATCACTTTGCATGGATCGGCCCTCGCCCAGATGGATCAAGGCCTTAGTGACCAATGCGCTAAGACGGCCAATCTGGCGGATGAAGCGCTCGTGCGTGCCGGCGACCAACGTGACCGTGTTGACGTCCTGAAGTTGATCGGCTATTGCTATTGGGACATTCTTGGCCCGGAAGAGGTAGTGAAACGCTGGAACTTGGCCATGCTCATTGCGGACAGTTTGGACATGCCTCGCGAAAAAGCCATGCTCAGTATGTATGCTGCCAAATTCCGGGTAAGCTTGGACAGTTCGGAAAGCCGCACTTTGGGCTACGACCATACAACGCGTTTCGACACGGCCATGCGTATGGTGAAGGACGCGGAACACACCGTTCAAGTCTTGCAAGATATGGAACTGGTGGCATACGGCGCGAAGTCGAGGGCCGCCATCCTGAATTGGGAAGGCCGCTTCGACGAATCCTACACAGCAGTTGCGCAGGTCCATCAGTATTTTACCGAATTGGGAGATCAAAAATGGGCCACGAGCAGTTTGATCGACATGGCCTCGAACGAGATCGCGCGTGAGCACTGGAACGCTGCGATCAACATATTAAAGGAGGCATTACCCTTAGCTGAAAATGGCCACTACGCCAGTTTGCGGCTACTGGCCTTGAACCGGCTATCCTTCGCCTATCGGAACTTGGGCCAATATGAAAAAGCCTTGGAGTACAAAGACAGTTGGACCACCTTAAAGGACTCGTTGGAGGGCGTGGAAGTAACGGCGCGGCTAGCGCAAACTGAACTGCGGCACGGCTTCGCAAAACGGCAGTATGCGGACAGCCTGGCCCACGCCCAAGCCTTGAACATGGAACGAAAGTCTTCGGAGGAAAGCGTAGGTCGCGTGCGCCGACGAAGTATCGGCCTGGCAGGTGGCGGCCTACTGCTCTCCGTGGGCGGTTATGCGGCCTTCGCACTGGACCGCAAACGCAGGCGGGAACGCTACGCTAAACAAGCCGCGCAGTTGGAGATCAAGGCCCTGCGCGCGCAAATGAACCCGCACTTCATCTTCAATGCGCTCAACAGCATCAGCGCGTTCATCCGCCAGCAGGAACCGGAAAAAGCACACGGCTTCATTGCCCGTTTCAGCAAGCTGATGAGGATCGTGTTGGAAAACAGCCGGAGAAATGAAGTGCCTTTGTCGAGCGACATCGAAGCGCTCGGCATATACATGGAATTGGAACAGGCCCGGTCAGGAAATGCGTTTGATACCAGCATCACCGTGGACCCCGCGATCGATCAGGCAGAAACCATGGTGCCGCCCTTGGTTTTGCAGCCCTTTGTGGAGAATGCCGTATGGCATGGCATGGCCGGCAAAGTCGGTCATGGGAAAGTAGAGATCAACATAAAGATGCGCAACGGCGCCTTGGTCGTCACCATCAGCGATGACGGGCTCGGCATGCCGAAGGACAAGCCCGCAGGCACGGGAAGGAAGTCCTTGGGCACGGTGATCACCAAAGAGCGCTTAGACCAATTGGCCGAGCAGAAAGGACGGCCTGCGGGCTTCCGGTATTTGGAATGTCCGAAGGGGACGTGTGTTGAGGTCGTGATCCCGGTGTGAGAACAGAGCAGGTGCCACAAGCACTTGGATCAATGGCAGGAGGTTGAATCAGCAGATCAGGGAGTTCAAAGCCGTTATTTATCTGCGTTTATCGGCCTTATTCAATGATTTGTAACGCCACATGACCTTAGCCGCGCAACAGTCTGAGTTCATCGATTTGTTTTTTTCCCGGAACCACCTAATTTCATCGCCAATAATCCGTGCTCCATGGCCGCCACCGCAGTGCTCGTCGATGATGAAGCCCAATGCCGCGACACGCTTTCGGCGTTGCTGAAGGAACGGCATCCGGACATTCAGGTAATCGGCATGGCCACCGACGTGCCCAGTGGAATTGCATTGGTACGCAAAGAGCAGCCGGACCTGCTCTTCTTGGATGTGGAAATGGGGCGCATGACCGGCTTCGACCTGCTGAAAGCCATTGCACCGGTCCGTCCGCATGTGATCTTCACCACAGCGCACGAAGGCTATGCAGTGCGCGCCATCCGATTCAACGCGCTGGATTTTTTGCTGAAGCCCGTGGTGCCGGAAGAGCTGGATGATGCCATACACAAGGCTGTTGCGGCATTGGCGAAAGGCAACGGGCACCCCGGCGTAAGCGGATTGTTGCACCAACTGGAAAACGACCGCCAGATCGCCCTGCCCACCGGCGAGGGATTGTACATGGTGCAGATCGACGACATTCTCTACTGCACCAGCGACAACAACTACACGGAGGTGTACCTGCGTGATGAGAAAAAGCCACAGGTGGTGAGCCGCCCATTAAGTGAATTTGATGCGTTCTTGGTGCCGCAAGGTTTTGTGCGCGTCCACCAAAGCCACCTCGTTCACCGCAAGCACATCAAGCGCTACATCAAGGGCGAGGGCGGCGAAGTGGTGATGTGCGACGGCAGCAACCTGCCGGTAAGCCGCAGGCAGAAGGCGGAGCTGATGGAGGCGTTGGGGCGGTTGTAGTTGCTCTTGCTCCAGTTATTGCATACAAGGTCTACTGCTTAGTCCTTGATGGGACGAATGCCATCCTGCCGTATTCTCGATCGTTGCCGCCGGATGCTCAGGGGGGCTATTCGAAGAGTGAAGCGGTGGGGATTTTTGGGTTCCTGAAACGGGAATAAAACCCAAAAACACGCACCCATGAAAGCCTCAGCATTAATCGTTGCCGTCGCATTTATCCTGTCACCGATTTTGAGCAACGCCACCATTTGGCGGGTGAATAACAACCCTGTGCTGGCAAGCAATTGTGACCATTGTTTCACTGACCTGGCCGAGGCAGTAGCAAATCCTTTCGTGAGTGCGAACGGAGCACGCGACACCATCCATCTGGAAGCTTCGCCGATGAACTACGGCAGTGTGACCATGGCCAAACCGATCGTCTTGATAGGACCGGGTTTCAAGCTTGGGATGGGGACGGCCAACAACCCTGATTTACAGGCGAACAACCAGATGGCGACGGCGACCGATCACGTTGGCGGCAGGGGTCAGACGGTAGTGTCTTTACTGGAATTCGATTTAATGGCCCGTATGCAGGCCTGTACATCAACGATGTGGAGAACATTACGGCCATCCGCAATTTTTTCGACAGCGACGGCTTGATTTTCGACCAAACCCCTAATTTGCCGTTCAGTGGATACATCGTTACCGGTAACTACTTCAACTTATCCGGCATTGCCACGGGCGGCTACAGCCAATACGTAAGCAATGTGGTAATCTCCAATAATTACTTCAATGGGGCGATCGATCTGGAAAATTCCTTCAGCAATGTGACTGTCGCGAACAACCTCTTCGATTACAACACGGTCCAGGATCTCTGGGGATCCATCTTCAAGAACAACATCCTCCGCCTTGGTTCGGTGAACATCAATGACAATGACATTCATCACAACATCGCTGCCGGGGCCACCAGCCTGCCCGCTGGAAACAACAACGTGAACAGCATACCTATGACCAACGTGTTCAATCCGGCGTTCACCTCGGACGACACCAAGTGGAAACTGCCCTCCAACTCTCCCTATCTGACTGCCGGGGATGACGGTCTTCAATTGGGCATTTACGGAGGGATCTCACCATACATCCCGAGCGGCATTCCAGCGATCCCGACCATCTACGAACTAACCGTTCCAGCCGCCGCCATTCAAGGTGGAACGATCGAGGTCACATTGAGCACACGAAGCAACAATTGAGTCCCATGCTACGCTTCGCACCATTTTTGGCTATGCTGGCATGGGTCAACATCGGCCTCGGTCAACCAATGGCCAGTGGCGAGTACTGGTTGGACACCGATCCCGGGTTAGGGGAGGCGACCTCATTCGACTTTCTGAACCAAGCCGAAGTTCCCAATACCGCATTCAACTTGCCTCTGAGCGGCCTTTCGGTCGGTGTCCATGTGGTGGGCTTTCGCACACGCACTTCGAACGGCATATGGAGCCATACGAACTGCTCACCAATTAATATCGTCGCTCAACCAAGCACAGAACCAATCGAGCTGACCGAATATTTCCTCAACAACGACCCCGGTTATGGTGCCGGGACCGATGCAAACGCGGACGGAACACCGAATGTCCAGGACGCAATGTACACGGCAAGTCTTGCCAGCTTGGTGCCGGGCGTCAATATCCTTTTCTCCCGAAGCCGAGACGCACAAGGGCGATGGAGCCACACGAATGCCCGGCCATTCAACGTGTTCGCCCTCCCAGCGCTCCCAGAGATTGCTCGGACGGAGTACTTCTTGAACACCGATCCGGGGTTCGGGGCTGCAATGGACGCCGGGGTCGGAGGCGCTGGTGATGTCATGAATGCCGATCTTCTTGCTGATGCGCCAGGTGCGACAATTGGCATAAACAGTCTTTTCATCCGGTCCGTTGACGCCAATGGGAAATGGAGCCACACGAACAATATTCCCGTATTGATCGAGGACAGCACATCAGGCTTGATCGTCCGCATGGAATACTTCTGGGATGAGGACCCTGGGGTCGGATTGGGCATGCCATACGATGCTTCCACCAGCAGCGCCGATCTCGTGGGTGAAGTCGACCAAGTGGCGGTGCCCGCGAGTTTCGACAATAATTCCTACCACCGCCTCTTCATGCGGGCCTTGGATTCCAGAGGAAGATGGAGTCAAACGAACTACCGTTCCGGAATAGACTCGATCTGGGTGGACATCACATCCGATGTTGACCAGCTACACTCGGCCGCCAACATCTCCGTCTACCCAAACCCTTTCGCCGAGCAGATCACCGTACAGCCTACGGATGACCAACCTGTGCGCGTAATCCTCTACGACCCACAAGGCAAGCTGGTTGTAGACCGCATAATCCGCTCGGAAACCGTTCTGAACCTGACTGGCCGAGCCTCTGGGATGTACACGGCTTTCTTTTGGAAAGACCTGAAAGTAATCCACCGGGTGACGCTTGTGAAACAGTAAAACGTGATCCCACTGTGGACCCCGATGAGCGATGCCACCCATGCGCAATGAAACGCCGGCTCCTCCCCTTGATTCTGTTGTGCCAATTAGCATGCGGCAGAACCATGGAACAATCCGAAGTTTATGGCACGATCAATGGCTTGGACATGGATGGCATGCAATCCGCCACGTTGGAACTTCGGCCAGATGGGCAGTATTATTTCACCATGGAACTTTTGGGGCAAACAGTGAAGGGCACCTAGTTGCGTGATGGAAAGAACCTGCTGCTTCGGCCCAACAACGGCATGGCGAGTTTGGGTACTTTGAACGGCGATACGCTGGCGGTGAACGGGCTACAACTTTTGAAACGCAAAAACTGAACACGATGAAACTCCGGACAACCAACTGGATCGCCGCATTGGCGACCGTTTGCTTACTGATAGCAAGTTGCTCCAAGGATGACGATGCCCCTGCGGCACCTTCCGGCGGAGGTGGCACCGGTGGCACACCTTCAGAAGGCTACATTAAATTCGACCTGGACGGCACCACGATCAATTGCGATCAAGTGGCAACGGCAGCAACCAATACAGGCATTCCCGGATCGCGGCTCTTTTTGGGCGTTGCCGTGACAATTGGGGGTGTATGGGCATCTTCTTGGAGCACGATCATCCCGGACAGTTTGAGTGCGCCCATTACCATTAATACGGGTCAAACAGATCCCATCTTCACCATGTTGGCAATCCACTCCCCGGACCCGCAAGTCACCACGGATGACCAAACCTATCTGCTCTCCACCGGTACCAGCGGCAGCAACACGTTCACACGGTTGGACACCCTGCCCGGAGGCCTGTTGGAAGGCACCTTCAGCTATGCCGGCGTCTCGGTGATCGATAATGATGGGACGACGGTGAGCACAGGCCATTCCATCACCAACGGGAGTTTCAGTTTGCCATTGCCGCAGTAAGCGGAGAACGGCTTGATACGAAAGGGCGCCTCACGGCGCCCTTCGCATTTCCGCCAAATTCTCAGTGCATGCCGCCGCTTGCTCAATGGCGCTTTGGCGAGGTCTGATGTTGCGGTTGCTTCGCTTCACCAAACGGAAAACACCATGCTCACCATCATCCTTCTTGCAGCAGCCCTAGCGATCTCTCCCGCATTTCTCACGCCATGGGACACGCCGATAACCAAAAACTAAAACCGACAACCAACCAAAAACCAAAACAATGAAAACCCTGGACACCCTCAAGCTCATAACCTTGGCCACACTGATGTCCCTGCCGGCGCTAAGCCATGCGCAGAACAAGAAGAAAGTCGAGGTCACTTTTGATGAACTCAAAGCACGTTGCGACAGTGTTCCCTTGGCACAGCGGGTACGGCTGGCAGTGGCACGCTTCAATGTCACTACCACGAATAATCCGCCGGAATTAGGCGCGAACATGGCCACCATGCTGGAAAACGCATTGCAGCAATTGCAATGTTTCCGCGTGCTGGAATCCAAGGACAACTTGGGCGATATGACACAAGAGATGGAAGGTGCCGACAACGGCCTGATGAATGCGGCCAGCACTGCACGTGCAGGGAAAATGTTGGGTGCGCAACTCGTGGTAACGGGCGAGATCACGGAGTACAACGAAGGCAGCAGCAAGGTGGGCATAGCCATTGTGCGTGTGGGTTCGGAAACAGTGCATCTAGGCTTCGTCCTAAAAGTATTGGACCCTCAAACGCGTGATATTCTGTGGAGTAAGACAGTTGATGTAGATGGCAAAAAGGCCGGCGGTGTGGGCTTGGGCGTAGGCATGTTCAACGTAGTGAGCAGCGTGAAGAACAACCCCGCATTGGCCAATGCCTTGGAAAAGGGCGTATTCCAGAGTTGCGACCTGTTGAGCGACGAATGGCAAACCATACCGTTGCCCGCCAGCGCAGACCCTAACAGCAACTGGACCGTGTTCTCCATCGCCAACATGGAGTACGGCGCGATGGCAGGCTTTGAGGATATCGTAAAAGGCGACACGAAAGTGAAGAACGTTGAACGCTCCTTCAGCGAAGGCATTGGCACGGTAACCGTACAACACACAGGCAGCACACAGCAACTGTTGGACGCGCTGTACGCCAAGTTGCAGGCCAAATACACAGTGGCGGACCTGCGTGAAGGCAGCATCGCACTGAAACGCAAATGAACCTGAGCAACCAAACCAACACCCTGGAAAAATGAAGACCAAGAACATTTCCTCACTGCTCGCGGCCCTTGCTTTAGTCGCACTCGCCGCCCCGAACAGCGCACATGCACAAGCCTTCGACCGTGGCGTCACCGCCATCAACGCCGGCATCGGGTTGGGCGGTGCACGATACAGTTACATCAGTTCCTACAACGACAATTACAAGACCTCGCCCACCATTGTGCTGAGCATTGAGCACGGCGTAGGCGGCGTGGACGGAGTCGGAGCCATTGGCGTCGGGGGCTTATTTGCCAATAAGACGGTTAGCTACAAATACACTTCACAAGGCTACCAGAGCGTCTACAACTACGATCGCCGTTGGAGCAACACCGTGGTGGGTTTGCGAGGCACGCTTCACCTGAATGAGATCATCGAAAGCGACAAGTTCGATGTGTACGGCGGGTTGATGCTGGGCTACAACATCGGCAGCTACAAGGACAAGAGCACATACACAACTGGAGGCATCACCACGGACTACCTCGATAATTACAACTATAAACTCAATTTCGTTACGTGGAGCACCTTCGTGGGTGGTCGCTACTTCTTCACCGACAAGATCGGTGCCTACTTGGAACTGGGCTATGGTGCCAGCTACTTGAACTTGGGGCTCACGGCAAAGTTTTAATCTGGATAAGAGGTGCCGCTCCCTTGAGCAAGGGCGGCCCAGGGCGCACCCCGGCCACGCGTAAGCGGCGGTCGGGGTGCTTGCTTTTGCCTGCAACTATCCGCGTTCCAATCCAACTTCTGCCACATTGTCACTACGCTTATGGAACGGTACCTTTGCGCCCCTGAAAAACAACGCCGTGTTGAGCAAAAAAGTCCATATCGAAAGCTACGGTTGCCAGATGAACCACAGCGACAGTGAGATCGTTGCGAGCATTTTGGCGAAGGACGGCTATGAACTTGCGGCTACTCCCGAAGAGGCTGATCTGGTGCTGCTGAACACGTGCAGCATCCGCGAAAAAGCCGAGTACACGGTGATGCAGCGCATCAATGAAATGAACAACCTGAAAGCCAAGAACAAGGGGCTGAAGGTGGGCGTGCTGGGGTGCATGGCGGAGCGGATGAAGGAAAACCTGCTCGTAGAAAAACGCGTGGTGGATCTGGTGGTAGGGCCCGATGCCTACCGCAGCCTGCCGCAGTTGCTGGAAGAAGTGGGCAGCGGCCAAAAAGCGGTGAACGTGCTGCTGAGCCGCGAGGAAACCTACGGTGAAATTGAGCCGGTGCGCTTGGGCAGCAACGGCGTTACGGCGTTCGTCACCATTATGCGGGGCTGCGACAACATGTGCGCGTTCTGTGTAGTGCCATTCACGAGGGGCCGGGAGCGCAGCCGCGACCCGCAGACCATTGTGGACGAATGCAAGCAATTGGTGGTGAACGGTTTCAAAGAAGTGACGCTGCTGGGGCAGAATGTGGATTCGTTCAAGTGGAAGGAGAGAAAGGGAGAATTGGACGCTGAGGCGCAGAGTCGCGGAGAAGATTTAAGAGAGTTGGACGCGGAGGCGCGGAGCATGCCTATCGGCAGTCAGGGGCGCCGAGAAGAGAATGTTTCGGGTAATGATCACGTTGATTTCGCCGATCTGCTGGAAATGGTGGCCACCGCCTGCCCTACCCTGCGCATTCGTTACAGCACCAGCCACCCTAAGGACATGACCGACAAGGTGCTGGAGGTAATGGCGCGCTACGAAAACATCTGCAAATACATCCACCTGCCGGTACAAAGCGGAAGCAGTGACGTGTTGAAACGCATGAACCGCGGCTACGACCGGGCATGGTACGAGGGCCGCGTGGCCAGCATCCGCAAGCACATGCCGGACTGCGCCATCAGCACGGATATCATTTCTGGTTTTTGCGGCGAAACAGAAGAAGATCATCAAGCCACGCTATCGCTGATGGAAGATGTGGGCTACGACATGGCCTACATGTTCAAGTACAGCGAACGACCGAAAACACTGGCGGCCCGCAAGCATGAAGACGATGTGCCGGAAGATGTGAAAGGGCGCCGCTTGGCGGAGATCATCGAAGCGCAGAAGTTGAATTCGGCGAAGCGGATGGCGGCTTATGTGGGCCAAATTCACGACGTGCTTATCGAGGGAGTAAGCAAGCGCAGTGATCAAAACATGTATGGGCGGAATACGCAGAATTCTGTTGTTATTGTTCCGCGCTTCGCGAGTTGTCAGTTGTCCCGACATGCGTCGGGACAACTGACAACTAAAGAATTAAAACCAGGAGATAAAGTACGAGTCCGCATAGTAAGCGCCACAGCCGGTTCCCTAAAAGGAGAGCCCATTGAAATGGCAGACGAAATAATCCTGAACGCATGAAGGTGCAACCCATTAAACAGCGTTTTGGGATCATAGGCTCCTCGCCTTTGCTGGACCGCGCCATTGAGATCGCGGCGCAAGTGGCACCCACCGACCTCAGCGTATTGATCAGCGGAGAAAGTGGAAGTGGCAAGGAAGTGATGCCACAGATCGTGCATGCTTTCAGCGCACGGAAGCATGGGCCGTACATCGCGGTAAACTGCGGTGCCATTCCGGAAGGGACAATCGATAGCGAGCTTTTCGGGCACGAAAAAGGCTCCTTCACCGGTGCGCATGAGGCGCGCAAGGGCTACTTTGAAGTGGCCAATGGCGGCACCATCTTTTTGGACGAAGTGGGCGAACTTCCGCTCACCACGCAGGTGCGCTTGTTGCGCGTGTTGGAAACCGGCGAATTCATCCGCGTAGGTAGCAGCAAAGCACAAAAAACCAACGTGCGCGTTACCGCCGCCACCAATGTGAACATGCTGCAGGCCGTGCAGCGCGGTAAATTCCGTGAGGATCTGTACTACCGGTTGAACACCGTGCCGATCCAAGTGCCCGCGTTGCGTGAACGGAAAGAGGACATCCACTTGCTTTTCCGCTGGTTCGCCCAAGAAGCGGCTTCGCGCTACAAAGCTCCACCGATCACCTTGACGGACGATGCGCGCCAACTGCTCACTGCCTACCGTTGGCCGGGCAACGTGCGCCAATTGCGCAACTTGGTGGAGCAGATCAGTGTGATCGAGAAAGACCGCGAGATCGATGCGGAAACACTGGCCGGCTATCTGCCGAAGGAAAACACCGCGCTTGTGCCCACAAGCAGCACCGGCGGTGGTGGAAATAGCGAAGCCATCAACGAGCGTGAGCTGATCTTCAAGTTCCTCTTCGATATGAAGAACGACTTGAACGCGTTGAAGGAACAGGTGCGCGTGCTTGGGAACGGTCAACAGCGGATGCCTACCACCAGCGCGGCATATCCGGAGAAACTGCTTTACGCGCACCGCCCAGAGAGCGGCATGAGCATTGGCATGCACGACACCGAGGACGAAGAGGTGGAGCACACGGAAGTGGAAGAATCGCTGAGCATCGAAGACAAGGAAAAGGAGCTCGTGCGCAAAGCGTTGGACAAGCACCGAGGCAAGCGCAAAAAAGCCGCGGACGAATTGGGTATCAGCGAACGCACGCTCTACCGCAAGATCAAAGAGTGGGGCATTGAATGAAACTGCTCGCCGCATTGATCTCCTGCGTGGTTCTCGCCTCCTGCGCCGTGCATTATTCCACCAGCGGCGGCTCCGTTCCCGCCGGCGCGAAAACAATTAGCGTGGACCTATTGGATGCCCGCGCACCACTTTGCACCCCGCAGACCGCGCAATCCATTACCGAGGAAATGCGCGACCTGCTGCAGAGCCAAACGCCGCTCACCATGATCCGCACGGATGGCGACATCGCCTACACCGGCGCTATTACCGGCTACGACGTGCAGCCGGTTGCCATTCAAGCGAACGAGACCGCAGCGTTGAACCGGCTCACCATTACCGTGAGCCTGCACTACGCCAACAAGCTGGAACCCAAGGCAGATGCGGACCTGAGCGTATCGCGTTTCGCCGATTATCCGAGCGACCAGGACCTCAGTTCCGTGGAAGACGGATTGGTGCGCGAGATTGGTAAACAGCTCGCGCAGGATATATTCGACCGCACTTTGGGGAATTGGTAGTGTCGATCAGAAAATGAGAAGATCAGCTGGCGCGTGGTCGGCATTCCATTTTCTGATTTTCAAATTTTCTGATCGTCGAATTGAAATGGACCGCGAACGCTTGACCGAACTGCTGGGAACGCCCGGGGATGTATCCCGGAGCGACTTGGCGGACCTGCGCGATCTGGCAGAACGTTTTCCGTGGTTCAGTGGTGCGCGCTTGTTGTTGGCCGTTGGCGAAGACAAGGCAGGTGATGTGCTGGCGAACGACCGCAGTACTTCTCCCGCTGCACAACTGCCATCGCGTGCGGTGCTTTTCGACCTTACACGCGGAAGCGCGCCAAGGCCATTGGCGCCGATGCAGGTGGTGCGCAACACCGCCGAGCTGGACGTGGTGCGGGTGATGAGTGAAGCAGAAAAACCGGCGGTGGCGATGGAAATACCAAAGCCTGCCGAACTTCCAAAGGTGGAAACTGCAGCTACAACGCCGACCAAAGTCGCGATCTCTTCAGAGGAAGTTGAAATTTCAAGAAAACCGGTTGAACGCGTTCCATTGGCAGCCGAATTCATCAAGCCGATCGAGCACTCCCGGCCTACAATTGAAAATCCGTCGGTTGAAGTGGCCCAAACACCGGCACTACCCGTGGAACCGGTCGCGAAGGCTTCCGAAGTTGAAGCCCCCCGCGCTGCCCCACCTACTTTGCCAGTTACACAGGGAACAGCAGTACAAACGGAACCCGTTCCGAAGCCGGTTCCACCAGCCCAAGCAGCTGCACATCCCGTGGCGCTTGACGAAACACCCGTTACGCCGGTGGAAAATGCGGCGATCCCGCCGGAAACTAAAGCAGCGGACCCCTTGGAACTGTTGTACCGGGAAGCCGCTGCCAATGCACCGTTCAACGTCGCGGATCTGGAAATACTACCGCCGGTAGAGGCCGTTGAGCCGCCAGTGGCTGAGCCTATTGCTAAAGTGCGGATACTGGATCGTACGCCGGAGCCTGAAGTCGAGTTGCATAAAGAACCGCCTCCTCCAGCCCAGCACGCCCCCCTTGTGGCTGGCACAAAACTGCGTTTTACGGACTGGTTGGCGCAAGCTGATGGCGCGCCAATAGCGGAAATGTTTGACGAGGAAGCGCGGATGCCAACGGTAAGGGACATCCTTCATTTGGCGGAAACCGGGCACGCATCGGAAGCTTTACCCAGCCCGGAAGAGATCATGGACCGGTTCATTCAGCATGAATCGCCCGCACCCATCAAGGCCAAAGCGGAATTTTTCAGCCCGCAGCAAGCTGCGAAGAACAGCCTGCTGGACGCAGGTTTGGTGAGTGAAACGCTCGGCCGGATCTATGAAAAACAAGGCAATTTTGCCAAGGCGAAAGAGGTGTATGAACAATTGGCGCAGCTCGATCCACGGAAAAGCGTTTACTTCGCAGCCCTTTCGAAAGCCCTTCAGGGGCGAATGAACCCATAGCATGGTCGCGATCTCCATCATCATCATTATTCTGGCCGTCTTGTTGGCCCTGGTCGTACTCGCTCAAAACCCCAAGGGCGGCGGACTTGCCGCAGGCTTCACCGGGGCATCGCAGATCGGTGGCGTGCAGCGCACGGCCGATTTCATGGAAAAAGCCACTTGGAGCCTTGCCGGTGCCTTGATGGTGCTGTGCTTGGTGTCGGCTTCCCTGCAAAATACCACCGTGGCCAGTGACGGCCTGGACGCTCCCATCCAAGTGGATGAGAACCCAAACGCCAACGCCGCGTCGCTGATGAACGACAGCGCTGCCGTGACCATTCCCGCGGCTCCCAACGAGTAAAAATCCGCCAGCCTGTCAGTACGGGCTGCCATTGTTTTGCGGCTTGGCGCATGATCGTCAGTGCCTTGCCGTTGGCACGGTAATCGAGGAGCCGCCGCCGGACGAACAATCCATACCCCAACATCAAAACACAAACATGGCAAACAAAGTGAAGCCCTTGGCCGATCGCGTGCTCGTTGAAGCAGCAGCGGCTGAAGAGACCACCAAGGGTGGCATCATCATCCCCGACACCGCTAAGGAAAAACCCCAGCGCGGCAAAGTGATCGCAGTAGGAACTGGCCGAGTAGCCGACGACGGCAAAGTGAGCCCGTTGACCGTGAAGGTGGGCGACAGCATCCTGTACGGCAAGTACAGCGGCACCGAGCTCAACCTTGAAGGCAAGGACTACATGATCATGCGCGAAAGCGACATCTACGCAGTGCTTAGCTAAGCACAAGCAGATGTACCGTCGACCCATTGGGTCGACACAACAGGTGCGCTGGACCAGCGCACTATCAACCTCAACGAAAAAAAGAAAATGGCAGCAAAGAACATTCAATTCGAAGTAGATGCCCGCGACCGTCTGAAGCGTGGAGTGGACCAATTGGCCAACGCCGTAAAGGTGACGCTTGGCCCCAAAGGCCGCAACGTGATCATCGATCGCAAATTCGGTGCACCACAAGTGACCAAGGACGGCGTGACCGTGGCCAAGGAAATTGAGCTGAAGGACGCCGTGGAGAACATGGGCGCCCAAATGCTGAAGGAAGTGGCCAGCAAAACCGCCGATATCGCCGGCGACGGCACCACCACCGCAACGGTACTGGCCCAGGCCATCGTAACCGCAGGTTTGAAGAACGTTGCAGCAGGCGCCAACCCCATGGACCTGAAGCGCGGCATCGACAAAGCTGTTAGCGCAGTTGTGGCCGACCTGAAAAAAATGAGCAAGGCCGTCGGCGACGACAACGCCAAGATCAAGCAGGTTGCCAGCATCAGTGCAAACAACGACGACACCATCGGAACGCTGATCGCGGAGGCCATGGCCAAAGTGAAGAAAGAAGGCGTGATCACCGTGGAAGAAGCCAAAGGCACCGACACTACGGTTGAAGTGGTGGAAGGCATGCAGTTCGACCGTGGCTACCTCAGCCCCTACTTTGTTACCAACGCGGAGAAGATGGAGGTGGACATGGAGAATCCGCATATCTTGATCTACGACAAGAAGATCAGCACCATGAAGGAGCTGCTTCCCATTCTGGAAAAGAGCGCGCAGACCGGCAAGCCCTTGTTGATCATCAGCGAGGACGTGGACGGAGAAGCGTTGGCCACCTTGGTGGTGAACAAGATCCGCGGTGCCTTGAAAGTGTGTGCCGTGAAAGCACCGGGCTTCGGCGATCGTCGCAAGGCGATGCTGGAAGATCTCGCCATATTGACCGGCGCCACCGTGATCAGCGAAGAGCGCGGCTTCAAACTGGAGAACGCGGAGTTGAACATGCTTGGCACTGCTGAGAAGGTCAACATCGACAAGGACAACACCACCATCGTGAACGGTGCTGGCAAAAAGGATGACATCAAGGGCCGCATCGGCCAGATCAAGGCACAGATCGAGAACACCACCAGCGACTACGACAAAGAGAAACTGCAGGAGCGTTTGGCCAAGTTGGCCGGCGGGGTTGCTGTGCTCTACATCGGTGCCGCCACGGAAGTGGAGATGAAGGAAAAGAAGGACCGCGTAGACGATGCCCTGCACGCTACCCGCGCCGCAGTTGAGGAAGGGATCGTTGCCGGTGGCGGCGTAGCCTACATCCGCGCACAGAAAGCGCTGGAGAAGATGGAAGGCGAAAATGCTGACGAGACCACCGGTATCGCCATTGTGCGCCGTGCCTTGGAGGAACCGCTTCGCCAGATCGTGGCCAACGCAGGCATGGAAGGCAGCATCGTAGTGCAGAAAGTGCGTGATGGCAAGGCCGACTTCGGCTTCAACGCCCGCACCGAGGTGTACGAGAACCTGCTCGCAGCAGGTGTGATCGACCCCACCAAGGTGACCCGAGTAGCACTGGAAAACGCAGCTTCGATCGCCGCCATGTTGCTCACTACCGAGTGCGTGATCAGCGACGAGAAGGAAGAGAAAGCAGCAGGCCACAGCCATGGCCCCGACATGGGCGGCATGGGCGGCATGATGTAAACCGACCGCTCTTCGGCAGTGACCACTGCTGGGACAGAAACAGAAAAGCCCTTGGCCGAAAGGTCGGGGGCTTTTTGCGTTCCGTCCCCCTTCAGCGACTACTTATATCGTTTCGCAATAGAACCTCACCCAGTCTGCTCACTCTTTTTCCTCGATGCTTCTCCAAAATAGTGGTTCCGTAGCTCACTTCGGCTACGCTCAGCGCACAGGCTATGCAACAACTATTTTGTATCGCCTCGCGAAAAAATAGCACATGCCTGCGGCAGTCAAGTGCGCATCTTTGGATGACTTTCTATTGCGAGACGGTATTAAAGAGACGGTGTTGGGCAAGTGGGATCAAGCCTGCTCTTTCGTACGCCACTTTCTCCAACCCCACAGGGTAAGCAGTATCGCGCATCCCAAGGCCGCCCAGCCCCAAACGGGGAACTTCCTCGACAACAATACAGGCTCCACATCCCCAACAAGCACCAAGCCCGCCCAGAAATAAGGCAACGCGAGTTCTTCGGGCGCGTTGGCCAAATAGTCCAGTTTGGCTTTCCGCAAGGCCTCGTGTTTTGGCATGCCGTCCGCGAGGTTTTCATAGAAGTTTGCGATGATATCCGCACTCACTTTTTCATCGATGTTCCACAGTGATACCACTAAGCTCGGGCATCCGGCATAAGCGAATGCGTAACCCAAGGAGCGGACGCCTTCACCGGCATCCTCCTTGCCACTGCCAGTTGAACAGGCGGTGAGCACGGCGAGTTGTGCGCGCAGGTCCAGCTCGTAGAGCTCGTAAGCATGCAAGTACCCGTCATCATCGGGCGCGGTGGCGCTGCTGTCCTTGGTGAGCACGAGCCTTGAATACATCGGCGAGCTGGCGTTCATTTCCGCATGTGTGCCGAGATGAAGGATGCCGTATTCCGAAGCTTTTTCGCGGAAGCCTTTTTCGCTGGCGGCCTTGCCTGTGAGCACTTGTGCGGAAAGCATGCTCCCCAAGGTTTGCGCGGTGCGCTCCGCGAAAGGTTGGCGTACGAAGCGGAGATAATCTTGATCCACCACCGCGGAGTCCTTCACCCCAGCGAGGTATTCCTGTTTCAGCTGGTCAGTAAAGCCGGGTGCGATGGCCAGCACGCCCTTGGAATTTTTCCGTGCCATGGCAGCGAATTGCACCGCAGTGGTGGCACTGAGCAAATAGGCGACAGCGAAGCGCTGGAGCAACAAGTGGTCCCGGAAGTCCTTGGCACCGGGCTTTGTGAGCAGCGTCTCAAAGTTCACCGTATGCAACGGGACCGTCGGGTATGATGAGCAGTTCCGGCTTTGTGAGCAGGTGTTCCAGCGGTGCAAAGGCCTTTTGGTACACGCTGTAAGCGGCACTTGCATACCCTTCGGTGCTTCGCGCCATGATCGCGGTGTTCATCGCTTTCACCGCTTCGCCTATTCCGGTATCGCTGAAGCGGATCACGGTATCTCCTTCAAGTCGGGAAACCCATGCATACATGTGATCTCCTGACTGTGCATAGCCCAAAAGTTGCCGTTGGGGCGTCAGCAGCTTTTTGTGGATCGCCGCCAAGGCAAGGTGCGGCTCTCCGTACCGCAGGTTGAAATATGCCGGATATTTCCGTTCCAGCTCGACGAGAAAATCGGCGTAGGCTTTTTCGCGCTTGTCCATGTCCGTGGCGGCGGCACGGTCTTCGGGGTCCAAGTCCAAGGCATTGTACAATGCCTGTTCACGCGTTAAAATGGAATCGGGCACGCCTGTGAAGTGCAAGCCCGCGAATCCGTTGAGCCTGTCCTTCAACAGGATGGAACGATTGGCTTCGGATACATTGATGAAGTGCTCCATGTCCACTGCCGATCCAGAAGCGGCATAGCTGTCATAAGCCACGTCCAAGGCGAGGTCGAACAAGTTTTTCTGGGCGGCGATAAGCAACAGTTTCGAGGCTTCATCGCGCACGGCTGCCTTATTGCGTTCCAGCGCTCGGATGGCCACTTCCAATTCGTCATCCCACTCCTTCTTCACCTTTCCGGGTCCGGCGATCTTCCTTTCAGCGCGCACTTTCCAATAGATGGCGCTGGGCAGGATGTGCGGATCGTTGAACGTTTGTGGAGCATTGGTGGCGTTAAGCGATGCTACGCGGTCCTGTATCATGGCCAGCGCTTGGTGGGCATAGGCCAAGGCAGAGTCAGGAGCCTGCTGAAAAGCCGCTTCCGCCCGCAACACATCACAACCTGCCACGCGGTAATTCGTTGGTCCGTTCACGTCCACCAGGATCTTCCGGGCCTGTGCCAGATCGTTCATCGCTTGTTCCTGCCGGCCCGCATCCTGATTCATGCGGGCGCGCGTCTGCAGAGTGGTGGCGAGGATATTGTTGCTGTTCGCGTCCGCGTTCAAGCGGCTCGCGGCGATGCTTGCGCTGAAAAGTGAATCGGCTTTGGCGGAATTCCCCATGCGCAGTGCGATGTCGCCCAGCTTGGAACAGGTGCGGATGAATTCCTCGCTCTCTTTCCCGAATTTCCGCTCGCACGCATCCAAGTAGGCATGGGTGAGCTTTTCCGCTTCGCTGAAATTGCCGGCGGCGATCTCCACGTCGGCCATGCGCTCTCGTACCGCCAACAGTTGCGGGTCGTCGGCTTCCAGCACTTGGCTTCGATCGTTCCAGGCCAATTGGAGCAATTCCCGCGCGCGGCCTTCGTCGCCGTACTGGTGGTAAACGGTTGCGAGATTTACATAACTGCGCGAGCGGTTCACAATGGCCTCGTCCTTCATGGCGGGGTCTTGCGTGTCCGCAATGAGCTTGTCCAGAATGGCGAGTCCTTCGTAGTAATAGCGCTTTCCACGTGCATAATCCCCGGCATTTTGCCACAGCACGCCGAGGTTTCCGCAGGTAGCTGCTTTGCGCGTACGCACAGCTTCAGAGGTGCCGTCGCCCAAGGCTTCCAATGCTTTTTCGAGGTAACGTCCCGCTTCGGAAACCTTGCCCATGTGCAAGTACGAGGTGCCCACTGCGTTATACGATTCGGACCATTGCGTGGGCGCGATCGAGTCCGCCTTTTCGTAAGCCGCCAACGCTTTCAACGCGTACTTCGCGGAGCTGGCATGATCGCCGAGCACGGAATGATCAAACGCCACGTACTGACATGCACGCCCGCGTTCCGAAAGCGGAATTTGCGGCGAGCCTTCCGCCACTTGCACCGCAGTGGAATCCACGCGCAGGCTTTCCTTCATCCGGCCTACTTCGTAGTAGTTCCAGCTCAGATCGAAAAGCGCGTCGAGTTCATGTTGGGGATCTCCGCGTTGCTTCACCAATGCGACAACCCGTTCTGCGGCCGCCACGCCGGCATCCGCGTCCTTCAGCTTGCGGACCGCCCTGCCATATTTGTAGACGTACAAGTGGAGCGAATCCTCCCATGGCGTTCCCGGCGCTTCCTTCAGTTGCAGGTCGATCAAGCGTGTCACTTCAGCGTATTGCTCCGCCTTGTAAGCCGTATCGATACGCGCATGGCGAAGGGCAAGATCCTGTGCACCCACTCCCATTGAAGCGCAAAACGCAAGCAGGGGCAGGAATGCGCGCATCACGGATGGAGCTTGGACCGGATCACGCGCACACGTTCACCGTAAACGGGATCGTTCGTTAGCGTGGAATCGGGAAGTTCGTTCAAGCGGCCTTCGTGCAAATATGCAAGAAAGATGTACCAACGGGCTTTGACATGAAATGCCGATGCAGGCTCATCAGCAACGGCTTCGTACAGCGGGATCGCGGCTTTTGCGTCGCCTTCCGCGAGGTACGCATTGGCGATATAAAAGCGCAGCGTGTCGTTGGCCGGTTCCGCTTGCAGCAAGTTGCCCCATTTGGTGCGCGCTTCGGCGTAGTCGCCCAGTTTGTAGGCCACCATGGCGTCCTGGAACACGGGGTCATTCACCGCGCTCATGGGCACGGGCAAGCCGGGATCTTCCACGTAGTATTCGGCGAAAAGACGCTCGTTCTCGGCGGGTCTTGCGAACCACCAGGCCGCGCCAAGGATCAGCACCGCCACCATGGCGGCATATTTCAGGTAGGTGGTCCAATTTCCGTCGCTGGAAGAATTGTCCGCTTCGTGGTGTTCGTCACGCACGGCCATCAGGGTGCGCGAGATGCCGGCCATCTCCACCGCCAGCGTGTTCTCGCGCTGCAACACCACTTCTTCCAACAACGCGGCATCGGCAGCCATCTCCTGCTCGAAGCGTTGGCGCTCTTTGGGCCCCATGGTGCCCAAGAGGAATGCCTCAATCGCCTCGAACCGGTCCTTATGCAATGCAGCTTCGCTCATTTCTCTTTCCTGTCTTCACCGCTTATGGCCTGGCGGAATGCTCTCAACTTCATCATGCAACGGTACTTGATGGTGCGGATACTTTCTTCTTCAACACCCATTCTGGCGGCGATGCTGGCGAGGTCTTTCCGCTCGAAGTAAAACTGGTCCAGCACTTGCCGGCACTTATCATCGAGCTTGGCATATACCTCGCGTAGGCGAAGGATGCGATCCTCCAACTCGTGGTCCCGCTCTTCCTCGGGGACATGGGCTCCGGCATCATGCAGCACCCTCATGTTGCGATGTGCGGCCGAACGTACAACGTCCAGCCATTTGAATTTCGCGACCCGAAAGAGGAAGCCACCGGGGTCGGGTTCCGCGTTCGCATTGAAGCGGCCGTCCTTCACCTGCAACCACAACACCGTGACCGCTTCCTGAAACACGTCCTGCGCATCGTTTGCCGTACCGCTGTTCTTCAGGACGTACTGCCGTACTGCGGGATAGTGGGTCGCATACAGTGACCGTACCACGGCCGCATCGTTCCGCAACAAACCGTTCACCCAATTTGGCGGTGAATGGGTGTGGGATATCGCTGGCCTTTCCACGGGAATGGAGGTCTTGGCCACGATAATACGGAGAATAGGGTTCTATGTCCATAACAGATGTTCAGTGAACGGCCGGATGGCGACCGTTTTCACCCCACTATCGAAGATCGCGGCAAATGTGAACAGCCGATATGCGAAAAGGTTGAAGTGGGAATTCCCATGGCGATCGTTCAC
The DNA here is from genome assembly GCA_016710685.1 of Flavobacteriales bacterium. Classification (GTDB taxonomy): domain Bacteria; phylum Bacteroidota; class Bacteroidia; order Flavobacteriales_F; family PHOS-HE28; genus PHOS-HE28. Next base: position 669,301 of record JADJVC010000006.1, on the reverse strand, counting down.
ATCCGGAAAGGCTCCCCGATGTACCGTCAAAACCAACAAAATCCTTGTGATGATGCGTACACGAACACTCGTCCTTTTCTTCTCGGCCATTTTGGTCGCGGGCAGCCTGCACGCCCAATTGCCGCGCATCGTTTTGCAGGGCAGTGGTGGGCCGCAGGTGTTTACCGACATTACGGAGGCACTTACCGCTGCCCAGCCCAACGATAAGCTCTACTTCAGTGGCGGCACCTTCTCTGCACCACTAGGCATAACCGTGGATAAACCACTTCACATCATTGGTGCGGGCATCCACCCGGACAGTGCAAGCGTAACAGGCACAACGACATGGAGCACCAGCAGCAGCACGGAGATCACCATCACCACTGCCGCCAGTGGCAGTACGTTCACGGGAATCAACTTCAACCCTGATGGTGACGTTCAGTATGGAACCGGTGCGACCGATGATGACCCTAAGGATCTGATCTTCCAGCGTTGTGCATTTGACGATCCACTCTATTTGGGTTTTGTGGAGGGTGCTTCTTCGAGCAGCTCATTCAATGAATGCATCTTCCGAGGTACGATCACCGGCATGGCGGGCACTGCCGTTATTACGAACAGCATATTGGACGGGGCGATCTTGAGCCTTTTCCGCCCATCGGGCTTGATCATTCGGAACAGCACCAGTCTTGGCGCACGGCTCCAGAACTCCGCAAATGCTATCGTGCAGAACTGTGTGTTCACGTTTAACGGTGCTCCGCTTTGGCAAGTGAGCGGTGTGCAGATCAGCAATTGCCTGATCACAGGAGCCGATATGTTCAGCAACTCCGGCACTACGAACCAGGAATCGAACAACATATACGGCCAGGCAGCAGGTTCCATTTTCGTGAACGAAACCGACGGCAACTACAGCTTCGACGATGACCTGCACTTGGCCCCTACCAGCCCTGGAGTGGGTGCCGGGAATGACGGCACGGACATCGGAGTATACGGCACTGGATCACCACTGAAGAGCGGTGCGGTTCCTACAACCCGCACTACCAAGCGGCCACGATCAATAGCGCCACGAACGCCAGCGGCGAACTTCCTGTGAACATCCGCATGGCGGCCCAACCCCAATAAGCAATGCGGAACCTCCTACATCTTTCCCTTCGGTCAGCATTGCTTCCGGCGATCGTCGCGCTGTTGACCACAAGTGTGGACGGGCAGAACATCACCGCGTACCGCTATTGGTTCGATGACGATATCGCGAACCGCGTGAACGTCCCCGTTACAGCCACGCCGGAAGTGAACACCGTGATCAGCTTCAACAGCGCTGCACTTCCTGTCGGCTATCATATGGTGACCGTTCAGTTCAAGGACGCCGATGCCCATTGGTCCTCGCCGTATACCAGCGTTTTTAGCCAGAAAGGCGGCAAGTTGACCGCGTTGCAATACTGGTTCGATGATGCAGCGGCAAGCCCGTTGCAACTACCTGTAACACCGAATGCAAACTTGGACCTGAGCGCTACTCTGAATGCCGGCACATTGCCCTTGGGCCTGCACCATGTGACCATGCGCGGCAAAGACGAACGCGGCGAATGGAGTACGCCCTACACTACTGTGATCACGCGCGGTGGTGGCCAGATCACCGGCTACGAGTATTGGATCGACGACCAAGTAGCGGATCGCATTATGAATTCGATCGGACCTGCAGCAACAGTTGATCTGATCAGCGACCTGCCGCTGAACACACCTGCTGGCGAGCACACGTTCACCATCCGATTCCATGACGAAGCTGAAGGTTGGAGCGTTCCCATAACGACGACCGTTTCCGTGTATGTCGGAATAGAAGAACTTCCGGGTGTGAACAGCTTGTTGGTCTTCCCGAATCCGGCGCAGGACCAATTGACCTTGCGCTTGGATGCACGCACAGCCTCCGCTTTCGAGGTAAGCATTTTGGACGCCACAGGCCGCGTAGTTGCGGCGCCCATCAATTGGAGTGTTCAAGGTCTTGACGATAAAAGCTGGGACACCTCACCGCTGGCCACCGGGCCTTACACCATCCGCATTTCATCCACGGGTCACGCCGTCAACATTCCATTCATCAAGCAATGAGAACCTTCACACTCCTTTCGATCGCCGCGAGTTTTGCTTTGTCCACTTCCGTCTCGGCGCAACTGCCCCGCATCGTGGTGGACGGCATCACGGCGCCGCAGGTGTTCACCGACCTGAACGCCGCGATCACAGCCGCGCCTGCCAACAGCAACATCACCCTTAGTGGTGGCTCGTTCCTAGTGCCGGGCGGCTTCGCGTTGGACAAGCCCCTGCACTTTGTGGGCGCGGGTATGCACCCGGACCCAACTCTTCCAGCTCGTTTACGGAATGCATCTTCCATGGTGTGTTACGGGGCAACGGCGGCACCAGCGTGGTGAACCGATGCATTTTCGACTACTCGCCAGGAACCGGTGGAATGATCGTCACGTTCCGGCCCTCCGGATTGAGCTTGTTGAACAGCATCGTGTTGGGCGGAAATACCGATGCATGCCATTATGCGACCATCTCCAACTGTGTGTTCACCAAGCAGGGCGGGGGTTCGATTTGGCAAAGCAACAATACCACGGTGAGCAACTGCATCTTCTCCTCCTCCCAAGTTTTCAGCAATTCACAGGACACCACATCCATCGGCAATATCCTGAACCAAAGCCCTTCGGGAATTTTCGTGAACGAGATGGACGGCTCTTACCAGTTCACCGATGATGTACACTTGGCCGGGGGAGACGGGAACGGTATCGGACTATACGGAGGATCGCCTTCCTACAAGCCCGGTGGGGTGCCGCATGTGCCGCACTACCGGCGCGTGGACATTGCACGCGGCACGGATGCGGACGGCAACCTACCGGCGACAGTGCGGGTGGCGCAGCAGCCGAATTGACGCGTGTTAGAGCTGTACGTTCGATCCCGACCGGTCCCTAAAAAGATCGGTCGGGATCGTTCACATCCGGCAGTGCTCTCCGATGAAAAGGAAAGCCCACTGTTATGGACCATTCCACAAATCCAGGTAACGCACAACGCATGCTTGTGGTCGTTGCCGTTCTAGGAGATGAAGAACTCACGGACGACCGGTTGAACGCCGGCACCGTCGGATACATTCTTCATGGCGAAAATGAAACCGAGTTGATGCGCACCGTGGAGGATCTGCGGAACGGACGCCGACCATCAATTCATGCCCGCCGCGTCACTGTGCAGTTGCGCCCGGAATGCGCAAAAGCCAAAGATCATCGGCTCAGTCCGCGCGAGCTGGACGTGCTGCGCGCCTTGGTGGACGGCCTGAGCTACAAGATGATCGCTGCGGAGCTGCAGATAAGCTTCGAGACCGTGCGCAGCCACATGAAGGTGATCTATCAAAAGATGCAGGTACACAACAGCACTGCCGCCGTGGCGAAGGCGATCAATGAAGGTTTAGTGGCGGCCTGAGCCACTTGCAATTTCCGCATGAAAAAGAAGCCATATCATTTCTCTATGAGCATATCACCGAAGGTTTTTCCAACTGCCATTGAGCCTCACAAACCACATGTTCATCAATTCCATATCGGCATTCATCCCCCGAATGTGGGATTGCGCTTGGCAAGTAGAAACAGTCCTTTTGTTTTCACACCCAAAAACCCCCAACACAATGCGCAGATGTAAACCCCTGATGCTGGCCTTCCTCTTGGCGCTTCCTTTTGCTGGCACGGCGCAAACGGAAACCGAGCCGAACAATTCAACCGGTCAAGCCAACACACTGGCCCACAACACCGCGATAAGCGGTTCCATGGGTCCCTGCACGGTGCCTGACAATTCGGGCGATTACTTCAAGGTCACTACACCTTTCCGCGGAAGGATGCAGTTGAACATGTCCATTTCCACTTCCGGTGCAACGGGCCTTCCCGTAACGGCCAACATCTACAATGTGAACGGATCTTTCGTTTCCGCATTCACGTTTGCCGCTGGTGCCAGCGGAATACCTGTAGCGAGCAGCAATACACTGCTTTGTGCCGGGGAAGGCATCTACTACATTTCCTTAGTAAACCCTTCCAGCAACGACTGCACGCAGTACAGTTTGAGTTACCAAATGCTGGCACCCGTGTATGCGGATGATGCGGAACCCAACAGCACCCTTAGCACTTCGGATACCGCAAGCGCCGGCAACAACGACGGCACCATCAACTTCGCATACGGCGATAATTCAGACTACTACCGCCTCGTGCTGGCTGATGATGGAAAACTACTGATCAACTGGTCGGCGGAAAACGCAGGACCTACTGCATCCACCGCAGATTTGAACCTGTACAATATAAACGGCTCCTTTTTGCAGAGCTGGAATGTTCCAGTGGGAGCGAACGGAACCGCCGAAAGTCAAACGGTGGAAATTGAATGCCGCGGCAATGAACAGCTTTACTATTTGCTCATAAGCAGCAATGCGTGTGGCACATCCTACCGCTTCACCTACAACGTGGAATCGCCGCTCTATGCGGATGACGACGAAACCGGGAACGGCAACGACAGCCAAGGTGTTTCTGATACAGTCGCAGTGAATTTGCCCCACGAAGGCCGCATCAATTTCTACTACGACGACAACGCGGACTACTACCGGCTGGTGCTGAATGATGACGGCGTGTTGAACATCCATACCAAGGCCGAACATCCTTCAGCGAGCACCACCGACAGCCTGACGTTGAACCTGTACAACATCAATGGCAGCTACCTCAAGACATGGCGTGTGCCCGTGGGTGCAAGCAGCGTTGCCGCCAACGGCTTGGCCACCATTGAATGCCGGGGCAATGAGCAGTTGTACTACCTGCTGATCCAAAGCGACGCCTGCGGGGTATCCTACCGCTTCAGCTACGATGTGTCACCACCGCTCTATGCCGATGATGCTGAAGGCGGTGATGGCAACGATTCCTTTGGTCCGGCGGATACGGTCGCTGTGAACGTGCCCCATGAAGGCCGCATCAATTTCTACTACGACGACAACGCCGACTACTACCGGCTCCTGCTGAACGATGATGGGGTATTGAACATCCATACCAAGGCCGAACATCCTTCAGCAAGCATCACGGACAGCCTCACGATGAACCTGTACAACATAAATGGCAGTTACCTGCAAACATGGCGTGTACCTGTAGGCGCGAACAGTGCTCCAGCCAATGGCCTCGCTACAACGCCATGCAAAGGCAACGAGCAGTTGTACTACCTGCACATACAAAGCGATGCTTGCGGGGCTTCCTACCAATTCAGCTACGATGTGTCGTCTCCGGAATTCGGGGATGACATGGAACCCAATAATGGGACAGCCAGCGCACAAGTGATCGACCTGGACCAACATGCCGTAGACGGTCGTATCAATTTCTACTACGACGACAACGGAGACTATTTCAAGATCGTTTTACCTGCTCAGGGTGCTATCGCCATGGACATCTTGGCAGAAAGGCCCGGTGATGCGGGGAGTATGCCGCTCAATATGTACAACGTAAATGGAAGTTTCTTGGAAAGCTCCACCGTAGCCGTTGGCGGCGGTAGCTCACCGGCAAGCACCACGTTCACCAGCGCTGTAAGGCCTGCAGGCACGTACTACATTTTGTTTACCGGCGCCCCCTGCGGCACCAGCTACCAGATCCAGTGCAATGACGACGACAACGACGGCACCTGCAACTTCTTCGACCTGTGCCCCAACGGCCCAGAGCCCGGAACCGCTTGTGACGACGGCACCGCCTGCACCATTGGCGATGTGATCGATGCCAACTGCAACTGCACCGGTACACCGGTGCTGGTGGATGACAGCGACCCCTGCACGTTGGATGCTTGCGACGCGCAGAACGGTGTAACACACATCTTTCTGGATGCGGATGGTGATGGCACCTGCGACGCCGATGACCTCTGCTCCAACGGACCTGAGCCGGGAACCAGCTGTGATGACGGTAACAGCGCCACCATCAATGATATCATCGGTGCCAACTGCCAATGCACAGGCACCTTGCTTGGAACCGACTGCGAAGGCGTGCCCGGCGGACCTGCCGTGCCCGGCACCACTTGCAACGACAACGACGCTTGCACAACCGGTGACGTCTACGATGCCAATTGTCAATGCGCTGGCACGTTCGCGGATGCGGATGGCGATGGCACTTGCGATGCCGACGACCTCTGCGCCAACGGCCCTGAGCCTGGAACGAGCTGCGATGACGGCAACAGCTCCACCATCAACGACGTGATCGGCAGCAATTGCCAATGCAATGGCACCTTGCTTGGAACCGACTGTGAAGGCGTGCCCGGCGGACCTGCCGTCCCCGGCACCGCTTGCAACGACAACGACGCCTGCACAACTGGTGATGTGTACGATGCCAACTGCCAATGCGCCGGCACCTTCGCCGATGCGGATGGGGACGGTACCTGCGACGCAGAAGACCTTTGCGCCAACGGACCCGAACCTGGAACTACCTGTGATGATGGCAATGCGAACACCGAGAACGATGTGATCGATGCCAATTGCACCTGCACCGGCATCCCGGTAAATCCGTGCAACGAAGAAAAATTGGTGCTCACAATCGCGCTGGACAACTTCGGCTCGCAGACAACTTGGGAGATCCGCACCGCCAATGAGGCCACGGTAATAGGATCCGGTGGGCCGTATGCCGATGGACTCGCAGGCACTACGGTAACCGAAACAATGTGCGTGGGCAACGGTTGCTATAAGTTGCGCGTGTTCGACGCAAACGGCGACGGTATCGCCAATGGCGGTTACGTACTGCGCGATGGAAGCAGCAACCGCATCATTGACGCCAATGGTGAATTTACCGACGAGAGCTATCTGGGCCGCAAGTTCTGCCTGCCCACGGGTACCGCTGAACTCCTGCCCTCCTCGTGTGACCTGGAGATGGCCACCGGGTACAACTTCATCCAAGGCAACACCGTCGCCGGTGCCAGTCAGTACCAGTTCTGGGTATTCGATCCGCACGGCAACAACGAATGGGCCTTCGTCCGCACCAACCCCATGCTCGGGCCAGCGCCGTTGGCGAACATCCCCCATGGCATCAACGTCAACGTGCGCGTGCGCGCCAAGGTGAACGGCCATTACCAGCCCTTCGGCCCCGCATGCCGTCTCTCCACAGCAGCCCAGCCACAGCAACAACAGCAAGGCGCAGGAAGCAACGTTGCTTCACAAGGTGCATTCCAGGTATGGCCCAACCCGAACAACGGTGACCGCCTCAGCATCAGCCTTACCGGTGCAGACGAGGATGCGAAAAATGCGGAAGTGGTGCTTTACGATGCCACTGGCCGACAGGCCTATGCGGCAACCTTGGCCATGGCGAACGGCAGTTTGGGCACGGTACTCGACCTGGGCAGCATCGCTACGGGGTGTACATGCTGCGCATCACCGCCGGGAACAAGACCTTCGAAAGCCGCGTGCTGGTGGCGAACGAATAATGACCTTCTGACCCGGGTCCCTCGATTTAGAGAGGAACGTGGGAGGAATTGAAAGACAAAGCCCCGGCGGAAGCGCCGGGGCTTTGTGTCTTCGATAACTCGAAGAACAATAATAGAAACAGTGATATGACTAACTACTGGTGCGTATTTGACCTAATTCACATATAAAAATATCTGCATTCAGGTATTGACAAACGACCTATCGTTTTCCCTATCTTGTATTCGTCGAACGAAAACGTGTTTTTGTCGAGGAAAATGGCGAACTCAGCGAAATCTGAAAAGGAAGAAGGTCCGACCAAATTTGCTTTTTCCACAACGAACCTCTCCAAACGCTCCACCAAACGGTACGACGGCACTCCAACTTTCCAATGGTCAAGCTAAAACTCAACCTGTAACATGAAAAGAGAAAGACTCCATTTCCAGCCCTCACCAAAGGGCAACCCCGTGAAGGCGAGCTTGCTGGTCGTTGCGTTCCTGTGCATGTCCGCATGGGCAAGCGCACAGGTGGCCGACTACGCTTTCTCCCAATCCAATGGCACATACGCCGCCATTACAGGGGCCACGGTCTTTAGCAGTGGATGGGATGACAACGTGGCCACCTACAACATCCCCAGTGGCACCTTCACCTTCAACGGGACGGCCTACAACTATGTGAAGGTGAACTCCAACGGTTACGTCACTTTTGGGACGACCACTTCGTCGACCACTTCATATACCCCGATCAGTTCCACCACGGGTTACGCGGGCGCGATCTCCGCATTCGGCATAGATCTGGATGATGGAACTTCATCCTCTCTCGTGGCCACACAAAGCGGGGGCGAGGTCATCATCCAATGGATCAATGCCCGACGGAGGAATGGTGATGCCTTGAATTGGCAGATCCGCCTGAACCAGACCACGGGATCGATCAACATCATTTACGGCTCATGCACGGCCACGAACAGCACTAGTTATACCTCACAAGTCGGGTTGCGCGGTTCCAGCAACTCGGACTTCAACAACCGCGCCTCCACTACAAACTGGAGCGCGACTACGGCTGGTAGCTCCAATTCATCCACGGTAACTTCAAAGAACACGATCATGCCCGCTTCGGGCCTCACCTACACGTGGTTGCCGCCCAAGGACATTGGTCCGACGGCTCTTGTTTTACCGACTGCTGCTGCCTGCTTTACCAATGCCGAACCGGTATCTGTCACCATCAAGAATTTCGGCAACACCTCGTTGAACTTCACCACTTCACCGGTTACCGTTTCCGCCAACGTTACGGGCGCAGCAACAGCGTTGCTTAGCGGGACGATCAACACCGGGACCTTGGCCGCCGGGAACACTGTGAACGTGCCCATGAGCGCCAACCTGGACATGAGCGCCGGTGGCGTTTACAACTTCGCTCTCTCCACGAACATGTCGGGAGATACCGACCCGGGCAACGACAATGCTTCGGACAGCCGGACCTCGGCAGCACCGACCGGAGTGACGGCCACGTCGAGCGTGGCCACCGTGTGCGCCGGAAGCACAGTGAACCTCTTCAGCAGTGGCAACAGCACGTTCACTGAATCAGTCATCAGCCAGAACTTCAACGGGACATCCACTCCCGCCGGATGGAATAAGGTAAACAGCAGCACGGGAGGGACGACGGCCAACGCCGATTGGACACTTCGTTCAGACGGCTACACCTATAGTACCACCACCTTTCACAGCAACGACAACAGCCGCTTCTACATGTCCAATAGCGATGCACAAGGTTCGAGAGGCACTACAAACGCTTCATTGACCAGCCCTGTGTTCAGCTTGGTCGGCATGACTGCGGCGTCATTGACTTTTACCACTATTACAGAAACTACGATGGAGCGGAAAGCGGGAACGTTCAAGTATCCACCAACGGAAGTACATGGACCACGGTACAGAGTTACACGGGCGCAACGGGCACAGCTATCGCTTTTGCACCGGCGACCATCTCCATGAACGCCTATCTCGGACAAGCCACCGTGCAGGTCCGCTTTCTATACCTGGCCACGTATGATTACTACTGGGCGTTGGATAACTTTGACGTGAGCGGCACCCCGCAACCGGGTTTCAGCTGGACCTCCGTTCCTCCCGGATTCACCAGCAGCGTACAAAATCCGACCAATGTGGCCGTGGGCGTGAACACGACCTATAAGGTGACCGTGACCGCGGGTGGCTGCACCTCCACGGCCCAAGTAGCGGTGAATACAGTTGCACCGCCGAACGCGGGAAACAATGGCACGCTTACCATTTGCGAAGGAAGCACGGTTACCGCCCCGGATCTGTTTGCTGCCCTTGTCGGCACGCCGAATGGTGGCGGATCCTCTGCGCAAGTGGTGGTCAGCGAACAAGCACAGCCTAACGCAGGGAACAACGGTACGCTTACCGTTTGCGCAGGAAGCACGGTCACCGCCCCGCAACTGTTTGCCGCCCTGGTGGGCACGCCGAGCGGTGGCGGAAGTTGGAGCCCTGCATTGGCCGGCGCTGGAACCTATACCTACACTGTTACTGCCGTTGCACCCTGCGCGGTGAATGCGACAGCGCAAGTAGTGGTCAGTGAACAGGCGCCCCCGCATGCTGGCACGAATGGTTCCATTATTGTCTGCGACGGAGCTGCGCCCTTCAGCATGTTCACCCTGCTCGGGGGCAGTCCCCAGACCGGTGGTGCATGGAGCGGCCCCAGCACGGTATCGGGTGACACTTACGCCCCTTCCACCATGGATCCGGCACGTACACATACACGGTAACAGCCATTGCGCCATGCACGGGCATTGCAACAGCTAATGTGTCGGTAAGTGAAAGTGGCAATGCATTGGTGGTGCGCATCAACACCGATGCCAACGCAAGCCAGATCAGCTGGGAGATCAAAGATGCTGCCAACGCCACAGTGGCCAGCGGTAGCCCAGTGGGCAACAACCAGCAAGTGAACCAACTGGTTTGCCTGAGCAATGCCAATGGCGACTGCTACACGTTGAAGTTGACGGACAGCTTCGGCGACGGCATCATCGGCGGCGGTTGGGAACTGCGCACCACGGGCGGCCAGACCATCCTGAGGGACAGCTTCAGCGGCGGCAGTGTTTCCCCGGCCAACCCGACGTTGACACCAGCCTACGGTAGCGGACATCCCTTCTGCCTGCCATTGGGCCCGGCCACGTTGAAGCCCACGGAATGCGGATTGTTCAACAACACGCTCAACAACCGGATCTATGCTAACGTGATGCCCGGCGCCACGCAATACGAGTTCCAGTTCCTGGACCCCGATGCAGGCTATGTGCGCAGCATCATCAAGCCATCCGCCTCCATGCTCTTTATTGACATGGGCGGCAGTGTGAACCCCTTGGTGCCTGGCGTGCATTACTTCGTACGCATACGCACCAACGTAGGCGGGCCATTGGCCTCCGCGCAATACGGTCCGGGCTGCGAAATGGGCATGAGCGCTGCAGCGGTAGTGCATTGTTCGCAGCTCATCAACGGAACACTTTACGGCCATAGCTGCAATGAGACGCGCGCCTTCGGTAGCTCGTCTTACAGCTTCATCTATGCAACACCGGTATTGGGAGCTTCTGCTTACACCTTCCACATCTACATCCCCGGAGAACCGACCGCTCTAGACACGGTGATCACCCGCGGTACATACACGCTCCAGCTCAAGTGGCCCGGCACGCCGATGGCCAATGGCAGCACTTACAACGTGGATGTGAAGACCACGGTGAACGGGATGCAGAGCAATTACTGCCTGCCTTTCTGCAACATTACCATCGACAACACCTTCACTGGAACGGGTGGCCAACTGACGCAAGTGGACGGCAGCTTCAATGGTGACGTGCGGATGTGGCCGAACCCTGTGGCGGATGGCCGCGTGAACTTTGCCCTCAAAGACCTTGCGGAAGTAGACCAGCAGATCCAGCTTGACCTGTACGACATGTACGGCAGGAAGGTGCTGGCCCGTGACTACGGCAACAGCGGCAATAGCTTCAGCACGGTGCTGGAACTGCCAAGCGAAGTGACCAGCGGCGTGTACTTGGTGCACATCACGGTGAACGGCGTTACCACGGTCCAGCGGTTGAGCGTGGTGCGGTAATTCCCCTCAGTGTCTTCCGCCGAATGGCGTAGACACTGAGCAACAACACAAATGCAAAAAAGCCCCGGCGTTTCCGCCGGGGCTTTCTTGTTTCAAGCACGATTTGACAATCTGCCAATTTTCGGCTAACGTTGCAAGCCAACCATCCAATAAAAGGGTAAACCAAGCTTAAACGCACCTTGCAAAAAAAAGTTTCAACAAACAGGCAACCCTTTCAAAAAAACTTCGTCTACCTGTACCGGCCATGCTCTTGTCGGCCCAATCCGTTGCCTCATCGAAAACCACGACTCCCTACTTTGATCTGCGAACAGCACTCCTGAAAAGGATGGCCAACGCGGCACGAGCATTACCACCCATCTACCCCAACTTGCAAACCCAAACCCCTGCCCAAATGAGAAACCATACTCTGAGTGTATCCCCACGCCGAACGTCGCTATGGCGAAATGTCGCACTACTTGGCGCATTGCTCGTTTCCGGAATCGCTGTTATGGCGCAAGTCACTATTCCGGCAGCGAATACAAATTCAACATCGAACCGGAAGGGTTACGGAAACTATTTTGGGTTTGAGCGAACTGCTTCTATTTACACCGCTGCGGAGATTGGAACCACAGGAAACGTTACGGCCTTTGGCCTGTACGTGAACAGTGTGAGTGCTCCTGCTGCCAGCACTCCAGTGGAAATCTGGATGAAAGAAAGGTCCACCAGCACATTTGCAAGCACTTCCACTGTTGCTGCGGAATTGACCGGAGCCACGATGGTGTGGTCCGGGAACGTGACCAGTGGGATGCTTGTGGCGAACAACTGGACAACGGTCACGCTCACTACACCTTTCAATTACACCGGCGGGGCGAATAACCTGGAGGTGATAATTCTCGCGAATGCCGGTGGTGGTGGCAATGAAGGAACATCCGCAAAACAGTTCCGCCATTCAGCCACCACCGTGCAGCAGTCACAATACTGGCAACAGGACAATACGGCTCCGACCGGGACTGGGTCGTTCACAACAGTTGCATCCTTGCGCCGACTGAACGCGCAATTGACGATAGCGCCTGGATCGCCTTGCGCAGGAACACCTACTCCTGGTAACACCACCGGACCTACTTCCTCAGTGAGCGGCGCTACTATAGCACTCGGTTTGCAGAACGTAACTGCTGGAAGCGGCGTTACCTATCAATGGTACTCCAGCACAGTGTCGAACTCCGGCCCATGGACCATGGTCGGGACCGGGTTATCCTCCTATAATCCTGCACCTACCGTACAAACATGGTACTACTGCGAGGTTACGTGCGGAAGTATTGGTGGCGGCACGGGTAGTAGTGCCGTGAAACAAGTCGATATCACTATCCAAACTTTAGTTCCTACCGGTGGAGTGAACAACAGCGTGTCATGCGGCACAAATACGGCCTTGTTGGACCATGCAGGCAACGGAAATTATAGCAGTGGTGCTAGTGGCTACACTGTGCTGAACGCCCTAGGGACCGCCGTAATCAATATCAGTGGAACCCTATTCGACCGAAGCTACTTACGACTTCGTTTACATCTACAATGGAGCGGGAATCGCAGGAACTCAAGTTTCCGGTTCTCCGTTCAGCGGAGTCGGTAATATAAACGTTACCGGTACCGCAGGCCAATCCTTAACTGTCCGATTTACTTCTGATGGAAGTGGTATTGACGCGGGGTTCAATTTGAACGTGACCTATTCCGGTTCTTGCGCAGTCGCTTGCCCCGCACCCACCGCAGCGAACGTTACGGGCATTAGCACAACTGGCGCAACGGTCAATTGACCTGTACCAGTTGCACAGGTACATTCATCGTTGACTATGGCGTGTCACCATACAACACGCCCGGTGCTGGAGCAGCAGCGGTGTTGGCGGGAACATCGTCACTTCCGGGACAACTTCTGCAAGTTTGGCCGGACTTCTTACAGCAGCCACGACCTACGATGTGTACGTTCGCCAAGAATGCGCTGGACCGATTTACGGTGTCAACACCGTAAAGACCACGTTCACTACAAGTTGTGTCGCTTACACCATTCCTTTCGCTGAAGGGTTTGAGGGCACCACGGGCGCTGCCATACCGAACTGTTGGTCCATTCAGGATGTAAATGGGGGAACGACATGGAGCACTTTCGCCAGCACAAGCATGGGTTCGACCCGTGTTGCTAAATACGGCTTCGATAGCGCCCTTCCCGGAAATGATTGGTTGTACTCTCCCGGCCTTACACTGACGGGTGGAACATCCTATACCGTAAAGTACAGTGTGTTCGATCCAAGTACTAGCTTCCCCGAAGCCATGGATGTGTTCTGGGGCAACGCGGCAACTTCTGCATCCATGACCAACTGGATCGCGGACCATTCGCCCGTTCCTACCACGATGGTGCCTCCTTTTTCCTATGCTTTCACGCCGGTAACCTCCGGTACGTATTATATCGGATGGCATTCCAAGTCCGCTGCGGATGAGTTTGATTTTACTTGGATGACGTAAGCGTGGTGGTTTCACCTTCTTGCCTAGCTCCAAGTGCCCTAACTGCTACGAACATCACGGCCACTGGTGCAAACCTTGGCTGGACCGCGAACGGAGTGGGCACCGCATGGGACATCGAGATCGGAGTTACAGGCTTTGTGCCTACGGGAACCCCGTCTTTCAATGATGTCACCAGCAACCCATACGCTTGGACCGGGGGTGCGGCAACGACCACCTACCAATTCTACGTACGCGCCGATTGCGGCATGGACAACACCGCCACCAGCGCATGGGCGGGTCCGTTCAGCTTTACAACTCCTTGCGCTACCATAGTGCCGACCTTCCCTTACACTGTGCCATTCACCACTGCAGCAGCACCAAACACACCACCTACGTGCTGGTCCAACCCATTGGCCAGCGGGGGTGAGCAATGGCGAATTGCTACGACGACACCTTTAACGGGCAATTATCCTCCATCTGTGGCGGACCATACGAGCGGAACCGGAGCATTGGCTTGGCTCGATGGTTCGGCTGACATACTTCCAAACCAGTTGATAACGCCGTTCATCGATATTTCCGCGTTGCCATCTGCAACTGTTGGTTTCTGGTTCCTCTCCAACAACACGACCAACACCGTCCTCCACACCATTAAGATGGATGTATGGAACGGTACGGCCTGGGTGAACATGATCACCTATGCGGGAAATTCTGCGAGCTGGGTTGAACTTTCCGGGATTGTACCCAGTGGCATCCCGTCAGTAACAAACTTCCGGATCGTGGGCGTTGCGGACCCACTCGGAACATCCTCCGGAAATTACTTCTACAACGATTTGTTCGTTGATGATTTCTTCATTCGGCAGACACCATCTTGCCCGGCACCAAACTCTTTGTCAGCTTCTGCCCTGACTTCCAGTGGAGCCGATCTGAATTGGAATGAAAACGGCACCGCAACAGCTTGGGATTTGGAGATCGGCCCTTCCGGTTTTACGCCGACCGGCACGCCTACATTCAATGATCTGGGTGCACATCCTTACACTTGGACTGGTGGTTCCCCAGCTACGGCTTATTCCTTCTATGTTCGTTCCGATTGCGGCATGGACAATGTGGATGTGAGCACGTGGACGGGTCCATTCAGCTTCACTACACTATGCGCAGTTGAAGTACCGAACTACACGCAGAATTTCAACACCTTCGTTCCCAACTGCTGGAACCGTGGCACTGGCCCCATTACCGGCCCTACCACTTTGGGTACCTCCGGATGGCGTAATGACGGTTTCGGCAATATCGGTACTACAGGAAGTGCTACGGTGGAGATTTTCTCCACCGGCGGACAAGAGTGGATTCTCACGCCGCTCTTCAACCTCAGCGCAGGCGGGTATGAACTGAACTTTGATGTTGCCCTCACCGCATGGAACGGTACCGGTGCCGACGTCATCGAAGCAGATGATGCCGTTTACCTCATGCAATCCACCAACGGTGGGACCACTGGACCACGATCAACACGTGGAACAACGCCAATTCGCCATCGAACACGGGCAACAACGTCACCATCAATGTTTCAGCTGTGACCAGTGCCACCACGCAGTTCGCCTTCTTCATGTCTGAAGGAGCGACCTCCAGGCGGGGACAAAGACTTCTTCGTTGACAACTTCCAAGTCCGCACGCCACCCACTTGCTTTGCTCCTACGGCAGTTGCGGTAAGTGGCATCACCCAGACCGATGCCACTGTGGCATGGACCTGCACGAGCTGCACGGGCGACTACATCGTGGAATACGGTGCACCCGGCTTCACACCTGGCAATGGTGCCACAGCCGGAGTTGGTGGAACGATCTGGACGGGGGCACCTGTTGGTGGTAGCTCTGTGACTCTAACAGGCCTGTCCGGCTCCTCGAGCTATAGTGTTTACGTGCGTGAGCATTGCTCCGGAGCGGATTACAGCTTCAACAGCGCCGTTGCGAACTTTGCCACCTTGTGCAGCACGGTAAACGTACCCTACACGCAGAACTTCGAAAGTGCAGTGATCCCGGCCATGCCGAATTGCATGTCCACACAAAACCTGAACGCTGAAACGACATGGATCACTGCATCATCGACATACTTAGGCGCGTCGAGCAAAGTTGCACGTTACCCCTACTCCAGCACCACTGCTGCGAACGATTGGATGTACACGCCGGGCATCAACTTGGTGGGTGGCACGCCCTATACGCTTAGCTACACTTATGGCGCAAACGGCTTTGACGAATCACTGGAGGTGTACTACGGAACTGCCGCTTCGGCTGCTTCAATGACGAATTTGGTGGTTGACCATGGCACATTCTCCACAGCTCCGTTTACGGTTTCCTACACCATCACCCCGGCTACCTCCGGTGTATATTACATCGGCTGGCATGCTTACTCCGGCGCTAATGAGTTTTATCTGGAGGTGGATAACATCAGCTTGATCTTGGCACCAGCCTGCCCGCCAGTTTCAGCAGTGTCCGTTTCCGGAACAACCTCAGCTACTACGAACGTGAACTTCACCTGTTCCGGTTGCACAGGCAACAAGATCGTTGAATACGGCCCGGCCGGATACACGCCAGGCACTGGTGCCACAGCAGGTGCCACCGGTACCTTGGTAACCAGCACGGGCACTTCGCCACAAGCGATCACCGGATTAACTCCGTCCACGACGTACAACGTTTACGTACACCAAGATTGCTCAGGTGCGAGCAATGGTTACAGCACCAACAGTGCTTTGGTAAGCTTTACCACGAGTGCGCCTCCTCCAGCGAATGACAACTGCGCGCAGGCGGTGGCCCTTACTGTGAACCCGGACTATTTATGTGGTGCGGTTACAGCAGGCACAGTGGCCGCTGCTACTCTTTCCGTGGACGCGATTTCTCCTTGTGGTGGGAATCCAAACAATGACGTGTGGTTCAGCTTTGTGGCAGCCAGCCCAATCCATCGTATCAGTCTGACCGGAGTAACGCCGTTTACAGATATGTACCATGCTGTTTACAGCGGCAGTTGCGGCACCCTGACCAACTTGGTGTGCAGCGATGCGGATATAAGCAACCCCACTGGTCTGATCGTTGGTAACACGTACTATGTCCGGGTCTACTCGTACGGCAATACAGCCGTTACAACCACATTTAACGTATGTGTAGGAACGGCTCCAGCCTTGGACATGAGTGCAACAGCTCTTGTGACGCCCACAACAACAGGTTGTTATGGTGCTGCTGAACCAGTTAGCATCACTGTGAAGAACAACGGCTCCCAGCCAGTGAACTTCGCCACTAACAACACCACGGTAACAGTGAACGTGACCGGCGTAGCGCCACAAGTCCTCTCCGCCACGTTGACCACTGGCACTTTGGCAGTTGGTGCCACACAAAACGTGGCTGTAGGGACATTGAACATGACCACGGTAAGACTTACACGTTCAATGCGAACACGGCGGTGACCGGTGACGGCATACCGGCCAACGATGCCATGACAGCTGTAACGCGGACCGTTATTGCAGCGCAAGCGTTGCCATATAGCCAGGATTTCGCCGCTGGTACTACCCCGGCTGGTTGGAGCACGTCGGGTTGGCTCTATAGTACAGACCACGGAGTAACGAACAACGGACTTTACAAGAACTTGTATGATTTCGTCCCAACAGGCCAATTCACAGTTGTAAAGCTGGGTCCTATTAGTGGTGCGGTCAACTTGAAATTCGACTATCGCTTGGTCGATTATGGAACCACTCTCCCGTATACGGCCTTGCTGAACAGCCCGGCATGGGGTACCATTGATGTACAGGTTTCCGCGGATTGCGGCGCAACCTACACAACGGTGCAGAGCATTACACCCACCAACCATGTGGAATCCGCAGCTTTCGCGACCAAGAGCATTTCATTGGCCGGTTATGGGGCCAATGTTCAGGTGCGTTTCATAGCCACTTGGGCAGCGGGCGACTGGTTTGCGGACTTCGACAACTTCATGACCGAAGTACCTGCAGCACTGGACATGGCGGCTACAGGTTTTGCAGCGCCTGGCACAACAGGGTGCTACGGAGCCAACCAACCGGTAAGCGTTACAATTCAGAACCAAGGTTCCGCAACCATCGACTTTTCCGCAACCCCTGCAACCGTTGCAGTGAATGTGAGTGGTCCGGCCACAAACACTTTCAGCACGGTAGTAAATTCGGGTACATTGGCATCAGGAGCATCGCAAACCGTTGCTATGGGCACTCAGGACATGACCTTGAGCGGTGCATATGCCTTCACCGCCAGTATAACAGTGACCGGTGATCCGAATGCAGCCAACAACAACACCGCCACTTCTCGAAGTGTAATTGCCCCTGTTGCACTCCCCTATTCGCAGGACTTTAGCGGCGGTACCACTGCACCGGCCGGTTGGAACACCACGGGTTGGACCATTGGGCCAAACCATGGTGTTGTGGATAATGGCCTCTACGGCAACCTCTACGACCTCAACACCACTGCGCAATTCACCGTTGTTAAACTCGGCCAGGTAAGTGCAAGCACCCTGCTCACGTTTGACTACCGTTTGTCCAACTACAGCTTTAATGCGCCTCCCTATACGGCATTGCTGAACAGCCCGGCATGGGGAAACATCAATGTGCAGGTATCGACGGATTGTGGAGGTACCTACACCACTTTGCAGAGCATCACACCGGCAAACCACATCTCCTCAACGGCATGGGCCAACAAGTCCTATTCGCTCGGAGCATACGATGGTCAGGACGTGATCATCCGATTTGTCGGTACTTGGACAGCTGGTGACTGGTGGGCCGAATTCGACAACTTCAACATCGGCACCGGTTGCACGGGCAGCCCGGATGCTGGCGTGAGTTCCACTGCAACCCCGGTGTCTGCGACGGCACAGCTGTTACGATGACCAACGACGGCACCACCACCGGTCTGGGGATTTCCCGCCAATGGAGGTCAAGCCCGACAGCGAACGGAACCTATGTCCCTGTAACGGGAGGCACGGGTGCCACGACTTCGAGCTACACCACCGACCCCTTGGCGATCGGCAGCTACTACTACCGGTTGTACACCTCCTGCGCCAGCGGCTCAACGGTTTACAGCAATACGGTAATTCTTACCTCCAGTGCTGAGCCCACGGTTACGGTTACGGCGAACGGCCCTACCAGTTTCTGTGCCGGTGGCAGCGTAACGTTGACATCCTCAACGGGTAACAGCTACCTCTGGGCTCCGAACAGCGAAACCACTTCGGCCATCACGGTGTCGACAGCGGGCAGCTACAGTGTAAGCACTACCGTGAACGGTTGTGCAGGCACAAGTGCACCGGTGGTTGTCAGCATCAACCCTTCACCTACTGGGGTAACGGCGAATTCGAGCTCGCTCCTGGAATGCCCAGGCGGGGTGATCGACCTTACCGCGACGGGATCCACCAACTTCACACAAACCGTGTTGAACGAAGGGTTCAATGGTGTTAACCCGCCAGCAGGCTGGGTAATTGCAGGCGGCATGGCAGCCGTGGACGAATGGACCTTGCAGCCGGACGGTTACACCTATGATGCGGGCTCCACAGCAACGATGCCAGCCAGTTCATCATGACCAACAACGACCCGGTGGGAGGACCCTCCAGCACTTCGCTGACCAGCCCTGCCATCAACCTCACGGGTTACACGGGGGCCGTATTGGATTTCTACCACTATTTCAACTCCTTCGGCGGTGCCATAGGGGCAGTGCAGGCCAGTACGGATGGCACCAATTGGGCGCCGGTGGGCGCTGGCTATTCCGCATCTATCGGGACTGCTACAGACTGGGACCATGCGCAAATCGCCTTGGGCACTGGCTACGACAACCAGCCAACGGTTTATGTCCGCTTCCAGTTTGATGCGGAATTTGACCTCTACTGGGCCGTCGACAACGTGAGCATCCTTGCGAGTGCGCCCCCGGCCTTCAGCTGGAGTTCCGCACCCGCTGGCTTCACCAGCAACGTGCAGAACCCGACCAACGTAACGGTAACGACCGTGCCGGTGACCTACACGGTATTGGCCACCGCAGGCGGATGCAGTGCTTCAGCGAGCGTTACTGTGAACCCCGCAGGTCACTTGGCCGTGATGCGCATCAACACCGATGCCAACGCAAGCCGGATCAGCTGGGAGATCAAAGATGCTGCCAACGCCACAGTGGCCAGCGGTAGCCCAGTGGGCAACAACCAGCAAGTGAACCAACTGGTTTGCCTGAGCAATGCCAATGGCGACTGTTACACCCTGAAGTTGACGGACAGCTTCGGCGACGGCATCATCGGCGGCGGTTGGGAACTGCGCACCACGGGCGGCCAGACCATCCTGATGGACAGCTTCAGCGGCGGCAGTGCCTCCCCGGCCAACCCGACGTTGACACCAGCCTACGGTAGCGGACATCCTTTCTGCCTACCATTGGGCCCGGCCACGTTGAAGCCCACGGAATGCGGATTGTTCAACAACACGCTCAACAACCGGATCTATGCTAACGTGATGCCCGGCGCCACGCAATACGAGTTCCAGTTCCTGGACCCCGATGCAGGCTATGTGCGCAGCATCATTAAGC
Organism: Flavobacteriales bacterium; assembly: GCA_016710685.1. Lineage (GTDB taxonomy): Bacteria > Bacteroidota > Bacteroidia > Flavobacteriales_F > PHOS-HE28 > PHOS-HE28. The sequence goes on along the minus strand of JADJVC010000006.1, from coordinate 648,783 downwards.
CATCCGCTTCCATGCTCTTCATCGACATGGGCGGCAGCGTGAACCCCTTGGTGCCCGGCGTGCATTACTTCGTGCGCATACGTACCAACGCCGGCGGCCCATTGGCCTCCGCGAAATACGGTCCGGGTTGCGAAATGGGCATGAACGCCGCAGCGGTAGTGCATTGCACACAGCTCATCAACGGTACGCTCTACGGCCATAGCTGCAATGAGACGCGCGCCTTCGGCAGCCCGTCCTACAGCTTCATCTATGCCACACCGGTGTTGGGAGCCTCTGCTTACACCTTCCACATCTACATCGCCGGTGAGCCTACTTTGTTCGACACCACCATCACCCGTGGCACCTATGTGCTGCAATTGAAGTGGCCAGGAACTCCTTTGACCAACGGCAGCACGTACAACGTGGACGTGAAGACCACCGTGAACGGCGTGCAGAGCAATTACTGCCTGCCCTTCTGTACCATCACGATCGACAACGCCTACACGGGCATGGGCGGTGAGCTCACGCAAGTGGACGGCAGCTTCAATGGCGACGTGCAAATGTGGCCGAACCCGGTTGCGGACGGCCGTGTGAACTTGGCCTTGAACGGCTTGGTGGACACCGACCAGAAGATCCAGCTCGACCTGTACGACATGTACGGCAGGAAGGTGCTGGCCCGTGACTACGGCAACAGCGGAAGCAGCTTCAGTACGGTGTTGAAACTGCCAAGCGAAGTGACCAGCGGTGTGTACTTGGTGCACATCACGGTGAACGGCGTTACCACGGTCCAGCGGTTGAGCGTGGTACGCTAATGAGAGATCACTTGCTCAAGGCTTTCTTCGGAAGACCCTGAGTGGAATAACAAGAATGCAAAAGCCCCGGCGGAAACGCCGGGGCTTTTACGTTGAGGACGAACCCATTTGAAAAATACCCGGAAATGGGTATTGCGGGAGCTAGCCCACACACGTTGCTTTGTCCAAGGTTCCATCGTTGCCAGTAAATGCCCGCCGTCCGTTGAAGGAGCGCTTCGTGCGGCACCATGGGCATGGTACGGTGAACCACCAAGGCGCGGACCCGGCAACGGCCGCCACCTGCGAAGGCCCCCTCGGAAACGAGGGGGTCTTTCGTTTTCTTGGAACAAGTCCAATGGGAAAAACCACGGAAGTTTACCAACAGCGGATCCAATGCCGACCTTCGCCACATCAGTGCCTTTGCCTACTATATCTCTCTACCGTTCCTGCATGGTCTGGCCGCTTTGCCCATGCGGGCGCTTTACCTGCTGAGCGACTTGCTCTACGTGATCCTGTTCCGGGTGGCCGGTTATAGGCGCAAAGTGGTGCGCAAGAACCTGCGGAACAGCTTCCCGGAAAAAAATGCGAATGAGCTATTGCGTTTGGAAAAGGCCTTCCAGCATTGGTTCTGCGACCTGGTTTTGGAAACGTTAAAGACTTTGCGGATCTCGCCAAAGCAAGTGGAGCGTTTGGTAAAGGTGGAGGGCGAGGAAGTTTTGCATCGCTACTTTGAGCAAGGCCGCAGCATCATTTTGGTGATGGGGCATTGGGGCAATTGGGAGTTGGGCGGTGCGCGCTTCAGCCAACTCCCCTACCAAAAGCTGAACGTGATCTATCATCCGTTACAGGAGCCGCATTTCAATGAGCTGGTCATCCGCATGCGCACCCGGCTCGGCAACGGGCTTTACCCCATGCGCGAAGCCGCGCGGATGATGTTGCGCGACCGGGACAAGGGAACTGCCACCGCCTTCATAGCCGACCAGACGCCCTCGCCTGAAACCGCATATTGGACCGCATTCCTCGGACAACAAACTCCCGTGTTCCGTGGCCCGGGCAAACTGTCCAAACGATTTGGCATGCCCATCGTATATCTCGGCATCGACAGGACCCGGCGCGGGCACTACATCATGCGTTTCGAGGATTTGGTGCCAGACCCGGCTTTGCTTGAAGAAGATACCATCACCGAACTGCACGTCCGCAGATTGGAACAGGACATCCGGAAGCGGCCGGAGATCTGGCTTTGGTCACATCGCCGGTGGAAGCATCCGCCACCCGCGAACTCACCTTCAGAACAAAGCGAAGCAATTGCGCCGTAACTTTGTTTCATGCTTCAAGGCAAAGATCTCATTTTAGCCACCCGTGCCTACGCGAAGGAATTTCGCGGGCGTAGCTGGTGGCACGTCATCATCACCTTGGTGGTGCTGGGCGCCGGGTACACCGGCGTGTTCATGGTGAACCCGTGGTGGGCTAAGCTGCTATGCGGCATTCTGGTCGCGCTCACACTGAGCCGCATGTTCGTGATCTACCACGATTTTTTGCACCAGAGCATCCTTCAACATTCCAAGGCGGCACGCGGTCTGTTCACCGTTTTCGGCTGGTACATGTTGGCCCCGGTAAGTATTTGGGAACGCAGCCACAACTACCACCACGCGCACAACAGCAAGCTGTACACCAGCAGCATCGGCTCCTTCCCCATCGTGACCAAGGAAAAGTACTTGGCATCACCGAAAGGTGAGCGCACTGTTTACATGTTCATCCGCCACCCGCTTACCATCGGCATGGGTTACATCTTCATGTTCCTCTACGGCATGAGCATCCGCTCGTTGGTAAGCAACACCGGCAAACACTGGGACAGCATCGTGGCTTTGGTTTTCCACTTCGCCATTGGCACCGGGATCTTCCTGTTGGCGGGCTGGCCGGGCTTATTGTTCGGTTTCCTTATCCCGTTCATCATCAGCTTGGGCTTGGGTTCGTACCTGTTTTATGCACAGCACAACTTCCCCGGCGTGAAATTCGCGGAGAAGGACGGATGGACCTACCATGATGCCGCACTGGCCAGCAGCAGCCACATGCGGATGAGCCCTGTTATGCGCTGGTTCCTCGCTAACATCGGCTACCACCACATCCATCACCTCAACCCGCGCATCCCCTTCTATCGGTTGCCGGAAGTGTACAAGGCCATACCCGAGCTGCGCTTGGCCAAAACCACGACACTTCTTCCTTGGGATGTGATCAAGTGCCTCCGCCTGAAAGTGTGGGACACCGCCAAGCAGCGCATGGTTGGCCGCCGGGAGATCTACAGTTAGAGCCACCTCCGCCGGTATAGGCGGTGCAACGGCATGGCCAATGGCACACCGACCGCCTCGGTGCTCCATTACCTTCGCCCCGCCACCACATATTAAACGCGAACGGCATGTTGGTTTTGGAGGATATTGTAAAGCGCTTTGGGACGCACTTGGCGCTGGACGGCGTAAGCATGGAAGTGCCGCAGGGAAAAGTGTTCGGTCTATTGGGCCCTAACGGCGCTGGCAAGACCACACTGATCCGGATCATTACGAGGATCACCGGCCCGGACAGCGGGAAAGTGCTCTTCAACGGCACCGCGATGACGGATGCGGACGCGTCGAGGCTGGGCTATTTGCCGGAAGAGCGGGGCTTGTACAAGAAGATGAAAGTGGGCGAGCAAGCCCTTTACCTTGCCCGGTTAAAGGGCATGGAAAAAACCGAGGCCACCCGCAAACTCAAAGAATGGTTCGCCCGCTGGGAAATGGACGGCTGGTGGAACAAAAAAGTGGAGGAGTTGAGCAAGGGCATGGCGCAGAAAGTGCAGTTCATCACCACGGTGCTGCACGGCCCGAAATTGTTGATCTTGGACGAACCGTTCAGTGGTTTCGACCCGGTAAACGCCGAGCTGGTGCGCCAGGAGATCCTACGGCTGCGCGATGAAGGCGTTACCGTGATGCTGAGCACCCACAACATGGGCAGCGTAGAGGAACTTTGTGACCATATCGCTTTGATCGACCATAGCAAAGTGATGCTGAGCGGATCCGTGCGCGAAGTGCGTCAACGGTTCAGCGAAGCCACTTACCGAGTGGACTATAAGGGCAACAAGGTGGCATTCGCCGATGCTTTGTCCTTCCATGGCGAATTGTTGGACCACAATGAGGCGGAAGGCTTGAGCATCGCCCGTGTAAAACTGCTGCACAACTCCACGGTGAACCAGGTGCTCTCCGCCATACTGCCGGCGGTGCAGGTACAAGGTGTCCACGAGGAAGTTCCGCGCATGCACGACATCTTCATCCGTGCCGTAGGCGCGAAGGAAACGCGGCCCGCTGCCGCGGAAATGACCGAGTAAGGCAATCTTCCATCTTCAGAAGTAAAGACAATGGGAAAGATCGGATTGATCATTTGGCGCGAGTTCATCACCCGGGTGCGTAAGCCCAGCTTCCTCATCATGACCGTGCTGGGGCCGTTGCTGATCGTAGGCGGCATTGCATTAGTGGTTTACCTGGGGATGCAGGAGAGCGGCGCACAGAACATCGTTGTGATCGACAAGGCGGGGCTGCTCACCAACAAGCTGAAGGAAACGGACGATATCAAGTTCTACTACGAACCGGCGGACATGAGCGACTCCGTCTTCAAGGCCAGCCCGTACTCGGCCATGGTGGAGGTGAACCCGCTGGTATTGGAGAATAACACGATCCAACTTTTCTATAAGGCCTTGCCCAGTCTAAGCACGCAGAACTACCTGAGCTCGGAGATCGAAAAGGTGATCGAGAAGGAAAAGTTGCGGGTAAACCAGGTGGACCCGGAGGTTTACCAGCGGATCAAGACCGCATTGAAGGTGCAATTATTCGATATTGACAAGGCGGGCAAGCGCAGTTACGACCAAGCGAAGGCGGGCATCGGCTTTGCATTCGGCTACCTGATCTTCATATTCATCTTCCTGTACGGTGTGCAGGTGATGCGCGGCGTGATGGAGGAAAAGCAGAACCGCGTGGTGGAGGTCCTCATCAGTTCGGTAAAACCGTTCCAATTGATGATGGGCAAGATCATCGGCATCGCGTTGGTGGGACTAACGCAATTCCTGCTGTGGATCCTGCTCACCTCAGTTCTCACCACCGTGGGTATGAGCTTCGCGAAAGACCAGATCAGCGCTTCCGCGCTGGAGCAGGCGGGTCCACAGGTTTCCACGCAACTGCAAGGCCAACTTGGTCAAGGTCTGGAAACGGGCGAAGACGGGGATGCAAATGAGCAGCTCAGCATGGTGATGGACATCTGGAACGATATGCCCATCGCCGCCATTTTAGGACTGTTTTTATTCTACTTCCTGGGCGGCTACCTGCTTTACAGTTCCATGTTCGCGGCAGTGGGCGCGGCAGTGGACTCGGAAACGGACACGCAACAATTCATGCTACCGATCACTTTGCCGATGATGCTGTCCATCTTCATCGCCCAAACGGCGGTTTACAACCCGGACGGGCCTGCGGTGTTCTGGTGCTCCATCATCCCTTTCACTTCCCCGGTGGTGATGATGATCAGGATCGCAATGGGGAATGCCTTCGAGCATCCATGGGAATTGGCGTTGAGCATGGGCCTGTTGATCGCCACGTTCATCTTCACCACTTGGCTGGCGGGCCGGATCTACCGCACGGGCATCTTGATGTACGGCAAGAAGGTGACGTGGAAGGAAATGGGCAAGTGGTTGTTCTATCGGGGATAGCTACTGCGTCTTGAGCCGGATTCAAGACTCACGGACTCCTGACTTTCTTCATGAAGATCGCCGTCATCGACCTCGGCACCAACACGTTCAAGTTGTTGGTGGCTTCGCTTTCAGCGGCGCAAAAGCTGGTGGTACACCATGAGGAAGAAGTGCCCGTGGGCCTTGGAAAAGGAGGCATTGAAAAAGGCGTGATCGCGGCTGATGCTTTTGCCCGCGGCTTGGAAGCGTTGATCATGCTGGGCATCAAAGCAAAAGAGCTCGGCGTGGAACGGGTCCGGGGCTTCGGCACCTCAGCGCTTCGCAATGCCGGCAATGGCGCCGATTTTGTTCAGCAGGCGAAGGCGAAATGCGGCGTTGATATCTCCATCATCCCCGGCGAGGAAGAAGCTGGATTGATCGTGGACGGAGTTCGACAAGCGGTCGCATTCGGAAAGAAGCCCATGCTGTTAATGGACATCGGCGGTGGCAGCATCGAGTTCATCTTGGCCACGGACAAGGCGTTGATGTGGAAAAGGAGCTTCGAGCTAGGCACCACTCGGATGCTTGAACGATTCACTTTAGGAGATCTATTGACCATGGAAGAACACCTCCGCATGGCCGCGCACCTCGATGCACAATTAGAGCCTCTCTGGGCCGTGATGGACCGCCATTGGCCTCGGACGCTGGTGGGTTCGGCAGGTTCCTTTGACAGTTTGACTGCAATAATTGCTGCAGGGCGCGGCGATACACGGAAATCCGGAACAACCACCATGGAATTCAGCACCCATGTGTTCGACGAAATAAAGGACCGCCTGTTGCACATGCCCCGCGCGGACCGCGAGCTGGTTGAGGGTCTCCCTCAACACCGCGTAGACACGATCCTGCCTGCGTTGATCGCCACGGAGCGTGTATTGGCCCGAGGCATTGAGGAAATACGCTGGAGCCGCTACGCTCTACAGGAAGGCGCGGCCTGGCGGGCTTTCAACAACCTTACTCCTTGATGAAAGAGCGTTTCTCCGTGGTACCGTCCTTGAATTTAACTTCCAACACATAGCGTCCCGGAGCCAAGTTGCCCACGTTGAGTTCGCTGCGCTGGCCCACCACTGCAAATTGCGCAACGCGTCTTCCGGTTACATCCGTTGCCACGGCCAGAGAAGCCGGTTTGGTGGTGGTGACATTGAGCTGGTCGGATGCCAACGACGGATGCAGTGAAAACGATAGATTGGCGAGTTCATCAACACCGACACCGATAAAACCGAACTTCAGTTCATCCACTTGCAGGTAGCTGCCGTCCGTGACCAGTAATTGGCTGGCTGCGGCATTAATGGTGATAATGGCCGTGTCGGGTATGTTGTTATTGAGGTAAGAGATGTTAGCAGAGAAAGACTGCCATGTTCCGGTGGAGGTGCCTATGAAGTTGACCGAGCCGAAACCGACTGTAAAGCTGTGATTCGCCAAAGGTTCCCAGCGGGTAAGGGAAACCTGTACTTGGCCTACATCGTACTGGTGGAGGTCATATTGGCAGCGCCCACCGATCGTGGTAGGCTTCAGATCATACGGGAAACCGATCGCACCAAGTGTATCACTGGAGACGATTTTCCCTTGAAGCACGACACCATCGCCGGCCGCCCTGTTGATCACACGGGCAAAGCCCATACCGTCGGAACCGGGTTCGCCCCGTTCGCAGGTAGGGCCTACGCCAAAAGTCTGTGCAAGCGCGTTCGTGGTTTTCCAATTTACCGGATCACCATAGGTCGCCTCGGATGTCCATTGGTTGAAATCACCATTGGGGATCTGGGCAAACAAAGCTGAGGCCAGGCCAACCGTGGCCAGCAAGAAAATTGGTCGTGAAGCGCGCATGTCTGCTGGTGTTCGGCCGTTGATGGCAGAAAAAAGGATTGAACGTATGTGGTTTCGCGAGTTGATCGGCTTGCCATGCGGTCCCATGACAAAACCCGTCCGACAAAGCTCGTTTATCTCCAGCGTTCCTACAAGGGGATTCGTCGAAAAGCTGGGAATCCTAAAATTTGCTGTGCTTCACGCTATAGCGGAAGTACACCAACATACCTAAGGCCAACCATAACACCAAACGCAACCAGGTGTCCCACGGCAGTGCTAGCATCATAGCACCACAGACGAGGATTCCCAAAATAGGCACTACGGGCACAAATGGTGTGCGGAACCCACGCGGGGCATCCGGCATCCGTTTACGTATGATGAGCACGCCCACGCTCACCAGGATAAAGGCAAGCAGGGTGCCAATGCTGGTCATTTCCCCCACCACCCTACCGGGGACAAAGGCAGCGAACGCACCTACGAAGAGCATGAAGAACATGTTGCTCTTGAACGGGGTGCGGTACTTGGGGTGAACATCGGAGAACACTTTGGGCAAGAGTCCGTCGTGGCTCATGCTGTAAAACACGCGGCTTTGGCCCATGAGCATTACCAAGATCACTGAGGAATAACCGGCGAGGATCGCGATGATGACGGCCTGTTGCAACCACACGAAAGGCGTGTGTGCAATGGCAGTGGCAACCGGTGCGAGTGAATCATTCCCTTTGCCGAACTCGGTATAATTGGCAAGGCCGGTCATCACATGGCCGAACAGGACGTAGAGCACCGCACAGATCGCGAGCGATGCGAGGATGCCGATGGGCATATTGCGTTTAGGGTTCTTGGTTTCCTGGGCAGCCGTGCTAACGGCATCGAAGCCGATGTAGGCGAAAAAAATTATGCCAGCGCCACGGAGCACACCGCTCCAACCGAACTCGCCGAAAACCCCGGTATTCTCCGGAATGAACGGCACCAAATTGGCCGGGTTGATATAGGACCAGCCCAACACGATGAACACGAGTACCACGGCCACCTTGAGCACTACGATAATGGAATTAACACCGGCGCTTTCGCGTGTGCCACGGGCCAACAGCAGCGACATGAGGGCCACGATGATCACAGCCGGCAGATTGAACCATCCCCCTCAAATGGACCGGCCATGAGGTAATCCGGAATATGCATGCCATGCATGGCCAGCAACTTGTTAAGGTACTGGCTCCAAGAAATGGAGACCATGGCGGCCCCTACGGCATATTCAAGCACCAAGTCCCAGCCGATGATCCACGCCCAAACACGGCCCATGGTGGCGAAACTGTACGTATAGGCACTGCCCGCAATGGGGATTATGCTTGCGAACTCCGCGTAGCAGAGTCCGGCAAACGCACAGCCAATGGCACTGATGACGAATGAGAGGACCACGGCCGGGCCAGCATGTTGCCCAGCCACAACGCCGGTAAGGGAGAACAATCCGGCACCGATGATAGCACCGATACCAAGAGCGATCGGGCTTACGGCACCTAGGCGTCGCACCAGTGTCCCAGAACCTTCGGCGTTGGCTTCTGCCAACAAAACATCCATGGGTTTGCGTATGTCGTGTCTGCTCATGGGCCTAGGGGTGGGCCGCTAAGCTATACGAATTGGCGAAATGGACCGGATCCGCCCGATTCCCATGGCCTGCCTTTGCTCCAACACAGCAACAGCCGGTTCAATTGTTCAAGCCCTTGTCCTTGGCATGTGGCTCAAGATAATTGGGGCTTGCCGGGTCACGCTCCCGGTCCGGCGCATTGTTGGTGGGCGGGCGGTCCTTGATTTTTGCGGCATCATCAATGTTCAGGCGCTCTGGCAATTCGCGTTCATCATTATTGCCGGCGCCTTCCTGTTTGGTGGTCTCCTTGTTCTTTGGTCCTTTCGGAGCGTGTGTTTTCATGGCTGGTGATTTTTGTAGAGAGCAACCGTAACCATGCCGAAATATTACCTGCCCACATTGTGCATGCCGCATGGGCCATGTGGGCATGAAGCGGCCGGCATCGCAGCATCTGGACCGGGGAGCAGCTCCTCCAAATGCGTGGAAAAAACTGCCCGCCATCACAATTTGTCAACGGACATTAACGATCGGCGGAAACCTTTGCCAATACGGTTAAATTGATGGCACGGCGATACACTTCGATCTTGGATGGCTGAACATTTGGGCCGCGAACCAACCTCGGTCGTTTCCGGGGTCTAAAAACCGCAACACCAATGAAGACCCTTTTGATGGCCACCGTACTTGGAGCAAGCCTGTTCACTGCCAACGCCGTCAGCGCTCAAACGCCTGCGAGCAACCCGCAACAACCGGCCACCGCGAAGCCGGCAGCTACACATGCAACCGCACACCACGCCACCATGAACAAGACCGCCCACAAGCATGCAACCGTGGCAAAGAAGCACGAGGCTGAACCGGCCAAGTCGCAGTCGGCAATGAAATCCGCACCCGCCAAAACCACGGCGGCAAAACCCGCTACACCTGCAAAAGTGGTCACCGCCACCCGGCCTACAGCGCCAAAGCCTACCACCGCACCGGTGAATAAATAAGTGTGGGCAAGTGAAAGGGAGGAAGGCCGGGACCGGGAGGTTCCGGCTTTTTTCATTCGATCTGATGCAGGCGCTTGCGTGTCGCGAGCGCCTGCTTTCAAGAGGTTCATTCGCTTCGCACCACCGGTTAATTTCGCGGCCCATGTCCACTAAGGGAACAAGTTCTTCCTCAATTGCCGGACGCACTGTTGTGCCGGTGCTCATTGCTATCAGTGCCTCGCACATGCTCAACGACATCGTTCAGTCGTTGATACCGGCCATCTACCCCATCGTAAAGGACAAGTTCGCTCTGAACTTCACACAGGTGGGTCTTATCACGCTGTGTTTCCAGATGACGGCATCCATCCTACAACCTTTCGTGGGCCGGTATACGGACAAACATCCGAAACCTTACTCACTGATGGTGGGCATGTGCTTCACGCTGGCCGGGGTACTGGCGTTATGGGGCGCGGGAAATTTCATTGCGTTGTTGCTTTCAGTGATGCTGGTGGGGGTAGGTTCTTCGATCTTCCATCCTGAATCATCCCGCATTGCGAATGCTGCCTCGGGCGGCAAGCGGGGACTTGCACAAAGCGTGTTCCAATTGGGCGGTACGTTCGGCTCTTCGTTGGGGCCATTGCTGGCAGCGCTGATCGTTGTTCCATACGGCCTACACAGTCTCGGTTGGTTTGCTGCGATCCCGTTGATCGGACTAGTGTTGGTGCAGCGCGTGGGAACGTGGTACAAGCGCACCACGGCCATACGTGCGCGCAGACCGCCTAAACCGATGGTGCCGCACGGCATCCCTCGCGCCACCGTGCAGCGGTCAATCGTGATCTTGCTTGTGCTGGTGTTCTCCAAACAATTCTACCTCGCAGGCATGAGCAGCTATTACACATTTTACCTCATGGGTAAGTTCGGCCTTGGCATCCAGCAGGCGCAGATCCATCTGTTCATCTTCCTTTTTTCCGCCGCTATCGGCACATTGATAGGTGGCCCGCTCGGCGACCGTTACGGACGGAAGTACGTGATCTGGTTCTCGATCCTCGGTTCAGCGCCCTTCACGCTGTTGCTTCCCTATGCCAACTTGATGTGGACCGGGATCCTTTCCGCCGTGATCGGGCTTGTGCTTTCCTCTGCGTTCTCGGCCATTTTGGTATATGCACAAGAACTGGTACCGGGCAAGGTGGGCATGGTATCCGGGTTGTTCTTCGGTTTCGCATTCGGCATGGCCGGGATCGGATCAGCCCTGTTAGGTGCATTGGCGGACCATACGAGCATTGAATTCATCTTCAAGGTGTGTGCATTTTTGCCATTGATAGGGCTGTTGGCGACCTTTCTTCCGCGTGTACATGAGCGGGCTGGGTAGTTGGTCGTAATCGTTTGCTGCCATAAAATGAGCCGGGAGTCTTGAGCCGGGAGCTGACCTATCATTCATCACTGGAAACCGATCACACTTTTACATCTCCGACTCTCTCTCGTTGCCCCTGCGGTGAAAAACCGACTTGCCCCCATCTTTGTGCCATGGCGAAGATCTTGGTGATAGACGACGAGAAGGCGATCCGGAACGCATTACGCGAGATCTTGGAGCATGAGAAGCACAAGGTAGAAGAAGCCGAGGATGGCGCTTCAGGCTTGGAAAAGGCAAAGAAGGGCGGCTTCGACGTGGTGCTGTGCGACATCAAAATGCCGAAGATGGACGGTATGGAAGTGCTGGAGAAACTAATGGCGCAAGACGACAGCATCCCGGTGGTGATGATCAGTGGTCACGGCACCATTGACACGGCTGTGGATGCGATCAAGAAAGGCGCTTTTGACTTCATATCAAAGCCTCCGGACCTGAACAGGATCCTGGTAACCCTACGCAATGCGCTTGACCGGGGAGAACTGGTCCAGGAGACCAAAACCCTGCGGCAAAAAGTACAAAAGGTGAAAGCCGGCGATGCACGCATGGTGGGTTCCAGTGAGGCCATGGACGCGATCCGTGAAATGGTGGACAAGGTTGCACCGAGCGATGCCCGGGTGCTGATCACTGGCGGCAATGGCGCCGGCAAGGAAGGCGTGGCGCGGATGCTGCATGAAAAGAGCGCCCGGAAAAGCGGTCCGTTCGTGGAAGTGAACTGTGCCGCGATCCCCGGTGAATTGATCGAAAGCGAGCTGTTCGGGCACGAGAAAGGGGCCTTTACCAGCGCGATCGCACAACGCAAAGGCAAATTTGAGCTGGCCTCTGGGGGCACACTGTTCCTGGACGAGATCGGGGACATGAGCCTTGCGGCGCAGGCCAAGGTGCTGCGGGCCTTGCAAGAGAACAAGATCACCCGGGTAGGTGGCGACAAGGAGATCAAAGTGGACACACGCGTTGTTGCGGCGACCAACAAGGAACTTCGCAAGGAGATCGCAGAAGGCCGTTTCCGGGAGGACCTGTTCCACCGCTTGAGCGTTATCCCGATCCATGTTCCGGACCTGAAAGACCGCGCAGGAGACATTCCTGAACTGATCGAGCACTTCTTAGCCAAGGTTTGCGAAGAACAGGGCATCGCCGCGAAGAAAATGAGCGATAAAGCCGTTAAAGAGCTGCAAAAATTGCCTTGGACGGGCAATGTGCGCGAGCTGCGCAATGTGGTTGAGCGCCTCGTGATCCTCAGCGGCCCTGAAGTGACCGATGCTGACGTGAAGCGCTACGCCGGCGCGGGTTTATAAGTTTTCCCGCCCGCCCGGTTGAAAAGCCTTTTACAAAGTTTCCCAGCCCAACGGGCAACCCTTTTGCTTTGAACCCGTCTAAACAGTGGACCCTAGAGGTTCAAGGACACGCGGGGGGAACTTGAAAAACTAGCGCAAATGAGCATCCTGAGCCAGATCTACACCAACTTGTACGGAAAATTCGGGGATAGCATGTTCTACATCCTCGGGTTCATGGTGCTGCTCTCCGTGGTGGCGCAGTGGCGGCTGTACGAAAAAGCCGGCCAACCCGGTATTGCGGCGATCGTTCCTGTTTGGAACGTCATTGTTTTCCTGCGGATCATCGGCCGCCCGGCGAGCCACATGTTCCTGTTCCTTATTCCCGTTTATGGCCAGTTTTATTTGATCCCGAAAGTATGGATCGAACTGTGCCAGAGCTTCGGCAAGCGCACCATGATGGACTATGTACTGGTGATCCTGTTGAACGGACTGTACATTTTCAACCTCGGCATGAGCTACGACACAGCGTACCTCGGTCCCGTCTATGGAAAGCACATCCCGACGGACAACGGGCACACGAGCCCGAGCATGGCTTGAAAACTTACGGGTTGACCGGTTACGGGTTTACCTCGACTTTGCTCGGCAACCCATGGTTAAGGGTTGACGTGTTACGAGTTACGGGTTAAGTGCGCCACAGGTGTTGTCTCATTTCCCCGTTTTGCAATACCTCATCTAATCCAGCAGTGTGGCGGCTTTGGTCAATGCTTTGCCCAAGCCTTCGGGGTCTTTTCCGCCTGCTGTTGCGAAGAAGGGCTGTCCGCCTCCACCTCCTTTGATCTCCGCTGCCAAGGTTTTGATGGCATCGGTGGCTTTCAGGCCCTTGGTTTGCAGGTCTTCTCCCACCATTACGGCCAGCAGGGCTTTCCCGTCGCGCTTAGCACCGAGTACCAACAGGAGGTCCTTGTTTGCGTCCTTAAGGCGAAAAGCGAGTTCGCGCATACCGTTCGCGTCGAGGTCCACTTCCCGGGCCAGTAAGCGGCCTTTGGGCTTTTGCTCAACATGGTCCAAAATCGAAGCTTGCAGCGCATTCACTTTCTCTATTGCGGCTTTTTCCAGCTCTTTGGTCAAGGCGGTATTTTGATCGATCAAGGCTTGTAGTGCGGCCAAGGCATCCTTGGGGTCACTCAGCAGGTGCTGCAATTTTTCCAACATTTCCAAGCGCGCTTCCACGAACTGCTCGGCAGCTTCGCTGGTAATGGCTTCGATGCGCCGTATGCCTGCAGCCAGTGCGCCTTCCTGCACGATGCGAAGCGCACCGATCTCGCCCGTGCGCGGCACATGCACACCCCCGCACAATTCCACGCTTTCACCGAATTTGATCACACGTACGGCATCGCCGTATTTCTCGCCAAAGAGCGCCATGGCACCCATGTCCATCGCTTTTTTCACGGGCACGTCGCGCAGTTCTTCCAACGGAATGTCGGCACGCACCAATGCTTGAGCTTCGGCCTGCACCCGTTCCAATTCCTCCGGGGTGATCTTGGCGAAGTGCGAAATATCGAACCGCAGCTTTTCCGGTGCCACCAACGAACCTTTTTGTTCCACATGCGTGCCCAGCACCTTCCGTAGTGCGTAGTGTAACAGGTGCGTGGCGGTGTGGTTGCGGCGGATCAAATTCCGGCGATGTTCGTCCACTTGTGCTACAACCGGCGCTGCTACTTCGGGTGGTAATTCCTTCGTGAAGTGTACGATAAGCTGGTTTTCACGGCGCGTATCCAGCACGGCGATCTTCGCATCGCCCTGTACCAGCCAGCCTTGGTCGCCCACTTGGCCGCCGCCTTCGGGATAGAAGGGGGTGCGGTCCATTACGATCTGGAAGCGGTCGCCGGCCTTGTCTTTCACTTGGCGATAACGAAGGATGCGTGCCTCCGTGGACAGCACGTCGTAGCCGATAAATTCCGTTGTGCCGCTTGCCAACTCGGTCCAATCGCCGGTGGTGATGGAGGTGGCCGCGCGCGAACGCTTTTTCTGCTTCTCGAGCTCCGCCTCGAAGCCTTTCATGTCCACTGCCACGCCTTGCTCGCGGGCCATGAGCTGCGTAAGGTCGATGGGGAAACCGAAGGTGTCGTATAGCTCAAATGCCTTGGCGCCGCCAAGCGTGCCCTTGCTTTCCGCGATCAATTGTTCCAACCGTTTTGTGCCGGTTTCCAAGGTTCGCAAGAAGGAACGCTCTTCTTCCAAAACCACATTGGTGATGAGTTCCTGCTGCTTGCGCAGTTCAGGGAATTGACCGCCCATCTGTTCCGCCAACACGGGTACCAACGCGTGGATGAACGGTTCGTTCAGGCCGAGGAAGCTGTAGCCGTAACGCACGGCGCGGCGAAGGATGCGGCGGATCACGTAGCCCGCACCGGTGTTGCCGGGAAGTTGGCCGTCCGCAATGGTAAAGGCGATCGCGCGCAGGTGGTCGGCCACCACACGCATGGCGATGTCGGCCTTTTCATCTTTTCCGTACGGCTTTCCGCAGGCCTTTGCCAATGCTTGGATCAGCGGTTGGAATACGTCCGTATCGTAGTTGCTGCGCTTGCCCTGCAGCACCATGCAAAGGCGCTCGAAGCCCATGCCTGTGTCCACATGTGTTGCGGGCAGCGGGTGCAGGGAGCCATCGGCCTTACGCTCATACTGCATGAACACGTTGTTCCACACTTCGATCACATGCGGGTTATCACTGTTCACGAGCTTCGCACCGGGCAACAGTTTTTTCTCTTCTTCGCTGCGCACGTCCACATGGATCTCCGTGCAAGGGCCACAAGGGCCGGTCTCCCCCATTTCCCAGAAGTTGTCTTTCTTTCCGAAAGGCAATATGCGCTCGGCAGGCAGGTATTGCAGCCAGAGGTCGCGTGTCTCGGTATCCGGCTCCAAGTTGTCCTTAGCATCGCCGCCGAAGTAGGTAACGTAGATCTTTGCGGGATCGACCTTGTAGGTGTCCACTAGCAGCTCCCAAGCCCATTTGATCGCGTCCACCTTGAAGTAGTCGCCGAAGCTCCAGTTCCCGAGCATTTCGAACAACGTGTGGTGGTAGGTATCGATGCCGACTTCTTCCAGGTCGTTGTGTTTCCCCGAAACACGTAGGCATTTCTGCGAGTCGGCGATGCGCGGCTGCGTAATGGGCCGATTGCCGAGAAACAGGTCCTTGAAGGGGTTCATGCCCGCGTTGATGAACATCAGCGTGGGGTCGTCCTTTACCACCAAGGGCGCACTGGGTACGATAGCGTGGCCACGTTGGGCGAAGTGGTCGACGAACTGCTGGCGGATCGATGGGAGGAGGGCATGGGGAGTCTTGAGGCGGGAGTCTTGAATCTTGAAAAATCACCACAGCGGCATGGAGGGCACGGAGGGATTCATATTAAGGCTGTGTCGGAGGATGTTTACACGGTTCATCATTTTGGATTCTCTGTGTTTTCTGTGCTTCTGTGGTGAATTAACTGCTCATCACTCAAAAGGTGCGCAAAATTAGTCCTCCGCTATCTTCGCAACTTCCCCAGTCGCCCAGATGGCCGAACACAAGTACCGTTTCAACCCCAATACGCTGAATTTTGAGCGCATCCGGCTCAGCGGCTGGAAGAAGGTGAAGCGCACATCCTTAGCGCTCGCACCGGGGCTTTTGGTCGGCATTTTGGGTATCTTTCTGGCGTTCCAGTTCATTGATTCACCCAAAGAAGCGAAGCTGCGGCAGGAAAACCAGCGCCTGTTGGTCGAGTATGACCTGATCAACAAGCAGCTCGGTGACATGGAGAACGTTTTGGGGGACATTGAGCAGCGGGACGACAACGTGTACCGGGTGATCTTTGAAGCTGACCCCATCCCCAACACAATTCGCATGGCGGGTATTGGCGGGGTGAACCGCTACAAGGACCTGGAAGGTTTCGCGAACAGCGACTTGGTAATCGGAACGCGAAAAGACTGGACCGCATCGCGAAGCAACTGGTTGTACAAAGCCGCTCGCTTGATGAAGTCGGCGCGCTGGTTATGCGCAAACAGGAAATGCTCGCGAGCATCCCGTCGGTGGAACCCATCCCGACGGATGAAACGCGGATCAGTTCGGGCTTTGGCGAGCGGATGCACCCTATTTACAAGATCGAGAAGCCACACATGGGACTCGATTTCACCAGTCCTACAGGCACGAAGATCCATGCTACGGGCGACGGGCGCGTGTCTTTTGCAGGCTATAACGCCAGTGGTTTCGGTGACCACGTGGTGATCGACCACGGCTTTGGCTACGAAACGCTATACGGGCACATGAGCAAGATCAATGTGCGCGAAGGGCAGCGGGTAAAGCGCGGCGACACCATCGGCGAAGTGGGCAGCACAGGCCTGAGTACAGGGCCACACCTGCATTATGAGGTGCATAAGGACGGCGCGCCCGTGGACCCGGTGAATTTCCTCTTCAACAGCTTGACGCCGGAGGAGTACGCGCGGATGGTGGAGATCAGCCGGAATGCCGGGCAATCACTGGATTGATCGCTAAATTCGCGGTAATGCCCCTGAAGGAAAAGTCAATAGAGCGGATGTACTGGCCCATCGGGGAGGTGGCGGAAACGCTCGGCGTCAACACTTCGCTGCTGCGCTACTGGGAGAAGGAATTTGGCACCTTAAGGCCTAAACGGACCATCAAGGGTGACCGCCTTTACACCAAGGACGACATTGAACAACTGCGGCAGATCCAACACTTGGTGAAGGACCGCGGCTTCACGTTACAGGGAGCGAAAGACCAGTTGAAGCGCCATGAGCCGGTTGAAGCGCCTCCCGCGGCTGAACTTCCGGTGGAAGCGATCCGCAGGAAATTGGAGCAGGTAAAAGCACAACTGTTGCAGCTAAGGCAAGATGCCGTTACCGGTCCTGATCTATCGTAGTCCCGCTCAACTGCGCGCCAAGTAGTTGCGCACGTAGTCGTCCACGCCTTCTTCCAACGTATGGAACGGCTTCAAATAGCCGATGGCGCGCAGCTTTTCCATGGGCGCTTCGGTGAAATACTGGTACTTGTCGCGTATGTCCATCGGCGTGTCGATAAACTCGATTTTTACCGGCTTGTCCATGGCGTTGAACGTAGCTCGAGCGAGGTCTAGGAATGTGCGTGCCTTTCCCGTCCCGAGGTTATAGATGCCGCTGCTCTTGCGGTGCTCCATCAGGAATATGCAAACGTCGCAGAGGTCCTTCACGTAGACGAAATCGCGGAGCTGGCCGCCGTCGGTGTAGTCTGGCCGGTGGCTCCGGAAGAGCTTCATACCCCCGCTGGCGGAAATCTGCTTGTAAGCGTGAAAGATCACCGAAGCCATGCGGCCCTTGTGGTTTTCGTTGGGGCCGTACACGTTGAAGAACTTCAGGCCGGCCCAAAAGAACGGCTTTGCATCCTGCTTCAACGCCCACTTGTCGAACTCGTTCTTGCTCTCGCCGTAGGGATTGAGCGGCTTCAGTTTGTACGGCAGCGTGTCGTCGGTATCGCCGTAGCCCAGGTCGCCATCGCCATACGTGGCGCCGGAAGATGCATAGACAAGGGGGATGGCATACTTCGCGCAGCGTTCCCAAATTTGCTGGCTGGAACGCACGTTCAGCTCATCGAAGATCGCCTTGTTGAACTCCGTGGTGTCGGTGCGGGCACCGAGGTGGAAGATGAACTGAATTTGGTTTTCGTTCGCGTCGATCCACGCGGGGAACACGGACCGCTCCACGCGTTGCGCGAGTTTGACACCTTCGAGATTGGATTCCTTTTCCGGGTGTGAAAAATCGTCCACGGCTACGAGGTCACCGTATCCACGACGTTGCAATTCCGCGAGGAGCATGCTGCCGATGAAACCTGCGGCGCCGGTCACTACGATCATTACTTCACGGGTTTCACCAGGATCACGTACACGGGAAAGTGGTCGCTGTATCCGCCTTGGTAGGTGTCGCCCACGTATGTGCGCAAAGGGTAGCCCGCGTAGTTGCCTTCATCCTGCCGCAGGTATGGCTGATTGTAAACGCGGGCACCGTAGAAGCGGTATCCATCGTCGGTCGCATTGGCCAGTGAGGGTGTCATGATGATCTGATCAAAGAGGTTCCAGGAATCGCGCCAAGCCAATGTGCCGATGCCTTTCTGGTAAAGATCATACATGGGGTTGAACAGTTTTTCGCCGTTGGCAAGGGCCTTGTCGCCAGTGGTGTTGAGGAATTTGCGGACGCTTGGATCCACCGGATCATCATTCAGGTCACCCATATAGAGCACACGGGCGTTGAGGTTAACGGCTTGCAGTGAATCTATGATATGCCTGCCGAGCTTTGCAGCCAGGATGCGCCGTGGCAGCGATCGTTTTTCGCCACCAAAACGGGAGGGCCAGTGGTTTACCACCACACTGATCGTGTCCCCGTCCATCAAGCCAGTAACCACGAGCTGGTCGCGGGTGCGGAAGAGGCTGTCGTTGGGGTCGCGCAGCGGGTAAACGGCTTCATGGAGCAGGGTGAAGTACTTCGGGTTGTAGATGAACGCCACGTCCACGCCGCGCCGGTCCGGGCTATCATGGTGGACAATGCGGTAACCACGCTGGTCAAGCGGTGATGTATGGATAAGGTCCTCCACTACGGCCAAGTCCTCCACTTCGCACATGCCCATGGCCACGAGGCCTTCAGGGAAGACGTCCACGCCCATTTCGCTGATCACGCGGGCCTCATGCTGGAGCTTGCGCTCGTAGCGTTCGGTGTTCCATTGCTTGGCGGCAGCGGGCAGATATTCCGCATCGTCGTTTGGACCGTCGAGCGTGTCGTACAGGTTTTCCAGGTTCCAAAAGCCGATACAGCGGGGCACGTAGCGCGTATCACCCTGTTGGGCGAACGCGGCTTGTAATAGAAAAGCAGTGGGTAACAGCAGAAACAGGCGCCGGAAGTGTGTCATGTGTCGGTTGATCTGGGGGGCAAGTTATCCAGCATCGTGCCGATCTGTCCAATTGACCGTTGCCATTTTGCGATAACCGACCTTTGCACCATGATACATCTTGTCCGCTCCACTCTTTTCTCATTCGTTTGCACGTTGACCATCGGCCTATCGGCCCAAACCGTGTCCGACGCCCGCAATGCCAGTTTAGGCAGCTCCGTTACCGTAAGCGGGATAGTTACCTCTGATCCTTCCTTGGGCAGCGTGCGCTACGTGCAGGATGCCACGGGCGGTATTGCCGCCTTTCCGGGATCCGGTTCCGCTCCCGGTTTTGCGCCCAATATGGGGGATGCCATCACGCTGACCGGCACATTGACGAACTACAGCGGCCTGTTGGAGATCACACCGATAACGGCCTTTGCGGTAACGAGTTCCGGCAATGCGTTGCCCGCTGCCCAAGTGATCACGCCGAATGGACTGGATGAAAGCGTGGAAGGCGAGATCGTGCGCTTGGAAGGCGTGACTTTCAATGCAAGCGGCACATTCGCATCGAACACATACATCGTGCAATCGGGCGGCCAACAAGCGGACGTCTACCTGCGCACTGGCCATCCAATGATCGGCACGCCGATCCCTGCGGGGGCCGTGGACATTACGGGCATCGCATCGCAATTCGACCCGTCTTCACCTTACACCAGCGGCTACCAGTTGCTGCCGCGTGCCACCAGCGACATTACGCCGTTCGGGTCCATCGCCGTATTGCCCCCGATGACGCAAGCGGTGATCACGCCGACCGGGTTCACCCTGAATTGGCAGACCAACCAGGCCGGTACGTCACAGGTGTTCTACGGCACAACGCCTGCACTGGGGCAGCTCGGCGGAGATGCGTCCATGGGCACTTCGCATTCGGCCGTCCTTGCCGGCTTGGCTTCCGCCACGTTCTACTACGCCAAAGTCTTCTCCGTGGACGGGTCTGATACCGCGTTCTCGCAGGTCGGTCTATACTCCACAGCTTCGCCTCTGTCGGGGGGCATCAAAGTATACTTCAACAAGAGCGTGGACCATTCGGTTAGCAGTGGCACTGACGCCATTGCGCTTTTTGATGCGGTGGATGACACCATCAAAGCCTACATCGACCGGGCGGAGACCACCTTGGACATTGCCATGTACAACACCAACAGCGACTTTTTAGTGGCCGCTGTCAACGCCGCGTACGACCGCGGCGTTACGGTACGCTGGGTCGCGGAAGGCAGCACGAGCAATTGGGCGTTGAACAGCTTGGACCCCGCAATTCCCGTGCTCTACCGTACCGACGGCCTGGGCAGCGGTACCCACGACAAGTTCTTCGTGATCGATGCCGAAGATGCTTCCAAGGCCACCATCATGAGCGGTTCTTGCAACTGGACCACACAGGGTTTCTTCGATGACTACAACAACTTGGTGTTCATCCAAGATCAGGCATTGGCACGTTGCTACCGCGCTGAGTTCGAGGAGATGTGGGGCGGCAGCGGTGCACAGCCGGTGCCATCACAAAGCAAGTTCGGGGCTGATAAAACGGACAACACACCGCATCTTTTCAACGTGGGCGGAACGTACGTTGAGAGTTTCTTCAGCCCTACCGACGGCGTAACGGCGCGGATCGCACGGGCGTTGGACGATGCCCAACACAATGTGCGGTTAGCCCTCTATGTGCTTACGGAAAACACCTTAGGCGATGCCATTATTGCAGCCAACAACCGGCCGGGGATGCTTGTGGCGGGTGATGTGGAGGACATCTACACCATCGGTTCCGAATTTAACTACTTGGTGGGCCAAGGCGTGAACCTCGTATCGCATTTGGATGAACCCGGCCTGTTCCATCACAAATACGCCATTATCGACGAGGGCTTCGCGAACGATCCGCTCGTGATCACGGGCAGCCACAACTGGACCACCAGCGCGGAAACCGTGAACGATGAGAATACGTTGATCATCCACAATGCCTCCATCACCAACCAGTTCTACCAGGAATGGAATGCGCGGCACAATGCCGTGGTAAGCAGTACCGAAACGGAAGCCTTGGACGGATTTGCAGTTTGGCCAGTCCCTGCAACGGAGGTGTTGAACGTGCTGTTGCCGGCGGATGGCAAACGACATGCATTGACCTTGGTGGATGCGTTAGGTCGCACCGTGATCCAAGTGGATGCCAGTGGCAATGCCCAACTAAATCTTGGCAACATCCCTGCCGGGGTCTACCTGTTGCGCTGCGAAGGGTTCGCAACACCGGTAGTGCGGCGGGTAGTGATTGCGGAGTGATCGGGCCCGGGGTGCTTACTTCATCCCCATCGCCTTTTCCACCATGTTCTTGCTTCCGATGTAAAGCGGGCAACGTTGGTGAAGCTCCGTAGGCTTAAGGTCGAGGATACGCGTGATACCGTCCGTCGCGATGCCACCGGCTTGTTCCACGATCATGGCCAGTGTGTTGGCTTCATAGAGCAGGCGCAGCTTTCCGTTGGGTGCCTTCTTTGTTGCGGGGTACAAATAGATGCCACCCTTCAGCAGGTTGCGGTGAAAATCGGCCACTAAGCTGCCGATGTAGCGCGCACTGAACTTCTGCTTTTTGCAGTCATCGATGTAGTTGCGAACGCCGTCAGTGAAGTCGTAGTAATTGCCTTCGTTAACGGAGTACATTTTGCCGTCCACAGGCGCTTTCATGTTGGGGTGGCTCAGGCAAAAGGTGCCGATGCTGGGGTCCAATGTGAAGCCGTTCACACCGTGGCCGGTAGTGTAAACGAGCATGGTGCTGCTACCGTATATGATGTAGCCCGCTGCCACTTGGTCCTTGCCCGGCTGCATAAAATCTTCCATGGTGGCCTTGGGACCTTCGCTGAGGCGGCGATAGATGCTGAAGATGGTGCCGATGCTCACGTTCACATCGATGTTGCTGCTGCCGTCCAGTGGATCCATCGTTACCACGTACTTACCACCGTTATCGAAATGGACGATGTCGTCGTTCTCTTCGCTGGCCACGGCGCACACCATGCCTTGGCTGCGGAGCAACCGCAGAAAGAGGTCGTTGGCATACACGTCGAGTTTTTGTTGTTGTTCGCCTTGCACGTTTTCAGTGCCTTGCGCTCCAATGATGTCCTCGGCCAATCCGGCCTTGTTCACTTCGCGGTTCACCATTTTGCCCGCGAGGCGAAAACTGGTGAGGAGCTGCGAAAGTTCGCCAGTAGCGTAGGTGAACTCGTGTTGGCGTTCGGAAATGAATTCTGCGAGTGTGGTGATGTTGGCCATGTCGATCAGATGAACAGTATTTCAACTTCGCTCAAGAACCGATCAGAAAATGACCGGCTGCGAATGTTGTGCTGCAAATATCGGCTGTGCGCGATCTTTGGGCACCATGGAGATCACGATCCGCAAGGCAGAAGCTCGAGATGTGCCGCAAATGCTGGCGTTGGTGAAGGAATTGGCGATGTTCGAAAAAGAGCCGGAAGCAGTAACCGTGACCGAGGAAGCGATGCGTGATGCGGGCTTCGGGCCTTCGCCGGTGTGGTGGGGCTGGGTGGCCTTTCAATCAGACGATCAGAAAATCAGACGATCAGAAAACGAAGGCACCTCGGGTATCGTTGACGAGGGTAAGATCCTCGGAATTGCCATCTGCTACGAGCGCTACTCCACTTGGCGCGGGCGCGTTGGTTATTTGGAAGACATTGTGGTAACGGAAAACGCACGCGGACTGGGCATCGGCGAGTTGCTATTCAAGGCATGCGCGGCAGAAGCCGTTAAGCGGGAGTACCACCATCTTACTTGGCAAGTGCTGGATTGGAATGAAGGTGCGATCCGCTTCTACAAGCGCCTGGGGGCGGACTTGGACGGGGCGTGGGTGAACGGCCGTTTGGATAAGGTGCAATTGGTGGAATTGGCCGGGCAATGACCCGCGACGGCGCATCCGGAGAGGCACCGAAGGCGCGTTTGCCTTGGGGATGGCTCCTTGTTCTCGCCGTGCTGCTTCTCCCTCTATTCCAGTTCGGCGCAAAGGATACCCACGATTGGGGTGACGATTTTGCACAATACCTCAGCCAAGCCCGCGACATTTCAAACTTCCAGCTCGCAAACCCCGATGACGAAGTGCCCAACCATGCCCTCTATGGTCCGGTTCCTAAAGGCGTCGGCTTTTCAGTGGTGATCGCGCCGTTTTGGGGTGCCTTTGGCGACAACGTGCAGCCCTATCTGTTGCTGAATTCCACCTTGCTCTTCCTTTCCGCCATGCTCTGCTTCATTTTTCTGTGTCGAAGTGCTGGACCGCTTTCTTTCGGTCCCCTGCCTGCACTGCTCGCAGCATTGCTGTTCGCTTATGACAGGCATGTGTTGCAAGCGGCATCGGAGATCATGCCCGACTTGTTGCTAGGCTGCTTGGTGCTTGTCGCGCTGTTACTGATGCAACGGTACGACGCTCCTTCCCGATGGGGAACCGTCGTGACTGTAGGTTTCGCCACGGTGGTGAAAAGTGCGGGCTGGGTACTGTATGCTACAATGCTGCTTCATTTTCTTTTACTGCGGCACCATCGGCACGGGCCAAGGCCGAAATTGCTGGAAACCATCGGTCTTATGTTCCTTCCTTTGATAATCCACCTGGCCTTGGTTGCACCATGGCTGCTCGGCAACGCTGCCGGGGATGCGTGGTACGCCCATGTGTTCACCGGCGGAAGCCTTCCGGGAACGATCATGGCGAACGTGCCGGCCTACGCTTGGACCTGTTGGCAATTCTTTGAGCAAGAGTTGCCCATGTGGATGAACCGCATCTTGGTACCGTTTGTCCTGGTGGCCGTGATCACGGGCATGGTGAGGCGCTACCGTAGTCGGCCGGATGCGGGCGATGTGCTCTTCGCATTGTGGATGGTCATGCTGCTTTGCTATCCGTACACCGCCGCGAACGACCGCTTTCTGGTGCCGATGCTCCCTATCGTGTTCCGCTTTCTGCTAAACGGAATGGCTTGGTTTGCCGCACGCGTGCATCTGCCTTCCGGAAAAACAGTGGCCGCGTTATTGGCGTTATTTCTGCTCGCACATGCCAAAGGCTTGCAGCTTTATGCTTCAACATACGACCGGCCCGTTCCGGGGCCTTACAGCGCCGAGGCCAAAGAAGCCTTTGCAGAGATCAAGCAGCTTGACCCGGAGGGAGTAGCCATCGGAGCCGGAAGGCCTTGGGCGGTCCACTTGTACACCGGGTTACCGGTGGCATTGTGGCCAGTTGCGGAAAACAATGGCGTTCCGGGAAAAATGCCGGGACTGGTGTTGCTTTGCACCGATCCAAAGCACGCGGGCATTTACGATGAACAAGTGTTGCGGACCGTGCGGCATGAAGAACGCCTGAAACCGGTTTGGCAAAACAGCAGCTTCGTGATCTTGCGCGACAACGATCCAAATCCATGAAAGTCTTCAAATTCGGTGGTGCCAGCGTGAAAAATGCCGAAGGCGTGCGCAATGTGGCGGACGTGGTGAAGCGATCCGGTCTGGACGACCTGGTGATCGTGGTGAGCGCCATGGGCAAAACCACCAATGCGTTGGAAGCCATCACTTGGGCATGGCTGGATGGCCGCCCCTTGAATGAAGCTGTGGATGCGTTGGAAAAAGCACATGGGGATATTTTGTTGGAAGTCGCCCCGGAAGACCGCACAGCACATGTGCGACTTGGGGACGAGTTCCGTGCAATGCGAGCGCTTTTGGGCGGCAAGCCCACGAAAAACATCGATCGGCATTACGACCAAATTGTGTCCTTCGGCGAAATGTGGAGCAGCATCATCGTACAGGCGCATTTGAATGCCGCCGGTGTTGCCAGTGCATGGTGGGACGCACGCGCCGTGGTGCGTACCGATGCACGGTACCGCGCGGCCGGCGTGAACTGGGAAGCATCCGCGAAAGGTGCGGAGCAGTTCCTGGCCAACGCACCGAAAAGCCCGCTGCGCGTGGTGACACAAGGTTTCATCGGCAGCGCTCCGGACGGTTCCACCACTACGCTCGGCCGCGAGGGATCGGATTTTTCCGCAGCCATATTTGCCTATTTGCTCAATGCGGAAAGCGTGACGATCTGGAAAGACGTGGCGGGCATGTTCAATGCGGACCCCCATGTTTTTCCGGACACGAAATTGTTGGAACGCATCAGCTACCGCGAAGCGATCGAGCTTAGCTATTTTGGCGCCAGCGTGATCCACCCGCGGACTTTGCAGCCTTTGCAGCGCAAGAATATTCCGCTCTACGTACGCTCCTTTTTAGACGCCGCAGCGGAAGGAAGTACCATCAGCGAAGCAACCGACCGCGACACGCTGGTTCCTTCCTTCATTGTTAAGGCACAGCAGCTTCTCATCAGCATCACGCCACGCGACCTCAGCTTTATCGTTGAGGAAAATTTGAGCGCCATTTTCAAGGTTTTCGCGGAGCGGAACGTGCGCATTGACCTCATGCAGAACAGCGCCCTGGCCTTCAGCGTAGCGGTAGACGATACGCCGCGAAGCAGGGAACTCATTCAGGAACTGGGCAAAGACTACCAAGTGCGTTACAACGAAGCCTGCCAATTGATCACTGTTCGGCACTACGACGAAAAGACGTTGGACCAATTGCTCAAGGACAAAGACGTGTTGATCGAGCAGCGGTCGCGCACCACTGCGCGGTTCGTGGTGAAGTGAATTACTGATATCAACGTCCTCTGTGGGAGAAGTTGATGGGACTCAGGCCTTGGCCAAGCGCTTTGCCAGCTTGCCGATGGTGAGGCCCTGAACCAGTATCGAGAAGGTCACCACGATATAGGTGAGCGTGATCCACAGTCCGCGGTCGAAGTTGGTGCCCAACGATATGGCCATGGCAATGGAGATACCGCCGCGCAAGCCGCCCCATGTGAGCATGAGCAGCGTTTGGTGGCCCATTTTTTCTTGGAAACGGATGAGCTGCGCGGGCACCCACACGGAAACATAGCGCACTAGCAGGATCGCAACAATGGCGATGCCGCCCACCGCGAAATGGACGGGATCGAGTTTCACTAAGAGCAGCTCCAGACCTATCAATACGAAGAGCACGGCATTCAGGATCTCGTCGATCAACTCCCAGAATTTGTCCACGTATTCCTCCGTGATCTTGCTCATGGCGTGCTTCTTTCCATGATTACCGATGAGGATACCTGCCACCACCATGGCGAGCGGACCGGAGACATGCAACGCCTGGGCCCGCGAAGAACCGCCCATGACCACCGCAAGGGAGAGCAGCACCTCCACCTTGTAATTGTCTATGCTGCGCATGAGCAGGAATGCGATGTAGCCTATGGCCAAGCCGAACGCGATGCCGCCGATGGCCTCCTGAGCGAAAAGCGCGGCTACGTCCATCGCACCGAAACTGCCGGGGCTTTCAGCGATCTCCAGAATGGTGAGGAACACTACCACGGCGACACCATCATTGAACAGCGACTCACCGGCGATCTTCATTTCCAGTGATGGCGGCACCTTGGCTTCCTTCAGGATGCCAAGCACGGCAATGGGGTCCGTAGGTGATATGAGCGCACCGAACATCAGGCAGTGCAGGAATTCCATTTCAATGCCGAACCAATGGAGCAGATAGTACATCAAGGAACCCACGAGCATGGTGCTGGTCACTACGCCTACGGTGGAAAGCGCCATTACGGCCCATTTCTCTTGGCGCAGCACGTCGATCTTGATGTGGATGGCTCCTGCAAACAGCAGGAAGCCCAACATGTTGTTCATCAACAAACGGGAAATGTCGAGCCGCTCCACGAGCGACTGCATGTCGCCCAACAAGTGCGGCATCACCTTGCCCACGGCCACCAGGAGCACCGAGAACAACAGGGCGATGAACATCAGGCCGATGGCCGCCGGCAGCTTGACGAAGCGGAAGTTCAAATACGCGAAGAGCGCGGCAATAACGATCAAGAGGGAGAAAGCGGCAAATGTTTCCATGGTGGCGGCGGCGGAAAGCTACGCGAAGCGGACCGGAAATGAGCGTCGCAACAATAGCTTCGCGCCATGTTTCGAATTCTCCAGCCGCTCCTGCGGGGCTTTGCCGTTCTGTTGTTGCTCTGCGCTTTCATCCCGAATGCTGATGCACAACGTGGCAACCGCACGGCAGACAGCTTGAAGGCCGTAGTTGCCGAAAGGCGCGCAGCCTTGGGCCATTCGGATTCATTGGGCCACTTAACTGAAAGCGTTTTGGGCCGTATGGAATTAGCTCCTTTGTTGACTGGTCCGGACGCGATATCTGCACTTCGCACGGCGGCAACCTTGGCCGATAGTTCAGGTCTTTTAAAGCTTGAGCTGCAAGCGCGCAGCATGCTTGCAACGCAATTGGCACGCGGCGGAAAAGCAACCGAAGCTTACACGGAAGCCTTGACGTTAGTGGCCTTGGAACGCGAGGTCGCCACAACTGAGTTGGACAGTTTGAACGCTGCTAACCAAGCATCTGCTGAACGCTCGCTTGCTGTGCGCGACAGTCTGGAACAAGTAGGCGGAATGCAGCAGGCAGCGTTGACGGCGCGCTTAAAATCGACGGAAGAACGGATGCAGCTCTGGATGTGGATCGCCTTGGGAACGGCCGCGATAGCGTTGGCGTTGTTGGCCTGGCTGCTCTACCGCATGGGCCGCGTGAGCAAGAAACTGCAAGGTGCCATGGCGGGCCTGCAACAGGAAGTGGCCGAGCTGAAGGATTTCCGCAACCGGCGAAAAGAAGAACAGCCCAAACCGGACAAGCCCGTTGCGTCGCCAGCTGTGGCGCCGCCTGGTTCTCCCCTTCCATCGCCGCAGGCGCAAGCCATTATTGAGGCCATGGATCCCGTGGTTGCTGCGCTTTTCCGCAAAAGTGCGCCGGAGCGTTTGGCCACCTTACGTGCAGCCCGTAGCACGGGCGACCAAGACAAGGTCTTGCGCGTCGTGCATTCGCTTAAACCTCAACTTACCAGTTTCGATGCGGATCGTTTCACTCCGCTGTGCGCGCGGATCCGCGAATCCGGTTCGCAGGACGACCTTGCGGCGTGGAATGCCGATCTGGACACCTTGGAACGCGGTGTGGAAGACGTTCTGCGCGGGTTGGGTCAGTAGCGCTTGCCGACCAATGCCATCGCGCGTTCCGGAAAGTCGGTAATGATACCGTCCACGCCCAGCTCAAGCATGCCTTCAATGTCCGTTTCCTCGTTCACGGTCCAAACCAGCAAGCCGATATTCCGTTCACGGAGTTGTTCCGCCAGTTGCGCGTTGGCGATGGAAAATGCCGGGCTGTAGTAGTTCGGCGTGAAGGTCAAGCGTTGCAAATTGGCTTCCATGCCGTCGGCGTTCTCCACCAGCAGAGCAACGGGAATGAGCGGCGCTAAACCATGTACTGCTTCCAAAATGGCCACGTCGAAACTTTGGATGATGCAACGTTGCGCAATGCCCAACGCGATCACCTCTTGCACCACAAGTTCCGCGAACCGGCTCGGCTCCGGTTGGAACGTGCCGTACAGTGCGGGTTCACTTTTCACTTCGATGTTGAAGCCTGACGGAGTGATCGTGCGCTGTTCCGCGAAACGGTCCACGGCCTGCACGGTTTCGGCCAATGTTGGTTTATGGACGCGATGTGCAGAATCCGCATCAACCTCTGAAAAGCATTGGTAGCGCTGCACTTCTTCAAGCGACAGCTTGAAAATATTGACGCTCCTTCCCTGCTCCTGCGTGATCGGCTTCCCGTGCGGGTCGCGGCAGGCGTGATGGTCCATCCACGGCTCGTGGCTCACGAGGACTTGATCGTCGGCGGTGATCACCACATCAAGTTCTAGCCATTGGCATCCTGTTCTGGCAGCATGCAGAAAGGCAGGTACGGTATTTTCCGGGCCATGCCCACTGCAACCGCGATGGCCGTGGACTTGAGTGGGATGAAATGGCAGCATTTGTTGCGGCCAAGGTAGGAGAGCGCCGATGATCGTAACCCGGTGACCTCTTTAAGAGACAGCGGGAGAAAAGTCGTTCAGGATCTTGTCTGCCAAAACATTGGAGAGCTTGAACCAGGATTCTTTCGTGACACCGGCGACGTGCGGGCTCAGCAGCACGTTTTCATTTGCGAAAAGCCGTTGCAGTAAGGGGTTGTTCATTTCGCCTTTAAGTCCGAGTAATGTGCGCTCTTCAAATTCCAGTACATCGAGACAGGCGCCCAAAACTTTTCCGGCTTCGATGGCATCCAACAATGCGGCGGTATCGGTAAGTGGCCCGCGAGCGGTGTTGATGAACCAGACCGGTTTTCCACACTTGCTGAAGAAGTCCGCATCGGCGTAACGATCCGTTTCTGCTGTAAGCGGCAAGTGCAGGCTAATGATGTCGCTGCGTTCCTGCAATTCTTCCAACGACACCTCTTCGACCTGCTCGTTGGAAAAGCCGTTGCGGTACTTGTCGTGCGCGATCACCTTCACGCCAAAACCTTGTAGCCGTAGGGCAAATGCAGTTCCCATTTGCCCGAAGCCGATAATGCCGACCGTTTTTCCGCCAAGCTCGTTGCCGGAGTTGTTTATGCGGTCCCAGATGCCAGCACGCACCTCACGGTCCGCCCGGGGCATGTGGTTCATCACACTGAGCAACATGCCCACAGCGTGTTCGGCCACGGCATCGCGGTTGCCTTCCGGGGAACTGTACAGGCGGATCCCGTGATCGGCGCACCAAGCCCTGTCGATGTTTTCCATGCCAGCGCCGCAGCGCGCTATGAACTTCAGTTTCGGCGCATGGGCCAATGTGGCGGCATCCAACATTTTACTGCGCACCACCAGGCCTTCGGAATCGTTCAATTGGGCTAAAAGATCGTCGCCGCTCCTTTCGCTGAGGTCTTCGCAGGTATGGCCCGCCACGGAAAGGCGTGTACTGAGGACGGGGTGTACGCTGTCGATGAAATTCACTTTCATAGTAAAACGTGGCGCAGGAAGTAAGATGCGAATGAGAAGTAGATGACCAAGCCGGTAACGTCGACCACCGTGGCCACGAACGGTGCGGAACTTGTTGCGGGATCAAGGCCAAGCCGCTTCAGCACTAAAGGAAAAAGCGAACCCACGAGGTTGCCCCAAACAACCACGCCGAGCAGTGTTAGGGCAACCACGAAGCCGACCTCGGCCCAGTGGGGCCCGTAGATGGTGGTGAACTGGCTCCACACGGCAACACGCAAAAAGCCGATCACGGCCAGGATCAATCCAAGGATGAGGCCCACACTGCTCTCGCGACGGAAGATGCGCCACCATTCATTCACCGTAATGTCGCCCATGGCGAGTGCGCGGATGATGAGCGTGCTGGCTTGCGAACCTGTGTTACCGCCACTGGAGATGATGAGCGGCACGAACAGCGCAAGCACCACGGCCTTCGCGATCTGGTCCTCGAAATAGCCCATTGCCGTAGCGGTGAAACTTTCCCCGATGAAGAGCACGACCAGCCAGCCGGAGCGCTTCTTCACCATCTCCCACAGGCTGCTGTTGCTGTAAGAATATTCCAATGCGCCCATACCGGCCATGCGTTGCGCATCTTCGGTCTCTTCCTCACGGATGGTGTCCACGACGTCATCAATGGTGATGCGGCCAAGCAGCCGCCCGCGATCGTCCGTCACGGGCATCATCACTAGATCGTACTTCTCCATCAGGCGGCTCACCTCCTCCACGTCCTCGTGAGCTTTCACGCTGATGATGTCCGGCTCGTAGACATCACGGACGGGCGTTCGGAGGGATGTTGTAAGCAGCATCTTCAACGGGATGGAACCCACCAACCTGTCATGTTCGTCCACCACCAGGATCACGTACACGTCGTCAATGTGCTCGGCATGCTGGCGCAATTCGCGCACGCAATCGAGCATGGAACTGTCGGCATTCACCTTCACCAGCTCCTTGGCCATCAAGGCCCCGGCGGTGTGCTCGTCGTATGTGAGAAGCTCGGTGATCTCGCTTCGCTGCTCCTTGTCGCTGATGTTCGCGAGCACTTCATCGCGCACCTCGTCGGGCAGTTCGGCGATCACGTCGGCGGCGTCATCGGAGTCGATGTGCTCTATGAGCTCCTCGGCGATTTCCTTACCGGTGTAGTTGCCCAGCAGGTCTTCGCGCCGGTCCTCCGGCACTTCAAGGATCACCTCGGCGGCCATTTCGGTCTCCAGCCGCTCGAACAAGTACTGGGCCTCCTTCAGGTCCAAATTGTCCAGCACCTCCGCGATATCCGCCGGGTGCATGTCGTCCACGGCGGCGAGCAGTTCCACATCAGCCTGTTGGGCCACAAGCTCCTTCAGCCTTTCGAGACTGGCCTTGCTGATCGTGAAGGTCATAGTGCGGTGCTTGGGGGTTGAACGGGGTAACGGCCCGCGAAACTACACAAGTAGGGAACTCCCGGTTGCTGCATGGAACGGCCGGGGGCAATAATGTCCGATCACCGCATCAGACAATGCTTATTCCAAGTGGCTGCGCAGCATCCAGGCGTTCTTGGCATGCACGTCCATTCGGCGGGTGGCCAAGTCCGCACTTACCAGATCGCCGTTCTTGTCGGCGGCATTTGCAACGGCGCGGGCATCGTCTTTCAAAGCTTCCTGATCCGCTACGAGCTTTTTGATCATCGTTTTGGCATTGGGGCTACCGGTTTCTTCTTTCACTGAACTGAGCTTGCTGAAGGCCGCAAAGCTGCCAGGTGCTTTGGCATCCAACGCGCGCATGCGCTCCGCGATCTCGTCCACGGCCAACGAAAGTTCCGTGTACTGTGCCATGAACAAGTTGTGCAGCGTAGTGAACATGGGGCCGGTAACGTTCCAGTGGTAGTTCTGGGTCTTGAGGTACAGTGTGTAGCTGCTTGCCAGCAAGGTTCCCAGTTCTTTCACGGCGGTCGCGCTCTTTTGCTTTTTCATGTTGGTATTTTTTGGTGCGGATGCAATGTTCGGCTTACTGGAAATAGTTCCCGTACGTGGCGAGATAATCCTTCAGTGTTGCGCGTTCCGCTTCATCAGCGGGATTCATGGCATTTAATTGTTTGTGGATAGGGATCAAGTAATTGTGCAATTGCTCATGCGCTTCACCGGTCATGGTGCATCGCTCGAAGATCAATGCGAATTCCCGGCCCAGCTCGGCCTTCAGCGTGTCTGGCGGTTGGGTGCCCGGATCGAAATTATTGACGAGCGCTGCCATGTTGGCGATGCCCTGGGTGGTTTCCGCGTTGGCAGCCCAGCGCTGCCCGTTATCGAGCTTCACTGCGGAAGCATCCCCGCTTTCGTCATGTTCCGCAGTGCCTTCCGCGTGTTGTTCCGCAGTCCCGGCATGATCGTCGCTATCGTGATCGGTGGTGCCGCAACCAAAGGTGAATAGCGTGGCTGCGATCGCGGAAAAAAGGTAGGTGGTTTTCATGGTGCAAGTTGAGGTAGGACAAGGCGGAACGGAAATTGTTCGGCGCTGGCGCGAAGTTCGGCAATAGGTTGCACGCTCACGGTGATAAAGATCACGTTTACTGGTGTTGACGTTGGTCGGATCTGAAAAGGAAATAGTCCGCTCCACCGGGGTAGATACCTTTGTGGGCCAGTAGAAATCCCCGACCCACGCCCGCGGCATGCAGGAGCAGATCACCAAACGCAAACTTGCCGAACGGGTAAAAGAGCTAAGCTGCCTATATGCCGTAGCCCGCGTGGCGCAAGCGAATGAACATTCTCTTCCTACCCTGTTCAGGGAGGTGGTGAAGGTGATTCCGCAAGGTTGGCAATTCCCGGGACAGGCCATGGTGCAATTGCGCTTGGACGATCAGGAATACGGAACCCCCGTTCACACTAAAAACGCAATGTGCTCCTCGTTTCGAGTAGAGCAGCAGGAGCGCGGCGAAATCTGCGTGGCGTACCCAAAGGCGGGAAACCCCGGTCAAGACTCGCTCTTTCTTCCTGAGGAGCATCAACTCTTGGATAAGATCGCAGCGGATCTTTCCGCAGTGGTGGAGCGCCACGAACGCATAGAACGGCAATCCCTGTTGGATTCGCGCATGCGCAGCAATGACCGGCTCACAATATTGGCAGAGATCACTGCGGGCATCGCGCATGAGCTGAACACGCCGCTCGGGAATGTGCTTGGTTATGCCGAACTCTTGAAGAAAGAGGAGACCGCCCCTGACCGGCGCAGCGACTTGCAACGCATCATCGACTCAGCATTGATCGGCCGTGAGATCGTGAAGAAGCTGATGTACTTCAGTTGCGAAATGCCCGCACAATTCCAGTTGGCCGATGTCAACAAAGCCCTGCGTTCCGTGCTGCACCTGCTTGAGCAACGCCTGGGACAGCAGCACGTTTCCGTTCAATGGCAGTTGGCCCCAAGCCTTCCACCGGTGCGGATGGACCAAGTGCAGTTTGCGCAAGTAATTTCCAACATCCTTCTCAATGCAGCCGCGGCGATGCCCGAAGGTGGCACCATTACGTTGGCCACCGAACACGGGGCCGGTATTGTTTCGACCACTGTTACGGACACTGGCGCGGGCATCGCGGAAGCGGACTTGAAAGATCTTCCAACCCTTTTTCACCACCAAGCCTACCGGCGAAGGCACAGGCTTGGGCCTTGCCGTTGTCCATGGCATCATGAAAGGCCATGGCGGCAGCGTTGTCGCAACTTCCACGCTCGGCATGGGCACCACATTCACCCTCTCATTCCCATTCCCTCCCCATGAAGGAACAGCCATCTGTTTTGTTGGTGGACGATTCCCGCGACATGTTGGAATTGTTGCGGCGTTACATGAACGGCATGGGCCTAACCCCTTTCACGTGCAACAACGTGGTGGACGCCATTGAGTTGTTAGAGCAAAGCCCCGTTGATCTGGTGATCACCGACTTGAACATGCCGGACGTGAGCGGTACTCAACTGGTACGGTATGTCGCTCAGCACTTTCCCAAATTGCCGGTGCTGGTAATTACCGGTTTTCCGGACGTGCAGGTGGCGGTGGACGTAATGAAGCAGGGTGCTGTAGAATACTTGGTAAAACCGGTGACAGAGGCTGAACTGCGCAGCGCAGTGGAGAAGGTATTGGGTGTAAACACACAAGAACCGGCCGAAGCGCCCACGGAAACCGACCATGTCGGAATGCCAGGAATGATCGGACGTTCGCCGGGGATGCAGGAAGTTTACCGGATCATTGAACGCACGCGGAACAATAACGCGACCATATTGGTAAGCGGTGAAAGCGGTACGGGCAAAGAAGTTGTTGCTCGTGCGATTCACTACAACAGCGACCGCTCCACCGCGCCATTCCTCGCTGTGAACTGCGGGGCGATACCGGACCAATTACTGGAGAGCGAACTCTTTGGCCACACGAAGGGTGCGTTCACTGGTGCCACCACCAACCGGGCGGGCTTCTTCCAAGCGGCGGACGGCGGTACACTTTTTTTAGACGAGATCGGCAACGCTACTGCGGCCGTGCAAGCGAAACTTTTGCGGGCCGTGCAAGAGAAAGAAGTAACCATGTTGGGCGGCACCAAGGCGCAACGCGTCAACGTGCGTTTGATCTCCGCCAGCAACGCCGACCTCAATGAATTGGTGCGTACGGGAACTTTCCGCGAAGACCTCTACTACCGACTGAACCTGATCAACATCCACATACCGTCCTTGCGCGACAGGAAAGAGGACATCCCTTTGCTGATCAACCATTTCAACGCGAAATTCAGCAAGGACATGGGCAAGAAAGCCTTGCGCATACCCGCCCGGGTAATGGATGCATTGCAGGCCCACCCGTGGCCGGGCAACGTGCGGGAACTGGAGAATTTCATCCATCGACTGGTGATCATGAAGGATACCGCCGTAACGATGGAAGATTTGCCGGAAAGCATGAAAATGGTAAGTCCAGTAAGTCCCGAAGATGGCACGTTGCGCACGCTTGCGGAAATGGAAAAACAGCACATCCTTCGGGTGCTGGAAAGCGCTGGGCAGAACAAGACCAAGGCCGCGGAGATCTTAGGGATCGACCGGAAAACGTTGCGGGAGAAGTTGAAATAGCACCGGTGCATTCCGTACCGGCCGGGGAATTCCACCCCGCTTTTTCTGTAATTATTTGCGGAGCACATTCACCTTGGCACACTCGGCAAAAAATAGATTTTTTCAGTAATGGCAAGGCTTACAGGCACTTTCCGGCTTACTTGAAACGGCGCCCACCAGCCCGATGGCACACCTCTTGGCAATGGTGGCGCCAATGACGACCACAAGCACCCGGACCAAGCGCCGGACCGATCCATCGCCGACGATATGCGGCAACTGCGTGCATGATGGGCACTGCGTATTCCAGCGCAATGCCGGCGCACCGATCCTGTTCTGCGAAGAACATGAGGCAAAACCTGCAATGGAAGTCGTACACGTTACCGTTCGGCCCGAGATCGTTACACCACCGGTGCCCGGCCTCTGTGGCACCTGCGACCATTTGAAAACCTGCGCACTGCGCTCCAAGGAACACATCACTTATCACTGCGAACACTACCGATAACCAGCAAATGACAACAGCAACCGTTGAAAAGACCGAGCGTAAGCAAGGCATGTACGAAGTGGTCATGGAGCAATTCGCCCATGCCGCCGACATTATGAACCTGGATCCCGGCGTCCGCAAGATCCTCGCCAAGACCAACAGCGAGATCGTGGTCCACTTCCCTGTTCGTTTGGACAATGGCAAGATCGAGGTTTTCACCGGCTACCGCGTGCAGCACAACAACGCGCTCGGGCCATACAAGGGCGGCTTGCGATACCACCCTACGGTGGACATTGACTCCGCCCGCGCCTTGGCCATTTGGATGACTTGGAAAACTGCATTGGCCGGCTTGCCATACGGCGGCGCGAAAGGCGGAATTCAGATCGATCCCAAGCTCTATTCACAAGGCGAATTGGAGCGCATCACACGCCGTTTCACTTATGCATTGGGCGACAACATCGGGCCGGACTTGGACATTCCCGCACCGGACGTGAACACCAACGCGCAGATCATGGCGTGGATCGCAGACACGTTCTCCAGCACAAAATCCCCCGCCACGCGGTTTGCCAACTTGCACGTAGTGACCGGAAAGCCTTTAGGCGCAGGCGGATTGGAAGGCCGCGACCGCGCTACGGGCTTCGGCGTAGTAGCCAACCTCAAGTCGTGGGCCAAGCGCCAAAAGCAGGACATCAAAGGCATGCGCTTCATTGTGCAAGGCTTCGGCAACGTGGGCTATTGGACCGCGCATTTCCTGCTGAAGGAAGGAGCAGTGCTGATCGCCGTGCAGGATGCGACCGCCACGATCCATGACGATAAGGGCATCGACCCGGAAGCGTTGTTGGCACACAGCGACGCGAACGGCCGCAACATCAAGGGCTACAAGGGCGCAAAGGAAATGGAGCCGAAGGATTTCTTCGCGCTGCCTTGCGACATCGTAGTGCCTGCTGCATTGGGCAACCAGATCACCGGAGAGAACGCCGGTGGCATCAAAGCGAAAGTGGTGGCCGAAGGCGCCAACGGACCGGTGAACACCGCCGGCGAGGAGATCTTGCGCAAAAACAAGGTGGACATCATCCCCGACATCCTCTGCAATTCCGGCGGCGTTATCGGCAGCTACTACGAGTGGTTGCAGAACAAGCGCAGCGAGATCTGGAAGATCGACGAAGTGTTGACGACGATCCACGACAAGATCGATATCGCCTTTGAACAAGTTGTCGCTACCGCTGCCGAGTTCAAAGTAGACTGGCGTTCCAGCGCGTACATCGTAGCGCTACGCCGCTTGGAGAAGACTTACAAGGAGCGCGGCATTTTCCCATGAGCATGGTGCGCATAGGGGTATTGAAGGAGCGTGCGGACCGTCGTGTCACCGTGCTCGCCCCCGCAGGGGTTGAAAAGCTGAAGGACAAAGCCGAGATCCGCGTGCAGCGTGACGCGGGGCGCTCCGCCGGTTTCACCAACGCCGCATACGAAGCCGCCGGTGCCACGCTGGTGGACACGGCGGAAGAGGTGATGGAAAACTCCGACATCCTGTTGAGCTACGACCACCACTACGAAGGCGGTGCGATCAACGGGAACAAGACCTTCATCGGCACCTTCAACTTCCTTTGGACACCGGAAAATGTGGAGCGCTACCTGCGGCCCGGGGTCTCTGCATTCAGCTTGGACTTGATCCCGCGCAGCACCTTGGCGCAGGCCATGGACGTGCTGTCCTCGGTGGGTTCCATCTCCGGCTACCAGGCCGTGCTTTTGGCAGCTGAACGGTCCTTGGCCACCGTGCCGATGATCACCAGTGCCGGTGGCACGTTGCGGCCTGCACAATTCCTGGTGATGGGTGCCGGTGTGGCAGGCCTGCAGGCCATCGCCACCGCGCGCAGGCTCGGTGCAGTGGTGAAAGCGTACGACGTGCGCGCTGCATCGAAAGAAGAAGTACAGAGCTTGGGCGCCACCTTCATTGAGGTGGGAGGTGCGGTGGCTGACAGCAAGGGCACGGGATACGCATCCCAACAGTCCGATGAATTCCTTAAGAAAATCCGGGACCGCATCTTCGAAGAAACGTCCAAAGCGGACGTGGTGATCACTACCGCCAGGGTGCCCGGAAGAAAGGCCCCTCTGTTGCTCACCGAGGAAATGGTGAATGGCATGAAACCCGGTGCCGTGGTGGTAGACATTGCTGCAGCCACCGGCGGGAACTGCGCATTGACCCAGGCGGACAAGGTGGTGATGCACAATGAGGTCACCATTTTAGGTCCCTCGTCCATTGAATGCAGCTGCGCCCACAGCACCTCGTTCCTGCTCTCCAACAACTACGTCGCGTTCATTGAGTACATGCTCAAACACCAGGAGAAGTTGGCGGAAGATCCTATCCTCAAATCCACCCTGGTAGTACAGAATGGCAAGTCCGTGAACGAACGGATCATGGCCCTGAAAGCGGCCGTAAACTGAATCTGATGGACTTTAGCTACACCATTACCGCCATTGACGGCGTGTTCATACTCGCCTTGAGCCTGCTCTTAGGCTTCGAGGTGATCAAGAACATCCCGGCAGTGCTGCACACGCCGCTCATGTCGGGATCGAACGCCATCAGTGGCATCATCCTGTTCGGCGGTATCGTGCAATTGCTCAATACGCCGCTCGACCATGTGTGGACCCTCGCCGCGGCATCGCTCGCGGTGCTGCTCGGATCCATCAACCTGGCCGGGGGCTTCTTCGTTACCCATCGCATGCTCTCCATGTTCAGTGTAAAGCGCAAACCCGCTAAAGGCAGGAAAGCATGATGATGAATTTCGCATACCTCTTTGCCACAGTGGGGCTCATTCAGGGCCTCAAGTTCATGGGCGATCCCGCCCGTGCCAAAACGGGGAACATGCTGGCAGCCGCCAGTGTGGTACTCGCGTTGGTAGCCGTGGTGGTGGCCACTGGTTGGGCGGGATCGACCCATGTGCTTTTGTTGGTGGGCCTGTTGACCGTGGGTACGTTGATCGGTAAAACGTGGAGCAGCCGCGTAGCCATGACGGCGATGCCGCAGTTGGTAAGCATCTTCAACGCCCTGGGCGGTGCCTGCGCCGTGGTGCTCAGCTTGAACGAAGTGTACGGCGCCGGTACGCCGGTGGATAACAAACTACTCGGCGGCGTGCTGATCCTGACCGCGCTGTTCGGTGGAACTGCCTTCACCGGTAGCATGGTGGCGTATTTGAAACTCGACGGCCGCAAGTTGCCCCGCCCCGCGCAGATCCACAAAGTGCTGGCGCGCTTGCTACTTGCCGTGTTGGCGGCGATCGTGGCATACTACTTCGCAATGCCGACGGACGCATCAACGTATCCCACGGTGTTGCTGGCCATTGCCAT
Organism: Flavobacteriales bacterium; assembly: GCA_016710685.1. Taxonomy (GTDB): domain Bacteria; phylum Bacteroidota; class Bacteroidia; order Flavobacteriales_F; family PHOS-HE28; genus PHOS-HE28. The sequence goes on along the minus strand of JADJVC010000006.1, from coordinate 609,573 downwards.
TGCGGCATTGGCGTATGGCATCTTCCTCACGTTGCCGATCGGTGGCGCGGACATGCCCGTGTTGATCTCCTTGCTCAACGCGCTCACCGGTGTTGCAACACTGATGGCAGGTCTGCTCTTCCACGATCCCGTTATGATCATCGGTGGCATCCTTGTGGGCGCCACAGGTATCCTGCTTACGCTGCAGATGTGTACCGCCATGAACCGTTCCTTGGGCGGCGTGCTCGCCGGAAAGATCATATCCGCCAAGAGCACCCAGTCCGAAGTAGAGCAGGACATCCGTTCCATCACTGCCGTGGAAACCGCGTCGTTGCTGGCCTTCAGCAAGCAGGTTGCCGTTGTGCCCGGTTACGGCATGGCCGTTTCGCAAGCCCAGCGTGAATGTTTTGCCTTGCAGGAAATGCTGAAGGGAACAAGTGTTGACCTGCACTTCATCATCCATCCCGTGGCCGGTCGCATGCCCGGACACATGAACGTGCTGCTCGCCGAAGCGAACATCCCGTACGAGTCCGTGCTGGAAATGACAGCGGTGAACGACACCATGGAACACTACGACACTGTGCTGGTGATCGGAGCGAACGACGTAGTGAATCCCGCTGCGGAAAACGATGCAGAAAGCCCCATCTACGGCATGCCGATCATCCGCGCATACAAAGCCAAACAAGTGGTGGTGATGAAGCGCAGCATGGCCAAAGGCTACTCCGGCGTGGTGAACACATTGTTCGACCGGCAGAACTGCAAGGTGCTTTTCGGCGACGCGAAAGAAAGTCTCGCGGCCATCATCACCGAACTTAAACGCATTTGAAATGACCAATCCTAAATTGATCGTTTGCGCCAAGGAACGCGACCTCATCATGTCCTGGATCATCGGCTTCACCCCCGCCGATGTAACGGTGCAGGCCAGTCTGGACCAGCTCTTCGAAGAATTGAAACAGGCGGATATCCGCGAGGAAAAAGACCTGCCGAACGACGTGGTGCGTGTTAACAGCGTGGTGACCTTCCAATCGCCCACAGCGCGAAAGGAGAACCTGCAGATCGTTATGCCGAAAGATGCCGACCTGAAAGCCAACAAGCTTTCGGTGTTCACGGTGATGGGCTCCGCATTGATCGGTTACCGCGAAGGTGCCGACATCCACTGGCGCTTGCCAAAGGGTGAGGAGACGATCCATCTGGAAAAGGTGGACAACGCAAAGTGCGTGGCGGAAAAAGCGAGCAGCTAACCTGCCTCGACGAACTTCACCGCGGCCTTCGCGAATTGTGGCCATTGGTCGCTATACGTCGCCGACACTTGCACCCACGCCTTCATGGGCCGCTCTTTCCCGCTGGGGTCGAAGAGTTGGCTTCCATCAAGCGAAAGTGCATCCTTGTGTGAGTCTCCTTCCAGCTTGAAGACCATCTCGTTCTTGAAAAAGCAGATGAAAGCCTTACCAGTGATCTTGAAGCATGGCTTGCCGAACATCTGGCTTTGCTCGGCATTCTTGATATTTTGGCCAATGGCGGTGTAGAGCGTTTCTTCGGTTGTCATGGCGCGAAAATGGGGTCCAATTATTAGGCTCAACGACACAAAAATAGATCAGCCTTTTCCTTTCCGACCTCCGACACAGGTGCTGTTGAACCTACCTATTGGCAATTTCATTTGGCTATAATCTGCACCGGTCGAAAACTGAATGACAAGCACCTCCCCGGCACCGTACTTTGGGATATGCGCAAGTTTCTAGTCTCCGTTACCATACTGGCTGCGTTGCCCACACTGGCCGCCACTTACCACGTTGCGCCGAATGGCAGCAACGCCAACAGTGGCTCAGGCATTTCCACAGCCTTCGCTACCATACAGCACGGCGCAAACATCGCACTGGCGGGTGATTCCGTGCTGGTGCATCCGGGCAACTACGAAGGCTTTTTCGCCATGGACCATAGCGGGACGGCAAGCGACCCGATCGTGTACATCACGGATGGCGCGGTCCAGATCACCTCACCGAACGGCTTCACAAACCTGGACGGCATCAATGTGGAGAACGTCTCGTGGATCGTCATAGAAGGCTTCATCGTGAACGCCATGCCCCGCGCTGGGATCCGTTCCGCCATTAGTGACCATGTTTCGATCCGTTACAACACCTGCACGGACAGCGGTAAGTGGGGCATCTTCACCGGTTTTGCGGAGCATTGCATCATCGAGCACAACAGTTGCTCCGGCAGCATCGATGAGCATGGCATCTACTTCAGCAACAGCGCGGACGACCCGATCATCCGATACAACGAATGCTTCGACAACAACGCGAATGGCATCCACATGAACGGGGATGAAAGCGAAGGAGGCGACGGCACCATCAGCAATGCGCAGGTGTACGGCAATGTGGTCCACGGCAACGGCGTCGCGGGCGGCAGTGGCATCAACTGCGACGGCGTGGTGAATTCCGCGATCTACAACAACCTGCTTTACGCCAATCACGCAAGTGGCATCAGCCTCTACCAAATTGATGGTGGCGCGCCCAGCACGGGCAACAAGGTTTACAACAACACCATCATTAACGCCAGCGATGCTCGTTGGTGCGTGAACATTACCGACGATTGCACGGGTAACCAAGTGGTCAACAACATCCTCATCAACCAACACCCTTTCCGGGGCAGCATCGTGGTGGCGGAAAATGCTTTGGCCGGTTTCATCAGCGACTACAACTTGGTTCAGGACCGGCTTTCGCCCGATGGTGACGCGCCCATTCTAAATCTGGCGGCTTGGCAAGCATTGGCTTACGACACACACTCGCAAGTTGTCGATCCACAAAGCGCTTTGTTCTCTTCTCCCGGGTTGGATTTTCATGCCTTGAACGGATCGGCGCAACAGGTGAACGCGGGCACCAATGCGGTCGCGAACACGGTGACGGTCGACCTTGACGGAATCGTGCGACCAATGGGATCAGCCTTCGACATTGGCTGCTACGAATACGACGCCACCACTATGATGCACGACGACGTGGAAGTAAAAGTCGGGATGCGTGTGATCAACGGGCAACTTCAGATCACAGTTGTAGAGCCTGGCTCCACGTTGACGTGGTACGGCATTGAAGGAAGGAAGTTGAAAAGCGAAACTGTCCTTCTTGCGCCGGGCTATTTCCCCATTCCGGACAGCCCGTTTTCGTTAGCTGTTTTACAGGGGCCCGGGCAGCACGTTCAACTTTTGAAAGTGGTCAAGTAGTAATTCATATTCTGGCGTGGTCTTCAGGCCACCGCATACCAATCTCTTCCATCTTCTCTTTCACGATCGCCTTCACCACCGCTGCTGGGATCGGCTTCTTCGGGGTGAACTGCACCGCGCCTTTGCTCCGCTTGAAGTCCTTCAGCGCTTCCTCGAAACCCTTGGGAACTGTGCCGTACAACGCGCAATGATGCTTTGCTGCACCGATGTATAGCATGGGATGGCCGTTGTACTTGAAGCCCGGCATGCCGTAACTGAAGTACTCTTCGCACTTCGGGGCGGCAGCGAGGATCTGTTTGCGGAGTTTCTGCAAAGCCTTGGCTTGTTCGGCTGGCAATGCGGTCAAATAGTTTTCGGTGTTCTGCATCACTTGATATTGTTGTGCTTCTATTCCTTTTTCCCTTTGAACGTCGCAAAAATCGCCATGGCGTGCCCGTGCCCAAGCTCGAATTCAGACTTGAGCCAATTAGTGATCTCGGTGGCTTTCACGGTGATCTCGCCATCTGCTTTGATAAACCCTTTCTTATTCGCTAAGGCGAGAAAGTCCTTGGGCGTTTTGCCGGTCTTGGCTTTGATGTTGTCGATGTAGGCTTGGAAGGACATGGTGTTGCGTTTTTGAATGTGTTGATCAGAAGATCAGAAGATCAGAAAATGGAATACAAGTGCTAAGCGAGTCCGGAGCTTCCTCTGAGGCGGGATCGTCTGATCGTCTGATTTTCTGATTTTCTGATTCCTACTTGCCTTGCAGGTCCACCACCGCTTTGAATCCGCCCCAGACCATCCGTGAATAATCCACCGGCGGGTTCTTGTCTTTCATCATGCGTTTGATCCGCGGATCGGCCATCACTTTCTTGTTCACCGCATCGCGGTGTTTCTTGCTGCGGTACACGATGTACGAGAAGAAGACCGTCTCCTTCTTCGTGGTGGCCATGGTCTTGGTGAAGCTGCCCATGCCTTCCGTGTTAAGGTCGTCGCCGATGCACTCTTTGTAGTCCAGCGCGCCGTATTCGATCCAGACCTTACCGGCCCGGCGTGCGATCTTTTGATAGTCCTTCGCTTTGCTCAAGGCTACCGCGAAGAGGAAGCCATCGATGTAATGTGCCATTGTGTTTGGTGTTTGGTGTATTGGTTTGAAAGTTGGCCTTTGTGCGTAATACGAACTACTTTTTCTCCGTGCAATTGAACATCCACTTCACGCCAAAACGATCCGTGCAACTGCCGAAGTAGTCGCCCCAGAACATTTCTTGCAACTCCATGTCCACCTTGCCGCCTGCGGAAAGTTCCTTGAACAACCGATCGGTTTCTGCGCGCGTATCGGGTTCGAGGTTCAGGTGCATTGTATTACCGAAGGCCAATTTGAAACCCATGCTCTCCGGAGCGTCAGTGCCCATCAGTACATGTCCGCCAAGGATCGGGAGCATGATGTGCATGATCAGGTTTTTGTCCGCGTCGGCCAATGGTGGTTGTCCTTCCTGCGGTGGCACAGAAGAGAAACGCATGATGTCGCCTTTGTATTCCGTGCGGAAAGCATTTTTGTAAAACGCGAAGGCTTCTTCGGTATTCCGTGTGAAGTTGAGGTAGGTGCTGGTGCTTGCCATTTTGTTGGTTGTTTTGTTGTTGGTTTGAAAATCGTTCACTTGGTTTCGTGCTGTATTACTTCTTCGCTGAGCAATTAAACACCCACTGCACACCGAACTGGTCAATACAAGAACCGTAGTAGTCGCCCCACGGCATTTCCTGCAAAGGCATGTCCACCTCGCCACTTTCTGCCAATTCTTTGCAGAGCCTGTCAGCGTCTGCGCGGGTATCCGGTTCCAAGAGGATCTGGACATTGTTGCCCAAGATCAACTTGATCCCCAAGCGTTCTTCGAGTACATCGGTGCCTACCAGCTTGTGCCCGCCGAGGATCGGCAATGCCATGTGCATGACCTGGTCTTGCTCGGCTTTCGCCATTGGCGGTTGTCCTTCCATGGCTGGCATGGCGGAAAAACGCGTGATCTCGCCGATGAATTCCGAGCGAAAAACGCTCTTGTAAAAGGCGAACGCTTTTTCGGTCTTGCCTGCGAAGTAGAGGTAGGTGCTTGTGCTTGCCATTGTGCTTATTGTTGTTTGGCTTGATCTTCGTTTCATCTGTTGAAGGCTTTCTCCAACTTGGCAAGATCCAACTTCTTCATCTCCAACATCGCCTTTGTGACCTTCGCTACTTTCTCTTTGTCGTTGCTCGCCATCATGTCCGTGAATGCCGTGGGCACCACTTGCCAGCTCATGCCGAACTTGTCCTTCACCCAGCCACAGATCTGCGCTTTCGGATCACCACCTTCGGAGAGTTTGTTCCAGTAATGGTCCACCTCTGCTTGGTCCTTGCAATTCACCACAAAGCTCACGGCTTCGCTGAACTTGAAAAACGGCCCGCCATTGAGGCCGAGAAAAGGATGCCCGTTCAGTGAGAATTCGATGGTCATTACCATGCCCTCTTTCATGCCACTTTCAGGCCCGCCAGCCGCTGCGGATTCTTTCGAATGATAGGCGATACGACCGATCCGTGAGTTCGGGAAAATGTCGCAATAGAATTTGGCCGCCGCTTCGGCGTTGCCGTTGTACCAAAGGCACGTGGTGATCTTTTGGAGTTCCATTTTGTTTTTTGGGTGTTTGGTTCTACTTGTCTTTTTTGGTGGTGTTCAATTCGGCCTTCACCTTGGCAATACGCTTGACCAATGTCTCCGGCGTTTTTGCCGTTGAAATGGCCAAGGCATGTACCTTCTTTTTGCTGTAGGAAAGTTTGTCGAAGTTGGCTCTGGCCATTGCATCTTTCTTCAGCAATGCAGCTAATTCAGGAGGCAATTCCACTACACGAGGCGCGGTATCCAATTGGATCTGCACGTCAACCATTTCGCCGCCAACCACGCCTGCATTCTCTCGCACGTCGGCACTTACGCTTACCATGAATTTGCCGCCCATCACGGCAACGGTGCTTCTGTAGGAATATCCTTTCAGCGTGACTTGCACCGCTGGTTTCTTACTGGTTCCGAGCTTGGATATCACTTCGGAAGGTATCTCAATGCCGGTAGCTGTTTTGCCTGCGGTCTTGATCTCGGTCTTGAACCGAATGGGTTTCTGTGCTTCACTCATTGTATCGAAGTTTTGTGGTATCGGTCTGGTTCAACTCAGTCTTCGGCTGGCCGGGCGTAACACGTATGATGCGATCACCAAGCCAAGGAAGATCAACGGCGAAGCCACCATGAACGGACCCGACCCGAAGAACGGATCGCCGGCCAATGCATGCAACGCTGCAGCGGCCGTGAGCTCGAAGAAGAATCCGGCATAAGCCCACTCCTTCAGCAAGGGCACGCCGGGGATAACGCAAACGATCGCCCCCAAGATCTTCCACACGCCAAGTACGTAAAGCAGATCCGGCGAAAGGCCCAAATGCGCCATGGCTTGAGTAGGTTGTTCCCCGTGCGCAAGGAAAAGCGTACCGCCGATCACAAAACTGCCGGGACCAAGGATCGTTGTGATCCAGTAGGCGATGGTACGGCCTTTGTTGGCCCGCATTTGCCCTGTTGGAATTTGGATGTTTCCTGATGCGTTCATTTTCGGGGTGTGTTAGTTGGTTCGCTATGGACGGTTCAAACCTTCAAGCGTTTGTGATAGAGAGCGTACGAGGCGAACAGCACGCCCAAGAACAGGATGATCGGCAGCCACATACTCACCGGATCGCCTACGGAAATGGCGGACCAGATCGCACCCAACAGGTCGTAACAGAATCCTGCGTAGGCCCATTCCTTCAGTCGCGGCCAGCCGGGAATTAGGAGCATGATGGCTCCGAGCACCTTCGCCACACCAATGTATTGGATGAAGTAGGTAGGGTAACCCAAATGGGTGCCTACCATTTCCACCGCTTCCGGAACGGCTAACGCATCCATGATCCCGCCGCCGAGCATCATCAAGGAAAACAGGCCGGTTACGATCCAGTAGGCTATGTTGATCTTTTTCATTTGTTTGAGTTTTGTGTTGTTCGTTTTCGTTACGGATCACTGTTGAAGCGCCTCAGGATTGAACCAGAACACTTCCCACAGGTGGCCATCCAGGTCGCTGAAACTGCGCAAGTACATGAAGCCATGATCTTCGGCGGGACGTGCTTCGGAACCACCAGCTGCAATGGCCTTGTTGAACGTGCTTTCCACAAGTTCTTTGCTCTCGGTACTTAAGGCGAGCAATACTTCGGTTTGCTTGTTGGCATCGGCGATCGTCCTCCCTTTCGGAATGAAACGGTCCATGCTCGGTGTGGTGTGTAGCATGGCGAATATGCTGTCACTGATCACCACACAGGCAGCCTTGTCATCGCTGAATTGCGGGTTCATTTTGTAGCCGAGTTTTTCGAAGAAACCTGTACTTTTTGTAAGGTCCTTCACGTGCATGTTGACGAAGATCTGGGTAGTCATTGTTTTTGGTGTTAGGTTATTCATGGTGTTCGACGATGCAAAGCAACATCACTAATTTAGCCGTCACAAAGTGTACTTTAGCCATAGATAGGGGGCATTTCGGCACGTATACCATCTCCCAACCCAAATGCCCTCGACCTACTCGTTCTTTTTGTCCAATCCATCCCCGAAAAAATAGTACCGTAGCTTTGGCTATGCAACGATTTTTTCGGGGCGTCTTGATCAAAAATAACTTCGCATCTTTGAGTGCATTTGGGTTAGGAAATGGTATTACCATCAAGAATGAAACACATCAGCATACTTATTCCCGAAGGCGACGTTGTCGTGAACGGCGTGGCCGGCCCGTTGATCGTGTTCGATTGGGTGAACGAGGTAATGCGCGAACGCGGTGAGCCTCTTGCTTATGCGATAGACCTTGTTGGCGTGAAGCCGGAAAGCCAACTCTATAATGGCCGCTTCGCGATTCGCCCAAACAAAATGTTGAAGGACATTGCGCAAACCGACCTGGTCATTGTGCCACCGATGTCCGGCGACCTTGCTGGGCTTGGTGCGATCAACTCCGAGGCCATCGCGTGGGTGCGAGCCATGCATGCGGGTGGCGCGGAAGTGGGCAGTTTGTGTACAGGAGCGTTCATGTTGGCCGCCACAGGCCTTGTTGATGGAAAGGCCTGCACCACCCATTGGTCCGTGGCACCGTGGTTCCGCAGTACCTTCCCGCAAGTGGATCTGCACGAAGAACGCATCATCACCGAAGTGAACGGCATCTACTCCAGCGGCGGCGCGGAATCACTCTTCAACTTACTGCTTTATTGGCTCGAAAAATTCAACGGACGAGAGATCGCCTTGCAAGCCGCGAAGCGCTACGAGATCGACATCGACCGCGATTCGCAAGCGCCGTTCCTCGTATTCCAAGGCCTGAAAGGGCACGGCGATGAAACCGTTCTGAAAGCGCAACGGATCTTGGAAGACAAGTACGCTGAAGTCATCGGAATTGACGAACTCGCTGCGGACCTTGCATTGAGTCCACGCAATTTCAACCGGCGTTTCAAAGACGCTGCTGGCCTTGCACCATTGGCTTATCTACAACGTGTACGCATCGAAGTGGCGAAGAAGCAATTGGAGCGCGGTGTGCAGGTGAACGATGCCATGTACACCTGCGGCTATTCCGATCACAAAACCTTCCGCAACATCTTCAAGCGTGTTACAAGTATGTCACCGCGAGATTATCGTGAGCGGTACACGAAGGTTACGGCGGAGGCGGTTAGGATGGGTTGAGTACTGATCGGTGATGACCCCGGTCCCCTACTGCTTAAGTCCTATTGGAACCATCTCTCTCCGCGATCGAGACAGAGGATCAATGGAATGTCTCGCCACGCTCCAGCATACCCATGAACTTTGCAAGTAGTCTGGCCCGTGTCTCCTCCTTCTTCGCTGCATGCAAGCGATGTAGAAATGGATACCGTTTCGTGCCGGTCAAGGTTTTGAAGAATGCCGCTGCCTTCTTGTTCTTCTTCAGTGCCGCTTCCAGAACTGGAGGAATTGTTATGGTGCTCGCTGGCGCGTAGGCCTTGTCCCACTGGCCGTTCTCCTTCGCACGCTTCACAGCCGCAAGTCCTGCGGGGCGTAACAGCTTGGCTTTGATAAGCGCTTGTACTTTCGTTTTGTTGATCTGGCTCCAAATGCTGCGTGGACCGCGCGGTGTATATTTCTGAAGGAAGTACTTGTCGTCATAAACCCTTCGGACAGCGTCGATCCAACCATGGCAGAGCACTATTTCCAAGGCCTCAGCGTAGTTGACCGAAAGTATCCCGCTATCCTTTTTTGCGATCTTGATGTAGATGCCCGGTGAGGTGGCACCATGTTGCTCTAACCAAGCATCTAGCGCTTGGGCGGTCTCGAACGCGACAATAGGTCTGTCCTGTGCGTCCTTCATTTTGCGATCACCCAATTCAATTCCGTCCGATAATCCTTAGGATCTTTAACTTCCGCAGGGTTGCTCAAGTAGCACTCCCAAAAACGTCCCGATCCGTTCAATTTCTGTGCGTTTACCCACCTCTCCAATTCGCCCCATGCTTGCCCAAGTCCTTCGTATGGCCCTTGGTAAACAGAGCGCACGACGTTCGCAACAGGCAACGTACCATGCACAACACGCCCATCTGGCTTGATCTCCTTCGCCACAGGAAACCCCAGTTCGAAATCGAACGTATCCGAAGGTCGTCGATGATGGTAGGAAAACATGGGGCCAGCAGGTTGAAGACCTTGGTCCTTCAGCGTTTTCAGGATCTCCCGTATCGCCGGGTCCATGCACTTCGACATGTCGCGAGCAGGTATCACTAAGTGGATCACGGCGGTGGGCTGGGCTTTGGTAGTGATGACTTCGGGTTTGGTGTTCATGCTTGGCAATGCTTTTTCGCGGTCACCTTCAAAATGAAGTTCAATGCCTTTGCGTTGCACTGGCGAAGTTGAAAAATTTCCGTGGGAAACCGTGAACCGTTGTAGCAATTGAAAATCCCACTGGACCTGAACGCTTAGAGACATTTGTCACTTGAGATCGCCAGCATCCGGGATACTTTTACGGACATGAAACGGGTGATGGGGTTTGTGACGTTGGTTGCCTTGGTCGCTGGCTGTGGTACCGGCTTGTCAGAATTGGAACAGAAAGCAGCATTGGAGCAGGGCGCAGTCATATCAGACGCGTCCTTCCAAGGCCTCAGTGCCCGGCTTCAAAAAGCGATGAATGAAGGCGGTCCGGCGCACGCGGTGGAGTTCTGCTCGCTCAACGCAATGGCCATAGTGGATTCGCTCTCTGCCGTGCATGGCGCCCGCATCCGCCGGACCAGCGACCGGGTGCGTTCCCCGCACGACAAACCGGATGATGAGGAAGCCAATATGATGCACGCGATGTTGACCGAATGGGAAGTGGATCAACCGGAAAAAGGCATCCAAGCCCGCGCGGTGACTTACGGCGACAGCATCGCTTACTACCGTCCGATCTTCATCAGCTCGCCGGCCTGCCTAAAATGCCACGGTGTTAAAAGTGAAACTGCAGATGCTTCAGCTTTGGATGCGATCGCGGCACGGTACCCCGGTGATGAAGCCACAGGGTATCAGCTCGGCGAGCTGCGCGGCATGTGGAGCATCCGCTGGGCCCGTTGACGGCAGGTATTTCCGTTTCCTTTAAGGCAACCGCCTTCGCAGTAAAAAGCGGCAAAATCACTGCCGCACTGCCGGGCATGCAAGCCTTCAATTTGGCTGTTAAGCCTCACCACTTATTGTTGTACCACTTCGCACGCCAGAGTCAACGTGATGAAGTCCTCAACGGAAAGCTCCTCGGCGCGCTTCCGGGCGAATTCAGCAGGCACGCGGCCTTGCAAGGGTTCGAACGATTTCAACGCATTGTGCAGCGTCTTCCGCCGTTGGCCGAAGGCTGCCTTCACGGTGCGGAACAACAGCTTCTCATCGCAAGGTGGTTCCACACGTTCGTTGCGCCGCATGCGGATCACCGCGCTGCGCACTTTGGGCGGGGGAATGAACGCATCCGGTTCCACCAGAAAGAGCGGCTCCATGTGGTACCACACTTGCGCCAACACGCTGGTGATGCCGTAGGTGCGGCTGCCCGGCCCCGCGCACAAGCGGTCGGCTACTTCCTTCTGGAACATGCCCACCACCTCGGTAATGCGCTCCCGGTTCTCCAACACTTTGAAGACGATCTGCGTGCTGATGTTGTACGGAAAATTGCCGATCACCGCGAGCGGTCCGTTGCCGATTCCGGAAAGGTCCATACCGAGCAGATCGCCTTGTACCACCTTCAGCTGTGGCCATTTAATGTGCAGGAAGGCCACGGATTCGCGGTCCAATTCGATTGCGATGAGGTCGATGTCGTCGCGTTGCACGAGGTACTTGGTGAGCGCGCCGGTGCCCGGCCCTACTTCGATCACATCCCGGTAGCCGCCATGGTGCGTGAGGCCTTGCGTGATGCGGAACGCAGCATCCTCGTCTTTGAGAAAGTGCTGACCGAGGTGCTTCTTGGCCTTGACGTACATCATCCCGAGATCAAGCGGTGTGAATCACTTCCAACAAAGTGCGGAAGGCGATGGCTTTGCCGCCGTAATATTTCTCGGACTCGGCTTTCAAACGCGCTGCATGGTTCTCGCGGTACTGTTCGTAAGCCGCCATGTCGGCACAGGAATACTGCACGGCGTAGGTTGCTCCGGAATCTTCATCGGCCAACACGCGACAGATGCGGGCGTCCAGAAAAAGGCCCGTCGCCATTACCTCCGGCACGTGCGTGTGGCGCATCCAAGCCAGCCACATTTCATGCACTTCGAGGTCTACGCTTACCGTGACATTATAAATGATCATGGAGTTCCGTTGAGGAATTTCTGCTCGGGCGTGTCGAGGTTGTCGTGGTCGCCACGGAGGTTTCGATAATGGTCGCGTGCGTCGGCGGTGAAGATGCTTCCGCTTTGGTCGAAGAGCAGTTTACCAAACCATTCTTGGGCCTTCTCCTTGTCCTTGATATCATTCTCGTAGAGCAGTCCGAGGTCGTACATGGCGTTGTCCACCAAGATGTCGTTCGGATATAGCTCCACCACTTTTTGCAGGTAGCCTGCAGCTTCTTCGTACTGGTGGCGTGCGTGTGCGATACGGTAGCGCTCGTAGAGCATATCGTCTCCCAAGCTGCTTTGCGGAAAGCGCGCGTTCAAGGTGTCCAGCTGAACGAGTGCGGAGTCGTACTTGTGCTGAAAGGTGAGCATTTGCACGTGTGCGAACAAGCTGAGCGCGGCGCTCACCGTGTCGGTGCCCAAGTTGTCGTCGATGAGCAGTGAAAGCTCCATGGCATCGTTGGCGATCAGCTTGCTGGTACTGGCTTTGAGCACATCGAGTTGTGCTTTCGCCCAGAGGAAATCACCCGCGTAGAAACTCACTTTAGCGTTGCGCAGGCGTGCTTCGTGACCTAACACATCCTGCTTCATTTCCAAATCCACTTGGGAATAGAGCAGGCTTGCATCCCAAATTTCGCCTTGCAGCACCAGGATGTCGCCAAGGTCGAGTTTCAGGCGGCCTTGTTCCAGTCGGTCCAAGCCGGGCATCGCAATGCCTTGTCGCAGGTCAGCGACGGCACCAGCGGCATCATTCAGGTAGTAGGCCTTCAAGTGCGCAAGTCCGTTGATGAGCTTCACGTTCGCGGGTGTACGGCCCAGCTCGTCCAGCGTGGAGTTGTAGAGTGTAAGCAGTTCCTGCAATTGTTCTTGCGGTGGATCGGCCTGGTCGCGCACTTGTGCATCTTTCGCTTGCACAAGTCCGGCGCGTGCGGCGGCGTACCACGGCGAACCTGCACCTCGCTCGGCCACATAGCCATAGCTTTTTGCGGCCACGCTCCAATCCTTGTTGGTTACGGCCATATCGCCTAATGCCATCAACCGTTCGCCGTCTTCTTTGAAGCGCTTGTCCATGGCTTTGCTTTGCACGAACGCACTGTTGAGGTCCTTCCGTTGGAGATAAAGCCAGATGAGCATTTCCTGAAGACTGGTGTTGTCTGGATCCTTCTGGATGCGGCGCCACAACTCGGTGCGCAGCAGGTCGCTGCGGTCGTCGGTAGCGGTGAAATCGATGTAGCGCCCCAAGCCGTTCTGTACCGCCTGCTGATATGCGGGGTTGGTGGAAAGCAGGTCGAGATAGTCGCTCACCATTCCGGGCACGTCGCCTTGACCGGCGCGCAATGCGGCGGTTTCGTAAAAAAAGTCGGATGCACCGTCTTTCAGGATCTTGCGACCGCGTTCGTAAGTCTCTAAAGCGCGGCCCAGTTCGTTGTACTTGGTAAACGCGTTGGCCATGTTGCGCACGGCTGCCTGTTCCGGCGGCAATGCTTTCAACGCTTTGTCAAATTGCTGTTCCGCCTTGGCGGTGTCGCCTTCCATTTTCTTCACCGCGCCGATGTCCACGAGGAACACGGGGTCGCCGTTCTGGCGGCGCATGCGCTCCTTGGCGAGTTTTTCAGCATCGTCAAATTCCTTCAGTCCGGTATAGGCTTTGAACAGCTGCTCGTAGTAAAACGCGGTGGGCTGTTTGTCGTAGAGCTTGTCCAAGTACAAAATGGCCTTTTGGTACTGGCCTTGGCGCATGTATTCCAACGCGAGCTGTTCATCCGTTCCGGGCTGGGCCATGGCGCGCGGGGCCATGCCGATCACAAGCACGATCAGGAATGCCCGTAAGATGAAAACGTGTTTGAGCAATTTCATGGGTGCAGGAACTGCACGGCTTCGGCGCGCAATTGGGTACGGTCCTTCTGGAGCTGCACAGCTTCGGTCGTCAACATCCGCATGTCTTCCGTAAGTCGGTCGCACCATTGGTTTTCCACGCGCAACGCGTTGGCGGCTTGTTCCGTGGTGATGTGGCCCGTGCAAAGGTCGTGCTGCAAGTTCAACAGCCGTTTTGCTGATCCAGTGAGAAGCGCCCGCAAGCGCAAGCGTTCGTCCAAAACGCGGGGCAATGTGCCGCCCATGGCGCGGTAGTAGTTGCCCAGCACGCCGGCTTCAGCCACGCCCAACGTATCCTTGAAGCGCAGCTCAATGCCTTCGCGTTCGGCGGTGAAAAGTTGGCTCATGTGCAGCAGGGATGCGGTATCCATTTCGGCCAACCGGCCTTGAAGGCTGTCGATGCGGTGCGAAAGAACATTTACGGTGTGCAAGCTGGCGGAGTCCACTTGCCTGCCGCAACCGGCTACGGCCAGTGCGCAGAGCAACGCGGGAACAGCCACTGGCAGTACGCCCCGTATCATTTTTTCACGATGCGGTCGAAGCCGGTGTAAGGTTGAAGCGCCTTCGGAATGCGGATACCGTGCGCGTCCTGGTTGTTTTCCAACAGCGCCGCCACGATGCGCGCCAAGGCCAACGCGCTGCCGTTGAGCGTGTGGGCCAACCGGGCTTTTTTGTCCTCGCCACGGTAACGCAATTTCAGTCGGTTGCTCTGGTACGTCTCGAAGTTGCTGATGGAACTTACTTCCAACCAGCGTTTCTGAGCACCTGCATAAACTTCCATGTCATACGTAATGGCACTGGTGAAACCCATGTCGCCGCCGCACAGCAGCAGTTGCCGCCAAGGCAGTTCCAGTGCGTTCAACAAGCCTTGGACATGCTTGGTCATTTCTTCCAGCGCGGCGTTGCTGTTCTCCGGGGCTTCCACGCGCACAATTTCCACTTTATCGAATTGGTGAACGCGGTTCAGCCCGCGCACATCCTTGCCGTAGCTGCCCGCCTCGCGGCGGAAACAGGGCGTATGGCCCACGCGTTTCACCGGTAGTTCCGCCAATTCCAAAATCTCATTACGGAAGAGGTTGGTAATTGGCACCTCAGCTGTGGGGATCAGGAAAAGATCATCCGCCGTAGCATGGTACATCTGCCCTTCCTTGTCCGGCAATTGGCCGGTGGCAAATGCGGATTCCGCGTTCACCATCAAAGGCGGCATCACTTCCACATAGCCCGCTTCGATGGCCCGGTCCAGGAAGAATGCGATAAGTGCGCGTTGCAATTTTGCACCTTGGCCGGTGTAAACAGGGAAGCCGGCACCCGTGAGTTTCACGCCTTGCTCCAAGCTAAAGAGTCCGTATTCCTCACCGAGGTCCCAGTGCGGCTTGGCACTTTCCGGGAGCTGCGGAAGTTCGCCGTGCTGTGCCACGGTCACATTATCCTCCGGTGTTTTGCCGGGCGGGACGCGGTCTTGCGGCACGTTGGGGATCGTGCAGAGATGTTCGTGCAGGGCGCGTTCAGCCTCGGTCAATTCGTCCTTTAGTTCCGCAATGCGGTCCTTCAGCTCGGAGGTGCGTTGCTTGGCGGCTTCGGCTTCGTCCTTTTTGCCGGCCTTCATCAACTCCCCGATGGTGCGGCTCTGGTCGTTCATTTCGGCCAGCTTCGCGTCCAGCACATTCTGGGTACTGCGACGGTGTTCGTCCAGCGCGGCGGCTTTGGAAAGTAGCGCGTCGGCATCAAGGTTGCGTTTGGCCAGGCGGGCGCGTGCCTCTTCGGGCTTGGTGCGCAGGTAGGCGGTTTCGAGCATGGGGCAGGTTTGGGAGGAATGTGCGAAGGTAAGTGGATGGGCGCAGTACGGGTGTTAGCACTACCGCGCCCTCCGTACCTTTGTGGCCGTAAAAACCATGCCCGTAGTCCACATCACCCGCCGCGAACGCTTCAGCTCCGCGCACAAACTCGGTCGCCCGGAATGGAGCGCCGAGAAAAACTTCGCCACGTTCGGCAAATGCTCCAACCCCAACTGGCACGGCCACAACTACGAGTTGTGGGTAACAGTAAAAGGCGAGACCAGCACGGAAACCGGTTTCGTGGTAGACCTTTCGGCATTGAGCCGATTGCTGCACGAACACGTAATCGACCAAGTGGACCACAAGAACCTGGACATGGACGTGCCGTTCCTAAAAGGAGTTGGCAGCACCACGGAAAATTTGGCCGTTGCCATTTGGAAGCAGATCGAAGCGCCCATTGCCAAGATCGGCGGCACGCTGCACTGCGTGAAAGTGCAGGAAACCGAGAATAACAGCGTGGAATATTTCGGCGAATAGCCATGGCGAAGAAAAGCGTGAAAGCAAAACAGGCACCGGCAAAAGCGCAGCGTGCCACCAACGGAAATGGCATGCAGGAGCCGATGGACGGTTACCAGCGTATCGACACCTTCGAGCCGGAAAGCACGAGCCGCATCAGTGCGCACTACGGCGACATCCTCAAAACGCTCGGTGAAAATCCCAAACGCGAGGGTTTGTTGCAAACGCCGATGCGCGTGGCCAAAAGCCTACAATTCCTTACCCACGGCTACGACCTGGACCCGGCCGCCATTCTGCGCAAAGCACTCTTCAAAGAGGATTACAGCCAAATGGTGGTGGTGAAGGATATTGAAGTGTACAGCCTCTGCGAGCACCACATGTTGCCCTTTTTCGGCAAGGCCCACGTGGCGTACATCCCCAATGGCCAAATTACCGGGCTCAGCAAAATTCCCCGCGTGGTGGACGCCTTCGCCCGCCGCTTGCAGGTGCAGGAACGCCTCACCAACGAAATTCGCGACTGCATTCAGGACACATTAAAGCCCATGGGCGTAGCCGTAGTGATCGAAGCTTCCCATCTTTGCATGCAAATGCGCGGCGTACAAAAACAAAACAGCGTAACAACGACATCGGCTTTTACTGGCGTTTTCCTTGAGGACCATCGCACGCGCGAAGAGTTCATCAAGCTCATTTCCGCCAAGCTCCACTGATCAAAACAACCAAGCAGCAACCATGTTCCGCAGCTCCCTCGCCACCCTCGCGCCTGAAGGCGCAATGCACCCCAACTTCGTAGCCGACCCCGCTGAAGTGCGCACCTTCCTTGGCAAGGTCTTCACGTACATGGCGCTTGCCTTGGCCATCAGCGGTGGCGTGGCCTACTGGTTCGGCCACGACATGGCCATGCTCTCCTACCTCGTTGACTTCAACACCGGCAAACAGACAATTTTGGGCTGGGTGGTGCTGTTCGCCCCGCTCGCGCTGGTCTTTCTAATGGGCGGTATGGTGAACCGCCTCAGCGGCACCATGCTCCTCACCGTGTTCGTGGCCTATTCCGCACTTACTGGCGCAAGCCTCTCCTACATTTTCTTGGTCTATACGGCCAATTCCATAGCGTCGGTGTTCTTTGTTACTGCGGCGTTGTTCGGCGTAATGGCCGTTGCAGGTTACACCACCAAAACGGACCTCACCAAGTTGGGCAGCATTCTCTTCATCGGCCTAATTGGCGTAGTGATCGCCATGCTGGTGAACATGTTCCTGAAGAGTGACACGATGGGCTATGTGATCAGCGTGCTTAGCGTGGTGATCTTCACCGGCCTTACCGCATACGACATGCAACGCTTGAAGCAAGTGGGCAGCGCCGTGGTGAACGGCACGGAGATGGCGCAGAAAATGGCCCTGATGGGCGCGCTGAGCCTATATTTGGATTTCCTCAACCTGTTCTTGGCTTTGCTGCGTTTGTTCGGAAGCCGGAAGAACTAAAGTTGTTGGGAACGCTGATTACGCTGATCTTTATGATCAGGTACGATCTGATGCGACGGAGGTAACGATGAACTTGGGGTGACTTTGGTATGCACAGCAAGGTAAGCTGAGTAAGCGAGACCGTCTTTACTGTCTTCAACGTTCTCACGGTCTTCGCATTTCCCCCCATCTGCATTCTTCAGCGTAAATCTGCGTTTATCAGCGGTTGTAAAAGCCAATTTGTTCCGCCGCAGGCGTTCGTTATCTTTGAAACCTAACCTGCGGTATGAGAGCTTACGTATTCCCCGGCCAAGGCAGCCAGTTTCCCGGTATGGGCAAGGAACTTTACGAGTCCGATGCCAACGCCCGCGTGTTCTTTGAGCACGCTAACAACGTCCTCGGCTTCAACATCACCGACGTGATGTTCAGCGGGAGTGAAGAAGATTTGAAGCAGACCAACGTTACGCAACCTGCGATCTTCATCCACAGCGTGATCAGGGCCAAAACACTCGGCGATGCCTTTAAGCCGGACATGGTGGCCGGGCATTCACTCGGTGAGTTCAGCGCCTTGGTGGCCGCCGGTGCTATGGAATTCAGCGATGGATTAAAGCTGGTTGCGGCCCGCGCCAACGCCATGCAAAAAGCTTGCGACGCACAGCCCGGCACCATGGCCGCCATCCTGGCTATGGAAGACGAAAAGGTGGAGGAGATCTGCGCATCCATGCCCGGCATCGTTGTGCCTGCGAACTACAACTGCCCTGGGCAATTGGTGATAAGCGGAACGGTGGAAGCTGTGAATGCGGCCTGCGAAGCCTTGAAAGCCGCCGGTGCCAAACGGGCGCTATTGTTACCCGTTGGCGGTGCCTTCCATAGCCCATTGATGGAACCCGCCCGCGCGGAACTCGCCACGGCCATTGCGTATACGCCCATCAGCGACCCGCGTTGCTCGATCTACCAGAACGTGGATGCCCGTGGACACAAAGATCCAGCTCGCATCAAAGCGAACCTCATCGCGCAGCTCACCGCTCCCGTGCGGTGGACGCAGACCATGCGCAACATGCTCGCCGATGGTGCCGACAGCATCGTGGAATGCGGCCCCGGCAACGTGCTTCAAGGGTTGTTCAAGAAGGTGAGCAAGGAGGTGGCGACGAGCGCGGCTTGAGGAACTCCTCCGACTCTTTCGCACTTATGTAGAGCATCGGGCCTGCGAAAAAGAGCATCTTGATACCCTGCAATTCTAAAATGGAATTTTACAATTGCAGGGTATGCCACCAAGTGGCCCAAGCGTAGCGCCAGTGTCTACAGCGTCGCGTTCACCAACTTTCCGCTCTCAATCAGCTTGTGCAAGTAAGGTTCCGTGCGCGCCGCCTCCAATGCAGCGATGTGCTTCATGCTGTGGCAATCGCTGCCCACCAGTTCGTACCAACCCTTGTCAATGATCTTTTCCGCAGCCTTTTTGGTGGCGGGGCCGTAGGCGCCCATCAATGCGATGGCGTTCAGCTGAAAGATAACGCCGCGGTCCTTGAGTTTTTCCATCGTGGAATGATCGGTTTCCCAGTAGGTGTAGCGCTCAGGATGCGCCAGCACAGGCCTATAACCTTGGGTCTGCATTTCGAAGACAGCGCTGAGCAGCACCGCCGGTTCACTGATGAACGGCAGCTCGAACAGCACCTTGTCCGTGTTGAAGGTGAGGAGCTTTTGCGCGGTGATCTTCTCCAGGAAGTCATGGTCGAGATAGTATTCCGCAGCGGCCTCCACCTCCAAGGCCATGCCGTCCTCCTCCACGGCGCGGCGTAATTTTTCCAGACCGCCCAAGATCACTTCAGGCGGGTTTTTGTAACCGTCGGCCATGCTGTGCGGCGTGGTGATCACCTTTTGATAGCCCAAGTCGTGCATGGCGCGGAGGAGTTCCATGCTGGCTTCGATCGTTGGCGCACCATCGTCAATACCGGGAACGAAATGCGAATGCACGTCGCACTTCAGCAAACCCAAGTCCACGGGCGGAAGCGCAGCATGTCCTTTTCCGAAGAGCTTTCCCAAAATGCTCATCACCGCTTGGAATACTGGCCGGCGTAATAATCCCGGTAGGCGCCGGAGGTCACATCGCGCAGCCACTTGTCGTTTGCGAGGTACCAATCCACGGTCTGCTCCAAGCCCTGCTCGAAGGTGATGCTCGGCTTCCAACCCAGCTCGCGCTCGATCTTGCCCGCGTCAATGGCGTACCGCAGGTCGTGTCCCGCACGATCCGTGACGTAGGTGATCTGTTTCGCGCTTTCACCGGCGGCACGGCCCAACTTCTTGTCCATGATGGAGCACAGCACAAGGACGAGGTCAATGTTCTTCCATTCGTTGTGCCCGCCGATGTTGTAAGTCTCGCCATCCTTACCGGAGTGGAACACGACATCGATGGCGCGGGCATGGTCTTCCACCCAGAGCCAGTCGCGCACGTTTTCGCCTTTTCCGTACACGGGAAGTGGCTTGCCGTCGCGCAGGTTGTTGATCATCAACGGGATCAACTTTTCGGGGAACTGGTGGCTGCCGTAGTTGTTGCTGCAGTTGCTGATCACGAAAGGCAGTTTGTACGTGTTGCCATACGCGCGGACGAAATGGTCGCTTGCGGCTTTGCTGGCGCTGTAAGGGCTTTGCGGGTCGTACGCTGTTTCCTCCGTGAAGAATCCGCCGTCGTGCAGGGAGCCGTAGACCTCGTCGGTGCTCACATGGTAGAATCGCCCCCCTCCAACTCCCCCGAGGGGGGAGAGCAGACCACGCTCTTTCCAAGCTGCACGGGCCGCGTTCAACAGGTTCGCCGTGCCGATCACGTTCGTGTTCACAAAAGCCATCGGATCGCTGATGCTGCGGTCCACGTGGCTTTCCGCAGCGAGGTGGATCACGCTGTCAATGGCATGCTCCGCGAAGACTTTTTCCATCGCCTCAGCATCGCGGATATCAGCTTTCACGAACGTGTAGTTCGTTGCGTCTTCCACGTCCTTCAGGTTCTCCATATTACCAGCATATGTGAGCGAGTCGAGGTTCACGATGTGGTATTGCGGATACTTTTTCACGAACAGCCGAATAACATGGCTGCCGATAAAACCGGCGCCGCCGGTGATGAGGATGTTGCGTTTCATGTTAAAAATTAACCGCAACGACGCAACGACGCAACGGACACGCAACGCGAAATGCGGATGCCTGAAAGTTGTCGTGTTACCCTATTGCCTGTTGACGACTTCATGCCTACAAACTCCAATACTCCAAGTTCTTCACGCTCTTGCGATAGGTGCCTTTCAGGTCAACCAGCACGCCTTTCGGTTTCAGCATGGACTTGAACCATGCCTCGTCGTATTTGGCGTATTCGGCATGATTCACGGCGACGATGATCGCATCGTACGGGCCTTTCATTTCCGGGGCCAGATCGTAGCCGTACTCGTGTTTTACCTGCGCGCCGTCGGCATGTGGATCCGTAACGTCCACATGGCAGCTGAAGCTCTTCAGCTCCTTCACCACGTCCGCTACTTTGCTGTTACGGATGTCGGTGACGTTCTCTTTGAAGGTGGCGCCCATCACCAGTACGCGCGCGTCGGTGGGGTTGGTTCCTGAAGCGATGATCTTCTTCACCGTTTGCTTGGCCACGTAGCCGCCCATGCTGTCGTTCACGAAGCGGCCGCTGTCGATGATCTGCGCATGGTAGCCGAGTTCTTTTGCTTTGAAAACGAGGTAGTACGGATCCACGCCGATGCAGTGCCCGCCCACCAGGCCCGGCTGGAACTTGAGGAAGTTCCACTTGGTGCCCGCCGCCTCCAATACGTCGAAAGTGTTGATGCCCATCCGGTTGAAGATGATGGACAGTTCGTTGGTAAGGGCGATGTTCACGTCGCGCTGGGTGTTCTCGATGATCTTGGCGGCCTCGGCCACTTTGATGCTGCTGGCGCGATGCACGCCGGCCTTTACCACCAGCTCGTAAACCTTGGCCACGGTTTCCGCGCTTTCCGCGTCGCAGCCGCTGCTCACCTTCACGATGCTTTCCAGGGTGTGCTCTTTGTCGCCCGGATTGATGCGCTCCGGTGAATAACCTACTTTGAAATCCGTGATGTAGCGCAATCCGCTGAGTTGTTCCAGCAGCGGCACGCAATCCTCTTCGGTGCAGCCGGGATACACAGTGCTCTCGAACACCACATGGTCGCCCTTCTTCAGCACTTGGCCCACGGTACGCGTGGCACCGAGCAAAGGCGTGAGGTCCGGGATGTTCTGCTGATCGATGGGTGTGGGCACGGCCACGATGAAGAATTCCACGTCGCGCAGGTCCTCAATGTCGGCTGTGAAGTGGATGTCCGCGCCTTTGAAAGCTTCGGGTGGAAGCTCATCGCTCGGGTCTTCATTGCGCCGCATCATGTCAACGCGTTTGGCGTTGATGTCGAAGCCCACCACTTTCAGTTTACGTGCGAAGGCCAGCGCGATCGGCAGGCCCACGTAGCCCAGGCCGATCACGGCCAACTTCGCCTCCTTCTTCTTCAGCCGTTCAAATAGGTCGCTCATCCCTTTTTTGGTAAATGCGTTCAATGATGTCGATCACCTTCATGCCTTCCAAGGCGTTGGTGGTCATAGTTTGTCGGCCTTTTAGCGTGTCCACCACATTTTCAATGATGTAGTGGTGGTTGCTTGCGCTGCCTTTGTAAGCGCCGTAGTCGTTTGCCGGATTGGTGGGCTCCAGTACGGGCATTTCGTAATCCTGCACATGGCAATGTTCCACTTGGTCAATGTATTGGCCGCCCACTTTCACGCTGCCCTTGCTGCCGATCACGGTGATGCTGCTTTCCAGGTTTTTATCCCACACACTGGTGGAATAGTTAAAGCAGCCAATGCCGCCCTTGAGGAAGCGGAAGTTCACCAAGCCGCTGTCTTCGAAATCGGTAAGGTCTTTGTGGTTGAAATCTGCGAAGCGGCCCTGGATGTCGGTGATGTCACCGAACAGCCAGTACATGATGTCCACGAAATGGCTGAACTGCGTGAAGAGCGTTCCACCGTCGAGATCGGCTGAGCCTTTCCAACCATCGGCCTTGTAGTAGCGGGCATCGCGGTTCCAGTAGCAGTTTAACTGCACCAGGAAAATGTCGCCGAGCCGTTTCTCCTCCACCATCTCCTTCAACCAGTGGCTGGGCGGGCTGTAGCGGTTCTGCATGACCCCGAAGACGTGGCGGTGCTTTTGTAACGCCTTGCCCAAAACAGACTCGCAATCGGCCTTG
Source organism: Flavobacteriales bacterium (assembly GCA_016710685.1). Lineage (GTDB taxonomy): Bacteria > Bacteroidota > Bacteroidia > Flavobacteriales_F > PHOS-HE28 > PHOS-HE28. Next base: position 586,692 of record JADJVC010000006.1, on the reverse strand, counting down.
GTAAGCGCCATGGGCTTTTCGCAAACGATGTGCTTTCCGTGCTCCAGCGCCAACAGGCTCAGCGGCGCATGCAGCCCGTTCGGCGTGCAAATGCACACCACTTCCACCTCCGGTACAGCCTTTAAAAGCGCGACAGGGTCGTTGAAATAGGGTACATCAAAGGCTTCAAGGCCCAACGCTTCCTTAGGCCTCACATCGCAGAGCGCCACCAGTTGGCTTTCCGCATTGCGCGAGATCATCTCCGCATGGCGCTTGCCGATATGCCCGCACCCGATCACGGCGAACTTCACTTTGTCTTCACTGGACTTCATGCAATACGGGAGACTTTTTCATTTTTCAACGAATAGCGCTGTCCGCTTTCGGGACAGGCAGCTTCGCCTTTCGCGTCGAACTGCAGCTTGTGGCCATGCTCGCTCATCCAGCCCGTGCGACGTGCCGGGTTGCCCATTACCAGCGCATGGTCCGGCACTTCCTTGGTAACCACGGCGCCAGCGGCGATGAAAGCGTAACGACCGATATCATGTCCACAAACGATGGTGGCATTCGCCCCGATCGTAGCACCCTTTTTCACCAACGTCCGCAGGTATTCCCCGCGCCGGTTCACCGCACTGCGCGGATTGATCACGTTGGTGAACACGCATGATGGCCCGAGGAACACATCGTCCTCGCACTCCACGCCGGTGTAGATGCTCACGTTGTTCTGCACCTTCACGTTGTTACCCAAAACCACGTTGGGGCTCACCACCACGTTCTGCCCGATGTTGCAGCGCTCACCCAAAGTACAGCCCGGCATAATGTGGCTGAAATGCCAAATGCTCGTGCCCGCGCCAATGATGCAACCTTCGTCGATCACGGCGGTGGGGTGGGCGGAGTATGGGGCGGACATATTGAAGCAACACTTGGAAAGGGCTGCGAAGGTATCCAACACCGGGCGATCCAAGTGTAACGGCGGGCACCTAACTTACAGCCCGAAAAAACACAAGACCATGAGCATCAAACAGAAATACCAACCCGTCCTCGACCTCGGTGAAAAGTTCGGCATCAAGGACGGCTATGTAAACGACGAGGCCGGCAAGCTGAAGATCGGCGGTGTAGCGGCCACGCAGTACGAAAAGGACCAGCTCTGGGACCGCATCAAGGCAGCAGGCGGCGAGCAACCTACGGACATTGAGGCTGACATCAAGGTGGCCGATACCAGCTACTACACCAAGCACACGGTGGAGAAAGGGGAAAGCCTGAGCAAGATCGCGAAGAAGTACTATCGCGACCCGATGAAGTACAAGGCCATCTTCGAGGCGAACACGGACCAGCTGAAGAATCCCGACTTGATCCATCCAGGCCAAGTGCTCACGATCCCGAATTTGAAGGGTTGAGGGGGCGATCTCTGGTCAAGAGCGTGAGCAGGATGGCTGATGGCTTCGTGCAAAACCGCCATCAGTTGATCACACCACCAATCGTCGCACCAACTCCTCCTTGGTCGGCGAGCCATCGATCAAGCCCAATTCGCGCAGCGCAGTGGCTACGTTGAAAAGCGCGTCGTTGTTTACGGTGCCGTCCATATTCCAGCGTACTTCGCTAAGCCATTCATTGGCAGCGGGCAGGGAGATCACTTGGCGCTGAGCAATAAGTTCCGCAGCATCGGCGCGGGTTTTTAGCAAGGCGGCTTGTTGGCGCACTACAGCCAATGCCCGGTGCACCTCCGCCCCTTTTTCCTTCAAAGCTTGCTCCGTGGCCACCACCATAAAACACGGCCACGGCGGGCGGAATTCATCCACCTTGCGGAACAAGCCCTGCTCGGCCCACGGCGATGTTGTAGCCACTTCCCACAGGAACGCCATTGGCTCATCCGTTCGCATGCGTTCTTCCGCACCGAAGAGGTCGTTTACCACTATAAAGTTTTCCTTTTTCGGCATCCAGCCCAAGCTGCGCGCGTAATTCATGGCGATCAAGTGGCTGCCGGAATTGTAGCGGCTAATGGCGAATGGCAAGCCCACCAAGTCTTCTGGCTTATGCAGCGCGGTACCCACGCCCACGTAAACGCCCCAATTCAACGGCGAATCCACATACGAGCTTACAATGCGCGAAGGATTTCCATTGAGAATATCGCGCACGGCACCGTCGGTCACCAAGATGGCGAGGTCGGTTTCGCCTTTGCGCAACAGGTCGCACATGGCGCCAGTGCCTTGCGGCACGGTTTGCCATTCCAGCTCGATGCCAGCTTTCCGGAAGGCACCGTTCTCGATTCCAAGGTGCCAAGGCAGGTTGAAATGTTCGGGCACGCCTGCCACGCGCAAGGGGGTCAAGGTCATTGTCGCAAAGGTCCGTTCTATGATCGGAACAGGGCGGTTAAATTGTCATTAAGGGCAGGTTGAGCTCATTAGCGCATCTCACACGAGCGACACGCTCGCGCGAATCGCGGCCAATCGCGTCAACGTCTAAAAACCGACAACGATCAAAGGACAATTACCCCGATCACTTCCGCACGTACCCCTCAAATGTATTGTGGTCCTTCTCGTGCAGCTCTTTCGCTGTAAGCCCTTTGAAATAAGCGTAGGTGATCTTCAGGCCTTCCGCACGGGAAACCTTTGGTTGCCACTTCAAGATCTTCTTCGCCTTGGTGATGTCCGGCTGGCGCTGCATGGGATCGTCCTGCGGAAGTGGCTTGTACACAAGTTTTTGCTTGGTGCCGGTGAGTTTCACGATCTCCTCAGCGAACTGCTTGATGGTGATCTCCGCCGGGTTGCCGATGTTCACGGGATCGGAGCAATCGCTCTTCAGCAGGCGGTAGATGCCTTCGATGAGGTCGTCCACGTAGCAGAAGCTGCGCGTTTGGTTGCCCTTTCCGAAGATGGTTAGGTCCTCTCCGCGCAGTGCTTGGCCGATGAAGGCCGGCAGCACCCGGCCGTCGTTGAGGCGCATGCGCGGGCCGTACGTGTTAAAGATGCGCACCATGCGGGTTTCCAGCCCGTGGTAGGTGTGGTAGGCCATGGTGATCGCCTCTTGAAAGCGCTTGGCTTCATCGTACACGCCGCGCGGACCCACGGTGTTCACGTGGCCCCAGTACGCTTCCAGTCTGCGGATGTACCTGCGGGTCGCCGTACACCTCGCTGGTGCTGGCAACCAGGATGCGCGCTTTTTTTCGCCAACGCCAGTCCGAGCAGGTTGTGCGTGCCGAGCGAACTCACTTTCAGCGTTTGGATCGGTATCTTCAGGTAGTCGATCGGGCTTGCGGGGGAAGCGAAATGCAGGATGTACTTCAGCTTGCCGGGCACATGGACGTACTTGGAAACGTCGTGGTGGTAGAATTCGAAATCGCTGCGCTTAAAAAGGTGCTCGATGTTCTTCAACCGGCCAGTAATGAGGTTGTCCATGCCGATAACATGGTAGCCCTCTTTCAGGAAACGGTCGCAGAGGTGTGAGCCCAGAAAGCCCGCGGCACCCGTGATGAGCACACGCTCCTTTTCGGGCGCTGACTTTTTCTTGACCGCCGTTTTGGTTGCAGCTTTTTTAGCTTCAGGCTTAGTGGCTTTAGCAGCTTTCATCGGCTTGGTAGAACTCTTCTTAGCGCTCATGTTCACTTCTTGTTGGGTGCGTTCACGGCTTGGCGACCCACGCTTACGTAATGGAAACCGAGGTCACGCATTTCCTCCGTGTCGTACAGGTTGCGGCCGTCGAAGATGATGCGGTCCTTCAGGGCAGCGCCCACGCGTTCGAAATCCGGCGTGCGAAACAGCGCCCATTCCGTGGCAACGACGAGCGCATCGGCCTCCGTGAGCGCATCGTATTCGTCGTTGGCGAATCTCACCTTTTGCCCCATCAGTTTGCGCACGTTGGCCATGGCCTCCGGATCGAAAACGGAGACTTCTGCACCAGCAGCCAAGAGGGCATCGATCATGTACAAGGCGGGTGCCTCACGGATATCGTCGGTGTCAGGCTTGAAGGCGAGACCCCACATGGCGAAGCGCTTGCCTTTGACGTTGCCGCCATAGTGCTTCAGGATCTTGTCGGTGAGGGTCGTCTTCTGCCGTTCGTTCACCTGCATCACACTGCTGATCACCTTGAAATCGTAGCCGGCGTCTTTGCCGCTTTTGGCCAATGCCTGCACGTCCTTGGGGAAGCAGGAGCCGCCGTAGCCGATGCCGGGGAAGAGGAAGCGCTTGCCGATGCGCGTGTCCGTGCCCATGCCGATGCGCACCTTGTCCACGTCGGCACCTACCGCCTCGCAGAAGTTGGCGATCTCGTTCATGAAAGTGATCTTGGTGGCGAGGAAAGCATTGGCCGCGTACTTCGTGAGTTCGGCGCTACGCTCGTCCATGAAGATGATGGGATTGCCTTGGCGAACGAAGGGCTTATACAGATCCTCCATCACTTTTTGCGCGCGGGCACTGCTGGTGCCCACCACCACGCGATCCGGCTTCAGGAAGTCGTCCACGGCGTAGCCTTCGCGTAAAAATTCCGGATTGCTGGCCACGTCGAACGGCGTTTTGGCGTTGCGTGCAATGGCCTCGCGTACTTTTTCCGCCGTTCCCACGGGCACCGTGCTTTTGTCCACGACCACCTTGTAATCGGTGATGATCTTGCCCAATTCCTCGGCAACGCCGAGCACGTACTTCAGGTCCGCACTTCCGTCCTCTCCCGGAGGTGTGGGCAGCGCGAGAAAGATGATCTGCGCCTGGTCCACGGCACTTTTCAGATCGGTGGTGAAGTGCAAGCGTCCCTGCCGGATGTTGCGCTCAAAAAGCACGTCAAGGTGCGGTTCGTAGATGGGGACTTTTCCGTCCTTCAACTTCTGTACCTTCTCCTTGTCGATGTCCACGCAGATCACGTGATTGCCGGTCTCTGCAAAGCAAGTGCCCGTAACGAGCCCTACGTATCCTGTGCCTACTACTGCTATGTTCATGGTGGTTGTGGTTGGGGTGGAAGTTTTTCCGCCCTTACTTAAAGTAGTTTTTCACCGTTGCGGTGATGTGGTTGAGTTGTTGTTCGTCCAGTTCCGTGCTCATGGGCAGGCTAAGGACTTCGTGCGTAAGCTGTTCCGTAACGGGCAATGACCCCGCAGCGAAGCGCGCACTTTTGTAGGCGTTCTGCAAATGGCAAGGCACCGGGTAGTACACCATGGCGGGCACGCCGTTGGCCTCCAGATGCTTCTTCAGTGCATCGCGCTTTTCACTTCCTCCCGCCACTTTCAACGTGTACTGATGGAATACGTGGTTGGCGAAGGAACTGCGCGCTGGCGTGGATAATTCCGCAATGTCCGCGAACGCGTTGTCGTAGACTGCGGCTGCGGCATTACGTGCCTTAGCATAAGCATTCAGGTGGCGCAATTTGATACGCAATATGGCGGCCTGCATGCTGTCCAACCGGCTGTTCACGCCTACTGTTTCGTGGTAGTAGCGCACATCACTGCCGTGATTGCACACCATGCGGACCTTCTTGGCCAGTTCGTCATCGTTGGTGAACAAAGCGCCGCCGTCACCGAAGCAACCGAGGTTCTTACTGGGGAAAAAGCTCGTAGTTCCAATATCACCGATCGCACCTGCTTTTCGGGTGCCGTTGGCACCGCTATGGTTGGCTCCAATGGCTTGCGCGTTGTCTTCAACCACAAAGAGGTTGTATTCCCTGGCGACAGCCGTAATGGCATCCATATCTGCTGGTTGCCCGAAGAGATGCACCGGTACAATGGCCTTGGTGCGCGGGGTCACTTTGCGGGCAACGTCGGCGGGGTCAAGATTGAACGTTCCGGGGAGCACATCAGCAAAAACAGGCACCAAGCCCAGCAAGGCCAGCACTTCCACGGTGGCCACAAAAGTGAACGAAGCCGTGATGACTTCATCGCCCGGCTTCAGGCCCAAGGCCATCATGGCGATTTGTAGCGCATCTGTGCCGTTCGCACAGGCTACAACATGCTTCACGCCCAGAAATTCAGCCAATTCTTTCTCGAACGCTTTTACTTCAGGGCCGTTGATGAAAGCCGTGCTGCGCACCACTTCGGCAATGGCTGCGTCCACTTCGGGCTTTATCTTTTCGTATTGGCCGAGCAGGTCGACCATTTGAATGGGCTTCATGGGCTGAAAATCATCCGCGTACTTGCCAGATTTGGGCTGCGGGGCCGCGAATATAATGGGTCCGTCAAGCCCGTGGGCCGTTTTTGACCCTTGTTCCGGGTGCTGGTCGGCCACAGCCACCAAGCTACCTTCGCCGATCCATGAAACTGTTCCGTTACCTCCTACTTCCTGCATGTGTCGCCTTCGCGGCCCCTTCCTACGCGCAAAGCGGCCTGCGGGATACATCCATTACCATGGTGCCTGTCACCTTGAGCTATGCATACCAAGTGCCCGGCGGCTCAATGGCGGACCGCTTCGGGAACAACCACAACATCGGCCTAAGCGCGGCGCGGAAATTCAAGAGCAACTACCTGCTGGGCCTGGAAGGTTCGTTCATGTTCGGCAACCAAGTGGTGGACCGCAGCATTTTGAAGGAACTGGTCACAACCAACGGCGTTATCGTGGACCAGGACGGCAACCCCGCCTCCATCCTGTTATACGAGCGCGGCTACACCATTTTCGCCGTGGCCGGAAAGCTCATTCCTGTGGCGGGCCCGAATCCCAACAGCGGCATGTTGCTGAAGATTGGCGGCGGCTACATGCGCCACAAGCTGCTTATCGAAAGCCAGAACAATGTGGTGCCTGCGCTGGAAGGTGAATACGCCAAGGGCTACGACCGCCTCACCGCCGGACCGGCCGCGCTATTGTTCGTGGGTTACCAGCATTTGAGCAACAACCGCCGCGTAAATTTCATGGTGGGCTTCGAGATGCAGCTCGGCTTCACACAGTCCTTGCGGCCTTTCAACTTCGACACAGGCCGCCCGGGTGACACGGGCCGATTGGACTTCCTAAACGGTCTGCGCGCGGGTTGGACGTTGCCCATTTACAGAGCGAAGGACGACCGCCAGTTCTATCAGTAATGCCGTTTTTGTACGACGCTGGCACGGGGCTGTACCACACGGCCATAAAACTGGCAGCGCCGTGGAAACCGAAAGCCGCCGCATGGCTGAAAGGCCGCGAAGGTTTGTGGCAACGGCTGGAAGCAAAGCGCGAGCAACTGCAAGGCTGTCTGTGGATGCACTGCGCAAGCGTTGGCGAATTCGAACAAGGCAGACCGGTGCTTGAAGCCATTAAAAAAGAGCGCCCCGAACTGCCGGTTCTGCTCACCTTCTTCAGCCCCAGCGGCTATGAAGCACGCAAGGATTTTCCCTTGGCCATGCACGTGGAATACCTGCCGCCGGACAGTAAGGCCAACGCGCGGAAGCTGCAGGAACTGGTGCGGCCCAAAGCCGCGATCTTCGTGAAGTACGAATTTTGGTACCACCACTTGCAAGCGCTGCGCGAAGCCGGAACGCCCACCTTTTTGGTCTCCGCCGTATTCCGCAAGGACCAGCCGTTTTTCCGCTGGTACGGCGGGGCTTGGCGGCGCATGGTGAAAAGCTTCACACAAATTTTCACGCAGGACCAACACTCCATGGACCTACTGGCCGGGCTGGGTTTGCGTAACGTTTCCGTGGGCGGCGACACCCGCTTCGACCGGGTTGCCGCGATCGTTGCGGACCGCGAAGAAATTCCGTTGGCAAAAGCTTTCGCCGGGGCAGCGCAGCTGCTTATTTGCGGAAGCACGTGGCCGGAAGATGAACGGCTGCTCGCCGAAGCATTGGTCGGCATGGGCAAGGCCGCTCCCAAGTGCATGGTGGTGCCGCATGAATTGCACGAGGAGCAACTCGAAGCCACCGAAAAACGCTTCCCGAAACCGTTGGCCCGCTGGAGCCAATTGGAGAACAGCGAACCCGCCAACATCGCATCCACCTTGGGCATAGAACCGCAAGGGACATTGTTGGTGGACCGCATGGGCCTGTTGGCCCGCTTGTACCGCTACGGCAGCGTGGCCTACGTGGGCGGCGGTTTCACGGACGGCATCCACAGCATTTTGGAGGCCGCAGCGTGGGGCGTGCCAGTGATCTTTGGGCCTGAGCACAAGAAATTTCCGGAGGCGCAAGGCTTGATCGATGCCGGCGCAGGGGTCGCCGTTACCAATGCAGCCGAGCTGAAAAGCGCGTTGGACAAATGGCTGGGAAATGCTGAAACGCTGGAAAAAGCTTCAGCGGCAGCACGGCATTTTGTGCAAGAGCGGAAGGGGGCCGCGGATGCGGTGGCGCGGGCGGTGTTGAGCGCGTTGTGAATCCGGCCTGATTTTTCATTACGGAGACACGGAGGCACGGAGGGATTTGTTGTCAGCTGTCAGTTGTCATGCGGCAGAATTCAGCCGGTATCGGCAGTCGTCCTTGTATCAATCTCTGATCCGGCATTTCCTCTGCCCGGTGTATCAAAAGTTGGCAGCCGGTCGGAGCCCGTTCAACCCAACAATCGCACCGGCACCCTCCCCCCCCCGCCGGCGGCGGCCGCGCCGGCCCGGCTCCCCGATACCCAGGCGAAACTTCACTAACCAACCGCCACGCCACGCAACATCGCCGCCACTTCCTCCGGAGCCTGTGCAGGCACCCAATGTCCGGCGTACGCAACTGTTTCCACGCGGCTATTCGGGAACTGCTCTTTTATCTGCGGCAAGTCCTCACGGACGATATACGGGCTTTTCCCGCCGCGGATAACGAGCGTGGGCGTTTTCACCACCGCCGGTGGAATGCCGCCGTGGATCGCGGGCAGGCAGCGCTGTAGCGTTGGCACGTTGAAGCGCCAGCCCAATTTTCCGGATTCAACCCAATAGAGACTTTTCATCAGGAACTGCACCACGCCTTTTTCAGGGATGAAGCGTTCCAGATGGTCTTCCACCTCTTGACGCGAAGTCTTGGCGGACAGATCGCTGGTGAGCAGCGCTTCCATAATCGTGGCGTGATCACCGATGGGATATGCGCGGGGGCCGATGTCCACCACCACGAGGTGCTTCAGCAGTTCCGGCCAGCGTTGTGCGAACACCATCGCTGTTTTTCCGCCCATGCTATGGCCCGCCAGCACCGCTTGCTTCAGTTCAAGCTTTTGAAAAAGCGCATGCACATCTTCCGCCATGAGGGGATAGTCCGTTAACTCCGTGTGCGGTGAACGGCCGTGGTCGCGCAGATCGACGAGGGTCACGTCGAAATCATTGGTGAGATCACGGGCTACGGTGCCCCAATTATCGCTGCTGCCGAAGAGGCCGTGCAACAACACGATGGAAGGTCCGTTGCCGCTGCGGCGGTGGAATAGCTCCACGCTCATCGCAGTTCACGGAGGTAAAGTTGCACGGTGTTCTCCATGCCGAAACGCAGCGCATCACACACCAGTGCATGGCCAATGGAAACCTCCTGCAAGCCGGGCACCTGTTGGTTGAACCACGCGAGATTGTGCAGGTCAAGGTCATGGCCTGCATTCAGCCCAAGGCCGAGCGAAATGGCTTTTTCAGCGGCTTTGGCGAACGGTACCACAGCGGCTTCGCGGTCGGCGGCGTACCGTTCGGCGTAAGGCTCGGTGTAGAGTTCGATCCGGTCGGTGCCGGTATCGGCGGCGTGCGCGATCTGCTCCAAGTCCGTGCCCATGAAGAGCGACACGCGGATGCCTGCCTGTTTAAAGCGTTGCACAATGGGCTTCAGCTCGGCTTTGCGCGCCTTGGCATCCCAGCCGGCATTGCTGGTAAGCACGCCGGGGGGGTCGGGCACCAACGTCACTTGCGCGGGCTTCACGGCCAGCACCATCTGTATGAAATCTTCCCCCGGATACCCTTCAATGTTGAACTCCGTGGTGAGCTTCGGCGCCAGCGCATGCACATCGGAAAAGCGGATGTGGCGCTCGTCCGGCCGTGGATGCACGGTGATGCCCTGCGCGCCGAAACGTTCAATTTCCAACGCCCATTTCAGCACGTCCGGATTGTTGCCGCCACGGGCGTTGCGCAACGTGGCAAGTTTGTTGATGTTTACACTGAGCCGCGCCATTGATTAGCGCACCTTTACTTTGTTCCCCCGGAGCGCGCCGCAAAAGTAACAGACACGCATCGGGCGTTTCAGAAGAATGGAAGCCATCGACCTCATCTCCCCCGCCATCGTGCCACTGAAGCCGGAAGACCGGGTTGCGCGCGCGTTGGACCTGATGGAAGAGTTCAAGGTTTCCCATTTGCCGGTAGTGAAACAGAAGCGCTTGCTCGGTTTGGTGAAGGATGCCGCATTGGCCGATAACAACGACCCGGATGCCACGGTGGCCAAGCTGATGGACCAAGTGGAAGTGCCTTATGTGCGCGATCGGCAACACGTGTACGACGTGCTCCGCCTGATGGCGCGGCTGAGCCTTTCCGTAGTGCCCGTGCTGGACATGAATGGCAACTACCTCGGCGTGGTGGACGAACACCGCGCACTAAGTCGACTTGCGGAAGTAGTTAACGCGAATGAGGCAGGCACCGTGGTGGTGTTGGAAATGGACCGCAACGACTACGCGCTCCAGCAGATCGCACGGATCGTGGAAGACGAAGGCGCACGTGTGCTAAGCGTATACACAAGCGACTTGCCCGACACCATGCGCATGGAAGTAACGCTAAAGATCAACCGGGAAGAGATCGGTGCCATATTGAAGAGCTTCGAACGTTTCGAGTACACAGTGCGCACCGCGTTCCAAGGCGGCAAGGCGGAAGACGACATGCGCAACCGCTACTTGGACGTGATGCGCATCATCAACATGTAATTCCTGAAATTGCTAATTCCTAATTCCTGATTCCGGCTGCATGCCCGGCATGGCCGAATCACCGATCAGGAATTAGCAATTAGCAATTAGCAATCCGAAACGGTAATTCCAGAAGTGTGCATGCCCCATAGGCACCGGATCTTTCGCAAGCTTCTTCCTGTCCTATTGGTAATCCTTTCGCAAGGCAAAATCCAGGCGCAGGATGCACCCATGCGCTTCGACGGTCCTTTTCTCGTTTCCGGCATTGCGTACGAAGGCAACGAAAAAACAAAGGAGCGCGTGCTGCAGCGCGAACTCACCTTCGACATAGGCGACTCCTTAGGCGCGGACGACCTCTACGCCCGCTTGGCACGCAGCCGCGAAAACCTGCTGAACCTCGGCCTGTTCAACACCGTTGGATTGATGCCCACCTTCCTCGGGCCGCACGAGGTCTTCATTACCGTTACCGTGGACGAGCGCTGGTTCTGGTGGCCCTCGCCGATCATCCGCTTGGCGGATCCCAACTTCAACACGTGGTGGCTCACCAAGGACTTGCGGCGCATCAACATCGGTGGCTACTTGTACCGCTACAACATGCGCGGTCTCAACGAAACGCTTTTTGCCAAAGTGCAGCTTGGCTACTCGCGTGAATTCGGGTTGAGCTACCGGGTACCCTTCTTCGACCGGGCGCAGCATTGGGGCGCGGAGGTCGGCGGATTCTATGGTGAACAGGACGAGATCACCGTTGCCACCGTTGACAACAAGCGGGTATTCCTGCGCTCGCCGGGCGAAAACATCATCAACTCCTGGACCGCTCAAGTAAAACTGAATCTGCGTCCCTTGCACGATTTGCGCCACAGTTGGCGTGCCTCGTGGCACAACGCCAGCGTGCGGGACACCGTTGCCTTAGCCGTCCCGGACTTTTTCGGCTCCGGAAAAGAGACCATCTCCTACCCCGCTGTTGGCTACACGCTTACGCTGGACCGGCGCGATTCGCGTGCTTTCACCTTGAGCGGCCTTTATGCGGATGTGCTGGTAGACCGCTACGGCTTGGGCAGTCCCGGCCCGGACGTTACCACCTTGCGTGCCAGCGTACAGCGCAGTTGGAAAGCGGGCCAGCGCTGGAGCTACGGGGCCAACCTCAGTGGCAAGGCATCGATCGGCGGCGGTATTCCCTACTACGTGCAGGAAGGCTTGGGATATGGCGATTACGTGCGCGGTTACGAGTACTACGTCATCGACGGGCAGCACTACGGCTTGGCCAAGTTCAACCTGCTGTTCGCCTTGGTGCGCCCGGCGAATTACCGCGTGGAGCCCATCCCCTTCGAAGCCTTCCGCAACCTCTATGTCGCGGTGTACCTCAACGCCTTCACGGACGTGGCCTACGTGTACGACGGCCTCCACGGCACGGAGAATTTCCTTTCCGACCGGCTGCTGCAAGGCTCCGGATTGGGACTGGACCTTGTGACCAGCTACGACCAAGTGCTGCGCGTGGAAGGCGCGGTGAACCACATGGGGGAAACCGGATTGTACTTACATTTCAGCCAACCGTTCTGAAGACGAAAAGCATGCGCATCGGTATCCACGGAAGACTTTATCCTGCGGAAGCAGCCCATACGGTAGCGCACATCATAAGCCGCGTAAGCGCTGCGGGTGCCGTGCCCGTAGTGGAAAATGGACTGGCGGAACGCATGGCCGAAGCAGGCGTTCCGCTGGCCAACGGCACGGCAATGATGGCGCATGCAGGCGAAGCGAAATTGGATTACCTCATCAGCCTCGGTGGCGACGGCAGTTTTCTGGACAGCGTGGCCTTTCTCGGCGACAGCGGCGTACCGGTACTGGGCATCAACCTTGGCAGGTTGGGCTTCCTCAGCAGCACGCGCCTCGAAGAAGTGGACCAAACGCTGCAAGCCGTATTAAAGGGTGAATACACCATCGCCGAGCGGGGCTTGCTCGCCATGAAAGGCCTGCCGGCGTTCGATGGACAAACAGCGCTGAACGAAGTAAGCATCCACAAGCGCGATGGTGCCACCATGATCGCCATTCACGCGCACTTGGACGGCAGCTACCTCAACACCTACTGGGCGGACGGTCTCATCATTGCCACGCCCACGGGCAGTACGGCCTATTCGCTCAGTTGCGGCGGCCCCATCATGTCGCCGGATTGTGAAGCCATGACGGTAACACCTATCAGCCCGCACAACCTCAATGTGCGGCCCTTCGTGGTGCCATGGAAAAGCGAACTCACGCTCACCGTGGATGCGCGCGGCGAAAAGTATTTGGTCAATATGGATTCGCGCAGCGAGATCTTGGACCACCAAGTGGAACTCCGCGTAAGCAGTGCCGGCCACCGCGCCAAACTCGTACAGCTGACCGGACAGGACTTTCTGGACACCCTGCGCTCCAAACTGGCTTGGGGGCTGGATATCCGGTCGGCGAAGCCGGGGTTTCAGGGGGGGTAGTGGCGTAGCTATCGATAACGCCCCCACCAGCCGCTGTTTTAAGCCCTCGCTCCCCCAACACTAAATTCGCCGCCCAAGCAAGAATCGCCCTTCAGTTCCGTTCTTGCACCCGATGACCAAAGCTTTCGGCATTTCCTTGCTCATGCTCGCAGCGCTGCCTGCTGCGGCGCAGGTGGGCGAGTTAGGCATTACCGGCGGCGTAACCTACTACATCGGCGACCTCAATCCGTACAAGCATTACCCGAAGAACACGCACGGGGCGGTGGGCCTGATGTACCGCTACAACTTCAACGAGCGCTATGCTGTCCGCTTTCAGGGTTTGTACTCGAATTTGGAGGCCTACGACCGCGACTCTCCGGACCAGTTGCAACAGTTGCGCAACTTGGGTTTCCGCAGTGTGTTGTTCGAAGGTTCCGCACTTTTGGAGGTGAATTTCTTCAAATACCGGGGCCTCGCCAAAGACAACAAAACGTGGACTCCTTTTGTGTTCGCCGGGTTGGCGTATTTCCACACCAATCCCCAGAACCTGCTGAACGACACTTGGTACGACCTGCAGCCGTTGGGCACGGAAGGCCAAGGCACCGGCAACGGCGCGGGCTACAGTTTGAACCAGATCTGCATCCCTTTCGGCGTTGGGGTTAAACTGGCGCTCACCGCCAAATTCGACCTGCAAGTGGAGTGGGGCCTGCGCCGCACTTACACGGACTACATCGACGACGTGAGCGGCACCTACGTGGACAACAACGTGCTGCTGGAAGAATCCGGCCCCCTTACCGCCCTGCTCAGTGACCCCAGCGCATTGCGCACCAGCGGCTTCAACACCGGCCGCGCCCGTGGCGATAGCCAGACCCGCGATTGGTACAACTACACCGGCGTCACCCTGAGCTACCTGCTCACCCGCTTCACCGAGTGTGATGCCATTTGGGACAAAAAGCGGCGGTAGGGTTTCAATTGCCCTACACGTTTCCGAGGGAACATTCAGCTTTCAACGCCATTTCGGATCAGCAAATTCCTCATTTGCTGATTCCTGATTCCGCCTGCCGCCGCGGCCTTGCGAAAATCAGCATGGCGGGCTAAAACCCACGTTTCATCCACTTTTACTCGCCTGGGCGTAGCCGCTGCCTCCTTCGCCGAAGTGGCTACGAAGGCCGAGTCGGCGAAGCACGGTCCGCGTTTATCCGTGTCCATCTGTGTTTATCCGTGGTTGAATCGGAGACCGGGCGTTCCCGTTGCGTCCGTTGCGCACTTAGCTGCCGTAGGCATGCCGTTGCGGTTCCAAGCCTTAGGCCGGTATTCCGTCCGATACGTATCGGACCGAAGGTCGCATCTGTGTTAATCAGCGCCCTCTGCGGTTAACCCGCCCGAGGCCGGTATTTCCTCCGCGTTCTCCGCGCCCTCCGCAGTTAAACTCATTCCCGGTTTCCATCATTCACCGGCAATTGCGACCTTCGCCCCCCTTTCCGTGAGCACCTCCCCCACATCCACCGAGCAAGAACTGCGCGATCGCATCGATCCCGCGCGCGTTCCTGTACACGTCGCCGTGATCATGGACGGCAACGGCCGTTGGGCGGAAAACAAGGGTGAACATCGCGTTCAGGGCCATGTCAACGGGGTGCAGCCTATCCGGGAAACACTTACGGGCGCCACGGAGATCGGCATAAAATACTTAACCTTGTATGCTTTCAGTACCGAAAACTGGAACCGCCCCCAAGCCGAAGTGGATGCCCTGATGGAATTGTTGGTGAACACCTTGGCCAGCGAAGTGGGCGAATTGCACGAAAACGGCGTGCGGCTCAACGCCATCGGCGACTTGGACAGCCTGCCGACGGGTTGCCGGGCCGCGCTAAAAAAGGCCATGGACCACACCGCGGGCAACAACCGGATCACCTTGACGTTGGCGTTGAGCTACAGCGCCCGTTGGGACATCCTGCGCATGGTGCGCGGCGTGGCGAACGACATAAAGGAAGGCCGCATCGGCATGCACGACATCGACGAAAAGGCCATTGGCGAACGGCTCAGCACAGGAGGTATCCCCCATCCGGAACTGCTGGTGCGCACCAGCGGCGAGCACCGCATCAGCAACTTCCTGCTTTGGGAGATCGCCTACGCGGAATTGTGGTTCACGCCCGTGCTATGGCCCGATTTCCGGAAAGAACATTTGTACCAGGCCGTGCTCGATTACCAACAACGCGAGCGCCGCTTTGGCCGCACGCGCGAACAGCTTCAAGACCCGCAATGACGGCCATGCGACAACTGCTCCGCCTTGCGGCGTTCCTTCTCGTGCTTGCGGGCACCGGCGTTTCCGCCACGGCTCAAGGGCTGGGCGTGCCGACGTCGGACTATGGCTACCCGAAAGAATACACCATCGCGGGCATCACGGTGAGCGGTTGTGTAACCCGCGACCCCAATGCGGTAAAGCTTTTCAGCGGGTTGAAAGTGGGCGATAAAGTGACCATTCCCGGCGATAAGATCGGCAGGGCCATCCGCGCTATCTGGGACCAGAAATTGTTCAGCGACGTGCGCATCGAACTCGCCGAAACGCGCGGTGCCACGGCCTTCCTTAACATCATCGTAGTGGAGAATCCGCAGCTTGCCAGCTACGGCTTCGCAGGTACCGTTACGCGGAATGAAGGCGACAAGCTCCGCGATGTAATGGAGATGCAGCGCGGGCAACAGGTGAACGATGCCGTATTGGCGAATGCGCGCCAAGCCGTTAGCCACTACTTCCGCGAGAAAGGCTACCTCAAGGCCGATGCGCGCATTGAGCAAAGCACCGACACCACGTTGGAAAACAGCGTGCGTTTGAAAGTGCTGGTGGATAAAGGTCCGCGCGTCCGCATCAAGGATATTTTCTTCCACGGGAACGAGAACATCGCCGACGGCAAATTGCGCCGCGCCATGAAGGAGACCAAGCGCAAGCGCTGGTACAACATCTTCGGCAGCAGCAAATTCATCAGCACTGCCTTCCGCGACGACAAGGCCAAACTCATCGACCTCTACAACGAGAAAGGTTATCGCAACGCGGTGGTGGTCAAAGACACGGTGCGCTTTGTTTCGGACAAGAAAATCGCGATCGATATCACTGTGGACGAAGGGAACCGGTTCTACTTCCGCGACATCATGTTCACAGGAAACACCAAGTATCCCAACGACACCTTGGTGAAGATCCTCGGCATCAAGCACGGCGAGCCGTACAACAAGAAAAAGCTGGACAGCCGCCTGTACATGAACCCCAGCGGCGTGGACATCAGCTCGCTCTACATGGACCGGGGCTACCTCAGCTTCAACCCGGACCCTATCGAGCGTGTGGAAGGCGATAGCATCGACTTGGAAGTGCGCATCCGCGAAGGCAAGCAGTACCGCATCCGCGACATCACCGTATCGGGCAACACCAAGACCTTCGACCACGTGATCCGGCGGGAGATCCGCACCCGGCCGGGCGATTTGTTCGACCGCAGCGAAGTGATCCGCTCGCAACAGCAGCTCATCAGTTTGGGCTTTTTCGATCCCGCGCAAGTGGGCGTAACGCCTGTACCGGACCCGCGCACCGGTTTAGTGGACCTGAATTACACCGTGGCCGAAAAACCGAGCGATCGCTTGGAGCTGAGCGGCGGTTACGGCGGTGGTCGCGTACTGGTGTCGTTGGGACTCTCCTTCACCAACTTCAGCATGCGGAAGATCTTCGACAAAAGAGCATGGACCCCGCTGCCTTCCGGCGATGGCCAAACGTTGAGCTTGCGCGCACAGACCAACGGTAGCTACTACCAGAGTTACAGCCTCTCCTTCATCGAGCCTTGGCTGGGTGGCCGTAAGCCGAATTCGCTCAGCCTTTCGGGCTATTACACGCGCCAGACCAATGGAAAAAGCACAGAAGACCCTGAATTTCAACAGCTCGGAATTTTGGGCGGTGCTGTAGGCTTGGGCAAGCGCCTCAACTGGCCAGACGACTATTTCTTTGTGAACCTCACCGGCAGCTACCAGCAATACCGGTTGCAGAATTGGAACTCGCTCTTCGCGTTCAGCAACGGCAACAGCAACGTGTACGCGCTGCAACTGCGCTTTGCACGACGGTCCATCGCCGAACCGTTCTGGATCACCCAAGGATCCGAGACGAGCGTGTCCGTAAAAGCCACGCCACCATGGTCGGTTTTCAATCCTGGGGTGAACTACACACTACAAGAGCCCTCGGAACAATACCGGCTCGCGGAATTCCACAAATGGAAATTCACGAGCCAGTGGTTCACCAAATTGACGCGCAGCAAAACCAAACATGATTTCGTGTTGATGGCACGCGTGGGCCTCGGCTTCTTAGGCCGATACACGGACCGCACCAACCCCTCACCGTTCGAGCGCTTCTACCTCGGAGGAAGCGGTCTCACGGGCTTCCAGTTGGACGGTCGGGAGATCATCGCGTTGCGCGGCTACGACGACTTGGCACTTTCGCCGGACTTCGGCAGCTACTTCGTGAACAAATACACCGCCGAGATCCGTTTCCCGGTATCGCTCAATCCGCAAGCCACTATTTTCGCACTGGGCTTCGCCGAAGCAGCCAATGCTTGGAACTCCATTGACCGTTACGACCCGTTCAAGGTTTACCGCAGCGCAGGCATCGGTTTGCGCTTATTCCTGCCCATGTTCGGGCCCATGGGGCTTGATTACGGCTGGCGCTTCGACGACGTTCCCGACAAGCCGAACATGGCGAAAAGCCAGTTCCATTTCACAATTGGCATAGATCTTGGCGAGCTATAGCCGCGATCGCCTATTTTAGACGTACGCAACATGGCCAAACACCTCCTCCGAACCGCAATTTTTGCGCTGGTCCTCTGCACGGGCGCCGTGCAGGCGCAGCGCATCGCCTTCGTGGACACCAAATACATCCTTTCGCAAATGCCGGAGTATGCGGCCGCGCAACAGGAATTGGACCGCAACAGCAAAGGCTGGCAAAAGGAAATTGACGACCGCTGGTCCCAGATCCAACGTTTGAAAGATGCTTTCAACGCAGAGGCGATCCTCCTCACGGAGGAAATGAAGAAAAGCCGCCAAGAGGAGATCGCCAAGAAAGAGCAGGAAGCTCGCGACTTGCAACAAAAGCGCTTCGGCGTGGGCGGGGACCTGTTCAAGAAGCGTCAGGAGCTTGTGCAACCCATCCAGGACCGCATATTCGACGCGGTAAAGGAAGTGGCAGGCACCAGCTACGTGGCTATTTTTGACATTGGCGGGGCGGGCAACAACGTGCTTTACGCCAGCGAGAAATACGACAAGAGCGACAGCGTGCTGCGCAAGCTCGGCATCCGTCCCGGAAAGGACGGCGACAACCCCGGCAATTTGCGCGGCAACGATGACGAAGATGATAATGGCGGACAAGCAACGCCAGACCAAACCCCGGACAAAACGCCCCCACGTGGCACCGGTGGAGACAACGAAATGAAACCCAAGCAGTGAACACAAGAACGAACATGAAGAATTTGATCGCCACCCTGTGTCTCGTGGCCGCCACCGCCGGTGCGGCGCAAGCACAGACCACCGTAAAACTCGGCCACATCGACCGCCAAGCGCTGATGTTGATGCTCCCCGAGCGCAAAGACGCAGAAGCCAAAATGCAGGCCTTCGCCAAGACTTTGGACGACCGGTTGAAGGCTATGGGCCAAGAGTATCAGGACAAGGTGACCGATGCCCAAGGCAAGGCGGAAACCATGACCAAGACCGAGCAACAAGTGGCCATGCGTGAGATCCAGGAGCTGGAGCAACGCATCGGCGACGCGCAGGACAAGGCCAAGGATGATCTGTCCAAGCAGGAAAACGAACTGCTCGCCCCAATGGTGGACCGCACCAACAAGGCCATCCAGGAAGTGGCAACTGAAGGCAAATACACCTACATCTTCGACAGCAGCACCGGCATGGTGCTTTACACCGACGGCGGCGACGACATCCTGCTCGCGGTGAAGAAGAAGTTGGCCATTCCTTAAGCGTGGCGCATGGGCCACGCCCCGCGGATAGGCATTTTCGATTCCGGCATTGGCGGCCTGAACGTGGCCGCCGCAATTAGACAGGCGCTCCCCACGGAGCGCCTGCTCTATTTCGGCGATAATGCGCACGTGCCTTACGGGGAGCGCACGGCTGAAGAGATCCTTGCCTTCAGCACGGCGATCACGGAAGCGCTTTTGGCGAAGGGCTGCGAGGCCATCGTGGTGGCTTGCAACACCGCTTCCAGCGCAGCGCTTGGCCCCTTGCGGAAACAGTTCCCCGGAGTGATCATCGTGGGCATGGACCCGGCGGTAAAACCTGCAGTGGAACACACCCGCACCGGTGTTGTGGGCGTGCTCGCTACGCGCGCAACGGTGGACGGCCGCGCGTTAGCGGACGTGGTGGAACGCTTCGGGCAAGGGGTAAAGGTGATCCAGCAAGCTTGCCCCGGACTGGCGCAGCGCATTGATGCGGGGGATTTTGAAGGTGCGAAGACGGAGGAAATGTTGCGCGGTTGGATTGAACCGATGGTCCTGAAGGGGATTGACACGCTTGTGCTGGGTTGCACGCATTACCCGCTGGTCCGCCCGCTGATCGAGCGCATCGCTGGGCCGGGCGTGCGTGTTATTGAACCTTCGGAAGCGATTGCGCGGCGGTTAAAATCCTTGCTTGAAGAACACGCGTTATTCTCAACCTCCGGTTCCATCCCTCCCGCAGGGTCTCCGCCTCGGGACCCTGCGGCATCCCAAGGCCTCCTTGCGTGTTACACCAGCGGCGACCCGGCTAACTTCCGAAAAGTCTTGGAGCGGCTGGGGCTTGAAGATGCTCCTGTAAAGCAGGGCATTTGGGAAGCGGATGGATCGTTGAAGCTGCCTTAGCCAGCGACCGCGGAGTGAACGAGCTTATCCGCGTTCATCCGATTTTCAATACCTCGTCAACTTCACTCCTTGTACCACCCCGCATACATCCCATAATTCCGCGCGACCCGCTCGATCTCGCCCTCGGAAAGTTCCTTACCTACCTCACCGATACGCTTTGCAGGAACCCCGGCCATTAAACTTCCGGGTTCCACCACGGTGCCCTGCGTCACCACGGCGCCAGCGGCGATCACACTGCCGGTGCCGATCACCACTTGGTCCATCACAATGGCACCCATGCCGATGAGCACCTTGTCTTCCACCGTGCAACCGTGTACGATCGCGTTGTGCCCGATGCTCACGTCATTGCCGATCTGCAGTCCGCACTTCTGGTAGGTGCAATGCAGCACGGCACCGTCCTGGATGTTCACGCGGTGGCCGATACGGATGCTGTTCACATCGCCGCGGATCACAGCGTTGTACCACACGCTACAGCCGTCGCCCATCACTACGTCGCCAATTACCACGGCGGTTTCCGCGAGGAAGGGATCACGCCCGAACGCGGGCGCGATCCCTTTCAATGTGCGCAGCAAGGCCATTATTGGTTCAGTGTTGCGGTTCGGCTGGCTCTTCAGGTTCCGCAGGTGCAGTGGGAGCAACCGGTTCCCCTGTCGCGTCCATCATAGGCGCAGGCGGAGCAGGAGGCGCAGCGGCCTCATGCTTCATTCCTGGCATGCCGCAGCCTTCTTTCTGGCAGCACTCCGGCAGGGCTTTGCGGGCTTCGGGGTCGGGCATCAGGCTATCCGCCATGTAGCCCAGTTTGGCCACCGCTTGCCGCAGCTTATCCGGGTCGGTCTTACTCGCTTTATATTCCACGTGGATGATGTTCGAATCCAGGTCCACCTTCACGGCCTGCACACCCTTCACATAGAGCATTTCGGTCTGGATGGTGGTCTGGCACATGTCGCACACGGCGTTGGAATGGATGTCCACCGAGGCGAAATTGGATTGGGCGGACTCTTGTGCCTGTGTGCGTCCAGCCACGAGCAGCAGCAGGAAGGCACCGGTTTTCAGTAGGTTCTTCATGGTCAAGGTGTTTGAGTTTTGGGTTTGTCCTTCAGTGTGAAACGTAGGCCGAAGTAGGCCATTTGCGTGTTGGTGGGCCCCCAGATCATGGAAGCATCAAAATACGGGCCGAACGGATCGCCGGGGTCAAGGATTTGTCTGTTCTGCAAGGTGCCGGTGAGGTTTTCACCGCCCAAGTAGAGCTCCCAAGCGCCCAGCACGCGCGTGATCTGTGCGTTCAGCGTGGCGTATGCCGGCGAGCGCTCGCCGAGTTGGAATTCCTCAGGATTGCTTTCAGTGTTGGGCAAGCGCGCAGTTCCAAAGCCGTTCAGCGTAATGTCGAAGCGCCATTTCTCGTCCTTCGAGGTGTAGCCGAGGTCTATCAAGCCGCGGTGGCCGGGCACCAGCGGACGTTCGCGCAGCTCACCGTCGTAGGTGGTTTCCGCGTCGTAGTAGCGGTAGCTCGCCTTCATTTCCCACTGCTTGCTCAGTTGCACTTGCACGTCGGCGAGCAAGCTGTTCGCATAGCTCGGCCCTTCCAGCATGTAGAAGGCCAGGGTCTGCGGATCGCGGTCCATGTCGGCCACCACTTGCGCTGTGAAATCGGATCGATACGCGTCCAGCGCCAACGACCATTTCTTGCCGAACCATTTGAACTTGTGCAGCAACGAGATGCCGGTGTTCCACGAGCGTTCAAAGCCGAGCGGTCCATCGAATTCCACGTGGCGCGAACTGGCCAATGCGGCGGCGTTCTCCATGATGGGGTTTGCGCTGCGGAAGCCGCTGCCTGCGGAAAAACGAATGGTGGTGAGCGGCGCAATGTCGTATTTCAGGTGCAAGCGCGGGCTGATCGCTTCGCCATAAGCACTGTTGTAATCGCCACGCAGGCCGGCAACCAAGGTGAAACGGTTGCGGATGCGCGTGTACTCGGCGAATATGCCGGGCATGCGCTCGGTGCGTCCAAGGTCCAACCGGTCGCTTGTGGGCAGTTGAAAAAGCTCGTCATAATCGTCGAACTGGAAACTGGCACCGGCCTTGATCTGGTCTTTGCCTTTCAGCAATTGCTGATACACCACGTTGGCGTAGCCACTGCGCTGTGCGCCTTGGTAATTGCGGTCGCCGAACACGGAGGAAATGGTGTTGTTCCGGAAGCCGGTGAGGATCCCGATGCTTTTACCGGGATCGTTCAGGATCCATCCGTTCTTCACGATCACGTCCGCCATTTCGTTTGCAATGTCCACACCATAGCGCCGGCCAGCGGAGCTTTCCCCCAAGCGTGCATTGCTCATCTGTCCGCCGTCGCGGATGTCCGTTACGTAGCGCAGGATCACCTGCGTGGTGCGCTTTTCGGTGCGCTGCATCCAGCGGTCTAAGATGTTGAATCGCTTAGTGAGCGGCTGGTCGCGAAAGCCGTCGCCGTTGTCATCCAGCTCACGCTGCATCAAGTTACCTTGCACCATCAGAAGGTTGTCCCCCCCTTTGCCCAAGTGCTGCGCGGCATTAACGTTCAGTTCCGTGCGGCTTTGGCTGTTCACGTAGAGGTTGGTGAAAAGCGTTGGTGCCGAAGCGGGATCAAGCAGGCAGAGATCGATCTGGCCGGTCATGGCGTTGGGGCCGTTCACGGCGGTGCCGATGCCTTTGCTCACGTTGATGTCTTGGATCCATGGGCCGGGGATCAGCGTAAGGCCGGAGTTGGAGGAAAGCCCACGCACGAAGGGAATGTTCTCCATGCTTATCTGCGCGTACTTGCCGTCGAGGCCCAGCATGCGGATGGTCTTCGTTCCGCTCACTGCATCGCTGTAGTTAATGTCCACCGTTGCGTTGGTCTCGAAGCTTTCGCTGATATCGCAGCAAGCAGCGCGCTTCAACTCGCGCGCGCCGATGGACTCTATGGCTTGGAGCGACTGGAGACTGAGGCGTGTACTGGTTTGTCGTTCGCTGATCTCAGCAGCGGCAAGTTGAACGGAACCCTGCACGGTTACGGTGAGCGGCGCAATGGGCGGCGCATTCAACCGCAGCGAATCGGGCGTGGTTGAAAAGGAGGTCGTGACGAGTGTTGCAGGCCAAGCGGCTGGCATGGGCAGTGTGAAGTGCCCGGTGGAATCGCTCATCACGGCAGCACCTCCGGCCCAGCCCACGCGGGCATCAGGCAACGGCGCTGTGCTCTTGTCGGTAGCGCGCGTACGCACCACGCCGGTCACGCTGCTTTGCGCAAAAAGCGCGCTGCCCGTTCCGGTCAGTGCAAGAAGTAGGATGACTTGTTTTGGTCTCATTCAGAAAAAATCTTCAGGGTGAAAAAACACGAACAGGCCGCAGCAGAAGCCGCAGCCTTCACCGGGAAGACCGATCTAAATTAGGAACGTGCCGAAAGTGGCCAAGCGCTGGGAGCGGGCCAAAGGCGGCGGGCGTGCAAAGCGCGCATCGCGAAGCACGACCGGAGCTGCTATTTCAGCAGGAACGATCACCGCAGGCAAAACAACGGCAACGAGCACCGGCACCATGGCGCTACTGGTCGGCACAAAACTGGAGCGCTGTGGATTGGCCTGCAACACTTCGCAGCAGGTGGCCTGCACCGTGGTAACAGGATGCGCGTGGTCCACCGGGGAACAATCTTCCGCTTGGCCGATGCTGAGGATGCTCGGTCCGCCCATGATACAGGTCATGCGCGCCAACGCAGGCGCGGCCGTGCCCAGCACGAGCACAAGCATGGCCAAGACCGAAAGGCCTTTCGAGCGAAGGGAACGCAGGGGATGCATGGATTGCAAAGATACGTGGTACGGTTGGCAAGGTTTCAACAGAAGGGCGCGGATGCTTGGGAAGCTAAACCAGAGCGCCTTGGATTGCGGACAGGAATGCGGGAACAGGATTACAGTATTTACAGGATTGGAAGGCCCTTGCGGGCCGTTCGCAGGAGCGGCCTTGTCGCATTCCGCTGCGCGGAATTATCAGCGTTTATCAGTGTTCATCAGCGGTCCAGATCTGGGGTTCCCCTATCAGAAATCCCCTGTGACCCTCCGTGTCTCCGTGCCCCTGTGGTTTCTCTTACCTAATCTCTGCCCCTACCTTTACATCCCCATGGAAATCACTGAAAAACGCCTTCCCGTCTCGGTTTATGCAGAGTCCACCCCCAACCCGGCCACCATGCGTTTTGTTGTGGGCCGCCCTTTGGTACCGGAAGGCCGGTTGATGGAATTCACTTCCCCGGAAGAAGCGGAGGCGGTGTCGCCGCTAGCCGCGAAAGTGTTCAACCTGCCATTCGTGACCGGCGTGTTCATCAGCGGCAACTTCGTAACCGTCACCAAAAACAACAGCATCGATTGGGACATGGTGCAGGGCGAGCTGCGTGAATACATCCAGGAATACCTCAACACCGATGGCCGCGTAGTGCTTTCCGACGCACCGGCCCAAAGCCTCGCCGACGCGAACGAACGCGCGGTCTCCCACGCCAAGCCTAACTCCAAGGACGAGGAACAGATCATCGCCGTGCTGGAGGAATACGTGCGGCCCAACGTGGAAAGTGACGGCGGCCACATCGCTTTCAAATCCTTCAAGGACGGCATACTCGCCGTTTCGCTGCGCGGCAGTTGCAGCGGTTGCCCCAGCAGCATGGTAACGCTGAAAGGCGGCATCGAGAATTTGATGAAGCAGATGGTCCCGGGGGTTCGGGAGGTGGTAGCGGAGGAGCTTTAGTTAGCGTCCGGGAGTCTTGAGTCGGGAGTCTTGAGTCGGGAATCGTGAGTGGGAAGTCCGCGCGTCCAATCACAAATCACAATTCGCCAGTCACCAGTTTTGAGTCTCAAGTAGGCAATGCGCACCAAGCTGCCCGAAGCGCGGTCGGCAGTACCCGGTACCCTGTACTCGATACCCTGAACCAAAAACCTCGATCACCTTTTATGCAATTCCGGACAACCTTGCATCTTCTTGTGGAACAACACCCACAACAACGATGAAGAACGTAAGGACAATAATGGCGATACTGGCGCTGGCCGCTGGTTCGCAGATGCTGGCCCAAGGGGTTGGCGAGATCCATGGGAAAGTGCTGGACGATGCGGGGGAGGCCTTGCCCTTCTGCGTGGTGCGCGCGGTGCAAGGCACGAATGTCTTGGGCGCTCAAACGGACTTTGAAGGCCGCTTCGTACTGAAACCATTGCCCGTCGGCGCGTACACGGTGAGCTTTCAATATCCCGCATACGGCACGGTTGAGATCACGGGCGTGCGTGTAGATCCGGGCTTGATCACATCGATGAAAGACGCGGTTTTGCATACCGAATTGGGAATAGTCGAGGTTGTCAGATACAAATGGGAAGAGCCGCTGATCCGCCCGGACGACCCAAGCCGTATGGTGATGACCACCGCGCAGATCAAGACCAATGCCACGCGCAAGGATCCCGTGAAGATGATCGCGAGCATGACGCCCGGCGTCACCAAGGCGGCAAACAGCGATGAGCTTTACTTCCGCGGGTCGCGCAGCGGTTCCATGGCCTACTTCGTGGACGGCGTGAAAGTGCTGGGGAACAACCCGGGCGTGCCTTCGGACGCGATCAACAGCGTAAGCGTTTACACGGGCGGGCTTCCCGCGAAATACGGCGATGTGACCGGCGGCGTGGTGGCCATTGAAACGAAGAGTTTCTTTGATCTTTGGCAGCAGCGGAATTCCGGGAGGTAAGAGAGGAGCGTTGAGATTTTCACCACAAAGGCACGGAGGACTCAGAGAGATCGGCTTGAAGTTGGCAGCGGAAGTGGGCAGTAGCAGTCGGCAGTCGTCCAATCACCCCCCGATACGTATCGGGGCTCCATCCACCAATCACCGGAAGGGCGTGTTTCTCCGCAACAATACCGCTGCACACCTCACCGATGAGGAATTGGCCGTTCAGCTTCGTGCTGGCGGCCGTTCCGCGTTGGGCGTGCTTTGGGACCGGTATGCGCACTTGCTATTCGGCGTGGCGGTGAAGTATTTGAAAGACGTGGAAGCCAGCAAGGACGCAGTGATGGGGCTTTTCGAGGAGCTGCCCGCGCTGTTGGGCAAGCAGGAGGTGAAGAGTTTCAGGCCATGGGTACACACAGTGATGCGTAACCGGTGCTTGATGGCCTTGCGGAAAGCCGGTCCCCAGGTCCGCATGGATCCCGAGTTGATCGAGCAGGAAGATTTGGGTGATGAAACCGCCTTGCTTGAAGCATCACTCCAGGAACTGGAGGCCGCCATTGCGCGATTGCCCGAAGGCCAGGAAGCCTGCATCCGTCTGTTTTACTTGGAGCGGAACAACTACCAACAAGTAGCAGAGCGCACCGGCTACGCTGTTGAACAAGTGCGCAGCCATCTTCAGAACGGCAGGAGGAACCTGCGCAATGCATTGGAACGCCATGGGCCACAGCACTAACCCTTTTACGCCGCGCTCGCCGCTTTCCCGCGAGTTGCTGGAACGCTATGCCAATGGCGGTCTTTCCCCGGAGGAACGCCACGCGGTGGAACTTCATTTGGAAAGCGACCCACTGCTGCGCGATGCTTTGCAGGGCCTTCAACAACCGGGCGCCTTGGCCGCGTTGCAGGAGTTACAACGCCCGAACACCAACGGCGGCGGCGTGAAATGGAGTTCCTTCGTGCTACCTGTTGTGTTGGTCCTCGGTGGAATTGGCGCTTGGTGGTTCTGGCCGAAAAACATTTCAGCTCCTGTCGCGCCGGAACAAGTGGTTGCAGTGCAACAAAACATCCTTCCGCAAGTGGATCCCGCTGCCGTGGAAAGCACGTTGCAAGTGGTACATGCGGAGATTGCCGCTTTGCCAGTTAGCCCGCAAAGATCAGCGCCTCGCGCAACGCCTGAGCGATTCGACGCGCCGGAATCCAGCCGAGACGCGGTGAAACGGGAAACCGTGGAGCGCATCGCACCACAGCCGGTCACCGTGAAACACGACCCCATGCCTTCCGATCCACGAAAGTCCCATAGCACACGGCCTTCCAGACAACTGGCGTTTCTGCACGACATGAAAGTGGTTCACCCGAAGGAGCTCTACGGCATGAATTTTCCCGTGCTTCCATCACCCGGCGTACCGGCGGATGTGGGCGGCGCAAAAGGCAAAACCGCACCAGCCGCCCCTGCTTCCCAAGCCTATTTGGATTTCATGAACGGCGCATTGGGCGCACTTGCAGCAGGCGACGACCGCATTGCCTTGGACGATTTATACTTCCTGCTGGGCCAGTATCCCGCCGATGTGAACGCGCAGTTCTATGCCGGGCTGGCCTGCTACCGGCTGGGCCTTTATCCGCGAGCGATGCAGTTGCTGCATGGTGCGGCCTTGAACGATGTGGACAGCTTTGTAGAAGAAGCGGTGTGGTACGAAGCACTCGCCACGGACAAGCAGGACGGTTGGGAAGCAGCGCAGCCCGCATTGAAGCGCATCGCCGAAGGCGGCGGCTTCTACGCGGTGCAGGCAAAAACATTGTTGGACGCTCGGTGAAAGTGAGTCCAGATGTCCGGGAGCCCGCCAGAGGCGGGTTAGGATCCGCACGCACTCGCGAAAAACGCGAGCGCGTGCTTCGCAGTCGATCATAAACAACAAAGCCCCCGGAAATCCGAGGGCTTTGAAATGTCGTTTTGGGAGTGGCTTACTTGCCGCCGTCCAGCTCGTCCTGCCAAGCCTTCAGCTCGTCCCACTTGCCTGCTGCGGCGAGTTCGGCCTGCTTGGGCCAGGTGCCTGGATCGTGCGAGGCGAAGTGTGGTCCAGCGGCTTCGAGGATGCTTTTCAGCTTGTCCACAGAGGTCGCGGCCAATTCGGCGAAGGTGTTGATGCCTGCTTCGTTGAAAAGCTCAGCGATTTTCGGGCCGACGCCTTCAACCTTTTTCAGGTCATCAGCCTTGGGGGCTTTTTCGGCTTTGGCTGCTTTTGGTGCCGCTTTAGGGGCTGGAGCTGCAGCTGCCATTTGGCCTTTCACCCCTTGCGCACGCAAGGTGGTGGACACGCCTTCGGGCAGTACGCTCACGTAGCTTTTGTTATCGCGCTTACGGCGGAATTCCACGGTGCCGTCCACAAGAGCGTACAAGGTGTGGTCCACGCCAACGCCAACGTTACGGCCCGCACGGTGGTGGGTGCCGCGCTGGCGCACGATGATGTTGCCTGCAATGGCGGCGCTGCCACCATAGATCTTTACGCCGAGGCGCTTCGAGTGCGACTCGCGGCCGTTATCGGTACTACCTGCTCCTTTCTTGTGTGCCATGGCTTAGGGGGTCTATCAGGGTGGAACCTGGTGACACTTATTTCTTGTCGTCTTTTTTCGGGGCTGCCTTCTTCGCAGCTGCTTTCTTGGCAGGCGCCTTTTTGGCTGGTGCCTTCTTGGCCGCGACCTTCTTCACCGGGGCGGCTTCAGCCGTTTCACGGGTCTTCTTCACCGCAGGGGTGTAAGGAATAACGGGAGGTGCGGTGCTCTTGCTGGCATCAAACTTCTCGCCTTTGGCAAGAATGGCCTCGATCCAGAGTTCAGTGAGGTACTGGCGATGGCCGTTCACCTTTTGGTAACCCTTGCGGCGCTTTTTCTTGCCGATGAGCACCTTGTCGCCTTTGCTATGGGTAAGCACTTTGGCAGCAATGCGGAAGCCGTCCACCATGGGCGTGCCCACACTGGTCTTTCCTCCGTTGCTTACCAGAAGCACGTTACCGAGCTCTACGTGCTTTCCTTCCTCCAGCTCGAGGCGGTGGACCTTCAATTTCTGCGGGGCCTGCACCTTGAATTGCTGGCCGGCGATCTCTACAATGGCGTACATGGGTTCCTGAAAATGGGGTGCGAAAGTAATGGTTCTTTATGATCCAGCAAACAAGTGCCTTAGTTGTTAGTTGTCAGTTGTTAGTTGTCAGGGAGTTCCGTACTCCTTTCGGACTCCAGTTTTGGGGTTAGTCGATGGTGTTGAGACAGCTGCCTATCACCACTTCCGCCGACGGCAGCCTAACAACTGACAACAAACACCTGACAACTATTTAAGCCCAAACGCCTTCTTCACCGCTGGCACGGCATCCAGTTCCTCCCAAGGGAAGAGCCTTACCTTAACCGTGGCTTCCTGCCCGGCATTCTTGAATTTCTTCGTTACGGTGCGTGGCGTGCGGCCCATGTGGCCATAAGCGGCGGTTTCACTGTAGATGGGCGTGCGCAAGTTGAAGCGCTTTTCGATGAAATACGGGCGCATGTCCAGTTCCTTCATGCCCGCCAACGTGGTGGCGATAGCACCGTCGGATTTTTTCACTTTGGCGGTTCCGTAGGTGTTCACGTAGAACCCTACCGGTTTGGCCACGCCGATGGCATAAGCCACTTGCACCAGCACTTCGTCGCACACACCGGCCGCCACCAAGTTTTTGGCTACGTGCCGTGCGGCATACGCGGCACTGCGGTCCACTTTACTGGGGTCTTTCCCGCTGAATGCGCCACCGCCATGCGCGCCCTTGCCGCCGTAGGTGTCCACTATGATCTTGCGGCCTGTGAGTCCGGTATCCCCGTGCGGCCCACCAATAACGAACTTTCCGGTTGGGTTGATGTGGTACTGGATCTTGTCGTTGAAGAGCGCCTGCACCCGCTTGGGCAGTTGCTTTTTCACGCGGGGGATCAACTCAGCGAGCACGTCCTTCTTGATCTTCGCGAGCATTTTGGGCTCGGTGTCGAAATCGTCGTGCTGAGTGCTGATCACGATGGAATCGATGCGCAACGGCGTGTGGTCGTCGCCATATTCGATGGTCACCTGGCTCTTTGCGTCGGGACGCAGGTAAGGCATTTTGGAGTTTTTCTCGCGGCGAATAACTGCGAGTTCTTGCAGCAAGCGATGGCTCAAGTCCAACGCCAGCGGCATGTATGCGTCCGTATCGCGGCAGGCGTAGCCGAACATCATGCCTTGGTCGCCAGCGCCCTGTTCCTCGGGTTTTTTGCGCACCACGCCTTGGTTAATGTCCGGGCTTTGCTCGTGGATGGCGCTGAACACCCCGCAGCTGTTAGCCTCGAACATGTACTCGCTGCGTGTGTAGCCGATCTGCCGGATAACATCACGGGCGATCTGCTGCACGTCCAAATAGGCTTTGCTTTTCACCTCACCGGCCAGCACCACCTGCCCGGTGGTCACCAGCGTTTCGCAGGCTACTTTGCTTTCCGGATCGAATGCGAGAAAGTGGTCAATAAGTGCATCACTGATCTGGTCCGCGACTTTGTCGGGGTGGCCTTCGCTGACGCTTTCGGAGGTGAAGAGGTATGGCATGATCGAAGTTTGGCTCTTGTTTCCCTGTGGAAAATGGGGCTGCAAAGAAACGGTTTTGCCCACTACGATCTACTTTTCGCTCGATGCAAAATAATCTGCGGTTTCCAAGGTTGCACTTCATGTCCGCTTTAATCGCCTGTGGGATCGGGCTTCATGGCATCGCTCAGGAGGCAGCCGCGCCTGAACAATTCATCCACAACACCACTGTTTTTGTCGAGGCCTGGGGCGAGGGGATCTTCAATTCGCTGAACATCGAAAAGACCTTGACGACCACTACTTTGGTCAACTACCATCTGCGGTTGGGTTTCGGCTACCGGCGAACCTCGCACAATGGGACTTCAGTGAATTTTTATGCGCTTCCGGTTGATGCCGCCGTAAGCGTTGGAGGGAAGGTGAAATTAGAAATGAGCCTCGGCGCCACTCCCTTTTGGTTCAGTGGGAACAAGGACCAGTTGGTGTCCGCTGTGATCGCCCCGAATTTCGGGCTTCATCTGCGCTTTCAGCCTCCGCATGGTGGATTTTTCTTCCGTGCCGGCGTGTTGGTAGCACCCATGTCCGGGCTCAACGAAATTCCGGGCAACGAGGATTTTGTGGAAAAGGGCACTTGGGCCTGGAATCCCGGGTTGGCACTGGGCATCACTTTCTGAGCGGGCTTGCCGTCAACTCCTTGAACACATCCTCCAGGTCCCGTTCGGAGCGTTGCAGCGTAAGCACCTTCAGGCCCTTATCAACGGCAAACTGGAACACGGCGGCGCGGATGTCGTCTTCCTCCCGGAAAGTGATGGTCCACGTATTCCCGTTGCCCCTTTCGGCACCTTCCACGCCCGGCAACGCGAGCAATTCCTCGCTGGTCGCACGGCCATCAAATTCCACGAGGATCGCTTGCCGTTGGTCGCCCATGCCGCGCAGGTGCTTGGCGTTATCGTCCGCAACGATCACGCCCTTGTCTATGATGATCACGCGGCTGCAAATGGCCTCCACCTCCTGCATGATATGCGTGCTCAACATCACGGTGCGCTCCTGGCCGATGCGCTTGATCAAACCGCGGATCTCCTCCAGTTGATTGGGGTCTAACCCGCTGGTGGGTTCGTCGAGAATGAGCACCTTGGGGTCGTGGATCATGGCCTGTGCCAAGCCAACGCGCTGGCGGTAGCCTTTGCTCAACGCGCCTATCTGCTTGTGCTGTTCCCGCTCCAGTCCCACGGACCCGATCATCTCCTTCACCCGGGCGGCCACGTTCTTCATCTTGTGCAGTCCCGCGACAAACTCCAAATACTCCCGCACATAAAGGTCCGTGTACAGCGGATTGTGCTCGGGCAGATAACCAACGTTGCGGCGCACGTCCATGCTGGCCTCGCGGATGTCGAAGCCGCACACGCTCGCGTCGCCGGAAGTCGGCGGCAGGAAGCAGGTAAGGATCTTCATCATCGTGCTCTTGCCGGCGCCGTTTGGCCCGAGGAAGCCGACGACCTCGCTGCCGCCGATCTCGAATGAAACATCGTTCAGCGCTTTTTGGGAGCCGAACTGTTTGGTGATGTGGCGAACGGAGATGGACATACTTGTTCCGCCGAAGCGGTGGATGAGTTTCTTGGGTTAGCGCAGGCGAAGGTGCAAAGGTCGGGTGATCAGTTGGTGATGGACTGAAAAAGCAATGGAAGAAATGATAAAGCTGGATCAGCTGGACAAACCCGATACGCAGGATGGCTCATACCCTGTTCGGGATCTGTAACATTTACCCACTGAAGAACTGAGAATAACCGCTTGGGCAGAGGCTGCCGTTTTTAATCTACTCCACGACAACTTTCTGGCTCAATAGCCGGAGGCCGTTCCTGCTCAGGTTTGCCACGTAAACGCCTGAAGCCAGTGTTTCAAATCCGACTTGCGCCCCGTGCATGCTGACCGTCTTGCAAGACCTACCTGCAATATCAGTGAGTTCCATGGTCAAGCCGTTCGGGTCGATGCCCAACACCATTACCGAACGTCCGTCGGTTTGGACCAGGTGAACTCCCTGCTCATTGCCCCGGACCACCGGGATCGGTCCGTACAGGTCTACGGCTCCGTTGTTGTCAACCTCCTTCAATCTATAGTAGACCACA
Organism: Flavobacteriales bacterium; assembly: GCA_016710685.1. Classification (GTDB taxonomy): domain Bacteria; phylum Bacteroidota; class Bacteroidia; order Flavobacteriales_F; family PHOS-HE28; genus PHOS-HE28. The sequence goes on along the minus strand of JADJVC010000006.1, from coordinate 554,336 downwards.
CCTTGGAAGGCAAATTCATCCTGATAACCATAGTGCAGGATCGCTTGGCTATTGCCTGCGGCCGGTAGTTGAGCGATGGCGTTGAACTGCAGAGCGTCCGCACTTCGTTCCAGTATGAAATGGCTGGAATTGTTTTCTGACGCCGTGACCCAGGAAAGATCCACCGCCGGGCCTATGTCCTCTCCGGAGAAATCAAGCATCTCCACAGGAAGCGGACCCACGGAACTCCAAACATAATCTTCCGTTTCTCCTTGTGGCGCCGCCATGTAGGGGATCTTCACGGCATTGGAATCCGTGGAGAACCGCAAACGAATGTAAAATAAGCCCGCATTGTTGAAGACCGGTGGAACTACGAATGACATGTTGTACCAAGCCGTCCCACTTCCGGAAGGGACGGTCCTGGTGTTTAAGGAACTTTCCAACGTGTCCAAAAAATCACCGTCGGCATCCCAATCCACATATGCGTGCAGGTATCCGGGTACCACCTGATTGTCAGTAGCCCTCACTGGAAGTGTGAACGTGGCACCGGACGGCGGGTATGGGACCGTATAGGGGTTCGCAGCCAATCCGTCCTCTTCGCTGCCGTCCCCGTCGGCCATCACACTGTTATTGGCCAATAGTTCGGTGAATGGGGCATTGAGCCCCAGATTTAGACCGCTGTATAAGGTTGAAGCCGCCGCCGGTGGTTGGTAGTTCACGTTGAGGTCATAGCTCACGGGAGCATCACCGTAGTCGTACTGCACATTCGTTATATCCACTTGGCATCCTGTTGCAGTAACGCAGCCGTTTGCACTGGAAACGGCCAACGAAATGGCCACGAATCCATTGGCGACATCCATAGGCGTGGGCGAATAATTGAGCGCTGGGCTGTTAAGCGTGCCGGCATTGACCAGCGTGGGTTGTGTGGTACTTGACCAGAGCACGGCAGCGGATTGCGTGGCAGAAATTCCTGCCAGGGGTATCGCGCTGCCGGCAACAACCGAAGCCGGACAATTGTATCCGGAGATGACGGGATCTGGTGAAGCGAGGACACCCTGTGTGTCCTGTGCAAGGTTGCTCGAACCTGATGCGTTCATGGAGGAATGGAGGCTATCCACCCGAACGCTGAGGTTCATCAATCCAATCCCCATGTTGATGTCCACCGTAAAAGTTGAAGTCCCCGGCGGAATCTCCTGAATTGGGAGGAGCTGAATTCCGTTGTAGCCCGCAAGTGCGTATGGAACAAATGGGTATGATGGGTCCAGCACGTTCGGAATGGCGACGAGCAGACCCGTTGAAATAGTGTAGAGTTCCGTCGCGAAAGTGGCTCCCGCGCCCGTTAGCTGCAGGTACAATTCAGTGTTGAAGGCGGTAGTTCCGCTTGTGTTGTTGATCGTAACCGTGGCAGGGATAAAATTACCGTTACCGCAGCTAATAGTGGGTGTAATGTCCACAGCCACGGTGATCTGGTCGCCGGGAGGGCAAGGGGGGCCTGGGGAAACGGTAATGTCATCCGAGCTATGCAATGTGCCGTTAAAGCCGTCCTGGTCCAAAAAGGCACCGACGTCGAAATTATTGTCGGGCAATACCACGGGAAGGCCGTCGGTCAGTGCTATTTGCTCAGCGACCACGCCAAAGCTCATGTCATAGTTACCGGGTGCGACACCACTGTAATCGAACACATACGTTCGGGTAATACAATCCCCTGCAACCAGTAAAAAGCCTATTTCCCGCTCATTGAACTTCGCGAGGTAGGCATCGGTTCCCCCTCCGATGGCGACCTGATGGGCGCCGGTCGTGGAAATCATTGTCGTGCTCGGCGTGGTTCCGGAGATGAACACGTTTTTCATCGCATCCACGGCTATACCATACGGCTCTTCGTTGTCCGGTCCACCGTAATACGTAGCCCACGGAACATCGCCGGAAGTAGTGAACTTGGCCATGAACGCGTCTTGTAAGGTCGGGATGGTCTGGTATGACCCGAACGTGGCTATGCCGGTGGTGCTTAGCGTAGGGCCGGTCACGTAAACATTACCATCCTGGTCCGCAATTACTCCACGGATCGCATCATCATCCTCTCCTCCGAAATAATCACCCCATTGACGCACGCCGTTGGTATTGAATTTCACAAGGAACCCGTCGGCCAATCCAGCCAAGACAACTTGGTGGATGGCACCGGCAGCGATGAATGCGGTACTGGTGGTTTGTCCGCCCAGATAAATAAAACCGGCATTGTCCGTGGTGACTCATGGAGAAAGCTCAGAATCCGGTCCGCCATAATAGGTACCCCACACACGCACACCGTTGGTAGTAAATTTAGCGAGGAACACGTCATCGTCACCATTATTGAAAGACTGATGCGAACCGACGGTGGCAATAGCCGAGACGCTTTGTGTTTGCCCAACAAGGAACACATTGCCTGCCGGGTCCGTGGCGATATCCGACATGATTTCCTCTCCCGTTCCGCCATAGTAAGTTGCCCATTGCCGCACCCCGGAGTTATTGAACTTTACCATGAACATATCCGACGCACCGCCGAATGCGATCTGGTGCGCGCCTGGCGAGGCCAGGGTATTGCCGCCCTCTGTCATTCCACTGATGAAGACGTTGCCTAGGGCATCAACGGCGACCCCTTCACCGAATTCCTCATTGCCGCCACCATAGTAGGAACCCCATTGGCGGACGCCGGCCGAATTGAACTTCACCACGAACGCATCGGAACCATTAATGGGGTTGGTCTGGTATGTGCCCGCCGTTGCAAGTCCCGCGGACCCTTCCGTGGAGCCCACGAGGTACACGTTCCCGGCCGCATCCGTGGTCACATCGATTCCATCGTCATTTTCAGCCCCGCCATAGTAGGTGCCCCATAAACGCGTGCCAGATGGGTCGAACTTCACCAAAAATGCATCCGCGCCGCCACCCTTAGCGGTTTTGAAAGCACCCGGCGTGGAAATGCCTGTAGTGCTCGAAGTGGTGCCGGTAATGTACACATTGCCCAACGGGTCCGTGGCCACCCTGTAGCCTAACTCCGTGGAGGCCCCACCGCAGTAAGTAGCCCAGAGAAGTCCGTTGGTATAATTCTGTGGTTGGGTGTTGTCGGCAACAAGAACAGTTCCCGGTGCAGTAATGGGCAGTGTGGAATTTATCAGCACGTCGGCATCCCCGGTGTTGCAGATCGCAATTTCATAATTCGCCAGAGAACCGCAGCCGAGCCCGCCGCTCACCACGTTGGTGGTGACCACCGCATATGGCGGGCACGATGCGTCGGCCACGCGCGCTATTCCGTTGCTGACATTATTGAAGCAGTTGCCCTCGTCGGTAAGATATGTGCGACCAGTAAGATAAGGAGGAAACGGCGGGCTATTTCCGGGCAGAGTACCATCAAAATTGACAACTGCAACCAAGTTGGAACTGTTTTGCAAAAGCGGACTAATAAATGAGCCGTTGTACACACCTCCCATGGGAATGCTTACGACACCCAGGTCTTGCATGGCGATGAATTGCGTGGTTGCAAGAGCGGGGTCTCCGTTATAGAATGAAATCCGCAGATCGCCACTGAAATCGAGAAAGAGAGAATTCATCACCGTGTAATCCACTGTATAAATTCCTGGACCCGGTATGCAACCCGTAGCGACATAGTCATTTAATCCGATGGCTAGATCATAGCCCGGGAAGGGACTACCGACGCATGCGCTATTGATTATATCATACACCAATTGGCCGCTTGATTGCACGAGGTCCGCATATGAGGGAGCGCTGAAATACCCTCCTGGGCTGGCCACATTGGTTCCAGCAAGGCTTGGGCAACCACTTGCCGCCTCTATGGCCACCACCATCACATAAATGCCGGCATCTTTGATCTGGGAGGCCAAAAAGGATATTCCGCTAGGTACTTGGGAACAATCCGCATCCGTCATAAGGACAATAGTCCGTTTTGCCGCTCGCCCCGGAATAGGGGTTTGGTCTATGTTCTGATATGTGCGCAGCAATGCGTCATAGGGGTCCGTGCCTCCAAAGAGGTATCGCGGGGCGTTTTGATAGGCCACCACATCTGCTAACAATGTGGTGTAGTTCTGACCAGCGACAGGAAAACTGAAAGCCGTCCACGACCAAGCATAATCCCAATCCGCAATGGCCATGCGGCTCTCTCCTAGGGCTGTACCCCAAGGTTGCAAATTGGTCATTAAGGCCGAGACGAACTGCCTGCTCTGGGCGTTCTCCACGGAGCTTACGGAGCCGCTTTGATCATTGGCCACGTACATGTCCACTGTACATGTCTGGCCTTGAACCATGAGGCAAGGCAACACTGCGGCGAAAATCGAAAAAATATAACTCGACCAGCTGGATTGTGTACCGTCCTCAACTGAACTCAACCTTGCAGGAGCGTGCATGTTATTTCAGATTAGCCTAGTAAATGTAATCCAATCTTCGGTGCTTCTACAGCTATTCGTCCATATTGGCAAAAGGGGCGGGCAATGATGCTTTTGCGTCGCCGGAAGTCGGCGGCAGGAAGCAGGTAAGGATCTTCATCATCGTGCTCTTGCCGGCGCCGTTGGGCCCGAGGAAACCTACGACCTCGCTGCCGCCGATCTCGAAAGAAATATCGTTCAGCGCTTTAGGGAGCCGAACTGTTTGGTGATGTGGTGCACGGAAATGGCCATGCTTGTTCCGCCGACGCGGTGGATGAGTTTCGTGGGTTAGCGCAGGCGAAGGATAAAGGTCGGAAGAACCGTGGTTGATCCGATGATCAGCAAATGAAATGCCGTTGCCGCGTAATTGCGCTAGCCTGGTTCAGCGAGGTCGCATGCATTCGCGCAGGTCTTAGAGCGATTATTCAGTCTGCAGGAAACAGTTCCGGCTGCCCGATTCGAACGCCTTCCAATTGCAACAACTTCTTCTTCGCGGGCAGTCCACCTGCGTAACCCACCAGTTCACCAGAGCTCCCAATTATGCGATGGCACGGAATAATGATCGATATGGCATTCGCACCATTCGCTCCGGCCACAGCGCGGATCGCGGTCTTCTCGGCCACAACTTCGGTCAACGCAGTGTAGGTGGAAGTAGTGCCATGGGGAACCGTGGTCAGCGCATTCCAAACCCGCTTTTGGAAGTCCGTTCCGACCAAACACAGCGCTACATCGAAGGTTGTTCGTTGCCCTGCGAAGTATGCGTTGAGCTGCGTCTTGGCTTGCTCGATCACAACGGAATTCCCCTCCAAGAACTCAGCATTCAAGCCTGTCTGAATGCGCTTGTCAATAGCAGACCGCATGCGGCGGTATCGCCAATCGGCGAGGCAGAGTTGTTCCTCGAATGACCCCAGTAGCAACTCTCCAACGGGAGTTTGGAAGTAGTGGATAAGGATGGTGGGCATGTTGGATAAAGGTAGGGAGGCGCTGGAGGCGCCCGCGGGGGTTAGCCGGCGAGGGGTCTTCGGGTTGCGGTGTACAGGGTTCTGGAGAAAGGAAATAAGCTGAGTACTTGCCACTCCTGCGGAGACCATTGCGGTTTGGTCAAGCGCGATGGGATATACTTCGCCCCGACCGGGACTGATCCAGCGCGGACCCTACGAATTCACCCGCTCTCTGCGCTCCCCACCGCCAACCCTAACCAGCATGCCCACCGGCCTCATTATGCGTTCCACCGGCAGCCGCTACATCGTGCGCGGCGAAGATGGCGTGTTGCATACTTGCATCGCGAAAGGCAAATTGCGCATCAAAGGCTTCAGCACCACCAACCCGTTGGCCGTTGGCGACATTGTGGAGTTCAATCCCGCTGCGGAAAAGGTGGGCAATGAGATCGTGGGTACGGTAACGGAGTTGCACGACCGCCGCAACTATCTCGTGCGGAAGTCCGTGAACCTTTCGCACCATAAGCATGTGATCGCGAGCAACATGGACCAGTGCTTGGTACTTGTGACCTTGGCACGGCCGCGTACATCTTATGGTTTCATTGACCGGGTGCTGGTGACCGCGGAAGCCTACCGGATTCCGCCGATCATCATCTTCAACAAGGTGGACGACTACGACGATGACGACTTGGGCCTGCTGGCGGAATATGAGGACGTGTACCAAAGCGCAGGTTATCGCACGTTGATCACTTCCGCGTTGAAGAACGTGGGGATGGACGAGGTAAAAGAGCTGCTACGCGGCAAAGTCTCGCTGTTGGTTGGGCACAGCGGCGTGGGCAAAAGCACATTGGTGAATGCGATTGATCCGGTGCTGGACCTGCATACGTTGGAGATCAGTTCTTCCACGGAGAAGGGGCAGCATACTACCACTGCTGCGGAGATGTTCGAGTTAGTCGTGAGTCTTGAGTCTGTGAGTCGTGAGTCTGCGTCTGGCCAATCACTCATCACCATCCACCAATCACCCAAACCCACTTTCATTATCGACACCCCCGGCGTAAAAGGTTTCGGTTTAGTCGATATGACGCAAGCGGAAATCGTAGACCAGTTTCCGGAGTTCCTTGCGTTGAAGAGTTCATGCCGCTTCGGGGATTGCAAACACATGAAGGAGCCGGGCTGCGCTGTTTTGGAAGCGGTGGAAAAAGGCGATCTTGCGACCAGTCGGTACAACAGCTACATTGACATGGTGGAGGGCGTGGATGAGAAAAGTTCATATCGATAAGAGCTGGACCACGAAGAACACGAAGGACGCGAAGAGAAGGCAGTCGGCATTGGCAGTTGGCAGTTTGACGATTTGAAACAAGACGCAACATGAAGAACGAAATGAAGCATGCAAAATCCACCGCAATTCTCCTATCACTTTTGTTGGTGGCTGCGTGTAGAACATCGGCACCTGTTGTTCAAACTCCCGTGGTGTTGGCACCCGCGCAAAGCGTCCACCAGCAATTGGCGCAACAAGGCGTGGATGCTACGATTTACCAGAACGCCAGCGCGGAGGTATATCGGCTTTATCAGCAGGGATACGAGTTGGCGCGGTTCCGCTTGGACGCCAACTTGGCCCGCCCAAATGCGCTTCCGCCAGCAGTGATCGTGGATATAGACGAGACCGTGCTGGACAACAGTCCGTACCAAGTGGCGAATGCCGCGAAGGGGTTGACATACAGCCCCAAGACCTGGAAAGAATGGACCGGCTTGGCAAAAGCGAAGGCGTTGCCGGGCGCAGTGGAATTCCTGAATTATGCCGTTAGCAAAGGCTGCGTCGTCTACTACATTTCCAACCGGGAAGAGGACGAAGAAACCGTAACAGTTAAGAATTTAGTAAGCGAAGGTTTCCCCATGGCAGACGTGGAACATGTGATGCCCATGGCGGGCACCAGCGACAAAACCGTCCGTCGCGCCATGGTGGCAAAAGACTACAACATCGTTCTATTAGTCGGTGACCAGCTCACGGATTTCGACCAGAGTTTCAAGGACCGCACGGATGGCTTTGGCAAACCGCATGTGGAAGCCATGCGTGACACGTTGGACCGCTACTTCATCATGCTTCCCAACAGCATGTACGGCACTTGGTTGGACGGCATCAGCAGCAGGCCGGACTCCGTGAAAGTCGGCAACAAGGAACGTTTCCTGCAACAACACGGCTACTGATGCGCGCGGTGGTACAACGCGTCAGCACTGCGGCGGTGGGTATCCGTGGCAACGAGGTGGCACGCATCCATCGCGGCCTGCTCGTGCTGTTGGGCGTGGCCACGGGCGACACGCATGAAGACGTGGAATGGATCTGCGGAAAAGTGGCGCGCATGCGGGTTTTCCCCGATGATGAAGGCGTGATGAACTTGGACGTGAACCAAGCCGGTGGGGAGATTTTGTTAGTGAGCCAATTCACGCTACAGGCCAGTACAGCCAAGGGCAACCGCCCGAGCTATGTGCGCGCAGCGCGGCCCGAAACAGCGAATCCGCTCTACCTGCGAGCCCGGCAGTTGCTGTGCGAACTGGTGCGACAGCGCGTAAAGACCGGCGAGTTCGGCGCGGACATGCAGGTGTCGCTTACCAACGACGGGCCTGTCACCATCATTCTGGACAGCCGGTTGAAAGATTGAATCCATGGAAGTCGGGAAAACGGGCAAGGAGATAGCTGTGCTTCAAGCGGAAGTGGACGAATGGATCCAACGTGTGGGCGTGCGCTACTTCAGCGAGTTGACGAACATGGCGATCCTGGCTGAAGAAACCGGTGAAGTAGCGCGCATCATCGCGCGGCGTTTTGGCGAGCAAAGTGAAAAGGAAAGTGACAAAGGGAAAGACCTGGGAGAAGAACTGGCGGACGTGCTGTTCGTGGTGTTGTGTTTGGCGAACCAGACCGGCACGGACCTCCAGAAAATCTGGGACAAGAAAATGACGGTACGTACCGAGCGCGATGGAGAACGGCACAGGACGAATACGAAGTTGGGAGGCGGATCAATGAAATGAAACAGACCACCTACCTCCTACTCTTCCGTGGCGTGGGCGGCGCCACGCAACTGCCCGTGGCCGCACTTCGCGAGGCATTGACCAAGGCCGGATTCACAGGCGCCACCACCTACATCAACAGTGGCAACGCCTTGGTGCGCAGCACGCTCACGCGGGAAAAGACCATCGCCAAAGTGGCCAAGTTGTGCAAGGAGCATTTCGGTTTCGACAAGGCCATCTTCGCCCCCACCGCGGCGGAATGGCAAGCAGTGATCGATAACAATCCCTTTCCGGAAGTGACCGTAGGCAAGCATCTGCATGCAGCGCTTTTGGCCTCCACCCCGAAACGGGAAGCCGTGGAATCGATCCGCGCCGTGGCCGTAGGCGAAGAGCGCTTGGCCATCGTAAACGATGTGGCCTACATCCACACGCCAATTGGCTTCGGCACCTCCAAATTCGCGGCCAAATTCGACAAGGGCATCGGCGTGGTTAACACTGCACGGAACTGGAACACGGTACTGAAGTTAATGGAGTTGGCGCGAGGGCTGGAGGGGAAATAAGAGACGAAGCCACAACCTAACTTTGTGCCACTCCCGAACCCGATGCCCGGAATATCCGGCACCGGGTTTCGGGCATTTAGGCCTCTATGAATTTGACCACCCTCCCCGACCTTCTCTCCCTCTTCGCCAACGACCCACGCAGCAAGCAAGCAGCGGAAGCCTTGGCAGCGCCGAACGCGCGAATCCGCCTGAGCGGCCTTGTGGGCAGCGCTCGTTCGCTTGCGGTCAACGCCATCCGTGAGCAACTTGTGGGCACGCACATCTTCATCCTTAACGACAAGGAAGAGGCAGCATATTTCATGAATGATCTGGAGGCTTTGCATCCTCCCCTTTCCCCCGGAGATGGGCCGGGGGTTAGGGCGCTGTTTTTCCCGGCTCCCTCGCGTTCACCTTATGACCCCGAGGGGCACCAGGACGGCGATCGCGTTACCCGCACCGAGGTGTTGGAAACGCTGATGAAAAAGCCTGACCAGCTCACCATCGTCACTTATCCCGAAGCCTTGGTGCCGTTGGTAGTGGGCAAGGAACGGATGCAGAAGAACACGTTAGCGATCAAACGCAACGAGGAACTGCCCATCGACACGTTGGAAGAATGGTTGCACGAAACCGGATTCGAGCGCGTGGAATTCGTTTACGAGCCGGGGCAATTCAGCGTGCGCGGCGGCATTGTGGACGTGTTCAGCTACGGCAACGACAAGCCCTACCGCATCGAGCTGTATGGTGATACCGTAGAAAGCGTGCGCCGTTTCGACCCGCAGGACCAACTTAGTGTGGAGCGCCTCGCGGAAGCAGTGATCGTCCCCGACCTGCAGGACGAAGACGCGGCGGAACAACAAACGTTCTTCGCGCAGCTACCGGAGGATGCTGTGATCTGGCTGAAAGATCCAAAGGCGATCAGCGATACGGCAGCGAAGTCTTTGCAATTGTTGAACGATGTCTATGCGCGAACGCCGGAAAAAGGGAAGCACGCCAAACCGGAGGAGCTTTTAGCCAGTGATAGTGAGCTGGTGAAGGGACTGTTGGGATTCCGGAAAGTGTTTTGGGAGATCAAGCCTCAAGCCACAAGCCACAAGCCGTAAGCTTGAGGCTGATGGCTTGCAGCTTGAGGCCACCGTGATCGACTTCGCGCAGCGCCCACAACCACCATTCGCCAAGGACTTCAAAATCCTCAGCGGCGACCTGCACAACAAGCTGAACGCGGGCTTCACGAACCTCATTGCGTGCAACGGTGCCAAGCAGAGCGAGCGCCTCTACTCCATTTTCCGCGACATGGAGCACGAGGTTTCCTTCACGCCTTTGGTGTTGGACCTCCACGAAGGTTTCATCGACGGTGAGCTAAAACTCGCATTGTACACGGACCACCAGATCTTCGAGCGTTACCACCGCTTCCGGCTGAAGGAAGGTTTCCGCAAGAACTCCCAAGCGCTTACGCTGAAGGAGCTAACGCAACTGAAACCCGGCGACCTCGTGGTACACATCGACCATGGCATCGGCGTGTTCAGCGGCTTGGAGATGATCGATGCTGGAGGCTCCATGCAGGAAGCGATCCGCCTGAAGTACCGCGATAATGACATCCTCTACGTCGGCATCCACAGTCTGCACCGTGTGAGCAAATTCAGCGGCGAAGAAGGGGGATCGGCACCGAACATCAGCAAGCTCGGCAGCCCCGCATGGCGGAATTTGAAAGAAAAGACAAAGGCCAAAGTGAAGGCGCTCGCCTTCGACTTGATCAAGCTTTACGCGCAACGCAAAAGCAAGCCAGGCTTCGCTTTTCAGCCGGACAATTACTTGCAGCACGAGCTCGAGGCCAGCTTCATCTACGAGGACACGCCCGACCAGGAAAAGGCCACTGCGGATGTGAAAATGGACATGGAAAAGCCCGTTCCGATGGATCGCCTCGTTTGCGGCGACGTCGGTTTCGGCAAGACGGAAGTGGCGATCCGCGCGGCTTTCAAGTCGGTGTGCGATAGCAAACAGGTCGCGGTGCTGGTGCCTACAACCATCCTCGCGCTGCAACATTGGAAGACATTCGCAGCACGCATGAAGGGTTTGCCGGTGCGCGTGGACTACATCAACCGCTTCCGCAGTACTGCGGATCAAAAGCAGATCCTCGCCGACCTGAAAGAAGGGAAGATCGACATCCTCATTGGCACGCACCGCTTGGTGAGCAAGGATGTGAAGTACAAGGACCTCGGCCTGTTGATCATCGACGAAGAGCAGAAGTTCGGCGTGAACGTGAAGGACAAATTGAAGACCATCCGCGCCACGGTTGACACGCTCACACTTACCGCCACACCGATACCGCGCACGTTGCAATTCAGCCTCATGGGCGCACGCGACCTCAGCATCATCAGCACGCCGCCGCCCAACCGTTATCCCGTGCAGACCAACGTGCATCCGTACGACGAAGTGGTGATCAAGGAAGCGATCGACTTTGAGCTATCCCGCGGTGGGCAGGTCTACTTCATCAACGACAAAGTGAAGAACATCGAGTACGTCGCAGACATGATCCGCAAGCTGGTGCCCGGTGCGCGCGTGAGCGTGGGTCATGGCCAGCTCGAAGGCCACAAGCTCGAATCTGTGATGATGGATTTCATTGAAGGGGAGAGCGATGTGCTCGTCTGCACCACCATCGTGGAGAACGGACTGGACATTCCGAATGCGAACACCATCATTGTGAACGAAGCGCAGAACTTCGGGCTCAGCGATCTACACCAATTGCGCGGCCGCGTAGGGCGCAGCAACAAGAAAGCATTCGCCTATCTGCTCGCACCCAGTCCGCACCTCTTGCCGGATCTATCCCGCAAGCGTTTGCAGGCCATCGAACAATTCAGCGATCTCGGCAGCGGTATCCACATTGCTATGAAAGACCTCGACATCCGCGGCGCGGGCGACCTGCTCGGCGCGGAACAAAGCGGCTTCGTCAACGACATCGGGTTCGAGACCTATCACAAGATTTTGGAGGAGGCCGTGCGCGAATTGAAGGATGAGCATTTCAAGGAGCTTTTCGAGGACCGCCAGCTCGCGCGCGGTGCCACCCGCTACCGAGCCGACGACTGCGTGTTGGAGACCGACCTGCACATGATGATCCCAAACGACTACGTGAGCGAAACGGCCGAACGGCTCGCGCTATACCGCCAGTTGGACAATCTGAAAGATGCCGAAGAATTGGAAAAATTCAGTGCTTCCATCGCGGACCGCTTCGGCCCTGTGCCCGCGCAGGTGCAAGACCTGATGGAAGCGATCCGCCTGCGCTGGAGCGGCGAAAGGCTCGGTCTGGAGAAGATGAAATTGAAACAGGGCAAGCTCATCGGCACCTTCATCGCGGACCAGAAGCATCCCTTCTTCGGGAGCGACATCTTCACGGCAATTCTGCGGTCCGTGCAACAGCAGCCACGCAAGTTCAAGGTGTACGAAAAGAACGGCACGTTGCGGCTTTCCGTGGTGGATGTGAAGAGCATGAAGCAGGCGAAAGAGGCGTTGGAGGGTGTGTTGGCTGTGGCGGCGCGGGTCGAAGCGTAGATTTTCCTTGCCGGTTGCAATTCCAGTTCGCCGTTTCAAATTCGGCTTGCTGTTGTTAAGTTGCCGTTCGCCAGTTGCCGGAAAACACGTGACCGCAATGCCCCATGAGCGATCCAACTCTAACAGGCTAGTACGGGCTGAAACCGGGCAAGCAATTCGGGCAGGACCACATCGAGGAACTATTGTATCGTATCCGGGAGATCCGTGCCAGTGAACGCGGGTTCTACCAGAAGATCACGGACACCTATGTACAACCCGCGCCGACTAAGATGCAAAAGACGAACGCACGCGCGACTTCTTAGGCAAAGGACTTAAGCCCGCCAAGTGGCGGAAAAAAAGGCGGCTTTACGCATTGCAAGCAGCGTTCATTGAATGCTAAACGTCTTGTAATTACACAGCTTCAATTCCTCGAATATGAGAATCTCGATACTCCTCCTTCCACTCCTCTTCTCCTTCAGCTTGCAAGCCCAAACACCTTTCGCACCGGTGGGCGCGCAATGGACCTATACGCAAGGCAGCTGCTGCGGACCCGACAGTACCGTTGCCGTATTTCAAGTCCTCTCCGACACAATGATCCAAAACAGAACGTGTAGCAACATCACAACCAGCGCAGGTTGGTTCGGCTGTTATGAGGTCGTGCATTATATCAGCATATCGAACGACTCCATGTACTATTTTAATGAAGGTCACCAGCAATTTCATCTGTTGTTCCGCTGGAATGCCGTTCCGGGTGATACATGGTACACGCCGATAAGCCAAGGCACATTTACCGACACGTTGGACTGGGTAGTTTCGGACACGGGCCATGTAAATATCGGGGCGGTCCAATTGCGAACACTTACTGTTTCTCAAGACTCCAGACAAGGAGTTCTTTATTGCCCGCTGAGCGGAGTAATTACGGAGCAGTTGGGCGGATCCACGCCGTTCACGTGGATCTTCGCGGCTTGTGATGGTGAAACTTACAATGGACTGCGTTGCTACGAAGAAACCATTTTTCCGATGCCGGAACCGCCACCACCTCCGCCTATTTCCTGGCTCAATCCACAGTACCCACATTGCGAACTTTCAACAGGCGTAACGGAGTTGAATGCCGAACATGGCTTCACCATTTCTCCTCCTATCGTGCAGGCGGGTCAACCCTTTGCAATTACCCTTTGGCCGGGAGAAGCTGATACGCACCTGCGGATTCTCGATAGCAGTGGGCGAGTCGTTATAGACCGTGAGTTGCATAGCTCAGGAACGTGGTCGTTACCGCGTTCGGGCATTTACCTCGTGCAATTGCTTAGTGCGGGTTCACCGATCGCGATGCAACGTTTGGTGGTTCAGTGAGGCTTGCAGACGCAACCTTGTTCACAATGCGCTGTACGAGATCCAGTAAAACCCTTTCGTGCCACCCCACGTACCATGGTACTTTCGCCCCATGGCCCCAAAAAACAGTGATCGCGCAGCGATCGACCTCAGCTTCCTTAGCGGCCCTCGCTCACGGTGGAAGGAATTCAAGACGCTCATACACATTGCGCAGCAGTTCTTCTATGGCTTCCGGAAGCTTCATTTCGTGGGCCCGTGCGTCACGTTTTTCGGCAGTGCGCGCTTCAAGGAAGATCATCCGTTTTACTTGGACACGCAATCGCTAGCGCGGCGTGTGGGCCGGGTGGGCTTTACCATTATGACCGGCGGTGGTCCGGGTGTAATGGAGGCGGCCAACCGCGGCGCGCGCGACGTGGGTGCCACCAGCGTGGGTTGCAACATCGTGCTACCACATGAGCAGTATGCCAATCCGTACTTGGATGTGGACCTCACCTTCGACCATTTCTTCGTGCGCAAAGTATTGCTGTTGAAATACAGCGTCTGCTTTGTGGTGATGCCCGGCGGTGCCGGTACCTTGGACGAGCTTTTCGAGACCGTCACGTTGATCCAGACCGGCAAGGTGAAAGGCTTCCCCATCATTCTGTACAATAGAACATACTGGGCACCAATGCTTGAACAGATCGAACAGATGATCGGTGCTGGCACGATCGGTGAAAAGGAACTGAGCTTCGTACATGTGTGCGATAGCAAGGAAGAAGCCACGGCCGTGTTACAGGAAAAGCTTGTGGACATGTGGAAAGAGCGCGGTGGCAAAGGGGAGCATCCGGATTGGTGGTTTTTGGAGCAGCCCATCAAGGGGCGCAACTTCCGCGACCGGAAGAAGAGCGACGTAAAGGCGTAACGTAATCTTAACCATGTGTCAAGGCCGGGATTAAACACGGTCCGGTCCTTTGTACCGTGTTTCAGGACATCAGGTCCCGAAGCACGGCACACATGATTCGAACGTTACTGTTAGCCATAATGCTTCCACTAGGCATTTCGCTCTTTGCACAACAAGGCCGTGTGGAAGGCTTGGTAACAGCCTTGGAGAACGGGACGGCTGTACCACAACCCTTTGCCAGCGTGCTAATAAAGGGTACCGCGAACGGGGTGAGCACGGACCTTGACGGTCGTTTTAGCCTGCCCGCACAACCGGGCGCGATTACATTGGTGGTAAGCATGGTAGGCCAACCCAGTGTCGAAAAAACCGCAACGGTAGTGGCAGGCGAAACTGCACACGTGGACATTGCCCTTGAGGGTGGAGGCCAAGAAATGGAAACCGTGCAAGTGGTTCGCGAGCGCCGCGTGGATACTGAAATTGCCGTGCTACAGGCGGTACGCAATAGTGAACAAGTGGCAAACGGAATTGGCAGCGAGCAAATCGCCAAAGGACAGGACCGCACCGCAGCAGACGTGGTGAAACGGGTGCCGGGCATTACGCTGCAAGGTGAACGCTTTGTAATGGTGCGCGGCCTTGCGGACCGGTACAATACCGTATTGTTGAACGGCGTGTCCGCACCGAGCATGGAACCCGACCGGAAGGCATTCAGTTTCGACCTGTTGCCCAGCGGAGCCTTGGACCGCATGATGGTGTATAAAACCGGCGCCCCCGAACTGCCGGGCGAATTCGCCGGTGGTGTTATCGAACTAACCACCATGGGCGTACCTAGGCGCAACGAAGTGAAGATGAGCTACGGCACCGGGATCCGCAGCGGCACCACCTTTCACGAAATGCAGATGGACCAAACCGGAAAAACAGACTTCCTCGGCTTTGACAACGGATCGCGCGGGCTGCCATCCAATTTTCCTGACCACCTGAATACCGTGAACGATGCCGGCCAATTGGCCACCTTAGGCCAAGAGCTGCCCAACACGTGGTCCGCGACTTCCAAAACCGCGGCACCGGACCAGCGCTTCGGCCTTATGCTTGCGCACCGGTTTGGAAAAGAGGATGCCAAGAACCACTACGGCAACGTTACCTCGATCAACCTGTCCAACACCAGCGCTGGCTACACGGCAGAGAACTACAACTACAACGCCTACGATGCGGCCACACAGCACAACGACACCATTTATCGGTACAATGACCAGGAGAACATCCGATCGGCACGTGTTTGTGTTATGCACAACTGGAGCGCGCTTATTGGCACTGGAACGAAATTGGAGTTCCGTAACCTCTTCAACCAAGTGGGGCAAAACCAAACCACCGCACGCACCGGGCAGAATTTGGAACAAGGCTTTGATGTGCGAAACTTCGCTTACCACTACACCCAGCGTACGCTCTACAGCGGACAGCTCCATGGCACCCACGACTTGATGCAAGACCGCAGTCACGTGGACTGGACCTTAGGGTACGGCCGCGCATTGGGCAAAGAACCGGACTACCGCCGCGTGCGCACCGTGCGCAACATCGGCGAAGATGATGCCCCATACCAAGTGGTCATTGCACCCACCGCGTCCACATTGGATGCCGGCCGCTTCTACAGCGATCTGGATGAACGCACCATGACCGGCAAGCTCGGTATAGCCCGCGACCTTGGCAATGCAACCAGCAAACTCACTGCCACAGTGCGTGCCGGTGCGTTTGCAGAACGGAAAGACCGCGATTTCAGCGCCCGGTGGATGAGCTTCCGCAAGGCCAATACCGGACAGTTTGACAATGCGCTTGGCAAGCTTCCATTGGATGAAATTTTCGGTGCGAACAACATAAACGGGTCCACTGGATTTAAGCTGGAAGAGGGCACCAACCCAAGTGACAGTTACAACGCTGCGAACACCTTGATAGCAGGCTACGCGGGTACTACGGTGAAATGGGCAAAGCTCTTCGTGCTAAGCGGAGGTGTGCGCGTGGAGCACAACCGGCAAGAGCTGGACGGCGCAACATACGGCGGTGAAAAAGTGCGGGTGGATAATCCGCTTACACATGTGCTTCCATCGGTGAATGCTTCCTGGAACATTACGGAACGCTCACTTGTGCGCATAGCATGGAGTAACACGGTGAACCGCCCGGAATTCCGTGAACTCGCTCCGTTTTCATTCTATGACTTCAGCAGCAACAATGTGTTGTACGGCAACCCGGAACTCACCACCGCCACCATCAATAACTTGGATGCACGGTGGGAAATGTATCCGGGTTTGGGAGATGTGATCAGCGTAGGCGTGTTTCAAAAGTCCTTTACGGATCCCATTGAAATGTTCTTTGTGCCCGGCGCGGGCTCGGGCGGAACACGCAACTTCACCTTCAAGAATGCACAAAGCGCAAAGAGCATTGGTGCAGAAGTTGAGGTGCGACGGTCCTTGGCCTCCTTTTCCAAGAGCGGATTCCTGAACCGTTTGGGTGTGTTGTTCAACGGCACGTTGATCAACAGTACGGTAACATTAGGCGCACAAGCCGTTGGGCAAGAACAGAACCGGCCCATGATGGGGCAAAGTCCATACGTGGTGAACGCCGGCATGTTCTACGCAGACAGTTCCTCGAAATTCCAGTTCAATGTGGTATTCAACACCTTTGGGAAACGGCTTTATGCCGTTGGCAGTTTCGGAACGCCGGACATCTACGAGATGCCGGCCAGCGGGTTGGACATCACCGCAGGGAAGGACTTCGGCGAGCATTTCGCGCTGAAGATCGGCTTGCAGAATATCTTGAACACCCGCACGCTGTTGCAACAAGACAGCAATTCCGATGGCCGCATTGGAGGCGAGGATGCCGTGATCACGCGTTTCCGCCGCGGCGTGTATTTCACCGGTGGAATTAGCTATACATTCTAACCGTACCCCGCAGCAACTGAAAGGAATTCCTGCAACACGAAGAAAGGCTGACCACGGGTCAGCCTTTCTTCGTGTATACCGGTTGGAGTGAAATGCTAACCTACTGATAACAGCAGGGAACGATCTCATAAGGTCCGGTGCACATTCAAGCAACATGCTATCCGTGCCTTTGCAGTGCAAACAAAAACACACAAAGGACAGATGAACTTGCTGAAGAATAACCAGATCATTGCCTCGCTCCTCGGCGCGTCACTGATCATGTTGAACGCCTGTAAAAAGGACGATACCGTTGAGCCGACGCCTTCCAGCCCTGCTGCATACACCGTTACGGATATTGGCAACAATACAAGCCGCGTAGAAGGTTCAACCTCATCGGATTTCACATTCACGAGCGACAGGATGTGGCTGCTCCAAGGTTTCGTTTATGTGGAAGATGGAGCCACGTTGAACATTCAACCCGGCACCGTGATCAAGGGCGACAAGAACAGCAAAGGCACATTGATCATTAAGCGCGGCGCGAAGATCAACGCAGCGGGCACGAACGCCCAGCCTATCGTATTCACCAGCAACCAGCCGGCAGGCAGCCGCGATTATGGCGACTGGGGCGGTATTGTCCTTTGTGGCCGTGCGAACAACAACCAACCGGATGGCGAGGCCATTATTGAAGGCGGTCCTGATGCATACTACGGCGGTGGAAACAGCCCGAACGATGCCGATAACAGCGGCATCATGCAGTATGTACGTATCGAGTTCCCCGGCATCGCACTCCAACCGAACCAGGAGATCAACGGGCTTTCGCTCTGCGCTGTTGGCAGTGGAACAACGATTGACCACATCCAGGTGAGCTACAGCGGCGATGACAGCTACGAATGGTTTGGCGGAGCCGTGAACATGAAATACCTCGTAGCATTCCGGGGCTGGGACGATGAGTTCGATACGGACAACGGCTTCCGGGGAAAGGTTCAATTTGCACTCGCCTTGCGTGACCCTGCCATTGCAGACCAAAGCGGCAGCAACGGTTTTGAAAGCGACAACGATGCCAGCGGGACCACCGCTGCTCCGTACACGATGCCGATCTTCAGCAACGTGAGCTTTTTTGGGCCCTTCGCGGTTACTGGCGGGACACCCAATGGTAATTTCAAACGCGCGGCACACATCCGCCGGAACAGCCGCTGCAACGCTTTCAACACGGTTTTCGCAGGCTATCCCACAGGCCTGTTGCTGGATGGCTCGCTTACAGAAGCAAACGCAGCAAACAATGACCTACAGATTCGTGGTTCCATAGTAGCCGGTTGCCCAAGTGCATTGGAAACCGCTTCCGGAAGCTCCTTCGACATTGCCACTTGGTTCAACACCAGCGATTGGCACAACAACGTACTGGAAAACTTGGGAGACCTTGGCCTGTCCACACCACTTTCATTGGATGCACCCGCACTGCTACCAACCAGCGGTTCAACCGTACTTAGCGGATCGGATTTCACAGGCCATGCCAGTGACCCGTACTTTGAGCAGGTTGCATTCCGCGGTGCATTCGGCGCACAGGATTGGACAGCAGGATGGTGCAACTGGGATCCGCAGAATACCGCCTACTGATTCCAATATCAGCAACACGAACCAAAAGCCCGCTGTGCAAATTGCACAGCGGGCTTTTGCGTTTGGGCCTCAGGGCATAGGAAACCTAACGGGCAGCGGGCAGCGTGAAACTAAAGGTAGTGCCTTGGCCTTCGACACTCTTTACACTGATCGTGCCTCCATGCGCTTCCACAATGTGCTTCACGATTGAAAGCCCCAATCCTGTTCCGCCTTCGTTGCGCGCACGACTTTTCCCACGCGGTAAAAGCGTTCAAACAGTCGGGGCAAGTGTTCCGCCCCGATGCCTGGCCCATTGTCTTCCACCTCCACCAGGACCTGCTCGCCAATATCAAATGCGCGTACAGTGCAAGCACCGCCTTCTTTGCCGTAATGGATGGCGTTGTTCAACAAATTGAGCAGGACCTGGGCTAATCGGTCGCGGTCAGCATGGACGAGGACTTCCGCATTCACGGCGTTGATCAATTCCACATCCCGTTGTTGGGCCGGAATGCGCAGGTCGTCCATCATTTCATTTACCAAATTGCGCAGGTCCATGGGCTCCGCTGAAATTCCGATCACGCCGCTTTCCAACTGGGTAATGAGGTCCAGGTCCTCTATGATGCGCACCATCCGTTCGGTGCCGCGGCTGGCCCGCTCCAGAAATTTGCGGTTCACCTTCGGGTCTTCCAACCCGCCTTCCAAAAGTGTGAGGATGTAGCCTTGAATACTGAATGTCGGCGTGCGTAGTTCATGCGCCAGATTCCCAATGAATTCCCGGCGGAACCGCTCGCGCTCCCGCAATTCAAGCACCTCCGAACGTTTACTGCCCGCCCATGCCGACACTTCGGCATCCACGGAACGGAGATCGTCCCTAGGGACTTTGCCCGCCCCTGCCCCAACGCTTCGTGCCCCGTGAACAGTTCGGAGTATCAGATCAACGCGCGTTTGCACAAAATGCTTCACGAGCAGATACACCCCGACCAACGTGACCAGGAACACGACAAGGGCTGCAAAGACAATGATCGCCAGGGGCACTTCATTGCTGCCCAATACCGGGAACATCCGCAAGACGAATACCACGACAAGTGCCGAGAGCAACGCGGCCATCACGGATATTCCGAAAGGTGAACGGGATTCCATCGCGGTCAAAGGTAGCTGCACGCTCTGCCGGAAAGCCTTGTCGGCATTGGAGGTATAACGGATCAAACCACTTAACATAAAGGCAACATGAGCGAGGTAATTTCGCGTTCATTTTTCCCGCTTGATGAATTTCGGTTTCATGCAATTCCTGATGCTCGCGGGTTCCATCGCGCTGCTCGTGTTCGGCATGAAGCTGATGAGCGAGGGTCTGCAACAGGTGGCCGGGGCGCGTATGCGGCGCATACTGGATACCATGACCCGGGATCGCCTGCGCGGGGTTTTCACCGGCATTTCCACTACGGTGATCGTGCAATACTCCTCCGTGGTCTCGGTGATGGTGGTAAGCTTCGTCAACTCCGGCCTGCTGAATTTACGCAAAGCCATCCCCGTCCTGATCGGGGCCAATATCGGAACCACGTTAAAACTGCTCCTTTTCGTGGCAGTGGGTTTCTCCGCGCTACAGCTCCCGGAGATCGCGCTTCCGCTCTTGGGCCTGGCCCTGCCATTGCTCCTTATGCGCGACCCGCGTACCAAGGCGGCGAGCAATGTATTGATCGGCACCGCCCTGCTTTTTCTAGCGCTCGGCTTGCTGAAAGAAAACCTGCCGCCGCCCTCGGCCGATGCATTGGGCTTCCTGCAACCCTTGACGGGTCGCGGTATTCTTTCCGACCTGCTCTTTGTAGGCATCGGTGCATTATTGGCCATTACCATCCAATCTTCGAGCGTGGCGCTCGTTCTCACCGTCGCGCTATGCGAGGCCGGTACCATTGGCTACACCACGGGTGCGGCACTTGTACTCGGCGAAAACATCGGCACCACCTTCACCGCGAACATCGCCGCGCTGGCAGGTAATGTCTGGGCCAAACGGGCTGCGCGTGCGCACTTGCTGATAAAAGTGCTTGGGGTAGCTTGGGTACTGGTACTTTTCAAACCGTTCCTCAACACTATCGCAGCCATCACTGAACAGTTCAATGGCGGCGACCCCTATGCCGATCCGGCCGTGCTGAAGTGGTCCTTGACCTATTTACACTTCGCTTTCAACATCTTGAACGGTATCATCATGCTTCAATTCGTACCATGGACCGAAAAAGTGGTAACGCGCATGGTACCCTCGCGCCACGCGCCCGACGAAGAATTCCGTTTGGAATACCTGGAAGACCCGATGATGGCTTTAACGCCGGAGCTTTCACTTGTGGAAGCACAAAAGGAGATCGCCAAATGCGGCCACATCTGCCACCGCATGCTGGCCATGGTACGCGGGCAATTGATGGTGGCAGATGCACCAGAGCGTGCACTGAAAATGCAGCAGATCATAAGGTACGCTTCCATTACCGGCAGGGTTAAAAACGAAGTGGGCCGCTTCCTCACCCGCACGGGGGCGGAAGTACGGGAAGAGGACATCAGCTTCCGCATCCGCGGCATGCTCGTCATCATCAATGAACTGGAACGCATGGGTGATAACCTGCTCCACATGGGCAAGGCATTGGAGCGCAAACACGATCAACGCCTTTGGTTCACCCCGGAGCAACGGCAGGAGATCCTCGACCTGATGACGCTGCTGGAAAAGGCATTTCTCGTTATGCTGCACAATTTGGATGTGGAGAAAAACGAACTTATGCTCAACCAGGCCGTTCTTGCAGAGCGGTCCATCAACCTTCGCAGCGCCCAACTGAGGCGGGACCAATTGAAAAAAATGGACAACGGTGAGCAGAACCTGCGGACCGGAATGATCTACAGCGACTTGTCCACCAGCTGCGAAAAAATCGGTGACCACATATTCCGCGTTAGTGAAGCACTGGCCGGGCGGGCTTAAACCTCAAACTTGTAGCCCATGCCCTTCACCGTGCCGATCCGGTCATCGCCGATCTTCTCGCGGATTTTACGGATGTGGACGTCAATGGTACGATCGCCCACGAAGATGTCGTTGCCCCAAACGTGCGCGTAGATCTCGTCGCGCTTAAACACTTTGCCCGGCTTGCTCATTAGCAATGCCAGTAGTTCAAATTCTTTTTTCGGGAGCTGAAGCACCTCCCCACCCGTGCTCACGGTGATCTGCTCAAGGTCCATCCGGATACCATTGGATTCCAAGATCGAATGAACGACTTTGCCACCGCGCGTACGCTTTAACAGGGCCTGTACCTTGTTTACAAAAACCTTGGGGCGCACCGGTTTGTTGATGTAATCGTCCCCTCCTGCCTCGTAACCGGCGATATGGGAATAATCCTCCGTGCGTGCGGTCAGGAATACGATCAACGTTTCTTCCAGTCCGGGTGTCTTGCGCAGCTCGTTGCACACTTCAACGCCGTCCATGCCCGGCATCATGATATCCAACACCACCAGATCGGGACGTTCGGCTTTTGCGACTTTCAATGCTTCTGTGCCGTTGTTCGCGGTTACCACCTGAATGCCTTCGCGTTCCAGGTTGTAGCGCAGCAGATCTACAATATCCTCTTCATCATCCACCAGCAAAACTTTTTTCGCCATTGCGCTCGTCATGGGCTAAAACACTTGGTGGTACAAATTGACGATTTCGTTTTGAAATAGTGTATTACAAACGCAATAGCAATGGGATCCCCGACAACCGGCAGCCAGCACAAAAGCGCGCACCAAACGCCGTAACGTTCAACAAGCGCATTCCAACGTTGTGCTTTGGCCGGGTCCACTTTGAAGCGTTTCATCAATTTCCCTTGTGGTACCCAGCGTCCGATTCCGTAATTGGTCAGCCCGCCGAGGGTGTTGCCGACACTGGCCGTGATGAGCAACGGCATTGTTCCCCACGGCCCTAAAGCCATTGCCAGCAGCAGTGCTTCGGAACTGAATGGCAAGACCGTTGCGGCCAGAAAACAGGCCAAGAATAGCGCGGGCAACCCGGCGTCGGCCCAACCTGCAAAAAGCTCCATTTGGCGCGAAGATGCGAAGATCGGCACGGGATCCGTTATAGGGAGTGAAACGCCATCACCATGCGTACCCTTCAACTCCTCCTGATCGTTCCCTTCACGGCCACGTTTGCAACTGCACAGATCCCCGGTTTCCAAGGCAACTTGGGCGGCACGGTCGGCATCAGCGTGCCTACGGGCGAATTCGCTGACACTTGGGGCAAGAACATGTTCACCTTCGGCGGCCAATTTGCCGTGCCGATGGGCCTGCTCCCGCTGCAAGGCGGCTTCGCATTCGATTATAGTGTGATGGGCCGCAGTGTATCCACGGTGCCTGTTTCCGATCCGGCGCTCACCGCCTCGGAAGGCTCCTTGGCCGTGAGGGCGAAAGTGCTCAGCTATCATCCGTTGTTGCGTTTAAGCCCGCTGAAAGGAAAAGTGAGGCCTTACGTGGACGGCATGATCGGGCTGCGCCAGTTCACCACGTTGAGCACCGTATCGGTTGATGGTTTGGAGAATTCACTGAGCCGCGAGCGGAATGCGAACGACTTCGCCTTCAGCACCGGCTGGGCCGCTGGGTTGATGGTGGGCTTGGGCGGCATCGGTTACATCGAGGCCCGCGTGGAACGCTTCAACAGTGGGAACGCCACCTATGTGGACCCGAATTCCATCGCGGTTGATGCCGCCGGCAACGTGGGCTTCAACACGCTGAACAGCAACACCGACGCGGTAAACGTACTGTTGGGCATCGGCCTCCGTTTCTAATTTTCCGGTGGCTGAAAACGCGCACGGACCAGCGTTGCTGAACCGGCCAAAAGCGAAGATTGCCGCGGCGGACGAACTGAAAAATAAGCCAAACTGTTGGTAACACTGCTGAAAAGCCGTGGCTATGTACACGTGCGCAGGCGTTGTTCACCGGTAAACTTGCGCAACCTTAACCGGGCATGTCTGCAACCAAGCGCATCGAAAGCGCCCTGATCTCGGTATTCCACAAAGACGGCCTTGAGCCGCTCGTGCAGGAATTGCACCACCTTGGCGTGCATTTGTACAGCACAGGCGGCACCCGTGCATTCATCGAGAAATTGGGCATCCCAGTGACGCCGGTGGAAGCACTCACCACTTTTCCCAGCATTTTGGGAGGCCGCGTCAAGACGCTTCACCCTAAAGTCTTCGGCGGCATCTTGGGGCGCCGGGGCTTGGAAAGCGACGTGGCGCAGTTGGAAGAGCATGCCATTCCCCCGATCGACCTGGTGATCGTGGACCTCTACCCTTTCGAGGCCACAGTGGCCGCAGGTGGCAGCGAAGAGGAGATCATTGAGAAGATCGACATCGGAGGCATCTCCTTGATCCGCGCGGCTGCCAAGAATTTCAACGACGTCGTGATCGTGCCCGCACAACGGCACTATGCGGAGATCTTACAGATCCTGCGCGAGCAAAAAGGCAGGACTACCTTGGCCCAACGCAAGGCATTTGCCACGCATGCCTTCGGCGAAAGCGCACATTACGACCGGGCGATCCATGCATGGTTCAGCGGGGAAAAGAACGAAGGGCCCGATACCGCCGGACAACCCGTGCATCCGCTGCGTTACGGCGAAAACCCGCACCAGCCAGCCCAGTTCATCGGCGACTTGGACGGACTGTTCGAGCGGCTCAACGGCAAAGAACTCAGCTACAACAACCTGCTGGACTTGGACGCTGCGGTGGAATTGGTGGACGACCTCGGCACGTTGGAAGGCGTGCCGTTCTGCATATTGAAGCACAACAACGCCTGCGGCGCGGCAGTGCGGCCCACCTTGAAGGAAGCCTGGGACGCGGCCCTGTCTGGTGATCCCGTGAGCGCCTTCGGCGGCGTGCTCATCACCACCGCCATGATCGATGCGGCTACGGCCAAGGCGATCGACCCGCTCTTCTTCGAGATCATCTGCGCGCCAGACTATGCGCCTGCGGCCTTAGAGGTCCTGCGGAAAAAGAAAAACCGCATCATTCTAAAGCGCAAAGCAGCAGCCAAGCCAGAACGCAAATTCCGCACCGCGCTGAACGGCACGTTGGCACAAGCCCCGGACCACGTGGTGGACCGCGCTACCGGCATGAAAGCGGTAACCAATAAGGCACCTTCCGCCGCGGAACTGCACGATCTGGAATTCGCCAATATTTTGGTGAAGCACACAAAAAGCAACGCGATAGTATTGGCGAAAAGTCTGCAATTATTGGGCAGCGGTACTGGTCAGACGAGCCGAGTGGACGCGCTTGAGCAGGCCATTTCCAAGGCAAAAAAGTTCAATTTCGACCTAAAAGGCGCGGCAATGGCCAGCGACGCCTTTTTCCCTTTTCCCGATTGCGTCACCATAGCGGCGAACACTGGCATCGGTTCCATCGTACAACCGGGCGGCAGCATCCGGGACCAGGACAGCATTGATGCTTGTAATGGTCTCGGCATCGCTATGTGCATCACCGGTAACAGACACTTCAAACACTGACAACGCCCATGGGCTGGTTCTCCGGATTTTTCACGCAAGAGATCGCCATCGATCTCGGCACCGCCAATACCCTCATCATCCACAACGACAAGGTCGTGGTGGATGAACCGAGCATCGTTGCCAAAGACCGCACCACCGGCAAGGTGATCGCCATTGGCCGCCAAGCGCAACAGATGCATGGCAAAACGCACGAGAACATCAAGACGATCAGGCCATTGAAAGACGGTGTGATCGCGGATTTCCAGGCAGCTGAAGACATGATCAAGGGCATGATCAAGATGATCAATCCCGGTCGGCGGCTTTTCACGCCCAACCTGCGCATGGTGATCTGCATCCCCAGCGGGATCACGGAAGTGGAAAAGCGCGCTGTAAAGGACAGCAGTGAGCATGCCGGAGCCAAGGAGGTTTACCTCATCCACGAGCCGATGGCCGCTGCTATCGGTATCGGCATCGATGTTGAGGAGCCGATGGGCAACATGATCATCGACATTGGCGGTGGCACTTCGGAGATCGCGGTGATCGCCTTGGGCGGTATTGTTTGCGACAAGAACATCCGCGTTGCCGGTGATGAGTTCACCAGCGACATTGAGGAATACATGCGTCGGCAGCACAACATCCTGGTGGGTGAGCGCACGGCCGAGCAGATCAAGATCGAAGTGGGCAGCGCCTTGGTGGAACTGGACGATCCACCACCGGATTACGCCGTTCGCGGTCGTGACCTGATGACGGGCATTCCGAAGGAGATTACGGTGACCTATTCGGAGATCGCCCAGGCGCTGGACAAGTCCATCAGCAAGATCGAGGAAGCCATCCTCAGTGCGTTGGAAAGCACACCCCCGGAATTGAGCGCTGACATCTACCGAACCGGTATCTACCTTGCCGGAGGTGGCGCGCTGCTTCGCGGACTTGACAAGCGCATCAGCATAAAAACGAAATTACCGGTGCACGTGAGCGAAGACCCGTTACGGGCGGTAGCGCGTGGCACGGGGATCGCACTGCGCAACATCGACAGGTTCCAGTTCCTGATGCGGGAGTAGGGGCGATGCGTGCATCGCCCCACTACCGCAAGGCACGGGTCTCGAATGATCCGGCAAACTGCCCCCGGCAATTGACGCGCACGATTTAAGAGTAGAATGCGCGAACTCTTCCGTTTCCTGATCCGCCAGAGCAACTTGCTGTTGTTCCTGTTGTTGATGGGGATTTCGCTCAGCCTGCTGGTTAACGGCAGCATGCACCACCGGGCGCAAGCGATAAGTTCCAGCAATGCCATGGTGGGGCAGCTTTATGCATGGCGCAACGAGGTGACCGGTTTTACGGACTTACGCCGGGTGAACAGGGAATTGGCGGTAGCCTTGGCCGTTGAGCGGGAAAAGAAATACGCTGAGCCGCTGCGGGCGGATAGTGGAGTTGTACAGATCGACAGCGCTGGCAGGGAGAGCTTTACTTACATCACCGCCCAAGTGGTGAACAGCACGGTCCAGAAGGAACGGAACTACATAACCCTGGGCAGCGGGAGTTTGGACGGGATCCGCCGGGACATGGGCGTGATCGGCGTAAACGGCTTAGTTGGTGTAGTTCGGGAAACCAGCCCGCACTTCGCCTTGGTCACCAGCATCCTTGGCAACGAGCTGGCGCCGAGCGTTGAACTGAAGCGTACGGGCCATTTCGGTCTTTTGAAATGGGACACGAGCGATCCGGCCACGGCCTCTTTGACCGATGTGGCCAACCATGTGCAGGTGGCGCCGGGCGATACGGTGGTTACCCGCGGCGATGACGGCGTGTTCCCACGGGGCGTTCCTGTGGGCACCGTGCTGAGTGTAGAAGAAGACCCCGGCAGCAATTTCCACAAGATCACCGTAAAGCTGGGCGAAGACCTGGCGCGCACCGCATACGTTCACGTAGTGTCCGATCTGATGAAGACCGAACGCGACACTTTGGAGGCCAAGGCACCCCTGCCATGATCGGAACCGTGATCTCCAATATCATCCGTTTCATCGTGCTTGTGCTTATGCAGGCCATGGTGATCGACCATGTGGACTTGGCGAACGGCTGGGTGGTGCCCTATTTGTATGTGCTCTTCATCATTTTGCTTCCGTTTGACACACCGGGTTGGGCAACTTTGGTGCTGGGCTTCGCGTTGGGCATGGCGATGGATTTCTTCAGCAGCACGCCCGGCCTGCATGCCGCAGCCTGCACTGCGATGGCGTTCACGCGGATACTCATGCTGCGCGTGCTTACCCCGCGCGAGGGCTACGATCCCGGCAAACAACCTACAGTACAGCACATGGGTCTGGCTTGGTTCATGACCTTCGCGGGCACCTTGGTACTTGTTCACCATTTGGTGCTGTTCTTCCTGGAAGTTTACAGGTTCACAGCCTTTGGCTCCACGTTATTGCGGGCGTTGATGAGCGTAGCGGCTACGCTCGTACTTTGCCTGCTCGCCCAGGCGTTGACAAGACGGGAGTTACGAGCGCGATGAACTTTGAAGAACGTAAGTACGTGCTGATCGCTGCGGTGCTGTTCACCTGTGTGGTGTTCATTCTGCGGCTGTTCTGGATCCAAGTGGTGGATACCAGCTGGACAGCGCGTGCAGCGGACATCAGCGAGCGCAAAGTCACCGTGTTCCCTTCGCGCGGTCTCATCCTGGACCGGCATGGCGAGCTGCTCGTGGCCAATACGCCGGTCTACGATATCCTGGTAGTTCCGCGTGATGTGCATGACCTTGACACTTCAGCCTTGGCAAAACTCATTGGCATTCCGTTGGAAACAGCCCGCGAACGCTTGAAAAAAGCTGCGGATTACTCCGTTTGGAAACCGAGCGAATTTGAGTTGCAGGTCACTTCCGAACAATACGCCGCCATGGCGGTACAACTTTGGAAATTTCCGGGATTCTATGGGCAAAGCAGGACCTTGCGCACCTATCCGCCGCACGTGGGCGCGCACATGCTGGGCTACCTCAGCGAGGTGAACTCACGCAAAGTGGCACAGGACCCTTACTACAAGCCGGGCGACGTTATCGGCGTGGGTGGCCTGGAGAGCTACTACGAAAAAGACCTGCGCGGCAAACGTGGCGTGAAATACGTCGTGGTGGACGTGCATAACAACGTGCAAGGCCCGTTCAAAGAAGGCCGCTTCGACACCTTGGCCCATGCGGGGAAAAACCTGTACACGGGCATCGACTTAAAAGTGCAGGAGCTTGGCGAAAGGCTGTTGAAGAATAAGAAGGGCAGCATCGTAGCGCTGGACCCCAAGACCGGCGAGGTGATCGCGTTGGTAAGCTCCCCCGCCTACGATCCCGAGCTGCTCGTGGGCCGGGTGCGCAGCAAAAACTATCGGGCTTTGCAACAGGATTCACTCAACCCGTTGTTCGATCGCGCATTGCAGGCGCAATATCCTCCAGGTTCCATTTTCAAATTGGTGCAATCGGCCATCGCGTTGCAGGAAGGCGTCATCACGCTGAACACGGGATTTCCATGCAACAAGGCATTGGTGGGTTGCCATAACCATCCCAACGCGCGAACTATTCAAGAAGCGGTTCAAATGTCCTGCAACCCCTATTTCTACCAAGTGTTCAAACGGGAGATCGAGCAGGGCAAGGACCCGGACCGGTTCAAGGATGCGGCCCTTGGACTGGCGGAATGGAAAACGTTCATGCAAAGCTTCGGCCTGGGGAGCCCCCCCTTGCTGGATCTGCCCGCGTTGAAAGGCGGAAGCATCCCGGGAGTGGCCTACTACAATAAAATGTACGGTGAGTTCGGTTGGGCGTTCAGCACGATCTACTCGCTCAGCATCGGGCAGGGTGAAGTGCTGGTGGCGCCCATGCAAATGGCCAACATCGCCGCCATATTCGCCAACCGCGGCTACTACTTCGACCCGCACGTGGTGCGTGCCATCGGCAGCCCGGACAGCTTGAAGAGCGGCGTCCAACGGCATCACACCCTTGTGGACGATGAATGGTTCCCGCCCATCGTGGAAGGCATGCGGCGTGTGGTGAACGAACCGGGCGGCACGGCGCGCAGGGCACGCATTCCGGGAATCACCGTCTGTGGCAAAACAGGTACCGCACAAAACCCGCACGGAAAGGACCACGCCGTATTCATCGCCTTCGCGCCCATGGAAGATCCCAAGATCGCGATCGCCGTGTACGTGGAGAACTCCGGTGCCGGAGGAACTTGGGCCGCTCCCATCGCGAGCCTCTGCATGGAGCAATACCTTACAGACAGTATTTCACGGCCGGAGATGGCGAAGGAAATGGAAGAGACCAACCTCATCGCCACGGAAGGCAACTACAAGAAATTCGTGAGCAAGCGCCGCAAACGATGAACCGTAGGGAGAACGTAGTGCGCAACATTGACTGGCCGCTGGTGGTGATCTACCTCCTGCTGATGGCGATGGGCTGGGCCAACATCTACAGCGCCGCTTACGACCCCGCACACGCCAACCTGTTCGACCGCGCGAGGGAGTATGGCGCACAAAGCGTATGGATCTGCGCATCGCTGCTGCTTGGCGCTTCCATGCTGCTGGTGCGTGGCGACTTCATCCGCGACTTGTCGTATCCCATCTATGGCGGCGTACTACTCTTACTGGTGTTGGTACTGCTAGTAGGGCGGGAGGTGAACGGCGCAAAGGCCTGGTTCGGCGTAGGCGGATTCGGGATCCAGCCTGCGGAATTCAGCAAGTTTGCCACATCACTGGCACTTACCAAATACCTCAGTGGATTGAAGACGTTGAAGGAAATGCGGTCACGCGTCATCGCCGCAGCGTTGATCCTGGCACCCGTGGCCTTGATCATGCTGCAACCGGACACGGGTACCGCACTTGTAAGTGGAGCCTTCGTGCTGGTTCTCTACCGCGAAGGCATTTCCGGCAACATCCTGTTGTTGGCCATCCTCGCGGCCATTCTCACGGTGCTTTCGCTGTTGATGAAGGAGAACACGTACGGCATACCCTTCAGTGATGTGGAACTGCACGGCCAGTACTTTCTCATTTTCATTTTGCTCGTGTTCGCGGTGGCCGCCTTCTTGTTCGTGAAGAAGTTCATCCTGATACAGCACCGCAAGCGGATCTATGGCTACTTGCTTTTTGGGCTATTGGGTTCAGCGGCTTTCATCGCCACGGTGGACCAAGCTGTGGACCGCATGCCCATGCACCAGCAAACGCGCATCCGGGTGCTGTTAGGGCTGGAATACGATCCGCGCGGCTACGGTTACAACGTGGAGCAAAGCAAAACGGCGATCGGCAGCGGCGGCTTCGCAGGGAAAGGGTACTTGCAGGGCACTTTCACCAAGTACAAGTACGTGCCCATGCAAAGCACGGATTTCATTTTTTGCACCGTAGGCGAGGAATGGGGCTTCTTGGGCACCACGGTGGTGGTGTTGCTCTTCGCGGCGTTGATCCTGCGCTGCATCCAAGTGGCAGACCGGCAGCGGAGCAAGTTCACGCGGATCTATGCTTACTGCGTGGCCAGTATATTCTTCCTGCACCTCATGATCAATGTGGGCATGGCCATCGGCCTGGCGCCGGTTATCGGCATCCCGTTGCCGTTCTTCAGCTACGGCGGCAGTTCGCTGATCGGCTTCACGTTACTACTAAGCACCTTGGTGCGGTTGGATGCGGAGCGCTTTACTCAGTTGCATTGAAGGGATGGTTCTCAGTTGTTCGGACATCCTCGCGGAAGCGCCTTTGCATAGGAACCTCTAGCATCGCTGTGCGCACCCACGCACCTCCCGCATCTCGTCAAAAGAGTACCGCAACTATCTGCCGCCGCCGGGCGCTATCTCATGGCCGCAGCTGCTGGGATCTTGCATATGGAAAATGAAAAAAGGCGCCGAAGCGCCCTTTTCCATGTGATCCCCTTTAAGGATCAATAGAATTTCGAGCGGTCGTCGGCCACACCGGCTGCCTCCTTCAGTGCGTTGAAGACTTGGCCTTCTGCACGGTTACGCACACGGTCTGTCAAGCCTTTCAGGTCTTGTGCGCCATCGGCCATGGGCGGCGCGGGTGTAATACCGTTCAAGCGGGCCATGTACACAGCCATGTCGCCTTTTACGGCAGTTGCTTTTGCACTGTCGAGGCCGAAGAACGCGCCTACAGCGATCGGGTCGTTATAGCCACCAGGCAAAGCGGAGGCGTTCAACGCCAGGTCGGGCGCAGCCTGGACATTTCCTCCAAGGACCTTCGCAGCTGCATCCAGATCGATCTGGTCTTTCAATTCCGCCATCATGGCATCGGCCTTTTTTTCCTTGGCAACTTCCTTGGTGAAAGCTTCTCGGACATCTGCCAAAGCGGGTACACCTTCGTTGCGGACGGCGGTAAGTGCGGCCACCACGTAGCTGTCACCGCTGGCCAATGGTTCGCTGGGCTTGCCACCGGGCTCGGCATGGTTTACCCAACGCACCACCTCGTCCACTTGCTGCAGGCCGGGAACGAATTTTTGGTCGGCGCGCAGTTCTTCCACCGGAGTGTAAGCCAAACCTTGTTCTTCCGCGGCCTTGCGGAAGCCGGCGGTGTCGGCATGGGCCAACGAATATTCGTTGGCTTGCTTCCAAGCGGCCTTCATGGCTTGCACCGGGGCGATCTTGCGGTCAATGGTAAGGACGCGACGCTCTTTACGGGTGCGTTGGCCCAGTACTTCCACAATGTGAAACCCATAGCTCGTCTTGGCAATGGTGATGGCACCGGTCTTTTCATCAAAGCTGGCCTTGGTGAATTCGGGCACCATGCGCTGCTTGTCGAACCACTCGTACACGCCGC
This sequence comes from Flavobacteriales bacterium, assembly GCA_016710685.1. Taxonomy (GTDB): domain Bacteria; phylum Bacteroidota; class Bacteroidia; order Flavobacteriales_F; family PHOS-HE28; genus PHOS-HE28. The sequence goes on along the minus strand of JADJVC010000006.1, from coordinate 521,992 downwards.
CAGTGCTCTTGCTGCCGGGATCGTCGGAGAATTTCTCCACCATGCTTTCGAATTTACTGCGGTCTTTCTTCACCACGGCCAGAATGCTGTCCGCGCGCTGTTTCACGGCAGTTACTTCGTCCGGGTTATTGCCTTGCGTGCTCAGCAAGATGTGGCGGACACGGGCTTCCTGCACATCGGCGAGCTCGGCTACTTTCACCACTTTGAGGTTATCACCTTCACGGAAGGGTCCAACCACCACGCCGGTGTCGGCATGGATGATGAGCGAATCGTTCAGATGGTCCGCAGTGCCTTCGGTGTAGGCCGTGGCTTTGGTGTTTTTGGTATCGGCGTAAGCGGCCACCAGCGCACTATCGGCCTTGGCGCCAACAGCTAACGCGAAGTCCTCCTTAACGGCCTTCATATCAGTAAAGGCGTTTTGCAGGTCTTCTTCAGTTGGCTTGGCGTTGAATTGTACGTAAGCGAATGCGCGCGATGATTTTTGCGCCCACTTCGGCTCGTTCTTGTGCGCATCGTAAAAACGACGTAGCTCGGTATCGTCCACCGGGAACAGGCTGTCCGGGCGACTGTCGTAACGGGCTGCGACGAACTCCACGTTCGCCTTGGTGTTTTTGGCGGCCCAGTCATCCTGCACCTGGGCGCTGTTCACGAAGCAGCTCTTCTTCACCAAGGTATTATACTTGGCGTAGATGCGCTGTGGCACGAAGGTGCGCTTCTGCATGTCGAACAGGGCGAGGTTATTCTCCTGCACGTATTTGAAGTATTTCCGTAGCTGCTCCTTATCCGCTTGCCCGGTCTGTGGGTTCGTGAAATTCTGGTTGTTCTTGAAGTCCGGCAGGATGTTGTTGCCGAAGCGGATATCGTCGTACTCCTCCCGGCCGATGGTATTTCCGAAGCCTGCTTCCTGGGCCTGTACCATTAGTGTACGCTCGCGGAGAATGTCGTTCCAAACGCCGTTGCGCACCTGCTCTTGAAGCTCGTTGTCCACCGTGGTGCCGTTCTGCCGGTAGAGTTCCACCTGCTGTTCCACGCGGGTGGAATAGTCTTGCATGCTCACCTCCTTGCCGGCGATCTCGCCCACGTTACGGTCGTTGCCGCCGGAGTTGTTGCCAATGAAGTCGCCCACTACAAAGAGGACCAATGCGCCGCCCACGATGATCCCCAACAGGGTGCCACGTTCGCGGATCTTACCGATTACTGCCATGTTCCGAATGCTTGAAAAGGGTGGCAAATATAGGCGGGTGGCCCCCACGGCGGGAACTCCGGACCGTCAAAGACTGAATGTCGCACCCGGTGGGCGTTTCCGGAGGTGTTCAAGCAGCTTTTGACGAAGAGGAAACGGTTTGTCGCTTCGAATTCGGTGCTCGATCTGCCCCGGACAGCCCGGATCACTTGGGTACGCCGTCCACGAAGCCGGCCTCCAAATCCTTCACCAGCAGGTTCACCAGATCGATGCGGCCGTGTGAAACGTTCGTAATGGTGAACCGGAAGGGGCCGTCTTCCACGATTTCGCCCGGCTCGGGCACGGTTCCCGTGCGGTGCATGATGTATCCCGCCAGCGTATCGTATTCCTCGCTTTCCTCCATGTTCATGCCGTATTTTTCCACGAGGTGTTCCACCTCCACGCGCGCACTCAGCACGAATTCGCCGGGTGCGAGTCGTTCCTCCACCATGTTTTCGTCGTCGTGCTCGTCTTCGATGTCCCCAACGATGGTTTCCATTACGTCCTCGATGGTGAGCATGCCTGCGGTGCCACCGAACTCGTCCACGACCACCGCGATATGCGTGCGTTGCTTGGTAAACAGGCGCAGCAGCTCGTCAGCGGGCATGGTGCCGGGCACGAAATTCACGGGGCGCAACACCGAACGAATCGTAAGCGGGGCTTTAAACAGTTCGTAGCCATGCACATAACCGATGATGTTATCGATATCGCCTTTGTGGATCAATACTTTGGAATGGCCGGTGGACAGGAAAACGCTGGCCGAGTTCAGTAATGGACTCTTCCACGTCGATGGCGGCGATCTCAGCACGCGGCGTCATGAGATCGCGCACTTTGGTATTGCTAAGTTCCAGCGTATTCCGGAAGTACTCGATCTCGGCGTCCGCCGCGGTATCATCGCCCATATCTTCACTCACTTCCTGCAGAAATGCATCCAGGTCGATCCGCCCGAAACCGGCCTTGCCCATGTTGGGTTTGGAACCGAACAACCGCAAAATGCCTTCGCTCACGGTGGTAAGCAGCACCGTGGGCAGCCACAATATGGCATAGATAAGCCACAGCGGAATGGCGAATACGCTGAGGATTCCGTTGGGATCGATGCGAAAGAGCGCTTTGGGCAGAAATTCGCTCACTACCAGGATCAGCAGGGTGCTCAGGAGCGTCTGCATCACCAGTACGAAGCCTTCATGCGGGTAAATGGCGCGCAGCCCGGGCTCCAAGAGGTGTGCCATTACGATACCGTAGGCCACCAGCGCAATGGTGTTGCCCACAAGCAAAGCGCTTATGACACGGGCGGGCCGCTTCAGCAGGGAGGCCACGATCTTGGCCCAAATGGCACCCTGCTTGCGCTGTAGCTCGATATAGAGCTTATTGCTGCTCACCAAGGCAATTTCCAAACCGGAACAAAAGCCGGAGGTCAGCATCGCCACCAGCAGTATGCCAAGATCACCGCCGTTCATTGAGCAGGGCGGATTTTTCGAGGGAAACAAGGGTCACCTTCCATCTCGGTCTTCCTCGTCGCGCACATTGTTCTGGCCGGCCCAATTGGCCATGCGGCCACGCATGTAGCGGCGATAGCCCCACATGGCGAAGCACACGGCGGGGAAAAGCAGCCATTGGCGCCCATAAGTCCAGCCTTGCATAGCCAGTACGTAGACAGCCCATGCTGCAGTAAGCGCCCCCAGCACCAGCCAGAAGATCTCCATAATGCGTGCAATGCGTTCCATCAATCTGTGGCTTTCGCCGAGGCCAAGGTATCGCCCGCGCCGAGGAACACCGTTCCGGTCACCTTTCTCACGGTGTATTTCGACATATCCTCCAAAGCGTCCAAACCCTGCCCGAAGATAATGTCCTTTTCACGGGTCACCTTCACGGGCTTGTCCGTATGGACGCGCCCACTGTCGCGGTCCCACGTTAATTGTTCGGTTTCCAGCTTTTCACCGCGGGCGTTGGTGAAGACCACCTGCTGGTCAACCTGCATGCGATTTTCGGCGGGAAGGATGCTGCCCCTGCGCGCGGTGAGCACACCGTTTGCTTGCCCGTCCGAGCTGAAGAAGGTGAGTTCCACCCCACCGGAAAGTTCCGTGCGGGGATCATCGCCGGCATACTCTTCAATAGTGGCCGCACGCACACGGTTGCGTACCAAACCGCTGTCCGAATAAAGGTATTCCGCGCCAGTGGTGATGCGGTCAGGCCCGTCCGCAGGTACTTCCAGCGCGGCCACGCGGTCCAAGTCGTTCTTGCAGGCGGAGAAGCCCGTGGCGAGCAGAACGGCGACCAAGATCCCTATGCTCCACCTCATTCCGGACCACTGCGAAAAGCCATCACTGGATCTTGGGCTTAGTGAACCAACGCTCCCCGCGCCATGGCGTGAAGGTGATGCCTAGCCACAGTGTGGTGTACTGCTCCTTCACAAGCCCATCAGTGGTGGTTCCGCGCGTGCCAGCCTCCACACCAAGGTGCAGCCAACTGTTGGTCTGGATAGCGTTTATCGGCAGGCTCAACCCTGCTGTTACGGCGCTGGTGGTCAACACATGGCCCCGTACCTCAATGGGCCCTTGGGTCTGCCGCAGGCCGAATCGGTACATGGCGCGGCGGAACAGCGAGCCTTCATCTTGCGGAGTGAAGGTTGCTCCCAGCGCGATCGTGCTGGAAGCGGAAAGTGCGGAGGGCAACGCAAATTCAGGAACATTCACGGATGTTGCGGCCCAATCCCGCAAGCGGTATTCGGCGGCAATGGCCCACCTTGCGTTTTGTACGCCAATACCCAAACCCAGGCCCCGCGGCAGATCGATGGTGCCGTCCAAACGATCGGTGGAGGAGATCGAGTCTCGGAAAGCTTCGATATTGTTGATGGAAACGAAGGAGTATGCCAGGCGGTTGTAGTGCGCCTGGATGGCGGTGGGCAGGTCCACTGATATGCCGATGCCCCAGCGCCAATTGTCCGCGTCCCTGGACACTTTGCGCGTAAGGTCACCCTGCCACATCACGCTAGCGTTGGCGGTGGGCGCTCGCAGTACCAAGCTGGAGAAGGCGCGCGTATTGTTGAATCCGTTGAAGGCGGGATAGATGGCGTCGCGCGTTTGTTCCACGTTCCCGAAGAGAAAGTTGAACTCTGCACCAATGCGCAGCGTCATGCCTGCGTTGCCGAGCGAATCGTATTGTTGGGGGAGCAGTGAACGGCCCACACCGAAGAACGCGCGGTCCAGCCCGCCGCTGCCACTGTAATTGAAGCGCACGTCGCCATCGGCGGTGGGCACGGTGGTGGAGGTTGAATAGTCCACGTTGCTGTAGGGCGTTAGGCCCAGACCGATGCCCCACTTCCCGCCACCGAACGGTACGCCAACACTGAATCCCGTGAGGTCGGCGCTACCACGCGAGGCCGTACTGATGTCGGTGGTGGATTTCACGGTTGAAGCATTGAAGCCCACGTCGAAGACGGGCCTTGCGAGTGCAGCATAGCTGGCCGGATTGCCGAAGGAGAGGCTGAACGGCTCGGAAAGGGCCAAGCCGGTACCACCTTTTAGGGCTTGTGGGGTCTGTCCGGCCGGTAACAGGTCGCCAAAGCCGTAGGCGCTGTAAGGAGAGCCGCTGCTTTGTGCGCACACCGCACCAATGGTCTCAAAGAGGAGTAACAAAACCGCGGCGCGGGTGGTGGTGAAGAATGGCATGCAGGCCGATAAGGGTTAGCGAAGGGTGCGCAAAGATGCCGCTTTTCATGGCCTTTGCGAATCGGGGCGCATCACCGCCTGTGAGCACAACGGCCATGCCGGGTTGTTGTTGCCCCAATTCCGCAATGATGGCGCGCATTTCCGCACAGATGCCGAAGTGGATGCCCGCAGCGAGACTTTGTGGAGTGTCCAATCCTAGGAGCGGCGGGTTCTCCGGCGGAAGCACTTCGGGCAAGGCGGCACTGTATGCGTGCATGGCCTTGGCGCGCATGGCCATGCCGGGGCTTATGGCTCCGCCGTGGTGTACGGCGAGCGCATCCACCAGGTCGTAGGTGATGCATGTGCCCAGATCGATGGCCAGTGCCGGACGCGTGGGGAAAAGCACCGCCACCCCTACCGCGTTGGCCATGCGGTCCACACCCAAGGTTTCCGGAGTGGAATACCGGGTTTGCACCGGTGTTGGGGATCCCGGCAGGATCACTGTTACGGGCGCCAAGCCTTCCAGAAAAGCGAGAAATGGTGGATCCACCTTGGCCACGGACCCCAAGGCGATGCGTGCGGCCCCATGCCCGCCCAAGAACCGGGCGACTTCTGCGCGATCACCGTGCGGCGCTGCGGCGCGTTTCAGCAATTTGCCCCGCAGGAACAAGCCCATTTTCATCCGGGTGTTGCCCACGTCCACCACCAGATCTACAGCTTCTTGTTCCATTGATCGTGCTTCCCGCTATATTTGCCGCCCCGTTGAACACTGCGTCCACTTCTGGTTGGCGACGGTGCAAAGATGGGAGCTACGGTGCCTTAGCTCAGCTGGTAGAGCAATGGATTGAAAATCCATGTGTCCCCAGTTCGATTCTGGGAGGCACCACTGTAACAAGCCCCCGGCGTTGGTCGGGGGCTTTATTTTTGGGCTTTGGCGCAGTTTATCACTGCGCGACATACCGAGAAAAGGTTTATCCGCGGAGGGAGCGAATAAAACTAAGGCAAGAAGGGGACTCCCTGTTTTCCTGTGGTGCATTTCCACGAAGGACAATGCCTCCGTTGCGAAACCGCTTAACCGTTGCGGTTAAACCTTGCGCAGTGCCAACTTCACGGATTATCCTTCAACCACTGCCGCACCTGCTCGTGGTGCTTTTTCTTGGCGGGGTCGCGATTCTTTTTGGCGTACTTCGTGTGGTAGTGGTGCATGCCCAGAAAGCGGTCCTGCAGTTCGTTCCATTCGCGTTGGGTTGCGAGATCTCCCCTGTAGCGCATTTCATCGAAGAGGTTCTTCCCTTTGGAAACGAAGTCGGGCCGACCGAGATAATCCAAGTCGGCATCGCAAAGTGCTCGGCTGGTCTTGTCGAAAGGTGATTGCGGAATGCGTGTGGCCATGATGAGCTGGCAAATGCGCTCTACCTGGATATTGTCGAAGCCGAATTGCGGGAGGTGTTCGCGTGCAAAACCACAACTTACTTCCTCGTGGTTCTTCGGTCCGGAGATCTGGTGGCCGGTGTCGTGAAACAGGGCGGCAGCATTCAGCAAGTCCATTTCCTCATTCCCTATGCCTTCTGCGTTGGCAATACGCATGGCCGACTCCACCACGTCGAGTGTATGGGCCAATCCGTGATAGGGCATTTTTTTGTCATCATGCTCGCGCATCCAACGCACAACGAAAGCATGCATGTCCCGGAGGTCCGTCATGTTCTGCGGCACAAGGTAAGGCGATGGATTGAGTGAAGTAAATATCGCCAAGCGGTACTTTTGGGGAATGTCACGCAGCCCGCGCACTCCCGTGGTCCTTTTCGGCCTGTTGGTGCTTTACATGTTGCTTCAATCCGCTTGGTGGATGTGGCTTTTGCTGAGCAAGGACCAGGACATCCTTTCGCTGCAAACGCAATTGAGCGCTGCCGGTCTGGTGCCCGCACTCCCCATAAGGCAGCCGCAACATGCCCGCATTATGGTGTTGGGCGAAGGGTTGGTCTTTCTACTGCTGTTGTTGGCCGGGCTGTGGGCAACCTACCGTACGGTGCGGCACGACCTGCAACGGGCGCGACAGCAACAGGACTTCATTCTGGCGGTCAGTCATGAACTGCGCACGCCCATCGCGGGGTTGAAGCTGCATCTTCAAACGCTGGAGCGCGCGGGACTGCAGGAAGAACAGCGCGCGCAGCTCTCCCGCCATGCGCGGGAGGATGTGGAACGGCTGCACGGGCTTTCGGAACGGATCCTACAGGCCAGCCGGCTTGACAACAGAACCCGGCCAGTTGAATTCACAGCGGTGGAATTGGCGGAAACAGCCCGTTTTTTGGTGAAGGAGGCCGGGATGACCTACGGCGCTGGGCACAAGATTGAACTGGTGGCACCGGCAGATCTAACGATCCGCACCGATGGTGATGCCTTCCGCACGGTCCTCGGAAATTTGTTGGAAAACGCCTGCAAATACGCACCACCGGGCAGCACGGTCCACGTTTCCGTGGAAGCCGTTACTTCCGGGGTGAAATTGCGGGTAAGCGACGAAGGACCCGGTATTCCGGCGCGGGACCAGGAACGGATGTATGAAAAGTTCTACCGCGGCGGGGATGAATCCACACGCACGGCAAAGGGCGTGGGGCTTGGATTGTTTATTGTGCAGCGCACCATGGAAGAGCTGGGCGGCACGTTGAAATATCGGCATACCGAACCGCACGGGGCTACCTTCGAGGCCGTATTTCCGAACTACGCATGAACAGTGACAACGACACGCAGCCGGGCAAGGCGGCCTTGGTAATTCTGGACGGTTGGGGCATCGGCGCCGGTGATTCCACCGACGCTATCGCGCAGGCCAACACGCCGTTCATCAAAGGGCTTTTCGCCACCGCACCACATGCCCGCCTGCTCACCTACGGCGAAAACGTGGGCCTGCCTGCCGGGCAAATGGGGAACAGTGAAGTGGGCCACCTGAACATCGGCGCGGGGCGCATCGTATTCCAGGACCTCATGCGGGTGAACAATGCCGTCGCGGACGGTAGCTTGGCAAAGAACCCGGTGCTTCAAGCCGCATTCAAGGACGCCAAGCAGCCCGGAAAGCGCCTGCACCTAATGGGTTTGGTGGGTCATGGCGGCGTCCATGCCATGCAATCACATTTGGTTTCGTTGTGCAAAATGGCCACGGAAGCGGGATTGAAGGAGGTCTTCATCCATGCCTTCACCGACGGGCGCGACACCGACCCCAAGAGCGGGCTGGGCTTCATCCGCAGCTTGGAAAGCGACATTGCAGGCACCACCGCACAGATCGCGAGCGTGTGTGGACGCTATTATGCCATGGACCGTGACAAGCGGTGGGAACGCATCAAAAAAGCGTACGACCTGCTCGTGTTTGGCACCGGTGGACACGCGCCCAGTGCGGCGTGGGCATTGGAAGAAAGTTACGCTAAGGGCATTACCGATGAATTCATCGAACCGTGCGCCATTGTTGGCATGGACCAGCGGCCCTTGGCGCACATACGGCCGGGCGATGTGGTGCTTTGCTTCAATTTCCGCACGGACCGTTGCCGCGAGATCACGGAAGCTCTGACGCAACAGGCTTTTCCTGAGCAGGGCATGGAACCGCTGGCGTTGCATTATGTCACCATGACGGAATACGACCACCGGTTCAAGAATGTGCAGGTGCTCTTTCGGAAGGACGACTTGGCCATGACCTTGGGCGAAGTGGTCTCGAAGGCCGGGCTGGGCCAAGTGCGCTTGGCAGAAACCGAGAAATATCCGCACGTCACCTTCTTCTTTAGCGGCGGGCGCGAAGCACCTTTCCCTGGCGAAACCCGGACGGTATCGCCAAGCCCGAAAGTGGCCACTTACGACCTACAGCCTGAAATGAGCGCCAATGCCGTGGCCGATTCCGCGGAAAAAGCATTGGCTGACCCGGCGAACAATTTGGTGGTACTGAACTTCGCCAACCCGGACATGGTGGGCCACACCGGCGTTTTCCCCGCGATAGTGAAAGCAGTGGAAACCACCGATGCCTGCGCGAAGCGCGTAGTGGAAGCCGGGTTGAAAAATGGTTGGAACTTCGTGATCATCGCCGACCACGGCAACGCGGACAAGGCCGTGAACCCCGACGGCAGCCCCAACACCGCACATACGGTGAACCCTGTTCCCGTAATTGTGCTTACGGAACGCAAGGTGCAAGTGCGCGACGGCATACTCGCGGATGTTGCCCCTACCCTGCTGGACTTAATGGGTATTGAGCAACCGGCGGAAATGACCGGCAGCTCCTTGATCTAAAACCATTTCGCATTTCAGATGCGATTGGTACAAATCCCAATTGAATACACGCACGATCAGGTTCGCTCGCGCGAGCTTTTGGTCCCTGAAGTCAGAAATCCGAATGCAATAGCCTTGGAACGTCCGATACATGTCGGACCACGCCCGTGGGAATTCACAACTTGCTCCCAAGCACGGTAAGGTGTCCGGTGTATTCCTGCTGCAACACGCGGATCCTATAGAAATAGGTGCCGTCATGCAGGTCATTCGCACCGAAATTGTTGCGATAGTTGTACGTATTGAGCACCTCTTTGCCCCACCGGTCCCAGATCTGGACCTGATTATCGCGACCGAGGATCCCGCGCACCACGAATTTGTCGTTGCTACCATCACCGTTAGGTGTGATCACGTTGGGAATGATCACTTCGCAGCCGGCGTCCACATGCACCGTCACTTCGGTTGATCGGGGGCAGCCATCGCTCACGGAAACGATGTAGTCGCCGTCCTCCATGCCGGGCACCCAGAATTGTGGACTTTCCAAACTGTCGTTCCATAGCATGGTGGTGGGTCCATAACCGCCGGTAAATGTTGCGGAAAGCGGGATGGAATCCTGGTCACAGGTCAAAAGGAGGGTTTCCGTTGTCTGGATCTCCAAGGGTTGATAGTCCTGAATGGTGATGGTCTGGGAATCACCCAAGGTATCACCGCAGGCGTTCACGATGAAAACGGAAAAGATGATCGTTTCGGGACCTTCCGATACACCGTCCTCTACTCCGTCGATAGTGAACACCACGGAATCCTGCCCGGCGGGAATTGTAATGACGTCCGGAATGCCGACATAATCCACACCGCCGGTAGCTGTTCCCGTGATGGTATGGTCAATGGTAACGTCCAGCGAATCGGTGCCTTCGGGCCGGAACACGGTAAAGGTTCCGGGAACGCATCCTTCCGCTACGACACCGTCACCATAGACAGTAGAAGAGGTGAGGCTGGGGATGGCGTTGGAAGCGAAGCTGCCAGCCTGCAGGAATACCCCGGAATCGTATGCTTGGTCGAGTGCATCGCCAATGGCGAGTTTGATGTGGTAGGTTTCGCCGCAGATCACTTGGGCGCTGGCTTGCAGTGTCACTGTAATACCGTCGAACACGATGTATTGGCCACTGGAATTGTCTACGTAATACTGGGAATTCAAACCGTCGTTCACGTTGTTGATGGTAACCGGAGTAACGCCGTCCGGCAGCACGGCGATATTAATGGCACCATTGGAGTAGGGACCGGAAATGCCGGGTCCGCTAAGGAAAAAGCCGAATGCATCGTTGTAGCTGCCAACGAACTCGGGATATTCCTCGGAACCGAATACGTAGTTGAATTTGATGGAATCCCCCGTGGGCACGAAATCGAATTCCAGCACGGCCCGATCGTTGACGTTATCGTTGGCTAACACTTCCAAGTCGGGATCTGTGCCGGTGCCATTGTTGTCGCTCATGAAATCAAAACCAGAGCCGGCCGTATTTTGGGCTTCGCCGCTGGCCAGGATAATGCCCGCATCCAGCCCCAACTCCGTAGTAAGGCCGTTTGTGAACGAGCCGGAACCGACTTGTGGCTGGCTCACGAAAAAACCATTGTACGAAACGTTGGAAACTTGCACACCCGCGCCTACTAGCACGTCCTGTACGAGCTGTTCCGGGGTCAAAGCCGTAGAAACGTTCAACTGGGCAAAACTGCCCGTGGCAAGGGCGAAGGCCGCAATGGCCAGAAGATTCCTGTTCATGGGATTGGATTGAAGTGTTCAACGGCCATTGGATCCGCGGACCAAGGTAACATGGCCGTAGCGTTTGTCGGCCTCAAAGTAATGGCCTTTTGCGCGATAGAGGTACACGTACACCCCGCTTACAGCGTCCGCGCCGCCGTTCACCTTGCCGTCCCAAGGCTGGTCCATGCTCTCCGATTCATACACCACATGGCCCCAACGGTCGAAGATGGTCATCTTGAACTCGTCGATGGCGGCACCAATGGGCCCGAAGGTCTCGTTGATCCCGTCGCCGTCCGGAGTGAACGCGTTGGGGAAGTAGAGCGTTCCCGGGGCGATCACCAGCAGGCTGTCCACCGCTTTGCAACCTTCATCGCTCACGATGTGCAGCATCACCCAATGGTCTTCCAAGTCCAAGTAACTGTGCGTGGTGCTGGTTGCTTTCACCTTGGTGCCATCACCGAGGTCCCAGATCATTACCGGCACTACGATCGGCACCGTGCGCGCTTGGAACAGCCAATCATCTTCGCCTTGGTTGTCAATGAGGATGTGTGCTTCGGGATGCTGTACCGTCACCTTGCTCACCGCCGAGATCCCTTCTCCGCATTGGTCCAATACGTCCACCGTGAAGGTGGCGTCCGCATCACCGCCGTAAGTGTACTTCGGGTCGCTCCAGTCCCAGCCCTCCCAGTCGAAGGTGTATACGCCGCTGCCTCCGGTGACTTGCGCCCACAACGTGATGGAGTCGCCCGAGCAGATCGTGCTGTCCGCTGTGAGGGAGATCAGGAACGGATCATAGCGTGGGATGAGGGTGGTGAACACGCTGTCCGCAATGGAGCCGCACTGGTCCTGCACGTGCAGCACGTAGGCCGAATCAGCCGGTACGCCTACCAACAGGGAGTCGGTGTTGCTCAGGATGGTGCCTGCTCCGTTGGTCCAACTGTAGGTGTAGACCCCGTTGCCACCGGTGACGCCCAGCGGGTACAACACCACGCTGTCCCCGATGCAGAACACCGTGCTGTCCCAGTTCTGCACCTCGATCGCCGGCAGCGGAACGGTTGTAACCAGCACCGAGTCCTGAGCGCTGTGGCCACATCCTTCTTCCACGGTGAGCACATACCACAGCGGCGGACCGGCAGGTACGTTGATCGTAGTGGTGGCACTCAAGGATTGCCCGTTCAGCGTCCACTCATAAGTGTATTGCGAGTTACCGCCCACAGTGCTGGTAACTGAGATATCATCGGTCTCCAAACAGGGGATTGCAACGTCAGGGCTCACCGTCACCTGCAAGGGCGGGTAGTTGGGGATGCTCACAGTGATGCTGTCCTGCACCGGTGCCAAGCTGCACGTGTCCGTTACCGTGACATAAAAAGTAGTGGTAGTGTCCACCTGAACATTTATGGTAGGCGTGGTCTCCCCCGTGCTCCACAGGTAGCCGTAGTAGCCCGCGCCCTGCGTAACCGTCGGCCCGATGTCGTAGTCCTGTTCGCACAGGCCGCTCACGTCCGTGGTCACCACGTTCAGGTCCGCGTACTGGTCGATGTAGAAGGTATAATTGCTGATAACGGTCTGCCCGCTGCAAACGATGTTCTCCGTTACTTGCAGGGTGAAGGTCTCCAAACCGTCCGCGTCCAAGGGCACCGTAAGGGGGAATATGATCAGCGTATCGCCGGGCTGGTAGATCAGCTGGGTGGGGATGGGCGGGTAATAATCAACCCCGGGCGTGGCCGTACCGCCGATCACCAGCTGCACCGTGTCGGTATTGGTGGTGTCCCCCATGCGGTGGAAGTTGAAGGGAATAATTCCGCAGCCCTCGAACATCGTGGTGTCGTTGGCACTGACGCCCAAGCCACTGGTGGTGAGCGAAGGGATTACCTGGCCCGTGCTGGCGAAGCTGTTTTCCTCCAAGAACACTCCGCTGTCAAATGCAGTATCGCCCCCGTCAGCAATGGCCAATTTGATATGGTAGGTTTGTCCGCACTGTACAAGCGCCCTGGCGGTAAGCACCACGGTCATACCGTCGAATTCAATCGTGGTCCCACTGTTATTGCTCACGAAGTAGACGCTATTGGCTTGCCAGTTCGGGTCGAGGTTGGAGCAATTGGCCACATCACCATTGGAACCCACAGATCCGTTGTTCACCGTGTTGATGGACACCGGCACGTTTGTTCCCGGGACAAGGGCGATGTTTATGGCATTGTTGGTGAACGGCCCCGTGATGCCGGGGCCGCTCAAGAAGAACCCGAAGGCATCGTTCACGGTGCCGCAGACATATTCATCGTATTCCTCCGAAGAGAAGACGTATCGGAATTTCAATGAGTCCCCCGTGGGAACAAAATCGAATTCCAAAATGGCAGCATCGTTGGTATTTACGTTGCTAAGCTGATCAAGATCGGGGTCGTTAAAGCCAAAGTTTCCTCCACCTAACGTCGCGCTTGTTTGTGTATTCGGACCAATTGCCACATTGACATCACCGGAACCCATGATCACACCACCCCCCAGGCCCAAATTTGTTGCCGTGGCGACAAAGGACCCGATCTGCTCATTCAGCACGGTGGCGGATCCACCATTGAAGGTGATATTGGATGCGGTTACTCCGCCACCAAGAAGTACATTCTGGACCAACTGCGCCGGGGTCTGTGTGTTGTCCACGGTCAACTGCGCTTGCGCAATGCCGGATGTAATGATCGCAAGAAGTATTGTAGTGGATCGAAAATTCATGCAGGCGAAATTGAACGACCCTTCGGTGGGCCGGAACAATGACCATCATGGGAGCCTTTCGGTTGCCTTGCGGTCACCGAAATGTGGCCGAGGCACACTGTTCAACGGCCATTGGATCCGCGGATCAAGGTAACATGGCCGTAGCGTTTGTCGGCCTCAAAGTAATGGCCTTTTGCGCGATAGAGGTACACGTACACCCCGCTTACAGCATCCGCGCCGCCGTTCACCTTGCCGTCCCAAGGCTGGTCCATGCTCTCCGATTCATACACCACATGGCCCCAACGGTCGAAGATGGTCATCTTGAACTCGTCGATGGCGGCACCAATGGGCCCGAAAGGTCTCGTTGATCCCGTCGCCGTCCGGAGTGAACGCGTTGGGGAAGTAGAGCGTTCCCGGGGCGATCACCAGCAGGCTGTCCACCGCTTTGCAACCTTCATCGCTCACGATGTGCAGCATCACCCAATGGTCTTCCAAGTCCAAGTAACTGTGCGTGGTGCTGGTTGCTTTCACCTTGGTGCCATCACCGAGGTCCCAGATCATTACCGGCACTACGAACGGCACCGTGCGCGCTTGGAACAGCCAATCATCTTCGCCTTGGTTGTCAATGAGGATGTGTGCTTCGGGATGCTGTACCGTCACCTTGCTCACCGCCGAGATCCCTTCTCCGCATTGGTCCAATACGTCCACCGTGAAGGTGGCGTCCGCATCACCGCCGTAAGTGTACTTCGGGTCGCTCCAGTCCCAGCCCTCCCAGTCGAAGGTGTATACGCCGCTGCCTCCGGTGACTTGCGCCCACAACGTGATGGAGTCGCCCGAGCAGATCGTGCTGTCCGCTGTGAGGGAGATCGGGGAACGGATCATAGCGTGGGATGAGGGTGGTGAACACGCTGTCCGCAATGGAGCCGCACTGGTCCTGCACGTGCAGTACGTAGGCCGAATCAGCCGGTACGCCCACCAGAAGCGTGTCGGCGTTGCTCAGGATGGTGCCTGCTCCGTTGGTCCAACTGTAGGTGTAGACCCCGTTGCCACCTGTGACGCCCAGCGGATACAACACCACGCTGTCCCCGATGCAGAACACCGTGCTGTCCCAGTTCTGCACCTCGATCGCCGGCAGCGGAACGGTTGTAACCAGCACCGAGTCCTGAGGCGCTGTGGCCACATCCTTCTTCCACGGTGAGCACATACCACAGCGGCGGACCGGCAGGTACGTTGATCGTAGTGGTGGCACTCAAGGATTGCCCGTTCAGCGTCCACTCATAAGTGTATTGCGAGTTACCGCCCACAGTGCTGGTAACTGAGATATCATCGGTCTGCAAACAGGGGATTGCAACGTCAGGGCTCACCGTCACCTGCAAGGGCGGGTAGTTGGGGATGCTCACCGTGATGCTGTCCTGCACCGGTGCCAAGCTGCACGTGTCCGTTACCGTGACATAGAACGTGGTGGTGGTGTCCACTTGCACATTTATGGTAGGCGTGGTCTCCCCCGTGCTCCACAGGTAGCCGTAGTAGCCCGCGCCCTGCGTAACCGTCGGCCCGATGTCGTAGTCCTGTTCGCACAGGCCGCTCACGTCCGTGGTCACCACGTTCAGGTCCGCGTACTGGTCGATGTAGAAGGTGTAATTGCTGATAACAGTCTGCCCGCTGCAAACGATGTTCTCCGTTACTTGCAGCGTGAAGGTCTCCAAACCGTCCGCGTCCAAGGGCACCGTAAGGGGGAATATGATCGGCGTATCGCCGGGCTGGTAGATCGGCTGGGTGGGGATGGGCGGGTAATAATCAACCCCGGGCGTGGCCGTACCGCCGATCACCAGCTGCACCGTGTCCGTATTGGTGGTGTCCCCCATGCGGTGGAAGTTGAAGGGAATAATTCCGCAGCCCTCGAACATCGTGGTGTCGTTGGCACTGACGCCCAAGCCACTGGTAGTGAGCGAAGGGATCACTTGGCCCGTGCTGGCGAAGCTGCCAGCTTCGAGGAAAACGGCCGATTGGAGGCCACTGTCCGAACCGTTTCCTATGGCTAATTTAATGTGATAGGTTTCACCACATTGTACTTGAGCCAAAGCCGTTAGCACGGTGGTGAACCCAGGAAAAACAACAGTGGCCGTTCCGCTGTTGTTTACAAAGTAAATACTATTGTTTTGCCAATTCGGATCCGCCGCTGCACATACGGAAGGGGTTCCCGCAAAGCCAGCCGTCCCGGAGTTAATTGTGTTGATAGTTATGGGTATTGCGGTATTTGGCACCAGTGCAATGTTCATGGCATTATTTGTAAATGGTCCGGATACTCCTGGCCCGCTAATAAAAAATCCAAAAGCATCATTAAATGAGCTACAAACGAAATCCGGATATTCAATCGAGGCGAAAACGAACTTAAAGTGAAGCGAGTCACCGGTCGGGATGAAATCGAATTCCAAAATTGATTTATCATTAATAGTTTGTCCGGAAAGTGCAACAAGATCATTGTCAGACCCCCCGCCGTTGCTTCCGCCGAAAGCAGAAGGATCCAGGACATCGGGAATCTCCCCGGTTGTGAGTATTACCCCTGATTCCAACCCCAAGTTCGTGCCGATCGCGCTAAATGAACCTTTGCCTAGTGCACCACCCGTGAACGTTATATTACTGGCAGTCACTCCTCCCCCTAAGAGGACATTGTTCACCAATTGGGCTGCGGTAGGTGTGGCATCTCCGGTCAATTGCGCATGCACAAATCCGGTGGTAACAATAGCAGCAAAAAAAGTGGCGGACCGAAAAATCATGTTGGCGAATTGGTTTGCAAGATAGGCAGCTCTTTGCAGTGACCCATGGATGAAGTGTTCGGTTGCCCCATGAAGTAAAATCGTGGCAAGTCCGACCGATTTCACGCCCGTCACGGGTCCGTTACCTTTGGCGCCTTCACTTCAAACCCCAAACGAGCATGGCCACCGTGGACGCGCACATCGAGCAGAACAAAGACCGCTTTCTCAATGAACTGCTGGACTTGCTGCGGATCCCCAGCGTAAGCGCCGACCCAAAATACAAAGCGGATGTTGCCCGGTGCGCCGAAACGGTTAAGAAGCGCATGGAAGAAGCCGGGCTGGAAAAAGTGGAAGTGTGTTCCACTAAGGGACACCCCATCGTGTATGGCGAAAAGATCATCGACCCGGCAAAACCCACTGTGCTCGTTTATGGTCATTATGACGTGCAACCGCCCGACCCGCTGGACCTGTGGACCAGCCCGCCCTTCGAACCCGTTGTTAAGGACGGTGTGATCTACGCACGGGGCAGTGCGGACGACAAAGGTCAGTTTTACATGCACGTGAAAGCAGTGGAGGCCATGGTAAAGACCGGCAACCTTCCATGCAACGTGAAGATGATGATCGAAGGTGAAGAAGAAGTCGGTTCCACCAATCTCGGCATCTTCGTAAAAGCGAACAAACAAAAGCTGGCGGCGGACGTGGTGTTGATCAGTGACACGGCCATGATCGCAAACGATGTGCCCAGCATCAATACCGGCCTGCGCGGTCTGGCATACTTGGAAGTGGAGGTGGTAGGCCCGAACCGCGACTTGCACAGCGGTGTATACGGCGGTGCGGTGGCCAATCCGATCAATGTACTCTGCGAAATGATCGCCAGCCTGCACGACAAGGACCGCAAGATCACTATCCCCGGTTTCTACGACACGGTGAACGAGTTGAGTGATGCCGAGCGTGCAGAACTGGCCAAGGCGCCCTTCAACGAAAAAGACTACATGAAAGACCTCGGCATCGACGCGGTGCGGGGCGAAAAAGGCTATACAACGGAAGAGCGCGCCACCATCCGGCCCACGCTGGATGTCAACGGTATTTGGGGCGGCTACATCGGCGAAGGCGCTAAGACCGTTCTCGCCAGTAAGGCGCAAGCGAAGATCAGCATGCGTTTGGTACCAGCGCAGAAAAGCGATGCCATTACCAAGCTCTTCAGCGACCATTTCAAAACGATCGCTCCCCCCGGGGTGAAGGTCACGGTTACACCGCACCACGGCGGCGAAGCAGCGGTTACGCCGACCAACAGCGTGGCCTACAAAGCAGCCAGCCAAGCCATGGAAGACTCCTTCGGGAAAAAACCCATCCCAACGCGCGGCGGCGGCAGCATTCCCATCGTGGCACTGTTCGAGGACGTGCTGGGCCTAAAAACTATCCTGTTCGGTTTCGGCCTGGACAGCGACAACATCCACAGCCCCAACGAGCACTATGGCGTGTTCAATTACATGAAGGGCATTGAGACGATCCCGAAGTTTTTTGCGCATTTTGCGGAGATGAGTAAGTAAAAAGAGTCGTGAGTCGTGAGTCGTGAGTCCATTCAGGACTTCCGACTCAAGACTCAAGACTTAGGACTTAGCACTCCAGACCTAAGACTTCATCCTATAATGACGAAATATCTCTTAGCGCTTCTTTGCACAGCATTCCTCACCGGCTGCCTCAGCTATCGCGAAGTGGAACTCGTGGGCATCCGCTCCATGAAATTGACGCATTTGGACACCAAAGGATTCACTGCCACGGTGGGCGTGGAAATGAAAAACCCCAACGGCTACAAGATCCAGGTGAAAGACCCCGACGTGGACCTTTCCATCAACGGCATCGGCGTGGGCAAGGCCATGCTGGACAGCAATGTGGTGCTGAAGCGGCGCAGCACGGAGGTGTACCGCGTACCACTTCGGGTGAATTTCCAATTGGATCAAGCGGGGATCTTGCCGGGCTTGGCCACAGGTTTTTTGACCGGCTCCATCAAGCTGGGCGTGAAGGGCACTGTTGTGGGCAAGGCCGGTTTTGTACGCAAGCGCTTTCCGTTCAGCGATGAACAGGCCATCGATCTGCGGTGAAGGAATTACATGCTTAGGACGGTGGTTTTCATGTTCACCCCCAATTGGAAACTTCTGGAAGCTGGCCAGCGGGAAAAGCATTGTCATTCCAACTCCCCCGCCGGCGTAACTCGGTCCTCGGAGGTGATCACCAAGTACCCGAACAGACCTTCCGCCAAGCCGTAAACCTTATCGTCCAGTTTCGCGGTGGCCATCGCTGCGCGGGCCTTTTCGGGGTCCGCACCGAAATCCGCGGGCCACGGCAAATGCGGCGGCAAGGCCCGGTGTTCCTGCCAATACGCATGCAAGTTGAAAGCGCGCCCGCCCTGCACCAGCATCTTTTGTTCCGGCCCATGGGCGAAGAAGTTCATCAGGACGCAGAGGTTGAATGCGATCGGCCCTACGGCGAGCAGATTGAACCAAAGCCATTCCAAACGGTCCATCTTGATCTTTCGGGCGAGCCATTTCAACGGAATCAAATTGCCGACGAAAGCGAAAAGTGCGAACCAGCGGAAGAGCACATTAAAGGAAATCAGCGTTCGTGTGCCGACGAGCCAGAATACGATAATGACGCTGAGCAGACCGACGACCATCAGCGTGGTGGCCCACCCGCCGTCCTTGTCATCAACGGCGTGGTGTTGGCGCTCGCTTTGCGCGTACGGTCTTTCCCGGCGGCGATAGGTGGTACTTTTAGCCATTGATGCGTTTCCCTGCGGCCTCGTTCGCCCTGCCGCTCACCTTCTTCCTGCTGCCCGGCTGCGGCACCGGCCAACCGCCCGTGAAAGATACCATGCACGCCCATACCAACCGCCTGATCAACGAGAGCAGTCCCTACCTGCTGCAACATGCCCACAACCCGGTGGATTGGTATCCGTGGGGCGATGAGGCGTTTGCAATGGCGAAGGCGGAAAATAAAATGGTGTTAGTGAGCATCGGCTACAGCAGTTGCCACTGGTGCCATGTAATGGAACACGAGAGCTTTGAGGACACCGCTGTTGCGAAGCTGATGAACGACCACTTCGTGTGCATCAAAGTAGACCGCGAGGAACGGCCGGATGTGGACCAGGTTTACATGGCCGCCGTGCAATTGATGACAGGTCGCGGCGGCTGGCCGTTGAACTGTTTCACCACCCCGGATGCGCGGCCCGTTTATGGCGGTACATACTTCCCGAAGGAACAATGGATGCAGGTGTTGCAACAGTTGGACACCACATGGAAAACCGACCCGGAAAAAGTGGAAGAGTACGCGCAGAAACTGCATGCGGGCGTGCAACAAACCGAGCTGGTAGCATTGAACACGAAGGCGCCGGACTTCACGAAAAGGCAAGTCGACAGCCTGGCCGATGGTCTGGCGCAAAACTTCGACACCAAGCTTGGCGGCCCGGACCGCGCCCCTAAATTCCCGCTACCGAACAACTACGAATTTTTGCTGCGCTACGCGAAAACCACCGGCGACAAAGAGGTGACAAAACAAGTGCGTTTAACCTTGGACAAAATGGCCCAAGGCGGCATCTTCGACCAAGTGGGTGGCGGATTCGCGCGGTACAGCACGGACGAAAAATGGAAGGCACCACACTTCGAGAAAATGCTCTACGACAACGCGCAGCTCATTTCACTTTACAGCCACGCCTATCGCGCTTTTGGCGATGAAGCATACAAGGACATCGTGGAACGCACGATCGCTTGGGCAGAGCGCGAAATGCACAGCCCGGACGGGGCTTGGTACAGTGCACTCGATGCGGATTCAGAAGGCGAAGAAGGTCTCTTTTATGTGTGGACAAAAGATGAACTTGCGGAAGCATTGGGCGACGATGCCGACTTCGCCACGGACTACTACAACGCCGGCGGCGAAGGACTTTGGGAGCACGGCCGCAACATTTTGCTACGCTCCGTGGGCGACAGCGCCTACGCGGCCAAGCACGGCATTACACCTGAAGCACTGCGCAAAACACGCGACCGCGTGAACACGAAATTGCTCGCTGCACGGAGCAAACGCATTCGCCCCGGTTTAGACGATAAAGCGCTCACCTCATGGAACGCCATGATGGTAACGGGTCTTTGCGACGCTTACGAAGCCACCGGCAACAAGGAACATCTGCAACAAGCCGAACGCACCATGCAATTGTTGCTTTCGCGTTGCCGCCGCGACGATGGCGGGTTATGGCACAGCTACAAGAACGGCAAAGCCACCATCAACGGCTACCTGGAGGATTACAGCTTCACCACCGAAGCATTGACGGCGTTGTACCAAGTGACCTTCGATGAAGCTTGGCTGAAAGAAGCGCATGCCTTGGCTGAATATGCCATCGCGCATTTCCACGATGGGAAGAGCGGCATGTTCTGGTTCACCAGCGATATTGACCCGCCATTGATCGCGCGGAAAATGGAATTGAACGACAACGTGATCCCAGCCAGCAATTCCAGCATGGCCAAAGCATTGTTCACGCTTGGCCATCTTTATGATGATCAACGGATGCTCACCATCAGTTCCCAGCAATTGAACAACGTGGTGGGCAGCATGGCGGATTATCCCGGCGGTTACACCAACTGGGGCCTAATGCTGATGGACCAAGTTTATCCTTGGTACGAGATCGCCATAACCGGACCGGAAGCATTGGCGCGACGGGCGGAATTCTTCGCGCACTTTATCCCCGGCCGTGTATTCCTGGGAGCCGCGGAAAAAAGCGCGTTACCACTTCTCGAAGACAAATTCATCGGCAACGCCACTACCATTTTTGTTTGCGAGAACAAAACGTGCCAACTGCCCGTATCCACCGTTAAGGAAGCGCTTGGGCAATTGAAATGAAGAAGTGTTTGTTGTTGCTCGCCTGTTTCGTATTCGGCCCGTTGGTGAAAGCGCAAATGCTTCTGGTGGAAGCCAGTGCAGAGCGTCCCACGGCGTTGACCTTCAACCCCGACTTCATTTCCAGGAACGGCATCAAAAGTGTGAAGGGCCAAGACTGGACCAAGCGCGATGGTCGGCCCATGGTGGCGCGGAACCGCTATTACTTGTACCGGTTCGGTGAACGTGGGTTGATGGAATACGCAAACAATTCTTTTGGCAGTCCGGGTTCCGGTGTGGACACTGCCAGTGTGATGTACACCAATGGAAGCGACGGAAAACTATTGGAAGAGCTGCACAACGACCCCAATGGTTGGTATGCGATACGGAACGAATACGACATCGGCGGCAAGCCGGTGCGCGCCATGCATGTTCGCATCGAAAACCTCAGCAGCGATCGCTATCGTTTAGAACCGGGTACCAACACGGTGGTGAGTGATGAGACGTTCGAATACACGGCGATCAACGATACATCGTGGCGCAAGACTTTTTTGAATGACCGCGGCCGACCGTACCGGGAAGAGACCTACAAATATGATCGGCTTGGCTATTTGCGCGTTGTGGAAGACCGTAATCTGATAACCCAGCGCATGGGCCAAACCACTTTCATTTATGACCCCAACGGCCGCTTAGGTGAACGCACGGACGTGAGCGACCTGGGCAACCCGCACCCCGATACCTGGCGATGGACTTACGACAAAGCCGGCAATCCATTGACGCGCGACGTGCTGCGCGACGGCAGACCCGTGCGCCATAGTGAGTATGTCTACGCAGAAGGTACCTTGTTCCTGAAAGCGATCATCACCAAGGATATGGAAACAGGGTTGATCGAGATTGTACGATATGACACGTTCCGGTGAAACGTACGACAAGAGGCAACTACAGCAATGGCAACCAAAAAATTCAATCCCTGGCATGATGTGGCGTTGGGCGAGAATGCACCCGACATCGTAAACGCGATCATTGAGATCTCCAAGGGAAGCAAAGCGAAGTACGAACTCGATAAGGACAGCGGCATGTTGCGCTTGGACCGCGTGCTCTACTCTTCCGTCCATTATCCGGCGAACTACGGCTTTATGCCGCGCACCCTCGGCGACGACCATGACCCGTTGGACATACTGGTACTTTCGCAGATCGACATCGCGCCGATGTGCATTGCACGCGCCAAGGTGATCGGCGTGATGCGCATGTTGGACAATGGCGAAGGCGACGACAAGCTGATCGCCGTAGCGGCGGACGATATCAGCATGGCGCACATCAACCAAATTGAGGACTTGCCCGACCACTTGGGTTCGGAGATCATCCAGTTTTTCCGCGAGTACAAGCGACTGGAGAACAAGACCGTTGAAGTGGAAGAATTGCAAGGCGCGGAAATGGCGAAGGAGATTTTGCGGAAGGCCATCGCAGATTACGGCAAAGCCTATCCACCAAACGCCTGAACGCATGATGTCCGGCCTGAAAAAGGGCGTGTTGACACGCACGGTCTGGGCACTCTCCCTGATCAGCTTGTTTACCGACACGGCGAGTGAAATGCTGTACCCCGTGATGCCGCTCTATTTGCGCAGCATCGGTTTCACTGTGGTGTTGATCGGCGTGTTGGAAGGTGTTGCGGAAGCCACCGCTGGGTTGAGCAAAGGCTACTTCGGGAAACGCTCGGACCTCATGGGCAAACGGGCGCCTTTTGTGCAACTGGGTTATGGATTGAGCGCGATCAGCAAACCGATGTTGGCGCTTTTCGCAGCACCGCTCTGGGTGTTCTTCTCGCGTACGGTGGACCGCTTGGGAAAGGGCATCCGCACCGGTGCGCGCGATGCTATGTTGAACGACGTATCCACACCAGCGACCAAGGGCACCGTGTTCGGTTTCCACCGTGGCATGGACACATTGGGCGCGGCGATCGGACCCGCGTTAGCTTTGGTGTTCCTGTACTTCCATCCGGGCGATTACCTGCCGCTTTTCTTCATCGCGTTTATCCCCGGTGTGATCGCGATCGCGTTGTCGTTCACCTTGCGCGATAATGCCCATGCGCCAAAAAAGTCGGTGCAACCTGGCGGATTTTTCTCATTCCTCGGCTACTGGAAACAGGCACCGAAAGCCTATCGGCAATTGGTGATCGGCCTCTTGTTCTTCGCGCTCTTCAACAGCTCGGACATGTTCCTTTTGTTGCAAGCGAAGCAGGTAGGCCTGAGCGATACGGCGGCAATTGGTGCATACATCTTTTACAACCTCGTATATGCGT
This sequence comes from Flavobacteriales bacterium, assembly GCA_016710685.1. Classification (GTDB taxonomy): domain Bacteria; phylum Bacteroidota; class Bacteroidia; order Flavobacteriales_F; family PHOS-HE28; genus PHOS-HE28. The sequence goes on along the minus strand of JADJVC010000006.1, from coordinate 498,516 downwards.
TGGCCGCGTTCCCCTTGGGAGTCTTGGCGGACCGAATCGGATTGAAACGCATTTTCATTTTCGGATTGGCGCTGTTCGCTGCAGTCTACTTCGGCATGGCGAACCTGCCCAAAGAAGCGGGAAGCAACGACTTGTACCTCTACGGATTTTTCTTCCTGCTTTATGGGCTTTACGCTGCTGCCACCGAGGGCATTTCAAAAGCATGGATCACTAACGTGGTAAAGCGCGAAGACAGTGCCACCGCCATTGGCTTTCAAGCCGGGATGCAGAGCCTTTGTGCGTTGGTGGCCAGTTCGCTCACGGGCGTGCTTTGGTATACGTTCGGCGGCCCGGTCGCCTTTACGGCAACGGCAATTGCAACTCTGATCGTGTTAGCCTGGTTCATTTTCGCGGTGCCGGCACCTGTCGTAGAAGCCGTTGAAGCGAAAGGCTGAAACCTCCTACGTTTCAATGCGCGCCACGCTTCTGCGCAACGTTGGCCGGCTTGCCATATTCCGGAACCAAGTAGGCCAGATCGCTGAACCGGCCACTTTCGAAATGCGCCGCTGCGCAAGCCGCGAGCCCGCGAACGTTTGGCCGGATGCCTTGTACGTATAGGATCTCCGGATAGCACGCCCAAAGTTCTTGCGCCTTATCGGCGCCGTCGCCGAACACCACGGTGCGCGCGCCTGTAGGACGACTTGCGCACCATGCATCGTCCAAGATCAACGGCGCTGTTTCCTCCAGCGAAATTCCTTTTACATTGAAAGGTCTTGTGTACACTTCCATGCGACGTGCATCCACCATGGGAAAAAAAATGTCCTTCGGGCTGAATTCCTGTTCACTGCTACGCAGTTCCGCGAGCAGGATCTCCAACGTGCCCATGCCGATCAACGGTTTGCCCAATGCAAAACATAGCCCCTTCGCTGCGGAAAGCCCGATGCGAAGACCGGTATATGAACCGGGGCCAGTGCCCACGGCTACCGCATCCAAATCCTTCAATTCGCGACCAGCTTCCTGTAGCACTTCGGCGATGAAGACGTTCAACCTTTCCGCGTGTGAAAGAGAAGCCGTGGCATCGGTACGCGACGCGATGGCTTCCGCGCCGTTGCCGAGCACCACCGCGAGATGCGATGTTGCGGTGTCGAAGGAAAGCAGCAGTGCCACGATCAGAGCGTTACGGGCCTTCCTTGCAGGATGTCCAAGGACTTCTGGGCCATGAGGTAGGTGTACTTCGCGTTGATGAGCTGCGCCGTGGACTGCTGCAAACGGGCCTTAGCGATGTTGAGGTCCGTAGCCGTGATGGATTGTTGCGTGAATCTCTCATTGGCCATGCGTTCACTTTCCGTGGAAGCCTCGACGGCCTTGCTGGCACTGATGTACTGGCGGTACGCGCCGCGTTGCGCAGTGAGCGCGTTCTGCACATCGCGCATCAAAGCGTTCTTGCTCACGAGCACCTGGTTCTTCGCACGCTCGTACTGGATCTTCGATTGCGCCGTGTTGTACCGGTTCTGCATGTTGTTGAAGATGGGAACGCTTAGCGTGAAGCCGATGGACTCGTTGAGGTTGTCGCTCAATTGCTGGGAAAGCGACTTGACCTGTGTGGCCTGGCTGAAGCTCGGCGCATAGACCGGCTCACCACTATCCGTAGCACCGATAAGAACGGACTGTTCCGGCACGGGAGCGCCGACGAATTCGAAATTCCTGCCGGAATAACCGGTACCCAAAGAAGCGTTGAAAGAAACTGAGGGCAACGCGATAGCCTTCGCGATCGCGATGGAACGCTCCGCGCTTTGTGCGCTGAGATCGGCTTGGGCGTATGCCGGGTTGGTTGCCAACACATTGCGCAAAACTTCGTCTTCCGTGGCGGTCGGCTCCACAAAATCGATTGCTGCAATGGCCGGGGCTTCGATCGTCAGTCCTGCCATTTCCTGTTGGTCCATTTGCATCAGTTGACCAAGCGTCAAGCGTGCTTTTTCAACTTGGATCTTATAATCTTCCACCGTGTATTCCTCTTGGGCTTGCTGGGCCTGGATGTCCAACAAATCTGCACGCGCAACGCGGCCAGCGTCCACCATGGCTTCGGTGATGCGGGATTGTTCCTTCGTGGAAGCGGCTTGGTCCTCTGCGGCGCGTTGTTGTTCTTTCAATCCCAACAGGTCCAGGTAGGCCCGGACCACGTTTGTCCGCAGGTCGTTCAGTGCAGCCTCGTACGCTTTCGTCGCGGATTGTTCGTCCAAGGCGGCGCGCTTGAGCTCTTGGTGTTTGCGCCCACTTTGAAAAAGGGTGACATCACTGCTGAGGTAGAGGTTGTTCGTTCGCACGCGGTCCGTTGCGAAGGTGTTGGTGTATTGGTCGATCGTCTTGCCCCAATTGTAACCGTGTGTCACGGCACCGTTCAGGTTCGGCAGGAAAGACCAGTATGCTTGATCGTGGGCCTCTTCCGCGAGGTTTACATCCAGAGCCGCGTTGCGCAAATTGAGGTTGCGTTCCTCCGCCCGGGCGAGGCATTGCTCAAGCGTCATAGGCGTTTGGGCGGAAACAGCGGCGGCGATCAACAGGGAAAGAGGTAGGGCAAGGAGGCGCATGACCAAGGGCTTGACTTTGGTCAAAAATAGCAGCCTTGGAAAGACTGCGGCCACCGGATGGATGGACGGTTCGAGCGCGGGCCGGGCGGAAACGAATTACTATTTGCTCACCACATGCACCTCCACTCTGCGGTTGGCCTCGCTTTCGGATTCGCTCTTCGGATCGGGAAAAAGCATGTACGCGTTGCCCATTCCGGCGAAAACCACACGCTCATCCTCGATCTCATTCACAAGCAGAAAGTCGCGGACAGTGCGCGCGCGCGATGTACTTAGCTCAATGAACTCTTTGGTGTTCCTCTTGGTGTTCGGCCCGTTCACGTGGCCCTGGATCTCCACGCGCGTAGTGGGGTTCTGCTCCAAAAAATGCAGCAGTAGGTAAAGCGCGGGTTGGGAGGCACGGCGCACCTTGTCTTCGTTCCCAATGAACTGGATTTCGTCCAATGTCACCTGTGCGCCGGGCTCAATGGGGTCCAGCGCGATCTCCACTTCCACCACCTTGTCGCCAGAAGCCGGCACTTTGACCGTCTTGAACATATAGCCCTTAGCGAGACAGCCGATGGTGAGCTTCCTGAATTTATCCTGCCGGAATTCATAGGTACTGGCATCGTTTCCCTGCATGATGGAATCGAAGCGCATGCCTTCAACAGTCACGGAGCCGATCACGGGTCGTTGGGTTTTGCTGTCCACCAGTTTCAGTCGCAATGCTTGCGGCAGTACTACCACAACCGGCGGCGGTGGCGGCGGTGTGTAATGGAAATGCAGCGTAAAACCTGCGCGTGGGCGTTCCTGATAATCGATAAGAAGGTACAGCAGCTCACCGTTTTCCACGTCAATGGCGCGGCTGTATGATTTGCCCACGCCAGAGCGGACGAAATCGTCCGTTGCGCCAACCTTCAGGCCGCATTTGGAACCGAGGGTAGTGTCATTCCGCGAAATGTTGCTTCGCACAGGCTGCACTTGCCGGGTGGCCACCTTGTCGCAGATGTCGGGAATGGCCCCATTGAACAGCAGGAAGTCAATGTCGTCCAGCGGGTCTGTAGGGATGATATCAAACTCGAGCACGGTTTTCACCGGCGAGCGGAAAACATACCACTGTGAGTTGTGCTCGCGCTCCAGCCACTGCTTGTCCTCAGGGGGATTTTCCTTGATTTCCAGCACGTTACCAAAGCCACGTGGCGGCCTTTCACACACCAGGATGGAGTCTTTGATGAAGATAGCGCCGGCACAATCACCTGGATCCAAGGCGCGCTCTTGCGCCACTGCCGCCTGTACAAGCGGAATGCAGAACAACAGGAGCCGATATATTGGAGCTGAGCGCAAAGCAGAATGGGCTTCGCGTGTTTTACGCAGGCGTGTAGCTAAGGTTACTGCCCAACCAGCGCTCCATCCAGACAGTCTCCTTCCCTTTACGCCTTGCGAGGTCCTCGATCTGGTCCTTTCCCACGCGCCCCACGCCGAAATATTTGCTGCGTGGATGTGCGAAATACCAGCCGCTAACCGCTGCCGTCGGAAACATTGCCATTCCTTCGGTGAGGTGGATGCCCGTGTGCTTTTCAGCGTCCAGAAGCCGGAAGATCTCCGGCTTCTCAGTATGGTCCGGACAGGCGGGATATCCCGCTGCGGGACGCACGCCGTCGTACTTTTCTTTGATCAGCTCTTCGTTGCTGAGCTGCTCGGTATCGGCATAGCCCCAGATCTCCTTTCGCACCACCTCATGCAATTTTTCCGCAAAGGCCTCTGCTAGGCGGTCGCCCAAAGCCTTGCACATGATGGCGCTGTAGTCGTCACCGGCGGCCTCGAATTGCTTCGCACGCTCTTCCACGCCATGCCCGGTGGTGACCGCAAATGCACCGATAAAGTCCGTAATACCGCTCTCTTTCGGTGCGATGAAGTCCGCATTGGCGGTATAAGGCACGCCGGGTGCTTTCTTCGATTGTTGCCGAAGTGTGTGGAAGGTGCCAATGACCACTTTGCAACTGTCGTCCTTGTACACTTCAATATCATCTTCGACCGAATTTGCGGGCCATATTCCGGCCACACCGTGCGCTTTGAACCACTTTTCTTTCACCAAGTGATCCAGCATTTTCAACGCATCAGCATGCAACTTGGTAGCCTCTGTTCCAACCACGGGATCGGTGAGGATCTTCGGATATTTACCAGCAAGCTCCCATGCTTGGAAAAAGGGCGTCCAGTCCAAATACGGCAGGAGGTCTTTCAACGGGAAATTACGGAAGGTGAATAGGCCGGTGCTGCGCGGTTTCGCGGGCGGTTCGGCCTTCCAGTCGATGGTGAAATGCTTGGCCCGTGCCTCTGCGATCGGGATGAATTCCTTTTCGCGTTGCTGCGTGGCGTAGTGTTCGCGCACGGTTTCATACTCATCGGCGATGCGTTTCACGAAGGCGTCGTGCGTGGTGGGGCTGAGCAGTTCGCTCACTGCGGGAACGCAACGCGAAGCGTCGATCACATGGACCACCGGCTTGCTGTAGTGCGGCGCGATGCGCACGGCGGTATGCACGCGGCTGGTGGTGGCGCCGCCGATCAATAACGGCAAGTCGAAGCCTTCGCGCTCCATCTCCTTGGCCACGTGCGCCATCTCGTCCAACGAAGGCGTGATCAAGCCACTGAGGCCGATCACGTCCACTTTCATTTCGCGCGCGGTTTTCAGGATGGTCGCGCTCTGCACCATCACGCCGAGGTCGATCACCTGCCAGCCGTTGCAGGCGAGGATCACACCTACAATATTCTTGCCGATGTCGTGTACATCACCTTTTACGGTCGCTAACAGTACTTTTTTCGGGCCGTCATTTCGACTTTGCACAATCGGCACGCCGAAGCTGTCCTTCAGCACCTCGGTGCCCGCATTGTTCTTTTTGTACTCCTCCAGGAACGGTTCGAGGTAGGCCACGGCCTGCTTCATCACGCGGGCGCTCTTCACCACTTGGGGCAGGAACATCTTGCCCGCACCGAAGAGGTCGCCTACTACCGTCATTCCCGCCATTAGCGGTCCTTCGATCACCTTCACGGGATCGAGTAATTCTTTGCGCGCTTCCTCGGTGTCCTCTACAATGAAGTCCGTGATGCCATGCACCAGTGCGTGACGCAAGCGGTCCTTCACATTGGTTTCGCGCCAGCTCATGTCTTGCACATTGCTCTTTGCGCCACCGCCTTTGAATTGTTCGGCAAGTGTCACCAAACGTTCGGTGGCATCGGGCCTGCGTGCGAAAAGCACATCTTCCACGTGCTCAAGTAATTCCTTCGGGATGTCATCGTACACGCCGATCTGGCCCGCGTTTACGATGCCCATGTCCATGCCCGCTTGGATGGCGTGATAGAGGAAGGCGGTGTGCATGGCCTCGCGCACGGGCTCGTTGCCGCGGAAACTGAAACTGATGTTGCTCACACCGCCGCTGATCAAAACACCGGGCAGGTTTTGCTTGATCCACTTCACCGCCGCGATGTAGTCGATGGCGTAGCGGTCGTGCTCCGTCATTCCCGTGGCCACGGTGAGGATGTTCGGATCGATGATGATGTCGTGCGGCGCGAATCCGATTTTCTGCGTGAGCAGATCATACACGCGTTGCGCAATGTCGATGCGACGTTCGTAGCTGTCGGCCTGCCCTTTCTCGTCGAAGCACATCACCACCACCGCAGCACCTAAACGCTTCACAGTGCGCGCATGGTCGAGGAACTCCTCCTCCCCTTCCTTTAGGCTGATAGAGTTGGCGATGCCCTTGCCCTGCAAGCATTTCAGGCCGGTTTCGATCACACTGAACTTGCTGCTGTCGATCATCACCGGCACGCGCGCGATGTCCGGCTCAGCGGCGATGAGGTTGATGAATTTGCGCATGGCCTCTACGCCGTCGATGAGGCCCTCGTCGAGGTTCACGTCGATAATCTGTGCGCCGTTCTCCACCTGTTGGCGTGCCACGCGAACGGCCTCATCGTAGTTACCGTCTTTGATCAACCGGCGGAAAAGTGCGCTGCCCGTGACGTTCGTGCGCTCACCGATGTTCACGAAGTTGGAACCTGGGAAAATGCGGAGCGGCTCTAGGCCGGAATAGGTTGGGATGCTCATTTTTTTCACCACAGAGGCACAGAGGGCACAGAGGATTATTTGAGTCGTGAGTCTTGAGTCGGGAGTCCGTTTGTCGCGGATCTGTGTCGGAGAACGGCTAATCACCAATCACCATCTACCAATCACCATTCAAGCGATAACCGAAATTTGACGCGGTGCATGCTTCGCGGCTTCCTTCGCCAGCGCCGCGATGTGCTCCGGAGTAGTGCCGCAACAACCGCCCACGATGTTCACCAAGCCGTCCTTCATGAACTCGCCGACCAATCGCGCGGTGACTTCTGCGGTCTCGCGGTACTCGCCCATCTGGTCGGGCAGACCGGCGTTGGGATAGACACTCACCAAGCACGGTGCCTGTTCCGCGAGCACTTGGAGATAGGGTCGCATCTGGGCCGCGCCCAAAGCGCAGTTCAGGCCGATGCTGAAGAGGGGCACGTGCGCCATGCTGATCATGAAGGCATCGATGGTCTGGCCGCTCAAGGTGCGCCCGCTCGCATCGGTGATGGTGACGCTGCACATCAGCGGAAGCCGCGTGCCGCGCTTGTCAAACACTTCTTCAATGGCGTAAAATGCGGCCTTGGCGTTGAGCGTATCGAAGATCGTTTCCACCAGCAGCAGGTCGGCGCCACCTTCCATCAGCGCGTCTACTTGCTCCATGTAGGCTGTCACCAATTCATCAAAAGTCACTGCGCGAAAACCGGGGTCGTTCACGTCGGGCGAAAGCGAGGCTGTACGGTTCGTGGGGCCGATGGAACCCGCCACGAAGCGCGGTTTGCTCGGGTCCTTCGCGGTGAATTTTTCGCATGCGGCCTTTGCCAATTGCGCGGAACGCAGGTTGATGTCGCGCACCAAATGTTCGCACTTGTGCTCGGCTTGTGCAATGCTGGTTCCGCTAAAGGTGTTCGTTTCGATGATGTCCGCACCGGCCTCCAAGTATTGCTCGTGGATGCGCGAGATCGCCTCCGGTCGCGAGAGCGAGAGCAGGTCGTTGTTGCCTTGCAGCAAGATGCTATGCGCTTCCGTTCCTGGCGGATGGAAGTCTTCCTCCTTCAGCTTAAGGCGCTGGATCATGGTGCCCATGGCGCCGTCCAGTACAAGAATGCGCTCTTGCGCGAGTTGTTCGATCGTCTTCATCATGTCTCATGCCCCTGAAAGTAAAACGCCCCATCCGATGGCCGGATGAGGTGTCAATGCTTGGGGATGCACAGGTCTCGATCGCGGCTCATCTTCTTGTTCCCATAGCACACCTCGACTTCGCTCGGCGGGCTAGTTAACAACTGGATTTAGCACCTTCTCAATGGTGAACATCGAACGGTTGCCAAGGCTTCACAGGGCCAGTCCCTCTGCCTTTCTTGATAAGCTCAATGGAAAAGAACAAACCTGCGGTATGCAGGCGTGGCGCAAAGATAAGTTGGGAACCACAGATGAAATTGAACCGCTGACCGTGCTTCGCCGAAGCGGCTACGCCCAGGCGAGTGAACTCGGATAGACGCTGATTTACACAGATGCGACCTGGCGAGCGTATGGCGTTCGCCGTTCTTCTCAACTTCCTTCCCCCTTCGGGCGCTTCTTACAGAGCTGGCCGATGCCGAAATTCAGGCGGATGCCGATGCTTTGGAAGTCTTCGTAATCCATTCCATTGGAAACCACCACGCCTTCTTTGGTAGTGATGGTGTTTGGCTGCTGCAGCGCTGTGTAGTCGATGGAAGCAGAAATTGGAATTCGACCTTTGGTAAGTGCTTGCAACGGCAAAATGATGCCGAAGCCGTATGTGAATTCCTTCTGATATGATTCATACAATGCGCTGCCCGGAATGGTCTGATGGAACCAGCCGCCGCGCAATGCGAGCAACCCGCACACTTCCAGTTCACCTCCGAAACGGATAGCTGTGTTGTCCGTCGCGGTGAGGTCGTTGTCGTATTGAGCAAGTGCGGTGAAACGCAACGATGGCAAGGTGTCCGCGAGCCATCCCTTATGCACTTCCACGCTGTAAGATGCTCCTGCGCGAGCGATCACGGGAAGGCTGTTCGTAAACTCCTTCCCCGAGACGGACCGTGTTTCGCTTGCAGAAGATGCATTGGTGCAGCTCAGCGATCCGATGATGCCGTACTTCCAACCACTGCGTTCGTGAAAGGTCAGTCGCTGGCGCACACCGAAAGAGAAGTAGCTCAGTGGAATGTTGGCGCGGGAGACATCGATGTTCTCCATGCTGGCACCAACAGAGAAACCACCGCGAATTTTGACGGCAACGGTCGCTGCCAATGTCCGGGATCGGTCCTGAGCATCGAACGGCGAATAGATGAACCCTCTACGCGGGTCGATCATGTCCCCGAATGTAAGCCCGCCGAATGTAGTCTTGTTCCAGTTCAACAGATCGTCATCGTATCGCAGACCGATGGCAAAACGATCACTGATTCGATAGGCCACGGCCAGATGTTCAAAGGTGGCTTTGGTAAAGAACAAGTATGGTGTGGCATAACGGTGGTACAGTTCCAACCCGTTGACATCAACCAGCGCAGCCGGACTTTGCAGCATGTTGCGCACGTCGCCGGGCATGGCTGCATCGCCACCACCCATGGCATCGGCGCGCGCATCCGTGGGCCTGCCGTTCGCCATAAGGCCCGCCGCATCGACGCCTTGGCCGTGCGCGAATTCCGGGAGGAGGAATATTGCTATCGCGATAGCAAGGAAAAGCCTCATTTCTGCTCGGTTGAACTGTGCCGGTAAAACGCAGGTTGCTACGCCCTTATTGGCTTGACCAAAGTGTGAAGAGCCGGGTGCGAAATTGAAATATACCGATATTAGGAAAGTTATGCTGGCAGCATAATATCACTAATTTCTATCAATTTGAATACAGCGACAATGGCTCAACGAGTTATTTCAATGCTTGCATTCGTTGCGGCCAATGCGGTTAAGTCAAGCGCCTGTTTTCTCCGCGCCCCTGCCTGCCGGCAAGCCGGTACGCGGCCATCACTCCCCTCCTCCCCTTCACTCCTCCTCCTTCCATTCCTTCCCCGGCATGATGCGCTTCATGAAGGCATCGAACAAAGGCACCGTGAAAGCAGTATCGCCATGACTGGGGCTGTAGATCATGCCCTTGTTGATGAGCTGTGCGCGACGCGGCCCCAATGCCGAAACCTCCTTACCGAGCAGTGTGGCAATATCGCCGGAACGATGCGGTCCGGGACCCAGTTCCGCCATGGCCCGCAAGTAAGTTTTTTCCGATGGTGTCAAGCGGTCGAACCGCACCCGGAAAAAGCTTTCGTCCAGCGCCGCGATCGCCGTGATGGTAGCTTCTTGCACGTCTTTCTTGGTGATGGGCGAAGACCGGGCGGCGTCCCAGGCATGTTTGCCCCATTCCTGCAGAAAGTAAGGGTAGCCATGCGTTTCTTTCACGATCAATGCGAGCGCATCGTTGTTGATCTTGGCTTCCTCGTCTTCAATGGGCTTGCGTATGGCATCCTCTGCAGCCTTCTTGTCCAATGGACCGATCTCCGGGAAATCGAACAGGCGTTCGGCGTAGGATTTCGCGCTGCCCATGTGACCGCGCAATTGCGGCAGTCCGGCACCGGCCATCACCACGGGCAGTTGGCGTTGGGCCGTTCGGTGCAAAGCGGTGATCAACGCTGCCAGCTCATCCTCCGCGACATATTGCAGTTCATCCACGAAAAGCGCTAATGCCGTATCTCCTTTTTTGGCCGCCATTCCGGCGGCTTCGAGCAACGCGGCGAGGTCGTGTTCCAGATCCCCGTTATCGGCGAGGCCCGGCTCCTCCTCGGTGTCGAATGCGATCTCAATGTCGTGGTACTTCACCTTCAGTGCGCGGGCGAAACCGACCAGTCCACGAAGAGCGCGTTGGGCAAGGTCCTTCGCTTTCTTATTCCGCGAAAGGCGTAACAACGCTTGCCGTAACTGAGGTGCCAGGACCGCTGGCAGGGAACGGTTCTCCGGGGCTTCCATCCGCAACGTATGCACGCCATCCGCTTCCGCGTTATCGCGCATACGGTCCAGCAACACGGTCTTGCCAACTCCACGCAAGCCCACAAGCAGTACACTTTTGGCGGGTCTTCCCAGCTTGGCACGCTTTACAGCCACCTGCACGGCATCGAGCAACACATCACGGCCGGCAAGCTCTGGCGGCGGGTTGCCGGCGCCCGGCGCAAAAGGGTTTGTAACGGGGTCCATGGTGCAAATATACCGAAATTAGGGAAGTTATGCTGGCGGCATAATATCGCTAATCTCTATCAATTTGAATTTCCCACCGCAACGCACAAGGCATCCTCAAACGTCTGCGTGCTCCGAGCCCCTGACTACCGCAGGCGTGCTCAACACCTCTGCCGCCACGCCTCTCATGTCCGCCTCCTCCGCGCTCTCCGCGCCCTCCGCGGTTAAAACTCTGCTCTACTTCCCCTTAGGCTCCGCATCAAAATTCACCATCCAGTTGATCCCAAACTTATCGGTGAACATCCCGAAGTACGCGCCCCAGAACGTATCCGCCAGCGGCATGGTGACCCTTCCCCCAGCGGATAATCCGTTGAAGAGTTTATCGGCTTCCGCCTTGCTGTGCGCGTTGATGGAGATGGAAAAATTGTTGCCTTGGATCACCTTCGGCATGTTGCTCATGGTGTCGCTACCCATGAGGTTGGCGCCTTCGCCGATGCGATACGACACGTGCATTACGCGCTGCTTGTCCGCATCGGATACCGGCATCTTGGGGTCGGGCGGCATTTCGCCAAAACGGCCCATCATGGCGAATTCACCGCCGAAAACGGACTTGTAAAAGTTGAACGCGGCTTCACAGTTGCCGTCGAAAGTGAGGTAGGTGACGAGCTCAGGCATGATCGTTGGAGTTGAGGTTTCAGAGAAGCGAAATTACTGCCGTCGCCTTAGGGTGAATGCCAAATAATTTCACGGACTTCTCCTGCGCTAAGCGGAAAAATGTCAGGCTAAGAAGATTGACCAGCAGTTCAAAAACTCTGCGCGACCAATACCGCCAACAACACTCCAGGGGCCAAGCTCACAAGCCAACGTGTGCCTAATTCACCTTCCGCAAGAACGCATAAATGGCTTCGCACATGGCGGAAAAACTGAGCACTATAAAGACAAACGTGCGGGCATGAAAGGTGATCTCTTGCACCGATATGATCGTGATTGTGAACCAAATGGCGATCAACCCGGCGAAAAACCATTGCGCGGAAAAGGCCATGGCGCGCAACCGCACTTCACCGGACATGTCCGATGCCGCTCGGCAATTCGAAGTGAGGAACAGATTGGCGGCGGCAAGTCCTTCCAACCAGATCGGCACGGGCTTGCCAAGTGCCATAGATCCGCTCCAACCCAGGAGCATGAACATCGCCACAGGCCACGCGAACCGGTATACGGATGGTTCGTAGAGTCGGGGAATTGTTCGCATGAATGCTTGTTTCACTTCCCCCTCCACCAATATACTTCGCCAGCCAATCAAACACCGTGTTGTGCCACATCATGGAGTTCTGCGGCTTCAGCACCCAGTGGTTTTCATCCGGGAAACGCAGGAACTCGGAATCAATGCCTTTGGCCTGGCAAGCCGTGAACGCGCCTATGCCCTGTGAAAGCGGGATGCGGTAGTCCTTGTCCGAGTGGATCACCAGCATGGGCACGCTCCAATCCTTTGCGTGCATCATCGGATTGAACGTATCGTACTTCGCTGGTTCTGTGAAGACGTCTCCGCCATTTTCCCAATTGTCGAACCACAGTTCCTCGGTGGAATAGCCCATGGCGCGAACATCAAACACGCCGTTGTGCGTCACCAGGCATTTCCAAGGTTGTTGCCAATTTCCAGCGATCCAATCCACCATGTATCCGCCGTAGCTCGCGCCCAAAGCGGCTGCGCGATCACCATCAAGGAATGAGTAGGTCTTCAGCGCATACGCCCAACCTTTTTGCAAATCCTCTAACGGACGGTCGCCCCAGTGCGTGGAGATCGCATCGGTGAACGCTTGTCCATAGCCTGTGGAACCGTGGAAGTCGATCATCACCACAGCGTAGCCAGCACCCGCGTACGTCTCCGGGTTCCAGCGATAGCTCCACGAATCGCCGAAGCTGCCCTGCGGTCCACCGTGGATCAGGAATGCTACACCGTATTTTTTACCTTCCACGTAACCTGCAGGCTTGATCACATAGCCATGCACGATCTCGTTGTTCCAGCCGGGGAAACTGAACTGCTCGTACATCCCGAACTCGAGGTTCTTCAGGCCCGAAGCCACCGCCGTTAAGTTAGTTGCGTCCACATCGATCAACTTCGCTTTCGGCTTGGCCGCATACAGCATGGAAGGGCTGTTCAACGCGCTTTTCATGAATACGAAGCCCTTCGGCGTTTCAGTAAAGGCATCGATGTGCCCATCCTTGGACATCGGTGTCACTTTCCCGGTCTTCACGTCCACTTGAAACAATCGATCGCAGCCCACATCGCCTGCGGTGACATAAAGATTTTTGCCGTCCTTGCTCCATTGCATGTCGTCGATGCTGCGGTCCCAATCACCGGCCACGGTGCTCACTTTGCCGGAAGCATCGCGCAGTTGTATCCAGAATCGATCGGCCTCGAAGCCCGGGCGTTTCATGGCTTTGTAGGCAAGCGTCTTCCCATCGGGCGACATGCGCGGGGCGGCATCCCAGGCTTTGTTGCTTTCCGTCAGGTTGGTGGGCGTGCCACCGGAAACGGGCACGCTGTACACATCGAAGTTGGTGCTCCAAGGCTCGGTCTTTCCGGCCAAGCGGGCACTGAAGAACACCGTTTTGGAATCGGGGGAAATGGAGTAATCGGCTTCATCGCCCCAAGGCTTCGAGGGCACGTCGCCATCGTAACCATCCATCAATGCAACAGGTGCCTCATCACCTTCAAGCGGCAGGAAGAACAGGTGATTGCGTGTGCCATCCGCCCACGTGTCCCAGTGGCGAATGAAGAGCTTGTCGTAGAGATCACCCGTGGATTTATCGGCCTTGCGCGCTTCATTTTTCTTCACCGTGCAGGCAATTTCGTTGCCCTTGCATTCCGGGAAAACCGCTAACGAAAACACCAACCCTTTACCATCGGGCGTGATCCGATAGGATCCAATATCCAATGGCAACCGCGTCACTTGTGTGGCGGTTGCTCCTGCCACGTCGGTCTTCCACAGTTGTGAGGTTTCGCCTTCGCCACGCGAGGAAAGGAAGTAGATCGTCTTGCCGTCCGAGCTCCATGTCGCTCCACTGGCGCCGCCCTCTGAAATACCGAGCTTCACTTCCGGCACGGCGGGCTTGCTCAGGTCCTTCAACCAAAGCGTGGTTACGCCCTTGTTCGCTTCCATGTCGGTGGCGCGCACATTGAACACGGCATACTGGCCGCTGGGGTCCACACTGAGGCCGCTCATGCGGTCCAGCATCAGCATTTCTTTGTAGGTGAAAGGCTTCATGGATTGGGCGAAGGTGGTTCCTACGAGGAGGGCGAGTACGAGCGTGCCCCCAAGCTCTCCGGCGGAACGATTACAGGATTTCTTCATGGTTCGCGTGATGAAATGGGTGGTGGCACTCCGTTCGAAGTATGGTGAAATGCGCGACAAAGTAAGTCTTGCTTGCATGGAAGTCTGACCATCCTCCCTCAAGGGATAAATCTTAGCCAATAGCAACGATATCACTTGATCTACTTGGAAGACTTCTTCTTTACCCCCTTCTTCACCTTCGGTGGAAGCGTTAGCACGAGATCCAATGAAAGCTTCACCCACTTCTCCAAAGCCTTGCGGCTTTCCACCGCGTCGGTGTCCACCTGGAGTATGCCCTTGCCGCCCTTTTCGCCCATAAAGAAAGGCTTGGCACCCGGCCATTCGCTCGCTTCTTCATGCCGCTTTGGATCGAACTTCACAAAGAAGTCACCCTTGCTGAGGATGCCCACGCTCATGTTGCCGCGCACCATGAAGGTGATGCCGCCGAACATTTTTACCGTCTCAGCCTCGACGCCTTGCGCCAAAAGGACTTCAGCAATGCGAAGCTCGAATTTTGGATCATAAGCCATTGGGTTAGACTAGCTATCCTCTTCACGCTGCGATCGCAAACTGCGCCCGCACCATCTCCAACAGTTCCAGCACGATGCGCGGTCGTTCTGCGTTACCAACTTCATGCGGTGCTCCTTGAAATTGGGCAAGCCTTTGAAATAGTTGGTATAGTGGCGGCGCATTTCCACCACGCCCTCATGCTCGCCTTTCCACGATAGGCTGCGCTCAAAGTGTTCGCGAGCGGCATCCACGCGGTCGTCCAGTGTTGGCGGTGGCAGGTGTTCGCCGGTGGCGAAGAAGTGCTTGATCTGGTTGAAGATCCACGGTGCACCAATGCTGGCCCGGCCGATCATCAGGCCGTCCACGCCGTAGCGGTTGCGATATTCCAGCGCCTTCTCCGGTGAATCGATATCGCCGTTGCCGAAAATGGGAATGTGGATGCGCGGGTTGTTTTTCACCTCACCGATCAAGGTCCAATCCGCTGGGCCTTTGTAGAGTTGTGCGCGGGTGCGGCCGTGGATGCTGAGTGCTTGAATGCCGACATCCTGCAAACGTTCCGCCACCTCCATGATGTTCTTCGTCTGATCGCTCCAGCCCAAGCGCGTCTTCACTGTCACCGGCAACTTCACGGCTTTCACCACCTTTTCAGTGAGACGCACCATCTTGTCCACGTCCTGTAAGAGACAGGCGCCTGCGCCCTTGTTCACCACTTTGTTCACGGGGCAGCCGTAGTTGATGTCGATCAGTTCCGGCCCGGCGCGCTCGGCGATGCGGGCCGCCTCTTCCATGGCATCTTCGCTGCCACCAAAAAGCTGGATCCCCACAGGGCGTTCCTCCGGGAAGATGTCCAATTTCTTCATGCCCTTTGCCGCTTGGCGGATCAGCCCCTCACTGCTGATGAACTCAGTGTACATCAGGTCGGCACCGTGCTTTTTGCAGAGCGCACGGAAGGGTGGATCGCTCACATCCTCCATGGGAGCGAGGAGCAGCGGGAAGTCGCCGAGTTCGATAGGGCCGATGCGGGGCATGAGGAAAGGGGTCGCGAATTTACGGAAATGAGGGGTTGTTGGACAAGGTTCCACTCAGGGTCTTCCGCCGATTGGCGGAGACACTGAGATACTGGCCTTCTTTTTGACAGGTCCGATACGTATCGGACAACAGGATTGACAGGAACTCCCCTGTTGGAACTGGACGGAATAATTTACAAAGAAGCCCGGAGACCGCGAACGATCCCCGGGCTGGCTGAGGCGACATTGACGTAGGCTCCAACTACGAACGCCTCAGCGATTGTGCGGCATAATCGCGAAGACAATCGGTGTAAGAACGAACATCCCGAAGCTTGCTCCTTTATTCACGCATCACACGGAACACTTTTGAACCCATCTGGACCAAATAGGAGCCAGCGGGAGCGCCAGAAAGGTCTATAACGAGTTCATTGCCAACCACCCGGAGTGGCGCATCCATGGCCCGACCGGTCATGTCCGATACGCGTACTGTACGATCGGCTCCTGTGGGTATCCCCGAAATGCTTACCAGCCCTGTGGTAGGGTTGGGAGAGACCACCACTAAGGCAAATCAACTACCTCTGGCAGAGCGGTGGTTATGTCTACTTGACAAAATGAATCGATCTGGAGAACCTGTCAACGCGCAATCGAAGATCTTCGTCGTCAATCCGACCTTTGAAATAAGTATCGCTCCAGCGGCCTATCAGCGTGCTATAGGTCCCGCCGCAGAGATCAGCGAACCAATAACCAGGGTTGTTCCAATCATTTTGGATGTAATTGGCCACCTCTGTGCAATTGACGAAGAGGTGGACCCCAAGGTCATCGGTCGTCACCGCCACATGCGTCCAAACTCCGGGTAGCAGGTTCACATAGGTCGTATTCGCATAAAGTAGACCGCCACATTCACGGTCATCGAATGCATACCACAGACCGCTGGTGTCCTCACACGCATTGTCACAACTGATTTCTACCGCCATGGCATTGCCAACGTTCGGAACGTCTGCATGAGTGAACAAAGGCATAGTTTCATCCATGTCATCGAGATAGATGTAGGCCGAGAATGTCCCGTTCGAGCCACCATTGCTCCAGTTGCCCGTAATGTCAATGAAATCGTTAATCCCATCGAACTGATAGCAACTATTGGGTTCTCCAAAACGATCTGCTGCGAGCGCTGCTCCATACACGGTTCCATCATGTCCATTCCCGGTCACATCATTAGCATTGCCATCGAATGGATAGCTGGCGATGAGACAAGACGAAGGCCCTTCTGCTTGGAAAACCTGCTGTATTTCTGTTTGTGTCAGTGCCCTGTTCCAAAACCCGATGTCATCTATCCCGCCATCGAAATATTGGCCGGCAGATCCGCTCCACCCAACGAGGAACTCGGAGTTCAGGAAATAGGGAACAAGTGTATACGTGGAACTCTGCAGCATGCCATCAACATAGAGATGGGTAATCCCACCGCTTCTCCATTGGACCAGATGATGCCACTCCAAGGTTGGCATTGGTACATTGCTCCATGCCGCCCCATAATTTCCGCCAGCCACAAGGGCGCTGTCTTCAAAGGCTCCAATGATATTGGGGTCCACGAAGCGTCGTTTCAATAAGTACCCGGCATGTCCGGCAAGAGCGCCCGAACTGCCGAGGTAACCCACTATGCCTTGGTCGTTGGATAGTTCCGGACCAGATCTGACCCAAACGGAAAGTGTACGATCACCAAGGATCTCAAACGCCGGGTTAGAACCGCCGTTCATGTAGTTGCCACTTCCATCGAAAGAATACGCACTCGCTGTGGCGCCGTTACGATCAAGCTCAAGGATGCGCCGTAAACGCTGAGGTCATGCCCATTACCACTGTCATCATTTGCGTTCCCGTTGAAAGGATACCAAGCAACAAGTCCGGCACTTGGCAGCCAGGATGGAACTTGAGCAGTTGCCTGGATCGCCGGACAAAGGAGCAACAAGGCGCAGATTCGGTTCATCATGTTCTGTGTTAAGGGTTGTGTCAATTGTCTCGCAGTTGGGATGGAACCTGCTTTCACGTTCATTGATGAATGCTGTGCAACTTCCACTACTGAGTAGCACATCAGGAGGAAAGGATACCAGCCAACCATTCAAATAAGTTGGAACGCCTCAGCGTATGGTCATGCACTTAAGCCGAAGCCGAGGCCCAACAAGGCGATCAAGCTGATGAGCAAGGCGCACCAGAATAGGATGTGGGGGCGGTTGGTGGACTTGATAGGCGACATATCGATTGTGGTGCACGCGGACCACGGCCTTTTGCGTTTGAGCCGAGGCATTGCTACCTCTTGACTGCGTGGAAATCTTACTGATCTATTGCCCGGATGCCAACGAGGTGATCAGCCGGGTATGATTGCGGGTCTGATTCATCCGTATTGCTCTCTCCTCGTGCAACGGTCAGAATGAAGCGTTTACCAATAAGAGAGAGGTTGGGCGAGTAACTATCCATACCAGCGCCCATATCCAAATAAAGTGGTTGTGTTGCGTGGGGGTTGAGAGTTCCAAATGTCCCGTCCTCAAAGACATATCGGACATATTGTTCATTCGAATGAATCATGAATATCAGCTTCTGGCCGACATCCATATTACCACCTGCGTCCAAATACACACCTTCGATCTCAACGGTCTGGCCCGGGCGTGATAGCAGGTCGCTCTCAGGCGGCATGAAAAGGTTGCTCCCCTCATAAGGCCAAATTAGAAACCCATCACTACAGAGTAATGCCCACAAGTCCGGCCCGAATTGAATCCGGCGCACATTTCTACCGGTGTCCACAACGGGGTCGAGCTTCCAGGTCCCACTATACTTTGGGATCTCCTTCCACCACTCCCCACATTTCATGCTAAAAGCCTGGACAGAATCCTTGCCTTCGAATTTCAGAGATAATTTCTCCCCCCACGTCTCGCCGGTAAAACTCTTCCCTTTCAAGTATTCTAAACAAGCCTTAGTATTTGAAACATCCAGCGCTGCTGGTGACCGATCCAGCATCGAGACCCGTTGAGTTAGCTGCGACACTTTTTGCTCGAACTGATCAGAACGGGATTGAAGATCGTCCATGGAGCGTTGTTTATTTGCTGCCTCCTGCTTCGACCGATCCAATGTTGCTTCAAGCTCGCTGATTTCCGTGCGGTGTATCCTCATTTGGGATTTTGAGGTGTCCACTACTTCAATTAGACTGTCGATCTTTTGCTGCTGGATGAGAATCAGTTCTTTCTTGTTTTGTCCGTAACCGCATAGCGCGCCCATGATAGCAATTGAACACACTATCGATTTCAAAATGTGAGAAGTACTCATTTTCAAGTCGCTCTGTTGTTTCCATTAATCGCATTACCCCCAAAAGGATACCACCCCTACCTTGTCACCCTGAATGGAGCCCACCCTCCAACCCACCGCTCACACCGAACATGCTTGGTACCGTGCCCTGTACAAGGAGCATCGGAACCCCTTTGTGCAGGTGGGCACAACAGCGTTACCACGTAGAGGATGAGGAAGCGCACGATGCCTTCCAAGAGGCTGTGATCGTGCTCTACCGAAAATTGAACGACGGTGGACTGGCGGAGTTGAACTGCTCGGTGCGGACCTACTTGTTCGCCGTGGGCAAGAACCAATTGCTCAACCGCATGCGTGTTTTGCGGAAGCAGGATGCGCTCCCCGATGACCTCGATGGTATCCATGGATTGGATTTGGGTACCAATGGTATGGACGGGCAGGAAAAAGAAGCCACGGCGGAATTGGTTCGCCAACGCTTGGCAGAGATGAAACCGGAAGACCGGCGCGTGCTGGAGCTCTATTACCTGGAAGGAAACGACATGGATGCCGTGGCCGAGGCCATGGGACTGAAGAACCGCAACGTGGCTAAAAAGAAAAAACACTACGCGCTGCAACGCTTGATCGCATTGGTGCGCGTGGTTAAAATGCTTGTTCTGTAATGGAAGAACAGGACAACGACCCCACCATGGAACGCGCCATCCGGTACGTGGAGAACGACATGGACGTGGTTGAACGCGCTTCCTTCGAGCAGGATGTGGCCAAGGACCCAGCGATGCAGGTTGACCTCGCCGCTGTGCGATCCACCATCACCGCGCTGAAGGAGCTGGGCGTGGAACGACTACGCAAGGAACTTAGCGTTACCGATGCTGAGATGAACAAAAGCGGCATTTCGGCAACATGGCGCAAATGGTGGTGGGCAGCAGCAGCCGTGGTGTTGCTCGGTGGATTGGGCTGGTGGCTGATGCCGCGCGAAACACCACAAGCATTGGCCAAGCATTATGCGATACGAGAAGAAGGTTTGCCTGTGCTGATGGGTAACGATCCCCGCGTGCTGGACGCTATCATGAACGCCTACAAACAGGACGACTACGCCACGGCCGATCTATTACTTGGTCAAGCCCTACTTCAAGCCCCGGCCAATGACACGCTATTGTATTTCACCGGTGTGGTATTGGACCGCGAGAAAAAATACCAGCAGGCCATAGCGGCCTATTACCAAGTTCCCGATAGTTCTGTTTTTGCCCTGCGGGCGATGTACCGCGGCGCGATATGCGCACTGCAAGAGAACAAAACGGAACAGGCGCGCGTGTTGCTTCAGCGCGTGGCGGCAGGCACCGATGCTCAACTTTCCGGGCGCGCGGAGGAGCTTTTGGAACGCCTTCGCCGCCTATAGCCGGCCCCTGCGCCGATCGCGGCGATGCATGCTCCGCCCATCCACCAATAGGGTCGGGCCGAAGTTTTCCTTGGAGCTGGCCGTACCTCCACGCCAGTGGTCACGATACCGGCCCAGTAGAAAGGATTGGCCAACGCACCATCCGCATGCTGGCGCAAATAGTCAGCTTTCGCCGCCGATAGGGCATTACTAACAGTTCGCCCCTCATCCATGTAGCCGTACATCCGTTCCAGCACTTCACTTGTGGCCTGATCATCAACGGGCCAAAGCGTCCGCACCACGGCCTGTGCCCCGCTGCGCAGAAACGCATTACCGAGGCTCATTACCCCTTCACCTATAAAGACCCGCCCTTCAGCACTGGAGCAGGTACTCAGCACCACCAACGGTGCCGTGCATCCAATACTGTCGATGTCGTTGATCGTAAGAGCGCCATCCGCCAGAAGCAGACGAGGAACAGCGTCCGGTTTTTCCAAGGCATCGGCATGCGTGGCGATGTGCAGCGCGGCTTCTCTATGCATCAATGTACCCAGCCGGGCACACGTGAGCGGTGCGGCGGAAAGCGGGATACCCGCGCGCTCTTCTTGCCGATGTACAAGACTGGTCGCAAAAGGCAGATGGGAAAGGCCTGGCACATCCGTTACCGTATAGTTTAAATCACCATCGGCAAGCGTGACCGCTGGCCGTAAGGCTTCCCGTATAGTTCGCGCGTAGCGCACTGTTGTGCGGCTGCACAGGTACGGCAGATCACCCCAGTTCCTTCCTGTCGTCGTATCAGTCACCAGCGCCTCGAACGGTAGAAGGGCCATCGAACCATCAGGAATAATGATCAGTTCCTTCACTTTTTCTCCTTCAAGAACATCCTTCAACGTATGCACATAAAGAGCATTGGCGGTGCGTCGATAATCCTCCACATTTCCCTCCTTCATTGCACGGCGAAGGGCAGTGCCAAGCTTTACCAGTTCAACACCGATCAACTCTTTGCCTCCGGGCTGAATGATGCGGGTGCCTGTGTGGTCCATCACTATGGCCATGAGCCATGGATAGCTATGGAATGCAACGAGGATCGTGCCTTCAGGAAGTTGGGAAGGTCCGTTGTTCTCCAGATCAATGGCTGCTTCCACAGAGGCCGCACCGGAGCGCAGCAGATCACGTTGCTCCAAGGCACCGCGGTCCAGATCGTACCAATCCAATGCTTGTTGCAAACGGGCACGATCGCCGGTGAGGCTATAAAGTTCTGCGGAAAGGTGCGTACCATAGCGGAACGGGAAATGACTGTAACTCCCGAATACATTCTGCAAGTCCCGGCTGCGGTAATCGCGCAACATGGCCTGCCAATAAGGCACCGCCGCTTCGAGGCTTCTTAGCGCCAGTCGCATGCGCAGCGTATCCCTCTGCTCCTGGGATGGATCGGCAATGGAGAGCGCACGCAGGTAAAGCAGCTCAACCATTTGGGCTTTGTTCGTAAGCCTCGGTTCGAAGTCCAGTGGATCTTGCTGCCTGTCCCCGTCGTACGGCGCCAGCATGTTGAGCAACGCTTGGTCGTAAGCCCCAATGGTGTTCTGCAAACTATCCTCGCCGTAGGCTGCCTTGTACAACAAGGCCGTAGTGAGGTGTTCGGTCATCATCGCTTCGGAAGAACCTTGGCCAAAAGCGGTCAACAGGTCCATTGACCGCTGGTAGTGCATCAAGGCACTGTCCACGAGGATGCGGAGCTCGATGGTGGTAGTGGGAAGGCCCTGCCGAATTACCTGATCGGTGAAGGTGTTGCCGATGTCATGTGTGATCTGTGCAATCCACAGGGTATCCTTTGTTTGCTCAGCAATGCGTAATGCATCGTTGAAAAAGGATCGCGAGCGCTGGTACCCGTCACCTGGATCCTGTTTAGCCACCACATAGAGGAGCTTGTAGGCGTTTGCAAATTCACGGAGCACGAAAATGCGTTCATCGGTCTTTACGACATCCTTTCGTAATCCAATTAGATGTTTGGCCCGTGAGGCTTCGGTAAAGGCAACTGACCGATGGTCGAGCTGGGGGCCCGCCATGTAAGCGTGATAGCGTGCTTGATAAGCATAGCCCACTCCGGCCTCTGCGGAGCTGTCCCCAAAGAGCTGCTGGCGCAGTGAGAGGGCCTCGTTCCAGTTCCGATTGGCTTCCCCAATATCACTAAGCCGATAATACTGTTCACCCTCCAACTCCAGCAGCCGCGCCGCCGCTCCAGAGAGGGTTGACCAAGAATCAACAAGGCGCTATCGAGCATGGCGAGGTCGCGTAACATCGCCATGCGGCGTGACAGAGCGGGCACGCACATGCGCGCGTTGGCCTTGGAGATGGACAGCGCTTAGCAAGAGCACAATAAAAAGCAGATACCTCACGGAGGGCAATTTAGGCTGCCGCTACGTCTGAAAGTACGGGTTAGGCGACTCCACTGAATGTCCCCTAAGGATTGCGCGAAGCGCGCTATCCCTAAAGGGGAGGCTTCAACGCGGCCCTGAACATTCAATCCCTGAAAATTGCTTTGAGCAAGCTCAGCAGAATAACTCGTGGAAGGGATTGCGCGAAGCGCGCTATCCCTGAGGGGGTGGCTTCAACGCTGCGGCCGCTTCGCGGCCTTTGGTCCCAAACAAAAAAGTTGGTGCTTGGAGCAAGCTCCGCACCAACTTTTTTGTTTGGGACCGCCCGCTGCGCGGGCAGTGTTGGCGGAGAAGGAGGGATTCGAACCCCCGTTACCTTTCAGTAAACACACTTTCCAGGCGTGCGCCTTAAACCACTCGGCCACTTCTCCAAACATCCGCATTCGGGAATGCGGGCCGCGAATGTAACAAGGCCACGCCTTACTGAACGGCAATTTCGCCACATAGCGCTTCCCCCATCGCCCGCATCACCTCTTCCGGCCCCATTTTCTGTCCCAACAGGAACATCAATTTGGTGATGGCGGCCTCGGTGGTCATGTCCATTCCGCTTACAACGCCCATTTCGGCGAAAGCCCGACTGGTCTCGTAGCGGCCTTGATCCACGCGCCCGCCCACGCATTGGGTCACGTTCACCAATACGATGCCGCGTTGGCGTGCTTCCCGCAGCACTTCCAGAAATTCTTTGTCCGTAGGGCCGTTGCCGCTGCCGAAAGTGGTGAGCACGGCGGCTTTCAGGCCGGTGTCGCTTAGCAGCGCCTTCACCCACGAGGCTCGGATGCCGGGGAACAGGCGAATTACGCCGATGCCGTCGTCCATGCGTGTATGCACACGGAGCGCGCCAGTGCGCCGGGGTAAAAGCGCGGCTTGGTCATAGCGGATGTGGACGCCCGCTTCGGCCAGCACGGGCCAGTTGGGCGATCGGAAAGCCTCGAAACGCTCCGCATGCACCTTCACCGTGCGATTTCCACGATAAAGGCTGTACTCAAAGTAGATAGCCACCTCCGCCACTTTCGGCTCGCCGTTCTCCTTTGCCGCGGCGATCTCGATGGCCGTTAGCAGGTTTTCCTTACCGTCCGTACGGATGGTGCCCAGCGGAAGCTGGCTCCCGGTGAGGATAACGGGCTTCGCCAAATTCTCCAGTAAAAAGCTGAGCGCGCTGGCCGTGTACGCCATGGTATCGCTGCCGTGCAACACTACAAAGCCGTCGAATTCCGCGTAGCGCTGGCCGATGGTTTCCGCGATACGCACCCACTGCGGCGGGTGCATGTCACTGCTGTCGATGGGTGTGCCGAAGCTCACTGTTTCCAGCGTGATGCCCATGCGTGCCAGCTCCGGCACTTGCTCTTCCAAGTGGTCCAGGTCCATGGCTTGAAGGGTGCCACTGCGCGCATCGGCCACCATGCCGATGGTTCCGCCGGTGTAGATCAATAGAACCTTTGGCTTGCTCATTCAGCGAAAAGGAGTTCAGCGTTTGCGGTGGTGATGCGGGCCACTTCTTCCACGGAAAGGCCCACGGCATTGGCCAAAGCTTCGGCGATCACCGGGATGTAGCTGCTTTCGTTCCGCTTGCCGCGGTTGGGCACCGGAGCTAAGTAAGGTGCATCGGTCTCCAGCACGCAATGCGCGGCACCAACTTCGGCCATGGTCTCTGCGAGGCCGCCTTTCGGGAAGGTGATCACGCCACCGATGCCCAGCATGAATCCACCGACTTGGATGATGCGCCGCGCCTCTTCCGCCGAGCCTGTGAAGCAATGGAAAACGCCCGTTAGGCGCTCGTCTTTTTCTTCCTCGATGACGGCGATCGTTTCCTCGAAGCTCTCGCGGCAATGGATCACCACGGGCAACGCAAGTTCCTTAGCCCAGCGCACTTGCTGGCGGAAAGCGTCTTGTTGCTGCGTGAGCCAGGTCTTGTCCCAATGCAGATCGATGCCGATCTCGCCCACGGCCCAGTAGCGCCCAGTTGCCAGCAAACGTTCCACTTCGGCAAGGTCACGGCTCGGGTCCTCGCCCACCGAGCATGGATGCAGGCCCATCATGGGAAAGCAGATTTCCGGATGCTCATCGCACAGCGCATGCATCGCTTCCACGCTGGTGCTATCGATGTTCGGGAGGAAAAGCTTGCGGACACCCGCATCCAAGGCGCGTTGCACCATTTCGGCGCGGTCGTTGTCAAACTGTTTGTGGTAGAGGTGGGCGTGCGTGTCGATGTACATGTCGGGTTCCAAACGGCGGAATGCTGCAAATGTGAGGCTTTCAGAACAAGGTAAGCTACCGTGTCGGCTACTTTCGCGGTCCGCAACAACTACGCCAAATTTTTCGCGGCTTGCCATGAAAGTCTTAGTTATCCGTTTTAGCTCCATCGGTGATATCATTCTCACCTCACCTGTGCTGCGTAGCCTGAAGCAACAAGTGCCCGGCGCGGAAGTGCATTTTCTTACGAAGGAAGCATTCGGTTCGTTGGTGATAAGCTCGCCCTACGTGGATCGTGTGCATCTGCTCGGCGAAGACCTCCGCAACGTGCTGTCCGCGTTGAAGAAGGAAAAGTTCGACCTCGTGGTGGACCTGCACAACAACGTCCGCACGCGCCGTGTGAAAATGGCATTAGGCGTACCTTCCAAGAGCTTTCCCAAGCTGAACCGCGAAAAGTGGCTCTTGGTGAATTTCAAAAAGGACAAGCTGCCACCCATCCACATCGTGGACCGCTACCTCAGCACAGTGGAGCATTTGGGCGTGAAAAACGACGGCCAGGGGCTGGACCTTTTCATCCCGAAGGAGAAAGAAGTCGATCTGGCCTCATTGCCTGCGACCCATCACAACGGTTATATCGCCCTGTGCATCGGTGCTGGGCATTTCACCAAGCGCCTGCCACCACACAAATTGGTTGAACTGGCCGTCAAGCTGAAAGGCCCTATGGTGATCATCGGTGGGCCGGGCGACCAAGCCGTTGGCCGCATGATCTGCAATGCCGTAGGTGTCCGCGCGCTCGACACCACCGGCAAATACGACCTGCTGGGTTCGGCCTCCTTGATCCGACAAGCCACCAGCGTGATCGCCCACGACAGCGGTGCCATGCACGTGGCCAGTGCGTTCCGCAAGAATGTTGTGAGCGTATGGGGCAACACGGTGCCGCAGTTCGGCATGGGGCCGTACATCCCACAACATCCGGAGCGGGCACACATCAGCGAGGTGCTCGGCCTTTCGTGCCGGCCATGTTCAAAGATCGGTTTCGACCAATGCCCGCGCGGGCATTTCCGGTGCATGGAGAAACAGGATCTGGGGCAGATCGTTGCTTGGGCAGAAGGTGAGCCTCCGCAGGTACTGTAAGGTTTAACTGCGGAGAAAGCAGAGGACGCAAAGGAACTCTGTCTACAGTTTTAGAAACGGTCGGCGTAATACAAGCCGTGCTCTACTTCTCTACTCCGCGTTCTCCGCGCTCTCCGCGGTTAAATATCCTTCAAGCGAAGAGCGCCTTCAGCTCATTCGCCTCCTCTGGCTTCATTTTCCCGGCCAAGATCAAACGCAATTGCCTGCGGCGAAGTGCACCAGCAAACCGCACTTTTTCTTCTTCCGTAACGGGAATTACTTCCGGCACCTTCGTTGGCTTCCCATTCTCGTCCAAGGCCACGAAGGTGTAGATGGCGCTGTTGCACTTAATGCGTTCCCCGGTGAACTGGTTCTCCGTCCACACATCTGCCCAGATCTCCAAGCTGGTGCTGAATGTCCGGCTCACATGCGCCTTGATGGTCACCATGTCACCAAGCTTGATGGGCACCTCGAAACTGACGTTGTTCACGGCCGCTGTCACCGTTACGCGGTGGCAATGCCGGTGCGCGCTGATGGCGCAGCTCATGTCCAACCATTTCAACAACTGCCCGCCGAAGAGGTTTGCCAGCAGGTTGGTGTCGTTGGGCAACACGATGTGGGTGGTCTCGGAATAACTGGCGGTGGTGGGCTTGGCGTCCATGGGTGTCTTTTGAGGCCGCGAAAATAGCGGCTGCACGACCGTTACCTTGCGCAAGCCCATCCCGGCAATAGACAATACACTTATGTTGAAACCCGGCGACCCGGCTCCCGAAGTAGAACTACAGGATCAAAACGGAAATTCGTTCCGGCTTTCCGCCTTACGCGGTAATGGCCCGGTGGTCTTGTATTTCTACCCGAAGGACAATACGCCCGTATGCACCAAGGAGGCTTGCACGTTCCGCGACGACCACAGCGCTTTTTCCGTTTTAGGCGCAACGGTCATTGGCATCAGTGAGGACGACTCAAGCTCGCACCGGGCTTTCGCGGAGCGGTATAAGCTGCCCTTTACACTGCTCAGTGATCCCGGGGATGTTGCATTCCTCGCTTTCGGGCTGCAACGGTTCCTCGGCTTGAAAGAACGCGCCACGTTTATGATCGACGAAAAAGGCCTGATCAGGGCCGTGATCAGCAGCAGGCTGAACGCGGGAAAGCACGTGCGCGAGGCCTTGGCTGCGCTGCGTGATCAGGGTTTGGCCAAGTCGTAGAACAGTACACGGCCATCATCCGTGCCGGTAACGAACTGTCCGTCCATAAAGACGCAAGGTGACAAGTGGTGCTTGTCCTTGTTCGTTGGGAATGTGAGTGTTTGCAGGATGTTCCCGTGCTCATCGGTAAAGGCCACGGCACCCTCCTTTTCGGAATGAGCCACCAGATCTGCAAGTTCAGCACGTGTTTGCTGGTAGTAGCGATCAAAGTCGGAGTTGCCTTTCTTCAGGCCCATTTCGCGGGTACGAATGGCATCGGGAATCCATCTTTGTTGGGCCAGCATCTTGTCCTGTTTGCCCGTTTTCACATCCCACACTTCGCGGGTACCGGCAAAACCGATAAGCACCACGTACTCCCCGTTGTCGTTGAAGAGGCCTTTGTACACGGTGGAAGTTCCGTCCTCGTTGTAGGGAAAGTCCATCAGCCGTTTGCCGGTTTCGAGGTCGCGTAGCTCCGCACCTTTATCATGCAGCACTAAGATGTTGTCGCCTTTTGGGGAAAGCACTATACCCGTCACCTCCACTTTTCCGCATTCAATGGTTTTAGCGGGCGGCTCCAGTATGGCTTGAGCCGAAGCGTTGAATGCGGTACCTGCCAGTAGCGTTGCGACGATGAAATTCTTCATGTGGTTTCGATGAGCTTATGCTGCTCGGCCAACCATGCCAATGCGCTGGGCATATCGGGAAACAGTTTGGTAGGGCGCATGGGCTTGTTATGGCGCACGAACGCGTTGGCGGAAAGTTGGTGTCCAAAATCACGGACTACGATGGCATCTGCTGCCAGAACAGTATCTCCTTCCGGACCACTGGCCAAGGCGCGTGCTTCGTTTGTCAAGGTGCTGTGCTCGCCTACAGTAACGACCAACAGGCCCTTTCGTCCATTGCGTTCCTTACCGATGGCCTCGAACATGGCATGCACGTCCTCCACGGTGCCAAGCACATCATTCTTGAAAT
This sequence comes from Flavobacteriales bacterium, assembly GCA_016710685.1. Lineage (GTDB taxonomy): Bacteria > Bacteroidota > Bacteroidia > Flavobacteriales_F > PHOS-HE28 > PHOS-HE28. Next base: position 470,313 of record JADJVC010000006.1, on the reverse strand, counting down.
GGGCATGCACCACATCATCCTTCAAAAAAAGGAGCTGGACACTATTGAGGTCAATGGTCTGGTTCATCCGGGGCAAGCACCCACAAAATTAGGGCCAAGGTCCCCGGAAATGACGCGCGGTCTATTTCACCAGCATCCAAGCGTCCGGCGCTTCTTCGCGGCGCACGGCATCCAACGCCTCCAAAGCTGTGGTACGCAACGGATAACTACCGATGGCCACGCGGTACAAACCACCTTTTTTATCGATCAAAGAAGCCGCGAATCCCTTGGCCTGAAGCTCTGCGATGAACCGGTCCGCATTTTCCTTCTCCAAAAAACAACCACCGACCACATGGTACTTGGCCCGTACCCCGGAGGAAGCCACAGCGGTGCTTTCGGGTGCAGCAACTTTTGCCTTTTGTGCGTTCAAGTCCACGGCCACCACCGGTGCGCGGTCGCCGGCAACGGGGTAGAGATGGACCCCTTCCTCACTGTTCGGCGCTACCCAGGGATCTTCGGCGAGCGGGGCGGCCGGTCCAGGTTCTGGCGGTTCAGGCAATACATATTCGGCTTGACTTGCGCCCGGCAGAAAATCGAAGCTGCTCCACAACGCATTCTTGTTCCCCGTGGAAGATATGGCCCACCAGGTCGCGGCCGTAAAGAGTACAGCCGCCATAGCTGCCGCAGCCAACATACCGTTCGTACTGCGCGGTGCCTTGATGGCCGGTGGGAGCAACGGAACAACTTTGCGAGGCGGTTCCACGGCGACCACCTGGCGGATAACCGGGTGGGCCGCAACTGGCCGAAGTCCGTATGCATCCTTCAGGAAATTCACCCGCCGGTCCGGCTCGAATTGGAGGTTGAGCTCCGCATCATGGAAGAAGGTACCGATGCGCGGTAGCTCTACACGGCCTTGCCGAACCAAGGTTTCGGTCCACTCGGCCGTTTGGGCCTCGATCGCATTCTTGGCCGCATTGAAATCCACGCCTTCCCGGCGGCCAAAATGGTCCGCCAGCAGCCCATCGTGCCGTGTAAGTTGGCGGTTGAAGCTGAGATCTTTGGAGGGCGGATGCACCGTACGGCGCTGCTCATCCAAACGTGCGGGCCGATAGTGCGTAAGGAAACCGCCAAAGCCGGGCACGATCACGCAGTCGTGGTCGTAAAGCAGCTCGTGTATGTCGCGTTCCAGAGTCATCGAAAGGGCCAAAACTAACTTTTCCCGGCCGCCCGATCGCGGCGCAATGCTTCCGCTCGTGCTTTTTCGAGGTCTGCCGGGGTATCCACGCAGAATGAAGGGTGATCCGTAAGGCCGATCCGCACGCGTTCTCCATGCTCCAGCCACCGCAATTGCTCCAGCGACTCAGCCAATTCCAACGGGCTTGGAGGCAGTTGCACAATGCGCTCCAACGCCTTCACCTTGTAGGCATACAAGCCAACATGTTTCAAATACCGGAACTGAGCATGGCGCGGACCAGTAGCGGGGTTACGCAAAAAAGGGATGGCCGCACGGCTGAAGTAAAGCGCGTCCATTTCCGTGTTCACGGTGATCAACACTTCGCCGGGATCGTCCAGGTCGTGATCGTCCTGCACCACTTGGGCCAGTGTGGCGATGCCGACGTCCGGCTGGTCCAAACAGGCACATACCTCCGCGATCTGTTCTGGTGCGATGAAGGGCTCGTCGCCTTGGATGTTCACCACGCCGTCGAATCCATGCGAGCCGATAAGTTTTACCGCTTCCCAACAGCGGTCGGTTCCGCTGGAATGCGCCGCAGCCGTCATCACGGATTTTCCGCCGAAGCTCTCCACATGGTTCAGGATACGTTCATCGTCCGTGGCCACCACCACCTCAGCCAGCGCTTCGCAACGGAGGGCCTGTTCCACAACACGTTGCACCATGCTTTTACCCGTAATGTCAAGCAACGGCTTTCCGGGCAACCGGCTGCTGGCGAACCGCGCAGGGATTACGCCGATAATGCGTTTCTGGTTGCTCATAGCTCAAGCGCCATTTGCACTTGGAAATTGCGTGGTGCCTCAATGGCCATGGGGCGGATCGCGTAGACTTCGTTGCTGAAATTGTTCACGATGAACGAGGCCTTCAACTGTTTGGTCAAATCGAAGCCGACACGCACGTCTGTGATCCAGTCGCCGGTCGTGTGGGTTGCCATCCATTCCGCTATGCCGACATCCCCAAGGGCGCCGAGCTGTTCGAAGACCAGAAACGCTTGGTCGATGTTGCGCACATGGCTGTTGTACCGAACGCTTACGCCGCCGGAAAAGCGCTTCCAAGAAGCGCCCACGTCACTGCGGAAGAGATCCTCCACGCGGAATTTCAGCACATTGTCCTGCGTGTTGGAGCTGGTGTTGGCGTAGGACACGGGCTCATCGGTATTTGCCGTGGTGTGGGAAAAAGCATAAGCCTCATCGGGCGTGGTGCTGACCGGTAAAGTGTGTGTGTAGCCCATCAACAGTGTAAGTTCCACGTTGCCCAGCTTGCCCTTTCCGGCCACTTCTATTTCACCTCCGGTGATCCGCGCGCCGCCGGTATTGATGCTCTTAAATCCGAATCCGAGGAAATTTGCAATGGACCGGTCCGCACCCCATTGCCCGAAGGTGAACTCAACGTAACGGTCAAAATCCTGCCGGAAAGCAACCACGTCCACATAGCCGGTAACGCCGCCGAATTTGAAGCCCTGCTTGATGCCGCCTTCCATGTTCACGCTGGTCTCAGGTGCCAGTTCCGGATTGGGGTAAATGTGCAGTGCGCCCACGGAAGTGATGATGTAGCGCTCGCCAATTGTGGGAAAGCGAAAGCCTTGGCCATAGCTGGCGCGCAGGTAGGTGCCTTCAAAAAGATGGTACGTGGCCCCAGCGCGGAAAACCGGTTCGGCCTGTTCATCTTCGTTCACCTGAAACCGCTCGTAGCGCACGCCCGCGCTGAGCATCAGCTTTTCAAGGATGCGCTTGTCTACCTGCAAGTAACCCGCGTAGTTGCTGGCGGTGTTCAAGCCGTCGGCATTCGGGCCACCCACGTACAATTCGGCGTTGCTATAAACCTGCTGTGCGGAAATGCCAGCTGTAATGTTGGTCTCTCCGAAGAGATTGAATTTTCGCTGGAACTGGTATTCCTCGAAGAAAGTATTGTTGCTGTTGCTTTGCCCATTACTGTTGCCAAAATCTTGGCGGTACAGGCGGCCTTTCAAGCTATGGCGCGTGCTTTGCGGCCCTGTGTAGCTAACAAACGGATCCACGTAAAATTGCGTGCCTGCGGTGTTGGTTAGCGTGCCGGGTGAAGGACGATAAAGACCCGAATCCAAGTTGTCCCAAATAAAGACGGTGGAGCTGCGGCTCTTCATCACGTTGCCGTTGATGCCGTAGGTGAGGCTGGGCACTTTCTGATTGCGCCAACGTGTGGCGAAGTTGAAACGGGCGCGGTTGTTATAACCTCCATCGCCAAGGCGGTAAGGGTACTTCGCCAAAGTGTCCGGGGGAACACGTTCCGGCCCAACGAAACCTTGATCACCGAAAACATTACCACCAAGCACCAGATCGAATTTCTTGAAACGCTGGCTGTGCATGAAACTGGCCCCGGTGGTAAGTGGCGGGCTGGGCCCCCACCATTTTCCGTCGGCAATGCCAGGCATATCGTACACACCACCGAACATCGTAGCGCGTGTTACGGCCTCCGCACCCGGATAAGCCGTGCGCACGTTGATGACACCGCTGAGCGCTGCGCTGCCGTACAGCACACTGCTTGCGCCTTTGATTATCTCCACCTGCTCCACATCTTCAATGGGCATAAAGCTCCAGTTAGGCCTGCCGATGTCACCGCTCAAAATAGGCAATCCGTCCACCAGCAGCATTACGCGGCTGCCCGCTCCGTAACTGAAACCGCTACCCGCGCGGATCTGCGGGTCGTCGTCCACCACTACCACGCCGGGTACCTGGTCCAGCACTTTGCTCAGCGTTACCGTGTTCTTGTCGCGCATCAGTTGCGCGGGCAACACGCTCAAGCTTTGCGTTACTTCCCCTACCCGCTGCTCAAATTTCCCGGCGCTTACCACCACCATGTCCAACTGCGACGTTGAAGGCATGAGCTCCGCATCCAGCACAGTTGCGGAGCCTTGTTTCACCTGTACAGGAATGCTCCGTTCGGCATAGCCGATAAAGCGGATTTGCACAGTATAGTCCCCTGCGGGAAGCAAAATTTCGTAACGCCCGCTATCGTTAGTAGAGACACCTTTGCCGCTGCCGAAAGACACCACTACGCCGGGAATGCCGGCATGGCTTTGCGCATCGCGCACGGTGCCACGGACGGTGCCGTCGAGTGTCGCAGTTACCTGCGCGTGCGTTCCGAACGAAAAAAGACAAAGCGCCGCAAACGGCAGAACGATCCTCACCCCTAAATTGTGCCGCATGTGTTGACGGCGAATGTAGCGATCGCCGGCATGCCCTGCCATGGAAGACAGTCAATTGATCCACCGCATCGCGCTCTCCATGCTCAAGGGCATCGGACCGGTGAACGCGCGAAACCTTGTGGCCTACTGCGGTGGCGTGGACCCACTTTTCACCGACAAGGCCGTCCGTCGCTCCTTGGAAAATGTGCCCGGCATCGGCAAAGTGCTGGCCGGGTCCATACTCGGCAGTTCCGTGATAAAGGCTGCGGAAAAAGAACTGGACTACGTGCGCAAAAACAAGCTGCGCATGTTGTTTTACTTGGATGAAGAATTTCCCAAACGCCTGCGCCATTGCGAAGACGCGCCGGTGTTGCTTTATGTGAAGGGCAACGCGGAACTGGACCCACCGCGCTGCGTGTCCATCGTCGGAACGCGCACGCCTACCGTGCAAGGCAAGCAGCTTTGCGAAGAACTGGTGGAAGGCCTGAAAGCGAGCGGCGCCATGATAATTAGCGGACTCGCTTATGGCATTGACATCGTGGCGCACCGAGCGGCGTTGCGGCATGGATTGCAAACGGTGGGCTGCGTGGCCCACGGGCTGGACCGGCTCTATCCCGGCGAGCATGCTTCCACCGCAAAAGAGATGTGCGGCCAAGGCGCGTTGATCAGCGAACTGGCCAGTGGCAGCACCTTTGCACCCGGCAATTTCCCGGCGCGCAACCGCGTGATCGCGGGCCTAAGCGATTGCACCGTAGTAGTGGAAAGCGGCACCAAAGGCGGATCGCTCATCACCGCCGACATTGCCGACAGCTACGACCGCGAGGTGATGGCCTACCCCGGCAGGCCCACGGACAGCCGCAGCATCGGTTGCAACCGGCTGATCCAACAAAGCAAGGCGCACCTGGTGACCTGTTCCACGGATGTGCTGAAGCTGATGGAGTGGCTGCCCACCGCGAAAAAAGCACCGGTACAAGCCGCACTTTTCACCGACCTGCTGCCGGATGAAAAAGCCTTGGTGGACCTCATCAAGGAACAAGGCAAAATGGACATCGACACGTTGTGCTTCCGCAGCCGCATGCAACCGCACAAGGCTGCGGGCATTCTGCTAAATTTGGAGTTCAATGGTGTGGTAAGGAGCCTTCCGGGGAAGGTTTATGCGGTGAATTGAAGACCGTTTCGCGGCCTGCTCAATCCAAACTGAAATAATCCGCGCTCTGATAGCGGCCCGTGGCTTCCTTCTGCAACTGCATCAGGATGTCATTCGCCAAGCTGCTGGCCCCGAAACGGAACCAATGGTTGCTTAGCCATTCCGGGCCGAGTTCCTCTTTTACCATCATTAGGTAGTGTAGCGCTTGCTTGCTGGTGCGGATGCCGCCTGCGGGTTTCATGGCGATCATCTCTCCGGTGCGCAGGTAATGGTCGCGGATGGCGTGCAGCATCACCATGGTAACCTCCATGGTGGCCGCCGGGCTGATCTTGCCCGTGCTGGTCTTGATGAAGTCGGCACCGGCGGCAATGGCGATGTCGCTGGCCAAACGCACTTTGTCGAAGGTGCCCAGTTCGCCCGTTTCCAGGATCACTTTGAGGCGTGCCTTTCCACAAGCTTCTTTCACCGCAGCGATCTCGTCGAAAACGAAATTGTATTCGCCGCTGTGGAAATGGCCACGGCTGATCACCATGTCGATCTCGTCCGCACCTTCGTTCACAGCGAATTTGGTGTCGGCGATCTTCACGGCTTTCGGTGCTTGCCCGCTGGGGAACGCGGTGGCTACGGCAGCGACTTTTACACCGCTTTCGCCCAGTGCTTTTTTCGCGGTTTTCACCAGCGTGGGGTACACGCAAACCGCAGCAACGGTGGGCAGTCCGGGCATTTGGTCGTGCAGGTGGATGGCCTTGTAGCACATCTGGTTCACCTTGCCGGGCGTGTCGGCGCCCTCCAATGTGGTAAGGTCGATCATGCTCAACGCAAGCTTCATGCCTTGCACCTTCGATTCCTTCTTGATGCTGCGAGTCTTGATGCGGGCAACGCGCTCTTCAATTCCCACCTGGTCGATGGTGGGCGTGTTGCGTGTGTCGAAGCGTGCGGTGGTAGTAGCCATGGAAGTTGAGCCTGCGCATTGGGCGCATGGCTATGGGCAAAGATAGAAGGACGGGGTTGAGGCTTGCCAGACCGGCTTCTGCCGAGCTGGTGCCTGGCGGACCCGGTCCGGCGAGCGATCAACGGGAACGCAGTTCCTTCAAGGCGAGCTTGAAGAAAACCATGTCGTCCACGAAGTAGCGGCGGAACATGCGCTTGGGCTCTGAAAGGAAACGGTGAAAAAACTCCAGACCGAGCTTTTGAAAGATCATCGGTGCGCGCTTTTTCAACCCGGCGTGGAACTCGTACGAAGCGCCAAGCAACAGGAAAAGTGGCATGGGCACCGCCGTAGCTTTCAACTTTTCGATCAATGCAAGTGCCAATCGCTCTTGTTTTGGGAAACCCAGCCCCAGGAATACCAACGGCACGGGACGTGCGATCAGCGCATCGAAAACGGCATCCACTACTTGTTGCTCGGCCTTGGGGTCCGCGATGGAATAAAACGGCGGCGTTAACCAATGCATCTCCGGATTTTCCTTGCGCAATGCTTCACCGATGGCGTCATTAGCCAGCACCATGAAGATCGGGGATTTGCGCGCAGCGAGCTTGTTCCATACGGCAGGGAACAGGTCGCTTCCTGCTAACCGCGCCGGTAGCTCGCAACCCTTTTTGCGATTACCCACCCACACGATGGGCTGGCCGTCGGGCAAGACAAAACGTGCCCTTGCGATATGCCCAAGCAACTCCGCATGTTCTTTCCTGTGCAGCTTCACCACTTGGTCCACGTTGGGCGTGCTCAACAACGGCAGCTCCTGCGGATGTTCCTTTTTCAAAGGCCAAGCCAGCACTTCTTCCACTACACCATCATGGTTTTTGGCGGCGATAAATGGCAGGCCGAACAGCGTTACTCGTTTCATCACGCCTGCTTCAGTCTGCGTTGCAGGGTGTTGACCATATTGCGCATGCGGCTCAGGTTGAGCGCGAATGCGCCTACGAGTTTGAAGGGGAAACTGGCCCAAGCTGTGGCAAGGCTTAATGCGCTTGGAGAAACATCGGCCCGGCCGTAGGCCAATTGCGACATGCGCGAACCACAGGTGCTTTGGCAAATGGCTATTTCGGTGTCTTCCAGCCCCTTTTTCCAACTTTCACCGCGGTCCGTGCGGATGCCTTTCTTGGTCGGGTCGTCCATGGCGCTGGAACTTCCGGCGTGCGGCACGTCCAACATGGTATGCTCGAAGGGGATGCCCACTGCGGTGCAGATCCGGCGCATCGTTCCTTCGGGATCGCCGGTGAGGTCTTCAAAGCGCACTTCCACCACGTCCGGGTTGCCTTTGTGGCGCTTGGCAGCATCGAAGCTGGAGTTCCACAACCGCGAAATGGTGTACGGGTGGTAATTCATCCGCAGGCGGCGCACTTCCTTGTCGGGCATACCGGTCATGCCCAGGTCTTTCCGCATCCACTTGCGCTTTTGCGAAAGCAGCACGGCGCGCGGATCGCGGTACATCACAATGGTCTTTGCTCCGGGAAAGTGCTTCTGCAGCTCGTCGATATAGAAAATGTTCTGCGGCGTTTTCTCGCAAGCGATGTTCTTTCCGTTCAACTTCGTTTCATAGGCCATGAAGCCCGCGTAGACATCCTTGCGGTCGGCACCGGCAGGAAGTTCGCTGAACATTTTCTGCACCTCGGCATCAAACTTACCGGGTGTCACTTCCGCGAAAAATCCGTCGCGTTGGCGCGTGATAAGCTTGGTGAACAGTTCCTTGGCATCGTTTTCAGCCAGTGGCTGTCCATCATCTGCCGGGGCCCAGTACGTTCCGTAGAAATGCGGTTCGTTGATGCCGTGCACCTGCGAGTGGTTGTTCATTACCCGCAGCATCATGGTGGTGCCGCTGCGCGAGTTGCCCACCACGAAAACATGTCCGATGCCTGTGTTCATGCTTTTTCCTTCTTCACCCCCCACCACTGGCGCAAGTCCATGTCGATCAATTTAGAAAGCCTGTCCACGTCCTGTGCGTAGCGCTCCCACAATTGTGCGGCTTGGTCGGGAGGCAACGTGGGCATGTCTTTTTTGGAATAGAGCATTTCCTTGAAACCGCCTCGCAGCTTGCGTGGCACCATGGCCTTTACCGCGCTGATGGCACCGCTGCGCACCAGCAAACGGTTCAGTACGGCATTGCGGGGCACCGCGGCCTCGTTGAATTTTCCGGAAGTGTCCAGTTCATCCATGGGTTCCACGCCAATGGCGGCGAACACGCGCTGCATGGTAGCTCCCGGATTTTTCTTGAACTGTTCGTGCAACAGCACATGCACCTGCTCCTTCGGGAACAGTTTTAAGTAGCGTTCCACCTGTTCGGCATACATGCCCAAGGACAGATATTGGTGGTTCACGCCCCAGCCGGTCTTGGCCTGCTTGGCATCGCGCTCCACTTCCTTGAGGAAATCCTTTTCCAGGGTTTTGCCCTCGCGCAAGTTCATGATGTACTGCGACCACGCACGTTGCACGGGATCGCGGAGCATGAAGAACACCTGTGCGGAAGGCCGGGCGGAATGGATGGCGGCAGCGGCGGAAGGACAAATGGCGTACGAAGGGCAAACTTCACCGAGCACCTGGCCGGGCTGGGCTTTGATGAAAAGCGCGGCATAGTCCGAAGGATCGTCCACATGTGCGATGTGAACCACTTCCTTCATGCCGTCCTTGATGTACTTGGCGGGATCCATGCGGACGTCCAGCGCGTATTCACGGGCGAAATCCGCAGGGCGCATATCGGCACGGGAAAAAAAGTTGGTCTCCTTGATGGGCGGCAGATGGATCGCAGGGTGGCGGTCCAGCAGGTTGTAAAGCGCAGTGGTTCCGCCCTTCACAACGCCCACGACAAGGAAATCGGGGCAAAACTCAGCCTTATCGGTCAATGTGTGCGGCATGCGCCGGGCGTTGGTCATACACGAATGCTGTAGTCAAGGTGCCGCAATGTCCAATGTTCTCGAACGGAACAAGCAAGAGTGCATACTGGGGCAACGTGAGCGGGTGGATGTCATAAAGGCCTCGTTCTACGGGGACGCAGGCTCCATTGTTTCGGGCGGAGGCGTTCCCGGGGCCATCAACGGGCCGTTCGCAACCACCGCAGTTTGGCCCAATTTACAAGCAACACCCTCAGGCAGTTTCTTGTTCGCCAGTGATTGTAAGAAAGCACAAAGGGGAACCATCTATTGTACAGTCGCGTTGAAGGAGGCCGATACAAATATCGGGATGAAGTGCGCTTTCTGCCTTGTCCTCAAATCATAAGCATTTACTTCGGGCCCGAAACGCGGTCCTGAACAAGCAAGCCTTCGCTTTCAAAATAAGCCCATGGTCATCAGCGACAAGCACCGGTTCGTCTTTGTGAACCTTCCACAAACAGCCAGCACGGCCATTTCCCGCGAGTTGGTGGACCAATACGAGGCGCGCGAGTTCTGCTTCAAGCATGCGCTGTGGCGCACGGATTACATGAAGGCGGCAAACGCGGAGCAGAAGAAATACCGAGTTATTTCGGGGCTTCGCAACCCGATGGACATCACGGTGAGCACCTATTTCAAGGTGAAGAGCGACCATGAGGATCGCTATAGCAATGCGCAGGCGAACAAGATCAAGCACGGCTTTCTGCGGAAGCACATCATGCTTTGGTGGAACAAACGCAGTGCCGCGGAGATCATCGGGAAGAAACAGGATTTCTCCACCTGGTTCATGCGCAACCATAAGATGCCTTATGCCAGTTGGAGCATTTTGGACCACAAGCGGTTCGACAAAGTGGTGCGGTACGAGCACCTGCAGGAAGATTTTGCGGATGCCTTGAAGAAATTGGGCGTCGAACAGACCCGGCCTTTGCCGGTAGGCAACAAAACGGCCAAGGAAGGCAAGCATTTCTCGGATTACTTCGATACGGATGCCTCCAAGAGGCGTGCAAAATTCGTGTTCGGCCCCTACATGAAGGAGTTCGGTTACACGTTCCCGCCGGAGTGGGACCACATCGCGATGCCTGCTTCGGCCCCGATGGCTTACAGTACACTGAACGTGCTACGCAAGATCTTTTGGCTGTACCTGCGGTGATCAAGCCAAGGCTGAGGCTGATGGAAGTTCGGCTTTAGGGTCTGCTACAGAATTGATGCGCGAGTAGTAGTGCATTACGCCCAAGAGGAGCAATGCTTGGCCGGGGTTCTGTGTCAACTGGCCATTCGTGAGTGAGTCCAAAAACAGTGCTAAAAGGAGGAATTGGCACGTAATAAAGAACAGGTCATCGTTGCGCCCTTTTACGCGGAGCATGTATATGCCCGCTACGCCGAAAAGCAAGTAGAGGAAGATCATTCCCGGATAGCCGTAGATGAACGTGAGGCCCAACATGCCCACGTCCGCTGGATAAAAAAAGCCGAGCCACTGTTCGTATCCGGTTTCGTTCCAAGTGTGGCTAATGCGCCCATTTCCTAACCATGGATGTTTAGCAACTTGACGATCGGCAATAGCGATTTCCAGCGTTCGAACGCTCACTTCGGTTTCACCACCGGAGCTGCCCATCACGGTGTGGATGGCATCAATGAACATGTCTTCGTATTGTTTCACCTTGCTCGGTGCGAGCAGAAAGATCAAGACCACTGCGAAGATGGCAGGTAGGATCACCACCATCAAAGCTCTTACGATACGTTTCAAAGGCACATGAAAAAGCACCACCCCCGCCATACCGATGGCAGTTACAGCCATGGAAGTACGGTCGAGGCGGAAAACCACTACGTACGCCGCGAAGAGCATTGCGTAGAAGAGATCGAACCATGTTTCGCGTTTGAACGCCCTAGCCGAGTAATAAATGGCACCGAAATACATGGCGGCCATGTTGAACCGGTAGTAAACGCCGCCTCCTTTAACGTCGTTAGCCCCTGCAAGCGGCGTGTCCTGATAGGGAGCAGGGTTTATGAAAAGCGTTGCTAGATAGAAATAGACCAAGCAGATCCAAGACATGATAAGCATGGCCTTTTCGAGCTGTTTAAGCGTTACCCAACCCATGCGCAGCCAATGGTAAACGGTAAGCACGCCCAGCAGGAGGTAGTAATCCTTGAAAGCGATGATGCCCCAAAGGATCGGCTGGCCGAATTCCTTTTGAGCGCCAAACGCCGAGCCAAGTGGGAGGATCACCATAAGCAGAACGTATATCTCGAACCCATTGATGGCCCAATCGTCGGCCATCCAGCGTTGAACAAGGCGCCACACCACCCACACCATAAGCAAGGCGAACAAGCCCACCTCCATGGCCCCTATCACCAGGGTCATGTGGCTAACGGTAAGTACGCGCCACACAATGGTCACCATGAACGTGAGCACACCAAGATTCAATCCCTTATAGCGGAACGGCCAAGGAAGGGGCTTATCAAAAGCCGTGGTCGGTACAGGGCTTACCAGCGCCATTTCACGAACAGATCTTGGCCCAAGGATACGGAAAGACGCTTTACATCGTCGTGGTAAATATCCCTAAGCCAAGTTCTGTCAACTGCAGAAAGGCCACCAGTGGAAGTGAGATTCTTCTCCTTCACGAACTTCCGGGCCTTGCGCCTGCGCTCTTCAGGCACCAGCATGCGCACCAGCGGGCGCAACAGGCCCTTTACCGGATTGTCCGTGGTGATGAGGCGCTGCAAACCACGATATTTGGGTTGGCCGGAAGGGTTCTGCGCTTTCACGGGAGGAAGGTCCACGGGGGGCACGCCCACCAGGTCGAACACGCCGCGCATAAAGGCATCTGCATCGGTGCGTAAGTCTTCGAAAATAAAGACGCGGGTGTTCGGAAATGTGCTGATGTACGCGTCCACTTGGTCGGCATAGCGGCCCATGGCGATGTGGTGCCACATGAAATCCCAATTTTCCGCAGTGCGCGCTTCTTCAGCAGCGATGGATTCCCGGAAGCTGAGCGTTTCGTGTGTGTCCTTCACAAAGTGCATGTAGGAAGACCAAGCCCGCTCCACGGGGTCGCGCAGCACCATGCCGATGCGCGTGTCCACACCCAGCATTTGCTTGATCTTCGGAATGGCCACGGCATGATGGTAAAGGTAGCCGGTGCCGATCTCCACTGCGGTCTTGCCCGTGAGGGCCGCTCCTGAGTACAATTCGCGGTATTCCGCTTCCGTCTTCACGATGGTATCGGTGTCGCGCTGCTTGGGGTAAGGCAGCCGGCCATTGCCCATTAGTTCATGGTCGAAGAAAAAAGTCTCCTTCCGCGGGATGCCTACTTGTGGATGCGCCCGCAGGGCATGTTCGATCGTGGTAGTGCCTGCTTTTGCAGTGCCCACAAAAAGGCATTTGGGCAGATTGAGCTCGCTCATTTGGCGCACCAGTGGCTTAGGTCACGGCCGATGGTGGCGGATAGGCGTTCTACGTCCGGCCGGTAGAATGCGTTTAGCGTATCGCGCGCCGCCCTTGGCATTTCGGGCCTGTCCAAGGCCTGTTTCAACATGCCGTCGCGTTTGGCGCGCACGGAGTTGCGCATTCCCGAAGGAAGCATGTGGCTCAGGGACCGGATCACCGGATTGCGGCGGATGGTGCGCACTAACCAGCGGCTCTTGGGGATCCCGCCCGGATTGGCCTGCACTTTTTCGACTTCAATGTGTTCCAATCCGGCACGGTCGCAGATGTCGTCAAAGGTCCCTTGAAGGTCTTTCAAGTCTTCCAGCAGGTACGCTTTGAAAGTAGGGAACGCCGCTTGGAATTTTTCCACGGCTTCGGCATACAAGCCGTAGCCGAGGTAATCGAATCCCCAGCGTTGCATCTTCCTGCGTTCCACGGTGGCGGGGTCGATGACCTGCTCAAAGGAAAGATCCTCGTGGCCGTTGCGCACCAAGTACAACCAATGGGAGTATGCGCGCTCAACGGGGTCTCGCAAAATAGCGCTCATGTTCAACTCCACGGCTTTCGGGCCATATGTGCGCAAGATGTGCGGAATGGCCACGGAATGCCGGTAAAGGTAGGATGTTGAACAATCCGCGATCCGGACATTGGGCGCTGCGGGATCATACAGGCTGTCGTAATCCTTTCGCTTCCATACCAAGGTGCGTACGAAGTCTTTGTCGGTGTAAGGCGGCGGCTCTTCGTTAAAGGAGAAGAAATGCGGCTCCTTCTTTGCCATGGGCAGAAAAACACCCGGATGCCTTGTGAACTGGTGAGCTATGGAAGTGGTACCGCTCTTAGCGGCCCCCACCAGCATGATATCCGGCAGACGGGCACCAAAATCACTTGTCGTTCTCGACATGCGCTGTGCGGTGTTTGGTGAGCCAAGGGATGTAGTACATGTTGATGCCGTGCTTTCGGTAGATCAAAATGGCAGCCGCGATGTTCCACAGGCTGAGCGTGATGCCCGCCGCGAGGGCCGCACCGAGCATCCCATAAGGTGGGATCATCAGGAAATTCAGCACGAGGTTCAACGCTACGGAGACCACCACGATACGGCTGAAGGCCACCTGGCCTCCCGTCATGTTAAGGAAGGCGCCCACCATGCCGGAGCTTGCGGAAATAAAGTGCGCAATTGTCATGATCCGCAGCACTGTGGCCCCTTGCGTGAATTCTGGACCCACGAAACCCATGATGGGCCCGGCGAATATGATGAGCACCACGGAAATGGGGGCCGTGGTCCAGAACACGAGCTTGGCGGCATAGTCCAGCGTTTCACGGAGTTCCTCGTGTTTGCCGGCGTGGTACATCTCGGCGATCTTGGGCATGGCGATGGTTTTGATGGCACCGATGACGAACTCGATGCCGATGGAGATCTTCACGGCAGTGCCATAGATGCCGATGATGTCCGAAGGTTGGTACCAGGCCAGCATGATGGTGTCCAAGCGTCCATTTAGGCTGCTGGAAAGCGCTGTAATGATCATGGGCAGTGCCAAGGCCAAGTGTTCGCGCATGTTGATCGTGAGCGGCTTCGCTTGGTTTTTGGCCTCGATCATGGCCACGTAGCGGCGTACGAGGTAGAATGCGGCGAGGGCGCAAATGGCGATCACGCAGGTATTCACCACAACAGGGGTCATGGCATCGCCCGGCACCAACAGCACGCCCAGCAAGGTCAGGCCCAGTACGGCGGGTGAGCGCAGCAACTCGGATACTGCCACCCGTTTAGTACCGCGGATGAATTCAACGTTCACCAGCAACAACGCACTGAACGGCAACACCATGGCCATGGAAAGCATCACCGAGGGCGGTAACCCGCCATTGCCCATAATGCCGCGCATGGCCAGTTCGCGCCAGCCCAGGAAAAGCAGGCCCAGCAGTACGGCAAACGGCAGCACGGTCCGGAGCACGCCGTTATGCAGGGGCCTCAACCGGCCCCATTCGCCTTTGGCTCCGTATTCGGCTACGGAGCGCACGTTGGAGCTGCTGAGCCCCAATGTCGCCAGCACGCCCAACACGGCCATCCATGCGGTGAACAGGTTGTAGTATCCGTTGCCTTCAGCCCCAAAGCGCCGCGCAATGGCCAGCATGAGACCGTAGGTGAAGATAAGCCCGAGGATGCGGTAGGCGAACGCCACCACACCACCACCGACCAGCTCGCGCTGGCCCTTCTTGACCGGTATTTTCCGTAGGAGCTTCCGGAGTTTCACGCGCCTTGCTTTTTCATGGACACCATGTTCCAAAAGGTGAGCAGGATGATGTAGATATCCAAAGTAATGGACCAATGCTGAATGTAGAAGCGGTCCGCTTGCACACGGCGCTCCATCAGTACCAGCTCATTGGTTTCACCACGGAGGCCTTTGGCCTGCGCGAGGCCGGTAATGCCGGGTTTCAGCCAGAGGCGCTCCATGTACGGGCCGATCAATTTGGTGTACTCCTCGGTGTGCGACACCATGTGCGGGCGGGGTCCCACTACGCTCATCTGGCCGAGGAACACGTTGAAAAACTGGGGCATCTCGTCCAAATTGCTCTTGCGGAGGAAGTGACCGATCGGGGTAATGCGCGGATCGCCTTTCACAGCCTGCTTCTTGTCGGAATCGACATTGGGCCGCATGGAGCGGAACTTCATGCAGCCGAAGGGCTTGTTCACGATGCCGGTGCGCTGCTGGATGAAGAGGACCGGCCCGGGAGAGCTCATTTTCACCAAAATGGCGATGATGGGGTAGAGCCAGGTCATAACGAACACGATAACCATTGAACTGAACACAATGTCGAACAGGCGCTTCATGGAACGCCCCAGTACATTCTTATACTTCACGGGATCGATCGCGACCAGTGTGGTCATGCCGCCTTCGTCCAGATAGGCACGGAAACCGGAGCGGTGCAACTGGTCGAACATGTTGTTAATGAAAAGCACACGCACGTCCTTCAGGGAGCAGAACCGGATGATGGCCAATGCCTTTTTGCTCATGCGGTCCTTGGCGATGTAGACCTGATCGATGCGGTTGGTGGCCACGAAAAGGTCGAACTCCTCAATGGGGCGGGCATCGGGCAAGGGGTCATCATGGCCCAGGTTGAAGCGCGCCACCACCTTGAATCCGTACTCAGGGTGTTGCTGCATTTCGCGGATAAACCGTTCGCTCACCGAATTTGAGCCCACGATCACGATGCGTTTGAAATTGTAGCCTGCGGTGCGATAAGCGCGGATGGCCTTCCACACGGTGAAGCGCACGAGGGCCACCAATGCGGTGAAAAAGAGAAAGTGCCATCCGAGCAATTCCGGCGGAAGTCCTTCAATGCCCACCATGAAGCTCACAGCGAACGTGCCGAAAAGCGCGGTGACCACGGAAGTCACCAGATCCTGAATAAGGGCCCCGCCGCTGAGGCGCCGGTCCATGGGCCGGAAAGCGCCGATGAGCGAGATGATCACCCAGATCAAGGCCATGCAACCCAAAAGCAGGCGAAGCAACGGCCTCTCCAAGAAATCGAGATCGCCGTATGTAATGAGGACCGCAAGCGCGAAAGCCCCGGCCAGCGCGATCAATTCAAGTAAAAGATAGATGTACCGCTCGTATCTCGCCATGTCGGTTTCGGCGACAAATATCGCCTGCTTGTGGATTAAAGTCTTGTTACGTTTTACAAGCTACGGAAGTTGCCCCCATATTTGCCGCTGGAAAGCCCGGCAGGAAAATGGGCAGTCGAACCAAAAGGTAGCACCTATGCCGCAACGCAGGACTTGGATGTCTTTCATTCCACTAAAAATGAAGGGACGGTTACAGGGCCAACCGACCGGCCGCACTGTAAACCGGGGCATTTCCGCATCCGTGCGATCGTTGCTGGGGCTAGTTCTGGTGGCCTCCATTTTAGGTGGTTGCGTGGGCAACAAAAAGATCGTTCTCCTGCAGGATCAAGACGCTCACAAGCCTTGGGAATCCTTAGTGGACAAGACGTGGCCGCCAGCTCCACCAGCGTTTGCGATCCACAAAGACGACATTTTGATGGTCACCGTGGACCATTCGCAACTCGTGCAGGACATCGTTCCACAGACCACCTTGCAGGACATGGATCTCTACCGTTCGGTGCAACACCCCTACCTGATCGGGCATACGGTGGACGTTGACGGGAACATCACACTACCGGAGTTAGGCCCAGTTAAAGTGGAGGGCATGAGCATCATGGAAGCGGAAACGGCGATTTTGGCAAAGGCGAACGACTTCTACTCAGATCCATCGGTAAAGGTGGTTCTGCTTAATTTTAACATATCCATTGTTGGGGAGGTGAATCGGCCGGGGCGATATCCTGTATACAACAACCAAGTAAACATATTGGAGGGTTTGGCCATGGCCAACGACCTTACCGTATTGGCGGACCGGTCACGCATCCGCATCATGCGTTCACGCGAGGGGACCAACCACCTTTACAACATGGACCTGAACGACCAGAACATCCTAGCGAACCCCCATTTTTACTTGGAGCCTAACGACGTGGTGATCGTGGACCCACTGAAGCGGAGAATGTTCTCCGGAAGAGACCCCAATTTGGTCATCAGTGTGTTGACCTTCCTGGTTTCGATCGTGAGTGTTTACGCATTGTTGCAGAAATAGCCTAGGACAATATGACCGGAACGAACTTGAACGAGGACACGGACCTGAAGGCCTTCCTTGGAAAGTACCTGCGCGCGTGGCCTTTGTTGGGCGTGGTGGGCCTGGCCTTACTGGCACTGGTGGTGGTGATCATGATGATCGTGCAGCCCATGTATTCGGCAAGCACCAGCATTCTGATTGAAACGCCGATGCGGCACGACGACCCCAACCGCATGGTGCAACCCACGGAGCCCGTTGCGAAAACCGACAAGAACTACTACTCCAATGAGCAGTTGCGGATGACTTCCGAACCCATCATCCGGCGTGTGGTGGACCGCTTGGGCCTGCGCACGAAGTATGTTCAGGAAGGCATGTTGATCGATTGGGAGGTATACAAAGACACCCCCATCCAAGTGGAATTGGATACCTCCACCGTTCATAACGTGGTGCATGTTCCTTATGGCGTAGCTTTTTACTTGCACGATGTGCAAGGCGACAATTTCAAGTTGGTCGGCGACGGCAAATACGGCCCGGACGACTTGGAGATTGAGCTGGAAACGGACGGCAAATTCGGCGAGTGGATCCAATTGGACAGTGCCCGGGTGCGCATAACCCGTGTACTGAAAAGCAAATTGCCGCTGGAAAGCGATGATGCGGAGAACTACGGCTTCGTTTTGTACGACCCGCAAGGCATAACGCTTGGCCTAATGGGGTCGGTTCTGGGCGAGCTCAGCGTTGCTGAGGCCACCACGGTGAACATTACAATGACCGGTGCGCCAAAAGCCAAGGTGCTGGATATTTTGAACGGTATCGGCGCGGAATACACGGGCCATCACCTCGAGCAGCAAAAATCTGAACTGGCCAAGACGATCACCATGCTGGAGGGTGAAATTGACCGCAACACCGGCCAGCTCAATTCAACCAGCGACCAGCTGGAAAAATTCAGGACCGAAGCGAACGTCACCAACATGGAGCACGCCACCATCTTGCTTCAGGAAGGCCTGAAGTCCTTGGATGCACAACGCGAATCACTGATCGTACAAAGCAATTACTACGACAACCTGGTAAAGCTGCTGAAAACCGGGGACGATGCCAAACCCTCAAGTCCCAAAGCATACGGTATCTCGGATCCCCTGTTGAACGACATGACCACCAAGTACGCCACCTTGCAAAGTGACATTGCCGTACTCCAAGACGAGGGAAAAACCGCCAATCCGAGCTATACGCGCATGGTCCGTCTGTTGGACCAACAACGGCAGAATATTTTAAGCTCGGTAGAAAGCTTCAAGGCTAGCACTAAGATCAGCTTGAACAATGTAGAGGCCCAACGACGCGATTTAACGGCGCAACAAAGTGCGATACCAAGGCTGGACCGCACCTTGACCGATCGGGAACGCGACCAACGCACGCACGAGGCGGTGAACACCGACCTGCTGACGCGGTTGAGCAATCTGCGCGTGCAACTCGCAGCGCTTGCACCCGAAGTCTCCGTTACCACACCTGCTTACCTCACCGACATGGACCCGTTCTTCCCTGATCCAGTGATCTTATTGGCCGTTGCTGTGCTGTTGGCTTTGTTGGCCCCGTTGGGCTACCTCATCATCAAAGCGCTCTTTAGCGATAAGGTAACCGGGGCATCCACGTTGGTCAAGGCCATGCCGGACGTGCCCGTAGTTGCCAGGGTGCCTTACACCACGCACAAGGACCCCGGCGCGCTGCTGGCCAACCCGGCAAGCGCCGCGCATGTGGAAATTGCCAAGCTGGCTGCTCTGTTGGAGCATGCCCACACCACCGGCCCCGAACTTGATCTTATTGTGGGCGCAGGCGGCAAGGAAGCCGTGGGTGACACCTCTGCGCGGTTGGCATGGATACTGGCCCAGCGCGGCAATCGCGTAATGCTGGTGCAGGAAACCGAATCGATGGGCCGTCAAACAGGGGCCCCATCGGGGCTTACGATATTCGCGGCCAAAGGCATCTCGCTTCCGGCCATCAAAACACGGGCCCAGGAAGATGGCGCTTCTTTCGTGATCATTGAAGGTACAAACGGCGATGCATTGGCAATTATGCCACAAGTGGCCGTGTTGGACCGAGCATTGGTAGTTTGCCAGCCCGGCAACACCACCAAAGGGGACCTGGAGAAAATGGCCATATCCCGCGCCAACGGGCAGCTTCCCCCGTTGATGTTCGTGCTGGACGGCCTCAAAGACAAACCATTGCCATGGTTCGGACTGGCAAAGAAAAAGGGTGAGAAACGCTTGGGGTTCCTCGACTTTTTCCGCTACAACTGGACCCGCGCAGTCTGATCCCCCATGAGGCAGCGTTTGGTGTTTATAACCAACCAATTGCCTTACCCTCCGCAAAGTGGAGGCGTCATAAAATCTTGGCGGTTCATCCGGCATTTGGCCCAAAGCTTCGATGTTACCCTCATAGCCCCGCTTAAGGGTGAGGACAAAAAACACCTCGACGCCTTCAAGCAGGCCTTGCCCTTGGCCGCCATACATACCGTGCCCGTAGAGCGCCCGCGCACGGCGATGAATTTCCTGAAGAGCTTATTGGCCTCCCCCACCCTGAACGTGTACCGCAATACCGATTCGGCGTTAATGAAGGCTTCGGCAACAGCCCTAAAAAATGCCGACCTGGTGCTAGTGGATCATTTGGAGGTCTTTCCTTATGTGCCGGAGAACATTCAAGTCCCTGTGGTGTTGCACCAGCACAATGCGGAATACGTGATGTGGGAGCGTTCGCGCACGGTGGCGAAAAATGTAGCGGAGCGGGCTGTTCTGGAAATAGAAGCACGCCGGGTGAAACGCTTTGAGGTGAAAGCCTGCAACCGCGCCGATATGGTAATGGCGGCACCGAACGACCAGGAGGAATTGGCAAAAGCCGGTGTTTCGCCGGGCAAATTCCACACCACGTACCACCTCGGTGACGATAGTGGCCTTGAGGCTCCCGCCCTTCAATTTGATGAGGCTAAGGACAATTTGCTTTACGTGGGCACCTTGAGTTGGCCGGCCAATGCGGACGGGCTACTGTGGTTCCTTAGCGAAGTATGGCCCCTGCTGAAAAAGAAGCATCCCGCATTGACACTTGACATCATTGGCCGCGGCGCTGACGAAGGGTTGCAACAGGCCGTGGCACGAAGTGAAGGCACGGTGCTCCGTGGCTTCGTGGATGATCTGGAGCCATACTACCGCAAAAGCAAAGTATTCATTGCTCCTTTACGATTCGGCAGTGGCACCAAGGTAAAAGTGATAACCGCGCTTTACCGGGGCTTACCGTGTGCCACTACCACCATCGGTGTGGAAGGCTTGGACCTGTTGCCCGATAAGGAGATCATGCTCGCCGACGATAGCCAAGGCACGGCCAACGGAATCGGAACGCTGCTCACCGACCGCTCTGCATGGGAATCCATGCGCGATGCCAGCCGTGCGAAGGCAAGGAAAGATCTTGGTTGGAACTCTATGCTTGAAGATCACGTAATAGCGCTTCGCCGCCTCTTGCAAAAAGGCTCATAGCAAAGCCATGCTTTTCAACACCGTAGACTACCTCATCTTCCTGCCGCTGGTACTGGTGATGTACCACCTCATCCCCAAGGCGTACCGCTGGGTGATGCTCTTGGCGGTGAGCTATTATTTCTACATGTGCTGGAAGCCGTTCTTCGCGGTCTTCATGCTCATTTCCACCTTGGTGGATTACTGGGCGGCCATGTTGATGGAGGATGCCAAGGACCAGAAGACGAAACGGCGTTGGATGGCGGCCAGCCTGGTGGTCAATTTGGGCTTGCTCTTTTTCTTCAAGTACATGAACTTTTTTGCCTACAACGCCGAGGTGGTGTTGGGCAAATTCAACATCTT
Organism: Flavobacteriales bacterium; assembly: GCA_016710685.1. GTDB lineage: Bacteria > Bacteroidota > Bacteroidia > Flavobacteriales_F > PHOS-HE28 > PHOS-HE28. Next base: position 449,032 of record JADJVC010000006.1, on the reverse strand, counting down.
CTATGACTCGCCGGTGTTGGACATCATACTGCCGCTGGGCATATCGTTCTACACCTTCCAAAGCCTCAGTTACACCTTCGACGTGTTCAAGGGCAAAGACAAAGCGGAGCGGCACTTTGGTTATTTCGCGCTCTACGTAAGCTATTTCCCGCAGCTTGTTGCCGGCCCCATTGAGCGCGCTGGGCATTTGATCCCCCAATTGCGCAACCACGTACCGGCCTCACAAGACGATGTGAAATACGCCATCAACAAGATCCTGCTTGGCTACTTCAAAAAAGTGGTGGTGGCGGATAACCTTGCGCCCTTCGTGGACCAGCTCTATGGCAACGTGCCCAGCGCCTCCGGTCTGCAATATGCCATCGCGGCGGTGTTGTTCACCGTGCAGCTCTTTTGCGACTTCAGCGGTTATACGGACATCGCAATGGGTTCCGCAAGGCTCATGGGCGTAAGGCTGATGGACAACTTCAACCGTCCCTTCCTTGCCACCAACCTCAATGCGGCTTGGGCGGGCTGGCACATCTCGCTCACCACCTGGATCGGGGACTATGTTTACCGGCCTTGGGTCCGCAGTGCGCCGCGGAAGGCCTGGATCATCACCATCTGCACCTTCGTGCTCATCGGTTTCTGGCACGGGCCCACATGGAACTTTGTGATGTTCGGTCTTTTCCACGGGGTAGCCATGGTGTTGCAGCGCATGTACATCCGGATCAAACCGCTGCAGCCATTCAACGATTCCGCCCCGATGAAAGTCTTCTGGATGCTTTGGAACAGCTCGCTCATCATCTTCTCCTGCATCTTCTTCCGTAACAACGTCACAGACGCGTTCGCCGTGATCCATCACATCTTCACGGACTTCCATATTTCCATGGCGGACCTTCGCTCCGGCTATTTCGCCGAAATGGTGATGGGTCTCTTCTTCGCCACATTGGCCATCAGTACAGCCCTTTTCCCCCGTAGCATGCGGTTCAAGTATGACAACCTCTACGTGGTGGGCATGTTGCTGGTGATCTTCATTTTCGGTTCCGATGCCCGGAACCAGTTCATCTACTTCCAATTCTGAACCGGCGATGCGCACCCTGATCCGCAGTTCAGCCTTCTTCATCATCGCCTTTTGGGCGGTGGCTTTGGGCATTGACACCCTGATGCAGCAATGGGCCATCTTTGCTGACCCGGCCTCCAACCCGGCGAAGGTGAGGCAATTGATACAAAGCGAAGACGCTGAGGAGATCCCGGTCTTCGGTAGTTCGAAGGGTAGAAGCTCCTTCATCCCGGACAGCTTGGGCCCCACGGTTTACAACTACTCCATGGAGAAATGCAACTTCGACGTCACGGAGTTCCTCATGGAGACCGAATTGGCCAAGTCCCGGAAAGGTGCGGTCTTGATCGAATTCAACCACCGCTTCTTCGTGCATGCGCCGGACCATACCATCGACGCGGCCACTTTTGTGCCCAACGTGGGGCTGCCCGGAGTGCGCGAGTACTTAGAGCGCAACCACCGCTTTGAATATCGTTTCCTGGTGCCCGGCCTCCGCTATTTCGGCGCGGTGCAGGAATACTTGCGTAAGGGTATCAGTGGTGAAGATGAGGATGACGAGACGGCACGCGTGTCCGAAAAAGGGGGGCTGTTCACTGAGCGTGCCGCGTCACCCAAGCAGTTGGCCAGCCAAGTGGCCGCCCGCCAACGTTCCATCGCCATGCGGATCAAACTCGAACATGATAAGGACGATGTGAAGGAGGCCATTTCCGCCGAGGACCGTTACAAGTTGAAATACCTGAACGCTTTCCTGCTCTTCAGTGCACCGAAGGAGCGCGTGGACCGGTTCGAAGAGCTGGTGGCCAGCCGTCCGGACCGGCCCATTCTGGTTGCCTTTACCCCGCAGCATTGGAGCGAGATCGAGGGTATTGCCAATTTCGATGAGATCACGGCTTTGTTCGCGGAACTGGAAGCGCGCCATCCCAACCTGCATTTCTACGATTACTCGCACATGAAGCTGCCGGACACGGCTTTTAAGAACAGCAGCCATTTGAACAATGAGGGCGCACGGGCGTTCTGTACAGCCCTGAAGCGTGATGCCGGCCAATATCTGCACGCCCCTTGACATTAAATTCCAAAACACGACCTTTGCAGCCCGAAAGACGGTCCCGTTCCGCCGCATGAGCACACCAGCAAACATCCACCCCGTATTCGAGCGCATGCTGCGCCGTGAGGACAAGGAAGCACTGCTGGGCCAGTTGGGCGGCGTGGTATGGATGACCGGATTGAGCGGTAGCGGTAAGAGCACCATCGCCATCGGATTGGAGCGCGCACTGCATGCCCAAGGGCGCTATGCGGTGATCTTGGACGGCGACAACGTGCGCAGCGGGATCAACAACAACTTGGACTTTTCGGAGGCCGGCCGCACGGAGAATATCCGGCGTATTGCGGAGGTTGCCAAGCTCTTTGCCTCCAATGGTGCCGTGGTGATCTGCTCGTTCGTAAGTCCCACCATCGCCATACGCGAACAGGCACGTGCTATCATCGGCGCGGGCGACTTCATTGAAGTATTCGTTGACACCCCATTGGAAGTCTGCGAAGCACGCGACGTAAAAGGGCTTTACGCCAAGGCACGCCGTGGCGAAGTGAAGGATTTTACGGGGATCAGTGCACCCTTCGAAGCCCCACCTTCGCCGGCCATCCGCATAGCCACTGCCGACAGCAAGATCGAAGACAGCGTACAGGAACTCACCGACCAAATATTGCCGCGCTTAAAGCGGCCCTGAACACCATGCATTCATACAGGCTCACCCACTTGAAGGAACTCGAAAGCGAAAGCATGCACATCCTGCGTGAAGTAGCCGCCCAGTTCGATAACCCGACCCTCCTTTTCAGCGGCGGAAAGGACAGCATCGTCTGCTTCCACCTCGCTCTAAAAGCCTTCCACCCTGCCAAGGTGCCGTTCAATCTGCTCCACGTGGACACGGGTCACAACTTTGAGGAAGCCATCACTTTCCGCGATGCGCTGGTGAAGAAATACGGCGCCAACCTGTTGGTAGGCAGCGTACAGGAAAGCATCGACTCGGGCCGCGTGCAGGAAGAGACGGGTTTCTACGCCAGTCGCAACAAGCTGCAAACGGTGACCTTGCTGGACAGTCTGGAAAAATTCAAGGTGGACTGCGCCATCGGCGGAGGTCGCCGCGACGAAGAAAAAGCGCGTGCCAAAGAGCGCGTGTTCAGCCACCGCGACGAGTTCGGCCAATGGGACCCGAAAAACCAACGCCCCGAGCTGTGGAACATTTACAACGGTCGCAAGCGTCCCGGTGAACACTTCCGTGCCTTCCCCATCAGCAACTGGACGGAGATGGACGTATGGCAGTACATCATGCTGGAGAAGATCGAGATCCCCAACATCTACTTCAGCCATGAGCGCGAAGTGTTTGAACGTGACGGAGTGCTCTACGCAAACTCCTCGTTCATGCGCTTAAAGCCGGAAGAAAAGCCTTTTAAGAAGCGCATCCGCTTCCGTACCATCGGCGACATGAGCTGCACCGGTGCCGTGGATTCACCTGCCAGCACGTTGGAGGAGATCATTGAGGAGGTGGCCTCCACCCGCACCACCGAGCGCGGCACCCGCATGGACGACAAGCGCAGCGAGGCCGCCATGGAGGACCGTAAGAAGGAGGGCTATTTCTAAGCCTTGACCGCAGAACATTTTTTCAGGAACATCAGGAAAACAAGCAGATGAAGGACGAAACCTCGGGATATTTGGACATGGACCTGCTGCGGTTCACCACGGCAGGCAGCGTAGACGACGGCAAAAGCACGTTGATCGGCCGTTTGCTGTACGACACCAAGCAGATCTTCGAGGACCAAATGGAGGCTGTGCAACAGGCAAGCGCCAAGCGTGGTACCGGCGAAGTGGACTTGTCCTTGCTCACGGACGGCCTGCGCGCTGAACGCGAACAAGGCATCACCATCGACGTGGCCTACCGCTACTTCGCGACGCCACGGCGCAAGTTCATCATCGCCGACACGCCGGGGCACATCCAGTACACCCGCAACATGGTAACGGGTGCCAGCACGGCCAACCTGGCGATCATCCTCGTGGATGCACGCAAAGGGATCCAGGAGCAAACGCGCCGGCACTCGTTCATCGCCTCCCTGTTGGGCATTCCGCACGTGGTGTTCTGCATCAATAAGATGGATCTGGTGGATTATGACCAAGCCACCTTCGAACGCATCCAGCGCGAGCTGGAGGACTTCAGCAGCCGTTTGGAAGTACATGACATCCGCTACCTTCCCATCAGTGCGCTGAAAGGCGACAACGTGGTGACGCGCAGCAAAGTGATGGACTGGTACCAGGGCCCCACGCTGATGTACTTGTTGGAAAGCATCCACATCGCGGGTGACCACAACCATGTGGACCGCCGGTTCCCCGTGCAGCAAGTGATCCGCCCCATGACCACCGAACACCACGATTTCCGCGGGTTTGCAGGCCGCGTGGCAGGCGGCGTGTTCCGCAAGGGCGACAAAGTGCATGTGTTGCCCAGCGGCTTCGAAAGCACCATCAAGAGCATCAACATCGGGGAATACGAAGTGGACGAATGCTTCGCTCCGCAAAGTGCCTGCATGACCTTGGCAGATGAGATCGACATCAGCCGCGGTGACATGATCGTGGGCGCCAACAACCTGCCGGAAACTTCGCAGGATGTGGAAGTGATGCTCTGCTGGTTCAACGAAAAGCCGTTGCAAGCCGGGGGCAAGTATGCCATCAAGCACAATACGCGCGATGCCCGGTGCATGATCAAGGAAGTACTGTACCGCATGGACATCAGCACGCTACGCAAGGCCGATGGAGACCCTACGCTGAAGATGAACGACATTGGCCGGGTAATGCTTCGCACCACCGTGCCGCTGCACTTCGACAAGTATGCGCGCAACCGTTACACCGGCAGTTTGATCCTGATCGACGAGGCCACCAACGAGACGGTGGCTGCGGGAATGATCGTGTAAGCGCCTTCCATATCTTCAAAAGCAAACGCACGGCCTTGGCCGTGCGTTTGCTTTTGCACGCAACGGGCCCGTTTTGGAAGAAACAGTTAGACTGTGTGTGCCGGTCGCATCCGCCGGGCCACAACCCCCACAGCTACTGCTGCGCCCAAGGCATCCACCAGCAGGTCCCACACGTCCGCGCTGCGGCCCATGCCCATCCAGCCTTGCAGCAGTTCGATGAAGCCACCGTAGACCACGGCCACGATCAACGCGACGAACACCGCGCGCTTCACCTTCATGGAATGCTGATGAATGAACACACCGGTCAAAAGCCAGGCCAGCACGCCGAAGAGCACGAAGTGGACGATCTTGTCCAAGTGGATCACCTCGGCCCACGGCCATTTCGGCACGTCATTGCCGGGCATCAGTGTCAGCACCAGGATCCCGGCGGCCCACAGCACGGGCCACACCGTTCTCGGCACCCGCACGGCCTCCACAAAGTTGCGCATCAGCGCAATTCTTAGCTGATCGACTCCGTATACTGGTCGGCTGTGAGCAGCCCTTCCAATTCGGCCTTGTCTTTCAGCTTTACACGCACGATCCAGCCTTTGCCGTAAGGATCCTTGTTCACGCTGGCCGGGTCGTCAGCCAAGTCCGGGTTCACTGTGGTCACCGTGCCGCTCACGGGCATGAAGAGGTCGCTCACGGTCTTCACCGCCTCAATGGTGCCGAACACGGCCTCCTTGGCCACGTCCTGACCTTCGCTGTTGATGTCGATGAAAACGATGTCGCCCAATTCACTTTGGGCATGGTCGGTGATCCCGATCACGGCTTCGTCGCCTTCCATGCGGACCCATTCATGGTCCTTGGTGTACTTGAGCTCTGCTGGGGTGTTCATGGGTGCAAGATAAAGTTGGCTGCGTGGTGGCGCAATTATTGGGTAAGGGTGAAACGTAGGCTTATGCCGATGTTGGTGTTCGCACTGGGGAATGAGCTGCTGATGACCGGCTTGTTAATGACGCGCTCGTAAAATGCCCGCAGGTTGAGGCGCTGGTCGATCACATAGTCCGCGCTGGTCTTGATGGAGATGATGTCCTGACCGGCTGTCACTTGGTTCTGGTCCTCTTCGATCTTGCGGATCACCGTGTTGTTCTGGCGCCAGCTCAGGTCGACGCGCAGGTTCAGGTCGCTCTTGGGCGTCTTGCCGCCGAGCTCGAAGGGGAATTTCACGTCCTTGAAGCGGTAGCCGCTGCCGATCACATATTCCTTACCACGCACTTCGGTCACTTGGAAATTGGTGAGGCCGAGGCTAAGCTGGCGGTCGCGGTTGTACTCGAATTTGGCAAGCAAACTGTTCTGCAACGTAGCGTCGAAGTTGATGAAGGGGTGCATCACTTCGGCAATGGTGACCACTGAGATCTGCCGCTCCGGCAGGAAGTTGCCTCCGGCATCCAGCACTCTGCCGCCGGGCTCGTACAACAGATTGGTCTGGTAGCCGCCGATGCTGAACGTACTGCGGTAGCTGTGCTTCACGGTGAATGTGCGGAAGAGCTTTTTGAAGAGGTCCAACTTGGTGAGGCCGTCATACGTGATGTCCCAGTTGGGCAGCGGGATCAGCTTGAAGGGGTTCAGCTTTACCGTATTGGCGTTGCGGCCGGTGTAGGCCGCCAAGAAGGCGGGGATGATCACGTCCTGGCTGGCGGACCCATAGCCGCTCCAATACACGCTGTCCGTGGGTTGACTGCGATCCGGATCGCCTTGGCCTAACCGCTCGCTGATCACCGCGCGCCCAGCAAGCAGGTCCAGGAAGTTGCTGTTCACTTGGCTGTCTTTATCGTCATTGGCAAATGTTGTGGCCCAGTTGATGGTGCTCACGCTGAAACTACCGAATTCGCGCGGGCTGTCGTTCACGTAACGGTTTTCAGTGGCATCCCAGCGGAAGAAGGAACTGCGGTTGTTGCTGGAGGTGCGCGTGGCGAGCAGTTCGATGCGCATGCTTTTGAACGGTTCCAAACTCAGGCGGCCGTTGATCGTTTCCGAGCGGGTATTGGTGTACGGGTTGAAAATGCTGGGCGTTTGCACGAGCCATCCTTTCTGTGCGGCTTCGGTTGCGAAATCACGTACGTAATTGCCGCTCAGGTCCTGGTTCTGCTCACCCAAAATGAAGCCGAGGCCGGGCGCGCCAAAGCCGGGCGACATGCCCAGCACGTTGATGCTAGGGTCCCAACCGGGCAGCAGAATGCCGTTGTTCTGGCTGTAGGTGAAGGTGCCCGTGCGCACCGTCATGACCACACGCGCCAAGCCTTCCAGCGGGTTGATCTTCACGCCGGTCCTCTCCGGCTCTGCGGTCTTCGTGCTATCGGCGCCTGCCTTGGGTTTGTCAGTGGATTTTTGCGCGCTCGCGCGGTTACCGCGGTTGCCGCCTTTTGCCTTGTCGTTGATCTTCTTCAAGTAACCGATCTTGTTATAGAGGTTCACGAAGTTGAACTGGCCGTTGAGGTTGATGTTGCGCGAGTTCTGAATGGTGTTGCCCACGGTGTCCTGCGTCAGTGGCGCGCGGTCCCATTTGTAGCCCGCGCCATAAGTGGCGTTGGCGGTTATCCAGTCCGTGGCGGGGAATTTGTCCAACGGCAACGTGTAGGTCACATTCACCATGTGGTCGTAGGAGGTGGGCGTACCGAACTCCTTGATGCTGGTAAGCACGCTGTCCTTCCACAGCTGGTATTGGTCACCGCTCTTGGCGTTCACGCGGCCGGTGGGCTCACCGATCAATGCGTTGTTGTTCGCGTTGAAGTCTACTTTCAAGCTCTTGGTAAGCTCATACCGGAAGCCGTACTGGTTGCTCCAGTTGAAACTCTTGTTGTACGTGGGGGCCGGTGGCAAGCTCTCAATGTCCGGGTTGGGGCGGATCAAGCGCTCGAGGTAGGAACGGTCCACTGCAGTGCGGGCTGTGAGCTGCTTGAAGCCGAGGTTGAAGTTGAAGTCCTTGATCAACTTCAGCCATTTGCTGTTGCCGATAAAGGCCACGTTTTCGAACGGTTTCACTGTGCGCAGCTTGGGGTTATGCTGCCAAGTGAGCGATCCGCGGTAGGTACGTGTGTTCTCATATTGTGTGTTCACGTCGTGGAATTCCTGATCGGCATATGCGTATGAAAGTCCGAAATTGCTGATGTCGTAGAAGTGCTCGGTCTTACTGGTGGCTGCGCGCTCCTTGTGGATGTTGGTGAAGTTGATGCTGCGGCGGCGGGTATAAGTGCGCAGTTCCTTCAGCCGTTGCTTCTTCTCCTCACGGGTCAGGCTGCGCGTGGCGTCGTTCCACTCGATGTCGGGATTGAGCGGGTCGTACTGCGGATTGATGACCTGTTCCGAATAGCCGAGGTACATGGGCACCTTCACGCCGCTTTCCTCCGGCAGGAATTTGCTCATTTCCAGATTGGCGCTCACATCGATACCGTAGCGGGTGTCGCGCTGGCGTTCGCTCACCTTCTTGTCGATGCTGCCCCAGCCGGGAGTGCTGTAATTGCCGGCCACGCTCAGCGTTCCGAGGTCGGCCAACGTCGTGTTCACACGGGCAATTGCGGCCCAACCGCCACGCTGGTCGAAATCAGTGAGGCGCAGCTCGTTCACCCACACTTCCACGCACTTGGAGGTGCCGTCGTCATTGGTCCAGGGATTGGCCGCATCGCCATCTTTTTTCGGGTTGCGGATGCCGATCATGATGGTGTTCATGCGGCTGAGGTTGGGGTTGCCCACCACCGTGATGCGCCGGTCGCCGTCCATTTGTGTGTAGCGCAGGTTCACGGCGAAACCTTCCTGGTTCCGCTGGATCTTCACGTCGTTCAGCTTGGCGAACTCGATGATCATGTTGTTCGCCTCCGGCCACACGCTGTACGGGTCGCTGTTGAAAAAGGCGGATGGCACGGCGGGGATCTCATACTCGTAGTAGTTCTGCTCGTAGTCGTTACCCAAGCGGATGAACACACTGGCATCACCGTATGCAATGGGGCGCGTGGGATCGGCACTTTCCATGTGGACATACATCTGAAGCTTTTTATAGCTGCGGATGTCGAAGTTCACATTGCGGAATGCTGCCCGGGCATCACCGTCACGCAAGCCGCAGGTGCCCAGCTCCAAGCTTTGCTCATTCAGGTTGCGCAGGTTGGCGCTGGCGATGTCGGTCTCCTGGTTGATGCCCGGAGGCAACACGTAGTTGATGGGCGTGCGGTTGCCGTTCTCCTCGATGTTCACCGCGGCCACGTCGAAGGTGGTCTGGTCGGGATCGCCGCCGATCACCTCGCCCGGTGTTTCAAGGCTTTGGGTGTATTTGCGCCACTCCCCACGCACGAATTCCAAGCGGGCAAAACGCAGCACCGTGGACTGCGACCAGCCTTTCACATAAAGTCGCATAAAGCGGATGGAGCGGAAATCCTGAATGCCGTTAACCGCTTTTTCCGGCTGGCGCACAGGCACCTTGAACTGGTACCAGTACACCTGCTTGCCGCCGGGGGTGGTGCCCAGTACGCGGTCTGTGATGAAGTTCTGGCCAACCACCATTTCCGAGGGGCGCAATCGGATGCGGTACTGGAAATAACTCTCGCTCTCGCTGAGGTTCTGGTCCTGGTTGATGTCTTCCGAACTGGGCAACGTGCTGGCTTGCGTAGGATAGCTTTCGGGGCTGTCCTCGTCGGTGATGGAGTTGCCCTCCAGCCCATTGAAGCGCTTGTAGCGGTCCAAAATGGAGCGCGGTGGGCTATCGTAGTCGCCGCCGCGGAAGTAGTGGTAGTCGTCGGCGCTGGGGTCGTTTTCCCAACGTGTACGTGCGCCAGGCAGCAGGGAGTCCAAATAAGGCCCGAAGAATTGCTGTTCATTCAACGTGTCTCGGAAAGCATTGGCACTGGTGCTGCTCAAACCGTCCAGACCCACATCTTGGTACTTGTAGGTATTATTCTGATCGCTGATGGCGAAAGCGTTGACCACACTTTGTGTGGTGGGCACCACTCCCCAGTTGGTCTGGGCAATTGTGGCAGCCTGGTCTGTTGGACTTTTCGGCAATCCGTTTTCAAAGCTCTTGCGGCTGTCGTGCAGCACGTCCTCGCTCAAATTGCCGAGGTTGATGTAGAGATCGCCCCCGGTGGTGTTGCCTGCGTCCTGGTTACTCGCTGGTTCGCCTTGTACGTTGCTTACAGCCGGGTTGAACGGGTCCATCACCCAGAATTGCACCGTTTCGATGTTGCTGGCCTCAAAATCCGTGGTGGTGACGCGCCGCTCTATACCGGCCCAGTTGCCCTCGGGATCTTGCAAGTTGCCGTTGGCATCCAAATTCGGCGTGTAGTTGTACGGTCCACGTTCAGCGGGGTCGTATGCCAGGTCAAATACGGCAATGTTGCTGGGCTGCCCGGTGGGCAACTGCTTGTTCGGGAACACCTCTTGCTCCAGCACTTCGCGGCTGTTGTTGTTGGTGTCGCTGCCGTCGGGCAAAGGCGGCTTCAGGTTGTTGTTATTGAAGAAGAGCGGGTCAATGACGTACCAGCTCATCAAGGCGCGCTTGAAGCCAGTGCGCAGATCGTTGATGTACTCGCCTTCAGGGAAGAGGTCGCCGGTCTGGCCTTGTGGCGTAGGTGCCAAAACCACTGGCTCTGCGTGCGCATGTCGATGGTGCTCACACTTCCCTCAAAGTCGTCGATGTAGCTGGTACCTGCGTTACCAATGGCCTTGCTGTGGCCAGGGATCAAATAAGCAGCCTCGCCACTCGCGTCGATGTTGCTGGTTTCCTTGGTGTCGAAGAACGGCAGCTTGTCCACCAAGCGGGTAATGAAGCCGCTCTCATTTTTCCAGTTCGCGTCCAAACCCACAATGGTGTTCGCGATCGGCTCGTCCCCCACGTTCACCTTTTGCGTCAACGGTCGCTCGTAGAGGTTCATGATGGTTCCACCGAGCACCAGGTCCTTGTTCACTTTGTAGTCGAAACGCGCGCCTGCCAACGTCTTGGTCTGAATGCTGAAGAGCGAATTGCTTTCCAGGCTCACGTTGATCGGCGTTCCGCTTTCCAGGATGCCTTGGTTCAGGATCTTCACGCGGCCCAGGTTGTAATCCACGGTGTAATCCTGGTTCTCGATCAACTTCACGCCACCCGCTGTAACGCTCACAGAGCCTTGCGGAATGTTCACGGAGTTCAAGCTGATCACGTCGCTGCTGGCGCTCTTGAAACTGCCGCGGAATTTGAAGCGGTTCAGCTCCGGCAAGTTCTCCGCCGCGGTCTTTGTGCTGTCGTACAATTGTTGGAACACGATGTTTTTCCGCACCAACGTGTCCTGTATCGGGCTGCCCGGGTTAGGGCCGATCAGTGCGCGGTTCAAGTAGCTGCCAAAAGGTTCCAGTACGGGGAAGAAGATGCGGCCGTTCTGCGTATTGATCGTCCCGCCGAGCGTCGCCGCATTGTCCACGAAGTCGAACGATCCGTCCGGATTGGGCGCGCCCTGTTGGTCAAGTCGGTCCAGGCCGAGGGTCTGCAGCAAGGGCTGCTGGTCGATGGGCGGCTTGGGGATGTAGTTGAGGTCCACACCCGTGGTCGGGTTGTTGTAGAGCAGTTCCAAGCGGAAGTCCTCGCGGTTCACTTGGAACGCTCCGAGCGAATACACGTTCTTCATCATCAGGTCCCATAACGGGATCCGCGGATCGGTAACGGTGGCTTTGAGCAAGCGCAGCATAAGCGCATTAGGCGGGGAAATGCCGTCGGTGCTGAATTCACCCACCTGGTAGGTCTGTCCTTGGAACGTGTACTGGTAGGACACGGCGAGCACCTCGTCGTTGTTCAGGCTTTGGTTCAGGCCGATAAAGCCCAAGCGCTCGTTCAGCGTGTACTCGTTGGGGCCCAAAAAGGCGTGCGCTTTCAAGCTTTTCGTAGTGTTTGCTGGCTTGCAGGCCCAAGATCTGCAAGCTGGTGGCCGCGGCTGTAAAGCTGCGGATGCCGGCGTTCTGCGACACGGTGGCGTAAAGGCTGTTCGCGGTGTTGTTCGCTTCGTTCCCCGGCCCGTCATTGATCGTGCCGTTGTTCACCAGCAAAGGACTTACGCGGTTTGCGGCCACGCTCGCCGCGCTGGCGTCCTCACCAAGGTCGGTAAAGGCGATGACGTTGCGGTTGTCCGTGTAATCACTGCGCGTATTGGTGACCCACACCTCCACTTTCGTGATCTGGATGCCACTGTTCACGGTGGGCAAGGTGCGCAGTGCGTTCTCGTAGTTGTCCCGGAAGTAATAGCTGAGGAAGTAGTACTTGTTGGCCTCGTAATCGTCCGCGGCGATATCGAAGTTGGTGGTTTGCGCACCGCCCGCCGTGGCGATGTTCTTGCGTTGGCCCTTTTCCTGGCTGAAGATGGCCGTGGCGGTGAGCTTGCCGAATTTCAGCTCGGTCTTAAGGCCGAACAAGCTTTGGCTGCCTTGGATCAGTTGGCCGCTGAGCGGCAGGCTTACGTTGCCGGCTTCCAGCTTTTGGATGATCTCATCATCATGCCCGGTGTAGTTCAACTTGACCTGATTTTCAAAGTCGAAGGTGGCCTCGGTGTTATAGCTGGTATTGATCTTCAACTTGTCGCCGATGTTGCCGATCAGGTTGAGCTGGATCTTCTGGTCGAAGTTGAACGTGGTGATCTTGCGCTGGTCCACCGGGATACGCGGGTTCTCGGTCTTGCTCGTGTTCACCCCGAAGGTGACCTCCGCGCTGCCCTGCGGCCGGATGTCGATGTTGCAGCCCCCGAAAATCCGACAGAACGCCTCGTTGCGTACCTGGATGCTGGGGATCAAACTCTTTGCCGCGCGCTCGCTTTCCGATTGATTTTTGTCCAGCCAGTAGGTCTGCATGGACTTCTCCATGTCGTAGTCCATGTACTCCTCCAGGCTCATGCTCTGGGGCGGGCGGTAGTTGATGTTGTCCCCGATGCGGCTGCGCAAAATGTACTGGCCGGTAACGGGGTCGTACACCACGTCGTTGGTCACGTTGTCCGGGTTCTCCAGATCGATGGTGCCGGTGTTGGTGTCTCCGGTTCCGGGCGGGTCGGTGATGGGGTATGGCAACACGACCTGCGGCGTATCCAAGGGCGTTACCTGGGCACTTACCTGCGCGACCGCGGCACAGGCCAGCGCAAACACAAGGAACAAGGCACGGATGTGCGGCGGGCGGATCGTAGAGGGCCTCATCGGTATTTCCGTGCTCAGCTGTTCTTCAGTGTGAGCCTGATCAATTCCTCCACGGAAGGCATTTCGTCCTTGTGCGCATCGATCACTTTTTGCAGCGCGCGCTCGGCCTTGGCGCGGTCCAACCCCAGAGAGGTCAACGCCGATAACGCCTCGCTGCGGGGCGTATTGCCCGCACCCGCACCGGAAGCACCGGGAACGTAGGCGGCTCCGCCGCTCAACTTGCCGCGCAATTCCTGCATGATCCGCTGGGCCAGCTTGGGCCCGATGCCCTTCACGCTCTTCAACACCGTTTCGTCGCCTTGCATGATCGCACCCTGCAATTCCGCCGCCGGGCGTGCGCCCAAAATGGCCATGCCGATGGTGCTGCTTACGCCCTGCACCTCGATGAGCTGGCGGAAGAAGTGCCGTTCCTCGCGATCCAAAAAGCCGAACAGCTTGTGCTCGCTGGAACCGCTGCGTACATCCATCGTCACTGCATAATGCACGAAAAGCTTGCAAGGTCCGCGCAGGGGCAATGCGGCGCAGGTATTCTGGCCCACATGGACCAAATAGCCCACGCCGTGGCATTCCACCACGGCATGCGCAAGGCTCTTTTCAGCGATCTCGCCGCGCAAACTATCGATCATCAAAATCCCCCCACGGGGCAAAAAAGCCGCGTGGGCCAAGGGGTAGAGGTTATGCTATGCGCGCGGGTTTTGGTGCAAAGGGGCCGCAAAATAAGCGCAATTAGCGTATGGTGGTTTTTCTGCCGAAAAGGACACGAGGAGCGCAAAGAAATGGGGTTACGTTTTCACTGCAACAAACGCAACGGACGCTACGGGGCGCAAAGGGAAGTTCACCGCCAAGACGCTTTGGCGCTGCAACGCCTAACAACTGACAACTGACAACTACCTTGCTAACCAAATGCGCATCATCTTCTTCACCGGAGCGGGTATCAGTGCCGAAAGCGGACTGCGCACCTTCCGCGCCAGCGACGGCCTTTGGGAGGAGCACCGCATCGAAGACGTGGCCACGCCGGAGGCCTTCTTCCGTGACCCGGCTCATGTGCTTCGCTTCTACGACGAACGCCGTGCGCAAGTGCTAAAAGCCAAGCCCAACGCGGCACACCTCGCCATAGCCGAACTGCAGCAACACCATTCCGTGGGCGTGGTGACACAGAATGTGGACGACCTGCACGAACGCGCGGGAAGCACGGAAGTTCTGCACCTGCACGGGGAGATCTTGAAATGCCGAAGCACCCTCGACCCTTCCTTGGTGCTACCCGTGCAAGGCCCGGAATTAACGTTAGGTGACCATTGCCCGTTAGGTTCACAACTGCGGCCGCACATCGTGTGGTTCGGCGAAGAAGTGCCTCTGCTCCAAGAAGCCGCACAGCACATCGCCCAAGCCGATATGCTGGTTATCGTGGGCAGTTCGCTTCAAGTGTGGCCGGCGGCGGGGCTGATCCATGAAGCGCCGCCACATGCACAAATACATTTGGTAGATCCGGGGGTGATGCCAGCATCCGCACGGATTACCCACTGGAAAGAGAATGCCAGCATAGGAGTTGCGAGGCTGGTACAAAGTCTGGAAGGTTCCTAAATGGCAGTGGCGCAGCTACTGTCCATTCCCGTCCATGGCCAACAAGCCATGGCTCTCAAAAATCGCCTTACTGCACCACCACCCGCTTCGTAACAAGCGCCCGGCCGTTCTGCTCCAAGGAAGCAAACCAAACACCCGCAGGCAGCTCATCCTTACCAATGACCACCTTGCCTTGGGCAACGTTCAACGCCCGCACGAGCTTGCGCTCGCCCAGCATGTTGTACACCGCCAGTTGCGTGCCTGCAACAGGTGTGGCTAGGTCGAAGTTGATGGTGATGTCGCTGGAAACGGCGGGATTTGGGAAGGCCGAGAAGGAACGCACAGGGGATGCGTTCTCGTGGATACCTACGAGCAAGGCGTTGAACTGAATGTCCACCCATACGCTGTCGTTTGGGCTGTTCACATCGTACCATACATAGCGGAAAGTAGCCGTACCCACGGTCGTGTATGGCTTATGGTATGCATGAAAGCCATTAGCGATGAACCCGGCGTTCATTGGCACGGGGTCCGCTCCGATCCAGAGTGGGGATTGCCCTGCGCTACGTTCGCCGTAACACAGGTCCCAGCAGAAGTAGTTGCCGGTGCCATGGGGCACATCCACCTCGTAGCGCTTCAGGTTTATCGTGCGCGAGCTGCCGGAAACATTTTCCACGGGAGCTCCGAAGCCCATGGTCTGGGTAGAATCACCCACGGGTTCGGTCACCTGGACCAACGTACTATTAAGCAGATCGCCATTTGCATTCCGCACCTCTACGATCTGCGCGGTCGCTGAACTTGCAAAAATGGCTGTTGCCGTGAAGAGGGAAAGAGCGTACCGTTTTTTCATCGTATTGAAGCACTTGGAGTTGCAGGTGTGTGCAAAGATAGCCCCCACAGCTCCTATTCCTTGAATTCAGCCGACCACTCATGGGTATGATGGGATTCCAACATTGCGCTAGGATAAATTCGTTTTACTCATCATGCATCCCTAAATTCGTCGTGCTCATAACCCAAAAACCAGCTCTAATGAAGAAAAAGTTACTCCTCTCGGCATTTGCGTTTTCCGCGCTGGGTGCCATGGCGCAGATCGCAGACTACTCGATCGCTCCGGACTTTACCGCCAACGACATCGACGGCAACTCACAGCACCTGTACGACTATTTGGATCAAGGTTACACGGTATTCATTGATGTAAGTGCAACATGGTGTGCACCTTGCTGGAGCTACCATAACTCCGGTGCTTTGGAAGGCCTGTACGAGCAGTACGGCCCCGGCACTGCGGAAGACAAAGTAATGGTCTTTATGGTAGAGGGAGACGGTACCACGACAACAGCTGAACTACATGGATCGGGTAGTAGCACCCAAGGCGATTGGGTCACCGGAACGCCTTACCCGATCTTGGACAATGCCGCCATCGGCGATGCGTTCGAGATCACTTACTTCCCCACGATCTTCAAAGTTTGCCCAAACCGGGTGGTAACGGAGATCGGTCAGAAGACCACGGCCCAGCTTTGGGCGAGCGTCGGCTCTTGCGTGGAAGCTGTGAGTTCCAATGACGGAACAGTATTACCACCCATTGGTTCTGCCGCAGCTTGCGTTGGAAATGATGTTGAATTGCCTATCCGTTTGCAGAACGTAGGTACTTCGGCCTTGACCAGCGCAACGATCGAAGCGCTTGGGTTCAACCGTTCTTGGTAGCACCCAATGGACGGGCAACCTTGCTACTTACGATGTCGCGGAAGTAATAGTAGCCAGCTATGCGCCAGCGGCAAATGGCTCAGTAACCTTTGAGATCACCTCTACGGACGACGATGCCACGAACAACACCAGTGCCCTTACTGTGAATGCCAGCAACGCGATCGCACCCGGTACAGCGGTGACCTTGGAAGTGCAAACGGACAACTACGGTTCGGAAACGAATTGGAAGTTGTTCAACCCCGACGGTAGTGTTTTCGCTTCAGGAGGCAGTGACTATACCAGCGCCGCAAATCAGGCGCCGCATATCTACAACTGGAATTTGCAAGATCTGGACTGCTACCGATTCGAGATCACGGACGATTATGGTGATGGTATTTGCTGCAGCTTTGGTATGGGCTACTACAAAATCACCGTGGGAAACTACGTGGTTCTTCAAGGGGGTTCATTCGGTTCCGTGGAGACGAAACTCTTCACCACCAATGCCGCCATGTTGGCCGTGCATGACAACACGTTGGACCACAGCTTGAACATTTACCCAAACCCGACCACCGGCTTGGTGAACTTGGAATACACTTTGGACCGCGGAACAGCTCTGCAAGTGGACGTACTTGACGTGGTCGGCAAAGTGGTGTTGAACCGCAACATTGCATCCGGCACCGGCGTGCAGCGCGAAGTTTTGGACCTCAGCACCTTGGCCAACGGCACCTACGTGCTGAAGCTCAACACGGGCAATGGCCAAGTGACGCGCACCATCACCTTGAACAAATAAGGACAGGGTTAACCTCCACATGAAACAGGCCGACGGACCCGCCCTTGGGACCGTCGGCCTTTTCTTTGGCCCGTTGTTTGAAAGTAACGATCGAAAGGTTGCTCAAATCAAATCGAACACCGTTCCCATCAAACGCCTTCGCCGAGCTACGGCGACTTAAAAACGCCTTCGCCGGGCTACGGCGACTTTAAAAACCCCTTCGCCAGGCTTCGGCGATTCAAGTATGAAAAAGACACTCCTCGCTCTCGCCCTTTCCCTGCCCTTCCTTGTTGCTGCGCAAAGCGGCAAAGTGCCTGCCGTAGTGGTGCAGGACATGAAAGGCGCCAAGGTGAACACCTCCACTTGGAGCAACGACGGCAAGCCCATGATCATCAACTTCTGGGCTACTTGGTGCGCTCCCTGCAAACGCGAGCTCAACGCCATCAACGACCTCTACCCCGATTGGCAAAAGGAGACCGGCGTAAAGCTCATGGCCATCAGCATCGACGATGCGCGCAGCATGAACCGCGTAGCACCTTACGTGAACGGCCAAGCGTGGGATTACGAAGTGTACTTGGACCCGAACGGTGACCTGAAGCGCGCGCTGAACGTGAACAACGTGCCGCACACCTTCCTGGTGGACGGCAAAGGCAACATTGTATGGCAGCACAACAACTACGAGCCCGGCGACGAGAAGGAGCTGTATGAGCAGGTGAAAAAGCTGGTGGGGAAGTAAAAGATTAGCTGATTAGCAGATGGGCTGATTTGTTGATGGCCCGGAACGGACTTTTGTAGCCGCAGTACCTGTTCCGCAATTGCGGGTCGGGTTCTGCGGTTTTTTCCTTTTTGTGGTCGGCATTCATCTGCGTAATTGGCGCAATCTGCGGCTAACTCACAGACCGAAGGTCGTCCAATCCACGGCATGCCTCACGCCTTGGCGGTATATCCCAACGGCAGCCGGCATTCATCTGCGTAATCGGCGCAATCTGCGGTTAACTAACAGACCGAAGGTCTTCCCATCCACGGCATGCCTCACGCCTTGGCGGTAAATCCCAACAGCAGCCGGCATTCATCTGCGTAATCGGCGCAATCTGCGGTTAACTAACAGACCGAAGGTCGTCCAATCCACGGCATGCCTCACGCCTTGGCGGTATATCCCAACGGCAGCCGGCATTCATCTGCGTAATCGGCGCAATCTGCGGTTAACTAACAGACCGAAGGTAGTCCAATCCACGGCATTCCTCACGCCATGGCGGTAAATCCCAACAGCAGCCGGCATTCATCGGCGTAATCGGCGAAATCTGCGGCTAACTAACAGACCGAAGGTCGTCCAATCCACGGTATGCCTCACGCCATGGCGGTAAATCCCAACAGCAGCCGGCATTCATCGGCGTAATCGGCGAAATCTGCGGCTAACTAACAGACCGAAGGTAGTCCAATCCACGGCATGCCTCACGACTTGGCGGTAAATCCCAACGTCAGCCGGCATTCATCTGTGTAATCGGCGCAATCTGCGGCTAACTAACAGACCGAAGGTCGTCCAATCCACGGCATGCCTCACGCCTTGGCGGTAAATCCCAACGGCAGCCGGCATTCATCGGCGTAATCGGCGAAATCTGCGGCTAACTAACAGACCGAAGGTCTTCCCATCCACGGCATGCCTCACGCCTTGGCGGTAAATCCCAACAGCAGTCGGCATTCATCGGCGTAATCGGCGCAATCTGCGGCTAACTAACAGACCGAAGGTCGTCCAATCCACGGCATGCCTCACGCCTTGGCGGTAAATCCCAACAGCAGCCGGCATTCATCTGCGTAATCGGCGCAATCTGCGACTAACTAACAGACCGAAGGTCGTCCAATCCACGGCATGCCTCACGCCTTGGCGGTATATCCCAACGGCAGCCGGCATTCATCTGCGTAATCGGCGCAATCTGCGGTTAACTAACAGACCGAAGGTAGTCCCCCCCACGGCCTTCCTCCCGCCATGGCGGTAAATCCCAACAGCAGCCGGCATTCATCGGCGTAATCGGCGCAATCTGCGGTTAACTAACAGACCGAAGGTCGTCCAATCCACGGCATGCCTCACGGAACGGGGTTTCAACCATCCCCGGCAAATTGTGCGCTTAACATGGTGCGGCTGTGTAAATTGCCACCATCCACTAGCTGCACTTTCTCTGCGAACCAAATTTTCCGAGCCTCAGACCCGCTGTGGCAAAATCCCGACCCATGCACCCAACCCGTACCCTCGGCCTTGCACTCGCCACCCTCGCGCTTTGCCTATCCGGATTGCTCCATGCACAGGACGGCGGCCAAATACACGGCAACTTCAGCACGGACGGCCAGCTATACAACGATGATGAGCAGATCGGAGCGGTGAAACCCCCGGCCGATTTCGGGCTCAACTCGTGGATGAACCTGAACTATAGGACGGGCAATTTCGAAGCTGGTGCGCGGTTCGAAAGCTATGAGCCAGCATTGCTTGGTTACCCCGCCGGTGCAGCCTACAATGGCACGGGTGTCGGCTACCGCTACGCCACCTTCCGCAAAGACGGCCTCGAAGTGACGGCCGGCAATTTCTACGAACAGTTCGGTCAAGGACTTGCCTTCCGCACGTACGAAGAGCGTGCCTTGGGCGTTGACAATGCCATGGACGGCCTGCGGGTGAAATTCAACCCGGACACGGGCATTTACCTGAAGGGCATTATTGGCACGCAGCGCTTTGCATTCGACAATGGCACCACCAAAGGAGCCGGCATCGTGCGCGGGCTGGATGGCGAAATTTCGCTGGCAGAAGCTTTTCCGCGCTTATTTCCAAAACTGGCGGCAAAAGGCAATTCACTTATTGTCGGCGGTTCCTTCGTGAGCAAATTCCAGCCGGACCAAGACCCATTTTTGGAACTTCCGGAGAACGTAGGCATCTGGGCAGGTCGCGCCAATTACGTAAGCGCCAAATGGAACCTCTACAGCGAATACGCATACAAGATCAACGACCCCAACGGCAGCAACGGCAACATCTACAAGCCCGGCCAGGCCCTGATGGCCAATGCAACCTACAGCGTGCGCGGCCTCGGCATCAGCGCCGGTGCGCACATCTTCGACAACATGGTGTTCCAAAGCGATCGCGGCGCCCCCACCCTGTTTGACCTCAACATCAATTACCTGCCCACCTTGGCCAAGCAACACACGTACAACCTGCCCGCCACGTTATACCCGTATGCCACACAGCCCAATGGCGAAGTAGCCTATCAGGGTGAGGTTTTCTACAAGTTCAAGCGCGGGAGCAAGCTCGGTGGTAAGTACGGCACCAAGATCAGCGCGAACTGGAGCGGCGCCTGGAGCCTGGACACCACACGGCTGGCCAACGACACCATCCATTTGCAAGGGTACAGCACGAACTTCTTCTCGATGGGAGATCGGCAGTATTTCAGTGACTTCAATGTGGAACTGCGCAAAAGCTGAGCGCGAATTGGGAACTCGCGCTGACGTATCTGAACTTGGTCTATGACATCGAGACCGTCCAGGGTAAGGCAGGGAAGCCGGTGATCTATGCGGACATGTTCATTTTGGAAGGCCTGCACGTCATCAGCGACAAGACCTCGCTTCGCTTTGAACTACAGCATTTGGCCACCAAACAGGACCACGGCAATTGGGCTACCGCGTTGGCGGAGCTCACCTTCAGTCCACACTGGTTCGTTGCTGCAATGGATCAGTATAACTACGGCGGCTCCGTGGAAACGGAACTGATCCACTACCCCATCGGCACCTTCGGCTACATCCGGGGCGGAAGCAGGTTCTCCTTCAGTTACGGACGGCAGCGCGCGGGCATTTTCTGCGTGGGCGGCGTGTGCCGCGTAGTACCTGCGGCCAATGGCCTTACCGCTTCCATCACCACAACATTCTAAGCAAATGCGCTACCTCCTCCCTTCCCTCCTGCTCATCGGCACGCTTGCTGGTTGTGACATCATTAGTGAACCCAAAGGAAACGTCGGTCCCAATAATGGCGGCGGCGGCGGCGACGGCGTTACCCGCAACGTGTTGCTTGAGGATTGCACCGGGCATTTGTGCAACAATTGCCCCGATGCGGCGATACGCGCCCAAGAACTGAAAGACATCTACGGGGACCGTTTAGTGGTTGTTGCCGTCCACATGGTGAATTCGTTCGCCCAGCCACAGGCACCGGACTTTACCACGGATTTCCGCACCCCTGCCGGAACCGACTATGAGAACACATTCCAGATCGATGCCCTTCCCACCGGTTTGGTGAGCCGAAAGTCTTTCAACAACAGCACCCTCGTGAGCCGTTACACCTGGAGCACGGCCGTAGCGAGCTTGATCGACCAAGATGCAGACGTGGACCTCCAGATCGACTCCCTGAACTTCGACGCGAACTCAAATTCCGTATCCGGCACGATCCGCGCCATTGTCTTCAATCCTGCAGCGGGCCCGGAGAACCTCACGATCTATCTTACCGAGGACCATATAATCGATTGGCAAGTGGACCAAACGGCAACGCCCCCGGAAGTGCCGGATTATGAGCATCGCCACGTATTGCGCGGGGCGTTGAACGGCTCGTGGGGCGAAGCATTCCTAAGCGCTGCCGATCAAGTTGGCGATACCGTGGAGATCAGCTTTAGCTATCCGTTACCCTCCAACGTGCTCAACCCGGCCAATTGCTCGCTCGTAGCGTACGTGTACAACACCACCGGGGCCTCTCAGTACGAGGTGCAACAGGTGACAGAGCGCAAGCTCGTGCCATAAGTCCAAGGCCCTCCACGTTCCGGGTTTCCCGCATACGGATCCCCTTTCCCCACCGTTGGTTAACGAATGGCCCGTCCGTTCTTAACACGGCAAGTTTTGCACAACCTGTTTTTGCCACTTGCGCACGGTGTAAAGACAGCTTATCTTCATCCCGAATTTCGCTACGCCCCACCCGTTGCCTACACCTACCATCATGATCGAACAAGGAAGGAAGATGCTCGAAATGAGCCAGCAGGTGCTTGAAAAAGTAAGCTTCGACCCGCGCCTGTTCCGCAAGGAACTGGTAAAGGCCGCCAAGTGGGTGGGCCAGCGCGACCAGCTGTTGTTGAAAGCGTGGTGCTTAGCCACTTTCGGGCACATGTACAAGGACGTGATCTTGGAAGTGTTCCAGCGCAGTATGAGAGCTTGAGCGTTCGTGTTTTGGACGCAGAGGCGCGGAGGCGCGGAGAACTATCCTGAGTTACTTGTTGGTAATTGGAGTTACTGGTATTCGAGTATAGGGTAACGGGTACTGCCGACGCTGCCAACTGCCACTGCCAACTGCCACTGCGCTAAATCTCCTCTGTACCCTCAGTGCCTCTGTGGTGAACCTCATCCCTCAAGTACCTCAAATTCCGCTTCAGCCCTTCGCACTTAGTGCGCTTCACCGGGCTGCCTTGGAAGAGCTCCTCGAAGAGAATTTCGGTCATGCCGTGCCACTCGTCCGAAGTTAGTTGCATCAGCTCCGGTTTGGGGTCGAAGTCCGGTTCGTTGTGCGGTTTGCTGAAGCGGTTCCAAGGGCATACCTGCTGGCAAATGTCGCAGCCGAAGGCCCAGTTCTTGAAGTCGCCGGCGCCCGTTGGAATGGCGTCCTTCAGCTCAATGGTGAAATAGCTGATGCACTTACTGCCGTCCACGCCGTAGGGGGTGATGGCATCCGTTGGGCACGCATCAATGCAGCGCCTGCACGTTCCGCAGTGGTCGGTGGCGGGCGCATCGGGCGCGAGCTCCAGGTCCAGGATGATCTCACAGAGAAAGAAGAACGATCCGTTGCCTTGGCGGATCACGTTGGTGTGCTTGCCGCGCCAGCCGATGCCGGCTTTCTGCGCCCACGCTTTCTCCAGCACTGGCGCACTGTCCGTGAACGCTCGCATATCCACATCGCCGCAATTTTCCTTAATGAAATCCATCAATGGCTTCATGCGCTGTTTCACCACCTTGTGGTAATCGCGGCCGTAGGCGTAGGTACTCAGCTTCGGAGCCTCGGGGTCCAGTTGTTTCGGCGCCGTGAAATAGTTGTACGCCAAACTGATCACGCTCTTCGCGCCGGGCATCAACTTGCGCGGGTCCAAGCGCATGTCGAAGTGGTTGGCCATGTAGCCCATTTGGGCGTTCTTGCCGTCGCGCAACCATTGCTCCAGTCTTGGTGCATCTTCCGTGAGGAAATCCGCTTTGGCTATGCCGCAGGCTAAAAAGCCCAACTCGCGGGCCTTCTCCTTGATGCGTGTTGCAGCTTCGCCGGGAGCGTACATTTTTTATCACTTGCTCAATTAAGCGGAAACCAAGCGTGCAATGTTCTCAGGGCGAGACACGGAGTGGAAATGAAACTTCAGCATTATCATCTTTCAAAGCGCAAGTTCGTCCAACGCATTTTGAATGGCCTCCACCACCGGCTCCACTCCCATTGCCGTGATGATGGACTGGTGATCGCCCGGCACCACCACGGTGCGCAGGTCAGGCAGAATGCGATCCCAGCCCGAGGGTTCATTTTCGCGTTCAGCGCAGCGTATCAACAAGGCCGGCCCGGTCCACGGTTTGGCGCGGTAGCTGCGCATGGCCTTGCCGTATGTGTCCATGATATAAAAATTCCGCAGACCATCGGGCAGCGGCAAGTCCTTGGCCAACCAGCGTTTGCAGCGGAACCGGTCCCTGATGTCGCGTAGCTGGAGCAAAAGGCTTTTCAAGGAAACGGGGGACACGAAATCAGGTCCTTGTGAATCGAGGATGACCAACAAGGGCACTGTTCGTCCGTGTTCCCGCAGGCGCTGCGCCAATTCAAGCGAAATGATGCCGCCGTAGCTGTAACCGCTCACCACGACCGGCCCGCTAGGCAGTGCTTGCTGGAGTTCCAACGCATAGTGCGAAGCAATGGCCGGGAAGGTGGTATGGGTGATGCTCTTCCCGTCTTCGCCCTGATGGAAGAACGCGAGAAAAGGATGGGAAGCGGACAAGAGGTGCGAGAGGTGGTAATTGGCCTCGTCGCCATGCACGCATACCACAGGCGTTCGGTCGCCTTCAGGCCTTACGGCGACCAAGTTGCTCCAGCGGAGTCCCTCGGACACGTTGTCAATCCGCTGCGCCATGCTACGGACGGTGGGGTGCTGAAATATGAGGGCCAGTGGCAGGCTTTCACCACCGAGGAGTTCGCCAACGCGCGCCAAAATGCGCAATCCGTGCAGGCTGGTTCCTCCTACTTCGAAGAAGTTGGTGTCGAGTCCAACGGGTTGGCCCAAGACGTGCCGCCACACCATCACCAAGCTCTTCTCCAAGTGCGTTGTAGGCTGCACCATTTCTTGTGTCCCACCTGCGTGCACCGGTGGCGGTAGTGCGCGCAGGTCGGCCTTTCCATTGGCCCGCAAGGGGATCTGTTCCACCGTGGTATAGGTGGCAGGCAGCCAGGCCGAGGGCAGGCTTCGGGCCATATGGTCACGCAGCTCCTTCGGGTCGGGAAACACTTTTCCGGCAGGCACCACGTAGGCATGCAAGGCTTCATCCCCATCGGTGCCCAAGAGAATTACTACACTTTCAGCCACCAAGGGATGG
The DNA here is from genome assembly GCA_016710685.1 of Flavobacteriales bacterium. GTDB lineage: Bacteria > Bacteroidota > Bacteroidia > Flavobacteriales_F > PHOS-HE28 > PHOS-HE28. Next base: position 424,304 of record JADJVC010000006.1, on the reverse strand, counting down.
GTATTCAGCGCGGCGGTGATCTCCCCCGGTTCAATGCGGTTACCGCGCAACTTCAACTGGCCATCCTTGCGACCCAGGAACACGAGCCGCCCGTCCGGCAATGCTTTCACGAGGTCGCCGGTCCGGTATGTTCGGCTGCCGTCGGCATGTTCTTCAAACGCCGCGGCCTGCGAACCTTCCACATTGAAATAGCCCGAGGCGACTTGCATGCCGCGGATCACCAATTCACCGGCTTCGCCGTAGGGCACAGTAACGCCATCCGCATCCAGCACCAACGCCGTGAGGCCCCGCACGGGCCTGCCGATGGGCACCGGGTCCTCCACGGGTGCGATGGTGTTGACGAATCCTTGGCAGATAATGGTGCATTCCGTAGGGCCGAGCCCGTTCACCAGAACGCATCCCTGAGGGCATTGTGCTTGGAAAAGCCGGACGTCCTGCGCGGTGGTGCGCTCGCCTCCGAGCACCACCAAGCGCAGGGCATTTCCGGCTTCGTCCATGTTACGAAATAGCGTGCGGAACACGGTTGGTGTCGCATGAAAAACGGTGATGCCCTCGGATACGGTGCGATCGGCACAGGCCTCCAATCCGTCGCTCCGGATGTCCCAGATATGCAGTGCGGCACCGTTCAGCAAGGCACCGTAGAGGTCCATCAAAGCGGCATCATAGCCGTGCATGGCCACCATGTTCAGGCGGTCGGCCGGACCAATTCGCAGGTTGTCGGTGTAGTTGCGGATGTGCGCGAGCACCCCCGAATGGGATTGTACCACGCCCTTGGGTTTTCCGGTGGTTCCCGATGTAAACATGATGTAGGCGGGCCGGTTCCCTTGGGGCATTGGCCGTTCCCATTGGCGGACCGGGGTTTTGAGCAGTTCCCCGCTAACGACTATGGGCAGCCCGTGCGGCGTGATCCGTGCAGCGAGGTCGCGATGCATTGCAACGCAGGCCACGGCAGCCGGCCGCGCTTCCTGCACCAAGGTGGTCAAGCGTTCAGCGGGGTCGGCTGCATCAAGGATCACATAAGTATGTCCCGCATGTAGCACGGCCAGCATCGCGATCACGGCGAACCGGTCCTGATCCATGAGCAACGCAATACGCTCGCCAGGCGACAGGCCCAAGGCTTGAATACCCGCGGAAAATGCACGCACGGCTTCATCCAGTTCGGCGTAGGTAACCGAGCCATCCCTGTCGAGCAATGCCGTGTTGCTGGCGTGCATGCCAACGATTTGCTGAAACCTGTCCACCAGGTCCAACGGCCATGCATCGTCCTCCAGAAAAGGCCGAAAGCCTGCTGTGGGCTCGATCTCCGTCTGTTGGTCCATGGTAAATGCAACGCTCCGTTATCGTGTTCCGCCAAGCAATGGAACACCGGGGCAGGTCACTCCCCGAACAAGGTTCCGGGTTTGGCGGTGGGTACCTTTCCCAAGTGTTTAAAGGCACGTTCGGTGGCCTGTCTTCCGCGCGGGGTCCGCATGATGTAACCCTCCATGATCAGGAAAGGTTCGTAAACCTCTTCGATGGTGCCGCTTTCCTCACCCACGGCTGTGGCCACCGTATTAAGGCCCACTGGCCCGCCAGCGAATTTTTCAATGATGCAGAGCAGGATGCGGTTGTCCATTTCGTCCAGGCCATGGGCGTCCACGTTGAGCGCCTTCAGGGCGTGCTTGGCGATGGCCATGTCGATGGTGCCGTCGCCTTGGATCTGTGCAAAATCACGCACGCGGCGCAGGAGCGCATTGGCAATGCGCGGAGTGCCACGGCTGCGGCGGGCGATCTCGTGTGCGGCTTCGGCCACGATGGGCACGTTCAGCAGTCCGGCAGAGCGTTTCACGATACCGGTCAACGTGTCCGCATCATAATAATTCAAGCGGCTGTTGATGCCGAAGCGCGCGCGCAGGGGCGCAGTAAGCAGGCCGCTACGGGTGGTGGCCCCCACCAAGGTGAAGGGATTGAGGTTGATCTGTACTGTACGTGCATTGGGACCGGCATCGATCACCAGGTCGATCCGGTAATCCTCCATGGCGCTGTACAAGTACTCTTCCACAATGGGACTGAGGCGATGGATCTCATCAATGAAGAGCAGGTCGTTCGGCTCCAGGTTCGTGAGCAAGCCCGCGAGATCAGCGGGCTTGTCGAGCACCGGTCCGCTGGTGATGCGCATGCTTACGCCCATTTCCTGCGCAATGATGCCTGCCAACGTGGTTTTCCCCAATCCGGGCGGGCCGTGCAACAGCACGTGGTCCAAGGCCTCCTCGCGCATTTTGGCGGCCTGCACGAACACCTTGAGGTTGTCCGTAACGGTACGCTGGCCGGCGAACTCCTCAAAGCGGCGGGGACGCAGCACCTGCTCCAACTCCTTGTCCGAGGCGGAGCGCTGTTCCTGACGGACGTCGAAGGGTTCTGGCATGCGGTGGTAAAGGTAAGAATGCGGGTGTTGTACGGGACGGTTTGACAAGAGCGCGGTCCGTTACACTTCGGTCCTCTTTCCGCTCACTTGTTCAAGTCTTTCCACAGATCACCAAAAAACACCTTCAAACCCAGCACATACGTTGGGGCGGAAAGACGTTCATCGAGTCCGGTACGCACCAACAAAAGTCTGTAGCCCCAGCCCGCATTGGCGCCGAAGTATTTCAGGAAGCGGTATTGGATGGTCATGGACGGTTCGTAGAGCAGTAGGAACGACCGTGCGGTGCGTTGCTTCCGATCCTTCGCATCACGATAGACCAGAGAGCCCGAACCGATGCCGAACTGAACGGGGATCCGTGCTTCCCACGGCCCACGCTGGTAGAATGCATACTCCACGTACGGCGTGAAGTAGCCCAAGCGCAACGTTGTAGACACCGCGGCCACGCCGTCCACGGTGCGTGGCTTTTCCACCGGCGACCAAAGGAAGCTGTATCCCAAACCGTACTGGAAACGGCCCGCGTATTCCAGCCCGGCTTTCACGCCCATGATGGAAACGTTGCTGTTGCTGATGAAAGAACCGCGTGAATCCAGCTTCAGCACGAAGCGTGGTGTTTGTTCCGCGAACAACGCAAGGCTGTCCAGCAGTTGCGCCTTTGCGGGCAACCAGCAAAGCATGAAGACTATCAGTGCCGGCCGCATGGGTGGGTACAAACGAAAATGTCCGCACAAAAGTGCGGACATTCCCATCAAGTTCCGTCGTTGTTTAATGCTCCTCTTCGCCGTCTTCCAAGGGCACGTTCTGGGGCACGTAGTCTTCCAGCTTACCGGGCTTGCTGTAATCGTAAGGCCAACGGTAAACGGTAGGGATCGCACCAGGCCAGTTGCCATGGATATGCTCCACGGGGTGGTCCACTCCAGGGTATTGGCGTGCCAAGGGTTCTGCACGGCTTTCTGTCCACTGAAAATGCTGCGGAAGAAGTTGTAGGTGAACAGGATCTGCGCCGTGGCACCGATAATGGCGAAAATGCTGATGATCACGTTGAGGTCCGCCACGCCGCCGTTGAACATGGGGAACTCCGTGTAGTTGTAGTAGCGGCGGGGTCCGCCGGCCAAGCCCACATAGTGCATGGGGATGAAAACGCCGTAGGCACAGATAAAGGTGACCCAGAAGTGCAGATAGCCGAGTTTGGTGCTCATCATACGGCCATACATCTTGGGGAACCAGTGGTAAATGCCGGCGAACATGGCGAAGATGGCGCTAACGCCCATCACCATGTGGAAGTGGGCGATCACGAAATAGGTGTCGTGTACTTGGATATCCAGCGCGCTGTTGGCGAGAATGATGCCCGTAAGACCACCGGCGATGAACGTGGACACCATGCCGATGCTGAAGAGCATGGCGGGGCTGAAGATGATGTTACCGCGCCACAGCGTGGTGATGTAGTTGAACACCTTCACCGCACTGGGAATGGCGATCAATACGGTGGTGAACACGAACACGCTTCCGAGGAAGGGGTTCATGCCGGAAATGAACATGTGGTGTGCCCACACGATGAAGCTCAGGAAGGAGATCGCCATGAGGGAGCCGATCATGGCACGGTAGCCGAAGATGGGCTTGCGGCTCATGGTGGAGATCACCTCGGAGCTGATGCCGAAGGCGGGCAGGATAACGATATACACTTCGGGGTGGCCCAAGAACCAGAACAAGTGCTGGTACAGGATCGGGCTGCCGCCCATGTGGTCCAGTGCTTCTCCTGCGATATGGATCTCGCTGAGGTAAAAGCTGGTGCCCATCATGCGGTCCATGATCAGCAGTGCCACGGCACTTACCAGAACAGGGAAGGCGAGCACGCCAAGTATGGCGGTAAGCAGGAACGCCCAGATGGTGAGCGGCAAACGCGTCATCTTCATGCCCTTGGTCCGCAGGTTCATGATGGTAACGATGTAGTTGAGGCTGCCCATGAGCGAACCCGCCACGAACAGCACCATGCTAAAGAGCCAAAGCGTCATACCGGTGCCGGAGCCAGGAATGGCCTGTGGCAACGCGCTCAACGGGGGATACACTGTCCAGCCACCGGAAGCGGGACCGCTCTCAACGAACAGGGAAGAAAGCATGATGATCGAAGCGGCCAAAAAGAACCAGAAGGACAGCATGTTAATGAAGCCGCTGGCCATGTCCCGCGCACCCACTTGATAAGGTATGAGCAGGTTACTGAACGTTCCGGAAAGTCCACCGGTAAGCACAAAGAACACCATGATGGTGCCGTGGATGGTGACCAAGGCGAGGTACATGCTGGAACTGAGCACACCACCGGGTGCCCATTTTTCGCCGAGGAAGAAATGGGTGAAGGCGAAACTCTCACCGGGCCATGCGATCTGGAGGCGGAAGATCACGGACATGATCATGGCCACCCAGGCCATCACGATAGCAGTTATGAGGAACTGCTTGCTGATCATCTTGTGATCGTGCGAGAAGATGTACTTGGAGATAAAGCTCTCCTTATGGTGGTGGAGGTCCGCGTGGTGCTGGCCGCTATGGGCCGCCTGCGTATTGGCTACGGCGCTCATGTCAATGCTGTTTCATTTCGGTCGTGGTGGAATCCGCCTTGGCTTCCGCCGCCACTTGGGTTTTCACAGTGTCCGCCGGTGCGGGTTCATCGGCTTTTGCCCTGTTTTCGAATGTCGGCAACAGGATGGTCCACACTTTGAAAGCACCCGGCTTTTCCACGGTGAGTGGCATCTGCATGTTGTAGTGCGAAATACCGCACACCTTATTGCAGAGCAGGATATAATCAAATTCGGGGTTGTTGGTCACCTCCCGCATGCTGTCCGTGGTAATGGTGGGCACTAAGTGAATGCGCGTAACCATGCCGGGCACGGCGTTCATCTGTGCGCGCATGTGCGGCAGGTAAGCGCTGTGGATCACGTCCTGGCTGCGGATCAGCAGCTCCACGTCCACGTTCTGTGGCAGGTGGAACTCCTTGGTGACCTGATCGTCCGCGCCATGCAGGTAGGTGCTGTTCCCACCGTTCACCGCAATATCCTCCTTCATAAGGGTCTCCAAGTTCATTATGCCTTCGCGCTGTCGGCGGATGTGGCTGATGTGTTCTTCCATTTTCGCCAGTTGATCCTGCGGTTGGACCTCGGCTTGTGCAACGAGGTCGGCTTCGGCCTTTTCCAGATCTGCCTGCAGCTCGGCCAAGCGCGTTTTCACGGAATTGCCGGTAACGATACCCAATGGGTTATCGCCATTGATCAGTCGGAAATCGGTAGCACCGAGTTGCTTGTCCTTACCCGGATAACGGATGGTCCAGTCAAACTGTTTGGCATACACTTCCACCGCCATGGTGCCAGGGGCGGGAGCGGCAGTGATCTTGTTCCAAACGGAGAGTCCGTAGATGATCACGACGATGAGCACCATGGCAGGGATCGCCGTCCACAACAATTCCAGTCTGTTGTTGTGCGGATACCAGAAAGCTTTTTTACCGGGCCGGTGGAAATACTTGCCGGAGAAATAGAACAGCGCGATGTTAGTGGCATAGAACACGATGCCCAACATGATCCAATTGAAGTGGTACATCGCGTCGATCCACACGCCCTGTGTACTGGCGGGCGGCGGCAGGAACACGGATTTGAAGTGTATGGGGACCCAGGTGAAGAATACCAGGTAGATGGCACCGATCACCCACATCAAGCGGCCACTGGTGCGGTTGTCCTTTTCGGGAATGAGTTCCTCGCGCTCTCCGCGCAAGGCGGCGGCAAGGTCGGACACCCTGTGGAGGCGCATTACCACCAGGAAGGCCAAAACGATCACCGCGAAGATCAACAACGTCGTCATGCTATTCGGTTATGGAAGGGCCGGTGGCCATTATCAGATCTGGTGGTGAACACTTTCCTCCAGGAAGGGGTGATGGACAACGGTGAGCGGGGCTTTGGCGAGGGCACCGAGCACCGTACGGATGAACAGGCCAAGGAAGGCGATGAAGAAGCCGATCTCCACCATCCCCACGCATTCGAAATGATGGCCTAAGGAACCGGGCATGATCATCTGTATCATATCCAGCCAATGGCCGATAAAGATGATCGCTCCCACACCGATGAGGAACTTGGGATTGCGCTTGGTGTCGCGGCTCATCAACAACACCATGGGCAATGCGAAGTTGATGAAGTACATGCCCCACACCAGCCAGGAGTGGTGGTCGATGCGCACTTTGAAGTACGTGCCTTCTTCAGGAATGTTGGCGTACCAAGTGAGCAGGAACTGCGCGAAGTAGAGGTAGCTCCACAGGAAGCTTACGGCAAATACCCACTTGCCCATGTCCTGGATGTGGCTGCCGTTCACTTGCGGGAGATAGCCTTTGCCCTTCAGGTAAAGTACAATGATCACGGCGGTCACCATGCCCCCGATCCACATGCCGGCAAATACGTACCAACCGAAGAGGGCGCTTTTCCAATGGACATCGATGCTCATGATCCAATCCCAAGCGAGAACGGAACTAAAGAACGCGAAGAGCACCATGAAGCCGATGCTGCGGTTGTACATCGTCAAATGTTCCTTCAACAGGCCATCGCTGCCCACTTGGTCCATACGCAAGCTTTGTGCGCGGAACCAACGGGCGAAGTAGATGAAGGTGCCCATGAACAGCACGGCACGTACCCAGAAGAAAGGCAGGTTGAGGTAAGGGCTCAACAAGGCGATGTGCGCGTCGTAGTGGTTGACATCCGTCGTGTCCAACGTGCGGCCGTCCATCCAAGGCCAAATGTGGTTCAATCCGAGGGAACCAGCGACCAGCGCGACGAGTACCAACATGGCACCCAGCGGCACATATGAGAAAATAGCCTCATACACGCGTCGCACCAGCACGGTCCATGCCGTTTCGGTGATGTTGTTCAGGGCGTAGAAGAAGAGCGTGCCCAAGGCGATAAAGAAGAAGAAAAGGGCATTGGCATAGAATGCGGCCCAGCTGTACTGGTGGTGGTCGGTATGGTCGCCGATCACGCCGATCACGGCCAGCACGATGCCCACGGCCAACAGAACGAGGCTTGTGGTGCCGGCGCGTTTGCTAATGGTGAAATTCATCGGTTGTTGCTGTTGTTCACTGCGCTGCGGGCGCTGTCGCGGTGCTGTCTGTGGTTGCTGCGGCTGTAGCCTCTCCGGGCATCTTGCCGTCATGCTGCAGATACTTCACGTATTCGATTATCAGCCACCGTTCCTGGTGATTGAGCTGGCTGGCGTGAGGCCCCATGGCGATGTTCTTCCCGAAGGTGAGGGAATGGAACATCTTTCCTTCTGGCAAGTCTTTCAGTTGAGGGCTGTCGTAGGCTGGAGGGGGCGGGTAGCCGCCTTTGGCCACAACGCCGCCGTCGCCTTTCCCGGTTGCTCCGTGACAGTGCATGCAGAATATTTCGTACAAGGCCTTTCCCTGCTCAACGCTGGCGGTGGTCATGGGAATGGGGTTGTGCAGATTCAACCCAGCCTCCTCGTAGCCTTCGGGCGTATTGGGGTAGGGATATGGGAAATTGTAGGCGGCATCCTCTTCTTTATCCGCGAAGGGAATGGTGCCAGCTACCGGTAAGCGGGCGCTGGGCGTTCCGCGCTGGGCCTCGGCTAAGCTGTCGCCGAAGTAGTACGGGTCCTGGCCATAATCCACGTAAGCCTCGATGGCGGGGCCACGGTACATGTCCGGCATGTACTCCAAGCCGGGGCTGTCCTTTTTGTTGTTGCAGCTGGATGCGACCAGCACGAGCAAAAGGCCCGCTGGCAGCATGCCGATGGGGTTGCGCATGGTGTTCAGCATTGGCGTTCGTTGATCTCCAGCACGGCGGTATCACGCAGCATGCCGGTGAGTGAATCGCCGCTATGGGCGTGATTATCCGCGGTGCGCAACTCCATCACGAACTTGTCGTCGGTGCTGCGTGGGTCCGGGTTGCGGCCTTTCATGCCGGGGAGTGTTTTATTGCGGATCAAGTAGGTGATCGCCATGCCGTGCGCGGCATTCAGCACGGTGAACTCGAACAACACGGGAACGAAGGCGGTGATGTTCTGGTAGTAGAACCCGTTCGGCTTGCCACCGATGTTCATGGGCCAATCGTAGATCATCATGTAGTAGGTGCCCAAGAGCGCCAGTGACAGGCCGAAGCAACCGAACATGAAGGATACGATGGCCAAGCGCGTGCGCTTGAGGCCGATGATGGGGTCCAGGCCGTGGACGGGGAACGGGCTGAATACGTCGCGTACCTTCACGCCGGCGGAAACCAGCTTGCGCGCTGCATCCTTCAGCAGTTCTGGGTCCTCGTAGACCGCGTAGATCACTTTGTTGGACATGCCGATCAATGCTGTGATTTTGGAAGCACCTCGCCTTTGTAGCTCTCACCGCTGGATTTCAGGATGGTCTTCAACTCGTTGAAGGCCAGCACCGGGAAGTAGCGTGCGAAGAGCATGTAAAGCGTAAAGAAGATACCGATGGTGCCGAGGAAAGTCCCCACGTCCACCCAGGTCGGATAGAACATGGTCCAGCCGCTGGGCATGTAATCGCGGTGCAGGCAAAGCACGATGATGTCGAAGCGCTCGAACCACATGCCTACGTTGATGACGATGGAAATGGCCCAAGCCCAGAAGAAGCTGGTGCGGACCGCTTTGAACCAGAGCATGCCCGGAATAAGGATGTTGCAGATGATCAACGCCCAGAACGCCCAGCTGTACTGGCCGGTTGCGGCACCCATGCTCATGTAGGTGTAGTACTCGTATTCCACGCCGCTGTACCAGCCCATGAAGAATTCGGTGGCGTAGGCCACGGCCACGATACCGCCGGTCACCATGATCACGATGTTCATGTACTCCACGTGCTTGCGCGTTACGTAAGCTTCGAGCTTCATGGCCTTGCGCATCACGAGCAGCAGGGTTTGCACCATGGCGAACCCGGAGAAGATGGCACCCGCAACGAAATACGGCGGGTAGATGGTACTGTGCCAACCGGGCACCAGCGAGGTGGCGAAGTCCATGGATACAACCGAGTGTACCGAGAACACCAGCGGGGTTGCGAGTCCGGCGAGCACCAAGCTCACTTCCTCAAAACGCTGCCAAGCCTTGGCATTACCGGTCCAGCCGAATGCAAGTACGCTGTAGAGGCTTTTCTGCCACTTTTTTACCACGCGGTCGCGGATGGAAGCAAAGTCGGGGATGAGGCCGATGTACCAGTACACCAAGCTCACACTGAAATACGTGCTGATAGCGAATACGTCCCAGAGGAGCGGTGAGTTGAAGTTCACCCAAAGCGAACCGAACTGGTTGGGCAGGGGGAACACGAAGTAGGCCAGCCACATGCGGCCCATGTGGATCATGGGGAACATGGCGGCCATCATCACGGCGAAGATGGTCATGGCTTCTGCGGAGCGGTTCACGGCCATGCGCCATTTTTGTCGGAACAGCAGCAGAACCGCGCTAATGAGCGTGCCGGCGTGACCGATACCCACCCACCACACGAAGTTGGTAATGTCCCAAGCCCAGTTGATGGTCTTGTTCATGCCCCACACCCCGATGCCTTTGCTGATGAGGTAAAGGATGCAGCCGATGCCATATGAGGCAATGATGGCTGCGATGGTAATGAGGACGTACCAGGCTCTGGGAGCCTTATTCTCGATCGGGCCTACCACGTCATTGGTGATGTCACCGTAAGTGCGGTGGCCCAGGATGAGCGGGGGTCGTATCGCTGCTTCTTGATGCATGTTGCCTCTTCTGGCTTAAGCGTGGTGGTGTTCGGCCTCCCCGGCGGTGTTGCGCACCTTCACCTGGTAGGTCACGTTTGGCTGCGTGCCGATCTCTTCAAGCATTTGGTACCCGCGGGCACCATCGCGTTCGGCGCGCACCCTGCTCTTGGTGTCGTTCAGATCGCCGAAGATGATGGCGTTGGTAGGGCAAGCGCTGGAGCAGGCGGTCTCGATGTCACCGTCCTTCAATGGATGGCCTGCCTTTTTCGCTTCAAGCTTACCTGATTGTATGCGCTGCATGCAGAAGCTGCACTTCTCCATCACGCCGCGACCGCGTACTACAACGTCCGGGTTCAGCACCATGCGGCCTAACTCGTCCCACGCGGGGTTCACCTCGCTGAACTGGTCGCTCACATAATTGAACCAGTTGAAGCGACGCACCTTGTAGGGGCAGTTGTTCGCACAGTAGCGCGTGCCGATGCAGCGGTTGTAGGTCATCATGTTCATGCCTTCCTCGCTGTGCGTAGTGGCGGCCACAGGGCACACCGTTTCGCAAGGGGCATGGTTGCACTGCTGACACATCACCGGCATGAAGATCACGCCGGGCTGTGCGCTTGGCTTCTCCATTTCGGAGAGGCGGCCGGCCCAGCTAAGGCCCTCAGTGTCTGTGTGGGCGTCGCTGGAATAATAGCGGTCGATACGGAGCCAGTGCATTTCGCGGCTGCGACGCACTTCGTCCTTACCCACCACGGAAACGTTGTTCTCGCTGTTGCAGGCCGTAACGCAAGCACCGCAACCGATGCAGGCATTGAGGTCGATGCTCATGCCGAAGCGCAGGCCCACTTCTTCAATGGGGTGCTTGGCCCAAAGGTCGATCTCCGTTGCAGGCACGCGGTCCAAAGCGTTCACCATGCCGTCGTGGTTCACGTCCTCGTGCACAGCGAGGGTCTCCTCCTCGTTATAGGTTTCCCTCGGTTCGTGCAATGCCCACACGGCCAACGTGGTCTCCTTCACGATGCTCTCGCGGTCCATTCCCGTCATCTGGGTCTGGGTAAGGGCGATCGGGTAGGTCTTGCCCGTGGTCTCCACGGTTGCAGGTGCTTCGTAGCGCACGGTATTGCCGCGCACACTGGTCCAAGGGTAGACGTTCTGGCCTACGGGGGTGAGCTTTCCATCGGCATCCTTCATGCAGGCGGCACGTCCTACGCGCTCGCCGTTCGCACCGCGACCGTAGCCGAGTGCTACTGCAATGGTCTTCGGCGCTTGGCCGGGGCTCATTACTGCGGGCAGGTCCATGGCCACGCCGTTCACAGTAACTTTCAGCACCTGGGCCGGGCTTTCCTGCCCGATGTACAGGTCCTTGAAGGATTTGCCGGTGAGGGCGCTGAGGTCTTCCGGTGCAATGCACACGTAGTTGTCCCAAGTGGCTTTGGTGATGGGGTCGGGCAATTCCTGCAACCAAGGGTTGTTGGCGTGCTGGCCGCTGGCGAGGGCTTCCGAAGTGTAGAGTTCGATCTCCCACTCGCCGGCATCCTTCGCGGTGTCCATGGCTTTGGCCGAAGCTTGGGCCAGATCAAACGCGGGTGCTGTAGCATCGGCCATGTTCAGGCCCGGTCCGCTGTACACGCCGTCGTGCAGGCTTTGGTCCCAAGCCCCGGCTGACATGGTGGATGCGGAAACGGTTTGCACGAACTGGTGCCAATCGGTGCTTTGTCCGCTCCACTTCAGCAGGCTCTCACCCCATTGGCGGGTGTTGAACAACGGGCGGATGGTTGGCTGTGCCAAAGCGTATTGGCCAGCCGCAGGGTTGAAATCGTTCCAGCTCTCCAACCAATGGTGGTCCGGTGCGATCCAGTTGCAACGCGAAGCAGTCTCATCGGCGTAAGGCGCGAAGCTCACGGAAAGGCCGGTCTTGGCAAGACCTGTCTTGAATTCTTCGGCGTTCGGCAAGGTGTAGGCAGGGTTCACACCGGCGATGAGCAGAGCGCCCACGTTGCCCGCGTTCATGTCCTTCACCAATTGCGCCACCTGCGCGTCGTTGCCGCGGAAGAAGGAAGAAGCATTGCGGATATCGAGGGTGCTACCGTAGTTGCCCAGCATGTTGTTGATGCTGTTCACCAGTACCTGCACGCCTTCCTCGTTCTTTCCACAAACCACCAAGCTCTTGCCTTTGGCAGCGAGCAGTTCCTTGGCGCAGGCTGAAACGGCTTCAGCGGCGCGTACTTCCAATTTACCGCTACCTGCAGCGGCATTGCCGGTTCCGGAAGCGATGGCATTGTGCAAGGCAGCCACTACGGCAGGCACTTCGCTGTTGCGCACGGCAACGCGCTGGTCGGCGTTGGCGCCAGTAAGGCTCATGCGTGCCTCGAACTGCCAGTGGCGGCTCATCGGCTTGTCCTTCGTGGCATCTTCGGGCCTGCGGCGGCTGGAATACTGCCATGTATTCTCCGATGTGCTGCCCCAGTTGCTGAGGAAGTCTGCACCGATACCAACGACCACATCGGCCTTGGTGAAGTCCAGCACGGGGAAAGCCCACTTGCCGAAGCTTTTCAGGTTGGCACTTGCGATACCCGCGTAGCTGATGGCGTCGTACTGCACATGGTCCACCGCTCCACCGATGGTGGCTGTAACGGCAGCATCGCCGCTGTTGAGCACCAAACCGTGCTTGGCGCGGAACACGTCGATGGCGTTCTTCACACTGGGGCTAACGACGGTGTTGGTGAGCAACACGATGCGCTTGCCAGCGGCACTCACCTTGCCCAGGCCGTCGCCGATGGCCTTGTCCGCATCAGCCCATGCGCGTTGGGTCATGGTGCCGTCCTTCACTTCCATGGGAGCGGTGAGGCGCTCACTGTCATAGAGGCCGAGCACGCTGCTGTTAACGCGTGCGTTCGCACCGCTTTTCCCGGTCGCGGGGTTGCGGTTCACGCCGAAGCGGGGGTTGCCGGTAACGTGGATGGGGCGGCCTTCGCGGGTCTTCACCAAAACGCTGGCGAAATCCTCACCATCGTAGAAGGTACTGGCATACCAGTTGGCTACGCCGGGGGTGATCTCCTCCGGCTTGTTCACGTAAGGAATGCTCTTGATGACGGGCGTTTCGCAAGCGGCGAGCGTGGCAGCCCCCACGGAGAAACCGAGGAATTTCAGGAAATCGCGGCGGCTCGTGGTGGAGCCGGTGAGGGTTCCGTCGCTCAAGGCTTGGTCCAACGTGGACGGTGCCTTAAACTCGTTGTGATCGGCCGCTGCCGGAACGTGCGCAGGATCCGTTTCTGCAACGTCCTGCCAGTATTGCTTTTTGCTTGGCATCTCTGCTTCAATCGGTCTTAGTAGTGGCACTTGGCGCATTCCCAGCCGCCCAGTTCCCGCACAGTGATCTTTTCGTCTTCCAGGTATTTCCGCAACTCGCGCTGCCCCATCGGGGTTTGAGCAAGCCTGCGGTGGATCTCTTTGTAGTAACCGTTGTCGCTTCCGGCCACCTTCACTTCGGTCTCGTTGTGGCACTCCAGGCACCAGCTCATGGTCAACGGGCTCCACTGCTCCGCTTGGTCCATTTTGGTATCCACGGGGCCGTGGCATTTCTGGCATTCGATCTTGCCCACGGCCACGTGTTGTGCATGGCTGAAGAAGACGTGGTCCGGCAGGTTGTGCACCTTGTTCCAAACGATGGGTTTTTCAACGCCAGTGTAGCTCATGGTGGCGGGATCCCAACCAACGGCGGCGTAAATTTTGGCGATCTCCTCGGTGCCCGTCTTCGGCCCTTGGCTCACGGCTTTGTGGCAATTCATGCACACGTTGGCACTTGGGATGCCGGCGTTCTTGCTCTTGCTGGCGCCGCTGTGGCAGTACTGGCAATTGATGTTGAGGTTGTCCTTGCCGGCATGCAGCGTGTGATCGTAAAGGATGGGCTGTGAGGGTTTGTAGTGGGCCACCTTTTCGCCGCCGTACACACCAATGTTGAACAGGAAGTTCCAAGTGAGCACCGCGCCCCAGACCACCAACGCCAGCACGGCCACCGAGGCCCAGCCCTTGTTGTTGAAAGCCCAGCGCCGGATACGGCCCCAAGTGGTCAAGCTTGCTTCTGGCTGTAGGCCTTCTTTTTCACGGAGTGCATTAACGAGTTGGGTGCGCACACCGCCCAAAGAAAGCAGGACCAGCAGGAGCAACAAGCCCACAATGAGGAGCCACTGCCAGCTGGAATTGGATGTTTGCGCTTCGGTCGAGGCGGCTACAACGGGTTTGACCGCACCTTTCGGTTTATAATTGTCCGCGAAGTACAGGATGGCATCAATGTCCGCATCGCTCACCGCCTGCGGAGGCATGATGATCTTGTTGTGGGTTTCGAAGACCTCTTTGGCGTGGGCGTTGCCGCTCTTGATGTAGGCCTGGCTGTTTTTGATCCAGGCATGCACGTCACCCTTGCCTTCCCAACGGGCTGTAGCGCCCTGCAGAGCAGGACCGGTCATGTCCTGGTCCGGCTTGTGGCAGCTGGCACAGTTGGCCTTGAAGATCTTTTCCCCGTTATCGTATTGCGCCTGATCGACCTGCGCCCATACGCCATTGGCGGAAAGGAGCAGGCCAAAGGCGATCACGAGATGGAGCAACCCTGTGGAGCGCTTGAAAACCATGGATACAAGGGACATTCCGGACGATTTTGGGGGCATTCCCCGGTGGATCTTCGCGGCGCAAAAATAGACGCGGACTTTTAGGACGAAAGCCCGCACCTGCCGTGAACCGGGTAAAGTGCCCTATTTAGAATGGTTCCAATTAGCTGGAAGGCGGCTGAAGGGCTTGCTGTCATTGAAGAAATTAACGTCACGGCGGTGTCATTTTCCGTTGTTCAAAAGATTGCCTGGCATTCGATAAAACTGTCTCTCTTCATGGTGAACTAAGGAAAACGGGCGACTTCCACGGAGCCGCACAGGTGTAAAACGCCCGGTCCACACACGGTCACGGCCGTTGGGTTCACGCAAGTTGAAGGAAGTCACAGAAACGATGGTGGACCATGCATAAATCCAGTGATCCGGCACGCCGCTTGCGAATACATTTGTCGCCGATGCGCTTTTTACTTCCTCTTCTCCCCTGCTTACTTGCCCTGCACGTCTGTGCGCAGGAAGACCCGCGCCTGTTCAAGCCTGCGGAACAAACGCCCACGGTACTGCCCGCACGCACGCCTCCCCCGGCTTGGCCGCCCGACACCGTTGCGCAGGATACGGTGAAACCCGGCAAGGTCACCGTGTTGGAAAGTGACAAGATCAAGGCGCAAATGGCGAACTACGCCGCGCATACGCGTCCGCTGGAAGGCTTCCGCGTGCAGATCTTCAACGGTGACCGCAACACGGCTGAAAGCATGCGGCGCGGCTTCTTAGGCAGCCACCCGGACATTCCAGCGTACCTCAGTTACCTCGCGCCCAACTTCCGCGTGCGTGTCGGTGATATGCGTGATCGCGTGGCGGCGGAAAAAATGCGGGAGGACCTGCGGGAAGAATATCCCGGGCTGTATGTGGTACCGGAGCAGATCGAGCCGCCACGGCTGAATACGGAGCGGTAAGGCTTTGATCGCCCATCATGGTCGATTGATAAGCTCAACGCGACCGCAGCCCGGTCGACCCATAGATCCGCCGCCTGCAATTCAAGTTTAGACTTCGCCTATCTCGCCACGGTCAGTTTAATCGACCAAGATGGTCGATCGACTAACCTTCCAACGTCCGCTTCACTTCCTCCATCACGAAGGCTTCGATGGTGTCGCCCACTTTGATGTCGTTGAAGTTCTTGATGCTTAAGCCGCACTCGTAACCGTGCGTCACTTCCTTCGCATCGTCTTTGAAACGCTTGAGGTCGCTGAGCTCGCCGGTGTACACCACGATGCCGTCACGGATCAGGCGGATCCTGTTGTTGCGGGCGATCTTGCCGTCAACCACATAGCAACCGGCCACCATGCCCACTTTGCTGATGCGGAAGGTTTCGCGCACTTCGGCCGTGCCCATCACTTTTTCCACCTCCTTCGGCGCGAGCATGCCTTCCATGGCCTGCTTTAATTCCTCGATGGCGTCGTAGATGATGGAGTAGAGACGGATGTCGATCTCTTCATTCTCAGCGAGCTTGCGCGCACCAACGGTGGGCCGCACTTGGAATCCGATGATGATGGCGTTGGACGCGGAGGCCAGCAGCACGTCGCTCTCGGCGATCGGACCCACGGCTTTGTGGATCACGTTCACCTTGATGCTTTGGGTGCTCAACTTCAGCAGTGAGTCGGTCAACGCTTCCACGGAACCGTCCACGTCGCCTTTCACGATCACGTTGAGTTCTTTGAAATCGCCGATGGCCAAGCGACGGCCGATCTCGTCCAGTGTAATGTGTTTGTGCGTGCGGATGCCCTGCTCGCGCTGGAGCTGCTGGCGGCGCGTGGCGATGAGACGTGCCTCGCGGTCGTCCGTCATCACCTGGAACTTGTCGCCCGCGTTCGGCGCGCCGTCCAAGCCAAGAATGGAGACGGGCACGGAAGGGCCGGCTTCGGTGATCTGTTGTCCACGTTCGTTGAACATGTTCCGCACACGGCCACTGAACTGGCCCACGAGCAGAATGTCGCCCTTGCGCAGTGTGCCTCCTTCCACGAGCAGTGTGGTCACATAGCCTTTGCCCATTTCGAGCGTGCTCTCGATCACCACGCCGGCGGCGCGTTTACCGGGGTCGGCCTTGAGGTCCAACAGGTCGGCTTCGAGGAGTACCTTTTCCAGCAATTGGTCAATGCCTTGACCTTTCTTGGCGCTGATCTCCTGTGTCTGGAATTTGCCGCCCCACTCCTCCACGAGAATGTTCATTTGGGAGAGTTGCTCACGGACTTTTTCAGCGTTAGCACCTGGCTTATCGATCTTGTTGAAGGCGAACACCATGGGCACGCCAGCAGCCTGCGCGTGGTTGATGGCCTCGCGTGTTTGCGGCATCACGCTGTCGTCGGCGGCGATCACGATAATGGCGATGTCCGTTACCTGCGCACCGCGTGCGCGCATGGCGGTAAAGGCTTCGTGGCCCGGCGTATCGAGGAATGCGATGCGTTTCCCGTTCTCCAGTTCCACGCTGTACGCGCCGATGTGCTGGGTAATGCCACCGGCTTCGCCCGCGATCACGTTGGCTTTGCGGATGTGGTCCAACAAGGAGGTTTTACCGTGGTCCACGTGGCCCATTACGGTAACGATCGGCGCACGTGGCACCACGCGTTCCGGTTCGTCTGCCTCTTCAACCGTGGTGTCCTGAACGTCGGCACCTACGAACTCCACCTTGAAGCCGTATTCGTCCGCGATCACCGCAAGGGTTTCCGCGTCCAAGCGCTGGTTGATGGAGACCATCATACCGAGCGAGAAGTAGGCCTTGATGATGTCGGTGACGGGCACGTCCATCATGGAGGCCAGTTCGCTGGCTGTCACGAATTCCGTTACCTGCAATGTTTTACCGGCCAACTGGCGGGCCTGATCTTCTTCTTCGCGACGCTGGTAGCGTTCTTGGCGTTTGTCGCCTTTGCGTTTGGCACCGCGGCCACGGCCACCACCGCCACCGCCTGTTAGGCGTGCGAGGGTCTCGCTCACTTTGCGCTTCACCGCGTTCTCGTCCAGTTCGCCTGGGCGACCGGTACCGGTGCGTTGTTCGTGCTGCACCACGCGGCCAACGTCCACGGGACCTGGCTTCACGATACGCTTGCGGCGACCGCGGTCCTTGTCACGGTCGCTGGGCTTGCGCTCGCGCTCTTTGGGCAGTTCGATCTTGCCCACGGTCTTGGGTCCGGCAAGTTTTTCAACGTTCACGCGGATGGTCTCCGGTTCGGGAGCGGGTTCTGGCGGGGCCGGTTTGGCGGGTGCCTCGGCCTTGGGTGCAGGTGCGGGTGCAGCTGGTTTAGGGGCGGGAGGTGCAGGCGCCTCGGCCTTGGCTGCTTTGGCTTTCTTGCCAGCGTCCAAGTCGATTTTGCCTATGGTCTTGGGGCCGGTAACGGCTTGTGTCTTGGCGCGGATCACGCCATCGGCATCGGCCACGGGTTCGGCGGGCTTGGCCTTTGGTTCTGCCTTGGTCTTTTCAGGCTCGGCGGCCTTGGGAGCTGCCGGCGAGGGTGCGGCGGGGGTCGGGGCGGGGGCTGGCGGTTCCGGCTCCACCACGGCGGGGGCGCTGGCCAGGGCCACCACCTCACGCTCTTGGCGCTCTTGGATCACTTGCTTGCTGGCCTGCTTTTCGGCCTTGTCCTGCCCGAATTCCTTCTCCAGCAGCGCATACAGGTCGCCGGGAATCTTGGCATTGGGGGATTCCTCCACCTCATGCCCCTTGCTGGCGAGAAATTCCACCACGGTGTGTACCCCGAGATTAAAATCGCGGGTCACCTTGCTCAATCGTACCGTCTTTCCTGCCGTTTCTGCCATTCGCACGTGTTCTCGTTATGCCCTACTCCCACTGCCTACTCCTTCTGCCACTGCCTACTGCTTCTGCCAACTACCCCTTTTCACTCTTCGTGTCCTTAGCGTCCTTCGTGGTACTTCCACGTTTACTTCGCCAACTCCGATTTCAACACACGCAACACTTCCGTCACCGTCTCCTCCTCCAGGTCCGTGCGCTTGGCCAATTCGTCGGGGGCGATCTCCACCACCGAACGGGCGGTATCGCATCCAATGTTCTTCAATGCCTCGATGATCCACGGTTCGATCTCGTCCTTGAACTCTTCCAGGTCCACATCGTCGGTTACTTCATCGCTGTCGCGGTACACGTCGATCTCGTATCCGGAAAGCCGGCCCGCGAGCTTGATGTTGTGTCCGCCTTTGCCGATGGCCAATGCCACCTGATCGGGTTTCATGTACACTTCGGCGCGCTTGTTCACTTCGTCGAGCTTGATCTCGCCCACTTTGGCGGGGCTCAGCGCGCGCTGGATCAACAGCGACTCGTTGCTGGTCCAGTTGATCACGTCGATGTTCTCGTTGCGAAGTTCCCGAACGATGCCGTGTATGCGGCTGCCCTTCATGCCCACGCACGCGCCCACCGGGTCGATGCGGTCGTCATAGCTTTCCACGGCCACCTTGGCGCGCTCGCCGGGTTCGCGAACGATGCGCTTAATGGTGATGAGGCCGTCGGCTACTTCAGGCACTTCCTGCTCGAACAGTTTCTCCAGGAATTCCGGCGCGGCGCGGCTCAACAGTACCACCGGGCTGTTGTTGCGCATTTCCACCTTCCACACCACGGCGCGGAGGGTATCGCCTTTCTTGAAGAAATCGGTTTTGATGTGCTGGTCCTTGGGCATGATCAATTCGTTGCCCTCGTCGTCCAATACCAGCGTTTCGCGTTTCCAGATCTGGTACACCTCGCCGGTGATGATCTCGCCCACACGCTCCTTGTACTTGGTGTAGATGTGGTCCTTCTCCAGTTCCATGATGCGGCTCTGGAGGTTCTGCTTGAGGGAAAGGATGTTGCGGCGGCCGAAGTCGGGGATCTTCACTTCCTGGCTCACTTCTTCACCCACTTCGAAATCGGGTTCGATCTTCAACGCTTCGCTCAGCGGGATCTGCAGGCCCTCGTCCTCCACCTCACCGTCGGGCACGATCTCGCGGTTCAGCCAGATCTCCAAGTCGCCCTTGTCGGGATTGATGATGATGTCGAACTTGGCCTCTTCTCCGTATTTGCGCTTCACAACGCCACGGAATACATCTTCAAGGATACCCATCATGGTAACCCGGTCAATGTTTTTGAGGTCCTTGAATTCCCCGAAGGATTCGCTGAGGTTAACTGTGCTCATTGCACTGCTTCAGTTGAGGTTGATAGTGGCCTGCACGGCCTTGATGCCGGTGAAAGGGATCACCGTTGTTTCGTCGCTTAGCTTGGGCTGGCGGCCTTTCACCTTGGTAGGTTGAAGGATGCGCAGCGAAATTCCGTCGTTGTCAAAAGCCTGCAGCACGCCTTGCACTTCGGTGCCGTCCGCCATGGAAACGTCCACCTTTTTGCCGAGGCGTTTGCGGTATTGGCGCTCCACTTTGAAGGGCTTGCCGAGTCCGGGACTGCCCACCTGCATTTCCACATCGTCCAAGGCTTCGCCGAATGCTTCCTGCAAACCCTTGTTGATGGCGGTTAGGTCGGCCAGTGTGATTGGCGCGTCATCATGGTCCACCTCCACCACGGCTTTTCCGCCGGGGCGCACGTCGGCGCTCACCACAAAGCGTGGTGTGCCGTCCAGCTGCTGCTGAAGTGCTTGTTGAAGTTGGTCTGTGGTGATCATCATCCGGACTGCGCCGGATGCGGGAACAAAAAAGAGGGGCGGTCCCCTCTTCCTCTCCTCACCGCATCCAAACGGCGGCAAATATAGCTGTTTTGGGTGAAATGTGGACAGGTGGTTTTTGACGGGAGTACAGGATCAGGGTTTTTGACAGGATTGCAGGATTTACAGGAATAGGGGGTTTTTGGACAGGATTACAGGATTTACAGGAAAACGTTGATTTGGCCCTCACTCTCACTGATTACTTGGCTCCCACACTGGGGTTTGCCGCAGGCTTTCCACGAATGCAGAGGTACATCGACTGCCTTCGAAATTGCTTCAGGCCAAACGCGGAATGGTTGGCAGAGGCGATTGCCAAGCACGATTAACACTCCCCCATAAAAATGGCCTACCTTCACCAGCGAGGCTCCTTAGTGCCATGAAAGTCATTTACATCCACTCAATTGCACACTTCAGCGAAAGAGGCGCAGCCGTTTACTTGGGCGTAGTTGACCATGAACGCACCGGTCGATTAGTGCCGATTCGTTGAGCCATGAAAACCCGTAACATCCGTTCCTTTTGGTCCCTCTTGACTTGCTTTACCATGGCGACCAGCACTTCTGCCCAATATTGGGAGGAGACCGGATCACCCGTTTACACCCCTGCGCCTACCATAGTTTATGCCGATTCAGTGCATGATTGGCTGCTAGTGGCGGGGCAAGGTCCGTTTATTGATAATATGTATTTTCCGCTTATGCGGTATGATGGGACACAATGGGATACTTTGGGGTTGTTTGGGAATCAAATCCGATCCGCCATTGTATACCATGATACATTGATCGTTGGTGGTGGCTTCACCTTCATGGCTGGAAGCAATATCGGTCAAATTGCCTACTACGCGGATGGCATTTGGCATCCCTATGGAGAATTTGCCGATCAATGGGGTGATGGTCTCATACAGAGATTGCGTTTGGTGGACGGTGATCTTTATGCTTTAGGCCAATTCGAGAATGTGGACGGACAATTTTGTAACGGGCTGGCCAAGCGGGTCGGTGGCCATTGGGAGCCTATGCCGGGCTGGGCCAACCTCAACTTCACTATAGATACAAGATTGGGCGATATCATACGCTATCAAGGTAAACTTGTGGTGGCAGGTGCCTTCCACAATCCAGAACTTTCATTGATGAACATGTTACAGTACGACGGCGGTGAATGGCTGCCGGTATGCACCAATTGCCTGCATGGTGGCCAGGACGGTGTTGGAGCATTGATCGAATACGAAGGCGACCTTTATGCGGGCGGTATCTTCTTCTACGCCACCGGCAACGCCGGCCAAGGCATTATGCGTTGGGACGGGGAACAGTGGTACCCGCTGAAACCCATGGGGGAAGGCTTGCAGAACATCAATTATTCAGACCAATATTCTCCCAGCATTATTGACCTGAAGGTGCGTGAAGGTCTGCTTTACATTGGCGGGGCTACAAATTCGTGGACCATGGCCACTCCAGCGGGAATATGTGCGTGGGACGGTACGGATTTCTGCATTTTACAAGGTGAGCCGTTCTCGGACTATTATGCGCCTTTCGACTTCTACCACGACACACTGTACGGTGGCACCGGCCCCGGTGTGGATGACCCTGCCTTACGCGGCGCGATCCGCTATCTCGGCGAACTGTGTACCAGCACTGTTGGGGTGGAGGAAAATGCCGCAGTGGCCAAGCCTCTTCAAGTTGTCTGGTCCCCAACCGGCGAACTGGCCGTGCTTGGCCTATCGGACGGCACACACCAATTGAAAGTGTATGATGCACAAGGCCGACTTGTTTTAGATCAACAAATCACCAGCACGGCAGGCCGAGGTGGATCGGTGAATTTCAGTGAGCGCGGCGCAGCCGTTTACTTGGTCGTAGTTGACCATGAACGCACCGGTCGATTAGTGCCTCTTCGGTGAAGTCTTTTGCGAAAAATCGCACAGGCCAAATAGCTTTTTTGACCGTTTTGATCGCAAGTTCGATGGCGGGCTAGCCATCGTTGAACTACTCGCTGTACTTTCATTGTAGCCAAGGATTTTAGTTGGCCTACTGGGTCGCTTGTGGTATGGGATTGTCCTGCCTTGTCAACCGGAATTCACCCTGCCAATCCTGTAATCCTGTCCAAAAACCACCGGTCTTCCGCGCCGCCGCTACCTTCACCACCTCCACCGCAAAATCCATCTGCTGCTGCATGTCCCTATCCCTTGAAAACCAGAACGGCAACCACGACAAGCGCCTCTTCTTGCTGGATGCCTTCGCCTTGATCTACCGGGCGTACTTCAGCTTTATCCGCGCGCCACGTGTGAACAGCCAGCGCATGAACACCAGTGCGGCCTTTGGTTTTACGCTTACGCTGATGGACCTCATCAAACGTGAAAAGCCCACGCACATCGCGGTGGTCTTCGATACCGCCGCGCCCACTGAGCGGCACATTACGCATGTGGAATACAAGGCCAACCGGCAAGAGATGCCGGACGACATCCGCAGCAACGTGCCTTACATCCGCCGCATCATCGAGGCGTTCAACATCCCTGTTATCGAAAGCGACGGTTACGAAGCGGACGACGTGATCGGCACCTTGGCCAAGAAGGCGGAGAAAGAAGGCTACACCACTTACATGGTAACGCCGGACAAAGATTTCGGGCAGTTGGTAACGGAGAACATCCTGATGTACAAACCTGGCCGCAGTGGCGCACCGCCGGAATTGTTGGGACCGAAGGAAGTCTGCGCGCGCTGGGACCTGGACAACACCGATCAGGTGCGCGACATCCTCGGCTTGATGGGCGATGCGGTGGACAACATCCCCGGCATCCCCGGCATCGGCGAAAAAACGGCCATGAAATTGGTGAAGCAATTCGGCAGCTTAGAAGGTGTGATTGCCGGCGTAGAGCAGCTGAAGGGCAAGCAGAAGGAAAACGTAATCGCCTTCGCGGAGCAGGGCCGCATGAGCAAGGCCTTGGCCACCATCATCGTGGATGCGCCGGTGGACGTGGACCATACCGCGCTGCACTTGGATCCGCCGGACAAAGAGAAGATCAAGGAGGTGTTCAGTGAACTGGAATTCCGCACACTGCTGAAATCGGTGCTGGGCGAAGATGCGCAAGTCGAGGCTGCTCCTGCCGCACCCGCGGCGCGCAAAAAAGCTGCGGCGAATGCGGATCAGATCAGCATGTTCGGCGATGGCGGCGATGGCCTGCACGGAAACGGGGCCGAAGGCTCCCGTACAGTCGACCCATCGGGTCGACAGCCACTGGCCAACCTCTCCACCACGCCACACGACTACCGCATCGCCGATACGCCGGAAAAGCAAACGGCCTTGGCCAAGGAATTGGCCAGTTTGAAAAAATTCTGCTTCGACACCGAGACCGATGCGCTCTCCTTGCAAGAAGCGGAATTAGTGGGCCTTTCCTTCAGCTGGAAAAAGCATGAAGGTTGGTACGTTCCGGTGCCTGCGGGAATGGAAAATGCGCAACCCATCGTGGAACGCTTCCGCGCCGCGCTGGAAAATCTGAAGATTGAAAAAGTGGCACAGAACCTGAAGTACGACATGCTGGTGCTGGAGCGCTATGGCGTAAGCGTTCAAGGGCCGCAGTTCGATACGATGCTGGCGCATTTCCTGCTGGAATCCGACCTGCGGCACGGCATGGACTACATGGCCGAAACGCTTTTGCATTATCGGCCGCAGCCCATCACGGACCTCATCGGCCCGAAAGGCAAAACGCAGAAAAACATGCGCTCCGTTCCGGTGGAAATTGCTGCCGAATACGCTGCGGAAGATGCCGACATCACCTGGCAATTACACGAGCTGCTCGCGCCAAGGCTGAAGGAAAAAGAATAGGAAAAGCTCTTCACGGAAGTGGAGATGCCATTGGTGCGCGTGCTGGCGGACATGGAGCGCGAAGGCATACGCTTGGACGTGGACGCGTTGAGCACATTCAGCAAGGAATTGGGTGATGACATTTTGGCTTTGCAGGATAAGATCAATGCGGCGTGCGGCGTGCCGTTCAACATCGATTCACCCAAGCAGCTTGGCGATGTGCTTTTGAAACGTTGAAGCTGGGCGGCGAAAAGCCGAAAAAGACCAAGACCGGCCAGTACCAGACCAGCGAGGACATCCTCAGCGCCATGGCGCACGAGCATGCCGTGATCCCGCTGATCCTGGACTATCGCAGTCTGCGGAAATTGAAAGGCACCTACGTGGACACGCTTCCGCTCGCGGTAGACCCCGCCGATGGCCGCATCCACACCAACTACCGGCAAGCCGTGGCCGCCACGGGCCGGTTGAGCAGCGACGACCCGAATTTGCAGAACATCCCCATCCGCACGGAAAAAGGCCGGGAGATCCGCAAAGCTTTCGTGCCGCGCGACGAAAACTTCGGCCTGCTCAGCGCCGACTACTCGCAGATCGAGCTGCGCATCATTGCGCACATGAGCGGCGACCCCAACATGCAGGAAGCCTTCCGGCAGGGCTTGGACATCCACGCGGCCACGGCGGCCAAGGTCTTTAACACGGCCATCGGCGAGGTTACGCGCGATCAGCGCAGCCGGGCCAAAGCGGTGAACTTCGGCATAGCTTACGGGCAAGGCGCGTTCGGGCTCAGCCAGAATCTTGGCATTCCGCGCGGGGAGGCGCAGGGCATCATCGACGGCTATTTCGCGGAATTCCCCGGGGTGAAAGGCTATATGGATGAGATGATCGGCTTTTGCCGTGAACATGGCTACGTACAGACCATGATGGGCCGACGGCGCTACTTGCCGGACATCACCAGCGGCAACAACACGGTGCGTGCTGCGGCGGAGCGGGTGGCCATCAATGCGCCGATGCAGGGCACCGCGGCGGACATCATCAAAGTGGCGATGATCCAGATCCATGCGCGGATGCAAGCGGAAAAGATGAAGAGCAAGCTGCTGCTGCAGGTGCATGATGAACTGGTTTTTGACTGCCACAAAACGGAAGAAACCGAATTAATGGCCCTGGTGAAAGAGCTGATGGAGGGCGCCTTGCCTTTGGCCGTTCCGCTCGTTGTTGACATGCGCGTGGGGAAAAACTGGCTTGAGGCGCACTGAACGCCCGGTTCGTAACCGGCACCTTTACCGCGCCCTTCAAAATCGACGTACGACCCATCATGCGACCCAACCTCCTCCTTAGCACCGCCTTGGCCGCGCTCCTGCTGGCCTCTTGCGGCGGCGAGCAACCCCAACAGGACACACTCACCGTGCCTGCCGCGGACAGCACCGCCGCCCTTCGCGCAGCCCGCACCAAGAACATCTTCCACAACATTCCGCCCCCCATGGAGACCGCGGCGTTGTTGAAGAAGGCCGGAGCGGAGTACGACAAGGACATCCTCAACGACGTGAAACACGTGAACGACTACACCTCCGCGAGCAAGCAGGCATTGAACCTCGGCATCTACGGCGCCGACCTCAGCTACGCAAGCGTGTACAACAACACGCAGGAAAGCATGCTGTACACCAGCTGCGCACAACAACTGTCGAAAAAACTCGGTGTTGACAATGCGTTCAACGAGCAGGTCGTTTCGCGTTTGGAGCAGAACCGCAACAACCGGGATTCGCTCCTCAGCATCATCAGCGAGACCTACTGGCAGGTGGACGGGTATTTGAAGGAAAACCAACGCGACAACATCAGCGCGCTGATGATCGCAGGCGGCTGGGTGGAAGGCCTGTACATCGCTTCGCAAGTGGCTGCACAACACGACACGCCGGAGCTCCGCCAGCGCATCGCCGAGCAAAAACTGCCCTTGATCGACTTGTTGGAACTTGTAAAGACCTACAGCCCGGACGATCCGGCGGTAGCCTCCGTGCAAACCGACCTGGAGAAGCTCACCGATCTGTTCAAAGACGTGGTAACGCCCACCGGCGCCGCCACGGTAACGCAAGAGAACGGCGTTGCCGTGATCGGCGGTGGCGCCCCGACGGCCGCGCTCACCGATGCGCAGATGAAATCCATCCATGAAGCGGTAACGGCCATCCGCAACGCATACATCAATTAAGATCCGCCATGAAGCAGACCCTGAAATTCCTTGCGATCCTTTGCCTTGCGGCGGCCCCGCTGGCCGGCAACGCCCAATGCCGCAGTTTCGCCAAGAACAAGTGCATGCCGGCCATGGCGCCGTACAAGTTCAACCAGACCTTCAATGCCGCGCAATTGGCGCCCGGCGAAGAAGCGGAAGTGGAACTCACCTTCTACAGCGGACAGGAATACCGCCTACTGGTGTGCGCGCACCCCATCCTGGGCGCAGTGAATTGGAAACTCGCCGATGCGGCGGGCACCACGCTCTTCGAAAGCAAGGCCGACGCACCCAAGGAAAACTTCGAGTTCAAGGTGGCCACCACGCAAAAGCTGATGGTACACATCGACGTGCCCCAAGCGGACCGCGGCGGCAACAACATGCTCACCGTGGGTTGCGTGGCGATCTTGGTGGGGTATAAAGAGTAGGCATATTTGTCGCTCAGAAGGAATTAATTTCCCGGCTGGAGCAGCAGCTCTACAAATTCCTGATTCCTAATTCCGACTGCCGACGCGGCTTGTAGGAAATTAGGAACCACTGGCATCCGGGATAATCTCGGATGGTATTCTGGTGCGATTCCGTTCAGGCTCGCTGGCAGGAATGACAACCCGGAATGACGGACGCGTTGGAATGAACGGCTCTGCAAACCGCGCTGGGCGCGGTTTGCAGAGCCGTTGCTACTTTAATGCTGTCACCCCGACCCTTTAGCCGGGATCGCAACCGCCCGGTATTTGGTTGTTAGGAAGCAACCACAGGGTCCCGCTGATCATCATTAACGACGACCAGCGGACCCTGCGGCCACATCGTGTATCTCCTCACTTCACCTTCACGGCCCGCTTTACCACAACAGCACCATCCAGCATGAATGTGCAGAAGTATGTGCCCGCTGCCAGTTTAGTGGTGTTCCAAGCGTAATTGTAAGCTCCAGCCTCGGCTTTCTCTTCGCGTAAGGTTTCCAAGGGCTTACCATCGCTGGTGCTCACTTGCAAGCTTACTTGCCCGGCCTTGGGTACGTAGTACTCCAGTGTAGTAAGATCCGCCACCGGGTTGGGTATGATGAGCAGGCGTTGCTCCTGCACATTGCTATCCGCGGTTGTTGAACGCTCGCCGCTTTGCGGAGCCATGCCGGAGCCGTTTGCGGCGCAGCATTGGTTGATGCGGTCTTCAAGCTCGGCCATCCGTGTGTTCTGTTGGTCGATGGAGGCTTGTTGTTGTTGGATTACACCCTGCTGTTGTTGAAGCGCACCTACGATATAAGGCGTTAGACCCGCGTAGTTCACCGCTTTGTAATCCACCGCTGGTGAAATCTCATTTCCAAGGCTATCCGTTTCGGCGGCTATTCTCGTTTGGCTCACCAAAGATGGCAGAACTACTTCTACCTCCTGCGCAATAAAACCGCCATGTTCCCCGCTTGGGAAATTCATCTGCGGAAATTCATCCACGAGAAATTCGTACCGGTCCGGATGCAATTGCATGAGTATCGCTAACGGATCTTCCAGTGGTTGCACATTGATTTTGAACTGGGCATCACTGGCAACAAAATTGCCGTTCACGTAATACCCAGTACCCACTACGTTAACATTGCCCACGAAGTAGCCCGCCCAGCTATTGGATGCAGAAGGGGCCACTCCAAGCACGCCAAAATTTTGAAGCGCCGTACCCGTTGTTTGGCCTCTCAATCCGATGCTGTAGTCAATTCCGCCGTCTGAAATGCCTTGTGCGCCAACGGTGCTGGATGCGTTGTCACTTGCCAAGAACGATCCAGCGATTCCTTGAATGCCAGTCGCACCGTTGGTCTGCGCCTGAATCCCACGCGTATAGCTTGAATTGCCGTGAACATTCACCTCAATACCAGCATTCAAGTAGC
Source organism: Flavobacteriales bacterium (assembly GCA_016710685.1). GTDB lineage: Bacteria > Bacteroidota > Bacteroidia > Flavobacteriales_F > PHOS-HE28 > PHOS-HE28. Next base: position 396,056 of record JADJVC010000006.1, on the reverse strand, counting down.
TGCTGCCAGTAACGTCCGTTGAGATCCCTATATTGGTGCCTGCCGTAGGCCTGGTGGTGAGTGACCCGATGCCTATTCCGAAGTTTTTGTTCGCTACGATCAGCTTCGCGGGTGAGGCACCACCCATCAGATCCACCCCAATGCCCACCGCATCGGTGTTGTCGGGGCAATCCGGATCTACCGGCCCGAATGCCGTGGAAAGGTTGTTCTGCGCAGTCGGATTCAACGTCCAATCGCATGGCAGGTACCGCCATTTAACCACACCAAAGTCAGGTCCGGGTTTTTCATCCACTACCAGAAACTTTTTGAGTGGTTCCGAAGGATCATTGGGAAGTTGGCGAATCCGAACTCTACCATTGAGAACGTCCAGTCGTTCAGTTGGGTTAAATGCAGGAGTGAAGAAATCACCGATTCCGAAGTACCCCTGATCACCCAATGGGTCCGGAATGACACGGGCTAATTCCAAACCATGCATTTGAGACGCGATGGTACTGCTGTCCATCGTGCGTGTAAAAATGAAACGCAAAGCATCTGGTCCATTTGTCGGGTCAGCTTCCTTATTATCGCCCCAGTTGATCACGGCATCAATGCGATCCATACCCTCGTTTTTTGTACCCACGTACATCCAGTCCGAAAACTCGGACATGCTTACCCCGGTGCGCATCCAAGGCCGGAAGCCCGAAAAAAAGCCGCCATTGTTGTTGATGTGTATCAAGGTCAACGCTTGTGGCGGTACCGGCGACCCTATCCCAAGGTGACCACTCAGGTTTACGCTAGGGAAGTTGTTCACCGGTTGGCCGGGCAGGCTTTCGTTGAGCCGCATCCGCAGTATGTTGTTCGTGCGCCATTGCATGGGTTGGTTTACCCGCGTCTCGAAGGAGAGCGGGATAGTGCTGTTCACATCCGCTCCCATCCATTCATTGTTGTTGATCACATTGCCGCCAGGCAGGCTGTTCCAATACTGCTGTTGCGCTTCGGCCATCTGCAATGCCAAGGCACCTGCCAAGGCAAGAAAGAGATTTCGAGGTTTCATCGTCGTTCGTTGTTTGAACGACCGGACCTCTACCACACTTCGAACTTCACGACACGTTGCTTCTCACGGCTAACTAATCTCAGGGTAATACACGCCCGCTGTTCCGGGCTTGGGCACATCCAATTGCTCGCCCTTTGAAATGACCTTTTCCACGATCCTGCCTAAGGCATCCATGATCTCCGCTTTATAGGCCTCTCCTTCCCAGCGCACTTGAATGGTTCCCCAAGCCCATTGGATGGTCGGTTCGCCTGTCGGCAAATGCCCCTCCACGCCCAGCCCGTTGCAGCCTTTTTCCAGCGGGATCACCTCCACGCCATCGATCAGGTAGTAGGTAATCCCTGTCCATGGAATCGGATCTCCGATTGGAATTGCCTCAGTGAGCGAGTCCGGGAAGAAGTTGCCCAAAACCATGTGGGTATATGCGCTGTCCGCAACGAAGGTGCCTTCCACCAAAGTCCACGACGCGGTATCGGCAATCGGGATCACCGTCCTCAAATGAGCGTAATTGCGCCAGGGAAAAGTAGGCCCCGTGGTGCTGTACCAAGCATTGGAAGCAGTAGTGAACAACAAACCTATGTTGTTGCAAGCTGTTCCACCATCGATGAGCCAATAGTTCCCACCATAAGCAGGGTTCGTCCGAAAACGCAATTGGTAAGTGCACCCCACCTCCAGTGGTTCAATCAGCTCCGAGCCCACATATTCACGGTAGTCACCACCACCATCGTAAGTGCGCATACCAACATAGGCTTCACCTTCCCAAGGATATTGGAAGGTCCAGCCGTTCTGAGGAACGCCCACCAACGTATCAATGGATTGAAGCGAACCCGCACAGGCATTGAAGTAGTCCGGGCTGTTCAGCCAACTGTACCAAAACAACGGCCTGTCACCTTCTTGGAACCCGATGGTATAGGGGCAGGTATCCTTCAACTCAAAGGATCCATTCGGGACTAAATTCTGCGCTTCACAGCGTTGAAAGCCAATAAACAGCAGACAGCATTGGGCAAGCTGCAAGCCCGCCCTTTGCCATCCACCGTTGATTGTTGCGAGAAGCATTATGCTAAGTGTGTCGAAGTGTTCGTGATGCACGAGGCATCAATCCGGTCTAAAAAGCCGCTGCAATTAATGCACTTTACCGTCGCGGGTTCCGGCAAGGCATCCTTGGAGTTACTGCCAAGGGGCAGTGGCACGTTTGCGGTGGTGCGGTACCTTTGCGCTGTTCTGTTTCGTTTACCTATGCAACTGGGTTAGGTGGGACATGAGCTACACGGCCCTCGGTGTTTGCGCACCGGGGGCTTTTTTTGAACGTACGATACGAGCTACCTTCAGTAGTTGCTGAGGAGCTGAGGAGCTGAGGAGCTGAGGAGCTGAGGAGCTGAGGAGCTGAGGAGCCAGCACAGGAAACACGCTTCCAGTAAAATACGTGGTGAAGCATTCCATTGTGAAGCCCAAGGTTCGAAAAAAGAAGTTAACAGACCTATTAAAGTTTTTCTTACATTCATTTTTTCATGCCCGATTTTCCGCTTGGTGAAGAAACTCATTTGTCTCACAACATTGAGACACGGGCCATCCGATTTAATGGAGATTCCATGACTTTGCCCGGAAACGGAAACAGAGCATCCGAGGCATGGATTGGCTTAGGGTATTGTTGACAGGCCGGAGGCCTTCGCAAAACACCCTCGCGAAAAACGCGAGGGTGAGCGTCCGATTTTTAAGCAGGACCTGAACGGCAAAGGCCCCGGAAATTCCGGGGCCTTTGCCGTTTGAAAAAGAGCAAGAGAGACTATTCCTTCGTCACCTTCACCACGCGCACGGCGTCACGGTATTGCAGCCGTACGAGGTACATGCCGGTGGGGATTCCGGCGAGGGAAACGTTCCATTGGGCTTTACCGGCGGGGCGGTTATCGTTGGCGATGGTGCGCACGGGCCTGCCCAAGAGGTCCAGCAGTTCAACTTGCACGGGGCTTGCGGCATCCAATTTCGCAGTGATGGTCAACTGGTCCTGCGCCGGGTTCGGCCACACCGAAAGCACTCCGTCGTTCGCGCCGGAAAGCTCGCCAATGCCGGAAGTCGCACTACTGATGTTGATGTCATCCAGCCAGAGGTCGTTCCCGCCTCCGCTATCGAACTTGAATTTGATGCGCAGGTTGCTCACATTGAACGGCGCGTTGATCGTGAGGCCTTCGTTCAATCCCCATTGGTCCGGGCCGTTGGGGACGAATGAGCCGGACGTATTGGGCGCGGTGACGAGCGCGTCGGTGAGCAGGGTGCGACGCAGGCTCCAGCTCTCTCCGCAGTCCAAGCTCAGATAAATACGCAACGCATCGTTATTGCTGCTGATGCGACGCGCGAAAGCATAGCGGAAGCTCATGGTGACCGGTGGGTCCAGCGATGCATCGATGGTATTGCTGAACAGCTCATCCACGCGGTCGTTGTTGGCACTGGCATTGTGCAGGCGCACGCTGTGGCTGCCGGAATAGGCGGCTTCCGTGCTCAAGGCGAAAGTGCCGTCCGCGTTCTCGTCGTTTACTTGCCAGTCATCCGAAGGCAAGCTGTTCACGGCTTCAAACCCTTCCGCCAAGGGCAGTACCATACCGGTAGCAGGGAGCACTTTTACATACTGCGGTTGTGTGGCGCTTTGCGTTTGCGAGCCATTGCCCACGGTGAGCGAAACATCGTAGGTGCCGGGCGTATCGTAGGTGACCATGGGGTTTGCCTCCGTTGCAGCGGCAGGCGTGCCACCGGCGAAATTCCAGTTCCACTCGGAAACTCCGTTGTAGCTGTTGTCCGTGTATTGGATGGACTGGCCTTGGCAGATGGTGCGCGTATTGCTGTTGAACTGCACGGCACAAATGGCGGGGTCCGAATCCAGGCCCGTAAGTGCGAGGTTGGCGGGGGTCCACAGGTTGTTCCGATTGGCGGTGCTGCTATTGAGGGCGGCGGTCATGCGGGTCTTCTGCCCTTCGGTGAACATTTTGGAGCAATAGGAGTATTCCATGAAATTCTCCACGTTGTCCTTGGTTGAGCCGCAACTCGCTGCGGTGAGGCTGCAACTGGTCCACCCTTTGGTGTCGGGGGTATCGGAAACGTTGTCGTCGATATTGCAGTTCGAGGTGAGGCCGGGGTTGTTCGAATCGCCCCAGCAGTGTTTGAGGTTCATCCAGTGGCCGGCTTCGTGGCTGAGGGTATGGGAATTGTTGAGGCTGCTCGTGCCGATGGAACCTACATAGGTCGCCAGCACCGCAATGCCGTCCGTACCCTGGCCCCAAGGCCCGTTCACGGTGGAAGGATACATGGAGTAGCCTGCAGCTCCGCCAAGGTCCGCGGCCACCCAGATGTTGAGGTAACGGTTGCGCGGCCAATCGATCAGGTCTTTCATGTCTTGGTCCCCTGATAAGTGAGGACGCTCTGGGTGCGGGTAATGCCGTTGGTGCAATTGCCGTCGGGATCGAGCTGCGCCAGCTTGAAGGTGAAGCCTACGTTCGCCACGATGTCAAGAAACTCCGGTTGCACGTCGGCCCAGTCCGGGGTTTGTTTGTTGAAATCCTCGTTCATCACACGGATGGCATCGCGCACTTGTTCATCGCTGATGTTCTCCGGGCCGTTGTTGTGAATGATGTGGAAGACAACGGGAATGATGTATGCGTTGCCACCGCGTGCGGCATCAACTTGGAAATGGGCGGTGTAGGCCTCCATTTCTTCTTCCGCTTGAGCGATCTCCGCGATTCGTTCCGGATGGCCTTCAATGAGGTGCCCCATGCGGGAGAGTTCGTTGTTCCCGCAAGAAAAATCCTGAGCTTGGGAAGGAACGGTAAAAAGCAAAAAAGTAGCGGCCAGTATGGGCAAAGCTGTGCCCGAGGCAACGTTGGAGCGAGGTGTCATAAACCCAAATTTACAGAAACAGCACCAAATGGCTGTCACCTAAGCGTCACGATCCTTGGAAAGCCACAAAAGCCTTAGCCCAGTGCCTGCTTCAAATCGTCAATGAGGTCCCCTGCATCCTCAATGCCCACGCTGAGGCGGATCAAGGAATCCGTGACACCGGACTTTAAACGCACTTCGCGGGGAATGCTGGCATGTGTCATGCTGGCGGGATGGCCCATCAGGGATTCAACGCCGCCAAGCGATTCGGCCAAGGTGAAGAGCTTGCAGGAGCTAAGGAACTTTGTGGCGTCCTCCAGCTTGTCCCCGTTTATGGTGAAGCTCATCATGCCTCCGAAATCGCTCATCTGGCGCTTGGCCACCTCATGGTTGCCGTGGTCCTTCAAGCCCGGCCAGTACACCTGGCCAACCTTGGGATGCTGCGCCAGCCATTCGGCCACGGCGCGACCATTGGAGCTGTGTCGCTCCATGCGCAGGTGCAACGTTTTCAAGCCACGCAGCACCAGGAAGCAGTCCTGCGGGCCGGGCGTGCCGCCGCAACTGTTCTGGATGAAGGCCAATCGCTCGGCCAGCTCATCATCATTCACTACCAAAGCGCCCATCACTACATCGCTGTGGCCACCGAGGAATTTGGTAACTGAATGCATCACGATGTCCGCGCCAAGGTCCATCGGGTTCTGCAACGCAGGCGAGGCAAAGGTGTTGTCCACCGCAAGCAAAATGTCCTTGCCGTTGGTGAGCTTGGCAATGGCGGCGATGTCGATGATGCGCAACGTGGGGTTCGTTGGCGTTTCCACCCACACCAACTTGGTCTTCGGTGTAATGGCTGCGGCCACGTTGGCTGGATCGCCCATGTCCACGAAGTTGAACTTGATGCCGAAGGGTTCGAAGATCTTGGTGAACAGGCGATAGGTGCCACCGTAGAGGTCGTTGGTGCTTACCACTTCATCGCCCGGCTTCAGCAATTTCACTACGGCATCGATGCTGGCCATGCCGGAAGCGAAGCAGAGACCGTGTTTCCCGTTTTCCAGGGCCGCCAATGCGTTTTGCAATGCCGAGCGCGTGGGGTTGTGCGTGCGGCTGTACTCATAGCCTTTGTGGACGCCAGGTGCAGCCTGCACGTAGGTGCTCGTCTGGAAGATCGGGGTCATGATGGCACCGGTTGAAGGATCGGGCTCCACGCCGGCGTGAACGGCCTTGGTCGGGAATTTCATGGAAAGGGGATTGAAATAGGCGGTGAAGCTAGGAAGGAGGTCCAGCCCGTGCGAAGAGCTTACTTTTATGGCATCCAGCTTCTGGACCAAGAACCGACCTGCCATGCGTCCACTTTTCCTCCTTAGCCTGCTCATATGCGCATGCGGCGCACAGGCCCAGCGCACGTTCGACGTGACCATTGCCGACAGCACGTACCACATGAAGCAGTACTGGTTCGTGCTATACACCAGCGGTGATGCCCCGCCATTGGACAGTGCTACTTCCGCGATCACGTTGAAACAGCATTTGGAATACCAAGAAGAGCAAGCGAAGCGGGGCTTGCTACAAATGGCAGGTCCCTTTGGCGACGACGGCGCTTGGCGTGGGTTGCTACTTTACGATTGCGATTCCCGGGAGGAAGTCGAAGGCTACCTCCGGACGGACCCCTTCGTGAAGGCCGGCCAATTGAACTATGAGATCCATCCGTGGTACGGCGCTATTGGCACCACGCTCAAATAGATCATTCCTTTGTGACCATGAACCCCCGCAACATCGCCCTCCTTCCACCGGACAAACACACCGGGTTGACGCTGAGCGATCGCAAACACCGCGCTGCCGGGATCCCCGCCGTGATTGAGTCACTGGCCCACATCCGAGAAGAGACCGGCGTGCTGGACGGCCTGAAGATCCTGAACAAACTGAACCAGAAGGACGGCTTCGACTGCCCCAGCTGCGCATGGCCCGACCCGCACCACCGCAGCAAGCTTGGCGAATACTGCGAGAACGGCGCGAAGGCCGTAGCGGAAGAGACCACCACCAAGCGCGTGGACCGGGCATTTTTCGCGCAGTACAGCGTGCAGGAGCTTGGCCTTTGGAGCGATCTGGACCTGGGCAAAAGTGGGCGTATCACCGAACCGTTCATTCTGCGGAAAGGAAGCGACCACTACGAACCGATCGGCTGGGACGATGCGTATGCCAAGATCGCGCAGCACCTCAACAGACTGTCCTCGCCGGACGAAGGCATCTTCTACACCAGTGGGCGGGCCAGCAATGAAGCAGCCTACCTCTATCAGCTTTTCGTGCGGATGTTCGGCACCAACAACCTGCCGGATTGCAGCAACATGTGCCACGAAAGCAGTGGCACCGGGCTGGGCGAAACCATCGGCATCGGCAAGGGCACCGTTTCGCTGGACGACATCTACGAGGCTAAGGTGATCTTGGTGATGGGCCAAAATCCCGGCACCAACCACCCGCGGATGTTGAGCGCGTTGACCAAGTGCGTGGAGAACGGCGGCAAGATCGTTAGCGTGAACCCGCTGCCGGAGGCCGGCACCCATGGCTTTATCGACCCGCAAAGCGTTGGGAGCGTGCTGAAGAACGGCACCAATTTCCAAACGTTGCACGTGGGCTTGCGCATCAATACGGACGTGGCCTTCCTGAAAGGTGTAATGCGGCTATTGCTCGACAGGGAAGATGCTTCGCCAGGCTCCGCATTCGATAAGGCGTTCATCACTGAAAAGACCGAAGGCTTCGAGGCTTTCATCGCGGACCTGCGCAACACCGACGTACAGGAAATGGCCAAGACCTGTGGCGTTCCCTTCAGCCAACTGGAACACGTGGCGGAACTGGTGGCGGGCACCGGGCGCATCATCGTGACCTGGGCGATGGGGCTTACGCAGCACGTGAACGCGGTGGCCAACATCCACCAGGTAGTGAACTTGCTTCTGTTACGCGGCGCCTTTGGGAAGCCGGGCGCGGGCGCTTGTCCCGTGCGCGGCCACAGCAATGTGCAGGGCGACAGGACGATGGGCATTTTTGAAAGGCCGAGCTCTTCGCTGCTGGATGCGTTGGACGACCGCTACGGCTTCAAATCACCACGTAAGGACGGCACCGATGTGGTGGCCGCGATCGAGTCCATGCGCGACGGCCAAGGCAAGGTGTTCTTCGCCTTGGGCGGCAACTTCATCAGCGCCACACCGGACAGCGAAGTGACCGCACTTGCATTGATGAACTGTGACCTGACCGTTCAAGTAAGCACGAAGCTGAACCGCAGCCATGTGATCACTGGCGAAGAGGCGATCATCCTGCCCTGCCTCGGCCGCAGTGAACGTGACGTGCAGAACGGCAAACCGCAGTTCGTCACCGTGGAAGACAGCATGAGCGTGGTACACCGTTCGCAAGGCGCGCACGAACCCGCGAGCGGGGACCTGCGCAGTGAACCGGCGATCGTGTGCGAATTGGCCGCGGCCACACTGGGCAATACCCACAAGTTTGACTGGTCTGCCATGGCGAAGAGCTATGACCTGATCCGTGAGGAAGTGCAGGCGGTGATACCCGGCTTCGATAACTTCAACAAGCGGGTGCGCCAGCCGGAGGGCTTCGTATTACCGAACGGCCCGCGCGATGGGGCCAACTTCACCACCCCGAGCGGCAAGGCGCATTTCATGGTGGACCATGCACCCTCATGGAAGTTGGCCGATGGCGAATACCTGATGATGACCATCCGCACGCACGACCAGTTCAACACCACGATCTATGGTCTTGAAGACCGCTACCGCGGCATCCACGGCGAGCGCCGCGTGGTACTGATGCACACCGACGACATGGCGCGCGAAGGGCTGGCCTCCAAAGCCCGCGTGGACATCGTGAGCGAACACGGCCGTGAGCGCGTGGCCACGGACTTCTTCGTCATCCCTTACGACATCGCGCGCGGCTGCATGGCCACCTATTTCCCGGAGGCCAACGTGCTGGTGCCCTTGGAGCTGAAAGCGGAGAAGAGCGGCACCCCGGCCAGCAAGAGCGTGGTGGTGCGGCTGCGGAAGCGGAGTTCTGAAAGCGACGTTGCGAAATGAAGTCGAAAGCGACCAGACCCAAAAGCCCGATCCAAGACCGGTTCAGCATCAAGGACCTGGAACTCTTCTCCGGGATCAAAGCCCATACTATACGGGCTTGGGAGCGGCGTTACGGGCTGCTGAAACCTTCGCGGAGCGATACGAACATCCGGTCCTACGGAATGGACGAATTACGCACGGTCCTCAACACATCGCTCTTGTTGAAGAGAGGCATGTCCATCTCACAGGTCGCAGCGCTGACGGAAGAGCAGCGTCGGGAGAAGATCAAGACCGGTATCAGCGACCAATTGGGCAAGGATGAGGCCCTGAACGCATTGAAAATGGCCACAGTGGGCTACGATGAAGAGCTGTTCGAGCGCACTTCACGGATCTACCGGATCGACCATGGCTTCGAAGCCTTGGTGGAGAATCTCTACCTGCCCGTGCTGAACATGATCGGCCTGTTGTGGCAATCCTCCTCGATCTGCGCCGCCCAGGAACACTTTTCAAGCAACTTGGTGAGGCAGAAGCTCGTGAGCGCAATCGATGCACTTCCGTTGGGAGGCGATGCTGCTCGGCCCATGGTGGTGCTCTATTTGCCGGAGAATGAGATCCATGAGCTTGGCCTGCTTTACCTTCAATACCGCTTGCGCAGGGAAGGAAGGCGAACGATCTACCTCGGTGGCAGTGTTCCGATCGAGGACATAGCCGACTTGGTGCGTCAATGGCCGGGGGAATTGGACGTTTGTTCCATCCTCACTGTCTTTCCTCAAGCGGACCATGTCGGTAAATACTTGACGGCACTCGATATCCAGCTCAAGGAGCCGGAGATCCGCATCCACCTATGCGGTCCGGTTTTAACGGGGATCGACCCATTGGGCCTTCCAAGGCGGGTTACAGTGCATTCCAGCATACCGATGATGCTGCAGGCCGTGAATGGCGAACGGGGTTGAGCAGCCGGTTAAAGAGGCCGGACACACTTTCGGAACACAAGGCTGAGACAGGCTAGGGCGCCTACTTCTTATGCTTCGTCTTACGTGAATAGGACTTCTTGCTCTTCTCCACCTTCTCGCGAAAACGCCCGTCCAGCGCGCCTTGTTCCTTGCGCTCTTCACGCACGGCTGCCTGCTCGATCTGCAGGAGCTGCTTCTTGGTGATGCGTTTTTTGGGCATTTCTCTGATGTTGAACCGCAACGGCGCAACGAGCGCAACGGTTACGCAACGTAATGCGGATTCACCGCAAAGACGCTATGAGCGCTAAGAAGGTTTACTGGTGGACAAACGCCTATCAATGCAACGCACTCCTTCGCCAAAGCGCTTCGACGGTGTTGGCCTGACAACTGACAACCCGCCGTCGTCAGGGTGCTTTGGCGGGGGAACCTGACAACTAAGAAGATCACTGATCAGCCTTCAGTACCATCGCAGCTGCACGCATGGCGTGCGCACGTTCCTTGCCCAGGTAGCGTTCCACGGCGGCATGCACGAGATAGATCACTGGCGTGGACAACAATGCTACGATGAATTTGTAGCAATAGGCTGTGATGACGAGCGCCGTGCATTGTGCGAAGGGCATGCCTTTGAAAAGCCAGAATGCTACATAGGTCACCACCACACTATCGATGAGCTGGCTGATGAGCGTGCTGCCCGTGGCGCGCAGCCAGATGCGTTTGTCGCCCGTGATGCGCTTAAGGTGCCTGAACGTGCGCGCATCCACCAGCTGCCCGATGATGAAGGCGGCAAGTGAGCCGATGATGATGTTGTTGCCCTGCCCGAAGATGCTTTTGAAGGCCGCTTGCATGTCCGGTACCCCCTGTCCCGCACTGCTGCCCATCCACCAGCCCAGGTCAGGCGGCATGTGGATGGCGAACCACATCAGGACGAATGTAAACGCGATCAGAGCGGCGGTAATGAGTGTGAGGAAACGGACGCCGCGCACACCGAAATAATCGTTGATCACATCGGTCATTATGAAGATGATGGGCCACGGTAGCACGCCCACACTGAGCACGAACGACAAATGCTGCTGGCCCAACAAGGTGAAATCCGCCTTGTCCATGCCGAGTGCGGTTTCCAATTGGAACAGCTTCACGCCGATCATTTCCGCGACGATGGCACTTGCCACGAAAAATGACCCGAGAATGATGTAGAGGCGGGTTGCCTTATCACCGAGGATGGCGTAGATCATTCAAGTTTTTCTACAGGACGCAGCACGAAAGCCAGCACAAAGCAAAGAGGGGGGGGGGGGGGGGCGGGGGCAAGGGGGCCCCGGGGGCCCCCCGGGGCCCCCCGGGGGGCCCCCCCCGGCCCGCCCACGCCCCTTTTTTTTTTTACCACATGGTCCGTAGCGGTCGGCGTTATCAGCGAACACCGCGTCCCCGACCCGCACTGCTACTCCTCCTTCATCAAAAGTTGCGTTCATACCGAAACGCACTTTACCGCCTACGGTGCGATAGCTCGCCAAAGTGCGCGTAGGCTCAGTTGAGCGCGCGCCTGTTTGTTGATCCGTAGTGATGATGACGCAACGTGCGCAGGGCTTTACGATGTTGAATTGCGCTGCGCCGACGGTGATGGTTTTCCAATCATCCTCTTGGAACGGTTTACCGCCTGCAATTACAAAGTTGGGGCGAAAGCGGTCCATCGGCACCGGTGTTTCCAGCCGTGCGTTGAGTTCGTCCAATGAAGCTTGCGAAATGAACAGAGAGGGATAACCGTCACTGAGCGCCACGGGGACATCAGCGTAAACCGGGTCCGTGGTGCGCCGTGTGCTGTCGGGCATAAAGGCCAGTCGCACCGGGCGTTGCAGCGCATCACTGAACCATTTATGCATGGCTTCTCCGCCAAGCAAAAGTTCCACTCCATCGTTCCAAACCTTGGCTTGTACTTGCTCGCCTTCGCGAAGTGACCATGGCAGATCCATCTTGTTCCCGTTCCGAATATCCGCAACTCGGAAACCGTTTTCTTGCGGGGCGCAATGCAGGCACGCCATGGCCGGGCATTCGCGTTGCGAAACGAAACGTCCGTCCGGATCGATCAGCATCCAGCGTCGGTCGTGTTCCAGACCGCGGTCGGTTAAGAGCACCTGCGGAACGGCAAAGCCGCCGAGGGACTTTACCGGGTAGACATGGATTGATGCGATTGTGGTCGGCATCATGGCTCTGTTCGTACCACACGCACCAAGCGGTCACCGCGTGGCGTCGTTAGCACCAAATAATAAACGCCGGCTTCTTCCGGAAGCACACACCGCCAGCCTTGCGCATTTCGCGTGGTCCGCAATGGCGCACGTTTGCCGGAGGCATCAAATGCCGTGATCTTGGATGCTTCCGGAATTGCGATCACCACAACGCCATCCCGGGTCGGGTTCGGGAAGACCTGCGGCACGGTTTGTTGTACCGTGTTCATGCCCAGCCCAATGTCCATCAGTGAATCCGCGGCCACAAGCTCAGGGGTGCCATCGGCATTTTCATATTTCGTGCGGAAGCTGTCAATGCGCGGTCCGTGAAAACTGAACATTTCCTGGTTCCACAGCGGAGGCACTGGCTGGTAATACACCTTGGCCTTCACGTGTAACGGCCCTGCATAGCCGTTGGTGGCGATGTGGTAGTGAACGATGTCGGCGCCGTTGCCTTCCACACCGTCCGCATCGTGGTTGAAATCGGGGTCGTTAAGGGCCAGTCCGGCGATCAATGTGGTGTCGTAGCTGGGGTGTGATGTGCTGAAGCCAACGGGCACAAGGCGGTTGTCCTTTAGCGGGAATGACGCGCGGTGCAACGTAGTAGTGACGTTTCCGTTCACGTCGCCCATAACCATTTCGTAGATCTGCACTTGGTCACCTTGCGTGATAACGTTGTGGTGCGGTTCGTAGCCAGCATCGTGGCCGTAAAGTTCATAGGTGCTGTCCCAGCGCCCACTTTGGAAGAGCGTGTCTCCGTTCTCTTTCAGCGCGACTACTTGCACAAATGCCCGTCTACTCGGGTATCCGCTGGGGAATTTGTGACCGATACGATTGGTCAATGACACGTCCACGAAAAGGGAATCCGCAGTTCTTTCCTGCACCGTAGAAAGCAACTCCACAGCACGTTGCAACTGGGCCTGGCTGCGCGCAATGGTGCTGTCGAACTGGATGTCCGTGGCGGGAATGCCCAAGGCTGTTGCGTGCTCCTTCAGCAGTTTCAGCATGAACGTGTTGCCGCCAGCGAGGTGGTGCTTTCCGAAGGGCGATTGGCCGGTGAGGAAAATATAGCCGGACGCCAGCACAACGGAATCCTGGATCCGCGGCAAGTGGCAACTACGGCAGTTCTGTTCCGTGCCGTAGAACACCGAGTTTTTGTACTCCTGCCATGTAGCTTGTTCGGTGAATTCACCACCGGTGAAATTGCCATCGAGATCAGTAGTCTCGGTGATCAACGTGTGGCAACCGGCGCACACGCGGCCATCCAGGATATGGGCGCCTTGGTCCGGGGTGAAGCCCACGAAGAACTCCATGATCGAGGGATTGATCTGTGCTTGGGTGTACGGCCCCCAAACACGCGCGCTGTCGAAGTGGAGTTCACCGGAGAAGAAACGCCCTGCGGAATCGGGGTTTTGCGCATGGCAAGCGAGGCATGAAACACCGTCGTGCGCGAACACGCTGGTATCGTAGTTCGCCATGGTGAACGGCGGGTTGCCGAGCATTTGCTGCTCATATACGGCCAAGGGCGCATGGCATTTGAGGCAAGCATGTTCTATCTCGTCCTTGTGTGCCGGGTTCACCAATCCTTCGTGCTCGATCTTCGCTTCGAAGAACGGGTCGCGTCCGCTGTTTCCCATCATGCTGCTGCGCCAATCGTCGGCCACGTTGACATCCACGCCTTCCGGGGTCACCATGGCGTAACCGGTGGAATCGTGGCCGTGGCAACCCGCGCACCTGCCCGCTGTAACGAAGTAGGTACCGAACTGCACGTCCAATCCTTCGATCTGCCCGCGCATTAGCGCCAGTTCCAGTGGGCTGTGTGGACCCTTTACTGGCGTGGTGGCAGTGGTCCAAGCGGCTAACAGCACCACGAGAACGCAGAGCAACATGGCAACACGGGTGGTTTTTGAAACGGCTGGGCGTAGCGGCATCGGGGAGGCTGGGGGTTTACCGCAACGGCAGCCACAAAAGGGATCGGCGGCCACGCCGTGGGGATTGCCCTGTTAATTGGACGGCGCACACCATGGTTGATGGATCCGCGTTGTTGGGTTTGAGCGCTCGATCCGCGCCGCTATTTTTACCGCATGAGCTTTCGCGTTTTCAATCTTCCTTCAAGTCACGTCATTCAAGCCTGTGCTTTGGTTTTGGGCTTCTTTGCACTTGCACCTGCCGCAGCGCAGACCGTGTTGCCCTACGTGGACCATTGGGACAGCCTGAAAACGATGAAGAAGAGCGAGGGCCTTTTCGTGAATGGCCGTGAGTGGGGCGAATGGAAATTCTGGGACACGCAAGGGCGCATCACGGAGAAGAGCGATTTCAAAAGTGGCCAACGGGACGGGCATGTGGTGATCTATTACGACAACGGGAAAGTGCAGCACGACGGCTGGATCAAACAGGGCAAGCAGGACAGCACCATGCAGAGCTTTTACCGCACGGGGCAACTGATGGAAGCGGGCAACTACGTGGGCGACGCGAAGCGCGGCCCTTGGAACTACTACTATCCCGACGGGCGGAAAATGCTCACCGAGCAATGCGACAAGGACGTGTGCCTAAGCATTGATGCCTGGGACCGCGACAGCGTGCAGACTTTGGTGAACGGCGAAGGCGTGATCCGTACCTACTACCCGGGCGGGGATACGGCGGAGGTGAGCAGCTACCACCTCGGCGTTCGCAGCGGTGAACAACGCGCTTATTGGCCGGCTGGCAATTTGAAATCGAAGGGGCAATGGCTCGGCGGCGGGCAACATGGTGTTTGGGATTACTGGACGTCGGGCGGCGTGAAAGAGCGCACGGAAACTTGGCGGATGGGCGAGTTGGACGGCCCCTTCACCTCGTGGTATACCCATGGCGCGGAAAACGTAACCGGCTTCTACAAGGAAGGAAAAAAGGACAGCACATGGACGTGGTACACAGCTGAAAGCAAGCGGGACATGTTGGGCAATTTCAAGGTCGACCTGCAGGACGGCCTATGGAAATACTGGTACCCCAACGGCCAGCTCAGCTCCACGGGGCTGTACCGCGCGGGCAAGCAGGAAGGCGAATGGTTGTACTACTACGATGCCGGGCAAAATTGGAAGCGTGGTACTTTCGCGGAAGGGGAAAAGTCCGGGTTATGGACCACCTGGTTCGAAAGCGGCCAAAAGCTTCAAGAAGGTAACTACGCCGCTGGAAAAGAAGAAGGCGAATGGAACAGCTGGTTCGAGAACGGCCAGCAGAAGGACAAAGGGGCCTTCAAACAAGGGCAGATGAACGGCATTTGGCAAGGCTGGCTCCCCAACGGGACTGAAAACTATTTGGCTACATGGAAAGACAACACGAAGAACGGCTCTTGGAAAAGCTGGTACGAAAACGGTAAGGTGCAGGAGGAGGGCTTTTTCGCGGACGGCCGCCGCAGTGGGCGTTGGCTGGAGTATAGCGACAAAGGCCAGTTGCTCAGCGAAGGCACGTACGCCAACGACACGCCCAACGGGCCATGGATCTATTACGATGGCGCCGGGGTAAAGCAGCGTGAACAAGGCTTCGCTAACGGCGACCCAGAAGGCAAATGCGTGGTATACGACCGGCGCGGCCGGATCACGCAGGAAATGAACTACAAAGCCGGGCGCTTGGACGGCACCATGACCATGTACGATGGATCGGGGCGGGTGGTTTCCAAAGTGGAATACGAGAACGGTGTAGTGAAGAGGACACCGCCGCCAGCGGTTAAGGGCAGGAAACGGTAGAGCAATGACCCACTCGGCAAAGAGCCGAGCGGGTGCAAGAAGGATGCTTTAGAAACACGGCCCACTCGGCAAAGAGCCGAGCGGTTGCGCGGGTGCATTCGTAACAGTATGACGTGAAAAAGCCCCGACGCATGCGCCGGGGCCTTGCCACCTGTCCGTTTTAAGCCCCGATCAAGAGGGCTTACGCAGCACAGTGCTCACCGGTAGCCGTTAATGTAAGCGTTAGCGATGATCTCGCTTTCCCTTACCAGCCCCTGCACGATCTCCCGGATCAGCTCATTGAGCTGTTGGTCGGAATAGCGTAGCAGGTCGTTGTACACATGCGACTTGCGCTTGCTGCTCTTGATGAAGGCTATCTTGTCCTTCTTCGTCATGGTCCCTTCAACGGAAGTCCGGCACAAAAGGATCCACAAATTGCAAAATTATTTTCAGGTTCCGCCATGGGCGCGGGAAAGCATGTGCAGGCGGGCTTTCCGCTTAGGCCGCAACCACCGTGCGTGCCCGCAGTGCGAACAGCAAACGCAGGGCGTGGAGGTAGCGGTTCACGTTGCCTGCCATCATCATGCGGGTGGCCACTTCGGTCAACTTTTTGGGCGCGATCTTCAAAGGGGTTCATGGTGTGGATTTTTTCGGGTTGTTCCAGCATGCTTTCCAACGCCGTGCCAAACTCAAACAAATAAGCATTGACGGGGCTTTGCGAGCGGCATTCGAGGGGAATACATTCCACACTTCGCATGCCCGGTTTAAAAAAGGCGCGCATATTCCGGTACATCCGGGATCCCCATTCCCCTATATTCGCACCCGATGCATCGGGGCACCTACCTAGTCGGGGTTGCGGGCGGCAGTGGATCGGGTAAGACAACCCTCGTCCGTGCGCTGCGCAACTTGCTCCCCCCCGATACCGTGACCTTGGTGTCGCAAGACGATTATTACCGGCCTATCGAACAGCAGTTGACGGATTCAAACGGCAAAGTGAACTTTGACCTACCAGCCGCGCTGGACCTGGATCTGCTGGCGGATGACCTCCGCTGTTTAGCACTTGGCGAAGCGGTTTACCGCAAAGAGTACACGTTCAATGTGGCGGGCGAAGAAGAGCGGTGGATGGAGATCCGGCCTGCTCAGGTTATCCTGGTGGAAGGCCTGTTCCTGCTACAGCACCGTGCCATCCGCGACCAGTTGGACCTGAAGGTCTTTGTGGACGCCAGTGAGGGGGTTCAGTTGCAACGCCGCTTGGCCCGCGACCAGCGCGAACGCGGATACAGTATCGAGGATATTCACTACCAGTGGGACAACCACGTAATGCCGGCGTATCGGGACCACCTGCTACCCTACCGTTCACTGTGCGACCTGCACGTCGTGAACGAGTCACAGTACCAGAAAGCATTGGGCGTACTGCGCGACCATTTACTGCAGCGCACCGGGGTGCCGGAAATGAAAGTGGTTGCCGCTTGAAGTGAGCGCTACCCAAGATCGCCTGTGCAATAAGCACTCACCCCGCGTAAAGCCCGTTCTGCCGGATGTAGGCGAGCACTTTCGGGTCCAAAAGGCCGTCCACAGGTTTCCAATTGCGCAGCCTTACTCGTATGCCCGTAGAGGACATGGTGACTTGCGGAGCTTCAGGCACGAAGGTCACCGAGGGATGGTACATTAGCTCAGCTTGTGCTTGGTGCTCCTCCAAGCCTAGCCGGGGATAAACAAGAACCTTGGTATGTTCCAACATCGGGAGCGCGTCCTTCCACAAGTGCAACGAAGCGAGGTTATCACTACCGATGATAAGTGAAAACTCGTGGTTAGGCCAACGGTTATGCATAAAGGCAAGTGTGTCCGCAGTGTAGTTCGGCCTTGGCATGTCGAGTTCCAGACCGCTGGCGGAAAGGCCCTCGATGCCCTGTGTGGCCAGGCGCACCATCGCTAAGCGATGCTGTTCCGGGCTAAGGCGGCGGTCCTGTTTGAATGGATTTTGCGGTGTGACCACCAACCACACTTGGTCGAGCCCCTTGTGTTCGTGCATGTAACGGGCCACGGCCACATGGCCGAGGTGTGGTGGATCAAAGGAACCGAAGAGACAGCCTACTTTCATCGGTCCAGAAAGTTTTTCACGGCTTCATGCGCTTCATCACAAGCTTCGCGCATGTCATCGTTCACCACCACTATATCGTAGTGGACGGTGAAGGTGAGTTCATGCGCGGCTTTGTCCACCCGGATACGGAGCGTTTCCGGCGTTTCCGTGCCCCGCAACAACAGGCGCTGCTCCAATGTTGCAATGGTGGGCGGCGAAACAAAGAGGGAAAGTGCTTTTTCGCCGAAAATCTCCTTCAGGCGCAAGCCCCCGACCACGTCGACATCAAAAACGGGATGTTTTCCCGCAGCCCAGATGCGGTCGATCTCGCTGCGCAATGTACCATAGTAACGCCCCGGATACACCTCTTCCCACTCCACAAAAGCGTCGGCGGCGATGCGTTTACGGAATTCATCCGCAGAGAGAAAATAATAATCGTAGCCATCGCGCTCATGGTCGCGTTTAGGTCGGCTGGTTGCGCTGATGGAGAAATCCAAGCCGAGGTCGCGGCCCAACAGGTGGCGTACAAGCGTAGTTTTTCCCGCACCGGAAGGGGCTGAAACAATGACGCACTTTCCGGTTTCCATGGCAAGTCCGATCAGAGCACGTTGAGCATTTGTTCCTTCACCTTCTCCAACTCGTCCTTCATCAACACAACGAGCTTTTGCATGTCGGCATCGTTGCTCTTGGAGCCCAACGTGTTGATCTCACGGCCCATCTCCTGACCAATGAAGTTGAGTTTCCGGCCTTGGCCTTCTTCGGAATCCATGGTCGTGAGGAAATATTCGCAATGCGTGGCGAGGCGCAGTTTCTCTTCCGTAACGTCCAGTTTCTCCAGGTAAAACACCAGTTCCTGTTCAAAACGGTCCTGGTCCACCTTGATCTGCAGATCGTTCAGTTTGGCATTGATGCGTTCGCGCGTCCGCCCGATGCGGTCG
Source organism: Flavobacteriales bacterium (assembly GCA_016710685.1). Classification (GTDB taxonomy): domain Bacteria; phylum Bacteroidota; class Bacteroidia; order Flavobacteriales_F; family PHOS-HE28; genus PHOS-HE28. Next base: position 377,231 of record JADJVC010000006.1, on the reverse strand, counting down.
CCATCCATTTGGCCCACTTCCGCCAGCAAGCGCACGATGTTTCCGGTACGTTCTTTCAGCTCGTCATGCAGCTTCGCGCCTTCCGCCTTGCGGAATTCCTCGAACGCTGCCCATGCACGATCCACCAAAGCGAAAACGGACTTCCACTCCGTGGGATCAAATTCTTCTTTTGCCGTGCCCATCACGTCCGGCATGCGTAGCACGTGCGCCATCAGGTCCGTGGAGGAGTTAGGCGCGATGGAACGGACAATACCGTCGAGTTCATTGTAATAATTACGGACAAGATCAGCATTAAAAGTGCCTCTTCCGGCAACTTTCGTGCCATCCACATTGATGAACAGGTCCGCTTTTCCGCGCACGACGCGCTCCCCGGCCCATTGGCGAAGTTCCGTTTCCTTCTCGCGCCAAACGGAAGGCAATTTCACTTGCAGGTCGAGTTGCTTGCTGTTAAGGGACCGCAATTCCACGGTCACCTTTTTCTCATTCAACAAACCTTCGGCACGGCCGAAGCCGGTCATGGAGCGCAACATGCGGACAAATGTAGACGGGCGCGGGGGTTTAGACGTTCGGATTGATTTTTACCGCAACGGCGTAACTACGCAACGGGGGCGCAACGTTTTCTGACGCCAAAACGCGAAGAGGTTTGATCGTAACGCCAGGCAAGCTCACAACGGACGCAACGAACATTCCGCAGGTGTCATCAGACTTGCTATGCCGGTCAAGCGGCGGGTTCCTTCGCCTTCTTCCCCACCAACCACACACCGGTAAAAATGCACAACGCAGCCCCGAGCTGCGGCCACCCCAGCCCGAGGTCGCCGCGCACCACGAAATACGACGCTAGCAACGCCAACAAGGGTTGCAGATAGATGAAGGTGCCCGCTACACTGGGTTGAACGATACGCAGTGCCCACGTGTTCAGCAGGTAGGCCACAAAGGTCACCATCACCACCACGAAAGCCAAGCTCCACGCATCCGGTGCGGTAAGTCCTTGCCAATCCACCTCCGAAAATTCATGCAGGCCGAAGGGCACCACGATCACACTTCCGACCAGGAAGCACCACGCCATCACGGTAACGGCGGAATACTTCGACATCAGCGGCTTCACCATCACTAAAAACACGGCATAGGAGCATGCATTTATGAGGATGAAAAGGTCCCCGAGCATGGTGGCGCCGTCGTTGTGCGCAGTGCCAAGCACGATGAGCATGATCGCACCCACCGCGCCTGAGGCCACGCCCATTGCTTTGTTACGCGTGATGCGCTCGCCGATAAGCACACCACTGAGCACCAGCACGAGAATGGGCGTGGCCACCATGATGATGCTTGCATGCACGGGCGATGTGCGCATGAGACCGTGGAAGAACATCAATTGGTTCACCGCAACGCCGGTAATGCCGCAGATCACCAACCGCTTTGCATCGGCCCAAGCGACTTTTTCCCGCTTAATGAGCCACACCGGCCAAAACAACAGATTTGCACCGGCAACGCGCAGTAGGATGAAACCCGATGGGCCGATCACACCGGGCATCAAGCCTTTGGCCACCACATAATTGATGCCGTACAGCAAGTTCACGAAAAACAGCGCCGCCAAAGCGAGTGTGCGGCGATCTAAGCCTGAAGGCATGCAAAGGGAGTAACGTTGATCGCACGGAGCGAATACCTTGGCCCCGTGGCAAAGGTGGTACAAGAAGACTTGGGGATCGACCCAAAGGACGAGCGCGAAGTGCGGCGTTCGTTCCATGTATGGCGTTCGTTGCTACCCATCGCCTTCGGCTTGCTGGCCGTAGGCTTCCTTTTATGGCACGAGCTGCGCGAGCAAGGCTTCGAGCAGGTGGCGAGCGGCACCGGCAATTATGCTTGGGTGGACACGGACCACAACGGCGAGGTTGACCTTGGCAAACCGGAGGATTTCGCGCTTACCGAGCACGGCGATTATCGCCTAATGAGCGGCATGGAGCGCTTGCGCAGCGTACATCTTGCACCGTGGGGCTTGCTGCTGCTGTTCGCGGCGCTCATCGCCAACGGCCTACGTGATTTCGGGTACATCGTGCGCCTGCGCATCCTCACCGACGGGGAGTTCGGTTGGAAGCGCTCCTTCCAGGTGATCGCCTTGTGGGAATTCGCCACGGCAGTAGCTCCGGCGGTAGTGGGCGGCACCAGCGTAGCGATCTACGTAATGGCCAAGGACGGCACGCCGCTGGGCCGCAGTGCAGCGATCGTACTGGTAACCGCCATGCTGGATGAGCTCTTTTTCTTGCTGTTCGCCCCAGCGGTGTTCTTCCTTGCTGGTATGGACAATCTATTTCCCCCGGAGCTGGACGAGGCCTTGTGGGGGTTGCCCGTACAGGCGCTCTTTTGGATCGGTTATGCGTTCATCGCGGTGATGAAGATCACGGTGTTCTACTCCGTCTTTTTCCGTCCGCGAGCCATCAAGTTATTCTTGGTGAACCTGTTCAAGCACCGGTGGATCCGTCGTTTTCGGCCAAACATGGCCCAAGCGGGCGATGACCTGATCGCAGCCAGTGATCAGTTCAAGGGGCGTTCCGTTAGCTTTTGGCTCAAGGCGATCGCCGCGACATGGTGCTCTTGGGGTTCGCGCTTCCTTGTGCTGAACCTCATTGCGGCGGCATTCTTCACCGTACAAGGCCATGCGCTGATGTATGCGCGGCAGATCGTGCTGTGGGTGATCCTATTGATCAGCCCTACGCCCGGTGCCAGCGGCGCCGCGGAGTTTGCTTTCGTAGGCTTTATGCGCGACCTGTTGCCTGCAGGGGCCATGCTTGTTGTGGTGGCGTTGCTGTGGCGCTTGTTCACTTATTACCTCTACCTGTTCGTGGGCGCTGCGGTGGCTCCCGGCTGGTTGCGGCGCACGAGTAACCGCGCCTCGGAGAAAAAAGCTGCTCCAGTTTCCGGGAATTGACCACTTTTGCACCCCAATTCGCTGGCTACCATGTCCCCTACCCGAACGGCCCCGGTACCCGAACGAGGCCCCGAAACACCGGCAGCCGCCAAGGCGCTAAAAGCTTCCGGCACCGTTGAGGTACTGCGCATCAAGCGGCGCAGCCGCAAACATCCGGAGCTTTTGCTGTTCAAGGGCGCACCCGCATCAAAAAGGAGCACGGTTAAGAGTGCTTTGGTAACCTTGGTGCCTTCCGGGAAGAAAGTACCCACGCCCTACTTGGATCCGGAGAACAACCGGCTGCATGTTTTCTACGACGACCCCGAGCACAAGGAACTTGTTGCGCTGATCGCCGAACCGGGCGCTTTCCTCTGGTACTTCTGGAAAAGTTTCGACGGCAGCCAAAGCCACGCTTGGCCGCTGCGTGCCAATTGAGCGGCAGCGCATTCTCCTTCCATCCAGAAAACCGACCGGCCATCCCACATGGCCCTACCACATCCATTTCACCAGTAGTTTCGAGCCCCTAAGCAACTTTCCAGTCAATGGCCCACCCCCGATTCCTTCCCGCCGCGCTGATCATCACCGCCGGTCTTTCCGCTTGCACCAGCACACCGAAAATGCCTGAAACCACTTCAACAATCCCCAAAGTGGCCGCCTTCGATGTGGCCGGCATGGACACCACGGCCAAGCCGTGCGACGATTTCGACCGCTTCGCCAACGGCAAGTGGAAAGATGAAAACCCGGTGCCCGCCACAGAATCACGTTGGGGCGCTTTTGGCATTTTGGCCAAGGAAAATTTGGAGGTGAAAGTGAAGAGCATCATCGACACGTTGATGGCCGAGAAGGATGCCCAAAAGGGCACTCCGGCACAGCTTGTGGGAGACTTCTACAGCTCCTACATGGATACGGTGACCTTGGAGAAGCTGGGCGCTACGCCGTTGAAACCTTGGATGGACCGCATCGACGATTTGAAGGACTTGCAGGAACAAGCCGCGCTTGCCGGTGAATATGGCCGCCTCGGAGTTTCTTCTTTCTTGGGCCAGTACGCGCAGCCGGACCAGCAGAACAGCAAAATGAACACACTGTACAGCGATCAGGACGGGTTGAGCCTCGGCGAGCGCAGCTACTACGAAGGCCAAGACAGCTCAATGGTGAACATCCGGAAAGAATTCGTTCACCACGTGGACACGATGTTCGCTTTGGCCGGCCTGGCGGAAACCGATGCTGGCAAAACCATATTGGCTTTCGAGACCGGACTTTCCAAGTTCCAGCTCACCAACATCGAGCGTCGCGACCCGAGCATCTACACCAAAATGGCCGTAGCCGACTACGTAAAGCTTTCGCCGAAATACGACATCGCAACCGCTATGGCGAAGGCAGGTATCAAGAGCGACACCGTGTTGGTGGAGAACAAGGAGTACGTTCAGAAGGCTTCGGCCTACATCGCCTCCACCCCGCTCAGCACGTTGAAGACCTGGATGAAGTGGCAACTGCTTTCCACTTATGCCAACACGCTGAACCAAGCCATCAGCGCGGAGAATTTCCATTTCAACGGTACCGTATTGAGCGGAACCAAGGAGCAGAAGACTCGCGAACTGCGCGCCCTGCGCGCCACCGACGGCCTGTTAGGTGAGCCTGTGGGCAAGCTGTATGCGGAGAAATACTTCCCTGCTTCCTCGCGCAAGAAGGTTGAGGACATGATCGAGAACGTTCGGACGGTATATGGTGAGCACATCAAGAACCTCACTTGGATGAGCCCCGAGACGAAGGAAAAGGCGCTGGAAAAACTGGCGCTCTTCACCACTAAGATCGGTTATCCGGACACGTGGAAGGATTACAGCATGGTGGACATCAAGCCGAACACACTGATGGAGAACACCATGCACCTGATCGAATGGCGCAGCAACGACAACTTGGTGCGCATTGGTAAGCCGGTCGATCCGAAGGAATGGGGCATGACGCCACAAACGGTGAACGCCTACTACAACCCCACGATGAACGAAGTGGTGTTCCCCGCCGGGATCCTGCAACCACCGTTCTTCAACCCCGATGCGGACGATGCCATCAACTACGGCGGCATCATCGCGGTGATCGGCCACGAGCTCACCCACGGGTTCGATGACCAAGGCGCGAAATACGACGGCCACGGCAACCTCGTGAACTGGTGGACGCCCAGCGACAAAGCGAACTTTGACTCGCTCGCCGGCAAGTTGATCACCTACTTCGACAAGCAGGAAGCCATGCCCGGTGTATTCATCAAAGGCGCGCTCACCGTGGGCGAGAACATTGCGGACCAAGGCGGCCTAACGTTGAGCTACGCAGCATTGAAGCGCAGCTTGGAAGGCAAACCCGAGCCTGCACTCATCGATGGCTACACCTGGCAGCAGCGCTTTTTCTTGGGCTGGGCACAAGTTTGGCGCGACAACATCCGTCCGGAAGCATTGCGTATGCGCATCGAACGCGATCCGCACAGCCCGGCTCACTTCCGCATCGATGCGGCGTTGGGCCAGTTCAAGCCGTTCTCTGAGGCTTGGTGCGCTGGTGCCGCTGGAACCATGGTGGTGCCAGATAGTGAGCGCGTTGTGATTTGGTGAGTTTAGTTGTCCGTTGTCAGTTAGTTCTCGTTGTCAGGTCCTAATCTGGAACTGCAGTGATAGGCCGACTGCTCCGTGCGATTAACTGTCGTCGCAACGTCAGGTACCAAGCCGTTCCAGGAGTTCTTTGGGGGTGCAACGCCTAACAACAGACAACTGAGAACTGACAACTTTTCTATTATGCCCGACACCTCCCGCACAGAACTCTCCTCGCTCGGCGAATTCGGTTTGATCGACCGGATCACTGCTGCTGTTGAACTCGTTAATCCGTCTTCTGTGCAAGGCATCGGCGACGATGCTGCCGTGATCGACCCCGCGTCGGGCGCGGGGGGACAGTCTTTGGTGCAAGTGGTCACCACGGACATGCTGGTGGAAGGCGTTCACTTCGACCTGAGCTATGTGCCGTTGAAGCACCTCGGATACAAAGCAATGATCGTGAACTTCAGCGATGTGTACGCCATGAACGCAGTGCCAAAGCAGGTCACCGTGGCTATCGCGATCAGCAACCGTTTTTCGTTGGAAGCCGTGGATGAATTGTACGCGGGCATGCTCGCGGCTTGCCAAGCCTACGGCGTAGACTTGGTGGGCGGCGACACCACATCGTCCACCAGTGGTTTAGTGCTCAGCATCACGGCCATAGGCACGGCGAAGAAGGAAGACATCGTTTACCGCCACGGCGCCAAGGAAGGCGACCTGCTGGTTGTAAGCGGAGATCTCGGCGGTGCCTTCATGGGTCTGCAAGTGCTCGAACGGGAGAAGACCGTTTTCAAACAGGACCCGAACGTGCAACCGGACCTGGTGGGCTTTGACTACATACTGGAACGACAATTGAAACCTGAAGCACGCAAGGACGTCATCGCCATGTTCACGGAAATGAAGCTGAAACCCACCGCGATGATCGACATCAGCGATGGCTTGGCCAGCGACGTGCTGCACATTGCACGCCGCTCCGAACTGGGCGTGAAGATCTACGAGGACAAGCTGCCGATGGACCCGGTGACGATCAGCACCGCGCACGATTTCAACCTGGACCCAACCACCTGCGCGCTGAACGGTGGCGAGGATTACGAGCTGCTCTTCACCATTGCGCAGAGTGATTACGACAAGGTGAAGGGCTCACCGCACTTCACCGTGGTTGGCCACATGACCGATGCCGCCAGCGGCTACCAATTGGTGGACCGGCAAGGCGGCCAGCATGAGCTGAAGGCGCAGGGTTGGGATGCGCTGCTAAAGAAATAAGTTTTGATTAGCGGATGAGATCGATTAGCTGATTAGCTGATTCGAATATCGAAAGATTCCGCAGCAGCTCACTATTGCGAATGGCCTAAGGATTCGCAAATTGCTAATTGCTGATCGCTAATTCCGACTGCCGACGCAGCCTACCGGAATTAGCGATCAGCAATTAGGAATTAGCAATTAAGAAAGTCCCGGCGGAGGAGCGATGGGCTGGCCATCGCTACGCAACCCTCATTGCTGGTCCTCGTCGCTGGACGATGAACCGCTTCCGCCGGAACCGGTATTGCGCACTTTGCCGCTGCCGCTGACCGCTTTGGTCAACTCCCCTTTCGTGTTTACCACTACGCTGCCGGATCCAGCAATGCTGGCAGCGCCAGTGCCAGCCTCCATTTCGCTCGCATCCACATCGCCGGAGCCGGAAATGCTCACCTTCACATTGTCGGTACGACCAGCGATTTTGACATCGCCGCTACCGGCCACGGAGATCTTGGTCTTGCCGGAAACTTCGGCCTTGCCACCATTTACATCGCCGCTGCCTGCCACTGAAATATTGAGTCCGGCCAGCCCCTTGAACGAGCTGAACTTGATGTCACCCGAGCCGGCAATAGACAAGTCCATGGAGCCAGTTTGATCAAAATCTGCGATACTCACCATGCCCGACCCGCCTAAGCCTACCGCGCGCAATTCCGGCATGGTGACCACCACCATGGGCGCTTTGTCAAAGTCGCATTTGCAATCCTTTTTCTTTTTGATCTCCTTTTTGGCACATTCGATCTTCAAGGCTCCTTTCTCGACCGTCACTTCCACGAGATCCATCGCGTCCGCGTCACCTTCCACGTTCACGGAGAACGGCCCTTGGGCGATTGTTACGTTCACTGGCCCGCTCGCCTGAACGGAAGTGAAATCCTTCAAGTCCAGTTGGGTCGCGGGGGCGAGCGCTGCGACCGCCACAGGTTCCGGAGCCACGGGCAGTGTTTCTGCAGTCTCAACGGTGACAGGCTGCATAGGTTCCATGGCAGCAGTTGGCTCCGCAACGGGCATGGGAAGCGTTTCCATCGTCTTCACTTCCGGCACAGTTTCTTTCACCGCTACCAATGCAGGGGCTGGAGCTTCTGCCATTTGCAAAACCGGTTGCACTTCCTGTACAGGTATTTCAGCCAATTCCGGCACCAACTCCAACACTGGCGGTGTTGCGGCGCTTACGGGTGGCACCTGGCTTTTAGCAGCAAGGAAAAAAGTTAGTCCGGCAACGATCAAGGTTCCTGCGGTTGTCATGATGAATGAGTTTAGGTTGATGTTTTTGTACCATGCATTAGCGGCGGGCACGGCGGGAAAGGCCAAGACCATGCGATCCACTTCCTGCAATGAAAGCTCGGCGGGAAGGTCCCGCAGCAACTCCAGCGCGTTATCGATTTCTTCGTGCTGCATCATAGCATGAGCGTTTTTAGCGCGCCCAACACGTTGGCGTCGGCGCTTTTCGCCCTTCCCTCCAACAGGTCGCGCAGCTTGGTCCGCGCACGGCTCACGCGCGTTTTCACGGAACCTTCGGAACACGCTTGTATCGTGGCGATCTCCGCCATGGGCACACCGGAAACTTCGAACAGCACCAAGGCTTCGCGCTGGTCTTTGGGCAACCGGTCCAAGGCCGCATAGACGATGTTGACATCCACCATCATCTCCGCCGTGGCGCCGCGTTCCATCAGTTTCGCGGCCTGCTTTTCACAGACCGCCTCGTTCCTGCGCTCAATCCGCCACACGCTGATCGCTCTGTTCCGTGCGGCGCGCACCAAGTAGTGCAGGAGCTCTTCCTTGTTCGCGATGGAATCGAAGTGATGAAAGGCCGACAAAAGCACGTCCTGCACAAGATCTTCCGCAGGCAGCTTTCCGTAGGCCACCGCCGAGCAGTAGCGTACGAACGGCTCGTGGCACTTGGCGTAGGCCTGCATGAATGCTATTTGTTTTTCGTCGGGCACGGGAGGTGGGCTTCAGAGGTATAGTCGCACAAGTTGGGGAAAGGTTACAAGGTGGTGGAAATTGGACAGGCGGGTGGTTGGATGAGAGCAAACACATCTAATTGGCACCGCAATGCGATTTATCGCCCTATTCGCTGCGACCCCTATCGGGGTCGGTTATCGCGTGTGATGGGGATTCAGCTAATTTCCGAGACCCCTATCGGGGTCTTATAACCGGCCCGAAACGACCCGTAGGGTTGCCTAGACCGCACGCGTCCGGGTGGTTGGCCGGAATCGTGCTGGGCGCGAATTATCGGGACAGGTTCCGGATTATAGGAATGATGGAGGCTGCGACGGCTGCCCCCAAGGGATAGACCATTACAGTTCGGTCAATGTGCATACAACAATTTGGTCCGATTTCCGCTGTTGTACCGTACATGTAGCAGCTTCATTCCGCAGATTGGCCACGACTTTCCGCGCTGGAATTACTTTTGTTCAACTTTCAACTCGACCGCCCGTGCCCAAATCCACCAGCCCCTACCCCCTGCTCGAGCGCATCATCGTCCCTTCGGACCTGCGTGAAATACCCGAAGCGCAGCTCGATCAGGTGTGCCAAGAGCTCCGCGATTTCATCATTGATGTGGTTAGCGTGAAGGGCGGCCACTTCGGTGCCAGCCTTGGCGTAGTGGAGCTTACCGTGGCGTTGCACTACGTTTTCAATACGCCGTACGACCAGCTCGTTTGGGACGTGGGGCACCAGGCTTACGGGCACAAAATTCTCACCGGTCGTCGCGAGAATTTCCATACCAACCGGCTGTACAAGGGCCTTAGTGGTTTCCCCAAGCGTAGCGAAAGCGAGTATGACACTTTCGGCGTGGGGCATAGCAGCACCTCCATCGGCGGCGCGCTCGGCATGGCCGTGGCCAGCAAGCTGAAAGGCGAGCTGGACCGCCATACCGTGGCCGTGATCGGAGACGGCGCGATGACCGCCGGCATGGCCTTCGAGGCGCTGAACCACGGCGGCACCGCCAACAGCGACCTGCTCGTGGTGCTGAACGACAATTGCATGAGCATCGACCCCGCCGTGGGTGCGCTCAAGGCATACCTCACCGACATCACCACGAGCCAGAGCTACAACAAGGTGAAGGACGAAGTGTGGAAACTGCTCGGAAAGGTGAGCAAGTTCGGACCGAACGCTCAGTCCGTCGCGCAGAAAGTGGAGAACGCCGTGAAGGCCGCTCTGCTGAAGCAGAGCAAGCTCTTCGAGAGCCTGCGCTTCCGCTATTTCGGCCCAGTGGACGGCCACGATGTGGAGCGCTTGGTGAAGGTGCTGCGCGACCTCAAGGACATTCCCGGCCCGAAGATCCTGCACACGGTAACGATGAAGGGCAAGGGCTACAAGCCCGCTGAAGAAGGCAGCCCCACCATATGGCACTCACCCGGCCTGTTCAACAAGGAGACCGGCGAGATCATCAAGGTGGTGCCGAAAAGTCCGCAGCCGCCGAAATACCAGGACGTCTTCGGCCACACCATTGTGGAGTTGGCGGAGAAGAACCCGAAGATCGTGGGTGTAACGCCCGCCATGCCCAGCGGTTGCTCGCTCAACATCATGATGAAGGCCATGCCGGACCGCGCGTTCGACGTGGGCATCGCGGAGCAGCACGCCGTCACCTTCAGCGCCGGCATGGCCACACAAGGGCTGATCCCGTTCTGCAACATCTACAGCTCCTTCATGCAACGCGCCTACGATCAGGTGGTGCATGATGTGGCGTTGCAAAAACTGCACGTCGTACTCTGTCTCGATCGCGGCGGGCTCGCCGGTGCCGATGGCCCAACACACCACGGTGCGTTCGACATCGCCTACTTCCGCTGCATCCCGAACATGATCGTGAGCGCGCCGATGAACGAGGAGGAACTGCGCAACCTGATGTACACCGCGCAGCTCCGCGACAACGGCCCCTTCAGCATCCGCTACCCGCGCGGCGAAGGCGTGATGACCGAGTGGAAAACGCCGTTCAAGGAGATCACCATCGGCAAAGGCCGCAAAGTGCGCTCCGGCAACGACATCGCGGTGCTCAGCATTGGGCACATCGGCAACATCGCTGCCAAGGGTATTGACAGCTTGCAAGCGGAAGGCTACAGCGTGGCGCACTACGACATGCGCTTCGCGAAGCCCATCGACGAGATGCTGCTGCACGAAGTGTTCGGCAAGTTCAAGCACGTGATCACCGTGGAAGACGGCTGCATCCAAGGCGGCATGGGCAGCGCCGTGCTGGAGTTCATGGCGGACCACGGCTACCAAGCCCAAGTGAAGCGCTTAGGCATCCCGGACCATTTCATTGAGCACGGCACGCAGAAGGAGCTTTACGCGGAATGCGGCTTTGATGAGGTTGCGCTGGTGGCTGCGGTGAAGGAGATGCTGCCGGCGAAGGGCGCGCGGAGTGTTGGGGTTAGCGCGTGAGTCATGCCCGACCTAAGCGCAGGGATCCGGTTCGAGGATGATGATACCCTCGTGATCTGGGGCGCGAAAATGGCATCGTTCCTGCCGGATCGCACCGCTCGGTACGAGCATACCGGAGATCGGACGATCTACCATTGGGGCAAGCACGACATACTGGGCGGACTGCCACTTGATCTACGAACGGTATCGGAAGATCAAGAAACGCAGATCGGTGAAAGCTCCTTCCGCTCGATCGAGCATTGGGCACTGGATGATGACATCGCGAACAGCGATCTGATCCGCATCAAGGAACATGTGCTCCGGAAGTTCGGCCCTCCAACAATGGAGGAAACGACCGAGGGCGGCGAATACTCGGCTGAATGGCAGGTTGAAGGTGCCGTGATCAAGATCGTGTTCTTTGAGCAAGACGGCCTTAAGTTGCACTTCACTGTGAAGCAGAACCCATAAGGATTGATGATACCCCGCTGCATCATCATCGCAGGTCCCAACAGGGCAGAGGAAATCACTTTCACACGGAAGTTCTCCAACTCTGGCACGAGCATCCACACTTGTGCACATCAGGAATGTTGAAGCGGCTTCTATTCCTCCTTCTACCCCTAAATGCTTTGGCCCAAGTGCCGGACACGGCTTTGGTGGACTTGGTCCTGTCCCATGGCTATACTCGCCCTGATTATTTGTACAAGGGAATTCCAAACCCTGTGGAGTTCGCAGTGCCGGGTGTTGAGTGTGTGGCACTTGATGTTTCAATTTCTCGCGGTCAGATAGAAGGAGGCGGGTGTTCCTACTCGATCACACCGGATACTGCCGCAGGATTTTGGTACATGTATTTGGTCGTGAGTTGGCAAAGTGGTACTCAGCGCCTGACCGCTCACCATGGTTTCTGGGTCCGGGACGTGCCTACCCCATTCGCCTACTTCGCGGGTCGATCTTCGGAGCAAGACTTCATTCCTTATGGGGAAGCAATAGCAGGCCGGGGAGTTCTTGCCAAAATACTAGACGAAACAACTCTGGGCGTTGATTTCAAGATCAGTTACAGGATCTCGCACTATCTGCTCACCTTGGAACGCGATCGGTCAATTGTCTATGACGGCTTTGCAAGCGGACCCGAGCTCACACCTACAATGGCTGAGGCTACGGCCGGCATTCAGATAGGTGATATACTCCGGATAACTGAGATAAAAGCCCGTTCCTCTCAGGGCAAAGAGGTGGATCTGAAACCACTTGAATTTGTAGTGAAGTAGATGAATGTTCGGCAAAACTCTCACACCGGCGCTCGGCCCCGGAGTCTCATCCGGGGTTCCCGAGTGCCCAACTCTTGCGGCCTCCGGCCCTTTTCAACCGACATGTCTATTTCGGCAGAGCCCACCTGAGGCGGATAAGAGCCGAGCACTCGGCAGATCTCTGTGGTTATTGAGGAGCCGAGCACCGGGAGTTGTTTGTTGACCCCCGGAGTGAGGATATGGATTGGGAGCCAACGCCGCATGTTGAACCTATCTTGCGATGATAATGGCCAAGCGAACCACGCCCCGCTGCATCATCATCGCCGGTCCAAATGGGGCGGGGAAGACCACATTCGCCCGAAGCTATCTCGTACAGGAAGCGGGCGTTATCAACTTCATCAACGCGGATTATATCGCGACCGGCCTTTCTCCTTTGGCCCCGGAACGTGCAACTCGCGCAGCAGGTCGAATTCTCTTGGAAGAATTGGACAGACTCACAAATGCTGGAGAGTCCTTTGCCTTGGAGAGTACGTTAAGTGGCAAAACCTATATCGACTTGTTCAAGAGGTGGAAGCAAATGGGGTATCACATTGAGATCGTCTTTCTCAAACTGGATGCACCGGCGCTCTCGTTGAACCGGATAGCAATGCGGGTTGCCCAAGGCGGCCACAACGTGCCCAAGGTGGATGCCTTGCGACGGTTCGATCGTGGTTTGAAGAACTTTGAGCAGTACTACAAAGCGCTGGCCGATGAATGGACCGTTTTTGATGCATCTGGTCCGATTCCCGTACTTTTGACCACGCACCCATGAAGAAGAGCATCGAGCCAAGTGCTAAAGTCCAAGCCATTACACGTGCCATGAAGCGTGCCGCCAAGGAAGCCCGTCGCATGGCCAAGATCCACGGCACCAAGGTGTGGGTGATGGTGGATGGGAAGGTTGTGGGATTGAAGCCATGAAATTGCTGATTCGCTAATTCCTGATTCCTGATTCCGACCGTCGGAAATCAGGAATCAGGAATTAGCAATGAGATTGCATCCAGACGCGCCCAAGCTCGGATCATGTCGTTCTGCGGATCAGCATCAGCGCGAATAAAGCCTTTTGACAACATACATCCCCGGCTTCCAATTTCCGCCATAATCGATAAGGCTCCAGCTTGGGCCGGGCCAGCAATCGTTGAGTTGCCAGAAGAGCGTACCCATGCAATGCGGTTGCGCGGCAATTTGTCCTTCGATCGCGATCTGGTATGCTTTGGCCTGCACCTCTTGGCTGGCTGAAATGAAGCGGCCCAGTGTCTTCGGTTCCTCACCTAATTCCTGCCCTGATCGCCTTCCAGATCGGGGCATCCGTTTTGTAGCTACGCTGGCGGTACTTGAGCGCGGGACTTCCGAGATACAACTCCTGCGGATCGATGTACTTCGCGAGCAGCGCGCTGTCCGGCCAGCTCTGGAAACCGTACTCGCTCACAAAGCGCCCGACGTAGTCTGCCAGGGCGGCGATGGGTTCATCGCCATGCCACACGCCCCAATAGTGCAGGTCGCCACTGCGCAGGCCCGCCGCACTTCCCCAGTTGCTGAGCGGACTGGTCCAGGTGTAGGTTAGCCCAGCAGCGTTCGCGACCTCGGCAAGTTGGTGCGCCCACAACTCTCGGTTTGTTTGATAGACGCGTGCAGAATCAGCGCCGAGCTGGTCGTACTTCTTCTGCCAGCCCCAGTTCTTCCACGCCACATCGAGTTCGTTGTTCCCGCAGAGCAGCACTACGCTCGGATGCGTGGACAGCCGCGCTGCCTGTTCCCGCGCTTCCGCCAGCACGTTGTCCAAGAAAGCGCCTTCAGCAGGCACCATGTTCGCCAGCATAAAATCCTGCCAGACTAAAATGCCTGCCGTGTCACAGGCATCGAAGAAGGCATCGGGCGGGTAGATGCCACCGGCCCAGATGCGCACCATGTTCATGTTTGCACGCTGTGCAGCGGACACTAACTCCACCCATGCAGAATCACCGGAACGCGATGGGAAGATGTCCGGTGGAACGATGTTGCAGCCCTTCATGAAAGTGGGCACGCCGTTGATCACGAAGGTGAAGGAGCGCCCGATGCTGTCCGCTTCCAGGCGCAGTTCAACGCTGCGGAAGCCAATGTTGCATTGCGCTTCGTCCAGCAATTTGCCATTGGTGTTGCGCACTTCCACGCGGATGTTGTGCAGCGCTTGCTTGCCGGATCCCGCTGGCCACCACAGGTCTTTCTTGTCCACGGAAAATTGGAACGGTGCATCGATCGTGTCCAATCGGGATGGCTCTATTTTTCGTTCGCCGATCTGCCTATCGTCAAGGAAATAGTGAAGTGAAGCGCGCTTGTCACCACGAACCTTTGCGTGGATCGTCGCGCGGATGCTGTCCGCTTCGAACTGCTGCCGCACCTGCAATGTTGTGATCCGCGCCTTATTCCAACAGCGCAATTCAACCGGTTGCCAAATGCCGCTGCTCACCAAGCGCGGCGCGAAATCCCAGCCGAATTGATAGGCCGCTTTCCGGATGTACGGGCTTGTACCACTGGGGTCATTGGCGTTCGGCAGCTGCAGGCCATAAGCATCGCTCAGCTTTTTCCCTTCGGTGATCGGACTTCTGAAGATCACCTTCAATTCATTGACTCCGCGATGCAACTTTTTCCTGATCGGCCATTCCCAAGTGCGGAACATGTTGTCCGTTTTGCCGAGCAATTCACCGTTCAAGTACACCTCTGCAAAAGTGTCCAGTCCTTTAAAGACAAGATCGATGTGCTCATTCCGCAACAACGCGCGGTCCGCAGTGATCGTGCGTGGATAAACCCAGTCCTTGTCTTCGATCCATTGCACGCTGTCCGCGTTAAAGTTGACGTACGGATCGGGGATCAAGCCATGGCGCAGGAGGTCGGTATGCACTACGCCCGGTACTTCAGCGGAGTACCATTTTTCCGTTCCGACTTGGCGGAACTGCCAGCCGTCTTTCAATGTGAGCACGCCGGATTGGCAGTAAGCGAAAAGCGAAAATGCGAAAACACCGATCGCTACAGCTGCCGACCTGTTGAACAGAAATTGGAACACTGATCGCCGGGCCGTTGGATCGGACATGCAGGCAATGTAATCCGGAGGTCATGCCTGATACGGATGGCCGAGGTTTCACGCCGCCCTCCGCCGTCCTGGTCCGTTGGGCGGAGTACTACCGGCTTCGGCGGGAGCGCTCCACTTTGCCCGCACCACCTCATCAAAAGCACGGCTTTCCGCCTTCGCTTTCGCCCAGCAGACCAGATCGACATGATCCAAAACGGAAGCCCCGTGTGGATCTTTCAGCAGCGCGTTCAGCTGCTCGCCAAATGACCCCCACAACGTCGTCACCTCAATGCCTGGATCCATTTTCAGCAATGCCGCCACATGGTCCAACAGCAATTGTTCCACTGCGAACGGGGTTCCATGTTGCTTAAGGTAGCGTTGGGTATTCCGGAGGAGATAGGTCAACAGTTCCTCCTTGTCGAGTTCCACCAATGCCATCGCATTCATCATGCGGCCCAAGGCATGCAGCTCGGTGTGTGACTCGATCCCTTTCTCGTTCAGCAAGCGGTTGCACCAGCGCAAGGCCATGTCGAACGCCCCGCCGCCGAAACAGGCATACGCCGCATGAAGCGCCAGTTCCGCGCGGCGCATGGTACTGGCGCGTTCGCCATAACGTGCCAAACCTTCCTCCAATGCAGGGAGCTGTTCCATCGCTTCGGTGAATTCACCTTTCAAAGAGTGAACGGAAAGTTCCAAGCTGGAACCCATGACGAACAATTTCATGTCGAGGTCCGGGCTTGGCGCGGTGGCCAACTGCAAGGGGATCAACCGGAATGTGCGGAACCCTTCAAGTGCTTGATAATGCTTGCCCAAGCGCATGCGCACGTTGGCCAAATTGCCCATTACGCCAAGTAGCAGATCGGGTTCTTCCTTGAATGCTTCCGGCTCCCCGCGAAGCACTTCGGCACATGCGGCCAACTGCGTTTCACATTGCGCCAGTTGGTTCTTCGCGTACGCCAATGCACTGCGGACATGGTGATGCAGGAAGCGCGCGCGTGGGCTATGCAACGCAGCACCTTCATGCAAAAGCGGTTCCTTTTCCAACGCTTCCAATTCGGAAAGATCCATCCCTTGCGCAGCTTGGCCGTTGCGATAGATCAGCAAAAACACTTCACTTTTCAGTTGCCAAAGCCGGTCCACTTCCTGCCACTGCGCGGCAATACCTTCAACGGAAACGGCGCGCTCCTCCAATTGATCGTGTGTGATCCCGGCATAATTGCACCGCTCCATCATGCGCCGTTCCCATTCCGCCACTTGCAACAGCAGCGCCTGTTTCCGGTGTGTCTCTGCAATTGCCCTTGCACTTTGGAGCACTTTCGCCGCATCGGCATACAGCGCTCTGCGATGGAGCAATTCCACATGGTGCAACAAGCGGCGTAGTTTTTCGTCGATCGAGCTTTCGGCGTGGAAAGCGTCCAAACTGGCAAGCACAGCTTCGTACAACCGGCGTTTTGTTATGGGGAAGCGGCGCATGAAAGCTTCCTTCGCGAAGCGTTTCCGCAGCACGTTTTCATCGTATTCGGTCATGCCTGCGATGGCATCGAAGAGTTCCTGGTGGTTGCTATGGCCCGAAACCACGTGACGCGATGTGTGCAATTTGAAGTAGCGCTTTTCCGCGGGGGACATGGAACGGATGAGGCGATGGACGTGATCTTGCGGAATGTTTGCCATGGCCGGAGATTTGGATGCACTGAAAAATAACAAGCAGGGTCCGACTGGCGGGTCGCATTCCGGGCAACGGTGGCAATGGGGCTGGGAATGGCGCATGCCCCAAAAAGAAAAGGGACCATTGCGGTCCCTTACTTTTTGTTAGTAATGTTTTGTTACCAACACTTGGTTAGTTCGGTTTGGGCTTGTTGGTGCTTTCCTTATCACCCAGATCATCGCCATCGTCGGTTATGAACACGCCTCCGTCCCGGTCACCGGCCCCGTTCACATCGCCATGTCCTACAGGTGGTGGCACGGGAGCATTGCGCCTCAGTTCCGGTTGAAAGCCTGAAGGAGCAACAACTTCTTCCTTCGTGCAGCCGGTTGAAAGCAGCAACCCAACGGCCAAAAAGACCATTGTGGCATACTTGGTAGTGAATGCTGCGCACTTCATCGTTGACCAAAGGTAATACATCTTCAAACGTTTTGCAAGTGGTTATGTTGCAGAGTCTTTTGCCGTGTGTACGGGCAAGTCGATCACCACCTGAGTGCCTTTACCGTGTTTTCCGCTTAATTGTTCCGGTCCTTGGATGCGGATGTCCGCCAAATTGAGGCGCCGAAGGATGTCCGCGCGGCCCTTGGTGATCTCAATTCCGCGTGAAATATGGCCAGTGTCACCATTCTTTTCCTCCATGCTCTGGTCGATGCCGATGCCATCATCGGAGATCCGGATGCGTACATGGGACTCGCCAAAGGGCTCCACTTGTATTTCCACATGGCCCGGATGCGCCATGGGCAAAATGCCGTGCCAGATGCTATTTTCCACGTAAGGCTGCAACATCATCGCGGGGATGTTCACCGCGTTGGCATCCACGGAAGTTGCTACGACCACGGTGTATGAAAATTTGTCCTTGAAGCGCATGTGCTCCAACAAAAGGTAGAGTTCCAAGCGCGATAACTCTTCGGCCAAAGTGGTGGTGTCGTTGGCGCTGGCATCGAGGTTTTTGCGTATCAACTTCGCGAAGCTGGTGAGGTACTTGTTGGCAGCCGTGCGGTCTTGCCGGTTGATGGCATATTGGATGCTGTTGAGGGCGTTGAAGATGAAATGCCTGTTCATGTTGGCGTTGAGGGCCTGCTGTTCCAGCTTCAACATACGGGAACGCAGTTCCAATTGGCGGGTGTGCTCGGCGCGTTGCCGGCGCAAGTTTCTATACCGCTGAATGCCATAGAGTATCGCCACGATGGCCGCTGCACAGGCTGCGAAGAACCACCAAGTGAGCCAATAAGGCGGTGCGATGCTGAAGGCCAACTGCGCCGGTTTTCCCCAATGCCCGCGCGGGTCTATCGCGCGCACCTCAAAGGCGAAATTTCCGTCCGGCAGGTTGGAATAGCTGGCAGAACGAGCCTCCGTTGCGGGCAACCAATCACTGTCAAATCCGGCAAGGCGGTATTGGAAGCGCACGTGGCTTCCGTCGGCCAAGGCGATCGCGGTGTAGGTAAAGGTGAGGTGGTTCTTTCGGTACGGCACATCGATAGGTGCGTTCGGACCATTGCCAACGCCCAAGCTGTCGGCGCCGGGAATGGGCTGTAGGAAGCTGCTGATGCCGGTGATGTAAGTGCGGGGTGGCACGTCGGGCCGCCGGAGATCCGGTGCGTGTGGATCGTACATGGTGAGGCCCGCGTTCGTACCGAAGAAGAGACGGCCATCCGCGCCCGTGAAGCCCGCGTTGAGGTTGCATTCGGATCCGCGCAGGCCGTCCACTTGCGTGAAGTGGTCTGCATTTTCGGGGTCTTGCAGCAGGCTGTCCGGCAAAAAGCGGTACAGGCCGTTGTTGGTACCGGCCCATAGTTCTCCGCCGGTGTCATGCTGAAGGAGCCCCACGTAATTGGAACCGAAATCCGATCCGAGTTCCATGGAAACGAACCGTTCACCGGTGAAGCAGGAAAGGCCGTTTGAAGTCCCGGCCCACAGGCGGCCTTCCGCGTCGTAAGTCAAGCAGAAAACGGTATTGTGCGCCAAGCCGTCCAGGGTGGTGAAGCGTTGTGCTTTTCCATTCCCTATGCGAACGATTCCCAAGTCCGTCGCAAGCCATAGTGTGCCCTTGGGTCCGCCCAGGATGGAACGCACGCCGCGCAAGGCGATGCCGTCCACATTGGTGATCAGCTCCGCAGGCCCGGTTGCACGTATCACGGAAACCCCATCGCGCGTGCCGCACCAAAGTGCGCCGTCATCGCGCCGGAAAAGGCAGAGCACGCGTTGGCCAATGAGCGCTCGTCCACTATCCAGAGGAAGCACTTTTCCACGGGCGATATGGCAAAGGCCGTCGCTGGTCCCAAACCACAACGTGCTGTCCGGGTCCACTATTCCGCACCATACCGTATTGTTGGGCAAGCCGTCCAACGTGGTGATGTTGGCCATGGCATCCATGCGGCAGATGCCGTTGTTATAGGTGCCCAACCAAAGGTCGCCGTGTTTGTCGCCTACCACGCACATGGCCAAGTCGCTGCAAAGGCCCTCGGTAACAGTAAAGGTGACGAAGCGCTCGCCGGCGTAACGCAAAACACCCGCACCGTCGGTACCGAACCACAAGCCGCCGCCATTGTCTTCGTTCACACACCAGATGTTGTCATTGGGCATGCCTTGGTACACGGTGTAGGAACGGATGCGGCCGTTCTCCAACAGGTTCGCGCCGAACTTGGTGCCTACCCACAAGCGCCCGCGACGGTCCACGAGCAAGCTGCGAACATTGTTCTGCAGCAAACCTTTCGATTCATCGTATAGAATGAACGCGCCGTCTTTCTTCACGCCCACCAACCCTGCGCCGAAAGTGCCCACCCAAAGTGTACCATCATGACCCATGGCCAATGCGCTCACACCGGTCGCAAAGGGCAGCGGTACACGTTCGGCTTTTCCATCCTTCCAGCGCAGCAGTCCCCCGCGCAGGCCCACGAGCAATGTGCCGTCCGGCAGCATCAGTAGCGAACGCACGCCTTGTGCGGAATCCGTTGGCCAGCCTACCGGTACGGAGACAATTCCGTTTTCCACTTGGAGCAAACCTGCACCGTCGGTGCCTACATAGACCCCGCCATCCCGATCACCGGCAAGGGCCAAAATGCGGGCTTCCGAAATGCCTTTCGGCAAGGGAACGGTGTGCATGGCCTCGCCGTCGAAGCGCGTCAATGAAGACCCACAGGCCAGCCACATGGACCTGTCCGGCATGGCGAGCATGGCGTTCACCT
Source organism: Flavobacteriales bacterium (assembly GCA_016710685.1). Taxonomy (GTDB): domain Bacteria; phylum Bacteroidota; class Bacteroidia; order Flavobacteriales_F; family PHOS-HE28; genus PHOS-HE28. Next base: position 356,900 of record JADJVC010000006.1, on the reverse strand, counting down.
GCGGATCGGGCAACCCTTGCCGCAGTCCGTAGTTGGTGAAATCCAAGCCATCGAACCGACTGGCACCGCCCAGGGTGCCGAACCACATGTAGCCTGCGCTGTCTTGCGCCATACAGCGCACTTGGCTTTGCGCCAGCCCATCCTTGGGGGTGAACGCGGTGAACCCGAACTGTTGCGCCAGCACGAAAGGTCCGGCCAGCATTCCTGCAAGGAAACATGCAATAATGCGCACTTGCAACACCTGTTTCCAACGCAGCATCAGGCCCAAGGCTCAGAAGGTATTGACCAGTGCCAGAAGCTCCGGCAATTTGCGGCGGCTCACCGGCACCATGGCACCGTTGTCCAGCACGGCCATGTTGCCTTCGCTGCGGCTGAAGCTTTTCAAGTGCTCCAAATTGATGATACAGGACTTGTGAACGCGGAAGAATTTCTTGGGGTCCAAATTGGTCTCGAACACGCGGATGTGTTTGCTGCTAATGGTGCGTTTGCCATCGCGTACATGGACCACGGTGTAACTATCGCTGGCTTCCAAGTAAAGGATGTCCTTATGGCGGAGCAGGATCAAGCCATCGCGGCTTGGCACGGCCACGCGTGTGCTCAGGGGCGAATCAGGGTCGTTAGCCAGTGCCTTCACGGCGACGGCACGCTGTGCAGCCAGTTCGGGGTCTCCGGTTAGGCGCAGCAATTTCCCCACTGCCCGCACGAGTTCGTCGGTATCGATGGGCTTCTCCAAGTAGTCCACGGCATTCTCGCGGAAGGCTCGTAATGCAAATTCGTCGTAAGCCGTAGTGAACACTACCGGAAGATCCAGGTCGGCCACGGAACGCAGCAGGGAAAAGCCGTCCTCACCCGGCATTTTGATGTCGAGGAACAAGGCTTGTGGCTGTTTGGATGCGATCAGCTCGCGCGCCTCCTTCGCGGAAGCGGCCATGGCGACCACCTCCACTTCGGGGCAATGCTCATTCAACATCAGCCGGAGGTTCTCCCGCGCATCGGCCTCATCGTCCACGATCAACACAGGTATGGCCATTGGGTTTGCTTTGTCGAAAAGGTAGGTGCAAGATAGGCGGGGCCGTGCGGCTTGTACTACTAACGGCGGCTCCGGGCCAAGGACCGGCAATGTTCATTCATGGGGGAAAAACTGCTTTTCACCATTGCCCAATTAGGTAACGCCGATGCTCGTTGCGGGCTTTTTTCGCGGCACAGGTCGAGATATCTTGGTGGCATAAAACCCCTCGTACCATGGAAAATGCATACACCCTGCTTACTGGAACGGTAGACCTTTGGATCTTCAACGACCTCGGGAATTGATCGGTTCGGCGGGAAACATTTGGATCGCATTTACGTTCAATGGTCCCTGCCATGGCCACTCCTGAATTTCAAGCGCCCTTCCCTGCCGTGGAACGTTCCATCAGCGGGGATATTCCGTCCTTCTCCCCTGCTGTACTCGTAGGCACCGCCTTGTCCACACTGGACAATGGGATGTTGGCGCATTGCCCGGTTCACGACAGCACTGTGGACGGCTCGCCAGTACCATGCTATGTGCTGCTGCCAATGAAAGTTGCAGTTGGACCCGGCCGATAGCCCACTATCCACGTCGCATACGAGAACGCGCCGTTGCCCGTTCCCCCACCGCCGTTGCTGGTTTCCTTCTTTCCCAAGATTGCTAATGTCCCTAATTTGGTGCTACGCCGGACTTTAGACGGACCGGCGCTCATGCCAAGTGGTTTTGGTTTGGTGGTAGTACGGAGCGTCGGCGCAAGCTGGCGCTCCGTTTTTTTACTCGACGAAATACTTATTCAAGTAGAAAATATGCAGAACACACTTAGCGCTTGCCCGCAGAAGCCACCCTGTTGCGATTGATGCGCTCGGGACTTTCCGGGATCGTGAATTTCAAGTACTGTTTCAACCTCGGAATTTCTACGAAAAAATCCCCTTTACCGAGCTTTTTCAGATCCAAACATGCTTGCGGTCGCAGCTCGCCGCTTGCAACCAAAAGCCCGGTTGAAGAAAAGAGCACAAAGCGCTCAGTCTCCCCCGTGGCAAGGTCTACGCATAATAGATTCGTTTTCGGCTCAGGAAAGACCTGTACAGTTTTGTAATCGATACGCTTAAAAACATCTTCCGCGCATCCATTTGGAACGTTGAAAACCAACGTTCCAGCCAGCGGGTCCGGCACACAGATACGCCCATGGCCGCTATCGTAGTCAATGTCGCCTGGACAAGCAACACCGTCCACGCGTAGATCCTCCAGTTCGGGCGAAGTCGCATCGGGGTCAAAACGGCTCACGCGCCCGGGGTTTCTGCTGGCGATCACAACCTTTTTTGAACAGTCCAATGCAAGCCCGACAACATCGGTTAGTGCAGTAGGAATAGAATAGACCAAAGCCGCCGTATTGAGATCAAATGCACACACAGGTGCAAATTCCCCGAGAAAGGTTACCCACAGTAACCCACGCTGTGCATCTACCTGAACGGCCTGGGGAACCCTATCCAAATTAGGCACCCAGTCCATGGATGTTTTTGAGATGGGGTCAATGCGAACAATTCGCTTCCCCAACATGTCCGAGACATACAGGAAGGTTCCATCGCTGGACACTCCTTTTAGAAAGCCGCCTTTTACATCGTAGGCGAAAAGTGTGGTGGCGTTCGAAGCACTATATGCCTCTACAAAACTGCCCACACAAGCGAAGAGCGTGTCGCCCTTCATATCCAGGCCCAACGGCGTATCGTGTACGTATACAAACGTTGAAATTGCCCCATCTTGAGCCCGTTGCATAATCTGGTCATTACCCGGACAAGCAACAAAATATCGGTCTCCTAGCACATCAAACACCACGCTCTGCGGTGCACTGAGCTGCGACCATGCCAATACCGCAAAAAGAACGCCACTCAAAACGCCGAAAAGGCGCAGACGGACAAAAGTGGCGGGTTTGACCATTGGGTAAAGGCGTTCTACGCGCATTGATAGCAGAAGTTCTTAAAATAAACGGTTCGGCTTTGCAATGGAAACCTGGCTTGAGCCTATGATTCCTGCTCGTAAAAGATCTTGTAGAACTTCCGTCCGTTATCGTCCACACCGTGCTCGATCTTGTTGCGGTCGCCGTGGATGTAGATGTGGAAGTTCTTGTCCAGCTTCAGCACGCTTTTGAATGCGCGTGCCTGTTTCTTCACGGCGTGCTCGGAGATCGCGAAGTTGTCCTGCACCTGCACATCGTTCTCCTGCTGATAGCGATCACTGTAGTTTTTGTAGGACTGGATGGTCTTCTCTTCCTGAAATACTTCCTGCGTGAATTCGTCCTGATCGAATTCCGTGTGGTTCTTGAAGTAATCCACGGAGCGGTTCAGCGATCGATCTGGTCGGCCTTTTCCACCACGAAGTCCTGTGGTAGTTGCTCGGTGATGAAGGTCTTGGTGATGTTCATCCGATCACTGGTGCTGTTCACGAAGTCCTTCTTCGGCCGTGAGCCGATAAAGTCCTTCTGCCAATACTCCGTGCTCGCTTGGCTGTCGATGATGAAGAGCGTGGGCGCGTCTCCCGAGAAGACCACCAAGCAAGCTTTGTTCGGCTTGTTGTTGCCCAGGCCGCGCTTCATCCGCAGCGCGATGGCATCGTCCTTCAATTTGCTTTCAAGGAACACTTCTTTCTCGTCGAATTTGAAGATGCCCACCGCTTCGTGTTCCGCGTTGCCGATCTGCACAGCGCTGAACTTCGCCACGATGAGGTCACCGCCCGGCATCTTGTCTTCCGGGGCGGTGGCAATAAGCTGCTTCGCAATGGCCACCGAATTCTCCACGATGCTTTCCCCATCGTAGATTTTGGTACACAGCTGTTGAACTGCACTTTTCTCCGAGGCGAACTCACAAGTGAAGGCCATGTTCGTGAAAGGACGCAGAAAGAGCTTCCGCAGGAATTGCTGTTCCAATTCACCTTTGATCACCGCACTAAAGTCACTGAACACGCTGGACTCGCCCTCCGCGCCGATGCGATGCAGTACGAACTCCTCTACGAATGCCTCCTTGCCGTTGACCATTTTCTTTTACCGCTAAGGGCACGAAGAACGCAAAGAAATTTCCGTGCAAGCCCAATGCGCAGGGAAATGCTTTTCACTTACCGGAAATTCTTGCACGCCCACGGCGCTTTCTACCTTCACGCCATGAAGCATCTCTTCGCTTTTCTCCTCCTGTTCGGAACGCTTGCAACCGCCTTAGCGCAAACCACGCACGTCCTCTTCATCGGCAACAGTTATACAGCGGTGAACGACTTGCCGGAAATGACGCGGCAATTGGCGCTTTCCTTGGGCGATACATTGGTCGTAAGCAGTTCCACGCCGGGCGGTTTCACCTTCAGCGGGCATACCACAAATGCCGCCACGCAAAACCTGATCGATCAAGGCGGCTGGAATTACGTGGTGTTCCAGGAGCAAAGCCAGCTTCCCTCCTTTCCACCGGCACAGGTGGCCACGGAGTCCCTGCCTTACGCGACCGCATTGACGGACAGCATCCGCGCGCATTCCCCGTGCGCGGAACCTGTGTTCTACATGACCTGGGGCCGCGAAAACGGTGATGCGGACAACTGCGCATCCTGGCCGCCCGTTTGCACCTACGAAGGCATGCAAGAACAACTGCGGATCAGCTACCTGCAGATGGCGCAGGACAACAGCGCTGCATGCGCGCCCGCCGGCATGGCGTGGAAACGCATACGCGAAGAGTTTCCGTCGATCAACCTCTACGCCTCGGACGGCAGCCACCCCAGCGTGGCCGGATCCTACTTGGTGGCTTGCACGATGTACAGCACATTTTTCCGCCGCACCACTGTCGGGGCTACGTTTATTTCCACGTTGGATGCGGCGACAGCGGCCACACTTCAGCAAGTGGCAACTTCCGTTGTGCTGGATAGTTTGAGCACATGGAACATCGGCGTGAACGACCCGGTCGCGTTGCCGGAACAAACGGATCTTGGCAGTGGCCAAGTGGCGTTCAGCGAGAACTCCACGAGCGCCACCAGCAACTTCTGGGACTTGGGCGATGGCAGCTCCAGCACGGAAAGCAGCTTCACGCATCCGTACGCCGCCGTTGGAAATTACACGGTGACTTACATCGCGATGGATGATTGCGGACGCACGGATACGAGTGTTTTTGTTGTCGATATCACAACGACAGGCATCACGGAAAATCTACATTCGGCCTTCCGCGTAACTGGCGATGCAAATGGGCTGTCCATCCGCAACGACGGTGATGCCGGGACCTTGGAACTATTCGATACGCAGGGCCGTGTGTTAGGCTCGATGCGTTTGGATGCACGAAGTGAGCAGCGCATTTCTTGGCCTGGCGGGCAATGCGCGTTGTGGCGCTTTGTTGGTGCTGGTGTCCCGAAGAGCGGAGTTGTAGTAGTGCCATAGCTTTGAGGGCAACAATGGCTACCGACGATCGCATCCGCTTCGAGACGAAAGCGGAAAGCAACGCCCGCAGGGAACGTGAATTCTTGGCGCTTACGCCGGGTGAACGCTTTCAATGGTTCTTACGGAGTTTTGATGAGCGTTATGATCCTAATGCTAAGGAGCGACCGACGAAGAACTTTGTGATACGGAAGCAAAAAAAGGGGTGAATACACCGCAAAGACGCTAAGAGCGCAAAGAAGTGAAAGACGGCAAGCACAGTTGCACCGCCAAGACGCTAAGAACGCTAAGAAACGCAAGTCGAAAAAACGGCGGGGTGACAACACCGTAAAGACGCTAAGAGCGCCAAGAAAGACGAGGTGCCAAAGGCTATTCAGGCATTTTGTTCGCTACGCGCCGAATGCCCTTGCTCACCAGTTTTTCGTTGAAGTTGACCAACAGACCAAGGCGATTGTCTGTAAGCTTCAGGTAGGTGATGATTTGGGCAAGATGAATCGGATGAAGCGTTTCAACCGACTTCACTTCAATGATCAACTTGCGTTCTACCCAAATGTCGATACGGTAGCCAGCCTCAAGCGTGACCTTCTTATAACGAAGCGGTAAAGCGACTTGCCGCTCTACTTTTAATCCACGTTCAGTAAGCTCGAATAGAAGGCAATGCTCATAGCTGCTTTCTAAAAGGCCCGGACCCAATTCCCGATGCACCTCGATCATGGCATCCACTGCAATGGTGGCGAGTTCATCTTCAGTCATTGGTATGATCACCTCTGATGGCAATGAAGTGAAACTTGGCTCTCTCTCTGCGTCTTGGCTGTAAAATCCTAACCACGCATTCTTAGCGCTCTTAGCGTCTTGGCGGTGAAAACCTACGCCCCATGCCGATAAGCATGCTCCTGCACCTTAACCACATGCAACACAAACGGAAAAAGTGCGTCCATCGTCTCTTGTGCGCCGCGCGTTGATCCCGGCAGGGTGATCACCAGTGTGCGATCGATCATGCCAGCGATGCCGCGGCTCATCATCGCGAGGGGCACGCGAGCTTGGCCATAGCTGCGTGCTGCTTCCATAATGCCGGGCACTTCGCGATCGAGGATGGGTGCGATGGCCTCGGGCGTGCGGTCGCGGGGTGAGAGGCCTGTGCCGCCCGTGGTGAGGATGAGGTCGATGCCTTGCTCGGCCCATGCTTTCACTTGTGCGGCAATCTGATCGAGCTCATCGGGTACCAGTGCATTTGCAGCCAGTTCCACGCCCATAGCTTTCAACTTTTCACCGATGGCCTTTCCCGCCTTGTCTTCTTTCTTGCCTGCGGAAACGCTGTCGCTGATAACGAGCACTGCGGCGCGTGGCATCTTCTCGAACTGATCTTTCCAATCGCTCTTGCCGCCCTTCTTTTCCACCAAGCGGATGCGATCAATGGTGATGCCTTTATCGATCGGCTTCAGCATGTCATAGATGGTAAGCGCCGCTACGCTTGCGCCGTGCATGGCCTCCACTTCCACGCCAGTGCGGTAAATGGTGCGCACTTTCACCGTGACCACGATGGACATGTCCTGCACACTACTTGTGACTTCGGCGTGCTCTACCGGCAAAGGATGGCAGTCCGGGATCATGTCCGCGGTGCGCTTGATGCCGAAGAGGCCCGCGATACGCGCGGCCTCGATCACGTCACCCTTTGGGACGCGGCGCTCCTTCACCGCTGCGATGGTCTCGGCCTTGCTCACGGTAACGGTGGCTTCGGCGATGGCTTCGCGGAGCGTGGTGGGTTTGTGGGTGATGTCGATCATTGAATACAGAGTTGAATTGGGTGATTAGTGGATGGTGATTGGTGATTGGAGGCACCTCGGTTCTAATCACCAGTCACCAATTACCAGTCACCTTTCCACATGTCCTCATACATTCTTTTTCCATACATGCTCCCCGCCCTCCAATATCTCCTTCCCGAAGATCGGCAGTCGCTTCTTCACTTCATCGTTGACGAACGCCACGGCCTCGCGTGCTACTTGGCGATGCGCCGATGATGCAAAGACGAAGAAGCAAAGCTCCCCGGCCTTGATGACGCCTTGGCTATGATGCACGTGCAGGCAGGTGATGGGCCAGCGCGCGAAGGCTTCCTCGCGGATGGCGATCATCTGTTCGTTCGCCATGTCGCGGTAGGCGGTGTATTCGATAGCCGCTGTTGGGGCGGGAAATTTCCCGCCCGTACTATCCGCCCTCACCTGACCAAGGAAAATTTCATGCGCCCCGATGTCGTGGCGCGTGCTGTGCTTCGCGATGCTCTCCGCGATGAAGGCCGGCGCGATCGGACCTTCGGTGAAGATGTCCCGGATCTTATGTGTTTTCGTTTCACTCATCCGCCTGCGAATGGTGGCAACAGCGCGATTTCCTCACTGCCGTTCAATTCAACAATTCCGTTTGTGATCTTGCGGTCCACGGCCAGCGCGTAGCTCAGCGCGGACAGGCCTTCAATGCGTTGCTCCAAGGCTTGCTTCAACGCACTTGTGTCCGCGGCCGAGATCGACAATTTATCGGTCCCGGCTTTTTCTGCGATCAATCCAAAGAGCAACACGTCCATGGTTCAAAGGTCGGCAGGACTGTTGACGTTGCGAAACAGATCTTCGGGCCAGCCATCGTCACCGGGCTTGATCTCCAAGTAGGCCGTCTTCACATCCGCCAACGCACCGTGCATGGAAAGCTGGCTTCGCGTAATGTGATCCATGAAGGCTTCGGAACAACGGCGGTGATACGCGGCAACCAACGGTTCGAGGTCACCGTTGTGGCGCGGGACCAGTGCATCTGCGTCTTCCGGCAGCTCGCGTGTAAGGCGTTCCAGCAGCCGTGCGTTCACACCGGGCACGTCCACGGCCAACACCAACAAGCGGTCGTGGCGTGCGTTGCCCATGGCGGTAACGATGCCGCCCAACGGCCCCAGGCCGGGGATATCATCCGGCATTACTTCCGGCCAAATGTGGCCGTATTTGCGCGGCTCGCCGATCACGAACAGTTCGCGCACATGCGGTTTCAATTTCTCGATCGCGTGCAGCAACAGCGGCTTGCCGTCCACTTCCAGCAGCGCTTTGTCTTGTCCCATGCGGGTGCTCTTGCCGCCGGCAAGCACCACTCCTGTCCATGCGTATTTGCTTCCCATTTTTGGAGGTTAGGAGTTGGTTGAGTTGAGTGAGGTGTTTCTACACCACAGAGGCACTGAGGCACAGAGATACACAGAGGAAAGGAAGGCCGCGGAGCCGCAGAGCATGCCTTTCGGCAGCCAGGGGCATGGAGAAGAGGATTTCAAGAGCTTACACCTCGTGGGTGCTGAAGCACAGAGATACGAAGAGGGCATTGTGTTCCTTGGAGGCATTGTTGTCATCGAATAAAATGTACTTCTACTTGGTCACCGGTTTTCAATTCGCGCAGTTCGGCCGGAATGTAAGCGAGCACATTCGCTTCAATGAGCGAGCGCAACATGTGCGACCCTTCATCGGCCAGCAGTTTTACCTTACCGTTTGCTGCCAACGCGGCGCGGAATTCTGCGCGATCGCCCTTGAGTTTCAATGCATGTTCGATCGGAAGGAACTCAGTACGGGGTCGCGGATGCGCTGCACTTTGCATGGCGCGCAGGAAGGGCAGCACATATTCCCAGAACAGCACCATAACTGCGCGGGGATTGCCCGGCAGGCCGAAGACCGGCGTGCTTTCGAGCCTCGCGAAGAGCATTGGTTTGCCCGGCTTCTGCATCACGCCGTGCAGGATGACCTCCGCGCCGATCGCTTCCAAGGTGGGCCGGATCAAGTCGTGATCACCGACGGAAACACCACCGGTGGAAATGATGAGATCGTGTTGTTGTGCCGCTTGTTTCCATGCAGTGATCAATGCTTCGCGATCATCGTGTACCTGTACGATGCTCGCGTCAATTCCCGCGTTACGTAATGCCGCTTGCAACATCACGCCATTGCTTCCGAAGATCTTTCCGGGTTGCGGAATTGCACCTTTCGTGAATTCATCCCCGCTGATGAGCAATGCCACACGCGGCTTCTTTGCCACTTGCACTTCTTGGATACCGACCGATGCCAGCAACCCGATCGCGGGCGCATCCAGCAGCGTTCCCTTCGGCAAAGCCACATCGCCTGCGCGCAATTGTTCGCCTTTGCAACGCACGTTTCCTCCGCGCTTCAACTTCACATCAGTGTGGGTCATCGCGTTATTGTTGCGTTGCGCGAGTTCCTGCATCACTACGGTGTCCGCACTTTCCGGCACCATGGCACCTGTGAAAATCCGCACGCATTCGCCGGGCTTCAGGCGGCGTGAAAACGCATCGCCTGCTGCCACTTCACCAACAACTTTCCATTCGTTCACTTCCTCGGAAAAAGCGAACGCATAGCCGTCCATCGCGCTGCAATCGAAGAGCGGATGATCAAACGGAGCGATAACGTCATTCGCCGCGAACCGGCCCGTTGCTTCCATGATCGGCACTGCTTCCGCAGGCATCGACCGCACGTTAGCCATCACGCGCTGCTTCGCTTCTTTCACGTCGATCATGGCAGCATCAGTTTCACGCTGGCGAAAAGCAACACCACGCCAAGCGCTTGTTTCAAGCGCAGTTCGTTCAAGCGCTTTGCACCGATCCAACTACCATTCAATCCGCCCAGAACAGCTGCAATGATCCATGGGATCATTGCAGCGCTCAACGTTTCGCCGTTGCCGAATGCACCCACTACGCCCGCAGCGCTGTTCACGAAGATGAAGAGCGCCGATGTCGCCGCGGTGGTCTTCATATCCGCCCAGTTGAAGAGCAGCAACACCGGGCTGAGCAGGATGCCGCCACCGATGCCGATGATGCCGGAGACATAGCCGAGCGCCGCGCCGATCAACAGGCCCCAAGCCAACGGGATGGGCCGCAGTCCGTCCTTGCCTTTGCCGAAAAACCCGAAGAGCCGAGCCACCGCGAAGAGCAGACAAACTGCCAAGATCCGCTTGTAGATCATGGGATCCAGTACTACATGCGCACCCAGCCAAGCTGCCGGTATCGACAGGACAGCGAAAGGCCAAAAGGTGCTCCACATAAAATGGCCGCTGCGCGCGTACTGTGTGAACGAGATCGCGCTTACGAAGAGGTTCAACACCAGCGCGGTGGGCCGCATCACCACTACGGACATGCCGGCTAATGCCATCAACGCGAGGTAACCGCTAGCTCCGCCGTGGCCCACCATCGCATACGCGAAGGCGACAAAAGCAATCAGAATAATCAACAAAGAACTATCCATTTTTAGGCCACCGGTGGCTCGATCGCAGTCCAGCGCTTACCGTTGAACAGGTCGATGCCGCCGTTCTTCACCGGCTCTCCATGCAGTAGGGCATGCAGCAATTGCGTCATGCGCCTGCCGGTTTCCTCGATCGTTACCATCGGCACGGTGCGCATGTCGCAACCGTCCTGTTCCATGCCGGGCTTCCCTTGGAAAAGGTCTTCGCGAGATATCGATTCACCCTCACCTTCCGCGTGCAGCAGGATCACTTGGCCTTCCTTTCCGTGGACGGAACCGCTCACGAGCGCAGCGCCATAGTCGGCGCAGGTGCGGTCGAGCAGGCGCTTTACGTGTGCATCGTCCGTGCAATCGGCCACTACATCGTGCATGGCGATGATGGCCTCCGCGTTGTTCGCATCCATGAATTCATCGCGGGCAATGAGGCGCACCGCGACCGGCATGTTGCGCACCCAAGCTGCAACGACTTCGCTCTTCGGCTCGCCGATATCGATGGGAGCGAAAAGTTCCTGGCGGAATAAATTCTTTTCCTCCACGCGGTCGCCGTCCATCACGGTAATGCTGTCCCATTCCCAACGCAGGATGCGCGGCAGCAGCGCATTGCCTAACGCGCCCATGCCCACCACCAGCAAGCGCATTGGCAACGGGTTTGAATTCAGTTCATCAGCCATGCGGCAAAGATCGCAAGAAACCTTGGGCCCCAACAGCGAAAAACCCCGGCATGACCGGGGCTTTTCAATGCTGCAAATTAAAGATCACTGTTTCACGAACACGCTGTTGAAGACCGCGTTGCCGTTCCGGAGCCTTACCGAGTATGTGCCGCTGGCCAATGTGGAAACACTAATGCGGGGCTCGGCCGCGTTCAGGGCCTCCCGGATGCAAACACGGCCCGTTACGTCAACGAATTCAACCGTTGCGCCTTGCGTTGCACCGGAGATAGTCACCTCGTTCGTTGCTGGGTTTGGGAAAATGCTGAACCCTGCGGTGTTTCCGTTGGCCGCAATTCCCGTGGGGCCAACAAACACCTGCACCGGCGTGCGCGGACCTTCGCAATACTTGGAGGTGCTCGATACTTCCCAATCGTAGAAGTAATAGTAGTACCCCGCGTTGGAGCTCGCGCCGTAGATGGAACCCATTCCGCCAAGATCGAACGGATAAGCAGGGTTGCTACCGGTGGCATCGCGCCAGAGTTGCGGGTTTCCACCCATGATGCGGATGCCATAGTTGCCGTTCGCGGGCGCCGTGAGATTGAGTTGAACGCGGCTTTCCCCGTCGGGGATGAAGTATGTGCCCGAAGTCACCACAGCCCCGCCACTTTGTTGCACGATGGCGATGGTGCGGTTGCCTGCGCCGTTCGCGTACACCTTGGCGCTGTTGATCAACATGTCATCGTTGTTCGTGCTGAAGTAGAGGAAATACGTATCGTTGTCCTGATATGCACCAATGCTCGAATTGTCGGTTTTCCCGCCGTAGGCTGTCACCGTATTAGCGGCCAGATTCGAACACCAGAATTCTGTGTTGGCGTTCAATACGGATGTAGTCCATGGGCTACCAGTGCCCACCGGCACTCCTCCGGTGGCCACGTCGTACCATAGGACACTATCGCCAGACGCATACAGTTGGGCCGTACCCGGTGCGGGGATGGTGATGTCGAGGCTGAGCGGAGATCCGGGCCCGTCCAGCACGTCAACTTCCACCGGTGCGGAGGTGAACTCGGCACAAGCTCCTTGTATGGTTACAGTGTATGCTCCGGGGTCGTTCACCGCAATGCTCTGCTGATCACTTCCGTTGCTCCAGAGGTAGCTTTCCGCAGGGCTTGCCGTCAGCACCACTTGGTCCAAGGGACAGATCGTTGTTTCGCCTTCCACGGAAATTGAAGGCGTTTCATCCGGGCTATCCACCACGTTTACCACGGCTTCCGTGATGCAATTGCCAATTCCGGCCAAGGTGGTGGAATACGTTCCCACCTGGTCAACCGTGATGCTCGGCCCTGTTTCGCCGGTACTCCAAACGAAATAGGTTCCGGGTGAGGCATTCAATTGTACGGTACCACTTCCGGCACAGAGCACTGCGGAAGGTGAAGCCGCAATGGCGACGTTTGGCGAGATGCAAAGACCTTCCACAACGGTCAAGGTCTGGTCAACGTTGAGGTCATTAAAGGTCTCCACAAGCCCGCTGGGCCAGCGAACGGTCATGGTGGGCACGGTTGTCGCCGCACCCAGACCGAAAGGAAGAATGAACGAATTCACCAAGCCGTAACTCTCGCCGGAACGCACTTCGCGGATCTGTGATCCCCATGGGCCGGTAATGGTTACGCGCGCACCGATGGCATCGCGGTTGCTTGTCGTGCCTTCAAGGCGCACACGCAGAAAGTGGTTGCCATTCGGCGTGTTCAGCCAGAGTTTGTCGGCGATGTTGCTTGGCGTTACGTAGTTCAAATTCACACCGTAGTTGGCATAGACATCCTCGAAACCGTCACGGTTCAGGTCTCCGAATGCGAAACCGTGAAGCCCGCCACCGCCGGCAAAAACACCGGTTACTTCTGTAAAGGAACCATCGCCATGGCCCTTGTAATAGTGCGATTCTCCGCCCGCCACCAGGATGTCCAAAAAGCCATCGTTATCCAAATCGCGGAACATACCCTGCAATGCGAAACTTGTATAGCTAAGACCCGTGATCGAACTCGGCACTTCGGTAAAATGGCCTGTCCCGTCGTTTTCAAAGATCTTGTTGCCGGTGCTATGTTCTGGTGGAAAACATATCCATGTCGCCATCGTTGTCATAGTCGCCGAAATCGGTGGTCCATGTTTGCTCATGGTCTTGTACCCCGTATTGAGCGGCCTCGTCGGTGTAATGGTTGGTACCATCGTTCACGAAAAGTCGATTCCAGCGAAGCACATCGTTCGGATCATCGTGGCCTTGTCTGCAATGGCTAATGTAAAAGTCTTGATCGCCATCGTTGTCGAAATCCACGAAACTGCTACCGTAGTTGCCGCTCATGTCACTGGACGGACTGGTGCTCCAATTGATGTAGGCGTTGTTATTCACCGGCACACCGCTGGCGTTGGTAAACCAGATGTTGGGTGCCTCGGTATCGCCGCATGCGAACACGTCAACGCGTCCATCGTTGTCCAGATCGCCCATGCTCATACCCTGCGTGAATATCCCCGGTCCGTCAAGCTGTGAAAAGGTGTACACCCCACGACTGGTGATCTTAACGAAGTTTGTGCTACCATGAGAGCCGCTGCAAATGTCCTTGTGACCATCGTTGTTCAGGTCGGCAATGGCCCAGCCCCATTGGTTGCCGCCATTAACAGCGCCGTAGTCATAGGTTGTGAAGCTACCGTCGGTGTTCTGGTACAGCACGAACACATGGTCAGCCTGGTCCAGCTGCACTATGTCGTCCAAGCCATCGCCGTCCATATCGGTAACGGCCATGCAGCCTCCGCTATAAGCGGTGTGGGATAGCAGCGCGGAGCCGTCGGTGAAGGCGGGTTGTGCAAAGAGTGCTGAGCAAAAGACGAGTGCTGCGGCTACGTGTAAGGTTCTGCGCATGTTGTTCGGATCGGTAGCAATAAGACCCGAAGGTAGTGGATCCCGTTGTCTCAGATGATCTATTCTTTGGCCAAAACCGCCGGACCTTGGTTTCCCACGGGAAGTTCCTGCCCCTCCCACACGCGATTTTGGCGTCGGATGCTCTCCTCGTGGATGGTGTCCATGAACGCTTTAACAAAGGCTTCGGACAGCCCCAGCTCTTGGCCTGCACGTTGTTGTTCCAGCATCACTTTCATCCACCATTCCGGCTGAAGAATGGCCACATTATGCTCTTGTTTGAACAGGCCGATCCGCGCGGCCACGTCCATGCGCGCACCCAGCAGACGCACAATGTCCGCATCCAGCTTTTCAATGGCGGCGCGGTGCTCGTGGAGTTCGTTGCGCAAATGAGGTTCCGCAGCGGATTTCCGTGGAACAAGCGAAGTCAGGAGTTCCCCTAATCGCGCGGGTTCCACCTGTTGTTTAGCATCACTGCGTGCGCTGATCGGGTCGCAATGGACCTCCAGCATCAAGCCGCTGAAGTTGAGGTTGAGCGCCTGTTGGGCGATGTCCGCGAGCAGCTTGGGGTCGCCACCGATGTGGCTGGGGTCGCAGATCAGTTCCAGCTTGGGAAACGCGGCCTTCAAGCGAATGGGAAACTCCCACATGGGATCGTTGCGGTAAGGCGAATCGCTGAACCAGTGGAAACCGCGGTGGATGGCGGCCAAGCGCGTAATGCCCGCTGCGCTGAAGCGTTCCAGTGCTCCGATCCAAAGTTGAAGGTCCGGGCTTACGGGATTCTTCACGAACACGGGAATGTCCACGCCCTTGAGCGCATCGGCGATGGCTTGCACGCTGAACGGGTTTGGCGTGGTGCGTGCACCGATCCAGAGCATGTCGATGCCGTTGGCGAGCGCGGCTTCCACATGTTGGGGCGTTGCCACCTCAGTAATGGTGAGCATGCCGGTCCGCTCCTTCACCTCGCGCAACCACGGCAGCGCCTCGGCACCGATGCCTTCAAAACCGCCAGGCCGTGTGCGTGGCTTCCAAGCACCCGCGCGGAACACGCGCACCTGCGGCGCGTGGCGTACAATGCCTTCAGCCGTTTCAAGGACCTGCTGGCGACTTTCCGCGCTGCAAGGCCCGGCGATGAGCAAGGGCCGATCGATGCCGAGGCCCCAGTCTTGGAACGGAAGGGATGCAATGGTGTTGGTGGCCATGGTGCAAAGGTATTGGGGCGGGGAAGTTTGTTGTGGCGGGCAATTACATGTGACCGTGAACGCAAGGTCTCGCTTCGCGAAGACCCTGCGAAGAACGGCACGGTGCTTTCATGCGTACCTTGTAAGAAATACGATTCGCCATGGATACTAAGAAAACGCCCGCACGCAATCCGCGTCCATTAGGCAACGAAAGCACGGACCCGTTCTCACCCGCCTTACCTCCGGGCAGCCTGCACGAAATTTTGCGCAGCGAGGAAGATGAAGAGGATGTGGGGGGCGACCCCACGCCGGTGGTGGATGATCCGGAAAGTTCCAAGGAGTAAAGCGTTCTGCCTCACCACCTCACCGCCACCTTACCCATGCTCTTCCCGGAGCCAAGCAGGGCTAACGCTTGTGGCAATTCCTCCGCACTGAAAAGCTGATGCACCTTCGGCTTCAGCCAGCCTTCGCGCATCGCTGCAAGCGCACCTTGCATGCACGCGCCCACCAGCACGGGCCGGTGCTCGCTCATCCGCAACATGTTCACGCCGATGATGCTCTTGCTTTGCATCATCAGGAAGATCGGGATCACCAAGCCCATGTTCCACACGAAACGCAACGTGCCTAACGCTCCTCCGGCACCGCGTTCAGCGCCGCCGAAGAGCACCACCTTGCCGCCGCTGCCCAAAAGGCTCATGTCCTTTTTGAACGTGGTGCCACCCACGGCGTTGAAGCTGCTGTCCAGCCGTTCTTTTCCGAGCAACTGCTGCAATTGGTCGCGGTAGTCGCCTTGGCCACGGTCGATCACGTGCTGTGCGCCAAGGCTGCGCAAGTAGTCCATCTTTTCGGCCCCGCTGGCAACGGCGTATACCTCGCATCGTTGTCGCACTGCGATCTGGGTTAGCAATTGGCCTACGCCGCCGGCAGCGCTGTGTACTAACACACGGTGACCGGTCTGCAACGGTGCTGTCACCATGGCCATGTACCAAGCGGTGGCGCCCTGCGTCGCCATGGCCAATGCTTCGCCCAAGCCCATGTCCTCCGGGATCTCCGCCACGGCACGGTGGTCCGTGCAGGCCAGTTCGGCGTAACCTCCGAAGCGCGTCATGGCCAGCACGCGCTTGCCTGAAAGATCGGAGGGAACACCTTCACCACATTGTTCAACGCGGCCCACGGTCTCATAGCCGATGATGCACGGTGGCGGCGGCGCATCGCGGTAAAGGCCTTTCACCGCCATCACGTCCGCGTAGTTCAAGCCGAAGCCTTCGCTGCGGATAAGCACTTCACCGGTTTTGGGCGCGGGATCCGGGAGATCACGTAGTGCCAACACCTTGGTTGGATCTCCGTGGGCTGTGAGCTGCCATGCTTTCATGGGGGGAAGCTAATCCACGAAACATCAGCGTCCCGAAACGGAGGCCCCTGATGGAGCTAACATGCAACTGAGGCCGGTCGCGGCCACGCCTGACAACTACCCACTAATTCAAGGTTTCGCAGCCTTTCCCTCTTCCACAGCAACCTCATAGTTCACCACGCATTGGCGTGTGGAATCCATGTCGGTCCCTGCGCCGATGCAGCCCAGCATGTCAGCGTAGGCCGAGTAACTGTCCTTGAATTGTTTGGCGGCTTTGGTCATTCCTTTTCCTTCGAAACAGGCTGGTACGATCTCGCTCATCCGGTCCTTGCTCATGTAAGAGAAGCGACCGAAGTCGTACGCGGCTGCTTCCACGGAATCGCGTTGCATGCGCAAATGTGCGAAGCCGTTCTCCCAATAAAAGACCGCGCCTTGGGCCATGAGCCGAACAGGAACTTTGCCTTCCGGCGCGATCCGGTAAAGCATGTGGTCGAATTGGAAGCCCCAGATCTTGCGGCAGGCCGTGGTCTTCTTGTCGCCGCCCACCTCGTAGGTAATGACGAAGCGCCCCATGTGCGGTTCCACGTTGATGTCGCCAAGCACCGTCATGCCTGAATCGGGGTAGTCCTCCGCTTTCCAGAACACTTGGTTCTGCCCCACAGCCGCTGCCACGAGCATAAAAGATGAAAGCAAAAGCGCGATACGCATGGTGTTGAAATGCCCTCGAAAGTTAGCGTGAAGTTTTCGTTTTCGGAAAAGAGGGTTGCCTTCCAGCACGTCGTTGGCAAAGATCATGCCCCGGCCACGCACAACACGAACTCCCCGCGCGGCACATGGGCCTTGAAATGTTCCGCCAGTTCCTCCAAGGTGCCGCGCACGGTCTCTTCGTGCAGCTTACTGATTTCGCGGGAAACACTTGCCTGGCGCAGCGGCCCGAAGGCTGCCGCCAACTCCGTGAGGGTGCGCAAAATGCGATGCGGGCTTTCGTAAAACACCATGGTTCGCGCTTCTGTGCGCAACTCTTCCATGCGTGTGCGGCGGCCTTTTTTCACCGGCAGAAAGCCTTCGAAGGTGAACCTGTCGCACGGCAAGCCACTGTTGACCAGTGCAGGAATGATGGCCGTTGCACCGGGCAAACACTCCACCGGCACGTTCTGTTTCACCGCTTCGCGAACCAGCAAAAACCCCGGATCACTGATGGCGGGCGTACCGGCATCGCTTACCAGTGCAAAGCGTTCCCCGGCCACCATACGTTCCACCAAACGCGCTGTCACGGCGTGCTCGTTGTGCGCATGGAAGGAGATCATCGGCCTGCTGATGCCGAGCAGTTGCAGCAGCTTTCCACTGGTGCGCGTGTCCTCGGCAATTACCGCGTCGGCTTCCGCAAGTATGCGTTTGGCGCGCACGGTGATGTCTTCCAAGTTGCCGATGGGCGTGGGCACGAGGAAGAGTTTTCCGGATGCAGGGCTGTCGCTCATTTCAACTTTTGAATGAGGGTGACCAGTGTGCGATACAGCCCGTCGAACTTGGTAAGCGGCAAGGTCTCCGGGCGATCCTGCACGTCGTGGTAAAAGCTTACGCCGCCCATGGTGTAGATGAAGATCGAGGGTACACCGAGCTGCGCGAACGGGCAATGGTCGCTGTTGCACGCGGGCCCGCGTGGCTTCACCTGGGGCAGGTCCTTGCTGCGTTTGTTGATGGCGACGAGCTTGTCAAAGATTTTCTTCTGTTCCACCGCATTCACCACGGTGATGCCGTCTTCGCCGGTGCCGTTGAGGTCCAAGTTTACCAGCAACTTCACGCGTTGCAGGTCAATTGGCGGATGCGCTGCGCACCATGAGGAGCCGAGCAATCCGGCCTCTTCGCCGGCGAACGAAATGAAAAGCAAATTCGCTTTTGGCGGATGGGCTTTGAACCATTCCGCAAGGCAAAGCAGCATGGCGGTTCCGCTGGCGTTGTCGTTAGCGCCGGGGTAGATGGCGTCCGGCCCCATTTGCCCGAGGTGGTCGTAATGCGCAGTCACCAAAACCCACGGCGCGTTGCGCTTTTTCGAGCGCACCACACCGAACACGTTGCGCGCGTCATGTTTCGGGACCAGTCTGTTTTTCACGTTGATCACGGCCACGGTGGCGGTGTCCGGCATCACGCCTTCGCGCAGTTCGATCACCGCGTGGGGCAAGGCTTCCAGCGCCACGCTCCAGGTCAACTTCGCACCGCCTTGGCGAATTACTGGTGCGTGTTGCGCCACTTCTTCAGCGAGTTTCGCGAACAAGGCCAGTGAATCACGGTTGGTTGTTGCGGGGAAACGCAGCAATGCGATACGGCCTTCGAGCGTCTGCCAAGTTTGTGTTTTTCGTTCCACGGAAAGATCTTCCAACGTGATGCGCAACATGTTGAACGCGCCGTGATCGCTGCCAGAAGCGGGGTCCGTGATGAAGTCCAGCCCGGGACGCAGGTCCTTGCCGCCGATGCGCAGCTTCACACTATCGGGGAAGGTGTTCACCGGAAAGCTGAACGGCTGAAAGCGGTTGCCATCCAGTTTTTCCAAACCGATGCGGTCGAATTGCGCCGAGAGCCATTCTGCGGCAAGGCTATCGCCGCATTGCACATAACCGCGACCGTGCATGCCGGGCGCGGCAAGCGTGTCCACGTATTGCCGGGCGATGTCCGTAACGGAAGCAGGATGCTGCGCGGAAAGGAGCGTGTGGCACAGCAGCACCACCGCTGTCACCAACGTCTTCATGCGCGGAACCGGCGCTTCAGAAGCTCCCGGAAGGTATCGGCCACTTCGCCTGGCTGCTTGGACAATTTCGCCAACACTTCGTTCTCCAAATACGTGTTCGCCGACGTAAGGCCGTCCATGCCGTTCAATGCATCGATGGATTTTTCGTAACGGTCCCGCTCGCCGCTGAACAATTCGGCCACGAACCAGAATTTTTGGCTCAAGGCAATGGCCTTCCGCAGATCTGCCACAGGAGCCTGCTCCAGCTTGTCGGCTACGGTTACGGGGCGCTCCTCGGCTGCCTTCACCGTATTCAGCGTCGGCACTTTCGGCACTTGGGCCTTAGGCTCCTCGACTTTCGGCTCTTCGGCTTTCGGCTTTTCGGCAACCGGTTCTTTGGTCTTTGGTTCTTCGGCCTTGGGCTTTTCGGCCTTCGGCGCTTCCGTTATTTCTGCTTCAGCCACTGGCTCCTCGCTTTTCTGCGGCTTTTCGGCTTTTACTGGCTCGGCGGCTATTTCGGCTTTCGGCTCAGCAGGCTTTTCGGCAGGCACCGTCTTCGGCTGAACAGGCTTTTCGGCTTTCGGCTTTTCGGCCTTTTTCGGCGCTGGAACGATGCTTTCGGTTTCGGCGATGGCGTCGATAAGCGAAGTCTGGTGGACGGGTGGTTCCGACGGGCGGGTGTCCAACCGCAAGGGTGCCATAACGGCTTCGGCCACTTGCGAATTGCCGTTCTGCCCTTGGCCTTTCGGGGCGTGGCCCACGGCGGCTTCGCGCAGTTTGTGGCGCAGCACCACCAGGCGTTCAAAGAGCAGCCGTGCGTCGGTTGTAGCCTGTTCCAGGTCTTCCAAGCCCAGCTTACCTTCCTGTAAACGGCCCATGGCGCGGCTCAGGGAATCGGTGAGTTCCTGCATGCGTTCGTGGCCTTTTTTATCGGACATGTGCGTGTTCGTTGCCCCGCGAAATTCGCTAAATTCGCGGCGCTTCCCAAATGGGCACCAAAGTTGGTGCATCCTACGGCCAGCAAGTCCACCCCGAACATGTTCCTGGAACACACCCGAAGCGGCACCCGAAGAAAGGGCTGGATCGAAGTGGTCTGTGGCAGCATGTTCTCCGGAAAGACCGAGGAATTGATACGCCGTTTACGCCGCGCGGAATTCGCCAAACAGAAGGTGGGCATCTTCAAGCCCGGCACCGACACCCGCTACCACGAGAGCGACGTGGTGAGCCACGACAAGCGCGCCATCCCCAGCATTCCGGTGCGTGACAGCGCGGCGCTGCTGCAACAGGCTGGCGACATGCAAGTGGTGGGGATCGATGAAGCGCAGTTCTTCGACGAGGGTTTGCCGCGCGTGTGCGAGCAATTGGCGTCGCAAGGTGTGCGCGTCATTGTGGCGGGGCTGGACATGGACTTCCAAGGCCGGCCTTTCGGGCCGATGCCGCAGTTGTTGGCCATCGCAGAATTTGTAACGAAAGTGCATGCCATCTGCATGCGTTGTGGCGAACTGGCCACCTTCAGCCACCGCACCAACGCCAGCGAACGCTTGATCCTGCTGGGCGAAACAGACAGCTACGAGCCGCTGTGCCGCCAGTGTTTCGATGATGCCCGCGCGGAAAAATCCGGCGCCAAGAACACCTTGTTTCCGTGATGCGTGAAGGACGGCTGCTGAGCGAGATCGCCGCGGCCACCGGTGGCGTGTTGCATGGCGCGGACCGCCGCATCGCGCAACTCAGCATCGATACGCGGCAACCTTTTCCGCCGGAAGAAACGCTCTTCATCGCCTTGGGCGGAAAGCACCACGACGGGCACCGTTATGTGGCGGAAGCGCGGCGACGCGGCGTTAAGACTTTCCTACTGCGCAAAGGCAGTGTCCAACTTGAGACCGGTGAAAGCGCCGTGGAAGTGGCGGATACGCTGAAAGCTTTGCAGGCGCTGGCGGCATGGCACCGCGCGCAGTTCGCTATTCCGGTGGTCGGCATCACCGGCAGCAACGGCAAAACCGTGGTGAAGGAATGGCTCAGCCAATTGCTTTCGCCGGAAGAACGGATCGTGCGCAGTCCCGGCAGTTGGAACAGCCAAGTGGGCGTGCCGTTGAGCGTTTGGGAAATTGGTGCGGAGGATACGTTGGGCATTTTCGAGGCGGGCATCAGCGAGCCGGGGGAAATGGCGGTGCTGGCCCGGATCATCGCGCCCACCATCGGCATCTTCACCAACATCGGCCCCGCGCACAGTGCGCATTTCAAGGACGATGCGGAAAAGGCGAACGAAAAGGCGTTGCTCTTCGCACAAGCGAAAACGGTGATCCATTGCGCGGACCAACCTGTTCTATGCGCTGCATTGCGAAATCTGAACGGCGTTCAATTGCTGGGCTGGGGGAGGCATGAAAGCGCCGCCTTGCGCATGCTGGACGAGCGCATCAGCGACCGGGAAACCCGGCTTTCATTGCGTTGGGACGGCAAGGAATTCGAGCTGGCCGTGCCGTTCATCGACAGTGCTTCCGTGGAAAACGCGATGCACTGTGCGGCGTTAATGCTGCACCTCGGACATGCTCCGGATGTGATCGCGGAACGCTTGAAAATGCTGCGTCCCGTGAGCATGCGGCTCGAATTGTTGCCGGGCCTGAACAACAGCACCTTGCTAAACGATGCGTACAGCAACGACCTCGCATCGCTCACCATCGCATTATCGCAACTGGCGCGCACCGCGGCGGGAAGGCCGAAGGCGGTGGTGTTGTCGGACATTGCGGAAAGCGGCGAAGACCCCGCGCAACTGCACCGGCGCATCGCGGGTTTGCTACATGCTGCCGGAGTTGAAAGGTTGATCGGTATCGGCCCCGGCATGCAGGAAAATGCTGCGCTCTTTCCGGAAGGCACAAGGTTCTTTCCGGATGCCGTTGCGTTGTTGCAAGCCTTTCCGGAACCGCCGGTGCAAGGCGCTGTAACATTGGTGAAAGGTGCGCGCAGCTTCGGCCTGGAGCGCGTGGTGGAGCGCTGGGAAGAGCGCACGCACGGCACAGTGATGGAAGTGGACCTGGAGGCGATGCGCCACAACCTGAACCACTACCGCGAACTGTGCGGACCACAGGTGCGGATCATGGCGATGGTGAAGGCGGGCGGCTACGGCAGCGGCGCTGTTGAGCTCGCGCGCTTCTTCGCGCATGAGCAGGTGGCATGGCTGGGCGTAGCCTACGCGGACGAGGGCATCGAGTTGCGCAGGCAAGGCATCCGCACGCCGGTGCTGGTAATGAATCCCGAGCCGGTGCCGATGGAAACGCTGCACCGCTATCGCCTGGAAACGGAGGTGTACGACCTGCGTTCACTGAAGTCCGCCGTGGATTTTGCTGCACACGTGCCGGATCCGCCACCGGTCCACATCAAGCTGGACACTGGCATGCACCGCCTGGGCTTTATGCCGGGCGAAGTGCCGGACATGCTGGAAGTGTTGCGCGGAACCAAGACATTGCGCGTAGCCTCCATCCTCTCCCACTTGGCCGCCAGCGAAGATCCGCAACACGACGTTTTCACGCGGGAACAGATCGCGCTTTTCCGTTCGCTTTCCGCAGCCGTTACGGACACGCTGGGATACGCGCCGTTGTTGCACATCGCAAATTCCGCTGGTGCCACGCGCTTTCCGGATGCCCGGTTCGACATGGTGCGGCTCGGCATCGGCCTGCACGGCATCGGCGCGAACGCGCAGGAAACCGCACAACTGCAACCCGTTGAAACGCTGCGCACGGTGATCGCGCAGATCAAGGAAATTCCAGCCGGGGACAGCATCAGCTACGGACGCAAGGTGCACGTTACGAAGGCGACACGCATCGCCGTGCTGCCCATCGGCTACGCGGACGGCTTGTCCCGCCGCTTAGGTGAAAGTCGTGGGCGCTTGTGGATCAACGGCAAGGAAGCGCGAACGGTCGGTGCCATCTGCATGGACATGTGCATGGTGGATGTTACAGGCATCGCTTGCGCGGCCGGTGACGATGCCATCGTGTTCAATGCAACACACCCCGTGCAGGAATATGCGCGCGACCTGGGCACCATTGCCTATGAGGCGCTCACCTCGATCAGTCCGCGGGTGAAGCGGGTTTTTGTTCACGGCAGTTGATACCCTGCCGCACTACTTCCGCCAGTAGTCGTTCGGCGCCGCCACCGTTTGGAAATTCACGGCGATGACGTGCGATGCGGCCGTGAGGCTGTCCGCGTTTTCGGCGTACTCCGGCCGCATGCGCTTCCGCACTTCATCGGAAGGTTGCGTGTACTTCACGCCCATGCGCGCCATTTTTATCGCAAGCTCATAACCTTCTTGCGGTGTTTGGGTGATCTAGGTGGTAAGCCAGTGTTCTTTCAAAGGTAGAAGTAGAGATAGATGGAACTGGACGTAGCAGAGTTCCAAGAGCTTCGTCCACTCGGCAACCCCGGATTGGGCTCCGGGGCCGAGCGGATGCGCGCATGTTGTGAAAACGCAATGAAACGTTAATCACTCCAAACACTGAGCACTTGCGCAACTGCATGCATCATCTTCATGCCACCAACATGTAGAACATGCGCGTTGAAAACCTTCTTGCCCTTGTCTTTTTCGCCCCCTTCAGCTCCTGCACAGATGGCATTGAAACGGAAACAACTGCGGAATTGAACCATCCGGAAGCCCGCATGCACCGGGCAAAAGCAGAGAAAGGGCTGTTGGATTTCGATACTGTTCAACGCACCTGTGCATTGTACGTAGCGATCAGGTCGCATGCCATCGAAGCCTCCATCGGCTTTGGCCAGGAACTCGATGACGTGGCCATCCATTGGAACATGTGCCCCAGCGGGAACATGGTGGCCTGTGCCAAAGTGCCTACCGCGAATGGCGATTCGACGCTAACGGGTATTCCCTTTCCGTATTGAGGGCTGATACGGACACAGTACCTCAACCCTGCACAGAAGCACGCGAGCGAGCACGGGGGTTTATCGCGCTATCACCAACGGGGCACGGTATCGTTGCCCGGCTTGATCCACTTGGAGGAGGTACGCGCCTGATGGAAGGCCGTCCAATGCGATTGTTCCGTTGACCATGGTGGCCATGCGCACCAAGTGGCCGGTAGTGCTGAACACCAGCGCCGTTGCATGGGGTGCGGTCCCGAGCCCGGTGATGCGTACTTGGTCCACCGCTGGATTGGGGGAAATGGTAAGCGCGCTTGTTCCCACCTCGGTAATCCCGGTCTCCATGTAGTTCACCTCCACGTCATCCAATAGCATGCGCGTACCCAGGTGTGCATGGCCTCCCGGAACAATGGTGCTGAAACGGATGTTGATCACGGCGGCACTATCCGTTGAGCTATAATTGATAGGAACGGCGAAGGCGGTATAGGTGTCCACATTACCACCGAATCGGAGTGAACCTGACCCGATCTCCTCTTGGAATTCGTTGATGACCTTCACTTCCGCATAGCCCGAATCGCCCTGGACTGGTGCGTACTTGGCCCAGAACTCTACGACCTGCGGACGCTCCGTGATCTGCACATCGGGTGAAAGGAAACCACCATAACCTTCTTCGAAAGACGATGCAAACCACACGCTGGGTAATCCTTCGTCGGTTGTGTAGTCGTATGCGTTGCGCAGCTCCACCGCGTTCAGCCCGCTGTGGACATCGGTGGTGTTGAGCAGGTACTT
The DNA here is from genome assembly GCA_016710685.1 of Flavobacteriales bacterium. Taxonomy (GTDB): domain Bacteria; phylum Bacteroidota; class Bacteroidia; order Flavobacteriales_F; family PHOS-HE28; genus PHOS-HE28. Next base: position 331,788 of record JADJVC010000006.1, on the reverse strand, counting down.
AGCGCTGTCCACCACGATGGAATCACCGGGGGCGATAAGCTCGATCCCACTGGACCAGAATGCCGGCAGATCGGCCGGGCTCAAGTCTTCGAAGCCGCCGTTTTGCAACTGGGCCGACAACGAAACGGTGGTAGCAATGAGCGAGAGGGTAATGATGGTTCGCATGTGAGTGGGGTTTGCAGGAAGACGATGGCGCGTGCCGTTTCGCTGCCTGATGGTTAGCAGCATTCCATTTATTGCAGCGAACGGTGCGCGGCACAGTGTACGACTGATAATGGCCTTCCACCCCTATTTTTCGCCCATGTCCATGCTCGGCTTCCGTCCGCGGTTCAAATTCGAGTCGCCTTTGTCCGCCACGGACATTGTTGAGCGCATCCAACAGAAAGTGGGCACCGATAACCCGGCGAAGCTTTGGCAGAACAACGCCCATTACCACATTACGTTGCGCTTCCCCCACGGAGCATGCGCACACGTGGACACCGCAGCTGGACCTGAACTTGGAAGAAATCCCCGAAGGCGGTAGCACGGTGCGCTGCCTCATCGGCCCGGCCTCCAACGTGTGGATGCTTTTCGCCGGGGGCTACTTGGCGCTGGCGTTGTTGGGATTGACCGGGCTTACACTTGGCTTTGCCCAACTTTCATTGAACAACACGGCATGGGGTTTCTGGGCCGTTCCCGTTGCCGTTGTCGGCATCGCGGTAATGGTGTACTTGGCCTACACCGGCCAGCGCCGCGCCCACGACGACATGCGCACGTTGAAGGAATTCGTGGACGGTGCTTTGGGGTGTGATTGCTTCAAGGTGGCGATGGAGCAGGCGGCGTAACGATCAACGCCAAAGCAGCCGATCCGTGCAACAAGCTGGTCGCGCCGACGGTCTTCGTGAAATCCAGCTATTGAAGACACGCCCGCTTCACTCACTTATTTGAATGGATCCCGAACATGTTTCCTTCGGTATCCATGGCAAGCACCATAAAGCCGAACTCCGCTATCGACTGTTTCGATTGAAAGATTTTGCCGCCGGCCTTTTCCACACGGCCCTCTTCCGTTGCGCAATCGTCACTGCGGAAATAAACGATGGTGCCTCCACCGCCTGCCTTGAAGCCTTCCATCCGCACCAGCGCCCCTGCGGCGCCATCGCCATCCATCACCATGGGAAAAGAGACCATCTCCATGTTCGCCTCAATAGTGTCCGGCGTTGCCATGGATTCCAATTGTAGACCGAGAACAGTTTCATAGAATTTCTTGGCACGTGGCATGTCATCCACATAGATCTCGAACCATACGACGGGGTTTTTCGCTTTCATTTTCGCTTGTGTTTTAGTGAACGTGTTCGTCTTTTTGCTCTACTACGCCGAGGTTGTTGATGATCCTCCATTGATCATCCTTGTCCAGGACCAAGGAGTTGTAGGAAACGAAATCGAAAGCGCTGCTCTGTATGCGCAGCTTCACCGACGCGATCTTGCCGCTACGGTCCACCTGTTCGATCTGCATCTCCCGTGGCACGCCTCCGAATTCACCACTGCGGATCTTTTCAAGATAAGCCTTCTTGTCGAATACGGTCACCCCGGCAGCGCCCATGTAGCCGTTGTTGGTCACCCTGAAGTCCGCGTGCAGCACCTGGTCCAGCAAATCCACATCGCTGTTGTCCCCTCCTTTCACGAAGTCAACTATGGCCTGTTCCAATTTTTTGGTGTCGCTCATAGTGTGCCGGAGTTTACTGATCGTGTCCATTTCCTAATCCGATTTGGCATACGGACAAACATAGGCCCGGAAGTGTGATCGACTGAACGCACGCGCCTACCTGTGGAAGGTGTGTTCGGCTCTTTGCGGACGCGCGCGTTGGGGACACGCGAGCGAGTGCGTGTGTGGACAGTGTGGACACTGCGGCCTCACAGCGTCCACCCCGTCCACTTGAGCCAACGGACCGTGCTGATGCATTTGCTCGGCCTTTTGTGGACGCACTTGTGGATGCAAGTACAACCGCACGCGCTCGGCTTTTTGCCGAGCCTGCGTGCCGTAGGTATGTGCGTTCTGCATAGGGCCTTCGGCCCACCTTATGCATTGTAGCTGTTGAAAGGAGACGGGCCAGAGGCCCTACACTGACTGCCACCTTCCTACGGTAGGCAGGCTCGGCAACCCCGGATGAGGCTCCGGGGCCGAGCGGCTGCCCGCGTTGGAGACACGCGAGCGAGTGCGGGGGGGCTGCCCGCGTTGGGGACACGCGAGCGAGTGCGGGGAAATCTATCGGCCACCTAGGATATCCTAGGCGGCCGATTCGATTTCAGCGAGGTGGTCAACGTCCTCGCTTTGGTTTTTCGCGCTGAGAAAGCGCGCTTGCGGCAGCAGTCTTGCTCGTCTTGCTGGTCCTGCCATCACGCAGAACTTTAGAGGCGGCTCGCGCTGCACGCGGGCTAGTAGCTTTTTTGGCCATCAGTATTCTCGATTGTGGCCCTTACCAATACGAGGTGGGGCCGTCCTCGGCAGTGGCGCGCGAGCGCTGTCGCTCGTGTGCCTGTAATTTCAAGTCAGCGTTCAAAGCCGGGGCGACACCTTAGGCCGCCCTTCCTTGTTACTTCAACTGATCTTTAACTTGATGACTCGGATGCGGGTAACAAGCATCACGAGCACCCCTACAAGGATATTCTCCATTGTTAAAGTGTTGTTCGTGGTGCCTGACGATTTACTTCGACCTGCCAGACATACGGCCGAAACCACAACGTGGTACCTGTTTTATGCGGCCTGTCAGGTTCAGGCCGAATCCGCTTTTTGCGGTCTGGCGGTAAGACCGAACATCCCGTTGATGAATGCAAGACGATTGATCAACAGGAGAAGTTGCCTACTACGCCCCACACATCTCACACCCCTCGGGATCATCCAACGAGCAAGCGATCTCCGCTTGCGCTTGGCTGCTCATGGCAACTGAAACAGCCTGCGCGGCAGCAACGGATTCCGCAGTGCGCTCCAATACGGGTTGCGCCGTTTTCTCGGTAGCCTCGGCAGGTTGCGCCAGCTTGCTCTTATCCAGCGTGAACTTGATGGCGTCCGTAGCGGCCTTGGTGCGGAGGTAGTACATGCCGGTCTTCAGGCCGCTCTTCCAGCTGTGGAAGTGCATGCTTGTGAGCTTGGCGAAGTTCACGTTCTCCATGAAGACGTTGAGGCTCTGGCTCTGGCAGATGTAGGCCCCGCGGTCGGCGCTCATGTCGATGATGGTCTTCTGGCTGATCTCCCACGCGGTCTTGTACAGCTCCTTGAGGTTCTGCGGGATCTCCTGGATGTGCTGCACGCTGCCGTTGCCTTGGATGATCTGGTTCTTCATCTCCTCGCTCCACAGGCCGAGCTTCACCAGGTCGCGCAGCAGGTATTTGTTCACCACGATGAACTCGCCGCTGAGCACGCGCCGTGTGTAGAGGTTGCTGGTGTAGGGCTCGAAGCACTCGTTGTTGCCGAGGATCTGCGCGGTGCTGGCCGTGGGCATCGGTGCCACCAGCAGGCTGTTGCGGATGCCGAACTGCTTGATCTCGTCGCGCAGGATGTCCCATTCCCAGCGGTCACTGGGCTTCACGCCCCACATGTCGAACTGCAGGATGCCTTTGCTGGCGGGGCTTCCGGGATAGGTCTCGTAGTGGCCTTCCTCCTTCGCGAGCTCCTTGCTGGCGGTGAGTGCGGCGTAGTAGATGGTCTCGAAGATCTCGCGGTTGAGCACCTTGGCCTCCACGCTCTCGAAGGGATGGCGCATGAGGATGAAGGCGTCCGCGAGGCCCTGCACGCCGATGCCGATGGGGCGGTGGCGCATGTTGCTGCGGCGCGCCTCGGGCACGGGGTAGTAGTTCTGGTCGATCACCCGGTTGAGGTTCTTCGTGAGTTCCACGGTGATCTCAAAAAGTTTCTGGTGGTTGAACTTGCCCTTCTCCACGAACTTCGGCAGCGCGATGGAGCTGAGGTTGCACACGGCCACTTCATCGGGCGCGGTGTATTCGATGATCTCGGTGCAGAGGTTGCTGCTCTTGATGGTGCCGAGGTTCTGCTGATTGCTCTTGCCGTTGGCGCTGTCCTTGAAGAGGATGTAGGGCGTGCCGGTCTCGATCTGGCTTTCCAGGATCTTGAACCAGAGGTCCTGCGCCTTCATGGTCTTTCGGCCCTTGCCTTCGCTCTCGTACCTTTCGTAGAGTTCCTCGAATTTCGGTCCCCAGTTGTCGCCGAGGCCGGGGCATTCGTTGGGGCACATCAGCGTCCAGTCGCCGTTCTGCTCCACGCGTTTCATAAAGAGGTCCGGGACCCACATGGCGTAGAAGAGGTCGCGGGCGCGCATCTCCTCCTTGCCGTGGTTCTTCTTCAGCTCCAGGAAGTCCTCCACGTCGGCATGCCACGGCTCCAAGTAAATGGCGAAGCTGCCCTTGCGCTTTCCGCCGCCTTGGTCCACGTAGCGGGCGGTGTCGTTGAAGACGCGCAGCATGGGGACGATGCCGTTGCTGGTGCCGTTGGTGCCCTTGATGTAGCTGCCTTTCGCGCGCAGGTTGTGGATGCTGAGGCCGATGCCGCCGGCGCTCTGGCTGATCTGCGCGCACTGCTTCAGCGTGTCGTAGATGCCGTTGATGCTGTCGTCCTTGAGTTGCAGCAGGAAGCAGCTGCTCATCTGCGGCTTGGGGCTGCCGGCGTTGAAAAGCGTGGGCGTGGCGTGGGTGTACCAGCCTTCGCTCATGCTGTTGTAGGTATCGATGGCGGCTTCGAGGTCGCCCTTGTGGATGCCCACGGCCACGCGCATCAGCATGTGCTGCGGGCGCTCGGTCACTTGGCCGTTCAGCTTCAGCAGGTAGCCGCGCTCCAGTGTTTTGAAACCGAAGTAGTCGTAGCGGAAATCACGGTCGTAGATGATGGCGCTGTCGAGCGTCTCGGCGTTCTTCTGGATCAGCTCGTGCACATCGTCGGCGAGCAGGGGCGCGCGTTCGCCGGTCTTCGGGTCGATGTAGTCGTAGAGGTCCTTCATGGTCTCGCTGAAGGACTTCTTGGTGTTCTTGTGCAGGTTGCTCACGGCGATGCGGCTGGCGAGCTGCGCATAGTCCGGGTGGCGCACCGTCATGGTGGCGGCGACCTCTGCGGTGAGGTTGTCCAGGATGGTGGTGGTAACGCCGTCGTAGATACCATCGATCACTTTCAAGGTGACTTGGGTGGCGTCCACGATGGGGTCCAGTCCGTAGCAGAGCTTCTTCACCCGTGCGGTGATCTTGTCGAATTTCACTGCCTCCCGGCGTCCGTCGCGTTTGATTACGTACATGGTTCTTGGTGTTGTTTGCCTCCGGTTTAGCTCCCGCTGGTTCGAAGGTTATTGATGAGTTACGAGTTAACGAGTTACGCGTTGTCCAGTTACGGGTTGTTCAGTTGCGTGTTCGTTTTTCGCGGTTCTAAGGTCTCTTTCTCTGTGATGCTTCCGAAGTGGAGCACCCGGTGTTCTTCAACGTCTCAATGTGGGATCGTGCCTCCGGGCAGCCAACGCGCAACCCATAACCCACTAACCCGTAACGCGTAACGGACTAACCCGTAACAAAAACGTTACCTGCGGCACTTAAAAGTCAGCATCCAAGGAAAACTTGTTGCCCTCCTTGTTGGTGTTCATCACGCCGGCCTTTTGGTATTCGCCTACGCGCTTCTCGAAGAAGTTGGTCTTCCCTTGCAGGCTGATCATCTCCATGAAGTCGAACGGGTTGGTGGCGTTGTACACCTTCTCGTTACCCAGCTCCACCAGCAGGCGGTCGGCCACGAATTCGATGTACTGCTGCATTAGCTTGGCGTTCATGCCGATGAGGTTCACCGGCAGCGCGTCGGTCACGAATTCCTTCTCGATCTCCACCGCGTCGGTGATGATCTTCTCCACGGTCTTCTTGCTCAACTTGCCCTTGAGGTGCTTGGTGTAGAGCAGGCAGGCGAAGTCGCAATGCAGGCCTTCGTCGCGGCTGATCAGCTCGTTGCTGAAGGTGAGGCCGGGCATCAGGCCGCGCTTTTTCAACCAGAACAGGCTGCAGAAGCTGCCGCTGAAGAAGATGCCTTCCACGGCGGCAAAGGCCACTAAGCGCTCCGCGAAGTTGCCGGTGTCGATCCAGCTCAAAGCCCAGTCGGCTTTCTTCTTCACGCAGTCCATGGTGTCGATGGCGCGGAAGAGCTTGTCCTTCTCGAACGTGTCCTTGATGTAGGTATCGATCAGCAAGCTGTACGTCTCGCTGTGGATGTTCTCGATGGCGATCTGGAAGCCGTAGAAAAAGCGCGCCTCGGTGTATTGCACTTCGTGCAGAAAATTCTCCGCGAGGTTCTCGTTCACAATGCCGTCGCTGGCGGCGAAGAAGGCGAGCACATGCTTGATGAAGAAGCGCTCGTCCTCGTTCAGCTTATCGCTCCAGTCCACGAGGTCGGCGCTCATGTCGATCTCCTCGGCGGTCCAGAAGCTGGCCTCGTGCTTTTTGTAGAACTGCCAGATGTCGTTGTGCTGGATGGGGAAGAGCACGAAGCGGTCCTTGTTCTCCATCAGCAGCGGCTCGTTGGAAAAAGCATCGGCAGTAAGTTGCTTGTCCATGGAGAGCTGTGCTTTTTCGGCGACCGGCTTGGCGTCTTGTTCGGGCATGATCTGAGGAAGGCTTATGGAATGAACGTTGTGCTGTTGTGAAATGTGCGCGGCGGTTTCGGCGGATCGAAAAATTGGTCGACGAACGGCCATCCTTCGTGGACAAAGGTGGGTCTTGGTTCGGCGGAAGGCGGGCAACTTTATCCCAAGTTTTTAACATGGACCGCTAAGGCGCGTGGATCTTGGGAAGGATCCATTTCCCGAAGTTGCAAGCGGAATTTTTCACGATCCATCAACGATCGGGAAATGCGTTGCGGGGCGCGGCGGATATGCGGCGCGCTGGATGGAAGTGGCGCTGGTGGCGGGTTTGGGCGGAACACACACGGATAACTCCACTCCGAAGGGCCAAGCTATCTTTTCAAAAACTTCGTGGACCAGATCCCACCATCGGTTGTGCAACGCAAGGTGTAAAGACCTGCAGCCAGGTCATCCACTTGCAGTGTCACTGATCCATCCGCGAAGGTCATTCGCAATACCTGCTCACGGCCCAAAGCGTCAAGTACTTGAATGCGTGCAGATCCCGTTGCATTCAGCCGCAGGTTCAACAGCCCGTCCGCTGGATTGGGATAAACTTGGATCATTGATCCAACCGCCTCAGCTACCCCGCTTTCGTTTTCCACGGTGAACACGGCAGGTAGCGTACGCACTGGAGCATTGAAGTCGAAAACAATGTCCGCTGAATTGTCCACGCTTGTGCCAAGTTGTAGTGTGGTGTTCGGCTTTATGGCGAATTTCACGAAGCCATGGCTATGTGGCTCATCGTTGGTGCTGTCCGGCAAATTGATCGCATCAAAATGGAAGGAGAGCACGCCTTCATCAGACAACTCCCAGATGCATGGATGGCCGCTGGACACCAGGCGGAAGGTGCTCCACTGCAGGTCTTGCGACAAGGTGTCCAGCACCACCGCGTTCACGGCAGGCCAATTTCCCGTGTTTTGGAAACGGATCGTGTAATTGAGCTCCTGATCCCCGGTGGAAACCTCGGCGGGGGAAAGCGCTGCAGGTTCAACACGTTTATCATTCGGGTCATAAGGTCCCACCACCTCCGAGTTGGCTATGTCGACGTTGTCATCCGGGGCGGCGTCGCTCCCAATGGGATCGATCTGTGCGATGGACGAGATCGCCGTGCCCAAGGGGATGGTCTCACTTGTATGCACAACAAAGGAGAGTTGCCTGGTCTCACCCACGTGGAGCGCTGGAACGGACCACGTAATAGCATTGCCGTTCACCGAAGTGGGCATGGGGGAACCACTGATCCAATCCAGGTTGGCATCCAGCTGGAAGGTCACTGTTGCGTCCACAGGGATCGTCCCCACATTCTCGCAGGTGATCGTTCCGTAACCATCGAAGCCGGGGACGCTCCAAAGTTGCGCGAGGTCGATGCGCAGGTCTTGCACATTGGGCTGCAGTACCACACCGAAATCATTTCCACTGAGCACTTCACCGTCGGTAGTAAGTGATAGCGAATACTGCGCCGGTGAAAGGCTCTGCACATACGGGCTGGTCCCACTTGCAGAAAGCGTGTAGTCGCCTATGGGCATGGGCCATGCAAAACTGCCATCCGCAGCAACGCTATGCATTGCGCTGCCCGGCTGCTGGTGCAGCACGGCGTAAGGGTAGCCGGGTTCACCGGACTCACGTATGCCGTTTGCATTCTGGTCCCAGTACACTGTGCCCGTGGCCACCGGGTTCAGGAACGGGCAACTGCTGTTCAGGGAAGTGCAGAGCAGGTCCGGATCCTGAGGCGTCGGAAAAAGGTCACCCCAGTGGAGTGTGAATGCCGGAGGAAAATTGGGGATACAGGTTATCGAAGAAGAGCCTCCAAATAACATCTCAACATCAATGGCAAGATCACTAAGACCCTGCGGCAACAAAGGCAGACACGTAAGGGAGTCGAGGCCGGTCAAATAGAGTGTCTCCAAGCCCGCTGGGAAAGGTGGGATTTCCGTTACGTGCGTATCGAAAAACCGGATGTTCTCGATTCCATTGGGCCACGCGGGCAATGATTCGAGCGACTCCAGTACTCCCAGCGTGAGATCACTTACCGTTGTTGGAAAGGGAGGGATGCTCTCCAACGATGAGCAGAAAAACAGGTTTAAGGTAGTCAAACTGACAGGGAAGGGCGGTATGCTTTGTAGGGAAAAGAAGAACCCCAGTTCCAAATATTCCAAGCCCGCTGGAAAGGCGGCTATTTGCTCGACTTGCGGCATAGAAGAGGCACTAATGCTGTGCGCCGAACTGGGCCAAGCCGGAACGGAGGTCGCTTCGAAATCCATAAGAATCAAGGAGTCCACCGAATTCGGCAGTACGGGCAACGCAACTCCTGGACCGCCTCTCAGGCTTAAGCGTTGGATGCCTTCAGGTAACGTCGGGAAAGGGTTTCCACGACTAACTAGAGAAACATAGGTGACGGTAGCAGGGATTTCGGGAAAAGCGGAAAGTGTGGCTTGGTCAATCACCGTTAAAGCCGTCACTCCGCTCGGTATCGTCGTCATCACAGCTTGCCCCGGTGCGTCAATGTATAAGGTGTCCAATTCTGAGGGGAAAGGAGGCAGCACGTTCCATGTTCCGCGGTCCAATTTGAGCGAGACCAGGCCACTGGGCCAACTTGGGATGCTGAATGTTCCGCTGTCACTCGGGTAAAAATCACCTAACCAATCTCCATATATCCTTCCCTGCACGGTCAACGACGTGAGGTTGGACAACGCATCAACACCGGTCAAGTCCACAACTGTCCAATCGACCGTTAGAACAAGTGAACTCTGCGCTAATACGGATGGACTACCAGTATCCAAATTTCCATTTGCGTCCACACACCCCGGCACCCACAAGTTCAAGGCAGTGCGCAAGCTGGTGTCCGGAATTGGAACAAGTTGAGCATTGGCAAGAGGAACCAAGCAGCAAGTGACAAGCGCCAAAGAAATTTTGCGAAAGAGTAAATTATTGAAGGTCATCATTTGTTCGGGATTGGTTCCATTACAATGGACAACATTTGAGGTAAGAATGCTGCCTGAGAGCGTTCAACACCGAACGAAGTTAATAATTTACGCAACCATGCCACCTGGTGATCTAAATGAAGAATAATAATCAAGTGAGCGGCCATGCAAGTCCACGGCTTATCGATCAGCCTCCTCCTGTGTGCTCACTGTGCCGTTGTGTCGGATCCTTCTCCTTGAGCCACTCTGCATAGATCACCTCCAACTCCGCGTACCACTCCGCGCCGTACACGCGTGTCAACGCTCCTTTCAGGAAACGGAACACCGGCACGTCCAGTTTCGCACCGCAGGCACAGGCGGGTGAGCAGATGTCCCAGGTGTTGTAGTTCAGGCCGTCGTGGTACTTCAATTTCTCCACGCGGATCGGATACAAGTGGCAGCTCTTGGGTTTATTGAACGGGATCACCCCATCGTTGAACGCTTGCTCGATGCCGCACATCCAAATGCCCTTTCTGTCCTTTTTCGCGTAAACGCACTCGGCATATTCCTGCACGATCGGCGTAACGAGCTCGCCGTCCATGTCCACCACGGTTTTGGCACCTTGGTCCTTCACCGCCTTCTTGCCGCGCTGGGTCATGTAAGGCTCAATGGCATCGTAGTGCTTCGCGATCAGCTTCGCTTCCTCCGGCTCCAACGGCGCGCCGCTGTCGCCTATCTCGCAACACGCACCCTTGCAGGCGTTGAGGTCGCAGACGAAACGTTTCTCGAAGAGTTCCTCGCTAATGAGGGTGCCACGGTGTTCGATCATTTTGCAAAACTACAGCCTCAAGCCATAAGCTGTAAGCTGTAAGCCATAAGCCTCAAGCTTTGTAATTGTGACTTATAGCTTAAGGCTTGAAGCTTGAAGCTCATCGAATCAGCGACACCTTCTATCTTCCCCAAAAACCAACCCATGAAAGACAACAAGAAACTCTTGATCTGGCAGAAGGCAATGAACATGACCGACCTCGTTTTCGACATGTACGAGGAGCAACCTTGGCAGAAAGTGGCGGAGCTGAAAGGTCAATCAACTCGAGCCGCCATCTCCATCGTATCCAACATCGCCGAAGGCAACTCGCGCCGCAGCGAAAAAGACAAGTACCGTTTCATGGAATACGCGTTGGGTTCCGCCTTCGAACTTGAAACGCAAACACTCGTGCTTCAACGCAGGAAATGGGCACCGATAAAAGAGCCCGAACAGATCCTTCAGGCAGTGGGAGAGCAACAGCGTATGCTCCAAGGCTTCATGGCCAAGCTCAAGGTGTAACCAACAAGGTCAAGCTTGAGACTGGAGGCTTACGGCTTGTAGCTTCAGGACCTCGTTAGGATTGAGGGCGTTTGTTACGACCGCCCCCCCCCCCCTCCCCCCCCCCCCCCTCTGGTTCTTTTTTTTTCCCTCCTCTCCCCCCCCCCCCTCCCCCCCTCCCCCCTTGTGGGGGGGGCCGACCGACGCTCCTTGCTCCGCCCCCCGCCCCCCCCCCCCCTCCCCCCTTCTTTCCCCCCCCCCTGTTTCTTCCCCGGTTTTGGGTGGGGGAAGGGGGGGGGGGGGCCCCCCCCCCCCCCCCGGCGGGGGGCCCGCCCCCCCCCCCCCCCCCTGCGGGTTTTTTCCGGTCTCCCCCCGTTTTTTCCGGGGTTTTTCTCTTCCGGGCCCTGGCGCCCTTCGTGGGACAAACGTTGCGCCCCCGTTGCGTCTTGCGCCTGCGGTTTTACCCCCCCCCCATCTTTGCCGCCGCGCCACGTCAAAGCATTCCAAGACGTAGACGCCACACCAGCATGAGCAACCAAGAAGACCGTCTAAAAACCCTTATCGGCCATGCCAAAGAATACGGGTTCGTTTTCCAAAGCAGTGAGATCTACGACGGCCTGAGCGCCACCTACGACTACGGCCCCTATGGCGTGGAGCTGAAGAACAACATCCGCCGCTACTGGTGGGAAGCGATGACGAAGCTCAACGAGAACATCGTGGGCATCGACACTGCGATCTTCATGCACCCCACCGTATGGAAAGCCAGTGGCCACGTGGATGCCTTCAACGATCCGTTGATCGACAACAAGGACAGCAAGAAGCGTTACCGCGCCGACGTGCTGCTGGAGGAGCACATCGCCAAGTATGAGGACAAGATCGCCAAGGAAGTGGAGAAGGGCCGCAAGCGTTTCGCCGAGGGCTTCGACGAGGTGCAGTTCCGCGCCACCAACCCCAACGTGAAGCGCAGTCAAGACCGCATCGATGCCGTGGAAGGCCGCATGAAGGCGGCACTGGGATCCAACGATCTGGAAGCACTACGCCAGCTCATCATTGACGAAGAGATCAAGTGCCCAGTGAGCGGTACCGCCAACTGGACCGAAGTGCGCCAGTTCAACCTGATGTTCGCCACCGAGCTCGGCAGCGTGAGCGGCGAAAGCAGCACCATCTACCTGCGCCCCGAAACGGCACAAGGCATTTTCGTGAACTACCTCAACGTGCAAAAGAGCGCGCGGATGAAGATCCCCTTCGGCATCGCGCAGACCGGCAAGGCGTTCCGCAACGAGATCGTCGCGCGGCAATTCGTGTTCCGCATGCGCGAATTTGAGCAGATGGAGATGCAATTCTTCGTGAAGCCCGGCACCGAGATGGAATGGTACGAGACGTGGAAAGCGAAACGCATCGCTTGGCACAAAGCATTGGGCATGCCGGAAGAAAACTACCGCTTCCACGACCACATCAAATTGGCGCACTACGCCAACGCCGCCAGCGACATCGAGTTCAAATTCCCCATGGGCTTCAAGGAGCTGGAGGGCATCCACAGCCGCACCGACTTCGACCTGAAGCAACACGAGGAATTCAGTGGAAAAAAACTGCGCTACTTCGATACCGAGACCAACGAAAGCTACGTGCCTTACGTGGTGGAAACATCGATCGGCTTGGACCGCATGTTCCTCGCCGTGCTGAGCGCCGCTTACGAAGAGGAGAAGCTGGAGAGCGGTGAAACGCGTGAGGTGTTGCGCATCCCCGCGCCTCTGGCACCGGTGAAAGTGGCCGTGCTACCGCTGATCAAGAAGGACGGCCTGCCGGAGAAGGCGCGCGCCATCATCGACTCGCTGAAGTTGGACCACAACTGCCAGTACGACGAAAAGGACAGCATCGGCAAGCGCTACCGCCGCCAAGATGCCATCGGCACGCCGTACTGCATCACCGTGGACCACGATTCCCTCACCGACGACAAGGTGACCATCCGCGACCGCGACACCATGCAGCAGGAACGCGTGGCGATAAGCGAGCTGGGGAGTATCGTTAGCGGGAAGGTTGATATGCGGGGGCTGCTACGAAAGCTTTAGCGCATTACCTTCGCGGCCCCCAACACCTACCCAGGTGGCGGAATTGGTAGACCTACCTACGGTAGGCAGGCGCGCCACTTCCCCTTGAGTAGTGTTCTTTTCTTTCTTTTGAGCTTCCTACCCAGGTGGCGGAATTGGTAGACGCGCTGGTCTCAAACACCAGTGATGCAAATCGTGCGGGTTCGACTCCCGCCCTGGGTACAATATGGCAGTTTGCTGGGTTTACGCCCTTTCGAGTCTTCGGCAACCCTACATCTACGTTGGTTTGAGCGATGATCTTGAAGAACGGATTCAGCGACACCAACAAGGCAGGGAACAAACCACCAAGCCCTACCGTCCTTTCATCCTTCTACATTCTGAAATTCATACGGATAGAACGAGTGCTCGTGTTCGGGAAAAGTTCCTAAAGAGCGGCCAAGGCAAGGAGTTTCTTAAGCGGTTGCGCGATGGTAATTCCGAGTGAATTGTATCTTTCGGCCCGAATTCAATCACTCAAAGGTCACATTCGACAATAATTTCCCACTCATTGCGGGCCTGTCTGCCGTAGTGCAGGCCTGCCTACCGTAGGTAGGTTCGACTCCCGCCCTGGGTACTATCCTGAATGGTTTTCGTTAGGTAGGGCCGTAGCAATGCGGGCCTGCCTGCCGAAGGTAGGTTCGACTCCCGCCCTGGGTACTACACCGCTCGCGGCCGCCTCGTGCGGCCGTGTTCGCTTTCAACCCATGTCCACCGCACAGGATTCCCTTGTTCATGCCGACCCTGTAAAGCAGGCTCGCTACGACCGGGCCTACATGAAAATGGCCTTGGAATGGGCGAAGCTCAGCCATTGCACGCGCAAGAAGGTGGGCGCGATCCTGGTGAAGGAGGGCATGATCATCAGCGACGGCTACAACGGCACACCTACGGGCTTCCCCAACGATTGTGAAGATGCACAAGGTGCCACGCATTGGTACGTTCTTCACGCCGAAGCCAACGCGATCATGAAAGTGGCCCGAAGCACCAACAACGCCCGTGAGGCGACACTTTACCTTACCCATTCCCCGTGCAAGGACTGTAGTAAATTAGTCCTGCAAGCGGGCATCAAGCGGCTGGTCTTCCGGGAAGCCTACAAGGACACGGCGGGGCTCGCTCTACTGAAAGACGGCGGTGTTGACGTGCATCAATTGGCGGAAGCATGAACGGTGAACCTCGGCAACGCACCAACTGGTCCATCCTCTTCCCCCTGGTGCTCGGCATAGCCACGGCGGGGGGATACCTCGCCGGCATGCACGCTACTGGCACCGGGGGTGTTACCGCCGGTCTGTTCAATGGAAGGCAGAATGACCCCGGGGCCAAATTGCAGCAGGTGCTGGAGCTGATCGACCGCCAATATGTGGATACGGTACAGCAGGGCAAACTGGTGGACGAGGTGCTGCAGAACATGTTGCAGCAGCTGGATCCACACAGCTACTACATCCCTGCTGCGGAACTACAGGCTGCACAGGAACCATTGGAAGGCTCCTTCATGGGCATCGGCGTGGAGTTCTCCATCCAACGGGACACCATCGTAGTGGTAGCCACCATTGACGGCGGGCCTAGCGCGGCCATGGGATTGCGGGCAGGCGACCGGATCGTAAGCGCGGACAGCCTGAAGCTCGCGGGAACCGGCGTAACGAATGACCAAGTAATGAAAGCCCTGCGCGGAGGCGAAGGCTCCAAGGTCACCGTGGGCATTGTGCGGAACAACGGCAAGCCGTTCGACGTGGAGATCACCCGTGGTGCCATTCCCATCAACAGTGTGGCGGCGGCTTTTTTGGACGACGACAGCACGGGCTACATCAAGCTGAGCCGTTTCGCTCGCACCACGCACGAGGAGTTCGTGAAAGCCGTGGACCAGTTGCGCGAACAGGGCATGGCGCGTTTGGTGTTGGACCTGCGGAGCAATGGCGGCGGTTACCTCAATGCCGCCGTGGGCCTTTGCGACGAGCTGTTGCCCAACGGAAGCGAGATCGTCTACACCGAGGGCCGTGCGTCAACACGGCAGGACTATAAGGCCGATGGAAAAGGTGCGCTGATCCACATTCCGCTCGCTGTGCTGATCGATGAAGGAAGCGCATCCGCCAGCGAGATCCTCGCAGGCGCCATGCAGGACAACGACCGGGGACTGATCGTGGGCCGGCGTTCCTTCGGAAAAGGCTTGGTGCAGGAACAGATCGACCTGCGGGACAACAGCGCGGTCCGGATCACCACCGCACGCTACTACACCCCCAGCGGTCGCAGCATCCAACGGCCCTACGGAAACGGCATCGACTACAACGACGACCTGGAAGCACGCTACCTGCACGGCGAATTGCTCAACAAGGACAGCATTCATTTGGATTCCACGCGGGCTTACACCACGCTGAAAGGGCGTGTGGTGTATGGCGGCGGTGGAATCATGCCGGACCTGTTCGTCCCTGCGGACACCGCGGACCGTTCGGAATACCTCAGCGAGCTGTTCTTTTCCGGAGCGTTGAACCGCTACACCTTCGACCTGGCCGACCGGCACCGGGCGGAACTAAAGGCTTACGGAACGCCAGAAGCGTTCAACCGCAGGTATGCGGTTTCGGATGCGCAATTGAATACGCTTGCGGCGGATGCGGTGGATCAGGGCGTAGCGTCAGACCCCGAAGGATTGGCCCATGCACGCGCGGCGATTAAATTGCGGGTGAAAGCTGGAATCGCCCGGAATATCTGGGGTGATGCCGGGTACTACCGTGTCCTCTTGGGCGATGACGCCATCTACAATGCGGCGCGCAAGGCCTTGGATTATCCGCAGGGAATCTTGGCTCCCTGACAACTTGATTAATTTATGGCAAAAGAAAAGGGGCCTTGCGGCCCCTCGTTCTTTCTGTTTTGCCTACTACCTTAGTGAGCAACCTTCTCGGCAGCTTCCTTGGCAGCGTCGGTGGCGTTGTTCACGGCATCCTTCGCGGCATCGGTCGCGTTGTCCATCGACTGCTTCATGCTGTCGGTGGTAGCGCTTACGGTGCTGTCCATGGTGGCGGCGGCATCTTTTGCGTCTTGCGCAGCCTTGTCCATCATTTCCGTGGCATTGTCCTTAGCGGCATCCATTGTCGAGGTTGCATTTTCCTCAACGTTGCTCCCGCATGATGCAAAGATTGCAGCAGTGGTGGCGAGCATAGCGAACTTCCTGATCATCCTGTTTGTTGGTTTGGTGAAAGTGGGCGCAAATGTAATGGGATCCAGCATTCCATGAAAAAAAATGTTGTTGCCATCGATTAACTTGCGCTCCCTTCCGATAAACCGATAAAAACCCCATACGAATGGCCTACAAACTTCCAGCATTACCCTACGCTTTCAACGCTTTGGAGCCGCACATCGATGCGCGCACCATGGAGATCCACCACGATAAGCACCATAATGCCTATGTGGACAACCTGAACAAGGCCGTGGGCGGCACCCCCATGGAGGGTAAAGACTTGGATGCATTAATGAAAGGAATGGACATGAACAATGCCGCGGTGCGCAATAACGGTGGTGGCCATTGGAACCACAGCCTTTTCTGGCAAGTGATGTCACCCAAAGGCGGCGGCACCCCGAGCGGCGACGTGGCGTCTGCGATCGACAAAGACCTCGGCGGCTTCGAAGCCTTCAAGGAGAATTTCGCCAAGGCCGCGGCTACCCGTTTCGGTAGTGGCTGGGCTTGGCTGTGCGTACACAAAGGCGGTAAACTGGAGATCTGCTCCACGCCCAACCAAGACAACCCGTTGATGCCCGGCACCGGTTGCGGCGGCACGCCGATCCTCGGGGTGGACGTATGGGAGCACGCTTACTACCTCCACTACCAGAATCGCCGTCCGGATTACCTGAAGGCCTGGTGGAACGTGGTGAACTGGGCTGAAGTGGCCAAGCGCTACGCGGCGGGGAAGTAGATCGCTGACCTTTTCGCGAGGAAGTCCTGATCGGGATCGGGGCCTCCCTCGCGAAAAGGAGGGTGGACACCGCTACCTTTCGCCCATGCTGCGCGGTATGCATTCCTTGTTCATTGCCGGAATGTTCCTGTTGTTCTGCATCAATGCGAAGGCGGCCGGGCCGTTCCATGGAAAACAGGTGGCCTTATCGGAGTTGTCGAAAGTGCAAATTGATACTTCCGCGGAAGCACACTATGAACCCACGCGGCTCGTGGCGGCAGCGTTGGCAGTAACCCTCGGCCCTTTTGGTGCGCACCGCCTGTATTTGGGCACCAACGCCAAGGTGCCGTTGTTCTACGGTCTTACGTTCGGCGGCTTCGGCGTGCTGGTGCTGATCGACTTGGGGCACATCATCTTCACCAAGGACCTGACGCCTTACGAGCACAATACCCAAGTATTAATGTGGGCCGAAAAAGAAACGACCAGCGGAACTACTCCACCGTAACGCTCTTGGCCAGGTTGCGCGGCTGGTCCACGTTGCAACCGCGCATCACGGCGATGTGGTAGCTGATCAATTGCAGCGGCACCACGGCCAAAAGCGGCACAAGCGCATCCGGGCTGGCCGGGATCTCAATGGTGTGGTCGGCAATGGCCTTCACGGCGGTATCACCTTCGGTCACAATGGCGATCACCTTGCCTTTGCGGGCCTTCACCTCCTGAATGTTGCTCACCACCTTCTCGTAGCTGGCTCCTTTCGTTGCGATCACGAACACGGGCATCTCCTCATCGATCAACGCGATGGGGCCGTGCTTCATCTCCGCCGCAGGGTAGCCCTCGGCATGGATGTAGCTGATCTCCTTCAGTTTCAACGCACCTTCCAGCGCCACAGGGAAGCAGTAGCCACGGCCGAGGTAGAGCGCGTTGCGAGCGTCTTTGTAGATCTCCGCGATGTATTTAGCCTGGGCCTCGGTCTTCAGCACGCGCTCCACTTTGCCGGGTATGCCATCCAGCTCGAGCAGCAATTGCTGGAAACGGGCTCCGTCAATGGTGCCTTTGCGATGGCCCACCATCAGTGCCATCAGGGTGAGCAAAGTGACTTGTGCGGTGAATGCCTTGGTGCTGGCCACGCCGATCTCCGGCCCGGCGTGGGTGTACGAACCCGCATGGGTGATGCGCGCGATGCTGCTGCCCACCACGTTGCAGATGCCGATGATCGTGGCGCCCCGGCCCTTCGCCAGTTCAATGGCGGCCAACGTATCAGCGGTTTCGCCGCTTTGGCTGATGGCGATGACGATATCGTCCTCGTTGATCACCGGGTCGCGGTAGCGGAACTCACTGGCATATTCCACTTCCACGGGTATGCGCGCAAATTCCTCGAAGAGGTATTCGCCCACCATACCGGCGTGCCAGCTGGTGCCGCAGGCCACCACCAAAATACGCTTCGCGTTCACGAACTTTTGCTCGTAGTCCTTTATTCCGCCCAGCACTATCTCACTGCCCGCGATGTTCAGGCGACCCCGCATGGAATCCCGGATGCTGCGTGGCTGTTCGTAGATCTCCTTCAACATGAAGTGATCGTAGCCGCCTTTTTCCAACGTTTCCAATTGGATCTCCAGTGCCTGCACGGAAGGGCGCATTTCCTGGTTCTTGATGTTGCGCACGCGCAATCCATGCTCCCGGTCGATGATGGCGATCTCGCCGTCCTCCATATAGACCACGTTACGCGTGAACTCCACGATGGGCGTGGCATCGCTGGCCAGGTAATGGTCGCCATTGTTGCCGATGCCGATCACCAACGGGCTGCTCTTGCGCGCGGCCACCAGCATGTCCGGTGATTTGGAATCCACCACCACGATGGCATAGGCGCCTACCACGTGGCGGAGTGCCAAGCGCACGGATTCGGGCAGGTCAGTGCCTTCAGCACGCTGGATATCATCTATCAAATGCACGAGCACTTCGGTGTCCGTCTCGCTGCGGAACACGTGCCCACGCTTGATCAACTCTTCCTTCAAGGTGGCGTAGTTCTCAATAATGCCGTTGTGGATCAACGCCAATTCGCCGTTGGCGGAAGTATGGGGGTGGGCGTTTACGTCGTTCGGCTCGCCGTGAGTGGCCCAGCGCGTATGGCCAATTCCCACGGAACCTTTTAAACCCTGGTCGCCCACATGGGCCTCCAGGTCCGACACGCGGCCTTTACACTTGCTTACTTGCAGGCCCTTGTCGCCCATGATGGCAACGCCCGCGCTGTCATAGCCACGGTATTCCAGGCGCTTCAGGCCGCTGATCAGAATGGGCCAAGCCTCTTTGGGTCCAACGTAGCCTACAATTCCGCACATGCTGGTTCAATAAGTTGTGAAAGTAAGCACCAACTTCATAGGTGCTTGCGTGTTATCAGGCCCCGCCAACGGTGTACGGTAGGCGGTGGTCCGCTGGTTAACGATCTGAAGCGACAGGCCGGTATTGGGGTAAGTGCCGTTGATGATGCCTTGTACCCAGCTCGTCATGTTCAACCGGTATTCGTTGGCATCGGCATCGAACGAACCGCCAGTCAAACCGGGCACCGTTAGTTCCACTGAGTCATTCAACAGTGCAATTATATTCAGCGGGGCGGGCAGTTCCAAGGGCGGGGTTTGCGGCACGGGCACGATCAATTCGGCCTTGGCCAGCGCGCGGTAAGGCGTGTTGGCATAGTCGGCAAGGTTTGGGAACCGCACTTCGGTGCGCAGGCCACCAAGTGCTTGTACATAGGTTTCTGTCTGGCCCAAGGTGCTGTCCGCCAAAGCCTGTGGAAGCATGCCCGTGGTGGCCGCACCATGGTCGAACAAAGCGGTGGTGTAGCGCACGCCTTCGGTGCCGATAGTGAAGTCGAATTTGGAAGTGTCCGTGGCACTGTGGTAATAGAGTGTCAACTTCGATGCGCCGTTCAACAGGTTCATGCGCCAAGCCCCGCCGTGCATGGGCGCCGGGGCGTCGGTGCCGGGTACCACGTACAAGCCCTTCATGTAGGCCAGGAAGGAGGCGTTGTCCACCAAGGTGGCTTGGCCCCATTGTGCCAACAGTTCATTGCCGAAGTCCGTGCTGAGGGGGATGCGGACCTGAGGCTCCAGGCTGTCCCCTCCAATGATCGGCCCGGAACCGGTAACCGGGGTGAACATGCGCGGCGCGCCCTGCACCAGGTCCGTGGCATCCGTTTGTGGCAAACGGTCGTTGTTGTAAACGGAATCAATGGAAAGATCTTCCGCCATGCGGAAAACGGAGATCACCTGCGGGTCGGAATAGCCGTACAGCGGGTCGGTGGACGTGAACGCGAGTGCGAGCACGAGTGAATCGCATGTCAAAGTGGGATCTGCCGGACCCACGTTGTTCACACTGAGGCGCACTTGGGTAGCAATGCCCGCGGTCAAAAGGCCGAAGGCGTCGTCGTTGATACGCCCAAGGATGTTCGCGCTGAGCAACTGGCTGGAGCTCAACGCACTGGTTTGCGTCGGAGTTTCGGTGACGGGCCAGCACACGATCGAGCAGGTATCCGTCTGCACGGTGCCCAGTGTATCGGCCGGGTTAAGCACGGAAAGACCAAGGTCGTCCTCGGGCTTTTTACAGCCGGTGGAAGCGAACAACCCAAAAAGCACGGATGCCGCGGCAATAAGCCGGGCCGCACGGGATAGCGTCATGTTCAGCACAGGGATCAAACCAAGGCTTCCTCCATCACGCTTTGGAAGAACTCCAAGTGGCCATTGAGGCGCTCATCGGCATCCTTCGCATAGGCCAATATCGGCTTCTCAGAAGCCTTGATCGCTGTATCCATGCCGCGGGACAGCTTGGGGCTGCCTTTCACAACGGCATCGCTCATACCGATGGCCCACTTCACCAGATCTTCCGTGGTACCCTTGCCCATGCCTTTCAGCACTTCCTTATCGAAACCTTCCAGTGCTAATTTCTTAGCCAGGTTTTTGTCAAGTGCTTCCGGAGCTTCGTCGTATGCGGAGAAGATGATCTTGGCATCCTCAAAATGCGGGTCGTCGTTGAAGAAATGGCGCACGTACAAGGGGATGAAGCCGGCCATCCAGCCGTGGCAATGGATGATGTCGGGGCTCCAGCCGAGCTTCCGCACGGTCTCCAGTACACCGCGGCAGAAGAAGAGCGCGCGTTCATCATTGTCCGCGTAGAACTTCTCGTTCGCGTCCTCGGTCACCGCTTTGCGCTTGAAATATTCCTCGTTGTCGATGAAGTACACCTGCATGCGGGCGCTGGGCACGCTGGCCACCTTGATCAGCAGGGCGTGGTCCGTATCGTTGATGATGAGGTTCATCCCGCTCAGGCGGATCACTTCGTGCAGTTGGTGGCGACGTTCGTTGATGCAGCCGAACTTGGGCATGAACACCCGGATCTCATTTCCCTGCTCCAGAAAGCCCTGGGGCAGTTGGCGGGCGGCCTTCGCCATTCCTGTGCCATCGATAAAGGGATGGATGCATTGGGAAATGGTGAGGACCTTCGCGTTCTTTAAGCTCATGTTCGGGGGATGGGATTAAGGATGCAAAAGTATAGACAAATTTCCCGGATTTCAAGGCCCAACGTAGTTTGGCCCCCTTCAACCTCTTGATTTGGACCATATTTCAGACCCGCTCCAAGCCACCCGGTGGAGCGCAGAACAACGCCACAAGTCCCTGTCCGTGGGCTTTGTGCCCACCATGGGCGCGTTGCATGAAGGGCACCTCGCGCTGGTGCGGCAGGCCAAGGCCGAATGCGACGTGGTGGCGGCCAGTGTTTACGTGAATCCGCTCCAATTCAACGACAAGAAGGACTTGGAGCGGTACCCGCGGCACCCGCAAGAAGATGCCCAAATGCTGGCAGCCTCCGGTTGCGACATGCTGCTGATGCCTGAAGGAAACGAGCTGCTTCAGCACTTACCCTCGTTGAAATTCGAACTTGGCGCATTGGGCGAGGTGCTCGAAGGCGCGCACCGGCCGGGGCACTTCATGGGCATGGTGCAAGTGGTGGAGCGCTTGCTCCATTTCGTGCGCCCCGATGTGGCCTATTTCGGAGAGAAAGACCGGCAGCAGCTCGCCGTGGTGCGCAGCGCGGCCAAACAGCTGCACTGGCCGTTGCAGATCATCGGCTGCCCCACCGTGCGCGCTGCGGACGGCCTGGCATTAAGCTCCCGCAACGCCCGCTTGAACGAACGCGAACGGCAGGAGGCACCTGTACTGTACCGCGCCTTGCAAGCCATTTCGGAAGCCGCGTTCAAGCTTTCCGTGGAAGACGCCTTGGCAGCAGGAAACGCCGTATTGGCGCAGGTTGAAGCCGTGAAACCGGACTACCTCACCATCGCCCATCCGGAAACGCTGCAACCGTTAAAACATTGGAACGGCTTGGACGAGGCCGTGGCCTTGGTGGCCGCACGGCTTGGACCAGTGAGGCTGATAGACAACATTACGCTAACAAAATGATAATAACGATGTTTGTTAGCCACATTAAATTTTCAATCCAATCACTTTTTTCTGCATGAAACAGGGATTGATAAACGTGTTGAAAGTGGGCGTGCCGTTGGCGATCGGCGTGTGGCTCATCTTCTTTTTCTACGACCAGCTCGGGGAGGAGCAGCGCCAGCAATTGTTCGCGGCGTTCCGCTCCGCCAACATGTGGTGGATGGCGTTGGCCACGCTGGTGGGTTGGCTGGCGCACGTATCCCGGGCATGGCGCTGGCGCTACATCTTGGAGCCATTGGGCTACAAACCCGGCTTCTGGGACTGCTACCACGCTGTGATGGCGGGCTATTTCATGAACCTCTTCCTGCCCCGCGCGGGTGAAGCATCGCGGGCACTTTCACTCTACCGCACGGAAAAAGTACCCTTCGAGCAGGGCTTCGGCACCATCCTGGCGGAGCGCGCGGTGGACCTCATTTTCCTGGCGGGGATCGCAGGTGTCACCGTGCTGCTTCAATTGGAAAAAATGGACCTGTTCAAAGCACGCATCGCTGCGTTCCGCGCTGGGCAGGGGCCTGCGGAAGAAGCATCGTCGCCCGTTTGGCCATGGGTGCTGGCCGCTGTTGCGATCATCGCCGTTGCCGGGATCGTTTTCGTGCTTTCCAAACCCGCGTTGCGCGCCCGTGTCATGGACTTGCTGCGGGGCTTTGGGCAAGGCTTGCAGGCCGTTTTGCGCACGAAGCACAAGGTTGGCTTCGCGCTACACACCTTGTTCATTTGGGCGGCCTACGTCGGCATGTTCTGGTTAGGCTTCTTCGCGCTGCCCACCATGGCCAACGTGCCGTTCGCGGGCGTATTGGCCGGCTTTGTGGCGGGTGCCATCGGCATTGTGCTGGTGCAAGGCGGCGTGGGCGTTTACCCGGCATTCGTGGCGTTGATCGTCTCCGTGTATTTGCCCATGCAGGGCGACAGCTTGATCCACCCCGATGCGTTGGCCATGGGCTGGCTTTTGTGGACTGCGCAAACGCTGATGCTCATTGTGCTCGGCGGGTTGTCGCTACTTTTACTCGCCCTGAAACAGCGCAGTGCAACATGATGCACCTTGAACCCCCTACTCGCATTTTGGACGCCGTTACAGCAGCACGTTTGGTGCAGGCATGGCGCCTGAAAAGCGACCGCGTCGTGTTCACCAACGGGGTGTTCGACATCCTGCACCGCGGCCATGTGAGCTACCTGCAAGAAGCGGCGGCTTTGGGGCATCGCCTCGTGGTGGGCCTCAACAGCGATGCTTCCGTAAGACGTTTGGGCAAAGGCGACGACCGGCCTTTGAACAACGAAGCCGACCGTGCCGCCGTGTTGGTGGCGCTACGTTGCGTGGACGCGGTAGTGATCTTCAATGAGGACACGCCCTTGGAATTGATCACCGCGCTGCAGCCCGATATTTTGGCCAAAGGCGGCGATTGGCCGGTGGACAAGATCGTAGGTGCCGATGTAGTGGTAGCACGCGGCGGCACTGTTTTTTCATTGCCATTGGTTGAAGGACTTTCCACCACCAAATTAGTGGAGCGTATTCGGAATGTCCGCTAAAGTCCGGTCGCAATTCGTTTGCCAAAACTGCGGTGCCGTCCACGCGCAGTGGCTGGGGCAATGCGGCACGTGCAAGGAATGGAACACCTTGGTGGAAGAAGTGCGCGACCGGGTAAAGGAACGCGGCCCACTGGCAAGCTTACGCCAGCCCGAACAGCGGCCCGTGGCCATTGAGGATATTTCCGCCGAAAGTGGCCCACGTGCCAGCCTCGGCGACCGCGAATTGGACCGCGTGCTGGGCGGTGGTGTAGTACCCGGCTCGTTGATCCTGCTGGGCGGCGATCCCGGAATTGGGAAAAGCACCTTGCTGTTGCAAACGGCCTTGAACGTGCCCAAGCTGCGCACCCTTTACGTAAGCGGTGAGGAAAGCGCCCAACAAGTGCGCATGCGCGCCGAACGCCTAAAACCCGGCGCCACCGGCTGCCACGTCCTCACGGAAACCAACACGCAGAATATTCTGCGCCACGTGGAAGAATTGAAACCGGGCTTGGTGGTGATCGACAGCATACAAACGCTGCACACCGCCGTGCTGGACGCCAGCCCCGGCAGCGTAGGGCAAGTGCGTGAATGCACCAGCGAGCTCATGCGCTTTGCCAAGGCCAAGGGCGTGCCGATGGTGCTGATCGGCCACATCACCAAAGACGGCGCCATCGCCGGGCCGAAAGTGCTGGAGCACATGGTGGATTGCGTGCTGCAGTTCGAAGGCGACCGCGACCATGCGTTCCGGCTGCTGCGCCCACTGAAAAACCGCTTCGGCAGCACCAACGAATTGGGCATCTACGAAATGCGTGGCAGCGGCCTGGCCGTTGTGGAAGATCCCAGCCAAGTGCTGCTGGGCGAGCGCGGTGAACGGCCTAGCGGCGTGTGCGTAGCGGCCACGCTGGAAGGCATGCGGCCCCTGCTGATCGAAGTGCAGGCCTTGGTGAGCTCCGCCGTGTACGGCACCCCGCAACGCAGCGCCACCGGCTTCGACCTGCGGCGGCTCAACATGCTATTGGCGGTAATGGAAAAGCGCTGCGGTTTCCGGCTGGGGCAGAAGGACGTCTTCCTTAACCTCGCAGGCGGCTTCCGGGTGGAAGAACCCGCCATCGACCTCGCCGTGGTGTGCGCCGTATTGGGCAGCAACGCGGACATCCCCGTGCCCATGGACAGTTGCTTTGCTGGCGAAGTGGGCTTGACCGGCGAAGTGCGACCGGTAACGCGCACCGAACAGCGCATCGCGGAAGCGGCCAAGCTGGGTTTCTCGCGCATTTTCATTCCGCGCGGCACCAAGGGTTTGCCCGCCAAGCCCGGCATTGAGGTGATCCAAGTTGGGCGTGTGGATGAGGTGCTTGGGCAGTTGTTCGGGTGAGCGAGGAATGGGGCTGCAAACACACTCGCGAAAAACGCGAGTACGCGTGTCCTGAAAAAGCGAAGGCGGCTCAATGAGCCGCCTTCCGTGGAGAATATCGGAGTCGAACCGATGACCTCTTGCATGCCATGCAAACGCTCTAGCCAGCTGAGCTAATCCCCCAATCTGCCGCAAAAATAAGAAATTCCCCTTCGGAAAAAGACAGGGCCGGGAAAAAGTCTTGTTCGGCTCTCATATTCCGGTTTGATTCCGCAACGACAAACCACTTTTCGAAGCCGTTCCTTTGCAGCATGGACCTGAACGCGGAAGTGATCACCAACGTGGAAGCCGAACTGAAAGCCCAACTCGGCAATGCCGTGCAGGTCCGCGATGCGAAGTCTTTGTCCGGCGTAAGCATCAACGATGCTTGGGCGCTGGAAACATCAGCGGGGCGCTTCTTCCTGAAGACCAATGCCGCCGACCGGCATCCTTCGCGCTTCGTTGCCGAAGCTGCCGACTTGGCCTTGTTGGCCAACGCCAAGGAACCGCGCACGCCCAAGGTGATCGCCACTGGCGAAGCCGATGGAACCGCTTGGTTATTGCTGGAATTCATCACCACAAAAGCTTGGACTGCGGAAGCGGATGCCGCATTGGGCCGCGGCTTGGCCAAACAGCACCGGCATTCACAACCGCTCTACGGCTTGGACCGGAACAACTGGATCGGGCTGCTTCCGCAAGACAACACGCCCACTGCCGATTGGACAACCTTCTTCATGCAACATCGCTTGGCCCCGCTGGTGCGCATGGCCCGAGACCACCAACGCATTAACGACGGTGATGTGCTGCGTTTCGAGCGGCTGTATGCGGCACTTCCCGATCTGCTTCCGCAGGAAAAACCGGCGTTGCTCCACGGCGACCTGTGGCACGGCAACGCACTGAACACAGCGGACGGCGTAGTGGTGGTGGACCCTGCTGCGTATTACGGGCACCGCGAAATGGACGTGGCAATGGCCGGACTTTTCGGCGGCATCGGTCCGGATTTTTTAGTTGCGTACAACAACGAATGGCCGCTGGAACCGGGCTGGGAAGGCCGCATGGATTTGTGCCGGTTGTATCCGCTGTTGGTTCACCTCAACTTGTTCGGCGGTGGGTATTCGGAAAAGGTATCCGAGGTGCTTCGCAGATATGTTTGATGAGATCGCTAATTGCTGATTGCTAATTCTGCCGACGCGGCTTGACGGAATTAGGAATCAGCAATTAGCAATCAGCCATCTACTCCCAAGTAGGCCCATCCTTATTCTCTTCGAAAAGAGGAACGTTGGACCTGTCCTTGCCTAAGCAATTCAAGTCCAGGTCACCCACATCGGCCGGTCTTGCGAAATCGCCGCGGCTTATGGTGATGGTTGAATCGGCATAGATACCGTTCATATAGTAGCCGTAAATCGGCAGCGCCATGTTGGCACCTTGGCCCAGCGCTGTACTGGCAAAGCGCACGCTGCGGTCGTCGGCTCCGGTCCATACGCCCGTAACCAGGTCCGGCGTGATGCCGATGAACCAGCCATCGCTATTGTTCTGCGTGGTGCCGGTTTTGCCCGCGGTGGGGTACTTGATGTTGCCGTATTTGGCGCGGTTGCCCCAGCCCATGCGCAAACGCATGCCGGTGCCGGAAGTGCGGCCGGTGCTGGGGTTGTAGGCACCGTCCACCACGCCCTTCAGCAGTTGCAGCATGATGTAGGAAGTGCGGGGGTCCAGTGCTTCCTCAGTCTGTGGCACCACATCGAACACGGTGTTGCCGTTCTTGTCCTCGATGCGCGTATAGGCCACCGGCTTGATGTAGACCCCGTCGTTGGCGAACGTGGAAAAGGCGCCGGTCATTTCCATCAGCGTGAGATCGGCCACGCCGAGGCAGAGCGAGGGCACGGGTTCCATGGGGCTTTCAACGCCCATGTGGCGCGCAAGGGAGATCACGGAACGGGGGCCGTACTGCTTCATCAACCACGCGGTGATGGTATTCATGGAATTGGCCAATGCGTATTTCACAGTTACCATTCCGCCGTAATGGTCATCGCTGTTTTTCGGGCACCAATCCGGTTGGCCGGGTGGCATATCGAAGCAGGTTTTTTGGTTGGGCAGCTCCAAGCAGGGTTGCAGACCCTCGCGGATCGCGGTAGCATACACGAAAGGCTTGAAGGTGGAACCCACCTGCCTGCGCGCACTGGCGACGTGATCGTATTGGAAGTGCTTATAGTCAATGCCGCCCACCCAGGCTTTGATGAAGCCGGTGTGCGGGTCCATGCTGAGCAAACCGCTTTGCAGGAATGATTTGTAGTAGCGGATGCTGTCGTTGGGCGAGAGCAGCGTGTCCACATCGCCGTGCCAGCTGAATACGTGCATTTTAACAGGCGTCTCGAATTGCTTCGCGATACCCGCCTCGTTCAGCACGGGCCACCACGTGTCGCAACCGCCTTTTGCCGGATCGCAATGGAACTCCTCTTTGCCATCGTGCTTCGCCTTTACAATGTAGGCCGCCGGGCGGTGGCAGTTGGGGCAGAGCTTCCCGACCAAGGTTTTATAGCGGTCACTGCGCTTACGCGCTGAATTCATGATGCCTTCCACTTCCTCTTTTGAAACACGCCAATCGAAGGGTTCGTTTTTCTTGTTTTTAAGATCCTTCCAGAATTGTTTTTGGAGTTCGGTGCCGAGGTGTTCGCGCACGGCGAACTCGGCATCATGCTGCATGCGGCGGTCTATGGTGGTGTACACCTTCAGGCCATCCGTATAAATGTCGTAAGGAGATCCATCGGGCTTGGCGTAGTGGTATTTACCGGTCTTGGGGTCTTTTTCCGCGAGCAGTTTTTGCAGTTCGTCGCGCAGTGTTTCCCGCAAGTAAGGAGCAGGCCCTTCGGTGTGATCGATGCGTTGGAATTGCAAGCCGAGCGGAAGCGTTTTAACGGAATCGTAGACCTGTGTAGTGATGAAGCCGTTGCGGCGCATTTGGTCCAGCACCACCATGCGGCGGGTGAGCGTGGTGTCGGGTCGGCGCAACGGGTTGAAGAGCGCGGGGTTTTTGCACATGCCCACCAGCATGGCGGCCTGTTCCAGACGAAGCGAATCGGGGCTAGTGTTGAAATAGACGCGCGCAGCAGAATTGATGCCTACCGCTTGATTGATCCAGTCGAAGCGGTTGAGGTACATGGCAATGATCTCGTCCTTGGTGTACTCGCGTTCCAGCCGTGCGGAGATGATCCACTCTTGGAATTTCTGGAAAACGCGGCCCACGATGTCGCGCCGGGCATCGTGGAAAAGCATTTTGGCAAGCTGCTGAGTGATGGTGCTGGCCCCTCCCCGCTTACCGAGGTAAACAGCGGCCCGCAGGGTGCCGCGTACGTCGATTCCACTGTGTGACCGGAAGCGTTCATCCTCCGTGGCCACCAGCGCTTTGCTCACCCACGGGTTGATGTGCTCGTAGTCGACCGGAATGCGGTTTTCGCGGTAGTACTGGCCCATGAGGCTGCCATCGCTGAAGAGCACGGCTGTGGCAAGGTCGCTGCGTGGGTTTTGCAGTTCCGAGGTGCCGGGCAGGTCCTTGCTGGAAGCGGCAAAAAGCAGCATGGCCAACAAGCCGAAGACCGGGGCAAGCACCAAGGCCCACCACCACGTCCACCGCCGGGACTTACCCGACTTTTTCGATGCCTTATTAGCTGTTGCCATGCGGTGGACTACTTGCGTGTTGCGGAGGCTTCAATGCTGATGCCCACATCGATAACACCCGTGAGCTTTTCAGTGCGCATCGCCTGTTCCAAAGCGATGGTATAACGCCCGGATGCCGGGAAGGTATTGCGCATGCGGTAAAGCACATGGGCCTGTACCCGGTCGCTGTGGATAAAGCCGGCGCCCTTGCCGTACCATCGCCCGGTGGGGTCCGCGAGGGTGCATTCCACGGTGTCGGTAAGCGTATGGCCTTGTGGCCCTGTAAGCGTTGCGAAGACGTAGATGTTGCTGAAGGGATAATCGCCGGTGTGGCGAATGTCCAAGTAGATATCACGCTGCGAAATGGTATCTTGAATATCGAACGCGAACTCCGGTTTCCAAGTGCGGTCCCATTCCCCGTTGGGCACGGGGATATCCGCTTGAAAGACCACTGCACCGGAACATCCGGCGAGCAGCAAAACGGCCAATGCAAGGATGTGGGTTTTCACGCGGTGCCGGGCTTTGGCGCACCGCCGGTACGCGGTTTCCCATCGGGGCGCGGGCCTCTGCGGCGCTTGTTTCTTCCACGGCCTCCCCCCTGCTGATCTTTGGAAGCACCTTCGGCTTTGGGAGCAGTGGCTTTAGGCCTTTCGCCACCCTGGCCCCTGGGCCGGTCGCCTTGGCTTTTTGGACGGTCCCCTTGTCCTTGAGGTCTTTCGCCGGAACCCGGCTTGCGCTTTCCGCCACGTCCACGCTTTTTACCGCCTTGCTTGATCTTGGTATCGAAGCGGGAAAGCTCTTCAGCGCCGTCGCTCACGTTGCCGTAGTCCGTTTCCGGCAGGTCGCTGGCCTTGGCGGGTTCGGGTACATCGGCCATGTGGAGGTCCACATCAGGCACTTCGCCCAGCTTGTTCTGTGCGAGGATGTCGCGCACGGTTTCCACAGGGAAACCGGCCATTACCACGGGACTGCCGGGCATTTTGAAAATGTACCACATCTTCTCGCCGAAGATGTCGGTCTTCATGTGCATGCCCGTGCCTTGCTTCGTCTTCAACTTCGCGTTGGCGCTGGGATAGCTTTTGATCGCCTCGATGTACATGTCCAGCTCGTAGTTGAGACAGCACTTCAACTTGCCGCACTGGCCGGCGAGCTTTTGGGGATTGAGTGCCAACTGCTGGTAACGCGCCGCGCTAGTGCTTACGGTGCGCAGGTCGGTAAGCCAAGTGCTGCAGCACAATTCACGTCCGCAGCTGCCGATGCCGCCAATACGCCCGGCTTCCTGCCGCGCGCCGAGCTGCTTCATGTCCACGCGCACCTTGAAACGATCGCTCATTTTCCGCAGCAGCTCACGGAAGTCGATGCGCTCTTCAGCCATGTAATAGAAGGTGGCGCGGGTGCCGTCGCCTTGGTACTCCACGTCGCTCACCTTCATGTCCAACCGTTGCTCGCCGCAGAGCTTGCGTGCCGCGAACATGGTCTCGTCTTCCAGCTTGCGCGAAGCATGCCAAATGTCAATGTCCTCCTGTGTGCTTTTGCGCAGCACCTTCCGCAGCTCATAGGTATCCGTGTTGGCGCTTTTGCGCTGCATCTGCGCCCGCACAAGCTCTCCGGCAATGGTCACCACGCCCACGTCGTAGCCGCTGGAAGCTTCCACGGTCACAATGTCGCCGGGCAGCAGTGAAAGTGCGTTTCCGTTGCGGTAAAATCCTTTGCGTGTGTTCTTGAAGCGGACCTCCACGGCATCGAAAGGGCTTTGGCCGCCGGGAAGTGGCACGCCAGCAAGCCAATCGAACACATCGAGCTTGTTGCAGCCGCTGTCGGAGCAGTAACCGTTGCTCTTACAACCGGCGGGCTTACCGTCGGCACCTTTAGTGCAGCTTGTACAGGACATGGGGCGCGAAGATAACGGGGTTGGGTTTGGGTTGATGTGGCACCTTTCTGCGAGGTGGGAAGACCTGACGTGGTGCATTTTTGCGTATCAAAGGTGAATGGTTGGTGGTGATTGGCAGAGGGATTGGTAGCTTCGATTGGTGACTGGCCCGCGACCGGCTGCAACATCCCGTGCGTTCACCCCAACTGTCCTTCATCGGGGGAGGGAAGCTCGCGTACTGGAAGGGCGAATCATGTAATCACAGTCACCAACTACCAGTCAGGCCCAGGGACCCCTGGCGGGAGACCTCCAGCCAACTGGGTTAACCCGCCACCTCCTTCATCCGCAGCAAATCACTTAAGCGGTAGCTCAAATCCATAAAAAGCACCTTGGGGTTGGCATTGCGCTCTAAATGTCCGTGTGCAGTTTCGAGCGCTTGGCGGATGCCGTCCAAGTTGGAGGTGTTGAGCACTTTGCTGAAGTTGCGCGTGAATTCGAGCTCTTCGCCATAAGCCTGCACCAGTTGCGGCGCATCCTGCCACTGCAACATGCATTGCCGTATCAGGTGCAGGGAGTAGGTCATCAGGCCTTTTTGCTTTTCGCGGCCCATTTTGGCGAAATAGTCGCTGGAGGCGATGTTCTCCGCCACTTTGTTGCCATAGCATGCGCGGAGCCAATCGCGGAAAAAGACGAATAGCTCCTCCTCACTGTCCTCTGCCATGGCGAAGGCCTCCAGCAAGTCGCCTTCGCTTCGCCCGGCGATGGTCCGTGCTTCCTCGGTGGTCAAGTCCGGGTAGCGTTCGTGCAGAGCCTCGGCTACTTCACCGGGATCGGGTGCGGCGATTTTTACAAGTTGCGTGCGGCTGAGGATGGTGGGCAGCATACGGTCATTCGCATGTCCGGCGAGCAGGAAGGACGTGCGCGGCTCGGGTTCTTCCAGCACCTTCAGGATCTTATTCGCCATGGATGCATCCATCATTTCAGGCAACCAGATCAGCATCACCTTCCAGCCGCCGCGATGCGATTTAAGGCTGAGCTTACGCATCACCTCCGCGGCAATGTCCACGCCCATACGCAACTGCTTGTTCACGCCGTTTATCTTCTCGCGCCAGATGTCATCGTCCAGGTACGGCTGTTCCAGCACGGCTGCGCGCCAATCCGGCAAGTAGGGTTCGCACGTCCTGATCTTTTCTATCAAGTAGATGGGGAACACCAAATGCAGGTCGGGATGCGCCAGCTTGGCCACCATTTGGCAGGATGCGCAGGTGCCGCAACTATCGCCGGGGCCGGGCGCTTCGCATAAGAGGTATTGACCGTATGCCAGTGCAAGCGGGAGCACGCCGCTGCCACGTGGCCCCATGAAGAACTGGGCATGCGGCACGCGGCCTTCGCGAATGTTCCCGATCAGCCGGGCCTTCAGCGGGGTGTGGCCGATGATCTTGCTGAATTGCATGGTGCAAGTTTACGGGGCAGGGTTGAGGTTGGTGATTGGTGACTGGTGACTGGTGACTGGACGGCTGCGGTCCGGGCCTTGGAACATGCTGAAAATTAAAAATCTCCATGCCCGGATCGAAGGCAAGGAAATACTGAAAGGCCTCAACTTGGAAGTGAAGGCTGGTGAGATCCACGCCATCATGGGACCGAACGGCAGTGGCAAGAGCACGCTGGCCAATGTGCTCGCGGGCCGTTCCGAGTATGAGGTGACCGGCGGAAGCGTGAGCTACTTCGGTGAAGATCTGCTGGAACTGGCGCCGGAAGAACGCGCTTGGAAAGGCGTTTTCTTGGCCTTTCAATATCCAGTGGAAATTCCCGGAGTAAGCAACATGAACTTTCTGCGGACGGCAATGAACGAGGGAAAGAAAGCCCGCGGCGAAGCTGAACTTGGCGGCAAAGATTTTTTGGCGCTCGTTCGCGAACGCGCCAAGCTGGTGGAGATGGATCCTGCGCTGATGAACCGCAACCTGAACGTGGGCTTCAGCGGCGGCGAGAAAAAGCGCAACGAGATCTTCCAGATGGCCATGCTTGAGCCGAAGCTCGGTATACTCGACGAGACCGACAGCGGCCTGGACATCGACGCCTTGCGCGTTGTGGCCGGCGGCGTGAACAAGTTGCGCAACAAGGACAACGCCTTCATCGTGGTAACGCACTACCAACGTCTGCTGGATTACATCATCCCCGATGTGGTACACGTAATGGCCGACGGCAAGATCATCAAGAGCGGACCGAAGGAACTGGCACTGGAGCTGGAAGAAAAGGGATATGATTGGGTGAAAGGGTGATCAGATGATCAGACGATCAGACGATCAGATAATGGAATGCCGTTGCCGCGACGTGTGGCCCACGGAAATAGTAGATCGCATCTGGAACGTCGACCCATGGGGCCGACAATTGATTCAATGAGCACAGCAACTATATCAGACCCCAAAACAACCGTGCTTTCCGCTATGGAAGCAAGCACATGGCCCGGCGCTGCGGAAGCTTTGGCGCTCGCGCACGAGCTGCCGATCCCGGACCGTCGTACCGAAAAGTGGAAATACACACGCGTCACCAAGCTCTTCAACGCGAACTACGTTGCGCCGATAGCGCCCGATGTGGTTGAACTTCCTGCGCGTTTGCCTTTTCCCGCGACCCGCGTCGTCTTCGTTAACGGTCATTTCCGCGCGGATCTCAGTGATGAACTGAAGGCCGATAAAGGCGTGGTGATCGACAGCATCAAGAATCACCTCGGCCATGGTCCGTTGAAGGCGCACTATGGAAAAATCGCGCCCATCGGCGACCGGCTCTTCACCGCGATGAACACGGCGGCGCCTACCGACGGTCTCATCATTCTCGCCACCAAGGGTTCAAAAACGAGCAAGCCGGTCCACATCCTGCGCATCACCATTGGCGCGAAAGGCGCTGCCCCCATGCTGATCCAGCCGCGCGACCTCTTCATGCTGCATGAAGGAGCGGAAGTGGAAGTAATCGATGAACACGTCTCGGCTTCGCTCGACGGGCTATCATCTGCTTCATTGGTGAATGGCATTCGCGAAAGCGCGGTGGGCGAAGGCGCGAGCCTCACGCTCCACCTGCTGCAAAACGAGGCCGATGGCCCGGCGGACATCAATGTTGATGGCGTGACCGTCGCCGCCAAAGGACACTTCAGCATCGATACCACGACTCTTTACGGCCCACTGGTACGGAATGAAGTGAATGTTTCGCTGGCAGGACCCGAAGCCCACGCCGAACTGAGCGGCGTGTACCTGCTGGACGGCAACGCGCACTGCGACAACCACAGCTACATCGGCCACGACGAGCCGGACTGCACCAGCGATGAGCTCTACAAAGGCATCGTGGCCGGAAAGGCCACGGGCGTATTCAACGGGAAGGTCTTCGTGAAGCAGGATGCTCAGCGCACCCGTGCCTACCAGAGCAACGCGAACATTTTGCAAGGCGATGATGCCCGTGTGTTTTCCAAACCCGAGCTGGAGATCTATGCCGACGATGTGAAGTGCAGCCACGGTTGTACAATAGGCCGCATGGATGAGCAAGCGATCTTCTACCTCCGTTCACGCGGCGTAAGCGAGGCTGAAGCGCGACGTATGATGTCGCATGCTTTCATGACCAATGTGCTGGACCGCATCGTGAACCCGGATTGGCGGAAGCATTTGGAAGGAATGATCGATGCTAAACTGGAGGAGATTTGAATGACTACCACGAAGAACACAAAGAACGCGAAGGGGGTGCCGTCAAGTCGCCTGCCGTTTTTCTTCTTTGTGCCCTTCGTGTCCTTTGCGGTATAGAATATGGAACCAGTGTCAATCAAACCAACCTTTGACGTCGACGAGATCCGTGCGCAGTTCCCGATCTTGAAGGAGCTGGTGCATGGCCAGCCGCTGGTGTATTTCGACAACGCTGCAACGAGCCAAAAGCCGCGCCGTGTCATCAAGGCCGAAAGCGCTTACTACGCGAAGATCAATGCGAACGTGCATCGTGGTGTGCATACGCTGAGCACGCTGGCCACGGAGGCGCAGGAAGCCGCACGTGAGACCATCCGCGCACACATCAACGCGAAGCATGCGCATGAGGTGATCTTCACCGCAGGCACTACGGCGAGTCTGAATCTCGTGGCCAACAGTCTTGGTCAAATGCTGCTGAAAAAGGGCGATGAAGTCCTCATCAGCGGCATGGAGCACCACGCGAACATCGTTCCGTGGCAACTGGCGTGTGAGCGCTATGGGGCCAAGCTGAAAGTGATCCCGGTCAACGAGAATGGTGAGCTTGACATTTCCGCGATTCCGGGTCAAGCCCGGAATGACAACCCGTTTTCTGATCGTACCAAGATCCTCGCGGTTTCGCATGTGAGCAACACACTGGGCACGATCAATCCCTGTAAAAGTTGATCGCCGAGGCGAAGAAGCGCGGCATCATCACGGTGGTGGACGGCGCGCAGGCCATCCCGCACTTGCCCGTTGATGTGCAAGACCTTGGCTGCGACTTTTATGCTTTCAGCGGACACAAAATGTATGCACCTACCGGAATCGGTGTGCTCTATGGACGTGAGGAATTGCTGGAGCAAATGCCACCGTGGCAAGGCGGCGGCGAGATGATCGATCAGGTCACCTTCGAGAAGACCACGTACGCCAAGTTGCCCTTCAAGTTCGAAGCCGGCACGCCGCACATTGCGGGCATCATCGGCTTGGGCGAGGCGGTGCGCTGGATGCGGGACTACGACCTCAGCGCCATGGCCGCGCACGAGCATGCACTGCTGGAACACGGCACCAAGGAGTTGCTTGCCATCGACGGATTGCGCATCATCGGCACAGCGAAAAAGAAAGTTGGCGTGATCAGCTTCGTCATTGAAGGAGTTCACCACTACGACCTCGGCACCTTGCTGGACCAACAAGGCATCGCGGTGCGCACGGGCCACCACTGCACGCAACCGCTGATGGAACACTTCAGCATCAGCGGGACAACGCGGGCAAGCTTTGCGCCTTTCAATACGATCGCTGAAGTGGATGCGATGGTTGCCGCGACGAAGAAGGCGGTGAAGATGCTGCGCTGATGAACACGACATTGGAACAAGCCCAACAAGAGATCGTGGACGAGTTCGCGATGCTCGGCGATTGGCAGGACCGCTATGAACAGTTGATCGAGCTGGGCAAGGAACTGCCGTTGATCGCCCCGGAATTCAAGACCGAAGAAAACCTCGTGCGCGGATGCCAGAGTCGCGTATGGCTCACTGCTGAACTGGTATCCTCGACTTCGCTCGGAGAGCTACCAGTTGTACACTTTACCGCGGATAGCGACGCGATGATCACCAAAGGATTGGTAGCGCTGCTAGTGCGAGTATTGAACGACCGAACGCCGCAAGAGATCATGAGCACACCGCTCACCTTCATTGACCGGATCGGCCTGCGGGAGCATCTCTCACCGAACCGCAGCAACGGTCTTGTGGCCATGCTGGACCAGATGAAACGCTATGCACTGGCTTATTCTGCGAAATGAGAGCATCGGAGATCCATGTTTGTCTTATGTCCGAAGTCTTATGCTCGGTCCGTCATAAGACATCGGACATGGGACAACAACAATGCACCTGCGGCACATTAAGATGACCAACGACGAAAAGAAGCAATTGGAAGAGCGCGTGATCATGACGCTCAAGTCGATCTATGACCCCGAGATCCCTGTGGACATCTACGAGCTCGGGCTGATCTACGACGTGGTGGTGCGGGATGATGCGAGCATCTACATCAAGATGACCTTGACCAGTCCGGCATGCCCTGTTGCGGGATCGCTGCCCGGTGAAGTGGAGGCGAAAGTGGCGGAGACGATGGGTGCGAACGGCGCCAAAGTGGACTTGACTTTTGAGCCTGCATGGGACAGGAGCATGATGAGCGAGGCGGCTATGTTGGAGCTTGGGTTTATGTGAGAAAAGGACGCGGAGGCGCAGAGAAGAGGATTAGTGGGAAAGGCCGTAGAGACGCAGAGGCGCGGGGGAAGAATTCTAACCGTCCCGGATTTGAATCGGGGAGGTTACGACGAAACAGTAACGCAACGTACATCCATGAGCGACGAAAGCCCGATCATCAACAAGGTAGCTTCCAGCGGTCTCCAAACTTTGGACCTGGAGGATCTGTACCCGCAGGGCGAGCGTGCGGTCTTCGACATCGCACCGTTGCTTTGGGAAGGCATCGCGTTAAAGGAAAAAGATTTCCGGGCCTTCGTGAAAGACCACGATTGGTCGCAGTACCAAGGCAAATGCGTTGCCGTGCATTGCTCCGTGGACGCGATCATTCCTACGTGGGCCTACATGCTGGTGGCCACTCATCTGCAACCCGTTGCCGCGTTCGTTTCACATGGCGATGCGGAGCAACTGGAACGCGCTGTGTTCACGCGTCTCGTGGCACAGCTGGATGTTGAACCGTACCGGGGTGCGCGCATCGTGGTGAAGGGTTGCAGCAAGCTGCCCGTGCCACTGAACGCCTACGTGGAACTCACGGCCAAGCTGCTGCCCGTGGTGAAGAGTTTGATGTTCGGTGAGCCGTGCAGCACCGTGCCACTTTACAAGGCTCCGAAAGCGTAGTGCTACCTTCGGCTCATGCGCCGATATTTACTCCTGTTGTCCGTCTTGCTTGGAATGTGCGTAACCGCCCAACCGGTTGTGTCACCGGACAGTACGAACATCCCCAACAGCGAAAACGGCTGGTACCTCAGTCCGCACGGCACCATCCGGATCCTGGTGCTCTTCGCCGAAGTGGATTATGACGTGCATCCGGATCTGGACCCGGGTCCCGGTGGCGGCGTGAACTGGCCCAAAGGGCAATTGCCCAATTGGAAGGACAACCTGTTCGACCCCTTCGCGCTGGACCAGCCCAAGGCCATGGTGTCGCAGTATTACCATGAGATGAGCCTCGGCAACTTCACGGTGCTGGGCGATTACGTTGACAGGCTGATCGTGGTGAAGGAAAGTGAGCAGAAAAACCTGCGCGATTACAGCGGTATGGCATGGTCGAACGCTAATAAAACCGGCGAATTTCACACAGCGCGCAACTTGTCCATCGCCGATTTCGACCAGTGGCGCGATGGCGGTCGGCCGGGCATGCCGAAGGTGAATGAACCGGACGAACCGCACAGTTTCGACCATGTGATGGTGATCTTACGCAACAGCCCGCTGCCGGACGGCAACGGCAGCACCGACGCTGGAAGCTCAGGTTCTCTCTTCGGTTATCCGAGTGATACGCAGAGCCGGTTCGGGGCCAGTTCAGAGCTTCCGTTCGGCATTTTGAAGCACGAGTTCAACCACCTGCTCCTCGGTGGCAACAACTTCCATAGCGGCGGCGGGAATGCGCCCAATTTCACTTCCTACTTCATACCGCTTCAAGGCGGATGGAGCATGATGGGCGCGGCGAACAGCTCTTTGCTCACGGCATGTGCCTGGGACCGGGACCGGCTGGGCTGGTACACCAAGGAAGCTGCGAACAAGATCCACGCCGTGGATCCGGCGGGACATGAATTGAACGGCGACATCGACCCCTTGTCGGGCGATACCGGCTTCTACGTACTGCGTGATTTCGTCACCACCGGCGATGCGCTTCACATCCGCATGCCCTTCATTCCAGAGGATGAACACCCGCAATGGCTCTGGTTGGAAAACCACCAGACCGAATCGCGGAACCATTGCACCACGGACCGGTTCCACTTCGAGGAGAACCCTTGTGTGAAGAAGGCCGTTCCAGGCATTTATGCTGCGATGCAGGTGGACCGTGCGAACAAAACGGGAACGAACATCTACGGTGGTTATGCCGACTATCTCCGGCCGGTCGGCGCCAACGGCAACTACGATCTTTTCCTGCGGGGCGACACCATCACCTTCAATTGCTTGTGGCCCGGTCCCACGCAGCCTTACTTCCTGCGCAATGCGAATGCCAACCCGCTCACGGGAAGCCAAGACCTTGAATTCCCGTTAACGGACCGGAACAACGACGGCACGATCAGCCGCGCGGAGATGTTTGCACGAAAAGTGGAGATCAACAACGGCACAGAGATGGACGAGGCGATTTTTCTGGGCAACTCACGGCAAGCCTTCACCCTGCAGGGCAACAACAAGATCGGCATGGGCACCAATCCTTCCAGCGCGAACATGCTGTCTCTTGTTTGCGACAAAACGCGGGAAACCTTAAAGGCCGGCAAGCCGAACAACCGCACCGTGCGGCTGAACGGTATAAGTGTGGAACTGTTGGAACAACGCGCGGACGGCGGCATCTTGGTGCATGTCCGCACCGGGGATGTGCGGGTCGACCGGGACGTGCGCTGGTGTGCGGACAGCATCGTGCTTCCGCAATTGGCCGGGCCGGATGGGCGGTCCATGATCGTGGCCGCCAAACGCACCGTACTAGTGGACCGCTCCGCAACACCCACGCGCATGGTGGCACAAGGGGCTGAACGCGGCAAGACCTGGTTCAGTCCCCCCACGCAATTCACGCTGCTGCCCGGAGCCGATGTGTTGGTGGAAAAGAAAGCCGCGTTGGAATTGAAGAACGGTTCGGCGCTGCACGTGATGCCCGGCGCGAAGATCACCTTGACGAAAAAGGCGCGACTGCGGATCGGTAACGATTGCCAAGTGGTGCTGCACGGCACGGGCGCACTGGTCGGTAATGAGCGTTGCCTGCGGAAGTTGCGCAAGCAGGGCCGCCTCGTCAACGTTGCGGAATAGCGCTGTCCGGAACCTCCGGCGATCTGCTTTTCCGCCACGGCGCGAAGCGCCATTCCCAGGCCATAAAGGCGGCCAAGAGGCCGTATTCCACCGGTATCCACCAATACGGTTGTGCAAACGGCACTTGGCCGTAGGTGAGGTATGTGGGCATGATCAACAAGGACCAAGCGACTGGCCAATACCAATTACTGGCTATGCCGAACGCCACCAAAGGGAGTATGTACCACGGGTGTACCACTTGACCACAGAAAGAAAAATGGCGGAGACCCACAGCATGAATCCTGCGAAGGAAATTTGCTTCTTCCACCATGACCAGGCTGCCAATGATCCGATGCTGAGCAGCATGAATGCAGGCAACAGCCCTGTTCCCTTCACCGCTGTATCGCCCAGCACGCGGCGCAAGCTTTCGAAAAGTAAGCCGTTCAGTTCAAGATAATTGCCATATAGCTTCACGCTGGAAAGGAAGTGCGGCACCAGGTCGGGTGTCCAAAACGGCACCCATGCCACCGTGAAAACAGAGGCGGCGAAAGCAATCGGTGCGATGGATTTTTTCAGTCCGTATTTCACCGGCAGCCACGCGAGAAAAAGGATCGGCCAAAGTTTCACGGATGCTGCAATGGCCAGCAATGCCGCCGCGCCGAAACTGCGTTCGCGGCGTAAAAGCACGAGCGCCCAAAGGCAGGCGGGCAGGGCCAGTGCCTCGGTATGCAGATTCACCGTGAACTCCATCAGCACGAGCGGGTTCAGCGCATACAAGGCCAACAACCACGCAGCATTCTTCGGCCCCTTCAGCAACACAGCCAAGGCCAATAGCGTAAGTAGTTCTGCAAGCAGCACGATCACACGCATCGCCCATGTCGCGTGCAAAATATTGCCTTGCCCTACTGCAGCGGCGGCCCAAAAAGCGGTTTGCGCCACGGGTGGGTAAACGGAATAAAAATGCGGGGAGTTGAGCTGCGCATAGGCTTCCGGCGTGAACGCCTCAGGGTCTTCAGCCAGCAATTCCTCAGGCGTTGAACCGAACGGGGAGATCCCTTCCACGGAGCACATGCCGTCCCATAAATAGCGGAAGTGGTCGTCCGTCCAACTAACGGGCGCGAAGAAGAGCAGTACGCGCAGCCCCATGGCCAAGGTGATCAGGCCCTTCGCGGTATCAGGTGCGCGCCTTGCCGCCAGCAGGTATGCCGCGAAAGCGACAGCAAACCCGGCCAATAATGGCGCACTTTGCGAACGCGTGGGAACGTACGCCAGGTAAGCCATGGCTGCGGCCAGAAAGAGCCACGAAGCCAATGATGCCATGCGCTTCATTCCCCAAAGAACGGTGTGCCGGAACGAACGTGAAGTTGCGCGGCTCGCAAACAGTTCGCTACATTGGCATTCCTATCGGGTTCCGGAAATGCGTTTAACGCGCAAACCCGTAACTCGCTAACCCGCAACGCGTAACTCGTAACGCTTCAGAACATGCCAAGAAAGATCAAGTCAGGCCTTATCCAGATGAGCCTCCCGAAAACGGAAGGCGAAGGCACCATCCCCGAGATCATTGATGCGATGGTGCAGAAGCACATCCCGTTGATCGAAAAAGCAGGAAAAGAAGGTGTGCAGATCCTGTGTTTGCAGGAGATCTTCAACACGCCCTACTTCTGCCCGGGTCAGGACAAGAAGTGGTACGAAAGCGCGGAGCCCGTGCCCGGCCCCACAACGGAGCTGATGCAGACCTACGCCAAGAAGTACAACATGGTCATCATTGTGCCGATCTACGAGAAGGAGTCACCTGGTGTGCTTTACAACACGGCGGCGGTAATCGATGCGGATGGCACCTACTTGGGCAAGTACCGCAAGAACCACATTCCGCACACCACCGGTTTCTGGGAGAAATTCTTCTTCAAGCCCGGCAACTTAGGTTACCCTGTTTTCCAAACGAAGTATGCGAAAGTGGGTGTGTACATCTGCTACGACCGCCACTTCCCTGATGGCGCAAGATGCCTGGGATTGAACGGCGCGGAGATCGTGTACAACCCTTCGGCGACCGTCGCTGGTTTGAGCGAATACCTCTGGAAGTTGGAGCAACCGGCGCACGCCGCAGCGAACGGCTACTTCATGGGCTGCATCAATCGCGTTGGCGAGGAGAAACCGTGGAACCTCGGCAAATTCTATGGCCAGAGCTACTTCGTGGACCCACGGGGTCAGATCTTCGCACAAGCCAGCCGCGATGACGATGAACTGCTCATTGCTGAATTTGATCTGGACCTGATCGAAGAAGTACGGAGCACGTGGCAGTTCTTTCGCGACAGAAGGCCGGAGACTTATGGAAGGTTGGTGGAGCTTTGAAATACAAGTTCGTTACGCGTTAACGAGTTACGTGTTACGTGTTCGATCCACAGCACCACCAACTCGTAACCCACCAACCCGTAACGTCTGAACCCGCAACACATCAACCCGTAACAGGAAACGCATCCAATGGCAGAATACAAACGACCCAGTTCAAAAGCGGAGTTCGAAAGAACTTCCACCCGAAGAAGCCGTTGATGACGGACACGGAAGCCTACTACGAGAGCTCCCGCTGCCTGTACTGCTACGATGCTCCATGCATCAACGCGTGTCCCACGGGGATTGACATACCGCTCTTCATCCGGCAGATCAACAGTGACAACAAAGACGGTGCGGCCAAGACGATCTATGAGAGCAACTGGATGGGCCATGCCTGCGGGAATGTTTGCCCGACCGAGGAACTCTGCGAAGGCGCTTGCGTGTACAACCACCAGGATGTGAAGCCCATCGAGATCGGGCGCTTGCAAGCACATGCTACGGACAGGGTGATCCGCTCGAAGAAAAAGCTTTTCCGCACTGGCAAAGACACCGGCAAGAAGATTGCCATTGTGGGTGCAGGTCCCGCGGGTATTTCCGCTGCTTGCGAATTACGCATGCTCGGCCATGCGGTGGACATCTACGAAGCGAAGGCCAAGCCCAGCGGCCTCTGCGTCTATGGCGTGGCGCCATATAAATTAACGAACGAGGAAGCGGTTGATGAGGTCAACTACTTGCAAGAACAGTTCGGCTTCAACGTGCATTACAACAAACCGATCACCGGTCGTGCGGATTTTGAAAAACTGGAGAAAGGTTATGATGCGATCTTCATCGGCATCGGCTTGGGGGGGACTTCTTCCTTGGGCGTACCCGGCGAAGACAAGCAAGGTGTGATCGGTGCATTGGAGTTCGTGGAGGAGCTGCGGATGAAGCAACAAAAGACTCCAGTCGGCAAAAAGGTGATCGTGCTCGGAGGCGGCAACACCGCGATGGACGCTGCCAGCGAAAGCTGCCGCATGGGTGCCGAAAGCGTGATCGTTGCTTACCGTCGCGGGCCGGAGGAAATGGGCGCGTACGGCTTCGAGTTCGACCTCGGAAAAAAGGGCGGTGCCGAGGGTGTGTTCAATGTGACGCGTGGGGAAGTAATGGGTGACAAGGCTGTTAAGGGTGTGAAGTTCATCCGCAACAAAGCAGCTTACGGCAAGATCGAAGCGATCCCCGGAAGCGAGTTCGTGGAGCCCTGTGATATGGTGCTGCTCGGCACCGGCCAAGGAAAGCAGGTGGAGTTACTGGAGCAGATCTCCGGCGTGAAGCTGGAACACAAGAGCCGCATCCTCGATGATCGCGGAAGGCTGGTTGTGAACGAACATTTCCAGACCAACAATGCAAAATACTTCGCCGCAGGTGACGCAGTGAACGGCGGTGTGGAAGTGGTGAACGCTGCGGCAGAAGCAAAGAAAGCAGCGCACGGAATTGATCAATACTTGAAGAAATAAGCCCATGGCAGATCTCAGGACCAACCTCGCGGGCATCAAAAGCCCGAACCCTTTTTGGCTCGCCAGCGCGCCGCCCACCAACAGTGGCTACCAGATCATGAAAGCCTTTGATGCGGGCTGGGGCGGCGCCGTGTGGAAGACGCTCGGCGTGCCCGTGGTGAACGTGAGCAGCCGCTACGGCAGCTTGAACTACCGCGACAACCGCATGATGGGCTTCAACAACATCGAGCTGATAACCGACCGGCCGTTGAAGGACAACCTGCGCGAGATCTCCGAGGTAAAGAAGCGCTTCCCTGACCATGCCGTGATCGCTTCGCTGATGGTGGAGACGCGCGAGGAATGGCACAACATCGTCCGCGACGTGGAGAACGCCGGGGCCGATGGCATCGAGCTGAACTTCGGCTGTCCGCACGGTATGTGCGAGCGTGGCATGGGCAGCGCCGTGGGCCAGGAGCCGAAGGTGTTGCAGACCATTGTGGAATGGGTGAAGGAAGTGGCCAAAATCCCCGTGATCACCAAGCTCACGCCGAACATTTCGGACATCACGCGGCCGGCGCGTGCTGCAAGAGCAGGTGGTAGCGATGCGATCTCGTTGATCAACACGATCCAAAGCGTCATCGGCGTGGACTTGGACACCTTCGTGCCCTCCCCCAACGTGGACGGCAAGAGCAC
The DNA here is from genome assembly GCA_016710685.1 of Flavobacteriales bacterium. Classification (GTDB taxonomy): domain Bacteria; phylum Bacteroidota; class Bacteroidia; order Flavobacteriales_F; family PHOS-HE28; genus PHOS-HE28. Next base: position 287,927 of record JADJVC010000006.1, on the reverse strand, counting down.
CAACGGTGGTTACTGCGGTCCGGCCGTGAAGCCCATTGCGCTGAACATGCTGAAAAACTGTGCGCAGGACAAGCAGGTCGGCATTCCGATCAGCGGGATCGGCGGCGTGGAGAATTGGCGTGACGCTGCGGAATTCATTCTTCTTGGTGCCACTTCCGTGCAAGTTTGCACCGCCGTAATGCACTTCGGCTTCGGCATTATCCGCGACTTGAAAACAGGACTGGAGCGCTACATGGATGAAAAAGGCTTTAAGACCATAGAAGACTTCCGCGGAAAAGCGCTCCCGAACATTTTGCATTGGGAAGACCTCAACCTGAAATACAAGGTGGTGGCCGACATCAACAAAGACAAGTGCATCGGCTGCCAGCTCTGCTACACCGCCTGCGAGGACGGCGCGCACCAGGCCATTTCGCTAAGCAGCGACCCTGCGGACCGCAAACCGACGATCATCGAAGAAAACTGCGTGGGTTGCAACCTCTGCTCCATTGTTTGTCCCGTGGAAGATTGCATCACCATGGAGCGCCGCGATGACGGCAAGCAACACCTCACCTGGGGTGACCGCACGCGCGAAGGCAACCTCCCGAAGACCTTCGATGATCCACTGGCTGGCGGCTTGCACCATTGGGTTCCTGAACCTGCGGAGGCGCTGGCAAAGGTGAAGCCGCGGCATTACAAGGGATAAGCGCGGGGTCAGCCATTCCCCTGGAAAATGGGAATCGCCTTGGCATTCAGATTCCAAGCTGTTCCATGCATTAGAGTGGCATGTGAAAGATGCAGTCCTATGAATAACATGTTGATCCGTTCCCTTCGCTACATTCGTTCAACTTAAACCCCACCACCATGGAACGCAAAACCCGCATGCGCCAATTTGCCCTGCCCGCTCTTGGGCTCATCCTGACCATAAGTGGGTTTTCGCGCTTGGTCGGTAATGAGAACATCCGGGCTATCCAAATGATCTACCTGATCATGATCGGTGTATTCATAGGCACCTTACTTCGAAATGTTCTCGCGCATTTCCGTGGCCAAGGGGTTTCGGGACAATAGCGGGGAATAAAGTTTCTGCCGCACTCGTTACAGGAACGGCAATGGGGCTAAACCTTCCAATTGAGCACAAAAAGGCCCCAGCTTTACGCTGAGGCCTTTCGCTCCCCGGGTTGGACTTGAACCAACGACCCCCTGATTAACAGTCAGGTGCTCTAACCAGCTGAGCTACCAGGGAAGGTACCCCTCTTTCAAAGGGAGCGCAAAAGTAGGAAGTCCGGGCATTCCTGCAAGCAGATCATTTCCGGTGCTGAAAAAACTGCGCTAAGCCGCTGCTGGACGGCGTTTGGCACGTTCCGACCTAGCGAAGTTCACGGCGACCATGGCCAAAAGGCGCGCCAACGGCTATTTTCGCGGCCCTTACCGGGCCTATAGCTCAGCGGTCAGAGCAGCGGACTCATAATCCGTTGGTCGCAGGTTCAAATCCTGCTGGGCCCACATATTGGATTGAAACCGGCTATTGAAGCTTCAAAATTCGCGAGCGATGAAAAAAGTGATCGTTACCGGTGGTGCCGGCTTTATCGGCTCCCACACCTGTGTGGAGTTGGTGGCGGCGGGCATGGAACCGGTGATCGTGGACGATTTTCGGAACAGCGATGAGCGCGTGTTACAGGGCTTGGCGAAGATCATTGGGCGGGTCCCCAAATTGCACCGGATCGATTGCACCGATGAAAAGGCGCTGGACCAGGTGCTGAAAGTTGAGGCCCCGGACGGTGTGATCCATTTCGCGGCGGACAAGGCGGTGGGCGAAAGCGTACGCGACCCGCTGAAGTACTATGGGAACAACATCGGCTCGTTGGTGGCGGTGCTCCGCAGCATGGCCAAGCATGGCGTGAAGGATATCGTGTTCTCCTCCTCTTGCACCGTGTACGGCGATTCCGACCAGTTGCCCGTTACCGAATCCACGCCACCTGCGGGTGCCGCTTCACCTTACGGGTACACCAAAGTGGTTTGTGAGCGTATGCTGCGGGAGACCTCCGCTTCGGACCTTGCTCTGCGAGCAGTACTGCTGCGTTATTTCAACCCTATAGGCGCACATCCTTCAGCGACGATCGGCGAACTGCCCATCGGCACGCCGAACAATTTGGTACCGTTCATCACCCAGGCGGCTGCTGGCTTGCGTGAAAGGCTCACCGTTTTTGGCAATGACTACGACACGCCGGACGGCAGCTGCCTAAGGGACTACATCCACGTGGTGGACCTGGCCAAAGCGCATGTGCGCGCGCTGGGCTGGATGGGTGATCAAAAAGCGCCTTTGTGCGAAACCTTCAACTTGGGTACCGGCAATGGCAACAGTGTGCTGGAAGTGGTCCGTCTCTTTGAAGAGGTGAACGGGGTTAAGGTGCCGCACGTCATCGGGCCCCGCCGGGCAGGCGATGTGGAGGCGATGTACGCCGATACGAAGAAGAGCGCGTCCCTATTGGGCTGGCGCACGGAGCTTTCGCTGGCGGATTCCTTGCGAGATGCGTGGCGCTGGCAACTGGCGCTGGCGAAAGGTCAGAAGTAGACTCCGAAGAGGAGGCAGCCCAGCGTGGTTGCAAAGCCCAAGGCCATGCCGGTGGCCATCTCTCCCCAGGTGTGGTCTGTCACCAGCAAGCGCGCGCTGCCCAATACGCCTGCGAGCACGAAGAGCACAGGCACCAGCGCCGTCGAAGAACCGTGCAACATTCCTAGGCCGATCACCATGCCAACCACGCCACCGATTCCGGCCATGTGGGCGCTCACCTTCCAGCGAATGCCAAGGAGCAGAAGACCGACCGTGGACAACAAGATGCCCGTGAACAATGCCAGCACGGCGGGATGAAGGGGCGTGCGCCGCAAGAGGTAGTAGGCCATCGCGAAGTAGACCAATGTTACCACGTAGGGCGCAGTTCGTTCTTGCCGACGCGGCATGGCCAGCGCGGAAACGGCGCCACTGCGCAACATCAGTAAGGTGCTGGTGATGGGGAACACGGCGGTCATCAGGAAGATCATGCCGAGCAGCATGTGTCGCCCGCGTTCGGGGATCATCATGGCCAACAGCGGGTCCAGTGCAAGGGCCAAGGCCAAGGCCACCGTGGGCATCCACACGGGGTGAAGGGCCAACGAAAGCGCGTGTGCCGCCTTGCGCATCAAAGCTCCTTGCGCAGGCGTGCCACCGGCATGTGCAATTGCTCGCGGTATTTGGCCACGGTGCGCCGGGCGATGTTGTAGCCCTTTCCGCGCAAGAGTTTAGTCAGTTCGTCATCGGTCAGCGGGCTCTGCTTGTCCTCCGCAATGATGGCTTCCTCCAGGATCTTCTTCACCTCGCGCGTGCTCACTTCTTCTCCACTGTCCGTGGTGAGGCTTTCGCTGAAGAAGAATTTCAGCAGATAGGTGCCGTGGTCGGTCTGCACGTATTTGCTGTTCGCCACGCGGCTCACCGTGCTGATGTCCATGCCCACCTTTTCGGCGATGTCCTTCAGGATCATCGGCTTCATCTTAGTGTCGTCGCCGGTGAGGAAGAATTCGCGCTGGTGTTCCAGGATCGCCTCCATGGTGATGAGCAGCGTGTTCTGGCGTTGCTTGATGGCATCGATGAACCATTTGGCGGAATCGAGCTTTTGCTTGATGAAGACCAGCGCGTCCTTGGCGTCCTTATCTTTCTTGTTGCGCTGGTACTCTTTGATCATGTCGCGGTACTGGCGGCTTACGCGCAGCTCCGGAGCGTTCCGCCCGTTCAGTGAAAGCTCGAGCTGTCCGTCCACGGCGTTCACGACGAAATCCGGCACGATCACCTGCGCGGGACGAGAAGAATCGCGACCGGTGTTTCCCGGTTTTGGATTGAGCTTCACGATCACCTCGATGGCATCCTTCAACGCTTCCTCATCGATCTCCAAGCGGTCCATTATGCGCTCGTAGTGCTTCTTCGTGAAGGCGTCAAAATGCTTGTCCACGATGGCCTTCGCGGTCAGTACGTCCACGGCGTTGTGCATCCGTTCCAACTGGATCAGCAAGCATTCCCGCAGGTCCCGCCCGCCCACACCGGGAGGGTCCAGCGATTGGACATGTTTCAAGACCCTGGCGAGTTCCACTTGGTCTGTCATGATGTTGGCGGTGAAGGCCAAATCATTCTCGATCTGCAAGAGGTCGCGACGCAGGTATCCGTCCTCGTCCAAATTACCGATGAGGTGTTCGGCCAATTCCTCCGTGCGCTCATCCACCTGCCGCAGGGAAAGTTGGGTACGCATGGCATCTTGGAACGTGGTGCCGCCTGACAGCGGTGTTTCGCGATCCTCATCGTCAGCACTATGGTTGTTCGCACTGAGCCGATAGTCGGGCGTGTCATCGTCTTGGAAATAATCGCTCAGGTCGAACTCTTCGTTGCTGGATTCGGTGCTTTCCTCGTTGTCGGTTTGTTCCGTTATGCTCAGTTCTTCATCCTCTACGTCCTCCCCTTCCTCCAATGCGGGGTTTTCCTCGATTTCCTCTTTGATGCGCTGCTCAAGTTCCAACGTGGGCACTTGCAGCAGCTTCATCATCTGGATCTGCTGGGGGCTCAGCTTTTGCTGGAGCTTCTGGGAGAGGTATTGCTTGAGCATGGCAACGTGGCGGAATGGTATTCCGTCCTTTAGGCTTGTGCGTGCGAAGTTACCGCCCCAAGGGATTGGGCGCGCAAGTCGGCATATGGCACATTCAACATCTCGAGTTGCAAATGGCGGCAGGCGGGCACTTGTTGCTACCTCTAAAGTCCAAATCGCCTAAATGTCCATGTCCATTGGGAATTCGGCCTACATTTCGCCATGCATAAATCCTTACGGCAATCGGCCATTTTCATTCTGGCCTGTTTTCTCCTCAGCGGTTGCACCCTGGGCCGCTTCTTCATCTACAATTTCGCCGACACCAAGGATCATCGGAAATTCCCTTCGCGGGATTTGCCTGCCTCGCCTACGCCGTTCCACTATGCCGAAGCAGCTAAGGAAATGGAATTGAAAACCACTAATAAAGACAGCATTAAGTTTCCCTTTGAGAACACACTCGCAGATCACAAAACGGTGGCTTTCTTGGTGATCCATCGCGATACGATCGTTTACGAGCGGTACTTCAAAGGCTACGACCCGTCTCGAATCCATACGTCATTTTCGGTGGCAAAGTCCGTGATAAGCATGTTAATTGGCTGTGCCATTGAAGACGGAATAATTAAGGGCGTAGACCAACCGGTCACAGACTTCATTCCGGAATTGAAAGAGAAGGGCTTCGACAAGGTGACCGTGGAAAACCTACTGCAAATGACCAGTGGGCTCAAGTTCAACGAAAGCTACTACAATCCTTTCGGCGATGCCGCCAACTTTTATTATGGCCGACACCTGTATAAAAGCATGTCACGTATGAAGCTGAAGGCCGCGCCGGGCGAGCATTTCGAATACCAGAGCGGAAGCAGCCAATTGCTGGGTTTGGTGTTGGAGCGGGCACTGCGCAATGCTAATGACCCGCGCACGGTAACGGCTTACCTGAACGACAAGCTATGGTCCCCATTGGGAATGGAATACCCGGCTTCCTGGAGCATCGACCAGAAGGAAGGGGGCATTGAAAAGACGTTTTGCTGCATCAATGCCCCTGCAAGGGCCTTTGCCAAGCTTGGCTCCCTCTATTTGCACAAAGGCGAATGGAACGGAAAACAGTTGGTTCCGAAGGAATGGGTGGAGCAAAGCACCCGCTTGGACTCAACCAATGGAAGCGATTGGTCATATCAATATCAATGGTGGCTCCCTTCACGTGAAGGAGATTTTGAGGCCCAAGGGATTTTGGGGCAGTACATTTATGTTGACCCCACCCGGGAACTCGTGATCGTACGGTTGGGTACCAATTACGGCAATATGAATTGGAGTTCAGTGTTCCGCAAAATAGGAAAGTTGTTTCCATGACCGGGTCAGCCCAGAGTTGGCTTCCCTGCTAAAGCTTTGTACCTTTGGCCCTCCTTATTTAGACCATTTCCAGATAAGGTGTTCGGCATGATCAAAGTAAGCGACAACGCACGGGTTGAATTCACCAAGCTCTTGGGCACTGAAGGCCGTGGCCCTCAGCACTTCGTCCGCGTGGGCGTAAAGGGCGGCGGCTGCAGCGGCCTCTCCTACGATCTGGTCTTCGACGACAAGATGAACGACGGCGACAAGGTGTTTGAGGACAACGGCGTGAAAGTGGTGGTGGACAAGAAAAGCCTGCTGTATTTGCTGGGCACCACGCTCGAATTCAGTAATTCTAATGAGCGAGCACGAAGGCGGCCAAAGCCTCACTGAGATCCTGTATTCTCTGTGTCTCTGTGCCTCTGTGGTTTAACTATCCAATGGCACAACAAGACGACATCCTCCACGAGGTAGCGAACAAGGAATACGAGTTCGGCTTCGTTACCGACATTGAAAGCGAGCTGGCCCCGAAGGGCTTGAACGAAGACACCGTGCGCTTTATCAGCGCGAAGAAGAACGAACCGGAGTGGCTGTTGGAATGGCGCTTGACCGCGTTCAGGAACTGGCTGAAGATGACCGAGCCCACTTGGGCGCTCGTCAATTACCCGAAGGTTGATTTTCAGGACGCGTATTATTACAGCGCACCGAAAAAAAAGCCCGAACTCAACAGCCTCGACGAGGCGGACCCCGAGTTGATCAAGACCTTTGAAAAGCTGGGTATTTCACTTCAAGAGCAAAAGCGTTTGGCCGGGGTTGCCGTGGACATCGTGTTCGACAGCGTTAGTGTGAAGACCACATTTCAACTGGCGTTGAAGGAGAAGGGCATCATCTTCAGCAGCTTCAGCGATGCGGTGCAGAACCATCCGGACCTGGTGCGCCAATATTTAGGCAGTGTGGTGCCGCCAACGGATAATTTTTACGCGGCGTTGAACAGTGCGGTCTTCAGTGATGGCAGCTTTTGCTACATCCCCAAAGGCGTGCGTTGCCCCATGGAATTGAGCACGTATTTCCGGATCAATTCCGCGAACACCGGCCAATTTGAACGCACGCTGCTCATCGCCGACGAAGGTGCTTACGTGAGCTACCTCGAAGGATGCACCGCGCCCATGCGCGACGAAAACCAGATGCATGCCGCCGTGGTTGAGCTCGTGGCGATGAAAGATGCCGAGATTAAATACAGCACTGTACAGAACTGGTATCCCGGCGATGCGAACGGCGTGGGCGGCGTGTACAACTTCGTTACCAAGCGCGGCATTTGCTTGGGTGACAACAGCAAGATCAGCTGGACGCAGGTCGAGACCGGCAGCGCCATCACGTGGAAGTATCCGAGCTGCATACTGAAGGGCGACAACAGCGTAGGCGAATTCTACAGCGTGGCGCTCACGAAGTTCAAGCAGCAGGCCGATACGGGTACCAAAATGACCCACATTGGCAAAGGCACCAAGAGCACCATCATCAGCAAGGGCATCAGCGCGGGACAGAGCAACAACAGCTACCGCGGTTTGGTGAAGATCGGCAAGGGCGCAAAAGGCGCGCGCAACTTCAGTCAGTGCGATTCGCTGCTGCTCGGCGACCGTTGCGGCGCACACACTTTCCCGTACATCGAAAGCGAGAACCCGAGCGCGATGGTTGAGCATGAAGCCACCACGAGCAAGATCGGTGAAGACCAGTTGTTCTACTTGAACCAACGTGGTATTCCTCCGGAAAAAGCGGTAAGCCTCATCGTGAACGGCTACTGCAAAGACGTGCTGAACCAACTGCCGATGGAGTTCGCAGTTGAAGCGCAGAAGTTGTTGGCGGTATCACTCGAAGGTTCTGTTGGCTAGGCTTTGCTTTTGTGTTGGGTTATCTGTTAATTGGTTATGCGTTGACGCGATCAACCCATTGATCCGGCAACCCTAAAACATTCAAACTTCCGAACGGGTCCTTCAGAAGTTTTTACCTTAGCGTTCATCACCAAAACCTTTATACCACCATGGCAACTTTTGAACTGTACACCGACAAAGCCGGCGAATTCCGCTTCCGCTTAAAGGCAGGCAACGGCGAGAACATCTTGGCCAGCGAGGGCTACAAGGCGAAAGCTTCTGCCACGAACGGTATCGAAAGCGTGAAGAAAAACGCCTCGGACGACGCGAACTACGAGTGCAAGTCCACCAACGCCGGACACTCGTTCAATCTGCTTGCGGGCAACAAGCAAGTAATCGGTACCAGCCAGGTTTATAGCAGCGAAAGCTCACGCGACAACGGTATTGAAAGCGTGAAGAAGAACGCGCCCGGCGCAGAGGTGAAGGAGGTGTGAGCCTTGCTTACTCAACAACAAAAGGGCTTCCGACTTGGAGGCCTTTTTCGTTTTTGGCTAATACGTCACAGCTCTTTCAATTCTTCACGAACCGCCCATTGAAATTCTTGGCACCACTGGTAGCCCGATAGATGTACGGCCCAGCCGGCAATGCTTGCAAATCGAGGTTGATCGCCGGGCCGACCAGCCCGCTCCGCTCCATTACCATCTCCCCGCCGGCGTTCCATATGCGAATGTCAAGCGTGCTGTTCAAGGACACATTAAGCACCAGGGTGGCCTCGTCCCGCACGGGGTTTGGGAAGAAGCGTTGCTGACTTTGATTGAGCTGTGCGTAAAACACGGACTTCACCGAACTGTACCCATCGAAGCCGAGTTTGATGCGGTAGTAGACCTTGCTCAGTTCCGGCGGAGTGGGATCAAACCACGTGTAAGGCGTGGAGCTTTCCGGGCTGCCGCATATCCCTTCGATGGTGTGCACGGGAACGAAGTTCACGCTGTCAGTGGAACGCTGCACTTCCTGTCCATCGCAAGTGCTGCCGCCGTGGATGGTCCAATTCACCAGCACCCCGTTCGGTAGTTCCGTCAGCGCGTACGCGGACAAAAACGGATGTTCTTGCGCCTGTACCGTGCCGAAAAGCACCGCAACAAAAACAAGGATGGATGTGGCCCGAAGGTGCATGCAGGAGTTCCGCGAAGTTCGTCGCGCATCAGTCGGATTACTGACGCTGGTTCGATCACGAAGTTACGGAGAACACAACGGGGCAGGCCGGCCGCGCCTCACTGGCTTTTGAATTCCTTCCGCAGCACATCCATGGCAGCGCGCCCCTGCGGGGAAAAACCATTGCCGCGTTCAGCTTCATTCTTCGGCATGCGGGCGAACCACTTCCAGACGAAACAACCAGCGTACCAAGGCTTGTCGGCATAGACGTTGAAGAAAGCCTGCCATGCCCTTGCTTGGGCCTGTTCATCCAGCGGCGCTTCGGGGTCTTCGCTCCAAGGTTTGGCTGCACAATCGGCCGTGCAGCAGTAGCCCATTTCAGTGAAGAGCACCGGGCGGTCCTCTTTTGTTGAAAGTCGTGCCAGTTCATCCACGTGCTGGTTCCATCCGGCTTCCAGTTCATTCAACGTGGGCGGCACCTTGTCGCAGATCGGGTAGTAACCGTCCACGCCGATATAGGCCATACGGTTCCAGAACGGGAAATCCATCACCTCGTCCCAATTCGCGGCGTAGGTAAGTGGCCCTTGGTAGGCATCGCTCACCTTGTCGATCAGCTTGTTCCAGTAGATAGGTCTTGCTTGCACGAAGGCCTGCATTTCGGTGCCGATACAGAAGAGGTCCACACCGATCTCCCGCGCCAGCTTCGCATAGAAAAGAATGTACGCTTGGTAGCTCTGCTCGTAAGTCGCCCATCCGTTCGCACTGTCCGGCACGTATGTACCGGTGAACTCCCCGTGGCCCCACCACAGATGCGGCTTCAACATCACCTTCATGCCGCGTGCCTTGGCCATGCGCACCATGGCGCGAAGCCCTACCGGCATTTCGCCCCAGTCCTGGCCACCATTTGGGTTGAATTGCACGTTGGCATCCTCGGTGCGGGCAAAGGCGTATGGCATCAAACAGATCCAATTGGCACCGATGGCCTGCACCTGCGCAATGCTGGTATCGCCCACCTCGTTACGCGGGGCGGCGAAACACACGCCCTCGATCTTCTGCGCACGCAGTGTTCCTTGAAACAAAAAGGCAAAGGCGGAGACCACCAAACAGAGGAAGCGCGTTGTCAGGTACATTGCGTTGGATGCGACAGCCTGCAAGGAACGCGCCGCACTACAAACTTCGTACTTCCAGCATGAGCAACGACCGCATCGTCATCATCGGCAACGGCATTAGCGGCATCACAGCGGCACGGCACATCCGCAAACGCAGCGATGCGAAGATCACGGTGGTCGGCAAGGAGAGCGAACACTTCTTCAGCCGCACCGCGCTGATGTACGTGTACATGGGCCACATGCGCTTTCAGGACATCAAACCTTACGAGGACCACTTTTGGGAGAAGAACCGGATCGCGCTGAAACATGCCACGGTATCGCGCATTGATACATCGCTAAAGCGCGTTGATCTATCGGACGGCTTTGCGTTGGAATACGACAAGCTCATCATCGCCACAGGCAGCGAAAGCAACATGTTCGGCTGGCCCGGACAGCACCTTCCCGGCGTGCAGGGCTTGTACAGTTTGCAGGATGTTGAGGCGATGGAAGCCAATACGAAAGGCATTCAAAGTGCAGTGATCGTGGGCGGCGGATTGATCAGCGTGGAAATGGCGGAAATGCTCCGCACACGCAATATCGCTGTGACCTTCTTAGTGCGCGAAAACACGTTTTGGGGCGGCATTCTGCCGAAGCAGGAAGCGGACCTGATCACCCGGCACATGCGGGAACACGGCGTGGAACTACGGTTCACCACGGAACTCGAAGAAGTGCTCGCTGGCGCTGATGGCCGCGTGCGTGCAGTGCGCACGAAGAGCGGCGAGGAGTTGCCTTGCGGCTTCGTAGGCTTGGCCGTGGGTGTTCACCCGAACATCGCTTGGCTAAAGGAAAGCGCAACGATCAAGACAGACAAAGGAGTATTGGTGAACGAACATTTGGAGACCAATGTGCCGGACGTTTTCGCAATCGGCGACTGCGTTGAATTCCACAAACATCCCGATCCACAGCGCCGGAATATCGAACAGGTCTGGTACACCGGTCGCATGATGGGCGAGACCGTGGCCCGCACCCTTACCGGCGAACGCTCGGCTTACGATCCCGGCATCTGGTTCAACAGCGCCAAGTTTTTCGACATTGAATACCAGACCTACGGTTGGGTGCGCAACAAACTACAGGACGGCGAGACCGAACACTATTGGGAACACCCCAATGGCAAAACCGCGCTGCACTTGGTGTGGAATGCGGAGAGCCGCAAATTCCACGGCGTTAACAGTTTCGGCTTCCGCTTACGACATGAAGTGTTTGACCGTTGGCTACGCGAAAACGTGACCGTGGACCATGTGGTGAAGCACTTGCACAAAGCCGCTTTCGATCCCGAATTTTTCGAGCGCATGGAACTGGCCGTTCGTGCATCCTTCAACGCAAAAAGCAAAGTGACCGCATGAGCCATTCAGACCATAGCCTTTCGATCGCCGCGCCCCACAGTGGCACGTTGGACGGACCGCAAAAAGCCACGTTGGCATTGGCCGCATTGGGCGTGCTCGCACTATTGGTGAGCTTGCCGATGGACACAATACCGCATGCTGGCCTCTGGCTAACCGGCGCGTTGCTGGCCATTGTTGTTGGCGTATTGGGCTATGCGTGGCGCAGCTACGCGCATCATCCTGCGGGCATCAAGAACAACGGCGTTTGGCACAGCAGCCTCACATCGCGCGGCGCAATGGCTTTGGTGGTCGGCGTGTTGCTCACCGGCTTTTACGTCGTGCTCTACTTCTATCCACAGTACCTGGGCCTCGCTGCTGAAGGCAAGGCGAAAACGGGGATCATCGCTTTGTTCAATCCGCTCAGCATGCTGCTGAGCGGCAACCCGGCCAGCCAATGGTTCGTGTACGGAACACTTTATACGGTGGCCATTTTGTCCATGGGCACCAAGTTCATTTTGAAATACCGCCACAACAAATACGAAGTTGTGCGTACCCTTTCGGTGATGTTCTTTCAGCTCGGCTTCGCCTTCCTCATTCCGGAATTATTGGCGCGCCTCAGCCTGCCCTACAACGATTTCAAAAACATGTGGCCGCTGAATTATTCCTTCTTCGACGATTGGAATGTGAAGGGATTGCTCGACGCGGGAGGCTTTGGGTTGTTCATGTTGCTCTTCGGCGTGGCCATGATCTTCCTCATCTCCCCCATCCTAACCTACTTCTACGGCAAGCGCTGGTATTGCTCGTGGGTATGCGGATGCGGTGGCCTCGCGGAAACTGCGGGCGATCCCTTCCGGCAGCTCAGCGACAAAAGCGAAAAGGCCTGGAAAGTCGAACGTTGGGTGATCCATTCGGTGCTCGTGTTCGCTGTGGTAATGACGGCTGCGTTGATCTACAGCTACCTCGGCGGTGATAGCGCGAAAGGCTTCTGGCTTACACGTGGCATGTTGCTTGGCATCATCGTATTGGTGCTGGGCGGTGTGGGTGCCGTTTTGCTGATACGCCCCGGCATGGTGAAAGAGCTGAACAACAAAGTGCGCTATGGGGCCATCGCCATCCTCGCTGCCATCATCGGTTTCACGGCTTACGCCTACATTACCGGAGGCAGTGACATCTTCTTTGTGGAGAGCTACCCGCTGCGGAAAACTTACGGCTTCGCGATCGGTGCAATTTTTAGCGGCGTGGTGGGCGTTGGCTTTTATCCGTTGATGGGCAGCCGCGTTTGGTGCCGCTTCGGTTGCCCCATGGCCGCAGTGCTGGGGATGCAACAACGGTTCTTCTCACGTTTCCGCATTACCACCAACGGTGGGCAGTGCATCAGTTGCGGCAACTGCAGTACGTATTGCGAAATGGGCATCGACGTGCGCAGCTACGCACAACGCGGCGAGAACATTGTGCGCTCCAGCTGTGTGGGTTGTGGCATCTGCGCGGCGGTTTGCCCGCGCGGCGTGCTGAAGCTGGAAAACGGTCCCTCACCCCTAAATCCCCTCTCCGGATCGGCGAGGGGACTTGTGTCGGGACGTGTGAGCAGTGACCCGATCGCGATCGGAAAGACGGGCGCTACTTTGCGCTGAGAGGGGCATTGCATGCCGGTCGGATGCACGGCCTTGTAGGCCCGGATATGTATCAGGGCCGGGTCAAGACCCGCAGGACAATGGCCGCGAACTTCTCCGCAATACTCCCGATCACACCGCCTCGAACGCCTGCTTCAGATCCCAGATCAAGTCTTCCGGGTGTTCCACGCCTACGCTCAAGCGCACGAGGCCACCGGTGATACCGAGCTTTTCACGCTCCACCGGGTCCACGCCGATGTGCGTCATGGTGGCGGGATGTTCCGCTAATGACTCGGTGCTACCAAGACTAACTGCCAGCTTCACCAGCTTCAGCGCGTTGAGAAAACGGAAGGCTTCCGGTTCGCCGCCTTGGATGTCGAAGGAGAGCATCGCACCTGCGCTGAGGCATTGCGATCTGTAGATGGCCTGTTGCTCAGGCGTGTCCAAAAACCCGAGGTAGTGAACCTTCTTCACCTTGGGATGCTCCTTCAGGAATTTCGCGACCTGCTCGGCGTTGCGCACCTGGGTTTCCATGCGCGGCTTCAACGTTTCCAAGCTCCGCAACAAGAGCCAGCCGGTCCAAGGACCGGCCATGCAACCGAGGAAACTACGCAGGCCCCGCACCCGTGCGATCAGCGCATCGCTGCCTAAGCAGGCACCCGCGATAACGTCGCTGTGGCCGCCGATATATTTCGTGGCCGAGTAGAGCACGAGATCCGCGCCTTGTTGCAACGGATGTTGCCACAGCGGACCCATGTAGGTGTTGTCCACCGCGGTGAGCACCTGCTTTTCCGGTGTGCTCAACTTCTTCGCCAAAGCACTGCAAGCCTTGATGTCGATGAGGATATTTGTAGGATTGGCGGGTGTTTCCACATAGATCATGCGGATGCGATCGGCCTTGCCGCTCTTGCGCACGATCTCCTCCAACTTGTCTTGTTCCCAAGGATAAAAGCCCATTACCTCGATGCCGAAACGTGTGAGAACATGCTTGATGAAGGCTTTTTGGAAAACGAAGGTGCTGGTCTGGAAAATAGGGCACTTGATGGCGCCTTGGCTGAGCTCCGGCTTATAGCCGTGGCTCATCATCAGGCTTTCAGGACGCATTTTATATTCACTCATGCCGCGAAGGTATCCCATTGCCAGCCATGGGTCCAGCGGACACTACTCTTCTTTTGGCTCCTGCTGCTTCACGGCATCCAGCGCACGCTTCACCCACTTGGTCTCCCCCAGCGCGGGCACGACCATGGGGGCAAAGGCCCGAAGTGGCGGATACAGCGTGGACCCTTCAAGCGTTGTGGATGAAACGGCACCTGTCATTTCCACCTTGGTCATGAGAATGTTGAGCAGCACGCTGAGGATGAAGGCGGAGCGCAGCGCGCCGAAGAATGTGCCCGCCACTTTGTTGGGCAGGCCGAGCATGGCCAGGTCCATGGCCTTGGTGATCACCTTGGCCAACAGGTGTACCGCCAAGAGAACGGCCAAAAAGGTGATGACGAACGACAGGACTTCATGCTCCGGGTCCAGCCCGACCCAACCGGCGACTTTGGCGTTGAAGCGCACGGCTACCCAGATGCCGGCGATCACCGCGACCAAAGAAGCCACTTCAACCACGAAGCCGCGCATGAATCCGCGAACAGCCGCGAAAGCCAAGATGGTGAGAAGGGTCCAATCGAGCCAGTTCATGGCCACAAGTTTACCGGACACGGACGACATGGAGGCGGCGCATTGGGGGAACGGACGGGGTGGAACGCAGAAATGCCAGCAAGCACACGGACGGGGTCGCTCGCACGCGTTGTGGGTATTCAACGGATCAGGACCACATGTCCGGTTTCCTCGTGCAATTTGCCCGAAGTATCGCGGATCCTTGCTCTCCATGCATATACCCCGTCCATCGTATTGGATCCGTCCCAACCTTCTTGCAGCGAACTCGAGCTGAAGATCATCGCACCCCACCGGTCGAAAATGTCCAACGCGAAAATTTCCGGGTCCCGCACGGTGCTTATGGCGAAAAAGGTATCGTTGAACCCGTCGTTGTTCGGGGTGAAGGCGTTGGGCAACCACAAGCCGTAGGTGTCCTCAACGCAGATCTGTGAACTGGTGCTATCGGTGCAACCCACCGAACTTTCAACGACCAGAAGAACGTTGTAGCAATCCACGGCATCGTAGGCGAACACGGGATCGCGCAAGAAAGAGGTGCTATCACCGGGGTCGCCGAAATACCATTGCCAATATGCCGCTCCGGAACTCCCGTTGATGAACTGGATCGTCGGTGCATCGATCGTAACCGCTGGCGGGTCCATGCTGAATTGAGCAACAGGCAAAGGCCACGCATGAACGACCGCATTTTCCGTGACCGATCCTGGGCAACGGGGATCACCGTCCAAGGCAGCAACGGTCAACGTCACATCATGATCGCCAGCGGAGAAGCAATGTGTTACGTTCGGTCCCGTTGCGCTCATTCCATCGCTGAACGCCCAGGTGTATTCAACCAAGCCAAGGTCCTCCGCTTCGAACACCGTGCATAAGGGCGCGCAACCGGCGGTGCCGACCGCCGTAAACGTGGGCTGGAATGCTTCGCCCGCAAGAACTTCAATGGAAAGGGTTGCCGAGCCGCATGAGGTGATCGCCGTTACGGAATACGGGCCCGGACCTGTGGCCGTGATCGTATCGGTTACCTCACCCGTGCTCCAGGAATAGGTTGTTCCGCCGGTGGCAATAAGCTGGACCGGTTCTCCGGGGCAAACCGTGGTGGGGCCATCCAAGGTAACCGTGGGGCCGGGCAATACTTCAACACTGATGTCCGCTGTTCCTTGGCCGCACGAACTGGTGCCAGTTACCGTATACGTTCCGGCGGAATCCACCGTAATTGCCGCCGCTTGTTCCCCGGTGTTCCATGTAAAGCTGGCGCCTCCGCTGGCGGTAAGCGTTACCGTATTCCCTTGGCAGAACGTGGTAGGCCCATCGGCGGTTATCGCTACCGTTGG
Source organism: Flavobacteriales bacterium (assembly GCA_016710685.1). Lineage (GTDB taxonomy): Bacteria > Bacteroidota > Bacteroidia > Flavobacteriales_F > PHOS-HE28 > PHOS-HE28. The sequence goes on along the minus strand of JADJVC010000006.1, from coordinate 271,943 downwards.
CAAGCCTTCCACTGCCAACTGCAGCCATGCACAAACCGTGTCGCCACAAGCGCCCACCGCACAGAATTGCAACACTGCACCCGTTGTTTCGTCCGGCCCCGGTGTATAGGTGGTGGTATTGCCGTTCGGGTCATCAAAGGTGCCGGTGCCCCCGCTCCAAAAGGAGGCTGTCACATTACCCGTGGTCGCCCCTTCAACTTCAACGGCACTGCCACATGGCACCGTATCCGGTTGTGTCAGCACCATTGCCGCAAGCGGAATGATGGGTGCTTGGCAGCCGTAATTGGTATAGCTTACCTGCGGTACACCCGGCCAGGAGAGCACGATGGTCGATCCATCGTTCTCCGTATAGCTGCCTCCGTAGGTGCCATAGGCGTTCACCAACTGGGCAATGTTGTAGGTGGCCGTATCGGAGCATTGTGGAGCCGATACGCTCAGTATGAACGTGCGGTAACTGGCTCCTGTATTGGGGGTGGCGCTTAACGGGCCGATGCTGCCCGTGTTCTTGAAATGGCCGAAGGTGTTCCCCGGTTCTTGATAGATCACATAGAGCGTGTCGGAGAGCTGTGCGAAGGAGTTGCCCGCAATGCACATGTTGGTGCTGGTAATACCCAATACGCGTTTCCCTGCCGGGATCACTCCTCCCGGTGGTTCGATCAAATAACCGCAATTGGTGATTGTGGCATTCAACTGCGCTGTAACGTTGGCGCTTGCGGCATCCTGTACCCAGCCCAAAAAGGCATTCGGGGTCGCCCACTGGGCACTCAGCTGGCCCAACGGAATGGGAGCTGGCCCAACGATGAAACGGAACATTTCATTCTCCCCTTCATTGGCGCCGGAACAGGCCGCGTTGCAGGCATCCACCAGCACGCTCTCGATCTCCAGGCATTTGGTGGGGATCTGGCCATGGCTGGCGCTGGCCAAACACACGGTGCAAGCAAATAGAAGTAAAGAACGGATGCTTTTCGGCATGGCAGGGCAGGGTACAAATGTCGGTGATCCATTCCCGGCTCTCCGGTGCGGATGTCCATTGGCCTGCCAATTGGCAGCGCGGATCCTTTGTTCATCACCGGAGGTATGCGTTCCGGTCATGTCTTCCAACCGGGATCGGTGGCTGCTACTGGGCTTCGGGCGGGTTTGGTGCAACGAGCTAAGGCTGGCGTCACTTAGGCTCCAGACCTCTTGGCGCTGGCTGTATTCAGGTTTTCAGTTTCGTATCCAAAGCACGGGTTGAAGCCTCCACGCGTTCGAGGTCATCCTTATCCGCGGTAAGAACGACCAACACCAGACCGGTCGCATTCCTTTTCCCGGCGGGCGACCGCACCCCAATTCCACACCTGAAATGTGCCGGAATTCCTCACTTCACCGGGCAGCACAATGGCGTTGATGCAGGCGAACGCAGGGTTGCCAGCACGGCCCGCCCCTTGCTTTCTCCCTGGCAAACCGACCTAAACCCATAATCAACATGGCGACGAAAAACGATAAGCCCTCGGGCCTGGAGAAATTGTTCGAGGACCAAGTAGCGGACCTCTACTATGCGGAGAAGAAGCTGGTGACGGCACTGAAGAAGATGTCCGGCAAGGCGAGCGACAAAAAGCTCGCGGACGCATTCCTTTCCCACCGGCAGGAGACCGAAGGACAGGTGGAACGCCTGGAGCAGGTCTTTGGGATCCTGGGCAAAAAAGCCAAGGGCAAGAAATGCGAGGCCATTGAAGGATTGCTGAAAGAGGCGGAGGAGATCATGGAGGATTTCAAGGACGACCCCGCGCTGGACGCCGCCTTGGTGTGCGCCGCACAGAAGGTGGAGCACTATGAGATCGGCAGCTACGGCTGCTTAGTGACCTACGCCGAGGAGCTCGGCCTGATGGATGCGGCCAAGCTGCTGCAGGCCACGCTGAAGGAGGAGAAGGGGGCCGATGAGAAGCTCACCAAACTCGCTGAGAACTCGTTGAACATGGCCGGCGAAGCGCACCGCACGCACAAGGGCGGCAAAAGCAACGGGGCCACCAACATCAACAAGACGAAGCAGACGCGCACGCCCTCCACGGTGGGTTGATCACGTTTGCCCAACAAGGGAAAGGCCGCTCGGAGCGGCCTTTCCCTTGTTGGGAAGTCGCCACGTGCAGGTGGGTGAATTGAGCCGCGCCGCACCGGTGGCTCACGTGTAGCGCATATTGTAAGCGGCGGCAGCAACGGGTTGCCGTTGGAGGCTCATCCCATCGGGATCAAGAGCACGATAAAAAAGAAGAGCCGCCCAAATCGGGCGGCTCCGCTCACAGCGTTGATCAGTGATCAATGCCGGTCATCGCCACGGCCGCTTTGAGCTTTGTCTTGCGCAGAGCCGTTGGAACCGCCTTGGCGGGACTGTGCACCGTCACGGCCTTGGGGGTTGCGATCGCTGTCCTTGCGGTCGCCGTCCCTGTTGGAGCTGCCGAAGTTGCCGCTCTTGTTGCTGGAACCGCGCTCGTTCTCATTCTCGCTGTCCTCCATGGTGTCTTCGTCCGTCGCACCACGGCTGCTGCCCTGGTTTCCGGTACGATGGTCGGCGGAGCCGCTGTGGCTGCCTCCGGTGTTGCCGCTCTTGCGGTCTCCGCTTCGGTCTTCGTTGTTCTTGGTCGGCGTGCTCATTGTGTGTTGGGTTTTGGGTTTACCCTGCCGGTAGGTCCCGGGATGGTACCCTTGAACCGGAAAGGCTTATCCCCGACTTTCCAAACCGTATGCAATTCGATACGCAAGCACACGCGCCACCGTACCAAAACATTTTTGTGGTGAGGTCTGCCCATTTTCAGCGGGAATGTGGGTGGCGAAATTTCCCCAAGATCGCGGACGTCAGGGTCCATAGTGATGAGGAGCTTTTTCGCAGTCGGGCCTACCCGTCCGAAAAGCAAAAGGTCCGCTGCACTCCCGTGCCCGGACCTTTCACTTCGGCGGGAAGGCATCACGGCTTCACCCGACCCTCCACTCCGCCATCGCTGGTGCGGGCGCCGGTCAGGGCCGCTACGGCGATCTTCATCCCGGCCACAAGCACACCGGCCTTGGTATCCCAATAATAACCGTCTACCGGTGTCACCTTCAGTGCGCGCAGGTCCGGGTCCTCCACCCCGCCTGGCACCCATGCCTTGGCGAACGGGCTCCACAGTTCTTCCTTCTTCTGTTGGTCGTTCAACACCTCCACTGTGCCCATCACAGAAAGAAATTCTTGTTTACCCGGGTTGATGAAATAGAGATAGCAACGCGGGTCGCGCTGTATATCGTCCATCTTGTGCGTACCAGCCAACGTGAGCATCCAGAAGTTGCCTTGGTCGTCCACTTGTCCCACGCTCATTGGCCGACTGTGGCTCGGATGTTCGTCGACCCGCGTTACCATCATGCACAGGCCTTGATGATCCACGACCTCTTTAAATTGTTCCACGGCCTCTTGGCCGCTCAACCGCTTTTGCGCTCCCATGTTGTGTTTGCTTTATCTCAACAAGCCAAAATGGGTGCCACTCCGATGAGGTCCCACGTATTCGGAGGGGACATGATCCATTCACTTACAGCCTTCGCCTTTGGGGAGGGGGGCATTCCCGGAGACCGGGAGACCAGCGCGGCACTCCCGGGAAGTCAGGACCCGACAGCACGCCAAGGGTCCATAAGTGGCATCGCGATTGCCGCTGCAAAAGGAAACACCCTGCCCATGCGAATGCTCACCAAGGACATCCAGGAGATATTGAAACGGAAGGACCGCTTCACCTATGACCTGCGTGCAGGCTGCCAGGTGTATGGGGGCGTAGTGGCTGCTTACCGAACTCCGGATGGCAACGATCATTTCACCGACCTGCAGTCCGCCGTGGCGCATGCCTTCGAGAACGAGGGCCTGGTGGGCGGCTGGAAAATACCCGGCAGGGAAGATCCCGCCTATGATAGTTGCCGCCTTTTTACGGACATGGCCAGCGCGATGCGTTTCGCCAAAGAGCAAGGCCGGCAAGTGGTGTTCAACCTGAACCGGGATCGCGAGATGCCGTTATCGCCGGGAGCAACGCGCATGGCATGAGGGACTGCTCGGATCGGGGAACCGCGCGCCGGAATCCCGGTTTTTCGTGGAGCACACGCCCCATGCCCATTCCCACGGCAAGCGGCTGGCAATCGGCATGGTGCTGGTATCGGCTAATGACAAAACCCCAAAATAACATGGACCAAGAGAAGCATATTGGAGCGTTGAAGGATCTGTACCAACTGTTGGGCGACAGCGTAAAGGGCTACCGGGAAGCCGCTTCGCAGGTGAAAAGCCCCGAACTGAAGGTATTCATGTCGAACCTCTCCGCTGAGCGTGCCACGTTGAAACAAGACCTGGGTCAGGCCGTTCACCGCCTAAGTCCCGACCATGATAAGTTGGACGAAGGCACGCTGAAGGGCGACCTGCACCGGGCGTGGATGGATATCCGCGAAGCGCTATCCAGCTCCAGCGACCGCGCCGTGTTGGACGAATGCCACCGCGGTGAGGATTTCCTAGTGGACCGGTACCGCACCGTGCTGGATGATGAGGATATACCGGGCGAATTGCGCGTGTTGCTGCGCAAACAAGTCGCCCAAGTGGGTGTCGCGCGGGCGATGGTGGAAGACCTGCAGAAGAAACTGGAATTAGCGGACAACTAAGCGGACTCGGACCTTGGCATGCCCCGCCGCCGACACGGAGTACCGGAACCAAACCTGGAACCCGCCCGGCGGCGGCGCATTATCGTAGAGGGCGAAGAACTAGTTGAATGGAATCGGAATGCATGGATCCTACCCCGCCGCGGGGGCGTCGAATTCCTGAGCCTGCTCGACCAGGCGTTGGACGGGGTGAACGTGGTCGCCTTGGACATCACGATCGGTGAGACGCAATTGGTGGAGGTGCACCGCTTGGATAAACTAATCGGCCAGCGCATCGGTAGCATGGTGCGCCGGGCGGCCATGGAAACGGCCGACGGCACGTTCCAGGTCCCGTTACGCATTGCTTTGGTGATTGGCTGACGCGCGTTGCACCCCCGCGTGCGGTCTCCGGGGAAAACCCGTCAAGAAAGGCGCAGCCTCCGCTACGCCTTTCTAAAAGATCCCGTTTAACCGATCAACCCACTTCGGAATGGCGAAGTGCTTCGCGCATACCCCGCTTCCACTGCCTGCGGTGCTTGATCTTTTGCACGATCAACAGCATTACCGGCACCATGATGAGCGTTAGGAACGTGGCGAAGATGAGACCGTAGATGACGGCCCAGCTCAAGGGTCCCCAGAATACGACGTTGTCGCCACCCATGTGGATGTGCGGGTCCAGTTCACTGAAAAGGCTGAAGAAGTTGAAATTGAGGCCGATCGCCAACGGCAACAAGCCCAACACGGCCGTGATGGCCGTAAGCAACACGGGACGCAAGCGGGTGCGACCTGCGATAATTAAGGCCTCCATACTGTGGTCGTTCGGAATGACCTGATCGCTATCCAATCCCAATTGGCGCTGTGCACGTGCGAAAAGCAGGCGCGCAAAGTCCATCAGTACGATGGCGTTGTTCACCACTACACCGATCAAGGAGATGATGCCGAGCATGGTCATAAGTATTATGAAATCCATGCGGAATACGACCAGCCCGAGAAATACGCCGATGGTACTGAAGATGACGGTGCTCATAACGATCATCGGGTAGCTGATGCTGTTGAACTGCGCCACGATGATGAGGAACACCACGAAGATGGCCACCACGAAAGACATGAGCAGGAAATTCATGTCCTTGGCCTGGTCTTCCTGCTCGCCAGTAAAGCGCAGTGTGTTTTGTTCGCTAACGGTGTAGCCGCTGGCCATTTCATCCTTGATCTGTTGCACCACTTCGTTGTTGTTGTACCCCGCAATTACGTTGCTGCTCACCGTTACTACGCGGTCCAAGTCTTTACGCTTTATGGCGCTGAACGTGGTGGTGTAGTCTTCCTTCGCAACGCTGCTAATGGGGACTTGACGGATCTGGCCGGTCAGCATATCGCGGAACGTTATGCGCATGTCCATGAGCTGCTGGGTGTTATAGCGGTACTCATCCTTCAGGCGCACGTTGATCTCGTAGTCATCGTCATCTCCTTCAACCCGGAAGGTGCTTACTTCCTTCCCAAAAAGGGCGGTACGGATGGCGTCGGCGACTGCGTATGTGCTCACATTCAACCGACGTGCCTTTTCGCGATCGATGATGATGGGCATCTCCGGCTTGGCGCGATCGATGTCGATACGCAAGGCTTCGATGCCGGGTACGTTGCGGTCTTCGATGAATTTTTTCACGCGTTCCGCTTCATCCAACAACGGCTCAATTTCCTTGCCCCGGATCTCAATGTTGATGGGCTTGCCCACAGGAGGTCCATCCGCGTTTTTTGCAACGGTGACCACCACGCCGGGGTATCCGGTTACTGTCTTTTGCAGTTTCTCCAGCACTTCATTGGTGTTAACACCGTGGCGATCGGCAAACTGTACGAACGTAACGGCCACGCGGCCTTTGTTGGGTGTTGCGCCCATTTCAACCTGTCCCGTGCCGGGGTCACTGGTTCCTTTACCCACTTGGCTGATCACGGATTTGATCAGGAAATTCCTTTTCTCCTTTCCGACCACATTGCCGTTCGCGTCCCTTACATCTTCTTCCCTGCTGTATGCGGGATCGTTCACCACTTGCATCACCTGCCCTTCCACGATGCGGGTTATGCTATCGGTTTTGAGAATGTCCGTACCCAGTGGTGCCTCGATGAAAGCGTTGATGAACTGGGGTTGGTTCTCCGGGAAGAACAACGTCTTTGGCGGAAAGATCCCCAACAACACGAATGCCAAGATCAACAGGCCGAACGTGCCGAACAAAAACGTACGCGGGTGATGCTTGGTGAGCGCAAACCGCAGGAAGCCTTCATACCAATGCTCGAGGGCTGGCAACCAATCGTTCTGGAATTTGCCGGTGAGCGGTTCGAACACTTTGTTATTGGCAATTCCCATGAGGCCGAAGAACGCCGTCAACGTGCCGATGCTGAAGATGACCGTGCTGTGCAATGCACCGCCGATCATGGCAAGTACCACCCCGATCACGCTCAGGACCGCAGCCAGTCTCCACATCTTCTTCGTGGGCATGTGGTCATTCTCCACCCTCATGAATTTGGATGCGAGTGCAGGGTTCACGACCAAGGCAACGAACAAGGAACTGCCCAAGGCGATCATGAACGTAATGGGCATCAAGCTCATGAATTCCCCATCATGCCCGGCCAGAACAGAAGCGGGGCGAACACCATGACGGTAGCTGTCGTAGCTGCTATGATCGGCATGGTAACCTCGCCCACTGCAAGTCCGGTGGCCTTCATGGCCGGTTCGCCGTTGCTCATGTGGCGGTATATGTTCTCCACGATCACGATGCCATCATCCACCAATCGCCCGAGGGCAAGGATGAGCGCAAAAAGCACCATCATGTTCAACGAGATACCAAAGAGGTTCAGCAACGTGAACGAGATGAACATGCTCATCGGGATGGCAAGACCTACGAACAACGCGTTGCGCAATCCCAGGAACAACATCAGCACACCCACAACGAGCACCACGCCAAGCACGATGTGGTTCATCAATTCATCCACGCTAACACGGGTTTGTTCGCTCTGGTCCCCGGTAATGGTGATTGTCAGGTTCTCCGGCAACGCATGGCCTTTGTCCTCCGCGAGAATGGCATTTATCTTATCGCTCGCATCCAACAGGTTTTCCCCGGCACGCTTGATCACGTCGAGCATCACCACGCTTTTTCCGTATTCGCGGGCAAAGCTTTCGGGTTCTTTGTAGCCGAAGGTCACATCGGCGATATCACCTAACCGCACTTCGCGTTGGCCCTCATTCTTCACAACAATGTCGCGGATCTGCGCCATGTTTTTGAATTCGCCGATCACCCGCACGCTGCGCCGTTGGTCCTTGGTAAGGATGTCGCCGCCGCTCATGGTGAGGTTCTCGCTGCGCAACGCATTCGCAATGTCGTCGAAGTTCAGTTGGAGGGCCTCGAGCTGATACAGGTCAACGCTCACTTTCACTTCACGGTCCGGCACACCACGGATCTCCACCTTATTGATTTCCGGCAGGTCTTCGATGCGGTCCTCCAAGTGCTTTGCATACTCATGCAACTGCTCCATGGGATAGTCGCCACTGAGATTGATGTTCATTACCGGCACCAACTCACTGAAATTCATTTCGAAAATGCTCGGCTCACTGGGCAGGTCCGTAGGGAAGTTGGAATCACCACGGGCTTTGTCCACGGCGTCCTTCACCTTGCGCAACGCCTCGGTGGGCGTTATGTCATAGGTGAATTTTACATCGATGGAACTGAAGTTGGGCACGCTGGTGCTGGTGATCTGATCGACACCGGTTATGGTGTTCAGCTCCTTCTCGATGGGTTTGGTGATGAGCTTTTCGATATCCACCACGGAGCTGCTGTTGTATGGGGTACCGATGAAGATCTCCGGTGTTACCACTTCCGGAAAGCTCACCTTCGGCATCACGATATAGGAGTAGATCCCCATAACGCAGATCAGCAGGGTAAGCACGATCACGGTGGTGCGGTTGTTCACCGCCCAGGTCGTGATGGCAAACCGGCGCTCCGGACCGTGCAGGTCTTTCTCTATGTCTTCGCTGCTGTGCATGGCTTTATTTCTTGGCAACGCGGACCGTGTTGCCCTCAGTAACGTTTTTCGCTCCTTCGTCCACCACGAGTTCTCCACCCTTGAGCGCTCCTGCTTCAACAGGCGCAATGCTCAGTTTGCCATTGTATTCGCTTATGCGCTTTACCATGACCTTTCGGGCAACGGCCTCGTTATCCTTAGTAGCATCCAGCACATAGATGTAGTTGTTGCCTTCAACATCCTGCAATACGGTCCGGCTCGGGACCACCAATGCGCTATCGATCTTTTTGTCCAGTATGCTGATCTCGCTTAAGAGGTTCGGGCGCATCAACGCTTCTCCTTTCGGCACGTGCACGGTTACTTTGAACGTACGGTTGCTCGGGTCGATAAACTGCCCCACATGTGCCAGTTCCCCATCGAACGTTTCGTTCAAGCTGGGGAACGCGACCTTTACCGGAGCACCATTGGTAATGGTTCCCAGATAGCTTTCGGGAACGTCGGCTTCGAGCTGCACGCTGCTCAAATTCACCACGCGCACTGCGGGTTGCATAGGCCCGGCCATATCGCCTTCGCGCATCATGATCTCATCCACGACACCATCGAACGGTGCGGTGATGTTGGTAAGGCGGATCTGCTCCTGCAACGCCGCCAAACCGGCAACGGCCTGCTCGTTCTGCGACTTGGCCTGCAGGAATTGCATTTCACTTCCGATCTTTTGGTCCCACAATGCTTTTTGTCGGTCAAAGGCCGTCTTCGCCAACTCGGCGCCTGCTTGTGCTTGGGCCAATTGTTTCTGGGCCATATCGTTGTCAATGGTGATCAACAGTTGCCCGGCCCGCACCTTATCACCGGCCTTTACATACACGCGTTTCACCCTCCGCCTTGTGCAAACAATGCTGCGCTCTTGTCCGCTTTCACCACACCGTGCACATCCACGTAGTGGGCAAATGAGCCAGGGGCCAATGGCACAGCTGTTACACTGCTGAGGTTCCTGCGGATCGAACTGTCGTTCTCGACCAACCAAGTTTCAACTTCTTTGATCTTTACACCGAGTGCTGCGTATTCCGCCTTTAGCGAATCGCGCTCGGCCACCTTCTGGGCCACATCGCTGGTTCCCTTGGTGCCGCATGCCGCGAGCATGGCCATCAGGGGGATCAAGTAGATCGTTTTTTTCATCGGGGGTTATTCTGTGTCGACCGCATGGGTCGACGTTACGGATGCTTGCTTCTAATCACCAATCACCATCTACCAATCACTTCTCACTGATCACATTTCTTCTCTTCGCCTCAGTGGCTCTGCGTCAAATCCTCTTCATCTCCGATCAATACATGTCCAGCGCCTTCCGCATATCCTCCCGCGCTTGCAACAGATTTACGGTGCTTTGGATGTAGTTCTGTTGTGCAGTGAGATAGTTGGCATGCTCTTGCGTCAATTCAAAGCTGGACCCCACGCCTGTGCTGAATTTGATGGACGTACGTTCGAAAATGCGCTGTCCTAATTCCATGTTGGCCTTTGCCGTTTCGTAACTGTCCTGTGCGGACTTCAGCACGGCTTGTTGCTGAAGGTGCTCAGTGAGCAAGCGTTGTTCGGTGCCTTTGAGGTTCACTTCGGCCTCCTGCATGCTGAGCTTGGCTTGCTTCACACGGCTGCTGCGCATACCGCTGCTGAAGATGGGCACGTTGAGGGAAACACCCCAGAGCGATGCAGGGAACCAAGGGCCGTCTCCGGGTGTGAATTTTTCGCCGTTGAACTGCTGTTGATAGTTGATGAAACCGCTGAGCTGCGGCAGGTATGCGGCTTTCTGTTGGCTCACTTGCAGGTCCGAAATGCGGACCAGTGAACTGGCCTGTTGGTCCTCAATGTGCTGGCCTGCGCTGAAGGGCTGGTCCGCCAAAGCTTTCTCGGCGGGGTCGTCCATCAGCAGGTTCAGTGGATCGGTAAGGGTGAGCGGTGTGCCCGTGGGAAGACCCAGCACGAGCGAGAGGAATGCGCGGGCCACGTTCGCCTGTTGCTGCAAATTGCGCTGCTGGTTGCGCGTGTCGGCGAGTTGTATGGTGAGGCGGTCCACATCGGTGCTTTCCATGAAGCCTTGGTCCAGCATGGCCTGGGCGTCGCTGGAGCTTTTCTCCAGAATAGGAAGTCCTTCGCCCAACAGGCGCACGCCCTCTTCTGCGGCAAGCACGCTCAGGTAGGCTTTCGCAGCCTGGGAACGGGCATCGTGTTGTGCCTTTTCCAAGTCCAACGCGGATTTTTCCTTCAGCTCGCGCGTGGCCTTCAATCCCACCAAATACGTTCCGTCGAACAGCAACTGGTTGAGTTGCACGGCGCCGGTCATCGACCAAGGAATGCCGAACTGCACTTCGATGGTCGGCGGATCATCGCCGATGAAGTTCGGAATCACCTGCGTGGGCACCTTGAGGTAATTGTTCAGGCTTCCGCTCGCGGAGATCTGCGGCAGGCCGGTAGCAAGGATCTCCTTGATCTTCGATTCCGCTTTTTGTGCTTCCAGCGCGCTGTACTGCACGGAGTAGCTCTGCTCGGCCGCCATGTCCATGGCCTGCTTCAGGCTGATGCTCACGGGTCCTTGCGCGAACAAACCGGCCGCTGCGGCCACTGCATACACTACTGCTATGGTTCTCCTCATTTGCCGGGTAGTTCGTTCTTCACCTTCTTGGTCAAATACTTCAGGCCCTTGTCGCTGGCGATGCCGCGTGTGTGGTAACGGAACAGCTCCCAGATCACTTTATCGAAGCGGTATTTGTTCGCCGGAAAAAGTTCGCCATCGAAGCAGGCGTCGAAGCGTGAAATGTAGATGCGCGCCACCACGTCGATGTCAACATCGTCGCGGTACATCCCTTCGGCGACGCCCTTCTTCATGTTGCTGGTAACGCATTCCAGAATGTCCTTGCGCTCCGTCTTGTTCAGCAGGTCCCAGGCTTTGGGATGATATTTCTCCAAGTCGAAGTGGATGCTGGGGTGCATCTGGCCCACCTGCTCGGCCACGAAACGGGTGATCTCGAAATTCTCGTCGATCGCGTTATGGCCTTGGCCGCAGATCGCGGCAATGCAAGTGCGGTGGTGCGTCGTAATGTGCCGAACGATGCGCGTCACCAGATCGTTCTTGTCCGTAACGAACTGATAGAGCGTTTTTTTGCTGATGCGGAGCTGCTGCGCCACATCGTCCATGTTCACGCTGCGGATGCCGAGGCGCATGAACACCTTTGCACTTTGGTCGATGATATCGGCTTCGCGCGCTTCCATCCGGGGTGCAAACATAGGAAACGATTTGGCATCGGAAACGTTTCTGATGGGAAATGTTTCTGGTGTACGAACTTGGGCCTTCCATTTTGGCGGGGGTCGGTAATGCAAAATAGCTTCATTCACCGCCGCCATCGTTCCTTTGCAGCCTCGTTCGTCAGCCGGTATTTCATTTTCTGATCTGGTTATCGAGCGAAGCCGAGATACTGATTGCCCCCCCATGCACTCCATCCAATTCGCCCTCGACGACGAGTCCCTCACCAACACCACCATAACCGTGGCCGGTTGGGTGCGCACCTTCCGCAACGACCGCTTCATCGCGCTCAACGACGGCAGCACCATCCGCAACCTGCAGTGCGTCATCGACCAAAAGGAAGTGGATGCCGCAACGCTCGCACGCTTCACCACCGGCGCGGCGGTGCAATGCACCGGCGAGTTGGTGCCTTCGCAAGGCAGCGGCCAGCGCGTGGAAATGAAGGTGACCGCCGTGGAAGTGATCGGCGACTGCCCAGCGGAGAAATACCCCATCCAACCGAAAAAGCACTCGCTTGAATTCCTGCGCGAGAACGCCCACCTGCGCTTCCGCACCAACACCTACAGCGCGGTGTTCCGCATGCGGCACCAGGTGAGCTTCGGCATCCACGAATACTTCGACACGCACGGCTACAACTACTTCCACGCGCCCATCATCACCGCCAGCGATGCGGAAGGAGCGGGCGAGATGTTCCGCGTAAGCACGCTCGATGCCAAGCAGCCACCGCTCAACGAATCGGGCGAAGTGGACTTCGAAGAAGATTTCTTCGGAGCGGAAAGCCACCTCACCGTAAGCGGCCAACTACAAGCCGAAACCGCCGCGCTCGCCTTGGGAAAAGTATACACCTTCGGACCCACCTTCCGAGCGGAAAACAGCAACACCACGCGCCACCTCGCGGAGTTCTGGATGGTGGAACCCGAGGCCGCCTTCATGGACCTCAAAGGCGACATGGACCTGGCTGAGGGCCTGTGCAAACACCTCATCAGCCGCGTGCTGCGCAATAGCATGGACGACCTGCAGTTCCTCGATGCGCGGCTCGCAGAAGAAGAGAAGAGCAAGCCACAAGACCAACGTAGCGAAATGGGTCTGATCGACCGCTTGAAATTCGTGCTGGAAAATCCCTTCGAGCGCATCACCTACGATGATGCCATCAACATTCTGCTCCGCAGCAAACCCTACCAAAAAAAGAAATTCCAATTCCCCGTGGAATGGGACGTGGACCTGCAAAGCGAGCACGAGCGTTACCTGGTGGAAAAGCACTTCAAGAAGCCGGTGATCGTAACGGGCTACCCCGCGAAGATCAAGGCGTTTTACATGCGCACCAACGCGCCCGGCGATTTCGGTTACAGCGAAAAAGGCAAGACTGTCGCCGCGATGGACGTGCTCTTCCCCGGGATCGGCGAGATCATCGGCGGCAGCCAACGTGAAGAGCGCCTCGATGTATTGGAAGCGCGCATGGATGAGATGGGCGTGCCCAAAGGAGAGCTCTGGTGGTACTTGGACACGCGCCGCTTTGGTACGGTGCCACACGCGGGCTTCGGGCTTGGGCTGGAACGCTTCGTGCTGTTCGTTACCGGCATGGGGAATATCCGGGATGTTATTCCATACCCGCGTGCGCCGAAGAGTGCGGAGTTTTGAGGGTTCACGCTACGAACTATCACAAGGTTCAATGAGACTGAACCATCTACAGAGCGAGACCAGTGCGCATTCCGCCTGCTTCCTTTCGCAACTACTGGGAATACAAAACCCCGCAGAACTTATTGCTTGATAAGCTTCATAGCCTCCCTTTCATTGCCGAGCACGAACTCCACGGTGTAGACTCCACTCTGCAAGCCACCAAGGTCAAGCTCATTTTCGCCGCTATGCAATACAATGTGGTCGTCGACCTGATATACCACCCTGCCCAACATGTCCCTAACGTAAAGCTTTGGTCGTTCTCCACCAGAACCTCGTATGATAAACACCACCCGATCGCGGAATGGGTTTGGATGGACCGTCAATCGCCGACTATCGTGCTGAAGGTCCTGAACAGATACATCACTGCAGATAGAGGCCGGGCGGAAGACCACAGCGTCGGAAGGCCATGATAGCGAGCCCACTTGCATCGCATAAGCGTCAGGCACTATATAAGTGGTCTCCAATGTTAGGCTGTCGTTTAGAACCGAGGGGGACCATGGCATGGAACTGCAATCGGTATTTCCGTCTTCATCGGTCTTCACTACGTAAACCTTGAGACTATCCGGGTTTGAACCGTAGGAATAGGTCTGGCCGGCCATGATGAATCCTCCATCCGAGGTCGGTTCAATGGAGTTGGGGACTTCGTCCCACACCGTTCCGTACGTTTTGCCCCATATAAGGGACCCATCAGCATCTATTCTGAGCAAGAACGCGTCATAACCGCCCTGTCCAGATGAGTTCGTATATCCGGCAACAGCCACGCCCCCGGTGTTGGGTGCAGTGATCGCTCGTGCGAATTCAATGTAGGTGCCACCGTAGGACTTGCACCATTCCACCTCTCCATTACTATCCAATTTCAGGACGGAAACGTCGATCGAATAATTCCCATTTCCAAGCGCCCGATAGCATGTGAAGTATAGGTCCCCGTCCACATCCATCGCCATGCGTTGGCCTTGCGATTCCTTTCCAAAGGTCCTGTTCCAAAGCAATTCACCGTCCATGTTGAATTTCCAGAGGTCGAGCGTGTGCCCCCCGTGAATTGTAGTCAACAGCACCTCCCCTGTTGTGGTGATGAACAAATCAATTGGAACTGCGCCTATGGCACTCCAAGCACCTGGCAACCAATTGCTCCAGAGTATCTCACCAAGGGAATCAAGTCGCATCAGTACCGTCCCTTCCTGAAAAGCGGCACTCGCTTGCTGTGCATAGCCAGCCGTATAGTACCCACCTGCCTTATCGTCCTTGATCGTATACAGGATATCAGTATACTCATTGCCGTATGTATGACCCCAGAGCATGTTTCCAGCGCTGTCGGTCTTCATCACAAAGCCATCCCAATATCCGGCACCATAACTGAACGTGCCCCCACAAACAACAAGTCCGTTATCCCCCTGCTCAACTATATCGAAGATCTCATCCGAATTGATCCGGATAGTTGCGGGTCCACATTTCTCCTCCCATTGGATCGAGTTTCGAGGAATGCGTTGGACACCGAACCGAATCCCCACGTAGTGCCCCCTACGAGAACGTTACCGTCATGTGTTTGGATCGACGTATTGGAATAGTCCTCGAAATCCGAACCGTACCGCGTTTCAAACATGTTTTGACCGACAACCCGGTCTACGTGAAGTGACAGGGACAGGACCAAAAGGGAAAGCGCAGCTCGCGATCGCCAAGCATTTCTATTTTCATTGCCCGATGCTGATAAAGATGAGTACGATGTCATGATCTCGCGTATGTACCTTGCTCTTATTCTGTTCGGGGTGCCGTTTGAACACTCCCTCAAATATATGATATCAGTCCGAAAGTACAAGTTATTGCGGAACCACTGAATCTGAGGGTTTTGAGCAACTTCTCCTTTGCGTTTCGCCACATGCTTACTTCGGCTTCGGACTTGAGTTCTTCGTCACCGGCATGTGGTGAATCCGGGATGTGACCCCTTACCCATGGGCACCGAAGAGTGCGGAGTTTTGAGTGATTAGAGCACCGCCAACCGTGCTCCGCCGAAGCGGCTACGCCCAAGCGAGGACGATACGCACGCCAAGAAATTTCGGACCGCAAAACTCGCACGAACGCAACGGAATTCGAAACAACAAGGCGACCTGAGGCACCAAAGTCGTTGTGTCAGGCGCGTGCTTGCCTTCGGTAGGCACAGGGTTGCGGTAAAATCACAGCGCTTCCAATCACAGAGCGAACTCTTAGTGCCCTTTGCGTTCTTTGTGGTAGCAACCCTACGCAGTCACCATGAAGATCTACCACCTCGCCACCTGCTCCACCTGCCAACGGATCCTGAAAGAGATTCCCAACTTGAAGCGTTTTGAATTGCAGGACATCAAAACCGAGCCCATTACCGCCATGCAGTTGGATGAAATGAAGAATATGGCAGGCAGTTATGAGGCGCTCTTCAGTCGCGTTGCATTGAAGTACCGCAGTATGGGACTGAACGAAATGGAACTTTCCGAGAAGGACTATCGCAAATACCTGTTGCAGGAATACACGTTCTTGAAACGACCCGTGATAATCATCGGGAAACAGATCTTCATCGGGAATTTGAAGAAGGTGGTGGCAGCAGCGGTGGAAGCGGCACGGTGATCCGGAACATACCTTGGCACCCATGGGAAAAGCGGAGGTGTCCACACAAATTGGAGGCGTACAACTGGAGGAGTTGGCGGTCATGTTCGGCACGCCGCTCTATGTGTACGACAGCAGCCTGATGGCCCGGCAAGTTGCTCGGTTGAAGGCCGCTTTCTCCGGGCTCACGCACCGTATAATGTATGCGTGCAAGGCACTCCCAAACCTTACGGTGCTGCGGTTGATGAGGCGCATAGGGACTGGCCTGGACACGGTTTCCATAGAAGAAGTGGAGCTGGGTTTGAAGGCGGGCTTCACGGCGGACGAGATCCTTTTCACACCGAACATGGTGGGGTTCGCGGAGTTCCAACGGGCCGTGGAATACGGCGTACACATCACCATCGATTCAATCCCCATGCTGGAGCTTTTCGGGCAGGCTTTCGGCGGTAAGGTGCCGTTGTTCTTGCGCGTGAACCCGCACATTATGGCAGGTGGCAATGAACGGATCAGTACAGGCCACATCGATTCGAAGTTCGGGATCTCCATTCATCAATTGCGGCATGTGGAGCGCATTGTTGCCACGCACGGCATGCACATCCATGGCCTGCACATGCACACGGGCAGCGATATCCTCGATGCGGAAGTTTTCCTGCAAGGCGCTGAACTGTTGATCGATACCGCAGAGCGCTTTCCCGAGCTGCGCTACCTGGACCTGGGCAGCGGGTTCAAGGTGGCCTACAAGGAGGAAGATATTACAACTGACATCGAGGAGTTGGGACGAAGGATAACGGAACGGATGGTGAAATTCAATACGGGTCGCAGCACACCTGTTGAAGTTTGGTTCGAACCGGGCAAGTTCCTCGTGAGCGAATCGGGAACGCTGTTGGTGCGTGTGAATTTGGTAAAGCAGACCACCGCAACAGTTTTTGCTGGAGTGGACAGCGGCTTGAACCACATGATCCGCCCGATGATGTACGGCGCGTACCACCAGATCGACAACGTAAGCAACACAGGAGGTAACACGCGGATCTACACGGTGGTAGGAAACATCTGCGAGACGGACACCTTCGGTTGGGACCGCAAACTTGCTGAAGTGCGGGAAGGCGATCTTCTCGCTCTAAGGAATGCCGGGGCCTACGGGCATTCCATGGCGAGCAACTACAACAGCCGATTGCGGCCACCGGAGATACTTGTTCACAACGGCAAACCCTTGCTCATTCGTCGCCGCGAAACGTTAGTTGACCTGATCGCAACACAGGTAGCACATGAGTTGGAATAATTCCAATTCAAATTACAAGCACTTCTGCAGCAACCGAAAATTTTCGCAAGCTCTACAAATCGGCTAATTCCTAATTGCTTATTCCTAATTCCGGCGAGCCGCGTCGGCAGCCGGAATCAGGAATTAGCAATCAGCAATTGAAATTGAATTACTTCTTCACCTTCCGCGCAGCACGTTCCTTCTTCCAATTGTCCAGATCCGTCCGCACCATGGTGCGCATGCGCTCCTTCGCTTCCGGCACCAAGTTGCGCGTCAAGCCTTCGCGTGTGGCGTGCCATAAATAGGTGAGCATGGAACGGTCGGGGTCGCGTTCAATGCTGAAGTTGCGTTCACGGTCCGCCGTCATGCCGCCGCCGTATTGCTGTTGGAGCATGGCATCCATCACGTTGCCGAACATGCTGCTCCGCAACGCTGTTGGCGTTCCGGGTTCCACGCGCACCAACAGACCGGTGTAGGCCAGTTCCATGGTTCCTTGGCTCGGCGCGCATTTCCTTCCATGCGCATGGTTAGGCTGTTGAGTATCCCCTTCTCTACTTGCATGCGCATCAAGGGTTGCGTGGCGCGGTTCACCTCCACCAACGGCAAACGAGTGACCGTGGTGGTAATGCTGAATTTCTCGCTGCCGTCCAGCGCAGCGGTGTATGTTCCTACCACTTGCGCGCTGTCGAAAAATGTTGCGTTGAACCGGCCCGTGATGCTGTCCGTTGTTGCTGCCGCATCATTGGTGATGTTGCGGAACTGCGCGCTCATCCGGGAGAATGGCACTTCACCCCAGCGGCCGGTCTTCGCGTCGCGTTCGCGGTAATGCACCTCGGCATCCACGAGGTCCAACGTGTCCACGCGGATGGAGAACGGCATGGAGGCCAATGCTGCCGGGGGCAAGCGCACGGGTTCAGGCGGTTCTTCCGGCAACGATTTATCCAAGTCCACGGCAACATGAAGACCGTGTATGCCCATGCTATGGATGAACAATGCCTCGTCCGCAATGGAGCGGTCAAAGTCCAGACCGGCCATTACCAAGCTGTCCACGGCGAGGGTCATCACGCTTTTCGCCATGCGGTCCACGCTCATACTGTCCGTTGGTGGTGGCGTGATGCGGATGGCCGTGAGCAAGCCTTTTTGCTTTGTACGGGAAAGAGCCACAGCACCGATGTGCAGATTGCTTCCATCGGGCAACAACGTACTGATGCTGTCCACGCGCAGGTCCGTACCGGCCACGGCAAGCCGCACTCCGGCATTGCGCCCGGCGGCGGAAACGCGCACGCTTGTGCCGTGTACGCTCAGCCCGTTCACCTTCAGCTCGGGCAAATCCTTATTGAGGTCCTGCACGGTGGCGGAAGCATCGGCAATGGTGAGCGTATCCGTAAACAATACCGAGACAAGGCTCTTTCCGCCATGGCCCAAGCGCTTGAACGGGTCTGCGAGATCCACGCGCTTCGGCCCCGTGTAGTAGTGGAATTCAGGGCCTTGCAGCTCGATGGCACCAACGCGGAATTCACCGTGCAACAGCAAGCGCCAAAACGAAAGTCCACGCAATTCGGCCTTGGCCACTTTGCCGGCGAAGAGATACTGGTAAGCGCCGGTGCGCAGACTGTCCAGCAGACGCGGCTCAAAACTTAGCTCGGCATCCGTAACGGTCAACCGGCCATGTCGGGCATCGGCCTTCAACCGGCCCAAGGTGAACCGATAGCCCGGCACACTGGCTTGTTCGATCACGGCATGGATGCGCTCTTCCGCTTTGCGATCCAGCCAAGCTTCGCCGCCGTGCGTTGCCCACCATGCCAGCCAGCCTGCCGCAGCGATCAGTACCAACGCGAGGCCACCGACAATGCGCCAAATTATTCGGAGGATACTACGACGTTGCGGCGTGGACATGACGGCGCGAAGTTCAGCAGTGGAACGCCGCTTCCGGACAATTCACCGTTCCACTTATTTCTGCACTGTCATCAGCTTGCACTGCCGGAACACTCCGTTGGCATTCCGGACGGTGAGTTGATACACGTAGTTCGCGCGCTCCAGCCCGAGTTTTTTCAAGTCGATCATAACCTCGTGATCTCCACCGGCCAGCCCATTGTGCGCGATCTCCGCCACCCTGCGGCCCATGTTGTCGAAAAGCTCCACGGTAACGTCCCCGCCATTGGCAAGGTTGAACGGGATGCTGGTGTTCTGCGCGAACGGATTCGGAAAATTCTGACCCAGCTTGAACTGGCCGCCGGTCTCGGGTTCCAAGGCGGCAAGCCCCGTGCTTCCAGTGCCCGTGCCATTGATGGTCACTTCAAGTGACGACAAATATTCATTGGCCAACGCATCGTATGTGAGCGTGGCCAACTGCAGTGCATAGCCATCGACAAAAACACCGTCCATAGCCGGTGTAACGGGGTCGGCACCCCATGTGGTGTAGGGCGCCTCACTGGTGAGCAGCGCATTTTTCTCTGCCGTGGGAAAGCACAATTGCGAGGTAGCCTGAAGCATGGAACTCACGAAAACCTGGAAATGGATGTGCACTGTGCGCCCCGGATACCAGCCCGGAAATTTGGTTAGAAACTCCACCTCGCCGTTCGCGTCCGCCAACTGAATGCCGCGCAGCCAGCGCGCCGCGTTATTGTTCTGTTGACCCAAGTGCGCGTTGGTTGTGAAGCCGCTGTAGTACCCGTCCGCGTTGCAATGCCAAGCGTCCACACGGCAGTTCGCCATGCCCAAGCAGTTGGCATTCCCGATCACGCGCATACGCAACCGCAGGTCCGCACCCGCCTGATCTTCGCGGATGTCGGTGCGGAAATAGGAGCTGTCGCCGCTGAGGTCCAATGGGAACGGACCTGCGGTTTCCGAAGGCACCAGCACACAGCCTCCGCCGGGTTCCGGCATGAATGGTGGCGCAGGTGCCGGACCTTCCGTATCATCGTGGGCATGGGCGGCTCCGGGAACCATGCTGGCCATTCCGGCCACTCCTGCCAGGCGCAAAAAGTTTCTTCGTTCCATTTGTTAGTGGTGGTTCAGGAAGTGGATCACTGCAAGTTACGGTGCAACGCTTTACTGCTTTACAACCCGCCCGTACCGAACATGCCCCATTTGGCGCACTTCCACTTGGTAGATGCCCGGCGCCAGTTCTCCGCCAAGCTGCGTAGCATCGGCGGATTCCAGCACCATGCGGCCGCACCCGTCGAACACACGCACCGTTATCGGAATATTGGTGAAGAAGGTGCCAGCAACGTTGAAATGGTCGGTGTATGGTGACGGAAAAACGGCTAGCTCATGGCTGCCCGGTATTACTGCAGCAATACCTGTGGCGACTCCTGGATCGATGCGCGCCACGGCCAAATGCGAGGTGGACACATCAACGGAAAACGGCCCAAGGAAAAACGTATCGCGCACTTGCACGGCGATATGGCAAACACCGTCCGGCAGCACGGAAATTCCTTCCGGAACGTCGTAGTCCATGCTTCCGCCGTGGAGCTCCCACTGCGGCGTTCCGGTGCTGTCGATCTGCAGCATTGTTACTGCGCGCTCTTGAATTGTGCCAATGTTCGTTTCCACATTGTTGCCCCAGTTAACCACGCCATTTGAAACGCCGATCACCACAGCGTTTCCTTGTCCATCCACTCCTAGGCTTTCATTTTTACCAAACCCGAATTGTCCCGTAAAAGGTGCTCCCAACGGGGGTTGGTAACCCCACACAAAATTGCCCATGCTGTCAATTCGCGCAAGAAAAAAAGTAGTGTTCCATTCCGGTCCATGGAACGGGATGCCGCCAAAGTTCAAACTGTCAAAAGGAGAACCGGCGAAATACGCATGGCCAAAGGCATCCGCCTTAACACGGGGCCTTTGGAAAGTGACATCCGCAGCAGCCTGCAGCCATTGCGGCGTGCCATCCGGGGTGTAGCGGCCCACGACCATATTGTACGAGCCGGGCACGGGATAAAACGTTCCGCCCACGGTGATGCCCGGAAATTCCGCAGCTCCGGAAAAATACAGGCCGCCCCAGGGATCGAAGCTGATGTTGCCGATGGACTTGGCGTCTTGTATCGTCCGTGTCTCCACATCATTTCCAGCATCATCCAGCCGTTTGATCTCCGCATTGAAGAAGTCGCAAGTGGCGTACCAGGCGCGGCCTTGCGGGTCGAAGGTGATGGACTGCAATTGTGTGCCCTGCGGGTCGGCCGGCGAGATGTTGCGCTGCCAGAGCAAGTTGCCATTCACGTCCAAAGCGATCAGGAATGACTCCGGGAATTCGTTTCCGTTCAACGCTGGTAACACGGCTTCACCGTTGAGATGGACCTGTCGGAAAAACTGCCCGCCGAGGATCACGTTGCCTGCCAGGTCCGAGGCCATGGCCTGCAACAGCACGGTATCACCCAACGTAAAGGACCAATTGGTTTCGCCGATCGCATTGCGCTGCTCCACTTCGGCATCGCCGAATACCGTGCCGTATTGGTAGCTCAGCGTGGTGCTTCGGGCAATGTAGCTATGGTCCACATCCGAAGCGCATACCAAATGCGTGGGCATGTCCGGGTTGATCTCGTACGCGATCGGGTCTGCCGTAAGCCATTGCACTTGCTGGGCTTGCGCCGCAGTGGCTAGGACCATGAAAAGAGGAAAAATATTTCTCATCTGGGTGCTTCCGTATACAAAAGACAGCGGGCAGCGGGCTGGCGTTGCTTAATGATACGATTTCTTTTCTCGGCCTTCCAAGTATCAGTTGCACATGCGCCCCCCACAGGCCACGCATGGCCTGTAGTAGCCGTCTACCTTTGTACCATGCTGCTTTCGCTCCGCGCCTCACTGTTTTTATTGTGCCTGCTCACTCTTAGCACAGTTGCCTTTCCACAAGCCGCCACTGTCCCCGGGGACATGTTGGCCATGTTAAAGCCTGGAACCAGCGCGGTTGAAGTGGCAAAAGAACTTTCGATCTTGAACGGCGTGCCGAACGCATTGCGCGTTGAAAAAGAAGTGTCAGCACCCATGCGTACGTGGCTGTTCCATTTCGACCCCGACGCCGTTCCGCAGGCCGCCATGTTGCGCGCCTTCCAAGCACACCCCGGAGTTGAGATGGCTCAAGTGAACCACCGATTGGCCCCGCGAAATGTCCCCGACGATCCACTGTACAGCCAGCAATGGCACCACCAGAACATCGACAGCGAAGGTGCTTGGGACATCACAACCGGTGGTGTAACGGCTGTGGGCGACACCATCGTTGTGGCCATCATCGAAGATGCAGACCTCACCCATCCGGACCTTGCGGCGAATGCCTGGAAAAACTGGCTGGAGATTCCCGGCAATGGCGTGGACGACGACGGCAACGGCTACATCGACGACGTGCGCGGCTGGGATCCAGCGGCAGGGAACGACAACGTTTACAGCGGATCGCACGGCACCGAAGTGGCGGGTATGATCGGAGCAGTGGGCAACAACGGCGTACAAGTTTCTGGCGCGAATTGGCATGTGAAAATGATGCCGGTGCAATACGCCAGCACGCTGGAATCCGACGTGGTGGCGGCTTACACTTATCCGCTGGTGATGCGCAGGTTGTACAACCAGAGCGGTGGCAGCAAAGGCGCTTTCGTGGTGGCCACCAACGCCAGTTGGGGTGTGGATGGCGGCCAACCGGCCAACGCGCCGATCTGGTGCGCGCTGTACGACACCTTGGGCACAGCCGGAATTCTGAATTGTGGATCCACGGCGAACAACAATGTGAACGTCGACATTGTGGGCGACCTGCCCACGGCGTGTCCCAGCGAATTCATGATCGCCGTAACGGCAACCAACAACCTGGACATGCGCACCTTCTCCGGTTACGGCGCCACCACCATCGATGTGGGCGCCCCCGGGGCCAGCGTGTTCACCACCACCATCGGCGGTGGCACTGGCAGCGCCAGCGGCACTTCGTTCGCCAGCCCGCTCACCGCTGGGGTCGTTGGCCTGCTGTACAGCGTGCCCTGTGCCAGCTTGGGCGCCATAGCGCACAACAGTCCGGTGGAAGCCGCACAGCGCGTACGCGATGCACTTTTCGCCGGCGTGGACCAAGTGGGCAACCTGCCGGGCAATACGGTGACGGGTGGCCGCATCAACGCTTTCAACAGCGTGCAATTGCTCATGGACAGCTGCGCCGCCTGCCCCGCACCGTTCAATTTGGCAGCCACTTCCGCTGCCATCGGCTCCGCAACGCT
This sequence comes from Flavobacteriales bacterium, assembly GCA_016710685.1. Lineage (GTDB taxonomy): Bacteria > Bacteroidota > Bacteroidia > Flavobacteriales_F > PHOS-HE28 > PHOS-HE28. The sequence goes on along the minus strand of JADJVC010000006.1, from coordinate 248,341 downwards.
TACATGGAACGCGCTGCCCGGCACCTACACCGCGCGCTACCGCCAGCAAGGCACAACCAATTGGACAGAAGTAGGCGGACTTACCTCAGGCCAGCTCCCCTTATCCGGCCTCGGCAACTGTGAAATGTATGAGTTCCAAGTAGCTGCGGATTGCGATTCCGCAGCGAGTGATTTCGGGCCGATCTTCTCCTGGACCAGCGAAGGCTGTTGCACGCCACCGGGGAACATCACAGCCATCGCAAACGACTCCACCAGTGCCACGATCAGTTGGGGCACGGTGTTGGCCTCATCCACGTACGACCTGCGCTATCGCGAGATCGGTGTCACGGATTGGACCGAGTTGAACGGCCTTTCGGGAAATACAGAAACGCTTTCCGGCCTGCCCGCGTGCAGCGATCTGGAAATGCAACTGCGCAGCGCCTGCAATGGCGCGCTTGCGCCATGGTCGGCTTCGACCGCATCGTGCCCGGTTGCGGGCAATGTGTTGAAGGCGATTTTTGTACTAGTGAAGGGGTTGCCACCTACGAATGGATCGCACACGTACAGGTCGGTAGCATTGATCGTACATCCGGGAGTGACGGCGGCTACGCCGGTCCCGATATCACAGAGCAGTCCACCGAACTTGTCATCGGCGACACGTTGCCGATCACGTTGAACATGGGATATGCCGGCCCCACTTACCGGGAATTCTATTCCGTTTACTTGGACTTGGACTTGGACGGGGAGTTCACCACGGATGAAGTCGTGTTCACCGCCGACTCCATCCAAGCCGCACCCGTTACCGGCATGGTCATCGTACCGGCATCGGCCCCGGTAGGTTCCACACGGTTGCGTGTTGCCATGAAGTACGGAAGCGCATTGCCCAACGGTTGCACGGTGTATTCTTTCGGTGAGACCGAGGATTATTGCGTCAACTTGGTGATCTCACCTTCCGGCATTTCCGAAGCGGCCAACGCACCCTCAGTGCGTGTTTTCCCTCAGCCGGCAAGCGAACAAGTGCATTTCCAATTGGCCAATGCGGCCGCTGCGGAATTGGTAGCGCTTGATGCTACGGGCCGCCAGATCTTCGCGCAGCGTTTCACTGGCGGATCGATCACATTGCCCGTCGGCGGGTTCGCGCCCGGTCTTTACGCCTACCACATCAACAGGCCGGGCGCGGTTTCCGCGCGGGGCGTATTCTTGGTGGTGCATTGATCGCCGCATCCACAGCATCGCCCATAACACTCCCGCAAGTCTTCCCGGCCAATCAAAATTGGCGTTCTAACTAAAACAGCCGGGACGACTTGTGGCACCTTGCTTTCACTTTTGGTTTTAACAGGAAGTCTTCAGACTTCTTCAAAACCGCACCACATCCAGCTCAATCAAATTGACCAACCTAAAAACCTACACTACTTTCGAAGAGCATAAACTAGTCTTCTCCCCATGCCCCGCCACCTCCTCCTCGCCCTCGCCTGCACCCTTGCGCTTGCCGCAACGGCTCAGCCCACATGGCGCTTCCACTTAGCCTTTGAGGATGGCACCGGCGCTCGGGATACCATTTGGTTCATCTTTGACACGACCGCTACAAATGGTACAGGGCTTGTCGATGAAACATTGGGAGAGGGCGCTGTCGCAATGGATCCTAATTTGTTTAGTGTGTGGCTTTTGAATCCTGCATATGACTCAACCAAAACAGTAGCCATACCGTACACTTATTTTCCCTACATCTCTGTTGAAGTTCAAGCCTTTAACTATACCTTCCCTATGATTTGGCGCTGGGATACGGCGCTGTTCCGCCTGCCCTGGTTGCCAGCACCCGGCTTCCCCTATGATGGCGGTACGATGGACAGCGATTACTTCTTCTTTTTAGGAAGCAATGATTTTTGGGGTCATTCTTTCATTCTGGGTTGGACGGATTCAACGGTGGTCGACCCTTGGGTCACTTCATTCGTTTTCCCCACTGTGGTCAACTTGGGATTGGATCTGCATTCGGGTTTGAACGAATTGTATAACAAGGACGGTCTGGTACCGGTGCCTAACCCGGGCAGGGACCGGATAGAACTGCACGATACCCAAGGGATCCAAGAAGTGCAGGTTTGGTCCTTGGATGGTCGCTTGTGCAAAGTGCAGCAAGGCCAAGGCAGCAGCATGGTGGTGGATGTCGCAGCGCTACCCTCAGGTTCCTATCTTTTACGGATTCTGCGGGCCGATGGAACTTGGCGCCCAGTTCGATGGGTTAAAGCTGAGGGGCTGTAAGCCACATGTGGAACGGTTAGTTGTGGAGTAAGAAAGGTTCAAGCGGGCTTTGCAACTCCCCGCTACCTTCGGCGCGTTGGAACTCTCTGTCGTCATCATCACCTTCAACGAGGAGCGCAACATTGCGCGCTGCTTGACTTCTATTAAAGAAATAGCGGACGACATTGTTGTGGTGGATTCCTTCAGCACCGATACCACGGAAAAGATCGTGCGGGAACACGGGGCGCGTTTTGTGCAGCATGCGTTCGCAGGGCACATCGAGCAGAAGAACTGGGCCATCACACAAGCGCAATTCCCGTGGGTGCTTTCCTTGGATGCCGACGAAGCATTGGACGCAACGCTGTTGAACGCGATCAAAGAAGTGAAGGCCGGCAAAGCCGTTGCGGACGGCTTCACCATGGCGCGGCTCACCAATTATTGCGGCACTTGGGTGAAGCACGGCGGCTGGTACCCGGACATCAAGTTGCGCTTGTGGGACAGCCGCAAAGGCCGGTGGGGCGGAACCAATCCGCACGATCGCTATGAACTGGAACCCGGCAGCCGCGTTGAAAAACTGCAGGGCGACCTGCTCCACTACAGCTACAATTCCGTTGCGGACCACCTGCGCCAAGTGAACTACTTCACCGACATTTCCTCCCGCGCGTTGTACGCCCAAGGCAAACGTGCATCCTGGACCAAATTGCTCGTGAGCCCCGTGGCGAAATTCATCGGAGACTATATTTTCCGGGGCGGGTTTCTTGATGGCTACCACGGTTTCGTGATCGCACGGATCAGTGCGCAAGCCACCTTTCTGAAGTACGCGAAGTTGAAGCAGCTCTGGCGCGAACGTGCATGAAGCTTCCGGGCACCATCATCCTGAGCCGCCCGGACAATTTGGGCGATGCCGTGCTCACCTTGCCCATGGCGGGCGCGATCAAGAAACGCTCGCCCGGCACGCGGATCATCGCTCTGGTGAAACGTTACACCGAACCACTTTGGCGGCAATGCACGCATGTGGATGGCACCATCGCTTTGGAGGTTTTGCAAGCTGCAGGAGTGAATGCGCCGGATCAATTAAAAAAGCTGGGCGCGGATGCGATCGTCCATGTTTTTCCACAGCGGGAAGTAGCACAATGGGCCAAGCAGGCGGGCATTCCGTGGCGCATTGGCACCAGTCACCGGCTGTGGCATTGGGGCACTTGCAACAAGCGCGTCCACTTCAGCCGCAAGAACAGCGACCTGCACGAAGCGCAATTGAATTTCGAGCTGCTTGCGCCCTTCGGCATGAACGTGCCTGAGTTGCAAAAGCTTTCGCCGCTCATGGGCCTTCACTTGCCGGAAGCGGATGTTGCGGTGCGCCACTTGTTGAGGCCGGACAAGATCAACGTGATCCTGCATCCGTTGAAGGTGACCGGCGCCGCATGGGGCCTGCCGAATTTCGGTGAGTTGATGCGGTCCATGGACCCCGCACGCTACCACGTACTGTTAACGGGCACCAAGGCCGAGGCGGAGGTTTACCGAAAAGCTTTGCCGTTAGAACTACCGCACATCACGGACACGGGCGGAACACTTTCACTTGAACAGTTGATGGGGTTGATCGGAAAAGTGGACGCATTGGTGGCGGCCAGCACGGGTCCGTTGCATATCGCAGCGGCGGCGGGCATCCGCACCATTGGTCTGTTCAACATGCGCAGGCCCTTGCATCCCGGCCGCTGGGCGCCGTTGGGACCGGATGCGCATGTGTTGGTGCAAGACCCGGGTTGTCCGCAATGCAAGCGCGGTCAACCGTGCGATTGCATCACGCGGATCCCGGTGGCGCGTGTGCTGGAGTTGCTTCCGGAATAGGCGGTGCCGCGAAAACGAACAGCGCGTAATACAGCGCGAAGAACGTGGCGCCCATCTGCGTTTCAATGGTGTCTTCGCTGAAGCAGGAGAGCAGGAAGATGATGCCCCACGCAATGAAAAGCGGTTGACGGAAAGCACGCATGCGCCAAGCCGGCCATCCCCAGCTGAACAAACTCCACAGCAGGCCGAACACGCCGAAACTGATGCACAACGTGAGGTATTCGTTGTGTGCGCGCAGTCGCCATTTTTCCGCAAGCGGACTGTTCGCAGAAGCGTATGCCGCGTTGAATGCGAGTTGGGTATCGCCGGTGCCAACGCCGGTAAGCCAGTGCTGCTTCGCGATAGCCCAACCCGTCCGCTGAAACTCGATGCGCATGGTAACGGAATGGCCGCTGGGGTCGCCACTGGTGCGGTAGGTTTCCAGTTCGTACAGCACTTGTTCAATGCGGGCGCGCATGGCGCCTTGGCGGCCTTCCACCACACTGGTCATGCCACTTTCAATGCGTTTTACGTCCTCCGGCTTTAAGGCTGCGAGGCCCGTGGAACCCTTGCGCACACCGAGGCTTGCGAGGTAGCGCACCAAGGTGCCGTGTAAAGGCTGCCCCAGTTCATCCTTGCCGCCTAATGGCAAATTGCTCTTTCGGTGCCAGCCGCGTTCGAGCTCCTTGTCGGCCACATTCACCCAAACGTAATGGCCGTTCTCGCGCTGCGGATCACGCAGGTCGTGGTAGTACACTTCGCCACCGGCGCTGGCAACGTCCAAGTGTTGTAAGTCCGTGGGGTCCGCATGCCAGTAGTCCTTCACGCAGGAGCGCAAGTACCAAATGCTTGTGACAAGCACCGCAAGAACAAGTCCGGCCGCTGCCCACTGCAAACGCACACCCTTGTGCCGGGCTTTGCGCCACATTAAAAAAACAACGAGCACGGCGAGCACCGGCAACGCGATCAAGCTGCTCAACTGGTCCAGGAAAAATAAACAGAGCGTGATGGCGGCAACATGCGCCATGCGAATAGCCCACCGCTCCGGCCAGTACACAATGAAAACGGCGATGGCGAAACACAACATCAGCGACAGGCGGATGTGGCTGATGAAGGGCGAAAGCTCACGGTATTCGCCAGTGGCCATGGCACCATGCCGCATGGCCAAGCAGGCGATGGTGCTGGCGGTAGCGCTCCATGCACCCAGCAGGAGCAGGTCGCGCAACTGTTGCGCGTTAAACCTTGGCGCGGTGGAAAGCACAAGACCAAACACGAGCACCGGCAACAGGATGCGGCATAAGTCCATGCCCCACTTCAGGTCGGTGGTCCAAAGCAAGCCGAGCAAATGGAGTCCGAAGAATGAAATAAAAACGGCGCTTTCCGGTGTCGTGAAAGCCCGCTTGAAACGCCCACCAAGATCGCGTTTTGCAATGCCTTCCCACAGCCAGTTCACGAGCAAGATGATGAGCGACAGGCTCAACAAAAATTCGGACCACGGCAACATGACCAACGCCAAGGCCAACGCACCCAAGTGGACGGCGCGGTGCGGTCCGGCGGTGCGCAGGTCAAGGATCCGCATGCAGGTGTGCCCCCTCCCAATAGGTGTTGGGAGAGACGGGGCTATCAGTTCGCTTTGTAGGTGCCGTCCAGCACGTCCTTGTAAGCAGCGCCGTTCAGCACGGTGAGCGCTTGCTTCACTGCGGGGTCGGAGCTGAGCATGGCCTCTGCCCTGCCCGTCTGGTAATAATAGCGCGTAACCAGTTCAGCCTTCAATACCTCGCTGATGTCCTCGCGAAAGCGTGTAAGTTCCTCGCTGCGGTCCGGGTTGAGTTTGGTGCGCAGCTGGTCGATGGCATCCTTGGAAACTTCGTAGTAGCGCTCCTTTTTGGCATCGGCCACCAGCTTGTCCAGATCGTCCTGACTTTGTGTGCGGTACTCGAAATGCTTGTCCTTGGCGAACTCCAGGAACTTGTCGTAGATCGCGTCCGTTACTTCAAACTTGTCCGGCTGCGCTATGCTGTCGTGCTGCATGCGGTACTGGTTGGCAAAGTCGAAGAAGATGTCCGAAGTGTACAGGCCGTAGACCACTTTGGGCATTTCAGGCCGGTCGATGGTGATGTCCGGAGAAATGCCGCGGCCATCGAAAACGGGCCTTCCATGCGCGGTCTTAAATGCGAGGATCGTGGAGTCGGCTTTGATCACCGCATGCCCGGTGCTGTCGTGTTGCGCGTAGTCCACTTTTTGGATGCAGCGCCCGCTGGGGATGTAGTATTTCGCCACGGTCACTTTCAGCTTGCTGTTGTAGAACAGATCACGCGTTTGCTGCACCAAGCCTTTTCCGTAGGTGCGGTTGCCCACCACAACGGCACGGTCCAAGTCCTGCAAGGCACCGGTCACGATCTCACTGGCGCTGGCCGATCCGGTGTCGACAAGCACAACCAATGGCATCTCGCCATCCAACGGTTCGCTCAGTGTTTTATAGGTCTTGTCCCACTCGCTGATCTTGCCTTTGGTCTCCACCACGGTCTGTCCCTTCGGCACCCAGATGTTCACGATGTTGATGGCTTCGCGCAAGAGGCCGCCACCATTACCGCGCAGGTCCAGCACCATTTTCTCCGCGCCTTGGTCCTTCAGTTCCTTGAAGGCAGTGCGCACTTCTTGCCCGGCGGTCTGGGTGAAGCTGTTCAGCTTGATGTAGCCCACTTTGTTCACGGGATCGATCATGCCTTTATAGGGCACGTCGGGTATCTTGATTTCTTCACGTGTCAGCGCATGTGTTTCCGGCGTTCCGCCAGCGCGCTCGGTGATCACGTTCACCGCAGTGCCCGCTTGGCCTTTCAGCAATTTGCTGACGTCATCGGTGTTCATGCCTTTCACGGAGCGGCCATCGATCTCCAGCAATTTGTCGCCGGCGCGGATCCCGCTTTTCATGGCGGGATATTCCTCGTAAGGCTCGCTGATCACCACGTAGTCGCCCATTTTGCGGATCATCGCGCCGATGCCGCCGTACTGCCCGGTGGTCATGATGCGGTAGTCCTCCAGGTCGCTTTCGGCGATGTACTGTGTGTACGGATCAAGGCTCTCCAACATGGCATCGATGCCGGTGTCGATCAGCTCGCCGGGGCTTACTTCGTCCACGTAGTAGATGTTGATGTCCTTGTAGAGTTCGTTGAAGATCTCCAGGTTTTTGCCAACCTCGAAGTAGTTGTCACCAGCGGCCAAGCCGAAGCCGGCGGCTGCGGTTACGGTGCCTGCAAGGGCGAATGTTTTCCAGGAAAGGAAATGCGTTTTCATGCGGGAATGTGCTAAGGAACGGGGTCGTGGCCATGGCCGCCCCAGGGATTGCAAGATAGGAAGCGCTTCAAGGTGAGGATGCCGCCATGCCATGCGCCGTACTTGGCCAACGCTTGCGCGCTGTATTCGCTGCAGGTGGGCGTGTAGCGGCAACTCCCCGGAAGCAGCGGGGAAATGGCGCCTTGGTAAATGCGTACCACCAGGATCATTCCTTTAGCGATCAGGCCGGACATGTTCTTTTACCCAACGGTCGAAAAGACCGGTTATTTTCTCCTGCGTTTCCGGCCAGTTCAACACGGGGCCGCCTTGGAACACCACCAGCCACGCGCATTGCACATCGGCGTTCCGCAGTGCTTCGTACCAGCGGTGCTTGTTCAGCCGGTAGGCTTCGCGAAGCAGGCGGCGCTGTCGGTTGCGTTGAACGGCCAACTTCATGTGGCGTTTGGGAATGGCGAAGGCCACTTGTGCGGGGGCGATGGTGTCCAACGGCATTAACAGCCCGGTTAACCGGAAAGGGTGTGCCTTGGCTGATCGGCCTGTGGTGGCCACCAGTTTCAGCCGGTCGCGACCAGTAAGGCGCTCGTGCTTGCGGAAGCTCGCGCGTGGATCGGGCTGCGCGGCTGTGGTGGCCATCGAATTCAGCCACGCTTTTTGGCGCTTTTGGCTTTGGGTTTGGCCTTAACGACGGGCTTGGAGGCTGCCGTCTTAGGCTTGGCAGCTGCTTTTGCGGGTTTTGCTGGAGGCCTTTTGGCCACTGGCTTCGCAACTGGTGCCGGTTTGGCTTTGGCCGCCTTTTTCACGGCCTCCTTGGCTTCTTTGGCGGCTTTGGTCCCTGCTTTGGCTTCGGCCTTGGACCCGCGCTTGAAGTAAAGCTCAATAGCCCCGGTCATGGAGGGAGCTTCCGGCACGGGTGCCTCAATGTCCAGGCGCAGGCCCGCGTCGCGCACGGCCTTCACCGTGGTGGGGCCGAACGCCGCTACAATGGTGTCGCCTTGTTCGTATTTCGGGAAATTTTTCCGCAGGCTTTCAATGCCGCCCGGGCTGAAGAACACCAACATGTCGTAGTGTACATTCTTCATGGCGCTAAGGTCACTGGCCACGGTGCGGTAAAAAACGGCGTTGGAATAACGTACGCCGGATTTGTCCAACAGGCGCGGGATCTCCTGCTTCTGAATATCGGAACCCGGCACGAGGAAGCGTTCGCTTTTGTGCTTTTTGATCACGTCCATCAGGTCCTCGAACGTGAGCCTTCCGATAAAGACCTTTCGCTTCCGGTAAACGATGTACTTCTGCACGTAGTAGGCCACGCTTTCGCTCACGCAGAAATACTTCATGGATTCCGGCACGTTAACGCGGAGCTCCTTGCACATGCGGAAAAAGTGGTCCACCGCATTGCGGCTGGTAAGCACCACCGCACTGTGGTCCAGTACGTTGATGCGTTCCTGCCGAAACTCTTGGCCGGGCACCGGTTCGATCTTAATGAAAGGCTTGAAGTCGATCTTCAGGCCGAATTTCTTGGCCAGATCGAAATAAGGAGAACGCGGGTCCGCCGGGGCTGCCTGCGTTACAAGGATGTTCTTAATTTTCAGTTTCCGCGCAGCTTAAAGGGTGATCAAGTGCCGATTACAAGAAGCCCGCGTAGTGCAATGCAAGCGCAAAGGGCATGGCTTCGGCGGCGCAAAGGTAAATAAAAACATAGCGGACGGGAGTGCCATGGCCCAGCCCGATCGCCACCGCCCGAACCCAACGGAACAACAAGACCGCTACGGCCAGCATCAGCCCGGCAATGCACACGGGAGTGCGCCATGCCACCCATGCCGGCCATGCCATGGCAACGGCCAAGGGCAAAAGCGCCAATCCAAGACCTACGTTCAGCACCACCACGGTACGCAGGTATTCCTCCAATCCACCGTCGGCACCGGCCATTGAACCGATTACCCGCAACAGCACCATTTGGGCCACCACCACGATCGCCGTAACAAGTAACACTTGGCCAAATGCGGGCAGGCCAGCAGCTCCCCAGCCCTGAAAATACGACACCTCATAAGCGAACACGCCGATCAAAAGAATGGCCGTAAGCAGCAACAAAGCCAAATTTCGATCGCTCAGGTCCAGTTCTGCACGCACACGTTGTTTACCTAAACGCACGGAAGCGAAGGAATGCAGCAGCACCTCCCACTGTTTCGGTGCGGTGAGGTTCACCCAGGCCAAGGCACCACAAGCCAATAGCACCACTCCGGCCAGCCAACCGGCCCCCAAAGGATCTATCGCGCGCAACTCGTCCATCAAGGCGCGAAAGTAATTCCATGCGGCAGCTTGCGGAGGTTCGTTAAATTCGCGGCCTCTTGCGGTTCTGTTGTCAGTTGTCAGGTTCCCACGCCAAAGCACTTTGCGACGGCGGGTTATCAGCGGCAGGCGGCAGGCGGCTGTAGGTCGGCGGTCGTCAAATCACAAATCACCATCTACCAATCACCTCACTCCGTGTCCTCTGTGCCTCTGTGGTGAACACTCAAGACTCCCGACTCAAGACTCAAGACTCAAGACTCAAGACTGCAATCCCCCGCGCCCTCTGTGCCTCCGTGCCTCCGTGGTGTAAAACCTTCCTCCCCTTCCCCCATGCGCAACACGACCGACCTCTACCAAGCCCCTGATCATTACTTGCTGGATGAACTGCTCACCGACGAGCACAAGCTGATCCGCGACACTACGCGCAAGCACGTCAGCAAACACATCAAGCCCATCATCGAGGAAAGCTTTGAGAAGGCCGAATTCCATCCGGAGATCATCCCCGGACTGGCGGAAGTGGGTGCTTTCGGGCCCAATATCCCTACTGGAATACGGCGGCATGGGCCTGGACCAGATCAGCTACGGCCTCATCATGCAGGAGATCGAGCGCGTGGACAGCGGCTTACGCAGCCTTTGTAGCGTGCAAGGCAGTTTGGTGATGTACCCCATCTGGAAATACGGCAACGAGGAACAGCGCATGAAGTGGTTGCCCAAGCTCGCCGCCGGCAAAATGATCGGCTGCTTCGGCCTTACCGAGCCGGACCACGGCAGCAACCCCAGCGGCATGGTCACCACCTTCCAGGACAAAGGCGACCACTACCTGCTGAACGGCGCGAAGATGTGGATCAGCAACAGCCCCATCGCGGACATCGCGGTGGTATGGGCCAAGGCTGAAAACACCGAAGGACGCATCCATGGTCTCGTGGTGGAACGCGGCATGGAAGGCTTCACCACACCCACCACGCACGGCAAACTTTCCTTGCGTGCAAGCCCCACCGGCGAGCTTGTGTTCGACAATGTGAAAGTGCCCAAAGCGAACCTGCTGCCCAACAAAAGCGGCCTCGGCGCACCGCTGGGCTGCTTGGACAGCGCACGTTACGGCATCTCCTGGGGCACGCTCGGCGTGGCCATGGAATGCTACGATACAGCGTTGCGTTACAGCAAGGAGCGCATCCAGTTCGGCAAGCCGATCGGGCAGTTCCAGCTCACACAGAAAAAGCTCGCCGAGATGATCACGGAGATCACCAAGGCGCAACTGCTCACCTGGCGCTTAGGTGTGTTGAAAAATGAGAACCGCGCTACCACTGCGCAGATCAGCATGGCCAAGCGCAACAACGTGCATTTGGCCCTCACCGTGGCCCGCGAAGCGCGGCAGATCCTCGGCGGCATGGGCATCACCAACGAGTACCCCATCATGCGTCACATGATGAACCTCGAAAGTGTAGTGACCTATGAAGGCACGCACGACATCCACCTGTTGATCACCGGCCACGAGGTAACTGGTTTGGCGGCGTTCAAATAATCAGAACCGGTACCCGAACAAATTGTTCCAGCTGTAGGTGAGCGAAGGCACGCCTTCCGGCTGCGCGCTGTCCTTCAACAGGTTCAGGCGGCTCTCCAACGTCATGTGTTTCGTAACGTTGATCAGCAGGCCGCCTTCCAATGAAATGCGGTGGTCACTGGCATCGAACAACTTGGGTTGATAATAAACAACGGTGGTGAGGCTGGCCAGTTCCGTGAATTTCACCGTTGCCGAAACATAGCTGCTGCTTCTCCCGACCGTAGTTGAAGCTCCGTTGGTGATGGTCTCCCTTTCCAGCATCACCGCCGTACCCAGATTCACCCGCATTTTGGCATTGTCCACGGCAGTGAAGCGTGGCCCGGCACCCAGCATCAGCCGCAGGTCAAGGCGCAACGGCTTGTTGTACTGGGCTTGCGCGAATGCCTCCCCGGTCCAAGCGGAATCCAACCGGTAATTGTAACGCAAGTGCTGGAAGCCGGTGTTGAGGAATTCGTTCGTTTCCACCTGGCTGAAGGAAATATCGTTGATGAACATGTATCGGCTCCGCCCGTCGATGTGCTGCACGGCACCGTTAAGACCAAGGGTCAAGGAGCGTTGCCCGCTTTCGGCCACGTTGAATCGGAAATTCACGAAGCCTGTCCACGGCACCGTGTCGTTCATGAAACGGCGGCCTTCGATGTTCACCACTTGCGCGCGCAACGCACCGGCGAAAGCGAGAACGAAACAGAGTAAAGTCAAGAAACGGAAACGAAAGATCATGTGCGTGCAAAAGTGGTCAAGCCGGAAGGAAGATCAGGATCTCCAACGGGTAACCGCGTAGGGAATGCTGAAAACTGGCCCGCACGCAGCAAATGTTGCTCTCCTTTGCAGCATGTCCCAACGCATGCGCATAGCCATCATCGGAGGCGGCCCCGCAGGGCTGATGGCCGCCGACACCCTCGCGCCGCATGCGGAAGTGGACTTGTACGAACATGGCAAGCACATCGGCCGCAAATTCTTAGTGGCAGGGCAAGGCGGTTTCAACCTGACGAACGAAATGGAGGGCGAAACCCTGTTGGGCGTCTACTCTCCCGCAGGTTTTCTCGATGAGGCCATGACGGCTTTCGGCCCCGCGCAATTGCGCGACTGGCTTAGGGAAACCGGCATTGAAACATTTACCGGCACCAGTGGGCGCGTTTTTCCGGTGAAGGGCATCAAGCCCGTGGACGTGCTGACGAGGATCCGCGAAAGGCTCATAAGCCAAGGTGTCCGCTTCCACATGGAACATGCATTCACCGGTTTCGATACGGAAGGAAAAGTGCGCATGGAAAATGTCGATGGTCCTTTCACGTTGGAAGCCGACCGCGTGATCTTCGCACTCGGCGGTGCGTCCTGGCCGGTCACGGGATCCACGGGTATCTGGCCGCCGTTGTTCACCGCGATCGGCGTGGACGTGCGGGCGTTCCAAGCATCCAACTGCGGCGTGGAGGTGGCATGGCCCGCGGAATTCATTCAAGCGCATGAAGGCAAACCGCTGAAGAACATTCATGTTTCCGTTGGCGAAAAGAGCGCGTGGGGCGAGGCGACCATAACCCGGCACGGGCTGGAAGGCAATGCCATCTATCCCGTGGTGCCGGCAGTGCGCGGTGGCGTTGCGGAATTGTGTTTGGACCTGAAACCGGACAGTACGCACGAGCGGTTGCTGGAACGCATAGGCGACAGATCCTCGAAAAACTTCGCTACTGCGTTGCACCTCAACCGCACACAAGCCGCTTTGCTCAAAGCCTTCACGCCAAAGGAAGTGACCGGTTCAGCGGAACAATTCGCAACGCACGTCAAGGACCTGCGCATCCCGGTTACGGGGCTTCGGCCAGTCGGCGAGGCTATTTCCACCGTGGGCGGCATACCCGTGGAAGCGTTGAACCCGGACTTTTCGTTAAAGGCGTATCCACACTTTTATGCCATTGGTGAAATGGTGGACTGGGATGCACCGACTGGCGGGTTCCTGCTACAGGGCTGCTTTGCCATGGGGCGGCTTGCGGCGGTATTAATCCTGCCCACTTTGGAAAAGTAAACCAACGACACGGGGTATTCTGTTCCCGATCCGGGGAAGTGTTTCCCACCGCTTATATCACCGCGAGCTGGTTTGCGCTTTGGTCAAGCGCTCGCTTTTCGGGCACGGATATTTCCTTCCTTCACCAAAACCCCATCACATGAAGACCACTAAACACCTCATGAGTGCCTGCCTGTTCACCGCATCCACGCTTGTCGCATCCAATGCGTTCGCTGGCGAGCCGAAGAGCAATTTCAAGATTGATCAGGAGAATTTCGAAAAGCTCAATACGGATGACCAGCAACGTGTATTGGAGATCGGAGCGCGCTGGGATGCCATCGCCAACATGGACCGGTCTGATTTGGACAGGGCGGACCGCAAGGAACTGCGGGCCGAAGTGAGGTCTTTGAAGGCCGAAGCAAAGACTTACAACAAAGACGGAACGACGATCTACTTAAGTTCCGCAGCGATCATCATCATCATCTTGCTGCTCATCCTCATTCTTTGAGCCACAGGCGCTGCCCATCCAAGCGGGCAAAACCAGGTCAAGGCTTTACTACGCGCCGCACCATTCGCTCCCTGCTTGTGGTGAAGGTGAGCATGTAAACGCCGGAAGCGGTACCCTCCGGAAGTTGGAGCACTTGGTCCAATGCACCGGTGAAGGAGACTTCTTCGCCTAGCACTTGTTGCCCCGTGGAGGAAAACAGCTCGATCACGGCATGTACCTGCTTGTCGCTCCCGGTCGGTTCGTAACGCACATGGAATGCTCCATCCGCGATGGGGTTTGGGTAAACCGAAAGCGCTTCAGCATCCGGTCCGTCGACTTCCTGCACGGCCAAAGCCAGCATTTGGGCACCACCGAACATCGCCGTGCAGGCTTTGCCGAACGGGCCGTACACGCCGCCCGTGCGCGCGTTTACGCGCACGTTGAGGCTCAGGTTTTGCGGAATGCGGTTCATCAGGTTGGCGGTGAACTTCAGATTCGTCCCGGTGCGCACAATGGTGGTATCGAAAGTTCCGTGCGGGTCGAAGATCCAGAAGGTATAACTATCGGCTCCCGTGATCTTTTTTGCACTTAGGACGCCGTTTACGGCGATACCGGTCAGGTCTTGGAACGGTGGCTTGAGGAATGTGGGGCCCATGGCAATGCAGAAGGTTCCGTTATTGGCCAATGAGCTGGCTGATCCAAATTGGCCGGTAGCATCGATAACCCGGTCACCATTCACCTTTATGGTGTAGCCACCGCCACTGATGCCGTTCCCGGCGGAATCGGTCAAGCGTACACGATAACATCCGCCGTTGCGGCATGCAGCAAGGCGCACGTTCCGGTTGGTCTGCCCAGGAGCCAAATGGCCTGAAGCTAAGAGCTGTCCGTTCCCGTTGTAGAATTCCCAGCCGGTCTGGGTGGGCTGACCGTCAGTGGCGATGTCCAGCGCGATGGTACTGCACGCGCATAGTTGGGCGCTGTCTTTATAGATAGTGCCTGTACGGTCTTGACCGTTCAAGGAGATATAGTAGCTTTTGTTCTGGGCGGCCGTATAGCCGTCGTTGGCGATGCTGAGGTCAGCGCAGGCCGACAACCCGGCCACCGGCACGCGCATCACCGTAAGCTCCTGCCCGGACACCAAGGGACAGCCGCCCGCCAAGGTTTGCAGGCTCAGCATGAAATAGGTCTGGTAGCTCCTACCTCCGGATTGTTGCACCCCGTCTCCATTGGGTACGATAGGGATCCTGCTGCAGAGTGCAAGGAGTTGGGAGTTATCCAACGTAATGCCCGAGGACGTAGGCCAAGAAATCGTGAAAAGCAGGTTGCTGAGCAGTTCATCAAAATTACCGTTGGCCTTTAGGCGTACATCCAACTTTCCGTTTTCGGCGGAAGGGAAAAGTCCGATCTGCACAGTGGGCTGGGCCATCGCTGAAATGGAAACTGCAAGGCCGAGAACGGCAGCGGCAGCGTGAGCGAAAAACCGTCTGCGGGGAATGCTCATGGGGGTCATGGGCTTAGGGGGTTGTGACGTGCTAGTGGCACTGCGAGGAAACCCGGATTTGAGGGCTTACCAATGCGAAACTACAAGATCCGCTGGGCCAGCGCCAGTGTTTCGGCAGAGCTGCCCCAGCGTTCGTTGAACCTGCGGCTGGCCCCGTTGGGAAGGCAGTGATTATTCGCAAAATCGGCACGGCGCACTCAGCCCGACCGTTTCCGGGCATGCAACAGCCAGTTCCAGGGCATGGGCGGGGCCATGTCCTGCATCGCCTCCTCCAACGCAAACACCCAAGGATATTCGATCTTTTCAATGCCGAGCACCTCCATGCCGTTTTGGTCCAACAGGTCGGCCAGCTCTTCTTTCAAATGATGCTTGGTGGGTGTTCCCGACAGGTCCAGCACACCCATGTCAAGTCGGGTGGTGTCGCGGGCTGCTTTGCGTTGGGCCACGGCTGGCTTCATGCCTTTGGCCTCATTGAGCTGCACCAACCGGTGCGAAGCATACAGCGCGGATTCCAGCGACGGCGTTACCAGGACCAAATGGCCTCCCGGCTTCACTGCCCCGCAGAGGTTGGCCAACATGGCCTGCCGCTTGGCCCGCTTGGCGATCAGCAGCACATTGATGCAAAGGGCCATGTCCACAGGCGGAAAGGGTAATGGTTTTGTCAGGTCCGCATGGCAATATTGAATGTTGTGATACCGGGCGTACCTGTTTTCGGCCACGGCCAAGCACTCGCTGGAAAGGTCCGTGGCATGCACCGTCCCAAAGCGTTCCGCGAGCAAGGGCAGTGCTCCGCCTACACCACAGCCCACGTCCGCAGCATCAGCATCCGCATGGGCATGGAGGTCCAATACCTGCTCGATCTGCTTCAGCCGGTCATGCGCTGGCACGCTGAAAATGTCCTCCTCGAAGGTCGGTGCCAATGCGTCCCAGTCCTTTTCGTCCATCGGGGACAAGGTCGGGGTTTTGTTTGCTCCGAAGCATTTCAGTTTTCGGCTGATACCCTTGGAATTGGAAATACCAGCCCATCGTGACCGGTGACAGGACGAGTAGCTTCCGGTCTCCTAAACCTCGCTCAATTTCAGCATGTTCGCCATGCCTTGGTCGGCAATGGGCATGCTGGCGAGGTTTACCACCAGATCTCCCTTTTTCACCAAGTCCTTCCGGCGCAGAATGTGCTTGATGTCCGCCACGGTATGGTCGGTGCTCACGGTCTTGTCGTAATACTCGGCGCGCACGCCCCACACTAAATTGAGCATGTTGAGGATGCGCTTGTTGCTGGTGAAGGCGTAGATGTGCGCCTTGGGCCGCATGCTGCTGATCTTGAAGGCGGTGTAGCCGCTGTGCGTCATGGTGACGATGGCCTTGATGTCGATGGCGGCGGCCATGCGCACGCTGGCCATGCAGATCGCGTCGGTCACCATGCGGTCATTCTGATTCAAGGTGGGTTCCTGTACGTTGTACATGGTCTCGCTCTTTTCCATTTCAAGCAAGATCTTGTTCATCGCTTTCACCACCTCCACGGGGTACTTGCCCACGCTGGTCTCCGCGCTCAGCATCACCGCGTCGGCATGGTCCAGCACGGCATTGGCCACATCGTTCACCTCAGCGCGGGTGGGTGTACTGCTGGTGATCATGCTTTCCATCATTTGTGTGGCTACGATCACCGGGCGGTGCTGGAGCAGGCAACGCCGGATGATGTCCTTTTGCAGCAAGGGCACTTGTTCCATGGGAACCTCCACGCCAAGGTCGCCGCGGGCCACCATGAGCGCGTCGCTCTCGCGGATGATCTCATCGATCTCCAGCATGGCTTCGGGCTTTTCGATCTTGGCCACCACGCGGGCGCTGCTGGATGCGGAACGGATCACGTGCTTCAGCTCGATGATGTCGCGGGCGCTGCGCACGAAGCTCAATCCCACCCAGTCCACGCCTTGCTCCAGCGCGAACGCCAAGTCCTCACGGTCCTTTTCGGTAAGGCAGGGCAGGCTCACTTTGGTATTCGGCAAATTGATGCCCTTGTTACTGCTCAGCTTACCGCCATGGATCACACGGGTAACCACGCGGTCTTTTCCGTCCGTGCTCACCACTTCCAACCGCAGCTTACCATCGTCCAACAACACGGCCTCCCCCGCTTTTACGTCCTTCGGGAATTGGGCATAACTGGTGCTCACCAGACCGGGCACGCCTTTTTCTCCTTTGGTTGAAATGATCAGTTCTTCACCGGGCACCAGCTCAATGGGTCCGTCCGCCATTTCGCCTACACGCAACTTGGGCCCTTGCAGGTCCGCGAGTATCGCGGTCGTGAAGCCCAACTCCTCATTAAGCGAGCGGATGGTGGCGATCACGTCCGTGTAGAATTCATAAGAGCCGTGGCTGAAATTCAGGCGGCAGACGTCCAAGCCCGCCATGAGCATTTCACGCAACACGGCGCGCTCGGAACTGGCGGGGCCTAAAGTGGCCACGATCTTGGTCTTGGGGTCTCGGAATGATTTCATTGCAAAAGCTTGTGTGCGCTTTTTAGTGTGTTTGCTTCAAGGAAGTAAGCCGCCAGGACGAACTGCGTGCTGCGGACAGTGTGCAGGATGTCTTCGGGTGTTTGGTGGGTATCGGTCCCCATCACCAGGAAAAAGTCGGCTTGTCGCTGTTCGGGCACCAATACGCCGTCCGGGGCGTGATTGGCGACCAGGCTCCAAGCAGGTTCGCCGGTCACGCCGGGTTGGTCGAAGACGCAATAGTGGGCCAAACCTTCGGGGCCATTGTCCTGAATGTCCTCGGTCCTTCTGACCAACTGCAGGCCGAGGCCGATGTTCAAGGACCAGCACAGGCGGTAATCGTTCACGTGGCTGCTTATGGCGATCAGTAAAACCTCCGGGTCGGGTTCGAGGTCGAGCTTGAATTTGGCCATGGTGAAAGCGGGCATAAATGTAAAGCCGGTGCGCGGCCAGCCGATGCGGTCGCAACGGTGCGCTCAATTCGGCCTTGGCTTACGCTGCACGCGGGATACGCGTTCCTGCCCGTTTGCGGGCGATTCCCCTGGGGGCCGGTTGCGCCCGCCGCGCCTGCGGGAATTCCGCCGTGGGCGGTCCTCCTCGGGCTTGGTGCGCTGATTTCCTTCGGTTGCGTCCGCTTGTTCGGAGACGCCCAATGCGCGGTTGGCGGCACGTGCTGCATCCTGCTCCGCTTTCTTTTTACTGTGTCCTTTGCCGGTTCCGCGCACGGCACCGTCCACATGCGCCTCGGCCACGAACAGTTTGCCACGCCCGCCATGGTCACTGTCTTCACGCAGCACGAATTCGACCCTTTTACGTCGCTTTTGTCCCCATTCCAATAACCGGCTCTTGCTGTCGCGATCTTCCAATTCCACCGCCTTCAGATCAAAATGCGCAGTGATCAATTTGATCACGACGGCATTGGTGCGCTCGAAGCCCTTGTCCAAAAAAAGCGCGCCGATCAAGGCCTCCATGGCGTTACCGGGCACGCTTGTGTCCTGGTTGCGGCCGATGTTCACCTCCATGACACGCTCGATCTCGACTTGCTTTGCTAAAATGCTCAGCTGGTGGCGGCTCACCAATTTGCTGCGCATACGCGTGAGGAAGCCTTCGCCTTTGTCGGGGTAAGCTTTGAACAGGTAGCGGCCCACAACGGTGTCCAGGACGGAATCACCCAGAAATTCCAAGCGTTCGTTGTCCGGTATGTCCGGCCGGTCGTCGGGCACGGCGCTGCTGTGTCGCAAGGCCTGCCTGAAGAGCGGCAGGTCTTTGGGCGTAATGCCCAATGTCTTTCGGCACCACGCACGTATACGGCGGTCCTCAGGAGAGGAAGCGCGGCGGAAAAACGAGGCGAACAGCGGGTTAGTGGTACTTGCGGAAGATCACCGAAGTGTTGTGCCCGCCGAAGCCGAAGGTGTTGCTCATCACCGTTTCAACCTCACGCTTTTGCGCTTTGTTGAAGGTGAAGTTCAGCCTGGGGTCGATCTCGGGATCGTCCGTGAAGTGATTGATCGTAGGCGCGATGATGCCCTTGTGCAACGCCATGATACTGGCGATGGCTTCCACCGCACCGGCCGCGCCCAACAAGTGGCCGGTCATGCTTTTGGTGGAACTAATGTTCAGGCGGTAAGCATCTTCGCCGAACAGGCGTTGGATGGCTTTCACCTCCTGGGGGTCGCCGATAGGGGTGCTAGTGCCGTGCGTATTGATATAGTCCACGTCCGAAGTCTTCAGCCCGGCGTTCTGCAAGGCATGCTTCATGCACAAGAAAGCACCGAGACCTTCAGGATGCGGAGCAGTGATGTGGTAAGCATCGCTGCTCATTCCGCCGCCCACCATTTCATAGTAGATGTTTGCGCCCCGGGCCTTGGCATGTTCGAGATCTTCCAAGATCAATGCGCCGCTTCCTTCGCCTTGTACGAAGCCGTCGCGGTCCTTGTCGTAGGGCCGGCTCGCCGTGGCCGGGTCGTCGTTGCGGGTGCTCAAGGCGTGCATGGCATTAAAACCACCCATGCACACTTCGCGGATGGTGGATTCGCTGCCGCCGGTCACCATGACATCCACCGTGCCCAACCGGATGTAGTTGAAGGCATCGATCATGGCATTGTTGGAACTGGCGCAGGCGCTCATCGTCACATAGCTCGGCCCGCGTAGACCATTCCGCATGCTAATGAGCCCGGAGGAACTGTCCGCGATCATCTTTGGGATGAAGAACGGATTGAAGCGTGGATTGCCGTCACCACGAGCGAAGTTCATCGTCTCCTCCTGAAAGGTGACCAGGCCGCCGATGCCGGTGCCCCAGATCACGCCGGCACGCTCCTTTTCATCATCGGTCTCAAGCTTCAGGCCGCTGTCGCGAATGGCCTCGTCGCTCGCCACTACGGCAAACTGCGAGAAGGGGTCCATCTTGCGGGCCTCCTTGCGATCGATGAACTGCTCGGCGTTGAAGCCTTTCACTTCGCAAGCGAAGTGCGACCGGAATTTGGACGGGTCGAAGTAAGTGATGCGCGCAGCACCGCTAACGCCTTTCTCAAGCGCGTCCCAATACTCCGGGAGCGTATTTCCGATAGGGGTCAGGGCGCCCAGACCGGTGACCACCACTCGCCTGAGCTCTGCCATCCGAGCTTACTTGGCGTTCTTCTCCACGTACTCAACCGCGTTGCCCACGGTCTGGATCTTCTCGGCTTGATCGTCCGGGATGGCGATGTTGAACTCCTTCTCGAACTCCATGATGAGCTCGACGGTATCCAGGCTGTCTGCGCCAAGGTCGTTCGTAAAACTCGCCTCTGGGGTAACCTCGCCCTGGTCTACACCGAGCTTGTCTACGATGATGGCGATAACCCTTGACTTGATGTCGGACATGTCCGTTTGGTTTTAGTGATTGGGCTGCAAAGGAAAGCTATTTTCCAAATGCACAAGACTTTGGGTCAAATATAGGACACCAACAACTGCTGAACAGCCTTTCTATCCAACGTCGGAACAGTGGCATTTACAGCAGGTAAGCCCATGGGTATCAGCAAAAAAGGACGTTCGTTGGCAGGACTGCCCAATAGCTTGGATAAAAAATCCATGGGGCTGGGCGTGTGTGTAAGGGTGGCCAGCCCGGCATGGTGAGCGGCCGCCAAGAGCATGCCGGTGGCGATCCCCACGCTTTCATTCACGTAGTAGTTGGGGTGTTTGCGGCCGTCCGGTTCCGGTTCATAAGGCCTGCGGAACACCACCACCAACCAGGGTGCGGTTTCCAGGAAAGGCTTGTCCGGACCGGTGTTGAAGGGCTTGAGGTCCTCTATCCATTCGGCGCTCATGCGACCGTGGTAGTTCAGTTTTTCTTCCGCTTCGGCAGCATCGCGGATCTGCTTTTTCAGCCCGGCATTGCCAACCACGCAAAAAGTCCACGGCTGCTTGTGCGCCCCGCTGGGCGCGGTGCCTGCCGCACGCACCACTTGCTCCATCACCGCGAAGGGCACCGGCGTATCGCTGAAGTGGCGCACGGTGCGTCTGCGGGCGAGCTCCATGCGGAATTCCGTGGCACGCGCCAGCATGGTCGCTTCATCGTAGCGGTGAAAATCCAAAGGCACTTGGGCGATGTTGTCGTTCATTCCGCGCCGAAGTTCGCAACTTCGCGCCATGGTACGCATTGCGATCCTCGCTTCCGGTTCGGGCACCAACGCCCAAGCGCTCATGGAACATTTCCATGCGGACCCCAAAATCGAAGTGGCTTTGGTAGCCTGTGACAAACCTGGGGCCGGGGTGCTGGACCGCGCGTGGGCCGCCAATGTGCCGTTCTACCTGTTCAGCGGAAAGGATCTTTCAACCGGAAAAGTGCAACGCGAATTGGAAAGCATGGGCATCAACCTCGTGGTACTGGCCGGTTTTCTGCGCCTGTTACCTGCGGAATTTGTTCGTGCATGGCCGGATGCCATCGTGAACATCCATCCATCACTGCTTCCAAAACATGGCGGCAAAGGAATGTTTGGAACGCGTGTGCATGAAGCGGTAATCGCTGCTGAAGAAAAAGAAAGCGGCATCACCATACACATGGTGAACGAGCGCTACGACGAAGGGCGGGTGCTGAAGCAGGTACGCTGCCCCGTGCTGCTGAGCGATGATGCGGTGGCATTGGCAGCCCGCGTGCATGCGTTGGAGCATGCGCACTTTCCGGGGGTGGTGGAAGAGTTGGCGACGATGATCGCGGACAAGCAGTGATCGGCTTACGTCGCTCGTTTTCGGCGATCGCCGCCAACCCCCGATCTTCGCGCCATGGAACTAGCGCACGTCTTCAAAGCCTTCTTGGTGCTCTTCGCGGTGATTCGACATCATCGGCGGCATTCCCGTGATCTTGCAGGTGCGCGAAAAGGCCGGCAAAATCTATCCCGCCCGCGCAACCATCGTCAGCGGCAGCATCATGATCGTCTTTCTATACTTGGGCGAAACGATACTCGCGTTCTTGGGCATCGACGTAAACTCCTTCGCCGTGGCAGGTGCCTTGGTGCTGTTCTTCATCGCGTTGGAAATGACCCTCGGCATCCGGTTGTTCAAGGAGGACACCAGTGCGCCGGGCCTCAGTGAAGACCCGAAAGTTTACAGCATCGTGCCGTTGGCCTTCCCGGTAATTGCGGGCTCAGGCACCATCACAACGGTTCTTTCGCTGCGCGCGGCATTCACCCGTCCGGAGATCCTTGTTGCCATCTTGATGAACCTCGCCGTAGTGGTAACGGTTCTGCTGCTCACCAACCGCATAGAACGCATGTTGGGCCGTGTGGGCTTGATCGTTCTGCGGAAAGCGTTCGGCGTGATCCTGCTGGCCATCAGCGTAAAACTCTTCGCGGGGAACATCACGTACCTCTTCCCGAATTGAATCGGTTGAACTTATTTTGAACCGCAACGCTCGCTGCGACCGCAACGTTTTGACCACGACTTTTTTGAACCGCAACGCTCGCAACGAACGCAACGTTTTTGATCTTGGTTTTTTGAACCGCATCGCACACAACGAACGCAACGTTTTTGATTACGGCTTTTGACATCAAGGCTTACATTGTTCATAAACCGTTTATGATATGACAGAAAACGAACTTGCGGAGGTTGCCGTTGAGGCGGCTTTCCGAGTGCATCGTGAAGTTGGCCCCGGATTGCTCGAACATGCTTACGTGAGATGCATGCACCATGAGTTGATCGAAATGGGATTGCCACCAAGATCGAACATTCTGTTCCGATGGTTTACAAAGGTGTGTCCGTTGGTATTGGATACCGTTTGGACCTGTGGCTGGAGGACAAGATGATCATTGAGGCCAAAGCGGTGGAAACCATTCTGCCAATCCACCGCGCACAGCTAATGGCCTACCTGAAACTCACCAACAACAAACTTGGCCTGTTGCTCAACTTCAATGTAAAACTGATGAAGGACGGGATAGAACGCTGGGCGAACGGGATGCCACATTAGTATTGCCGTTGTGATTCGTCGTCCTTTTGCATTCCGTTGCGAGCTTTGCGACCGTTGCGGTAAATTCTTCCGCATTCCGTTGCGTTCGTTGTGTGCGTTGCGGTTCAAATCCTGCAAAGCCGTTGTGGTTTACCCAGGGGTAAGCACCACAAGGAACTATGGGGCGGTTTCCGGCGCACCACCAACAACCGCATGGAACTGTTGGCGGTTATCGTGGCTTTGGAAGCGCTGAAGGGCGAAGGCCAGGATGTCACTGTGATCAGCGACAGCAAATACGTGGTGGATTCCGTGGAAAAAGGCTGGGTGTTCGGCTGGGAGAAGAAGGGGTTCGCGAAAAAGGCCAACCCCGACCTGTGGAAGCGGTTCCTCGTCATCTATCCGAAGCACAAGGTGAAATTCCAATGGATCAAAGGCCACGCCGGGCACCCGCTGAACGAGCTGTGCGACCGGCTCGCAGTGGCCGCGCGCGAACAGAAAGGATTGCCCGCCGACGAAGGCTACGAAAGCCAAGCCTCTGGCGACAACGGTATATTCGCCCCTTAAATCCCGCATCCGGGAACCAATTGCGTGCCCCGTTGTTAATTCCACAAAGCATGTGCGCCAAACTCTTCGCCACAGTGAACGCCGCGAAAAAATCCGTGGAGCTCGAATGCCCCAAGCCCGGCGCTGCTTGGCAAGTCGGAAATTCCGCAGCGGACGTACGCCGCACCGGTCCGGGCCTCTACAGCGTAATGCACAACGGCCGATCGCACAACGTGCTGGTGCAGAAGGAAGACATGGAAAATGGCACGGTGCGCATGCGCATCGGCGGCGGAACGTACACCGTTGCCATGGAAGACGAGCGCAGCCGGTTGGTGCAGTTACTGGGGCTGGACAAAGTAAAAGGTGCCGTGCTGAAGGAACTGAAAGCCCCCATGCCCGGCTTGGTCCTAAAGGTGCTGGTGAAAGAAGGCGATACCGTAAAAAAGAATGACCCCCTGTTGATCCTGGAGGCCATGAAAATGGAGAACGTCATCAAGTGTACCGCTGATGCCGTGGTTAAAAAGGTACATGCCCAAGAGCGATCGGCGGTTGAAAAGGGGCAACTGCTGTTGAGCTTTGAACACTAACCCCGTATTGACTCATGAAGATCACGAACATCCCGTTCCTCGCCGTTTTGGCACTGGCCGCGTGCAGCACCCCGGAAGCCCCTCCCGCCGCACCACCGCCCGTTAAGGACACGGTGGTCGTAGCACCCGCAGCACGCGAGGCCGTAACGGGTCCGGCCAACAGTGCGATCAAGCTGGTAGTTGCCCCGCCGGCCACGCAGTTCCCGGATGCCGACCTGAAGCTGGACACCGTAGTGGCCAACACCAAGAAGATGGAGGCGGAATACAAGTTCAAGGTGAACGGATTCGAGCTGAAAGCCCAAACGCCCGATGCCGGCACGCGCGGATGCGCCAACAGCAAGGACGGACAGCACATCCACTTCATCCTGAACAATGCGCCTTACAAAGCCGAATACAACTCGGACTTTACGGAAAAGGCAAACCCCGGTCGCAACGTGGCCCTCTGCTTCCTCAGCCGCAGCTACCATGAAAGCCTCAAGAGCAATGCAGCCGTGGTCGTGAAGGAATTCACCATGCCCGGCAAGGATTCGCTGGCAGCGGGTGATGTGTCGAAAGACCCCACGCTCTTTTACAGCCGCCCCAAAGGCGACTACAAGCAGATGGACGGCGACAAAGATCCTGCTGGACTTCTACCTGTTGAACACCGATCTGGACAAGGACAACTACAGTGTGAAGGCCACTATCGATGGCGAGGACTGGACCATCAACAAATGGGATGCCTACTTCATTGAAGGTTTGCAGCTCGGGAAGCACACGGTGCGTCTGCAATTGGTGGATGCCGGCGGCAAGCTTGTGCCCGGACCGTTCAACGATAGCGGCGTGCGCGAATTCAACTTCCTCGGAAGCTAGAGGAATTCAGTGAAACAATGCCCCGGTGGTCGCTATGCGAACATCGGGGCATTTCGTTTTCAGCCCAGCTGCGCCGTAATGGCCAGCGCCGCGCACACCAAAAGGAGCACCAAGGAAATGATCCGTGAAGCCTTGACTGCTCCGTCGCCTATTTGTTGTTGCTTTTGCATGGTATCGGGGATGGGATACTGCAATTTTACCACATTCGGCAACCGGGGTCAATACCCAGAATGGGGGATTGACATCCCTTCGTGCCGGATAAGTTGAGATGTTCAAGCGAAGCGCTTCAGATCCACCTCGGGGTCCAGCGGCGACCCGCCGAACAGGTGGTCCAACAAATGCCCGGCACACCACGGTGCGAGCAGCACCCCGCGCGCGCCCAAGCCATTGAACAGCGCCTCGTGCGCTCCGGTAAGACCAAGCAACGGGCGCCGGTCGCGCGAGGTGGGCCTTACCCCGGCATCTTGCCCGACCACCTCGACCGGTCGCTGCACCAGTTCCTGCGCTCGTGTCAGCAACCAGTTGCGGGCTTCCTCCGTGGGGCCTTGCCACACCTCCGTCCATTTGAAGGTGGATCCCACGCGGAACAGCCCATCGCCCAACGGCAGGACGAACACGCCTCGGTGCAGGATGTTTGATAGCTCCAAGCCGGGAATGCGCACGGTGAGTGTTTCGCCTTTCACCGGCACCAAACCCGGCGCACTGCTGAACGGCCCCGAGCAATGCACCAACCAGCGCCCTTCCCTGCCGTGTACGCGCACACCGGCTTCTGTTTCTTCCACATCCGCCGGTCGCACTTCGCGATCGTTGAAAGCACCTTCGGCCATCAAGTATTCGCGCTGTACGGAAAGGAATTGCTGCACATCCAGCCACGCCGCACTTGGAACCGTGCCATGGCCATGCGGCGCTGGAATGCCTGGAATAGCCAACTCCGCCGGGTCCGTCTTCGCCATGAAAGGCGCGCTTTCCGGCTTGTCCACCGCCCGCGCCCACAAAGCGGCCTCCGATGAGGATGGGAACACTTTCACCAATGGCATCGGGTGCCATGTACGCGTGCCATATCCCTTATCCCACGCTTTGTAGAATGCCGAAGCCTGCGGAAGCATTTCTTCAGCGCGCCAACTGGGCACGAAACGGCGCAACACCAGCGGGTTCACCATACCGGCGGCCACGGTGGAGGCATTGCCGGGCTTTTTGGCATCGAAGACGTGTACGGAAAGTCCGCGACTGCGTGCTGTTTCCGCCAGCACGGCTCCAGCCAATCCATGGCCTGAGAAGGGTCCCGTTTGTTCGTAGGGGAATTTGGTAGGATCAGGTTGATGACCCATTGGTATAAAATGGGGCGGATTTGCGTGTTGGTTGTGGTGGTGTTTTTTGATTTTTATCACCCCTTCGCCGCCTTCCGAAGCACCGCATACCAATCGTGCTGTGCCCGCACCGCCTTCCCGCTGGGCCGTGGACGGTAAGCGTTGGTCTGGTCGCGGTCCAGCACACGGGCTTTTACGTGGTCTTTCCACTGGAGCTCCAGCAAGGCGAGCACTTCGGCTTTGAGCCTGGGGTCCAAAACGGGAAAGGCGGTTTCCACGCGATGGTCGAGGTTGCGTTCCATCCAATCAGCGCTGGCGAGGTGCAATGTGGGCTTGCCGGCGTTGTGGAAAGCGAAGGCGCGGGCGTGTTCCAGGTAGCGGTCCACGATGCTGATGGCTTTGATGTGTTTGCTGTGGCCGGGAACTTGGGTGCGCAAGCAACAGATGCCGCGGATGATGGCGCGCACCTTCACCCCGGCGCGGTCGGCATCGTAGAGTTTGCGGATCAGGGGGCGGTCCTCCAGGCTGTTCACCTTCAGCAGGATGGAAGCGGGTTTCCCCAAGCGGGCTTGCTCGATCTCGGTATCGATGGCACGTTCCAGCGCACCGCGCAAACCGTGCGGAGAAGTGATGAGCAAGCGTGTGGGTGGAGGCAGTTGCTCGCGCATCAGGCGGTCCAGCACGGCGGCTGTTTCATCGGCCAGTTCCTTGTGCGTGGTGAGCAGTGCCATGTCGGAATAGATGCGTGCGGTGCTCTCGTTGAAGTTGCCTGTGGACAGACAGGCGTAGCGCTTCAATGCGTTGCGCTCGGTGCGTTCGATCAACAGCAATTTGCAATGCACTTTGTAGCCCTTCAGGCCATAAACCACTTTGGCCCCGGCCTGTTCCAGGGCGGCGCCCCAGAGCAAGTTGTTGCCCTCATCGAAGCGGGCTTGCACCTCTAAAAGCACCTCCACGCGCCTGCCGTTACGTGCGGCTTCCACTAAGGCTTCGCATACCAACGATGCCTGCGCCACGCGGTACAACGTGGCGGCGATGCGCGTTACGCGCGGGTCCTTGGCCGCTTGAAGCAACAGGTCCACCACCGGGTCGAAGCGGTGGTAAGGGAAATGCAGCAGCACATCGCCCATGCGTATCGGCGCGAACATGTCCCGGACGCTCAAACGCGGATGCCGCAACGGAGGCATGGGCGGCCAGCGCAGGTCGGCATGGCCTTTTACGGGCAGGTCCATCAGGTCGCTCAGGTTGTGGTAGCGACCGCCCTCCAGCAATTCGGATTTTTTCAATTTCAGCAACACGCGCACTTGTTCCAGCAGCGCGGGGGGCATGGCACCGTCGTAGAGGAAGCGCGCGGGGATGCCGGTGCTGCGTTTGCGCAGGCTGCGGCGCACTTTGTCCGCGACATTTTCGGTGAATTCATCCTCCAAGTAGAGATCCGCGTCACGGGAAAGCTTGATGGCATGTGCGCTCTTCAGCGTCCAGCCTTTGAAGTGGCGCGCGGCTCCGAGGCGGATCGCATCGTCCAAATACATCAGGTCGGTGCGCCCTTTGTGCGCAGGCAGGGTGATGAAGCGGCCAAGTTCATTGGCGGGCACGTTGGCCAAGAGCAATTTCTTTTTGCCGGTGGATTTCTGGTGCAGGTCCAGCACGAGGTAGAGTTTGCGGTCCTCCATGAAGGGCACGCTGGCGCGCCGCAACACCACGGGGTGCAGCAGGTGGGCCACGGAATCCTTGAAATAGGCCAACGCAAATGCGCGTTGTGCGGCGTTCAGTTCCTTTCCTTCCAAGATGCGGATGCCGTTCTTCCGCAAGCCCGGCAGCAGCTCGCCGCGATAGGTCTTGCCCAAGGCGGCCTGTTGCTCCAAGGCGGTATGGTTGATCTGCGCGAGCAGCTTCCCGGCTGGCACGTCCAGTGCGGAGCGGGTGCGTTTGCCGAGTTTCCGTAGGCCCCGCAATTGGCTTACACGGACCCGATAGAATTCGTCGAGATTACTGCTGTGTATGGCCACGAATTTCAGGCGCTCCAGCAAGGGCACGGAAGGGTCTTGCGCCTCCTGCAGCACGCGGGCGTTGAAGGCCAGCCAACTGAGGTCGCGGTCCACGAAGGGCACGGGGCTTTTCGGCACGTTGGTATCGGGCTTGCCGGCCTCCACGGCGCGTTGCAGTTCCGCCAAGTTGATGCGTTTCTGCGGCCCGAATCGTTGTTTGGCATACGGCGTGAAAAAGCGGTGCGACTCCAAGTAGGCCAGGTTTTCGCGCAGCCAGGCCAGCCGTGTGATCTCCTTGTTGAGGACGCGCTGCAATTCCAAGCGGAGGCGGGCGCCTTTCTCCATGAAATCAGCTTGGCCGGCCTTGGCGGAATCGGCATCGCGGAGCACGCGTTGTGCGATGCCCCGGGGCTTGTGCGTGATGCGCGTGGCCAGGATCAAACGCGCGACGCGCTCGGCTTCGGCAGCCGTTGCGCCTTGCTGCAACAGCCATGTGCGAGCCAGTTTTGCGCCTTCCAGTTCGTGCCCGGCATACACGGTGGCATAGCCCGTATCGTGGAACAACGCGGCCAATTCCACCAGCAGCATGTCCTTCGCGGAAAGTCCGGAGGCCCTGCCGATCTCCACCGCCCAGCGCGTTACCGAAAGCGTGTGCTCCAAGTCGTGGAAGCGCATCCACGCGGGAATGTGCTTGGAGAAATGGCGCAGTGTGAACAAGCGCGCTTTTTCCACCAGATCGCGGTGTACCATGGGCCACGAAAGTAGGTGGATGGTGATTGGTGAGAGGTGATTAGTGATTGGACGTCTGCCGACTGCAACTGCATCTGCCGACTGTCCCTGCCAATTGCAACTGGTGACTGCCCGTGCCAACTGCCCACTTCAACTCCCCTTTCCCGCTTCTCCGCGCCCACAGTACCTTCGCGGCATCCGCATGGAGCGCACTGCCTACCACCTGTACCAAACACTTGGCGGAGCGCCTTGCCTTTTCGGCTATGCGGGCAGTTTCCCGGATGAGCATACAGCACGCTTGATCGAACTTGGCGCTGCGGTTTTGGACCAACAGAATGCCAGCGTGTCTGAACGTGGCCGGTTGGGCTATGTGATGGTGGAAGCCTACCAGAACGTGGTACGCCACCGGGCACGTTTAAACCCCGAATTGGAATTTGGAAAAGCGCGCAGCCACTTTATGCTGCACTGCGGAACCGCAGGCCAAACCGTGGGCACGCTGAACCCCGTGGCCACGGACAACGCGAAAGATCTGCAAGAGGTGCTCGGCTTTTTGAAGGGCCGCACTGCTGCGGAGCTGAAAGGGCTGTTCCGCGACGGCATCCAGCGCACGCACGAGCCGGGCCGCCGCGGGGCGGGCTTGGGCCTAATCGAGATGATGCGCCGCTCCGGCGCCACGCCCACTTGGGGCCGCAACGATTGCTTGGACGGCCACACGCTGTTCGCCTTGGCCTGGACCGCGGGCAACGACGGTGAACAGGTGCCGGGATTGGACCGCTTGAACAGCCAGCGCAATGCCATGGCGGATGCCGGAGCTTGGCTCAGCTACGTCGGCGTATCCAACGCAGAAGTGCTGGAAAACCTGGGGCGCATGGTGGAGACAGAAACCACGCAACCCGGCGGTGGTGCGGCTGGTCGGGCTGCATTGCTCCAGGCTGTAGAATTGCTGAAGAACGGCGAAGAATCTCCGGCAAAAATCGCTGTGCTGCTGGGCGATGGTGCGAACGGCCCAGCGATGCAGGTCGGCACAATACTGCCGAAAACCGCTGCCGAAAAGGTGCTTGCACGGCTCAACTTGGAGCGTGCAAAACACAACGACTTGGAAGTGGTTTCGGAAGAAGTCGCGGGCGGTGTTTGGGTGTTGGTGCGGCATGCAGTGAAGCAAGCCTGATCACAACTTTATACACACGTTCTTCGCCTCGGTGAAAAAGCGCAGCGCCTCCTCCCCGCCTTCGCGGCCCACGCCGCTTTGCTTCATGCCACCGAAGGGCGTGCGCAGGTCGCGGAGCATCCAGCAATTCACCCACACGATGCCGCTTTTCAGGGCGCGGGCCATGCGGTGCATGCGGGTGCCGTTGTTGGTCCACAGCACGCTGGCCAAGCCGTAGCGCGTGGAATTCGCGTTGGCCAAGGCTTCCGCTTCGGTATCGAACGGTTGAAGGGTTACCACCGGGCCGAAGATCTCCTCTTGGTTGGTGCGGCACTGCGGCCCAAGGCCCTCGATCACCGTGGGGGAAATGTACCAGCCGTCTTTCAGCGGACCTTCCAAATTGACGCGTTCGCCACCGGTGAGCACGATGCCTCCTTCCTCTTTCGCCAAAGCGATGTGGCCCAGCACTTTTTGCAAGTGCGCCTCGGCCACCACGGCACCGAGATCCGAGCTTTCATTTTGCGGATCGCCCACGCGGAGCGCCTTCACCTTCGCCACAAATTCCTTTTTGAACCGGTCATAAATACTGCGCTCCACCAGGATGCGGGAACCACATAGACAGATCTGACCTTGGTTGCTGAAGGAAGAGCGGACGGTCTCCTTCAGCATGGTGTCGAAATCACAATCAGCAAAAACCAGCACGGCATTTTTCCCGCCTAATTCCAAGCTCAACTTTTTGAACATCGGCGCGGCAACGGCAGCGATACGCGCCCCGGTGGCCGTTCCTCCGGTGAAGGAGATCGCCGGAATGTCCGGATGCGCCGTGATGGCCGCACCCGCCTTTGCGCCGGTGCCGTGTACAATGTTCAGCACGCCCGGCGGCAGGCCCGCTTCCACGCAACGTTCCGCCAGCATAAAGGCCGTGAGCGGCGTAATTTCCGAAGGCTTCGCCACCACCGCGCAACCAGCGGCCAGCGCGGGCGCTATTTTCCAGGTGAAAAGGTAGAGCGGCAAATTCCAAGGGCTTATACAGCCCACCACGCCCACGGGGCTGCGCTCGGTGTAGTTCACCGCGATGCCGTCCATGATGTGCGCCTCGCTGCCCCAATGCAAAATGGCCGTAGCGAAAAAGCGCAGGTTCGCAACGGCACGCGGAATGTCCACCTTCCGGGCCAAGGCCACGGGCTTGCCATTGTCGCGGCTTTCCGCTTGGGCAAAGTCTTCCAAATCACGCTCCACCAGCGCGGCCACACGCATCAGGGCATCGTGCCGGCCCTGCCTGCCCAAGGCTTCCCACACGGGTTGCGCGACTTGTGCGGCTTTTACGGCGAAGTCCACATCGGCAGCGGTACTATCGGCGATGCGGGAAAACACTTGGCCGTCGCGGGGGCTGGGGTTGGGGAGCCAAGCGCCTACTTGTGCGGGCTGAAGCTGGCCGTTTATGTAGTTGAGGATGTCCATGGTTTGCCGTGCGAATTTAGGAGTCTAGGAGAGAGGGGCATGAACGGAGCACCTTACCCATATCCCCCCACCGGTTAAACATAGTTACCGTTCGTTGGCATATTTTCAGAAACGGGCTAATTTTCCCGCTTCAATGACGCAAAAGCGGATCACGGCGTTGGTGGTGGCGATCACATTGGCCTTGCTGGGCTTGGTGTTCGTGCAGGTGAAATGGGTTAGCGACACCCTGGAGCTAAAGGACCGGCAATACAACGAGGACATTGACAATGCGCTGGTGGCGGTGAGCGAGCGCTTGGACGATTCGCAACCCGCCACGGCTTGGGACCTGCCCGATGACGGGAGCGGCCTGCACCCCATCCATGGGCTGGCCCCGGCAGGTTGGGACAGCATTCCCGTGCCCGAAAATGCGGGCGGAAGCGCGCCTGCGCTGCGGATCGACCCCCGGCTGCTGGACTCGTTGATCACGGCGGAACTGGCGCGGCGCAACATCAAGGTGGCGCATCAACATGGCGTGTTCAACGGCAATGGAGCCGTGATATTGGTGGGTCCGGACCCACATGCGGACACCGCGCAGGATCCGTGCCAGCACGCACCGCGTGGAGCTGTTCCGGGGACCTGTACCAGCCTCGTTGGAAACTGGCCGTTGGCTGCATTTGGTGGTGCCGGAGCGGCCCAGTGAGCTGTTGCGCAACATACTGCCTTTGGTGTTGGCCACGGCGCTTTTCCTGTTGTTGATCGCCACCATATTCGGGCTCACCTTGCGCATGGTGCTGCGGCAAAAGCGGCTGGGCGACATCAAGAACGACCTGGTGAACAATTTGACGCATGAGCTGAAAACGCCCATCAGCACCATTTCCCTGGCCTGCGAAGCGTTGAACGACCCCGGCATTCCGAAAGATCCTGCGCAGGTGCGGCACTTCACCAACTTGATCCGCGACGAGAACAAGCGCTTGGGCCAATTGGTGGAAAGCGTACTGCAGAGCGCGGTTTTGGAAAGCGGTGCCCTGCAGCTGCGCACGGCCGATGTGGACATGCACGCGCTGCTGGCGGAAGTGGTGCGCACCTGCACGCTTCAGGTGACGAACCGGGGCGGTACGCTTACTTTGGAGCCCCGCGCCGGGCTGGCGCACTTGCGCGGGGACCGCACGCACCTCACCAACATCTTCTACAACCTGGTGGACAACGCCGTAAAATACTGCTCCGGACCTCCGCAAGTGCGCATTTCCACGCGCAGCGATGCCAAACGCCTCACCATTGAAGTGGCGGATAACGGCATTGGAATTCCGAAAAACGAACAGGCCAAAGTGTTCGACCGTTTGTACCGGGTGCCCACGGGCAACGTGCATAACGTGAAGGGCTTCGGCCTTGGGCTGAGCTACGTGCGCTCCGTGGTGGAGCGCCACGGCGGCCGCATCCGCGTGGAAAGCGACCCTGAAGGTTATTCCGGCGCTGGCAGCCGGTTCATCATTGAATTGCCTTTTGAACATGGAGAAACCCGACAAGATCCTCCTGTGCGAGGATGACGAGAACCTGGGCAGCCTGCTGGCCCAATACCTCAAGGCCAAGGGCTACGAAGTGACCCTTTGCCCCGATGGCGAAGAGGGCTTGAAAGCGCACCGGGCCGACAAATTCGACCTGATGCTGTTGGACGTGATGATGCCCAAGATGGACGGCTTCAGCATGGCCAAAGAAGTGCGCAAACGGGACCAGGACATCCCAATCGTGTTCCTTACGGCGAAGCAGATGCGCG
This sequence comes from Flavobacteriales bacterium, assembly GCA_016710685.1. GTDB lineage: Bacteria > Bacteroidota > Bacteroidia > Flavobacteriales_F > PHOS-HE28 > PHOS-HE28. Next base: position 214,915 of record JADJVC010000006.1, on the reverse strand, counting down.
CGGACTTGCTCGAAGGTTTCCGCAGTGGCGCGGATGACTTCATCACCAAGCCGTTCAGCATGGAGGAACTGTTGCTGCGCATCGCGGCGGTGATCCGGCGGGTGCGTGGGCCCGAAGCCCCGGTAGAGCCAACGAAGGTCTTCCACATCGGCAAGATGGTCTTTGACGGGCGCAAGCAAATGCTTTCCGGCAACGGCGACGACCGCAGCTTGACCACCAAAGAGACGCACCTGCTGCACGTGCTGTGCGAGCACATGAACGGGACCCTGGAGCGCACCGAAGCGCTACGGTCGGTTTGGGGCGAATCCAACCATTTCAACAGCCGGAGCATGGACGTGTACATCGCGAAACTGCGGAAGTACCTTGCAGAGGAACCGGGCGTTGAGATCGTGAACGTCCACGGCAAGGGTTTCCGGCTGTTGGTGCCCATAGCTGTGGATTAAACCGGTGCCTGCATTTGCCGGGAACGCGCGAATTTCGCATCTTTACGTCCTTACCGTCCCGCATGAAAACAGGTTACGCCACAGCGTTGGTTTTTTCCACGCTCTTCCTTTCGCTGGTCACCTCCACGGCTGCAGCCCAAGGCTATTGCATACCCGATCCGGAATTGGGCACCTCCTACGGCGATTCCATCACCCGCTTTCAATTGGGGGACATTGACAACTCCGCTTTTGGCGGGGCCACTGTATACCACGATTATACCGCATTGTCCACGGACCTGCTCCAAGGGTACGAATACACGGCCACCTTCACCACGGGTTACATCGCGCCGAATCTGTTTGCGATATGGATCGACTTCAACGACAACGAAGTGTTTGAACCCGGGGAAAAAATGGGGGAAAACCATTCCATCATCGATCCGTTCGAATTGGTCCACATCACCTTCACTGTACCACAGCTTGCTCCGTTGGGCCCGCACCGGTTGCGGGCACGGGACATCTATGATTCAAACGACAGCACGTTGGGTCCCGGCGCCAACATGGACCCCTGCACGGACTATGTTTTCGGAGAGACCGAGGATTATACCATCGTGGTTGAATCCACCGTAGGTGTGAAGGAAGAGCTTGGCCCAACCTTCACCGTAGCACCGAACCCCGGCAATGGCGATTTCATCATCCTTGGAAACATGAGCGGCAATACCACATTGGAACTGTTGGACCTCTCCGGTCGTACGGTCTACGCTGAACAGGCAATGCTGGCAGGCAGCGGCCACACTGTTTCCCTAGCGGGGAAATTGGCGGCAGGCACTTATGCGTTGCGGCTCTCTACCGAGCGGGGCAGCACCACGCGATTGCTAGTGGTGGAATAGTGAAGTTCAGGACGGCACCCTTGCGGAGCCTGCACGAATTCTTGACTTAAGAGGCCAGAGATCACAGACAACCGGTGCGCCCGCCGTCCACTGGCAAGTTCACTCCGTTAATGTAGGCTCCGGACGGCCCTGCGAGGAAGCAGATCGCGGCAGCGGTTTCCCACGGTTCGGCGAAGCGCCCCAAAGGGATCTCGCTCAGCATTTCCTGCTGGGCTGCTTCGGCGGAAACGCCGGTCTTGGCGCTCTTGTTGGCGATGATGGCCTCCAGCCTTCCGGTGGCGGTGGCGCCGGGTAACACATTGTTCACGGTGATGGAAAATGGCCCGAGCTCGTTGGCCAGCGTTTTGGCCCATTGCGCCACGGCACCGCGCACGGTGTTGCTTACGCCCAAGTTGTGCAAAGGTGCTTTTACGCTGGTACTGATCACGTTGATGATGCGGCCGCGGCGGCGCTCCTTCATGCCGGGCACAATGGCGAGTACCAAGGTCTGGAAGGCCATCAGGTGCAGGCGGAACGCCTGGTCATAGGCATCCACGGGCGCGGTGTGCGCCGGTCCCGGAGGCGGACCGCCGGTGTTGTTCAGCAGGATGTCCACGGGACCGCTTTCGCTCAAATGTTTCTTGATCGCCGTGTTCAGCGCGGCCGTATCGGCCATGTCGGCCACGAGCATGGCGTGTGCCTGACCCTTGGTCGTGTCCAATGTTTTCAGTGCTTGGCGGAGTTTGTTTTCATCACGCGCCAAAAGGGTGACCTGTGCGCCCGAACGGGCCATTTCCTGTGCGGTGGCCAGGCCGATGCCCTGGGTGCCTCCGCCAATGAGGGCGCGAAGCCCATCAAGCCTGATATCCATGGCCGCTAAAGTAGGTTGGGCTATCTTTGCACGGCTTCAAAAAATGCAACGAACCCGTCCTGAAGGCCATGCCTACGGAGCGGGTTCCGCTGTTGTCACCCAAGATCAACTCATGTCAAGAACCCTTACGCTCGCGCTGCTCTCCGCCTCTTTGTTGAACGCCTTCACGGTACTGGCCCAGCCGGTGAACGACTTGTGCAGTTCGGTAACGCCTGAATTGTTGTCGGTCGGCAGCTCGGTGGTGTTCACCGGCAACACCGTGGGTGCCACCATCGCTGGCGACAACGTACCCGGTTCCGGCTTGGACAACTACGGCATACCCGTGGTGTGGGCGGCCTTCACGACCACGCAGTGCGCAAACGTGGCACTTTCGTTCTGTGGCTCACCAACGGCATTCGGCAACCAATACTTCTGGGAAGTATTAACGGCGCAATGCCCCGCGGACCAGTTGGTGGTGAGCAGCGACTACAACAGCACCGAATGCGTGGACGGAGAGCCGACGATCCACCATTACGACCTGCCCGCAGGCACGTGGTACTACCCCATTTGGGCCGACCAGACCGGCCCGATCGGTGATTATGAGCTGACTGTTTCAGCCACGGCCTGTGCGGGAAGCGGCCCGGCCAACGACCTGTGCAGCGGCGCTGCGGCACATGCATTGGCCAACGGAGACACGTTGGTGATCTCCGGCGACAACACGGGAGCCACCGATGGCGAGGGCCTGGGCTATGCCTCGGTGTGGGAAAGCTTTACCCTGGCGAGTTGTGCTGATGTGGTACTGGACTACTGCGGAACCACCTTCGCGGATTATGCCACAGGCCTTTACAGCGACTGCCCGCCATCTGCGCTCATCGTCGCGGACAGCGCGGACACCTGTGCTGCTGGTGCTTTGTTGCAGCGCTTCACCGGACTTTCGGCGGGCACCTACTGGATACCCGTATTGATGCAGACGGACTATGCCCTGGGCGCGTACACCATCAACGTCAGCGCTACGGCGTGCAGTGGTCCGCCGGCCAACGACGGCTGCGCGAACGCCACGCCGCACGGCATTGGCGTTGGAGGGACGTTGACATTTACCGGGGACAACACGGGCGCCACCGCCAATGACGGGCTGCCCGACACGCTGGTGTGGGAGAATTTCAGCGTGGCCACCTGTACCAACATGACCTTGGACTATTGCGGCACGGCGTTCAGCGCTTTTGCCACCGGCCTCTACACCAACTGTCCGGCTACTACGTTGGTCGCGCCTACCGCCACGGACACTTGCGTTGATGGTGCACTGAGCCAGACCTTCACGGGGCTTCCCGCCGGCACCTATTGGATCCCCGTGCTGATGCAGCCGGACAGCGCCATGGGCGTTTACACCATCCACCTGAGCGCGGCCGCATGCGGCGTTGCCCCCTTGGTGAACGACAGTTGCGTCAACGCCGTGCAGTGGCTCCTTTCACCGGGCCAAACGGTGGTATTGTCCGACAATAACACCGGCGCAACGGATACCGAAGGCTTGGGTTTTGCGAGCGCCTGGGAGGCGTTCACGCTGGACACCTGCGCCACTGTTTCGTTGGATTATTGCGGCACCGGTTTCGCGGCTTATGCCACGGGACTTTATGCGGATTGTGCGGACACCGTGGTCACCGCGCCATTCAGCACGGACACTTGCGCTGACGGCAGTTTCACGGAAACATTTACCGATCTGGTTGCCGGGACCTATTGGATCCCGGTGCTGATGCAGCCGGACAGTGCGATGGGGATCTACGTGATCACCCTCACGGCCACTGCTTGCGGACCGTTGATCGTTCCCCCGGTGAACGATGATTGCGCGCAAGCCATTGCGCTCACGGTTTCCACGCCGGATTCCTGCGGCACCTATGCCGTTGCCGGCGACAACAATGGCGCAACGAGCGGCGGCGCAATGCCCGCTTGTGCAACTGACAGCAGCTACAGTGATGTGTGGTTCAGCTTTGCTGCCGGAACGTATGAGCAAGTGCAGCTCGTGTTGACATCGGGCACCATCGCGGGCGCGGGCATGGAAGTGATGGCCGCGTGCGGCGACACAAGCCTGATGTGCGCCACGGGAAGCGACACCTTGCTCTTGGACGTGGACGCTGACAGCACGTATCTGGTCCGTGTGTTCACGGACAGCACGGGCACGCCGGGCTCTTTCAGCCTGTGCGCGGTTGGTGACATCACCATCGGAATTATGCGCCCAACTATCGCGTCTTCAGCGATGATCTATCCCAACCCCGGCAATGGCGCCTTCACACTGGTTCCCGCTGTTTCCGCGAAGGACGCACAGGTCACTGTGCTGGACCTGAGCGGGCGGATCGTCCATGCTGAAACGGCGCAACTGCTGCAAGGCACCGGCCATGCCATGGACCTGGTGGGAACGTTACATCCCGGCAGCTATTTACTGCGGATCGCTTCTGCTGAAGGAACGAGTATTGCGCGTTTCACAGTGCGGTAGGGAGTGGCAGTTGGCAGTTCTACCGGTCTGCTTCGTCGTTCCTCCCATGCCTACGGCAGGTAAAGCTCGCGAAAAGGAAGATCTGTCACGCCCGCTCTCCGTACTTTCGGCATCCAAGACGGAACCATGAGCATTAAACGCCCCTTCGACCTGCGGCGCTGGGTGAACGAACACCGCGACCTGCTGAAGCCCCCGGTGGGCAACAAGAATTTGTATGCTGATGCCGGCGACTTCATCGTGATGGCTGTTGGTGGCCCCAACGCGCGGAAAGACTACCACTGGAACGAGACCGAGGAGATCTTCTTACAGATCGAAGGCGACATAGAAGTGGGCGTGCAGGAGAACGGCAAGGCGGTAACGATCACGATCAAAGAAGGCGAGATGTTCCTGTTGCCGGCGCGCACGCCGCATCAGCCGCGCCGCCCCGCGAACACCGTGGGCTTGGTGGTGGAAGCCAAGCGCGACGACCGGGAGATGAAGGACGGGTTGATGTGGTTCTGCGAAAATTGCAACCACAAATTGTACGAGGAATTTTTCGTGCTGCACGACATTGAGAAGGACTTTTTGCCGCGGTTCAAGAAATTCTATTCCAGTGAAAAATTGCGCACCTGCACCAAGTGCGGCACCGTGATGGAATCCGATCCGCGCTTCGTTTAGCCCCGCCATGGCCGAGCTGTTCACGGTGGACATCCACACGCACATCCTTCCGCAGGACATTCCGGATTTCGGCCGGAAATTCGGCTACGGCGGTTTCATTCATTTGGACCACCACCGCCCCGGCTGCGCGCGAATGATGATGGACGACCGCTTCTTCCGCGAGGTGGAAGCCAATGTTTGGGACCCCGCAGTGCGCATGCGCGAGAACGATGCGTTCCGTGTGCATGTGCAAGTACTGAGCACGGTGCCGGTGATGTTCAGCTACTGGGCCAAGCCGAAGGACACGTTGAATTTGGCGATGTTCTTGAACGACCACATCGCTGGGATCGTGGAGAAGCACCCCAAGCGTTTTATCGGGCTGGGCACATTGCCCATGCAGGATACCGAACTGGCCGTTCAGGAATTGGAGCGTTGCAAAAAGATCGGCCTGAAGGGCATTCAGATCGGTACGCACATAGAAAACGTGAACCTCGGCGAACCGCGGCTGCTGCCCATTTTCCAAGCGTGCGAAGAACTGGGCATGGCCGTGTTCGTGCATCCCTGGGACATGCTCGGCAAGGAGCGCATGGACAAGTATTGGATGCCATGGCTGGTGGCGATGCCCGTGGAAACCACCATCGCCCTCACGAGCATGATGTTCAGCGGGCTGTTCCAAAAGTTGCCGAAACTGCGCGTGGCCTTTGCGCATGGTGGCGGCTCATTCCCCGGCACATTTCCGCGCATTCAGCACGGCTTTGATGTACGCCCAGACTTGTGCGCAGTGGACAACCCCGTGCCGCCGCGCGAGCATCTCGGCAAGTTCTGGCTGGATTCCTTGGTGCATGATCCTGTTCTCCTACAGTACATCGTGGACCTCTGCGGCGCGGACAAAGTGGCCTTGGGCACAGACTATCCGTTCCCGCTAGGCGAATTGGAACCCGGCTCGTTGATCCATTCCATGCCTTGGGACGACAAGCAGAAAGAGCAATTGCTAAGTGGATCGGCCTTGGCGTGGCTGGACTTGAAGCGGGAAGCGTTTACCTGAGCAGCGTAACGTGGCCGCGCGCATGGCGCGATGTTCCACCGATTTCCAGCATGTCCACTTGCCATACGTAAACGCCGACTGGCGAAGGCTCTCCTTTGTAGGTGCCGTTCCACGCACCATTGGGGTCGTCGGTGCTAAAGATCAACTGGCCCCAGCGGTTGAAGACTTCCATGCGGAACGTTTTCACCTCGCGGGTTATGGCGTGGAAGAGTTCGTTGATGCCATCGCCATCGGGCGTGAAGGTGTTCGGAACGAAGAGCGAACCGCGGAAAAACACCGTGACCTGGTCGGTAGCGATGCATCCGTTGGTATCGATCGCGCTCACTATGTAGTTCGTTGTTTCCAAGGGCGACGCGTGCGTTTGCGCACATTCGGTACAGCTCAATGCGGAATCGGGCGACCAAATGAATGTACCGGTTCCGGAAGCAGAGAGCACGGCACTTTCGCCCCAATCGATGAAGACGTCCGGGCCAGCAAACACTTCGCCTTCGGGATAAAGCTGCACTACGGCGTTCGCGCTGGCGAAACAACCGAGGGCATCGGTGACCACAACGGTAAAAGTGCCTGCTTGCGCAGGGTCCAGCACCAGCTCATCCGTTGAAGAACCAGCGGCCCAGTTGTACGCAACGCCACCGCTCGCATGCAGCACAACAGGTTCACCCGGGCACACCAACGTGTCCGGCCAAGCGATCGCCTGTACCACATTGATGCCCACGTAAGCACTGTCCAAAACCGTTCCGCACGCGTTGTTCAACTGCACGATATATAAAGTGGGCACCGTTGGCGAAACAGTAACGGATTGCGTGTTGGTGGCGGAAATGCCGGGAAGATCTTGCCACTGGTACCAAGCTGCAGCACCTGTGGTAATGGTGGCGGAACCGCCGGAGCAGATCGCCGTATCCGTGAGTGCGGGCAGCGGCGGGGAATAGAACACGGTAACGAGTACCGAGTCGTTTACCAAGCATCCGTCCGGCGTGGTGATGGCCACATGATATACGGTGGAATCCGTCGGCGTGGCGATGGGGTCGGGCACATTCAAACCGGACAGCGTGTTATTCTGCGACCACACGTAAGTGCCACCACCCGTGGCCGCCAAGGCGATTCCAGTACCGATACAGGTGGAGGTGTCCAAACCGGCGGATCCCATTGGGGTCAACCATTCAATGCTCACCGAGGCGGAGTCTTCACCGCATGCCCCGGTGATCACCACGGTGTACGTGGTGGGGCTTGTTGGGGTAATTACCGGGTTTGCAACGGTGACATCACTTACGCCGATCACCGGGTTCCATGCCCACGCAACACCTTCCGAAGCCTGCACTTGCACGCCGGAGCCCGGGCAGATCGGCAACACAGGGGCAATGCTGGCCACGGGCGGCGCGATGCTGTAGACGATAATATCGGTGGAATCGCCGGTGGTGCAACCGTAGCTATCGCTCATTACCATGCTCACCGTAAATGCGCCGGTGTCGGTATAAAGATGGACGGGGGCAAAATCCGTGCTGGTGGTTCCATCGCCGAAATCCCATTGGAACGTATCGCCGCCGGTGCTGTTGTTGGCGAATTGGATGGTGCCTGGAATGCAAATGGTGTTGGGTCCGTCGATACTGATGTCTGCAACGGGGACCGCCAGTTCGAACTTGAACACGCCGAGGTTGCAGTTGAGTGAGTTGTTCGTATTGCTCCATGCGCCCGGGGTGGTCGGGAAGTTGTCGCTGTTGCCGCAGCCAGCGCACACCGCTTGGTACACGGTGCCGTTTTTGTCAAAGCGGGAAGTGCCGCCATCCACGTGTTCGCCGCTGCTTCCACCAAAAAAAGTGGCGTAGCTCAAGGACACGGCATCCGGGTTCAGCAGCATAAGGTAGAAATCATTGCCATCGGTGCTGGGTTGGAAAGCATCTGCCGTCACGGTCAATCCGTTGGTGGAACTATTATCGGCTTGGCCGTATGCATTCACAAAGCCGCCCCAACCGCTGAAGTAGATCTGTCCGCAGTCGCTTACGAGAAATGCTGAAGGCGAAATGTCCTCATTGCCCTGCCCGCTGCCGATCACCGTGGACCATTCCGAAGAGGTGAGGTCGTTGCTGAGTTTTTGGATGAACTGCGAACTGCCGGGATTGGCATATACGCCCGGGGATACCGGCCAAACGCCGTGCGTTTGCCCTACGACGAACACCTTGTCGAACACGTCCACCTGCACGAAATAGCTTTGGTCGAAAGCTGCTGTACCGAGGTATGTGGACGAAAGCAGCGAGCTGATATCCGAGTTCCACCGGGCAACGTAGCCATCGGCATCGCCGCTGTTCGCGCCCTGGAAAGGTGCACCGGGCATGGCCAGATCGGTGCTGACAGTGCCGCCGGTGGTGAAGACCTGGCCATTGGAATCGAACTGCACGCCGTAGCCGCTGTCGGCGCCGCTGCCGCCGTAATACGTGGCTTGCAGCGAAGAAAGTGCGGGGTTCATACGGAAGAGGTAAGCGTCCTGGCCCCCGTCACCATAGGTGGTTTGCGGGGCGTTCGGGCTCACGGGGATGTCGGCACTTTGCGTGGAAGTGTTCACAACCGGCCATTCCGAGGCATCGAGGGCCACTTCACCACGGAAGTGGTCGCCGTAATTGTGCGCCAGCGGCAGGATGTTGTTTACGCCATCGTTGCCGGAACCGCCGATGTATGTGGAAGCGATCAATGCTGTTGCGGATGCGTTGAAATGCGCCAACACGATGTCTGTGCCATCGGCATGCTCGTAGCCATAGCCGCCGCCCATGCCTGCCCACGTGGGGCTTCCGGAGCCGATGGCAGTGCCGCCATTAAAGGAGCCATCGTAAGCACCGGCCGTAGTAGGGAAATTAGTGGAGCCGGAGGACCCGAACATGTAGAGCTCATTGTTGGAATTCACCACCAAGCTGTGCGGGCATTCATTACCGGAGCCGCCGATGTAAGTGCTCCAGATCAACGAGGTTCCGTCGGGCGCGAATTTGGTAAGGCCGATGTCGATGTCGCCACCGTTGAAGGAGGGATCAAGTACGCCGGTGGTGCTGGGGTATCCGCTTCCGAACACAATGCCGCCGCCGTAGAGGTGGCCGCCTTCATCGTAGCTGGCGGTGAAGCCAAAATTGTCAGCCGTGCTACCACTGTAGCTAGCGAAAGTGAGCACGGGGTCGATCACCAAGGGAAGTGATGGATCAAAACCATCGGGCAAGTCGAAGGTGATCTTGGTTCCTTTCAACTTGTACTTGCAACGCACGCTTGTTCTTCCCGCTTCTGTTTCTTGGTAAGCCACTGGAGCTTCCTCTATCACCGTTCCGGCCGTCGTCTTCACGAAGAGCCTTCCATCCTTCAATTGCAAAGCATCTTGTCCTTCAAAACGTAAGCGCACTTGCGCGGGATCCGCCCCTGGCGCTACGATGAAGTCGTATTTCAAGCCCGCGCTTCCATCCATGTGCAAGTCGATACCTGGGTACAACTCTTTCAATTTAACCGCGCCGAACACTGCGCAGCCCGTACCCCACTTCGCGGGATCATTCCCCAGGAAAAAGTTCTCGTAAAAGTTTTGCTTGGCCACACCTTCCGGCATGGCTTGTAACGTACCTTCGAACGAAACACGGAATGCGTGCGCATGTTCAGCTTCCACGGGTCCGGGGTGTTCATGTCCGTGCTGTTCCATCGCTCCGCCGGAATGCAAGGTGTACGTGAGCGCGTTACGTTCCACGAAGAGCGCACCGCCGGGGACCAGCGTGCGGTAGGCCACTTGTGCCGGCCATTGGCCCTTGTTCTGCGTAAAGCGCGCCACGGGCGGTTCCGAGGCCCAAAGCGCTGCGAAAGAAATGCCGAGGAATATGCTGAGAAGGTGGCGCAAACTGTTCCAGGGGCAAACTTGAAAGGAAGCCCCAAGCTAAGACACGCGCGGTTAGCGGGAGGTTGCCTTCCTCTCAAGGTCTCGCGAAGCGGACCTTGAGCACTCAGAAGAAGGCATCAATGCTGCGGGTTTCCTGCGGAAGACCCCGGAGTGCGAGTCCGTACCTTTGCCACCCATCCCCGAAAGGCGCAACGGACATCCCATGAGCGACGCGATCAAGCACGAATGCGGTCTGGCCTTCATCCGCTTGCGGAAACCATTGGCACACTACCTGGAGCGCTACGGTAGCGCGCTTTACGGTCTCACCAAGCTGTACCTGCTGATGGAGAAGCAGCACAACCGCGGCCAGGACGGTGCGGGCGTGGCGACCATCAAGCTGGACCCACCGCCGGGTGCCAACTTCATCGATCGCGACCGCAGCACTTCCAAGGACGCCATCCAGCTGATCTTCGACCGCATCCACCGCGGTATTGGTGCCGCGCTGGCGGAATACCCAAAAGCGGAGAACGATGCCGAACTGATGAAGCAGGTCGCACCCTACGCGGGCGAGCTGCTGTTGGGCCACCTGCGCTATGCCACTTTCGGCCGTGACGAGCTGGAGAATTGCCACCCACGCCGTCGCCTGAGCAACTGGATCACGCGCAATCTCGTTGTGGCGGGTAACTTCAACATGACCAACGTGGACGAGCTCTTCAACCTGTTGGTGAGCATTGGCCAAACGCCGAAAGAGCGCAGCGATACCATGACGGTGCTGGAGAAGATCGGGCACTTTTTGGACATGGAGAACGAGCGGCTGCGCGGTATTTACCACCAGCTCGGCTACAACGACCGGCAGATCACCAAGATGATCGAGGAGAAACTGGACGTGAAGAGCATCCTTCAACAAAGCGCCATAGACTTCGACGGCGGCTATGCGCTGGCGGGCCTCATTGGCCATGGCGATGCCTTCGTGCTGCGCGATCCCGCCGGCATACGCCCGTGCTTTTGGTACGCGGATGACGATGTGGTGGTGGCGGCCAGCGAACGCCCCGCGATCCAGACCGCCTTCGGGTTGAAAGTCGACCAAGTGCATGAACTGGAACCTGGAAAGGCGTTGATCGTGAAGAAGGACGGTTCGTACACTACGGAAGAAATTCTGCCACCGTTGGAAAAACGCTCGTGCAGTTTCGAGCGCATCTATTTCAGCCGTGGCAGCGACATGGACGTGTACCGGGAGCGCATCGCATTGGGTCGTTCCGTATGCCCTGCGATCCTGGAAATGATCGATCACGACTTGGAGAACACGGTGTTCTCGTTCATCCCCAACACTGCGGAAGTGGCGTGGTACGGTATGCTGAAGCAAATGGAGGACGAGCTGGACCGTGTGAAGGAGCGCCGCATCCTGGAGCTAGGCCCGAAGCCCGATCCGGCGAAGCTGCGTGCCATCCTTTCGCTGCGTCCGCGCATGGAAAAAGTGGCGATCAAGGATGCGAAACTGCGCACCTTCATCACCAACGAGAACTCACGCGCCGACCTCGTGGCGCACGTTTACGACATCACCTACGGCACCGTGCGCGCCGGCGTGGATTCGCTTGTGGTGATCGACGACAGCATCGTGCGCGGCACCACGCTGAAGCAGAGCATCCTGAAAATGTTGGACCGCCTCGAACCGAAGAAGATCGTGGTGGTGAGCAGCGCTCCGCAGATCCGCTACCCCGATTGCTACGGCATCGACATGGCGAAAATGGGCGACCTCGCAGCCTTCCAAGCAGCTATTTCTCTTTTGAAAGAGACCAAGCAGGAGAACATCATAGACGATGTGTACGACCGCTGCCTTGCCATGGTGGACAGGCCGATCACGGAACAGACCAACGTGGTGAAAGACATCTACCGGCCGTTCACAGCGGAGCAGATCAGCAAACGCATCGGTGAGCTGTTGACCTCTCCGGAGATCAAGGCGGAGGTGAACATCGTGTACCAGAGCATCGAAGGCCTGCATGCTGCGTGTCCCGACCATACCGGCGACTGGTACTTCACCGGCGACTACCCCACACCGGGCGGCAACCGCGTAGTGAACCGGGCATACATCAATTGGCGGCAGGGGAAGAACGTGCGGGCTTATTGAGGGTTTGTGGTTGTTGGAGTTGGACGCAGAGGCGCGGAGGCGCGGAGAAATGCAATAGGATTTCAACCGCAACGACGCAACGCAAAGCCCTCATCCCCGCCCCTTCTCCCAAGGAGAAGGGTGACTCGCCTTGCTTGTTTGCAGAAGATTCGCGATCTGTGCTCTTTGCCGATCGCACTCAATACTCCCCTTGACTCTACAACGAGTGCGGTCGGCAGCCTGACAACTGACAACGAGCAACTGACAACTCACTCTGGCAACCCCAACGCCCTGCGGTATGTCGAATCCGCCACGGCGTGCTGTCCCCAGTACGGTTCCATCACCTGTTTTTTCAGTCGTGCGGTGGTGGTGAGTGTATGCGCCTTTTCGCCGAAGCCGTCTGGGCGTGTTTCCTCCCAGCCGAAGATCACATGCGGGAAGGCGGTGCCGAAGTGGACTGACACCGTGCGGTCCAATGAGGTGAAGCGCATGCTGTATGTGCTGGTGTCGCCTTGTGCGGTGAGCGCTGCATCCACCTTCATGGGTTGCACGGGCTTGTGCATCAGGCGCAGGTAGCTCAGTGTGGGCAGCATGTCCACCGTGCCTGTGGGCAGCTTCGTCGGGTCGATGCGGATCTGATTCATGATGTCGTCCTCCAGTGTGGTATGATCGATAGTGCCGTTCTTATCGCCATCGGCTTGGAAGTAGCTGCGCAACTCATAGCGATAGCCATCTGCCTGTCGGTTCAGTTGCATGAACATCTGTCCGCACCAGTCCTGCGTGCTGCAGCTCACCTTCATCGGCGGCGCGCCGTCCACGGGGCTGAACGTGCTTGTCATCAGCGAGTAGTCATAGATGCCGGTGACGAAGCGGTCGATGCGGTTCAACTTCAGTACGCTGGTATGTGGTGCATCCCCTTGGCCTTCATACTTCACTTGGGCGCTATCGAGAACATCCTCAGTAACAAAGACAAGCACTGCATTTCCGTTGCGCAGCTCACCGTAGCGCGCCTGGGTGAGCGCGTAGTGGCCCAACTCCGCCTTGCCTTGGTGCCAGTAGGCGTTGAATTCCGCGGAAGGTGCGACTCCTAAGGACTTTTTTTCAGGGCTGTGCGTTTTCGAATGGCCTGCTGAACAGGTCGCCAGCAATACGGTAATGGCACCGACACCGATCGCTAAGGGCCATGTGCGTTTCATGGTACAAAGGTCGGGAATGGTTTCTACCGCAACGTTCGCAACGAATGCAACGAAATTCGCAGGTTAACCGCAGAGGAGGAGTGTCACAACGAACATGACGAGTTTGCGCGCTCAGCGCTCTCCGTGCCCTCCGCGGTTCCAGCAACCGTGACACATCTCACCAAGCCTCCCGCTCCCACCCGGTAGCTTCGCGGCGCATATCATGCAGCACTATTGGGACATCATCGTCAGCTCCTACACGGGTTATTGGAACTACCTCGTTGGGGAGATCTCACACCTAAGTTGGCACAACTACTTCTGGTGGCTCGTAGGGCTCTCGCTCTTCGCGTGGACTGCGGAGATCCTCTTTCCATGGCGCCAGGACCAACCGCGCATCCGCCAGGATTTTTGGCTGGACGGATTCTACATGTTCTTCAACTACTTCCTCTTTTCATTGATCGCCTACAACGCGGTGAGCAACGTGGCGGTGGACTTCTTCAACAGTGCGCTCGCATGGTTGGGCATCACCAACATCGTGGCTTTCCAGATCCAGTCGTGGCCCCATTGGGCTCAATTGCTCCTGCTCTTTTTCGTGGCGGACTTTATCCATTGGAACGTCCACCGCATGTTGCACCGCGTGCCGTGGATGTGGAAATTCCACCAAGTGCATCACAGCGTGAAACAGATGGGCTTCGCCGCGCACTTGCGTTTTCACTGGATGGAGAACGTGTTCTACAAAAGCGCGCAGTACATCCCGCTCGCCATGATCGGTTTCGGGTTGAAGGATTTTTTCATCGTTCACATTTTCGCCACCGCCATCGGCCACCTCAACCACAGCAACCTCAACCTCAGCTACGGTCCACTGAAGTACGTGCTGAACAATCCACGGATGCACATCTGGCACCATGTGAAAGAGCTTCCTGAAGGTCGGAAATACGGCATCAACTACGGCATCAGCCTCAGCCTGTGGGACTATCTTTTCGGCACCGCCGTGATCCCTTCCAACGGTCGCGACATCGAGCTCGGTTTCCCGGGTGACGAAACTTTTCCGAAAACACTCATCAAGCAACTCGCCTTCCCCCGGCAAAAAATGAACTTCATCAACAATTGGAAAGTCTTGTTGCCCATGGCGATCTTGTTGGGCCTGATGCCCTTCTTCCCGGAGCCGCACCTCTGGGGCAAACTACGTTGGGTGGCAGGTGGTGCGCACGGCATGCAGGCGATGGACTGGCTGGACATGCTGTGGCACGGTTTTCCCATCCTTCTGCTGATGAGGCTCGGTATCTTGCGGTTGATGCGCAAGCAACCCATCACCTGATCACTTCTTCACAGATGCGCCACTCCCACTCTTCCATCCGGGCCATTGGCGTACTATTTTTCCTGCTATTCGGCGTTATCGGAGTGCATGCCCAACACGTTCAAGAACCGGCGTACCAAGAGAAGTTGCAACACCTGCTCTCGGATAAAACACCCGTGATCGATGTGTCCCAGTTGGCCAAGGAGCACCCTCCAATATTGCTGGACGCCCGCCCCGCCGAAGAGTATGACGTGAGCCACATCGCCAGCGCGCGCCGCGTAGGCTACGGCGATTTCGACCTCGAACGTGTGAAAGACCTACCGAAAGACACCGCGATCGTGGTTTACTGTTCCGTGGGCTACCGCAGTGAAAAAGTCACCGAGAAACTCCTGAAGGCCGGCTTCACCAACGTGAAGAACCTTTACGGCGGAATCTTTGAATGGGTGAACACGGGCCACATTGTTGTGGACGATTCCGGACAAACGACCGATCGCATTCATGCCTACAACAAGAGCTGGTCGCGCTGGGTGCTGAAGGGGGTGAAGGTTTATTAGTATGGAATCGGAGTCCTGAAAGGTTCACCTCAGACCATGATTCGCCGAAGCGGCTACGTCCATGCGAGGGCACAGAGGGCACAGCGAATGCGGTTAGACTTGAGTCGTGAGTTGTGAGTCAGGCTGATGTAAGGTTTGTTGTCCCAATGCAAATTTCAGGTGATTAATCCCGTTCTTCATGCGCATGAAAATCCACTTGCCGAATGAATCGATTTACGCAATTCTGGCTTTCCTCTTTTCCCCAGCGGCTTTCGCGCAGGTGGACGGCTTCAACAAAGGCGCAGGCAACGTGGACGTGGTGGCCTCGTTCAGTTATGAGAAAGGTTCGGCCTATTACCTCGCAGAAGGCACTGCAGCCATCAAGCGTTCCCGGACCGCTGCTACGCTCTTTGCCGCAGGGGGCATCACTGATGATCTGGACCTGCAGCTCAGCATCCCGTTCATCAGCAACAGCACGGAGGCGGGCTTTCAGGATGCTTCGGCTTTCCTGAAATGGTTGCCCGTGAAAACCGCGTTGGGAAAAGGGAAGCTCACTTTCGGGGCTGCTTTGGGATATAGTTTGCCGCTAACGGATTACCAGACCGAAGGCGTGAACGCGATCGGTCAACACGCCACCAGCGTAATTCCCATGGGCGTGGTGCAATACACCTGGGATGCGGGCTGCTTCGTAAGCCTTGTTGGCGGTGAGGTGTTCGCCTCGGACCCGACGCCCGATGCGCTCATCGGCACCTTGCGTTTCGGCCATTTCAATGCCACACATTATTGGGAGCTTTACGTGCAAGGCCAGCAAGCCGACGGCGGTAAAAACTACCGTGGCACTGGCGAATTGGCACCGATGAGCTTCACCCAGCTTGGCGTGGACTTCGTGAAGGGCGGTGGGAAATACTACAAGCCCATCGGTACGCGCTTCGGCGTGGTGGGTGAGGCGAGCTATGTGCTTAGCGGACGGAATGTCGATCAGGCTGTGCTTGTGGCAGGGTCGTTCATCGTGAAGTTCGGGAGGTGAGGTTTTTCACCACAGACCGTGCTACGCCCAGGCGAGGGCACAGCGAACACGGAGTAGTGCAGGGGCTTGGAAAAATCCGAATGCATTAAATTGCAACGGCACCCCGATACGTATTGGAGATGCACCAGGAACGCAACGCGCAACCTACCTGCGGTAGGCAGGCCCGCAACCCGTAACCCGTAACTGGTAAACCCGTAACCAGTAAAAGCATTACTTGCGGCACATCCCCGCCACTAACCGCTCCACATCCTCCTCGTCGTTGTAGAAGTGGATCCCGATGCGGATGCCCGCGCCACGCAACTGCGCCAGCACGCCGACTTCCCGCATTTTCGCCAAGCGCTTTTCGTCGCCTTCAAGGATGAGGATGCCGGAGCGTGTTGTCGGATCAGTGCCGTTGAGGATGCGGACGTCCGCCTTCTGAAGCCGCTCCACGGCATAGTCGCACAGATGCCGCACACGTTGAGCAACGGCTTCAACTCCGATGCTCGTGGACCGCTGCAACGCATCGCTTAACCGCACTAAAGCAACAGGGTCCAAATGTCCTTCGGCAAGTGCGGCTATGGGATCGAAGTGGTTGCGTTCCGTCAGTTCCGCACGCACGGTTTCCGACAGGTGGAAAAAGCCGTTCCCGAAGCCCGCCAAAGGCCATTTGTAACCGCTGGCACCGAGGATGTCGACAGGCGCGTTGCGCAGATCGATCGGCGTGCTGCACCAAGACTGTGTGATGTCCACAACGGACCATGCGCTGTGCGAGCGGCATAACTCCGTAAGCGCATGCAGATCGACCATAAATCCCGACTGCCATTGCACATGACTGATGGCTACGAGCTGTGGCTTTTCGCGCTCGATCGCCGCCGCCAGCAAGTCCATTGGTATTGATCCGTCCACAGCTGGCTTTATCGTTACAACCTCAAACCCGTTCCACTTGAAAGGCGCGTGCAACGTGGGGTAATCACCGTCAACGAGCAGCACCTTTTTACGATGCTTCAGCATCGGCGCTAAACGCGTCATGCCCGACGTGAAACTTTGTAGCAATACCGTGTTCGCTGTAGCTCCACCGATGTGCGCGGCGACTATGCCTCCTGTTTCAGCGCGGCCATTTACATGCCAATGGAAGTACCGTTCGGAACCTTCTCGCATCAAACGTTCTTGTTCCGCGTTCGCCGCTGCCGCAGTGGAGCGCGCTACCAGCCCGCAGGATGATGTGTCCACGAAGGTATTGCCTTCCAGTCCGGGATATTCCGAGCGGATTGCTTTCCAGTCAGGAGTGTTCGATGGTTGCATGGCGCGAAGGTGAGGAAACTGAAGTTTACTCCTTGACGATACATCGCTATCGAAGCGATCACACCTCCCCGTGCTACTCAGTGCCTCCGTGTCCCTGTGGTTTCTCTGCCTCTCCCGCCTTCTTCAACCACGTCACCACCTCAACAGTCTCGTGCAAGGTGCGGTGTACGGGACATCGGTCAGCGATCTCCAGCAGCCGTTTGCGTTGTGTTCCATCCAAGTCCCCGTGCAGTTCAACCATGCGCTCGAAGCGATCGATCTTGCCGGTAGTGCCTTCCGCACAACTTTCGCAATCGGCCGCGTGGACCTTGCCGTGCTTCAGGTGTACGAAGGCTTCTTGCAGATCCCACTTCTTCCGCTCGGCGTACATCTTCATCGTCATAGCGGTGCAGGCGCCCAATGCCGCACTCAGCAGGTCGTAGGGTGAAGGTCCGTAGTTGTTTCCGCCCACGCTTGCGGGTTCGTCTGCTGTTAAGTGATGGCCGTTGGCAAGGACCTGCGTGGTGAATTTTTCGTTCGCAATGTGGACCACCACCGGCATGTCGCTTTGCAGTTCCACCTCCGGCTGTTCCATCGGCAAGTAGCGCCGTGACCATTCGGCGATCATGCGCCCTGCATAGTTCGAATCGTTGCGATCGCTCAGGAGATGGTCTGCGCCGTCGAGGCTGAGGAAGCTCTTCGGATGTCGCGCTGCATGGAACAGTTCGGCCGCGTTGGCGATGCCCACCACCGCATCCTGCGGGCTGTGTGCGATGAGGATGGGCTTGCGCAGATCGCTGAGTATGGCGGGGAGGTTGCGCTTTTCCAGATCGTCCAAGAAGGTTTTTGCAATGGTGAACGGTCTTCCACCGATACTGACCTCCGCATGGCCTTCCGCCTTGATCTGCTCGAGGTCGCCGCGGAAGAGCTTTTTGATGTGCCCCACATCACCCGGCGCCCCGATGGTGGCCACGGCCATGATGTTGTCCGCTTCAGCCCCGGCCACGATCGCCGCCGCACCGCCAAGCGAATGCCCGATGAGCACAGCAGGCGCAGTGTGCTCCTTTTCCAAGTATTCCATCGCCGCGTGGAGATCGCCTACGTTACTGCTGAAATTGGTCTCACTGAATTCGCCTTCGCTGTTTCCCAACCCGGTAAAATCGAAGCGCAATACGCCGAACCCGGCACTTGTAAGTGCACGACTGATGTTGCGGACCGCGCCGAGGTCTTTGCTGCAGGTGAAGCAATGGGCGAACAGCGCAAAATGGACCGGCTTGCGGTCGGCGGGCAGGTCGATACGCGCACTCAGTGTGGTGCCTTGGGTGTTGGGGAAAGTAATGGGAGTGCTTTTCATGAGGGACTGGTGAATGAGTATTGACCGCAGAGGCGCCCTTCGGCTGTGCCCAGCGGCCACTGAGGCGCGGAGAAATGCAATTTAGCTCTTACTCCGGTCCGATACATTTCGGTCCTCGCCCAGAGGGCCCGGATCAAGTAGTTAAAGTTAAAAGGTCGAGCAACGAAGACGTTATACTACAAGAACATGGTTGGGCTACTTTTTGTTCCTGACGGATCTCCGGAACACCCATGGTCGCCCAAGCGCCACCGAATAGCTTTGCCCGAATGCCAACAACCGACCACGTAGTGGACAAACGCGCGTTCCAGGAATGGGTGCATGCCCACACCGGCGACCTGCTCCGCTACGCCAAATCCCGCGTGCGGGAGGAGGATGTTGCCGAGGACCTGGTGCAGCTGGCCTTCATCGCCGCTTGGGAAGGGCGCAAAAAATTCGCGCAGCAAAGCAGTCCGCGCACGTGGCTTTTCTCCATCCTGAAGAACAAGATCGCCGACCACTGGCGCAAGGCCTATCGGGACCCCGTAGTGCATGGTTTGGAGCCGGTTGATGCAGCTTTTTTCACCGGAGATGATCGTTGGGCGCCGGGGCACATCCCTGTGGAATGGGGCTTGGACGGGCCGGACCAGGAGGAACAAATGCAGCGCTTCCTCGCGGATTGCCTTCAACAATTACCGACCCACTGGCGCGCCGCCGTGGAGATGAAATACCTCAAAGAAAAAAATGCGGAGGCCATCTGTCAGGAGCTGGGCATTACCGCGACGAATTACTGGCAACAGGTACATAGGGCCAAGGTGCAGCTCCGTGAATGTATCAGCTCGAAAATGACGAAAAACCACCACTGATATGGGGCTTATGCACACCCTACTGCTCTCCTGCCGCAAGGCCGCAGCGCTCATCGAACGCCGGTCGTTCGCTCCGCTTCCTGCCGGGCTGTCGGTCCAATTGTGGATGCACACCCGTATATGTGCAGGTTGCAAGGCGTTCCAACATCAAAGCGAAGTGATCGACACGCTCCTCGAACAACGGGGCAATGGTGTTGATGCCGTGTCGACTGCGCCGTTGGAACAACGCATCATCACAGCGATAAACGACAAGAACTGAACCACCGAAACGCACCTGAAGCAAATGGCAAAGAAGTATTACGACCCCGCAGGCCTCGGCAAATTCGGCAACATTGCCGAATTCCAAAAGCCGATGGCGGATAAATTCTTCGCCTACTATGGCGAGGTCTTCAAGGAAGGCGCGTTGACTGCCCGCGAGAAATCCTTGATCGCATTGGCGGTGGCCCATGGCGTGCAATGCCCGTATTGCATTGACGCTTACAGCACGGATGCACTTGAGAAAGGTTGCAGCGAAGCCCAAATGATGGAGGCGGTCCATGTCGCGGCCGCGATGCGTGGCGGTGCAACACTTGTGCATGCCACACAGATGATGGACCACGTAAAGGACCTGACCGGAGCATGAAGAGCCTTTTGGCACAACACGCCTTATTGAGCGCGCCTTCCGAGCAACGCCTCGTGCTGGAGGATCCGGGCTCGGCACTGCCGTTCTTCGCCGACAAACTTGCCGAGAGCGGCTTGCCCGTGCTGCATGCGACCAACTTGGAAGTGCTACAGCTCAACCTCGGCCGCATGTGCAACCAGACCTGCACCCACTGCCACGTAGATGCCGGTCCGGACCGCAAGGAGCGCATGAGCCGCGAGGTGATGGAGGATTGCCTCCGGGCGCTCGATGCACACCCCGTACACACGGTGGACCTCACTGGCGGCGCGCCGGAAATGCATCCCGACTTCCGTTGGTTCGTAGAGCAGCTCAACGAGAAAGGTTGCCACATCATCGTGCGTTGCAACCTTACGATCATCAGGGCCAATAAGAAGTATTACGACCTGCCGGAATTCTACCGGAAGCACAAGATGGAAGTGGTGAGCTCGCTGCCATTTTATACCGCCGACCGCACCGACCGCCAGCGCGGAAAGGGTGTGTTCGAGCATTCCATCGAAGCCTTGAAGATGCTGAATGCCGTGGGCTACGGCTTGCCGGACAGCGAACTCGAGCTCAACCTCGTGTACAATCCCGCAGGTGCATTTTTACCCGGCTCACAGGATGAATTGGAGAAGCAGTTCAAGAAAAGTCTGATGGCCGATCACGGCATCCAGTTCCACAAGCTCTTCGCCATCACCAACCTGCCGATCAGTCGCTTCTTGGAATACTTGGTGCGCTCCGAACATTACGCGGAATACATGGAGCGCTTGGTGAACGCCTTCAACCCCGCCGCTGTGCAAGGCGTAATGTGCCGCAACATGATCTCCGTATCACACGACGGCAGCATCTATGATTGCGACTTCAACCAGATGCTGGAATTGCCGCTGAGCGCTGGAATGCCGCACCACATCCGTGATCTCGCCAAATCGAACGTGGCCGGTCGCGCGATCGTTACGGGCAGGCATTGCTACGGATGCACCGCTGGCGCGGGAAGCAGTTGCGGCGGAACAGTGGCATGAGCAATCCCTTACTTCTGGTTTTTCTGCGTGCTCCCGTATTGGGGAAAGTGAAGACACGTTTGGCGGCCACCCTCGGAAAGGAACGTGCGTTGGAGATCTACTCGCTTTTGCTTAAGCACACCATTGAACAAGGCGCACAGCTCGGTGTGGACCGGCAGGCTTGGTATGCTGATGAACTTCCGGCGGAGGAACCATGCGCTGCATTGGGCTACTCCGTTCATCAACAAGCTGGTGCTGATCTCGGCGAACGCATGCAACGCGCGTTCGATGGCGGTTTCGCCAGCGGACACTCCCCGATTTTCATCATCGGCACGGACCTTCCACAGCTTTCGGAAGCGCTGCTCCGCGAAGCGTTGAAAGCGCTGGAAACACACGACGCGGTGATCGGGCCCGCCAATGACGGAGGCTACTATTTGCTTGGACTACGGAAGCCATGTCCGGAAATCTTCCAAGGAAAAAGCTGGAGCACGGACTCGGTTTTCAAGCAGACCACGGCAGACCTGAAGCGGCTCTGTCGCACGTGGAAAACGCTTCCGGAGTTGATCGACATCGACACGGAAGAAGACCTTAACAAGGTCGGACTTCCTTGAGCTCGTAGACGCGATCGGCCCGGCACTGGTATTTTTGCGCCATGCACACCATGGATTCCTTCAATTTCAAAGGGCACAAAGCCCTTGTCCGCGTTGACCTCAACGTGCCTTTGGACGCCCAATTCAACGTTACCGACGACAACCGCACCCGCGCCATCGTGCCCACGGTGAAGAAGATCCTCAAAGACGGCGGCAGCGCGATCTTGATGAGCCACCTCGGTCGTCCGAAAGGGAAAGTAAATCCGGCCATGAGCTTGAAACCGATCGCCAAACACCTGGAAGGCTTGCTCGGCGTTCCGGTTCAATTCGCTACCGATTGCATCGGACCCGATGCCCAAGCTAAAGCCGCCGCACTGAAGCCGGGCGAAGTGCTGCTGTTGGAAAACCTGCGCTTTCATCCAGAAGAAGAGGCCGGTGACGAAGGTTTCAGCAAGGCACTTTCCACATTGGGTGACGTGTACGTGAATGATGCGTTCGGAACGGCACACCGCGCGCATGCAAGCACGACCATCGTGGCGAAATATTTCCCACAGGATAAGCTGTTCGGCTACTTGGTAGCTGGGGAATTGGACAGCATCGGCAAGGTGTTGGAGAATCCGCAAAAGCCGCTGTGCGCCATTGTCGGTGGCGCCAAAGTGAGCAGCAAGATCGAAGTGCTGAAGAACCTGCTGGGCAAGTGCGATGAAGTGATCATCGGTGGTGGCATGGCCTTCACCTTCATCAAAGCACAGGGCGGAAAAACCGGTGCTTCTTTGGTAGAGGAAGACCACATCAAAACGGCCACGGAGATCTTGGCGGAGGCCAAGGACAGGGGCGTGCTGCTGCACCTGCCCGTAGACGCGGTAGTGGCCGATGCATTCGCAGATAACGCCAATACCGATCTCTGCGCGGCCAACGCCATCCCCGAAGGTTGGATGGGCTTGGATATCGGTCCGGAAAGCATCAAGTTGTTCAGCACCGTGGTGAAGCGCGCGAAGACCATTTTATGGAACGGACCCATGGGCGTGTTCGAGATGCCGAGCTTCCAAGCGGGCACCAAGGCCATTGCCGATGCCGTTGCGGATGCCACGAAGTATGGCGCGTTCTCCTTGGTGGGTGGCGGCGACAGTGTGGCCGCAGTGAACAAGTTCAACCTCGCGGACCAGATCAGTTATGTGAGCACCGGCGGTGGTGCTATGTTGGAGTATTTGGAGGGGAAGGAACTGCCGGGGATCGCGGCGGTGCGGGAGGGACCAGTTCGCTAAGAGCCCGCCCACTTGGATTCAAAGAATCCCGGGGATCAGCGCCCGTGTTCCTTTGGAATATTCCACGTAGGCCGCACCGAAAGCCTCGGTCAACCATCGTTCCTCTTTCCGCAACTTGTACCAGAAGGAAAAGAAAACGATGGCCACAGCGATGATCGCGCGGTAATCACCCACGATGATCGCATTGCCGGTGAACAGGAGCAACAGACCGGAGTAGATCGGATGCCGGACGAACTTGTAAGGACCTGTGGAGATCAATCCATGGTCTTGCTTTTTCTGCACCGACAAGCTCCAATTCCGCCCCAACAGGTACCTCGACCAGATCGCTATGAATACTCCGGCCACCCCAAATGCCAAGCCGATGACGCCGACCGTGTTCGTATGCTCAACGAAGTTCTCCCGGATCAACGTATGGCCAAACCATTCACCTGGGCCAAGCAAGTACACGGCGATCGCCAACGGAAGCCAGTAGGCGAAGATCCTCAACGGCAACGATTCTTGTGCGGCCACCTTTTTCGCGCGCAACGCAGAGATCGTCCAATAGGCGATCAGTACGATCCACAAGATCCGCAGCAGGTCGTGGATGAGCGGGTCCATCATTGGTTCTTCGAATTCTGTCATTTCAGGGGTCGCTGTGGAAAAGCGTGTGGATGTGCGGTGGGGCCAATTTAGAAAATCGGAAAAACCACCACCTGTCCCTCCCCCATTACTTTGGTCGCCCACCCCGCCACCATGGAACTGCCGCCACTCCTTGAAAAAACCACGGCTTCGCCGCTCTACAGCGAAGACCTCGCGCCCATTCCCCCCGGAAAACGCACGTGGGGCAAATGGCACATGGCGGCATTGTGGGTGGGCATGGCAGTGTGCATCCCCACCTACTTGCTCGCTTCGTACATGATGCGCGCCGGGCTGGATTGGCAGGCGGCGCTCATCATTATCGGTCTGGCGAATTTGGTGATCACCGTGCCGATGGTGCTGAACGGCCACGCCGGGGTGAAGTACGGCATCCCGTTCCCGGTGCAAGGGCGCGCACCGTTCGGAACGTTGGGCGTGCACGTGCCTTCGTTGTTGCGCGCCCTAGTGGCCTGCGGCTGGTTCGGAGTGAACGCCTGGATCGGCGGACTTTCGCTTTACTCCATTTGGTCGGTAATGACAGGCAGCACAGGCGATGCCGGTCTTTCTTACGGCAAGTTCATCGCCTTTGGCGTATTCTGGACCATCAACATTTACTTCATCTGCAAAGGCACCGAGCGGATCGAATGGCTGGAGGCGTGGAGCGCACCTGTGCTCATTGGCATCGGCATCGCACTGTTGGCGTGGGGCGCGATGAATGCTGGCGGCTTCATTGCAACGCTCGGACAAGGCAAACAATTGCAGCAGGCCACCGTGCAATTGGTGCCGTATGCCTATCATCCGGGCCGCACGTTGGGCCTTACACCGCTGCTTGGTAAAGACGGAAAGGTGAAGGCCACGGAATATCGGATAATTTCCTCGGAAACTAAAAAAGATGTTCCCGTTGAATGGCTTCCACTTGTAGGCGAAACCACCGAAGTACCGCTGGTTGGGGCAGGCCAAGAGAAGGTACAGTTCCGCGATGCGAATGGCCATGTCTCCAGCATGGTGGACGTGCCTTTGGCAGCGCCCCCGGCCTCTACGAACATGCTTTGGCAATACCTCATGTGGTTCACGGCGATGGTGGGTTTTTGGGCTACCATGGCGATCAGCATTTCGGACATCACACGTTTTGCCACCACGCAAAAGGCACAGGTCGCGGGGCAGTTCATCGGCTTGCCGGGCACCATGATGTTCTACTCGTTCGTGGGCATTTTCGTGACGTGCGCGGCCGTGGTGGCCTTGCCGGATGTGCTCATTTCCGAGGATGCACCGTGGGATCCGGTCTCGCTGATCGGCAAGTTCAACAGCCCTGGCGTGGTGATCTTCGCGCAGTTCGCCATGTTGATCGCTACGCTTAGCACCAACATCGCGGCGAACATCATTGCGCCGGCGAACGCCATCAGCAACCTGTTTCCCAAGCGCATCAGCTTTCGCATGGGCGGATTGCTCGCAGGTTTGGTGGGCATCGTGATCTGCCCGTGGTGGCTCATGGACGAGATCAGCGGGATACTTGTTTTCGTGAGCGGCCTGTTGGGCCCGGTGCTCGGGATCTTGCTGTGCGATTATTTCATCGTTCGTAAGCGCACGCTTTCCGTGCCCGGCTTGTATGCGGTGGACGGCGAATACAGCTATACAGGCGGCGTGAACACGCGGGCAATGGTTGCGCTGGCCGTAGGCGTGTTGGTGGCGCTGGCGGGCTTTTGGGTGAAGCCGTTGGAGGCGCTATACCAGATCGCGTGGTTCACGGGGTTCGGGGTGAGCTTTGTACTGTACGCTTTGTTGATGCGACGGCACACGGTCGGATAGTAAGCGCCGTGCGTCAGCGAAACTAAAAACGTTCACTTCCCCGCTCCCGGCGAAGGATGCATCACCTGCTCCAGTCCATCAGGAAAATATCGGTCCGCCAGTCGCACGAACTCATCTCCCCGCATGAATTGGCTCATGCTGATGTCCTCCACATTGTCCAGCCCACAGGCGGCCAGCAGTTCCATAAGAGAATGCAACGTGTTTTTGTGAAAGTTGAAAACGCGCTCACTTTTATCCGAGACCACAAGTCCGCTTACCAAGCCCTTGTCCTGCGTGGCAACGCCGGTAGGGCAATCGTTGGTGTTGCAGCGCAATGCTTGTATGCAGCCCAGCGAAAACATGAAACCGCGCGCACTGTTGCAGAGGTCGGCACCCAAGCCAAGCATCTTCATTAAGCTGGCGGAAGTAAGCACTTTACCACTCGCGATAATTTTAATTTCCCCGTGCAGGCCGAAACGTTCCAACGTACGGCGCACGAACATCAACGCAGGTTCGACCGGCATGCCCACTGAATCAGAGAACTCCAACGGGGCCGCGCCAGTGCCGCCTTCCGCACCGTCCACTGTAATAAAATCCGGGCGCATGCCGGTGGCCACCATCTTCTCACACAGCTCGGTAAACTCTTCGGTACGCCCAATGCAAAGCTTGAACCCGACGGGCAAGCCCTCGCTTAATTCGCGCAACTGGGTAATGAATTTCAGGAAGCCTTCCGCATCGGAGAAGGCGCTGTGACCCGGTGGCGAAAGCACAACCGTGTGCGGTTCAATGTGCCGGATCGCGGCGATCTCCGGCGTGTTCTTTACGGCGGGCAACACCCCGCCGTGGCCAGGTTTTGCGCCTTGGGAGATCTTCAGCTCGATCATGCGCACTTGGTGATGTTCGGCCACTTTGGTACGGAACAAATCCGGATCGAATTTCCCTTCTTTGGTGCGGCAGCCGAAGTAGCCTGTGCCGATCTGCCAAGTAATGTCTCCGCCGGGTTTAAGGTGGTGCGGACTGAGGCCGCCCTCGCCGGTGTTGTGGTAAAAGCCGCCCTTGCGCGCGCCGGTGTTCAGCGCCAGCACGGCGCGATCACTCAGCGATCCGAAGCTCATTGCCGAAATGTTCAACAGGCTGGCCATGTATGGCTTCTTGCAATACGCGCCGCCAATTTTCACGCGGGGCGGATCAGCAGGGATTTCCTTCGGATAAATGGAATGGCGGATGCCTTCGTAGTTCGCCGCATTGATGTCGAGCTGTGTGCCGAACGGCACGGTATCGCCCACGTTTTTTGCCCGTTGATAGGCCAGCGAACGCTGCTGCCGGCTGAATGGCCGTCCGTCTGTATGCCGCTCAATAAAGTACTGCTGGATCTCCGGAGCAATAAACTCCAGTGCATAACGCATGTAACCCAGCACCGGGAAATTCCGCAGAATGGTGTGGCGCGACTGCACCATGTTGTAAATGCCGAGCAGAAAGAGCGGTATCGCCAACGCGAATCCCCACAGGTACCGGTGATCGAACCAGCCGAATAAGGCGATTGCAATTAGAACCAAGGCCCCGACGAGATAAAAGAGCTTGCGCATGGCGGTGAAATTATACCCGGAAAAATGCGAAGGTCGGATGGTCGCGCTAATTTCCGTGAAGGTGAGAAAAACCAAGTTGGGGAGCCGTACTACTGCGAATGATCAAAGCGGTAAGCGAAGACCGGCGGTCGGATGCCGCTTCCCGTTCCGAACTCCCGATCACAAATCACCAGCAACCGATCATCGTTCCTTCTGAACCCAACTTGCACCAGCGTGTACAGCCCGCCATGAATAGCGATCTTTGGCACATTGCCGCTCCGACAAAACGGTTGCGGCGAGTTTTGATGCGCAACATCCGTAAAATTCTGCTCGGCACCGCCACTACACTTCTCGTGGTGCTGGGCTGTGCTTCCACGAAGAACACCGCTACCATGCCCGAAGGAAAATACGACGCGACCTGGGCCGCCATTGATTCGCTCAGCAACATCGGCCAATATGCTTCAGCGTTGAAAGAGACGAATGTCGTTTTGGCAAAGGCGCAAGCGGAAAAAGATTGGCGCACGGAATTCCGCGCGTGGATGTATGCCGCGCGCTTTCAGCAGTACACGGGCACTGAACCCGTGCAGGTAATTGCCCAATTGGATTCCGCCGCGAACGCCGCCACTACGCCCTTGAAGCAATTGTTGCAAAGCGTTGTTGCCGAGCAATGGTGGAATTATTACCAGCAGAACCGCTGGCGCGTTTTGGACCGCACCTACCTCGCGGAATCCACCGAAGATCCGGAAACTTGGGACCAGGCCACCTTTATGCGGAAGGTGATCGACACGTATGCCGCATCGCTGGAACCAGCGGCGGAACTGGCGAAAGTCCCCACAGGCGAATTGGAACAGTTACTTCAGCCGGAAAACGCTGAGCAGTCCTTGCGTCCAACGTTGTTCGACCTGCTCGCACACCGCGCATTAGACGTGTTCCAGAACAGTGAAACGCGCTTGGCGGAACCCGCATGGCGATTCCAATTGGACAGCCCACAGGCCTTTGCAGCAGCGCCGGAATTCGCTTCGGCAAACTTCGCCACACGCGACAGTTCCGCATGGGAATGGCAGGCGTTACGGCTGTATCAGCAGCTCACCGCGTTGCACCTTTCAGACAACCCTGCCGCACTAACCGACATCACGCTCGACCGCCTCGCCTTTGCCCGCGAAAACAGCACGCTTCCTCGAAAAGACAGCCTCTATCTCGAAGCGCTTCAAGCCCAGAGCGCCACGCTCAATGTCGGTGAGGAAAAGAGCGCGGTGATGCTCGCCATCGCGCAATGGCATGTCGACCAGGCCGGCAACTACCAGCGGCTCGCGCCGGACAGCGCTTTCAAATGGGAAAAGAAAACCGCCGTGGACATTTGCCGCGAAATTGCTTCACATCCACAGGAGCCTTTCGCAGCGAAACGCGCCACGGCCTTGCTCACACAATGGACACAGCCAACTTTTCAGGTGCAAGCGGAAGAAGCAACCACGCCGGACGTGCCGTTCCGGATCTCCGTAAATTACACCAACACCAAGCATCTCTGGCTGCGCATTGTAAAATCCAATGGAAAACCCGATGCCCGATACAACGATGGTGATTGGCAAAAACGCATACTGAAGCTGCCTGCTTTGCGGGAATGGAACGTGGACCTGCCGGACGACGGCGACCTGAATGCACATGTGGTGGAGCTGCCTGTGGAGCCGCTGTCACTGGGCAACTACGTGATCATTGCAGGGGACGGTACATTGCCGAACAACGACGGAAACGTAACGACAACGGCAGTGCAGGTAACGCGCTTAGCGATGGCGCAACGTACCGGAGCAAAAGGCAACCCCGGCGCTTTGGTGTTGGACCGCGAAAATGGCATGCCCGTACAAAGTGCCAAGGCGGAACTTTTTGTGCGCCGGTACGAGAATAGCGGTGTGCGCGAGATCAGCATCGGCTCCGCTGTCACAGACGCGGACGGTATGGCGGAAGTCGCCGCTCCGAAGGGCCAACGCGGTCAACAATACTGGGAGATCACCTACGGAAAAGACCGCTTGGTAACCAATGGCAACTATTACTACCGGGACTATCACCAAGACGAGGACCGCGACACGCTGCGCACCTTTCTCTTCACCGACCGCGCCATTTACCGGCCCGGCCAACCGGTTTTTTTCAAGGGCATCGTTTCCGTGAAGCGCGGCAAGAACACCGTGGTGAAGCCTGGTTACAAAAGCGTTGTCCGTTTCTTCGATGTGAATGGCGTAGTGGTGGATTCTGCTAACGTGACCACCGATGCTTTTGGTTCTTTTCACGGCGAATTCAAAGCACCGGAAGGAACGCTTACCGGCAGCATGCGCATTGAAGAAAAATTCGGCAGTCAATACGTTCAAGTTGAAGAATACAAGCGCCCAACTTTCGAAGTGCTCTTTCCGAAGAACGATACTGCCGCCGCAACCAGCGCTGCGAAGTTGAATGCTCTAGCAACGGTACACGGCGTTGCGAAAAGCTACGCTGGCGTGCCGTTGGACGGCGCACAGGTGCAGTGGACAGTGAAGCGCGAAGCACGCATGCCGTGGTGGTGCGGCAGTTACTGGCGCTCGTTCATCCCTTGGGGAACGCCCACCGAAGTGGCCAGCGGCACGGCAGAAGCGGATGCCAACGGCCAGTTCACGATCAGCTTTTTAGCAGAAGCCGATCAAGCCATTTCGCGCAAAGCGGATCCCACGTTCACCTTCAGCGTAGAGGCCAGCATTACCGATGTGAACGGTGAAACGCAGACCGGCAATACCAGCCTTTCCGTGGGCTATCGCAGCCTCGACATTGCATTGAATGTTGGCGACGGCATTGATCGTTCCGCCGCAGATAGCTTGGATCTAAATGTCCAAGACCTCAACGGCAACACACTGGACGTGCCCATGGATGTGCGCTTTACGCGCCTGCAAGCGCCGGCAATGCCGTTGCGCGACCGCCTGTGGGAACGTCCGGACCGACATGTTCTCACCGCAGCGCAATTCAAGGAGCGCTTTCCACAAGATGTGTTCGCTGATGAAAACGACCCGCTCACGTGGCCGAAAGAAGTCGTAGTGATGGAGCAGAAAAAGTGGTCAGCAAAAGGAAAGGCGCTGGCATTGGCGGGCATGGCAAAATGGGATGTCGGCAGCTACCTCATCGAAGTGAGCGCAGTAGATGCGGAGGGCGATACTGTGCGCGTGCAAAAAGCGGTGACCGTGTACGATCCCGCGGTGCAACGCACCGGTTTCGTAAACGATGCATTCCATGTGGAAGCCGTGAAAACGAAAGCGGAACCTGATGAAAAGGCCGTGTTGTTGCTGAGCTCCGCATTGCCGGAAGCGCACATTCTGATGGAGGTGGAACGTGAAAATGCAATTACCGAACGGAAGTGGCTCACATTGAAAAACGGTCAACAGCGCGTGGAAATCCCGGTGCAAGAAGCGGACCGTGGCGGCTTCTCCGTCCACTTTGTTTGCGTTGAACGCGGGCGTTCACACAACCAGAACATTTCCATTGATGTGCCTTGGAGCAACAAGGAGTTGCAGGTGGAATGGATGACCTTCCGCGACAAACTTTTACCAGGAGCGAAAGAAGAATGGCGACTGAAGATCTCCGGCCCGAAGGGTGAAAAAGTGGCGGCACAACTGCTCGCTGGCATGTACGATGCTTCGCTGGACCACTTTGTTCCGCATTCTTGGGACATGTCCGTATGGGCAACGAACCGTTCGCAATTGGGCTGGCAACAAGCCATGCCGTTTGGCGTAAACAGCGGGGAGCAGGTGTGGCGCAACCTCACAATGCCAAGCGATACGGCACACGTATTTCCGGAGCTGAACACGTATGGATTTAGCCAAGGATACGGTCGCAACAGCTACATGCGCGGCGGCTTTGCCATGGGTAACATGCAGATGGATGCGGATGGCGCCGCCCCGCCGATGATGGCTATGGCCGAGGCGAAAATGGATAAAAGCAGCGAAGCAGAAGATAGCACAGTTGAGGTGGTTGCTACACCTCAGCAAGCGAACACCACTCCCCCGCCCGCCACCCGCACGGACTTCCGCGAAACGGCCTTTTTCCTGCCGGACCTGCTCACCGACAAGGACGGCAGCGTGATCCTGCGCTTCACCATGCCGGACGCACTTACCCGTTGGAAGCTGATGGGCCTCGCGCACACCACAGATCTCAAGACCGC
Organism: Flavobacteriales bacterium; assembly: GCA_016710685.1. GTDB lineage: Bacteria > Bacteroidota > Bacteroidia > Flavobacteriales_F > PHOS-HE28 > PHOS-HE28. The sequence continues at coordinate 183,555 of JADJVC010000006.1, read as the reverse complement.
GCAATTCACCAAGGAGGTGATCACGCAAAAGCCGTTGATGGTAACGCCGAACCTGCCGCGCTTTTTTCGGGAGGGCGATGCGATCACGTTGACTTCGAAAGTTGCTGTTATCGAAGGTGGACAAGTGAATGGAACAGCAAGCCTCGAACTCTTCGACCCATTCACCAATGCATCGTTGAACGAACGCTTCGGAGTGAAAAACAACGCGGTTCCCTTCACCGCAGGGCCGGGCGCGAGCGCCGCAGTGGCGTGGGATGTGCAAGTGCCGGAAGGCGTGAACGCAGTAAGCGTGCGCATCAGTGCGAAGGCTGGTTCTTTCACCGATGGCGAAGAAAAGCCACTGCCAATTCTTACTGATCGCGTGCTCGTCACGGAAAGCTTGCCGCTGCCGATCAGCAAAACGGGCACGAAGACGTTCACCTTGGAAAAACTGAAGAACGACACCAGCTCAACGCTTCGCAACCAAAGCCTGAAATTGGAATTCACACCGAACCCCGCGTGGTATGCCGTGCAAGCGCTGCCTTACCTGATGGAGTATCCGCACGCATGCAGCGAGCAGGTCTTCAGCCGCTTTTACGCGAACAGCCTTGCATCGCACATTGTGGATGAACGTCCGGCGATCAAGCAGGTGTTTGCGGAATGGGCAGCGAAGGGCGAGGGCAATGAAGAAGCTTTCCTCAGCAAATTGGAAAAGAACAGCGATCTGAAAAACGTGGTACTGGCGGAAACGCCCTGGGTGCTGAACGCTCGCAGCGAAAAGGAAAGCAAGGAGCGCATCGCGCTGCTCTTCGACATGCAACGCATGGCCACAGAGAAAGCCGTGGCGTTGAAAAAATTGCGTGATGCTCAGCTTGGCAATGGCGCGTGGCCATGGTTCAGCGGCATGCAGCCATCGCGTTGGGTAACGCAAAGCATCGTAGCGGGCTTCGGGCATTTGGAAAAGCTCGGAGCGGCGGATCTCCGTCCGGATGGACAGACGCAACAAATGCTGAAGAACGCCGTGAACTGGCTTGACAACGATGTAGACAGCGACTACAAGCGTTTGCTGAAGGAGACCACAAAAGAGCAACTTGCGAAGTACACGCCAGACCATTCCACCGTGCAATATCTCTATGCGCGCAGCTTCTTTGCGCGCTGGCCGATCAACGGCACCACCAACACCGCCGTGGAATTTTACAAAGGCCGGTTGGCGGCCACGTGGCTCAGTTTCGGCTTGCAGGAACAGGCCATGATCGCGCTTTCCTTAGACCGTCTTGGTGATCACACTACCGCACAGCTCATCATGAAGTCGTTGAGCGAACGCGCCACCCGTAGCGAAGAGCTGGGCATGTATTGGAAGAACTTCAACGCCGGTTGGTACTGGTGGGATTTCCCGACGGAAACGCACGCGTTGATGATCGAAGCCTTCCACGAAGTAGCCAAGGACGAAGCCAGCGTGAACGAGCTGCGCCTCTACCTGCTGAAATTGAAGCAGACCACCGATTGGAAGACCACCAAGGCCACGGCCGAAGCCTGCTATGCGCTGCTGCTCACGGGCGACAATTGGCTCGAACCGGTGGATGCTCCGGTGATCACTGTTGGCGGAGAAAAGATAGTGGCAGAAAAGCAAGAAGCCGGCACCGGATACTTTCAGAAAGTATGGCCTGCGGATGCCATCAAACCCGCCATGGGCGAAGTAACCGTAACCACCACTGCGGACCGCGCAGCATGGGGCGCGCTCTACTGGCAGTACTTCGAGCAGATGGACAAAGTGACTTCCGCCGACAGCCCGTTCAGCATTAAAAAGCAAGTGATGTTGAAAGAGCAGACGGACGCTGGAGCGAAGCTCATCACGCTCGATAAAGCACGTGCGTTGAAGCCCGGCGACAAGCTCACCGTACGCATTGAACTGCGCAGCGACCGCGCCATGGATTACGTCCACATGAAGGACCTGCGCGCTGCCGGCCTGGAGCCGACGGAAACACTGAGCGGCTACCGCTACCAAGGCGGCTTGGGCTACTATCAAAGCACCCGCGATGCGGCCACGGACTTCTTCTTCGACCACATCGAACCCGGCACCTACGTCTTCGAATACGAGCTGCGCGTTTCGCATGCGGGCGACTTCAGCAACGGCATCACCACGGCGATGTGCATGTACGCGCCTGAGTTTTCATCGCACAGTGAAGGGGTGCGGATCGAGGTTGGGAAGTGAAAGAAAAAAAAAAAATTTTAAAAAGAGCGCCCCCGCGGCCCTCGCCCGGGGAGAGGGGGGGCGCCGGGAAAAAAAGCACAGAACCCCCGCGGGGGGGGGCCGCGGGGGGGGGGGGGGGGGGGGGGCGGGGGCGCCCGGCGCCCGGGGGGGGGGGGGGGGGGGGGGGGGCCCGGGGGGGGGGGGGGGGGGGGGGGGGGGGGCGGGGGGCGGGCCCCGGGCGCCCCCCCCCCGGGGGGCCCCCCGGGGGGCCCCCGGGGGAAGAACCCACCCGCGCGCCCAAACCCGGGGCGGGGGGGGCCGGGGGGGGCCCCCCCGGGGGGCCCTCCCCCCAAACCCCCCCAAAAAACCCGCGCCCGGGGGCCTTTCCCCTCCCCCCCCCCCCGGCCCCCCCCCCCCCGGCCCCTCCCGCCGCGCCCCCCGCCCGGGCGCCCCCCGGGGGGGGGGGGGGGGGGGGGGGGGGGGGGGGGGCGGCGCGGGGGGGGGGGGGGGGGGGGGGGGGGGGGGGGGGGGGGGGGGGGGGGGGGCGGAGGGGGGGGGGGGGGGGGGGGGGGGGGGGGGGGGGGGCGGGGGGGCGCGGGGGCCCGGCCCCGGGGGGCGGGGATTCCCGCGGACCCCCCCCCCCCGCCCGGATTCCCCCGGCGCGCCGGCCGGCCCCCCCCCCCGGGGGGGGGGGGGGGGGGGGGGGGGGGGGGGGGGGGGGGGGGGGGCGGGGGGCGGGGGGGGGCGGCGGGGGGGGGGGGGGGGGGGGGGGGGGGGGGGCGGGGGGCGCAAAAACCAAAAAAGAAGAAACGGGAGCCCCCGGCCCCGGGGGGGGGGCGGGGGGGGGGGGGGGGGGGGGGGGGCCCCCCCCCGGGGGGGGGGGGGGGGAGGGGGGGGGGGGGGGGGGGGGGGGGGGGGGGGGGGGGGGGGGGGGGGGGGGGGGGTGGGGGGGGGGGGGGGGGGGGGGGGGGGGGGGGGGGGGGGGGGGGGGGGGGGGGGGGGGGGGGGGGGGGGGGGGGGGGGGGGGGGGGGGGGGGGGGGGGGCGGGGGGGGGGGCCCCGGGGGGGGGCTTTGGACCAGGGGAAGGCCGGGGGGGGGGGGGGGGGGGGGGGGGGGGGGGGAAGAGGGGCCCCGGGGGGGGGGGGGGGGGGGGGGGGGGGGGGGGGGGGGGGGGGGGGGGGGGGGGGGGGGGGGGGGGGGGGGGGGCCCCGCGGCGGGCCGGCCGGGGGGGGGGGGGGCCGGGGGGGAGGGGGGGGGGGGGGGGGGGGGGGCCCGGGGCCCGGGGGGGGGGGGGGGGGGGGGGGGTGGGGGGGGGTGACGGAAGGGGGGGGGGGGGGGGGGGGGGGGTTTAGGGGGGGGGGGGGGGGGGGGGGGTGGGGGGCGGGGGCGACCCAAACGCTCCTCCCCACGTATACTTTCGCCGCATGAAAGCACTCTTTCCTTCCGCTATTCTGGCATTGGCCTTCATTTTCAACGCCTGTGGCGATGGCCAGCGCGATGCTGCATTACAGATCGCTGCAGCGGCCGACAGCCTCAAAGTCGCGTCCACCGTGGATCTTGGGGAATTCCACATGCCATTGGCCCTTGTAATGCCCGAAGGCTTGCCACCCGCTATGAAAACCTGGAAAGACGAATTGGGTGAGCTATCTATTTCCGCTGGCGACCACTTCAACTTGTCCATCACTGAAGGCCCGGCAGACCGCGACCGGCTAAAGGGCGACTTAGACCGCGACCTGCTTCGCAAGAACACCATCGTAGAGGAAACGCCTGACTTACTGGTGTACCGTTCCGAATTTCCGGACGACAGCTCACTGGTCTTTTTCCACTTCAACAAGACCATCACCGTGGACGGCCGCACCTTCACGGCCATGGACGGGGATACCGGCACCCCCTTCAGCTTGGAAGATGTAAAACGCATGGCCGGCTCCATTGGCCCCAAACTGCCCGCCTGACGTGATATTCAGCACTTTGGCACCCCACTTGCAACACTTCAGTCCGAACAACCGTAGAACCAAGCTGGCGGTCGTGCGCTTATATTTCGGCCCCTTCGAAAACCCGTAGATGTCCAAGCTCCGTCCGCTCCTTTTCATCATCGCCTTGCTGGCCGGTGTTTTCGCCCATGCCGCTACCATCGTCTTGGAAGGAAACTACCAAGGCAAGAACCTCTTCGTGCAAAACCCGTACTCCGAGGCCGGGGTCGGTTTCTGCATCTATCAGGTAACGGTGAACGATAAAGTGGCCACCGACGAGATCAACTCCAGCGCCTTCGAGGTGGACTTGACGAATTTCAACCTGAAAATGGGTGACAAAGTGGTCATCAAGATCATGCACAAAGACGGTTGCACGCCCAAGGTGCTCAATCCCGAAGTCCTGAAGCCGAAAAGCACGTTCGACATCGTGAAACAAAGCGTTGCATCGGACGGCACCTACACGTGGACCACCGTGAACGAAAGCGGACAACTCCCCTTTGTAGTGCAGCAAAAGCGTTGGAACAAATGGGTGCGCGTAGGCGAAGTGATGGGCGATGGCAGCCCCGGCAACCACACGTACACGTTCAACGTGACGCCACACAGCGGAGAGAACACCTTCCGTGTAAAACAGACCGACCTTACCAATCGCTCCCGCTTTAGTGAAAACACCTTGTACACCGCCTCTGGCGTGCCCGCCGTTACTTGGACGTACGATAAAGGCAAGGGCGCCATCACGTTCAGCTCCTCCACCATGTATGAGGTTTACGATCAGTTCGGCAACATCGTAAAGCGCGGTTTCGCTACTGAAGCGGACGTGAAAGACCTGAAAAAAGGCTTGTACTACGTGAACTACGACAATAAGATGGGCGAATCGTTCAAAAAGTGAACGCCGCTTGAATACTGAAGAAAGCCTCGTTCATGGACGGGGCTTTCGCATTTTTGGACCTTCCGGATCCGTCCCGGACCAACGAAAAAACCAACGTCATGACCAAGATCGAGCACATCGGCATTGCCGTGAAAGACCTTGACCAAGCCGAGTCCGTCTATGAAAAACTCTTGGGCAGCGCGTCCTACAAGCGCGAGGCGGTGGAAAGCCAGGCCGTGATCACTTCCTTCTTCAAGGTTGGGCCGAACAAGATCGAACTGTTGGTAAGCACTCGGCCGGACGGCCCCATCGCCAAGGCCATAGAAAAGCGTGGGGAAGGCATCCACCACATCGCATTCGCGGTGGCGGACATCCGTGCGGAAATGGCACGGTTGAAGGCGGAAGGATTCACCCTACTGAACGAAGAACCTGCACCGGGAGCGGACAATAAGCTGGTTTGCTTCGTACACCCGAAGAGCGCGAACGGTGTACTGGTGGAGCTGTGCCAAGACCGCTCAGGAACCGTGGGTTGAAGTACGTTCAGCGCAGCAAACCGAGCCGCTCCACCATAGCTACTACATCCTCGTCCGCCAACTCCAAATGCTCCGCATGGAGTCCGGCGTTTAGCGCGCCGTTAACATGCTGTATGCTGTCGTCGACAAAGAGCGTGGTGCTGGACTTCGCGCCATGCAGATCCAGCACGTGGTGGAAGATTTCCGCATCCGGCTTGCGCATTCCTAATTCGCAACTGTAGTAAGCCCCGTGGAACAAGCCTTTGAATTCCGTGATGCGGTTTTCATGCGCCACGATGGCTTCGAACGCGGGCACATGGATCGCGTTCGTGTTGCTAAGCAATAGCACTTGGTAGCGCTCCTTCAAGCGTTCCACCAAGGCGATACGTTCCGGCGTGATGCTGCCGAGCATTGCGTTCCAGCAGGCATTGATCTGTGCATCCGTTAATGGTTGCCCATGCAATTCACGTATGCGGTCACGGAACTGTGCGGGTGAAAGCGCACCGGTCTCAAAGCCATCGAAGAGGTGGTCCTGTTTGGCCTTTCCGTAGAGCGCATCAAAATCCGTGAAGCCCAGATCCGCGAAGGCACGGGCGGCGGCGTGGTAATCCACATCGATCAGCACGCCACCGAGATCCAACAGGATTGTTTTGATAGTGCGGTACTTCTTTTCGCCTTCAGCCTTTTTCATGAGGCGCGAAAGTATCCGCTACGCGGAAGATGAGGCACTTCGCCACAATGCGGACCTGCCGCAGGTGGGTTCCAATCCTGTAAATCCTGGAATCCTGTCAAAAAACGCTCCTGTCATCCCGGTTCCCCGCCAATGCGCACCTTTGCGGCCCGAAAACAATCCCCCATGAAACTCGTCACCGTAGGCACCGTCGCATTCGACAACATTGAAACCCCTTTCGGCCGCGCCGATAAAGTGGTGGGCGGAGCCGCCACCTACATTTCATTGGCGGCCTCGTTCTTCCTGGAGGAACAAGGCATCGTAAGCGTGGTGGGCGAGGATTTCCCCACGGACATGATGGCCAAAATGAAAGCCAAAGGCATCGACCAGGCCGGGCTGGAAATTCTGAAGGGCAAGGAAAGCTTCTTCTGGAGCGGCAAGTACCATTACGACATGAACACGCGCGATACGCTGGAAACGCGCCTCAACGTGTTGCTTGACCTGGACCCCAAGTTGAACGCCGCATACAAAGCCGCGCCCTACCTCATGCTGGGCAACCTGGACCCTAAAGTGCAGTCCAAAGTACTGGATCAGATGGAGGCCCCTGCCATGGTGGTACTGGACACCATGAACTTCTGGATGGACAGCGCGCTGGACGATCTGAAAAAAGTGATCAAGCGTGTCAACATCCTCACCATCAATGATTCCGAGGCACGCCAGCTCAGCGGCGAGCACAGTTTGGTAAAGGCCGCGCACGCGATCTTGGAAATGGGGCCCAAATACCTAGTGGTGAAAAAGGGCGAACACGGCGCGTTGCTGTTCAGCAAGGACCGCGTTTTCTTCGCGCCGGCCTTGCCGTTGGAAGACATCATCGACCCAACAGGAGCGGGCGACACGTTCGCTGGCGGCTTCATCGGCTTCTTGGCGCGCAGCGGCGACCACAGCTTCAACAACCTCAAGCGCGCCATCATCGTGGGCTCGGCGCTGGCCTCCTTCTGCTGCGAAAAATTCGGTGTGGAGCGTTTGCTGGAAATCAGCAAGGAAGACATTGATGCCCGTGTGAACCAGTTCATTGAGCTGGTGGATTTCGATATTGAAGTGGTGCGGGACTGAACTGCTATTTCTCAACCCGAACCTCGCTCACTAGCAATTGCGCAATCCTGGTGCGGAATGGAAGGTAGGTTAATCGCCATTCCCATCATCCAGCAGCGCGGGTAGGAAAACTACCCAAACGACCGGAGATACACCAACCGCTTAAATCCCCGGGGATCATCCTCGTCACGTTCGGGAGTACGCATGAAGCCCAAGCGTTCATACAGCCTATGGGCGGCCAGCATGGTGGGTTGTGTCCAGAGCACCAACCCGCTGGCTCCTTCCTCCTTAGCACGGTCAATGCAAGCTTGAACAAGCACGGCACCCGCTCCCGATCCGCGTGCAGCCGGATCCACGGCAAGCATCCGGAACTCCCGTTCACCTGGCCGTGCGAGCTGTTTCATCACACTGTCCTCAAGCAGGAAAAGCGTTGCCCCGATCACCGAACCGCTTTCGTTAATAGCGACCAGAAACGTTCCTTCGGGTTCCAGCACTTCCCGGCGCTGCGAAGGAGCAGCACGTTCGGCAGTCGTATAGCCTTCACCCACATAGACGCGATAGAGTACGGCCAGCGCCTGCTGCCATTCTTCCGCCGAATCCGCAGCGCGCACATGAATAGTCATGGCGCAAGTTGCGATTTTTTGCAATTGACGCATGCCGCGCGAATGGTCGCGCTTACATTCGCTAAGTTCGCTAATTGACCCATCGCCCATGTCCCTCCTCATTAAGAACGGAACCGTAGTAACCGCCGCCGATCTGCACCGCGCAGATGTCCTCATTGAAGGCGAACATATAAAAGCGATCGGGCACGACCTGCACGCACCCGGTGCCGAGGTTATCGACGCAAAAGGAATGTTCGTGATGCCCGGCGGCATCGACCCGCACGTGCATTTGGACATGCCGTTCATGGGCACCTTCAGCAGTGACAATTATGAAACCGGAACGCTCGCCGCGCTGCATGGCGGCACCACCACGGTTATCGACTTCATTTTGCAAACGCAAGGCAAGAGCTTGCGCCACGCGCTGGAAACATGGCAGGGCCGCATGAAGGGAAACCTGTATGGTGACCTGAGCTGGCACATGGCCGTCACCGATTTCAACGACGACACGAAGAAGGAAGTGAAGGAGATGATCGAGCAGGAAGGCATCACGAGCTTCAAAACATTCATGGCGTACAAGGGCGCACTGATGATCGACGACCGCCAGATGGTGGGCTTGATGAACGAGGTAAAGGCAAACGGCGGCATCGTTACCGTCCACGCCACCAACGGTGACATGATCGACTTCCTCGTGCAGAAGAACCGCGCGGAAGGGAAAATGGCTCCGTTGTACCACTACCTCAGTCAACCGGAGATCACGGAAGCGGAGGCCACGGGCCGCTTTGCCGACATGGCCTCGTACACCGGGGTGCCTGCGTACATCGTACACATGACCTGCGAGGGCGCGCTGAACCACGTGCGCGATGCCGCCCGCCGGAACCAGCGCGTACTGGCGGAAACGTGTATACAGTATCTACTGCTCGATGCTTCGTTGTATGAACGCAAAGGCGGCGCGAAGTGGGTAATGAGCCCGCCATTGCGCGAGAAAAAAGACATCGCCGCATTGTGGGGCGCTATCGACCAAGGCACGGTGCAGGTGGTGGCCACGGACCACTGCCCGTTCACCATGGAACAAAAGGCCATGGGCAAGGATGATTTTTCCAAGATCCCAAATGGGCATCCGGCCATTGAGCATCGCATGGAACTGCTCTTCAGCGAAGGCGTGAACAAGAAGCGGATCACGCTGAACAAATTCGTGGAGGTCACCGCCACCAACCCGGCGAAGATCTTCGGGATGTTCCCGCGCAAAGGCACGATCGGCATCGGCAGCGACGCGGACATCATCCTGCTCGATCCGAACGAGAAGCATACGCTAAGCGCGAAGACGCACCACATGAACACCGACTACAGCGGCTACGAGGGCATGGAACTCACTGGCAAGGTGAAGACCACCATACTGCGCGGACAGCTGGCGGTACACAACGGAGAAGTGAAGATCAAGAAAGGCTACGGAACATTCGTGAAGCGGAATAAAGTGAGCGGGATGCTGTGAGCTAGACCTTCCATACCTTGTGACTTGAAAGAACCAGTAGAACAGAAATGAGCACGCAAACAATGACCGATCCCAAGGAGATCCAGAAGGACAACCTCGACCACACGATATTCTCGTGGAGCAAGCAATCCGGGCTTAATCCGCTGAACATCGCTTCAGCCAAGGGCCTATACCTGCACACCCGCGAAGGCAAAAAAATCCTCGACTTCAGCTCCCAGCTGATGAATGTGAACATCGGGCACGGGCACCCGAAAGTGGCTGAGGCGGTGGCTAAGCAGATGGCTGAAGTGAGCTACGTGCATCCGGGCATGATCACCGAGGCGCGCGGGAAATTGGGCAAAACCTTAAGCGAGATCACGCCGGGCACGCTCAACCGGACCTTCTTCACCAATGGAGGAACAGAGGCGGTGGAACATGCCATGAAGTTGGCACGACTGTACACGGGCCGACACAAGATCATCACACTTTACCAGAGCTACCACGGCGCCACGTACGGGGCACTTTGTGCGGGCGGCGACCCGCGCGGTTTACCACACGACAGCCAAGGCGTACCCAACATCATCCACGTTGAAAATCCTTATTTCTACCGCTGTCCGTGGAACAGCACAACGCCGGAGGAATGCACCGAGCGTGCACTGGCGCACTTAGAGCGGGTGGTGAAGTTTGAAGGTCCGCAGTATGTCGCGGCCATCCTAATGGAGGGCGAGAGCGGCTCCAGCGGCTGTATTAAATATCCTCCCGGATACTGGAAAGGCGTGAAGGCTATCGCAGACAAGTACGGCATCCTCACCATCTGCGATGAAGTGATGAGCGGCTTCGGGCGCACCGGCAAATGGTTCGGCATCGATCACCACGGCGTAGTACCGGACATCATGTGCATCGCTAAGGGTCTCACGGCAGGATATATCCCGTTGGGCGGCATCGTCGTGCGTGAGGAGATCATCAAGCACTTCGACGACAAGCCACTGCCCATCGGCCTTACCTACAGTGCCCACGCCGTGGCCTGTGCAGCCGCGAACGCTGTGCTGGACGTATACAAGGACGAGGATTTGGTGAACAATGCTGCACGCATGGGCAAGTACGTGGAGAAGTGTGTGGCCGGGCTTGCGGAAAAGCACCCGAGCATCGGCGATTTCCGCAACACGGGGCTGCTGGGCTGCATTGAACTGGTGAAAAACCGCGACACTAAAGAGCCGATGGCGCCGTGGAATGCGGCACCTAATGAGATGGAAGTAATGAACAAAGTGGCCGCGAAGATCAGCGAGCTGGGCATGTTCACGTTCGTCCGTTGGAATTGGATTTTTGTAGCACCGCCGCTCACTATTGATGAGGCCGGGATCGACGAGGGAATGGAGATCATTTCTAAAGCGATCGCCGTTGCTGACGAAGCGTGTGTTTGATCTAAAGTTCCGCTTGAAGAATAGGGGGGCTTTCATACGCCCAAGCGTTGCCACTCAATCCAGTGATGGGGACTTAGTGGACGCAGTGCGCCACTGCGTCCACCAAATCCACCCGAAAAAGCACACCCCGGCCCGGATCCAGGCGCCCTGACAACTAACTCTTCAAATCACCAGCCGCACCCCGCCCAAATCCGCCAGTCGGTAGGGAAAGCGATCACTGGGTGATCCAATGAACATGAAGTTGGTGGGGATTTTCCACTCTTCACTTAAGCGATGCACCAACTCAGGCCCGAACACGCCGTGCATTTCCGTGAATTCGATCTTGATCTCCGGATAGGCGCGGTCCAGCACTTCCACGTCGCTGAGGTATTCTTCGTGCATCTTCTCCCCTTCTTTCAACACGGTCACGATCTTGATCTTCTTGGTGATCTCGTTTGCCTGCACGTACATCATTACGCGGTTAAGGATGGACAGGTCATCGCCTTTGGTGAAGTAGACGAATTCCTGACTGTTGAGCTTGCGAATGGTACGCGAGATGGTAAAACGCCCGAAAACGGCAAGCCCTGGAACGCTTTCCACGAAACGGCTGACCCAGGCCATCAAGACCTCGAGAATGGCTTTGCGGTTAAGCATTATCGCGATAACGAGCACGGACGGAATGAAGTACTGAAGGAACACCACAAGGTATTCCGGGTGCAAGCGCACATTTCCATATAGCGCGATCAAAATGGCGAAAAGCGCAACCGAAACACTGGCCACCGTGGCGGTTTCCGGGCGGGGCAAGCGGGCGCGTTTCATCTTCAGCAGGAAGTTCCCAATGGCGAAAAAGGCCATTACGGTGAGGAACGAAATGGTGTACACGCCGGCCAGCGCCACAGTCTCTGCATTGGTAAGCACGAGCACGGAAAGGCAGAGCAGGAAAAAGAGGATGATGATGCGCGGTGAACTGCCCTGCTTGGTTTCCTTCAGTAGACCCTGAGGTAAAATGCGGTCCAGCGTCATGCGTTTCACCAAGCCGATAACGCCTACGTAGCTGGTGAGCACAGCACCGCAGAGTACGATCACCGCATCAACAGTTACCACGGTGGCGAGCCAGTTCCCGCCAATGGTGAAGCCCATGAAGGAGAGCATCGTTTCCTCGTGTTCGCTAATTACGGCCAACGGCAGGATCATGATGGCGCAGAGCGTTACCAAGGGGTTCAACACGGTAACTGCAGCCCACATGTTGCGCAAGGTTTTGGGGAACACGCCTTGCTTTTGTTCTTCGATGAAGTTTGCGGAGCTTTCGAAACCGGATACGCCGAGCATGGCAGCGCTGAAGCCGAAAAACAAGGCCGTCATTACACCTCCGCGAGGCAGCGGCGCATGGATGTTCAATGTGAACTGGCCAAAGCCATTATGTGCCACAAACCAAAAGGCCGCTCCGATCAGCAAGGCCATGGTGGCCATGTGTGCTATAAAAATAACTATGGCCACGATGGCCGATTCGCTCATGCCCGCAATGCTCAGCACCATGAACAAGGCCAAGATACCTGTAGTGGCTAATAAGACCGGAACAGCCGGTACCAGTGCATGCAGGTAATACATGGCGGTACTGGCACTAAGCACGGCGGTGGCCATGTAGCTCAATATGGTAAGGCAAGCGGCGATGCTGGCGTTCTGCTTGTTGGTGGTGTTCAGCAGCACGTTGTAGGCGCCCCCGTTCAACGGCAGGGCACCGACCACTTCGCCATAAATTTTGCGGAACAGGTAGAGCACGCCAGCCACCATGAGCAACGCCACCACGGCCCATGGGCCAGCGTAGCTCACTGAAATTGCGCCCACGTACAGGCAACTGCTGGTGATGTCGTTGCCGGCAATCGCCGTCGCGGCCAGTTGGCCGAGCTTCTTTGGGGAATGTGCCATGGGGGTGCGAAGTTGATTACGCGGAGGGAATCGGGGAAAAGAATTTTTCACCGGGCGTTGATCACGGTTTCACAGGAATACTTGGCACCACAATTCCACGGGGCACTACTATTGTGCCATGGAACGCTCGCACCCGTTAACTACCGTAGGCCATGTTCGGCAGCGGTTTTTCGGGCCACAGACGTCGTTGATCGTGGCAAGCGTGGTGATCGGCTGTTTGGCCTCACTGGGCGCGGTAGCTCTGAAACAGGGTGTACACTACATCAGTGGCACGGTCCACAGTGTCACTTTTACACCTGGCCAACGGTTTCTGGTTTTCCTTTTTCCCATGGCCGGCCTGCTGATAACAGTGGGCTTCACCAAACTTTTCCTGCATGGCAACCTCGGAGCGGGCCTGCCCAGCCTGGTGCGTGATGTGCGCATGCGCGACGGTCGCGTGGCCGCCCACAAGCTTTGGTCCCAGATACTTACCAGCGCCATCACCATGGGCATGGGAGGATCCGCCGGGCTGGAGCCGCCCATTGCCGCAACGGGGGGCGCGATCGGCAGCAAATTGGCGCAGTGGCTGCGCTTCGGCCGCAGCGAGCGCATTCTCTTGTTGGCCAGCGGCGCGGGCGCGGGCGTAGGAGCCATCTTCAATGCGCCTATCGCAGGGACCATTTTCGCCCTCGAAATCTTGCTGGCAAACAATGCGCTTTCCCTTGTGGTGCCCATGCTCATCGCCTCGGCCAGCGCGACCATGGTTTCCTCGCTCATCTACAGTGGCCAGCCATTCGTGCTGATCACCAATACATGGAGTGCATCCGCCCTGCCGTGGTACATCGTACTGGCTTTTGTGGCTGCTTTTCTTTCTGTTTATGTGATCCGCATGTATCGCTGGACGGCGCATTTTGCCTCCACGCAATTCAAGGATCCCTTTGCACGGGCAGCGGCAGGCGGCCTCCTCTTGGGCACGCTCATCTTCTTTTTCCCGCCATTGTTCGGTGAAGGATACGACAGCGTGGAATTGTTGCTGAAGGGACAAGCCGCAGCCTTGGCCATTCATCAGCCCGTTACCTTGGACCTCGGGCCATGGAACATTGTGCTGCTCACTTTGGGCTTGACCGTGTTTAAGGTGGTGGCCACCTCGTTCACTGTTCACTCTGGTGGCAACGGTGGCATGTTCGGCCCGTCGCTGTTCATCGGCGCGATGCTCGGTTTCACGTTCGCGCACGCACTGAACCTTTCCGGTATCGCACACGTGGATGAGGTGAACTTCACCGTGGTGGGTATGGCGGCCATGCTGAGCGGGTCGATCCATGTGCCGCTCACGGCCATTTTCCTTATCGCCGAAATCACCGGAGGCTATGCTTTATTCGTTCCTCTGATGGTGGTGGCATCGCTTTCCTACTTGGTCTCCCGTTACATGGAACCCATCTCCGTATATGGCACGCCGCCGCCTATCGCCTCTCACTCCGAAGCACCACCGGACGGAACGAAGAACGGCACCCCCGAAGGAGTGCCGCCTCGTCCGTAACGCTTCCACCAAAGCGCACCGGCAAACGGTCAATGACCGTCGTTGTCGTGGTCCGCGTCCGTCTTTTTATCCACGTTGTCCTTCAACCTTCCCCACCAGCCTTTCACGTCTTCGCTGGTTTTGCTCGCCTCGGCCTTCACCTCATTCCACGTGGTTGATGTAGCGTTCTGCACCTTGTCCATTTCATTGGAAACCTTGGACTTCTCCCTTTCCAGTTCGGCTTTCATGGCCTCGGCATCCGTGCGCTCACTGGCCTTCAAGTCAGTCTTGGCCAAATCCTCGTTCACATCATTCAACTTGTTGTCGATGTTGTCGCGCAGGTCCCGCAGGTCGTCAGCGATTGCATTCCGGTCTTTCTCGAAGGCTTCACGGGTGGAAGCGTCCATGTCCTGCATTTTATCTTGGACATTCTCCAGCTTGTCGTTCATGTTCTCCTGCTGCTCTGCCGGAGTCGTTGAACAACTGAAAAGGAGGAGGCTTCCTGTGATGGCCGAAAAGAGAACGGCTTTAGGCATGTAAGTTTTCATTGGAGGTTGTTTTTCTTTCCCATGGCTAAACATGTTCCATGTCAGGAGCGGCTTCAATATTTCCTTACAACCCGCAGACGGTCAGCACTTTTATGTAAAAATACCGGGTGCTTCGATGGACGGGCCCGCGGGGAAAAGCCGCCCCGATCCACCTGCTTGGCGGGGAATTGCAATGCAATTACCTTGCGTGAACAGAAGTTGTGTTCACCATGTTGGGTAACCGGGCGATCGCCGGTAATTTCGCATCCCAAGGACATGGACTACTACAAAACGCTGGGCATAGACCGCAACGCCACTTCCGAACAGATCAAGAAAGCTTACCGGAAGTTGGCGCGAAAGCACCATCCCGACCTCAACCCGAACGACACTGCGGCGAACAAGCGCTTCCAAGAGATCAACGAGGCGAACGAAGTGCTGAGCGATCCCGAAAGTCGGAAGAAGTACGACAAGTACGGCGACCACTGGAAGCACGCGGATCAAATTGAAGCGGCCCAACGTGAGCGCTCTACCGCCGGCGGGGGTGGTTTCGGAAGGGGCGGAAGCTTTGGCGGCGGCGGACAAGAGCAAGACTTCAACGACATCTTTGGCTCAATGTTCGGTGGCGCGCGCGGCCAAGCACGTTTCCGCGGTCACGACCTGCAGGCTGAACTGCAGATGAGCTTGCGTGATGCAGCAAAAACCGAAAAACGTACGCTCACCGTAAACGGCAAACAGATACGCCTCACCATTCCCGCAGGTGTAGAAAATGGACAAACCATCCGCATAAAAGGCCACGGCGGACCGGGCATGAACAATGGCCCCGCTGGCGATTTGCTGATCACCTTCTCCATCGCCGACGACCCTGTTTTCAAGCGCATGGGCAAAGACCTGTACGTAGACTTTGATCTGGACCTATACACAGCGGTACTCGGCGGAGAGGTGACGGTAAATACGCTGGACGGCAAAGTGAAAGTGCCCGTGAAAGCTGAAACACAGAGCGGCACGGTGGTGCGCCTGAAGGGGAAAGGTTTTCCCGCGTACAAGAAGGACGGCGTCTTCGGAGACCTCTTTGTTACCTACGCGGTGAAAGTGCCGGTAAACCTCACCGAAAAGCAGAAGGAACTTTTCAAGCAGCTCGCCAATTCGTGATCACCATGGAAAACGAAGAATTGATACCGGTGGAAGTTTTTTGCACCACCTGCCATGTGGAAACCACATTGATCGACACGCTTGCGGAAAACGGGTTGGTGGAAATAACCGTGCGCGAACAACGCCGCTACATCGCCTATGCCCAACTGGAGCGCGCAGAGAAGATGGTGCGGTTGCACGAAGACTTGGGTATCAACGTGGAAGGCATTGAGGCCATTGAGAACCTGCTGGAGCGCCTGGAAGAGTTGCAAGTAGAAATGACCGGGCTGCGGAACCGGCTGCGGCGCTACGGCGAAAACGCTCAATAAAGGAAAGGCGCCAAGCGCTTCGTATGCGCCATGTAATCCGTGTAAGCCTCGCCCAGCGCGGTGCTCAGCGCCCGCTCCTCGATCTTGATCCGCCAAAGGAACATGCACGTGATCGGCACAATGAGCACCAATGCGGAAAGCCAATTGTGGACCAAAAGCCCCAAACCAAAGAAAGCCATCAATGCACCTGTATAGCTGGGGTGGCGCACATAGTGGTACGGTCCGTCGCTTACCACGCGGTGGTCTTTAGCAATGGCCACATTCACCGTGAAGAAGCGGTCCAAATGGATAATTGACCACCACCGCAACGCGATACCGAGAATGAAAAGCAAAGCTCCGAAAGCATAAGCCGCACCCGAAAAACCAAAGTTGAATTGCGGCCAAGCATAGCTGCCGTAGATCGCTAAAAAAATGGAGGCACCGATCACCGCCCACAGCATCCCGAGAGATCCATGGTCCTTGCTGTCCGTGTTTTTACCGCTTCGTTTGAAAAGCGCAAGGCCCAATTCCGAGATGCCAAGGAGGATGAAGAAGGATGAAGGAGAAGGAAGTGCCATTGAGTGGTTGATGCACAAAGGTGTATGATCTTGCTCTTGATGCACGAGCCTAGCTCAATTCACTAGTCTTACCTCGGCGCCTTCAGCGATGGTCTCCACCATCTTGGCGTTGAAAGCGGGCAGGTCCTTGGGACTGCGGCTCGTCACCAAGCCGTTGTCCACCACTACTTCGGCATCTTGCCACATGGCACCGGCGTTCATCAGGTCGATCTTAATGCTTGAGAACGAAGTGAGCTTACGGTCGCGCACGGCGTCCGCATCGATCAGTAATTGCGGCCCATGGCAAATAGCGGCCACGGGTTCCTTTTGCGGAAAAACCCACGGACAAATTCCACCGCCTCCGCACTTCGGCGTAATTTATCCGGGCTGATCACACCACCCGGCAGCACCAAGGCATCGAAGTCATCAGCCATGGCCTTCTCCACGGTCTGGTCAACCGGTATTTCCTTGCTCCAATTGCCGTCCTTCCAGCCTTTAATACTGCCGCGCTCCAACGCGATCACATGCACGTTTGCTCCCGCTTTCTCCAGTGCGTCCTTCGGTGAAAGCAACTCGCTTTCCTCGAATCCGTCCGTGGCCAGTATCGCTACGCGGCGTCCTTCCAATGTCTTGCCCATCGTCATAAAATTTTGTGTTGGTCCTACCATGTGAACACCTCTAACGGTTGGTTGTTCTTTCCATAGGACGATCTCTGCAAATTATTTTCCCGTATATTTTCCCATGCCCAAAATAGAAGAAGCCACGCATCTCATCGAAGACAAACTGCTTTCTTGGGCGGAAGAATTCATCAGGTTGCTGCCCAATCTGGTACTGGCAGCAGTAATCGTTGTGGCCGGTTGGCTGTTAGCCCGGTTGGTGCGTAAAGGCGTCGGCAAGTTGGTGGGCCGAGCCACTGATAGCCGCACTTTACGCAGGCTGATCGCGAACAGCATGTATTTGCTGGTGTTGCTTGTGGGCCTGTTCGGCGCATTGAGCGTACTGCATTTGGACAAGACCGTAACATCAATGCTTGCCGGAGCAGGCATCATCGGTTTGGCACTTGGCTTCGCGTTTCAGGACATTGCGGCCAATTTTCTAAGTGGAGTGGTGATGGCCGTACAGCGCCCGTTGCGTACGGGCGAGTTGGTGGAGACCAGCGGCCACCTCGGCGTGGTTGAGCACATTGACTTGCGCACTACTGAACTGCGGAATATGCAAGGCCTGCAGGTGATCGTGCCGAACAAGGATATTTTCCAATCCGCATTGATCAACTACACGCGTAACGGTTCCCGGCGTGTGGACCTTTCCGTGGGCACCAGCTATGGGGACGATCTTGAAAAGGTGGAACGCATCACCATCGAGGCGGTCCAAGGCATCGGCGATCTGGTGCCGGATAAAGAGGTGGAGTTGTTCTTCAATGAATTCGGGGACAGCAGCATCAATCATGAAGTGCGGTTCTGGATCGAGGCCAAAGGCAACAAGCACTACAACGACATGCGGAGCCGGGCCATCAAGGCCATCAAGGCAGCCTATGACAGAGAGGGCATCATGATCCCATTCCCTATCCGCACACTGGATTTCGGCATAAAGGGCGGCGAGAAGCTGGACTCGATGTTGGGTGGACGCCAGCGCGGTTGATCGCTTCACCGCGCACCTGCCCACGCGATCAGTGCCAACGGCGCGGACATCATCAGCATGGCCAAAAACATCAGGCCGAACTGTACCAGCAGCGTGCCGGAAAATGTGCGTTGGCCGCCGGGGAACTTGCGCGTAAGAAGAACGGTAAAGCCTATTACTCCGGCAAGGAAAGCTGCGCACAGTAGTGTCACCATGAGCCCGGACCGCATCGGCAGGAATAACGATGCGGCTCCGATCAACCCGGCAACTACTCCGCTGCGCACAGCTTGTCGGCGATCCGCTTCATCCGCGAAGGCGCGCTGCACGATCCATGCAGCGGCGGCGATGTACACTGAAGCGTAATGGATCTCAGGCATTTCAAACCGTTGCCATCACCTTCAGCTCGATCGCGATCGGCGTTGGCAGGCAGCTGATCTCCAATGTTGTACGGCACGGCGGATCTTTTTCAAAGTACTCCTTCCACAACCGGTTGTACGTTGCGAAATCATCCTTCATGTTGGTGAGGAAAACCGTTACGTCCACGATCTTTTCCCACGAAGAACCCGCATCTTCCAAGATCCACTTTACGTTCTGGAACACGCTGCGCACCTGTGTTTCGATGTCGTAGCTGAGGATATTGCCATCCGCATCCAAGTCAACGCCGGGGATCTTTTTCGTGCCGCGATCCCTTGGGCCCACGCCACTTAGGAAAAGCAGATCGCCCACGCGCCGGGCATGCGGGTAATGGCCTACGGGCTCGGGAGCTTTGTTGCTGGAGATGGAAGACATGGACGGTCGGTTTGGGATGGAACGCGTGGCGAAGTTCGGGGGAATGCTCGGAAGCTGATCAATGACAGCTTCCATGACTGGCGTATCGCGACCTTTGTACTATGGGCATGCGCATATTGATCGGCTTGACATTGCTGCTTTTCACCAGCGGGTGCCAGCAAAAGGAGGACACCATCACACCAACTGTCGGTGCGATCACGGAGAGTGTGTATGCCAACGGTTTGGTAAAGGCTGAAGGCCAATATCAAGTGTTCCCCACCGTGAACGGCACCGTGCTGTCCTTGCTGGTGAAAGAGGGCGATACGGTGAAGGCGAGTCAGCCGTTGATGCGGATAGACGACCGTGCCAGCAACTTGAGCACCCGCAGCGCCGATGCCCAATTGCACTTGCTGGAGCAAAACGTCCGCGATGATGGTCCGGTGCTCACCCGCCTTCGCGCCACGGTGGACCAAGCCCGCGATAAGTTCAAGCTGGACAGCACGAACTTCAAACGGCAAGAAGCGCTGTGGGCGCAAACCATCGGCAGCCGGAACGAACTTGACCAGCGCCAACTGGCCTATACCACCAGCAAAGCGGCCTATTCGATGGCGACAAAAGCCTTGTTGGAAAACCGGGATCAACTGCGGACTCAGCTGGAAGTAGCGCGGAACACGGCGGCCATCAGCGCAGCAGGTGATGCGGACCGTGCGCCCGGCAGCTTGATCGACGGTATCGTGTACGACCTGATGATCGAACCGGGTGAGCTGGCAACTCCGCAAAAACCCGTGGCGGTGATCGGCAGTGCCTCGGACCTGTATTTGGAGATGGAAGTGGATGAGTTCGACATCCGCCGTATTAAAATTGGCCAGCACGTTTTCGTTACGCTGGACAGTTATGGCGATCAAGCGTTCGAAGCGGAGGTAACCCGGATCATTCCCCTGATGAACGAACGCTCCCGCACCTTCAAAGTAGAAGCCCGTTTCACCAAGCGGCCGCCGCAACTCTACCCGAACTTAACGGTGGAGGCCAGCATTGTGATCCGCACGAAAGAGAACGCGTTGCTTGTGCCGGCATCTTACATCGTGGATGGCACTTACGTGCTTACGGACAGCGATGAGAAAACACCGGTGAAGCTGGGCGCACGTGACATGGAAAACGTGGAAGTGCTCGAGGGTATCTCGGCCAACACCACGCTGTACAAGCCGTGATCGGGGCCATGCGCTTATTGAGCACCATCGCTTTCACCCTGCTGCGCGCCAAGCTGCGGCAGAGCATCGTGGCGGCCGTGGGCGTGATGTTCAGCATCGCCATGTTCGTTACGCTGCTCGGCTTCATGAACGGCCTGAACCAGCTACTGGACGGACTGATCCTCAACCGCACACCGCACATCCGCCTGTATAACGAGCTGCGTGCCTCAGCAGAGCAACCCATACAGCTCGCGTATGCGGACAGCACCACTGCGGGCAAGGCGCCCATGCACCACTTCATTCACTCCGTAAAGCCCAAGGACGATCTGCCCCGCCTGCGCAACGCAACGGCCATCATGGACGTCCTGAAAAAGGACAGCCGCGTGTTGGCCGTGTCGCCAAGGCTGGTGGCACAGGTGCTGTTCAACGTGGGCACCACCGACCTCACCGGCCAGGTAAATGGGATCGACATCATGCAAGAGGTGCGTTATTACATGTTCCAGGACTACATGGTGGCGGGCGATCCGTACGACCTCGCCAATGGCAACAACACGATCGTGCTGGGGAAGGGCCTTGCCGATCTCATGGAAGCCAAGATCGGTGACCTTGTGCAAGTGACCACCGCCACCGGTGACCGCACCATGCTGCGCGTTGTGGGCTACTTCCAAAGCGGCATTGCCGACTACGACAAAGTGCAGTGCTATGCCAACATCAAGACCGTACAGAAGCTGTTGGCCCGGCCGGCGAGTTATTACACGGACATCAATGTGAAGCTGAACGATCTGGAAGAAGCACCTGTAATGGCCAAGGAGCTGGCCGCGCGCTTCGGGGTTCAGGCCACGGACATCCAGATGGCGAATGCGCAGTACGAGACGGGTTCCGATGTACGCAACATCATCAGTTATGCGGTGGGCATTGTGCTGTTGATCGTGGCCGGCTTTGGCATCTACAACATCCTGAACATGATGATCTACGAGAAGCTGGACGCCATCGCGATCCTCAAGGCTACCGGCTTTAGTGGCAGCGATGTGCGGCGGATCTTCCTCCTGCTCAGCGTGATCATCGGCATCGCGGGTGCCTTGGGCGGCCTTGTTGTGGGTGTCACACTTCAGCACATCATCGATAACATCCCGTTCGTCACTGCAGCTTTACCATCGGTGACCACCTTTCCGGTGGATTATTCCATCCGTTATTATGTCATCGCCGTCACCTTTGCCCTGGCCACCACATGGGTTGCGGGCTGGTTCCCTGCGCGTAAGGCCAGCCAAGTGGACCCGGTGGAGATCATCCGAGGAAAATGAACACGAGCGAGCTGGTGCTGGAGGTGGAGAAGGTGAACAAATCCTTCCACGACCCCGTGACCATCCAGGTGTTGAAAGATGTGGACATGCAAGTGGCCCGTGGCGAGTTCGTGAGCATTACCGGGAAGAGCGGCTGCGGCAAAAGCACGCTGCTCTATATCCTCAGCACCATGGACACGGACTATGAAGGTGAACTGAAGATCGATGGTGAACCTACCCGAAAGGCAAGCCGGACCCGGTTGGCCCGTATACGCAATGAAAAGATCGGCTTCGTCTTTCAATTCCACTACCTGCTCACTGAATTCAGCGTGCTGCACAACGTGATGTTGCCCGGCCTGAAGCTGGGACTGAAAAGCCGCGAAGAAGTGGAGCACCGGGCCATGGTTCTGCTGGGCGACCTCGGCATTGCGGACCAAGCCCTGAAAGGTGCGAACCAGATCAGTGGCGGTCAGAAACAGCGCGTTGCGATCGCCCGGTCCATGATCAACGACCCGCTCATCATCATGGGCGACGAACCCACCGGAAACCTCGACAGCCGCAACAGTGGAATCGTCTTCGACATCTTCCGGAAGATCGCCGATGAACACAAGCGCAGTTTGTTGATCGTGACACACGATCAGGACTTCGCAGCGCGCACCGACCGCATTATAGAGATGGACGATGGGCGCGTGGTGCCTTGAAACCGCACCTCAGCATCCGCGTGTCCTTCCCTCAAGCACCGAACTGCCGCAAATGGTGGTCCACATGCTTGTGGAAAAGCACGTTCCATTCCGAGCTTGTCAAGGCGCCGAAAGATGGTGATCGTTTGCCCTCAAAATGGGCTGCGCCCAGTTCCTGCGTTTTGTTAATGTACGCCGTAATGCGCTCCCGTTCCCGCGCAAAGTCCTTGTCGCTTTTAATGAGGAACTCCGGTGCCGTGCGGCTGTTGCGCTTGTAGGGTTTGGAGCCCGTGACGATCGGCTTCAGAAAAGCCTTGAGCAAAACACGCACGAAAGCATTGGGAGGCGGGTTTTTCTTGGCGTATTCCGGGTCGTACACCATGTCGTAGATGCAATTGCAGTGCGCCAGCATTTGGGCGGAGTCCATCTTGCCCCACTGCGGTTTTGTCTCCTCCTGCAGGGTGTTGATGCGGGCGATCACGGAATTGGCAACGGGCTTCGAGAAAATGTCTTCCATGGAGCGGTATTTCGGGCGGAAGATAGCTTCCGGGCGAACGGATCCTTACGAACCGTTTCACTCACCCGGGAAAAAACGATAGCGTAGGGCAACCTGCGGAACAACCGAGGCATCCGGCGGGCTGCCGGCTTCCCGTCAAACACGCGGATTTTCGCGACTAAGATCCATTACGGAACGACCAACGGCCAATTCTGCGTAACCCCTCGGTATTAAACGCCGTAAACAAGACCGCATCATTCAAGAAGTCACCGCATGAAAAGTCTACGCAGCCTTACCCTTACCTGTTCAACCCTGTTGATCGGCCTGTCCGGCACCATGGCCCAAGAGCAATCCTTAAGCTGGAATTGGGCGAACGTGATCTGCGGGGACATGCTGAACTGCGTTACGGGTTGTAGCGCTTGCAACCAGCCTAGCACCTTCGCGGATAATTTCTACGGCACGGGTGCGGCCTGGATCGGACTGAACACCTGCCCCCACCCCACTGTTACCGGCGACAATTCCGTGTATAGTGACGGCTGGGCACCGGCCCCGGACCCCCTGAAAGTTGTAATGCTCAGCGGTATGGTCACGGGACCCATGGCCTTGGACTCCATCGTCATCCGGCACAAGTCCGTCAACCAAGGACCAACTTGGTTGCGCGTCTCCTTGAAACGTAACCTGACCGAAGATGCCACCATGGTGTACGAGGGACCCATACCCATTGACTTCAATAACTTGGTGCTCACCGACATGGGCTGCATGGAAATACCGCAAGGTGCAAGTTCCGGCGGCTTTCAGTTGCAGTTTCAGGCTTACGGCAGCGATGCTGGCGAATGGGTACTGGATGCAGTGCGCGTAGTAGCGGCACCCTGCGAACCTGATTTTTCCACGGGTATCACCACGGTAAGCGGAAAGCCCGCCGGACAACCCGCCCCGATGTTCGACGTATTGGGCCGGCCAGCTGGCCCGGGCACCGTATTGGGCATTTCCCGCGATGGCAAGCGCCGCGTGGTGATCGAGTAGGCAATACCTGTCGCCCTCACGGAGTACCACGCCTGCGCGGGTATCTTCGCAGCCATTTCAAGAAAATGGCAGAAACATTGAGCGAACAGGAAGCCAACCGCCGCGCTTCCTTGCAAAAGATCCGAGACCTCGGCATCGAACCGTTCCCCGCAGCGGAATTCCCCGTTGACGCGACCAGCAAGGCCATTGCGGCCAGCTTCAAGGACGACGCACCGCAGCAGGACGTCTGCATCGCAGGCCGTGTTATGGGCATCCGCATCATGGGCAAGGCGGCGTTTGCCGTGCTGCGCGATGGCGAAGGAGACCAACAGATCTACATCAGTCGTGACGACATCGCGCCCGGCGAGGACAAGGCGATGTACAATGACTTCTTCAAGAAATACTTGGACCTCGGCGACTTCATTGGCGTGAAGGGTTTCGTGTTCCGCACACGCACCGGCGAGATCACCGTGCATGTGAAAGAGTTGACGATGCTCGCTAAATCACTGCGCCCATTGCCCAGCGTGAAGACCGACGAAGACGGTAACGTACATGACGCGTTCGGCGATCCGGAGCAACGCTACCGCATGCGTTATGTGGACCTCATTGTGAATCCGGGCGTAAAGGAGACATTCCTGAAGCGCGCGCGGATCTTCGATGCGATGCGGAAGTGCTTCAACGAAGCGGGCTACATCGAAGTGGACACGCCCGTTTTGCAGGCCATTCCAGGAGGCGCTGCCGCGCGTCCCTTCGAGACACACCACAATGCGTTGGACACACCGTTCTACCTGCGTATCGCCAACGAGCTCTACCTCAAGCGCCTCATCGTTGGCGGGTTCAACGGCGTGTTCGAGTTCAGCCGCAACTTCCGCAACGAGGGCATGGACCGCACCCACAACCCGGAGTTCACCGTGATGGAACTCTACGTGGCCTACAAGGATTACCGATGGATGATGGACTACATCGAAGACGTGTTCACCACCGTGGCGAATGCTTCCAATGGTGCGCCCACCGCCAATTTCCAAGGCAAGGAGATCAGCTTCAAGGCTCCGTTCAAGCGCATCACCATGTGCGGCGCGATCAAAGAAAAAACGGGCCAGGACGTACTGGAGATGGATGAGCAGACGCTGGGCGAACTTTGCAAGAAGCACGGAGTGGAAGTGACCGCGGCCATGGGCAAAGGCAAGTTGATCGACGAACTTTTCAGCGAGCTGGTGCAGCCGGAGTTGATCCAGCCCACCTTCGTGATGGACTTCCCCTTGGAGATGAGCCCGCTCTGCAAAAAGCACCGTGACGACGACCGCCTCACCGAGCGCTTTGAACTTTACATCGCAGGCTTCGAAGTAGCCAATGCGTACAGCGAGCTGAACGACCCCATCGACCAGCGCGAACGTTTCGAGGCTCAACTAAAACTGATGGAGCGCGGCGATGACGAAGCCATGTTCATCGACCGTGACTTCCTCCGCGCGCTCGAGTACGGCATGCCGCCCACCAGCGGCATCGGCATTGGCATGGACCGCTTGGTGATGTTGCTCACGGATAATCCTGCAATCCAAGAAGTGCTGTTGTTCCCGCAGATGCGGCCTGAGAAATTTGATTGAGGAGGATAGGAGAAATAGTACCACTCACTCCATCCGTGCAACACGTACCATCCGGTCACCAACCACCAGCCGTTGCGCATTTTCCAGCCCGCTAACCACATGCGCGAACCGAGTATACCGCCCATCCAAATGCGGGGCATCCGCCAGCATGATGAAGAACTGGCAGTTCTCCGTGTCGCGGCTGACTGAGGCGATCCCCACGGCACCGCGAACAAAGCCTTCCAAGCCGATCTCCGTGCGCATGGTCCAGTTCATTCCGCCGTATCCGTCCCCTCGCGGACAGCCGCCCTGGTCCACGAAGTTGGGCACCACACGGTGGAAATAGGTGCCGTTGTAGTAACCCGACGTAACGAGTGAGTCGAACGCTGCGCATGTGCCGGGCGCGGCATCGGGTTCAATGGCCAGCACGATGTCGCCCTTGGTGGTTGCTATGCGGTACAGCTGGCCGTTCTTCAACATGGCCAAGCGTGCGCGATCGATGGCGTGGTTAAAGGCGAGCGGTTGGTACTTCGGCGGTGGCGATCCATCGCGCTTGGCAACTGCCTGCGCCAACACCTGCCGCGCCTCCAGGTCACGGACGGGATGCAATGCTTGCAGCGCTTGTTGTTCCGTGGTTGTGTCCAACACCATAGCGATCACATCAGCCTCTTCATTGGAAAGCACATCAGCGGCAGATGCGATCAGGCCAGCATCGTTGGTTTGCAACGCTGCGCGAAGCACGTTGGAGAGTTGACGGTACTGGTCTTGCCGCAACGCGTAGCGCGCGCGCTTCATCCCTTCGCGTGTTTCCGCCACTGCACCCGTGAAGGCTGCTTGGAGTTCCACAGCAGGCCGTTGCTCTTGCATCCAAACTACCAGCGTATCAACACCCACGGAAGATGCACGTGCATTGATCAACGCGGCACGCACATACGGGTCCGCGTCCACGCCCCAGATGCTTTTCAGCAGCGCCGCCGCAATGTTCCGCGTGCCCTCGTCGCCGAACTTCACAGCGAGCCCATAGAGCGGGATCTTCACCATCACGTCCGCGTTCTCCTGTCCGGCGGTCCAGCAACTAACGCCATCCACTTGTTGCAGGTTTTGCAACAACTCCACGGCCGTGGCGCGCACCAAAGGGAGGCTGTCCGCAACGGCACGCAACAACTCGGCACCGGAAGCATCGCCATTCATGACGGCATAAGCCCGCAAGGCCGCAATGCGCACCTGCGGATCGGCATCAGCAAGCAGTTTCGTAACCGTGTTTTTCGCCAGCGTATCGCTGAAGTTTTTCATGCCGCCCATCAAAAGCAATTTGGCATCCGGATCGGCTTCGGTTTGCAGTGATTCCACATAAACCTTTTCAACGGGAAGCAGTGTTTCCTTCGGCAGGCGGCGCAAGGCTTCCGCTACCCGCGCGCGTTGGTAGCCGGTGCTGTTCCGCAAAGTGTCTAACAGGGCGTTGGCATCCGGCTTCGCAACGGTCTTCATCCATGCGCGGAAAGCGGCGGCACGCATCAGGGTGCGCGTTGCGGAGTCCGTTTCTTGGCGCGCAACAAGGGCCAACACGTTCGCCACGGCGGTGTCCGGCACAAAGCTCAACGCCCATGTGGCGGCGGCGCGCACGTTACCATCGGCATCATTAAGCGCTTGCAACAATCCGCCACGTGCGGTGCTGTCCTGCACACTGGCGAATGCCATCGCAGCAGCTTCGCGCACTACGGCGGATGAGTCATTCAGAAAAGCCAGCAATGCTTTGCTGTCGCGGTGGTCTTGGGCTTCCAGCACGGGGGTTAATCGCGCATCGGACCATTTGTTGGTGGGCGATGACGTAGCAGAAATCGGGGTGGGGGGGGCGGAGTTGCAACCGAGGGCCAGCAGGCAAAGCAGCAAGATGGAGTTCTTCATTGTCGAGCAAATAAATCACGAACTTCCGCCGTGCTCAACACCGTGACCGGACCAGCTTTGAGGGCTCGTGCTAATTTCAGATCGCCAGTCCATAACGGACAATTCAGATGAATCGAAAGTGCAACATAATCTTCATCATTCGGGTCCACCTGGGCCACCAATACATGTGCGGCACTCCACGCTTCATCCAATATTATTGACGGATCAATTAATACAACGCGGGAAAGCAACAGTTCTAAAGCGATGGAGACCTCTGCCACGGTCTTGCCCATCAACTTCGCTATTCGCGATCGGTGGCGTTGCAATTCGTGGCGCAGATATTTTGGTGCGCACAGTTCAGGCAAGGGGCGTAAATTGAAAAACACATCCGCCACGGCCCCGTCGGTTTTCAGAAGCACGCTGTATAGGATGTTGGCATCGACCACCAGCCTCACGTGGCTATTTTTTTAACGCGGGCACGGCGGATATTGGCACTGGCCTCTGCAGCAAGCACATTGGCCTGCGCCTGAGTAGCCTTGCTTCCAGCGGTCAATTCCAAGTATTGCATGTAGTCCAATGCACGTTGCACTTCCAATGCGTCTACCTTGGCCGAAAGGGTTACCACGACTTGGTTCTTCTTATTGCGTTTTACGGTCATCTTGAACAAAGATAGGTAGCTGCCGGTGTCTTAATTAGAGGGTACCACGAAGAACACGAACAGAGTACCGCAGGCAAAATGGTTTTTCACCGCTAAGACGCTAGTTGCGCTATGAATAACACGTAGGTGACGACAGTCGGGCTTCACTTCTTGGCGTTGGATATTTGCGAAACCCTCTTGGCGTTCTTAGCGTCTTAGCGGTGAGATTTAGAAGCACCTGCGGCAAACCCTCCGTGTTTCCGTGTCTCTGTGGTGAAAACCAGGCCTGCGGCTCAATCATCCGCATCCATCAACACCTCGCTCCGCACCAAATGCTGCCGCACCGCTTGGTACATCGCATAAACGCCCAATAAGCCCAACGGGATCATCAGCCAATAGTGGAACAGGTAACCGAATAGGTCCACCGGCTGCAGCGCCGCACCTGTTTGGGAGGCCGCGCTGTACAGGGCCCAGAACATCAGAACGAAGCCGATCGCCTTCGCCCTCGGCGCCTGCTCCACCGAACGCAAGCGCCATTCGCGGATCGCGCCACTAACCACCGAAAGCCCGGCCACGAACACCACCAGCCTCGGCACGTCCACCGGCACTTTACGCAAAAGCCAAAAGAGCAGCATGGCCAAAAAAGCGCCGAGGATCTTCCAGCCCGCGAGGTCTTGCACCAAGAGCCGTTTCAGTTCTTCAGGTACCGAAGGCTTTGCAGCGCTGCGGCTCCAATTCCAACCCACGGAAACCCGGATGGTGTCATAGCCGAAAACCCAGAAAGCAATGCCCGCTATGGGAAGCGCTTGCGCGAAGTAAGTGTACAATAGCAACGCAGCTGCGACCAACACGATAAAGGCCACGCGGTTGAAGGGTGGTGTGGGGTTGGCCATAGGCGATCGGACAATTGGTGAGGCAATGTATCCCGATTAAGTCTGAAATGACAAAGCCGACAGGCGTAAGCGCCACTAGGATCGGTACCTTCGCGGCCCGTAAGACCACCCACAAAACAGAAGAAGCAGCAAGGCAGCCCAGCACAAGGCGGGATCCAATCCTGTCAATCCTGTAATCCTGTCAAAAAAGTCTTGTCCCATGCAGCTAATAAAACCTGTCGCCCTCGCACTCCTCCTCGCCCCCTTCGCCACGCAAGCGCAAACGCTATTGCCCGACAGCCAAGCCGTGCAACAGATGCGCTTGGACGTGTACACCCTCGCCGACGACAGCATGCAGGGCCGCGAGACCGGCACCAAGGGCGAGCAAATGGCGGGTGCCTACATCGTGGGCCGCTTCAAGGCGATCGGCCTTACGCCGAGGGGTGACGGCACCAGCTACCTCAACGCTTTCAACTTCGCCGCCATGCCGCGCACCGGCCCGGACAACAGCCTGCAGCTCGGCCGCAACAAGCTGAAGCTCGGCGACGACTTCTACCCGATGGGCTACACCGCCAACGGGCAGCTGCTCTCCCGCGTGGCGCGCTGCCGTTACGGCATTCTCGCGCCGGAAAAAGACCGCAACGACTTCGATGGCGTGGATGTGAAAGATCACGCCGCCTGCATAAGCATCAGCTCGCCGGACGGCATCCATCCGCATTCGGCATGGCTCGCGCACAACGACCTACGCTCGCGCATCGACGATGCCATCAAGCTCGGTGCAAACGCCATCATCTTCTACAACGACGATCCCGACAAAGCCGACGATCCGCCTGCCGATTTCGAAATGAAACTGCAACCCTGCAGCGTGCCAGTGGTCTTCCTTACCAAGAGCGGCTTCGCGAAACTGGGACAGGATGGCGATCCCGTGGTGGTGCACACGGACATCATCCGCGAGGAAAAGACCGGGCACAACGTAGTGGGTTTCATCAACAACAACAAGCCGTACACCGTGGTGATCGGTGCGCACTATGATCACTTGGGCTTCGGTGGTGAGGGCTCCCTTTATCGCGGCGAACCCGCGATCCACAACGGCGCGGACGACAACGCCAGCGGCGTGGCCGTGCTGATGCATCTCGCAACAGACCTGCAACACATGCCAAGTGCGAAGAACAACAACTACCTCTTCATCGCCTTCAGCGGAGAGGAAAAAGGGTTGTACGGCAGCAACTGGTGGAGCAAACATCCCACCTTGGCGATCGATAGCCTAAACTACGCATCAACATGGACATGGTGGGGCCGCTTGGACAGCACAAACGATGTGGCGATCAACAGCATCGGCACCTCGCCTTCGTGGCCCGGCATCACCAAATTGAAAGCGGGCAACCTCAACATCAAGACCACCGAAGGCGGCATCGGGCCCAGTGACCACACGAGCTTTTACCTGCAAGGCGTGCCCGCGATCCACTTCTTCACCGGCAGCGAGGCTGATTACCACAAGCCAACCGACGATGCCGACAAAGTGAACTATCCGGGTATGCTGCGGATCGCACGCTACATCGAGGCGACCATCACCACGTTGAACGACAGCACCAAGCTCGCCTTCACCAAAACTGCGGACAGCGACACTTCAAAAACACCGCGCTTCACCGTGACCCTCGGCGTGGTGCCCGATTACATGTACGATGGCAAGGGCCTGCGCATCGACGGAGTAACAGAGGACAAGCCGGCGGCGAATGCGGGACTGAAGACCGGAGACATCGTGATCAAGATGGGCGACCACGACGTGCCCGACATGATGGGCTACATGAAAGCGCTCGGCATGTTCAAGAAAGGCGACACTGCACAGGTGGCCGTGCTACGCGATGGCAAGGAAATGAAAGTCGAGGTCCACTTCAAATGAACAAACCACGGATCGCGGTGATCGGCGCTGGCTCTTGGGGCACGGCCTTGGTGAAATTACTCACCGGCACACAGGAAACCGTGGGTTGGTGGGTGCGTAGGCAAGAGACGATCGACCACATCACCAAGTACGGCCACAATCCGGACTATACCAGCGGAGCACAATTCGACGTAAAGCGATTGGCCATGGACACCGACATCCGAGCGGTGGTAAAAGCCGCAGACGTAGTGGTGATCGCCGTGCCGAGCGCCTTCCTGAAAACGGCGTTGGACCAGCTGGAACCGGGTGCCTTGAAAGGAAAAACATGCTTCAGCGCCGTGAAGGGGATCGTGCCGGAAACGAACCAGATCGTCGGTGAATTCCTCTTCGAGCATTGGGGCGTGCAGAAGAACGATCTCGGCATCATCTGCGGTCCTTGCCATGCGGAAGAAGTAGCCTTGGAACGCTTGAGCTACCTCACCATCGCCAGCCGCGATCCCGAGAAAGCAAAGCACATGGGCGATGCGCTCAGTGGCCGCTTCTTGAAGACCACCTTAAGCGACGACATCTACGGAACGGAATACGCCGCGATCCTGAAGAACGTGATCGCCGTGTGCTCCGGCATCAGCGTAGGACTGGGTTACGGGGACAACTTCCGCGCCGTGCTGGTGAGCCGCGCCATCCAGGAGATCGAGCGCTTCGTAACGGCGGTGCATCCCATCGATCGCGACATCAACGAACCGGCCTACCTCGGCGACCTGCTGGTAACGGCCTATTCCGCCTTCAGCCGCAACCGCGAGTTCGGTGCCATGGTGGGCAAAGGCTACAGTGTAAAGGCCGCTCAAACGGAAATGAAGATGGTGGCCGAGGGCTACTACGCCGTGAAATGCGTCCACGAGATCAACGAGAAACTCGGCGTGGACATGCCTATTTCCGAAGCTACGTACCGCATGCTCTACGAGCGCGTGGCACCAACGATCGAGATGCGGTTGTTGAGCGATAAGTTGGCGTGAAGTGAATTAGGGATCCGCTACCTTTGTTGATGTCCTACCTTTACAGTACAAGTCAGGAAGAACATGAATAGCGCATCCATCAAACTGGACCTGCTTGAACGCTTGGCCGGAGTTCGCGATGAATCGGTCATCAAGCGGATGGCGGAACTATTGCAAAAAGCATTTCCCGAAGTCATGTCCACTGAAGATGAGGACGATATAAGTGACGAAGAGTATGCGTCGTTTCAAGAGGAACTCGCCCAGCGTGACCGGGGAGAGATCCGTTTCTATTCCGAAGAGGAATCCATTCGGATGATACGGGACGGTTCAGCGGAATGAAGTATCGCCTGGAAGTCGCGCCCAGTGTGATCAGAGAGGCGCGCAAGATCTGCGGTTATTGAGTGATAAGTTGGCGTGAAGGCCTGACGATCAGCTCAGCAGTGCGGACATATCAAAGGACCAATTACCAGAGGATGTATGCTAAAGTGATTATCAACGATGCTCCAACTAGGGCAGAGGCGATTTCATGTTGAGTCTGAAAATATTCGATTGGCTAAGTTGTTTGCTTTTGCTATACCCAAAGAAACGCGATTACATTCGTTGAACAGAATTTCATAGCCATGAAGGTAAAACTGCTAATCTGCCGTGGACTCCTATTACTCGCAGTATCTGCGAACACTACAGTCTTTTCTCAGACCACTATTCAGCTGGAAAAGCAAGGCGGGGTTTATATGATTCCGTGCAAGGTGAACGGGTTGCCACTCAAGTTCATTTTCGATACGGGGGCCTCGGATGTCACACTCTCCATTACTGAAGCCTTGTTCATGCTCAAAAACGGCTTCATTACCGAGTCCGACTTCACAGGAAAGGAAAAATACCGGGTCGCCAATGGGGAAGTTGAAGAAGGGTATACGCTCGTGTTACGTGACATCGACATTGAAGGCATGCACCTCACAAACGTCGAGGCAAGCATTATTGAGAGTAGTAATGCCCCATTATTGCTCGGTCAATCTGCACTCAACAAACTTGGGGTCTTCCACTTCGATTATGCCAAAAACACACTGACCATAGGAGGTGCGCCCTCGTTATCGTCAGGTTCATCCTCTTTAGTGGAGTCCTACACTACTCCAGAAGGCAGTATGTACATTGGTGAATGGAGAGATGGCTTGGCTAATGGCAATGGCACATACACAACTCACACCGGTAACAAGTATGTCGGTGAGTTCAAGGACGGTAAGTTCAATGGCCATGGCACATTAACAGGGATTGGTGGTATGAAGTACGTCGGTGAGTTCGAGGACGATGATTTCAATGGCAAAGGTTCATACACGTGGGCAAATGGGGACAGGTATGTTGGTGGATGGAAGGATGGAAAACGCAATGGCCGAGGCATAATCACGGCTACTGACGGTGTTACGATGGAAGGTGATTTCAAGGATGATAAATTCATTGGCCAAATCAAAATCATCTTTCCTGATGGCAGGATTGAGTATCTAAGCCCGTAAGATTAAGTAATCGAAAAAAATCGAATCTACTCCCAACATTTCCACAAATCTTCAAGCCCCCTTGTGATTTCCGACCAGTTTTGGTCGGGTCACTTATGGGTGTGGCTTCTGGTTGTTGCATACGTGTTTTCCATGAAGTCTTCAGGCTTCACCACACGAATGTAGCAGGATCCCCCTTCCTTAACGGTCCGTCAACACTCAGTTTCCCATCAGGGTCTCGAGGCGGAGACTAGTTGGTGTGAATCGGCCAAAGCTACAGAGCGGAACCAGTTATTGGGCACAATTCCACACCAAACGCATTTACTAAAATAAGATTTCGATTACTGCACACGAATTTTAATTACCCATATGTATCCATATTCGCTTTTAAGTGTCAATAGTAAATCTGGATGTAACTTGAGGCCATTTTTGTTTCATTAAAAGATATGGAAGTTCCCATTTTCCACTTTCGACCTCACCTTCTTTTAACTCCAAACTTGCCGAAATTCCAATCTGAGATGCAAGCAGCCGATATGCATTATAAAAATTTCTTTCGCTTGCAGTAATTACTACACCAGTTCTATTTCTAATATAATACATTTGAAGGAAATCCATTATTGACAGGAAAAGCGAAGCGCTGTATCGCCCAATAAAATAGAAAAGAACTCCTTGCCATCCAACTGTGAGCAACCCCGTAACGATGATTACGATACTAAAGATTCCGAACCCATGAATGTAGCTTATGGCTGTTGCGGAACGGACTAAAAAGGGAATGACGTATAGTCCAAAAGCCGTAGCTATTCCGCCTATCATCATCGCTACAAAAACAGCCACCGCAATGTTTATCGAATCATAATTATTTAACATCATGTAAATTCCAGTCAAAACTGCAAATAAATTGGGAATAAGCTCAATTCCTTCAACGGTTTTCAAGACTTGAAATGCGGTAAACTTTGGCTGAAGCCTCGCGATATAAGTAAATGCCAAATCCGTATCTAATCGAATTTTAAGTCCTCTTGGTGTAAAAATTGCCATAATTTTGGTTCTTAAAATTCGCGTTACATATTCGCGTAAGCTGTGTTCTTAAACTGATAAACAATTATGCCATTCATGAGTAGTTCTTCGAAGGACGCTGAAGGCATCCACATCGTTCCTAGTCGCATCTTTATCACCAAAGGCACACGCTTCGTCGAACGCAATGAAATTTTGAGTTGCTGATGTATGGTGCCCATGTCGCAAATGTAGGGTGGTAGTATGCAAGCCTCAAATTTACCAATACTCCCGAAAGTGCTCCAGCTCCCTTGTGATCTCCGACCAATTCCAACTGGGGTCAATTATGGATTTGGCTCCAGTTTCATCAGGGTCCCGAGGCGGAGACCCTGATGGAGCAAAAAGTTGGCGTGAAACCGCCCTAACCCCGCTTCTTCCCCTGCTGCTTACTGCTCTTGTGCTTTCCTTTTTTAGCATCGGTGCCTTTGGGGCTTCGGAAACCTTTGCGTGCACCGTTGCCGCCGCCTGCGGGGAAGGCCGTGTTTCGTCCCAACGGCCGCGTTCACTTCCGGAGGATGGGGCTTCTACCACGCCGCCATCCGAAATGGAGAGGTCGATCACGCGTTTTTCCATGTCCACGCCGCGCACCATCACTTCCATTTCATCGCCGAGGCGGAAGCGCCTGCCGGTGCGTTGGCCGGTAACGGTGTAGCTCTCCTGGTCGAACTTGTAGTGGTCGCCGGGCAGGTCGCGCAGGTTGATCATGCCCTCGCACTTGTTGGCGATGATCTCCACGTACATGCCCCAGCCCGTAAGGCCGCTTACAATACCGGCGAAGGTCTGGCCCACGCGGGTCAGCATGTATTCCGCCTGCTTGAACTTGATGCTTGCACGCTCGGCATCGGCGGCGCGCTTTTCCATGGCGCTGCTGTGGGCGCAGCTTAGTTCCAGGGTGTTCTTGTCGAGTGGTTTTCCGTCGGCCAGATAGTGCGCCATGGCACGGTGTACCAGCAGGTCCGGGTAGCGCCGGATGGGGCTGGTGAAGTGTGTGTAATCCTCGAAGCCCAAGCCGTAGTGCCCAATGTTCTCGGTGCTGTAAATGGCCTTGCTCATGCTGCGGATGGTGACCTGCTTCAGGATGTTCTCCTCTTCGGTGCCTTTAACGGCGCGCATCAGCTTGTTGATCTCCTTGGGCAGGTCTTCCGGCCTTCCATCGGTCTTCAGGTTGTGGCCGAAGCTTTTCGCGAGCACCCGCAGTTGCTGGATCTTTTCGGGATCCGGCAGGTCGTGGATGCGGTACACGAACGGCGGCGCGGTGGGCTTGCGGTCGCTTACCCAACCGGCCACACGCTTGTTGGCCAGCAGCATGAATTCCTCGATGAGCCAGTTCGCCGGGCCCATCACCTTTTCGTACACCTCAACGGGACGGCCTTTTTCGTCCAGCCTGAATTTTACCTCGTTGCCCCCACTTCCAGCGCGCCATTGTCCATGCGGTCCTTGCGCAACACTTGGCTGAGGCGGTGCAAGGTGTTCACATCGTCCTTGAATTCGCCTTCGCCGCCGTCGATCAACGCTTGAGCATCCGCGTAAGCGAAGCGGCGTGAGCTCCGCATGATGGTGCGCCCGAACCATTCGTTCAGCACCTGGGCTTTTTCGTCCAGCTCGAAGATGGCACTGAAGCTCAGCTTGTCCTCGTGCGGATTCAGCGAGCAGAGGTTATTGCTGAGGTGTTCCGGAAGCATGGGCACTACGCGATCCACCAAGTAAACGCTGGTGGCGCGGGCCGCGGCTTCGACATCCACCGGGCTGCCGGGGCGCACATAATGGCTCACGTCCGCGATGTGCACGCCCACTTCCCAATGGCCGTTGGGCAGTTTCCGCAGGCTGAGCGCGTCATCCAGGTCCTTGGCATCGTCCGGGTCAATGGTCAAGGTGGTCACTTGGCGCATGTCGCGGCGCTTCGCGATCTCTTCGGCGG
The DNA here is from genome assembly GCA_016710685.1 of Flavobacteriales bacterium. Taxonomy (GTDB): domain Bacteria; phylum Bacteroidota; class Bacteroidia; order Flavobacteriales_F; family PHOS-HE28; genus PHOS-HE28. The sequence goes on along the minus strand of JADJVC010000006.1, from coordinate 147,539 downwards.
TAATGGCAGCAGGAATGTTCTCCGCAGCTTCTTCCACTTCAGCGGGAAATTCAGCCGGCAGGTCGAATTCCGCGAGGATGGCGTGGATCTCCACTTCATGTTCGCCCGCCTTGCCCAACACGCGCACTACGGTACACCTCGGCATTTCGCGGGCATTGGTCCACGGGGCCATTTCCGCGATCACCTTTTCGCCGGGCTTTGCGCCGTTGAGATCCTTTTCGGCGATCTGAAAAGGCCGGTTCATCTTTTGGTCGTCGGCCTTCAAAGTGAAGTTCGCGCCTTGCATTTCCACCTTGCCCACGTAGCGAGTGCGGCGGCGTTCCAGCACTTCCAGCACCTTGCCTTCGGGCCTGCCGCGCCCACTGCTGATGCGGAGCAGCACCTTGTCGCCGTGCAACGCGGTGCCCACCGCTTGTTCCGGCACGTACACATCGTCCTGCCCCACGCCAAGCCGCGCATAGCCAGCGCCACTGGCGATAATATCGATGGTCGCCTCCACGCCGCCGCCGGACTTCGGGTCCGCCCCTTCCAGCCCCCCATGCGCCATGTAGCGCCCACGCGGCGCGGCCTGAACTTTACCCTTTTCCACCAGGTCCGTAAGCAAGGCATGCACGCTTTCGCGATCACGCTTGCCAAGGCCCAGCTTCAACAATAACTGCTGCGCGGTAATGCCCGTGCGACCGGCCTTTCGCACCAAGGCGATCAAAGCGGCCTGCGAAGGGCCTGTAGTGTGCTTTGGCGGTGTCTTTCTGCTCATGGGGTGCGAAGGTGGGAAGAAATGTGCGGTGCGGAACCGGAGTTATGCTTACACTTTTCATCGGTGCCATGCCAACAAAATGAGGAGGGCTTCACCCCCGGTCCCAGTTGTCAGTTCGAGCGCAGTCGAGAACGACAATAGGCCCCGGGGTAAGGGAACGATCCACCCCCCTGTTGATAACCACCGGAAGATCACTACATTTGCGCCCCTTTTACCACGTCCCTGCCCATTTGAATGTCCCATCACGAGCACGATAGCGCGAAGATCTTCGGAGGTACGGCCACACGTGCGCTAGCTCAGCAGATCGCGGATGTGAGCGGCCAAAAACTCGGGGAGGTCTCGGTCAGTCGCTTCAGCGACGGCGAATTCCAGCCCAGCTTCGAGGAGACCGTGCGCGGTGAGGTGGTGTTCATTGTTCAAAGCACCTTCCCCCCCAGCGACAACCTGTTCGAACTGTTGTTGATGGTGGACGCGGCCAAGCGGGCGAGCGCGAAACGCATCGTGGCCGTGATGCCCTATTTCGGATTCGCACGGCAGGACCGCAAGGATAAGCCTCGGGTAAGCATTGGTGCCAAATTGGTGGCCAACATGCTCACCGCGGCAGGCGTGGACCGCATTATGACCATGGACCTGCACGCGGACCAGATCCAAGGATTTTTCGAGGTTCCGGTCGACCATCTCTTCGCCAGCAGCATTTTTCTGCCCCACGTGCAAAGTTTGAAGCTCCCGGATTTGCTGATGGCCGCACCGGACACCGGAGGCACCAAGCGTGCCAACGCCTACGCAAAGCATTTGGGTGTGGACATGGCCATCTGCTACAAGCAGCGCAAAGTGGCCAATCAGGTGGATAGCATGACGGTGATCGGCGATGTGGCCGGTAAGAACGTGATCCTGGTGGATGACATGATCGACACTGGCGGCACGCTCACCAAAGCCGCCACTATGATGATGGAGCAAGGCGCCACCAGCGTACGTGCCATGTGCACCCACGCCGTGTTGAGCGGCGATGCATGTGAACGCATCCAGAACAGCGACCTCGTGGAGCTTATCGTTACCGATACCATCCCCATCAGTGCGGAAAAGCTCCAAGCAACCCCTAAGATCAAGCAACTTTCAGTGGCACGGCTCTTCGCGGACGTGATCCAGCGCGTACGCGACCACGAGAGCATCAGTAGCCATTTCATCATCGCATAACACCCCGAGTACCATGAAGAACGTCGAACTCATCGGCACCAAGCGCAGCATCAACGGCACCACGGGCGCCAAGGATATTCGCCGCAACAAGCAAGTCCCCTGCGTACTGTACGGAGGCAAGGACATTGTCCACTTCAGCGTGGAGGAGCGCGCCCTCAGCAAGATCGTACATTCCCCCGACGCCTTCAGCGTAAGTCTGGACATCGACGGTGAGAAGCGTACGGCGCTGCTGCACGACAAACAGTTCCAGCCAGTTACGGATGCGGTGATCCATGCCGACTTCCTGGAGACGACCGCCGATCGTGAGGCACGTGTTACCATGACCGTTCGCCTGAAAGGCCAGAGTGCCGGTGTGCGTAAGGGTGGCAAGCTCACCCAGCCCATGCGCAAAGTGCGCGTAAAGGGCATGCCAGCCGACCTCCCCGAATTGATCGAGGTGGATATCGCCAGCCTCGACCTGGGCCAGAGCATCTATGTGCGCGACCTGAAATTCAAAGGATTCACCGTACAGGAAAAGCCGAACGATGTGATCGCCACGGTGAAAATGGCGAAGAAGGTCGAAGCCACTGCAGAGGGTGCCGCAGCCCCCGCCGCCGGAGCAGCAGCTCCCGCTGCCGAGAAGAAGGCCGAACCAGCCAAGAAGTAATCTTCTTCTTGCAAGCCGAACCGGCCCAGCACGGGTTTCATTTTTTCGTACAAGCCCCGCCACAAGCGGGGCTTGTACTTTTGCGGCTGTTCGGTAGTTCGGCAATCTCCATTGTGATTCAAATCTTTATTTGCGACGATCAGGCTCAAGACTACCTTACTTCAGGACTCACGACTTCAAAAGCTGTGGTTCTCCGTGGTGTAAACCATCACACCCTATCACCCCATGAAATACCTCATCACGGGCCTTGGCAACCCCGGTCCGGAATACGCCGGTACCCGGCATAACATCGGCTTTCAGATACTGGACGCATTGGCGAACCTTTTCGAGGTGCGTTTTGAGGCTGGTCGCTACGCGGAAACGGCACGCTTCAAACACAAGGGTCGCACCTTCGTGCTCATCAAGCCGCAGACCTTCATGAACCTCAGCGGCAAGGCCGTGCGCTATTGGCTCAATCACGAAAAGTTGACACCGGAGGAACTACTGGTGATCACGGATGACCTGGCATTGCCTTTCGGCAAGATCCGCCTTCGTGGTTCCGGTGGTGCGGGTGGGCACAACGGCTTGTCCAGCATCATCGAGCTCATCGGCACCGAAAGCTTCCCTCGGCTGCGTTTCGGCATCGGCAGCGACTTTGCGCGCGGGCGACAGAGCGAATATGTGCTGGGTACGTGGGCCCGGGAGGAGCAGGAAAGCCTGGAAGAACGGATCGAGCTGGCTGGCAAGGCCGTGCTGCAATTCGGAATGCTCGGGATCGCGCAGGCCATGAACGGATTCAACAAACGCTGACCTTCGGACGTATCTTCACCGCACAGAAAACCCAATCCCTCAACATGGTATCGAAAAAAGTAGAGAATGCATTGAATACGCAGGTGGCGAAAGAGGCGATGAGCAGCCAGATCTACTTGGCCATGGCATCTTGGGCCGAAGTACAGGTCTTGGAGGGCGTAGCGGCATTCCTCTATCGGCACAGCGAGGAGGAGCGCATGCACGCGCTGAAGCTGATGAAGTACATCAACGAACGCGGTGGACATGCCGTGGTTCCCGCCTTGGCCAAGCCTCCCAAGGACATGAAGGGCATCATGGACGTGTTCAAGAGCATTTTGCAACAAGAGGTGGAAGTGACCGGAGAGATCAATTCCATCGTGGACCTTTGCCTGAAGGAAAAGGACTATACCACGCATAACTTCCTGCAGTGGTACGTGGCGGAGCAGATCGAAGAAGAACGATTGGCGCGCACCATGTTGGACAAACTGAATCTCATCGGCGGCGATAAAGGCGGTCTGTACCTGTTCGACCGGGACCTATTGGGCGGTGCCGCAAGGGCCCACGCATAGCCTTGGGAGCCGGGGCTTTCCCTCGGTCGCGAACACTCGCTTGTGTACAGTTGCCCGTGCAACGGTGGCGGCACATTGCGAGGGTGTACCACTTTTGGCCTAACACCTCTCCATGGTCATTGGTATGGAACGATCAACACGTCCGAGAAGGCCCCTTGGGGCCGTCTTTCGGGTATTCTTGCTGTTGGGGTGCATGTTCCTGTTCGGCAGCGCCACCCAAGACCAGCGCGAGCCGGACAAGGACACCATTGCCATTATTGAAGCCAGCTATATCTACAACATTGCCAAGCTGGTGCAATGGACCGACCCCAAGATGCGCGAGGGGCCTTTCGTGATCGGCGTGATGGGCAGCGGCAATTTGTACCAGGAACTTTTGAACAAATATGCCACGCGCACCATCGGAAAACAGCCTATCGAAGTGCGCAAACTACCACGCGCGGCAGTTGCGGAAGAATGCCACATCCTCTTTATCCAAAAAGAAGACCGGGCCATGCTCGCGGAAAGCATTAAGAGCGCCAATTTGGGGTCCACTTTGATCGTGACCGAATGGCCCGGAGCACTCGAAGAAGGCGCGGTCGTCAATTTCATACCCGCCAACAAGACCTTGAAATACGAGATACGCTTGTCCAACGCAGCAGCACACCGCATCGAGATCGGCCTTACATTGAGGCAACTCGCCGAGCGCGTGGTGGAATAAAAATGAACATGAGAACCGTACTGACCTTCTGCGCCTTGCTCCTCCTAGGGAGTGCGTGGGCCCAGCCCGGGGACCTTGGCGAGGCCAACGAAAAATACCGCGCGGGCGATCTGGATGGCGCGCGCGTATTGCTGGACCGTGCCATTCGTGACCCGGACCTGTCCGCTACTGCCGAAACCTGGGTCTTGCGTGGCTTCGTTTACAAAGACCTCTACAAAGCGGCCATCAAGGGCGAAGGAGCCGCTCTCCTACGCGATGAGGCCTTGGCCAGTTTATACACCGCCTTGGAAGAGGACACCGCCAAGCAATACACCGCAAGCACCCTGCCCGCCTACGATTACCTGTCCCGTACGATCTACAACGACGCCGTCCACACCTTGAACAATTTGGCACCCGACAGTGCCACCGAGTTTTACCGCAAATACAAGGAGGCCGTGCGTAGGCTGGTTCCGGACACCACTTTCACGGTTCGCGATGTGGAGTTCGGCAACGCGCTGGGCACCGTTCAGGTAAAGCTGTTCAACAAGGACCGCAGCGACATGAAATGGTATAACGAAGCAGTGACGACCTACTTGGCCGTGCTGGCCAAGGAACCGGGCAACTACGGGGCCAACTACAACCTGGCCACCTTATACTACAACCGGGGCGTTTTCAACATTCAGCGGATCGATGCGGACAACGACATCCCCAGCATCCAGCAGATCCAAGAGGCAAGCCGGGACTTTTTCACCCTTGCCCTACCCTACATGGAAAAGGCGCACGAGATGGATCCCGACCGGAAGGAAACGCTGATCGGCCTTGAAGGGATCCACTATAGTTTGCAGGATGAGGAAAAGAGCAAATATTATCGGCACATGTACGAGGAGCTGAAGCACGACGACAGCCCCGGGAAGGACCAATAGGCTCGGCATGCGTTTCAGGTGGACCATCGGACGGAGAATAAGTATGGGCTTCGGCCTCTTCATTTTCTTTGCCATCATGGTACTGGTGCTCACCAACAACACCCTCATGAGCACCAGGGCGTTGAACAACCAGATAGGAAATGTCTACGCGCCCTCCGTTGATGGGGTGGTGCGCCTTCGAAACCTGGTCGTGAACGCCCGCACCTTGGTGAAGCACTGGGCCCTTGTGGAAAGCATTCCGGACGCTCCCGAAAAAACGGCGCTCCAAAAGATATCCGAAAAGGACCTGCCATTGCTCATGGACCGGATCGACACCCTGCAAGGTGGCTGGGACAAGAACGAGGTGGCTTTGATGAGCCGCGCATTCGCGGACATGAGCACGCTTTTCGAAATGCACGATAACGTGAAGCGTCTATTACCGGATTTCGAGAGCTACCAGGACCCCGTGGCCTACTTCAATGCCAAGGACCTGGCCGAGGAAGGAGGTGCGCTGGACCGCCAAACGGAAAAGGTACTGAACGACTTGGACGCCTTGGCCAACGCATTGGACGCAAAACGGAAAACCCTCCGCATGGAGATGATCCGCAGCTTTGATTCCCTGCGGTTCCTGGTGCTATATCTCGGATCGGCATTGGTGTTGATCGGTTCCATTATCGCCATTCTCATGGTGCGCAGCATCGTACGGCCGGTACACCGGCTGCGTTCCATCCTGCTGGAACTGGGCCGAGGGGTGTTCCCACGATCTCCCATCATCCACCGCAACGATGAAATAGGCGACATGTCCGCGGCCTTGGGTGGGCTCGTCGCCGGGTTGCGGCGCACCACGGACTTCTCCCATGCATTGGCAGCGGGCGACTTCAAAGCCGACTACCAGCCTCTCAGCGAAGAGGACGTGCTGGGCCATGCCCTGCTGATGATGCGCGCCGAACTGAAGGAACGTGAACGGCATTTGGAGGAAAAAGTGCGGGAGCGCACCGATGAGGTGGTGCGGCAAAAGGACGAGGTGGAACGACAAGGGAAAAAGGTGGTGGAGCTATACAAGAACGTTACGGACAGCATCCGCTACGCCAAACGGCTCCAAGAGTCCATCCTTCCTTCGGAAGCACGTGTACAGGACCTCCTGCCGGGCGCGTTCGTGCTCTATCGTCCCAAGGATATCGTTAGCGGGGATTTCTACTGGGTGGAACCCATTGGGGACAAAATGGTGTTCGCCGCAGTGGATTGCACCGGACACGGTGTACCGGGTGCTTTCATGAGCTTGGTGGGACATAACGGGTTGAACCAAGTGGTGAAGGAGCGCCGCCTTACGGAACCTTCGGAGATCCTGGGCCAGTTGAACCGAATCGCCTACGAAGCCCTGCACTTGGACCGCGGCCAGAATGTGCGCGACGGTATGGACATGGCCTTGTGCACCTTCCATCCCGCCACGTTGGTACTGGAGTATGCTGGTGCCAATTGTCCTTTGTACATCGTGCGCAATGGTGAGGTATTGACATACGCGCCCAACAAATTGGCGATCGGCGGTTTTGCGTTGGAGGGTGTCTCCTTTTCCGGACATCGGATACAACTGCAAAAGGACGATTCGGTCTACGTATTCTCCGATGGGTATGCGGACCAGTTCGGCGGGCCGAAGGGCAAAAAATTCCTGTACAAACAGTTCAGGGAATTACTTGTGGAGCTACAGAGTGATCCGCCTGCCGTGCGCAAGGCCAAGCTTTCCACGGCCTTCACCACGTGGAAAGGCGCATTGGAACAAGTGGACGACGTGCTGGTGATGGGCATACAGGTGTGATCGTGAAGTGGCAACACTTCACGATCACCCTTCACACTTCCTATTGGAAGCTCCAACCGCTGCCTGCGGCACTCTCCCGCGGGTTCATCAGCATCACGGGGATCATGGCCTGATTGGTAATGACATCCTGCTCGTAGGGCACGCCCAAGACCCCGAAGATGTTCCCACGCGAGAGGTTCATAATGGTAATGAGGTCCGCATGGGTCTTCTCGGCGTGGTCCAGCACGGCAGCCACGAAATTGCTGCTGTCGCTTTCTGCGATCGTGGCATCCATGCCGATCCCGCGTTCACCGAAGAACTGTTCCGCGAAGCGGATATTGTTCGTCAATTGGCGGTGCAGGTACTCATCGGTTTCGCGCGGGGTGATCAGGTGGACGCGGCAATCGAAATACTTCGCCATGTCGGCCACCAAGGCCACTTTTTGGCGGGTCTCTTGCTGCAGGTCCATCGGCACCAGGATGTCGTTGTAGCCCTCCGGGCCGATATTCTTTCCTGCACCACGATGAAGGGCACCGTGCTGTTGGTGATCACACGTAGCGCGCGGCTGCCGGTGATGAACTGCATGCCCCGCATGCCGTGCGTGCCCATGATGATGAGCTCAGCTCCCAGCTCCGAAGCCGTATTGCCGATCTCCTCGTACACGGAACCCACCCGTACCTGTGGCCTGAATGGCACTTTCGAGCTCCACTTCCGCCCACGCTCCGCTTCCATGGCCACTTTCGTGCGGGCCTCTGGTAGGTCCGCCGCCTTGGATACGATGTGCAGGACGTCCACGGTAGCGCCCATGCGTTCCGCTAAAGCGGCGGCATGGTTCATGGCGCAATCGGCCACTTTCGTGAAGTCCGTGGGAACAAGGATCCGCTTGGTGCTCATACTAGGCGTTTTGAAAATTACTTTTTCGTGCGGCCAAAATAGGCAATACCACCAAGGTAGTGGCTGACGGACGTCTTGAATAATCGTTGAACAAACGACAGCCAACACTTACTAACGCCTATAAACGCCTACTGACCGACTACGGCTTGTGGACCACCTGAGTTTTGCAGCGGCTGAACGAATGGCCAACAAAAAAACCAAAACACCATGGAACCAGTGATCAAGAACCGCGTGCAACTAACGGGCAACCTCGGCAAAGACCCCGCCGTGCGGGAATTCGAGGGAGGCAAACGCATGGCCCGCTTCAGTGTAGCCACCAACGAGCGTTTCACATACGGCGACGGCCAAACCAAGGAAGACACCCAATGGCACAACGTGGCGGCCTGGGGCCGCGTTGCCGAGCAGGCGATCGAGCAACTCCGCAAAGGCAGCCGCATTACGTTGGAGGGCCGGTTAGTCCACAGTGTGTATGAAAAGGACGGCCAAAAGCGGTATTCCACGGATGTTGTGCTCAACAGCTTTCAGTTGGTGGAGGCACCGGCTGAAGTGGCCGAGGTGGCCGAAGCGGCGTAGAGCCGGAAGCAATGAAAACAAACGGGGCCGGGGCGAACATCCCGGCCCTTTTTATTTCCGATCAACGCTTTAACAGGCGCAAAGTGCGTGTTCCGGCGGCGTTTTCAATGCGCAACACGTATGCTCCCGAGGGCAATTGGCCATAATTCAATTCGGCTTCGCCTGTCAGTGCAACCTGCCGTTGGTCCACTATCCGGCCAACCATGTCCACCAGGCTCAACTGGAAATCACCTGAAAGTCCGAGGCCGGAAATACCCACATGATCCGTGAAAGGCTGGGGCTGCGCAACCAACGGTCCCGAAGTAGAAGGTTCTTCAATTCTTGTGGGAAGGATCAATACCGTTTCGCAATGGTCGGCTGAGCAGCTATCTTGAGCTGCTGGGTCCCAAGCCCAAATAACCAAACAAGGATGGTATTCTCCAGGCTCCGCATACGTATGCACTGCCTCGGAACCGTAATCGAAGTTGTTGTCACCAAAATTCCAGATGTAGGTTTGGTTTGGCGAAGCGCTGCTGCTGAATTGTGCAACTTGCCCATCAACCGTTACTTGGAAACCGGCGTTCAAATTCTCGCAAGGAGAGCCACCACCACCGATAACCACTGTTTCGCAATGGTCCTCAAAACACGTGTCCTGTGTTTGCGCATTCCAAGCCCAAACAAGTAAGCAGGCAGTGTAGGTGCCCGGTTCCGCATAGGTGTGTACAGGCTGTGGACCGTAGCCATAAGTGCCGTCCCCGAAATTCCAGTTGTAGTGCTGGTTGGGTGAATCGCTTCCTCCGAAATGCGCTACTTGCCCATCCACCGTTACTTGGAAATCGGCGTTCAAATTATCGCATGGCGAACCACCACCACCGATCACCACCGTTTCGCAATGATCGGCGGAGCAGCTGTCCTGCGTTTGTGGATCCCACGCCCAAACCACCAAGCAAGCTGTGTACGTGCCGGGATTCGTGTACGTGTGTACAGGCTGAGGGCCAAAGCCAAAAGTACCGTCACCAAAACTCCAATTGTAGGACTGGTTGGGCGAGTCACTTCCGCCGAAGTGCGCTACATGCCCGTCCACCGTTACTTGGAAACCGGCGTTCAAATTATCGCATGGCGAACCACCACCACCGATCACGACTGTTTCGCAATGGTCTTCATAACACGTGTCCTGCGTTTGCGGATTCCAAGCCCAAACCACCAAGCACGCTGTATATGTGCCGGGATTCGTGTACGTGTGTACAGGCTGCGCGTTGTCGCCAAAAGTGCCGTCCCCGAAATTCCAGTTGTAGTGCTGGTTGGGAGAATCGCTGCCGCCGAAGTGCGCTACATGCCCGTCCACCGTTACTTGGAAACCGGCGTTCAAATTATCGCATGGCGAACCACCACCACCGATCACGACTGTTTCGCAATGGTCTTCATAACACGTGTCCTGCGTTTGCGGATTCCAAGCCCAAACCACCAAGCACGCTGTATATGTGCCGGGATTCGTGTACGTGTGTACAGGCTGCGCGTTGTCGCCAAAAGTGCCGTCCCCGAAATTCCAGTTGTAGTGCTGGTTGGGAGAATCGCTGCCGCCGAAATGGGCAACGTGCCCATCCACCGTTACTTGAAACCGGCGTTCAAATTCTCGCATGGCGAACCACCACCACCGATCACGACTGTTTCGCAATGGTCTTCGTAACACGTGTCCTGCGTTTGCGGATTCCAAGCCCAAACCACCAAGCAAGCGGTATATGTGCCGGGATTCGTGTACGTGTGTACAGGCTGCGCGTTGTCGCCAAAAGTGCCGTCCCCGAAATTCCAGTTGTAGTGCTGGTTGGGAGAATCGCTGCCGCCGAAATGGGCAACGTGCCCATCCACCGTTACTTGGAAACCGGCGTTCAAATTCTCGCATGGCGAACCACCACCACCGATCACGACTGTTTCGCAATGGTCTTCGTAACACGTGTCCTGCGTTTGCGGATTCCAAGCCCAAACCACCAAGCAAGCGGTATATGTGCCGGGATTCGTGTACGTGTGTACAGGCTGCGCGTTGTCGCCAAAAGTGCCGTCCCCGAAATTCCAGTTGTAGTGCTGATTGGGAGAATCGCTGCCGCCGAAATGGGCTACATGCCCGTCCACCGTTACTTGGAAACCGGCGTTCAAATTATCGCATGGCGAACCACCACCACCGATCACGACTGTTTCGCAATGGTCTTCGTAACACGTGTCCTGCGTTTGCGGATTCCAAGCCCAAACCACCAAGCAAGCGGTATAGGTGCCGGGCGTACTGTAGGTATGCGTTGGTTCGGGCGAATCGCCTGAAGAGCCGTCGCCAAAATGCCAGATGTAATGTTGCCCGTCCGGTGTTGGCGGGGTGTGAAAGGTCGCCGCAGATCCGTCCAAGCTCACTTCAAAGTTCGCATTCAGGTTGTCACAGGGCGAGCCACCACCAGCGATCACCACCGTTTCGCAATGATGGGCGGCGCAGCTGTCCTGCGTTTGTGGATCCCACGCCCAAACCACCAAGCAAGCTGTGTACGTGCCGGGAGTCGTGTACGTGTGGACAGGCTGCGGGCCATAGCCAAAAGTGCCGTCACCGAAATTCCAGTTGTAGTTCTGGTTGGGCGAATCGCTTCCTCCGAAATGCGCTACATGCCCAACCACCGTTACTTGGAAACCGGGGTTCAAATTGTCGCACGGGGATTGGGCAAATAATTGCGCCGCAGCGGCAATCAAGCATACAGATATGAAACGGTGCATGATAAAGTTGGGTTGGTAGGGCAATGACGTGGCAACCCACGAAAAAGTCGCCCGCTATTCGTTGCTCTTTACAACCGTTACCACCTTGCTCTGCAATCCCGAAAACATCCGTAGCAAATAAACCCCGGGTGCCAACCTTTCCCCGGAAACATCAAATGTCCCAAGAGTCGGAATTACTCCGCGCATGCGCCTTCGGCCCAATAAGTCCTCTAAAACCCAATGAGCATGCTCATCCACCCTTCCCATCTCGACGGTGAAATGATGCGTGAACGGAACTGGATAGACTTTTGGCGACGCCGGTTTTCCAAGGTCATTTACGCCCGTGACCGGAAAGGTGAATACCATTTTACAGGCGCTTCCCATGCACGTATCCGGCGTTAAGGGCCCCCACAAGCCGATATTTCCGCAGACCTGGTAATCGCCGTCGTCCGCGTACGTGTGCAACACCGGGCTACCTGTGGCTTGGGCGCCATCTCCGAAGTCCCAGTTTATCGAGCTGTTCATCCCGGAGGTAACGCTTTGGTCGAACACCGCGATGGTGCGCTCATACTGGATAACGCCAATGGCGGGTTGAAGTAGCGTATCGCACGAAACGTCCGGTGGGCCGAGGTATATCCAGTTACAGGCGGTGGCCGTGCAATTGCCGGAAATCACCGTAAGACATGCCTTGTAAGGTCCTGCGCCCGGGTATGTGTGTAGCGGAGACACTTCATCACTGGTGCTGCCGTCCCCGAAGTCCCACATCATTGTGGTGGGCTCCGGTATAACGCTCGTAGTGAGGTTGTTGAACTGGATCCCTCCGCTTTGGGATTCGATGGTAAAGCCGGCAATTAGCCCAGCGCATGCACTGTCCACCGGCACGTTAAGGAGCGCACAATAAATGGACACGCACTGGTTACCAAAATAGTCTTCTTGGGTGGCACGCAAACAGATCAAATAATCCCCGGCACCGGGAAATAGCACGGAAGCTTGCGGGTAAAGGCTGAAGTCATTCCAATCCGCTCCACCAAAGGCCCATTCTTGGTACTGCATGGTCCAGCCCGGCGGGGGCTCTGGCGTGAACTGGTAGCTGTACCCGCCTTGGTCCTGAAAGCTGAAGAAAGTCGTGTCCGTGGCAGCGCAAGGCACTTGGGCGCGCGCCGGACTTGCGGCCAGCGCAATGCCGATCGCCAAGACGTGCATGAGTAAACGAGGGCGCGTGTTCATGGGCGTGGGCAAAGTGTGTAGGCTAAGCGGACACGCACACCAAGGCGTTCAGGCATGGCATAGGGCGCATCGCCGGCGGCGGACAAAGAACGCAAACCGACGGCATACGTGGGTGAAGCCCATATTCCAATGCGTTCCGTAATGCCAAATCCGATGTCGGCCGCAACACTACCGGTCAACACGGTGGATGTGCGTTTCACCGGTGCGGTAGCCACATCCACGCTTTGCAGACCGCCGATGGCCTCCACCAACGTAGCGCCGGATCGCTGGGTGTTGAATTCGACCGCAAGCCCGGCCCGCGCACCAAAATGCCACCGGTGCCACGCCTTGTTCCAGCTGGCCTCAAGGGGCACGCGCAAGGTGGTGTAGCGGTTTTCCGCGGCCACTGTTTGTCGCTGCTCCGCGAAGGTGCTCAGCGTATCCGAATAGCTTTCGATCACATCGGAATTGAAGGTGATCACCACGGGAACGAGCGAATCCGTGCGTTGGATGAATTGATCCAAGTGCCTGTATGCGTAGCGCCCGGCATTGTATTCCAGGCCAACGGCCATACCCCAGCCGCCACGGCCTTCCATGCCCACCAGCATGCCAATTCCCGTGGGATAATGCGGCAATTCGGTGCTCTGCAAGCTGTTCACCAATTCGGCATCGGCTCCATGCCAGGTGCGCGTCTCCCGGAACTGGCCCGCCGTAGCCGCCAACCACCAAGCGCGCCGTGGGCCAATGAACTCCATAGTGGGCCGTGCATCAGGTGCCGCCAATAGTGCTGGTGGAAGTAACTCGGAACGGCGCACACGAAGAACACGCGCGTCACCGGCATCAGCAAAGGCCGATGCCGTCATGTGAACTGCGACGGCTTGGGCTTTCTCTTGAATTGGCTGCTCTTGCACATTAACAGTGGTTTTGTTCGTGGCCAATACCGCTTGTTCCAAACTTGTCTGGAAAGCATTCTTTCCGGTGGAAGCTGTTACTTCAGCTTCACCGCGAATGTCATTGTCAACGGCTACTTCCGGGCTGTTCATGGCCAATTCTTCCATGATCGTTTCGTGTTCACTTTCCAGCTGAGCTTTGTCGTTTTGCATTGCCGGTTGAAGTGTCGATTGCGTACTTCCTGCCGGAGCAAAACGCTGAGAGGCGGCCATTACCGGTAGTTGCGCCGCGGCTTCCGCAATGCGCTCGACCTGCGGGGTCACTTCGGATTTTTTCTGCGGCGTGGCCAAGGGTTGTTCTGGATCCACAGAACTGGCAGCGGACGTTCTTTGTTCTTCTGGCAGGCTAATGGTGATAAGGGGTGATGACGGATGTGTAGCATTCCGTTCGCTTTCCATGGCCGCCGTAGGCGATGCCACGCCGGTTTCCAGCGCTAACGCATCATTTTGGGTGCCAACAAAGCCCCAATACGCGCCTGCACCGCCAAGCAGCAGCAGCAGGGACAGCAAGCCCCAGCGCCGTTGCAGACGCACCAGCGTTACGTGCGCCCAGCCCCGCTCGCGTGCAACGCCTTCCCACACGCGGGGTGGCGGCGTTGCCTCTGCATCCCGCAGTGCGCGGGCGAAGAGATCATCTATCGGTTGTCGTTCGTTCATTTTCTTCCGTTGCTATCGTGTGGGCCACTGATCCGTTCAGGTGCCCCGGTTCCCCAATTTGTTTTTGCAGCACGCGTCGTGCTTTGGCCAATTGGCTGCGCGATGTGCTTTCCGCGCAGCCTAACAGGTCCGCTATTTCCGCATGGTCGTAGCCTTCAATGGCGAAGAGGTTGAAGACCATGCGGTATCCTTCAGGCAGGTTCTGCACCAAAGCCAGCAATTCCTGTTGGCCCAGGTTTGCCACAGCCACCGGCGCCACCGCGCGTTCGGGCCTGTTTTCCGTGCCCAGCACCTCGTTGCGCACGGAGCTTTTGCGGTGGTGATTGATGCAGGTGTGTACCATGATGCGGCGGATCCAGCCTTCCAAAGAACCTTCCATGCGGAACCCGCCCAGCTTATCGAACACACGTATGAAGCCCTCCTGCAACAGGTCCTCCGCCTCCGCTTGGTGCCGGGCATAGCGCAGGCAAACGGCATACATGCGCCGTGCAAAACGACTGTACAGGTCTTCCTGCGCATGCCGCTCCTCCCGCTGGCAACCAAGTACCAGCTCGCGTTCGTTGAGCTCCCTCACGGATGGTTCCTTTTCCAAGATGAAGACACCGGTAGTGGGCCGCGCGCTGCTTGGAAGGGAAATTGAAAGATAAGCGATCGGCATTGACTTCACCGCCTAACCGTCCAACAAACGACAGCAAGCGCATATGAACACATACAAACGCATATAAACCGACTAACGCTTGCCACCGCCGGACGTTTGTGCCGGGAACACAAACAACCCCGCTAAAACCCCAAACACAATGATCGCACCCAACAACTTCGTCCGCCTTACTGGCAACCTCGGCTTTGACCCTGAAGTGCGTGAGATCGCTCCGGGGCGAAAGGTGGCCCGGATGAGCCTGGCCACGAACGAGACCTACACGAATGCCGCCGGCGAAAAAGTAACGGACACACAATGGCACACGGTAGTGGCATGGGGCCGCATAGCTGACCAAGTGGGCAAATTGCTTTCAAAAGGCGCACCCGTAGCGGTGGAAGGCCGGTTGGTACACCGCAGCTATGCCGGCAAGGACGGCCTGAAGCGCTACATCACCGAGGTGGTGCTAAGCGACTTTAAGGTGATCGCGTACCAAAAGCAGGAAGAGGAGGTAGAGGTGAAAGTGGCGGCCTGAACCAAGCAAAATCAGAGGCGGGGGCGTGGTTTTTCACGCCCCTGTTTCATTTCCACCAAAGACGCTTATTCGCCGCAATCAATATGAGCAAAAAGGAAACCTCACCGGTCATTGCGGAGGACCATGAAATTAGCAAGATCTACACCGTGCGCGGGCAAAAAGTGATGTTGGACCGTGACCTTGCGGAGCTCTACGGAGTGGAGACAAAGCGCGTGAACGAACAAGTGAAACGGAACTGTGAGAGGTTCCCTGAAGACTTTATGTTCGAGCTAACACAAGAGGAGTGGGAGATCTTGAAGTCGCAAATTGCGACCTCAAGTTGGGGAGGGCGCAGAACGCTACCCTCGGCATTCGGTCAGGAAGGAATGGCTACGCCAGCTAACGACATTGAGCCGAGATACCTTGAGATACTAAACGGGTACGGTGAACGCACCAAAGAGCCGGGGAGGGAGATCAGCTAATGAAACGCTTTCAGAGGTGGACGCAAATTGCGTCCACCTCTGAAAGCGTTGATAACACTGCATAAATCATGCTTCCAACACAAGAACTTGAAAACTTGATCTTCGAGATCAAGGGACTAAACGTGATGCTCGACAGTGACCTGGCGACGCTCTACGGAACAGAGAGTAAACGCCTGAAGGAACAGGTTCGCCGCAACATTGGCCGCTTCCCCGAGGACTTCATGTTCGAACTCACACAGAACGAGAAAGAGCAACTGGTGGCAAGCACACAGCGCTTGGCCAACTTAAAGTTCTCGCCCGTGCTGCCCATGGTCTTCACCGAGCAAGGAGTAGCTATGCTTTCCAGCGTGTTGAACAGCGAAACGGCGATAGCGGTCAACATCCAGATCATTCGCGTTTTCACGCGGATGCGCACGCTGTTCGCCGACCATAAGGACGTGCTGTTGCAACTGGAGAAACTGAGCGGCACCGTGAGCCACCACCACCGCGACATTCGGGCCATATTCAGGCACTTGAAGCAAATGGAACAGGACGAGGAAGAACGCCGCTTGCTTACGCAGATCGCCAAGACCAAGCCCAGACCAACGGTGGGGTACAAAGCCGGGAACGGGAAAAGCAATCAATGAAATTCGATGTTTCACCAACCTATGAAAACCAATTCAAGGTGGACGCGAATTGCGTCCACCTCCATGGCTTCAACGACTTGGTTTTGATGTCACAAATTGTGACCTCAAGACCCTTCGAGAGCTTTTTAGCAGGCAGCCTCCATCAGCAGGAAAGAGAAATGCACTACTCCTTCACCCGGCCAACCTCAATCCGAATCCTGTAAATCCTGCAATCCTGTCAAAAAAAGCAGATCCGATCCAGCGCACCATTAAAACCAGCGCACGACCTTTGCACCATGTCCAATACCGACACGATCGAAGTCCGCGTCAATAACAAAAGCAGGCACTTGTTGCCCGAATACGCCACCGGCCAAAGCGCCGGGCTCGACCTGCGCGCGAACATTGAAGCAACCATCACGCTTGCGCCCGGCACCTACAAACTCATTCCCACCGGGCTTTACCTGGAACTGCCCGCAGGCACCGAGGCGCAGGTACGCCCGCGCAGCGGATTGGCCTTCAAGCACGGGGTAACAGTGCTCAACGCTCCCGGCACCATCGACGCGGATTATCGCGGCGAGGTAGGGGTTTTGCTCATCAACCACGGACCTGAAAATTTCGAAATAAAAGACGGCGATCGGATCGCCCAAATGGTCGTTGCGGCCTACCATCGTGTCCGTTTCGCTGAAAACACGGACCTTCGCGCCTCCGAACGCGGCACTGGCGGCTTCGGCCACACCGGTACCCATTGAACCCTTTGAACAAAGCATGAAGATCATCGTTCCCATGGCCGGCATGGGCAAGCGTATGCGTCCGCATACGCACACCACGGCCAAACCACTGCTGCCCATTGCAGGCAAACCCATCGTTCAACGCTTAGTGGAGGACCTTGCCGCAGTGGCCGGGGAAAAGGTGGAAGAAGTAGCCTTCATCACCAACCCCGCCTTCGGACCGAAGGTGGAAAAAGAGCTGCTGGACATCGCCCAGGCGGTAGGTGCCAAGGGAAGCATAAACTACCAAACAGAGGCACTGGGCACGGCACATGCCATACTCTGCGCCAAAAACGCACTTGACGGCCGTGTAATTGTAGCGTTTGCAGACACGCTCTTCCGCGCCAACATGAAGCTCGATACCGATTGCGACGGCGTGATCTGGGTGAACAAAGTGGAGGACCCGCGCGCCTTCGGCGTGGTAAAGTTGGACGACAAAGGCATCATCACCGAATTCGTGGAAAAGCCGCAGGAATTCGTGAGCGACCTCGCCATCATCGGCATCTACTACTTCGCGGACGGCAAGCGCCTGAAGGATGAAATGCAATACCTCATCGACAACGACATCCGCGACAAGGGTGAGTACCAGCTCACCAACGCCATGGAGCACATGAAGCAGAAAGGCGCGCGCTTCAAAGCCGGCAGCGTGGACGTGTGGATGGATTGCGGGAACAAGGATGCCATGGTGGACACCAACACCAAGGTCCTCGGCTTCATCCAAAATGAACAAGGCCTCGTAAGTGCGAAGGTGAAACTGAACAACAGCGTGGTGGTACCACCTTGCTTCATCGCCGAAGGTGTTACCTTGGAAGGTTCCGTGATCGGACCCAACGTTTCCATTGAAGCGGGAAGCACCGTAACAGGCAGCGTGGTGCGGAATTCCATCCTGCGTGGGCAAGTATCCGTAAGCGATGCCGTGGTGGACAACAGCATGCTGGGGCAGCGCAGCAGCGTGCGTGGCACGGCTTTGGACCTCAGCATCGGCGACGACAGTACCTTTGGATGAAACGTATGGCCCGCATATTCCCCGCATTCCTGTTGATCGCCCTCCTTTCCGCGTGCGGCGGAGCGAAGCCGGTGATGGATGGCGATACGGGGGACGGGCCAACAGGTCAAACGCCCAAGGATCAGCGCGCACTGGAAATGCAGCTCTTTGTGGACGCCACGTCCGCGCGGTTGCAAGGCGACCCCTCCAAGGCCGTGCAACTGTACCAAGCCGCATTAAAGACCGACCCTAACAACGGTGCCGCTTGGTACGAACTCGCTAAGCTGTACAGCCAAGCGCAGCAAGGAAATGATGCCTTGGCCTTCGCCAAAAAGGCCGTGGCCGCCGATGCTGATAACATCTGGTACCGCTTTCTACTGGCCGACCTCAACACCCAAACCGGTGACTTGGCCGCCGCCACCAAAACATACCAAGGGATCGTCAACGACTGGCCGGACCGTTATGAAGTTTACTTCGGCCTGGCCGACGTGTTGGCCCGCCAAGGCAAGGTCAAAGAGGCGAGCCAAGTGTACCGTGATCTGGAGAATAAGATCGGGAGCAGCGAAGAGCTGGTAACCCGGGAATACGACATGCTGGTGAGCGCCGGGCAGGAAGAAGCCGCCCGCGACCTGATGCAAAGCGCCATCGCTGAAAACCCTTCCGGCGCCGGCTACTACGGCATGCTCGCCGAAACCTACGAAAGCCTTGGTGACACCGACAAGGCCCGCGAACTCTACGAAAAAGCCCTGCTCAACGACCCCGACGACAGCATGACGCGCATCTCCCTCGCGCAGAGCTACTACGATGAAGGAGCATACGACAAGGGCTTCGAGCAGCTCAAGGAAGCCTTTTCCGACCCGGACCTCGACGTGGACCCCAAAATGCAACTGCTGCTCGGCTTTTACCAGATGACCGGCCCCGGTCAGGCGGACAGCACAAAGACCATGTTGCTCGAACAAAGTCACGCGCTCATTGACGTGATGAAGAAGGCCCATCCCCTTTCCGGAAAACCCTGGAGCATGGAAGGCGATTTTTTCCTCCGGGAAGACAAGCCCGAACAAGCCCGCGACGCCTTCCGCCAAGCGCTGGTGCATGAGCAGGACAAATACCCCATCTGGGCCGCACTGCTGCAACTGGACCTGCAATTGCAGGACTGGACCGCGCTGCATGAAGAATCGGGAAAAGCCGCGGAGCTCTTCCCTACCCAGCCCGAGCTTCACCTCTACGACGGCCTTGCATTGGGACAGCTAAAAAAGCAGGATGAAGCCATCGAAGCCCTGATAACCGGGCGCGACCTCGTGGTGGACAACAAGCCGTTGGAAGCGCAGTTCTGGGGACTCTTGGGCGATGCCTACAACGAGACGAAAGACTACGCGAAAAGCGACGAAGCCTACACCAAAGCTGTCGCCATTAACGACAAAGACCCCGGCGTGTTGAACAACTGGGCCTACTACCTCAGCGAGCGCGGCGACCAATTGGACAAGGCGGAGCAGATGAGCCGCAAATGCAATGAGCTCGCGCCCGGCAATGCCACCTACGAAGACACCTACGCTTGGGTGCTCTACAAGCAAGGCAAATTCGATAAGGCAAAAGAGTGGCAGGAAAAGGCGCTTGCCAGCCAAGGCAGCGATGAGGGCGTACTGCTGGAACACTATGGTGACATCCTCTTCAAGCTGAACGACAAGGAAGGCGCATTAACGCAGTGGAAAAAGGCGCAAGCCGCAGGCGGTGCCAGCAAAGACATCGACCGTAAGATCGCTGAAGAACACTTGGTGGAATGAAGGCGGCATGGCGGTACCTGCCCATGGCAGCGGTACTGCTGCTGGCCGCATGCCGGTCATCGAAACCGATGGTCGCTACTGGCCTCCTTTCATTAGAGCCACGTAGCGCCGAAGAGCTGCTGGGGTTCTTAAAAACACCGGATACCGACACGGTGCGTTACTACAGCGCCAAGGCGGATGTGGATTTGGTAATGGGCGAAGAGCGTAAAAGCTTTAAAGCCCATGTGCGCGTAGTGCGCGACAGCGCCGCATGGGTGAGCATTACACCAGCATTGGGCATTGAAGTGGCAAGGCTGCTGGTAACGCCCGACTCGCTCAAATTTATCGACAAGCTGCACGACACGTACTGGGTGGGCGACACCGCGCAGGCCAAGGCGCGTTTCGGCATTCAGCCCGGCTTGGATTTCCTGCAGGATGCGCTGATCGGCCTTCCCTTCGGCCTCGACCACGAGGAAAAATACCGCAGCGACCGTGAAGGTGCCCAATATGTATTGACTTCCAAAGAGCGCAAAAAATTCGTTCGCGCAGCAGAGGACCTCAGCCCCGGCGACACGCTGCCCGACGACAAGGACATGCGCGAGCGCAAGTTGGAACGCACATTGCGCAAGGCCGAACGCAAGGATGCCGTGGTGTTCCGCTACTGGATATGCGGTGATAGCTTGGCATTGGACCGCGTACAAGTCGCGGATCTGGCACACGACCAACAGGCCGATGTGCGTTACTTCCAGCGTATTCTGGTAGAAAACACGCCTGTTCCTGCCCGCATCGTACTTTCTTTGTCGGCTCCCGGCAAGGCGGCCACCGCCACCTTGGACCTGGACCGCATCCAACTGCATGGCCCGCTCAACCTCCCCTTCCGCATCCCGGAGAAGTTCCTCCCGATGGAATAGGTGCGTTACTGTATTGGCGGCCGTGGTCTGCGCGCTGGCGCTGAATGCCCAGAACCGCGCGGGACTGGAAAAGAAGCGCGACGCGCTGGACAAACAGATCAAGCAGACCAGTGCTTTGATCGATCAGGCCCACAGCCAGCAGAAGAACACTGCACAACAGGTGCAGTTGCTGGAAGCGCAGATCCGCCAGCGCCAAGAACTCATCAACACCATGAACAGTGAAGTGGTGCGCGTGGATCAGGAAATTCAAGACACCCGCGGCACCGTGCGCGACTTGGAAAGCGAGCTCGCGGAGCTCAAAGAAGAATATGCGCGCATGATCCAGTTCGCCTACATGAACCGCAGCTCCTACGACAGGCTCAGCTACATCTTCGCAGCGGAAAGCTTCAATCAGGCCTTTAAACGCAGCCGCTACTTGGAGCAACTGGCCCAGCAGCGGCAGCAACAGGCTGGGCTCATCGCCGCTAAACAAGACAGTCTCAACTCCAAAGCCACTGTGCTCGAAGCCCGGAAACGGGACAAGACAAACCTGCTCGACCGCCAGCTCACCGAAGCCCAAAAGCTCACCACCGACAAAAAAGGCCAGCAACAGGCATTGGACGGACTGAAAAAAGAAGAGGGACGCTTGAAGGCGGAGCTAAACAAGCAAGAAAAGCAACGAAAGGAACTCGCATCCGCCATCCGAAAGAGCATCGAGGCCGAAATTGCCAAAAGCACCAAACCGGCCAGCGGCTCATCAACTGCAAAGGCTGGCGGAGCGCTGAAGCTGGAACTCACCCCCGAAGCCAAAGTGCTCAGCACTGATTTCGAGAACAACAAAGGCAAGTTGCCGTGGCCGGTGGACAAGGGCACTATTACCAGCAGTTTCGGCAAGCAGCCCCATCCTGTGCTAAAAGGCATCACCATCGAGAACAACGGCCTCGATATTGGTTGCGTACCCGGCGCAGCCATTCGCGCCGTTTTCCGCGGCGAGGTGAGCAGTGTGATCGTAATCCCCGGCGCCGGCAAGGCCGTGGTGCTCAACCACGGTGCCTACCGCACGGTTTACAGCAACCTCCGCGATGTTTCCGTAAGCAAAGGCCAACAAGTGGATACCAAGCAGCAAGTAGGCACGGCCATGACAGAGGACGGCGCCAGCACTGCGCACATCGAAGTGTGGCGCATAACCTCGGATGGGCAATTGCAGAAGGTGGACCCGGCGGCGTGGATAACGCAGTAGGGGCACCCGTTTGTTCTGCACATCAGATGATGTCCGGGCGTTTTTCATTCGGATGCATGCGGTATTCCTTTCGCGTTCTTCTTGTCTTCATGGCACTTCCCCTTTCCCCGCACTACCTTTGCCCCGGCGTGTGCGCCCATCGCGGCCACGCATAGAGACATGGGAAGACTAGGCCCTACAGAGATCATCCTCATTGTTGCACTTATCCTGCTGATGTTCGGCGGTAAGAAGATTCCCGAGCTGATGCGCGGGTTGGGCAAAGGGATGAAGGAATTCAAGGACGCCCAAAAGGAGGACGGCCCCCCTACAAGCAACCCTTGAACCGCACGCGCATAGCGCGATGAGCACCCCGCGAACTTTTCACGAGGCCAAGGCCCGATTGGCTTCCGGGTCGGTTACGGTGCAGGCTTTGGCTCAAGCTGCTCTGGCCCGCGCAAAGGAGCACGCCGAACTGAACATTTTCTTGGAGCTTTTTGAGGAAAGCGCGTTGGCCAAAGCCGCCGAAGTCGATGCCAAACTGGCTGCCGGAACAGCCGGTCCCTTGGCCGGTGCCATCATCAGCATCAAGGACAATCTGTGTTACGCGGGTCACCGCGTTTCGGCTTCATCGAAAATGTTGGAGGGGTATGAAAGCCCGTTCACGGCCACGGCAGTGCAGCGCTTGTTGGATGCCGATGCCGTGATCATGGGGCGCACCAACTGCGACGAGTTCGCCATGGGCAGCAGTAACGAGAACAGCGCGTACGGCCCTGTCAGCAATCCGCTGGATCCTGCGCGCGTACCCGGCGGAAGTAGCGGCGGCGCAGCGGCCAGTCTTGCGGCGGGCATCTGCCACATCGCCATCGGTAGCGACACGGGCGGCTCCATCCGTCAGCCAGCCTCGTTCTGCGGCGTGGCCGGTTTCAAGCCTACGTATGGCCGCATCAGCAGGTATGGCCTCATTGCTTTTGCCAGCAGTTTCGACCAGATCGGCCCGTTCGCCCACGATGCCGCCGACGTGGAAGCAGCCTACCGCGTAATGGCGGGCACGGACCCGTTGGACAACACCAGCAGTCAACGGCCGGTAGAAGAAACTCCGACTAAAACGAGTTCGTTGCGCATCGGCTACTACCGCCAATGCGTGGAACACGCGGGGATGGACCCGGAGATCAAAGCGCATTTCGAAGCACAAGTGGGGCGCTTGAAGAGCGAAGGCCATGTCGTGGAGGCCATTGACTTGCCCATGGCAGACCTGTTCGTGCCCACGTACTACATCCTTTCCACAGCGGAGGCCAGCAGCAATTTGGCACGCTTCGACGGCATACGCTACGGCCACCGCTCGAAAACAGCCAAAGGCGTGGACGAGACTTATCGCTTAAGCCGCACCGAAGGCTTCGGTCCGGAGGTGAAACGGCGCATTCTCTTGGGCACCTTCGTGCTGAGCGTAGGCCACTACGACGCGTACTATGCGCAGGCCATGCGCGTGCGCCGCTTGGTGCGCCATAACACCGTGCAGGCCCTGAAAAGCTACGACCTGGTGATGACGCCCACCTGCCCCACCACGGCTTTCCCGAAGGGCCACATCAGCGACCCGGTGGCCATGTACTTGCAGGACATTTTCACTGTGCAGGCAAACCTGGCTGGCATACCCGCGATTTCAATCCCGACAGGGACGCACAGCAACGGCATGCCCTTCGGCACCCAAATGATGGCCAAGCCCTATGCCGACCTGCAATTGCTGGACATGGCGAAGCGGTGTTTTTCTTAGTGTTGGGTGATCGGTGGGTGGTGATTGGTGACCGGCTCCGCGACCGGCAGTGTGGCGGCGGGCGCACGGCAGCGGTCTAATCACCAATCACCATTAGCCAATCACCACCACGACTTTACTCTCCAAGCGTGTACACAATTGATCGTGTACCTTCGGGGGCAACAAAGCGGCGAAGGTTCCGTATAAATCAGGATATTCGCAACCCCATGCGCACCACACACCTTTTTCTTGCCCTGTTCTCCGCCGGCGCGCTGTTGGCCCAAGACGCTGTACCTGCAGACGACCCCATCTTGGAGAACTTGGACAAGCTTAGCATTCTCCCTTGGCTGAAGAACGACCCGTTCTCCACGGACGTTTCAGCATTGAACGTACACCATTTCGCGCCGGGCGATATGCCCACGTACAGCCCTGAAGTGTACCAGCAACGCCTGCTGGAACTTGATGAGAAGAGCCCCTTCAAGCTCACCTACAACGACCCGGTTCAGTCCTACATCAACCTGTACGCGAATAACCGCCGCGAGCAGACCCAGCGCATGTTGGGCTTGAAGGAGTTGTATTTCCCCATTTTCGAACAGGCGCTGGACCGTTATGGCCTGCCGCAAGAGCTGAAATACCTCGCCGTGGTGGAAAGTGCGCTCTATCCCGGTGCTCGTTCGCGTGCTGCGGCCGTGGGTCTTTGGCAGTTTATGATCGGCACCGGAAAAATGTACGGTCTGCGCGTGGACAGCTACGTTGATGAGCGCTGCGACATTTACAAAAGCACCGATGCCGCTTGCCGCTACCTGAAAGACTTGTACGGCATTTTCGGGGATTGGGAACTCGCTTTGGCTGCCTATAACTGCGGGCCGGGCAACGTGAACAAGGCGATCCGCCGTTCGGGCGGTAAGTTGGACTACTGGTCCATCTATACCAACCTGCCGCGCGAGACCCGAGGCTACGTGCCGGCCTTCATTGCGGTGAACTACATCTTCAACCACGCCGCGGACCACAATATGTACCCGGTGATCCCGAACTACTGCGCATACGAGGTGGACACCATCCAAGTCCGTTATCCGTTGCAACTGGAGCAATTGGCCAGCATTACTGGTTCTAATGCGCAAGAACTGTTAGACCTCAATCCGATGTTCAAGTCGGGCTATGTGCCCAAAATGGACGGCCCGGCCACGGTTTACGTGCCGCGCACGTTAGTGGCGGAGATCATTGAGCAGGAAGACACGATCGCGCGCTCTTACCAACCGGACAGGAGCAATCCCGCACCCGCAACCGTAACCGCCGTTGCATCAAAATCGACCAGTTCAGGTAAAAGCAAAACACATGTGGTCCGCCGGGGTGAATCTTTGGGGTTGATCGCACAGCGCAATGGCGTTTCCGTACGTGACCTTCGCAACTGGAACGGCCTGCGCAGCGACCGCATTCATGCCGGGCAGCGCTTGGTGATCAAGCGCAATGCTGAACCGGAGGCTGTAACGGCGCAAGCGGAAAAAGCAGAAACCGTGAAAGCGGATACCAAAGCGGATGATTCTTCAAATGAGATCGAGTACATCTACCACACCATCCAGCCGGGTGATACCCTTTGGGGAATCGCCAAGAATTACCCCGGGGTATCGGTGGATGACATCAAGCGCCTCAATGGCGACCTCAACACACGCCATCTCAGCGTGGGCAAGAAGTTGAAAGTTGGTGTGAGCAAAGGGTAATTCCTTACCTCGGCTTTCTCCCGGCCAATCCAGCGCGTTCCAACAGGAACGCATAGATCATCGCCACTTCCTTCAGCGGCTCGAAACGTCCCGTGGCACCACCGTGCCCTGCGCCCATGTTGGCCCAAAGCATTACGGGATTTTCGCCGCGTTGGTGTTCGCGCAGCCGGGCCACCCATTTGGCCGGTTCCCAAAATTGCACTTGGCTATCGTGGAACCCGGTGATGGCGAGCACCGCCGGGTAGTTGGCATCATGCACATGTTCGTAGGGTGAATAGGCCAGCATGCGGTGGTAAGCCACGCTTTCACGCGGGTCGCCCCATTCGTCGTATTCGCCGGTGGTCAGGGGAAGGCTGGCGTCCATCATGGTACCGATGATGTCCACGAAGGGCACCTCGGCCACCACGGCGTTCCAGAGGTCGGGCCGCATGTTCGCCACGGCGCCCACGAGCAGGCCGCCCGCGCTGCCGCCCATGCAGGCCAAGTGCGTTGGGTCTGCGTGGCCGTCGGCGATAAGGTGTTCCGCGCAAGCGATGAAATCCGTGAAGGTGTTGGTCTTGTGCTCCATGCGGCCTTCCTCGTACCAATGCCGACCGAGCTCCTCGCCGCCGCGCACATGCGCCATGGCATACACAAAGCCCCGGTCCAGAAGGCTTAGGCGTGCGCTACTGAATACCGGCTCCACATTGATGCCGTACGCGCCATAGCCGTATAGCAGCATGGGCGATTTGCCATTGAGTGGCGTATCGCGCCGGCGCACAATGCTGATGGGCACCTGTGTGCCGTCTTTGGCTGTGGCCCAAACACGTTCACTCACGTACTTGGCGGGCGTGAAGCTGCCTTGCACTTCCTGTTGTTTCAGCATTTTCGTAACCCCTGTCTTCAGGTTCTGCTCGAAAATGCTGGTGGGCGTGGTGAGCGAGGTGTATCCGTAGCGAAAAAGGCCGGTGCCCCATTCCGGATTAACGCCGCTGAAGGCCACGTATGCCGCATCGTTGAAGTCGATCATGCGCTCTTTGCCGGTGCTGAGGGTTCGCACGCGCATCTGCACCAAGCCCAGCTTGCGTTCGGTCAACACGAGGTGGTCGCGGAAAACGTCCACGTCCTCCAACAGCACGTCCTCGCGATGGGGCACCACTTCCTTCCATGCATCTTTGGCGGTATTCCGTTCGCCGCATACCATCAACCGGAAATTGCGCGCTTTCCAGTTGGTGTGGATGTAGAATTTCCCCGGTTTGCCGGGTGTTGCGGCCACGTGCATCACGCTGAACTCATGTTTACGGGCGCGCGGAAAAAGTGCTTTGAATTCACCTTTCGGCTTATTCACCGGTAGCAGCAAGTGTTCGCTGGAAAGCGTACTTTCCGTGGAGATGATGAGGAATTTGTCCGAACGGGAGCGGAACACATCGCAACTGAAGGCGCGGTTTTTTTCGTGGAACACCTCCACGTCCTCGCTGGCGGGTTGGCCCAGTAAATGGCGGTAAACGCGCGCGTTGCGCAGGCTGCGGTCTTTGCGCACGTAGAAGAACGTTTTGTCGTCGGCGAAGGCACCGCCCTCGGCAGCGTCAGCGATGATGTCCGGCAGGTCCTTCCCGGTCTGCAAGTCGCGGAAGCGCGTGGTGTATAAGCGGCGGCCCACCGTGTCCACACTGTAGGCCATGATGCGGTTTCCCGGTGCGATCTCAAAATCGCCGAGGTCGAAATAATCGTGGCCTTTGGCCATGGCGTCCTCGTCCAAGAAGTCAGTGAATTTCTTCGGAACGCGTTCCGGGTCGTTCACCACTTTGGCCCGCATGTGTACGGGGTATTCTCCGCCTTTTTGAAAACGGTAAGCGTACCAAAATCCATTTTCGCGGTAGGGCACGCTTACGTCGTCTTCTTTCACGCGAGCCCTCATTTCCGCAAAGAGCTTGGCGCGCAGTTTAGCCAATGGCTTCAGGATGGAATCCGTGTAGGCATTCTCCCGTTGCAGGTGGGCTTTTACACGTTCGGTGGGGGCATCTGAGCGTGCGGCCGCGCGCTGGGCTTCGGAAAGAAGCATCCAGCCATACTCATCCGTGCGCTTGTGGCCGTGGTGCTCGGTGTGACTGTGTTCCTTTTCGGCGGTCGGCGGTGGGGCTATCTTCATTGCGTTGGATGCGGAAAGTGTGTCTGCGCTACTATGCGCGCGAGTTGCTTCGCCGGTTTGCGGGGCCGGGCGTTTTCCGGGCGGTGAATTTAACCCGTACCGCACTTAGCCCAAGACCGCATGCAGCACAGCTGGCGACTTCAACTGGCCGAAGCCGGGCACATGCAGGCGGAAGAAATCCAGCAGCCCTTCCAACAGGGCGGTTCGCTGGATGGCCGATAGCTGCAAAGGCGTTCGCGACGCTTCAGCCTTCAGCAGTGCGGCAAATGCGGACGCTTCCGACTTGCCTAAGAATTCGCCGTGGCCGCATGTGCCGTTAAAGAAGGATCCTTCCCGCAGGTCGAAACAGTCTTCTCCGGGGCGGGGCGGGGCAGGAAGAAAGCCGAACTGGCGGGCCATGCGCGCCAGTATAAATAGCGGGTAATGCGGCAGATCATCAGTGGAATCGAGTTCTTCCAATTGGCTTTGCACGAAAGAAAACAGCTCCGGGTCGCCAGCTTCTTCCTTCAACGTACGGCAGCACACTTCCTGCATAAAGAGAAGCACGAGGCCACGCGCCGGTTGGCCGGGAATCTGGAGGTAGGGCCGTTCCACGCGGAATTC
This sequence comes from Flavobacteriales bacterium, assembly GCA_016710685.1. Classification (GTDB taxonomy): domain Bacteria; phylum Bacteroidota; class Bacteroidia; order Flavobacteriales_F; family PHOS-HE28; genus PHOS-HE28. The sequence goes on along the minus strand of JADJVC010000006.1, from coordinate 119,197 downwards.
GCGCACATGGTGCAAGTCGCGGCGGGCATCTTCGGCCACCACCAGTTCCACGCGCTCCAGGGGTCCCAAGCCGATGGGTTTTCCTTTGCGCGCGGGCCGCAGCATGTAAGATCGGGCACCGAACTCTTCCGTATACGCATGCAATACCACGGACTTGTCGCCATACTTGATCAAGCGAAGCACAACGGCCCTGGTGGTGTGCAGCATGGGTCCGCGCTGTTTAGCGCACCACCGCTACCTTGGTATTGCACTTACTGGACCCGCTCGGATCCACAACAAGTACCAAGTAAACGCCGGAGGCCACGCGCTCGCCCTTGAGGTCGGTGCCGGGCCACATGGCTTGGCCTCCGTTGGAGGTTGTGTGGTAAACCAAGTTGCCGGCCACGTCGGTGATCCGCACGTCGCTGCCGCGCACTAAGCCGGTAATGGCGATGGGGCCGGTGAACGTGCTGCGCACGGGGTTGGGGAATACGGTTGCGCATTCCGAGGAGAGCGAACCTTCCGTGGCACTGCCCCGGTAACTCATGGTGCCTTGGTCGGTACCGATGAAGACCGAACCGTTGGTGCCGTCAATAGCGATGCAGCTGATGGCGTTGCTCGGTAAGGGGCTGTTGTCCACAGTGAAATGCGCCAGCTGTTGCGTACCATCGGGAGAAACCTGATAAACCCCACTACTTTGCGTTCCGAGCCACTTGTTGTTGGCGCCGTCCACGGCTATTGCGGTTACCGTCTCTGTCTCCAGTAATATCTGCACATTACCGTCCTGCTCCAGAAGGATCTGTTGTGCATCACCGTCGGTGCCGAAGGCGGCATCGCCGTTGTAGAACACACCGATGCCTTTATTGGTTCCCACCCAAACCTGCCCGTCGAGGTCTACAGCCACGCTGAAAACGTCCATGGAAGGCAAGTGGCCCTGGCCCTCGAAGTTGGTGAGGACTTTGGAATTGTCATCTCCGGGGTCCGAAGGGGTGCCGTTGTCCGAGAACAGCAGCATGCCGTTCCCCCTAGGCCGCACCACCCATACATTGCCGTTGTCGTCCACGGCCATGTCGGCGATCAATGTGTTGGTGCCCAGCGGGGCGATGGCGCCCATGGAATACCAATTGCCGTTTTTTAGTCGCACGCTGAGTGGGCTTGGGCAGTTGGCGTTGGATACCCAGAGGTTGCCTTTGTCATCGTATGCCAGTCCACCAACGGGTGTGGGCGCATTGTCGTCGGGGCTGTTGCCAGAACGTTGTAAGCTGCTGTTGTCAGGGCCGAAAAACCCGGCTATTCGCCCGTCACGGAACTCCACGAGGCCATCATCCCAAGACCCCACAAAGGCGTGGTTTCCGTCGTCCGGATCTACAACCACGGCCAACACGTCATTCAGACTGCCCGCATATTGGTTTCCGCCGGAGTCGTAAAGCGGGTCGTTCTCGCGGTTGTCCGTGGTCCAGGTGTTGTCGTGGTAGCGATGTACCCCGTCTTTACTGAACAGGTCGCCCCAATTCCCGGCAACGCCGCCGGTAGTGACATACACTTGGCCTTGGCCGACAGCCATTCGGTACGAGATGTTGTTCAACGGTCCGTTAGGGCCTATTGGGGGATGGTCAAGCCCATTGCGGAGCAGACCGTGACTGTCCGTGGCTATCCACACACCGCCCGCGGACCGGTCAATGGCATATTGGGGTGCCAAGTTTTCCCCTTGTGTATTACCCGTGTACCAAAGTGAAGTGAATTGACCATCATACTGGCGCACCGCGGACTCCTGAGCAATGGTTAAACGCTGCCCATCCAAGGAAACCGTGATGGACCGGTTGGTTTCGCCCAGCAGGTCTGCAAACACCTGCCAAGGACCGCCATCGGAAAAAAAGAGAGTATCTGGCGCAATGCCAGGCCGGCTGTTCACGAACAACTTCCCGGCAAAATCCACCACTGAAGTAAATGCGCCATTGGTACCGGGCAGGTCCGTGCGCTTGTACCAAGAGCTGAAATCGGCCAAATTGGGTGCCTGTTGTGACGCCACGAAGAGCCCCTGTTGAGTGGCGGCGTAGATGGAATCCGCACGGAAAGCCAAGCTGTTCACCTGAAGCTGAGCCCCACCGGGCCCGAGGATCCACGTTTCCTTCACCTCTTTGCGTAACAGGTCCATCACCACCACGCCGAACCCACAGGCTAAGTAGGCGAATTGGTCCCGCACCACAATGGAGTAGATGCCTTTATCGCCAACCAAACTGCTCCGTTTAATGTCCGGCAAGTTCACAACGGACTCCTTTCCCAGAATGTCCACATTGCCGTTACGGTAGCCTATCACCAGTTCGTTCTGAGATTCATCCCAACCCAGTGTTTGAATATTGACATCACTGAGCGCATTCACTTTCGTGTAACGCGTTGTTTCGCCTGTTTGCTCGTTGTATTTGAACACGCCGGTAGTGGTGGCACAGTAGACGCCATCGTCGCCTTGCACCACCGCAATGGTCTTTCGATATTGGTAATGGTCCTGCCACTGGCCTATAGGGACCTGCGCGAGCACCACCGAGAAAATGACGAAAGAAAGGAGGGCAATGAGGTGGCGTGATGGCTTCATGCAGCGGGGTATCGGGGAAACACAACGCCGCGAAAGCCCGATCGGTATGGCCGGGGCCATTTCTTTGAGGGTGCCAGCCCGAATGGAGGTCGCGTGCGGATTCGAACCGCAGTAGCAGCTTTTGCAGAGCTGTGCCTAACCACTCGGCCACGCGACCATGAAAAAAACCCGGCAAGAACCGCCTTGCGGGCCGCGAAGATAGTAAGGACCGGGCTATCCCTCGAGGGTGTAGGCCACCTCTTCCACGGAACCGGCGATGGGCGGGTGCTCTTTCACCAGAACTATGCGCCATGTAAAGCCGTGCGGCCATTCTTCGCGAAGCGCTCCCAGAATGCGGCCGGCCACATGTTCGATCAACTTGGAAGGCGTTGCCATTTCACGTGCCACCAGTGCCGTAATCCGGCCGTAGTCGATGGTGTCGGCCAGCTTATCGCTTTGCTGAGCGCGGCCCAGGTCGCCTTGCACACCAACGTCTACTCGGTAATGTCCGCCGATGCGTCCTTCCTCGTTCAGGCAGCCGTGATAAGCATAGAGCTTGATGCCCTTTACTTCGATCAGGCCCATGCCGCGCACATTTCAAGTCCGGCACGCAAACGCGCGGCCACTTCGGCCTTGCCCAGCAAAGCACTTACATCGAACATGCCCGGTCCCTGCATGCGACCGGCCACGAAGAGCCTGTAAACCGGCATTACTTGGCCGATCTTCAGGCCGCTGGAGGCCAGCGTGGCCTGAAAAGCGGCTTCCACGCCCTGCGGGGTGAATTCCGATATCCCGTCCATCGCGTTCAGGAAATCCGTGAAAAAAGCAGCTGCTTCGGGCTTCCAGCGTTTACGTAGTTCGGTAATTGCCTCTTCATTTCTTTCCAAGGGACTACCGTTGTTCACCAAGTAGGTGCCTTCCAACATATCGTCCGGGAAGGTGGCGCGTTCTTTTAACAGCGCGGCGGCGGCAACAGCCTTTTCCAACGGGCATTCCACACCGGTCTTTGCCAAACTGGCTTTGAACTGCGCGCCCAATTCCGCATCGGGGCGCATGCGCAGGTATTGCTGGTTGAACCACTTGGTCTTTTCAGGATCGAACTTGGCGCCGCCTTTGTGTACACGGGTAAGATCGAACAGGCCGATCAGTTCTTCCATGGACATGATCTCCTGTTCAGTACCGGGATTCCAGCCCAGCAGGGCTAGCATGTTCACGAAGGCTTCGGGATAATAGCCGCGTTCGCGATAGCCGCTGCTGCGTTCGCCGGAAACGGGATCGGTCCAATCCAACGGGAACACAGGGAAGCCGAGCCGGTCGCCGTCGCGCTTGCTGAGCTTTCCGTTTCCGTCGGGTTTCAGGATCAACGGGAGGTGGGCGAATGCCGGGCGTTCCCAGCCGAATGCTTCGTAGAGCAACACGTGGAGCGGCGCGCTGGGCAACCACTCTTCGCCGCGCACTACATGGGTGATCTCCATGAGGTGGTCGTCCACGATGTTAGCGAGGTGGTAGGTAGGCATGCCATCGCCCTTGAAGAGCACTTTATCGTCGATGTTGGCGCTGTGTACCACCACCCATCCACGGATGATATCCTCGAAGCGTACTTCCGCATTGCGCGGCACTTTCAGGCGTACCACGTGGTCGTCGCCGCGCGCTAAGCGTTCCTTTGTTTCGGTGGCGCTTAGTGTAAGGCTGTTGCGCATGTGTTCGCGCGTAACGGCGTTGTATGCGGGGGCGGCTACACCGGCGGCCTTCAGGCGGTCGCGCATGGCGTCCAGCTCTTCCGGCGTATCGAAAGCATAGTAGGCTTTGTCGTCGGCAACAAGCTTTTCGGCATACGCACGATACAGGTCTTTGCGGTCGCTTTGGCGGTAGGGCGCATGTGGCCCGCCGTTCCAAGGGCCTTCATCGGGCACCATGCCGCACCAGGCCAAAGCTTCCTTTATGTAGTCTTCGGCACCGGGCACAAAACGACCTTGATCGGTATCCTCAATGCGCAACAGGAACTGCCCGCCGTGTTTGCGGGCAAAGAGGTAGTTGTACAACGCGGTGCGCACCCCGCCAAGGTGCAAGGGCCCTGTGGGGCTTGGGGCGAAGCGGACTCTTACTGACATTTGAAAGGGCGTTGACCGGCCCCGGCCATACGGACCCGGAGCGTAGGTTCCTTAAACCTCAACGCCCTTTTCCACGATGCGCTTCCACTCGGGATGCTTGCGCAAGTGGGCGGTGACGAAGGAGCACATCGGCACCAGTTTCAGGTTGTTCTCCTCGATGTAGGCGAAGACCTTTTCCACCAAGGCCGCGCCCACGCCGGTGCCGGCGAGCGCCTTAGGCACGTTGGAGTGGGTAAGGAACATTTTAGTGCCATTCAATTCGTATTCCACTTTGGCCATTCGGCCATCCACTTCCAATTCAAACTGGCGGGAACTTTTGTCGTTGATCAACGGCAGGGATTTCAGGTCGGTCATGTTCAAAAAAGCCTTTATCCGTTAAGCGGGCGCCGGGGTCCGCCTGGAAAAAGGCCCGCAAAGATAAGGTATTTGTAAAAGGAGCGGAATGGGACGGACTCCCCTTGCATGCTGCCGCCGCATCATTTGGGCATCTTGGCCCACCTTTGCGGACCCCCATGGCCCGATCAACCTCACCGGATTCCAAGAAGCGCCAGGCCAAGCGCCAGCAATTGTTGCGCAAGCTGCGGAACAAGTACCGCGCGGTGCTGATCAACGAATCCACCTATGAAGAACGGTTCAGTTTCCGCCTTTCGCGCTTCAATGTGATCCTTCTGGCCTTGTTGCTGTTCACGCTGCACGGCCTGTTCGTGCTGGGACTTATCATATTCACGCCGTTGAAGGAATACATTCCGGGTTACTCCAATCAAAAGGTGAAGCTGAACGCCTACCGAGCAATGACCACCGCCGACTCATTGGACCAAGCGTTGAAAGTGCGGGATGCATACATCAATAACTTGCGCAACGTGTTGAGCGGAAACCTGCCCGCAGACAGTGCTACGTTGGCGGTTCCGCTGTCGCACCCGCCCACTGCGGCCGATCTGAAGCCCTCCATTGCAGATAGCCTGCTGCGTGCCAAGGTGCGCGAAGAGGAGGCCTTCAGCGTGCATGCTGAGCGGGGCAATGGCGTGTTGGACCACTTGGGCCTTCCGGGTTTGTTGTTCTTCCCGCCGATGCGCGGCATCGTGACCAGCACCTTCAACTCCGCCGAAGGGCACTATGGCATCGACATCGTGACCAAGGCCGATGAAGCGGTGAAGGCCTGCCTTGACGGCACGGTAATCCTCGCCAGCTGGACCAGCGACGCGGGTTATGTGATCCAGATCCAGCATTCCCTCGACCTGGTGAGCGTCTACAAGCACAACGCCGTGCTGCTGAAGAAAGTCGGCAGCCAAGTGAAGGCCGGCGAAGCTATCGCGATCGTTGGCAATAGTGGCGAATACACCACTGGCCCACATCTGCATTTCGAGTTGTGGTCCGGGGGCAAGGCGGTGGACCCGCAGACCTATATCGCTTTCAAGTGATGTCGTTGAAGGGTTTTGCCGCAAAACTCCTCGCGCGGCGTTCCGTTGCGCGCGTGATGCGTGGAGCCATGGACCCCGTGACCACACAACAGGAGGTGTTGCGAAAATTAATTGCCGAAGGAAAAAACACCGCCTTCGGAAAGGAACATGGGCTTGAAGAAGTGAAGGATCACGCATCCTTGGTGCAAGCCGTTCCGCTCCGCGATTACGAAGCGCTGCGTCCGTGGATCGAACGCGTTGTGAAAGGCGAACGCGACGTGCTGTGGCCCGGCGTTCCGCTCTACCTGTGCAAGACCAGCGGCACCACCAGCGGGGCCAAATACATCCCCATCACGAAGGAAAGTTTACCCAACCACATCGACAGTGCGCGCAATGCGCTGTTCGCCTACATCGCCCGCAGCGGCAACACGGAATTCGTGGACGGCAAAATGATCTTTCTGCAAGGCAGCCCCGTGCTGGACCACAAAGCCAAGGTGCCCAGCGGCAGGCTCAGCGGCATCGTGGCCAACCATGTGCCTTCGTATTTGCTGAAGAACCGCATGCCGAGTTTTGCCACCAACAGCATTCCCGATTGGGAAACGAAAGTGGAAGCGATCGTAGGCGAAACCATGACGCAAGACCTGCGCCTTATCAGCGGAATTCCGGCGTGGGTGCAGATGTATTTCGAACGCCTGCTCGCCCGCACCGGCAAGGCCACGGTGAAAGAAGTATTCCCGAATTTTTCGCTCTTCGTTTACGGTGGCGTGAACTACGAACCGTACCGCAGCCGCATGGAAGCATTGATCGGAGGCAAAGTGGACAGTGTAGAACTTTTTCCCGCCAGCGAAGGCTTCATAGCCTACCAGGACCAAGGCCCCGGCGAAGGTTTGTTGTTGGTGTTGGACAACGGCATCTATTTCGAGTTCATCCCCACCAGTGAGCTCGGCAAGCTCGATGCCCCGCGTCTCTCCATCGGCGAGGTGGAATTAGGCGTGAATTACGCCCTCGTGCTGCACACCAATGCCGGCCTCTGGGGCTACGAAATAGGCGACACGGTGAAATTCGTTTCGTTGAAACCGCCACGCATCGTAGTAACCGGTCGGACCAAACATTTCACCAGTGCCTTCGGCGAACATGTGATCGCAGAGGAAGTGGAAGGCGCGCTGAAAGATGCGGTGGCCGCGCATCCGTGCGAAGTGGCGGAGTTCACTGTTGCGCCACAGCTTTCACCGAAGGAAGGACTGCCGTTCCACGAATGGCACATTGAATTCGCCGCGCAACTGAAGGACATGGCGGCTTTTTCGCTGGCCATCGATGCAGCATTACAGCGTCGCAATCCATACTACAAGGACCTCATCACCGGCAATGTGTTGCGGACCTTGGTGATCATACCGGTACCGCGCGGAGGCTTCGCGACGTGGATGAAAGCACGCGGTATGAACGATGCACAGAGCAAGGTGCCGCGCTTGGCGAACGACCGGAAGTACGTGGAGGGTTTGGGCGCGGCTTAAGCCGTAATCCAATCCGGATCAGCGGTCACGCAAGTCCATTACCGGTTTTTCGAAATACCGGTAGAGCAGCGAAGATCCCGCTAAGACGACAACCCAGAAAATTCCATACTTCAGGATGCCGTCCGGGCCGTTTTGCGGCGGAAAATTGTCCCGGATCACCTCCGCGACAAGCGCCAAGTTGATCAAGTACATCGAGTAGGAGATCTTGCTGATGTGCTGCACTGCCACCGCCGCGAGTCCATGTCCAAGTTTCAGGCCCTCCATGGCCGGCAGAAGCAACATTACTGAAAACGGCACCAATGAAAACATGACCACCTGGCGGTATACCGTACCCACTGGCTCCTGATGGTTAACAAGGAACAGGATTAACAGCGCGCCTAACAGGAATGCGGGAATCCGCGCTTTGCTCCACCAATGCGGTACGTAGAATGCCATCCACGCGGCCAACACGCCAAAGCCGATACTATCCAGCCGGCAAAGCACGGTCTTTCGAAAGGTGACGTCCCACCAGAATTCATCGATCTTGGGGTCGAAGATGGAGATGCGGTATAACACGGGAAGCACCAACAAGCTCAAGGCGGAGAACAGCAGGGCGCGTTTCGGCGTAAGCCCTTTCAATAGAAACAACAACAATAACGGCGTGAAAATATAGAACCACTCTTCCACCGGTAAGCTCCAGGATTCCCAGAAGAAGCCATGCATGGGCGTGCTGAAATTTTGGAGGAAGACCGCAAACTTCCAACTGATCCGGGACTGGTCCTCATGGATGATGCCCGTCATCACCACAAACACGTTCAAGACCAATACGAGATAATAGTTCGGTAATGTGCGGAACCATCTTCGTTTCCAGAACCGGAGCAATTGCCTCCCTTTGAACTGCACGGTCCCTTCAGCTTGTTTCACCAGGATCCCGCCGATGAGAAAGCCGCTTAGCACGAAGAACATGTCCACTCCGTCGATCATCCGGAAATAGGGAAATCCGTCGAGAGCGGAACCGTTCAGCAGGAAGCCCCCATGACCGAGGACTACAAGAATGATCGCCACGGCCCGCACAAGATCGAGTCCGAAAACGCGGTGGGTATCGGTGGTGAGGCCCATGTGAACCGGGGAACGTTACATCCGCCTGGGCTGTAATTCCCGGGTGCGCAATGTAACGGGGACTGTGATGTGCGGATGATCTTTACACCACGTAGTTGTTCGCGCCTTGGAACCCCTTCGGGCGATGCATTGTCAATGCCGCACCACCAGCACCCGCGTCGCGTCACAACTGCTGCACCACCGCGTCCTTGCCGATGTAGCCCGTGTTCTGCCAAGTCAACCGTTTGCCCTTGTACACATGCAGTACGGGCAGGGCATCCACGCCCAACTCCTTGCAGAGCGCGGGGTTCGCATCGGCATCCACGCGCACCACGGTCACCTTGTCGGCCATGTCTTTGCTGATCTCGTCCAAGTACGGCTTCATGCGTTTGCAAGGTGCGCACCAGTCCGCGTAGAAATCCACCAGCACCACTTTGTCCTTGTCGTACAGTGCCTCGAAATCGGCCTTGCTCATGCCACCTGGTGCTTTCGCGCCTTCCGCGATTTCCACCGGCAGGTTCGCGGCGTTCCACTTCATGATCCCGCCTTGCAGCTCATACACTTGCGTGAAGCCCTTCGACTGAAGCATGCCAACGGCCGCGCCGCTGCGACCGCCGCTGAGGCAGTACACGAAGACCGGTTTCGACGGGTCCAACTCACCGACCATTTGCTTGAACTGGCCGTCCGTCCAATTCCAATTCAGCGCATGGGCCAAATGTCCTTTTAAAAATTCCTCGGGCGTGCGCACGTCTAACAGCGGTGCCGAGGGCAGCTCCGCCATTTTCTGTTGGAATTCCTTGGCGGGTAACGTGGCACCCGCACCCGGCGTTTGGCCGTTGGTGCAACTGAAAAGGAATAAGAGCGGAGCGAGGAGAAAGGCGTGGGATGTGGACATGGCTTGTTCGGTCGAATCGTGCGTTCGATGGACTTGTATCCACCAATGCTTGGACAAAATTAGATGGGGTATTCCGCAAGCGCTGTGAGCTATGTCACCGAACGGACCTGTGTCAATTTTCCCATCGTGCGGTATCCTCATCTTTGGCCTGCGCACCATGCAAGGAAACCCTTTCAACATTGACGGCCTTACCGATGAGCTGGTAACCGCATCGCGTGCGCAACATGGCCGGAACGTATTGGAGGCGGATGACAAGGGCTTCTTTTGGCCCGCACTGAAAGCCGCACTCACCGAGCCGATGGTGCTGCTGCTGCTGGCGGCCAGCTTGATCTATTTCATTCTTGGGCAGTGGAACGAAGGCCTTTTCATGGTGGGCGCCATCCTGCTGTTGACGGCCATTTCGCTCTACCAGGATTCGCGCAGCCGGACCGCATTAAGCACGCTGAAAGAATTGAGCATGCCGCAGGCCAACGTGGTGCGCAACGGACAAGTGGTGAAGATCCCCGTGGAGGACGTTGTCGTGGGCGACCATGCCGTGGCCGAGGAGGGCAGCCTGCTCGCAGCCGACGGCACCATTGTGCAGAGCAACGATTTCAGCGTGAACGAATCCATCCTTACCGGCGAAGCTTTCGCCGTGGCCCGCAGCGCCGAAGATCCGGAGAACGCTGTGGTACACAAGGGCACGCAGGTGGTCTCCGGCCTCGCGCTCTATCGTGTGGATGCCGTGGGCATGGGCAGCCGCTTGGGACGCATCAGCGGATCGCTGGCTTCGATCGAGCCGCCGCCAACGCCGCTGCAGCAGCAGATCGGCCGCTTCGTCCGCAACATGGCTATCGTTGGCGTGGTCTTCTTCGCACTCGTGTGGGCGGTTGATTTCTTTCGCACCGGCTCCTTTTCCGGCAGCCTGCTTTCCGGCCTCACCTTGGCCATGTCCATCCTTCCGGAAGAGATCCCCGTGGCCTTCACCACCTTCCTCGCATTGGGCGCATGGCGTTTGGCGCGGCAAGGCATCATCGCGAAGCGGGCCACCACCGTGGAAACTTTGGGCGCAGCGACGGTGATCTGCACGGACAAGACCGGCACCATAACCGAGAACCGCATGGCCTTGGCGGAGCTGCACGTAAAGGCCACGGGCAACGTGGAGAAAGCCGATGCGGCACAGCTATCGCCGGAAGCCTTTGCGCTGGTGGAGATAGCCATGTGGGCCAGCGAGCCCGTGCCCTTCGACCCCATGGAGAAGGCGCTGCACGCGACATACGCCCGCACCGCTGCGCACGATGAACGGCCCGAGCGGCGCATGGTGCACGAATATCCCCTCAGCGGCAAGCCACCGATGATGACGCACGTTTTCGCCAACGACGCGGGACATCGCATCATTGCCTGCAAAGGCGCGCCGGAGCGGATCATGCGACAAGCCGTGCTTTCCGCGGAAGAAAAGCAAACGGCCATGGCCCAAGTGGAAGCCTTCGCGCAACAAGGCATGCGCGTGCTCGGCGTGGGTTACGTGAAGGATCCGCCGGAAACGTATCCCGAAAGCCAAGAGGATTTCGCGATCGAATACTTGGGCTTGGTCGCCTTCATAGATCCGCCGAAACCCAACATCCGCGAGGTGTTCAGCAAGTTCGAAGATGCGGGGATCAACGTGAAGATCATCACCGGGGACAATGCCGTCACCACCGCGGCCATCGCCAAACAGATCGGCTTCCACGGCGACCGGCGCACCTTGGACGGTGAGGAATTGCTGCGTTTGGAAGAACCGGCATTCAGCGAAGCGGTGCGGCGCACGGACATTTTCACGCGCATGTTCCCGGAGGCGAAACTGCGCATTATCGAAGCATTGAAAGCGGACGGCCACGTAGTGGCCATGACCGGCGACGGCGTGAACGACGGACCGGCGCTGAAGGCCGCGCACATCGGCGTGGCCATGGGCAAGCGCGGCAGCGAACTGGCCAAGGAGGCGGCCTCTCTGGTGCTCACCGACGACGACCTCGCCGGCATGGTGGAGGGCGTAGCCATGGGCCGCAAGATCTACGACAACCTGAAGAAGGCGGTGCAGTACATTATCTCCATCCACATCCCCATCATCCTCACCGTGTCACTGCCGTTGTTCTTAGGCTGGAAATTCCCCAGCATATTCACACCGATGCACGTGATCTTCCTCGAGCTGATCATGGGCCCCACGTGCAGCATCGCCTACGAGAGCGAGCCGCTGGAAGAGGGCGGCATGCAGCGCCCGCCGCGGCCGTTGGACCAGACCTTCCTCTCGTGGAAGGAGATCCGCATCAGCCTTTTGCAAGGCTTGGTGATCACGCTTGGCACCTTGGCCAGCTACCGGATCGGTGTACTACAAGGGTTCGGTGAAGAACTCGTCCGCAGCTTGGTTTTCAGCACGCTGATCATGGCCAACATCGGTCTCACTTTCGTGGATCGTTCTTTCACACGCTCCTTCATCGCAGCGGCGCGGAACCGGAACATCGTATTGCGTGTGGTGGTGCTGATCACACTACTGGCGCTGGGCATCACGCTTTACGTTCCACCGGTGGCCCGCTTGTTCGATCTGGCGCCGCTAACACTCGGGCAATTGGCGCTTGCCGCCGTGATCGGCTTTGGCTCGGTGGCTTGGTTCGAAGTGTATAAGTGGGTGAAGCGGAGCGCGCGGGTGGTGGTGAATTAGGTCCGGACGAAGCTTTCATGGATCCCATAGGTGATCAGTAGATCACTGGCGTCCGGGATAATTTCAGTGTGTATCATTTTTCCTCGCGCGGGGTCTCCGCCTCGGGACCCTGCGTCATTGGGATACAAGGCTCGGATATGTTCTTCGTAAATTCATTTCGAGCGGTGTGCTACAGGGTCCAGAGGCGGAGACCCTGCGGCGGGAAGGAAGTCCCATCCTGAACACCACGATCACCCTGTCCCGCTTGGCCAAACGCGGCTACGAAGCCCTGCTCGATCACTACCGGAAAGTCGCTCCACACCTCAACGAACCGCTGTATACGAGGCCCGTACGTACAGTGGTGTGAGAGGCGCACCCCGTCGCTATTCAGCGGCGGGGCCGCCTACTCGATTAGCGGTTCGGCTTTTTATTCTCCCAAGTTGTCTTTTTCAGTTCAAACCATTCTGTTGGGTCGCCTTCATAGTCAAAAGTTTCTTGATAGTCAAACCCCAATTTAGTCAATACCTTTTTTGAATTTACATTTTTCGGGTCAGCTATTGCAAAAATTGTGTCAGTATTCAAATTTTTAAATCCATAGTCCAAAATTGCGTTTGAAGATTCAGTTGCAAAACCTTTTCCCCAGTGTTTTTTCTTAAACCTGTACCCAAGTTCGTAAAAATCATTGTGATGGTTTAATGGCTGTTTAAAATATTTTAGTCCCGACCAACCAACACATTCATTTGTCAGCTTGTCAACTACAGCCCAACGAGCAATTCCATTTTCTTTATATTGTACTTTAAGCATTTCAATGACTTTTGTTATTTCGTCAATTGATTTCACAGGATTGTTTTCGATAAACAAATGAACTTCTGGGTCAGAGTCCATTTCAAATAAGTCATTTTCGTCTGTGTATTCTAATTCTCTTAAAATTAGTCGTTCTGTTTCTACAAATATTTTCATTTTGTCAAGACTTTCTTTTGTTCGGTGTCGTTCTGTACGCTGACCGCTAACGTTTAGGCTACGCGCACCGCCCTTTGTGCGTGGGCTTTGTTGCTTGGGCGGGCGTTGCGTGTAGCCGGTGTTGGCAACAGTTTCTTTGTTTATTCAGGCTTTGTTAAGACATACGTTCCTGCTGCAGTAATTCCAGCAACTATTAGAGCCACCCAAAGGCTCCTCAGCATCGGATTGAAAAGAAGCGGAGCATCACCAACGCCTTGAGCGGCCTCCATAATTGAATTCAGTATCAACCATGAGAGGAGAAACACAATTAGTGCCGTAGTTAGGATTATCCTACGTCTGGGTTTCATTCAATTGTTGTCAACTAGTCGATAAAACACATATAGCGTTTATCTGCCCAAATAGGCAGGTAAAGCACAATAGTCAGCGGGCCACGTTGAGGATCAGTGGATGGCATGCCCAACGAAGGTAACGCCCTACCGCATTCAACGAAGCATATCCATCGTTCACCCGATCTTCGCGCCATGCCCATCGGCACCGACATCAACCACGCCGCAGAGCTCCTGCGCAAAGGCGAGGTCGTGGCCATCCCCACCGAGACCGTTTACGGTTTGGCGGCGAACGCCTACAACGAGGCCGCTGTGCTGAAGATCTTCCAAGCCAAGCAGCGCCCGGCTTTTGATCCGTTGATCGTGCATGTACACAGCTTGGAGCAGGTGCAGGAAGTGGTTTCGTTTCAGCGTCTTCGCAGGGCCGATACATATCGGCCCACGCCCGCAGAAACAACGGTTACGAAGCGGACCCTGCGCGGTGACGATGACACACGAAAAGAAGCCGAAGCATTGATGGCAAAATTCTGGCCGGGGCCGTTGACCTTGGTACTGCCAAAATCCGATCGCGTGCCGGACCTCGTCACCAGCGGCTTGGATACGGTGGCGGTGCGCATGCCCGCGCATCCCATGGCGCTGGAACTGCTGCGTTCGCTGGACTTCCCACTCGCCGCGCCCAGCGCGAACCCCTTCGGCTACGTAAGCCCCACCACTGCGCAACACGTCGCGGATCAGCTCGGCGAAAAGATCCCGTACATCTTGGATGGCGGCCCCTGCACCGTGGGCGTGGAAAGCACCATCATCGGTTGGGAAAGCGATGCGGAACAATGGGTGCTGTACCGTCCCGGCGGCACGCCCGTGTCGGAGATCGAAGCCGTGATCGGCACGGTAGGCCAAGCGAAAAAGAGCGTGCTGCCCGCCTCGCCCGGCACGTTGGAAAGCCACTACGCACCGCGCAAACCGGTCTTCATCGGCGATGTAAAATCCTTGCTGAAGGAACACACAGGCCAACGCACCGCCGTGATCGCCTTCACCGAAAAGCACGAAGCTTGGCGCACAGAAGTGCTTTCCCCCAAAGGCAACATCGCAGAAGCCGCACGTCGCCTCTTCGCCGCGCTCCGCAGCCTGGACGCCAGCGAAGCCAACGTGATCCTTGCGGAGATCTTCCCGCAAGAAGGCTTGGGCGCCGCCATCAACGACCGTTTGCGCAGGGCATCCGCAAAGCGTAGCTGAGTTTAGTGGTGAATTGCTACTTAAGCCGGTTGCCGTCGGCAGCCCTCAGCGCTCTGGTCGCATCCTCGCCCTTTGCGTCCTCCGCGCCCTCTGCGGTTAAACCTGCATTTCTCACGTTGCGCTCGTTGTGTCCATTGCGGTAAAAAACCTTCCGCGGTTAACCCCGAACTTCGCACCCCTCAACCCCGCCCCAGTGCCCGAAGAAATTTCCCCCAAACGCATCGCCATCCTTGGCAGTACCGGTTCCATCGGCACGCAGGCGTTGGACGTAGTGCGCGCGCAATCCGCGCATTTCGCGGTGGAGTTGCTCACTGCCGGGAAGAACGCCGACCTGCTGATCGCGCAGGCGAAGGAGTTCAACCCCAACGCTGTGGTGATCGACGATGAAAGCCGTTATGCCGAAGTGCGCGATGCCTTGTTCCCGCTCGGCGTGAAAGTCTTCGCAGGTACAGCGGCCATTGAGCAGGCGATGCAGATGGAGACCATCGACACGGTGCTCACCGCCATGGTGGGCTACGCGGGCATGCGCCCCACATTGGCCGCGATCGATGCCGGAAAAGCAATCGCCTTGGCCAACAAAGAAACCCTTGTGATTGCCGGTGAATTGGTGACGAAGCGCGCACAAGCGAAGGCCGTGAACATCTATCCAGTGGACAGTGAGCACAGTGCCATTTTCCAGTGTTTGGCCGGTGAATGGGAGAACCCGATCGAGAAAATAATTCTCACCGCCAGCGGTGGTCCGTTCCGTGGAAAGACCAAATCCGAACTCGCCGCAGTAACGAAAGCACAGGCGTTGAAGCATCCCAACTGGGACATGGGTGCGAAGATCACTATCGACAGCGCCAGCTTGATGAACAAGGGCTTGGAGGCGATCGAGGCCAAGTGGCTGTTCAACCTGAAGCCGGAGCAGGTGGAGATCATTGTTCATCCGCAAAGCATCATCCACAGCTTGGTGCAATTCCGCGATGGCAGCATGAAAGCGCAGCTCGGCTTGCCCGATATGAAATTGCCGATCCAATATGCCTTGGCTTATCCGGAGCGCCTCGCCACTACTTGGCCCCGTTTCGATTTCACCAAGTACCCGAGCTTCTCTTTTGAGCAACCGGACTTTGAGGTTTTCCCGAATTTGGGCCTTGCGCTGGAAGCCATGAAACGCGGCGGCAACGCACCTTGTGTGCTGAACGCGGCGAACGAAATAGCGGTTGAAGCGTTCCTGCAAGACCGCATCGGATTTTTGGAAATGAGCGACATGATCGCCGATCGGCTTGCAAAGGCGACCTTTGTTGCTTCACCCACGCTTGAAGAACTCGAAGCCAGCGATGCGGAAACGCGACGCGCAGCCCACGAGACACTGAATTCCCCGCAATGGAAATCCTGATCTACGCCGGACAATTGATCCTTGGCCTATCCATTTTGGTGGCCCTGCACGAATTCGGCCACTTCCTGCCCGCTAAGCTTTTTGGCATGCGGGTTGAAAAATTCTTCCTCTTTTTCGACGCACCCTACGCCTTGGTCAAAAAGAAGATCGGCGACACCGTTTACGGCATCGGCAGCTTGCCTTTTGGTGGCTATGTGAAGATCTCCGGCATGGTGGACGAGAGCATGGACGCTGAGCAAAAAGAGCGCATGCAGAAGCCGCCCGAGCCGTGGGAGTTCCGCGCCAAACCCGTATGGCAGCGCCTCATCGTAATGGTGGGCGGCGTAACGGTGAACCTGCTGTTGGGCTTCGCGATCTACGCGATGGTGCTGTTCGTGTGGGGTCGCGAATACCTGCCGTTGCAGAACCTCACATACGGTGTAACACCCAGCGAGCTGATGAAGAGCGAAGGCTTCCAGGACGGCGACAAGATCGTAGGCGTGGAAGGCCGGAATCCTAAAACGTTGGAGGATATTTCCTTGGCCATTTTGATCGACGGCGCACACGAGGTTACCGTGGAACGCGAGGACAGCACAGGGAAATCGCAGGAGAAGAAGATCATGCTCAGCGCCAACATCCAGGAACAGATCTTGGAGAGCAATGACAAAACAATGTTCAGTCCGCGCTTTCCATTTTTCGTGGACTCGGTGATGGCGGGCAACAATGCGGACAAGGCCGGGAGTTTTCGCAAGGGCGACCGCATCGTTGAGGTGAACGGCACGCCCACGCGTTATTTCCAAGACTTCGTTACTGCGGTGAAGGGTCGCAAAGACCAACACGTGGAGGTGACAATTTTGCGTGAAGGCCACGAAGTGCGCATCCCGGTGGAGGTAAGCGCTGACGGCATCGTGGGTCTTCAGCCCCGCTCACCGGCAGAATACTTCACTTTCGCCACGGAGAAGTACACGTTGCTCGGCAGCATCCCCGCGGGCATCCGCCACGGCTGGCAGCGGCTCAAGGACAACGTCTCATCCTTCAAGCTTTTAGGAAGCAAGGCGGGCATGAAGCAGATGGGCGGCCTCATCGCCATGAGCAAAGCCTATGGACCGCACTGGGTATGGCAACGTTTCTGGGAAATGACGGCGTTCCTCTCATTGGCCTTGGCGGTGCTGAACATTTTGCCGATCCCCGCACTGGACGGTGGCCACGTGATGTTCCTGCTCTATGAAGCCATCGCACGCAAACCGGCCAATCCCAAGGTGCTGGAGTACGCGCAGATGGCCGGCATGGTGTTCCTGCTCACGGTGATCATCGCGGTGAACGGGCACGATATAGTGAAGCTGTTTACTGGGAGCCTTTGAGGGTTTTGAAGGCGGAGGCGCGGAGGCGCGGAGCGATACAGGTGCGGGTTTAACCGCAGTAGTCGCGGAGAAAACCAAGTCTGTTTGGCCGCTGCGAAGAGCGACGAAAGAATTGGGGCTTGGATGCATCTCTGCATCGAAGCCCATAAAAAAAAACGAGGCCGTCCTTCCGGACAGCCCCGTTCATTTTTTAATAAAGACAATTACTGCTTCACCACCTTTTGGAAGGTGACCTGCTTGCCGCTTTGCATGCGTACGAAGTAGACACCCGCAGCATAACCGCTCATGTCCAGTTCTTGGCGTGCGTTGTTGGCCGCTTCCATGGCCATCAGTTTTTCACCGGTACTGCTCAAAAGCGCAATGTTCAACGGGCCGTTGTTCTTGGTCTGCAGCTTTTCCCCTCGGCTTCCTCCCCCGGGTTGGGGTGGGCGGTTGGACGCGTTGTTTCTGGTTGGCGTGAGAGCATTCGTCCGGTCCGGAGCACCACCCCCCCCCCCCCCCCCCCCCCCCCCCCCCCCCCCCCCCCCCCCCCCCCCCCCCCCCCCCCCCCCCCCCCCCCCGCCCCCCCCCCCCCCCCCCCCGGGCCCGGGCCCCCCCCCCCCCAAAATGGGGGCCCCCCCCCCCCCCCCCCGAGGGAAGGGGCCCCCCGGGGGGGGCCCCGGCCCTTTTCCCGGCCCCCCCCGTGGGAAGGAGCGGCGTTTTTTCGTTTTTGGGGGCCCCGCGGGAACCCCCGGCCGGGCCGGGCCCCACCCTCCGCTCTCCCCTTTTCACTTTGGTCACCTGATCGTCTGCCGGGACGTACTTTCGGATCGACATGGCATTAAACAAATCGACCGATGGACCCGGCCAATTCCGCGCCGCGGACGGGTCCCAATTCGAAGTGACAGCGGATGGCTCACTGTCCCTGCTCGCTTTGGGCTATCGCGGCTTAATGGCTTGGCGCGCCAAGCGTATTGAGGTGGCAGATCTGAAAGGAAAAGCACCCAAAAAGCAATGAAGCGCAAAGTGCTGGTGATCGGCTGGGATGCTGCTGATTGGAAAGCCATCGACCCATTGATGGACCAGGGTCTGATGCCCAATTTGGAACGCTTGGTGAACAGCGGCGTGCGCGGTCGCATGGCCACCTTGGACCCACCGCTTTCTCCCATGCTGTGGACGAGTATTGCCACGGGAAAACGGCCATACAAACACGGTATCCTCGGCTTTACGGAGCTGGCGCCGGACGGCAAAACGGTGCGGCCCGTCACCAATGCGCACCGCAAGGTGAAGGCCATCTGGAACATCCTGACACAGGAAGGTGCCAAGACGCACGTGCTGGGCTGGTGGCCCAGCCATCCGGCGGAGCCGATCAACGGCATCATGGTGAGCAACTTCTACCAGCGCGCCAGCCGGCCCATGAGCGAGCCATGGCCCATGATGCCCGGCACCGTGCATCCACCGGAGCTTCGCGAGCACTTCGCCAAGCTTCGGATCCATCCGGCGGAACTTACCGCGGCGCACATCGCGCCATTTGTGCCGGACTTCGCCAAGGTGAATCAGGACAAAGAAAAAGCATTGGAGAACTTGGCCCGCATACTTGCCGACTGCTCCACCGTGCAGGCCGCCGCAACATGGGTGCTGGAGGAGCAACCTTGGGATTTGATGTGCGTGTATTTCGATGCCATTGACCACTTCGCGCACGGCTTCATGAAATTCAATCCGCCGCGCAGGCCGCACATTCCGGAGCGGGAATACGAGCTGTTCAAGGGCGTGATGACAGCGGGCTACCGCTACCACGACCTGATGCTGGGTCGCCTACTGGAATTGGCCGGAGAAGATGCCACGGTGATGCTGATCTCCGACCACGGCTTCCACCCGGATCATTTGCGCCCACTTGCCCTGCCGAAGGAACCCGCTGGTCCGGCGCGCGAGCACAGCCCGTTCGGCATTTTCTGCTTGAAGGGGCCGGGCATCAAAAAGGATGCGCTTATACACGGCGCGGGGTTGCTGGACGTAACCCCAACGCTCCTCGCACTTTTCGGTCTGCCTGTTGCGCGCGACATGGACGGCAGGCCGCTAATGGATGTTTTCGAGGAGCGGCCTGTTCCGAAGGTGATCGACTCGTGGGAAAACGAGGAGGGCGAATGCGGCATGCACCCGCGCAACGCCGCTGCGGAAGCGTTCTCCGAGATGGACCGCGAGGCCTTGCAGCAATTGGTGGAGCTGGGCTACATTGATGATCCCGGTCCGGAGCCGGAAAAGGCGAGCATCAAGACCGTCCGTGAAAACCGCTACTATTTGGCCAAGGCATACTTGGACGGAGGAAAGCGTGAAGAGGGCATCGCAGAGTTACGCGAACTTTTCAAGGAAGCCCCGGACCAAGCCCGTTATGGCAGGGAACTGGTGGGCGCGTTGTTGCGTTCTGCACAGCTGGCGGAAGCGCGCACTGCATACGACCACTTGCTGGCGGAATGCGAAAAGGAGCACGAACGTTTACGCGCTGAAGAGTTGGCGAAAGAAGATGGAAAGGACAAGGGTACTTTTACCGTTGCTCCGGGCCTCCGCGTACTTGGCAGTTCCGTTTTGATGGCGGAAGGCCGTCACCAAGAGGCGTTGGCTGTGATTGAACAATTGGTTTTGTTGCCGCGCTTCGCCGATCCTTTGCAGGCGCAGCTCGCCCGCACGTTGGGGGCCATGGGCCGCTGGCCGCGCGCGCTCGATGCATACCGCAACGCCCTGCGCCACGACCCGCAAGACGTGCATGCGCACCACGGTGCCGGTGTGGCCGCCATGCGCACCGGCGACCTCGGGGTGGCAACGGAGCACCTGCACGATGCGCTCGCTTTACGCTTCGATCTGCCCTATGTCCACTACCACCTCGGCGAGTGCTATTTCCAGTTGAAGGAATACGAAAGGGCCTTGCAGGCGTTCACCGTATGCCTGCGCATCGAACCGGGCATTGAGCGCGCCCGCCGCAAGGTTGCGGAGATCCAACAGTTGCTCGGCCTCCCGGAAACGGAGGGCACCGGAATTCCGCAAACACCTACGATACCGGAAGAGGAGATCATCACCGTGGTCTCGGGCCTGCCACGCTCGGGCACTTCCATGATGATGCAGGCCTTGGTGGCCGGAGGTGCCGTGCCGTTCACCGACGATCAGCGCCCCGCCGATGCCAGCAACCCCAACGGGTATTTCGAGCACGCCGCAGTGAAGGGCATGGCCAAGGACGCCCGCTTTTTGGCGCTGGCGCGTGGGAAGACGATAAAGGTCGTGGCCCCGCTCCTGCCCTTTCTGCCGCCGCGTTTCCGGTACCGCATCGTCTTTATGGAACGGGACATGCACGAGGTGCTCGGCTCGCAGGACACCATGCTGGGCCGCAAGAGTTCCCGTGGACCGAAGAATGCTTTCCGTGTGGGCTTGCACGATGCTTATACCAAGCAGCTCGCCGCCGTGGACCGTTGGGAAAAAGCGAACCCGAACGCGGAGGTGGTCCGTGTCTCCTATGCACACGTAATTGCGGACCCTGCCGACGAAATGGCGCGTGTGCAAGTAGCCTTGGGCGGAAAGCTGGACGTAGCGGCCATGGCCCGGGCGGTGGAGCCTGCGCTGTATCGGACGAAGGCATAACCCACAATGCAGCCCGCCTTATCTTTGGGGAAGCCAACGCAACTCCCATGGGTCCTAAAAAAACGCCGCACAGAAACCTAGCGACCGCCTTAGGTTATTCCGGCATGGCCGCGGCGTTCCTACTGCATCATGAGGCTGCGGCACAGGTCACCTACACCGATCTGGACCCGGACGTGGTCTTGCACAACGAGACCTTGGACATTGATCTGGACGGCGATGGCACAACAGATGTATCCATCGCGGAAGCCTCGTATTCCTCCAGTTTCAGCGCGGAGGTCCGGCTGCCCGCAGGCAACTCCGTGCGTGTCTTGGCCACATTCAGCGGCTTCTTGTCCCCAAAGGTCTTGGATGCCGGAGAAGCCATCGGACCGTTCAACGCGGACTTCCAGGCGGATGATGGAAACGGATTGATCTTGGCACAACACTTCAGTACCAACATTGGAAACTGGCTTGGCAACGAGGGCTATTTGGGCTGTCGCTTCATGGCTGGTGATGGTTTGGCGCATTACGGCTGGGTGGAGTTAGCGGTTTCCAGTGATGCGGATTCCATTTGGGTGAAATCCTATGGCTACGAGCAGATTCCCGGAACGGAGATACTTGCCGGTGAAGGCAGCCCTGCAGGTATCCATGAATTATCGCCCGTAGGCAGCCTTGAGCTTTCGCCCAATCCTGCTCAAAACGAGATCACTTTCGAACTTCCCCGCACCGGGAACGAACCCGTTCGCGTAACACTTCTGGACCCCTTGGGCCAAGTGGTCCGCAGCGTTTTCCCGTTACCGGGTGAACGGGTCCGGATCGATCTTGGCGCTTTGCCGGCAGGGGTTTACTTCGTGCGGGCCGTGAGCGACAAACGCACGTACTTCGGCAAACTGACCAAGCAGTGATCGCGTCCTTCATTCCCCATCATCTTCTTTTGTTCTTTCCATGATCGACCTCGCTTTTGAAAAACAATGGCGCGACCTGCTCAAGCGCATGGATGCGCGCTTTGGCATGCCCATGGACCTCAATGGGCTCATCTTCCTCATCGGTGTGCAAGAGCTGGGGCAACATGCCCGCGTATTCAAGAAAGACGAAAAGGTGAACCTGATGCACGTCGGTATTTCGGTGCTGCTGCTACCCTACGGCTATTACAAGGAATTGGGCCGCGATGCCGACGGCTGGCCGCACTTCGAGCGTGTCCGCGACCTGCCGGAATTGAATGCTGAGGAACAAGAACGGCTAATGAAGGAAGCGGCGTTGGCCTACTTTGAACTGGAGGTGAAAGAGAAAGCGGGTTAGGTTTTCTACCGCAATTGGCGGCATTCCTCCGCGTCCTCTGCGGTTAAACCTCCTCTGCGTCGAATACTCAGATCGGCTCCACCACTACCAACTCTTCGTTGGCCACTTCTTCCTCAATGCGGATGATGCCGTCGCCGGCCAATGAATCCTTTTCCGCATGGATGTCCAGCACGGCAAACCCGGCTTGACCGCGCTTGTAGAAATCTGAATAATCGAACAACACTTGGCCGGAACCATCGGTAACACCTTCCTTGGTGAGGCGGGAGAAATCGGGCATCAGCGGGTCTACCGGATTGGCGTACAACTTCACGCTCGCACCAATGGGGCGTTGCTCTTGGTTACTTTTGGCCACCCGTTCCGAAAGCCGGAGCGGACAGGTGAAGAAGCCAAAAATAAGGAAAACAGGCATGCGCGGGCAATTGGTTCCCCTAAAAAGCTGGATCATAGCGACGGTCGTGGCCTTGCCCGTGGCTGTTGCCGGGCAGGAAAAAGTGGCTGACAAGGTGGCGCTGGTGGAGATCAACACCACCGCGGGGCGCATGGTGGTGGAGCTCTACAATGAAACGCCGATACACCGCGACAACTTCCTGAAACTGGTACGCGAAGTCTATTACGACAGTACGCTGTTCCACAAGGCCATCCCCGGTTTCATGATCCAAGGCGGCGACCCGGAAAGCCGAAAGGCCGGTCCGAACACGGTGTTGGGCAACGAGGGTCCGGGTTACACCTTGGCCGCGGAGATCAAGCCGGGACTCATCCACCGCAAGGGCGCATTGGCGGCTGTGCGGCAACCCGATCAGGACAACCCCGAAAAGCGCAGCAACGGCAGTCAGTTTTATTTGGTGCAAGGGCGGAAATGGTTTCCGGACGACTTGACCAAACTGGAAAAGCAGATGAACACAGCCAAGCCGGACAGCCTGCAGGTCCACTACTCTCCTGAGGATGTGAAAACTTACGAGACCCAAGGCGGAACGCCGCATTTGGATGGCAACTACACCGTTTTTGGGCAGGTGGTCGAAGGCATGGAAGTGCTGGACCGCATTGCCGCTTTGCCCTGTGATGGATACGACAGGCCGCTCACCGATGTGCGGATCTGGATGCGCGTAATGGAATGAACTTGGAAGAACGCATAGCGGCCGTAGAGGCCCAGATCAAGGATGCCGCAGCCACCACTGCCGACGCCGTGGAAGCATTCCGCGTGGACATGCTGGGCCGCAACGGCAAAGTGACCGGCTTGCTGGACGAGCTGAAGCAAGTGCCCGTAGAGCAAAAAAAGCTTTGGGGCCAGCGGCTGAACCAGTTGAAAAACTCCGCCAAGGACCGCTGGGAAGAACTGCAGGCAGGCGCAGGAACAGCTAACACAAGTCAACAAGAAGCCGGCGACGGTACCCGGCCTGCCTTGACGGAATCCACCGGCAGCCTGCACCCCATCAGCATTGTGCGGCAACGCATCGTGGACGTATTCACCCGCATCGGGTACACCGTGAGCCAAGGCCCTGAAGTAGAGGACGACCACCACAATTTCGGTGCGTTGAATTTTCCGCCGGACCATCCTGCACGCGATATGCAGGACACGTTTTTTGTGCGGCCGATTAGCTGTTCGAGCGAAGTCGAGAACGCTAATGAGGCACTCGCCTTGCGCACCCACACCAGCAGCGTGCAGGTACGGGTTATGGAAAGCGGAAAGCCGCCCATCCGCACCATTTCGCCCGGACGTGTATACCGAAACGAGGCCATCAGCGCTCGAGCACATTGCATGTTCCACCAAGTGGAAGGCTTGTACGTGGATAAGGGCGTGAGCTTCGCGGAGCTGAAGGGCACCTTGGACCATTTCGCCAAGAGCCTGTTCGGTCCCGAGGTGAAGATCCGGTTGCGGCCCAGCTATTTCCCGTTCACCGAGCCGAGCGCCGAAGTGGACATGAGCTGCACCATTTGCGGCGGCGGCGGTTGCGCGGTATGCAAGCACAGCGGCTGGGTGGAGATCATGGGCTGCGGCATGGTGGATCCCGCCGTGCTCAGCAATTGTAATATCGATCCGGATATTTACAGCGGCTTCGCGTTCGGCATGGGCGTGGAGCGCATCGCACAGCTCATTTACCGCGTGCCGGATTTGCGGTTGTACTGGGAGAACGACGTGCGCTTCCTGGACCAATTCACCGACGGCGCCTTCCGCGGCTGATCGGTGATGGTGGTCTAATATGAATTCTGGATAGCACGGATGGCACACAAATGGACACAGATAGTTCAGCGTTGCGGAGTGCTTCATTGTTGACTGCGGATGTTTGCATTGCAGGCGCTGGTCCCGGGGGCTGTGCGGCGGCGTTGCAACTTGCGCGACATGGCGTGAGCACGGTGCTCGTGGATAAGGCCGTCTTTCCACGCGACAAAACTTGCGGTGATGCGCTCAGTGGCAAAGTGATGCGCACGCTGGAACGCTTGGACCCCGCGCTGGCCGTGGAACTGCGGAAAATGACCGGCTTGGAACCGAGCTGGGGTGTCACCTTCACCGCGCCCAGTGGCCGTTCGTTGCGCGTGCCTTTCAGCCGGGAAACGGGCATGGGCGAAGCACCCGGCGCCATTCTTCCTCGACTGGATTTTGACCACTTCATGCTTCAGGCCGTAAAGCGCGACGGCCACACACACGTGCTGGAAGGCGCGACCGCCAAGGAATTCCGGCGCACGCCCTCGGGTTGGTCCATCGCATTGGGCGGGGCGGAAAACACCGCGATCGATGCAAGGCTCGTGTTGGATGCTTCCGGCGCGAATTCGCATTTCGCACGGCAGATCGCCGGGTTGCCCATGGAGCCGCGCCACCACTGCGCCGGCGTGCGCGCCTACTACAGCGGCGTTACGGGTTTGGACATGCAAGGCTTCATCGAGCTGATCTTCCTGAAAGACCTGCTGCCGGGCTATTTGTGGATCTTCCCCTTGCCCAATGGCCGGGCCAACGTGGGGCTGGGCCTACGCACCGACATGGTGAAAAAGCGCCGCGTGGATCTGAAGAAATTGTTGAACCAATTGATTACGGAGCACCCGCAACTGCGCGAACGCTTCGCGAACGCCAAGGCCGAAGGACCGGTCCAAGGCATGGGCTTGCCACTGGCGAGCAAGCGGTGGCCCATCAGCGGGGATGGCTACATGCTCATTGGCGATGCCGCGCACCTCATTGACCCGTTCACGGGCGAAGGCATCAGCCACGCCATGATAAGCGGCGTACATGCTGCCAACGTGGCCTCAGAAGCCTTGCAAGCCGCCGCCAAGGATGTACCGATAACCCATGGCGCGCTCCGCGAATACGACACGCGAGTATGGAAGCGCCTAGGCAAAGAGCTCGCCATCAGCACGCGCCTGCAGCAGCTCGCCGATCATCCGTGGCTGTTCAACTTCGTGGTGAACAAAGCGGCACGCAACCCGGAGTTGGCGGACACCATCAGTTGCATGTTCAATGACTTGGACATGCGGGAAAAACTGAAGCGCCCGGGGTTTTATGTGCGGTTGCTGTTTGGGTAGCGGGCGCATCTCCTCTCCCGCATTCGAGCCTAAAGAACTCCTGTTGTTGCCCGATTCCCGGTTAAAAGAGTAGCGAGCTCCTATTACTAGGCCGGACTTGCTTCCGTAAGGAAACAGAACTTGAACCCATTCGCATTAGGGCTTCACCACGCGCACCACCTGCCGATATTCCGCGCCGCGCAGTTCCACCAAGTAAGTGCCCGGAAGCCAATTGGCGGTAGGCAATCCAATGGTGTTGCGCCCCGCCACAAGTTGGAAGGTGGCATTAGCCACGGTGCGGCCTGCGGCATCCAGCGCATGCACATTGCAGGTGCCGTTTTGGCGCACGGCCAGCTCCATGTTCAGCGCCTCCCCTACTGGATTACCGAGCACCAGCACTGGAGCCACATCGGTAGCGGGCAATTCAGTTACGCGCACTTTCAACCGGTCCGGGCCGGAAAGTCCGGAGAGGTCCAATTTTCCGCCGTCCACAAGAATGTCGAGCATCATGCCTTGGCCGAAACCGCTGCCATTTATGATGTGCGATCCGGGTGCAAAAGTGAGTTTAGCGCCATCCTTCAGCACAATGCGCAAATCCTCTGTTTGTGTGGCATTGGTCGGTGCCATGAGCACCATTGTGCCGTGCATGTTTAGTTCAGCATTTGCATCCAACTGCACATGGCATCCCGCATTCAGGGCCAACATGCCTCTGCCATCATCACCGTAGTAAAACGTAGTGCCCGATACAACCTCCAGTGTGGCATCAGGCTTAAATTGCATACAAGAACGCTCACCGGCAAAGTCCACATGTCCGGCCTGGTGCGTGTATTGATCGCCGGGGCCAATAACCAAGTCAATCCACATGTAAGTTAAGCATAGGTCCGCGCCGTTGTTGATCACGTTGATGGAATGGCGCAACGTATCGCTACCGACCACTAGCCCGCCACGCAGGTCGGTGTAGGGCTGGAAATTCAGGCCGATTTCAGGGCTAAGGGTAAGGGTGACTTGCTGGGAATCGGGCGTATTGGGGCTGGGCGAAAGCTCCAAGTAGCGGATGTTATTGATTTCCGGGTAAGTTGTATCCGGATACATGGCTAAAAAGTT
Source organism: Flavobacteriales bacterium (assembly GCA_016710685.1). Lineage (GTDB taxonomy): Bacteria > Bacteroidota > Bacteroidia > Flavobacteriales_F > PHOS-HE28 > PHOS-HE28. The sequence continues at coordinate 92,291 of JADJVC010000006.1, read as the reverse complement.
GAAGCCAAAGAAGAAGTAGGGATTGAGTTCGTAGCTGCTGGGTCCGGTTTGATATTGGGCAAATAAGTCTTGTGTGAGCAACGCGAGGTTGCCATTTGCCCCCAGATCCGTGAGTTCCGGGCTATACAACTGTAGGTTTTCGCCGGGATTCCCCGTTGCAGATTTTAGTGAGTAGATCACTTCGGCCAAGTCATTCTGCGGAAAATGTTCCGTGGGAATGCACAGGTGCAATGGCGTGCTTAACCAACTATTGCCGTTGTAGGCTGATTGGTACCAGCGCAGATCCGTGCCTTCCCCGCTCCAATGCGGTATTCGCACAGCGGCCTGCACGCCGGTGCAAAAACCTCCGGGGCATGTGTTTGTGTCATCGAAGCCGTTGGGTGCGTACGTGGAAGCGTCCAGAGCGAACTCGTCATTGGGCGTAAGCGGCAGGGCCGAAGCGCTGTCTGAAAGCCAACGGACGAAAACCGGCCGCGAAGCGTCGACCTGGTCGGTGTTGATGTAGGACTGGACATAGCTGCCCTCTACATGGGCCAAGTCAATGCACACCGAGGTGTCCCGCGGACCATCCCACAGGTCATCGAAGGTTTGGTAGGCCTCCCAGCCTTGGTATGTCAACACGTGAATGGAGGAATCGCCCGGGCATACACGCGTAATGGTGTCCTGCGGATACATGCCCGGGAGTTGTGGCTGGGCGATCGCGAGTGTGGGGAGGAGGAGTGCGAGGCAAGCGTAGCGATGGGCCATGGGCGATCTTTACGGGTAAGACACCGCAAAGTAGCCAAACGCTGCTTGTGGCCATCAACCACGAAGGCTTCCCTTCGGGAGCCCGGGACGCTAAGAACACAAAGGGACGTTACCGGTTTTATTAATCGCAAAGAGACCGCTTCGCGACCACGGTTCAATTGGCTCTCTACCGCAACGCTCGCCACGGAATACAGGACACGTCAAGACGACTAAAGTCGCTGAAATCGTTGTGTCCCTAGCGAGCTTGCAGTTCAGCCTTTTCAGGAGGGCGGCATTTCTCCGCGCACGGTGCGTATAACCTTTTGAACTACGCGGCCAGCAGCACTTCGGCCTTGGCGATCAGTTCGTCCTCATCGAACGGCTTGTGGATCACACCGGACGCACCGGCACCCAGCGCCATGGCGTTGATGTGTGGCAGTTCGTAAGCGGTGATGATAAAGGCCGGGGTGGTTATACCCTTCGCACGCAGTCGCTCCACCACGGAAAAGCCGTCCGAATGGGGCAGTCCGAGGTCGATCAGTAAGAGGTCGGCGGGTTCGTCAGCCAGCATTTGCTCCAAGTAACGCGCATCCTTCAGCGCGGTAACGCGCCAGTTGCGGTCCATCAATCGGTGAGCGATCAATGCGCGGACCAGGGCATCGCCCTCAATGAGCATCACGTGCGGCATGGCAAAGCTGTTTCGACGTTTCTACGCAGGTGTCTGCCGCCTGGTTACGGTCGTTCGTCGAAACGAATCACCCTGCCGTCCGAAGCGAATGCGCTACTGAATAATAACCCACCGCGCCGAAGCCCAGTGCCAACATGAGGTGGTAGGGTGCAAGGCCCAGATCACCCACACGGAAGCCGATCACCAGACCGAGGACGGCATACACCGCAATGGAGAATTCCAGCACCGTAATGGGCGTGATCGCACTTTTGAGATAACGGTCCCGGGTTATGGCCTTTCCCGCCGCTCCGGCACCTGATTTCGGAGTGCGGAGGAAGGGGCTTTTGCGACCGATGTAGCCTTCTATCACGGCGATGGCGTTATGCAGGGAAAGACCCATGCTCACGGAAAGGAAAACCGGGAAAGTCCAGAGAAAACGCAGCGCGCCGCGCCAGCCTTGGTAATGCCGACGATGGGCCGCGCCGTAGAAAAGCACCAACGCCAGCAGCGCGAAAGTGAACACAATGGCGATATCGAACAGCACGCGGAATTCCGGATGGGACTGCTTCACCAGCAAAAGCGGAACGCTAAGCAAAGCCGTGCCGAGGATGCACACGAAAACGGTGCTGTTCATCAGGTGGAACAGCGCATGCACTTTGGTGGGAAATGAAAGTTCGGGATCACGTAGCACGGCCGGAAGGTTCTTCACCACGCATTCCGCAGCACCTTTGTTCCACCGGTATTGCTGGGTCTTCAGTGCATTCATGGCGGCGGGCAATTCAGCGGGCGAAACCACGGCTTCCAAATAGTGGAACTTCCAACCCTTGAGTTGTGCGCGGTAGCTCAAATCCAGGTCTTCGGTGAGCGTGTCGGGTCGCCAGCCACCGGCATCGGTGATGCACGCCTTTCGCCAAACGCCCGCAGTGCCGTTGAAATTGATGAAGCGGCCCATACTGTTACGGCCCACCTGCTCCACGGAAAAATGCGCATCCAAACCGAACGCCTGTAGTTGCGTGAGCAGATTGCTGTCGCGATTGATGTGGCCCCAGCGCGTTTGCACCATGCCCATTTTCGGGTCGTTGAACCAGGGCGCCACTTTCTTCAACATGTCTTTCGGCGGCAGGAAATCCGCATCGAACACGGCGATCAATTCGCCCTTTGCGTGTTCCGTCCCGTATGCCAAAGCCCCAGCCTTGAACCCTTTGCGGTCGGGCCTGCGCACGTGTTGCATGTCGATGCCTCGGGCGCGCCAATCCGCGATGCGTGCGGCGGCGAGGGTTTCAGTTTCGTCGTTGCTGTCGTCCAACACCTGCACCTCGAACCGGTCCCGTGGCCAATCCATGGCAGCTACTTGATCGATCAGGCGCTCCACCACGTGCCGCTCATTGTACAACGGCAATTGCACGGTTACGAATGGCAACGGACCATCTCCGGCCATTGGTCGGGACTGCGGCTTTCGGCTCTGGCGCATGTAGACCCACGCCAGTTGCAACTGCACCACGCTGAACAGCAAAATAAAGCTGAGGAGCAGGCCGTAGATGATGAGCACCGCGAGCGCCATCAGCGGTATTTGATGATGGTTGTGATGATCTTGTAGCCCGCGAGCACAGAGCCCTTCACCGTTCCGCTGATCTTGGAAAAGCCGATGCGCTTGCGGTAATCCACAGGCACTTCAGCGATGCGCAGGCGTTGCTTGGCGGCTTTCAGTTGCATCTCCACTGTCCATCCGAAGGTACGGTCCCGCATTTCCATGGCTTTCAATGCCTCCCACCGCACGGCACGAAAGGGCCCGAGATCGGTGTACCTCACACCGTAAAACAAGCGCAAAAGCCGCGTGGCCAGCCAATTGCCGAAGACCTGCTGGGGCATCATGGACCCCGCGTCGCGATGGCCCAACGCGCGGGAGCCGATAACGAAGTCGGCCTCGTTCCGCAAGATCGGTGCAACTACTTCGGGCATTTGCGCGGGTTTATCGCTGTGGTCCGCATCAATGAAGACCACAATGTCCGGCGGCGGCACGTGCGTGGCCACTTGTTCCATACCGCGCAAACAGGCGTTGCCGTAACCGCGCAAGGGTTGGTCCACCACAATGGCACCCGCGGCGCGAGCCATGTCGCTGGTGCGGTCGCTGCTGGCGTTGTTCACCACCACGATGTGGCGCACCAAGTCCTTGGGAATGTCGCGCACCACAAAGCCCACCGCCTCCTGCTCGTTGAATGCGGGAATGATCACGTCGATATGTACGGAAGGAATGGACACAGGGGTTGAAGACGGGACCAAAGAACGGCCATCGCAGTTTGTCGTGCGGGAACTACGCTCCTGACGCAGGCTCTGGGAATATCAACTGGAGCCTAACGCCGTTTACAGACTTCGTCATAACCTAACCAATTGCTATCAAGTGCCTCGGAATTGAAGCTGCTGCCCGATTTAGCCAATAGCCATTCCCCTTGGCCAAATTTGCGGCGGTTGCAGATTCAGGTCAAAGCACGAACGAACTCGTCTGGCGATACTTGTATTTCGTTCAAGATCTTCCGTATTAACGGCCTTCCAATGTCCTGACCTTTATGATGAGGAAGTGTGGTATAGCGCCCATCGGGATGCCGGTAGAATACGTGACTTCCTTTTTGTCGCACGACCTGAAAGCCCCACTTGATCAGAATGCGTTCAAATGTCCGGGCATCCACGATCGGCAACTTGCTCATACCGCGATCGAGAAGGATTGCAGACCAACGAAAGCGGGAAGCGCTTTAATGTCTTCATCGCTCATTTCCTCCAAACACAGCTCGACCACTTCCTTCAGGTTTGCTTGCAGCTGGTCGAGGCTCATGGCCTGTGTATGCGCGCCTTGGATGCTCGGTACCATGCCGATATAAAGACCAGTCTCCAAATCGCGTTCGATATGGGCGGTGAATTGAATGTTGCGCATGGGAATCTCTTTGCTCAAAGATAGACAGGCCGGTTCTTTTGATTGTGCCAGCACCAAAAGAACACCATTGGCCAGGTTCTAATCTTCAGACATGGGTTGGCGACACATCTCTTTAACCGCCTCGTCGTCCATTAACTTCGTCCGCATGGCCAAAAAGCTGCTGCCTTATTGATTCAGCCAAAGTCTGCTCACGAACAGGCCTACATTGAAGCACTGCTCAAGCGCTTGGGCATATCAACTTTGCCACTCACGGAAGAGGAGTTGTTGGACTTCGGCCTGTCGCAAATGATGCACCGGGTGGACCGCACGAAACGTGTTGATGTGAAGTCGGCAATGAAGGTGCTGGCAAGTTGATGGAAGTCGTCTTCCTCCGCTCCTTCATCTCTCTTATCCTCAGCTCATCCAATTCACCTTCCCCTCCGGGTTCCACTTTGTCGTGGTCTTTTTGAGCTGTGTCCAGAACTCGATGCTGCTTTTTCCGGTGATGTCGCAGGTGCCGAACTTGCTGTCGTTCCAACCGCCGAAGCTGAAGGGTTCGCGGGGCACGGGCACGCCGATGTTCACACCGATCATGCCAGCACTGGCGCGCTCCATAACCTGCCGGGCTTGTCCGCCGCTTTGTGTGAAGACCGCAGCAGCATTGCCATACGGGTTCGCGTTTTCGATTTCGAGCGCGGCATCCAGATCTTTCGCGCGAATGATGCTGATCACCGGGCCAAAGACTTCTTCCTTCGCAATGCGCATGTCTGGCGTTACGTGATCGATGATGGTTGGGCCGAGGTAGTAACCGTCTTTCGCGCCGCCTTCCACTTTCGGGTTGCGACCGTCGAGCAGGATCTTCGCTCCGGCCTTTTCCGCCTCTTCGATGTAACCGATAATACGCTCGTACGCGGCTTTGCTGATCACGGGCCCGGAGTGTCTTGCCGGAGATCAGTTTATTGGCTTCCACAAGCATCTGGTCCACGATGTGGTCCACGCCTGCCACGCCGATCATTTGCGCAGCGGCCATGCAGCGTTGGCCGGCACAACCGCTCATGCTGGCCACCACGTTACTGGCGGTCATCACCATGTGCGCATCGGGCAATACGATCAGGTGGTTCTTCGCGCCGCCCAAGCACACCGCACGCTTCAGCGATGCACTGGCGCGGATGTAAACGATCTTGGCCACCTTGGTGCTGCCCACGAAACTCACGGCCTTGATGCCGGGATGATCGCAGATAGCCTCCACGATGTCGCGGTCTCCGTTTACTACGTTGAAGACGCCATCGGGCAAGCCGGCTTCTTTCAGTAATTCCGCGATGCGCAGGCCGCTGATCGGCACCAGCTCGCTCGGCTTCAGGATCATGGTATTGCCAAGCATCAGTGCGTTGGGGATGGTCCAGTGCGGCACCATGTTGGGGAAGTTGAATGGCGCAATGCAGGCCACCACGCCGAGCGGCTTCCGCTCGATGCGGCACTCCACGCCCTTGCTCACCTCCAGTAATTCGCCCTGCACGAGTTGCGGCAGGCTGCATGCAAACTCAGTGAGCTCCGCGCTCTTGTCCACCTCGGCGTAGGACTCGTCCATCGTTTTGCCGTTCTCCTCATGCACCAAGCGCGCTAATTCTTCGCGGTTTTTCAGCAGCAGTTCGCGGTATTTGAAAAAGATCTGCGAACGCTCCTTGATCGGCGTTCCGCTCCATGCAGGAAATGCGGCTTCGGCTGCTTTCACGGCGACGTCAAGGTCTTTGGCGGTGCTTAGTGGCACGGTGCTGATCACACTGCCGTCCAGCGGCGAATGCACATCGAGTTGCTTTTGGCCGTTGGTGCCGGGCTTGCCGGCGATGTAGTTGGTGGTGGTGTACTTCAAGGTTGCTGTGGCCATGGTGTGTTGAATGAGTAGTAAAGCTAAGGAAGTGTGGTACGGTTACGATAGACCTGCCGCTTGGAACGCCCGCACTGTCTCAAACTTGCCGAGTTTAAGATAGCGCAATACATCGGGTATCATGGGCTGAAGGCTTACGTATTTGTTGCTGGTGGCGAGTAAAAGAACAATTCGCACCGGGTACTTATCGATTGGTTGTTGATGACGAAGGCTCTTGTCCGTTGTTATGAACACATCAAACCCAGCCTCGTTCATCGGCTTCATCAGTTCTCCGTTCCGCTTCCCCAACCACCGCATGTCGCGCACGGTTTTGGCATCATGAACCGCCAAATCGCTTTTTAGTTTGCGCGGAAGATTCTCGTCAAGCAGGATCTTCATGTAGAAGTTTTTCCGAAGTCACGAGTCTCTTAGCGCGATGAAGCACTTCCATGATCTGCTCTTTGGGTATCTGATCGAATTCGCTGATAAACCCCGCAACGGTGCCCCCATCGTCCAACCAGTTAAATAAATCCTCAACCGGCACCCGAGTACCCGTAAAGCACGGCGCTCCACTCATGCGATCGGCATCGATCCAAATGGGTCCATAGACGGATGTAGTCCCGGTTTTCATGCCCACTAAGGTACGCAACACAATCGAAGCGCGCCAATGTGATCGGTTAAGCGGCAACAGTATTCAATCGCCAACATCCACCACGAACCGGAACCCGGGCGCGCCCATGTAACCGGAAGTTTCTTCCGAAGTACCGGGCCGAAAGACGATCTGCTTCATGTCAACACCTGCTTGATGCAGGTTGGCTTTCACTGCTTCCTGTCGGGTGGTTTCTTCGGCAACAACGGCCTGTTTCGCGACATCCGCACCCACAGCGGCTACACAACGCTCGCGTTCGGGCTTGCCTTTGGTGGCGGGCACTTTTTCATCCAACCAAGCAATGAATGCGGAGTCGCGCAAGGCGAGTTCCGTCGTGCGCGAACTATCGGCTTTGCTCATCGGAGTGGCGAGTTGCAGGTAGTCCATTTTCGCGTGAGCGGCAGCCCATTCTTCCTGCTCCTCTTTCACATCCGTAACCGAAACCAGTCCGGCAATTAGCTCCGGCTTTTCCTTCAGCAGTGCGGCTAAAGCGTCCAAGGATCGTTTCTGGTCCTTGTTGATCGCGGTGGACAACGGTTGAAAACGCACCTCCTCCACATTCGCGTCATCCTTTGCACCGAACAAGCCCGACACCAATTTCACCGGCGCGGCGGCGGCCTTCACCACGAGGTTTTTCAGCACTTGCCAAATGATGGGCCACGGCTTGAACTCCGGGTCGTTGAGGTCGCCTTTCACCGGTACGTCGAGGTCGATCTTTCCATGCACGTCGCGCAACAAGGACGCGCCAAGACGGAGCGGCAGAATGAAGATGCCAGTGTCATGAACGGGGGTCTTTTTTGCGAAACGCAGGTCGTCGGCCTGCAAATGGTTCTCGCTGTCGATGCGGCCATCCTGTATCGACGTTTTGCCCGTGTAGTCCAGCGTTCCGGACTGGATGGGATAGGCGCCGTACCAGCGACTGTAGGCATCAAGGTCGGGCAGTGAAAGGTTTTTCACTTCAAGTTCCGCATCCACGTTCTTGTAATTCTTCGGGTCGAATTTGAAGGAACTTTTCAGCTCGCCGCGCTCATTCAATCGGGCAGAAGCAATGAAGTCCGCAGTGCCGGTCGCGGTGGTGATACGGCTGCTACGGATGTCGATATTGTCAAGCTTGTAGCGGAATGGTTTCTCCGGCGTGAAGTCCTCGAAGTCCACCGAGCTATTGGCCATCACCATGCTGTCAGCGGTGTATTGGTTGGCCACGAAATCCTGGCCGAGCAAGCGGATGTAATTGGCTAGCATCACGAACACGTTGCTGGGCGCGGCTTCCAGGTGTACGCTCGTACTATCGCCCGTGGATGTGCTGTCCAACTTCAACACGTTGGTCCACGTGTTTGAACCATCTGCCCATTGTTGAAAACGCGTGGAAAGGCCGTCCACAAGCACGCGACTGATCTTGAAGCTTTGCGCCTTCGCATTCAACGTGTCCAAGGAAACGCGCACGTCTTTCAAGCCGATCAAATGCGCGCTTTCACCGTCGGTGAGGTACAAGTTGTTCAACGCCAAATTTCCGCTAACGGCAAGTGCATTGGCACCGGCCCAGCTATCCTCCAGGTTAAGTGAAACGTCTAGATTTCCCTTCAGCGCCGTGGTGTGCATGAAGTCCTGGAGATAAGGCAACAACTGCGGCAACGCGAAATTTTTCAGCGTTGCGTTTACTGCGTAGAGCGATTTTTCAGTGTCGATCTTAAAGCCGCCGTCCAACGCGCCGCCGCCGTCCAGGGTGAGGCCGAGCAGGAAATCCATGCGCGCGCTTTCCGAGGTGATGCGCGTGCATTCCGCATGCAGGCCGGAGATGCCCACGGGCGCCTTCAACACGTCGCTGGCATACACGATGCGGCCGCCGGTAATGTGGATGTCCTCCATGCTGAACCGGACCTTCGCGGTGTCGGTGGAAGCCGTGGTGTCGTTTCCGCCCAGTTCCAATAGATCACTGAAGTTGAAGCGTGTTCCTTTTGCGAAATGTGGACGTATGGATCAACAACGCGCAATTCGCGGAAGCGCCAGTTCTTATTGCGGAAGCCGTTCCACAGGTTGCTCTTTACGGCGATGCTCTTCCACGAAACGAACGTCTCTTCGGTTCCGCGCTCAGAACACTTCACGTCATTCACGGCGTAGGTGAAGGTGAATGGATTGAGGATGATGTTGTCAATGGTGACAGTGCGGCCGATCCACTCCACACTGTGTTTTTCGATGTAGCGTTTCAATAAGTACGGCAGAAAGAATGCGGCGACGCCCAGCAATAACAGCACAGCGATGAGCCCGAACACAAGAATGCGCAAGCGCTTGATCTTCTTTTTGGTGCGGGGTGCGTCGCCATCTTTTGAACGGTCCGAAGGTATTGTACAGGCTGTCGCACTGGGTCCGACGATGGTGGCGGAAAAGAAGAAAAGGGGCGCAGTTTCCCGCGCCCCTTCCGTACGATGCAAATGTTGTTTCAGGCGGCCTCCAGCAGCGCTTCTTCAACCTTCTTGACGAACGTGATCACCTTGAATTCGCTCAACACCACCTCGGTGATGTGGCGTTTCAAGCCCTCCTTGCCTGTGTAGGTGCGGTGTACAAGCCGACCGTCCACCATAACGGGTGTACCCTTGGCGAGCAGGCGCTGCACCTGATCTGCGATGCGGCCCCAAGCCACCACGGTATGCCATTGGGTGTTGGAGATGCGCTCGCCTGCTGCGTTGAGGTAGCTCTCGTTGGTGGCCAAGCTGAGGCGCGCCACTTTGCGTCCGGGGGCTATTTCACGCACTTCGGGATCGAAGCCGAGGTTGCCGGTCAAGCGTACGTTGTTGGTTGAAGTGATCATGGTGTTGGGGTGTTTGGCGGGGCTTGTTTGTCTTCCCCGGCACAAACGTCCGATGCTCCACAACCATTAGTCGGTCGATATGCGTTTGTATGTGTTCATACGCGCTTGTTGTCGTTTGTACAACGACAAAACAAAGCCCCGTTAACCCCTCTGGATCCACTTGTTTACGCCACAAACACCAGCAATTCCGACCAAGGGTCGCTTAGCGCCCTCCTTTACGTCCTTCGCGCCCTTTGCGGTAAAAACCTTAAACAAGGTTCAATCGCTTGCTCAAGTCATCCTTATAGCTGCCACCAATGGGGATGATCTTCTTGTCGTTCTCCAAGATCAAATTGGGCTGCTCAATGGCGGTGATCTTGTCGATGCGGACAATGAAAGAGCGGTGAACGCGCATGAACTCGCTATCGGGCAGCTTCGCCTCGATGTCCTTCATGGTGCTGTGGATGGTGTAACGGGTGTTCAGCGTGTTGATGACCACGTAATCCTTCAGCGCCTCAACATAGTAGATGTCGCTGGTTCGCAGCTTCACCATGCGGCTGTTGCTTTTTACGAAAAGCAGGTCTTTGTTGGTGCCTTGGTTCTCGACGAGGCTGAACAACAGGTCGCGCTCCTTCAGCACCTCGGCCTCCTTCTTGTGCTTGTAAAGGGCCATTTCAATGGAGGTGTGGATGTCGATCTCCTTGAACGGCTTGATGATGTAGCCATACGGCTGCGTCACTTTGGCTTTGCTCAACGTGCTTTCATCGGCATAAGCGGTTAGGAAGATCACGGGGATGTTGGTCTCCGCTCGGATGCGCGTTGCGGCCTCGATGCCGTTCATCTCGCCTTTCAGCATGATGTCCATCAGGATGATATCGGGCTGATGTTCGAGCGCAAGCGCCACGGCTTGATCACCCGTGGAGGCAGCGCCTACCACGTTGTAGCCCAGCTTCTTCAGGCTTTGCTGAATGTCCTTACTGACGATGCTCTCGTCTTCCACTACCAAAACATTTGTCTGCGCCATTGCTCGTTCTCAGGTTCGACCAAAAGTAATCAAATACCGTGTGCCGGTGTTATCCGCCCCCTTGGTACGTGTAATGCGGCCATCAAGTTGCTCAGTGAGCATTTCCACCAGTTCAAGGCCGAGACCACGGCGCAGGTTCGCTTCCTCAGGGAAACCGCGACCATTATCCTGCACCACAATGCGCACCTGGTCCTTCACTTCTTCCAGTTCCAGCAGGATCTCGCCATGTCCTTCGGGGAATGCGTGTTTCAGCGCGTTGCTTACCAATTCGTTCAGGATCAAGCCGCAGGGTATGGCCTTGTCGATGTCCAGCGGCAAAGGTTTCAATTCGGTGCGCAAGGCCACTTTGTCCGTTAAGGAATAGCTCATCACCAGATTTCTGCAGAGGCCACCCATGTAGTCGGCCAGATCGATGTGGCTGAAGTTCTTGCTTTGGTAGAGGCTTTCGTGAATAAAAGCCATGCTGCGGATTCGGTTCTGGCTTTCATGGAGCAGCTCCATGGAGCGCGGGTCATTGCCCAGATGGTCCCGCTGAAGGCTGAAGATGCTGCTGATGATCTGCAGGTTATTCTTCACGCGGTGGTGGATCTCCTTCAGCAGCACTTCCTTCTCGCGGATGTTTTCCAGCATCGCGCGTTCAGCTGTTTTTTTATCCGTGATGTCATGTGCCAAGCAGCTTACTTCGTCGACCGGGCCAATAGTCTCGATGGGGCTGATGAAGACCTCCAGCCACAGTGGTTTGCTCTTTCCCGTGGTGACACAGAGTTCCAGGCTTTGCACTTTACCCTCCAGGGCTGCCGCTAGTTGCTTTTTGAAGAGGGCGGACTGCGCCGAAGCCACATGCTTGAGCAGACCTGCGCCAAGGTCATCCCCTTGGTTGGCGGACGACCGGAACATGTGCTTGGCCACCTTGGTGAAGCGCGTGTTACAGCTGGTGATGGCGAGGTCGCTCCCGCACGTCCAGATCAACAGGTCGGCACTGCCTTCAAAAATGGCATTCAACCGGGCGGATTGTTCACGAGCCTCGGCTTCAGCAACGCGCTCGCTCGTGATCTCGTGGCCGATGCCGAACACCTCTGCAACCGTGCCGTCGGGATCAAAAACCGGACTTAGGTAGATCTCATTGCATACGCGTTGACCTTGGGTGTCCATACGGTCGGTCTCAAAGCGTACGGTCTGTCCGGAAAAAGCCGTGATGTATTTCTCTTCCCAGAACTTATGGTACTCCGGATCGGCGAATAAGGCGCGGGGTTTCGCGGGGTCGATATTCAACTCCGGTGTATGGCCATGCAAGCGCATCACCATTCGCTCGTAACCGCTGTTGAAGCTGGTAAGTGCGATGCGACGGTCCACGGTCCAAAAAAGATGTTCATTGGACTGGAACAGCGCGCGCTCTTTCGCGGTGAGCTTATGCAGTCGTTGCTGCGCCTCGGTGGCTGCGGTGATGTCCCTAAGAATGCCGCGCACGGCCACCACCTTGCCGTTTTCACGACGTAGGCTGGAGGAACCCTCCATCATTACACGGCGACCGTCCTTGGTGAGGAAAACAGCCCTCCACGGTGCATTGTTGGGTTCATTTTCCACGTTTGCCAGCCATTGTTGGGCTTTCTCGCGATAATCCGGCGGCAGCATGTCCAGCATGTTCAGTCGCACGGCTTCCTCTTGGGTGTAGCCCATGGCCTTCTCCCAAGCGGCGTTCACGAAAAGGACGTTGCCGGCAAGATCCAGGCTGTGAATGAGGTCGGTGGCATTGTCGAAAAGGTCCCTGTAGCGCTCTTCGCTCATGCGCAACGCATCATGATCACGCCGGGCTTGGGTCACGTCGCGGCTAACGCCCATGGTGCCCATGTTCCGGCCTTCGGCATCGATAAGGCGGGAAGCATTGAGGAAGCTGGTGAATTCGCGTCCTTCGCGGTCCACGTTTAATACCTCGCCGGAAAAAGATCCATACCGTTCCAATTCGCGATAAATGAGGTCCTGGTCTTCTTGATTGACAAAGAATCGTGTTGCCGATTTGCCCAGCACCTCCTCCGGCTCGTAACCGAACTTCAATGCAGCGGCGGAATTGAACTCCGTTACCAAGCCGTCCTTGTCCGCAGCCATGATAATGTCCAATGAACTGTCGATGACGCCTTTGGCGATCCGCCGGCTTTCCCGCAGGGCTTCCTGAGTGCGTCGATGTTCCTCCACCTCAGCCTGCAGGGCGCGGTTGGATTCCTCAGCCATTTTCACCCGGAGCCGCTCCTGTAAAGCCTTATGGCCAGCTTCGGGATCGTGCAACGTGAGCTGTGCCGCCAAGGCTCCCGCATGCCAAGTTGCCGTGGCATACAGCAATACGGGCTTAATACTTCCGTCCAAAGTGGATACTTCCACTTGGTGGGGTGTTGCAGCCTCCGTGTTTTCGATATCCGATAACAACCCGCCCACTAGCTCCGCGGCCTGTTTCGGGAACAACCGTTGGATCCGCAGGCCTGTTACCGCTCCTCCTAGCAAAGCCTCCGCTGCCGGGTTGGCGAAAAGCACCTTTCCCTCCCGTACCACAAGGATTCCATCCCTTACGCGGCCTAGCAATTGCCTGTAGTTGTTCACCAGCATGCGCTGTTCCATCTCATCGCGTCGTATCGATGAGATGTCGATCGCCAGTCCATGGATTTCCTTGGAACCCCCACCACCCTCCATTATGCGGGCATTTTCCAATACATGGATGGCGCGCCCGGTACGGTGTTTCAAAACAACCTCCCGGTTCCTTAACTGCTTGGAACGTTCAAGTTCATCCAGGAAGTCCTGCCTTTCCATGGGATCGAAATAGAAGCTGCCCACGGCCATGTCCATCATATCTGAAGGCCGGGAATAACCAAGCATTTCCGCCAGTATCTGGTTGCATTCCAGCAGACGACCACCCAAAGTGGTGGTGAACAAGCCCACGAGTTCATTTGCCCATGTGCCTTCGGGGCTGTCCCCACCGTGTTTCTTCACGCGGGTATTCACTTTCCTATCGTCCTTGGCAACAGCCATTTCAGGTTCAGTAGACCGGGTTAAAATCCATCATTCAGTCGCACCGCCCGGTTCGTAGGGCGGTGGTAGTTTGGCATTGTCCAGCTTCATTTCCTTGCCATCCTTGTATTTGATGGTGAGTTCCAAAAGCCCGTTGATGTTGAAGTAGTTGAAATCGCCCTGTTCCAACCCACCCCGGTAGCGGCCTTCCAGCTTCAAGCGGCCATTAGGCCAATACCAGCGGTGTTTGCCTTCGGGTTCACCGTTCACATATTCACCAGCAAAAAACTTCTTACCGTTATCGTAAGTGCTTTCCCATGGCCCATCGCGCAGGCCATCTTTGTAAGCACCCGTTTCTGTGCGTCCGCCCACATGGTAGGTCCATGGGCCGTTCTTCAAGCCGTCAATGTATTCACCTTGAATGATCACGGAACCATCGCGCGCATATTCCGCAGATGCTCCGTCCTCTTTAGCTTTCCGGTAGATTTCCTCACGATGCAACTCGCCCGTGTCGTAGAACCAGCGCCAGTTTCCCTGCGGCAACCCGTTGAGGTAGTTGCCCCGTTGTTCCACAGTGCCGCCCCTGTGGTAGAAGGTCCATGGCCCGTCCTTCTTGCCTTCCTTGTATTCACCTTCGGCCCGCTTTTCGCCGGTTGAATAGTACTCGATCCATGGCCCTTCGGGCATGCCGATGTTATTCACCTGACCCCCGCTCACCTGCACATCGTCTTTGTAGATCGTGGCATCGCTGGGTTTGCCTGCATCATCGAAACGGCGGAACAAGCCCTGCTTTTTCCCGTCCTTGGTATAGCTGCCGATACTCGCCACTTTACCGTCCGGATAGTAGGTGTTCTTAATGTCGAGCAACGCGGTTTCAGCGGCATCGGGCATCACTTCGTCCTGGTCGTATTTGGCAAGTTCCTTCAGGTTGCCCTGCGGGTCATATTCCTTGAAAATGCCCTGGCGTTTGTCATCTGTAAAGCGCCCTTCCCATTGCACGTTGCCGTTGGGCCAATAGCCTTGCCAGAAGCCTTGGCGCAAGCCGGCCTTGTCGTACCGGTTCAGTTCCAACCGGCGCTGTAGCACGCCGCCACGCCAATCCGTTATGGTGATGGGCCGCCCATCTTCAGCGTATTCGTAGGCCTTTCCGTCCTCTTTTCCGGTCTTGTATGGCACCTTGGATTGCACGCCACCCGCAGGGAAATAGGCAGTTGAAAAACCATCCAGCAAATCATCCTTGAACTGATCTTCACTCAGCAATGCACCACTTGCACCGTACTTCCGGGATGGTCCTTGTTTTTTGCCTTCTTCGTATGTGATGGTGGTGGTGAGTTGGCCATCCGGGGCGAAGAACGACCACGTGCTATCGAGTTGAAATTTTTTACGGTCGCCTTCGCTCTTCAATGCACCGTTTTCATAATAAGCCCTCCAATGCCCGTTCGGTTTGCCGTCCACCAAGGGCCCTTCGCTGCTAACGCTTCCATCGGGGTAAAGGTACCGGTGGATCGCTGTGTCGGCTTGTCCGAAGGTTGGACTACACAACACACACATCAGTATCAGTAAACTTTCTTTAAAAGAAAGATGATGATATGATAAGGGGTGTTGAAGGTGTTGAAGGAAGGAGCGTGCCGGGCTTGCCATTTTGACTTCTCAAAAGTATTCAACAGCGAACGAACAATGAAGGTACGTCCTGCATCCTCTGGTAAACGGTGGTTATTCCACAATCTCCGGCATGTCATACACGATCACAGGAACATGTTCGCATCATCGATCGTTCACTGAATGATCGCTCCGGGGAACCTCTGGATCGTTCGATCCTTGTGTGAAGTTGGTGGAAAATGGTTCTTGCAACCCCGGATATTATGTCCATACGGGCTTCAACCCTACCCTTGCAAATAAACTCCTGAGAAGTTGTACACTGTAGAACTTGCTTATGAACAGGCCGGATGTTCGATCATTGGCAGCTCCGCTATCTTTGAGGCATGCGAATAGCAATTGGCAGTGATCACGCGGGCTACAGCCTGAAAGAGCAGCTCATCAAGCATTTGGCGGGCCGCAAAATTCAAGTAACGGACGAAGGCACGCGCTCCGAGGAAAGCACGGACTACCCGACATACGCGCATGCGGTGGCCAGCGCGGTAGTGGACGGCAAAGCCGACTTGGGCATCGTGGTGTGCGGTAGTGGCAACGGTGTAAACATCACGGCGAATAAGCACGCGGGCATCCGGTCCGCTTTGGCCTGGGAGCCTGAAATTGCTGAACTGGCGCGGAAGCACAACAACGCCAACGTGCTTGCCCTGCCCGCCCGGTTCATTTCCGTGGAACAAGCGGAAGCGATCATGGATGCCTTCCTCGATGCGGCATTCGAGGGCGGAAGGCACCAACGGCGCGTGTCTGAAATTGAATCGTGCTAAGCCCCAATACGATGTTGAAGTCACTTTTCACGGCGCTGCTTGTTGGTACAGGCTTTGCCGGGTTTGCTCAGGTGGACAGCATTCCTTTGCGCTACGGAAACTCCATCACGGAGGAGGGCTTGCGCACGCACCTTACCATGATCGCCAGCGATGCTTATGAAGGCCGGGAAACGGGCTTGAAGGGCCAGAAAATGGCGGCAGAGTACATTGAAGAACAGTTCAAGAAGTCGGGCATACCGCCAGTTCCTGATGCGATGGGCCGTGGCTTGTTGGCCGATGGATACCAGCAGCAGTATCCTATAACAGAAACCAGACTGGGCGGGCTTTCGATTGCAGTCGGTGACCAATATTTCGAGTTCCTGAAGGATTACTTCTACACCTCAGAACGATTGCGCCAGCCCTTGGAAGTTCAGGATGTCACCGTGGTTTCGCCATTGGCCGCCGGCGGGGTAAAGTTGGGTGGAGGTAACAAGGTGGTAATGGTGCTTGATCCCCCAGACCGTAAACCAGGGGATGAAGAGGATGAAGCAATTTTCACGAAAGTGAAGGACATAGCTGCAGCCTTGGCCGGTACGGGCACCGAAGTGGTGTTGTTGGTGCAGAATCGGGCTACGCAGATCATGCAGGCACAGGGGAGGAACCTAGCTGCGCCACGCATGCGCTTAGGCACGGCGGAAGAGTTGGCGGCAGGCAAGAAGGGCCCGCAATTGGTGGTGATAACGCCGGAATTTGCACAAGCCATCTTGGACCAAGCCAAAGTGACGATGAAGAAAGCGGTTAAAGGAACCGCGAAAAAGCGAATGACGATCAGGTCGCCATTGAGCTTCCAGTATGCCAGCCGCAACCGGGAGCTTACCGGCGAGAACGTACTTGGTTATGTGGAAGGCAGTGACAAAAAGGGCGAAGTGATCGCCGTAACCGCGCACTATGATCACATCGGCATGGCCGATGGGGAAGTGTATAACGGCGCGGACGATGATGGATCAGGCACAGTAGCCGTGCTTGAGATGGCCCGTGCTTTTGCCCAGGCCAAAGCCGACGGCCACGGCCCGCGACGCAGCATGCTATTTATGACCGTAAGCGGAGAAGAGAAGGGTCTTCTGGGATCCGAATGGTACACCGATCATCCCGTATTCCCGCTGGACAGCACGGTTGCAGACCTCAACATCGACATGATCGGGCGGGTGGACTCCGTGCATGAAGACAGCGTGGCTTATGTGTACGTGATCGGCAGTGGCCGCATCAGCAGTGAGCTTAAGCAGATCAATGAAGCACAGAACGCCACCTACACAAAATTGCATTTAGACTACACCTTCGATGCGGACAGTGACCCCAACCGCTTCTACTACCGCAGCGACCACTACAACTTCGCCAAGCACGGCGTGCCGGTGGCCTTTTTCTTCAATGGTGTGCATGCCGATTACCATGGACCGTTCGATGAAGTGGACAAGATCCGCTTCGACTTGTTGCAGCAACGCGCACTACTGGTGTTTTACACCGCGTGGGAATTGGCGAACCGCGATAAACGGATCGTTTCAGACCCCACTGAAAAGCTCGGCCGGGATTAGGAACTTGATGTGTATTGTTTCGATACAGTAGTGTTTGTCATTCCGGGCTTGCTCCGGAATTGCGAAAAAAGACATATTGTACTAAGGCTTCGGCTCTTGCAAGAGCTGCACGATCGCATTTTCCATGCGGTCCTTGAAGCGGACGTAGCGCTCACCCGTGCCCGGCCCATAGATGCCCGTGTAGATGTGCCGCACGGTACCGTCTCGGCCCACAAGGAAGGTGGTGGGATAGCTCTTCAATTGGGAAATGAACGGCAGCTTGGCCTTGACGGTATCCGCTTTTGCCACTCCAGCATACAAGACCTGGTATCCGATGCCCAATCCATGGTGGAACCGCTCCAGCGCAGCAACGGAGGTTTTTGTGTCTGCGCTGCGCTCGAACGCTAAGCCCACCACACGCAGCCCGTCGGCGCTGTATTTTTCATGGAAACCGTTCAGCATTGTAGCCTGGTCCAAGCAGTTGGGACACCATGTGCCCATGATCTCCACAACCATTACTTGCCCTTGGTATTCCTTGTCCGTAGAGCGGTGTATTTCGCCTTTTAGGTCCGGAAAAGCGAACGCGAACGGATGTGCGGGGTCCATGGTCGTGGCGGTTTCGTCATCGGCAAGCTTGAAGTTCGGGTTACGAACACCATACCACGCCTGTTTGTACCGGTAACCACTGCGAAACTCCCCTACCAAGCTGTCATTTCGCACGGCGGCCCGGACGAGGAATGCCTGTGAACCATTGAAAGAAGAAAGGAACAAAGAATCACGCGTAACAATGCCCTCTTGGAAGCGCAGATCGCCGGTTTCCGTTGCGAACGAGCCCTTTACACGGCTGCCGTCCACACTGAAAATGCCGATGGCTGGTTCATCGTTGTCTCCATCAATGAAGTGAACTTCCCAGTCGCCAGCGATAGAAGCCGGCGCGGTGTTATTGCGGGCGGCAAAGCGCGGTTTTTCACCGGCAGTGGCCACAAATGGAATAGCATAACCCGGCCCTTTGTAGTGGTTCAACCACACACCGCTGAACGCAGAATCCCCATGCAATTGTCCATGGAAATCCGAATCGAAAAACGGCATACGGATCAGGATGCTGTCACCGGTGATCAAAACGGAATCCACAGCGATAGCCTCATCTTGATTGTGGATCACAAGGCCCCATTTATCCTTCTTCTTTACCACGTCGAATTGGAAAGGCAACAACAGTTCACCGGCGGTTGAGTCCAGGTCCAGAGCCATGTGCCAAATGCCTACGGCCAGTGCTGGCGCAGGTTCCGTGGCCGTGGGGGCTGATGGTTCGCAAGCCATTAGGCTCAGCGAAAGCAGGAAGCAAATGCTCAAAGAGCGAATTAAAGAGAATGCCATGGGCATAAAAGTTCAGTGTTGGCTAACCCGGCCAACAGCGGAACCGTGGATGATCAAAGGTCGAACTTGATGCCTTGGGCCAAAGGAACAGTGCTGCCGTAGTTGATCGTATTGGTCTGGCGACGCATGTAAGCTTTCCATGCATCAGATCCGCTTTCGCGCCCGCCGCCCGTCTCTTTTTCGCCTCCGAACGCACCGCCGATCTCAGCACCGCTGGTGCCGATGTTCACGTTGGCAATGCCGCAATCACTACCGGCTACGCTGAGGAAACGCTCCATTTCGCGCATGTCCAACGTCATCAGCGCGGAAGACAACCCCTGCTTCACGTTGTTCTGCACCGCAATGGCCTTGGTAACATCGCCGGAGTAGCGCATCACATAAAGAATAGGAGCGAAAGTCTCCTGTTGGACGATGGCCATTTCCGGCTTCACCTCAACGATTGCGGGCTTCACGTAACAGCCACTTTCGTAGCCTTCACCACTAAGGACACCGCCCTCCACGAGCACCTTTCCGCCTTGTTCTTTAGCGGCCTCCAATGCCTTGAGGTACATGTCCACTGCGGCTTTGTCGATCAACGGCCCTACGTGGTTCTTTTCGTCCAGTGGATCACCTAGCCGGAGTTGGCCGTAGGCTTTCACCAGTTTTTTAGTGAATGCATCAAAGACAGACTCGTGGATGATGAGCCTGCGCGTGGAAGTACAACGCTGGCCAGCCGTGCCCACAGCGCCGAAAAGCGAAGCGTGCATAGCAATGTCCAAATCTGCTTTTTCCGAAATGATGATGGCGTTGTTGCCGCCGAGTTCCAGCAAGGAACGTCCTAAACGCTGGCCCACCGCGGCTCCTACGGCTTTGCCCATGCGGGTGCTGCCGGTCGCGCTTACCAAGGGAATGCGCTCGTCGTGGCTGAGCCACTCCCCTACTTCACGGCCACCGTTGATCAGTACGCAAACACCTTCGGGCGCGTTGTTGCGCGCCAGCACCTCAGCCGCAATGGCTTGGCAGGCAATGCCGCACAACGGTGTTTTCTCGCTCGGCTTCCAAATGCAAGTGTCTCCGCAAACCCAGGCCAGCGCTGTGTTCCACGCCCATACAGCCACAGGGAAGTTGAATGCGCTGATGATGCCAACGGGACCGATCGCATGCCACTGCTCGTACATGCGATGCTCTGGACGTTCGCTGTGCATGGTAAGGCCGTGCAGTTGGCGCGAAAGCCCCACCGCAAAGTCGCAGATGTCGATCATTTCCTGCACTTCACCAAGACCTTCTTGGTAACTCTTGCCCATTTCGTAGCTCACCAGCTTGCCCAGCGCAGCCTTGTGTTTACGTAATTCCTCACCGAATTGGCGAACTACTTCACCGCGCTTTGGAGCAGGCCAATTGCGCCATTCCAGAAATGCGGTTTGTGCCGCTTTTACGGCCTGGTCATATTCTGCTTTCGATGCACCGCGTACGGAGGCGATGGTAGCACCGTCAACCGGGGAAGAAGAAGTGAGCACCTCCCCTTCTCCCTTCAACCATTTTTTACCGGTTGAAACGCCGGAGTTGTTTTCGGTGATACTCCATTGCTTCAGGATGTCGGCAATGCGTGAAGGGGCGGTCATGGTGCTCATGGGAAGGCAGTATTTTTTGGGGCCGCAAAGGTACGGAGTACGGATGGGGGTATGTTACCGTTTTTGGTGGTATTGAGATAGTTTGTTGATTATCAGGTGATTGAGTCAACACACACAACTGCGCTGTAATGGGCGTTCGCGACCACGGTACACACCAGGCCCCATTTGGGGACACAAATGCAGCACAAGGCAAATTAAGCACCTTCTCGCGGCTCACAACTTTCGCGCTACGAAAAGAGAGCTCGAAGTTGGGCGTTTTGAAGAAGCAGCAACGGCATTGGACCAAAATCCGATGGTCCAGCCTTTGATCATGGAAAGCAGGTTTCCTGCTCCAGTATGTTGTTCGCTTAACATGCTCACGTATGGAGCATCGAACCACATGGGTTTTATTTCCAACAACTGAAACCCTGTTTGCTTCAACAGGTTTTCAACATCCCTTCGCCTAAAGTGAGAAAGGTGACGGGGAACATCCCAGGCCGCCCAATTGGGTCCATAGTGTTGTGCGTCTCGACTCTCATTATCCGGCACGGCGATTACCAACAGCCCCCCCGAAGCGCAACGCGCGTTCAATTCGTGCAGTGTAGTGCGTGGGTCTGGTACATGCTCCAGCACATGCCAGAGTGTAATGGCGTTGAATTGCGCCTGGGTGGGAATTGCCCCAAGTTCAGCGGTAAGTTGAAGTCCCTTGCTCGTGGCAATTTTGCGGGCATCGCCGCTTACCTCAACACCTTGTGCGGCATAGTTTTGCTCTGCCATGTAAGCCAAAAAGTCACCCGTGCCGCAACCCACGTCTAAAAGCTTACCGGTAGGCTGGTACTTGGCAATGAGCTTGTGCTTTCCCTGAATCGCACGTTTGCGAACCCAGTGATAAATGCGGTCCTTGAAACCTTGCGCATTTTCAATATGCGAAATGTAGTTGTCCGAAATGTAGTACGCCCCTATCCTGCTTTGATCAGGTCTTGGCGATGTAAAGAGAAATCCACAATCGGAGCAGCGTTGAACAGAAAATTGTTCATTGCTCACGGTTTGATCCTTGGCCTTGAAGGCGAGTTGGTGCTTTTCTGAAGCGCACGCGGGGCAGTTGGCAACGGTTTCCATGGGTGTGTTCCACGTGGAACGATCGAAGATTAGCGGCCAAGATAGACCATGAGCACGCTGATGTCTGCAGGTGAAATGCCGCTAATTCGAGCTGCTTGACCAAGTGTGGCTGGTTGAATTTTGCTGAGCTTTTGGCGTGCTTCTATGGACAAGGAAGTTAGCTTGTCATAGGGTGTGTCGAACTGAAGCGGCACGTCTTCCAGTCGCAAAATCCGGTCTGCCATGTCGCGTTCTTTGGAGATGTAGCCTTCGTATTTCATCCGGATCTCCACCTGCTCCACAACTTCATTGTGCAGGTCTCCAAAGCTTGCCGTAAGTTCAGGTATTGCAGAAGAAAGCGGTTCAATGTCGGCATAGGAAAGTTGCGGACGAAGTAACAAACTGTTGAGCTTTACCTTCTGTTTCAGGGCCTCTGTTCCACGTGGAACGATCACCGGATTGGCGGTTTTGGGCGCTACGCTTTCGCTGCGCAGGAGGCTGTCTAATGCCTTTGAAAAGGCTGACTTTTGGTTGATGCGCTCCAGCCTTGCATTGCTGGCTATGCCAATTGCATGCGCGAGCGGGGTGAGGCGTTCGTCTGCATTATCCTGCCGCAAAAGGATGCGGAATTCCGCGCGGCTGGTAAACATGCGGTAGGGTTCTTCTGTCCCCTTTGTAATGAGGTCATCGATCAGAACACCGATGTAGGCTTGGTCCCGCGCCAGTATGAAGGGCTCTTTGTTCTGGAGCTTCAGATTTGCATTTATGCCGGCCATCAAGCCTTGGCAAGCAGCTTCTTCGTACCCCGTTGTGCCGTTGATCTGGCCAGCGAAGTAGAGCCCCTCTACGAGCTTGGTTTCAAGCGTGTGGCGCAGCTGAGTAGGAGGAAAGTAGTCGTATTCCACGGCGTAGCCTGGGCGGAAGATGCGCGCATTGGCGAAGCCGGCCATTCTGCGCAAGGCAGCTGTTTGGACTTCTTCCGGCAGGCTCGTGCTGAAGCCGTTGATGTACGTTTCCACCGTGTTCCATCCTTCCGGTTCAACGAAGATCTGGTGGCTCTCCTTGTCGGCGAACCGATCGATCTTGTCCTCGATGCTGGGACAATAACGCGGCCCTTGGCCTTGGATCCGGCCACTGAACATTGGGCTCCGGTCGAAGCCCGTGCGAAGGATGTCATGGACCTCCGCACTGGTGTGGGTGATCCAGCAACTGAGTTGCTTGCGCGCAGGGGAGGTCTCTGGCGAGAAGCTGAACTTTGGACGGATGCTCATCGCCCCGTTGTTCCTCCAAAACGCGGTAATCGATGCTCCGGCCATCCACGCGAGGAGGAGTGCCGGTTTTCATGCGGCCGGTTTCAAACCCAAGCTGGATGAGCTGGTCCGTGATGCCGTAGGCGGCTTTCTCACCTGCCCGGCCACCGCCAAATTGTTTCTCACCGATGTGCATTACGGCGCTCAGGAAGGTTCCGTTGGTGAGGATTACCGCACGACATGGGATCACACTGCCTATACCAGTTTTCACGCCACATATTCGAGTGCGACCCTCTTCATCCTTTTCAACTTCGATTCCGGTGACAGTGTCCTGGCGGAAGTGGACATTGGGCGTTTCTTCCAATTTCTTGCGCCAAGTATGGGCGAAGAGTTCGCGGTCGTTTTGTGTGCGCGGGCTCCACATCGCGGGTCCTTTGCTCTTATTCAGCATACGGAACTGGACCGTGCTGATGTCGCTTACAATTCCGGAGTATCCCCCAAGGGCATCAACCTCGCGGACAATTTGTCCCTTGCCCACGCCTCCCATGGCGGGGTTGCAGCTCATTTGGGCAATTACCCCCATGTTCATGGTAATGAGCAGTACGGAGCTGCCCATGTTGGCAGCAGCGGCTGCGGCTTCGCAACCTGCGTGGCCGGCGCCTACAACAACAACGTCGTATGTTTCAATGTTTTTCATGATGTTCCACGTGGAACGATCCGGTTAAGGTGCTGAAAATCAAGGTGTTAAAATAACACAAAACAGAAGGGAGCGCAAATTTACGCTGAGTTACGTGCGAAATGAGATTGACAGTGTGGAAGCAGTAGGAAAGAACAGCACCATCTCCGTGACCGGCCATCACGCTTCGCAGTACATTCAGCAAACGGAAAAGTTGCAACACACATTCGGAAAGTCAGCCATCCAAACAACCGCCTCGCCCGTATCTTTATCGCCCACCACGAATCGCTACAGGAACCCATCACACTCCGCAATCCACCCGCACCACTCCATGGCAAAGCACCGTTTGCTCGTAATAGACGATGATGCCGACATCTGTACATTGCTGGACCGCTTCTTGAAGAAGCAGGGTTATGAAGTGGACACCGCCCAGCGTGGGTCCTCGGCTAAAGAATTGCTGAAAGAGCACCGCTATGATCTGGTGTTGTGCGACCATCGCTTACCGGACACGGATAGTGCGCAGATGCTCCAGCATATCAAGGGCATTTCACGTGAAACCGCGGTGATCATCATCACCGGTTATTCCGACGTGCGCACTGCGGTTGAGTTGATGCGCAAGGGCGCGTTCGATTACGTTGGCAAGCCGCTTTATCCGGACGAAATTCTGATGCGTATTAAGGATGCGCTGGCGGAAGGGGAGGGGGCCTCGCAGGAAACGCCTGCCAAGACCAAGTCGGCCAACGCCCCAAAACCGGGACCGGATTACATCCAGGGCAGCGGAGCACACGCCGCCGGCATGGATGCCCACATCACCTTGGTGGCACCCACCAACATGACGGTATTGATCACCGGAGATACGGGTACGGGCAAGGAATATGTGGCCAAAGAGATCCACCGCCGCAGCAAGCGGAGCGCCAAACCCTTTGTTGCCGTGGACTGCGGTGCGTTGCCGAAAGACTTAGCTGGCAGTGAGCTGTTTGGCCATGTAAAGGGCGCGTTTACCGGGGCTGTTGCTGAGAAGCGGGGCAGTTTTGAGCAAGCCGATGGCGGCACGCTTTTCCTGGACGAGATCGGCAATCTTTCTTATGAGAACCAAGTGAAGTTGCTGCGCGTTTTGCAGGAGCGACGAATCAAGCGGGTTGGGGGGGAGAAGGACATCGCCGTTGATGTGCGCATTCTGGCGGCCACCAACGAGGATCTTGCCCTTGCGGTGGCGGAGGGCCGCTTCCGCGAGGACTTGATGCACCGCGTCAACGAATTCAGCATCGACCTGCTTCCGCTGCGCGACCGGCCGGAGGACATCATGGTTTTTGCCGAGTACTTTTTAGCCAAGGCAAATGACCAGTTAGGCAAGGATGTTTCGGGCTTCGACCCCAAAGTAAGGGACCTGTTGATGGCCCATGGTTGGCCGGGCAATCTGCGCGAACTGGGTAACGTCGTAAAGCGGTCCGTGCTATTGACCACCGAGGGGAAAGTCCAATTAAGCGGCTTACCGGCAGAGGTTATCAGCGGTTCCCCATTGCCGCGACAAGCAGACCGGAATACACCACAGGCCGCCTTTTCTGATGGGCTGAAGGGCGTTTCGCATTCCGCGGAAAAGCAGGCGATCCTCAAGGCGCTGGAACGGAACGGCTTCAATAAGTCCCGTACCGCTGAAATGCTGAACATCGACAGAAAGACGTTGTACAACAAGTTGAAATCCTTCGGGATCGAGGTATGAGCTGGTTTTACACAGCCTGAAGAGCATGGAGGAGGCCGGCCAGGCAGAAAGTCACAGCAAACGCGACCGGATTTTGTTGCGCTGGTTGTACGGTGGGGTTTTGGTGCTGCTCTTGCTGGTGGTTTATGCCACGTATCGCACATATACACGATTTACGGAGGCCAGCGAAAGCGCGCGCGAAGCCAATACCGTGCTTCATGAGTTGGAGGCACTTGGTTCTGGCCTGAAAGATGCCCAAACCGGGGTTCGCAGCTACATCCTCACGCACGACACGGCGCTGCTGGCCCCTTTCAATGCAGCGCAACCCGGCGTGGAGCGCAGCATCCGTCGGCTTGATTCCTTGGACCGTGTCGGGGCCGTGCATGAAGACCTCTCCGGGTTCATCGGGCTTTCGCGTGGAATGATCAAACAGGTGCAGGACCAATTCCTTTCCGAGCGCGCCACGTCGATCGGACTCCAGGACGGTGAATTGGCACAATTGACCGAGGGCAACGCACTGATGGAGCGGGTGCGCCAAGAGCAGGCGCGCATTACGGCAGCTATTGAAGAAGCACGGGACCGGGACCAGCGGATTGAACAATCCCTGCGGCCCGATACACCCTTGATGCTGTTGATCTACACGGCACTGGCCATTGCGGCCTCCGCCTTGTTGTTCTGGCGATTATTCCGGGCATTAAAGGATGCGGAACGGGCGAAAAACGACACCCAGGCCAAGGTGGTGGAATTGGACGAGGAGGTGCGCACACGGCTTTTTGCCGAACGTTCCCTGCGGCGTGTGCTCGATAGCTCCCCCAGTTCCATCATGGCCTTCCGCAGCATCCGGGATCACAAGGGGGCGATCGCGGATTTCGAGTGGCTGCTCACCAACCAGGAAAGTGAGCGGTTGTATGGCCAAGATGGGCGGGCCTTGATAGGAGCCAAATTGCTGGACGTGCTGCCCGTTTTAAAGGAGAACGGCTCGTTCGATCGCTTGGCGGAGGTGGTAGAGAGCGGCACGCCACTGGAAGACACTATTCCTTCTGAGAGGCGCCCGGACAACTGGGTCCACATTCATGCGTTACGGTTACTGGATGGTTTCGTGATCACCATCACGGATGTTACCGAAACGCGGCGTGCCCAAGGGTTTTTGGCGGAAAGCGACCGGCTGGCCATCACCGGCGGCATTGCGCGCACCATCGCGCATGAAGTGCGCAATCCGTTGACCAACCTACACATGGCGTTGGGGCAAATGGTGGACGAGCTTTCGCCCACGGACCAAGATGCGGTGCGGCCATTCACGGAGATACTAAGCCGCAACATCCAGCGAATCGGCGGGCTTATTGATGACCTGTTGGAATCCTCCAAGCCCAAGGAGTTGGCCAAGCATAAGTGCGATGTGCAAACTGTGCTAAGTGCCGCTTTGGCCACCGTTCAAGACCGGCTGGAGCTGCAGCACATGTCCGGCAGGGTTACAGTGAAGGCCGGCGCAGAAACCGTGTTGGCCGATGAGGCCTTGCTTGGCGTGGCCCTTTCGAACCTGTGCATCAATGCGGTGGAGGCCATGGAGCCCGGCAAAGGGGAGCTTTGCCTCACAGCCGGGCTGGCTCGCGACAGGGTGCAGATCTGTGTGGAGGATAATGGCAAAGGCATCGCAGAGGAAAACATAAAACGCTTGTTCCAGGCCTTTTATTCGGGAAGGAGCGGGGGAATGGGATTGGGCCTTACCTCGGCCCGCACCATCCTCAATGCGCACGGCGTTCACGTCGAGGTACACAGTGAAGTAGGGGAGGGCACGCGCTTTTCACTCACCTTCCCCGCCTGAAGGGGATAAATTCATTGGGTCCATGGACCTTTCTTGCAAGTGGACGATAGGCAGTTGACAGCGGCCGGTCCTTGAATTTATATTTACTCCTAATATCGGGGCCAATTCACCGTGTGCTAACCTATGGCCCACGCCCTACGTAGCAACGTTATTGCCACATCACCATGGAGATCAAGCGCGCGTCCATCAAGGACCTTACTTACGAGCAGTTCATCGAGGAACATTGGAAACCGGGCATTCCGTTGGTGTTCACCGATGCCAGCCAGGTTTGGCAGGCCAACGGCACCTTCAGCCCGGATTGGTTCCGCAAAAACTATGGCGACCGCCACACGGAAGTGGACGGCAAGGATTATTCCATGAACGAGATTTTGGACCTTGTGGAAGGCAAGGATACCTCGCGCCCCGTGCCTTATCCATGCAAGTTCCACGTGAACACGCAACTGCCTGAAGTGATTCCGATGCTCAAGCCATTGAGCTTGAATTACGCCAAGCCGAACTGGCTGGAAAGCCCATTGTTTTCCAAGGGGCAGTGGGGCGGCGCGATCGAACTTTTCATCGGTGGTCCTGGCGGAAAGTTCCCCTACATCCACCTGGACTACTACCACCTCAGTGCGTGGATCAACCAGCTGTACGGTAAAAAACAGTTCACCGTGTGGCCGCGTGGGCAGGAGAAGTACCTCTACCCGGACCCGAACGACCCATGGAAATCCTTGGTGAACGATCACGAAAATCCGGATTACGAAAAATTCCCGCTGTACCGCAATGCAACGCCCATCACGTTCACGGTGGGCGCAGGTGAAACGCTCTTCATTCCTTTCGGCATTTGGCACACGGCCAAATCGTTGGAACCCACCATGTCCATCGCTTTCGACCTGCTGAACGGGCACAACTTCCCACTCTTCTTGAAGGATGTATGGTGGTTCCGGCGCGGCAACAAGTTAAAGGCATTGGCGCACACGGGTTACGCGGCCTTGGTGGGCTCTGCTTGTAAAGTGGGGGATATCGCTGGAATGCGGCGGGGCTAGGCTTTGGGCTTCATCGCGGTTCCTGCCTAACTTTCGGGGCAATTCCGGCGGGGCCTCACCGTTCTACCGGCTCTGCCCCCTTGTTCCATGGCCTCGGACTACGACCTGCTCATCGCCAAGCTGGATGGATTCATCCGCAAGTACTACAAGGACCGCTTGATCCGCGGCATCTTGTACAGCGTTGGGCTGCTCGTGCTTTTCTTTTTGCTGGCCTCGCTGGGTGAATACTTCGGAAAGTTCGGCACCGGCGTGCGCACGGCCTTGTTCTGGTCGCTGGCCGTGTTGGCCGCTGTAGTGCTGGTGCGTTTCATTGCGTTGCCCCTGGTGAAGCTCTTCCGCATGGGGAACGTGATCAGCCATGAAGATGCGGCGGCGATCGTAGGCACGCATTTTCCTGAAGTACGTGACAAGCTGCTGAACACCCTGCAACTGCGCGGACAAAGCATTGAAGACCCGCAGCAACGCCAGTTGATCGAGGCCAGTGTAGCACAGCGCAGCCGGGAGCTTTCACCGGTGCCGTTCAGCTCCGCGATCGACTTGGGCCTTAACCGGCGATACTTGCGCTATGCCTTGCCTCCATTGGGCGTGCTGGTCATCTTGCTTTTCGCGGCGCCCAGCCTAATTACGGGCCCCACCAAGCGGCTGCTGGCCCATGGCACGGAGTTTTTGCCGGAAGCGCCCTTCCAATTCCACGTAGTGAACAAAGAGTTGAAAGTGCCGGAGAACGAAGATTTCGAGCTGGAAGTGCAAATGCAGGGCGATGCCTTGCCGCAGCAGGTCTTCATGGACATCGGCGGGCAGAGCGTGCCGTTGGTGCGGCAGGGCGCGGACCGGTTCAGCCACCGCTTCCGCAACGTCCAGGCTCCGGTTGATTTTCAGCTCGGTGCGGAAGGCTTCAAGAGCGCACGGATGCGTTTAGAGACCGAAGCAAACCCGATGCTGCTGGGCCTTACCATGGCGCTGGAATACCCGCCGTACCTCGGTATGCGCAACACCACTTCCAACAGCTCCGGCGATATTTCGGTTCCTGCGGGAACGCGCATTACTTGGACGGCAGAAACACGCGGCGCGGATGGAATGGCCTTGGTCCTCTCGGATTCCACGTACACGCTTGATCCAGCGCGGGAAGGAGCCACCGGCGGGCAGGTCTTCACGGCCACCAAGCGGTTCCTCAACGGGGGCAACTACTCCATGCAACCCACCAATAGGGGAATAGCCACGCAGCCACCGGCGCAATACCGCATCGACGTTGTGCCAGACCTGTATCCCACCATCGCCGTGGAACAAAAGCCGGACAGTCTTTCCCCGCGCAGGCTCTGGTTTAAGGGCGACATCGGCGACGACCACGGCTTTAAGCGGCTCGCCTTCCACTACCGCTTCACCGTTGGTGGTGACAGTATTCCCGCCGACCAGCGCGAACACACCAAGGACATCGCGGTGCAGCCCGGCGTAACGCGGCAATCCTTTTTCGATTTCGAAGACCTGGACGCGCTGCGGTTGATGCCCGGTGACAAACTGGAATACTGGTTTGAGGTGTGGGACAACGATGGCGTGCGTGGCAGCAAGAGCACAAAGAGCGCTACGCAGGTCTTCGCAGCACCCACGCTGGAAGAACTTGCTGCCAAGCAGGACAAGCAAGGCGAAGCCATCAAGGACGAACTGCACGAAAGCATCAAAGCCGCGCAAGACCTGCAGCGCGACCTGGAAAAGATGCGCCGCGACATGCAGGACAAAAAGGAGTTGAACTGGCAGGACAAACAGAAAATGCAGGACGTGCTGGATCGGCAGAAGGAACTACAGCAACGTGTCGAAAAGGCCACTGAAACATTGAAGCAAAGTCAACAGGAACAGCAGAGCTACAAACAGGCCGACGAGCGAATTTTACAGAAGCAACAACAAGTGCAGCAGCTTTTTGAAAACGTGTTGAGCGAGCAGATGAAAGAGCTCTACAAGCAAGTTCAGGAAATGCTGGAGAAGATCGACAAAGAGCAACTGCAGGAGAAAATGCAGGACATGAAGCTCAGTCAGGAGGACATTGAAAAAGAGCTGGACCGTGCCATGGAACAGTTCAAGCAGATGGAGGTGGAACAAAAGGCCGAAGACATCGCCGACCAGTTGGAAAAGCTTGCCGAAGACCAGAAAAAGTTGAGCGAAGAAACCAAGGATGGCAAGGGTGATCAAGAAGACTTGAAGCAAAAGCAGGATTCGCTCAACAAAGAATTCCAGGACGTGCGTGACCAATTGGATTCCTTGGATAAAAAGAACCAAGCGTTGGAACGTCCAATGGACTTACCGAAGACGGAAGAAAAGGAGCAGGACATCCAAAAGGAGCAGGAGAACAGCAGCGAGCAACTGGAAAAGAAGCAGCAGAAAAAGGCGAGCGAAAGCCAGAAAAAGGCGGGCGAGCAGATGGAGCAATTGGCCATGGACATGCGCAGCGCCATGAAGGATGATCAGCAGCAACAGAGTGAAGAGGACATGGATGCTTTGCGGCAGTTGCTGGAGAACATCGTGCAGTTGAGTTTTGATCAAGAAGCCAACCTGGACGACCTGGAGGCCACCGCCGTGCGCGACCCGCACTTGGTGGACATTGGTCGCAAGCAGAAAAAATTGCGCGACGATGCACGTTTGGTGGAAGATTCACTCTTTGCACTCAGCAAGCGCGTGCCGCAATTAGAGGCCATGGTGAACCGGGAAATGAACTTGGTGAACGACAACATGGACCAGGCACTTTCGCATTTGGCCGAGGCACGGGCGAACGAAAGGGAGCGGCCCATCGCAGCCGACAAACAGCAGCGCGCCATGACCAGCTTGAACAACTTGGCATTGATGCTGGACGAGGCACTGCGCCAAATGCAGCAGCAGGCCAGCGGCATGCCGGGCAAGGGCAGTTGCAACAAGCCGGGCGGTGCGGGCAGTAGCAGTGGCGACAGTAAGAAGATGCAAAAGATCAAGGCGCAGCAGGAAGCGCTTTCAAGCAACTGGAGGAGATGAAAAAGGCCTTGGAAAAGGGGAAAAAACCGGGCGATAAACCGGGCCAGCAAAACCCAGGAGGCATGGGCGCGGGCATGAGCGAACAGTTGGCGAAATTGGCCGCGCAGCAGTCCGCGCTGCGGCAGGAAATGCAGCGGATGGCGCAGGAGTTGAACAAGGACGGCAGCGGGAGTGGCAACGGTTTGGACAAGCTGGCTGAGCAGATGAAGGAGAACGAAAAGGACCTCGTGAACCAGCAGCTCACCCAAGAATCCATTCACAGGCAACAGGACATCATGACGCGTATGCTGGAAGCTGAAAAGGCGGAACGGGAAAGAGAGCTGGATCAGAAGCGTGAAAGCACCCAAGGCAAAGAACTTGACCACCCTGATCCAGCACGTTTCTTCCAATACCAACAGGACCGCCAGCGCGAGGCGGAACTGTTGCGAACAGTGCCTCCGGGGTTAAAACCCTACTACAAAGCGCGCGTTGATCAGTATTTCGATACTTTTGACCGACCCCGATAGCCGAATATGGGAACCACCGCACAAGACGTCCACTCCACCAAGCACATCGATTTCCCCGCCAAAGCGGAGAACATCGCCTTGGCCGAAAAGCTCATTGATCAAGCCTGTGCGGAGCACAAGGTGCCTGAAGCACTTTACGGCAACATATTGATCGCGCTTACCGAGGCGGTGAACAATGCCATCCACCATGGCAACGCGCTGGACCCTGAAAAGCGCGTGAGCATGGAATATGACACGCAAGGAGAGCTCATCACTTTCCGGGTGAGCGATGAGGGACCGGGCTTCGACTTCGAGAATCTGCCTGACCCAACAGACCCACGGAACATCGAGAAACCACACGGGCGTGGCGTGTTCCTCATGCGCGCATTGTCGGACAAGGTGTCCTTCGCGGACAATGGCGCCACGGTGGAGCTCGCGTTCAGCCTCAAGCCCCCCGTTGAATAATGACAGGGAGTGGCCTGATCGTCTTCAAGGCGGTGGAGGTCACCAATGCCTTCAAAGAGCGTGACCGTTTGCGTAGGTGGCTACGCAAAGTGGCTTCGGACCATGGGCACTCCGTGGGGGAGCTCACGTTCGTCCTTTTACCCGACAAGGGTTTGCTGCCCTTCAACAAGCGGTATCTGGGTCATGATGAGTTCACGGACATCATCACCTTCGATCTGCAAACGGATACCGGGGTATCCGGTGACATCCTTATCAGTTATGACCGTGTTAAGGAGAATGCAGCCACTTTCGGCGTGGCCGTGCAAGCCGAACTGCAACGGGTAATGGTGCACGGGTTGCTCCACCTGCTTGGCCATAGCGACAAAAGCGTGGCCAAAAAAAAGGCCATGCGGGCGTTGGAGGATAAGTACCTCGCTGTGTTGGCAAAAACCAAGTAACGCAAAAACCCTCCAAGGCGGAGGGTTTTCACAAAATCTGGAAGGTGGTTTTTATTGCTTCACCACTAAGGCGCTATTGTAAGTTTTTTCACCTGCGGTAACTCGGATCACGTAGGTGCCGTTGGCCACCCCGGAAAGGTCCATGGTGTTGTTCATCAGCCCGTTCTGTACCGGTACGGCCAGTGTTTTCACCATGCGGCCCGTGGCATCAAACAGTTCTACGCTAGCATGGTTCACTTGTTCGTCCAGACCGGCGATGTTCAGGGCAACGTCATGCCCGTCGTTCGGGTTGGGCCAAACCTCCAAGCTGCGCTGCTGGCCAGCGTCCAATTGATGGACGGGTGTCTGTGAAAGCGCTGCATTGTTGATCGTAACGGTGCAGGTTGTAGTGCAGAAGCCGGTGTTCTGTCCGGCGGTTATGGCGTTTATGGCCACGTTATATGTGGTGCCGTCCACCAATGGGTTGCCGGTCCACTTCAGTTGGAGGATGTAGGAGGAGCGCGAGATCAACGTGTCGTACACGCCACCGGGCGTATAGATGTTGAACTGGTACTGGGTGGCACCAAGAACGGGCTGCGCATAGATGTAACCGCCATAGAAGCCGAATTTGCGCGTTTCGTTGCAGGAATGCCCGTATGTAGGAGCGCTGATGAGTTCCGAGCACAGGAGGGTCTCCTCCACGCCAAGCCCTGTTTCGCAACCGGTACCCCAGTGTGCGGAAGCCAGAGGCCCGTTGGCGTTTGTGCGCACGCGGCAGAAATAATGCACGCCGGGAATGAGCTGGGGCGCCCCAAGGTCGATGAATTTCACGTAGCTGGTGGATTTGATGATCCGCCGCACGAAGCCGTTGTCCGGGTCCGTGAATTCGAACTCATATTGCGTAGCACCGGAAACTACATCACTGTGAACCTTGTTGTTCAGGCCATTGTTGAACACGCCACATTCCGATGCGGATATATTGGCGCTGCCCAGTGGCATACAGAACGAATGCCCTGAGCCGTACGAAGCACTTGCTGGCGATTGTGAAGGACTTACAAAACCCTTCTCGAACTGGTCACCCAAGATCAATCCACCATTAATGGTGCGCAATTGCCATGACCCACCACCGAGGCCGTCACCGAAATTGTCGAACATCTGCAGCGTGAAACAGCCGGGGTTTGGCCCCAAGCAGACCGTATCCGTGACCAAGGTGTTATTCCGGCCGATGTAGGGGCCGCCCGTGGCCATAATGCCGCCGGTGGCATTTTTGATCTGCCAAGTAGTCTGGTCGGCATGTTGGTCCGTGTTGATGGCCACCACCACGTTATTACCTGAGCAGGTTGGAGCACCCTGCATGCTCATTGAAATGTCGTCCACGGAAGGGTTTGCATGTGGGACCGACCCATTGGAAATGTAAGTGAAAACCAAGCGCACCGTTACCGGGGCTGAGCCGGCCAGGGAGGTCAGGTCCAATATGGGTGCGGAAACGAAGGTAGGCCGCGCCGTGGCCGTGTTCTCGAACCTCATGGTAAATCCGGCCCCCGGTATGACCCCTGCTACGGGTACTGCCGTGGCATCGGTGGTGTACACGCGGAAATAGTCGCGGCCATTGTCCACCACCGGCATCCGGTACTTGAATTTCAGCGAAACGCCATAAGCGTTAGCCGGAATAGTGACATCGCGGTAGAAGTGCATCACGGAGGCCAAATTGGTTCCGTCATGCACCTGAGTGGAGCCCAAATACGCGGCTTTTGTGCCCGAAGCGCTTCCGCCCAAGGTTCCGACTTGCCATTGGCGGTAGTAGCCCGGCATGGCGCTTGTCCAACCGTTGGCTTCAAAGGTTTTGACGGCATTTTCAAAATCGCCGCCGTTGATCAGCTCCACTTGGGCCTGTACGCCGGAAGACATTAAGGCAATAGCCAGAGCGGCCGCCAAGGGCTTACAAGCGAAGCGCTCCTTAGTTGGGTTCACGTTTAGCATGGGGTAAGGGGGTTGGGGGTGTGGCCGCAGGAAACCCGGCGGTAAGCGTTTCTACGCACCCGCCCTCCATTGGGTTACACCAGACGCCAACCGGTTACCGCCCAGCCCGACTCATTGGCTGTTTCTCCAGCCACCACGCCCAAGCGCCAAAAGCCACGAACACGAGGGCGCGCAAGGCATATTTCAGCACACCTGCAAGCGGCAATTGCTCGCAGCCCCACCACAGGAACACTCCGGCCGCCATATAGCCCAGCACGCGCTTCACGTTGTAGGGCACAGGGTAGTGTTTCTGGCCCCAGACATAGCTGATCACGGCCATGGAAGAATAGCAAATGAAGGTGGCCCATGCGGCACCGAGATAGCCAAAGACCGGGATCCACCAGAAGAGCAATACCAGGGTAATGATAGCCCCGATGATCGATATCGTGCTGCCGACGCGCGTGCGGTCGCTCAGCTTGTACCACACGCTTTGGTTGTAGTAAATGCCGAGGAAGACGTTGGCCAACATCAACACCGGCACCACCACCAAGCCGGGCCAATATGCCGGGTTTGGGATGAACCATTTAAAGGCATCGAGGAAAAGCATCACAAGCAGGAAGGCGCTCATGCAGACCGCCACGAAAATATTCATGATGCGGGCGAACGTTTGGCGGCTGTCCTTCTCCTTGGCATGGCTGAAGAAGAACGGCTCCGCAGCGAAGCGGAAGGCCTGAATGAAGAGCGTGATGAGCATCGCCAGTTTGTAGCAGGCACCATAAATCCCGATCTGGGCATCCGCGATGTTTGCTGGCAGCAGGTGCTTCATCAGCAATCGGTCTGCTGTCTCATTGGTCATGCCCGCAAGACCGGCGACCAGCAGAGGAAGCGAGAAGGCCAACATAGGGCGCAACAGGCTGGTGTCGAAGCCCGCTTCAGTCTTTCCCAGACGGGGAGAAGGCCACTCCGCCAGTAATAAAAGGAACTTGAGACCGGAGCTGATCAGGTTGATCAGGAACACATAACCCACGCCAATTGCGGGGGAGTAGACGGCATGCACAATGGCATTGGGGCTCCCGGAATCGAACAATGGTTTACAGTACATAAAGATGAACAGGTTCAAGACCACGTTCACCAACACGCTGATCACATTGATCGCCGCGAATTTCCAAGGCCGGTTCTTCAGGCGAAGGCTGGCCATGGGCACGGCGGTCATGGCTTCGATGCCGATGATGGCCACGAGCAAGCGCACGGAGAAGGCATGTTCCGGGTAGCCTATACCGGCAGCGATGGAGTTGGCGAAGAGCAGCCCGAGCAGCATGAACACGGTGCTGGTGGCTGCGAGTAAGTAGGCCGCAGTGGCATAAATGCGGCTGTTCCCGTCGTGCTTATTGGCGAAGCGGAAAAACGCCGTTTCCATGCCGTATGTGAGCACCACGTTGAGGAAGGCCGTCCACGAATAGAGCGAAGTGATCACACCAAAAGCCGCTGGCGCGAACACGCCACGGCTGGTGTACAGCGGCGTAAGCAAGTAGTTGAGAAAGCGCGCAACAATGCTGCTCACCCCGTAGATGGCCGTCTGGCCTGCGAGTTTGCGGAGAACGCTCACGTTAAAACAGGATGAGCATGATGAAATGCGACCCGCAGATGGCCGCAGAAAAACAAAACGGCGTTCGGGTTTCGTTTATCAGCGTGCCCCATCCGTGTACATCCGTGTTCATCCGTGGTTCACTGAGCGATGTCGACGAATGGCTCACTTACCGAACTCCGCCTTCCTTTTCCCTAAAAACGCGCTCGTCCCTTCAATAAAATCCGGTGTTCCAAAACACTTCCCGAACTCCTCGATCTCGCGGTGCATGCCATCAGCGCCCGGCTCGTAACCGGCGTTCACCGCGCGAATGGCGGATGCTAATGCGGTAGGGGAGTTTTTCATGATCGCGGCGGCCAGCTCGTTGCACTTCGCCAACAATTGGTCCTGGGGTACAACGTGGTTCACGAGTCCCCATTGCAGCGCTTCCTCGGCTTTTATCATGCCGGCGGTGAAGATCATCTCCATGGCCTTGCCTTTGCCCACGAGGCGTGCGAAACGTTGCGTGCCACCGTAGCCGGGAATCACGCCCAAGCTCGTTTCCGGCAAGCCCATGCGCGCATTGTCGCTGGCTACGCGGAAGTGGCAGCTCATGGCCAATTCAAGCCCGCCGCCCAGCGCAAAACCGTTCACTGCGGCGATCACTGGTTTTTCGAATTGTTCCACATGGTCGAAGAGCAGCTTGTGCCCCTCGGCGCTGAGCATCTTACCTTCTTCCACGGAAAAATCCGCGAACTCCTTGATGTCGGCACCGGCCACAAAAGCCTTGGGTCCGCTGCCTGTGATGATGAGCACGCGCACGGCCTTTTCAGCTTGGGCTTGGTTTAGTGCTTGGTCCAGCTCGGCGATGGTGGCGCGGTTCAGCGCGTTCAGTTGTTCCGGACGGTTGATGGTAATGGTGCGGACGCCTTCCGTATCAGCGATCAGGAGATTGGAAAAGGACATGGGCTTCAATGCGTTTTTGAATGTCGACCAATATGCCGATCGATCACGTTGGGCAAATGTATCGGCTACGGCAACAGCGGTAATTCCACGAAGAACGAAGTACCTGTTTTCCCAGACTCGGTAGATGTTTCAAAACGGACATTTCCACCGGCCTGTTCCACCATCCGTTTCACCATGGCCAAGCCCAGGCCCATGCCGCTGCTCTTGGTGGTGAAGTTGGGCGTGAAGATCTTGTCGCTCACGTCCGCCGGGATGCCGGAGCCGTTATCGCAGACTTCAAGAACAGCCATTCCGTCGCGCGAGGAAACAGAAACTTCAATGCGCGGCAATACTTCGTCCGGAACAGCTTGAAGCGCATTTTTAATGAGGTTGTTCAGCACACGGAGCAAGTGTTCCTTGTCAGCATTCACCATCACTTCGGGACCTTCCTTCAATTGCACCGTACCCGTGTTTCCGGCAAATAGGGAAACGGCGGTGGCGGCTATTGCGCGCAAGTTCAACCGCTGAGGATGGGCGGGCGGCATTTGCGCGAAGTCGGAGAATTCCCCTGCAATGCGCCCCAGTGTGTCGATCTGCTCCACCAGCCCTGCGGTAAGTTTTTCCAAACGCGGCTTTGCATCTGGCGCATCGGGTGTCCAAGTGCGCTGGAAGTGCTGGATCGCGAGCTTCATCGGCGTCAAGGGGTTCTTGATCTCATGGGCTACCTGCTGGGCCATTTCTCGCCAAGCACTTTCGCGTTCGCTGCGGGCGAGCCGTTCGGCGCTTCGCCGAAGCTCCTCCACCTTGGTATTGTACACCTGTACCAATTGCCCCAGTTCATCATTTCCGGCATAGGCAATGGGGACGTTCCGGGCACCTAGTCCGATCCGCTCCAAACCCTTCCGCAACAAGTCAAGTGGCCTAGTGGTCCATGCCGTAATGAGCGCTGCGGCCAAGGCACTCAGGAGAAAAAGCAGGGCGAACAGGTTCACCAAGGCGGCAAAACCGGCAGCCTTTTCTTGTTCCAATTCGCTCTGGCGGGCGAAATAGGGCATGGCGAGGTATGCCAGCACGGTGCCGCGATCATTTCTGAAAGGGGCGTAGGCGGTGGAATAACTGGCCGTGCCGATCTGTTCGTCCTGCATGAAGGCACTTTGCGAGGCAAAAGCCAATCGGCGATAGGCCTCGGGGTCCATGCGACGGTCCAGCAGGCCGGTGTTAAAGACTTGTTCGCGCGAGGTGGCCAGCAGCAAACCATCCGTGCCATAAAGCGAAAGATCGGTGAAAAAAACGTTGCTGAGGTTGCTAAGCAGATGGTCTAAATACGGGGCTATGGCGGGCGTCAGGACATCTTCGCCGCGCAGGGTTTGCCGGAGTTCGGCCAGTACCCCAGGTGCGCTCGTCCACGGCCTTGGAGGAGCGCTGTTCGGAACGTTCGTTAAGGAGATTGCGCATGCCTAAGGTGAATAGCGCCAAGCTGGCGATCGCGAAAGTCAAAACACCGATGCGCACCTTACCCCTGACACCGAATGCCAGCGGAGGCCTGGGCCGTGTGAACCCCCAGAAGGCCAGCCCGGCGATAGCGGCCACTAAGCAATAGAACAGAAAGAGGAAGGAGAAAGCCGTGACATGGTCCAGCCCGGTAGGTGTTTGGGCCGCCACCACCACCAAGGAACTGGCCAACGTGCCTTGGGCGAAATACTCGAAACCGCCTTTTTCCCATCGGATGCTACCGTCGGGGTCGTGTCGCCCCCAAGTCACCGGGAATGGAGCCTCGCCGTTGGATTCGGTGAGGATACCGCGCTCGTACCGGGCGCGGGAATAAGGCATGGGGGACCGGGCATGTCCGCGGTCGCCGGCGAGCAGGAGTTCTGGGAATCCTAGACCATCAGCCACCACGCGGGGCCTGATCTCCGCCACCAACAACCCTCCAGGTAAAGGGATGCGCCCGAGGTAGAGGGCTTCTTCTCCGGGTTTTTCAGCCAAGCGGAGGTCTGCGTTTCCGGTGGTGGGAACGGCTTGTTCATAACGGTCCACGATAGAGCGCGCGGAACTTGCCGCATCCGGCGAAGTGGAACAATAGAATCGCCCCGCGGCACTGATCAAGTGCAAGCGGAGGTCAAAGCGGTCCCAGTATCCCGTGAAGAAGGGTTGCCTCACCAAGCGGTCGAGGTCCGCTGCGGAACACGCGTTTCCTTGGCGGACCCATTGAGCAACGGTTCGGCTGGCTTCCAATCCCTTGGAGGCTTCGCCGAAGAGGAGCTCTATCACGGGATCTTCACGGGGCGCGGTGGTTTCGGCGACGGCCTCCCGGTCGCGGCGGGAACGTTCCAGAGTCTGCACGTCGAGTACCTGTGCGGTAAGCAATGCGAACAGGGCGATCAGGCTGAAGGCCCCGATCAGCCCTCCCCGGGGCAACCGGGCCACCAGCACCAAAGCGGGCAAAGGCCATAGCGACCAGATGAGGTCCTCTTTGCCTGTTAAGCCATGCAACACCGCAGCGGCCAATGCAACGGGCACCACTAACCAGGCGCCACGCCAACGCGGCAACACGCGCCTTAGGTTCGGCAACAGCGCGTCCGCGAGTGCACACCAGCCCAGGAGAAGCAAGGCGATGGACCCCAGCGCCGCCCAGCTGTAGGCGTCCATACGCTGTACGTGGAAAAGGTCCAAGTTGATGTTACTGTCGCGCACCAGGCCCACCAACACCTGGTCGATCTCCCATGCCAAGGCAAAGACCGCCAAGGTCAGTAACAGAGTATTCGTCCATGCAGTCCTACGGGTTTTGGGTAGGATCGTCCGGCGCGCGAACAAAGAGACAAAGAGCAAGAACGAGGCGTTGATGAGGAGGTCGCCTAGCGATGGGGTGATGACGGACGAAGCAAAGAGCGATGGGTCGAAAAGCTTTGGGTCCACCAAAGGGGTAACCTGCCCACAGGCCATCACGGCCCAGCGCACCAGAGCCAGTACCGCGGCAAAGCCCACAAAGCCCAACCATTCAGGCCGAACAACCATGAACAGTTCCCAAGCCGCCAACACGCATAGCGATAAGGCGACCAATAACAAGAACAGCCGTAAATGCGCTCGTGCCCCGGGAGGTGCTTCGCCATCAGGCCAATACACATTGAACATCAAGACACCCGCCGCATCGCGCAATGCGGCTTGTTCCCCTGGGCCTTTGCCGGCCAAAAGCCCGGCTGGGGGATTCAGCACGGCTTCAAAATGGGGTTGCAAATAGGCGTTGCGGATCGGCGGGTCGAACCAGATGCGTTTTAGCACATGGGCCGTTACTTGGCCTTGCCATGCAACTGCGTGCAGATACACCCCATCTGGCAGCACCAGATGATCGGCCCGCGCCGTGTCCAATACGGTGTCATCAACCGGTGCATGATCGGTCCAGGCCACCACCACGCCGTTTTTGTAGATGCGCGAACCGGGTGGAATAGAGGTTACAAGGGCATCCGTTAACGGCGTATTCCCGGCCAGTGCGAACAAGGCGCATGCGGCCTCGGCCTCTTGCTGCAATTGCTTGGAAACACGGTCCGTATTGGCCTGTAGTGCCTTTACCGACTTTGTAAACCGTTCAGTAGGCCGATGTTCGGCAACTAAGTAGAAAGCACCGCTGGCCAGTGCGGCACAGGTGAGCAGGAATAGCGGGCGCCGATGTAGCATGGCAGAGTCCGCGCCAAGGTAACAGGTCCTTCGGCATGGTTATTTGGATCGTGCGAAATGCAGGATAGGCCCAACCTTCCGGAAACTATCCGCCCAGCACGGAAGTAGCCGTAACGGTTAGCTGCCGCAACACGGGCATGCCGTCCACAATGGCCTGCACGAAGTAGGTGCCAGGCTCCAGTGTGTTGCCGTTCACCACTACCCGATCGCCTTGGTAATCCAGTTCCATGGGCAGAAATTGTCCCCTGTTGTTCAATACCTTCAGGTCGGAAATGGAACCTTTGCCCTGCACGGTGAATTGGCGCGAGGCGAGATCACCTTCGATCATTAGGTCTTGTTGCGCCGTTCGCTCCAAGGCGAAATCGTCTGAGATGGTCTCTTCGTGGCCGTCGACCAAGAGCTGCAGCCGGTAGTAGGCCAAGCCATTGACCGGGCTGGGATCCGCGCTATTGTAGCGCAGGTAGTCACCGGATCCGCCGCGGCCCGCCTCGGTTGCGGTGGCGGTCCAATTCATGCGGTCTGTTGAACGTTCCACAATGAAGGCTCCTCCCACGGCCTCGTGAGCGGTGGACCAACGCAAGTCCACGCCGGTAGCGGTGGGTTCCGCCTCGAAAGAGAGCAGTTCGAAGGCGTTGTCCGTTTGGGCTGTTGCCACGGGCAATTTGCCGGTTTGCGCCAGAACGGGAAAAGAGCAGAGCAGAAAAAGAGTTGGTAGAGTTTTTTTCATGGTCCGTCGATTAAGACGGGCCATTGAACGACAATAAGTCGAAAAGGGTTCCTCGGCTACTGGACCACCAACGTGGAATGCATCACAGCATCGGCGGAAATGAGGCGCACCAAGTAAGCGCCTTTGGCCAAGCCTGCGGGCGGCTCAATGATCAGCACTTCCCCCGGAACAGGCATTCTTTCCTCGCGCAGCACCATACGGCCATGCAAGTCGACGAACTGCACCGCCACCGGCTCCGGGGAACCGTATGCAATGTTGAGCTGTCCGCTGCCAAAGGGGTTGGGCCACATGGCGAAAGTTAGGCCAGCCTGGACTGGTTGCACCGTGGTCCATAAAACACCGAGGCATTCGCAATCTTCGGTGATAACATCATCTATCGTGGCTGTATTGCCATCATCGCAGTGGGTTCCTACGGTGCCGTTTATTGCTACGCAGGCATCGGTACTGTCTTGAACGAATCCGGCGGGGCGGCTGCAGGCCATCACTCGGTCCAAGGGGTCGCCCAGGCCATCGTGGTCTTCATCGTTGAACCACGGGGAGGCGATATCCTCCGTTACGGTAACCGTGGTGGTGCAACCGGCTACAACGTAAAAGAACACGCCGGAAGAGTCCACGACGGGGTCATACTCGGCGGAATGCGGCTCCATTGAAAGCATGACGTACCGGTGCCACAGGCCATCTGCTGTGAAGCCGGGCGTTAGTGATTGGCTAAGGTCCACGGGGCTATCTACCTCACAGATGGAAGTTGCTTGCGCGGGTCCCACGTGGGTCAATTGCACGGCCACGGCTGCGGATTGGTTGGCTCCGGGGCAGGTAACGGTGTCGGGCACCGTGTACGTGTAAGGCCCCGGCTGGTCGATGGCCGGGTCGTACACACCGCTGTGTGGTTCCCCGAAGTAAGTCCAAGCGCCACCCTGATCATGCGGACCTAAAACGATCTCCATATTCTTCACTGGGCCGTTGTCGCAAAGCTGAAGGATGCCACCATTGCCAGCCCCCGCGCCTTGGGTGGCTACGGTAACGGTGGCGGTGTCATTGCCGCATTCGCCGTATACGATCACGGTGTAGTTGCCAGCTACCGGAAAGAGGAAGCTGAACTCCGGAGAGAATGAGAACTGCTCGCCCGTGCCCGGTCCTTCCCACGAATAACCGATGATGTCCCCTTCGGCCACTACGGCCAAATTAACGTGGTCGCCACTGCAAATGGGGCTGTTGGTAATGACGGAATCGATATGGGCGGGTTCGCAATCCCCGGCTTGCGCAACAGTAAACGAACAGGCGCAAAACACCAGCAGGGCGGTCGCTTTGAGCGAGATCGCGGGGAGGAATTTTAGCTGTTTCATGGCGAAACAGGTTGTGCGCTGGGGAAGTACTTGACCGTATGAAAGCGCGCGGCGAAGGTAGGTCACGTTTGTTGGTCGGCTGTAAACGGTTGGTTGCCGCTTGGATGGATTTCCGATCGGTAGGATGAACACTGATCGGTACGGTAGTGTATATGGCACAAATACGCTTTGGGTGCACCAGTCGCCCGTGTCAGTTCTGGCTAAAACGCAAAGTTTGGTTGGGCTGGGAAGCCTTGCAGTATTGGGACGCGCTCACCCCAGTTGCCCGCTCGTCCTGTTGAAGATCATCTCCGGTCGCCACACGCGGCGTTCGCCCAAGAACATCCTGCGCGAACGACGCACTTCCGCACAGCCCATGCGTTCCAAAACTTCCATGCCGTTCACGTTCGTTGCCGGAAGTTGAGCGCGATCCCACGTGCGCATGCGTTCACGGATCAATGGTTCGGCTGCCGATGCATTTACAGCAACCACCGGTCCTTGTTGAAGCGTGGGAAAATGAACGCCAAGGATCTTTTCACCGGATACGCGGATCAATGCGTGCGCTAAATGATCGTGCAAAAGTGCTGAACGGTCCTCGCCATAAGCCGCTCTATCAAGCTTCATCAGCGCAGCATGATCGCTAGGTAGCGCCGGCCTTACCGGACCATCGGCATCGCGTAATCCACCTGTTGCGGCATTGCTGTAGTGTACATACCAGCATTCTTCCTGAAAACCCAATGACCGATAAAC
Organism: Flavobacteriales bacterium; assembly: GCA_016710685.1. GTDB lineage: Bacteria > Bacteroidota > Bacteroidia > Flavobacteriales_F > PHOS-HE28 > PHOS-HE28. The sequence goes on along the minus strand of JADJVC010000006.1, from coordinate 48,884 downwards.
AGGAAACCCGAGTTCGGTGGCATCCAAGTAAATGGTTCGGAACCGCGACCGATCAATACGATCGATCAAACCTTGCGTGATCGCTTTGCCATACCCCTTGTTCCGATGATCCGGATGTACAATGATCTTTGCAAGCCACGCCGTATCCGCGTGATATATGATCGCTCCAACAGCGACAAATTCGCCGCCAACCTCACCTTTGAACTGATCGTGAAACGGGCTATTGGTGAACGCCCTAAAGTCGTTCGGGATATCATCCCAACCCGGTGGTTGGAACGGCCCGAGCTTATTGCAATCGGCAAGGTCAATACGGGTGATGTTCATAGAACCGGTTCTTCAATGGTGCTGTAGCCCTGTCAGACCCTTCGATGCCCGCAACTGCTGGGTGACTTCCACGAATTGTCCCCGGTCTCCTTAACAAGCCCTCTCGGCCAACTGGACCTTGCGCTTAAACGTTCACGGCCGGGGCGACTCTTGGGCTATTCTGTCGCAGCGAATGTATGTAAGCCTGCACCACAACTATGATGCTCTGTATGGCAATGGCGGAGAAAGTGAAGCCCTACCCCTTCAACGCCTCCGCTCCACCAACGATCTCCAGGATCTCATTGGTAATGGCGGCTTGGCGGGCCTTGTTGTAGCTCAGCCTGAGGTCCTTCAACAGCGAGTCTGCGTTGTCGGTGGCTTTGTGCATGGCGGTCATGCGGGCACCGTGCTCGGAGGCGAAGCTGTCCAGCATCGCCTTGTAGAGCTGGATCTTCAGGCTCTTGGGGATGATCTCCTCCACGATGGTCCGGCGGTCCGGCTCCATGATGTATTCGCTCTTGGTGGCCTGTTTGCTGTCCCCTTTCGCCGGCGGCACGATGGGCAGGTATTGCTCGCGGGTCACGATCTGCACCGCGGCGTTCTTGAACTTGTTGTAGACCAGATCGATGCGGTCGTAGTCGCCGGAGGCGAACTTGGCCATGATCAGCTCGGCCATGGGGGCTACTTTGTCGAAGCTGAGGCCGTCGAACAGCGATGCACCGGTATCGGGTAGGGTGGCATCGTGCAACGGGCCGCGACGGTAAAGGTCGATGGCTTTCTTGCCGATGGAAAGCACGCGCACTTGGTTCCGTCGGCCTCCGCTTCTGCGGCTGGGCCTTTACCACTTGGCGGAACACCTGGGTGTTGAAAGCGCCCGCCAAGCCGCGGTTGCTCACGATGGCCACCAAGAGCACTTTCTGCACGGGGCGCTCCTCGGCGTATTTGCTTTCGTTGCCGTCCAACGAGGCGCTCACGTTCTGCAGGACTTCGGAAAGCTTTTCAGCATAAGGCCGCATGCGCACGATGGCGTCCTGGGCACGGCGCAGCTTGGCGGCGCTCACCATTTCATGGCGGCCGTGATCTGCTTGGTGCTGTTCACCGAGACGATCCGGTTGCGTACTTCCTTCAGGCTGCCCATCTGTCTTGCTTAAGCTGTCTTATGCAAAGCTTTTCACGAGGTCGGCGGCTACCTTTTCAAGTGTGCCGGTGATGTTATCGTCCAGTTTACCGGACTTCAACGCTGCGAGGGTGTCGCTGTGCGAGTTGCGCATCATGCTGAGGAAGTCGGCCTCGAACTGACGGATCTTGGCTACGGGCACTTTGCCCAACAGGCCTTTGGAGCCGAGGTAGATGATGGCCACCTGCTCTTCCACGCGCATGGGGCTGTTCTGGCCCTGCTTGAGGATCTCCACGTTGCGCGCACCCTTGTCGAGCACGGATTTGGTGGCGGCGTCGAGGTCGGATCCGAACTTGGAGAAAGCCTCCAGTTCGCGGTATTGCGCTTGGTCCAGCTTCAGTGTGCCGGCCACTTTTTTCATGGACTTGATCTGCGCGTTACCACCTACGCGGCTCACGCTGATGCCCACGTTGATGGCGGGGCGCACACCGCTGAGGAACAGGTTGCTCTCGAGGAAGATCTGCCCGTCGGTGATGGAGATCACGTTGGTGGGGATGTATGCGGATACGTCACCGGCTTGGGTCTCGATGATCGGCAATGCGGTGAGGGAACCTCCGCCTTTCACCATGCCTTTCAGGGAATCGGGCTGGTCGTTCATCTGGGAGGCGATCGTGTCGTCGTTGATGATCTTCGCGGCACGCTCCAACAGGCGGCTGTGCAGGTAGAACACGTCGCCGGGGTAGGCTTCGCGTCCGGGTGGGCGGCGCAGCAGTAGGGATACTTCGCGGTAGGCCACGGCCTGCTTGGAAAGGTCGTCGAACACGATCAGTGCGGGGCGGCCGGTGTCGCGGAAGAATTCGCCGATGGCGGCGCCGGTGAATGGCGCGTAGAACTGCATCGGGGCGGGGTCGCTGGCGTTGGCGGCCACCACGGTGGTGTAGGCCATGGCGCCGTTCTCCTCCAGCACCTTCACGGTACCGGCCACGGTGGAACCCTTCTGGCCGATGGCCACATAGATGCAGTACACGGGCTTGCCGGCCTCGTAGAACTCCTTCTGGTTGATGATGGTGTCGATGGCCACCGTGCTCTTGCCGGTCTGGCGGTCACCGATGATGAGCTCACGCTGTCCGCGGCCCACGGGGATCATGGCGTCGATGGCCTTGATGCCTGTTTGCAACGGCTCTTGCACCGGCTGGCGGAAGATCACGCCCGGCGCCTTGCGCTCGATGGGCATTTCGTAGGTCTTGCCTTGAATGGGGCCTTTGCCGTCGATGGGTTCGCCGAGGCTGTCCACTACGCGGCCTACCATGCCTTCGCCCACGTTCACGCTGGCGATGCGCTTGGTACGCTTCACGGTGTCGCCCTCCTTGATGCCGACGCTGCGGCCGAGGAGCACCACGCCCACGTTGTCCTCTTCAAGGTTGAGCACAATGCCGCGCAGTCCGCTGGGGAACTCCACGAGTTCGCCGCTCTGCACGCTGTTGAGGCCGTAGATGCGGGCGATACCGTCACCGATCTGCAGCACGGTACCGACCTCTTCGAGCTCGGCACTGGAGCGCAGGCCGGCCAATTCTTCCTTCAGGATCGCCGAAACTTCGGCGGGATTGATCGCTGCCATTAGGGGGCTCTTTAGATCTCGGGGATGTACGGATTCTCTGAAAATTTACGGCGCAGGTCGCTCAGGCGGCGGCTTACGCTGGCGTCCACCTGCTCGTCACCGATGCGGATGACCACGCCCCCGATCAAGGCGGGGTCCACCGTCTCTTTCAGGATGATCGATTGACCGGGATGACGTTGTTCCGCCAAGCGCTTCACTTCGGCGCGGGCACTGTCGTTGAGCGCAACAGCGCTTTTAACTTCGGCAACTAAGATGTTCTTGTCGCGGCGATAAGCTTCTTGGAACGCTTGGGCGGTTTCCGCCAAGTGGCTTTCGCGGCCTTTGCGCAGGAGCACATTCATGAAGCGCTCGGTCATTTGGCCGATCTTTCCGCCGAAGATGCGGCCGAGCACTTTTTCCTTTTTGTCGGCCCGTACCACCGGGCTGTTCAGCAGGAGTTGCAGGTCGCGGTTGTTGGCGCAGGTATCGGCCACCAACAACATGTCCTCGCGCACAGTCTCCAGTTCGCCACGCTCCTGTGCAAGTTGCATCAGGCTGCGGGCGTAGCGGTATGCGAGAGGTCCGGTGTTCATTGCAAGGTTGTTCCGCTTTCCTTCAGCACTTGGTCCACCAAGGACTGTTGTGCGGTTTTATCATCGAGCTTTTGGCGGAGAATGCGCTCTGCCACAAGGATGCTGAGTTCGCCCACCTTGTTCTTCATCTCCACGATGGCGGCGTTCTTCTCGTTGCGGATGTCCTCACGGGCACGTGCCAGCAGGGCATCGGCTTCGGTTTTGGCGCGGTCCTTGGCCTCGGCCACTTCCTTGTCGCGGATGTCGCGGGCCTCCTTCAGCATGTGCTCACGTTCGGCGCGAGCTTTCTGAAGGAGTTCCTCGTTATCAGCCTTCATGGAAGCCACTTCGTCGCGGGCCTTTTTGGCCTCGCCGATGGCGTCCTCGATGGACTGTTCCCGCTCGTGCAGGGCTTTGAGGATCGGTTTCCACGCGAACTTGGCCAACAGGAAGAACACGATCCCGAAGGAAAGCGTCATCCAGAAGATCAGGCCGAATGCGGGTTCTACAAGACTGGCGAGCAGCATGGCTGTTGCGTTGAGGTGAACAAAAGGTGAACGGACACGTCGGGGTTGCCGACGGCGCCTTACTTCAGCACCACCAGCAGACCTACTACCATGGCGAAGAAGGCAGCGCCTTCCACCAATGCCGCGGTGAGGATCATGTTAGCGCGGAGGTCGTTCATGGCTTCCGGTTGGCGGGCCATGGCCTGCACGGCGTCACCGCCGATACGTCCGATGCCTACGCCGGCACCAAGGGCTGCCAAACCGGCGCCGAGGGCTGCGATACCGTAACCTGTGCCAATGTCGAGGAGGGCTGAAAGAAACATGCTGAGTGTTGGTTTAGACGATTGATTCTTTGTGTTCGTGGTGGTCTTCCATGGCGCCACCAATGTAAAGCGCCGAGAGGAAGGTAAAGACGTAGGCCTGGATGAATGCTACGAGCAGTTCCAGGAAGGTCATGAAGATGGTGAAGGCGAGGCTGACGACGGAGACGCCGTAACCGGCCACCGCGCTGGTGGCGCCGAAAACGAAGATAAGGCTGAAGAAGCTGAGGGCGATGATGTGCCCGGCAGCCATGTTGGCGAACAACCGGATCATCAGCACGAAGGGCTTGAGGAACATACCGAGGATCTCCACCGGCGTAAGGATGACCAGCACCCACTTGGGCACGCCGGGCATGGCGAAAATGTGCTTCCAGTAGTTCTTGTTGCCATTCACCGTAACGATCACGAAGGTGAAGAGCGCGAGGGTGAGGGTGATGGCGATGTTGCCGGTTAGAGTGGCCCCGCCTGGGAAGAACGGAATTAAGCCGATGAGGTTGGCGAAGAGGATCACGAAGAAGATCGTGAGCAGGTAGGGCATGAAGCGCTGGTACTTGTGCTCGCCGATGGCGCCCTTGGCCACGTCGTCGCGCACGAAGAGGATGATGGGTTCCATAAAGGACTGCAATCCTTTAGGTGCTTGGCCAGCGCGCTTGGTGTAAGCACGCGCCACGCTGGTGAACACCAGCACCAAGGCGATCATGACCAAGAATAAGGAGACGACGTTCTTGGTGATGGAAATGTCCCAAATGGCTTTGGAGCCTGCTTCGTCGATGGTGCCTGCGGCATCTACGGCTTTAATGGCCCCGTCGTGGAGCATGTAACCGTCATAAGCGGCATGGCCGTGTTCAAAGCGAGCGCTGCTGAACATGTGCAAGCCGCTGCGGGTATCGTAGAGGATCACCGGCAGGGGGAGGGAAATGTCACCTGCGATGTGCCAGCCGTGCTCATCGGCGATGTGGCTCATGATGAGCTTTCCAGCGTTGAATCCCTCTACTTCACCGGCATGTTCGCCGTGGGCCTCAGTCGCATGGGCCACCTCGGAAGCCGGTTCATGCTGCGCGCACAGCACGCCTGCGAGCAGTGTGGCAAAAGCGAGGAAAGTGGCGCGGATCACGGCGTTGAGTGGTTTTCGCGGGTTTCTTGGCCCGTTCTTAGCGGGCGCAAATGTAGGCAAGCTCCTCCAATGGCGCGCATGGAAAAACAACCTCTTGCTTGCCAAGTGAATTTTGCCCTTATCAGACGCGCGTTTCCTTGAAAAGGATGTACATGGCAATTGCAACGCCGCCCAGCGAACCGACCAGGGTAAGTATGGGGAAATTCCAACCGGTGTGTTGATCGATCCACCAACCGCCGTAGGCACCGATGCCGATGATGGCGGCCATTTGGAAGCCGATGCCGCTGAGGCGCATGTAGGTCTGCGCGGCCTTTTTGCGCTTTGTTGCCGGGTCCTCACCGGTCATGGGCGGGGTGCGTTGCGGCTGCGGGCGCTAAGGCGCACGGTGGAGAATGCGAGGAAGGCCAAGTACAGCACGGCAAAGGTGAGCGCGAGAGGCAGCGCGCGTTCACGGGGTAGCAATAGCAAAATGGCGGCAATGGCCACCAGGGACGACCCCAGCTTAATGATCAGGCCCAACATGAAACGGAACATGAAGCCTTTCGGGTCTTCAATGAGACCATTTTCCTGCCAGAGATGCAATACGGCGGTGAGCACTGCGAGGAAAGCGAGCATGGCCACCTGCGCCGCTCCGAACGGCCAATGGGCGAGCAAGTAAACAGCATACAGCGCTGCGCCTAAAGCTAGCGTGAACGCAGCTACGGCCACCACGGAGTTACTGGCCAAGCGCCGGTGGTCTGCCATCGGCGTAGTGTGGATCAGTTCGTTGTGCGCGCAGGCTCAGGGCGGGAGGTGCCGGCCGCATCCTTCGGGGTGATGGGGCTGCTGGAGAAGGAGGAGCGTGTGGGCTCAGGTGCTTTCGGTTCCATACCCCCACCCATGTTGCAATTGCCGCCGAATACGGCACCGGGCTCAATGGAGAGTTTTTTGGTGTGGATGTCGCCGTTGAGCTTTGCGGTGGCCTTGAGGCTGAGCAGGTCCTGGCAGGTGATCTTGCCGTTCACGGTGCCTTCAATGTCGCTGCTTTGGCAGGTCACATCGCCTTCCACAATGCCGCTGATGCCCACGATAAGGCGACCACGCACGTTTATGGTGCCTTTCACCTTGCCATCGATGCGGATATTGCTGTCGGAGCGCACTTCCCCTTCGATGGAAGTGCCCTCCATGATGCTGTTGATCTTACCGGGGCTTACCGGTTCGGATGGCTTGCTCATGGGTTCGGGGGCTTTGTCGTTGCGGAACATGTGACGGGGGCTTAGGACACGCGAAGGTAATCGCAGTATTGGATCAACCTAGTTGTTGCCGAGGTAAGTGCGTTCGAAGAAATCGCTGTAGCCCATTTCGTCCTTGTTGGTGTAGAAACGGGTGTAGTTGCCGCTGCTGATGGCGAAGAGGGGAAAGCCTTGGTCGTTGATGCCCCGAAGGACGCTGGCATCCGTTTCGAAGAGTGAATAGTACTCCATGGCCTTTTCCTTGGTCTGGAACAGACGTATTTGGATCACCTGGGTGTGTTTATCCCAAATGGTCGCAGAAACCTCTATGGGCGTGTTGCGGAAGTACTGTTGGTTGAAATCGCTGATGGCGGCTTTGACATTGGAGATGGGCCCGGCGGAATCGGGGACCATGAAGACGATGAATTGATCTCCGGGGTCTTCGGAATAACCCACTTCAGCCTTGGCGGTGTCCACCGGTGCTTCCGGTTGATCACCTGTGCGCAGGTTGGCCAACATGGCCGCGGCGGCTTTGGCTTCGTCGGTTCCGGGGAAATCCGCTGAGATCCGGGCAAGCGCTTCGCGGAACGGGCCGGTGAGGTGCAATCCGCCAATGGCCATGGCCCTCAGCAGGGCGTATTTGGGACGCAGGTGGTTGCGCGGTTGTTGTTCCAGCACGCCGTTGGCGGTGGCGATCACGCCATTGTATGCACCTTGGCGGAATTGGGCATAAAGTTCGTCATACGCTTGGCTTTCGGCGGTCTTGGCGGCTTCGTCTGCCTGCAGCTGGTCAGGGTTCTGCACCAACCGGGCAAATTCGGACCCGGGCCAACGTTCCATAATGATATCGGCGTAGTGCTTGGAGCTGGCACCACCGAAGTCCATGAAGTTTCCACCGGCCTCCTTGGCCAAATAGATGCGGTACAATTGGTAATGCGATTCGGGCGTGTAGCGGCAATCCTCGAAACGGTCGTTGAGCACTTGGAAACTTTCAATGGCGTTGTCCACGTCCTTCAGCTTTTCCTTGTAGATCATGCCGGTGAGGTAGAGCGCCTTGCATACGCGCGTGTTGCTGGAGTCCAGCATAGCAGGGGTCTCCGGGATGTCTTTGAGGTAGCTGGCGGGGTCTTTCCAAGCGGGTTCGCCATTGGCCAGCGTGGAGCTTGATGCTGTGCTGTCCGGTTCCTCCTCCTCGGCCACGTCCACCAGTGCGGAGCCGCTTTTATCGGCCCTGCGCCAGTCGTCGCCATTGGCGCGGTTGCCCCATTTTTTCTTGAAATCAGCCAAGCCCCGGCTGATCTGCACGGGGTTGTAGAAATACCATGCCCCCCCGGCCTCTGGCGTGCCTTGGCCGGCAGGCGGGGTCGGGTTGTTTGCAATCAGTTCGCGGGCATCGGCGGCTTCCTGCTTGTCCTGTTCCTCTTGCTGTTCGCGGTTTTTGATCAGTTCCTTCACGCGCTTTTCGCGTTCTTCAGGGTCAAGTTTGGCAAAGGCTTGTAGGCTGTCTTCGCGGTCAATTATCTCAAGTTGGTCCACTAGGTCGCCCAGCACTTCAGCGCGCGTTTTTACCTCATCGAACCGCAGGTGATCCTCAGCCAAAACGGTGGATGTGCTGTCGTAGTAATGCTGCGCATCGGGGTATTTCTTATCGTCGAAGTAGAGGTCGGCGAGCTTGAGGAAGCTTTTGGCCTTTTGGCGCGTGTCGGTGGTGCTGACCTTGGTGCTCAGTTTGAGCTGCGCGATGCCATCGGCGGGCTTGTTTTCCTTCAGGTCCAAGTCGGCCAAGGCGTAGTGGATCATGTCGTAGTGGTCCACGTTCTTTTCATCGCGGAGCATGCGTACAAGTTTTTGGCGCAATTTTTTACTGTCGCCGCGATCGAAGGCGAGTGCCTGTTGCACCTGCGCCTGAAAATCCATTTCGTAGGGCGCTCCCAAGCGTGTTACCTTTCCGAAAGTGGCAATGGCCTTATCGTCCATGCCCTTGGCCTGGTAGAGCTGCGCGAGGATGTAGGTCCAGCGAACGCGGTCTTTCTTCACTTTGGTAATGTCCACCGCGTGTTCAAGGGAAAGGATGGCGTCGTCCACTTTTCCGCGCTTCAGATCCACTTCAGCTTGCACTGCGCTGAGCTGGTCGTGTGGGAATTTCTTGGGCAGTACTTTTTGCCCTTTGATCTCGTCCAGCACGCTTTGCGCCTTGGCGTATTGTTCCAACTGCACGGCGGTGCGGGCCAGCCAGATCTTGGCCGTCATTTGCTTATCCTGGCCCTTGTAGCGGCGACCGATGTAGTCGAATGTGCGCTCCGCGTCCAAATAACTGCGCTTGTAGAAGTGGCTTTGGCCGATAACGAACCAAGCATCATCGATCCAGTTGTTCTTTTCCTTACCGTCGAACTCCATGGAGTTGCGGTCGATCACGGTGGCGCATTTCTCAATGCACTCCTCCATGGTGGGGTATATGCCCTTGGCCTGTTCCTCGGTACCGATCACGAAGATGGGCAGCACCTTATCGTAGTCGTCCACATAGGCTTTCTGCACCTCCGCCACTGTTTCCTGGAGCTTGGTGTTTGCGTTGAACCAGCTGTTGTCGCGGGTCACCAACGCATGGAAGGTACGGTTGAGGAAAGCATCCTTCCGAGTGGAACAGGAAGCAACGGCCAAGAGGGCCAACAGCGGCAGGATGAAGCGGGATACACGACGGCGCATTTCTTCGTGCTGTAAGAACAGCAAGGCGGCGAAGTTATTTCATGGTGGGGGAAGTGGGGGGGCTATTTCGCCATATACCTCCCAGCCGGCCTCAGCAGCACCACCTTCAGATCCTGTTCCTTGAATTTTTTGAAGGTGACCTTCACCTCGCTGTCGGGCCAAAACACGCGTACGGACTTTTGCTTCAGGTCGTAGGCCACACTGTAGAGCGTGCCGAAGCCGCGGAGGTATTGTTGGTGGTAAAGCGGCGGTTTCAGGAAGCGCGCCATCAGTTGGGCGCGATCCACGTTTTCATCGCGGAGCAAGTCTTCCAGGTAATCGTTTCGTTGCAGGGTTTGGGTGAAGGCAGCATATTCGTCCCACTCCACTTGTTCCTGGAAGTTTGTACAAACAGGCTTGTGTACCACGTGCGCAGGCCGGTCGGGGTTGAGGTAGGCCACGGCGTAGTGCCCGTTCTTGTCCAGCGCGATCACGTTGTAGCTCATGTGTACGGGGATGCGGCTGAGGGCGGCCATTGCCTCTTCGGTGGTGGAGCAGGTTTCCAACACGTAACGCACAACCAGCGGGATACCAAAGCCGACACCGCTCACTTTCCTTCCTCCGAAGGCTAATGCGAGGGCGAGCCCGTCGCCATTCATGCCGTCCAGCGCGCCCCATGCGCTGTCCTGTATGCTGATCACGGGCTTCAGCCATTCGGTAAAGCGCATGCGGCCATCGAACAGGCGTGGGTCGTAATCGTAGTTGCGCACCAAGGTGGGATTGCCGCGCACCCATGCGGCCTGCGAACACCCGGCCATGTAGGCGGGCGGGCACCACATGCTGAGGAAGCGGGATTCCAGGTCGCCACCACCGGCCAGTTCACACAGTTGGTCGTAAAAAGGCAGCAGCTCTGGCAAGTGCACGGCCAACGCGTTCCGGCATTCGGGCAGTTCAGCGCGCGCGCCATGGCCTTCGCTCACGAACCAGTCAAGGTATAGCGGCCACACACGGTGAAAGAACCGCTGCCAACGGGCGGAGGGGAGGGGCTCGTGGATGAGCTTTAGTTGGATATACATTTTTGGTACAGGGTATCGCGTACAGGGTACTTGGTATTGGGTTCGTAGATCAGCGTATACGGAAGAGCGCAAAGGTGCGCGGTCCGGTACTCGGTACCCGATACCCATTACCCTTTACCATTCACATCATCTTAAACCCTCCAATTTCCAGTGCTTGCGGGCCTTTGCGTTGGTCGCCGGGTGCTGTGCTCTTGTACTGGGCCTTGATCGCGTTGAGCCATTTCTTGGACCGTTCCAGCAATTGGAATTCGTCGGTCATCATGCGGCCGCGCATCACAAGTATGCCGATGTCGGCACCTTCATATAGCCAATCGCCTACGCGGGTAATGCGGAGGAAGAAGGCTTCGTTGTCGTTCTCCACGTAACGGCGGTGGGTGTCCATGCGCCAGAAGTAGATACTGCCGTCCGGTCGCATGCGCCAGATGCCGCTCCTTGGTGCTTCGGTGACGCGGCGGATGTTGTCATCGGTATGCTTGATCACCATTTGGCCCCAGCTGTCGATGTTCTCCTCGCGCGCCCAGCGGCGGTTGAGCGCATTCACGTTCAGCTCGTAAGGCTGGCCCATCCATTCCATGATGTGGAAGAGGTGGAGCGGGGCATCGCTCATGGCGAACACGGCGTGGTTGGTGATGCTGCTGGCACCGGTGATGCGCGGGTTGAGCTCGCCGAGGTAGATGGCGCCGTTGTCCTGATCGATGAGGAAGTCCAGTTCGAAGTAGCCTTTGTAACCCTCTTTGCGCAGCTGGTCGCCGAAGAGCTGCGCGTATTTGCGCGCTTTGGCGCGAATGCTGGGCGTGAAGGCATCGGCATAGATCTCGTTACCGCACCAGCCACCTTTGTAGGGAGTGAGTTCTTTGAAGCCTACGAGTTCGGTCATCAATGGGGCCACAATGGTGCCGTTGCGGGTAACGCAGGCTTCCATGGCAGCACCACGGCAATTGATGCGTTTCATCACTTTGCATTCCTTCTCGGCCTCGATCTCCTTCGCGTACTTTTTGTAATCGGCTTCGGTCTTGATGAAGAAGGTGGTGTGTCCACTGTCGCCGAAAGGCGTTTGCACCACGAGGTCGTTGCCAAGCTTCGCCGAAACTTTGTTGAGATGCGCGTAGTTTTTTACGGGGCTTAACACGTAGGGCACACAAGGCACACCGGCTTTTTAAGCAATGCGGTTGGTGTTCACCTTGTTGTCCATAAAGGTGCGCATCTTGGCACTGGGGAAGATGACCTCCAGCCCGAGCTTGCGTGCGAGCTTTTCCGTTTTTTCATCGAACATGAGGAACATGGCCTTGCCAGCCTTCCCTTTCACCTTGCGGCTTTCGATGAACTCCGTTACCTCCGGGTGTGTAAGGAGGTAGTTGTTGATGTCTTCAATGCTTTGGAACTCCTCGTGTGGCACCTCGTTCAGCGGGCTCATCAAGTTGGGGTGCAGTCCGTCGAAGCACTCGATGTAGGTAATGAACTTGAAACCCTTGATCCATTCGTCGGCGCCGAGCAGGTTGAAGTTGGTGGCACTGATGAAGTAGATGGGCGTTTCATTGCGGTAGAAAAAACGGCGGATGTCGCTGACGCCTTTGAGCGGAGCGGGTTTGCGGGAGCTTGCCCGCGCCGTTTTTTCTTGGCCGCAGTACGCTTGGCTGCTGCTTTTTTCTTCGCTACCGGCTTGCGAGTTGCCTTAGCCTTGGTGGCTGATTTCTTTTTGCCAGCGCTTACGGCGGACTTTTTCGCTGCTGCTTTTTTCTTGGCGGGGGCCGCATTCACCTTGCGTGCTACGGGCTTTTTCGATTGCTTTTTGCTCATGTGTTCAAGGTAGTGGGTTCAATTATTGAATGGCCCGGTCGCATTCGCGAATGTAGGCCGTTGATGGATGGTGTTGACTTGATACCGGAGGCTACAGGGACTGGTGCCTTATGACTTTTTCGACTTCCCTCGCGACCGTCCGGTGCTTTTAGGACCAAGGTCTTGCGAAGAATGGCCAGCGCGAACGTTTGCCGCCGCTCCATTGGTCGATGCCGCCCTCATACCGCCCATGGCAGTACCGGTCCGCTGCCGACCCAGCGCATGGTCGTTAAACACGCGCAGGCCGAGTTCTTCACGGTAGCCGTGGATCTCCTTCACGTCCAACGCGATAAGGAAACTGAGGATGTCCTCGCTCACCACTTGGCCGGGAACCAGCACAGGGAAGCCGGGCGGATAAGGGATGACAAAGCTGGCAGAGACCAGCTCGATCCCTTTGCGCATCAGGTCCTGGCACAAGGGAAGCCTCACATACTCGCAGTTCAGCTCGCTATATGCGAGGAAGTAGGCCTTGCGTAAGTCTCCGCCGGGCACGCCGGGCACGGCGCGGAAGGAGTCGTGGAAGCGGCTGAAATCCGGAAGTGGCGGTTGTTCTTGTGTGAGTGAACGGATGCGCGCCACATGCAATTTTTTCTCGGCAAGGTTCAGCGCGTTGTTGCGCGCCTCCAGCTCGTCGGCAATGGTGAGCAGCACTTTGATGAGGTAGGCCACGGATCCGCGCGTGGTGCCGATGTTGGTCATGAACAGCACGCTGTTCCGCGAGGTCTTGTTCACTTGGATGTGGTGCTTGTCCATCAAGTATTGGTTCTTGAAGGTGTCGCCGTCCACGCCGGTCTTGCCGGTGTACAGGTTGATCTTGGTGGGGTCCACGGCGAACTCGTCGTTGGCCCATGCGTCTTCGATCCGGTTCCATCCCTTCTCCTTGCTGTAGTACTCTTTCAGCCCGGACGGACGGTATTGCGCGGGCACCATGTCCTCCACTGTCACGATGTCGAAATAGCGGCGCAGTTTGGGATGGTCGTTGATCTTGTGGCGGAGCAGCATGCCTTGTTCGATGGCCTTCTCCACCAGCTCATAACCTTCAAATTCAACCTGGCGGCGGCCCACGTCCAAGCTGGCGAGGATCTGGTAGTTGGGGCTGGTACTGGTGTGGGCCATGTAGGCCTCGTGGAAGCTGTCTTCGCTTTTGCGCTGATAGTCTTCGTCCCAGATGTGGATCATGCTGCCCTGCCGCATGGAGGTAAGGGTCTTATGCGTGCTTTGCGTGGCATACACGCGGATGCGCACCTTGTCGGGATCGGGCAAGCGCGGTGATTCGCCTTTTTTCAGCGAAGCGATATGCGCGTCGAATTCAGCGCGGTAGGCATCACTATGGTACTTGCGGTGCAGGCGCGCGGCGCTGAACATGGCGGTGCGCTGCTTGAAGATGTAACTGAAGCCGGCATAGGCGAACCAAGCTTCGTCCCAGAGGAACACGATGTCGGGCTTGATGGCGAGCACCTGTTCCATCACGCGCTGCACGTTGTACACCACGCCGTCGAAGGTGCAGTTGGTGAGCAGCAACATCTTCACGTGGTGCAACCGGCCGGCCTTTTTCAGCTCCAGCAATTTTTCGCGGATGTGCTCCAGCGGCACCGCACCGTACATGCTGAACTCCGGCAACGGATAACTGTCCAAGTAAACAGGGAATGCACCCGTGAGCGCAAGGCCGTAGTGGTGGCTCTTGTGGCAATCGCGATCGATCAATACCATGTCGTGCGGCTCCACGAGCGCCTGCAGCACGATCTTGTTGCTGGTGCTGGTGCCGTTGGTGGCGAAGTAGGTGAACTGCGAACCGAAGGCGCGCGCGGCGCGCTCCTGCGCTTTCTTCAAGGGGCCGGTGGGCTGAAGGAGTGAATCCAATCCGCCGCTGGTGCTGGAAGTTTCAGCGAGAAAAAGATTGCGACCGTAGAAATCGCCGAAGTCCTGGATCCAACGGCTTTTGAAAACGGAATTGCCGCGCGATATCGGCATGGCATGGAACACGCCCATGGGCCTGCGGCTGTAGTCCATCAGCGCGGTAAAGAAGGGCGTGTCGTACTTGTCCTGAATGCCGCGGAGTATGGTGAGGTGCAGTTCCTGGTGGTCCTCCTGCCGATAAAAAATGCGGCGAAAATTTTGCACCGTGGTGTCCTTCAGATCGCTCACCGGCGTGTCGGTAACGTAATATCGGTCTACTTCGGGGCGGAACCAGCGCATGATCTTGCCCAAGAGCGGTCCCATGTCAGCCTTGTTACGTTCACTGAGGTCCACTTCTTTTATGGCACGGATGTAATCTTTCAGGAAGCCGTTGGCATGCGGCGAGCCGAAGGACATGCCGTAACGGATCACGCAGGCTTGGATGTTGGCGTTAAAGAGCAACGCGATCAAGGCATCCTGCACGGTTGGCACCACGATGGCGTCGTACATGAACGGGTCCTTGGGGTCGCGAACTTCGGCGAGGTTTTGCTTCAGTTCACGCTCCTCCTTGGTGTTGAGGTCGTCCACGAAAAGCACCTCGAAGTATTTGCTTCTCGGCCGTTCGTCTGTTTCGCCTTCATGGTCTGGCTTGTGCTCTTCGCCGGTGTTCAGCACCACCTGCCCGCTCACCAGAGTGCGCACCAGTTTCAATGTGCGGTGTTCCAATGCTGTGAATTCCTGCCGCTCCAGCATGGTGCGCAGGCCCCGCACGGCTTCGCGGCCCGGATAGGCCCAGTAGGTTTCCACCACGTCCAGCTGTTGCAAGAGTCCGTCCACTTCAGCGATCGCCTCCTTCTTTCCATTGCGCGCTTTGCCACCCGAGGGCATGTCGGTTGCCAATTCGCTCACCGCGATCTTCAACCGGTCCCAAGTGTGTGTGCGTAGTCGTGATGCGTTGAAATGCTCTTGGGTAGGGACGGCTGTTGGCATGTGAGGTGGTTTCGCTTAATATAGGGAATTCTTTGCGAAAGGTATAGATGAGGGAGGTTGGTGAGGAGTGATTTGTGATCGGAACGCTGCCGACGAGTACCGACGTTTTCACCACAGAGGCACAGAGGGCACAGAGAAGAGCGGCAGTTGGCAGCGGCAGTCGGCAGCGTGCTTCCACCCGGCGAAGTGTCACCGACAAGACCTCCGTGTCCTCCGTGCCTCTGTGGTGAATAAACCACCCAATACCTTCGCCGCAAATCCTCACCATGCAATTCACTGCCGCACAGATCGCCGAGCTTCTTCAAGGCACCGTTGAAGGGGATCCGCAAGCCACCGTAACGCGCCTGTCGAAGATCGAAGAGGGCGGCGCGGGCTCGCTCTCCTTTCTCGCCAACCCGGCCTACGCACAGTACGTCTACGGCACCACGGCTTCTGTTGTCATCATCGGCAAGGATTTCCCGTTAACGGCACCGGTGAAAACAACGTTGGTACGTGTGTCCGATGCACAAGGTGCCTTTGCCAAAGTGCTGGAGATGTACGACCAGATCAAGCGGAACAAGAAGGGCGTTTCATCGCAAGCGGTGATCTCAGAAGGAGCCACGCACGGCACGGATTGCTACATCGGTCCACTGGCTTTCATCGGTGAGAATGCGCGCATCGGCAACAACGTGAAGATCTATCCGCAAGCGTATATCGGCGACAATGTTTCCATCGGTGACAACACAACGATTTTCGCCGGTGTGAAGATCTATTCGGACTGCGTGGTGGGCAAGGATTGCATCATCCACAGCGGCACGGTGATCGGTAGCGACGGCTTCCGTTTCGCGGTCGGTCCGGGCGGTGGTAAGAAGATCCCGCAGATCGGCAACGTGGTGATCGAAGATGATGTGGAGATCGGAGCCAACTGCGCGATCGACCGCGCTACGCTCGGCAGTACCATCCTACGCAAAGGCGTCAAGTTCGACAACCTGATCCACATCGCGCACAACGTGGAAGTGGGCGAGAACACCTACTACGCGGCGGGCGGCGTGGTGGCGGGCAGCACCAGGATCGGCAAGAACTGCATGTTCAGCGGGCAGGTGGGCATCATTGGCCATTTGAAGATCGCCGACGGCACCATCATCGCGGCGCAAAGCGGCATCAGCAAGGACACCAAGGCGGGCGAGAGCTACATGGGCTCACCGGCCTGGGAAGCGAGCAAGTACCGCAAGAGCTACATCCATTTCCGGAATTTGGAAAAGCTGGTGGAACGTGTGAAGGACCTCGAAGAGAAGGAAAAAGGTTAGCATTTATACCACGAAGGACACGAAGAACACAAAGGGTTTTTTTTGAAAAGGCTGAATACTTCGTGTCCTTAGCGTCCTTCGTGGTACTTCTTCAATACACGATCAACCGCGGCTCGCTCATTTCCTCCATTGCGTACTTCAATCCTTCGCGGCCCAGGCCACTGTCTTTGATGCCGCCGTATGGCATGCTGTCGATGCGGAAACCGGGAATGCTGTTGATCATGACGCCGCCCACTTCGAGTTCTTCGTGCGCCATTTTTACGTGCTGGAAGTTGTTGGTGTACACGCCCGCTTGCAGGCCGTAGTTGCTGTCGTTCACGCGGGCAATTGCAGCGGCGAAATCCTTCACGGGTTCTACAATAGCGATGGGGCCGAAGACCTCCGCGCAATCCACCTTCATGGAATGCTTGGTGCCCGTGAGCAGTGTTGCGGCGAAGACGTTGCGCTTGGCATCCACGGCTTTGCCTCCGGCCAGGAGTTTGGCACCGCCTTTCACGGCTTCTTGAAGCCATGAGCCGATGCGTTCGAAGTGCCCTTTATCGATGATAGGACCCACGGAAACTGCGGCATCAGCGGGGTTCCCGGCCTTCAGTGCTTTGTATTCCTTCACCAACAAGTCGCGGAATTTTTCAAACTCTTGGTTCACCACGAAAATGCGTTGTGTGCTGATGCAGGTTTGCCCTGCGTAGAGGTTGGCACCCATGGCCACGCTCTTCGCAGCGGCGGCGAGGTCGGTGCCTTTGTCGATGATGACAGCTGCATTTCCACCGAGTTCAAGCGCTACTTTTTTCTTGCCGCAGATCGCTTTCAAATGCCAGCCCACTTTGTCGCTTCCGGTGAAGCTGAGCATCGCGATGCGCTCGTCCTTCACCAACAATTCCGCCACAGGGTTTGGCGCAGAGCAGGACACTGAATGCACCCTTCGGCCAGCCGATCTCCTCCATCATGGCGGCTAAAGCAAATGCGCTGAGTGGCGCTTGTGGCGCGGGCTTCAGCACCACGGGGCAGCCTACGGCCATTGCCGGTGCTACTTTGTGTAGTACCAAATTCAGCGGGAAATTGAACGGTGTGATCGCACCGATCACGCCAATGGGAAAGCGTTTCGTGAACGCCGTTTTTCCTGCGCCGGCACCGAAGTCGATCGGAGTTATTTCGCCACTGAACCGCAACGCCTCGGCGGCAGCGGTACGCACGGTGGTGACGCAGCGCGCGATCTCGCCCTTGGCATAGCCGATGGGTTTTCCGCCTTCCTGCACGATCAGCATTGCGAGTTTGTCCGCACGGTTTTCGATCAGCTTGGCGAGTGCCTCTAACTTGTCGCTGCGCTCGCCTGCACTGAGTTTTTGCACTACTGCGCGGCTGGCATACGCGGCGGCGATGGCTTCTTCCATTTGAGCTGCAGTAGCATGCGGAATTTGCGCCAGCTCCTTGCCAAGGTACTTGTCGACCACGGTGTTGAAGGAGCCGTCGCCTTTCTTTTTCCAAGCGCCGTTGATGTAGTTGGCCGGGGTGAACAAGGCGTTCGCGGCATTCGCGGGTTTCCGGGATTTGGTTGCTTTTGGCATGGTGCAAATTTACCACTGGCGGGGTTGGGGTTTTCACTGCAAAGACGCAAAGAGCGCAAAGGGAATACGAAGGATTTGAACCGCGACGCTCGCAACGGACGCAACGAAATGCAGACCTTTGCCATAATTACCGAGAAACAGTATGCCTACACTTCGTTTCCATTGGGATTTTCTTGGGCCGGACGCCCAAGGCACTGCCGAGCACTTCTGCCATCACGTAGAGGAGTTCTGCGCGACCAACGGCATAGCGGAGCCGCGCACGTTCACCACGATGGTGCAAGGCCGTTGTGTGGCATCGCTCGAATGCGACGAGAAGCACATGCTGCTGGTGCGCGATCGCCTGCTGCCGAAGCGCGCTGAACGATTAGCCAAGGTCGAATAGCTGATCAGCGGATCTCGCACATCAGATGGTCAATCACTTCATTGCCAACCGCAGCACGTGCTCTTTCCAACTGGAATACGGCGGATACTGAACACCCGGCTCCGGCAGCCATCCGGCGCTGACCAAGCCTTTGTGGTGGCTGAACAGATCGAAGCTGCGCTTGCCGTGGTAACGTCCCATGCCACTGGTGCCCACGCCGCCGAACGGCAGTTCCGGATTGCCGAAATGCAGCAGACAGTGGTTGATGCACCCGCCGCCGAAGGCGATGCGCTCCGTGAAATAGCGCTGTGTTTTTCCGTTTTTGCTGAAGACGTAAAGCGCTAACGGCGTTGGATTCCGGCGCACGATCGCGAGCACTTCCTCGGGTTCGTTCCACGGGATCACGGGTAGTATCGGCCCGAAGATCTCCTCTTTCATCACGGAGCTTTCCAACGGAACATCCGCGAGCACAGTGGGTGCGATGTAGCGCTCCGTTGCATCGTGCTGGCCGCCGAAAAGGATGCGGCCATTGCTGAGGTAACTCTTCACTCGCTCAAAGTTTTTGTCGTTGACCAAGCGTGCGAAATGCGGGCATTGTTGTGGATCCGTTCCGTAGAAGATTTCGGTGTGCTTCGCGAAAGCGGCGAGGAAAGGTTCCATCACCGAGGCATGCACCAAGGCGTGGTCGGTGGCGATGCAGGTTTGGCCGGCGTTGAAGAATTTGCTCCAAGCGATGCGCTTCGCCGCTTGGTCGATGTTCGCCTTCCGGTCCACGATGGCGGGACTTTTTCCACCGAGCTCCAAGGTGACAGGCGTGAGTTGCGGGGCGGCCTGTGCCAAGATTTTCCGGCCTATATTGGTGCTTCCGGTGAAGAAGATATGATCGAAATTGAACGCGTCGATCAAGGGCGGGACCACGGCGCTGCCAGATCCCTGCACGACAAGCACATGTTCTTTCCGGAACGCTTCCGCGATGACCTGCTCCAGCACTTCCGCTGTTCGCGGAGCTTCGTTACCGGGCTTCACCACCGCGCAGTTCCCGGCTGCAATGGCACCCACCAAAGGCGAAAGCGCGAGCACTACGGGATAGTTCCACGGAGAAATAATGAGCACCACGCCCAACGGCTGCGGATGCACGGAACTGCTCGCAGGCCACAGGCTTATCGGCGTGGACACGTCCGCGCGTTGCATCCATTCGCTCAGGTTTTCCAGTGCATCGTTGATCTCCGCATACACGATCCCGACGTCCGCCATGTAAGCTTCGAAGCGCGGCTTGCGCATGTCGGCGTGCATGGCTTCGAGCAACGCTTCTTCGTACTTTTTCAATGCGCGCTTCAAGGCCCGCAACGCTTCGCGACGTGCCTTGTAAGGCCGTGTGGCGGCGCTGTCGAAATGGCTGCGCAGCGCTTTCAGCGGCACGGTATCAACGGGAAGTACGGTCTTGTTTTCCATCGGATTCATTCATTCACCAGTTCAGCCAAACGCACACGGTTGAACTCCGGAGAACAGTCGAACAATTGTTTCAAAATGCCCATGTGGCCTGCGCCGAAAAGCACCAGAATGCGATCGTCCGGCGAAGTGGTGATGTCCTGGATGTTACGGAAGATGCGCAGGTTGCGGTCGTACCAATTGATCGCGTTGATGTCCGCGCCGCGGTGCCCGCCGGTCGTGAACGAGCCGGTGAGGTACGCGCCGTATCCGCGGTCCAGCACATGGTCGTCGTTCATGTGCAGGAACAGCTCCAGTAGCGTGTTTTCGTTCTTGGCTTTGTCTTCCGCCGTGTACCAATCGGAGTAGCGTTTAGACAATTCACTGTCGTCGGAATAGCTCCAACCCTCGAACAAGCTATCAAGCCACGGGCGGTGGGTCAGGCTGTCTTTGCCCATGTACAGCTCGTCTACGATGGAACCCGCGTCCACGGCGTAAACGGTGTCCAATTGCGCGCGGTCCATCACACGGAAACCGATCTGGTAGTACTCATTGCGTCCCATTGGTTTTCCATCTTTCTGATGTTCGCGGTATTTGAGCATCAACCAATTTCCGTCGGTTTCTAGACACAGTTTATTCGGTTTGAAACGCATCACCACATCGAGCAATTCCTGCAATTCCTGCTGCCTTTCCGGGGAAAGCACATCTACGCGTTCGTCCTTGGCGGTGACGTGCGCATCGAGGTCCGGATAGTCGAAGTGGAAGGTGCCGAGCAGCAGCACGTGCGGTAGCGGGTCGCCCGCGATGAGGATAGAGTCGGGACTTGGCAGCGTGCCTTGCGCAGTTGCGTTTAGTGCAGCGCCAGCCAATGTGAGGCTGGTGAGAAAGATGAAGGTAGAACGCATGGTATTGGTTTGGTGCAAGGTAGGGTCGGTGGGAAATCGCATCGAACAATCGACATTTCGGTCCAGCGAGCAGCTTGCCGAAGGCGAGAGTAAATCCTGTAATCCTGTCAAAAAAACGTGTCCCGCCCAGCGCTATTCCCGGCCGGCTTGTCGGTGGAGCCTGGTGAACCTTATGCCGCCAAAACAAAATCCGCTCCCTCCACCAGTCCCCGCGAAGCCAAGAACTCCGCAATGCGATCACCGGTACCGCGCTGCGAAATAAAGGAGACGATGAACGCTTCACCGGAAGCCGGAAGCTCGCCGTGAGGAATGAATGCGTAGCCCGGAACAAGACGCGGTTTCACATCGGTGAATGCATGAACCGCGATGCCTTCCGCCTCCAACATGCGGGCGCGAGATCGGCACATCATGCTGGTGCCGGCGATGATGACGGGACGGTCGTTCAACTTCCGTTGCAACGGCTTGGCCAACCACTTCGCCTTTGTGGTGAAGAAAGCATCCACGCTGTAGTTGGCGTGCGTGCGGCTGAGGCGATGCGCATGGTCGTTCCACGTGAGCAGTTCTTCGGGCAGTTTCGCGAAGCGTACTCCTGCATCCATCCAGCGTAACCATAGCTCGTGATCCTCCGGCAGCGGGCCTGTATCGTAACCGCCATGTTGCTCCACGAGTTCGCGACGGAACATTACCGTGGGGTGTGCGAGCGGTGCGTCCACGAAGCGTTTTACATAGTGGTCGTGCGGTTTGAGTATCGCGTTTTGCCACTGCGTGAACCAGCGCATGCCGATGCTCTTTGCCACGGAAGTGGTGAACGTTGTTTGCGTTCCCAGCACGCCGATCTCCGGATGCGTTTCCAGGAATTCGACCTGCTTCGCGAAGCGTTCGGGATGGCTGATGTCGTCGGCATCCATGCGGGCGATGTAGCGGCCTTGGGTGTGTGCCAGTCCGGTGTTCAGCGCGCGCGCTACGCCGATGTTCGGTTCTTCGATCAGCCGGATGCGATCATCCTTTGCTGCCCAATGTTTGGCGAACGCTGTGCTTTCGTCCGTGGACGCATTGTTTATCAGCAGTAGCTCCCAGTCGGTATGGGTTTGTGCAGCTATACTGTTGATGGCGGCATCGAGGGTCGGGGCCGCGTTGTGGTAGGGGAGCAGGACGGAGATGCGGGGCATGGCTTTAGTGGAAGCAAAGGTGCTTCAACAACGATCATCGCACGATGCAACGATCATAACGAAAGCGCTGCCCCGCTAATGCGGGGCAGCGCTTTTCTTCAACGCAACTCAAGCAGGTTAATGCACCACCAGGGATCCGACGAATTCCTGGTCGCCAACAAAAATCTTGACCAGATATGGACCTGGAGAGATGCTTGATGGTAAGTCAACATTGCCCTGCAATGAACCGTCCTCCAACTGGATCCGTGTGGAAACTGCAACACGTCCAAGGACATCATACATCTTCCACTCCACCTCGCCCAGGTCCGCAATATCCAATCCGTTGAGGCGGAAATTCACACGATGGTCGCTGTTCGGGTTCGGCCAAAGTTGCAAGCCCGTTTCTTGGGTTACGATAGAGCCAGAGTTGCTTCCCTGAGCCATTCCCGCACCGGGTATTGTAACGGTGCAAATATCTCCCCAATTGTCATCCGAGATGCACCAGGTAACGCCATTGTCCTTGCTGACCCGGACCTGAACATCGTAAGTGTTACCGGGCTGAAGTGCAGTGGGTCCTGTCCAGTTCAACTGGCAGATGTAGGTGGTGAGGGTTCGGATCACCTCGAAACTCGTACCGGGTAACCTGAAACGGAACTGGTACTTGTTCGCCCCTGGAACCGGTTGGGCATAAACCCTGCTCCCTGATCCATTGCCTAGCGTCCTCACAACACCACAGCTATAATACTGCTGCGCCGGGTCGTCTATCAAATGGGTCAACGGACAAGCGGCTCGCTCTGGATCGATCTTGAATCTGAACGCAGGCCCCCATTCGCCGTTAACACCATTGATACGGGTCCTAACCCGGATGTTCATCAGGGTATAGGGCGGAATGTGATTTGCAGTTGCCCATCCATTGGCTCCATTAACACGAAGGTGGCATGCCCGCGTAGCGCCTGTTCCATAACCATCACTGGTGGAGTGGTTGCGGAAACGCTTGTAACTGTAGGTACCGTTCGGGTCATAGAACCAGACTTCATATCCGGTTGTTGCGCTTTGCTGGGCGTTTGTTCCACCGGGTACCCAAGCCGCACTCACAGCTGGGTCAGCAGTGATCACAAGGAATTGCCCATTGACCCAATCCAGTTTATCCTGACTGGAGAACAAGGGCGCCATGGTGCTGATCGGCAAGCAGAACCCTTGGTTTCCCGAAATCGCACTGACCGCCCCGGTGCTGAAATTGTTGCGATCATCGATCAGCCGGTTCTGGCCGTCCTGTATGCGAAGGATATAGCCACCCGCATTCCCCATGGACATCCCATTACCTGAGGCATCCAACACCCGCAACCTGTAGCATCCGTCGTTCAAACAGCACGTATTGTCGGTGATCACGGTTGAATTCGGGTATCCACTTCCGCTGCATACCACGGTGCTGTTGGCCTGATCAAGGATTTCCCATGAGGTTTCCGCGGCGTTTGCGTCCGTTTGAAGGACCATCTCCAAGGGGATCTCACAAGGGCAGTCGTTGATGATGGAAATGGTTTGTTCTTCTGCACAACCCAGATCGAACGACCAAGCATTCAGGACATAGTCGCCGGGTGCAAGCCCAGTCAATTGCGGACCGGTTGCAGAGAATCCATCCGGTCCGGACCAATCCAAGGTGTGTGGCTGGTCAGTGTTGAAGAACAGGTCAAGGGAAATGGAACCACCATTTGCCCCGCAAGCATTTGTGCTGGTCACGTTGTACAGCGGCCGGGCCTGCTCGCTGATGTAATACTTGTACGTTACATGGCAGCCGTTGGCATCGATGATCTTGCCCCAGCTTTCCTCATTTAGCGGAAGGTGGCAATGCAGTTCATCCGGGGCAGTAACAGCAGGTGTGCCGCCCGGATAGATGCTTTGCCACCACCACTCTACATGATATGGCGATGTTCCACCAGTAACGTTGATCGCCGCCACGCATGCATCATAAGTGGTGCAGGCCGTGTTTGGGAAATCCACGATACCGGACAATGGTTCGATGCCATTCTCCAACACGATGCCGGTTACGCTTGTAGAACAACCAGAGCCCCATGTTACTGTGGCATGGTAGGTGTCGTTGCACAGGCCGCCAATGGTGACAGCGCTTTGTGGGTAGGACGCACTTACAACATCCGCGACTGTGCCGTCGGAGTGGTATAGGGTTATGGAATACGTGTTCCCTACCGTTGCAACCCAATTCAAAATGAGCGACCCGTTACAGGCACTGAAGTAGTGTGACCAATCAAAGTCGCAAAACAGTGTGCCACAAATTTGTCCCGCGATCGCTGCCCCCATTGTTTCCAGCAGCAAGGAAAGAGAACCCAACCGCATTTTCATTCGGGTGCGAAGGACAAGCCCCGAATCCGGTTTGGAAACCGTATTCGCCGGAAGGTCCCGGGGTGCCATTGTTACCGGCAGAAATGGTGTACACGGCCCCGACATTTGAACCTGCACCCACGAATTGGCTGGGCCAGGAAGGGTTGGAGCTTACATGATAGATGGACCAATCCGCGCCGACCGGAGGAGTTCCCAATATGGCTCCGCCCCAAGCGTTCAGGGCTGTGGGTGCCTCGAAGTAGAGCTGCACCCAATAACGGTCTGAAGTGGTCTGTATGTTTTCGATCTCACCCGTCAGTGTCCACACTTGCCCGCTGTTGTATTGCACAAAGGCACCGGCAACATCGCGGAAGAAATAGTTGTTCCCATTGAACTGAATGGGCACATTGCCACCCACCCCGCAAAGCACATGGGAGTTTGCCCATGGACCATTGCAAAGCGACGGAGTCGGGTCGGTGGAGATGTTCAGGTCACAGTTTTCGCCGCTCACCTCAACGGAGACCGTGCCCGTTGCGCCGCCCAATGGCAGGTTGCAGCAAGCCGTTGTGGCCGATGCTGTAATGGGGTAGGTAGCCTGAACGCATGTAACTGGTGCTAGTTGAACCGATAGCGTGCATGGCGCCTGTGGCATAGGCCCGGTAAAATGCCAGACAACAGTGCTGCCGGTGACTTCCACGGACGTGGCGCAACCCGTGGCTGGGGACGATGCAACTCCTAGTCCGCTCGGAAGCTGCAGTGTAACGGCCACATCGGAAATTGTTTGGCCGGTGGGTGTGATCACGAGATCCACCGCAGACCCAACTGCGCAGTCGGTTATCGTTGGAGAAGAAAGAGATGCTACGATATCCACCGCTGGTGCAACGGTTGTTGCTATAACTGTGCTTTGGACTTGGCAGAGTACTCCGCATGCTGAAGATCGTGCCCAAACCTGCACTGGCGCTGTCATCGCGGCGCAATTGGGGGAGTCGCGAGTTATTTCAAAGGTGACATAAGCCTTGGCGCACGGGTTCCCTGTTGGGCACAGGCCATCGGTAAGAAGAGTCTGAAGCGCTGGGCTACAGGAAATGCAAGATGCTGGTGTGAGGGACCAGTACATTTGATCGGTTCCGGTTACGCATCCAGTGGATGAAGCAATCGGTTCCGCCAAATTCACCCCTGCGGTACCGAGTAAGAGTTGCGTGTTGTCAAGCAATTGCGCAGTGCCGGGCACATAGGTCCACCCTGCACCAGCGGACATCGCCACGTTGGCTCCAACCTCTAGTCCTGTAACGGGTCCAGTTCCTGTGCTTTTCACCTCCATGGTCAACCTGTAGCGGTCGCAGGATACCGGCACCACCGTTACGGAAGGGACTTGGAGCTGAGGTGTATTCGGCACATAGCGCAAAATCTCTTTCGCACTGCAATCACTGGTCAATGGCCCTGATGGCGCTCCACAAGACCAACCGGTGTATAAGTCCACTTCGGCATCGCCTTCGGGTGCATCCCCGGGAGCCGAACCTTGGTTGTGGTCTTGGTTCAACGGAACAATGCAAGGCACGGTGGCACAAACTTTTATACGGACCTGGTCCGAAGAAATGACAGCTACCGGTATTGGATATTTAACGCCCGACTGGACGTTCAACGACAAGGGTGCATAGGCGTTACTATTGTGCTTGTAGTAAATCGATTCCACGTCCATGCCGTCCAGTAGTGGTGCACCCGGGTTCTCGTCGATGCCCACCCACAAACTGTTGGCGGAAAACGTACTATGAGCCGGATTGGTGGCGTCCGTGGTGTTATGCCCAAGCACGATGTTGTCCCAGCAAGTAGTCGGCGAATTGATGTTCAGGTTTGACGCCAAGGACAATACTGGGCGGTGGTATGATAGCGACAATCCCGGAGTGTTCCCGATAACTCCAGGCAGGGGACCGCTGGCACCCCAACCGAATTGAACGTCCCTTCCGTGAGCGTAATCGTAGTGGTTGGGGTTGAAGTAAGTCAGTTGAGCCGGCCCACTGGGAGTGTTGCAGTTTGCTTCGTAGATGAATTCAACCTGCAGCGAATAACCATCGTCTGGTAAGAACAACTTGTTCGTTGCGGTATCGGCCACTGTGCCGTTGGTGTAGTTCAACGGCTGGGACAGGTTGGAAATGACCTGAGCCCTTGGCGTGCCACCGATCGATAATTGCGGTGCATAGGTGATGCCTTGTCCATTGGCCAGAGTAAGCCTCCTGTCTCCTGCCAAGTGCCCTGGTCGGATCCCTCCACGGGTATTCTCAGCAAGCCCCAATCTACCATTGGCCCAACCCGCTGGGCTTATTGCGTCAAACCAACCGGACGCGCCGCTCAGGCGCATCCAATTGCGGAATTCGTTCGGGAAGGCATTTGTAGGTGTACCGCCACCCCAGCCGTTCAGCGGAGCACCTATCGAAAAGCGGTACGTGTAGGCTGGCCCATAAGCACAGGTGCCGCGGAAAGATGCTGCATTCGTGTTCACATTAAACACATACCCGGTCAGTTCGAAACCCGCGCCTTTTTTGGTGCAGTAGTATTGGTAATCATCGCAATTGACACCCGGAGCACTGCAATCAAACGTGATGAAAGTCACGGATGGGTCCGGGAATTCATTTTCAACGTTTGCCAACGGACCTGCGTGTGTGTGTGCTGTCAGGAAAATTTGGTTGTTGACAGAAACCGGTTCACTGGTGGGGCCGATATTGCAAACGATCTTAAAGCGCGTCTCCACGCGGATGCGCATGTTATGGTGTGCGTTGAACGTAAAGCCGGGACCGTACAGTGCCGGAGTGCTTATTTGCACAAAGGGCCGACCGGTCAGGGAAGTTGGGCTGAGGTCGAAAACGGTCTTTCCGCCGGTGCGCGCGAAAACGAAGCCGGCGCCGTTCTGGTCAGGGTCCAGTATATCGGGCGTACCATCGTTGTCCGTATCCAAAACACCGTCCATCGTTACGGTAAACGCAATGCTGTTATCCGGGTTTGTGAACGTCATTTTCAGGTCCACCAAGTCGGTTATTTGGTTTTGCGGACACAAGGCACCGGCTACCATGCCCATCATCGTTTGATAGTACAGGTGGGTCAGGTTTACTGCTGGCAAGCCGTCTACACATGGTCCATATCCGTTGCAGTTCATCTTAATGGTCGTCTCCAATTCTCCCTTCACAATATCACCATACATGGCCCGGTGTTGATTCACTTGCGGATGTTGGCCGGCCATTACTTCTTCGTATGTGATCTGGTGCAGGTCGGCATCTGCAAAGCCGTCGTCGTTCACATCCGCTAAGCCATAGCTATACCGGTTGAACGCAAAAGACTCGCTGTGTATGCCAAGACGTGTGCATCCTGGACATTGGATGTTGAAGGTTTGTGTCAAGCAGCTCAAGGGCAACACGGGAACACTGCACTGACCAGAGGAGTTGCACGGCGCATTCATGTCCGGGATCTGCAGCAGGCGGATCCTGAGGTCTTTGGGAGCTGCTGCTGGAGCCGTGCTTGGGTCGGCGGCGAATGTGCATCCAGGAACGTAAGCCAAACACTTTGCGTCATTCACGTCACCAGCTTCATCGGGGCAATGCATTCGCAATGGAACTTTGATCACGGCATTTTCAAATTTGGCCATGTCTCTTAAGCGACAACCAGCGCAGGTCGTTACCCAATTGGTTGAGGCGCCGTTGAACGCATCCACCAAGAGCACTACCCTTTGCAATTCGCTCCAACCATCCGCACCTTGATAGGTGCTTGGGCAATCCAGATCAGTGCAGAAATTGACAGACCCGTTTCCCGGAGTGGGGTCCAATATGGAGAGTCTTAGAGCAGCAGGGGTATTTGCTGCTGTGGAAAAAACATCTCCGGCCGTCGTTGTGATCGTGAGCGGGTGATCCCCAAAAGATCAGCGGCATTCAAAAAGAGGTATGGCTCCATGAGCACCTCGAGAGCAAGTTTTTCGTTGCTTGCAGGCACACCGGTGGGTAGCGGCCACAGGCTCACCTTGTCCTGCAACTTGAATCGGACATCCCAATTCATTTGCGGATCTTCCTGCGGGTCAAAGTCCGCATCGGTTGTCAAGAAGCACGCGCCGATCAAGTTGAAGGTGTTACCTATGTACTGTGTGCGGGAAAGCTGGAGTCTGGGGTTGTACGTATAGGTGTAACTGGGGCACGAACCCGGAACGAACAAGCCTGCACGCACTTGCTGGGAAGTTAAACGGTAACAAGCATGGTCAACAGCGACACCGACGCTTAATGGTGTAATGGCATAATCGAAGGCGTTGTCGCATTCCAATTGGGCAATACCTTCATTTGGGTCGCAGACGGCGAAACGGTATCGGAATTCGATGGCTTGGCCGGGAGCAAGGTCATTAAAGAAAACACTGTTGTCGTTGTACATGATAAAGGCTTCACCTTGTTCCCCGCAATTCTTTGGGGAATACGTGATCGTGCCAACTGGCCCGGATGAAATCCCGGAAATCGTTAGCAGATTGCTGGACCAGTCAGGGCTTCCGCCCGAATAAGCGAAAGGTTGGGTGAATTCCACTGGAGCATCCGGGCTTACCACTAAATGGGAAGCGGCTTCTGTGTTTGCCGCCATTTGACCAGTGGTGGTGCCGGCAAAGGCGATTACAAAACGCCGGATGCTTCCGGGTTGTGTCCCGGTGTTTCTAATGCGCAGCGTGGTTACACCGTAGCCCGTTCCGGAATAGTAACAAGCGGGAAGAGCAGTCGTCGTCGTCGTGCTGACAATGCCAAGGCAAGGCACCCCGGTATCGCGGGTTAGCATGATATTGTTGCGCACGGATTCATTGCAGAACATGGCATCCGGTTCGTTGCTGCAGGCCCACCCTAAATGAATTGCGGAACGCATCCCTTCAGAAGTTGCTTCCGCCTGACAAAAGCCGGCCACGTTTATTACCTCTTGTACGATAGCCCCGGAACCGGTGAAAATGGCTTGGTAGAGGGCTTGAACACCGGGATTTGATGAAGCCTGGTCGATACGGAACCGGTCCCTGCCGGGCGCACTGGAAGGAGCAGGTTCGCGGGGTATGACGATCCAGTTGTTATTGTAGAAATACCGAATGCCCGTAACTGTGGAGGGGTCCACCCGCCTCCGGTCAAGGCATGTACATCCTCGACCAGAACTACGCCGCTAACCGGCTGGATCCCGTCAGTACCCTTGAGCGCAATTTCTCGGTAGATCTCCGTTGAGTTAAAAGGTATCATCATGTTTGCGGGCAAAACCGGAAATATCAGGCGTGGTCCGTTCAAGGTGAACGGGACACTCGTGCTGCTTGCCAATAAAGTGTTTGATCCATTGAACACTTTATACACATTAATGAACTCGTTGTCCGCCCCTTGGTCTTGCGTATTTCCGTTCACGAATGAGAAAGCGCATTTGGGTTGAACCTGAAAGGAAATGGTGTGCACCCCCGCCGTAAGTGGCGACAAGATCTTCAGTGCGGTGTGAGTCCCTTGGTAGGCTTCCTCCCATGCCGAGTTGAGCGTCGAGCTGACAGAAGCGTCCGTGTGCTCCAGGAAAGGCCCGTGGAGGATAGCCGCTCCTACCAGATCGACACCGAGGTCGAGCTGAATATAGAATGGTGCAGGAACCGGGGTTGCTTCCGTGTTCGTTATGGTCAACGTGACAATGTTGGCCGAGATTCCCGGACAGGGGGTATAAACGGAAGGGCCACTGCCGGAAATGTAGATCTGCGCCAAAACGGATTTGGGAAGGGCGCAGGCGGCTAAAAGAAGCAGGCAAACGAGCAGGTTTTTTGCGGTGGCCATGGTGATCTGGTTTTGTTGGGGAGCAGAGCGAAAGGATCTCGTTCTCTGTTCTCGATGTCTCGGAACAGGTTCGTGAACACCACAAATCACAGCTGATAAATGCAGCGGTACAATCCCCCGAACTGATGATTTACCGCTTTGCTACTTCCCGCCTTTTCCTCCGGCTTTGTTCAGCATCTCCACGCGGCTTTGCACATGAAGCTTTTCGTAGATGTGCCGGATGTGGGTGCGCACGGTGTTCGCACTTACAAAGAGCTGCTCTCCGATCTCCTTTGCCGTCATGCCGGTGCTTAGCAATTCCAACACTTGTTGCTCACGGTCGCTAAGTGGATTGGGGTCGTGGACTTTCGTTGGCCTGAAACTGCTTACCACGCGGCGGGCAATGGCCGGGCTCATGGGCGACCCGCCTTGCAGCACTTGCCGTATGGCCTCCATCAACTCCTCGACCGGCGCACGTTTCAACAGATAGCCCGCAGCACCTGCACGCAGTGCATCGAAGATCTTCTCATCATCCTCATGCACGGTACAGATCAGCACCTGTACGCCGGGGTATTTGCTCCGGATCAACGCCGTGCATTGAATGCCGTCCATGCCGGGCAGGCGAATGTCCATCACCACCACATCGGGTAAACTGTATTCCAAATGGCGCATGGCGGACTCCGCATCCGGAAATGCGTTGCATGCAATGCGGCCCGTACTGTTGAGGAAGAACTCCAGGCTTTGACGGAATTCATCGTGGTCCTCGATGATCACCACTTTCACGGAATGGTCGATGTGCTCCCACGCTGACATGCGCCTAAGATGGTGTGATCAGTACGAACGGACATCATCCGATCGGATGATTTATGGTATGGGCCAAATTAGGCTCACCCGCGTCCCTTCCTCGATTTTCGAAGTGATACTAAATCTTCCGCCAAGGTTTTTGGCACGTTCACCCATGTTGCCGAGTCCGTTTCTTCTTTGTCCTTGGGTTACGGGATCAAACCCGATTCCGTCGTCCTCAACGGCCAGGTGCAGGGTGTTGTTTTCCAATGACCAATCGACCCTGATGCCTTTTGCTTTTGCATGTTTCACCGCGTTCCTGGTGGCTTCGCGCACAAAGAGCATTAAGTCCCGTCGTTGCTTTGCGGATAGCTGGACCTGTTTTTGCGGCAAGTCCATAAGCGTTCGGAAAGCCAGGTTATTTGCCAAGCAAAGCTCCCTTGTCTGTTGCTCTATGAATTGTGCGGTTCCAAGTAAAGTATCGCGCCTTGGATCCAACGACCAAATGATCTCATCGATCTTTTCCATAGAGCCTTTAATCCCTTGAGTAAGGAGTTGTCCATCATTGGACCCTCCCTCTTGCTGCCGGGCCAACATGAGCAATCGGCTCAGGTCCGCCCCAAGGTCGTCGTGAACATCCGTTGCGATGCGTTGTCGCTCCAGATTCAATGAAGCTTGTGCGCGGACCCATGCCAATTTATGGCGGACCCCTTTTTGAGTCCAGTAGTACAAGCCGAAGAACAAGGCAGAAGCGCCTAAGAGGGAGACCAGCAAAATTGTCGCCCGTGAATTCCACCAATAAGGCTTGACCACTATTGGCAGATGAAGCGGCGCGGACCATTCACCTGAACCTCGGCGCGAGCGTATCTCCACATGTTGTACCCCTTGCGGAAGCCGGTCCAGCAGGATCCGGCCATTCTGGGCAGTATGCCATTGCTCTTCACTGTTCAACGAATAGGCATATTGAATTTGGAGGCCATTTCCGAACAGCAAGGTTCTGGCCACGATCTCGCACCGGTCATCGGTTCGGAGCAACACACGGGGTTCAGCGGTGGACTGGGGCAGGTCGTTGATGATGAGATGGGCCAGATGGGGCCTCAGCAAAGCCGAGGTATCTTCACGGGGCTTCGGTGAAACAACGCATAACCCTGCCTCGGAAGCGATCAACAGGTGACCCCGATCGGGTAACAGGTCATGTATGTCATCCGTTGGCAGTCCTTCAGCGGTAGTCCACTGCCAGTGCTCGCGCACCTGGTTTCCTTGCATCTTTAATCCGGATACGCCCTTGGCTGTTACACACCAAAGTGTATCCCCGAAGCGGTGCAAGCGTCGAACGATATCGGAACACAGCCCATTCGTGGTGTTTATTGAGCCAACGACCTGTGCCTTGGACCATATCAGGATGCCCATGCCCGCCGTAGCTATGGCCAGGCTGTCCCTTCCGTATGCGATGAGGTCATTGATGCGGATGCTTGCATAGGGTTCAGGCAGCCTGTACTCCGTGCCGGCCTCATTGTCCCAGGCGATCAAACTCCCGTTCCCCTCAGTCCAGAGTATCCCGTCGGCATCTTCGGTAATGCAATAGGTTTTCTGCCAGCCTTGAGTCCATTGGTTGCCGAGCAGGGTGGCCGTTGGGTTCGGCCCGGGCAGCATTCTGGTGATTCCGTTACCGACGGTAAACACTTTTCCATCGCCGCTTATGCACAGGGATTTGGCCATGGTGAAAACCGAAGAACTTCTTGCGCCGACCAGCTTGGACGGATTCTCCGGTGACCATTTGAAAACCCCAAAATCCCCTGCAAACCAAATGGAGTTGTCCGGGTGTTCGCGGATGCGCATGATCCTTCCCACGGGCCCGGCAAATCCGGAAGGGAACTCAGGTTTTAGGGTGTTGTTCCTGAAGGAAAGGATGTTTCCCTTTTGAGAGCCGATCCATACCCGGTCTTTGCCTTTGACCAAGGCAAGAAAGCCATCATGCCCTTCGCCTCCCTCGGATCGATAGATCACTCCATCTTCGCCGTTGCCTTGAACCCGAAAGACGCCTTTGGTCGGTGTACAGAACCAATGGTCGCCTCGCCGATCTTCATAAACCGAGTTGACTTTGTCCTTGGCGAACCAGCGGCTTATCGGGCCAAACCCGTTACCGCGTTTGGGCCAATTATCAATACCTGCATCCCTTCGGAACAGCCAAATATTTCCTTGGGAATCCCGGGTGCAACCGCTATGCAGTAACGGGTCCACGTTACCACCGGGACAAGGCAGTTCCAACGGGCCGTTGCATTGCAGTTCATAGATCGCATTTTTCCCAAGGACCAATGGCGCCTTGCCCCCTCTTCCCATTTGGGTTACCAAGCTGGTGATTAAAGGTGTGGAAGGAATGGTGTAAAGTCGGGCCAGATTTGCTCCATTGAAACGCTCCACCACATCGCCGGAATAACACAAGATGCTGCCGTGCTGGTCGCGGAATACGTTGTGGATCCGACTATTGCCCGGCAGGAAAAGCCCACTGTCCCCGGCCATGTCCAGCCTGAAAACATCACCGTTGAGGTTAGCGAACCAAAGTCGGCCGTTCAGGTCCTCGCAGACGGAAGTCAACGCCGATCCCCCTGTGATCAGCTCCAGCTTTTCGGTTTTGCGTGAATTAATGATCTCGCCTCGATACCAATAGCTGAGCCGACCGTTCAGGGTTAGAAACCAGATCCGGAATTCCGAATCCTCGTACAGGCCGATCACCTCATTGTCCGTTAAGCCATCGGCCACTGAAAACACGTTGAATTCCACACCATCGTAACGGGCCACCCCCGCATCCGTGCCAAACCATAAAAACCCTTCATGGTCTTCCAGTGCGCAATAGACCTGGTTGCTGGGTAGTCCATCGGCAAGGGTGAGATTCGTATGAAAGGGATCTTGCGCCAAACAGACAAACAGGGCAATGAAAAAGCAAAACGTCACGGCCCAGCGAAAACCAAAAGCGGAGAATGTCTCGGTCGTGCTACTTTGATCCATTGACCCGGAAGTGATACGTGTCATCGAAAATAAAAAGCCGGGCCAGACAGAGGTCAACCAAACAGCATGCAGCTCTCTGGACAGAAGCGCATCAATGGCGCGGATCGCCTTGCTTGCCGGAAGAGGCATTTGCTGTGTAGGAAAAGCTCCAAGTTCAGTTGTTCCGGTTCAAGAACCGGGCTAGCCATGAAGGAGCAAATTACAGATACGGGCGATACCCGGTTCAGAATTATCCGATCAAGGCAACACCGCCAACCCCTTTAACACCACCTCCGCCTTCTTCGCACCAATCTCAGCGACAACATCCTCACTGCTCGCTTCGCGGATGCCCTTGATGGAGCCGAAGCGCTTGAGCAGTTTCTGCGCAGTGCCGGGGCCAACGCCGGGAATGTCTTCCAGCGCGGTGCGCACGGTTCGCTTGCTGCGCTTGCCACGGTGGTGCGTGATGCCGAAGCGGTGGGCTTCGTTGCGCATGTGCTGGATGAGCCGCAAACTGGAACTGCGTTTGTCGATGTGCAATGGATAAGGGTCGCCGGGGAAGAAGATCTCTTCGAGGTTCTTCGCGATGCCCACCACGGCGATCTTTCCGCGCAGGCCGAGGCGGTCGAAAACGTTGAGCGCCGCATGCAGCTGGCCTTTGCCGCCATCGATCACCACGAGTTGTGGTAACGGTTCGCCCTCAGTTTGCAGCCTTGCGTAGCGGCGTTCCACGGCTTCTTCCATACTGGCGAAATCGTCCGGGCCTTCCACCGTGCGGATGTTGAAGTGGCGGTAATCTTTCTTGCTGGGCTTGGCGTCCTTGAAGACCACGCAGGCGCTCACGGGGTCGGTGCCTTGGGTGTTGCTGTTGTCGAAACACTCGATGTGGCGCGGTAGCTCACTGAGGCGCAGGTCTTGCTTGAGCTGTTCGAGGATGCGGTTGGTGGCGGCCTCGGGATCAACGAGCGATTCCTGCTTTTGCTTGTCGATCATGAAGTACTGCGCGTTGCGCGTGCTGAGCTCCAGCAAGTGCTTTTTGTCGCCGCGCTGGGGCACGGTGAAGTGCAGGTCCGGCATGTCGATGCCCGGCTCCATGTGTACGATGGCCTCGGTCGCGCTGCTGCGGTAGCGTTGGCGCAGTTCGGCGATGGCGAGCTGCAGCACCTCGTCGTCCGGCTCGTCCAGCTTGCGTTTCAATTCAATGGTGATGCCTTGCACGATAGCACCGTCGATCACGCGCATGTAATTCACGAAAGTGCTGTCGGTGTTGCGCGCCAAGCCGAACACGTCCACGTCGCCGATGTCCGGATGGACCACGGTGCTGCGCGCTTGGTACTTCTCCAGTCGTTCAAGTTTTTCGCGCACTTCCTCGGCTTTTTCAAACTCCAGCTTTTCGGCATGCGCGGTCATTTGCTCTTTCAGCAAGCGCACCACGCCGCTGATGCGCCCCTTAACCACCTGCCGGGCCAGCGCCACGTTGGCGTCGTACTCCGCTTCATCCTGCAACGCTTCGCACGGCGCTTTGCAGTTGCCGAGGTGGAATTCCAAGCAGCGCTTGTACTTGCCTTTGGCCACGTTCGCCGGGCTGAGGTCGTAGTTGCAAGTGCGCAACTTGTACATCTGGTGGACGAGCTTCAGCAACGTCCGCATGGTGCGCACGGACGCGAAGGGGCCGATGTATTCCGAACCGTCGTCCTCGGGATTGCGCATGCCTTCGATGCGCGGAAAATGCTCGTTGCGGATGCGGATCCACGGATAGCTTTTATCGTCGCGCAGCTGGATGTTGTAGCGCGGCTGGTATTCCTTGATCAGCGAATTTTCCAGCAACAGCGCGTCGTAGGGCGTTTCCACAACAATGGTGCGCAGGTCGACGATCTTGCGAACAAGTGCGTTGGTCTTGCCGTCGGGGTGGTGCTTCGCGAAGTAGCTGCTTACACGGCTCTTGAGGTTAGTGGCCTTGCCGACGTAGAGGATCTTGCCATCGCTATCATAGAACTGGTATACTCCGGGCTTGGTGGGGAGCAGGGAGACTTTGTCGCGGACATCGATGGGAGAGGACATTGGAACCGCGAAATTACGGATGGCTTCCCGCTTCGGGATTTTTTACCGCAACGGGCGCAACGCCTGAAAATGGCATAGGCCGAAATGGGTCGGGCTTCTCCGCATGTCATTGCATTAACGTTGCGCTCGTTGCGAACGTTGTGGTCCGCATTCTTCTATTCCTCGCGGTAAATCCGGTTTCAATCCGACCTTTGCGGTGTGAAAACGATTCATTTCAAGGACCTCGGCCCCATTGATTACGCCAAAGCGTGGGACTACCAAAAAGAGCTTTTCCAAGCCACCATTGCGCGGAAAGTCGCCAACCGGGAATTGCCCCCGGAGCAGCAAACGCCCACGGAAGACCACTTGCTTTTCTGCGAGCATCCGCACGTTTACACGTTGGGAAAAAGCGGAAAAGTGGCGCACCTGTTGTTGAATGAAGAAGGCTTGCGGCGCGAGGGCGTGCAGTTCTTCCCGATCGATCGCGGCGGCGACATTACCTACCACGGGCCAGGGCAGATCGTAGGTTACCCCATCTTCGATCTGGACCATTACTTCACCGATGTACACCGCTTTTTGCGCACCTTGGAAGAGGCGGTGATCGGCACGTTGGAAGCGTACAAGATCAAGGCCGGGCGCATCGATGGGCTTACCGGAGTGTGGCTCGATGGCGACGACCCGGCCAAGGCGCGGAAGATCTGCGCGTTCGGCATCAAGGCCAGCCGCTGGGTCACCATGCACGGCTTTGCGTTCAACGTGAACACGGACTTGAGCTACTTCGACCACATCGTGCCTTGCGGCATAGCGGACAAGGGCGTTACCTGCATGGCGAAAGAACTCGGTGGGCTACTGGACATGCAGGGCGTGAAGGACCGGCTGAAACTGGAGCTGGCGGATTTGTTTGATGTGGAGCTGGTGTGAGCCGCTGAAGAGCTACCTTTCAGGGCTAATCCCTTTCGAGGCGGGTTGTTTCCCGGCCTACCCTTCAGCGTTCATCGGCGTTAATCAGCGGTTGTTCGTTTTTCAACTTTTTCAGCGTCCTTCAGCGGTTAAGTAATTCAACCGCTATTTTCGGGCCGAAACCCACCCATGCGCATCCTCCTCAAGATCATCCTCTGGCTAGCCGGCATCATCGCGGTGCTGATCGCCCTTTGTTACATCACCGGCAACGGACACATCGTAAAGGGCGTGCGTTTCACCTACCTGATGGGACGCAGTGGGCCGGAGATCGACGACCGGAATTTTTTCGCCTTCAACGCTATTCCTGCTGATGATCCGCAGCCTTGGCCAAAGAGCCCGCGCTACGGCAAACTGTCGTTGACCGATGAACAGATCATCGCGCTACAAAAACTGAACACGGTGGGCTTCGTGGTGATCAAGAACGACAGCCTCCTGTTCGAGGATTATTTCGAAGGCTGGCGCGATGATTCGGTGAGCAACAGTTTCAGCGTGGCGAAGAGCTACATCAGCGTGCTGGTCGGCATTGCGATGCAGGAGGGCAAGATCACCGACCTGAACACGCCGGTGGGGCAGTACCTGCCGGAGTTCGACACGTTTGACGAATGCCACAAAAAGATCACGCTTTGGAACCTGCTCACCATGAGCACCGGCTTGGACTGGAGCGAAAGCGGCGCAAGCCCGTTCAGCGATAACGCGAAGGGCTACTACGGCGATAACGTGAGCGAACTCGCCATGGACCAACCCTGCCGCGAAGAGCCTGGCAAGGAATTCGACTACGTAAGCGGAAGCACGCAGATCATGTCCGACGTGTTGCAGAAAATCTACGGCATGCCGCTGAACGACCTGGTACGCGAAAAGCTCTGGAAGCCGCTTGGCGCAGAGCACGACGCTTACTGGGGCAAGGACCGCGCGGACGGCGACTTCAAAGCGTTCTGCTGCCTCTACGCCACCGCGCGCGACTTCGGCCGCATCGGGCAGCTTTGGTTGGACAGCGGGGAGTGGAAAGGCAAGCGCATCGTGCCGGAGGAATATTGGAAAGCATCGATCACACCGGCGAAACTGATGGACAAAGGCGAGCCCAACAACCGCTACGGCTACTACTGGTGGCTGGCAACGGTGGACGGAATGCAGATGTATTACTGCCGCGGTTTCCATGGTGAATACGTGGTGGTGATCCCGCAGGAACGTTTGATCATGGTGCGTACCGGCATGAAATGGGAGGAGCACAACGACGTGGGACATCCGAAGGACGTGTTCCAGTACACGGAGATCGCGCGGGCGGTGGCGGCAGAGAAACCCTGAAAAAGTCGTGAGTCATTGAGTCGTGAGTCTTGAGTCCGAGGTCGCAAATCATCACCCACCGGTCATCCAAAAGCATCTCCGATTCATCCTCTGTGATCCTCCGTGCCTCTGTGCCTCTGTGGTGTAAAATCTCGAACCCCTCCTAATCTCATCCCCATGCGCAACGAGCACATTAAAGATCTTAGCAAGATCCTCTTCCTCGACATTGAGACCGTGCCGGCCGTGCCGAATTTCAGCGAACTGGACGGGCGCACTGCAAAGCTTTTCGGTGACAAAACGCGCTTTGAACAGGAGCGCAGCGGGAAGACGGCGGAAGAAGTCTATGGCGACAGGGCGGGCATTTTTTCCGAGTTCGGGAAGATCGTCTGCATCGGCTTCGGCGGATTGAAGAAGGAAGGCAGCGGCCACGTCATGCGTATCACTTCGTTTCATGGCGATGATGAACGCGAGGTTCTTCATCGCTTCGTGGAACTGCTGAACAAGAGTTACAACACGGACGACCATTGGCTTTGCGGCCACAACGGCAAGGAGTTCGACTTCCCGTGGATCGCACGGCGCTGCATCGTGCATGGCATCAAACTGCCGAAGCTGCTGGACGTGGCCGGCCAGAAGCCGTGGGACCTGGGTTTCCTCGACACCATGAACATGTGGAGCTTCGGGGACCGGAAAAATTTCACTTCGCTCGCGTTGCTCACGCACATCCTCGGCATCCCCACGCCGAAGGACGACATCGGCGGCGCCGACGTGGCGCGCGTGTACTACGAGGACAAGGACCTGGAGCGCATCGCCACGTACTGCAAGAAGGATGTGGTGGCCACGGCGCAGCTGTATTTGCGGTTGCGCGGGGAAGCGGTTGTGGGAGAAGAGGGTATTTCGTTGGTGTAATCAAAGAGAAATGCCGACTGCGATCGTGCGTGAGGCTATTCCGCGCAACGTGACCATTGTGATGGCTTTGATGGGTCTGACCATACTGGCGGCATCCATTTACCGGGCGGCTGCGGCCTCTTTCACACATGATGAAGCGTTTTCATATAACCACTACATAACTCTGAGCTATGTGGAGATCCTGTCTCATACACACGCTTTCACGAATAATCACCTCCTGAACACGCTCGGAATGAAGCTGTGCGATCAGCTGTTTGGGTCAAGTGAAATTGCCCTACGACTGCCCAACCTGTTGGCGCTTGCACTGTTCCTCTACTATGCTGCCCGCCTGCTCCTGAAGTTGCCGCCGTGGATCGCCATT
Source organism: Flavobacteriales bacterium (assembly GCA_016710685.1). Classification (GTDB taxonomy): domain Bacteria; phylum Bacteroidota; class Bacteroidia; order Flavobacteriales_F; family PHOS-HE28; genus PHOS-HE28. Next base: position 9,547 of record JADJVC010000006.1, on the reverse strand, counting down.
GGCGGCTTCGTGGTTTTGGGCACCAACAGCTTCATGCTTGAGCTCTTCACATTGGCACGGGGTTATGGGATCTCCTTCGGCTTTATGTTGATGGCCTTGTTCCATTTGGTCCGATCGGTACAAAAGGGAAGGCTCCGAGACATCGTGCTCTTCCATTTGGCATCGGTGCTGGCCACCTTGGGCAACTTCACGCTTCTCAATGTCCATCTAGCGGGCTTGGTCACCCTATATATTGTGCTGATCGCGCGGGTCGCCCTGGGTGATGTCCCGCGTAAATATCTAGTGCCCGTAACGATCACCATTGCGGCCATGCTGGCGATTTCCACCGCAGTTCTTTGGATGCCCATCCGGCACACGTTGGAGCAGAACACTTTGGATTTCGGAGGAAAGAGCGGCTTCTTCAGTTCCACGGTTTCCACATGGGTGATGAGCCTGTTTCCGACTTTGCATATCGTGGAACCCGTGATGATCGGGTTCTATATTATGATCGTGTTAATCACCTTGTGTGCTCTGGGGGCCAGCATCCGGCGCTTCATCCGGGGTGACGTCGCATTTCTAACCCAGTGGACCACCCTGCCGGTGGTCGCATTTGTCCTAACGCTCACCTGCCTTTTCATGGAGATCCAGCATTTCCTGTTCGGAGTGGATCGATTGATCGGCCGCTTTGCGCTGTTCCTATTGCCCCTGTTGGTCCTGCTGATCGTGGAAATCCTGGCATTGCAACATGCACGGGGATGGAAGAAGGCGACTTCGACAGGTATGGCATTGGCAGCCCTATGGAGTGCGATATCCTGCTCACGGAGTTTCGGTCCATATCATAGTGTGGAGTGGCAATATGATGTGCGGACCAAGGACGTGGTCGCAGCCATTGCCATGGATATGAATGCCAGTGATCATCATGGCCCACCGGTACATGTTGGGGTAAACTGGCTGTTCGAGCCGACCATGAACTTCTATCGCATACAAATGGGGCTGGAGGAAATTCAACCCTTGGACAAAAAACGGAGAAACCGGTGCCGACACCTATCGCGTAGAATTCGGTTTTGTGGAAGACCCCATTATCGCCGATGGATACCGGCGAATGCAAGCCTTTCCTGAAAGTGGTGTGGTCCTATTGAAAAAGGTTGATGGGCATGTACAACCAAACAGCCATGATGGAGTGAAGCCATAGTGGACCGCACGATCACTTGAAAGTTGCACAGGGCTGCCTGTTCGGACGCATACTTTGGTTACAACGATATTCGCCCAATGAATTTCCGGATCCCGGTCAGCACTTCTTCCCTGTCGCGCGTCACGGTATTCGCCCTGTTCGCCGTGCTGGTGGTGATGCGCATCCTCCAGCTCACCCCGAACGAACTTTCTTGGGACGTCTTCGGCTACTACATCTACCTACCGGCCACTTTTATCCATCACGACCCGTTGCTGCGCGATACGGCTTGGCTCCATGAGCTGATCCGCATGCGGCCTGAGATCAGCGGCACGCTTTACCAGCTTTCCACAGCACCGGACAACAGCACGCCGATCTACTTCTTTCTTATGGGCACGGCGATCTGTTACTTGCCGTTCTTCCTCATTGGGCATGCGGCCGCGTTGCTCGGCGCTGGTCCGGCGGATGGTTTCAGCGCACCGTACCAGATAGCGCTAGCAGTGGGCTGTCTGTTTTACGTCTGGCTCGGGCTGGTCCATCTGCGGCGTATCCTGTTGCGTTTCTTCAGTGAAGGCGTCAGTAATGCCACGCTTGTGGTGATCGTACTCGGAACGAACTACTTGCACTTCGCCACGATGAAAGACCTCGAAACGGCGAACTTCCTGTTTTGCTGGATGTCGATCATGGTATGGAACACGTTGCGTTGGCACGAGGATCGCAAATGCACCAACCTGTTGTGGACCGCCATCAGCATCGCTATGATCATATTGATCAAACCGAGCGAGATCGTTTGCGGGCTGGTGCCGCTGTTGTGGGGTGTGTATGACGGGCCATCGTTGCGCACTAAGCTCACCTTGCTCGGTACACATTGGAAGGACCTTTTGCTCGCGGTCGTGGTCGGTTTGCTCGTCCTCTCGCCCCAGCTGCTCTATTGGAAAACGATGACCGGCAGCTTCGTGTATGACAGCTATAAAAACCCCGGCGTTGGCCTGGATCTTTCACAGCCCCACATCCTGAACGTGCTTTTCAGTTTCCGCAAGGGGTGGTTGGTCTATACGCCGGTGATGATCTTCGCGCTTGCCGGGCTGCTCCCGTTGTACCGGCGGCAGCGCGAGGCGTTTTGGTCCGTGGTGATTTACTCCGCCGTCGCGGTCTACATCCTTTCCAGTTGGAGCGAGTGGTGGTACGGTGCCAGCTACAGCATTCGGCCAATGATCACTTTGTATCCACTACTTGCATTGCCGCTTGGGCATGCACTTGCTGTGATCGCGGAACGTAAAGGCGCGGTGCGGATCATTGGTGCATCGCTTGCGGGACTGCTGGTGGTTTTTAACTGTTTCCAGCTGTGGCAATTCGATCATTGGGTTCTTCATCCGTACCGCACCACCCAAGCCTATTACTGGGCTGTCTTCGGAAGGACATCGGTGCCTGAAGGAGCGGCGAAGTTGTTGTCCTTCGATCGCAGTTTCGATGGCAGTGACCGCATGGAGGATGCATCACACTACGACCGGCGCACGATCGGGAGTTATACGTTCGAGGATGTCGCCAACACTGATGCACTGGTGATGATGGACACTTTGATGAACGGCCATGTTGCGCAGTTGGACAGCGCGCATACTTACTCGCCGACCTTCGAATTTCCCTTCAATTCGGTGACGGACAAAGACTACTTCTGGGCGAAGGCAAGTGTTCGGGTGTTTCTTCCAGAAGGCTATATCGGCGAGCCTCCCTGCTTGGTCTTCAGCATGGAGCGCAAGGAAGGATCGTATGGCTACCGGACTTTGTGTGGTAGCGTGGGGGCAGTAGAGCAAGGGCGTTGGATCACCTTCGAGGCAGAATACCTCACGCCGCCGATCCGCGATGTACGCGACCGGCTGAAGGTTTACGTTTGGCACCGGGGTAAGCAGCTTGTGCTCATTGACGATCTTGAGCTGGAGGTGTTCTCACCAAGATGAAGAATGTGGCCATGAGAACAAATAGACGTTCCCTTGCGATGCGAAAGGCTGCGGTTTACCGCACCGATCGTCAGTTACCCGAATGGCTGTTGTTCCTGCTGGTGTCGTTGACTTCGTTCCGCGAGGCGTGGATCAAAGGCGGTACGAACACCTATGATTTCTTCTGGAAGGCCTGGGATGGTTTGGGCTATTATCAATGGCTGCCGTCGGCCTTCATCACCGGCAAGTTCGAGTGGATGTTCTGGAGTAAAAGATCTCCGACCACACCGCGATAAGCTTGTATTCGTTGGGTGTTTCAGTTTTGGAGCTTCCTTTTTCTGGTCTCCCAATGGTTTACATGGTTTTACGGATACCCGAATACGGGCTTCTCTCCACCCAATGCGGTGGCCATGATGGCAAGCTCGGCTATCTATGCCGGACTTGGTGCCGTGATCAGTTTCAAGCTCGCCCGCCGTTACAGCACTACGCCGGCGGCGCTGTTGGCGGTGCTCGCGATCTTTGCGGGGAGCAACCTCTTCTACTATGCGACCGACCAGCCGTTGATGTCGCACGTGTACTCCTATTTTCTCGTCGCCTTGTTCTGCTGGTGCACGCTGCGCATCATCGATGGTCCGCGGAAAGTACATGTAGTCCTCTTCCTTTTTTCCGGCGCATTGCTCGTGCTGATACGCCAGTTGAATGTCGTGGTGTTCATCTTCCCTCTGTGGATGGCCTGGACCTCGCACGGTGGCATTAAAGGTGCTTGGCGGAACCTGCTCCAACACCGCACGGCCTTGCTGCTTGGTCTGTTTCTGGGGCTCCTGCCATGGGTGTTACAATCCATTTACTGGCACTACCTCACCGGCAATTGGTATGCCAACGGCTATGCATACAGTGATGAGCATTTCGACTTCAGCAAGATGGTGCCTGGTTTGGTGCTCTTCAGCCCGCGCAACGGTTGGTTCACCTTTAGCCCGATCTTCCTTATCGTTGTCGGCACCTTGCTGTTTCATGTCTGGCGGAACACGGGCACGGCCCGGCCTCTGCTGGTCATATTCCTGGCTACCGTGCTGATCTACAGCGCGTGGTGGTGCTGGTGGCTGGGCGGCGCCTTTGGCTATCGCGGCTTGGTGGACCTGTATGCACTGTTTGCCATTCCCTTGTCGTGGTTCTTCCGCTCCGTAATGCGCCGCTCCTGGTCGATGCGCATCTTCACAGCACTGGTGATCATCGCGTTGGTCCGGCTCAACTTCGGGATGATGGAGCACTACGACTACGCTTGGTTTACGGAGGATTCCACTTGGCCACGCATATTGGAAGTGGTGGGCAAGATCGCGGCAGGGCAGTAGATAACCGTTACCGCACCACACGGTTGATTTCCACGCGCAGGTCCACGATACTGCATCCGTTGCGGTTGATGTCCCAGAGGTAGAGCTTGTACTTCAATCCGGCTACGGCGGCCGGGACGCGGTAGGTAAAAATGAACGGACCGTCGTAGAGCGGTTGCCACCAATAGCCTGCTTTTTCCGGTGTGTCGTAGGCGGACACGATCATCTTGATGTCGTCGCCGCTACCATTCCTGCGCTTGAACGTGCCGCTCACCACCACTTCCGTGTAGACCAGCCCAGGAGTAAGGAGCGGTAGTTGCTTTACTTCCAACGGAAATTCTTCCGCATTAAAGCACCATGCTTTGCCGCCCTCCGCGCAAGGGATGGTGTCCGCATGGTGCTCCATGTTCATCGCTATCGGCGTATCGGTGTCGAAGATCAGTTCACGCTGCTCGTGCCGCCCGTCCGTTCCCCGTCGGAAAAACCAAGCCTCGAACGGGAGACCGCCTAGCACTTCCATCCGGTCCTGCGGCACCATCACTTCTTCCAAGCGCAACCCGGGCCGATCCCGTAACCATTGCAGCGGAGTGCCACCTTCATTCGGTCCGAAGTGCGAGTCCCAGACGAGCAATTCTTTCGCCCCGGGGACTGCATCAGTGCGCGTGGTGTCCAAACTGAAAATTTGCATGGCTTTGCCAGTGTCAAAGGGGTAGATATCTGCATAATAGGCCACAGCAGGATGGTAGAGCACACGGTCGTATCCGCCCTTGATGCGTCCTACCTCCACACCCACGCGCTGCACGAAGATTTCATAATCGTTCGGCACCACCGGTAGCGGCTGTGCGACCAAGAGCGCTTTCCATGCTGCATGCAGGAAGAGGGCGCCGACCCCATGGTGAAGACGAAGCGTTCTGTCCACCACACACGTGGCAGCGACAAGGTGCGCACGATGGGCCACACCACGCAAAGCACCAGCAGCGGGGCGGTGGTGGCCAGTACACGTAACAGGCCGAGAGAGCCTTTCAGGCCTTTCCACCAGAGAAACGAGTGGATGAAAGCAATGGCCAATCCCGGTAGCAATCCTATTACAAGCAATAACCGGAGCGTTGAACGGTCTTCAGCCTTTTCCCACCAGAGCCATGCCCCGGCAAACAGCGCAGGGATGCCGGCGAGCAACAAGGGCATCCCGAAAATTTCCGGTAAGTGATCTGCGAAATGAAACAGCGGACCACGGCCATAGATCGTGGCCGCCCCCCCATAGGTCCCATTGTGTAAGGCCAACAACGGATCGCCCATGAGCATGGTGGCCGCAACGGCATGGATGAAATGGCCGGTAATACTCCAAGGAAGTGTGCGCCACTGCCGTTTGGCCACCACCCAGACCAGTACGAAAGGAGCGAAGCCGATGTACTCCGGCCGGGCGAAGGGCGTGAAGGAGAGGAGCACCATCGCCAGCACATAGCGCTCCTCGAAGAGCGCACGGATCACGAGGATGGTGAGCAGCCCGAAGAGTACTTCCGTCATGCCGGCCAACACCATTGTGCCATACACGGGCACCAGCAACAGGATCGGCGCATAGAGCCAGCGCGCGGCCTGCCCGGCGCGTTTGAGGATCCCGTCCGCTGCCCAGGCTGTGGCCATCAAGCATAGCGCGTTGAAGAGCGTCATGCCCCAGAGACCCAGCTGCGCGAAAGGTGAGGAGAGCAGTGTGAACAGCGGCTTGCCCCAGGAGTGCAGGAACAATTCGGGATGCTGCCACGAGTAGCGGGCGATCTGGTAATGCTGAATGCCGTCGCCGCTTTCCAGGATGCCCGTGGAACGGAGGCGCATCCACACCGCAGCCGCGCCTAAAAGGGTCCACCAAAAGGTCAACAGGAGCGAAGGACGCCATTTCATGGGACGCTAAATATGGGGTTCTTTGCCGAAGTTCGCGGTCCGCTGCCTGTTGAGATCGGTCAGCGGGACCGCCGCCAGACAGAGCATCCATGGAAAAAATGACCACCAGCCCCTTTGGCATGCCGTCCAGAAAGGGATTCAAAGGGCTTGGCATTTTGGTGGTCCTCGGCCTCTTCGCCTTCGGCATGTGGCAGGTACCGGTGGCCGTGCTCGGACCGCAGCAAAGTTTGATCCCCCAACAATTACGTGCTGGAGCATTTCTACCGTTATGCCTCCGGGAAGGAGCCTAGTTATTGGGATGCGCCGTTCATGTATCCGTACAAGAATACCATTGCGCTCTCAGACAACCTGTTGGGCACGGCACCGATTTATGCGGCGATCCGAACCGCAGGGTTAAGTAGGGAGAGCGCTTTTCAACTCTGGGTCGTAGCCTTGTTTGTGCTGAACTTCTGGTGCTGTTTTCTCGCGTTGCGGAAGTGGGTTGTCGTTGATGTACTGGCGGCGTGCGGCGCGTACATTTTTGCATTCGGCATTTACAACATGGGCCAGATGGGCCATGCGCAGGTGTTCCCAAGTTCATGGTGCCGCTCGCCTTCTGGTTCCTCTGGCGCTACCTCGGCAGTGGCGGCTTGAAGTGGTTCGCGCTGGTGGTGCTGGCCGTGGTGTACCAGTTCTACTGCGGCATGTACCTCGGGTTCATGCTGGTGTACGGGCTCTTCTTTCTGGCGCTTGGGCACCTGGTCTTCCTTCGGCATCCGGGCTGGTGGAAGCGTTTTCTATGGTGGCGGTACGCGCTCGGCTGGATCCTTGTACTGGCCTGCGGCGCCGCTTTGTTGGCTCCTGTTGCACTGCCTTACCAACGCATGCAAGCGCTGGTGCTACAGACGGAAACCGGTGTGCGAACATTCGCGGACATCTCCGGCTCGCTTCCTCGGCCCATCGCATTTTTCTTCAGCCATCCGGGCGCGGAGTCGTGGCGGATGTTCGCGGAAACCGGATTGGATGTTACACCCAGCTGGTGGGACCAGACGCAGTTTGTAGGAGGCCTGCCGTGGCTGGCCATTGCTGCCGCGGTGGCGCTGGTTTCGCTCAGGCGGGTTACACGTGCGCAGCGTTCCATCCTTGCCACGCTTCTTTTCTCGTTCTTTTTCAGCTGGCTTTTCTGCATGGACATTGCGGGGTTTTCCCTTTACCAATGGGTCTTTGAACTACCCGGCTTCTCCTCACTGCGCTCGGTCGACCGCATTATCAATGTGCAGGTAATGTTTTTCGTGCTGCTCTTCGTATTCGCGCTCCGCCCGCTCTTTGCCGCACCGCGCAGGGCTTGGCTGACCGCATTGCTCTTGCCGTTGCTGGTAGTCCAGGACAACCGCTGGGACATGGCTTCGCAAATGAGGTTCAACAAGCGCGATGCGCAGGAACTCGTGACGGAGGTACAACGCCGGATCACCCGCGAATACAAAGGGTCCAAGATGTACGATGCCATCGCCTATACCCCCTACTTCGGCATTGCCGGACCGGGAGAGACACACGACCGGTTGATCAAATTGCACCTCACCGCCATGCTCGCCGCACAGGACCTCGGCATCCCCACGGTCAACGCCTACACGGGCTACTATCCGGACAAATACATGGGCTTCTTTGATGGCTTGGACAGCGCGATGTTGATGCGCTGGACCACATTTTACGGCGTTCCAGCAGACCGGGTCCAGCAGATCGATGGCCTTGCGCCGAGCATCGTGAAGTCCGATACCGTGCGCCTGCGTGCCGAGAGCGGGGCCTGGGTCGCCATCGCCTCTTCCGGTGATCGAACGGCCACCGCGGACCGCGACAGTTTGGGGCCGTGGGAAAGCTTCCTGCGCCTGCGAACCGGGGATGGCTGCGTGGCCTTCCTTTGCACGAACGGCTCGTTCTTGTGCGCCGAGTTGGAGGAACAGCAACAACTCGCCGCCACGGCCATGGACTTGGGAGACTACGGCCTTTTCACCAGCGAACCGCAAGGCGATGGCACCATCGCGCTCAAAGCGAACAACGGCCTGTATGTTACTGTAGACTCCGTGACTAACACGCTGTTCGCGACAAGCCCTGTTATTGGTCGAACGCTAAATTCAAGTTGTACACACCGCCGTTCCCTCGCTAACAATTACGGCTTCGGGTCCGCGTAGCTAATGCGGTCCCAAGCGCAATTCACCAAGAAAGAATGTTGGGGTGCCACTGCTGTCGGTGAAGTAAGTGTTGGGCTGCACATCACCGCGCACCATGGAGTAGCGTGTAGCGGAGGCCATCCAATGGTGGAACGGAAAATCGCCGTACAAGGCGAAAGAGCCGTCACTCTTAGAGATCGTGTAGTACGAAGTGCTCCAGCCTGCATCCCATCCGGTTACCACGCCACCTTCAATAGGCTTCCCTTGTTCGTCCAAAATTCGGCCAGTGAGCCTTGCGGCGGATAACGAGGAAAAGTTGTAGTAGTTCGGCAGTGCTGGGCAGTCGCTCGGTGCAACGTCCGCGCGAAATTCACGGAATGCTTCGGCCACCGGCTTCACGGTGCCATGCACCACCGGCAGCCCGTCGGCAACTCGTGTTTCCCCCGTACGGTCCAATACGCCCATGTAGTCCGAGTGGAAGCGGCCCCAGCCCACGTCCTGGAATTGCCACCACGTGTAGCCCACGGCACCGCACGCCCGCGCTTGTGCCAGGGTCTTGCGGGCGAACTCCAGCTGGTCGGTGTACGGAACCGAGTCGTTGTCCGCAGGCAAGGAAGTCTCCCCGATGATCCAGGGCTTGTCCACGTGTTCGCCGTACCAGCGCAGCTCATTGCGCACTTGCTCGGGTTGGTATTCGTAGGGGTGAAAGGAGATGAAATCCACGTCCAGGATGTTGGGGTCCAAGCGAACACTTCGGGTACACCCACCGCCGATGGTGCTGAGCTGATGCGGGGCATGGGCTTTCAGCAGACGTTGCCAACCGCTCACAACAGGGTACACGTCCGCTTTGGGTCGGTCATGCACATCGAAATAGAGCGGCTCGTTGAACAGGTCGTAAGCCATTACCACAGGCCTGTCGCGGAAGCGGTCCGCCAATTGTGCGAACTGCTTTTCGTACAGGGCTTCACCGGGCACCAACCGCGCCAGCATCACAAGTTTCAATCCTGATTCCTGCGCCAAGGTCACCAGCTCGTCCACCGCATCCAAGTAGCGTGGCATCGTGGCGTTGTTCAGCGGGAAGAGCGTGTCCATGCCGGT